>CP051233.1:0-899505 GCA_017792425.1 Thalassovita sp.
TCGCCCCGTCCGGCGTCCCGTCGTGCGCCTCAGCGCCGCCGGTGAAGGGGGTTCTATGGCTTTCATCAAAGACCCGCAAGCAGTTTTTTCGGAAATCACTGTCTTTTTTGAATTTTCTTTGAAAATCGTTTAAATACAATGGCTTATAAGCACTGTTTTCGGCAGGCCGCATCCATTGCTGCGGGTGCGATGCTGCAAAACAGCATTTGCCACCTCAGCATATTGCGTTATCCCCAGACTTACCCACAAGACCCCTGTGAATCGACCGATTCACAGATGCGATTCACCACGCGACTCGGCACGAAACCAGGTACCGATGCGTGCCGTTCGGGGGAAAAGCCGAAGCGACAGCAATATCGCTATGCCCATCATGTAGATCAGCGGCTCTGACTGTAGGCCCTTGCGCCCCATGATGAAGTGAATGCCGGCCAACGGGACCGCAACAAAGGTCAGCCGGTGCATCTGTCGCCATTTCGCCCCCAGCCATCGGACCGACCTGTTGTTCGATGTGGCCGCCAACGGCAGAAGCAAAATGAACGCAACCATACCCACCGTAATATATGGGCGCTTCACGATGTCTGCCCAAAGACGCGCAGGCGACTGAAGGTCCAACACCGCCCAGACGACCAGATGACACAGCACGAAAAAGAAGGACGTGACCCCAACAGCGCGACGATAACGCAGCAGGTTCACTCCGGCGAACCTGCGGAGGGGTGAAATGCACAAGCCCAGCACCAGCAAGTTCAGCGCGGCGATTCCATAGGCATGTTCCAAAGCCCGGATCGGTTCCGCCCCCAAGCCTCCGGTTGCGCCCAACCAGAACAGGTAGGCCGCCCAGGCGGCGCCAAGCACATATACAAGTGTTGGTGGTGGTGTTTTCTCCATGCGGCCCATTGGGTCAGTAATTCCTGCGCAGGTCCATGCCGTCGTAGAGGGCGGCGACTTGGTCCGCGTATCCGTTGAACATGAAAGTGTCTTGCCGCCTGGAAAATAGCCCGCCGCCTATCCGCCTTTCCGTGGCCTGCGACCAGCGAGGATGATCCACTTGCGGATTCACGTTGCTATAAAACCCATATTCGTCCGGGATCAGCCTGTTCCAGCTTGTGGGCGGCTGGCGGTCAGTCAGTGATATGCGGACGATGGATTTGATGGACTTAAAGCCATATTTCCACGGAACGACCAACCGCAACGGCGCGCCGTTCTGGTTGGGAAGGGGCTTGCCGTAAATGCCTGTCGCCAAGAGTGTCAGGGGATGGCGCGCTTCGTCGAGGCGCAGACCCTCTACATATGGCCAGGCCAAGATCGGGGACCGTTGCCCGCGCATTTCCTCGGGGCGGTGCAAGGTTTCAAAGGCGACATAGCGCGCTCCCTCCTGAACCCCGGCCAGTTCAAGCAGGTCATTCAGCTCGAACCCGTTCCACGGAACGACCATCGACCATGCCTCGACGCAGCGGAACCGATAGATACGTTCCTCGATCGTCATTTTCGAAAGGATGTCCTCTAGGGCGTAGTCGCCGGGACGATCCACCATCCCATCCATTCTGACCGACCACGGCGACGTTGTCAGTGCACCGGCATAACGGGCCGGGTCATCCTTGCCGGTGCCGAATTCGTAGAAGTTATTGTAGCTGGTGATGTCTTCCCAACTGTTCGGTTGCAGTGCCTCGGCGCGAGCGGGGGCAGCCACGCCTGCCAGTCCCGCGCCAATCATTCCACCCAGCATCTGGCGGCGGTTCATATAGATGTATTCTGGCGTCACCGTGTCCGGCGAAATGTCATTTGTCCAACGGTTGGCCATATGTGTCCCCTATGCCTGTTCACTCTGACAATAGGCATGGGGCGGCGGATGGGCCAAACCACATCATCTCACGTTGGCGTGCCCGGATTGTAACTTGGCCTGATCTTGTTCAGCGGGACGGAATCACCGTTGGCCTGCACAATCCGCACATGACGGCGACGCATCAGACGGGGTTCGGCCACGCCCACGGAATGGGCGATGGTCTCAACCTCCTTGATGATGGACTTGGCGTAATTGGCAACGCGCAGGTACTTGTCCTCTACCACAAGGCCGCGCTGCAGGCCTGGGTCGTGGGTCGTGATGCCGGTGGGGCAGGTGTTCTTGTTGCATTTCATGGCCTGAATGCAGCCAAGCGAGAACATGAAGCCGCGCGCCGAGGTGACGAAGTCCGCCCCCGCGCAGATGGCCCAAGCCACGTCCCCAGGGTTTACCAGCTTGCCGCTGGCGATGATGCGGATGCGATCCTTCAGCCCGTGTCGGTCACGCAAATCCACCATGCGCAACAGGGCCTCGCGGATGGGCATGCCAACCAGATCAATCAGTGGCATGGGGGCCGCACCGGTTCCCCCCTCACCACCATCCACGGTGATGAAATCGGGGGCGCAGTCCGCGCCGCGCTTCGCAATCAGGGCAAAGAATTCTTCCCACGCGTCGGACGACCCGATCACTGTCTTGAACCCGCAGGGCTTGCCGGTCACGTCCCGGATCCGGCAAGTCATGTCCAGCAAATCGCTGAAACTGTCGATCTCCTCGTGGCGGTTGGGGGAAATGCTGTCCTTGCCGATCGGAACGCCGCGAATTCGGGACACCTCTTCGTTGATCTTCTCGGCTGGCAGAATACCCCCTTTGCCCGGCTTGGCCCCTTGGGCCAGCTTCAGCTCGAACATCTTGACCTGCGTATGCGCGGCCGCCTCGCGCAGTTTGTCGTCACTCAGCATGCCGGTTTCGTCCCGAACCCCGTATTTCGCCGTACCGATCTGGAAAACGATGTCGCAGCCACCTTGCAAATGATATGGGGACAGCCCGCCTTCGCCGGTATTCAGCCAAACCCCGGCCTTGGCCGCGCCACGGCTCAGCGCCTCGACTGCCGGGCGGGAAATCGCGCCATAGCTCATGCCCGAAATGTTGAAAATCGACCGTGCGGTAAAGGGCTGGCGTGCGCCTGCTCCGATCACCATCGGCTTGGTCGCGGCGAATTCATCGTCCAGCGGAGGAAACGCCGCATTCACGAAAATCGGGGTGCCGGGGATGGACAGGTTTCGCGTGGACCCAAAGGCCACGGTGTTACCCTGCCCGGAAGTGGAATGGTACACCCAATCCCTTTGTGCGCGGTTGAACGGCATCTCCTCGCGGTCCATCGCAAAGAAATACTGGCGAAAGAATTCACCAAGACTGGTGAACAGGTGCCGGAACCGGCCAATCACCGGATAGTTGCGTCGGATGGCATCAGCTTTCTGCGTCCGGTCCACCACGTACAGCACAAAGCCCGTCAACGTCACCAGACCCGCGATGAACACGAAGACCTGCACCAGCAGGGTCAGGACGTTCGCCGCGAATTCCATTCAAATTCTCCTTTTGATATGCGTCATGGTGTCAGACAAAAACTAATGTAGAGTTATGATTTACCGTCACCTGCAATGCAGGCTGACCCTATCACCCGGAGGAGATTTTACAATGAAAGCTCTTGTTATCGCGGCTGGCCTGGTGCTTGCCGCTTCGGCTGGACTGGCTGATCAGCTGGTCAGTTACTCCACTGACGAAAGCTACGAGGACGTCGTGTTCGGATTGGAAAACGCGATCGTGGATCAGGGCTTGGTTATTGATGCGGTGTCCCATGTCGGGGACATGCTGGAACGGACCCGGGCAGATGTGGGATCTGACGTCACCATATTTGCCAAGGCCGAAGTGTTTTCCTTCTGCTCGGCAAACCTGTCCCGCAAAGTGATGGAGGCAGACCCGATGAACCTGCGGTTCTGCCCGTACGGTATCTTCGTCGCCCAGTTGCCGGATAATCCTGGGCAGACGATCATTGGCTATCGCTCTATGCCCGAAGGACCGATGAAAGAGGTCGAGACGCTGCTGGATACCATCACCCGGTCTGCCATCGGCATGGAATAGCTGAAGGAAATGGCCCGGCGGCGCTTGCCGGGCCGCTTCTTTTCAGGCCGACAGTGTAGCTGACAGGGTTTCCTGCCACGGCGTGGTTGGGCGGCCGATCAGGGCGCTAAGCGCCTTGCCGTTCTCCTCCAAAGCGCCGGAACTGGCTCCGACATCCGAATCCGCAAGGATACCGGCAAATGCTTCGGGCAATCCAATTTGTGACAACGCTGCCGCGTAGGCGTCTTGCGGCAGGTTGGAATAGCTCACTTGCTTGCCCGACAGGCGGGCCGTTTCCGCCGCCAGTTCCGGCAGAGAAAAAGAGGTGTCCCCGGCAAGTTCGTAAACCTTTCCCGCCTGCATCTGGTCAGAAGTCAGGACCGTCGCAGCCGCAGCCGCGTAGTCCGCACGCGGCGCGCCCGAAATGCGTCCGTTCCCGATTGCGCCGATATAACCGCCATTCGCAAGCGCCATCGACGCGTTGCCAATGGTGTTTTCGCTATACCAGCCATTCCGCAACAGCACATGCGGGATACCGCTTACTTTCAGGTAGGCTTCGGTTTCGGCATGTTCACGTGCCAGCGCCAAGGGCGAACTATCGGCGCGCAGCAGGCTGGTATAAGCGACCAGCGACACCCCGGCGGCTTTGGCCGCATCAATCACATTGCGATGTTGCTGTGCGCGCTGACCAACTTCCGATGAGGAGATCAGCAACAGCTTTTCAATCCCTTTCAATGCAGCCTTCAGCGATGGGGGGTCAGTATAGTCCCCCTGCCGGATCAGGATGCCAAGATCACGCAGATCCGCTGCCGTTTCCGGCCGCCGGACCAATGCGGCAATTAGTTCAGCCGGGATCGATTTCAGCAGTTCCTTGATGACAAGGCGACCCAACTGGCCGTTGGCGCCGGTGATCAGGATAGTGGGGGACATGGAGCTTCCTTTCGGTCTAATTATTAGATATGGTCTCTTATCTAGACCTTATGGATTGGCGTTGTAAGAAGGCAGGTTTCCATGCCCAGGACACATGAAGGTAACCCCCAACCCTCTGAAATTCTAAGGCGGTTCCAGATGGACACAGGCCAAAAGGTGGATAGCACGGCCTGCCCTGTCCGCGACGTTCTGGACAGGGTCGGCGAAAAGTGGACGACCCTGTTACTGATCCTTCTGTCTTGCCGCCCCATGCGGTTTTCGGAACTGCAACGTGGTGTCCCCGATATTTCCAAACGGATGCTCACCCAAAGCCTGCGTAATCTGGAACGCGATGGGCTGGTGGCACGGACGGTTTTCCCGACCAAGCCCCCCAGCGTGGAATATGCCCTGACCGCGCTTGGCCAATCCGCGATGACGCCGATTGTACAACTTCTGGATTGGGCAGACACACACCACGCGGATATTCGCGCAGCGCGGTCCAGCTATGATGCTGCGCAGGATCCCACCCCCGGAAAACTGATCCCCTACGCCTGAAAAAGCCCGCCGTAACCGGCGGGCTTTCCATGTCAGTGGACGACAGCGTCCTTTGGTGGTTGCCGGTTCGAAGACCCAACGCGATCCCCGATGATCAGCCCGTCAGGGCCTGCCGTAACTGGAACGGACGCACCGTCCTTCACATCACCGCCAAGCAGCAATTCAGCCAACGGATCCTGCAACGCACGTTGGATCACCCGCTTCAAGGGGCGTGCGCCGAACACCGGGTCGTACCCTTCGTCCGCCAGCCACTTGCGCGCATCCTCATCCAGTTCCAGCGCGATCTTGCGGCCTGCCAGTCGCTTGGCAAGACGCGCCAGTTGAATGTCCACGATCCCCGACATGTCCTTGCGGCCCAGACGGTCAAAGATGATGATCTCATCCAAGCGGTTCAGGAACTCGGGGCGGAAGTGCGCACGCACCGCGTCCATCACGTCCCGCTTGGCGTCCGAACTGTCGGCCCCGTCCGGCAACTGGCTGAGCGCCTGCGCCCCCAGGTTCGAGGTCAGAATGATCAGCGTCTGCTTGAAATCCACCGTCCGGCCCTGACCATCGGTCAGAACGCCGTCGTCCAGGACCTGCAGCAGCACGTTGAACACGTCCGGGTGGGCCTTTTCCACCTCGTCGAAAAGCACAACCTGATAGGGACGGCGACGAACGGCTTCGGTCAGGACACCGCCCTCATCATAGCCGACATAGCCCGGAGGGGCGCCGATCAGGCGGGATACCGAATGTTTCTCCATGAACTCCGACATGTCGATGCGGACCATCGCGTTGTCATCGTCGAACAGGAATTCCGCCACCGCCTTGGTCAGCTCGGTCTTGCCAACACCGGTCGGGCCAAGGAACAGGAACGATCCCAGCGGGCGGTTTTCGTCATTCAACCCGGCGCGCGCGCGGCGCACGGCATTGGCCACGGCCTTGACTGCCGCGTTCTGCCCGATGACGCGCTTGTGCAGGCCGTCCTCCATTGCCAGCAGCTTTTCACGCTCGCCTTCCAGCATTTTCGCGGTGGGGATGCCGGTCCAACGTTCAACCACCTGCGCGATCTGTTCAGGGCGCACGGCCTCTTCGACCATGATGCCGCCTTCTTCGGCGACTTCGGCCTGCGCCAATTGTTTTTCCAGTTGCGGGATCACGCCGTAAGACAGCTCACCCGCCTTGGCCAGGTTGCCCTCGCGCTTGGCGATTTCCAGGTCGGCGCGCGCCTTGTCCAGCTGTTCCTTCAGATCGCGGGCACCGGCCAGTTTATCCCGTTCGGCCTGCCACTTGGCGGTCAGTTCTGCACTGCGTTCCTGCAGATCGGCCAGTTCCTTTTCCAGGGTCGACAGTCGATCCTTGCTGGCGGCGTCATCTTCCAGCTTCAGGGCTTCGACCTCGATCTGCATCTGCAGAATGTTGCGGTCCAACTGGTCCAGTTCTTCGGGCTTGGAATCCACCTCCATCCGCAGGCGGCTGGCAGCTTCGTCCACAAGGTCGATTGCCTTGTCGGGCAGGAAACGGTCCGTGATATAGCGGTGCGACAGCGTTGCCGCTGCCACCAAGGCCGAGTCACTGATGCGCACGCCATGGTGCAGTTCGTACTTCTCCTTGATACCACGCAGGATGCTGATTGTATCCTCGACGGTCGGTTCTTCGACCATCACGGGCTGGAACCGGCGGGCAAGCGCCGCGTCCTTTTCAACGTATTTTCGGTATTCATCCAGCGTGGTTGCGCCGATGCAGTGCAGCTCACCGCGCGCCAGTGCCGGTTTGATCAGGTTGGCAGCATCCATCGCACCGTCAGTTTTCCCTGCACCGACAAGCGTGTGCATTTCGTCGATGAACAGGATGATCTCACCCGCAGCGGCTTCGATTTCCTTCAGGATGGCCTTCAGTCGTTCCTCGAATTCACCACGGTACTTCGCACCGGCGATGAGCGCGCCCATGTCCAGCGCCAGCAGTTTCTTGTTCTTCAGGCTTTCCGGCACGTCGCCGTTGATGATGCGCAGGGCCATGCCTTCGGCGATCGCGGTTTTCCCCACACCGGGCTCGCCGATCAACACCGGATTGTTCTTTGTCCGGCGGCTGAGAACCTGCATGGAACGGCGGATTTCCTCGTCCCGGCCAATGATCGGGTCGATCTTGCCCTGCTCGGCTGCCTCGGTCAGATCGCGGGCGTATTTTTTCAGCGCGTCATAACCTTCTTCAGCCGACGCGCTGTCAGCGGTCCGACCCTTGCGGATGTCGTTGATCGCAGCGTTCAATTGTTGGGGGGTCACCGCACCTGCGTCCAACGCATCCTTGGCCTTGGATTTAACCATCGCCAGCGCCATCAGGATGCGTTCCACGGGCACAAAGCTGTCGCCCGCTTTCTTGGCGATTTCCTCTGCCTCGCCCAGAACCTTGGCGGAAAGGTTGTCCAGATACACCTGCCCCGCGTCACCCGACACCTTGGGCAGCTTTTCGACGGCGGCGTTCACCGCTTCGCTCACACGGGCGGGCTCTCCACCAGCGCGTTTGATCAGGTTTGCGGATAGCCCCTGGTCGTCGTCCATCAATGCTTTCAGAATGTGTTCGGGAAGCAGCCGCTGATTGCCTTCCCGCATGGCGATCGTCTGGGCGGCCTGAATGAAACCGCGCGACCGCTCCGTGAACTTGTTCAAGTCCATCGTTCTCTCCTTTTACAAGCGCCCCTTGCCGGAATGCCCACCTGTGCGGCACACCCCTTTCCGGGCCTCGATTCCTAGGTGGAGGTTACGCCCCGCCCGTTCAACCCCTGCGACGGTTTGGCCGGTGTTTTTTCCCGTCCCTACCCCGCTTGACGCAGGCAGGCGATCCCGCGAAAAGGACGCAGCAAACAAAGGAGTCCCCAATGTCCGATGATCGCCTGATAGTCGCCCTTGATCTGCCCAACGTACTCGACGGGCTGAATCTGGCCGAAACGCTGGGCGACGCCGTGTCGTTCTACAAGATCGGGCTGGGGATGCTGACCGGCGGCGGGCTGGCCCTGGCGAACGAGTTGAAGCAAGAACACGGCAAGCGCATCTTCCTGGACATGAAATTCTTCGACATCGGCGCGACGGTGGAAAACGCCGTGCGGGGCGTCGCGCAGTTCGATCTGGATTTCCTGACCGTGCACGGAGACCCCCATGTAGTACGCGCAGCCAAGGAAGGTGCGGCAGGCAAGGACTTGAAGATTCTGGCCGTCACTATCCTGACCTCGTTGGACCGCGCAGACCTTGATGCCAGCCTGATCAAACCGGGCGATGTAAAGGATCTGGTGCTGGAACGCGCCGCCCGAGCGTTCGAGGCCGGAGCCGATGGCGTCATCGCCAGCCCGCAAGAAGCCGCGCTGATCCGCGCCCTGCCCCAGGCCGACGGCCGCCTGATCGTCACCCCCGGCGTGCGCCCGGCTGGCGCCGCACTCGGCGATCAGAAACGCGTAGCCACCCCGGCGCAGGCGCTGGCGGACGGTGCCGATCACATCGTTGTCGGGCGTCCGATCTGGGCCGCACCTTCGCCACGCGAAGCGGCGCAAGCAATCCTGTCAGAAATCGCGAATATCTAAGGCTGCGGCCCGCAAACTATTTGTCCCAATTCTTGCCGAACGATCCTGACACGCGCCGCGAAATGGGGGATGGCCTGCGGGTGGGTCATGTATTGTTCTGGCGGCATCAATGCCCAGCATTGCCCCTCGCTTCCGAACCGCACGGATTGCGTGGCCTTCGCGGTCAGTTGCGCGGCAAAGAACCAGCCCGTTCCCTCGGTCGTCAGAAATGGCCTCCCCCACACCAGATCACGCTGCGTCAGGCTCAGCCCAAGTTCTTCATAGGTTTCACGCAGAACACATTCCACCGGCGTTTCCGCAGCCTCACGGCCACCGCCGGGCAGATCAAGATATCCCGCCCAGGGCAGACCGGGACGGTCGTCGCGCTGGATCACGGTCAGTTGCCCGCCGATGAACAAGGCCAGTTTGGCCCCGTGGAAATCTGTATCTTCGTCCATGCCACGCATATAATCATGGGCAATCACCATGCCCAAGCCGGAACCCATGCCAACCCTGTGCCGCGATTGCCTGACCGTTCACGACAGCGGATCCCGCTGCCCAGCATGTCGCAGCCCGCGCGTGGTGGCGCATCCTGAATTACTGGACCTGACCATCGCCCACATGGATTGCGACGCGTTCTATGCCAGCGTGGAGAAGCGCGACAACCCGGACTTGGCCGACAAACCCGTGATCATCGGCGGGGGTCGGCGCGGGGTGGTGTCCACCGCCTGTTACGTGGCGCGCATCCGCGGGGTCAAATCCGCCATGCCCATGTTCCAGGCGCTGAAGCTTTGCCCTGACGCGGTGGTGATCAAACCGCGCATGTCCCTCTATGCCGAGGTTTCCCGCCAAATCCGCACCATGATGGAAGAACTGACCCCCGCGATCCAACCCCTGTCGCTGGACGAAGCGTTCATGGACCTGTCCGGCACCCAACGGCTGCATGGCGTTCCTCCGGCGGTGATGCTGGCCAAGCTGGTCAGGCGCATGCGCACGGAACTGGGGGTAACAGGGTCAATCGGGCTCAGTCACAACAAGTTCCTGGCCAAGGTCGCCTCGGACCTGGACAAACCGCAGGGGTTCGCCGTGATCGGACAGGCCGAAACCGCCGATTTCCTGCGCGACAAACCGGTGCGGCTGATCTGGGGGGTCGGGCAGGCCACGCAGTCTGCGCTGGACAAGGCGGGGATACGCACATTTGCCGACCTACTGCGTTGGGACCGGCAGGACTTGCATCTGCGGTTCGGATCGATGGGAGACAGGCTGTGGCATCTGGCGCGCGGACAGGACAGCCGTCGGGTATCTGCACACGAACCGATCAAGTCGATCTCTAACGAAACCACGTTTTTCGAGGACATCTCGGACAGCGACCTGCTGGACGGCCATATCTGGCGGCTGGCTGAAAAAGTCGCGGACCGGGCCAAGGCGCGGGCGCTGGCGGGGCGGGTCATCACGCTGAAACTAAAACTGGCAGACTACAAGCTACTGACCCGCCGCCAAAGCCAGCGCGAACCCGTCCAACTGGCCGACCGCATATATCGGGTTGCGCGGGCACTGTTTGATCAGGTGCCACCCGGCAAACCCTACCGGCTGATCGGCGTTGGCCTCTCAGATCTGTGCCCGGCCAGTGAAACCGGCCTGTCCGGCGATCTGCTGGATCCACAGGCCGAAACCCGCAGCAGGGCCGAACGCGCGACGGACGAGATTCGCAAACGCTTTGGCCACGACGCTATTCTGAAGGGGCGTTCGCTGCGCTGATTACTCGGCGGCCAGGCTTTTCTCTGCTTCACCAAAGGCTGTGATACGGGCAATCACCCGGGTCAGCGCTTCTTGCAGCGGGCGGAAGTTGTTGTTCGGTCGAATCAGCTGTTCATTCATGTAAAGCGCGCGATCAATTTCCACCTGAACGACGTGCTGGTTCCGCGACGGGCGGCCATAGTGCTGCGTGGTGTAGGCCCCGGCGAAAGGCGCGTTACGAGAGACAGTCAGGCCTTCGGCGCGGAAGGCGTTTTCGATCACCTCCATCACCTCAGCCGAGGCCGCGGCCCCGAACCTGTCACCCAGCACCACCTCTGACCGACGGGCGCCGGAGCGGACGAGGCTGTCCAGTGCTTCGTGCGGCATGGAATGGCAGTCGATCAGGATCGCCTCGCCGAACAGGGCGTGGGAATCCGCCAACAAATCCTGCAGGCGTTCATGGTAGGGGTGCCAGTAGGTTCTGATCCTGTCCTGAACCTCGGACAAGGGCAGTTTGCCGCTGTAGATACAACGGGAATTGGCAACGACACGGGGCACCACGCCAAGCCCGGACATGATTCGCGGATTATAGGTGACTTTGCGCATTCCCTGCACCAGGGCCGGATCCAGTTCATCCGCGCTGCGGTTCATATCCACGAAGGCGCGGGGGGCGCGGGCCTCTAGCAGGGGCGCACCGAACCGTGGGGCGGCGGCAAACAGCTGATCCACGAAGGCATCTTCGGAGGACCGGATCGTATGATCGTCCAGAACCGTCTGGCGCAGAAAGCTTTTCGGATACTCTCGGCTGCTGTGCGGCGATGCGAAAACCACGCTGGTCGTGCGTGTTTCCGGCTCTGTCAGTCTGTACGCGGCTTTCGGCATGCACTCTCCTGTCTCAAGAAATACATTAGACTGAATATTCTTGCTATCAAAAGCCCTTGATCCCCCCGCCGACTCTTTATATAGAGCGCAAACCGGCGCGGAATTCCGCGCCCCTTTCATTAGGGGCAAGGTGCCAAACCGGGCAAATACGGGCGGTTAGCTCAGCGGTAGAGCACTACGTTGACATCGTAGGGGTCACAAGTTCGATCCTTGTACCGCCCACCATTTACCTCGCTTCCCTGAAGCGACCCGCAAACCCAGGCGCAAGGCGCGCCGCGAATGAAGGAGAGGACCATGAAGGTCAAGAACTCGCTCCGCTCGCTGAAGCAGCGTCACCGCGACTGCCGTGTCGTGCGCCGTAAAGGCCGCGTCTACGTCATCAACAAGACGCAGCGCCGTTTCAAGGCCCGCCAGGGCTAAGATACGGTCAGAGAACGAAAAAAGACCGCCCCGCGCTGATGCCGGGGCGGTCTTTTTTGTTGGGCAACACGCAAACCGCGCCGGAAATCCGGTGCCGGGCCGCGGTTCAGAAAGCGCCCGCTTACCTGCCCAACCGGGCCAGCGGACGCAGCTTTTGCAATTCGTTAACCTGTCAACCCGTACGGTTCGAGGCTTGAAACGTACGAGTCATGGACGCGCCCGCGTCATCAGCCGGACCATCGTCGCCTGCGAAACGAAGCCGGTCACCGGCAGGTCTGCCGCGCGCTGGAATTGCCGGATGGCGCGGCGGGTCTGGCGGTCGAACTCGCCGTCCACCTCGCCGGGATTAAGACCGGCTGACTGCAGCGCACGTTCCACAAAAAGGCGCGCAACGGGATTCCCGGCGACGACGGCTTCTTCGGCCTTATCGCGCTCGATCTGGTCACGGTTGCGGTCTTCTGCCTCCAGTTCCTCTATCCGGTCCTGCGCGTCCTGCGCAAAGTCGCTGCGCGGGTATCGTGCCAGGAACGCGCGGTAGGCATCAACCGTGTCCAGGCGGCGGGTTTCATCCCAGGCGGCGCGCATCTGCTGATCGGCCCGGTCGCGGCGTCCACGTTCAAAGAATTCCAACCGTTCGCGGGCAATGTCGGCATAGAGCCCGTCCGGGAAGCGGCGCAGGTATTGGCGCAACCCGTCCTCGGAGCCGCCTTTACCTGTCCGGTCCCAATACTCGCGGTCCTGGCGTTCCTGTTCAATGCGCCGCTGGCGTTCTTCCTCTTCCAACTGGCGGGCGCGCACCAGCGCGTCGCGGCGCAGGGTGTCCATCAGTGCGGCGTCCAGAAACCCGGTATCGGTCCAGCCCTTGCTGCGCTGGTACGCGGCGATGGCGGCGCGCGATCCGGGACCAAAGATACCGTCGATCCCCCGCGTGCTGAACCCCAGCAGGGTCAGTTGGCGCTGAATTTCGCGCCGGGCGTCGCGGCTGAGGTTCAGCGCATTTTCGGCAGCCTCGGCCTGACGGGCGGATTGCTGCTGGATGTCGTCTATCAGGCGGCGGGCCTCGGCGGCGAACAGACCCCGAGGAAAGCGGTTCAGGTAGGCGCGGTAAGCATCCACCGTGCCGATATCGCGGACCGCGCTCCAGTAAGCGGAATCGGCGTCTACGGGTGGCGGAGTGGCGCCCCCCCCGCCACCGCCCAGCGGGTGCGCATCGGGCAGGTACCCCGACAGCGAAACGCCCAAATCCGCCACGTCGGCCAATTGGCCCAGCGGTTCAGACCGGCCCAGCACGCGATCCCGGAGGATCGGCAAGGCCTTGTCGGCGCGGCCGCGCATCATCGTCACCCCTTGCAGCAGGGGCAGTTTCCTGACCCCGCCCTGCAGTCCCGCGCCCAGCGGTTCGCGGCCACCCAGCGAGGGCGCGACCACCATCAGCGCCTTGCCCGGATGTGCCTCTAACATGTCGGCAAGGGTACTGAGCGACAGGGCGTATTGCCCGACGTTCAGCGCATCCACCGTGCGGTAATCCCGCGCCAACAGCCAGCTATCCGTCGGGCCTGCGGCCATGCGGCCCGAAACCACCACGACGACACGGTCCACCTGCGCGCGATCCAGCGTGTTTCGGAATTCCAGCGCGGCGTCGGACATGGACCGGGCGACCCAGCTTTCGCCGCCGAACACACGGAAGCCGGCCTTGCGCAGCATTTCGGCATAGGCGCGGTAATCGGCGGCATCCGTGGCATCCGCGACGCGGTCATAATCACGGTTGGTCAGGATCAGCGCGAAATCGTCAGCCCAGGACGGAAAGGCCGTGGACGCCCAAAGCGCCACGGCCCCGATGAAGGAACGACAGGTGAGCATGGCAGATCTCCTTGCGGGTTCTGCCGGTCAGCTTAGTCGTAAGTGCGCAGATCTTCGATAACTTTCCCGTCATTCGGCAGGCTGCCGGGGGTGACGACCTCTATCTTGCCCTTCAGCTTCAGCACTTCGGCCACGGATTTGCCGAAGTCCTGGGCGCTGCCGCCGTTCGCCTCTATCTGAACGGTCATGGTGTCCATTTCGCCTTCGCGGCCTGCGATGACGCGGGCCTTGACGATTTCCGAATGCTTGGCGACCAGCGCGGCCACCTGTTCGGGGCGGACGAACATGCCCTTGATCTTGGTGGTCTGGTCGGCGCGGCCCATCCAGCCCTTGATCCGCAGGTTGGTGCGGCCACAGGGGCTGACACCGGGCAGGATCGCGCTGAGATCACCGGTGGCGAAGCGGATCAGCGGATAGTCGGGGTTCAGGGTGGTCACGACGACCTCGCCCACCTGGCCGGGAGCGACGGGATCGCCGGTGCCGGGGGTGACGATTTCGACGATGACGTGTTCATCCACGATCATGCCTTCCATCGCGTCGGATTCGTAGGCGATGTTGCCCAGATCGGCGGTGGCGTAGCTTTGCAGGCAGAAAATGCCGCGGTCCTTGTATTCCTGCCGCAGCGACGGGAACAGCGCCCCACCACCGACGGCCGCCTTGGTGATGCCCAGTTTCAGGCCCATCGCGTCGGCCTTGTCCAGGATGACCTTCAGGTAATCGGGGGTGCCGGCATAGGCAGTGACGCCGATATCGGCAGCCGCGCGGGCCTGCAGTTCGGTCTGCCCGGTGCCGGCGGGCAGCACGGCGGCCCCCACGGCGCGCGCGCCGGATTCAAAGATCATCCCGGCAGGGGTCAGGTGATAGCCAAAGCAGTTCTGCACGATGTCGCCCTTGCCGATGCCGCAGGCGTGCAGGAAACGGCCCATGCGCCACCAATCATGTTCGGTTCCGCCCGGTTCGTAGATCGGGCCGGGTGACTGGAAGATATGCGCGAACCCGCTGACGGACCGGGTGGTCAGCCCGCCGAACGGCGCGTTTTCGGCCTGCGCCTTGCCCAGGTCGGACTTGCGCAGCACCGGCAGCTTGGCCAGGTCGGCGACCGAGGTGATCTTGGCGGTCTCGACGCCCGACAGGCTGGTCCCATAGCCCGGCAGCACTTGTGCGCGGGCGAGCTGGCGGGGCAGGTCGTCGGCATGGGCGGCGGCGCGGGCATCGGCGCTGCGTGTTTCGAGGTCGTCAAAATAACGGGTCATCTACGGCTCTCCTGCCTGGGCGAAGAACGGCGCCCGGCGTAATCACTGTTGGGGTGGGCAGGCTTGTCGCCTGTCCCTTTGTTTTCGGGACGCGGCCCGGATCAGCTAAGCCAACGCTTGCGACGACGATAGGAGCGGACTTCGCGGAAGCTCTTGCGGCCTTCGTCGGACATGCCGAGGTAGAATTCCTTCACGTCCGGGTTTTCGCGCAGTTCCTTGGCAGGACCGTCCATCACGACGCGACCCGATTCCAGGATGTAGCCGTAATGGGCAAAGCGCAGCGCCACGTTGGTGTTCTGTTCCGCCAGCAGGAAGGTCGCACCTTCCTTTTCGTTGAGGTTCTTCACGATGTTGAAGATTTCCTCGACCAACTGCGGGGCCAGGCCCATCGAGGGTTCGTCCAGCAGAATACATTCGGGGCGGGACATGATCGCACGACCGATCGCCACCATCTGCTGTTCCCCGCCAGAGGTATATCCGGCCTGGCTGCGGCGGCGTTCCTTCAGGCGCGGGAAATAGTCGTAGACCATGTTCAGGTCCGCGTCGATGTCGCCGCGAGAGGCATTGCGGGTATAGGCCCCGGTCAGCAGGTTTTCCTCGACCGTGAGGTGTTCGAAACAGTGGCGGCCCTCCATCACCTGGATCACGCCCTTTTTCACCAGTTCGGCGGGGTTCAGATCCTGCACACGGTCGCCGCGATAGGTAATGTTGCCCTTGGTCACCTCGCCGCGTTCGGAATGCAGCAGGTTCGAGATCGCCTTGAGCGTGGTGGTCTTGCCCGCGCCGTTGCCGCCCAGCAAGGCGGTGATGCCGCCCTTGGGCACCTTCAGGCTGACACCTTTCAGCACAAGGATCACGTGGTTGTAGATCACCTCGATGTTGTTGACCTCCAGGAGGGTCTCATCGGTGGTTCCTGCGTCCAGCATCTGCGTCTACTTTCTGAATATCGTTCGGGTGGATCCCGGCCGCGTCAGGCGCGGCCGGGAAGGGTGTCAGAGGCTTATTTGCAATTGCCTTCGATGCCGTTTTCCTTGGCGAAGGCAGCCGAGTCCTCGGCGATCAGCGGATCGACGATTTCACGGTCGGCCGCGATCCAATCAGTGATCACGCTCCACTTCTTCGCACCGGCATCCCACTGCTGGACCTTGCCAACGCCCGAACCGCCGTGGTTCTGGCAGGACGACTTGAACTCCGGCGCGAAGTCGGCCAGGCCCAGGGCCGCCATTTTCGCTTCGGTCATTTCCAAGTTTTCCATGCCGTCACGCATCTGCGCGGCATTGATCGCCGCGACGCCGTGCATGGCCTGCGCGGTTTTCACAGCTTCGGCTGCCAGCATCGCGGCGTACATGCCACGGTTATACAGCACGGTGCCCAGCTGGTCGCCTGCGCCGGCGGCCTTGCCAGCATCAACGACATATTTCTTCATGTCGTCATAGATGGCGAAGTCGCTGCCGGGGTTTGCAAGGGCCAGGGCCTTGTAGCCGTTGGCGCCGTCACCGGCAGGCAGCACGTCGTTTTCCGAACCCGACCACCAGATGCCGATGAACTTGTCCATCGGGAAACGGATGTTCGCGGCTTCCTGGATGGCCACCTGGTTCATCACGCCCCAGCCCCACATCAGGACATAGTCCGGGCGTTCGCGGCGGATTTGCAGCCACTGGGATTTCTGTTCCTGACCGGGGTGGTCAACTGCCAGCAGGCTGAGTTCGAAGCCATGCTTCTTCGACAGCTCTTCCAGGGTGCGGATCGGTTCCTTGCCGTAGGCAGAGTTGTGGTAGACCAGCGCGATCTTCTTGCCTTTGATGTCGCCGCCTTCGACGTCCATGATGTGCTTGACCGCGATCGAAGCGCCATCCCAGTAGGTTGCCGGGTAGTTGAACACCCACTTGAACACGTCACCGTTGGCGGCCGAAGTCCGGCCATAGCCCATCGAGTGGACCGGGATGCCGTCAGCGGTGGCCTTGGGGATCAGCTGGTAGGTGATACCGGTCGACAGCGGCTGGTACACAAGCGCGCCCGACCCCTTGGTGGATTCATAGCATTCCACGCCTTTTTCGGTGTTATAGCCGGTTTCACACTCGATCATGTTGATCTTTTCGCCGCCGATGCCGCCGTCGCGTTCATTCAGCAGGGTGAAGTAGTCGGTGTAGCCATCCGCGAAGGGGATGCCGTTCGCGGCGTAGGGGCCGGTCCGGTAGCTGAGCGACGTGAAGGTCAGGTCAGCCATGGCAGGTGCGGCAGCCATGATACCAGCAACGGCAGCAGTAATCAGTTTCGTCTTCATCGGTTTAATTCCTCCCTTTGGTCATATCCGATGGTTGATGAAGGCCGGGGGTATGCCCCCGGTTTTGCCTGGGCCCGCCCCTAGTGCGGGAAGGGCCAAAGCCGTAGTTTCTCTTTCGCGACGCGCCAAAGCTGTGCCAGACCGTGCGGTTCCAGGATCAGGAACGTGATGATCAGCGCGCCGACGATGATGAATTCCAGGTGCGCGGCCAGGTCTGTCGGCCAGCCCAACATGCCCACAAGAACGTTTTTCAGCAGCACCGGCAGCAGCACAAGGAAGGCCGCCCCGGCGAAAGATCCGAAGATGGAGCCCAGGCCGCCGATGATGATCATGAACAGCACCAGGAACGACTTGGTAATGCCGAACGCCTCGCCGACCTCGACCGCGCCGAGGTAGACCGAGAAGAACAGCGCGCCGGATACCCCGATGAAGAACGAGCTGACCGCGAAGGCGCTGAGCTTGGACCGCAGGGGGTCCACGCCGATGATCTCGGCGGCGATGTCCATGTCGCGGATCGCCATCCACTTGCGGCCCACCGACCCGCGGGTCAGGTTGCGTGCGACGATGGCGCTGATGGTGACGAACACCAGGCAGAACAGGTAGGTGGCCCAGGCATCGGTGTTGGCGCCAGTGACGGGGACGTTGAACACGGTGCGTTCCGGGGCGCTGATCTGGCCTGAAGCCGAGTAGTTGTAGAACCACGGCACCTTGTTGAACAGCCACACCAGGAAGAACTGCGCAGCCAGCGTGGCCACGGCCAGGTAGAAGCCCTTGATCCGCAGCGAGGGCAGGCCGAACAGCACGCCGACGATGGCGGTGACGCCCCCGGCCAGCAGCACGTGGAAGAAGATGTTCACCTCGGGGAAGGCGGTCATCAGCTTGTAGCAGGCGTAGGCGCCCACCGCCATGAACCCGCCGGTGCCCAGCGACACCTGCCCGCAATAGCCCACCAGGATGTTCAGGCCGATCGCCGCGATCGCGTAGATCAGGAACGGCATGAACACGGCGTTCACCCAGTAGTCATTGATGACGAAGGGGACCACCAGGAAGGCGAAGAACAGGACAAAGTAGTACCGGAACCGATCGAACTTGATCGGGAAGGTCTGGTTGTCATCGACGTAGGACGTTTTGAAATCGCCCGCTTCACGATAGAACATGTTCCCTTACCCCTGCTCTTGTGCGTGGGTGAACCCCAGCGCGGTGTTGTTGACTTTGTGGCCCTGCGACAGCTTCACGTAGGCGGCAATGCCGGTCAGGAACCCGAGGCCGGCGATGCAGGCCGCGGTCAGCACCTGGGTTCCGGTCAGATCGGTGGCGGTCAGGGCGATGTACCCGAAGGCCCAGAAGCCCGACCACGAGACCACGTTGATGAGCGCGATCAGCTTTTTCATGCTTACACCCTCTCGATGATTTTTTCGCCGAACAGGCCCTGCGGGCGGAACACCAGGAAGATCAGCGCCAGCACATAGGCGAACCAGTTTTCCGTGGCGCCGCCGACCATCGGGCCGACGATGAATTCGAACATCTTTTCGCCCACGCCGATGATCAGGCCGCCGACGATGGCGCCGGGGATCGAGGTAAAGCCGCCCAGCATCAGCACCGGCAGCGCCTTCAGCGCAATCAGCGACAGGGAAAACTGCACGCCCGATTTCGCACCCCACATGATGCCCGCGACCAGCGCCACGAACCCGGCAACAGACCACACCATGACCCAGATGAAGTTCAGCGAGATGCCGACCGACAGCGCGGCCTGGTGGTCATCGGCCACGGCGCGCATGGCGCGGCCCTGCTTGGTGTACTGGCTGAACAGCACCAGCACACCCACCAGCACGGCGGCAACGATGGCAGCGATGATGTCCAGGTTGTCGATAAAGAACCCATAGCCGAAGATGCCATAGGTGGCTTCGTCGATGACGGCGTTCATGCCCATCGGCAGACCGACATCCAGTTTCTTGATGTCAGACCCCCACATGATGTCACCAAAGCCTTCCATGAAATAGGCAAGCCCGATGGTGGCCATGAACAGGATGATCGGTTCCTGGTTGACCAGGTGGCGGAAGATGAACCGCTGCACGGCCCAGGCCAGCAGAACCATCACAGCCATGGTAAAGACAATCGCCAAGATCGCCGGGACATGCCAACCGAAGTGGTGGATATCGGTGCCGAGAACGGCGTTGATCAGGTGGCTGAACGGCACTTGGCCATCCATGATGCCCACCAGCGTCAGCGCCGCGAACAGCGCCATCACGCCCTGGGCGTAGTTGAAGATCCCCGAGGCCTTGTAGATCAGCACGAAGCCAAGGGCGACAAGGGCATACAGAACGCCTGCCATCAGGCCGTTCAGGAAAACTTCCATGCCGAAGAGTAGTTGATCAGGCATTGGTCAGGCCTCCGCAGAATTGGTTCGCAAACGTGGCAAGATCAGTCATGGGACACCCCCAGGTAGGCGTCGATGACGTCCTGGTTGTTGCGCACCTCGTCCGGGGTGCCGTCCCCGATCTTCTTACCGTAGTCCATCACGACCACGCGGTCGCTGAGGTCCATCACAACGCCCATGTCGTGTTCAATAAGCGCGATGGTCATGCCGAATTCGTCGTTCACGTCGAGGATGAAGCGGGACATGTCCTCTTTTTCCTCGACGTTCATGCCGGCCATCGGTTCGTCCAGCAGCAGCAGGCTGGGTTCGGCTGCCAGCGCGCGGGCCAGTTCCACCCGCTTTTTCAGACCGTAGGGCAGACGCGCCACCGGGGTCTTGCGGATGGACTGGATTTCCAGAAAGTCGATGACCTTTTCCACGACTTCGCGGTTGGCAACCTCTTCCTTCTCGGCCTTGCCCTTCCAGATCGCCTGTTGGAACATGCCGGTTTTCATGTGATTCAGGCGGCCCGTCATCACGTTGTCCAGCACGGTCATGCCTTCGAACAGCGCGATGTTCTGGAACGTGCGGGCGATGCCCTGGCGGGCGACCTCGTAGGGTTTCATCGGCGGACGCTTGGAACCCTTGTACCAGACCTCGCCTTCCTGCGGGACGTAGAACCCCGAGATCACGTTCAGCATCGAGGACTTGCCGGCACCGTTCGGGCCAATGATGGCGCGAATTTCGCCTTCCTTGATGTCGAAGCTGATGTCGGTGATCGCCTTCACGCCGCCGAACCGCAGGGTGATGTTCTTCATCTCCATCAGGGTGCCGCCGATCTTGCGGCCGTCGGCTGTGGTATAGCCTTCTTCTTTTACTGCCCGGGTCATTCCGCTGCTACCTTGTGGGGTTTCGCCGGCACGACGGCCGCATCAATCAGTTTCAGGGTGGCGCTGATAGAGCCCTTGCGGCCGTCTTCGTAGGTCACCTCGGTGGTGGTGAAAATCTCTGGCTTGCCGTCGTACAGCGCGTCGATCAGGTCTTTGAACTTGTCGGCCACGATCACGCGGCGCACCTTGCGGGTCCGGGTCATTTCGCCGTCATCGGCATCCAGTTCCTTGTGCAGGACCAGGAAGCGGTGGATCTGGCAGCCCGACAGCATCTCGTCCTCGGCGACAGAGCGGTTCACCTCTTCGACATGGCCCTTGATCGCGTCCAGCACCTTTGGGTGGCCCGCCAGTTCCTGGTAGGACGAATAGGCGATGTTGTTG
Organism: Thalassovita sp.; assembly: GCA_017792425.1. Classification (GTDB taxonomy): domain Bacteria; phylum Pseudomonadota; class Alphaproteobacteria; order Rhodobacterales; family Rhodobacteraceae; genus Thalassobius. The sequence continues at coordinate 20,952 of CP051233.1, forward strand.
CGTTCGGCCCAGTTGCCGACGGCGCTCATGTCGATGTTGATGAAGGCCATGCACTTGTCGCGGCCATTGCCGAACAGCACGGCTTCGAGGATGCTGGGGTAGAACTTCAGCTTGTTTTCCACGTACTTGGGCGCGAACATGCTGCCGTCTGCCATCTTGCCCACGTCCTTGGCGCGGTCGATGATGCGCAGGTGGCCGGTGTCGGGCTCGATGAATCCCGCGTCGCCGGTGGCGACCCAGCCTTCGGCATCCTTGGTCGAGGCGGTGCTTTCGGGGTTCTTGTAGTATTCCTCGAACACGCCGGGGCTGCGATAGAACACCTCTCCGCTGTCGGCGATGCGCAGCTCGACGCCGGGGGCAGGTACACCCACGGTGTCATTGCGGACCTCGCCGTCGGGCTGGACGGTGATGAACACGGTCGCCTCTGTCTGGCCGTAAAGCTGCTTCAGGTTGATGCCCAGCGAGCGGTAGAACTCGAAAATCTCCGGCCCGATCGCTTCGCCCGCGGTATAGCCGACGCGCACACGGCTGAGGCCGAGCGTGTTCTTCAGCGGGCCGTAGACGAACAGGTTGCCCAGGGCATAGTTCAGACGGTCCGTGAAGCTGACGGGCTTGCCGTCCAGGATCTGCGGGCCCACCTTCTTGGCCACGTCCATATACTTCTTGAACAGCCACTGTTTGAACTTGCCGGCGTCCTCCATGCGGATCATGACGTTGGTCAGCTGGGTTTCGAACACGCGGGGCGGGGCGAAATAGTAGGTCGGCCCGATTTCGCGCAGGTCGGCGGCCATGGTTTCCGGGCTTTCGGGGCAGTTCACGCAGAAGCCCGTCCAATACGCCTGGCCGATCGAGAAGATGAAGTCCCCGACCCATGCCATCGGCAGGTAGGCAAGGATTTCCTCGTCATGGCGCAGGTGGTCGAATTCCGAAGAGTTCTTGGCGCTTTCGATCACGTTGCGGTTCGACAGGACCACGCCCTTGGGCTTGCCGGTGGTGCCCGAAGTGTAGAGCATCACGCAGGTGCTGTTGTAATCCAGCTTGGCCTTGCGGCGGTCCAGTTCCGGGGTCAGTTCGTCGCGCGCGGCAAAGCCCTGTTCCTGCACATGGCTGAACTGGTGCAGGCGGGAGTGGTCATACTTCCGCATGCCGCGCGGGTCGATGTAGATCATGTGTTCGAACTGGTGCAGGCGGTCCTGCACCTCGATCACCTTGTCCACCTGTTCCTGGTCCTCGGCGATGACGAAGCGCGCGCCGCAATGGTCCAGCACATACGCCATCTCTTCGGCGGCGCTGTCCTGGTAGACCGGGACCGGGATGGCGCCGACCGACTGCGCGGCGACCATCGACCAGTAGAAATGCGGGCGGTTGCGCCCGATAATGGCGACGAAATCGCCTTCGTTCACGCCAAGATTGATCAGGCCGCGTGCAAGATTGTTGATCTGCCGCTTGGCCTGACTCCACGTCCAGCTCTGCCAGATGCCGAACTCTTTTTCCCGATACGCGGGGCGATTCCCGAATTCGGTGGCGTTACGCTGCAAAAGCGCCGGAATGGACTGCAGTCCACCGGCCGCCTGTGACGACTGTGCCAATTCTGTTCCTCCCATTCGGGCCTGTTTCCCGGCCCACGATCGCCTGCAGGCGGCGATTCTCCCGTCTGCAAGGGTGCGCAACAATGTTTCGACGTCAACTTTTTCCTGAACATTTCCCAAATCTAACGAATTGTAACAGCGTGAATTTATTGAGTTTTTCCGCAGCGCAGCATGAAAATCGGCCACTTCCCCTGACCGCCGCAAAGATGCTAATCGTTTGAAATCCTTGGGCCAGATAGCGGAGGACGCCCATGTTCCGGGACACGGACGCACTGACGATGGCGGGGTTGAACCTGATCCAGCAGGCGCTGTCGATTTATGACAGCGACCTGAAACTTGTGGTCTGCAATCGACGTTTCCGTGAAATGTTCGACCTGCCAGACGCCTTCGTGACCCCCGGAGCGGGGTTCGAGGACACCATCCGTTTCCTGGTGGAACGCGGCGAATACGGCGATCCGGGTGATGTAGAGGAATCCGTCGCGCTACGTGTAAGGCAGGCCAGCACCTTTGCCCCGCACTACATGGAACGGACCCGGTCCAACGGGCAGCAAATCTCGGTAGAGGGGAATCCGCTGCCGCAGGGGGGGTGGGTGACGGTCTATACCGACATCACCCGCACCAAGCAGCAAGAGGAACTGCTGCGCGCCCGATCAGAAGAGTTGACCGACAAGGTGTTGTCCTATGCCGAGGAACTTGCCGCCGCCAACCGCAAGCTGCAATCCACCAATGCCGCGCTGGAAGAGGCCAAGCGCAACCTGACCGAATCCGAGGCCCGCACCCGCCTGACGACCGAAATGATGCCCGCCCATATCGCCCATGTCGGACCGGACCGACGCTATACCTATTCCAACCGGCGGCTGAATTCTGTCATGCCGGGGCGGCCGGCGGAAATCGTCGGGCAGTTCATCGGTGATGCGTTGGGACAAACCGCCTATGCCGCGATCCTGCCGCACCTGGACAATGCGTTCAGCGGCACGCCATCGGCCTTTGAATTCACGGACGAGGACAGTTCGCGCCGAATCCGCGCCGCCTTTACCCCGGACACGGACAAGGACGGCCGGATCAACGGTGTCTATATCATGTCTATGGACATCACCCAGGAAACCCAGGCGCGGGCGGCCCTGCAACAGACCCGGCGGCGGGAAATGGCGGCGCAACTGACCAGCGGGATGGCGCATGATTTTTCCAACCTGCTGACGATCATCCTGGGCAGCCAGTCGCGGCTGCAGCGGATGGACCTGCCGGAACCGGCACGCGAACTGGTGAACGCCACGCTGTCGGCGGCGCACCGGGGCGGCACGCTGCTGAACCGGTTGGCCGACATCACCGGCGCGCGGGAATGGAACCCGCAACCAGCACGGTTGTCGCTGCTGTTGTCCGACCTGAAAACGCTGGCCATGCCCGCCCTGCCCGACACGATCCGGCTGCATGTGAACAACCTGGTGCGCGATGACCTGCTGATGCTGGATACAGGCAACCTGCAGGATTCGCTGCTGAACCTGATCCTGAACGCGCGCGACGCCTGCGGGGGCGTGGGCAAGATCACCCTGACGGTTTCGCCGGTGCAGGGTCTATGGGTGGAATTCGCGGTGCTGGATACCGGCACCGGGTTTTCGCAAGCGGCCCTGTCCCACGCGCTGGAGCCGTTTTTCACCACCAAGGGCGGTGAGGGGTCCGGGCTGGGGCTGGCGATGGTCTATGACATGACCAAACTGGCAGGCGGGCGCGTCCGGCTGGGCAACACCGAGGACGGCGGCGGGCAGGTCATCCTGCGGCTGCCGATGCGGCTGGCGTCGCAACCAGCGGAACCGGGGCTGGTGTTGCTGGTCGAGGACAGCCCGGACCTGCGCACCAGCATCCGCGAGATGCTGACCGACCAGGGGCATTCGGTGATCGAGGCCGCCAGCGCCGAAGAGGCGTTGCAGCTGGCGGACGAATTGCCGGAGATCACCCGTATCCTGTCCGATATCTCGTTGGCCGGAGAAATGACCGGGGTCGATTTCCTGGAATCCCTTCCATCCGGGCACCCGCCCTGCTACCTGATGACATCGCTGTCGCCGGACCACATGCTGTACAAGGCCGCCACGCGGATGGCCCCGGTGCTGCGCAAACCGTTTTCGGCGGCGCAACTGTCCGCCCTGTTCCTGACCACGATGCAAGAGCCATGACCGACGCGCCCCTAGTGACCATTCTGGACGACGAGCCGGAAATCCGCTCGATGCTGGCCGACGCGCTGCAAGAAGCCGGGTTTCGCACCATGGGCTTTGCCCGCGCCACGGAATTCGAGGCGGCGCTGAAAACCGCTGCGCCGGATGTGTGCTTGGTGGACCTGTCGCTGCCGGACCGGGACGGGCTGACCCTGGTGCACCGGCTGGCGCTGGAACAGGGGGCGACGGTCATCATCATTTCGGGCCGCGCACAGGTTCAGGACCGGGTGACCGGGCTGGAACTGGGGGCGGACGACTATATCATCAAGCCCTTCGACCCGTCAGAGGTGGTGGCCCGCATCCGCGCCCGGCTGCGGCGGGACAAACCGGCCACCCAAACCGGCAACACCGCCCGGTTCAACGGCTGGGTGGCGCATTTCGACAGCTACATGCTGATGGACGAAACCGGGGCGGAAACCCCGTTTTCCCACGCCGAGGGCGAGGTGCTGCGGCTGTTCCTGGAACGGCCCAAGCGGCTGATTTCGCGCGCCGTGATGCAGGAAACCCTGGGCGGCGCGGCGGGCGAAAGCTTTGACCGGGCGATGGACGTGCGGATTTCGCGCCTGCGCACCAAGCTGAAGGAAGACCCCAAGAACCCCCGGCTGATCAAGACGATCTATGGCGCGGGCTATATCTTTCTGGGCGACGTCAGCTGGATCTGAGCAGGGTTTGCCGTTGCGCCGATTCTGGGCGCGGGATACGATTCGGCCATGCTCTGCTGCCTTATGTACAGACCCTGCCCCAAGACCGGCCGCGCGCGGTATTACCGCATCGAGCTGAGCTATAACCTGTTCGAGGAAGTGTCGGTGCTGCGCGAATGGGGGGTCAGAGGCGGGCGCGGCGTGACGCGGGTGGACATTTACGACGGGCTGCGCATGGCGTCCAAGGCCGCCGACAAGGCGCGCAAGGCGACGCTGAGGCGTGGCTATGTCCGGGACGCCGCCTAGGCCAGCGCCGCCACCGCACGCGCCAGCACGTTCAGCCCGGTGACCAAGTCATCCTCTGCCGTGTCCTCGGCGAAATCGTGGCTGATCCCGCCGATGGAGGGCACGAACAGCATCGCGGCGGGCATCAGCCGCGCCACGTTGGCCGCGTCATGCAGCGCGCCGGATTGCATGTGCCGCCAGCGGCCCGGAGCCTCGGCCTGCGCGGCGTCCGCCAGCGCGGTTTGCAGCCGGGCATCCATCAGCACCGGTTCCAGCCCCAGCATCTGGCCATAGTCCAGCCCCAGCCCCGTGTCCCGCGCGACCTCGGCCGCGGTGTCGCGGATGATCTTTTCCATGCGGTCCAGCCGCGCGCTGTCACCGTCGCGCCATTGCATAGAAAAGGTGGCCCGCCCCGGCACGATGGAATGGGCGTCGGGATGCAAGGCGACGTGGCCGATCGTCCAGACGGTTTCGGGCGTGGCGACGTTGTTCAGGCGCTGGTTGATCAGGGTGTTGAAGGCCGACAGCGCCTGGAACGCATCCAACCGCCGGTGCATCGGCGTGGTGCCCGCGTGGTTCTGCTGGCCTTCGAAGGTGATCCGCATGTCGCGGATGCCGACGATATCGGTGACGACGCCCACTGCCTGCCCGGATTCATCCAGCCACGGCCCCTGTTCGATGTGGCATTCGATAAAGCCGGTGAAACGTTTGGGATCGACGAAATCGTGGGTCAGGTGGGCCATTTCGGCCCGAGCTTCTGCAAAAGTGGTACCGTCGCGGTCCTGCAGTTCATCCGCCATCGGCAGCGACAGCACCCCGCCCCAGATGGAACTGCCGGTGGTGACGCCGAACCGGCCCTCTTCGTCCTGAAAGCTGACGACGGATACCGGGGGGCCGCCTGCCTCTTGCGCGGCGCGGGCGATTTCCAGTCCCGCAATCACCCCCAGCGCGCCGTCCAGCCAGCCGCCTTCGGGCTGGGTGTCGGAATGTGAACCGAGCAGAAGGGATTGCCCCTCGGCCAGCCCGAACAGGCTGCCCACCGCATCGAAATGCGGCGTCAGACCGGCCTGCGCGAACTGGTCCGCCAGCCATTGCCGGGCAGCGATATCAGGCTTGGAATAGGCCGGACGCACGACACCCCGTCCCTGCCCCGATGCGCCGAACCGGCGCAGGGTGTGAAGATCGTTCAGGAAACGCTGGGGATTGATCTGCATGGTTCGGCTCCGCTTTTCCCTACCCTTTACCACGTCGTGACGCTGCGCAAGGCGCTTCGCAGGTTGCACCCCGGCGCGTCACGCCCTACCCCTAGGCGGAACAGAGCAAAGGCATCCCATGTCCACGATCACCCTGGTCCGCCACGGCCAAGCCAATACCCGCGCGCAGGACGAAGACAGCTATGACAACCTGTCCGACCTGGGCCATCAGCAGGCGCGCTGGCTGGGCGATCACCTGGACGCCTCGGGCGAACATTTCGAACGGGTCTATTGCGGCACCCTGCGGCGGCATGTGCAGACGGCGAACGGGATGCGGGCCGAAAGCCGCGCCACGCTGAAGCAGGACGCGCGCCTGAACGAGATGGAATTCTTTACGCTGGCGAACCTGCTGCGCGACCAGCAGGGCGTGGCCATGCCGGAATCGCGCGAAGCCTTCGTGACCTATATGCCGATGCTGCTGGGCAAATGGCAGGCCGGAGAGATCGAGAACCCGCCGGAGACCTTTCAGCATTTCGAATTTCGCGTGCAAGAGGTGATCGCGGATATCAATGCGGGCCGGGGTCCGGCGCTGGTGGTGACATCCGGCGGGTTCATCGGCATGGCGTTCCGGCAGGCGATGGGGCTGGATCTGACCAGCTTTTCGCGCACCTGCATTGCCATCATGAACACCTCGGTGCATCGTCTGCACCGGGTCGGGGAAAGCCTGTCGATGACGCAGTTCAACGCGGTGCCGCATCTGGACCGGCCCGACCGGCAATTCGCCCAGACCCATCTGTGACCGGCCATGCGGGCCGAAGGAAGGACAAGCCGATGACTCATCTGTGGGTACGCGCCGAACAGCGCCCGAACGAGGACCGCGTCGGCCTGACGCCCGAAGGCGCGGCAAGGCTGATCGCGGCGGGGATCAAGGTGACAGTCGAGGAAAGCCGCACCCGCGCCATTCCGATGCGGGGCTATGTGGACGCCGGGGTGCAGGTTGCGCCGGAAAACGGCTGGCCGGACGCGCCGCGGGACGCGATCATCTTCGGGCTGAAGGAATTGCCGGACGATGGCACGCCGCTGCCGCACCGGCACATCATGTTCGGCCATGCCTTCAAGGGGCAACATTCCGGCAAGGCGCTGCTGCAGCGGTTCAAGGCCGGGGGCGGCACGCTGTACGATCTGGAATACCTGGTGGACGAACGCGGCCGCCGTGTTGCCGCCTTTGGTTATTGGGCGGGTTATGCCGGGGCGGCGGTGACGCTGAAAACCTGGGCGGCGCAGCAGCGGGGCGAAACCTGCGGGCCGGTCGGCGCCTATCCGGGCAAGGACGCGCTGAACGCCGAACTGCTGGCCGAACTGGACGCGACCGGGGCCAAGCGCCCCAGCGCCATCGTGATCGGCGCGCTGGGGCGGGTCGGTGCAGGGGCGGCCGACCTGTGCGAGGCGATGGGCGTCCGCGTCACCAAGTGGGACATGGCCGAAACCGCGCATGGCGGGCCGTTCCCAGAGATTCTGGACCACGACCTGTTCCTGAACTGCATTTTCGCGCGCCCCGGTACACCGGTTTTCGTCCCCAAGGACGCATTGGCCGCCGCGCGCAGACTGACGGCGATCGGGGATATCGCTTGCGACCCGGACAGCGACTACAACCCGGTGCCGGTCTATGACCGTGCCACCAGCTGGGCCGCACCCGCGCTGCGGGTGGCGGATGATCCGGTGATGGACGTGATGGCAATCGACAATCTGCCCTCTATGCTGCCGGTCGAAAGCTCGGAAGATTACGCGGCGCAATTGTTGCCGTCCCTGCTGACGCTGGGCGATCTGAAGGCAGGGGTCTGGGGACGGGCGGCGGCGACATTCAAGGAACATCTGGGCAAGGTCTGATCCTGCCCTGCGAACGGAGGAACATCATGACGATCCATTGGTGCGGAACGGGCCTGTCGGCCATCCCCGGCCTGCGGCGGCTGTTGCAAGGGGATCACCCCGTGACGGTCTGGAACCGGACAACGGAAAAGGCGCAGGAGACCGTGGGCGATCTGGCCAAGGACATCCGCGCGTTCAGCATACAGGCGCTGGAACAGGCGCTGGCGCCCGACGATGTGGTGGTGTCCATGCTGCCTGCCGACATGCACGTGCCGCTGGCGCAGCTGTGCCTGTCGAAGGGGGCGCATTTCGTGTCCTCGTCTTACATTTCGCCGGAAATGCGCGCGCTGGATGGTGAGGCCCGCGACAAGGGGCTGCGGCTGGTCAACGAGGTTGGTCTGGACCCTGGCATCGACCACCTGATGGCGCATGCCTTGGTGGCGGATTACCGGGGATCGGACGCCTATGATGCGGGCAACACGATGTCCTTCATCTCTTACTGCGGCGGGGTGCCGAAAATCGCCAACGCCTTCCGCTACAAGTTCAGCTGGTCGCCCCTGGGCGTGCTGAAGGCGCTGCGCTCGCCGTCCCGGTCCATTCGCGATTTCGCCGAACTGCGGGTGAACCGCCCGTGGGATGCGATCAGCAGCTACACCGCCCCCCTGCCCCGGCCCGAAGCGTTCGAGGTGTATCCGAACCGGGATTCCCTGCCGTTCATCGCGGATTACAAGTTCGACGCCGATTGGCCGGTCAGGGAATTCGTGCGCGGCACCCTGCGCCTGAACGGCTGGGCAGACGCCTGGGCTGACGTGTTTCGTGAAATCGAAACGCTGGACGGCGCGGCGGGTGATGCGCGGCTAAAGGAAATGTCGGATCAGTTCTGGACGGAAAACGCCTATGACGCTGGCGAACCGGACCGGGTGGTGCTGTGCGTCGGGCTGAAGGCGGAAAAGGACGGAAAACCCGTCTGGCACAAGACCTATGTCATGGATGCCTGGGGCGACGAACGTGGCAGCGCAATGGCGCGGCTGGTGTCGATCCCGGTTGCGCTGGCGGTGGAATCCGTTCTGACCCGCGCGATTCCGGCAGGCGTCAGCGCCGCGCCGTCTGACCCGAAGCTGGTGCAACAGTGGATGGCAGAAATCGACACACAGGCCCAGCATCTGGACATTGTTACCGAAGCCTGATCCGCAAACAAAGAAGCGCCCGCCGATCTGGCGGGCGCTTTCTGCACCGGCTGACGATCAGCGCGGCGAGAAGTCGTTATTGCCGGTGTCCCCTGCGCTGTCGAATGCGTAGGAGGTCATCAACCCGGTCGCGGATGCGGCAGCGGCACGCGGGAATTGGGTGCCGTCAATCTCTGCCACGGTCTGTTCGCCAAAGGACACGGTGGCGAAATCAAACAGGTACGTACCCGAGTCGTTGGGGCCCTGCACCGATTCAGCCGGTACGTTGCGGGTCATGACATTGGGGGTGTCCGCGATGTCCTGCGCGACGGCTGCCGAGGCGAAACCCAGGGCGGCGATGGCGGTGAGAAGTGCTGCTTTGTTCATGGTCTTGTCCTTTCTGGATCGGGTTGGCCGGGCTTAGCGGGCCGAGAAGTCGTTGTTGCCGGTGTCGGCTGCACCGTCGAAAACATAGGCGGTTTGCACGCCGCTGTTCGAGGTTGCGGCTTCGCGCGGGCTGAGGTTGCTGTCGATCTTGGCAACGACCTGTTCGCCGAACGAAACGGTGGCGAAATCATAGGCCAGGGCGCCCGAGTCACGCGGACCCAGCACCGTTTCTGCCGGTACGTTGCGGGTCATGACGTTGGGGGTGTCCGCGATGTCCTGCGCGACGGCTGCCGAGGCGAAACCCAGAGCGGCGATGGCGGTAACTACTGCATATTTCATGTCTTTTCCTTTCGGTGTGTCAGCGACTGTTCGCTTGTTGTGACACCGAAATGTCCCCGGAGGCGGCAACATTCAAGAACGGCAACCCACTGAAATACGTGCAGAAATTCAGCCCCTACCTGCATTCGCGCACAACACATCGGTGTGAGCGCGCCAACGCCTTGCCTGCTTGGGCTTTGGGGATTTTCAACCTCGCGAACCGGCCTCGTGATCGCGGATATTCACGGCTGGCTTTTCCTGGACACCGCCCCTTGAAACGAAAAAGCGGGCCGAATGGCCCGCCGTGCGTCACGATTTCGATGTGTCAGCCGCCGCGGATCAGGTCGTCCTCTTCGTCGTAGGCAGACAGGCCGAGCTCTTCCAGACCGGTTTCAAGGTGGTCCGACAGGTGCGGCGTGCCAATCAGATAGTCGGGCGTGGGCACGGTGGCCTCGTTCATCGCGGTTTCGCGGGCTTCCTGGAATTCATCGGCGTCAAAGCTGCCACGACCGATCCACATGATCGCGACCAGATCCACCTGCTCTTCCTCGGTCAGGCGATCCAGAAAGGCGCGCAACTCGCCCTCGGCGCGGTTCAGTTCGCGCGCCATCAGGATGACGTTGGCGACCTTGGTCAGACTGATCTCTAGCATGTGCGGCCCTCCTGTCGAATATCTTCTCATGACAGGTTCCATGACGGCAAGCCCCGCGTCCTTGATTTCGGGCAAGTCCGGTCAAACGCCCTTGGGCCTTTCGATCCGCACGATGGCAGGGTCCGGTTCGGGGGCCAGTTCCTCGAAGTCGAAATTGTCCAGACGGCGGGCGCGGCGCCCGGCCTTGTCGGCACTGATCTTGATTTCCGCAATATCCTTGGCGGCCTGTCCGAAATGGCGATCCAGGTTTTCCACGCGGGTGCCCAGCCGGTCCACATCCGCGAAAAGAAGGCTCAGTTCACGGCGGATCGCCCCGGCCTGTTCCTGCATCCGGGCATCCTTCAGGATGGCGCGCATGGTGTTCAGCGTGGCCATGCAGGTGGTGGGAGACACGATCCAGACCCGCGCGGCAAAGCCTTCGCGCACCAGTTCGGGGAAATTGGCGTGCAGTTCGGCGTAAATGGCTTCGGACGGCAGGAACATCAGCGCGCCGTCGGCGGTTTCGCCTTCAATCAGGTAGCGTTCGGAAATCGCGCGGATGTGCAGGCGCACGGCCTGCCGCAGCAATTGCGCGGCGCGGTTCAGATGGTCCTGCGTTTCGGCCCGGCGCAGGGCTTCGTAGGCTTCCAGCGGGAACTTGCTGTCGATCACGATTGGACCGGGCGGGTTCGGCAGATGGACCAGGCAATCCGCGCGCCGCCCGTTCGACAGGGTCGCCTGCCAGGTATAGCTGTCCGACGGCAGCGCCTTGCTGACGATATCCCGCAGCTGGATTTCCCCGAACGCGCCGCGGGTCTGCTTATTGGACAGGATGTCCTGCAGGGACAGCACGTCGCCCGACAGCTTGGTGATATTTTCCTGCGCCTTGTCGATGGCCTGCAGACGCTGCTGCAGTTCACCCAGCGAATGGGCGGTGCGGCGGGCCGATCCCTGCAGGTTTTCATTCATGTGCTGACTGACCTGCGCCAGCCTTTTTTCCATCAATTGCAACATGTTGGCCTGCGATGCGGCCTGTGCTTCGGACACGTGGGTCAGGCCGCCCGCCAGTTGTTGCTGCCCGTCTGACAGCATCTGCACGCGCTGGCCCAGCATGTGCATCTGCTGCGCCAAAGGGGCGGTCATCCGGGCAGAGCGGGCAGAAGCGCGGGCGGTCATGACCAGCAGAACCAGCACCAGAACGGTCGCCCCGGCCCCGGCCAGAACGGCAATTACCGAAGGATCGGTTAACGCATAGCTCTGTCCGCCGATGGTGATCATGTGCGCCCGAAAAGTCGTTCGATATCAGAGAGTTTCAGTTCCACATAGGTGGGGCGGCCGTGATTGCACTGGCCCGAATGCGGGGTGGATTCCATTTCCCTGAGCAGGGCGTTCATCTCTTCCGCGCGCATTCTGCGGCCGGATCGAATCGAACCGTGGCAGGCGACTCGGGACAGGATCGCCTCGATCCGCGCCTGCACCATTTGCGAATCGCCCATGTCCGACAATTCGTCGAGAATATCGAGGATCAGCGCGCGGGCATTCACCTCGCCGAGGATCGCGGGGGTTTCGCGGACGGCCAGCGCACCGCCGCCGAAGGGTTCGACGAACAGGCCAAACCGTTGTAAATCATCTGCTATTTCCATGATCCGCGCGCAATCACCCGGCGATAATTCGACGATTTCCGGGATCAGAAGCGCCTGCGAAGGAACGCCGTTTTCGGCCATCTGCTTTTTCAGCTTTTCGTAAACCAGCCGTTCATGCGCGGCGTGCTGGTCCACGATCACGATGCCGGTTTCGGTCTGGGCGATAATGTAATTTTCATGAACCTGTGCCCGCGCCGCGCCCAAGGGCAGGGTTTCCGGCGGGATTTCCGTCGGTTCAGGGTCCAGGACATCCTCTACCCGCGCGCTGTAGCTGTGGCCGAAATCGGCGAACCCCGGCGCGGGGGACTGCGCCTGATAGCTGGCCCGCAGCGCCCCCTGCGATGGGCGGTCCATCTGGTAGACCCGCGCGGGCGGGGTGATTTCGGGGCGGAAAGCCCCCAGCGTGGCCCCGGCAACGGTGGTCGAGGCGCGGTGCCCGGCCTCTGCCAGCGCGTGGCGCAGAGCGGATACGATCAGGCCGCGCACCACGCCGGGATCGCGAAAGCGGACCTCTGATTTGGCGGGGTGCACGTTCACGTCCACCTTGTGCGGATCGCATTCGACGAACAGCGCGGCGGCGGGGTGGCGGTCGCGGCTGAGGAAATCGTGATAGGCCCCGCGCAACGCGCCGATCAGCAGCTTGTCCCGTACCGGGCGGCCATTGACGAACAGGAACTGCGCGATGGCGGACCCGCGCGAATAGGTGGGCAGCGCAGCATAGCCGGTCAGCAGGAACCCGTCGCGTTCAGCATTGATTTGCAAGGCGTTTTCCGCGAATTCCGCGCCCAGAACACGGGCCAGACGGCCATGCAGCGCATCGAACAGATCCCCGGATTCGGGATCGGCGCGGAAGGTCAGGCGGCCCTCGCCCCCGCCAGAGGTGTCGCGCAAGGTAAAGCCGACGAAGGGTTCGGCCATGGCCAGCCGTTTCACGGTGTCGGTGATGGCCTGCATCTCGGCCCGGTCGGTGCGCAGGAATTTCAGGCGGGCGGGGGTGGCATAGAACAGGTCACGCAATTCGACCACGGTTCCGGCGGTCAGGGCGGCGGGTTTCACGGGCCCCATCTGCCCACCCGCAACGCTGATCTGCGCCGCATCCTGCCCGGCGGCGCGGCTGGTGATGGTCAGGCGGCCCACGGCGCCCAGCGAAGGCAGCGCCTCGCCACGGAAGCCGAAGGAATGGATGTTCAGCAGGTCCGAGCCGTCGATTTTCGAGGTCGCGTGGCGCGACAGGGCCAGTGGCAACTGGTCGGGATCAATGCCGCAACCATCGTCCGCGACGCGAATCAGGGTCTTGCCGCCGTCGGCGATGGCGATGTCGATTCGTGTTGCGCCGGCATCGAGCGCGTTCTCAACCAATTCTTTAACGGCGGAGGCCGGGCGTTCCACGACCTCGCCCGCGGCGATGCGGTTGATCGCGGCGTCGTCAAGCTGCCGGATAACGGGGCGATCTGTGGATATCTTGGGGTTCGGCTGGGACATGCCACTATCTGTAGCATGACGTCCGGCGATTCTGCCATCGGGATTTGTGGAAGGTAAACGACAGTCCGTGCGGGGCGTTCACTGTTGGAAAACCTGTCAAGTTGGACGGTTCGCGGCCTGAAACGTCCGAGTCGAAACGAAAAACCCGGGCGCGGAACGCCCGGGTTCGAAATTGCGGGTTCGGAAAGGATCAGCCCTTCGAGAACTCGGGGTAGGCTTCCATCCCCAGCTCTGCCATGTCCAGACCGTTGATCTCGGTTTCCTGGTCCACGCGCAGGCCCATGGTGACCTTCAGGATGAACCACACCACTGCCGAGACGACCACGGTGAACACGCCCACCACGACGATACCGTACAGCTGTGCGCCCAGCGATGCGTCGGGGTTGGTGATGACCACGGCGATGGTGCCCCAGATGCCGGTCAGCAGGTGAACCGGGATGGCGCCGACGACATCGTCGATTTTCAGCTTGTCCAGGAAGGGGACAGCGAACACCACGATCACGCCGCCGATGGCACCGATGATGGTGGCCAGGCCCAGGGTCGGGGTCAGCGGTTCGGCGGTGATGGCGACCAGGCCGGCCAGCGCGCCGTTCAGCACCATGGTAAGGTCCGGCTTCTTGTACAGGATCTGGGTCATGATCAGGGCCGCGATGGCGCCACCTGCTGCCGCGGTGTTGGTGTTGGCGAAGATGCGCGACACGTCTGCAACGTCACCCACGGTGCCCATCGCCAGCTGCGAGCCGCCGTTGAAGCCGAACCAACCCAGCCACAGGATGAACGTACCCAGAGTCGCCAGGGTCAGGTTCGAGCCGGGGATCGGCACGGTGCGGCCGTCCTTGTACTTGCCGATACGCGGGCCAAGGATCAGCGCGCCGGTCAGAGCGGCCCAGCCACCCACCGAGTGCACGACGGTCGAGCCCGCGAAATCCAGGAAGCCAGCCGCGTCCAGGAAACCGCCGCCCCACTTCCACGACGCCTGCAACGGGTAGATGATGGCGGTCAGGATGATCGTGAAGATCAGGAAGGGCCACAGCTTGATGCGCTCGGCCAGGGTGCCCGACACGATCGACGCGGTGGTGGCGCAGAACATCAACTGGAAGAAGAAGTCCGAGCCGGTCGAGGCGTAACCGTAGTCATCCGCCGCGTCCGAGGTCACGCCGACCGCTTCCAGCACGCCCGGACCCCAAACGCCGGACAGGATGCCGTCAACCGACCAGGTGCCCAGCGGGTACATCAGGTTATAGCCGATCAGGTAGTAGAAGATCGCCGCCAGCGAAAACAGCGCGACGTTCTTCATCAGCTGCATGGCCACGTTCTTGGACCGCACCAGGCCCGCTTCGAGCATGGCGAAACCCGCCGCCATCCAGAACACCAGGAAGCCGCCCACCAGGAACAGCAGCGAGTTCAGGATGAACACGGTATCGGTCGAGGCGTTGACGCCCGGAACGGGGCCGTCTTGTGCCAGGCCAAGGCTGGGCAGCGCGGTCAGCGCGGCGGCCAGGGCAAGTTTTTTCGTCAGGTTCATAGTCATTTCCTTGTTCCCCTGTCGCGTCTCACAGCGCGTCTTCGTTCGTTTCGCCGGTGCGCACGCGAACTGCCTGTGCGACATCCAGCACGAAAATCTTGCCGTCACCGATCTTGCCGGTGCGGGCGGTGTTTGCGATGGTTTCGACCACCTGATCGGCCATCGGGGCGTTCACCACGATTTCCAGTTTGATCTTGGGCACGAAGTTCACGGCGTATTCCGCGCCGCGATAGATTTCGGTATGGCCCGACTGCGATCCGAAACCCTTGATTTCGGTCACCATCATGCCGCGCACGCCGATCTCGGTCAGCGCCTCGCGGACCTCCTCGAGCTTGAACGGTTTGATCGTTGCAATGATGAGTTTCACCTTGATCCCCTTGTCTTTCGGTTGCGGTCCAAGCCGCCTGTTGCACCTGCAGAAAAACACGACCGGAGGGGACCGAGTGAAGTGAATAGCCTGAAATTGCGCCAGTTACCGGGGCTGCGTGCATGTTTTTTAGGCGAAACCTGTTGGCTGCCTATTTTTTGATCAACCAGAAAACGGCATTTGTCATGCAGCTAAACCTCAACAATCCCGAAATCAGGGGATATGATGCGCGAAACGAAAGGCCGGGCAGGGCAAGGAATGAGTGATTCAGGGCGTAGAAAGCCGCCGTTGGTGGCCGAGAAGCGGTACAAGGCCGCGGCGAAACCGGCAAAGAAACCAGCACGGAAACCGGCCCCGCGCCGCAAACCCACCAAGAAGAAGCCGCAGCGCGGGCTGATCGGGCGGGTGTTCTTCGGGCTGTTCGGCTGGATTTTCCGGCTGACCTGGGCAATCACCTGGCGGATCGGGCTGGTGGGCTGCGTGCTGCTGGCGATGGCGGTGGGCTATTTCTATACCACCCTGCCCCCCGTCGAAAACCTGCTGGACGGGCGGGCGCGCGGGTCGGTCACGATGATGGACCGGGACGAGAAGATCTTTGCCTGGCGCGGCGACACGTTCGGCGGGGTGGTGACGGCCGCTTCGGTCAGCCCGCACCTGAAGAACGCCATCGTCGCCACCGAGGACAAGCGGTTCTATTCCCATTTCGGCCTTAGCCCGCGCGGCATTGCCGGGGCCATCCGCATCAACCTGCGCGAAGGGCGCGGGCCGTTGCAGGGGCACGGCGGGTCCACCATCACGCAGCAGACCGCGAAACTTCTGTGCCTGGGCGTGCAGTACGACGAAACCCAGTGGAAGAGCGAGGCGGAGTACGAGGCGGACTGCCGCAAGGGATCGCTGTGGCGCAAGGGCAAAGAGGCGATCTATGCCCTGGCCCTGGAAGCGCGCTATAGCAAGGACGAGATCCTGAGCATTTACCTGAACCGCGCCTATATGGGCGGTGGCGCCTATGGGGCCGAGGCCGCGGCGCAGCGGTTCTTTGGCAAGCCCGCAGCGCAGTTGAACCCGGCCGAGGGCGCGATGATCGCCGGGCTGCTGACCGCACCCACGTCGCTGGCCCCCACCAACAACCTGGAAAAATCGCAGAACCGCGCGGGCGTAGTGATCGGGCTGATGCGCGAACAGGGCCTGCTGTCCGACCGCGCGGCGCAAGAGGCGCTGGCCAACCCGGCGGCACTGTCAGAGGCGGCAGAGGCGCGGGCGGGGGGCTATTTCGCGGATTGGGTGATGTCCTCGGGGCCAGAGTTTTTCACCCGCAACACCACGTCGGACGTGATCATCAAGACGACGCTGGACCAGCGCCTGCAACAGGCGGCGGAGGACGCGCTGACCTTTATCTTTGACAATAAGGTGCGCGACGGGTCCAAGGCGCAGGCCGCCATCGTGGTGATGAGCGCGGACGGCGCCGTGCGCGCCATGGTGGGCGGACGCAAGACCAAGGTGGCCGGTGCGTTCAACCGCGCCACGCAGGCGCTGCGGCAGACCGGGTCCAGCTTCAAGCCGTTCGTCTATGCGACCGCGCTGGAAATGGGCTGGTCCTCGAACGACGTGGTGCTGGACGAGGAATATACCATCAACATCCCCGGATCGGGGCCGTGGACGCCGCAGAACTATGACCGCAAGTACCACGGGCGGGTCACACTGACCGAGGCGCTGCGGACCTCCCTGAACATCCCGGCAGTGAAGATCGCGCAATCGGTGGGGCTGGAAAACGTGCGCACCATCGCTTCGGAATTCGGGCTGCAATCGGACCTGGCGCAGGGCCCGGCGCTGGCGCTGGGGGCGTCGGAATCCACGTTGATCGAAATGACCGGCGCCTATGCGGGCATCCTGAACGGCGGATCGTCGGTGACGCCCTACGGGCTGATCGAGCTGCGGATGCAGGGCGACGCGGAACCGCTGATGACCGCCACCGGCGGGATCGGCGAGCGGGTGATCCGAGAGGACGCCGCGCAGGAACTGATCTGGATGATGCACGTGGCGGCAACGAAAGGCACCGGCGCGCGGGCGGCGCTGCCGGACCGGCAGATCGCGGGCAAGACCGGCACCACGCAGGCCGCGCGGGATGCGTGGTTCATCGGGTTCAGCGCGGATTACGTGGCGGGCGTGTGGATGGGCTATGACGACAACACGCCGCTGACCGGGGTAACTGGATCGGGCCTGCCGGCAGAGATTTGGCACGAAACCATGCGCCGGGTCCACGAAGGCGTCCCGGTGCGACCGCTGCCGATGCTGGACGGCGGCACCCGCCCGAAAATGACCGAAAGCCCCGAGGACCGCGACCGCAACCGCACCAAGAGCGGGATCGAGCGGCTGCTGGACGATATCTTTGGCGGGGGGCGGTTCTGAGGCCGTCCCTTGAACGGAATAGGGCCACGCTCTACGGGGCGGTCCGAGCGTTGAACTAAACAACGGACCGATCCCCGCCGCACTTGCCTGCCAAGGCAGCTTTGAGCCCAGACCGGCGCGTCTAGGGTGCGCGCCTCGTGGGTGCGGCATTTCGGAAACAATAGCTGAAGTACAATCAGTGCCTCATATTGCCTTGCAGGCGGGTCCCTTGTACATGAACGTCAAGGTGCCGGGCACCTGCCGCCTGCAGACGCGAGTCACGGTGAAGCCCGTAGCAAGACGACATCTCACCCTCGAAGCATTTCGCAGGTGGGGAATGCAGGCCCCTTCCCGATCCGAAATGCCTTTCCGAAGGAGTGAGCGATGTCTGTCAGACCCGCTGCCAATACAATTGAAAACCCCTTTCTGATCCTGCCGGTCAGACGACTGTTCCTGTCCAACGCCCTTCCCATGGCGGTGGTCATGTCAACGAGCGGACTGCTGAACGTAGTCGACGGGATCTTTGTGGGACGTTTTGTCGGTGCCCAGGCCCTTGCCGCTGTCAGCCTGGCCTTTCCGGTGGTCATGCTGTTGACGGCGTTGACCACTCTAACAGGTGGCGGCATGTCGAGCGTTCTGGCCCGGCATCTGGGCAGGGGATCGCGAAGCGAGGCGGGCGCTGTTTTTGCGGGTGCGCACGGGCTGTCCCTCGCCATGAGTGCGGTCGTGATCCTCGGCGCGCTGACGTTAGGCCCCGGCATCGTTTCGTTCCTCGCCGCTGCAAATGAAGCAGTCGCGGGGCCTGCCAGGGATTATCTGCTGATTCTGATCTTGGGTGCGCCTGTGCAGTTCGGTCTGGGCCTTCACGCTGATGCTCTGCGTAACGAAGGGCGATCAGGGCACATCGCGCTGTTGTCGGTGCTTGTGAACCTGCTGAACGTGGCAGCAAACTACATTGCGATCGTGATCCTAGATCTCGGAATCGCGGGATCTGCGATCGGGACGGTGGCGGCGCAGACATTCGGCCTGATGCTGCTTCTGTTGGTGCGGAAACGCGATCCCGCTCTATTACCACTTGGCGCGATCCGGCACGCAAGTTGGCTGACAGGATGGCGGCAGATCCTCTCGTTGGGCCTGCCATTGTGCCTGAGCTTCATCGGAATGGCGCTCGTGGCCAGCACCGTTCTGCTTGCCATCGGCAAATCCGCAGCAGATCATCACACTTATGTCGCAGCTTACGGGGTGGTGACGCGCGTCCTTGGTCTGGCCTTCCTGCCGCAGATGGCCATCGCGCTGACCACTCAAAGTATCACCGGGAACAATGTCGGCGCAGACAGAATGGACCGGGCGCACGCGGCCCTGCGGCTCGCCATAGGGTGCGCGTTCCTGTGGTGTCTGGGCGTGACACTGACGGGTATGGTCGCAGGTGAAACACTGGGGGCGCTGTTTTCCCGAGATCAGGAAGTCATTGCGGCAGTGGGCGCTGTCATGCGCCCCATGACAGCGCTCTACGCCGTCTCTGGCCCAATCCTTGTGCTTGCCATGCATTTTCAGGCGATGGGGCATCCGCTGCGAACCGCAGTTCTGACCCTGTTGAAGCCCTGGATTCTGACGCCTGTGCTCATCTTCGTCCTGAATGCGCACTCCGGGCTTGCAGGCATTTGGTTTGCCTTTCCTGTTGCAGACGCCGCCCTGCTTCTGGTGGCTCTGATGATCATTTTCCGGGTCCGCGTATTGGACACAAACCCCACGACACCGCTTGCCAAGGAGGCATCATGACACTGCCATCCCTCGATACCGTCAAGGCACAAGCCAAGGCGCTCCGACAGGCCCTGCAAGCCGGGGGCACTGTTGTCAGTCATGCGCAGGCCCTTGAGCTTATAGCCCGGCAACACGGAGCACGAGACTGGAATACGCTGCATGCCCGGCTCACCCAACAGAACGCGCCACCCGAACTTGCCTTCGGCGATCGGGTAGCCGGGTTGTACCTGGGTCAGCCCTTTACCGGCGAAATCGTCGCCTTGTCAGGACCAACAGGGCATCGTCAGGTAGAGATTAAGCTCGACCAGCCGATTGATACCGTCCGGTTTGAAAGCTTCTCGAACTGGCGCCACCGCATCCGTGGAACCCTTGATGTGGACGGTAGCAGCCATCGTAAAACATCGGATGGCGCACCCCATCTGATCGTGAGGAAGGCACCGCTTTGATTTCGGCGGGAAGGCGGAGGTGCAATCTCTGATCGATCCGCAGGATGATGTAATCACCGGCCAACGTGGGGCGTGGCAGCTTGTCCGCAAAGCAGACCCTTCAAATGCCAAGGCCACCCAACCGGGTGGCCTTGGTGTTCGGAATGGGTGGGGTCAGCCGGCGCGGTGCAGGTCGGCGATCATGGTGTCGATGTTGCCCTTGCGGCGGTCCAGCATGGCGCCGATTTCTTCGCGTTCGGTCAGCAGCATGTTGATGCCTTCGATGTACATGTTGAAGAACAGATCCTTGCCGGTGCGGTCAGACACGTGGAACGACAATTCGAACGGGGCTTCGCCGCGCAGGTGGGCGATGGTCTGGACCTCGTAGAAGCTTTTGACCTTCTTGACGCCCTGCACTTCCAGTCGGCCACCGATGAATTCGCGGAACCGCTTGCCGTACTTGCGCGAGATGTAGCCGGTGAACGCATCGGTGAACGCCTTTTTCTGCGCGTTCGACGCACGGCGGGCGTCCACGCCCATGGCATAGGCGGCAATGTAGGACAGGTCCGCGTATTTGCGGAACACGCGTTCGAAATCGCCATACATGGCGGTTTCGGCCTTGCCGGAGTCGATGATGCGGTTGATCTCGCCCACAAGGGCGTCAACCAGCGACTTGGCCTGACCGTCGCTCAGCGCGAAGGCGCGGAGGGGCAGGACGGCGGTGACGGCGGCTGCAGAGACCGTGGCGATGAAGCTGCGGCGCGTGAAGGTGAACATCGTCAGAAACCCTCGGTGTCTATGTCTTCTGGGGAAATATAAGAGTCCTCGTTCACGATTCCCAGTTCGTGACGGCGGTTTTGCAGGTACATCAGGCGACCCTGCGCATAGCTGTCGGCGCTGTCGTACAGGATCGAATCCACCAGATCGCCATAGCGGCCACGGTCACCGACGCGGGCAGTGATTTCCGCGGCCTTGCCGATGGCGCTTTCGCGCGGGGGCAGCACATAGCTGAGCGGGTTGGTGAACAGGTCCACGACCTTGCCGGCAGCGTCGCGTTCGTTCGACGGGCCGACGAAGGGCAATTCCACATAGGCGCCTTCGGGGGCGCCCCAGACGTGCAGGGTTTCGCCGAAATCGGAATCGTCAGGGTAGACGCCCAGATCGGCCGCGGGATCAAACAACCCGCCAAAGCCCAGCGTCACGTTCAGCACGAAGCGCGACAGGTTGCGGGTGGCCCCGCCCAGATCGCCTTGCAGCAGATGGTTTACCATGCTGGACGGTTCGCCGAGGTTATGGGCGAAATTGCCAACGCTGGTGGCGATGTCATCCGGCACGACCTTGACATAGCCCTGACCGGCGGGGCGCAGCAGGGTGCGGTCCAGCGTACGGTTCAATTCGTGCGTATCGCGGTTCACGGATTCGTAGGGGTCGAACACCTGGCCTGCCGGGTGATCGGGGCCGGGTGTTGTGCAGGCCGACAGGGCCGCCGTGGCAAGAAACCCGGCGATGGCTATTGTAGAACGCAATTTGGAATTGTAACGCTGTACCGGCACGTAATTTTCCAATGTCTGAATTCAGGTGGTCTATTTAGTCGAGTTCTATGCGAAACCCACCCGTCCCGGAAGGGCGGGCGTCCGTCTGTGGCAGAATAGCGACAGCAGGGCGCAGGGATTCGCCGACAAAATGGCGCGAATTTGATCGCAGGCAGGACCAGGACGGAACGACACGCATGAAAAACCCAAGACTGGAAGCGGGCAAGGATGAACTGCGCGCCGCACGGAACCAGAGCAAGGGCCTGTATCTGGCCGTCGCGGCCTTTAGCTTTATCGTCAACCTGCTGATGCTGACCGGCCCGCTGTACATGCTGCAGGTCTATGACCGGGTGTTGGGCAGCCGGTCGTTGGAAACGCTGCTGGGCCTGACCCTGATCGTGGCCTTCCTGTACGGGATGATGGGCCTGCTGGACCATTCCCGCGCCCGCGTGATGGCGCGGGTGGGGTCGCGGTTCCAGGCCCGGCTGGACCAGCGGGTGTTTGACGCGGTGATCCGCAAATCCGCCGTGTCGCCGGACGAATTCAGCAATACCGGGCTGCGTGACCTGGAATCGATCCAGCGGTTGCTGATCGCGCCGGCATTGATGGCGATCTTTGATCTGCCGTGGACGCCGCTGTTCCTGTTCGGGATCATGCTGTTCCACCCGTGGCTGGGGATCCTGGCGATTTGCGGCGGGACGCTGCTGATCGTGCTGGCGGTGCTGAACCAAGCCACCACCCGGCGGCCCATCGCCAAGGCCAACAGCGCCGTCGTCCTGTCCGAAAGCATTTCCGGCCAGATGATCAACGAGGCCGAGATGGTGCAATCCATGGGAATGCGCGACGCATCATTCCACCGCTGGCAAAAGGCCCGCAACGATGCGCTGGGGCAATCGCTGGCGGCGTCGGATACCGGCGGGCTGTACAGCGTGATGACCAAGACGTTTCGCCTGTTCCTGCAATCGGCGATGCTGGGGCTGGGCGCCTATCTGGTGTTGCAGAACGAACTGACCCCGGGCGCGATGATCGCCGGGTCCATCCTGCTGGGCCGCGCACTGGCGCCGGTGGAACTGCTGATCGGCCAATGGCCGCTGTTCCAGCGCGCAATCAAGGGCTGGGAGAATCTGGCCGTACTGCTGGGCACCGTCCAGCCCGAAGAAAAGCGCACGCCGCTGCCGACTCCCAAGGCCCTGCTGGAGGTACAGCAATTGACGGTGGTGCCGCCGGGGCAGTCGCAGGCGACGCTGCGGATGCTGAACTTTACCGTGCAGCCCGGGCAGGCGGTGGGGGTGATCGGCACCTCGGGCGCGGGGAAATCCACGCTGGCGCGGGCGCTGACCGGGCTGTGGCGGCCCGCCGGGGGCAAGATCCGGCTGGATGGCGCGGCGCTGGAACAATACGAACCCTCGGTGCTGGGCCAGTTGATCGGCTATCTGCCGCAGCGGGTGGAACTGTTTGATGGCACGATCGCTGAAAACATCGCGCGCCTGTCGCCCGAACCGGACCCGGCCAAGATCGTGGCCGCCGCCCGCAAGGCCGACGCGCATGAAATGATTCTGAAGATGCCGGACGGCTATGACACCAGGGTATCCGCTTCTGGCGGGCGCCTGTCCGGCGGGCAGATCCAGCGCATCGGCCTGGCCCGCGCGATGTATTCCGACCCGGTGATCCTGGTGCTGGACGAACCGAACTCGAACCTGGACAACGAAGGCAGCCAGGCCCTGAACAACGCGATCAAGACCATGAAAGCCGAGGGAAAATCGGTGCTGATCATGGCCCACCGTCCGGCCGCGATCCAGCAATGCGACATGCTGCTGATGCTGGAGGGCGGCAATCTGCGGGCCTATGGCCCCAAGGAAGAGGTGCTGCGGCAGGTGGTTCAGAACTTCAATCAGGTGGTGCGTGAAGGCGGCCAGGGAGGCGTGCAATGAACGATCCGGTCAATTCCCGTTTCCCCGTGCGCATACCGCTGATGCTGGGGCTGATCACGCTGCTGGTGCTGGTGGGAGGCTTTGGCACCTGGGCATCGCTGGTTAATATTTCCGGGGCGGTCATCGCCTCGGGGCGGATCGAGGTAGAGCAGAACCGGCAGGTGGTTCAGCACCCCGATGGCGGCGTGGTCCAGGAAATCCTGGTGGACGAGGGTGATTTCGCCGACTCCGGCCAGTTGCTGTTGCGGCTGGACCCGACCGACCTGAAAACCGAACTGGCCATCGTCGAAGGGCAGCTTTTTGAACTCATGGCCCGCCGTGGCCGTCTGGAAGCAGAGCGCGATGGGCGGACCGTGGCGGATTTCGATCCCGTGGTGCTGGAAGTGGCGGCGCGCGATCCCCGCGTAGAGGCGCAGGTCGAGGGCCAGCGGCAATTGCTGGCGGCCCGCAGCGCGTCGATCACCAAGGAGATCGAGCAGTTGCAGAAGCGGCGGTCGCAGATCGTCAGTCAGATCGAAGGCGTGGACGCCCAGAGCGCGGCCCTGACCGAACAGCTGAACCTGATCCAGGAAGAGCTGACCAGTCAAAAGGCGCTGCTGGAAAAAGGCCTGGCGCAGGCGTCGCGGGTGCTGGCGCTGCAACGCGAGGCCGCTCGGCTGAGCGGTCAGGTCGGCGGGCTGAAATCGGACCGCGCACAGGCCGAGGGACGGATCACCGAGATCGAGATCGAGATCCTGAAGATGGAGACCCGCCGCCGCGAGGAAGCCATCACTACGCTGCGCGACATGGAATACCGCGAACAGGAATCCGCCGAGAAGCGCCGCGCCATCCAGCAGAAACTGGACCGGCTGGACATCCGCGCGCCGGTGTCGGGTGTCGTCTATGGGCTACAGTTCCAGACCCCGCGTTCCGTCATCAAGCCCGCCGACCCGGTGCTGTTCCTGGTGCCGCAGGACCGCCCGCTGGTGATCGCCGCGCAGGCCAGCCCGCTGCACGTTGACCAGATCTTTGTTGGGCAAGAGGTGACATTGCGGTTTTCGACCTTCGATCAGCGCCAGACCCCGGAATTGTTCGGCAAGGTCAGCCAGGTGTCGGCGGATGCTTTCACGGACGAGGCCACGGGCGGCAGTTACTACCGGGTGGAAATATCGGTGAACGAGGGCGAAATCGCCCGCCTGCCCGAAGGTAGCACGCTGTTGCCGGGTATGCCGGTGGAAACCTTCATCCGCACCAAGGACCGCACCCCGCTGGCCTATCTGCTGAAACCGCTGGCTGATTATTTCGCCAAGGCGTTCCGCGAATGACCCGCCCGGGCCGGATGCCGCAATCGCGCACCGGCCCGGCGTTTCCCGGTCTTTGCATTCGCCCCGACTGGCGCTAGCCTGCGCCGGAAACGAATGAACGGAGCCCACCCATGACCGGAAAGATCGAAACCCGCCTGGCAGAGCTGGGCGTCACCTTGCCCGACGCCCCCGCCCCCGCCGCGAATTACGTGCCCTACGTGATCGCCGGTGACATGGTCTACGTGTCCGGGCAGGTGTCCGCGAACGCGGGGGGATTCATCAAGGGCAAGGTCGGCGCGGACATGAGCACCGAACAGGGGGCCGACGCGGCCCGGTCCTGCGCGATCAGCCTGCTGGCGCAGTTGAAGGCGGCCTGCGGTGGTGATCTGGACCGGCTGGTGCGGGTGGTGAAGCTGGTGGGTTTCGTGAACTCGACCGCCGACTACGTGGACCAGCCCAAGGTGATCAACGGCGCGTCCGATTTCCTGGTGCAGGCGCTGGGGGACCAGGGACGCCACGCGCGATCCGCCGTATCGGCGGCGGCGCTGCCGCTGGGCGTCGCGGTGGAAATCGAAGCGATCTTTCAGATCAGATGACCCTGCCCCCGGCCTTTCTGAAAGCACCGCTGGCGCACCGGGCCTATCACGACAGCGCGGCCGGGCGGGTCGAGAATTCCGCCTCGGCCATTCGGGCGGCGATCAGCCATGGCTATGGGATAGAGATCGACCTGCAGCTTTCGGGCGACGGGCAGGCGATGGTGTTCCACGACTATGACCTGAAGCGGCTGACCGGCGAAACCGGCCCCGTGCAGCAGCGCAGCGCAGTGCAGTTGGGGCGGATCAGGCTAACCGGCGGGCATGACACCATCCCGACCTTTGCGCAGGTGCTGGACCTGGTCGCGGGCCGCGTGCCGCTGCTGGTGGAACTCAAGGATCAGGACGGGGCGATGGGCGCCAATGTGGGGCGGCTGGAACACGCGGCGGCAGTGGCATTGCGCGGATATGACGGCCCGGTGGCGGTGATGTCGTTCAACCCGCATTCCGTCCTGCAGATGGCCAAGCACGCGCCGGATGTGCCGCGCGGCCTGACCACCAGCGCCTATGCCCAGAAGGATTGGCAACTGCTGCCCACGGGCACGCGCGACCGGCTGCGCGACATCCCGGATTACGATTCGGTCGGGGCCTGTTTCATCAGCCACGAGGCGGCGGACCTGTCCCGGCCCCGCGTCGCGGACCTGAAGCGGCGCGGCGCAGATGTGCTGTGCTGGACCATCCGATCGGCAGCAGCAGAGGCAGAGGCCCGCAAGGTGGCCGACAATGTCACCTTCGAAGGCTACGCGGCGGCGATCCCGGCTTGATCCCCGCGGCCCGCGCCCCAGATACTGGGGCCAGTGGCGAAAGGACGGCAAGGTGGAAGAAACCATCGAGATTCAGGTGCTTGGCAGCCTGGCGCAGATCGACCCGGCCGCGTGGGACGCTTGCGCGCGCGCGGGGGATGGCCGCGCCCCCGACCCGTTCACCACCCACCGTTTCCTGTCGGCGCTGGAGGACAGCGGATCTGTTGGCCCCGGCACCGGCTGGCAGCCGCGCCACCTGGCGGCCTATGCGGGCGACCGGCTGATCGCCTGCGCGCCAATGTACGCCAAATCCCACAGCCAGGGGGAATACGTTTTCGATCATTCCTGGGCGCATGCCTTTGAACGGGCGGGCGGGCGGTATTATCCGAAGCTGCAGATCGCAGTGCCTTTCACCCCGGTCACAGGCCCACGCCTGCTGACCCTGCCGGGCCTGGAAACGACCGGCCAGTCAGCGCTGGTACAGGGGGCGGTGCAACTTGCCGCCGACAATGGTGTCAGTTCGCTGCACGTCACCTTTTGCACGGGGTCCGAAGCCGAGGCAGGCCGGCAGATGGGGCTGATGCACCGCACCGGGCAACAGTTCCATTGGCTGAACCGGGGCTACGCGACGTTTGGCGAATTCCTGTCGGACCTGTCTTCGCGCAAGCGCAAGGCGATCCGCAAAGAACGCCGCACCGCGCAAGGTTTCGGCGGGGAGCTGCGCCAATTGACGGGCGACGACCTGAAACCGCAGCATTGGGATGCCTTCTGGACCTTCTACCAGGACACCGGGGCGCGCAAATGGGGCAGCCCCTACCTGACACGGGACTTCTTTGACCGGGTCCACCAGACCCTGCGCGACGACGTGCTGCTGGTGCTGGCCGAACGCGATGGACAGCCCGTTGCCGGGGCGCTGAACTTCGTCGGGGCGGACACGCTGTTCGGGCGCTACTGGGGCTGCGTCGAAGATCACCCCTGCCTGCACTTCGAAGCGTGCTATTATCAGGCCATGGACTTTGCCATCGCGCGGGGACTGCAAAAGATCGAGGCCGGCGCGCAAGGCGAACACAAACTGGCCCGCGGCTATTTGCCGGTTCAGACCCACTCGCTGCACTGGGTGGCCGATCCGGGGTTCGCCCGCGCGGTGGAACAGTTCCTGGTGGCCGAACGCAAGGCCGTGACCGAGGATATCGCGATCCTGACGGACTACGGCCCGTTCAGGAAAACGCAAACGGAGGATGACGCATGACCGAGAAACTGAGCGACACCGGGCGCAAGACCATGCTGGAACCGCTGCTGGCCGCAGGCTGGCGGCTGCTGGACGGGCGCGATGCGATCATCCGCACCTATGAATTCACCGATTTCACCGAGGCTTTCGCCTTCATGACCCGCGCCGCGCTGTGGGCGGAAAAATGGAACCACCACCCGGAATGGACCAACGTCTGGAACAAGGTCACCGTTACCCTGACGACCCATGACGTGGGCGGGCTCAGTTCCCAGGACGTGAAACTGGCGCGCAAGCTGGACCAGCTGACAACGGGACACTGAAAAACCGCGCCGGTCGCCCGGCGCGGCCCTTGCTTTCATCTTGCCCCAAATACTCATTGCGCGCCCGTCCAAGGCGCACAACGCCGGGCAGGCTCAGATCGCGTCCAGCAGCGCCTCTCCGCTCGAGGTTTCGCAGCCGCGGGTGGTTTCGGGGTGGAACACCTTCACCACGCCGTCCTCGACATACATCGCATAGCGGCGCGAACGGCCGTAGAAACCCACCGCTTCGGCATCAAAGCTCTGGCCGATGGCGCGGGCAAAGCTGCCGTCGCCATCCGACAGGCAGGCGATGCCCGCCTTGTCCGCGCCGGTCGATTCCGACCAGCGTTTCAACACGAAGGGATCGTTCACCGCGACGCAGATGATTTCATCCACGCCCTTGGCGGCAAAGGCGTCCTTGGTGCGGATGAAGCTGGGCATATGCGCCACGTCGCAGGTATTCGAGTACGCCCCCGGCACCGCGAACAGCACCACCTTGCGGCCGTCCAGCTTTTCCTTCAGCGAAACGGTCTTTGGCCCTTCGCTGGTCATCAACAGAAGGTTTGCGTCAGGCAGACGATCACCAACAGCTACAGTCATACAGAAATCCCTTGTCCTTGATTGCGTTTCCCGTTCGCCAGCATATAGGCTGCGCCTCGGGGCGGACCAGAGGAAACTCGAAGGTAGCAGACATGAAAAACGTGGTGGTTGTCGGGGCCGGGCAGGCCGGGGCGTCATTGGTGGCGCGGTTGCGTGCAAAGGGGTTCGAGGGCGCGATCACCCTGATCGGCGCGGAACCCGTGCCGCCCTACCAGCGCCCCCCCCTGTCCAAGAAATACCTGCTGGGCGAGATGGACCTGGAACGGCTGTTCCTGCGCCCGCTGACCTTCTACGACGAACAGGGAATCACCCTGCGCCTGAACACCAGGGTGGACGCGCTTGACCGCGCCGCCAAAGAGGTGGTGATCGGCGCGGAACGTATCCCCTATGACGCGCTGGTGCTGACCACGGGTTCAGCACCACGCCGCCTGCCCGCCGCGATCGGCGGCGAATTGCAGGGGGTTCATACCGTCCGCGATCTGGCCGATGTGGACGCGATGGCGCCCGCGTTTCGCGATGGTGCGCATGTGCTGATCGTCGGTGGCGGCTATATCGGGCTGGAAGCGGCGGCGGTGGCGGCGTCCAAGGGGCTGAAGGTCACGCTGGTGGAAATGGCGGACCGCATCCTGCAACGGGTCGCATCGCCCGAAACCAGCGACTATTTCCGCGATCTGCACCGGTCGTACGGGGTGGACATCCGCGAAGGCGTTGGGCTGGACCGCCTGACCGGCGATAGCTGCGTCTCCGGGGCGCGGCTGACGGATGGTTCCGAGCTTTCGGTGGATTTCGTCATTGTCGGTGTCGGCATCACCCCCGCCACGGATCTGGCGGACGCCGCCGGGCTGGCACTGGACAACGGTATCAAGACCGACGAACTGGGCCGCACCAGCGATCCGGCGATCTGGGCGGCGGGGGACTGCGCATCTTTCCCCCACAGGGGCGGGCGCATCCGGCTGGAATCGGTGCCCAACGCCATCGACCAAGCGGAATGCGTGGCGGACAACCTGCTGGGCGCGGGCAAACCTTACGTGCCGCAGCCGTGGTTCTGGTCGGACCAGTATGACGTGAAGCTGCAGATCGCCGGGCTGAACACCGGCTATGACCGCGTGATCACCCGCACGGGGGACAAGCCCGGCGCGGTGTCCTTCTGGTATTTCGCCGGGGACAGGCTGCTGGCCGTGGACGCGGCCAATGACGCGCGCGCCTACATGATCGGCAAACGGCTGATCGACGGCGGCAAATCCCCCGATCCCGCGCTGATCGCCGCCCCCGCGACCGACCTGAAATCGTTGCTGGCATGAGGATCGTCGCAGGGGCGTTCAAGGGCCGGGCGCTGGCCTCGGTCGGCAAGGGCGATCCTGGCGCGCATCTGCGCCCGACAACGGACCGTACCCGCGAAAGCCTGTTCAACATGCTGTCCGGCGGGCGGTTCGGAGACCCGATCACCGACGCGCGGGTGCTGGACCTGTTCGCCGGGACAGGCGCACTGGGGCTGGAATCGCTGTCGCGTGGCGCAGCCCATGTCACCTTTGTCGACGATGGCAACAAGGCGAACGCGCTGATCCGTGAAAACATCCGTATCTGCGGCGCGACAGACCGGACAAGGCTCATCCGCCGCGACGCCCGCAAACTGCCACTGAACCCGGACGCGCCCTATGACCTGGTCTTCCTCGACCCGCCCTATGCCAAGGGCCTGGGCGAGGTCGCCCTGCAGGCCGCCTTATCCGGCAACTGGATCGCCGAAAATGCCCTGATCGTGTGGGAGGACAGCGCCCCTATCGCCCCGCCCGAGGCGCTGACCCTGCTGGAAGCACGCAAATACGGCGACACCACGATTTCCATCCTGGAAACCTGACAGCGGTTTTTTCTTGGTCCAAATACCCCGGGGGGAGCGTTTGAAATCCACCGGATTTCCAACGTGGGGGGGCAGCCCCCCCTGCCCGACCTATTTCACCAGCACCACCGGCACCTTGCAGGTGCGGATCATCTGGGTAGTTGTGGACCCGATGATCATGCTGCGGATACGCGAATGGCCATAGGCGCCCATGACCAGCAGGTCGTGGCCCTCGGCCTCGATCAGGTCGGCCAGGGCGGTTTCCGGCGCACCCTGCACGATCTTCACCGCGGCCGAGTGGCCACCGGCGGCCAGCGTGGCGCGGGCGTCGTCCAGCCCGCGTTTCACAGTGTCGCTCGGTGTGCCGACTGTCACCACGGTGCAGGCAAGCCCCGCAAACAGCGGGTTGCGGGCGACATAGTCCACCGCCTTCATCGCGCTGACGCCGCCGTCATAGGCGATCAGCACCTTTTCAATCGGTTTGAATGCCCGGCTGGCGACAAAGACCGGGGCCTTGGCCGCCCGCACGATCCGTTCCAGGTTGGATCCCAGGTGCATCCTTGCGAAATCCGCCGCCTCGCCGCGTTTTCCGATCACCACCATCTGCGCGCCCACTTCCTGTTCGGTGACGGTTTCCACGATGTCGCCATGGCGCAGGCGCAGCGCGATGTCGGCCACGCCGTCGCCTTCGATGATTGCCTTGGCGTCATCCAGAATCGCGCGGCCCTGCGCCTGCGCCAGCTTGGCGCGTTGGGCGTCCAGTTCGGCCAGTTCGCTCATGATCGCGGTACGTGCGCCCAGCCGCAGATTACCGCTGAGATCGCCTGAGCCGCCCTCGCGTCGACCCAGCACGTGGAACAATTCCACCGGCGCGCCGGTGCGGGCGGCAATCCAGGCGACGTGGTGGCACACGCTTTCGGAATACACCGAGCCGTCCACCAATGCGATGATCTTGCTTGTCATGGTTCTGTCCCCTCAGTGCGCCAGCAGCTTGTCCATCGCGCCGGGCTTGTCATGTTCGGCCAGCCGGTCGACGATGGTGCTGGAGGCTTCGTTCATGCCGATGATTTCCACCTCGGCCCCTTCGCGGCGGAATTTGAGCACGGCCATGTCCAGCGCCGCAACCGACGAAATGTCCCAGATATGCGCGCGGCTGACGTCGATGATGACGCGCTCCAGCGCCTCGCGGAAATCGAAGGCTTTCATGAAATCCTCGGACGAGGCAAAGAACAACTGGCCTTCGATGATGTAGCGGCGTTCGCGGCCGTCGGCGGACAGTTCGCTGTGCACGGCGAAAAGCTGCGCGATTTTCCAGGCAAAGAAGATGCCCGACAGCAGCACGCCCACCAGCACACCGATGGCAAGGTTATGCGTGAACACCACGAACACCACCGTGGCCACCATCACGATAGAGGACGAAGGCGGGTGATCGCGCAGGTTCTTCAGAGACGACCAGCTGAAGGTGCCGACCGACACCATGATCATGATCGCCACCAGCGCGGCCATCGGGATGCGCGCGACGTGATCGCCCAGGAACACCACCAGCACCAGCAGGACGGCGCCCGCGACGAAGGTGGACAGGCGCCCGCGCCCGCCGGATTTCACGTTGATCATGGACTGGCCGATCATGGCGCAGCCCGCCATGCCACCGATGAAACCAGTGCAGAAATTGGCGATACCCTGCCCGACGCATTCCTGGTTCTTGGATGAGGTCGTATCGGTCAGTTCATCCACCAGGTTCTGGGTCATCAGGCTTTCCAGCAGGCCCACGGCGGCCACGGCGGCCGAATAGGGCAGGATGATCATCAGGGTTTCCAGCGTCAGCGGAATGTCCGGCAGCAAGAAGATCGGCAGGGTGTCGGGCAGTTCACCCATGTCGCCCACGGTACGCAGGTCCAGCCCCAGTGACAGCGATACGGCGGTCAGGATGACGATGCAGACCAGCGGCGAGGGGATCGCCTTGGTCAGCAGCGGGAAGGTGTAGATGATCCCCAGCCCCGCCGCGACCATGACATAGGTCAGGGGCGGGACGTTGATCAGTTCGGGCAGTTGCGCCATGAAGATCAGGATCGCCAGCGCATTGACGAAACCCGTCATCACGGACCGCGACACGAACCGCATCACGTATCCAAGCCTCAGGATGCCCGCGCCGACCTGCAGCACCCCGGCCAGGATCGTGGCGGCCAGCAGGTATTGCAGCCCGTGTTCCTTGACCAGCGTCACCATCAGCACGGCGGTGGCGGCGGTGGCGGCAGAAATCATCCCCGGACGCCCACCGACGATGGCGGTGATCACGGCGATGGAAAAGGACGCGTACAGCCCGACCTTGGGGTCCACGCCCGCGATGATGGAAAAGGCGATCGCCTCGGGGATCAGGGCCAGGGCCACGACAAGGCCCGAAAGCAGGTCGCCCTTGACGTTGCGGGTCCATTCCCGGCCATAAGAAGAGAGGGATAACATGGGCAATCGGGCCTCCGTCTCCGGCCTGCTGGATTGCGGCCGGGCAAGTCTTTCGGTCTGTCAGATCGTGTTCGGGGGCTTGTTGCCCCACGGTTCGCGGGTTCCGGGGCTTATAGCGGCTTTGCCCGCGAACTCAACCCAAGCCGCCGGTCGAGAGATTTTGAACGCGAAGATGACGGTTTCGTGATAGGGTGGGCACAGGCCGACGTCGTTTCAGACCTCGCCTTCCTGACAAGAAGACGCGGCCCTGCTGCGCGGACCAGCGCCGGCCTGCCTTATCAGAAGGGAGGAGGAGACATGGTCAAGACAATCGGAAACCCGCTGAGCTGGGGCAGCCATCTGCTGCACGAAGCCAGTCACGCGATGAGTCTGGCGACAGGCAGTCTGGGCAGCCACGACATGCAGATGCCGCAAACCCGGCGGCTGACGGCCAATGACATCAGGCGCGCGCTGCGCAAGGGATACGAGGATTTCGCCCATTTCCGCACCGACGTGATGTTCCTGGTGCTGATGTACCCGGTGATCGGGGCAGCACTGGTCTACATGGCGTTCCAGCGGGACATGCTGCCGCTGATCTTTCCGATGGCGGCGGGCTTTGCGTTGCTGGGGCCGCTGGCGGCGGTCGGGCTGTATGAACTCAGCCGCTGCCGGGAACGCGGCATGAAAGCAGGCTGGGGTGCGGCGCTGTCGGTGTTCAAACCCTATGTTGCAGCGCCGGTGCTGGCGCTGGGGTTCTACCTGATCGTCTTGTTCCTGCTGTGGATGTATGCCGCGGCCTGGATTCACGACGTCACGATGGGGCCAAACACGGCGGCCAACCTGCGTGATTTCATCGGTCAGGTGCTGACAACGGACGGCGGGCACATGATGATTCTGATCGGCATGGGCGTGGGGCTGCTGTTCGCGCTGGCCGCGCTGGTGGTCAGCCTGGTCAGCTTCCCGATGCTGGTGGACCGGCAGGTGGGCCTGCCCGTGGCGGTGGCGACATCGCTGCGCGTCGCCCGCAAAAGCCCGATTGCCACGCTGCAATGGGGGCTGGTCGTGGCGGTAACGCTGGCTGTCGCGTCGATCCCGATGTTCCTGGGACTGGTGATCGCGCTGCCGGTGCTGGGTCACGCAACGTGGCACCTGTACCGCGCGGCGGTCAGGTTCCAGACACCGATGTAGGCGGACTCAGACCTGATAGGTCGGGTGGAAGGTTCCGGCGGGGGAGAGGGTGAAGATCTCGAACCCGCTGGCGGTGACGCCAATCGAGTGCTCGAACTGCGCGCTCAGTGACTTGTCGCGGGTCACGGCGGTCCAGTCATCCGACAGCACCTTGGTTTCCGGGCGGCCGAGGTTCACCATCGGTTCGATGGTGAAGAACATGCCTTCTTCCAGCACCGGGCCGGTTCCCGGACGGCCATAGTGCAGCACGTTCGGCGGGGCATGGAACACCCGGCCCAGACCATGGCCGCAGAAATCGCGCACGACGCTCATGCGGTGGCCTTCGACATAGCTTTGGATCGCGTGGCCGATGTCACCGAAGGTGTTGCCCGGCTTGACCATCTCTATGCCCTTGAACAGGGCGTCATGGGTGACCTGGATCAGGCGTTCGGCCTTGCGCGACAGTTTCCCGGCCACGTACATGCGAGAGGTGTCGCCGAACCAGCCATCCACGATCACCGTCACGTCGATGTTCAGGATATCGCCATCCTTCAGCTTCTTGTCGCCGGGGATACCGTGGCAGACCACGTGGTTCAGGCTGATGCAACTGGCGTGCTGATAGCCCTTGTAGCCGATAGTGGCCGACTTGCTGCCCTTGGCGGTGACCTTGTCCTCGATGATCTTGTCGATCTCGCCGGTGGTCTGGCCGGGAAAGACATGCTCGGCAATCTCGTCCAGGATCTCGGCGGCGATCTGGCCAGCCTTGTGCATCCCGGCGAAATCCGCCGCTTCGTGGATACGGATCCCTTCGCGGGTCACGCGGCCATCGTGCTTGTCTTTCAAGGGTCTACTCCGTCGCAGGGTCATTTCGTCAGTTTCTACAGGCATTTGCCGCCAAGGGCCAGTGCACCCGTCACCGCAGAGTCAACTGCCCGGCCAGATCAACGCCCCGGGGGGTGATATGGGTGCCAAAGACCAGCGTTTCCACCCCCCCAGCGCGGGCCTGTTCAAAGGCCGCCGCATAAGCCGGATCAATGTCCGCCGCCAGCGTGAACCCAATGCAATCCGTCCGTTGCACAAGGTAGAGCATCACGGCGCGATGGCCAGCCTGCGCCATCTGCGCCAGTTCGCCCAGATGCTTGGCGCCGCGAACGGTGACGCTGTCGGGAAATTCGGCAAGGCCGGGCTGGCGGGACAAGGTCACGCTTTTGACCTCGACATAGGTGTCGGGCTGTCCGTTCCCGGTCAGCAGGAAATCAATGCGGCTGTTCTGGCCGTAGTTCACCTCTGGCCGGATGGTGGCATAGCCGGTCAGCCCCGGCACCTGCCCCGCCTGCAACGCGGCCTTCAGCGCGCGATTGGGAACCGATGTATCGACGCCGGTGAAATGGCCATTTCCATGATCTACCAGACGCCAGCCGTATTTCAGTTTCTTCTTCGGATCGTCATTCGGCTCCAGCCAGATTCGGGTGCCGGGGTCCGCCAGACCCAGCATCGAACCGGGATTGGCGCAGTGGGCGGTCACCTCTGACCCGTCCTGCAACCGGCAATCGGCCAGAAACCGCTTATACCGGCGGATCAGCGTGGCAGGCACAAGAGGGGTAGGAAAGCGCATGCCCCGCGCCTATACCGATGGTGGAGTTTTCGCAAGACGAGGGAGGGCGCGATGGCCAATCCGACCGCCGCCATGCTGGTCATCGGGGATGAAATCCTGTCCGGCCGCACGCGGGACAGTAATATGAACTACCTTGCCAAGGAATTGACCCGCGCCGGGATCGACCTGAAAGAGGCGCGGATCGTTTCGGACAGCCCGAACGCCATCGTGAAAGCGGTGCGGTCGCTGTCGGCGGCCTATGACCACGTGTTCACCTCGGGCGGGATCGGGCCGACGCATGACGACATCACTGCCGAATGCGTGGCGCGCGCCTTTGACACGCCGATCGGCATCCGCAGCGATGCCCGCGCCCTGCTGGAGGCGCATTACGCGCGTACCGGCGGAGAGCTGAACGCCGCCCGCCTGCGCATGGCGCGCATCCCGGACGGGGCGACGCTGATCGACAACCCGGTATCCACCGCGCCGGGGTTCAGCATCGGTAACGTGCATGTCATGGCGGGCGTGCCCGCCGTGTTCGAGGCAATGGTGGCCAGCGTCCTGCCCACCCTGACCGGGGGGCAACCCCTGTTGTCCCAGACCCTGCGGATCGAACGCGGCGAGGGCGAGATCGCCGGGCCGCTGGGCGACTTGGCGGCAGAGTATCCCGATCTGTCCATCGGCAGCTATCCCTTTCAGACCAATGGCATTTTCGGGGCGCATATCGTTATTCGCGGGCATGACGGCGGACAGGTGGACGCCGCGATGACCCGCTTGTCGGAGCTGTTCGCATGACCCTGCCCAATGCCACAAAACTGTATGACGTGATTGATGGCACCTGGCCCGCGGCCAGCGTGCAGCAGGTGGGCCAGTGGCTGATCCGCGAGGGCGGCGGCGGCGGTCAGCGGGTGTCCTCGGCCACCGCGCTGTCATTTGAAACCCGCGACGACATCGCCACCGCCGAAGCGGCCATGCAAACGCTGGGCCAGCCCCGCCTGTTCCAGATCCGCGAAGGCGATACGGCGCTGGATGCCGCGCTGGAGGATCGTGGCTACAGGGTGGTGGACCCGGTCAACCTGTGGGTAGCGCCCGTTGAAACCGTGGCCACGCAATTTCCGCCGCCGGTAACGGCCTTCACGGTGTGGGAACCGCTGGCGATCCAGATCGACATGTGGGCCAAGGGCGGTATCGGGCCGGGCCGCATCGCCGTGATGAACCGCGCCGAAGGGCCGAAAACCGCCCTTCTGGGCCGCCTGCACGACAGCCCCGCCGGGTGCGCCTTTGCCGCCATCCACGGGGACACGGCGATGGTTCACGCCATCTATGTACTGCAACATCAACGCAAGCAGGGCATGGCCCGCTGGTTCATGCGACTGGCCGCCTTCTGGGCGCGGGACAACGGGGCAACATACCTGTCAGTCGCCTGCACGCAGGACAACACCGCCGCCAACGCGCTGTATTCCAGCCTTGGCATGACGCGGGTCGGCCAATACCATTACAGAAAACACCAAGACGATATTTGAGATGAGCAAGCCCAATCAGCCCATTGCCCTGAACCTGCCGCCGGTCGATCCCCTGCCAGAGGCCACCGCAAAATACTTTGCCATCTGCCAGGAAAAGCTGGGGCTGGTGCCCAACGTGCTGCAGGCGCATGCGTTCGACATCGACAAGCTGAACGCATTTACCGCGCTGTATAACGACCTGATGCTGGGCGACAGCGGCCTGACCAAGCTGGAGCGCGAGATGATCGCGGTCACGGTGTCGTCGGAAAACAAGTGTTTCTATTGCCTGACTGCCCACGGCGCGGCGGTGCGCGAACTGTCGGGCGACCCGAAGTTGGGCGAGGCGCTGGTGATGAACTATCGCGTGGCCGACCTGACGCCGAAACAGCGGGCCATGCTGGATTTCGCCGTCCTGATGACCAAGGCAAGCGCCACGATCGAGGAAACCGACCGTCAGGCACTGCGTGACACGGGATGGACGGACCGGGATATCTGGGACATCGCCAATATCGCGGCGTTCTACAACATGACGAACCGCGTGGCCTCGGCCTTGGACATGCGTCCGAACGACGAGTATCACGCACGGTTCCGCTGATGCTGCGCCTGGCCTGCGCCCTGTGCGTCCTGTGGTGGCCCTGCGGCGCGGGGGCGCTGACGCTGGAGTTGCCCGCTGCCGCCAAACAACTGGCAGATCAGGTCAGCGCGTCGGACAGCTATGCGCTGCCGATGGGGCCTTTCGCGGGCGGCGCTGTTCCCAGTCAGAACCTGGAAGGCGTGGTCACCCGGCAAAGCTGGCAGGTCGGCAGTCAGGGGCTGACCTCGTTGCAGCTTTACGCGCCGTTGCGCGAACAATTGCAGGCTCAGGGGTACGACGTCCTGTTCGAATGCAGCGGTGCGGATTGCGGCGGGTTTGATTTCCGGTTTGCGACCGAGGTTCTGCCAGCCCCGTCAATGCACGTGGATCTGACGGATTTCCGTTTCCTGTCGGCGCGTTCGGCGGATAGTGAACATCTGGGCCTGCTGGTCAGCAGAACGGAAAATGCAGGGTTCGTGCAACTGATCCGGGTCGCCCGGACCGCACTGGAACCCGTCGCGCTGAAAGCGGAACCCAAGCCGGACCCCGTGGTGACGTTGCGCGCCACCGAACTGCCGCTGATACAGGCGCTGGAAACCCACGGCCATGCCGTTTTGCGCGACCTGTCGTTCGAAACCGGCGCGTCGGCGCTGGGGATTGGGCCGTTCACATCACTGCAGACGTTGGCGGGGTTCCTCTTGGCCGATCCCGCACGCCGGGTGGCGCTGGTCGGGCATACGGATGCCGTTGGATCGCTGGAAAACAACATGGCGCTGTCGAAGCGCCGGGCGGCCTCGGTTCTGGAACGGCTGGTCGAGGCGCATGGCGTGCCGCGTGCGCAACTGGAGGCCGATGGTATCGGCTATCTGTCGCCGATGACCACCAACCGCACGCCGGAAGGCCGTGAAGCAAACCGTCGGGTCGAGGTGGTTCTGCTGAATACGGAATAGCGGGTTCAGGCAGATAAGCCCGTGATCAGGCTTTGCACGCCGACCAGAACCAACCCCAGCGTAGCCAAGTTCCATGAAAACGACCGCAACCACGGCAAGCCTGACGCATATAGCGGCAGGGAGATGATCCGCCCGCCGAGATATAGCGCGCACCCCCACTGGCTGTAGGGCCCATGCGCCCCGATCAGGTGCGCTACCAACACGCAGACCACGAAATAGGGAAAGGTTTCCAGAAAATTGCGGTTTGCCCGGTGCAATCGCCCCGCGATGCCGGTTGGTCGCAGATCCTGATCGCGCGGGCCGACGGTATAGGCATTGCCGACCTGCGCCTTGAAGGAAAAAGACGCGGCCGAGATATGAACCAGCCCCAGCGGCACCGCGCCCAGCAATGTGTACAACTCAAAGCTCATCGGCACGGTTTTCTCGGATCTCACCGATCAGGATGGCGCGGAAATCATTCACGTTGGTGCCGGTCGGCCCGGGGACGAACAGCCCGTCCACGGCGTCGAAGGCTGTCCACGAGTCGTTGTTCGCCAACGCCTGTGCAGGATCTATGCCTGCCTGCCGCATGGCCGCTGCCGTTGCGCCGTCGGCGAACGCGCCCGCGTTGTCCTCGGACCCGTCAATACCGTCCGTGTCGGCCGCGAGGGCGGTGATATCGGGCTGGCCCTCAACCTCCAGCGCCAGAGACAACAGGAACTCGCTGTTGCGCCCGCCCTTGCCGACGCCGCGCAGGGTGACGGTGGTTTCGCCGCCCGACAGGATCACGACCGGAGGGGCGAAGGGCCGTCCGCGGGTGGCCACCTCTCGGGCGATGGCGGCATGGACCTTGGCGACCTCTCGGGCCTCGCCCTCTATTGCGTCGGACAGGATGACGGCGGGGATGCCGGCGACCTGCGCCGTCGCCGCAGCGGCTTCCAGCGATTTGGCGGCAGAGGCGATGACCCGGACGGTATTGCGCTGAAAGCGGGGATCGTCCGGCGCGGGTGCGTCCTGCGGCGCGTCTTGCAGGAAGGTGGCGATCCTGTCCGGCAGGTCAATGCCGAAGTCACGCACCGCCGCCAATGCCTGCGCCCTGCCTACGTTGTCCGGCACGGTGGGGCCGCTTGCCACCTGCGCGGGATCATCCCCCGGCACATCGGACACGATCAGGCTGACCACACGGGCCGGATGGGCTGCGGCAGCCAGTCGCCCGCCCTTGATCCGGCTGACCTGCTTGCGCACCGCGTTCATGGCGCTGATCGGGGCGCCGCTGGCCAGCAACGCACGGTTCAGGTCGACTTCGTCCTGCAGTGTCAGACCGTCGGACGGGGCCGCCAGCAGGGCCGACCCACCGCCGCAGATCAGCGCCACGACCAGATCGTCGGGGGTCAGGCCGGAAACCGCGCTGAACAGCGCATCGGATGCGGCCAGCCCGGCGGGGTCCGGCACCGGGTGCGCGGCCTCTAGAACCTGGATGGTCCGGCAGGGGCAGGCATATCCATATCGTGTCACGACCACGCCTTCGAGAGGGCCATCCCACAGGTCTTCGAAGGCGGCCGCCAGTTGCGCTGCCCCCTTGCCGGCGCCCACGACGATGGTGCGCCCCTTCGGCCTGTCGGGCAGATATGCGGCCAGCGCGGTTTTCGGGTCCGCCGCCCGGATTGCGGCCTGAAACAAGCCCGTCAGAAATGCGCGGTCATCCATGTTCTTTTCCTTCGTCCCCTATAACGGAGCGTGTCTGCGCGGAATCTGCAAGCTCGATTTGGGATGCGGGACGGTTTGTGTTACCCTCCAGACCATAGGCCAGACAACCGGACACAGGACGGAGCGGCCAGAAAACTGGACTTAACAAAGGCGACAACTGGACCTATTCCAGACGCCAAGGTGCGTGTGTAATGGCCCGGTATCAACCGCGTCGCAGCGCGGCCTTTCCCTTGCAAAACGGAGCCCCCCAATGGATGGCAATCTGGACAACGATATTCGCGCCGTCGTGGACGCAGACCGCGCCCATGTCTGGCACCACCTGACCCAGCACAAACCCTTTGAGACCGCGGACCCGCGCATCATCATCGAGGGTAAGGGCATGCGCGTGTGGGACCAGAACGGCAAGGAATACCTGGATGCCGTATCTGGTGGCGTCTGGACGGTGAACGTAGGCTATGGCCGGGCGCAGATCGCGGACGCGGTGCGCGACCAGTTGATGAAGCTGTGCTATTTCGCGCAGTCGGCGGGGTCTATTCCCGGATCGATGTTCGCGCAGCAGTTGATCTCGAAAATGCCGGGGATGAGCCGGGTGTATTATACCAACTCGGGGTCCGAAGCGAACGAGAAGGCGTTCAAGATGATCCGCCAGATCGCCCACAAGAAATACGGCGGCAAGAAGAACAAAATCCTGTACCGCGACCGCGATTACCACGGCGGCACGCTGGCAGCGATGTCGGCGGGCGGGCAGGACGAGCGCAACATGCAGTATGGCCCCTTTGCCCCCGGTTTCGTCCGGGTGCCGCATTGCATGGAATACCGCAAGGAGGAACTGGGGCTGGGGCATCTGTCGGGCCGCGAATTCGGCATTGCGGCGGCCAACCTGATCGAAGAGGTGATCCTGCGCGAAGGCCCCGATACCGTGGGCGGGCTGTGTCTGGAACCGATCACCGCCGGTGGCGGCGTCATCACCCCGCCCGAAGGTTACTGGGAACGCGTGCAAGAGATTTGCAAGAAATACGACATCCTGCTGCACATTGACGAGGTCGTCTGCGGCATCGGACGCACCGGCACCCATTGGTTCGGCTATCAGCACTATGGCATCCAACCCGATTTCGTGACGATGGCGAAGGGCGTCGCCTCTGGCTATGCGGCGATTGCGATCTGTGTGACCACGGAAGAGGTGTTCGAGGCGTTCAAATCGGACCCAACGGACAAGCTGGACCATTTCCGCGATATTTCCACCTTCGGCGGCTGCGTGGCCGGACCCGCCGCGGCGCTGGAAAACATGAAGATCATCGAGGACGAGGGCCTGCTGGAAAACTGCACCCTGATGGGCGAACGGATGATGGGCAACCTGCGGGCGCTGATGGACAAGCATTCGGTCATCGGGGACGTGCGCGGCAAGGGTCTGTTCCTTGGCGTGGAGCTGGTGCAGGACCGCGACACCAAGGAACCGGTCGCGGAAAAGGACGTGGCCGCCGTGGTCGCCGCCTGCGGTGCCGCAGGCGTGATCATCGGAGCGTCCAACCGGTCGGTTCCGGGACGCAACAACGGGCTGTACTTTTCACCCGCGCTGATCATCACACCAGAGGACGTGGACCTGATCACCGATGCGGTGGACAAGGCGCTGACACAGGTTTTCGGCTGACCCGCACATCCGCCAGACATTCGGAAAAGGCCAGCAACACCTGCTGGCCTTTTCAAGTTTTCCGTCGTGCCGGGTGCCTGTCCGAATCGACATTCTGGGAAATGTGCCACCGGAAGCGATGAAGGAAATACATTGTTTTCAACGCGCTGACGGCTGACATCCGCAAACATTCAAATTTTTATACACATATTGATCCGATCATGGCAGCATGCGGAACAACCCGGTTGCGCCGCTGGAAAGTTGAGGAGCTTTCCCACGGTTCGGGGGCCTGAACATGACATCCCCGCATGACCATCGCGGGGCGGGAAGCTCTGGGAGGAAGCGGACCGACAATGACTGCACAGCCAACGCTGAACCTGTCCCCGGCGGTATCCGACGAGATTCGCAAGACCACTTGCTACATGTGCGCCTGCCGTTGCGGGATCAACGTGCACATGAAGGACGGCAAGGTCGCCTATATCGAAGGCAACCGCGATCATCCGGTGAACCAGGGTGTCCTGTGCGCCAAGGGGTCTGCGGGCATCATGCAGGTGAATGCCCCGTCGCGCCTGCGCAAACCGCTCAAGCGGGTGGGGCCGCGCGGGTCGGGCGAGTTTCAGGAAATATCCTGGCCCGAGGCGCTGCAACTGGCCGTCGGCTGGCTGGAACCGATCCGGCATGACTCGCCCGAGAAGCTGGCGTTTTTTACCGGCCGCGATCAATCCCAGAGTTTCACGAGTTTCTGGGCACAGAACTATGGCACGCCGAATTATGCCGCGCACGGAGGGTTCTGTTCGGTCAACATGGCGGCGGGCGGCATTTATACCATGGGCGGTGCGTTCTGGGAATTCGGACAGCCCGACTGGGACCACACGAAACTGTTCCTGCTGTTCGGCGTGGCCGAGGATCACGACAGCAACCCGATCAAGAAAGGCATCGGCAAGATCAAGGCGCGCGGGGCCAAGGTGATCGGGGTGAACCCCGTCCGGTCCGGCTATAACGCGGTGGCGGATGAATGGGTCGGGATCACCCCCGGCACCGACGGGCTGTTCATCCTGTCACTGATCCATGAACTGATGAAGGCCGGAAAGATTGACCTGGACTATCTGGCGCGGTTCACCAATGCGCCGGTTCTGATCGACGCGGATACCGGGCTTTTGCTGCGCGACAATGATGACAAGCCTCTGGTTATCGACAGCGTCACCGGAAAGCCAACCGCCTTCGATCAGAAGGGGGTACGCCCGAACCTGGCCGCAACGCTGAACAAGGACGGCAAGACGCATCGGACCGTCATGGCGCTGATGGCCGAAAAGTACCTTGATCCACAATACGCCCCCGAAGCAGTGGCAGCGCGTTGCGGTATCCCGGCGGACAAAATACGCAAGGTAGCCGCCGAACTGGCTCGCGTCGCCTTTGACGAAGCGTTCGAACTGCCGCAGCCCTGGACGGATTTCCGCGGGGATCGGCACGAGACGATGATCGGTCGACCGGTTTCCATGCACGCCATGCGCGGGATCAGCGCCCATTCCAACGGGTTTCAGACCTGCCGCGCGCTGCATGTGCTGCAAATCCTGCTGGGTACGGTCGAGGTGCCCGGCGGTTTCCGGTTCAAACCCCCCTACCCCAAACCGATCGAGGCCCACCCGACCCCGCATTGCAAGGCGCACCGCGATACCCCGCTGGACGGGCCGCACCTGGGGTTCGTGCGCGGGCCGGAACATCTGGCGCTGAAGGCGGATGGCAGCCCGGCGCGCATCGACAAGGCGTTCACATGGGAAAACCCGATGTCGGCGCATGGTCTGATGCACATGGTGATTTCAAACGCGCATGCCGGGGACCCCTACAAGATCGACACGCTGTTCCTGTACATGGCGAACATGTCGTGGAATTCCTCTATGAATACCCGTGGCGTGATGCAGATGTTGACCGACACGGATGAAACCGGCGAGTACGTGATCCCGCACATCATCTATTCGGACGCGTATAGTTCAGAGATGGTGGCCTATGCCGACCTGGTGCTGCCGGACACGACCTATCTGGAACGGCACGACTGCATTTCCCTGCTGGACCGCCCGATCTGCGAAGCGGACGGGGCGGCGGACGCGATCCGCTGGCCGGTCGTCCAGCCCGACCGCGATGTGCGCGGCTTCCAGACCG
Source organism: Thalassovita sp. (assembly GCA_017792425.1). Classification (GTDB taxonomy): domain Bacteria; phylum Pseudomonadota; class Alphaproteobacteria; order Rhodobacterales; family Rhodobacteraceae; genus Thalassobius. The sequence goes on from CP051233.1 coordinate 64,559, forward strand.
TGCTGATCCAATTGGCCAACCTGATGAAACTGCCCGGCTTCACGGATGAGAACGGCAAGTCGAAATGGAAGGACTATGCCGACTACATCGTCAACCACGAGCGCAAGCCGGGCATCGGGCCGCTGGCCGGGTTCCGGGGGGAAAACGGCGATCAGACCGGGCGCGGCGCACCGAACCCCGCGCAGTTGGACCGCTATATCGAGAACGGCAGCTTCTTCGTACATCACGTGCCCACCGAGGCTGCCTATTACAAGCCGTGGAACAACGCTTACCAGGATTGGGCGGTGGCGCTGGGGCTGTTCGACAGTCCGCAGCCCTATCTGTTCCAACTGTATTCGGAGCCGATGCGGAAATTCCAGCGCGCCGCCGAGGGGTATGGCGACCGGCAGCCGCCGGAACACCTGCGCGAACGTGTTCGATCGACAATGGATCCGCTGCCCATCTGGTATGCCCCGTTCGAGGACAGCCACGTGGACCCCGCAGAGTTCCCCGTTCACGCGCTGACCCAGCGACCGATGGCCATGTATCATTCCTGGGGAACGCAAAATGCCTGGCTGCGGCAGTTGCATGGAACCAATCCCCTGTATGTTCCCACCAAAATCTGGGAACAACACGGGTTCAAGGACGGCGACTGGGCCAGGGTGACCTCGGCGCATGGGGCGATAACCGTGCCCGTGGCGCATCAGGCGGCGCTGAACGAAAACACCGTCTGGACGTGGAACGCCATCGGCAAGCGCAAGGGCGCGTGGGCGCTGGATGAAACCGCGCCAGAAGCGCGTCAGGGTTTCCTGCTGAACCACTTGATCCACGAATTGCTGCCCGAAAAGGGCGACGGGCGACGTTGGGCCAATTCGGACCCGATTACCGGGCAGGCGGCATGGTTCGATTTGCGCGTGCGGATCGAAAAAACGCCCCCACCCGAAGGCCTCCGCGCACAGCCAGAGTTCGGCGCGATCAAGTCGCCGGTGGGGAATGGCCCGGATCAACTTCAGTGGCAGGTAGGAGCGAAGGAATGACGCAACTTCCCCAATCCACGGACCGCAAGCTGGGGCTTGTCATCGACCTGGACACCTGCGTCGGATGCCATGCCTGCGTAATCGCCTGCAAGGGCTGGAACACGGAAAACTATGGCGCGCCCCTGTCCGATCAACACCCCTATGGCGATGAACCGATGGGCACCTTCCTGAACCGCGTCCACACCTACGAGGTGCTGGCGGATGGCAAGGCGGCACAAACCGTGCATTTCCCGAAATCCTGCCTGCATTGCGAAAACGCCCCCTGCGTCACCGTTTGCCCGACCGGGGCCAGCTATAAGCGGACCGAAGACGGGATCGTGCTGGTTGACGAAAGCAAGTGCATCGGTTGCGGCCTGTGCGCCTGGTCCTGCCCCTATGGCGCACGCGAACTGGATCAGGCGGCCGGTGTGATGAAGAAATGCACGCTGTGCGTTGACCGGATCTATAATGAAAACCTGCCAGAGGTGGACCGTACACCCGCCTGCGTGCGGACCTGCCCTGCCGGTGCCCGGCATTTCGGAGACTTCGCCGATCCCAATTCGACGGTGTCCCGGCTGACTACGGAACGCGGCGGCATGGACCTGATGCCGGAACTGGGCACCGGCCCGGTGAACAAGTACCTGCCGCCAAGGCTGAAAGACCGCTGGGATGAGGCGGGAACCCATACCGCGCTGGAACCCGTCGCCCAAGAAGCGAAGGGGTTCCTGGGATGGCTGGATCGTCAGCTGTCGCGCCTGCCCGGCAAGGTGGCAGAGGAGGTCGAATAATGCATCCCGCACCATCAGTCATCCTGTTCACCACCCTTTCCGGCCTAGGCTTTGGGCTGCTGGCCTGGCTGGGTATCGACGCCAACCCGCCGACCGGACTGGCGGCATTCTGGTTCTTCTTCGTGGCCTTCGGGCTGGCCGTCGGGGGGGTGGTGTCATCGACATTCCACCTGGGTCACCCGGAACGCGCCTGGCGGGCGCTGACCCAGTGGCGCACCAGTTGGCTGAGCCGCGAAGGGATCTGCGCCATCCTGACGCTTGGCGTCATGGGGCTGTATGCGGCGGCGCTGGTATTCCTGGGGCAGCCTATTCCGGCCTTGGGCTGGATCGGGGCGGCGCTGGCGATGGGGACGGTGTTCACCACCTCTATGATCTACGCCCAGTTGGCGACCGTGCCGCGCTGGAACACGCCGCTGACATCGGTGTTGTACCTTGTCTATTCGATCACCGGTGGCGCGCTGCTGTCTGGCCGCGTGACCATCGGATTGGGTCTGCTGGTGCTGGCGACGGCGGTACAGTTCCTGTGGTGGATGCAAGGGGACAAGGCGTTCGCCGCACGCGGGTCGGACCTGGGCACGGCAACCGGGCTTGGTACAGGCGGAACCGTCCGGTCCATGGCGCACCCTCATAGCTCTCCTAATTACCTGATGCGCGAAATGGTGCATGTCATCGGGCGAAAACACGCGCGAAAACTACGGGTGATGTCCCTGCTGCTGATGGCGGTGGTGCCTGTGGTCCTGCTGTTGCTGCCCTTCAGTCACGTACTGGCCGTCCTCGCGGTCCTGTCCCATCTGGCGGGTGTCGCCGTGTCCAGATGGCTGTTCTTTGCAGAGGCGGAGCATGTGGTGGGTCTCTACTACGGCCTGCGTCAGGCAACGTGATGCTTGACCCCGTGAGCAGGTTGTCCAACCATTCGGTTGACCAGTACCGGGGGACATCAGATGACCGTTCAAGGCCAATCCACCCATGACGCCGAAGCGGACGACCGTAACGAATCCATCCTGATCTACGTGAATGGAGATCTGGTGCCGAAGCATCAGGCCGTGGTGTCCGTCTATGACAGCGGGTTCCTGCTGGGTGATGGTATGTGGGAAGGTATGCGCCTGTATGACGGCGAATGGGCGTTCTTCGACGCGCATATGGACCGGCTGTTCAATTCGCTGAAATCCGTGTCCATCGACATTGATATGGGGCCAGAGGACATCCGCACCATCCTGAACCATACGGCTGCGGCCAACGGCATGACAACCGACGCGCATTGCCGTTTGATGATCACACGCGGACGCAAGGCGAAGCCGTTCCAGCATCCGCACCTTAGCAGATGGGGGCCGACCGTTGTGGCCATTGTCGAACATTCGCGCCCGGCGGACAGCTTGCAAAGCCAGGGCATCCGGCTGGCGACCGTGCCACAGGTGCGCGGTCTGCCGATGAGCCAAGACCCCAAGTACAACAGCCATTCCAAGCTGAACTGCGTGATCGCCTGCCTTCAGGCCGATCAGGCCGGGGCGGACGAGGCGCTGATGCTGGACCCGCACGGGTTCGTGAACACCACCAACGCCTGCAATTTCTTCATCGTGCGGCGGGGCGAGGTTTGGACCTCGACCGGGGATTACTGCATGAACGGCGTGACCCGCGCCAACGTGATCCGGGTTTGCCACGAAAACGGCATTCCGGTGCGAGAGAAGAACTACTCGCTGTACGAAACCTATGGCGCGGACGAGGCGTTTCTGACCGGCACGTTTGGCGCGCAGACCCCGGTGGCCAGCATCGACGGCAAACCGATTGGCGAAGGCGACGGCGCAGGCCCGATGACGCGGCAGATACGCATGTTGTACAAGGATCTGGTTGCCCGCGATATCGCCAGCCAGAAAGCGGCCCGCGCCACCTAGTCCTGATCCGGGAAGAACGCCTGCAGCGCAGCGCGCGCGATCCGGTCACCCTGTTCCTGCACGAAATGGCCGCCGTCCTCGACCTCCATCGGGGGTGGGCAGTTGCGGATCGTCTGGCGCAACGCTTGCATTGCTTTTGGTCCCAGCACCGGGTCTTGCATCCCGACGGCCATGAAAGTGGGACCGGACCATTCGGTGCGCCACCAGTCAACCGCTTTGCGCGCGATGTCCACGCCATCCATATCCGGGTCCGTCATCACCAGTTCCGGGAACCGGCGCACCCCAGCCTTATAGCGCACATCCGGGAACGGGGCCGCATAGGCCTTGGCCTCTTCCTTGGTCAGGCCAGGTGTGCCACGCAGGAACAGGCCCGCGATGTCCAGATCGGGCTTGGTGCGGTTGAAGGCGCGCCAGTCCTCGAACCCCTTGCCGACAGGTTTGCCAATGGGAAGGCCGGTATTCATCACCAGCAGCCGTTCGATCCGGTCCGGCATGTCCACCGGCAGGGTCAGTCCCAGAATCCCGCCCCAGTCCTGACAGACCAGGGTGAATTTCCGCAGTCCGATCCAGTCAATGAACGCCAGCAGCATATTCCGATGAAAGGAGAAGGTGTAAACCGCATCCTCGACCGGTTTGTCAGAACGTCCAAACCCCAGCAGGTCCGGTGCGATCACCCGATGGCCAGCAGCGGTGAAAACCGGGATCATCTTGCGGTAAAGATAGGCCCACGACGGTTGCCCATGCAGGCACAGAAAAACGTTTTCGGCGTCAGACGGACCTTCGTCCAGATAATGCACCCGCAGCCCCTCGTAGCCGGGCAGGTTGTCCACGTAATGCGGGGCAAAATCATAGCCCGGCAGCCCTGTGAAAGCTTCGTCTGGTGTTCTGAGCGCGTCCATATCGGTTCCTCCCCTATGTCCCGACAGGCTAGGCGCAGGGCCGCGCAACCGGCAAGACCCTTTCCCCACGGATTCCGCGGCAAACCACACAGAAAGGGGGCCCGAAGGCCCCCCGTCGATTTTCCTCAACCAGGCGTCAGAACGGCAGCCCGACGTAGTTTTCCGCCAGCGAGGTCAGCGCCGCCTCGGACGAGAACAGGTATTCCATGTCCGTCTGTTGCAGCTTCTGGTCATAGGGGATGCTGTCGGGGAAGGTGTGCAGCAGGGTAGTCATCCACCAGCTGAAACGCTGTGCCTTCCAGACGCGGGCCAATGCCTTTTCGCTGTACTTTTCCAGACCGGTATCATCGCCGTTCTGATAGTGATCCACCATCGCGTGATACAGGTAGTAGATGTCGCTGGCCGCAGAGTTCAGACCGCGCGCGCCGGTCGGCGGCACGATATGGGCGGCATCCCCCGCCAGGAACAGGTTGCCATAGCGCATCGGTTCGGCCACGAAACTGCGCAGCGGCGCGATGGATTTCTCGATCGACGGGCCGGTTTCCAGTTGGTCGGCCACATCTTGCGGCAGGCGGGCCTTCAGCTCGTCCCAGAACGCTTCGTCCGACCAGTCCTCGACCGAGTCGGTCAGCGGCACCTGAATGTAGTAACGGCTGAGAACCTGGCTGCGCAGAGAACAGAGGGCAAAGCCGCGTTCGCTCTTGGCATAGATCAGTTCCGGCGAAACAGGCTTGGTGCGGCTCAGCACCCCCAGCCAGCCGAAGGGATAGACCTTTTCATATTCGCGCAGCACGTCCTTTGGGATGGATTTACGGCTGACGCCATGGAACCCGTCCGCGCCGATCACATAGTCGCAGTCGATGCGGATGATATCGTCGCCCGAACGGTAGGTGATGTAGGGGGCGTCGCTTTTCAGGTCGTGCAGTTGCACGTCCTCGACGTTGTGGATCACGTTGCCGTTCATCTTGGCGCGGGCGTCGTACAGATCGCGGGTCAGTTCGGTCTGACCATACACCACCACGGAGTTACCGCCGGTATGACCTGCAAGGTCAACACGGCGCTTTTCTCCGCCTTCAGCGATGTAGAAACCTTCGTGGATCTCGCCCTCGGCGTCCATGCGCTCGCCGCAGTTGGCTTCGCGCATCAGTTCCGCGAACCCGTGTTCCAGAACGCCGGCGCGGATACGGCCCAGCACGTATTCACGGCTGTGTTTTTCCAACACGATATTGTCGATGCCCTTCAGATCCAGAAGCTGGCTGAGCATCAGACCCGACGGGCCGCCCCCGATAATTCCGACTTTGGTTTTCATGTTCATGTGAGTTCCTCCTGAGATTGACCTACATTGACTCAATGTCGTTAACTTGGGAATGGATCGTTCCGGCCATTTCTGGTACTATTCGAACATGCTGACGATTGAGACATATAACCTGTTCGGCGAATCGGACGATCTGCCAGACGTCGTGCATTGCGAAACGATCGAGGCGCGTTCCCTGCTGCACGACTGGGAATTTTCCCCGCACCGGCACGCCATGCTGCATCAGTTCCTGTTGATCGAAAGCGGGGGCGGAGAGGCGTTGATCGAGGAAACGCGGTGTAAGCTGTCACCGGGCGATCTGGTGAATATGCCGATGGGGGTGGTGCACGGGTTTACTTTTGAAGCCTGCACCCGCGGGTGGGTTGTGACCGTTGCGTCGGAACTGCTGGAGGAAAGCCTGCGCGATTCCGAGGGATTACGCCCGATCCTGCATGTCCCTGGAATCGTCGCGGGCACGCCACAAATAAAGGCCGCCGTACAGGCGATATTCAATGAGTACCCACAACGGCGCTTTGCCCGCGCCCATGTCTTGCGGGCGCTGTCCGGGGTTCTGGCCGGACTGGCGGCGCGGGCCTTGTCAGCGCAGACCCCGGCGGAATCGCGGGCCGAGCATCGGTTGCAAAAACGGTTCGAGTCTTTGCTGGAACAGCACCATCTAGAGCATCTGGGCGTGGCGGAATATGCGCGGATGCTGTCTGTCACGCCGACCCACCTGAGCCGGGTCATGCGGCAGACCACAGGTCAGTCCGCTCAGGTCGCTATCGAGGCGCGCCTGATGCGGGAAGCACGCAGACACTTGGCCTTTTCGAACCTCAGCATTTCCGAGGTCGGGTTTCAGTTGGGCTTTGCTGACCCGGCCTATTTCAGCCGGGCGTTCAAGCGGGCGACCGGAAAATCGCCGCGTGAATTCCGGCAGGGGCTGGGTATCTGACCCGCCCCTGCCGATCTGTCATTTCATCGAACGTTCAATCCGGTCCAGGGTTTCCATCGCCGCCAGCACATCGGTTACGCAACCATTCGGCTTGCGCCCTTCTTGGATGGCGGCCACGAATTCGCGGTCGATCAGCTCGATCCCGTTGTTGGAAACGGCGACGCCGGACAGGTCAATCTTGTTTTCGTTACCGTCATACAGATCGTCATACCGGGCGATATAGGTGCCGTTGTCACAGATATAGCGGAAGAAAGTGCCCAGCGGGCCATCGTTGTTGAAGGACAGCGACAGGGTGCAGATTGCACCATCGGCGGCCTTCAGCCCGATCGACATATCCATAGCGATGCCCAGATCGGGGTGCGCGGGGCCTTGCAGACCGAACGCTTCGACGGCCTTGCCGCCGGTCTGGTACTGGAACAGATCAACCGTGTGGCAGGCGTGGTGCCACAGCAGGTGATCGGTCCAGGTGCGCGGTTCGCCCTTGGCGTTGGTGTTGGTGCGGCGGAAAAAATAGGTCTGCACATCCATCTGTTGGATTTTCAGTTCTCCGGCGTCGATCTTGTTCTTGATCCACTGGTGGCTGGGATTGAAGCGGCGCACCTGACCAGCCATGGCGACCAGTCCGGTTTCCTTCTGCTTAGCGACGACAGCCTGCGAGTCCGCCAGGCTGTCGGCCATCGGGATTTCGATCAGGACATGCTTGCCCGCGTTCATGCAGGCGATCGCCTGATCGGCGTGCATCTGGGTGGGGGTGGACAGGATCACCGCATCCACGTCCTCCCGGGCAATACATTCTTCCAGTGTCGTGCCAGCGTGGCCGATGCCGCGTTCGACGGCCAACGCCTCGATCTTGGCCTTGGTCGGCCCCATGACAGAGGTGACCTGCACCCCATCGATTTTCGCCAGGGCATCGAGGTGTTTCAGACCAAACGCGCCGTAAGCGCCTGCAACGCAAATTCTCATGGGTTCGTGTCCTTCCTGTTGGCCCCGGCCAATGCTATTGCGCGCGGCACGAAGCTTTGGCCTTGGGGATTTCGCACGTTTCTTAGCATCTGCAGGTGCTGACCGGGAATTGGAAAGCGGTCTTTGTCATTTGAATTTGTTATTCGGCGGTCAGCTCTGGCACTTCTTTGCGGGCCTCGTAGCGCAGGATGTCCAGAAATCTTTTCTGAACTGGCGTCGGCGACCACCCGGCGCGGATCGTCAAGCCGATCATGCGCCCGGAATCCGGCAAATCAATCGGCAGCACCGCCAGCGACCCAAGCCGCACGTCCACCTCTATCTGGCGCTTCGAAGCGATGGAGATGTAATTGCCTCGCGCCAACAACCCCCTGAGCAGGATCAGCGAACTGGATACGATCCGCACGGGGGTATCCGGTCGGTCCTGTATGCGCATGGTTTCGAACAGGTAAGACCCCGAAGGCGTGTCCATCGGCGGCGCGATCCAAGGATATACCAGCGTGTCTTCCAGCGTCAGGCCAGTGGCGCCTGTCAGAGGATGACCCGGCGAAGCGACAACTGCCAATTGGTCCTCGAACAGTGGTTCCTGCTCGACATCCTCGGCCGGGTTGGGATGGCGCAAAGCCCCGATCAGCACGTCCAGATCCCCGAACCGCAGATCGCGCAGCAGCGCGTGATAGCGCGCGTCGACACAGTTCACCTGCACCCCCGGACCGACCTCTTGCAGCAGCGTGTCAATCGCGGCGGGAACGATGGAACTGCGGGACAGCGGCATTGACCCAAGATTGATCCGGGTGACGTCCCGGCCCAGAAATTCGTTGATCTCGTAGGCCGCTTGCCGAAACTCGCTTTGCGCCAGCAGCACCTGGTGGGCAAAGGCCTCGGCCGCGGGGGTCAGAACGACACCGCCTCTGGTCTGGTCAAACAGGGTCAGGCCGGACAATGAGCCCAATTCACGGGTGGCGCGGTGCACGGCGGGCTGGCTGACGCCAAGCTCTTGGGCGGCCTGGTTGAAGCTGCCGGATTTCCAGACCGCCAACAGGGCACGCAGCTGGACCGGTGAACAGAACCTGAAGAACTCACCCCTTTGCGCGTTGCTTCCATCCCGGCGCGCGGCCTTCTTGCGGGCCAGGCTGTCCCCCGCCCGCAGGTGTTCCAGCATGCGCAGAAGGCGGCGTTCGAACAGGTGCCCGGTCTCGGTCGGGATCATGCCCTTTGGCCGACGCTCGAACAGGTCGACCCCCAGCATTTCCTCGACCCGCGCCAGGGCCTGGGTGGCGGCCGGTTGGGACAGGTGAACGACCTCTGCCGCGGCGCCGATACGACGCAGGCGATAGACCTCTCTGACCAGGCAGAGATAGCGGATATGTGGAAAGTCTGACGGCATGAATGGCACCAGTGTTTTCCGCATATTAACAAAATCAAATGGCCTGTGTCAGGATTCAAAATGGTGTTTCGCGGGTGGCGGACGTTAGTCTGTGCCAAACCCATTCAAATTGCGAAAGGTTAAACGATGTCCGACAAGAAGACGGCGCTGGTTATTTCCGCACATGCCGCTGATTTCGTGTGGCGGTGCGGCGGTGCAATCGCCCTGCACCAGGAATTGGGCTACGAGGTGACCGTGGCCTGCCTGTCCTTTGGCGAGCGCGGCGAAAGCGCCAAGCTGTGGAAGCAGGACGGCATGACGCTGGAAAAGGTCAAGTCCGTCCGCAAGGCCGAAGCCGAGGCCGCCGCCAAGGCGCTGGGTGTCAACGACATCCGCTTCCTTGATCTGGGCGACTATCCGCTGCGTCTGGACCGCGACGCACAGGACCAGATGGTGGATATCATCCGCGAAGTTCAGCCCAAATGGATGATGAGCCATTCGAAGTGGGATCCCTATAACACCGACCACATGAACACGACCCAGTTCGCGCTGGAATGCCGGATGATCGCGCAGGCCTGGGGCCACAACCCCGGCCAGAAAGTTCTGGGCGCGCCGCAGCTGTACCTGTTCGAGCCGCACCAGACCGAACAGATGGGCTGGAAACCGAACGTTTTCCTGGACATCACTCCGGTGTGGGAAAAGAAGAAGGCCGCAATTGAATGTATGCAGGGGCAAGAACACCTGTGGAAGTTCTACACAAACGTGGCCGAGAATCGCGGCAACCACTTCCGTCGCAATTCCGGCGGGATGTCGGGTGGTCGCCCGGCGCAGTATGCTGAAGGGTTCGAAGCGATCTTTCCGCAGACCGTGGATGAACTGGCATGAGCTATCCGGTCGGAACCCAGGGCGTCGTTGTCCAGAATATCGCGCGTGCGGATCAGGCCGTGATCGACGGGCTGGCGGCCTGTGGCGTGGCCACGGTGCACGAAGCGCAGGGGCGCAAGGGATTGTTGGCCTCTTACATGCGTCCGATCTATTCCGGGGTGCGGGTCGCGGCCAGCGCGGTCACGATTTCCGCCCCGCCCTGCGACAACTGGATGCTGCATGTCGCCATCGAGCAGTTGAAGGATGGCGACATCCTGGTGCTGGCGCCAACCTCTCCCAGTGAGGCTGGGTATTTTGGCGATCTGTTGGCGACATCGGCAAAAGCGCGTGGATGCCGCGGCCTGATCATCGATGCCGGCGTGCGCGACGTGCGCGATCTGACCGAGATGGATTTCCCGGTCTGGTCCAAGGCGGTATTCGCACAAGGCACGATCAAGGAAACGCTGGGTTCGGTCAACGTGCCGGTGGTCTGCGCGGGTGAACTGGTGAACCCCGGCGACGTGATCGTGGCGGATGACGATGGGGTCTGCGTGGTCCGGCGCGAAGAGGCCGCCAGCGTGCTGGAAAAGGCACGGGCGCGAGAGGCTAACGAAGCCGAGAAACGCGCGCGGTTCGAGGCAGGTGAACTGGGTCTGGACATCTACAAGATGCGGGAACGTCTGGCCGAGAAGGGCCTGAAATATGTCTGAGGGTTCCTGGTTTCGGATCGCTGACGCGATCCGACCGGGGCGGGGGCTCTGCCCCCGCGCCCCCGGAGTATTTCCGGCAAGATGAAAGGACAGGAAAGTGGCTGAAGCTGTGCGGTGCATGTGGATGCGCGGAGGCACGTCAAAGGGCGGGTATTTCCTGCGTGACGATCTGCCCGCCGAGGCAGACGCGCGGGATCGGTTCCTGTTGCGCGTGATGGGGTCGCCCGATCTGCGGCAGATTGATGGAATGGGTGGGGCGGACCCGCTCACCTCTAAGGTGGCGGTCGTCAGCAAGTCCGAACGCGCGGGGGTGGATGTGGATTACCTGTTCCTGCAGGTTTTCGTGGATCAGCCGATCGTGACGGATGCCCAGAACTGCGGGAACATCCTGGCGGGCGTTGCTCCTTTCGCGATCGAGCGCGGATTGGTGGCGGCGCAGAATGGCGAGACCCCCGTGACGATCTACATGGAGAATACGGGGCAAGTTGCCGTGGCGCGGGTGCATACCCCCGGTGGTAAGGTCAGTTATGACGGGACGGCGCGCATCGACGGGGTACCCGGCTATTCGGCCCCCGTGCCGATCGAGTTCAAGGACACCGCCGGGTCCAGTTGCGGTGCGTTGCTACCAACGGGCAATACCTGCGACATGATCGAGGGGATCGCGGTCACGATGATCGACAACGGGATGCCCTGTGTGGTGATGCGAGCTGCGGATATGGGCATCACGGGTGACGAGACGCCGGAAGATCTGGAAGCGAACGCCGATCTACGCGCCCGACTGGAAGCAATCCGGCTGGCCTGTGGGCCACTGATGAACCTGGGTGATGTAAGCCAGAAGTCGGTGCCGAAGATGACGATGGTCAGCGCGCCGCGGCAAGGCGGGGCGATTTCCACCCGCACCTTCATTCCGCACCGGTGTCACAAGACCATCGGGGTATTGGGCGCGGTCAGCGTGGCAACGGCCTGCCTGCTGGAGGGCGCGCCTGCCTACGAACTGGCGCAAAGGGGGGCGGGGTCTGAAAGGGCGCTGCCGATCGAACACCCGACCGGCGAAATGACCGTGGTCGCCACATTGAATGACGGCGGAGAGGTGCGTTCGGCTGCAATCCTGCGCACCGCCCGCAAGCTGATGGACGGAGAGGTTTTCGCATGAGCGATGTACAGAAGATGGACGCGGATTGGCTGGTGTTCCATCCCAACCCCAAGAAACCGGATTTCCAGCTGCCCGAAGGCGCCGTGGATGCGCATTGCCACGTATTTGGCCCGGCGGCGGAGTTTCCTTTTGCCCCCGAACGCAAGTACACGCCCTGCGATGCGGGCAAGGATCAGCTTTATGCGCTGCGTGACTACCTGGGTTTCAGCCGCAATGTGATCGTTCAGGCCACCTGCCACGGCAAGGACAACCGCGCCATGGTAGATGCCTGCCGCAACGCGGGCGAACTGGCGCGGGGGATTGCCTCGGTTGGCATGGACATCACCGAGGATGAAATCCGTGACATGCACGAGGCGGGCGTGCGCGGGGTGCGCTTCAACTTTGTCAAACGACTGGTGGATGCGACCCCGAAAGAGGTGTTCCTGTCCATCGCCGACAAGATCAAACCGTTTGGCTGGCATATCGTCGTCTATTTCGAGGCGCAGGATCTGGCGGAGCTGGAACCGTTTCTGAAACAATTGCCAACGACCATCGTCGTGGATCACATGGGGAGGCCCGATGTTTCCAAGGGGGTCGATCACCCGGATTTCCAACGTTTCATCCGCCTGATGGAAGAGAATGAAAACATCTGGTCCAAGGTCACCTGCCCTGAGCGTCTGAGCCTGCAGGGCCCGCCGTATGACGACGTGGTGCCTTTCTGTGCTGAAATCGTCCGGCGGTTCCCTGATCGCGTGTTGTGGGGCACCGACTGGCCGCACCCGAACATGAAATCGCACATGCCCGACGATGGCGCACTGGTCGATTACATCCCGCGAATTGCCCCCACCAAAGAGCAGCAACAGAAGCTGTTGGTGGACAACCCGATGCGCCTTTACTGGGCGTGAGAGCGGACCCGTCCCGGAGAGGACCGGGCCACCCGCAAAACATGAAGGAGGATACCGATGCACGACATGCCCGGTTACGACTACCACATCGACATTCCTGGCACGACGATCTTTGACGGCAAGATGGCCATGAAGGGCTATGCGCTGAACAAGATGTGCTACTCGTTCAACAAGGCCGTCAACCGTGACGCGTTCAAGGACGACCCCGAAGGATACATGGACAAGTACAAGCTGACCGACGCGCAGAAGGACGCGATCCGGTCCAGCAACATCCTGGCCATGATCGCCGAGGGCGGCAACATCTACTACCTGGCCAAACTGGCAGGCATCTTCAAGCTGTCGGTTCAGGATGTGGGCGGCATGCAGACGGGCATGACCACCGAAGAGTTCAAGCAGTACCTGCTGAGCCAAGCCTAAGGAGACACGACAATGGCAAAGATTCTTGGCGGCATCACCACGTCGCATATCCCGGCGGTCGGCAACGCGATCCAGAAGGAACTGTATGACGATCCCTATTGGAAGCCCTTTTTCGACGGCTATCCGAAGGTTCACCAATGGATTCAGGACAACAAGCCGGACGTGGTTGTGAACATCTACAACGATCATGGGCTTGGGTTTTTCCTGGACCAGATGCCGACCTTCGCTATCGGCGCAGCGCATGAGTACAAGAACGAGGACGAAGGTTGGGGTCTGCCCGAACTGGATCCGTTCCCCGGTCACCCGGAGCTGAGCTGGCACATTATCGAGAGCATGGTGTCGGACGAGTTTGACATCACCTCGTGCCAGGAACTGCCCGTTGACCATGGTTTCGTAGTGCCGATGCAGCTGTTCTGGCCGGGCGCACCGCACAACCCGGACATGCCCAAGGCAATCCCGATTTCGGCCAACACGGTGCAACATCCGATCCCGACGCTGAAACGCGCGCTGGACTTTGGCAAGGCGCTGCGGAAAGGCATCGAGAGCTTCCCTGAAGACCTGAAAGTGGTCGTTCTGGGCACTGGCGGCCTGAGTCACCAGCTGGATGGTCAGCGTGCGGGCTTCATCAACCGCGAGTTCGATGAATATTGCCTGAACAACATCGCCCACAACCCCGAGGAACTGACCAAGATCACCCGTATGGAACTGGTGGAAAAGGCCGGCGCCCAGGGTACCGAGTTCCTTATGTGGATGATGATGCGCGGCGCGTTGGGGGATAACGTGACCGAGGTCACCCGCAATTACCACATCCCGATTTCCAACACTGGCGCGGGTACGCTACTGCTGGAATGCGCCTGATCCGTCAGGAAAAACAACCGGCCGCGAGATTTTTCGCGGCCGGTTTTCGTTTTCAAAGATCGCGGGTGCTTTGCCCCCCGCGCGGAATGAATCAGAAATCCAGGTTTTCGACGCTCAGGGCATTCTGCTGGATGAACTCGCGCCGGGGTTCCACGACGTCGCCCATCAGTTTGGTGAACAGGTCATCGGCTTCTACCATATCGTCGATACGTACCTGCAGCAGCGTGCGGGCCTCTGGGTCCAGCGTGGTTTCCCACAGCTGATCGGGGTTCATTTCGCCCAAACCCTTGTAGCGTTGCAGCGTCAGGCCCTTTTCGCCTTCCTTCAGGATCGCCTCCAGCAGGTCCAGCGGCCCCATGATCAACTGGCTGCGGTCTTTGCGAACCAAGGTCGCTGGGGTCTCGTAGACTTCTTGCAGGGCCTGCGTGAAGCTGCCGGTCTTGCGCGCCTCGCCAGACCGTAGCATCGGGCCGTCCAGGGTGCGTACTTCTTCTACACCGCGCAAGATACGGGCCAGACGGATACCGTGATCCTGCGTGATCCGGCCGTGCCAGCCGCGCTCGTACTCCAGTGCGATCAGATCCAGACGAGCGGCAACCTTGTCGGCCACGCCTTGCAGGTCGGCGTCAACCGCGCCAGCCACGAAGGCGCCCGCAATCGCGGACTGTTCCAGAATATGGCGTGGGTAGTGGGTCGGGAAGGCGTCCAGCACCCGTTTCAGGCTGCGCGCATCCTCGACCACGCGTTTCAGGTCGGCCCCGGCGATTTCCATCCCGGACCCCAGGCGCAGAACGGCGTCATGGGTTCCCTGATCAATCAGGTAATCATCCAGCGCCGCCTGATCCTTCAGATAGACCTCTGACTTGCCACGGCTGACCTTGTACAGCGGGGGCTGCGCGATATAGAGGTAGCCACCCTCTATCAATTCAGGCATTTGGCGATAGAAGAACGTCAGAAGCAGCGTTCTGATATGCGCGCCGTCAACGTCCGCATCCGTCATGATGACGATCTTGTGGTAGCGCAGTTTGTCGATGTTGAACTCGTCCCGACCAATGCCGGTTCCCAGCGCCATCACCAGGTTTCCGATCTCTTGGCTGCCCAGCATACGGTCGAACCGCGCGCGTTCTACGTTCAGGATCTTGCCGCGCAGGGGCAGGATGGCCTGGGTGCGGCGATCACGTCCTGTTTGGGCGGATCCGCCAGCCGAGTCACCCTCGACCAAGAAGACTTCAGTCTTGGACGGGTCTTTTTCGGAGCAATCCTTCAGCTTGCCGGCCAGAAAGTTCACGTCCATTGCGGTCTTGCGGCGGGTCAGTTCGCGGGCCTTGCGAGCGGCTTCGCGCGCCAGCGCCGCCTCGACGATCTTGCCGACGATCATCTTGGCCTCGTTGGGATTCTCCTCGAACCACTCTGACAGCTTTTCCCCCACCAAGTTTTCAACTGCAGGGCGCACCTCGGACGAAACCAGCTTGTCCTTGGTCTGAGAGCTGAATTTCGGGTCCGGCACTTTTACGGACAGCACGCAGGTCAGCCCCTCGCGCGCGTCGTCACCGGTAAAGCTGATCTTTTCCTTTTTGGCGATGCCGGATTCAGTGGCATAACGCGTCAGCGTCCGGGTCAGCGCCCCACGAAACCCGGCCAGATGCGTACCGCCGTCGCGCTGCGGAATGTTGTTGGTAAAGGGCAGAACAGTTTCATGATAACTGTCGTTCCACCACATCGCCACTTCGACCGCGATACCGTCGCGTTCGCCCTGCACGTAGATGGGGGCGGCCATCAGCGGATGCTTGGACCGGTCCAGGTACTTTACGAATTCCTTGACGCCGCCATCGTAGAACAGTTCGACATGCAGCGCCTCTGCGGGGCGGTCATCTTCGATGATGATGCGAACGCCAGAGTTCAGGAAAGCCAGTTCACGCAGGCGGTTTTCCAAGGTCTTGAACACGTAATCGAGGTTGGAAAACGTCCCGTCCGGGTCGTTGGTCTTCGACGACGCCATGAAGCGCACTTCGGTGCCTTTCTGGCCGGGGGCGTCAGCGACTTCGTGCACATGCACGGTGCAATCGCCGCGTTCGAACCGGGCGAAATATTCCTTGTCGTTGCGCCAGACCCGCAATTCCAGCCAGTCCGACAGCGCGTTCACAACGGATACGCCCACGCCGTGCAGACCGCCGGACACCTTATAGGCGTTGCCATCGTCATCGGTGTTGTTGAACTTCCCGCCCGCATGCAACTGGGTCATAATGACCTCGGCCGCTGAAACGCCTTCTTCGGCGTGCATGTCCACGGGAATGCCGCGCCCGTTGTCTCGCACCGAGACAGAGTTATCTGCGTGAATTTTTACATGCACATAGTCGGCATGACCGGCCAAAGCCTCGTCAATGCCGTTGTCCACGACCTCGTACACCATGTGGTGCAGGCCAGAGCCGTCATCGGTATCCCCAATGTACATGCCGGGGCGCTTGCGGACGGCCTCTAAACCTTTGAGAACTTTGATAGATTCCGCGCCATATTCGCGTGCGGGCTGCTTGGTTCCGGACATGCGGTCCCACCTTCTGTTTCCTTGCGAAGTATATACGAAACCTTGCGGGGCTTGTCACGCACAAGCCCCAGATTTTGTGACTTTCGCAAAGATCAGACTAGCCGATCTGCAGCGGCTCGCGGGTCTGTTCTGTGGCCTTTTCGACCCAACGCGCGATCACCGCGCGGGCGGCCTCTGTATCGTCCTCTTCAACCGCCGCCCGCAGGTCTTTCAGGGCGTTGGCAATTTCAATTTCGGACAAGTAGGTTTCCTGAGCACGCAGGATCTTGGGATGCGGCGTGGTCAGCATATCGGGGGAAATCAGCAACTCCTCAACCAGCTTTTCGCCGGGCCGCAAACCAGTGACCTTGATTTCGATATCCCCATCCGGGTTTGCGGCATTGCGGACAGTGAACCCTGCGCCCTGGATCATCTGACGCGCCAGCTTGCGGATCGGCACCAATTCACCCATATCCAGCACGAACAGGTCGCCGCCGCGCGCGAAGGATCCGGCCAGCAACACCAGTCGCGCGGCCTCTGAGATCGTCATGAAATAGCGGGCGACGTCGTTATGGGTTAGTGTGACGGGTCCACCCCGCGCGATCTGCTCCTTGAACAGCGGGATCACCGAACCTGACGACCCCAGAACGTTTCCGAACCGCACCATCGCAAAGCGGGTCGCCTCTGTTCTTGTGGCCAGATCCTGAACAACAAGCTCGGCCAGCCTTTTTGAGGCCCCCATGACATTCGTCGGCCGCACGGCCTTGTCCGAGGACACCAGGATGAACCGCCCGACACGCGCCCTGAAGGCCGCGTCGGCAATCGTTTTGGTGCCCAGTACGTTGTTCCTGAGACCGGCAATTTCGTTGGTTTCAACCAACGGCACATGTTTGTAAGCGGCGGCGTGCAGAACGACCTCGACCTGGTGGCGTTCCAGCACGCTGGCGCACAGGACGGGGTCACAAACGGACCCAAGGACCGAAACGATTTCAATCCGGTGCCGCACATCCAGATCGTTCAGTTCCTTTTCAATCGTGTACAGCGCCAGTTCGCTGTGATCCAACAGAACCAGTTTCTGCGGCTTGCAGGCGATCAGTTGACGGCAAAGTTCCGACCCGATCGAACCACCTGCCCCGGTGATCAGGATGCGGCGTGATTGATAACTTTCGGCGACGGCAGGCAGTTCCGATTCCAGCTTGTTGCGCCCCAGAAGGTCGTCCAGAGATACAGGCGCGCTGCGCTTGCCCCAGTCCTTTTGGCTGATCAGTTGCGCGAAAGAGGGCAACGTATGCACTTGGCAACCCATTTCACGCAGGCGCAGGGCAACGCGCGCCTGCACCGCCGCCGGGGCGGATGGCATCGCTAACACCACGCGATCCACTGATTTTTCTGCGATCAGTTCTCGCAAACGGCTGGGGGCGTAAACGGTAACGCCGGACACTGTCAAACTTTGCAGGCGGGGGTTATCGTCAACAAACGCCACCAGAACCACCGCGTCGTCTGTCCGCAGCGCGGCGGCAAGCTGCTGACCGGTCTGCCCCGCACCATACACGATCACACGTGTCCGATTGTGGGCGCGCCGGTAAATCGCCAGCAAGGCGCTGCGCATCAGGCTGCGCGAGGTGACCACGCTGATCAGGAAAACCATGCCGAACACGGCAAAGGACTGCGGCGGAAAAGGTGTTCCAAGGCCGTGGTTCAGCAGCATCCCGGCCAGAGTCAGGACGCAGGCCAGCAGCGCGGCCAGCTTGACCCCGCCCGCCTCGAACGCGTTCAGGCGGATTTTGGGGATTCCCAGCATGGCAGAGCCGATGATGCACAGCAGGAAAAGCGCCAGACCCACATAAAGCGCACTTTGCATCGTGTGCGGGTTCAGTTCAGGAACACCGAACAGCAGGGTTGCGACAGCCAGACTGGCCAGAACCTGCACAGCGTCAAGGAATAGAAAAATCCTGCCCTTTCGCTGTGGCGTCAGGGAAAGCGCATATTCGTGCAAATCAATCTTTCGTCCGAAAATCGATGAAAGCAACTGGAACACCCCCGCGCCGGAACCGCTGAAAGAAACGCACTTAAACCACAAGACTTTCTTGGGGAAATACTGTCAGAACCCGCCAACAACCTCAAGCAAGGACAGATTCGCACCGATCAACCTGCGTCATTCTTGCCAACAATCAGTTAACGGCTGATGGAATTGTAAGCTTAGTGGACACGAATTTGGCGAAAGACTGTTTTGACCATCAACAGCAAATCCAGGCATAGGCTGCGTCGGTCTTGGTAAATCAGGTCCAACCGGGCCTTGCGCGGGATGCAGCGCCGTTCATAGACCTGCTCTGTTTCCTTCGGCGTTCCACACCGCGCCAGCAGGCGTTCTTCGTGCCGGTGAAATGTGATCGTCGCCAGCCCGGTGATCCCGGGCCGCGACCGCAGCACCCGTGCATAGAGCGCCGGGAAGCGTTCGACATACCGACGCAATGGCGGGCGCGGACCGACAAAGCTGATATCTCCGCGCAAGACGTTCCATAGCTGCGGCAGCTCGTCCAATCGGTGGCGACGCAGAAAGGCGCCGGTACGCGTAATCCGGCTATCCTTGTCCCCGCCCGACACCCCTGCATCATGGGGCACAACTGTCATCGTGCGGAATTTCCACAGTTGGAAACCGGTGGTTGGTGTTTTCATCCGCTCTGATCGGTACAGGACTGGTCTGCCGTCGCGGATCAGCACCAGTAGGGCCACCCCTGCTATCACCGGCAACAACAGTATCCCCAGCACAAGCGCGGCGGCGACATCCAACAGGCGTTTTGACGGCGTCATGCCCGTTCCTCCAATGTCAGCCAATCCCTGATGATATGGCCCGGATCGGCCGCGCTAGCCGGCATTCCGGTGAGGCTGGTAAAACGATCACAATTCATGGTCACGCTTTGCGCGACCGTGGCAGGCGCGGGTCGCCATTCATGGGGATGATTGACGGCCTTCAACAACGCCTCCATCCTGACGGGCGCAGGAGCGCCGACATTCAGGACCGTTGGCAAACCGTCCGACTGCGTCGCCAGACGAACCAACCCCCGCGCCAAATCGGACGGCGCGATATAGCTACGTTCGGGTCCGTTGCCGTCCTGAAACCGGTCCAGATGAACCGGCGCCGCCTCTGCCGCCCAACCCCGGCGGATCGACGCAGCCAGGCTTTCTGCCCCGGCTACCGATCCGATCCGCAGGATCGTCGGTTCTGGCCCGTCCGCGTGGGCCAGGGCGCGCTCCATGTCCAACTTGGCCTGCCCATAGGCGTTGACCGGGCTGGTTGGATCCTTTTCATCCAGCAACCCGGACTTGGGTGCGTACACGGCGACCGACGAACAATGTAGCACGCGTCCTGCCCCGCTTGCGCGCGCCAGTTCCTGCGCGGATAACGCCAGATCGGTGTTTACTACCAATGCTTCGGGCGCACCCTGCGTCACGCCCCATAGTGCGATAACGGCGCTGACCTGCCCGAACGGGTTCGGTTGTCCGGGCCGCCAGCACATCCCCGCCCCCGACCGGCGCTGAAAAACCAGTTCCACACCGTCAGGGGGACTCTGCTCCCACGCACGCTGCAGCAATCGGCCAACACGGCCTGTCGACCCCAGCACCAAGATCCGATTCAACTGACTGCTCACACCGTTGGGACATCCGATCGTTTCAAATGCCCAACAGCATTACCATCCCCGAAAGCATCGGAACAGGGATCACTTTGCCCAATAGGGTTCGCGCAACTCTCGTTTCAGGATTTTGCCGATAGAACTGCGGGGCAATTCAGGGCGCACCTCTACTGCCGACAGGCGATGGCTTTTGCCCAGACGACTGTTCGCGGCCGCGCGGATTTCTTCGGCGGACCGCGTGGCGGATTGCTTCAGCACGACCAGACCAAGCGGCGTTTCCCCCCATTCATCAGAGGGGATCCCGATCACCGCCGCATCTGCCACATCAGGATCTTCCAGCAGGATCAGCTCCAGATCGTTGGCATAGATGTTCAGGCCACCCGAAATGATCATGTCCTTCTTGCGATCAGACAGAACAAGGAACCCCTCGGCATCAAAGCTGCCCATATCGCCGGATCGAAAGAAAACCGCGCCATCCTGATCGGTCCAGATATATTCACGGGTCAAGTCCTCGCGCCCGAAATAGCCGCTCATCATCGCGGGGCTGCGACCAACGATTTCACCAACCTCGCCTTGCGCGACCTCTGCGCCGTCCGGCCCGATCAGCCGGATTTCCGTGCCGGGGCTGGGCTGCCCCACGGTGTGCAGCTTGTCGGGCCTTTCGTCTGCCGCCAGAACGGTGACGCCGCCACCCTCGGTCAGGCCATAGTATTCCAGCAGCTTTCCGGGAAACCGCGCCAGAACGTCCTTCTTTACCTCTGCCCGCAGCGGGGCCGAGGTAGAGAATTTCACGCGCATAGTGGACAGGTCAAACGCGTCGAAATCCGGGACATCCATGATCCGCTTGTACTGGACAGGCACCAGCATCGTATGCGTGATCTTTTCCGTCTCGACCAGCTTCAGGTATTCCCGTGCATCGAATTTCGGCATCAACACCACGGTGGACCCGCCCACCAGCGTCGGCAGGAAACTGACCAGCGTGGTGTTGGAATACAGCGGCGTTGACAGCAGCGTGCGCGCCTTGTCGCAATAGCCGCTCGGCTCTGCCCTCTCCATGTGGATCGCCCGCATCCAGTGGCTGTGAACAATCCCTTTCGGCGTTCCCGTCGTGCCCGAAGAGTAGATCAGGTTGAACGGATTGTCCCAACCAATCGGGACCATCGGATCAGCTTCATCGGCACCCGACAGCAGGGTTTCATAGTCCAGATACCCCTCTGCCACAAAGTCCAATGCCACGCGGGTGATGCTCAGCTGATCCAGGAAACCGGCCACAAGGGGCCGGTACTGTGCGGACAGAAACAAAACCTTCGCGCCGCTATCCGCCAGCATCTTTTTCAGCGCCTCGGATGACGCCATGGTGGACAGCGGCGTCAGACAGGCTCCTGCACGCAAACCACCGATAAACACCTCGGCATAGGCGGCTGAATTCGGGGACAGCACCGCCACCCGGTCCGTCGGTTTCACACCCAGCCCGATCAACGCGTTCGCTGCCCTGTTGACGCGGGCGTCGAATTCCGCCCAGTTCAAGCGGGTTTCACCGCAGACAAGGGCTTCTGCAGATGGGTCTTTCCGCGCCGCGTCGCGGATCATTTGAACGACTGTTCGATCTGGTAGTGTTGCCGGTTGCGGCGGCGTAACGATTTGCATTGGTTTCCTCCCTCGCTCAGGCCGCACTATGATTTCTTCGCTGTGCGAAATCAAGTTCCGCCAAGCGGCTATTGTGGCGTGCCGATCCGGGACTCTCCTCCGCTTTCCGTCACCTCCAGATATTGCGCATCCGGCCCCAGGTCCGTGAACAGTTCCGGCCCGGTTCCGGTCATCCAGGCCTGCGCCTGCAAGGCGGTGAGTTCAGAATAGAGCGCGGCGCGGCGGTCTGCATCCAGATGGGCGGAAACCTCGTCCAGCAGCAGGATCGGCGGCGCACCCAGATCACGCACCAACGCACGCGCATTCGCCAGTATCAGCGAAACCAGCAACGCCTTCTGCTCTCCGGTCGAACAGTCCTTTGCCGGAACACCCTTGGCGGCATAGACCCCGGACAGGTCAGCGCGATGCGGCCCCACCAGCGTCCGCCCCGCCGCCAGATCCCGAAACCGACTCTCTGCCAGCGCAGTGCGCAGGTCTGGCTCTGTCGCGGCTATTTCGCCCTCGGGCTGGATCAGCGCCAGGTCCGCCGCGGGAAAGGCTGTCTGCGCCTGATCCTGCGCATCGCGTAACAGGTCCAGCGCCACAGCCCGGTTGCCCTGAATCACGGCCCCGGCCCGCGCCATCTGCGTTTCCAACGCGGCATACCAATGCGGATCGCGCACCTGATCCTTCAACAGGCGGTTCCTCTCGCGCATGGCCTTTTCATAGTCCAAGGACGCATCGGCGTGGTTGGGGAAAAACGACAGGGTCATCCGGTCCAGAAACCTGCGGCGGCCCTCGGCCCCTTCGATCCACAGCCGATCCATCATCGGCACCAGCCACAGAACCCGGCTGACCTCGCCCAGGTCCGACTGGCTGCCTGCCTTGTCGTCAATCCGCACCCGCCGGGCGGATCCTGCCTGTGACCAGGTTTCGATCTCATACATCCGCCCAAGCGAATGCAGAATGCCTGACACTTTCCAGCCCAACGCCTCTGGCCGCCGCGTCATCTCATCGGCCGAAGACCGCCGCAACCCCCGCCCCGGGGAAAACAACGAAACCGCTTCCAGGATATTGGTCTTGCCTGCCCCGTTTGGCCCAAAGATCGCCACCGGCCTGCGGTCAGCTTCAATCCGGCCCGCCTTGTGCGACCGGAAATGCGACAGGTTCAGCTGCGAAAGAAAAAGGCCAGACATGGACCCCGGCCTTTCATCTTGCCCAAAATACTTTCGCCGAAGGCACGGGCGCAGCCCGTCAGACCCGCATCGGCATCACGACATAGACCGCGCTGGCATCATTGCCTTCGCGCATCAGGGTCGGATCCCCGGCCGAGTTGAACAGGAACACGGCGTTTTCCCGGTCCACCTGCGATGCGATTTCCAGCAGGTATTTCGCGTTGAAACCGATTTCCAGCCGTTCGTCACCGTATGCGACAGCCAGTTCCTCTTCTGCCGCGCCGCTGTCGGGGGCGTTGACGGACAGAACCAGCCGGTCCTCTTCCAGCGCCATTTTCACCGCACGCGACCGTTCCGATGAAACCGTCGCCACGCGATCCACCGCGGCGGCGAATTCGCTGGCGTCAACCTCCAGCTTGCGGGTGTTTCCAGTGGGAATGACGCGGGTGTAATCCGGGAAAGTCCCGTCGATGACCTTCGAGGTCAGCGTGATGTTCGGCGTGGCAAAGCGGATCTTGGTCTCGCTCACGGATACCGCGATCTGCATCTCGTCGTCGTCCAGAAGCTTGCGCAACTCGCCCACGGTTTTGCGCGGGACGATCACGCCGCTCATCCCTTCAGCGCCCGAGGGCAAGTCCGCATCAATCCGGGCAAGGCGGTGTCCATCAGTGGCCACGGCGCGCAACACCTTGCCGCCATCTGAATCGGCGACGTGCAAGTAGACGCCGTTCAGGTAGTACCGCGTTTCCTCGGTCGAGATCGCGAACTTCGACTTGTCGAACAACCGGCGCAACACGGGTGCGGGGGCGCTAAAGTTCGACGCGTATTCCGAGGACGCCATCACCGGGAAATCCTCTTTGGGCAGGGTTGCCAAGTTGAAATGCGACCGGCCAGCCTCGACGTTCAATCGGCCAGCGACACCGTCATCGGACAGGGTGACCAGCGCGCCGTCCGGCAGCTTACGGACGATTTCATGCAGGGTGACAGCGGACACGGTCGTGGCGCCGGCCTTTTCAACCATGGCCGGTGCCTTGTCGACAACCTCTATATCCAGGTCGGTGGCGCGGAACTGGACGGTGTTGCCATCAGCTTCGATCAGGACATTGGCAAGGATCGGTATCGTGTTGCGCCGTTCCACAACCGATTGCGCCTGAGACACGGCCTTCAGTAGCGTGCCGCGTTCAATGCTGAATTTCATACCCTTGCTCCTATCGTCTGACGGCCCGATGCCGGGGAGGGGCAGGGTAAACAATTCCCCAGTCGGCTCAAGCTGTTTGTTGCTTTGTCCGCTGGTTTATGAAGCCCGTCAAGAGCCGTTGGGCCGCCCGCGCTGCGAACAGCCCCGAAAGCAGGTCAGGCTTCCAATGCGCGACGCAAAAGCTCCAGATCTTCGGCGATCTGGCCATCCTTGGCGCGCAATTCCTCGATCCGCTTGACGCCGTGCATGACGGTTGTGTGGTCGCGCCCGCCGAACCGGCGGCCGATTTCCGGCAACGACCGGCTGGTCAGCTGCTTGCACAGGTACATGGCCACCTGCCGTGGCCGGGCATAGGTGCGCACGCGCTTGGGGCCGATCATGTCGGACAGGCGGATGTTGTAATGCTCCGAAACCTTGCGCTGGATTTCCTCGACGGTGATCTTGCGCTCGGATGCGCGCAACACATCGGCCAGGCAGTCCTGCGTCAGCGCCATCGTGATCGGACGCCCGACCAGCGACGCAAAGGCGAACAGACGGGTCAGCGCGCCTTCCAGCACGCGTACATTGGTGCTGATCCGATGGGCCAGAAATTCCAGCACGCCCGCTTCGACCTCCAGTCCCGGGTATTGCAGGCGATATTGTTCAACCTTCGACTGCAGAATGCCTAGGCGCAGCTCGTAATCGGTAGGATGCAGATCCACCACCAGGCCGCACTGAAGGCGCGATTTGATCCGCTCCTCCATGTCCTTGATTTCACCCGGCGCGCGATCGGCTGAAATGATAATCTGCTTATTCTGATCGACCAATGCATTGAAAGTGTGAAAGAATTCCTCTTGCGTGGAATCCTTTCCCGCGATGAATTGCACATCATCCACCATCAGCACGTCGACAGAGCGGAACAACTGCTTGAAATCCATCATCTTGCGATCACGCAGGGCCTGGACGAAGCGGTACATGAACTGTTCAGCGGACAGGTAGACGACATTGAGTTCCGGCTGCTGCTTCTGCAGCTCCCACGCGATGGCGTGCATCAGGTGGGTTTTACCCAGGCCGACCCCACCATACAGAAACAGCGGATTGAAGGTCACAGGACCGCCCTCGGCCACCCGGCGGGCGGCAGCATGGGCCAGTTCGTTGGGTTTGCCGACAACGAACGTATCAAAGGTGAACCGCGAATCCAGCGGAGCCGACGGCAGTTGATCATCGGTCGCGGGACGGGCAGAGGAAGCGACAGCGGGTTGGGGCTGCGCCTCTCTGGCCGGGACAGGACGAGTCGGCGTGTTGGCGGCAACGCGGAAATTCAACCGGCGCACCTGAGTCCCCGTCTGGCACATCTGGTGCAGAATCAGATCACCAAAATTGCGCGAGACATAGTTGCCCAGAAAGGTGGTCGGCACGGAAAACGTCGCCACGCCTTCGGCGATCTCGTCGAACTCCAGCGGTTCGATCCAGTTTTTATAGTTACTTTGCCCGACCGTCCCCAAGAGTGTCTTCTTCAACTGACCCCATTGTTCTTGCGTCATTTTTTCGTCCAGCCTGTTGTCCCCAATGCGCAGGCATGGCCTGCGCCGTCCTTCGTTTCGTCCCCACAGCGTCAGCAACACGACACTGTTCCCGCTGATGCAGATTCAGCGGGCCTTTTCGTCCCTTCAGGTTCGTATACGCCGCTTCGCGCCCGATTAAGCCCCGACTGTCCCCGTCAGGCATAATCATATGGCGCGCCTTAGGCGCGTCTTGTTGGACACGTTGCAGATACCCGCAGAAAACCAACCGAAGCCTGATCGCAAGCGCGACTGGCTGTTTGGCAGTCTTCCCAGATCCGGCGCCGCGTAGCGAATGGCGCCTGAACCAACCTGTCCCCCCAAGGCGATGTGACTCGCAGCTGGAAGTTACCAAGTCGTCTGCGGGCGGGGCAACTGAACTTCGGGGCTTGACTCAGATATTCCGAAAAAGAATCTCTGCCCCCCGCCGGGATTGCATCAGAAATGTCACAGTTCGGAAAAAACGAAAAAAGGCGCCCTGCGACAGGACGCCTTTTTTATTGTTATTTTTCAGTCAATTAGTCTGAAAAATTCAGGCCATTGCCTTTACGCGGGCCGACAGGCGCGACATTTTGCGGGCTGCGGTGTTCTTGTGGAACACACCCTTGGTGACGCCGCGCATCAGTTCGGGCTGGGCGGCTTGCAGGGCGGTTTTGGCGGCGTCCTGATCACCCGACGCGATGGCCTCTTCGACCTTGCGCAGGTAGGTGCGGATACGCGAACGACGGGCTTTGTTGACGGCGAAGCGACGCTCGTTCTGACGGGCGCGTTTCTTTGCCTGGGGCGAGTTTGCCATTTCAAATCATCCCTTTGACTGGGGTTAGCATTTCAAAAGCACGCGACCCCCATCTGACAGGATTCCTGTCGGGAATGATTCTAGCCAGAGCGGGCTTCACGCGCATGTACCGGAGGGCGTATAGGCGCTGCGGATGCAAAAGGCAAACCCGATTTCCACCGGTTCTGTACATTTTGGGGTCGATTCCACAGGTTTTGCCAGCGCAGTGCGCCGTGGCCGCACGTTAACCCGATGTGAACCTGTTCCACGGATGCTGGTCCACATGCGAATCGAACCACCCCTGCTGACAGACAAACACCGGCCATTTCTGGCCGGCGTCCTGATCGTTCTTCTGCGCCTGCTGACTCAGCGGTCGCGGAATTGCGGGGTGCGTTTTTCGACGAAGGCCGCCATGCCTTCCTTCTGGTCATCCGTTGCGAACAACGAATGGAACAGGCGACGCTCGAACAGAAGGCCCTCTTGCAAAGGCACTTCGAAGGACCGGTTCACGGCCTCCTTGATCAGCATGACCGAGATCATCGACTTCTCGGCGATCTTCGCGGCGGCGGCCATCGCCTCGTCCATCAGTTTCTTGGCGGGCACGATACGACTGACCAGGCCCGCGCGCTCGGCCTCTTCGGCATCCATGAAGCGGCCGGTCAGGTTCATATCCATCGCCTTGGCCTTGCCAATCGCCCGCGTCAGGCGCTGGGTGCCGCCGATCCCGGCCATGACGCCCAGGTTCACCTCGGGCTGGCCGAACTTGGCAGTGTCGGAGGCGATAATGAAATCGCACAGCATCGCCAACTCGCAGCCACCGCCCAGCGCATAGCCAGACACAGCGGCGATGATCGGCTTGCGGACCCGGCCGATCTCGGCCGTTTCGCCACCGAACAGGTCTTCGGTCAGAACCTCGGTATAGCTCTTCTCGCTCATCATCTTGATGTCGGCCCCGGCGGCGAACGCCTTTTCCGAGCCGGTCAGCACGATGCAGCGGACCTTGTCATTGCCTTGCGCCGCCGACATGGCATCCGCCAGTTCCGTCAGCAGTTGCGCGTTCAGGGCGTTGAGCGCGTCGGGGCGGTTCAGTTTCACCAGCGCGACGTGGTCTTCGATTTCGACGATGATCGTCTCGTATGCCATGAATCCGTACTTTCCTTGTTTCCGGTCAGGGGGATTGATGGCCAATCCCGCCG
Organism: Thalassovita sp.; assembly: GCA_017792425.1. Taxonomy (GTDB): domain Bacteria; phylum Pseudomonadota; class Alphaproteobacteria; order Rhodobacterales; family Rhodobacteraceae; genus Thalassobius. Next base: position 92,252 of record CP051233.1, read on the forward strand.
CCCGGATCAAGCTATCTTTGACATGAGGGGCAGTAAAAGGTGGATCGCCCGGATTGAACGACCCGGTGAATCACCGCCGTACAACCGGGCGCTTTGCAGGGCTGGCCTTCTTGTCCGTAAACCCGGAAATCGTGCTGAAAATAACCCAGTTCCCCGTCCGCCTGACGAAAATCGCGCAGGCTGGACCCGCCTGCCTCGATCGCCTCGGACAGGACTTGCCGAACCACGGGCACCAGCGCGGCCACCCGGGGGGCGGCGATCTGTCCCGCCTTGCGCAGGGGGTGAATCCCGGCCCGGAACAGCGCCTCGCAGACATAGATGTTGCCCAGCCCCGCCACGACATGCTGATCCAGCAGCGCGGATTTCACCGGCGTATTGCGCCCCTTGAAAGCGGATACCAGGTACGGTTCGTTGAAATCGTTGCCCAAGGGTTCTGGCCCCAGACTGGCCAATAACTTGTGCGATTCCGCGCTGGCGGTGTCCAGTAGGTCCATCGCCCCGAACCGGCGTGGATCATTGAAGGTGATGCGCGCGCCGTTGTCCATGTCCAGCACGACATGGTCATGTTTTTCAGCCTTGGGGTGGTCGCGCAGGAATTGCCCCAGCGGATCGCCGGACACCAGCATACGCCCCGACATGCCCAGGTGGATCAGCAGCGTTTCGCCCGAGTCGAGATCGGCCAGGATGTACTTGGACCGCCGCCGCATCCCCAGCACGCGCCGCCCGGTCAGCCGTTCCGCCATCCGGTCAGGAAAGGGCCAACGCAGGTCGGGCCGGTTCACCTGCGCGCGCACGATCACCGCCCCCTGCATCGCCGGGACAAGCCCGCGGCGGACGGTTTCGACCTCGGGCAATTCCGGCATGACGGCTCCTTTGACAGTTCAGCGCATTGCAGCGGCGGGTGAGCGTCCTATAAGAGGGACCAGAACCCCAGACTGGCAAGAGCCCATGACCCAGACAGACCAGAAAACCACCCATTTCGGATTCCAGGAAGTCCCCGAGCATGAAAAGGCCGGGCGCGTGCAGGGGGTGTTCGGGTCCGTCGCGTCCAAGTACGACGTGATGAACGACGCGATGAGCATGGGCATCCACCGCATCTGGAAGGACGCGATGATGGATTGGCTGGCGCCGCGCCCGAACACCCGCCTGCTGGACGTGGCGGGGGGAACAGGCGACATTTCGTTCCGCTACCTGAAACGGGCGGGCAAGGCCCATGCCACCGTGTGCGACCTGACCGAACCGATGCTGGTGGAAGGCCGCAAGCGCGCCGAGGCCGCGGCGATGGCGGACAGCCTGGACTGGGTCGTGGGCGACGCGATGAACCTGCCCTTTGCCGACAACACCTTTGACGTTTACACGATCAGCTTTGGCATCCGCAACGTGACCCGCCCGCAAGAGGCGCTGAACGAAGCCTTTCGCGTGCTGCGCCCCGGCGGGCGGCTGATGGTGCTGGAGTTCAGCCAGATCCCGAACGACCTGATGCAGAAGGTCTATGACCTGTATTCGTTCAACATCATCCCGAAGCTGGGACAGGTGATTGCGAACGACAGGGACAGCTATCAATACCTTGTTGAATCCATTCGCAAATTCCCAGATCAGGACACGTTCCTGCAGATGGTGAAACAGGCCGGGTTCGCCAATGCGAAATACCGCAACCTGACGATGGGCATTGCCTGCCTGCATTCCGGCTGGAAGATGTAGCATGCGCGGTCCTCATAACATCTGGCGGCTGATCCGCACCGGGGCCACGCTGGAACGCACCGGCGCAATGGGCCTGATCCTGGACGCGATGGACGCGCCGCGCCCGATCCGCATCGTTGCCCGGACGCTGGCCTGGCCGTTCCGATGGCTGGGTTACAAGGGCGATCCCTCGATGCCGCCGGCCACACGGGCGCTGACCGCCTTGGGCCCGGCCTATATCAAGTTCGGCCAGGTCCTGAGCACCCGGCCCGACGTGGTGGGGGACGAGATGGCCCAGCATCTGCGGGTGCTGCAGGACAAGCTGCCGCCATTTTCCATGGCACAGGCAAAGCGCGCCATTGCAGACGAATTGGACCTGTCCGTCGAAGAGCTGTTCGACGAGTTCAGCGAACCGATCGCCGCAGCCTCGATCGCGCAGGTGCACAAGGCGCGGCTGAAAGATACCGGCGAAGAGGTGGCCGTGAAGGTGCTGCGCCCGGGAATCGAGAAGGCATTCCAGCGCGATATTGATGCCTTCTATTTCGCCGCCGACGCGATTGAATTTCTGTCTCCGGCCTCTCGCCGTTTGCGGCCGCGTGACGTGATCGCGCATTTCGAGGGCGTCGTTCTGGGCGAGTTGGACCTGCGGTTGGAAAGCGCGTCTGCCTCGCAGTTCGCGGCGAACACGGTGCAGGACGAAGGGTTCCAGCTGCCGCAGATAAAATGGGGTCTGTCCAGCCGCCGCGTGATGACGATGGCCTGGGCCGAGGGCGTCCCGCTGGGCGACAATGACGCGCTGGACCACGCCGGCCACGACCGGCGGGCGCTGGGGGAACGCGTGCTGCAACTGTTCCTCAGCCATGCGCTGCGCGACGGCTATTTCCACGCGGACATGCACCAGGGCAACCTGAAGGTCGCGGCCAATGGCGACATCATCGCCTATGATTTTGGCATCATGGGCCATATCGACGAATACACCCGCCGGGTCTATGCCGAGATCCTGTTCGGGTTCATCCAGCGCGATTACCAGCGCGTCGCCGAGGTGCATTTCGAGGCCGGGTACGTCCCCGCGGACCGCGATGTCGATGAATTCGCGCGCGCGCTGCGCGCCGTCGGGGAACCGATTTTCGGCATGGATGCCACCCGGATTTCAATGGGGCGTCTGCTGAACTACCTGTTCGAAGTCACCGAACGATTCGGCATGGAAACCCGGACCGAGCTGATCCTGCTGCAGCGCACCATGGTCGTTGTTGAAGGGGTTGCGCGGTCGTTGCACCCACAGATCAACATCTGGGAAGTAGCCAAGCCGGTGGTGCAATCCTACATCACCCGGTCGATGGGGCCGCGCGCCATGTTGCGCGATTTCACACGGACCGCCCGCGTTCTCAGTCGGTTTGGCCCACGCCTGCCCGGATTGGTAGAGGCCGCGCTGATCCGGCAGGCGACCGGTGCCGAACCCGCGTCGGCGCCATCGCGCAAAGGGCCGGTTCTGTGGGCCTTGCTGGGGGCCATCGTGGGCGGCGGGGCCGTGGCGCTGGCCGGATTACTGCTGTAGCGCGGCCAATTCCAGCGCCATCGCCTGTGAATATTCCGCAGCCCCCCGGACGGATTTCCACGCGCAATAGGCCGCCATTGCCCAATGGTGCCAGGGCTGCATCCGCCTGACCCGCCGCAGCACCGCCGGATCACCATATCCCGCCAGGAATGCGGACGTTTCCCGTGCGTCCAGCGGACTGCCGCGATAGATCCGCTGCATCGCGGGCGACAGGAAAATGGCCAGATCCTCGGCCGGGTCGCCCACGGCGGGGCATTGCCAATCAATCAGACGTACCCCCGCCGCTGTCACGATCACGTTGCCGGGCACGACATCGCCATGCAGGAAAACCCCGGTTTCTAACGGCGGAACCCGGTAATCCGGCTGGGTGCGCCGTAGCCTTTCGGCCAGTCCGGCGGGCAGCGAGGGCAGGATTTCCCCGACCTGCCGCAAGATCGCCTGCGACCCGCCCGGAAGCGTGCGCAATCCGGTGGGCGGGCGCAGGCCATGCAGTCGCCGCAATAGTTGCCCCACCTGCGCAGGGTCTTGCGACCAGGGTGTTCCTTTCAGGTGTTGGTACAGCAGATAGGTCACGCCGTTCAACTGCACCTGCCCGGCCAGTCGCGGGGCGATGGCCTGCCCTTCGAGGTGGCGCAGAACGGCAGCCTCTTGCGCGGGATCGTTCGGGAACCGGGGGTTGCCGTCCTGAGGCGCATAGCGTTTCACCACCACATCCCCAACCCGCCACAGCCTGTTGGTGCGCCCCCCCTGCATTGGCGTCCAAGGCTGACCCGGCACGATCAATCCATCACGCAGCAGCGCAGGTTCCAAGGCTGAATCAAGGGTCATCCGGTGTCCGAAGGGTAAAGACGGCCCGGGGACGCTACGCCATCCTGCACCGGTCGGCAATCAACCGGGTCAGGCTGCCGGCAGCCGCACACCGCTGATCTGGTCTGATGTCAGCTCTGCCCCGCCGGCACGCACCAGCACAACCGCGCCGGATTCGCTGCGCGCCTCAAGGATCTTGCCCCAGGTTTCCCCGGCCGTGGTCTGCGTCAGCTTGCCATTCACAAAGTTTTCAACCCGGAAGGAATAGAGCCCGCGATCCAGCCTGTCCCCCGCCGCGCCGGTCCCGTCCCAGACCATCGCATCGGATCCGGCAGGGAGAGCGACCCTGTCCACCTCTGCCCCGGTGCTGTCCAACACGACCAGTTGCGCTGCGTCGGCATAGCTGAGCCGGCTGACCGCCACCTCTATCCCGGTGGTTCCGTCGAACTGCGCAGGCCCGGCGGCCCGACCTTCCAGACCGATCCAGTCCGCCAGCGCAGTCAGGCCCGACTGGTTGTTTCCGGCGACCAGGCTGTTCAGCAGCTCGTTCGTCAGCACCTGTTGTTCCAGCGAGGAAAAGCTGGCCAGTTGCATCGCGTATTCAGACGAATCCATCGGGTTCAGCGGATCCTGGTTCTGCATCTGTACGGTCAGCATCTTCAGAAAGGTTTCAAAATCCGAATTCAGGACCGTTCCGCTGCTGCCCTGGGTCGCCCCGGTCGCGGCCGTTGTCCGGGTGGCGTCAATCGTGGTCATGGTGCGTCCTCATAGTCGAAGGTCCAGCCCGGTGACCGGACCCTGTTGTTGTGCTGCCACGGCGGGGTCCGCCGGTTGACGGGCAAAGCGATGGATCGGCTGATCCTGCCGGGATTGCTGTTCGCGCCCGTCGGAATAGGTGACATCGCCAAATCCCAGCGTGCGCAGATCCTGCGCCAGCTCCGGCAGGTGCCTGCGCATCAGATCCAGCGTTTCCGGGCGTTCGGCCTGCACGATCAGCACCACGCCGTTTTCCGTTTGCCTCGCCGTCAATCGGACGCGCCCCAGTTCCTCGGGGGCCAACGACACCTCGATCGGTTCACCGGGCCGCATGGGGGTGTCGGCCAGATGCTGCAAAAGCTGCCGCCCGGCCCCTGCAGTCTGCGGCGGCGGTTCCGTACTGGCGGGTGGGGTGGCGGGCGGCTGGGTATGGGAGACGAGGGTCAGGTCCGTCAACGCCTCATCGCCGGGGATCAGTGCAGCGGGGGGCGAATCCGTTCCTGTCGCCGCCGATTGCTGCGCGACTGACGGGGGTGGCATCGGGGCCGCGCCGCCGTCCCGTTTGCCGGGAACCGCCCGCGGCGCGAGGGCAGCCGAGGCGTCTGTCGCGGGTTCGGGCGCCAGAGCCAGGCCGGAATCGGAATTCGCCAGCCCCCCGGACGGGTCTGGCCTGACCGGACCGGCAGGCGGGGGCGGGTGGACAGCCTCCTGAGACAGGCCGTTGGACCTGGTCGCCGCCATGTCGCGTCGGTCGTTGCCCGCCGGAGGTGGGCCATCGGGGTCGGCTTCGGTTTGCGCAGGCATATCGGGCGCCGGCAGGGCCGAATCATCCTGTGCGGTCGGGTTGGCCGTCAGATCGGCGGACTCGGTCGCCTGGACATGTTGACGCCCCACCGCGGCATCGACGGGATGCGCGCCGGTCTGAACCAAGGACCGCGCGCCCCTGGACCCCTCCCCCGCCTGCATCCTTATTTGGGCCGATCCGGCGGAAGGGTCGGCACGCCCGACCCCGGTAGATTCCGTTGACCATCCCGGTGCCATCCAATCGGGGGCTTCCGTCTCTGACGCCTCTGCCAGCGGGTCTTCGTCAGGGATTTCCCCGGTCTCTTCCGATTCGGGCGCTGAGGGCAGGGGATCATCCCGTGGCCCTGCCTGCGGGTCCGGCGGATTTCCTGAACCTGCCGGTATCGCTGCCCAGAGGGCCGCAAAGCCGGCCCCCCCGGCTGCGGGCGGGCGGTGCTGGGACTGCCAGTTGGACGATTCGGCCAAGGCCAGCGGCGGGGTTTGCATGGGAATCTCCGGTGTTCGTTTCGCTGCTCCAGACTTGCCGAGTTTGGTTACCGCTTCTTTACCGGTTCCGGGTCATGATCGGAAAAATCGTTCAAATTGGAGATGACGATGCCAGAAATCCCCCCGGTGACAGCACCGCCCCCCAACCGCCTGCACGCCCTGCGTCAGGCCGCCGAGAAGATCGAGGCGGTGTTCCTATCGGAAATGCTGAAAACCGCCGGTGTCGGCAAATCGCCGGACGCATTCGGCGGGGGCGCGGGCGAGGATCAGTTCGCCTCGTTCCTGCGGGACGCCCAGGCCGAAGAAATGGTGCGCGCCGGGGGAATCGGCCTGGCCGAAACCCTGTTCCAGGCCTTGAAGGAAAAAGAGAATGAAAACTGAGAACCCGGTCACGGCCCGCCTGTCCACCTTGCTGGAGGAAGAACGCCACCTGCTGCTGAAAGGACGGCTGAACGACCTGCCCGCCCTGCTGGAGCGCAAGCGCGCACTGATCGAAGAACTGGGGCCCCCCGCGCGCGCGGATCTGTCGGCCCTGCACGACCGGCTGACCCGGAATCACGCCTTGCTGAACAGCGCGATGGCAGGCATCCGGCGCGTGGCCGACCGGCTGGAAACCCTGCAACGAACGCGCGGCGCGCTGGAAACCTATGACAGCCGGGGGCACCGCAAGTCGTTGGGAACGCACCCGGCGGGCAAGGTCGAAAAACGCGCCTGACCACGATTGAATCAAATGCTGGGCAAAGGATTTCCGATGTTAGCACTCTCTTAGTCATTGGCCACGCAAGGTGATCACGCATCCGAAAGGGATGGCGCAGTACCGGGCAAACGGGGCTGTACGGTCTGAAGGGCCCTCGGTCCGTCCTTTGGGGGCGGGATGATCAACCGGCTGCGAAACGCGGCCAAAGACTTGAGGAAAATGCTATGTCCAGCATTCTGACCAACAACGGCGCAATGGTTGCGCTGCAAACCCTGAAAACGGTGAACGCCAACCTGGCGGATACGCAAAACCAGATCTCGACCGGGATGCAGGTCAGCTCGGCCAAGGATAACTCTGCGGTGTGGGCGATTTCAAAGGTGATGGAATCGGATGTGACCGGTTTCCAAGCCATTTCCGACAGCCTGTCGCTGGGGGAATCCACCGTCGCGGTGGCCGCCAATGCCGCCGAGACCATCACCGATCTGCTGACCCAGATGAAGGAAAAGATCGTCGCCGCGCAGGGGGGCAACGTTGACCGCTCCAAGATCAACGACGACGTGACCGCGTTGAAAAACCAGATCAACTCTGTCGTCAGCGCGGCGCAGTTCAACGGGCTGAACCTTGTCGATGGTTCGACCGGCTCCACCTCTATCCTGGCGTCTCTGGACCGTGACAGTTCCGGCAACGTAACTGCCTCTTCGATCACCGTGAACGCGCAAGACCTGTCGACCGGCGGTTATGTCGCCAACGACATCTTCTCTGGCAGTTCGACCGGGTCGTCGGGCGATGGCGACACTGTCGCACTGGTCCTGGACAACGGCGGCGGCAACGAACAGATCGAAATCGCGGAAAACGGCGCGAACTTCGCCACCGGCGATAAGGTCAGCCTGACCGTCGGGGACAAGACCGTATCCTATACCGTGACTGCGAACGACTCGGCGGCGACCACCACGGCCGATATCGTGGCCATCGCGCTGAAAAACCAGATCGACGACCTGGGGATTTCGGGCCTGACCGTGGACTATGACAGCGGCACGCCGGGAACGCTGGATTTCACCAACGCGGGCACGGTTGACCTGAGTGTCAGCGGCCAGTTCACCAACGCCGGGTCCGGCGGCCTGGGCGCAATGGCCGGGATCGACGTGTCGACGGCGGTTGGGGCGACCTCGGCGCTGGCGACGGTCGAAACGCTGATCGACACCGCCATCGACGCGGCGGCGACCTTCGGTTCCTCGCAGGGGCGGATCGAAACCCAGGCGGATTTCGTGTCCAACCTGACCGACGCGTTGAAATCGGGCATCGGTTCAATGGTGGACGCCGACATGGAGGAAACCTCGGCCCGGCTACAGGCGCTGCAAACCCAGCAGCAACTGGCCATTCAGTCGCTTTCGATCGCGAACCAGGCGCCGCAGTCGATCCTGTCGCTGTTCCGCTGATCGCCACCGGACCGGGGCGCCCACGCGCCCCGGTTTTCCCTCTCTCTAGCGACAGGATGATCTTCCCGTGAACGCACAGTTTACCGCGCAGCGCGCCTATGCGCAGACTGCAGGCTCTCTCCGCACGCCCCGCGGACAGGAATATGACGCTTTCGCCCGCGTCACCCATCAGATGATCGCCGCCGACACCACCAAGGCGATGGCCCCGCTTGCCGCCGCGCTGCACCGGAACCGACGGTTGTGGACGCTGCTGGCCTCGGACGTGGCGGACCCGGCGAACCAGCTGCCGGCCGCATTGCGGGCGCAGATTTTTTATCTGGCAGAATTCACCAGCCAGCACAGCCGCAAGGTGCTGCGCGGCGCGGCGACCGCTGCCCCGCTGATCGAGGTCAACCGCGCCATTATGCGTGGCCTGCGCCCGCAGGAGGCCACGGAATGAGCGGCCTTGTCCTGAAGCTTGGCCCGAAAGAGCGCGTGCTGGTCAACGGCGCCGTGATTGAAAACGGGGACCGCCGCAGCAGGCTTTCGGTGCTGACGCCCGACGCCAACATCCTGCGGCTGCGTGATGCCATCCACCCGGACGAGGCGACGACTCCGGTCCGGCGGGTCTGCTATGCGGCGCAACTGGTTCTGTCTGGTGACGCGGACCCTGCACAGACCCGTCTGCAACTGTTACGCCGGATCGAGGAGCTGAGCCGAATCCTGACCGACGCCGACAGCCGCAGCGTTCTGACCGCGGCCTCTGACGCGGTGATCAACCAGCAATTCTACCAGTGCCTGAAAGCACTGCGCTTGCTGCTGCCCCGAGAGGACCGCCTGCTGGCGGCACACCGGCAATGACCTATCAGCCGATCCTGCCCGCCTCGGGTCTGGTGGGCTGGAAATTCCTGGAACGCACGTTCGAGGCGCAAAGCACCGCGTTCCAGTCTTCCAGCGTGCTGGCCCGCGACACCGCCTATTTCGAACAGAATATCGCCAAGGTGGACACGGCTGCTGATCTGGTTTCAGACCGCCGGTTGCTGCGGGTCGCGCTGGGGGCTTTCGGATTGGAAGACGACCTGAACAGCAGGTTCTTTGTCCGCAAAATTTTGGAGGAAGGCACGATCGACCCGGGCTCGTTGGCCAACAAGATGTCGGACAGCCGCTATGCCGCCCTGTCCGATGCCTTCGGGTTCGACCTGGGGGTGCCACGGACGAAGCTGTCGGATTTCGCCGGGGAAATCATTGGCCAATACCGCGCCCGACAGTTCGAGGTCGCGGTCGGAGAGCAGGACCAGGCCATGCGCCTGGCCCTGAACGCGCAACGGGAACTGCCGGAGATCGCCGCCAGTGACGACAGCGAAAACACGCGCTGGTACCAGATCATGGGCAACGCCCCGCTACGGTCGGTCATGGAAACGGCGCTGGGACTGCCCGACAGCTTTGCCCAGATCGATCTGGACCAACAGCTAGAGGTCTTTGCGGAGAAGGCCGAACGGCAGTTGGGTATCGACAGCCTGAGCGACCTGTCGGACCCCGCAACGCTGAACAAGCTGATCGAACGCTATCTGCTGCGGGCAGAGGCCCGTTCCGGTGTCGGATCAAGCCCGGCCTCGATTGCCCTGACCCTGCTGCAATCTGGCTGAGGCCTGCGGCGGCTTGCCGGTTCCAGCCTGCACAGGTTGCCGCATAGCGGCGCGGGCACGGCGCAGGATCAGCCCCAGCCGGGCAAAGCTGGCCGCGGCGTTCTGAGCCTCTGCCTGACCCAGGAAATCATCCAGTTCCGGCCAGGCGGCCACGGCCTGGTCCAGGATGATGTCGCTGCCGGGGGCATACAGGCCCGCGCGCACCATCATTTCGGACCGATCATAGGTGCCCATCAGCTTGCGCGCCTCGATCAGCAGGGTGTTTTCCTCGGCACTGGCCGCCGCGGGCAGGCTGCGAGACACCGATTTCAGAACGTCGATGGCCGGATACCGGCCCCGTTCGGCGATCGACCGGTCCAGCACGATGTGACCGTCCAGAACACCGCGCAGGATGTCCGCGATCGGTTCATCCATGTCGGACCCGGCGACCAGCACGCTGAAAATCCCGGTAATGTCGCCGGTTCCATCAACCCCCGGCCCGGCGCGTTCGCACAGGGACATGATCATATGCGCCGTCGATGGAGGGAAGCCGCGCAGCGCCGGCGCCTCGCCCCCGGCGACAGCGACTTCGCGATGCGCTTCGGCGAAGCGGGTGATCGAATCGGCCAGCAGCAGCACCTGCCTGCCCTGGTCGCGAAAGAATTCGGCGATGGCCATTGCCGTCCAACCGCAGCGGCGCCGGGCCAGCGCGGACTGATCCGAGGTCGCGGCCACCACCACCGCGCGCCGCATCCCGTCACGGCCCAGCGTTTCCTCGACGAAGTCGCGCAATTCGCGCCCGCGTTCCCCGATCAGCGCGATCACCACCACGTCGGCCTGCATCTGTCGGGCCAGATGCGCCAGCAGGCTGGACTTGCCGACGCCTGACCCCGCAAACAGGCCCATCCGCTGGCCCCGCACCACCGGCAGAAAGGTGTTCGTCGCGGCCAGCCCGGTTTCCAGCCGATCCCCCATCGCGCGCCGTTGACCGGGGGGCGGGGGCGGCGCTTGCAATGGTCGCGCCACCGCGCCGCGCAGCAAGGGGCGGCCATCCAGCGGCCGCCCGAACGGATCAACGACCCGTCCGATCCAGGCCGCCGTGGGCGCGATCGAGGCGGGCGAACACAAGGCCACGGCGTCGCCCAAAGATACGCCTTCGTATGGTCCATCCGGCAGCATCATCAGCACATCCTGATCCATGCGCACCACTTCGCCGCCGATGGTCTGGCCGTCCTGGCGCGACAGGTTCAACTGGTCGCCAATCCGCGCGAATCGCGCCAGCCCGCGCACCTGGATCACCCCGGCGCTGACGGCCGACACACGCCCGATCCGGCGCATTGGCGCGATTGCAGAGATCTGGGCGCTAAGGCGGGACAGGTCTGTGGTGGGCATCGGATCCTCCGGTCATTTCCTGACAACGGTTTCTAAAGGAATCAGGGTTAAGCCTTGATTGAAATCACCAAGGGAGAACCCCGAATGTTTCAGAATCTGGATATTTTTCGCATCGCCCAGTCGATGGCCGTGCACGCGGGTCGCAGACAGGCCGTGATCGCGCAGAACATCGCGAATGCCGACACTCCCGGCTACAAGCCGCAGGATCTTGCCGCGTTTTCCGACCTGCTGCGCCAGTCAGAACCGGGCGGCACGATGGGGCGGCGCGATCTGGCCGCCACCGTCAGCGGGATGGAACCGCAGACCGTGCGGGGCGCTGCGGAATCGCCGAATGGCAACGGGGTGTCGCTGGAACAGGAAATGGTGAAGTCCGTCGATGCGCGCCGCCAGCACGATCAGGCGCTGGCGATCTACAAATCCGCCCTGACCATCATGCGCAGTACCCTTGGGCGCCGGTAACGGAGGACTGCATGAGCGACTTTTCCAAATCCCTTGGCATTTCGGCCAGCGGCCTGCAGGCCCAGGCCGCACGCCTGCGCCATGTGTCCGAAAACATCGCCAACGCGGACACGCCAGGCTATCACCGGAAAACCGTGAGGTTCGAACCCGGACCAGACCCGGATGATGGCACAATCCGCGCAGGCAAGGTGACGCTGGACCGCACCGAGCTGGAACCGATCTATGATCCGGCGCACCCGCTGGCCGATGAAACCGGCCATTACCAGGGGTCGAACGTCGATCTGATCATTGAAATCGCAGACGCCCGCGAGGCCCAACGCAGCTACGAGGCGAACCTCAAGATGTTCGAACAGGCCCGTCAGATGTCGTCTGGCCTGTTGGATTTGCTGCGCCGTTAACGTCGGAAAATCCGACACTTACAGGAGAATCAGAATGGAAATCCGTACCCCCTTCGCCGCGCAGAGCTATGCCGCGGCAAAACCTGCCACCGCCCCGACACCGGGAACCGGTTCGGCAAGCGACCTGATAAAGGACGTCACACGCGACTTCGCCGCCACCCTGCAAGAGGCCGAGACCACCGCCAAGGCCGCGATGGCCGGCACTGCCGATCCGCACGCGCTGGTGCAGGCGCTGGCGCAGACGGAACTGGCCGTGGAAACCGCCGTGACCATGCGCGACAAGGTGGTCGAGGCCTATCAGGAAATCCTGCGGATGCCGGTGTGATGCTGGACGAGGCCATCTTCTTTGACACCCTGCGCCAAGGCCTGTGGGTGGCGGTGATCGCCTCTGCCCCGATCCTGGCGGTGGCGCTGGTCACCGGCCTGCTGATCGGCCTGTTCCAGGCGCTGACCTCGATCCAGGAAATGACGCTGACCTTCGTGCCGAAACTGCTGGCCATCGTCGCCGTGTTCTGGGTGTCGATGAGTTTCATGGCTGAAACCCTGGTTTCCTTTTTCCAGGCCAAACTGATCCCGATCATCATCGGAGGCTGAGACATGGACAACGCAATCTATACCACGCTGACCCGCCAATCCGGCCTGTTACGCGAAATGCAGGTGGTGGCGAACAACATCGCCAACGCGGCGACAACCGGGTTTCGCCAAGAGGGGCTGATCTTCGCCGAACATGTGCAGAAAGCCGGCGAAGGCGACTCCCTGTCGATGGCGGCGGCCAACGTGCGGCAGACCTCGATGCAGCAGGGCGCGTTGACCCGGACCGGCGGCGCGCTGGACCTGGCGATCGAGGGCGACGGATTTTTCCTGATCGAAACGCCTGCGGGCGAACGGCTGACCCGCGCGGGTAGTTTTTCACCCAACGCGGCGGGGGACCTGGTGACCAATGACGGCTTTCGTGTCCTTGACGCGGGGGGCGCGCCGATCTTTGTACCGCCGGATGCAACGGACCTGTCGGTCGCTGCGGATGGCACCATGTCCACAAACGGCCGCCCAATTGCGCAGATCGGGCTCTATCACCCGCTGGATCCGGTCGGGATGACGCGCGAGGACGGGGTGATGTTCCGCGCCGACAGCGGGGTGGAACCCGCCGATGGCGGCCGCGTGCTGCAGGGGTTCCTGGAAGGGTCCAACGTTGATCCGGTTTCCCAGATCGCGCGGATGATAGAGGTCCAACGCGCCTATGAAATGGGCCAGAGCTTTCTGCAGTCCGAGGATGAGCGCGTCCGCAACGCGATGCGCAGCTTTACCAGTTAACCCAAACCAAGGAGGTGCAGAATGCGCGCTCTGAAAATTGCCGCTACGGGCATGTCCGCCCAGCAAATGCGGGTGGAAACGATTTCCAACAACCTGGCGAATATGTCCACCACGGGCTACAATGCCCGCCGCGCTGAATTTGCCGATCTTCACTATCAGCAACTGTCCCGCGCGGGGTCCATCAACGCAGCGGACGGCACCGTTTTGCCGACCGGAGTGCAACTGGGTCTGGGCGTCCGCCCCGCTGCCGTATCGGTTCACCTGGCGCAGGGGTCGCTGTCGGCCACCCAGGGTGATCTGGACGTCGCCATTGACGGCAAGGGCTTTCTGGAGGTCACGCTGCCTTCGGGCCAGGCCGCCTATACCCGTGACGGCGGGCTGAAACGATCCGCCGAGGGGCTGATCGTGACATCAGACGGATTCGCGGTGTCGCCGGAGATCACCATCCCCAGCGATGCCTTGTCAGTCTCTATCAACGCTGATGGCGAGGTTTACGCCTATTTTTCCGAAACGGCAGAGGCGCAGTTGCTGGGGCAGTTTTCGCTGGCCGGTTTCGCCAATCCCAAGGGGCTGGAGGCCGCCGGCAGCAACCTGTTCACCGAAACCGAGGCATCTGGCCCGGCGCTGGTGTCCACCCCGGGCGCGGACGGGCTGGGCACGCTGCGGCAAGGGTACCTGGAAGACAGCTCTGTCGACGCTGTGCGCGAGGTGACGGAACTGATCGAGGCCCAACGCGGCTATGAACTGAATGCCAAGGTCATCTCTGCCGCCGACCAGATGCTTGGCGCAACGACGCAGGTGCGTTGATGCGAATCGCCCTGATTTGGCTGCTGCTGGCCACACCGGTTCAGGCCGAGGTCGTGCTGGCCGCGCGCACCCTGCGGCCGCAGACCATCGTCGCCCCCCACGATCTGGTGGTGAAGCCCGGCGAGGTGCCCGGCGCCTTTGCGGACCCTGCGCCGCTGATCGGGCTGGAAACCCGTGTCGCGATCTATGCCGGTCGGCCCATTCACCCCGGTGACGTGGGGCCGCCCTCGGTGGTTGACCGCAACCAGATCGTGCCCATGACCTTTGCCACCGGCGGGTTGTCGATCCAGGCCGAGGGCCGCGCCCTGTCTCGTGGTGGCGTGGGCGACCGCGTCCGCATCATGAACCTGCAGTCCCGCACAACCGTCTGGGGGCTGGTCCAGCCAAACGGCAGCATCATCGTGCAATGAGGATCACATGAACCTGAAACATCTTCTGATCGTGGCCAGTTGCGGCGTCAGCGCCTGCGGCGGCCAGGGCCCCATCGGCGAAGCGCCGGATTTCACCCCGGTGCAGGGCGGCAGTGAACAGATGGCCATGCAGTCGCCGGGGCTTCCGGCCACCGCCGAACGGCGGCGCCGGGTGGACCGGTCATCGCTGTGGACGGCGGGGCAGGCGTCGCTGCTGGGCGACCGGCGCGCGGTAAAGCGCGGGGACATCCTGACCGTGGTCATCGAGATTGACGACAAGGCGGAGATGTCGAACTCCAGTGCGCGCGCCCGCAGTGGATCGGAATCCATGTCGCTGCCGCATCTGTTCGGCCTCCCGCAGCGGTTGAACCGAAAACTGCCTGACGGCGCCAGCATGGAAGAGGCGGTGTCGCTGGGGTCGTCCAGCGAATCCAGCGGCGATGGAACCGTACGCCGGAACGAAAAACTGACCCTGCGGATCGCCGCCACCGTCACCGGCGTCCTGCCGAACGGGGTTCTGGCCGTCGAGGGCCTGCAAGAGGTGCGCGTCAATTTTGAACTGCGCGAATTGCTGGTTTCTGGTTTCGTCCGCCCCGAGGATATCTCTCGGCAGAATGAAATCACCTATGACAAGATCGCCTCGGCCCGGATTTCATATGGCGGGCGCGGGCAGATTTCCGAGGTCCAGCAGCCGCGCTATGGCCAGCAGATCCTTGGCCGCATCCTGCCGTTCTGAAAGGCCGCGCGATGAAGAAACTAATACCCCTTGTCCTGCCCGTCATCGGCTTGGCCGCCGGGATCGGCGCGGGCATCTATCTGCCCGGCCACACCCAGCCCCCGCTGTCATCGGAACAGGCCACCGATACGGATCATGCACAACCGGCCCCGCGCGAAACGGCCGCCGCGCACGACCCGGCCACGCTGGAATACGTGAAGCTGAACAACCAGTTCATCGTCCCGGTCATCACCCGCGACGCGGTGTCTGCCATCATCGTGCTGTCGCTGAGCTTGGAGGCGCGCGAGGGCAGCCGCGAAAACATCTACGCCAAGGAACCGAAATTGCGCGACAGCTTTCTTCAGGTGCTGTTCGATCACGCCAATATGGGCGGGTTCGATGGCGCGTTTACCGACGCCACCCGGATGGAAACGCTGCGCAAGGCGCTGCTGGCCGTTGCGCGCAAGGCCGCCGGGGACATGGTGACCGACATCCTGATCACCGATCTGGGGCGTCAGGACGTCTAGACCCCGCGCTTGCGGCCGACCAGACCGGCCGCGGCCTCTTTGCGCCCGAACGCGATCCGCAGATCGCGCATCTGGCGTGCGCGCTGGGCGCTGACCTGCGCCAGTTCCTGGTTCAGCACTCGCGCCTGCGTCCCCAGCCACGCCTGCCACAGCACGTCCACCTGCGACATCCGCAACTGCACGTCCTCCGTCAGGTATTGCTGGCCTGCCGCCGCATCCGTGCGCAGCACCTGCAGCGCGGATTTCAGCTCTGTCTGCCGCGCCGCCAGTTTCTGCGTCTCTGCCGATGTCGCAGCGAAAACCATGTCGGTCAGGGCGGCCAGTTCCTTCATCTGGTCCTGTTTTTTCACCGCATCCTCCGGGCTTTCTTGCGCATGTCCTCGGCAAATCGGATCGCAACGGCGACCGCGCGGAAATGCTCTTCCTGAATCTGGTCCCCGACGTTCAGCCCAGCGTGCAGGGCGCGGGCGGTGGGCGGGTCGGCATGGATCGGCACCCCGTGCTCCCGCGCGATTTCGCGGATCTGCAGCGCGGCCTCGTCCACCCCCTTGGCCACGCAGACCGGGGCTTCACCGCGCTTCCGACTCCATTTCAGGGCGACCGAGAAGTGGGTCGGGTTCACGACCACCACGTCGGCCTTGCTGACCTGGGCCACCATCTGGTGCGTGGCCACCTGGCGCGCCCGCGCGCGGCGCTCCTGTTTCAGGTGGGGGTCGCCTTCGGCCTCTTTGTGTTCGTCGCGCAATTCCTTGTGGGACATCCGATGCTTGGCCAGGTGGCGATGCCGCTGCCACAGGTAATCGACCGCCCCCAGCGCCGCCATCACCGCCACGCAGATCAGCAGGAATTGCAACGCGGCCCCGGCCAACATAGGCATGAACACCGCAGGTTCCATCTGTACGCTTTCCGACACCATCGCGAACTTGCCCGCCATGAACAGGCCCAGGCAGGTGGCGAAGATGATCAGCTTGGCGGTGCTCTTGATGAATTCGAACAGGCCGGACGGCCCGAACTTGTTCTTGGCATTGGCGATCAGCGACAGGCGGGAAAGGCGCGGCGTCAGCTTTGTCGGCGCAAAGACGAACGCACGCTGCGCCGCGACCGCCGCAATCGCCGCCGCGACCGGAAAGGCGAACCAGATCCCGATGCTGCCAAGGACGGACCGCATCAGATGAGCGGTCAACACGTCGGCGCCACCGCCCCGAAACTCTGCCGCCAGCGCATCGGACTGCGCCAGCAGGGTCATCATCACGTCCCCGAATCTGCCAATGCCTTGCTGGCCGGTCGCAACCAGGGCCAGCAGCAGACCGGCAAAGGCCGCCGCGGTGGTGATGTCCGCCGACCGGACGATTTCACCTTTCTTGCGCGCCTCGTCCAGCTTGCGTTGGCTGGGTTCGTGCGATTTCTCTGACTCGTCCTTACTGCTCATCCGGGGCCTCCGGCCGGGTCCAGCAGGAACGCGTCCAGCGCCTGCATCCAGACCATCAGGATCGTGGGCATCAGCAGCGCCAGCAGGATCAGACCGCCCGCCGTGATCACCGGCGCACCGACGAAGGACACCATCAACTGGGGCATCGCGCGGTTGATCACACCAAGCGTCAGATTGTACATCAGAGCCACGATCACGAAGGGTGCGGCCAGCCGGAACGCCAGTGAAAACATCTGTGCCACCTGCGCGGTTCCCCATTCCGACACCAGCGCCGGGGATGGCAGGCGGCCGGGCGGCACCAGGTCATAGGTCTGGGCAAGGAACACCAGAACCTTGACGTGGAACCCTGTCGTCATCGCGAAGGCCAATCCGGCGATGACCATCAGATGACCGATCGCGGGCATCGGTTCGGCGGAATTGCCCAGAATCTGCGACAAGGACGTGGACTGGGCCGCCATCGTTCCTGCCGTCTGCAGCACCATCACGAACATCCGCAGCACCACGCCGAACAGCAGGCCCGCCAGGGTTTCGGTGACCAGAAACCGCGCCAGCGCCGGAAGGTGCCATGGCGCGCCCGGCACCGGGTCCACCCACACCGACAGGGCCAGCGTCAGGCCGATGGCCAACGCCAGCTTTATGCGCGCGGGCACTGACTGTTCACCGAAACCGGGCAGCAGGGTCAGCGCTGCGCCCACCCGCAGGAAAATCACGAATGCTTGCCACAGCCAGTCCTGCGCCAAGGAAAGAAGCGCCGCGCCGTCGGTCATTCGCCGATCAGGCCCACCATCGCCGGGCGCGCCTCCAGCCCGATTTCCTCGAACGACAGGACCGGGACGGCGATGCCCTTGGCCTTGGCCAGTGTTTTCAGGAACCGCCGCCGCTGGGTCGAGGTTACCAGCGCCGGGAACACGCCCCTTTCCGCGGTTTCGGCTACCTTCTGTGACAGCTTGCTGGCCAGCTTGTTGAACAGCTCTGGCGGCAGGGCAATGTTGTTGCCGCCGAAATCGCCGTCCAACTGGTAGGTGTTGAACGTTTCTTCCCAGTCGGGCGCCAGTTGCAGCAGCGGGATCGTTCCATCCTCTCTTTTCAGCCCGGCGACCAGTTGGAACCCCAGCCGCTGGCGGACATGTTCGCAGATTACCTCGGCGTTCGGACTGATGGCTCGGCCTTCGGCTGCCGCCTCCAGGATCAGCGGCAGGTTGCGGATGGACACCTGCTCTTCCAACAGCAGTTTCAGAACCGCATGCAGGGTTTCCATCTGAACGCGTTCCGGCACCAGTTCGTCCAGCAGCTTGCGGTTGGCCTCGGCGCGGGATTTGTCGGACAGGTTAACCATCTCGTCCAACAAGCGCCGCATCGCCTTGTAGGTCAGCAGCTTGCCAAAGTTCCGCTTCACCACTTCCAGCAGATGTGTGGCCAGGATTTCCGAGGGATGGACGATGGTCGCGCCGGTCAGGGCGGCGGCCTCCTGATCCTGCGGCGCCAGCCAGCGCGCGGGCGCCTGATAGACGGGTTCGGCTATGTCCTCTCCGGCGGGCAGGGGATCGGCGCCGTCGGTTACCAGCGCCAGAACATGGTCCGGTTTCAGCCTGGCGCGCGCGATTTCCACGCCCAGCAGACGGATGACATAGGTGCCTGCTGGCAGGCCGGGTTCGTCCGTCAGCCGGATTTCGGGCAGGATCAGCCCGTAGACACTGGCCACATGGGTGCGCATATTGGCGATACGCACGTCCAGCCCGGTGCCGGGGTCCAGCACCATGTTGACCAGGTTCGGGGCGAATTCCAGGTGAATGTCATCCAGCGCCAGCACATCCCCGATCGGTTTCTCGGCCACTTGCCGGATGCCGGACTCTTCCGCGTCAGGGCGCGGTGCGGATTTGCGGCTGCGGTGCAGGGCCAGCGCCGCCGTGCCCAACGCCAGCCCACCAATGGTAAACGGCACGAAGGGCAGCCCCGGCACCAGCGCGAACAGGAACATCAACACCGCGACCGTCGCCAGCGCTGGCGGGTAATTGCCCAGCTGTTTCAGCAGCGTAAGGTCGGTCGCGCCCTTGGCCCCGCCGCGCGCCAGCAGCAACGCTGTCGCGATAGAGATGATCACCGCCGGGATCTGTGTCACCAGCCCGTCGCCCACCGTCAGGATTGCGTAGGTTTCAAACGCCGCGGACATCGGCATCCCATGCACGGCGATCCCCATGATCAGCCCCATCACCAGGTTCAGCAGCGTGATCAGCAGACCGGCAATCGCGTCGCCCTTCACGAATTTCGAGGCCCCGTCCAGCGACCCGTAGAACGTGGTTTCCATCTGCTCGGTCTCGCGGCGCTGGCGGGCTTCGGCATGGCTGATTGCACCCGCCGACATGTCGCTGTCGATCGCCAGCTGCTTGCCCGGCATCCCGTCCAGCGCGAAACGTGCGCCGACCTCGGCCATCCGCGCCGCGCCCTTGGTGATCACCATGAAATTGACGATCAGCAGCACCCCGAATACGACCAGCCCCAGGAAAACGCTGCCGCCCATGACGAAACTGGCGAACCCGTCGATCACGTCGCCAGCCGCGCGGGTGCCGGTGTGGCCTTGGCCGATGATCAGCTTGGTGGACGAGATGTTCAGCGACAGCCGCAGCATCAGCGACGCCAGCAGCATCGTCGGGAAAGACGAAAAATCCAGCGGTCGCTCAATGAACAGGGTCACCGTGAAAATCAGGATCGCCAGCGCGAAAGAGGCAGCCAGCCCCACGTCCAGCACGAAGGCCGGCACCGGCAGGATCATCATCACGATCACCGTCATCAGCGCCAGCGCCAGCAGGACGGTCGGCTGGTACGCGCGCTTCAGCAGGTCGGGCATCATCCGTTTTCCCCCATGACGATCAATGGTTTGACGGGGTGGCCCGACAGTGGGACCAATGATCCCGGATACCCCGCGCCGGTTTGCGTCCTCAGCAGCGGAAACGGGTTGGCCAGTGGCGCGGTCGGGCTGTCGGGCGCCGTCGCCAATGCGGCGTGGACGGTCTGGAACCGCTTTCTGTAGCGGTCGGCGTATTCGGGGGTTCTCGAATGGTAGGCTCCTGCGGCGCTGATCCAGGTTTCGCCGTCGGTTTTCAGGCTGTACAGGAATTTGGCCGCATAGGCGGCGTTGATCTGCGGGTCAAACATCTGGTCGATCGAGCCGAACGACGCGCCGTGCCATTTATAGTTGATCTGGAAACACCCGACATCGAAACTGCGCGCACCCGTCTTGAACCGTTCATAGACAAAGGCCTTGGCCTCCTCCGCCGTGTCAAACCAATACCCCTGCCCTTCCATGTTCACGGTCCAGGGCCAGGGCTGGAGGGATTGCTGCCGGCGGCGTCCGGTTTCTGTCCTGGTCAGCGCCTTCATCACGTCCACAGGCACCCCGGTTCGGGCCGCAGCTGTTTCCGCCGCCTGGTCGCACAGGTTGCCCGCGCCTGCCCGCGCGGCGGGGGCGGCGAACAGGCAAAGGATGACAAGTAGAACAATCCGCATTTCTTGCGCCCACCTTTCTGGGTGTGTCACCCACCGCGCGTGGGCCTGGCCGATTTCATCAGCCGAGTGTTGAGATTCGGTTAGCCGCGCACGGAAATCACTCTGTCATCGCCGTTTCAGACAGAAGCTGCGCGATCTTCGAACGGGTTTCCCGGCTGCGCGAAACCACGGACTGCGCCGCGGACAGGCTGGTGCCCTGAACTGGCGGGTCGCCGTGCACGGTCGCGGCCTGCCCAGCCTTGACCGTGTCCATGCCGGAAAGAGACTGGTCAGCGGTTGGCGCCCGCGGGCGCGTCACCGGCTCGAACCCGGCTGCGAGGTCCGGGAACCCCATGTTCAGCAGCCTGTCCGCCGCATCTGTCAGGATCTGCGGCGGCATGGGCAGATCCCGCAACGCCGCGCCATAGCGCAGCATGTCGAAGTCACTGCCCAGCGCCACCAGATCGGCCAGGAAATCCCGCGCCCGTTCGGGGTGTTTTTGCGGCGGTTGCACCAGTGGCCACGCCGCGCCAAACTGACCTGCGCGGGTATGCGCCCGCACCAGCAGGTGTTCCAGTCGGGCGGCAATGCCCTCGTTGCGGTATTGGTGGGCATAGCTGGCCAGCAAATCTGTGGTTTCCGGCTGGATCGGGTTTCCTGCCGCCAGCTCGCCCGCGATCAGCTCTGCCAAGGCCAGGGGCGAGATCGGCGCATCGCTGGTGGCAGCCTGTGACAGCAGCGCGGTGGTTTCCTGCGTGTCTCCTGCCGTCGCCGCCAGTTGCGCCTTGGCATAAAGGGCCTCTGCCTGTGGTGGCGGTTCCTGGCGTTGCAGGATGCGCAGCACCATCTGCGCGGCCTCGTCATGGCCTGCGGTCAGCAGGCTGCGCGACAGATCGGGGCCCAGGGCATCCCGCAGGTGCGGCGGCAGTTCGGCGAAGGCCCGCAGCGCATGGCCAGGATCGGACGGCCCCGGCGGCGTCGGCCCCGCGCTGTCCAGCAAGGCCCACAGCGACACGGCGCCCGGACACTCGCGATATTGCGCCAGGCCAACCGGCACGTCGGCCGCGCCCTCGATCAGACGGGCCAGTGACAGCAGGGTCGCGGTTTCCGGCGTCTGTTTGATACTGCGCAGCAACGCCATCGCCTCGGTGCCAAAGCCGAAATGCAGATAGTGGCGCACCGTGGCCAGCGCGGTGGCGTGGTTGACCCGTCCGGTTTCACCGACCAGATCCCGGCGCAGGGCGTTCAGCCCGTCAAGAAAACCGTGGCCGCCAACCCAGTTGGCGATGTCGACCTCCTGATCGGCAAGGCATGTGGTATCGCTCGCCGGATCACGGCCCGGTTCGGTTTGCAGCCCCAGGTGCGCGGTCAGGTGGGTGGCATCGTCACCGGCCCGCTTCGGGGATTGCTCCGGTGGCGTCACCGTGTCGGGGGCCCCCGCCTGTGGGGGGGTGGCCAGCTCAACCAACCCCGAGGACATGGCCCGACCAAGCTGTTTCAGCAGCGCCGCCTCGGCCTGTTTGATCTGCCGGTCGTTGTTCGGCTGGGGAAAGGGACGCTCGGCCAGAAAATCGCGCGGCGGGGCCATCGGGGCTGCGGGGGGGTGCCCGGTGGACAGGTTCAGCCCCTGACCCGACAGGTATTTCAATCCCGGCGGCGTCTGTGGCGCCGCGGCGGCGGCGGGCGCGGTGGCAGCCATCCGAATATCGACAACCAGCATCGCAGAGGTGCTGGCGCTGGTCGATACCGCGCAGGCGCAGGCCAGCCCGATTTCCAGCGCGTTTTCCGTCGCCGTGACGGACGCCACACGGGTCCGGCCAATCCGGTCAAACACCTGCGCCACGTCGACGGCCCGGGGCATTGGATCAAAGACTACCCGCAAGGTCCGGCCGGACTGGTCCACCTGCCATCCCGTGCCCGCAGGCAGACGCGCGGCCAGCCGCGTGAACCCGTCATGTTCACCGGATCGCAGGACGATTTCCTGCGCAAAGGCCAAACCCGGCGCAAGACACAGCAGCAGCGCAATCAGGGCGGATCGCATCAGGCGGCCTCTTGCTTGACAGCTTTCAGCGCCTCTTCGAGGTCCGAGAAACTGGGGCGGTGGTGCGACGGGGTATTCTGGCGACCGACCTCTATGCACATGTTGGTAGGGTGATTATACAGGTTGGCCACCAGCACCTCGCGGATCAGCTGATAGAAATGGCCGTCCTCCTCGATCACCGCCTTCACCTTCGAAGCGAAGGGCGCCACCAGCCCGTAGGCCAGGAACACGCCCAGAAAAGTGCCAACCAGCGCACCGCCAATCATCTTGCCCAGGATTTCCGGCGGCTGGTCGATCGACCCCATCGTTTTGATCACGCCCAGAACGGCGGCCACGATGCCCAGCGCGGGCAGACCGTCGGCGACCGTCTGCAGGGCATGGCTGGAATGCAGCGCGTGATGCAGGTTCGCCTCCATCCGCTTTTCCAGCACTTCCTCTACCTGGTGGGGGTCGTCATAGTTCATCGCTGCCGCGCGCAATGTATCGCAGATCAGGTTCACCGCTTCCGCATCGGTCAGGATCCGGGGATACCTGGCAAAGATCGTCGATTCCTGTGGTTGTTCGATATGGGCGTCCAGCCCGACAGGGTTTGACCGCGCGATTCGGATCAGTTCGAACAGAAGGCACAGCAAGTCCTTGTAATCCTGCGGTTTCCACCGCGGCCCCTTGAATACCTTGCCAATGTCCTTGAGCGTGTGTTTGACGGTGGCGATTTCGTTGCTGATCAAAAACGCCCCCACTGCCGCGCCACCGATCATCATCATTTCGAACGGCAGCGATTTGAGGATGATCCCCAGCTTGCCACCCGCCGCCAGATATCCCCCGAAAACCATCACGAAGATGACGACAATACCGATCAGGCCGAACATTTTTCCGTTTCTCCGTTGCTTCGACTCGCAGCTTCGCAGGTCCGGGTTAAGAAACCCTTTGGCGTCTCAGTTCCGGGGCGCTTCGGCATTTCTGCCGGCCAGCACCACGCTTAGCGTATAGGCGACCTGCGGGCTGAGCCCCGCCATGACCCCCGCTGCCGATTCCGGGTTCATCCGCGCCAGAAATCCGGCCGCAAAGTTCGGGTCCATCTCTTCAAACAGGGCAGCGGCGTCTTTCGGCTTCATGTTCTCGTAGACGCTGACCAGACGGGAAATGTCCTTCTCGGCGGCCTGGTCGGCGATGGCCAGGGTTCGGCTCAGCTCCTCCTCGGTGCGCGTCATCTCTTGCAGCCGGGTGGCAATTTCACGGTCCGCCTCGGCCAGCGCGTCCATCCGCCGGGCGATCATCTTTTCGCGGTCGTCCAGCCGTTTCTTGCGGTTCTCCAGCGCCTCCAGCACGGTGCGCAGGTCGTCCTCTGACGTGCATTCCGCCGCGGGGTCCGTCTGCGCATCTTCGGCGTGGGTCGCCTGCGGGGGGGCGGTTTTGGCCCAGGCCTCGCCCGCGCTGGTCGCGGTCCGCACCACGGCCGATCCGATCAGCAGGCAGGCGATGATGGCAAGCGAGCCCTTGCCTGCACGCTTGCGGTCACGTTTCCTGCCCAGGCTCATTTCGCGCCACCTGTGCCGTGCCGAAAGAACAACGCCTCTGGCCGTGGTTCGGGTTGCGGGTCCGGGCGGGCGTCGGGCGGGGCGTCCGGCAGATCGTGCATCGACGCCACCAGCAGTTCCAGTCGCTTGGCCACCTGTTCGGCCCGGTCGGTCAGCCCGTCCAGCGACATGGTCGAGGAATCGGCGATCTTCTGCGCCATCTGCAGCGTCTTCGTCAGGTCATCCACCTGCGAGGACAGCACCGCCACCGCGCCGCCCACCCCGTTTTCCAGGTCGTTGAACCGGCTCAGCCTGCGGGCGAGTATGAAGCAATAGAACCCGGCCCCCAGGGCGCCGGCCACCAGCAAGACATCCGCGATAAATTCCATCCGTTTTCCCCTTAGTTCAGCACGAATTCCATGATCAAAAGGTCGTTCACCCGGTCCGGTCCGGCCACGATCTGCACCCGCCGCAGCATCTGCGCGCGCAACCGGACCAGAGCCGCGGGCTGTTCCAGGTCGGTTTCCTGCACCGCGCGCAGATAGCTGTTCAGGACATCGACGATCCGCGGCATCAGCCGCTCTACCTCGGCGGTGTGCTGCGGGCTGGTTTCGATCTGCCCCCTGAACCGCAGGTGCCGGGCAGTGGCCGCCGGACCAAGGGAAATCACCATCGGCTCCATCGCGACAAAGGCGATTTCCGCCGCGCCCGTACCCTGTGGGGCGGCGTCATGATGCGCCTCGTCGGGTGCATCCCCCTCTGCCACATGCGCTGATTCGCCCAGCGGCAGCAGCCCGCTTCTGACCGCGTAATACCCGCCACCAGCCCCGATCAGGGCCAGCAAAACCCCAATGAGCACAGGCAGTTTCCCGGATTTTTCCTTACCGTCCCCGGCCACAGATTCTGTTGCGGTCATCGCCGTCCTCTTTCCTTTGAACAAACCCTGAATAGACCGGAAGGAGCTAACCGATTGTTAAGGCTGAGCGTGGAAAACAGGGTCACTGGGCAGAACGCCCGCCACGACGGAGGAACCCGTGCAACAGCTTCTACAGGTCTGGTCCGCGCTGAATATGCGCAAGCAAATCATGGTCGGTGTGGCGACCGTCGCGATGTTCGCCGCCATATTGGGCATGTCGCGCCTGGTGGCCGCACCGAACATGGTGCTGCTATACGCCGGGCTGGAAAGCGCCGCCGCCGGAGAGGTCGTGCAGGCACTGGAACAGCGCGGCGTCGCCTACCAGGTGCGCGGCGGTTCCATTTTCGTCGAGGACCGCAACCGGGACGAGTTGCGCATGACGCTCGCCAGCGCGGGGCTGCCCGCGAATGGCGGCAGCGGCTATGAATTGCTAGACAACCTGACCGGGTTCGGCACCACCTCGCAGATGTTCAACGCCGCCTACTGGCGCGCGAAAGAAGGCGAACTGGCCCGCACCATGCTGGCCAGCCCCAACATCACCAAGGCCCGGGTGCATATCGCCAACGCCTCGTCCTCGCCGTTCCAGCGGGAACTGAAGCCCTCGGCCTCTGTTTCCGTCGTGGCGGCGGGCGGGCTGACCCCGGCCCACGCACGCGCGCTGCGCTATCTGGTGGCCTCGGCGGTGGCGGGGCTAGAGCCCAAGGATGTCGTGATCATCGACAGTGTCGGCAACCTGGTCAGCACCGACGAAACCACGGTGCCAGCGGTCGCCGACGACCGCTCGACCGAGCTTCGGGAGCGTGTGCAGCGTCTGCTGGAGGCGCGGGTCGGCCCCGGCAACGCGGTGGTCGAGGTGTCCGTGGACACCGTCACCGAAAGCGAATCGATCCGCCAGCGCACCTTCGATCCGGCGAGCAGGGTGCTGGTCAGCTCTGATTCCGAGGAAAGCACCAACGATTCCCGGAACAATGGCGGCGGAGAGGTCACCGTCGCCAGCAACATCCCGTCGGGCGATGCAAACGGGGCGGAAAACGCCAGCTCCCAGACCAGCCAAACCCGCGAAAGGGTGAATTACGAAGTGTCGGAAACCCAGCGCGAAATCATCCGCGCGCCGGGATCGGTGAAACGCCAGACCGTCGCGGTGCTGGTCAACGGGGTCGAATCGCCGGGCCCGGACGGCGCCACCACGATCCAGCTACGCGATGACGCCGAACTGCAGGCGCTGCGCGAACTGGTCGCCTCTGCCGTTGGATACGATGAATCCCGCGGCGACGTCATCACGATCAAATCCATGATCTTCCAGCCCGTCATCCCGCTGGGCACCGAAGCCTCCACCAGCTTGCTTGACCTGCCGCCGCTGGACGTGATGACCCTGTTGAAGCTGGCCGTCGCGGCGCTGGTCACGCTGATCCTGGGCCTGTTCGTGGTGCGGCCCATCCTGTCGCGCCCACCCCTGCCAGAGCCGGACCAACCCGCCCGCCTGCAGGCCGCCCTGACCGGCGAGATTGATGACGGCGATACCGACCTATCCGGCCTGCCGGTCGTCGGCAACGCCACGCTTTCCCCGCCCGCGGCCCATTCGCAGGAGGACGCCGTGGAACGGCTGCGCAGCCTGATCAACGACCGCCGCGACGAAACCGTCGAAATCCTGCGCAGCTGGCTGGAAGACGAGGAGGACGCCTGATGACGATCGCCCACCTGCTGCAGGATTTCGGCAATTACCACGGCAGCGGGCCGGACCCGGTGATCTCCGACGCCACGCTGGAGGAACACCAACTGGAAGCGTTCGAACAGGGCTATCAGGCCGGGTGGGACGATTCGGCCCGCGCCCATGCCGAGGATCAGGCCCGCATTGGCGAAGAGCTTGCCGCGACGCTGCAGCAGCTTTCCTTCACCTTCCACGATGCCCAGGCCAAGGTGCTGAACGCACTGCGGCCGCTGTTTCACCAGATGGCGGAAATCTTCCTGCCCGAATTGGCGCGCGCCTCCTTGCCCCATCTGATCGCCGAACAACTGGCCGCCCTGGCGGCGGATCAACCCGGTGAAACCCTGACCCTGGCCGTTTCAGGCCACGACAAACCCGCGATCGACGCCTTGTTACAGCGTTACGGCAGCTATGCCGTCCGGGTCGTGGCCCAGCCCGATTTTCCCCCCGGACACGCCGAAATCACCGCACCCGACGAAGAGCGGCGCATCGACCTTGGGCAGGTCGTCCATGAGATGTCGCAGGCGCTGGACGCCTTCGCGGACGAAATCGAAACCCAAGCCAAAGCATAAAGGCCCAGACCATGACACAGGACATGAAACAAAGCCCCTTTTCCGCCCTGCCGGTGGAAATCACCATCTCTGTCGGCAAGGCGCGCCCGCTGATCCGTGACCTTCTCGCGCTTCAGGAAAACTCGGTCCTGCCACTGGACAAGCGGGTCGAAGACCCGGTGGAGCTGTTCATCGGCGAACGTCTGATCGCCCGCGGCCAACTGGAAGAACTGGACGGCGATCAAAAGGGCCTGCTGGCCGTCCGCCTGACAGAGGTCGCCAGCCTTGGGGACGGGTTGAAATGAACCGGGCTTTCGCGGGGATCGCGCTGGCGCTGGCCCTGCTGGCGCCGGGCATGGTGGCAGCCCAGGGCATTTCCATAGATCTGGGGCAGGACGGGTCGCTGACCGCCCGGTCGCTGCAACTGTTCGCGCTGATCACGGTGCTCAGCCTGGCGCCGGGAATCGCGATCATGGTCACCTGTTTCCCATTCCTTGTCACCGTGCTGTCCATCCTGCGGCAGGCCATCGGGCTGCAGCAGTCCCCGCCCAACATGCTGATCGTGACGCTGGCGCTGTTCCTCACCTATTTCGTGATGGACCCGGTATTTACCGAGGCATGGACGAACGGAATCGCGCCCCTGCTGGATTCGAAACTGGATTTCGAGCCCGCCTTCGAAAAGACCCTGCAGCCGTTCCGCATATTCATGGCCTCGCGTCTGGACGCCGAAACATTCGAAGCGATCAACGCCCTGCGCCCCACGCCAGACCCGTTCACCGACATGGCGCAGGCGCCGATATCCACGCTGGTGCCCAGCTTCCTGCTGTCGGAAATCGCACGGGCCTTCCAGGTGGGGTTCCTGATCTATCTGCCCTTCGTGATCATTGATCTGGTCGTCGCCGCGATCCTGATGTCGATGGGTATGATGATGGTCCCCCCCGCCGTCGTGTCGCTGCCGTTCAAGCTGGCGTTCTTCGTCATCGCGGACGGCTGGGCACTGGTCGCGGGCGCGCTGGTTACCGGCTACATGTAGACACGCGAACCCCGGCGCTGGCAGCACCGGCAAACCTGAAATAATGGGGAAATTTGGTGGAGCCTAGGGGGATCGAACCCCTGACCTCTTGCATGCCATGCAAGCGCTCTCCCAGCTGAGCTAAGGCCCCAAAGCGACGGACCGTTCCGATCCGTGCGCCGCTATCTATGGGATGCCGGGGGCAGGATCAAGCGGAAAATTCCGCCCCCGGGAAGTTTTTCGAAACCGGTCCGATCAGGACTCGTCGTCGTCCGAAGCGACATCCGCCAGGTCGTCCAGCGACACGTTGTCGTCGTCGTCGTCGTCCAGCAGATCGTCGTCCAGATCCACGTCAACATCATCATCCAGCAGGTCCGAATCGTTGTCCGAGTCGGATTCGCGCATTTTCTTGGTCGCGGCATCCTCGGCGTCTGCGGCGATCATCCGGCTCTTGCCGGTATCCAGTTCCACGACCTCGCCGGTATAGGGGCTGATGATCGGGTTCTTGTTCAGGTCATAAAACCGCTTGCCGGTGGTCGGGCAAACGCGCTTCGTGCCCCATTCTTCCTTGGGCATGGGTAATCCCCTCTATCCTTGTGGTCTTGTCGACGATCCGCGCCAACTGCCATAACAGGCCCCGTGTGTCAAAGCCTTTCACGGGCGGCACGAGGATTCGCAGTCAGGAGGCGATATGGGGCATCACGTGCTGCCCGGCAACCCCCCGATTCAGGTTGTCCTGCGCCGGTCGGCGCGGGCGCGCCGGATCTCGCTCCGGGTATCGGGTCTGGACGGGCGGGTCGTGCTGACCGTGCCCAAGCGGGTGCGCGTCGCCGAGGCGCTGGATTTCGCGCAGGAGAAGGCGGACTGGATCCGCGCCCACCTGTCGCAGCAGCCTGATCTGGTGCCCGTCGCCACCGGCGCCCTGCTGCCGGTCGAGGGCCGGATGCGCCGGATCGCGCCGATCCCCGGACGCCGCGTGCACCTGACCCCGGACATGCTGGGCGTGCCCGGCCCGGAAACCGGCGTGCCCGCCCGGCTGACCGGCTACTTGCGTGAACTGGCGCGCGACCGGCTGGTGGCGGCGTCCGATCTTTACGCCGCGCGGCTGGGGCGACCATATTCCGGGGTGACGCTGCGCGATACCCGGTCGCGCTGGGGGTCGTGTTCGTCGCGGGGCGGGCTGAACTATTCCTGGCGGCTGATCATGGCGCCGCCCGAAGTGCTGTCCTACGTTGCCGCGCACGAGGTCGCGCATCTGGCGCAGATGAACCACTCGCCCGCCTTCTGGGCCACCGTGGAACAGATCCACGGCCCCTATGACCACCCGCGCCACTGGCTGCGACAGAATGGCAGCCAACTGCACCGCTACAGGTTTACAGATTGACGGCCGCGGGTTTTGTGATCACAAAAGGCCATGCTGATCGCACCCCGCCAGGACCAGGCCACTTCTGCCCATGACCGCGTTTACCGCGGATTGCGCAGCCGCATCATGCACGGTGAAATCGCGCCGGGCCAGTCACTGACCCTGCGCGGGGTCGGCCGCGAATTCGAGGTCTCGATGACCCCCGCCCGCGAGGCGGTGAACCGTCTGGTGGCCGAGGGCGCGCTGCAGATGTCCTCTTCGGGGCGGGCCTCTACCCCTGAACTGTCCAACGAACGGATAGAGGAACTGGCCGTCCTGCGCTCGCTGCTAGAGGTAGAGCTGGCCAGCCGCGCCCTGCCCCGCGCCCACATGGCGCTGATCGAACGGCTGCAGACCATCAACAACACCGTGTCCGAAATGGTCGCCCGGCAGGATGCCGTCGGTTATATCCGCACCAACCTGGAATTTCACCGCACCCTGTATCTGCGCGCGCAGGCCCCGGCGATGCTGGCGATGGCAGAAACGGTCTGGCTGCAACTGGGGCCGACGATGCGCGCGCTGTATGGCCGGTTGCGCCGCAAGGATCCGCCGCAATACCACCGCCTGATCATCGCCGCGCTGAAGGCCGGGGACGAACCGGGGCTGCGGTTGGCGGTTCGGTCCGACGTGACCCAGGGGCTGAAAATGCTGGCGGGCTGACCGCGCCTTGCATCCGCACCCAATACGCGCATGATCGGGCGCATGTCAGATCAGCCCCCCCATCCCCGGACTCAGGTAATCATCAAATTCGCGCTGCTATGCGCGTTGCTGGCGGGGTACTTCCTGTACCTGGGGCTGAAATACGATTTCACCACCGGTGGCGTGGCCGCCGCCCTGAGCTGGAGCTTTTTCGTCCTGTGTACACCGATTGCCGATGCCGGTTTCCTGCTGGATTTCCCGATGCGGCTGCTGTTCGGGGTGCGGATGATCCTGTCGGAACTGGTGGTCTGGGCCATCGCCATCGGGCTGAACCTGTCGGTCCTGATCGTCGCGCCGCAGTATTTCGACACGACGCTGCTGACGCGCCTGTTACACCAGATCCTGATATCGCCCTGGCCCTATTGGGGGGTGATCGCGCTGTCCGGGATCGGCACATTCCTGTCGATCCGGTTCGGGGATGAATTGATGGATGTGCTGCATCATCGCGACAGGTCGTTCTTTCACGCCCATCATTTCAAGTATGAACTGATCCTGATCGCGTTCTTCGTCGCGGTGCTGCTGGGCTATTACGAACTCATCGCCTCGCTCGGGATCGACTCCGTGGTCGACGGGCAGGGATAGGGCGGTCAGGCCGCCAGCCCCTTGCCGCCCATGTCCAGGAACTTCTTGCGGCGGTCGGCGACCAGCTTGGCGCCGGATTTCCCGGTCAGTTCCGCCAGCATTGCCGCGATGGCCTTGCCAACCTCTGCGATCACCGCCTGCTTGTCGCGGTGCGCGCCGCCCAGCGGTTCGGGGATGATCCTGTCGATCACGCCCAGCGCCTTCAGGTCGGTCGCGGTCAGGCGCATGGCCTCGGCCGCCTCGCGCATCTTCTCGGAATCCTTCCACAGGATGGACGCGCAGCCCTCGGGGGTGATGACCGAGTAAACGGAATGTTCCAGCATCGCGACCCGGTTGGCCGTGGCAAAGGCGACAGCCCCACCCGATCCGCCTTCGCCGATGATGACGCTGACCAGCGGCACCCCGATTTGCAGGCATTTTTCCGTGCTGCGCGCGATCGCTTCGGACTGGCCGCGCTCTTCTGCGCCCTTGCCGGGATAGGCGCCGGGGGTGTCCACCAGCGTGATCACCGGCAGGTTGAACTTGGCAGCCATTTCCATCAGCCGGATCGCCTTGCGATAGCCTTCGGGGCGGGCCATGCCGAAATTGCGTTCGATCCGCGATTTGGTGTCATTGCCCTTTTCCTGGCCGATCACCATCACCGGCTGGTCGTCGAACCGCGCCAGCCCGCCCATCACCGCGTGATCGTCGGCAAAGTTCCGGTCCCCGGCCAGCGGCGTGTATTCCGTGAACAGCGCGTTGATATAGTCGATGCAATGCGGCCGGTCGGGGTGGCGCGCCACCTGGCATTTCCGCCACGGGGTCAGGTTCTTGTACAGATCCTTCAGCAGCGTTTCCGCTTTCTTGTCCAGCGCGGCGGCTTCGGCCTCGATGTCCATTTCCTCGTTTTGCCGGGCCATGGCCCTCAGCTCTTCGGCTTTGCCTTCGATTTCGGCCAGCGGGCGTTCAAAGTCGAGGTAGTTGGTCATGCGTCATTCTCCACCTGGATTGGCTGGATATATGGCTTCCCCGGCGTCCAGATGCAACATAGCTTGCAGCGCGCAGCGGCAAACGGTGTTCAAAGCCGCGCCAGCCCTTCCTTCAGCGCCAGCACGGGCGAGGACAGCACCGGCGCCGGCAGGTCGGACAGCAGCACCGCCGCCCCCGCCATAGAGGCCTGCGCCAGAACCACCGCCTTGATCCCTGACCGCTGGCCATAGGCGGCACGGATGTCCTTGGCGATGGCGCGCGAAAAGGCGTGCGGCTCGCCTTCTTCGAACAGGTGCCAGTGCCGGCCCAGGTGTAGCGGCACGATGTTGTAGGGGTTGCCCTCGTTGTCCATTTCCTGCCGCAACAGGCTGGTGCTGGGGCCTTCGGTCGATTTCAGGCAATAGGCCAGCAGGATGTCGCCCCAGTTCTCTGCCGCGCGGTGCATCATCGGACGGTCAATGCGGATCGCGCCCGCGGCCTCGGCGATATCGCCCAGCGTGGTGCAGGTGCAGATCACCGGCCCGCGCAGGGCCTTGATCTGGTCGGTGATCTCGGACCGCAGGGTGTCGTCCACACCGTCCTGCGCCCGCTCCAGCCATTCGCGGCGCACAATATGTTCGAGCCGGGTGCCGGGGGTGATCCGGTCCCGCAGGCTGTTGAAGGTGGCACAATGGACTTGTGCCGTGTGCAGGCAAGTCAGGTGCATCCCTTGACGATACATGACCGGGGCCAGAGTCGCCACTGTTAGGAATACGGGGGGTCGATTTCACCCAATTCGAATCGTCCATTTCAAAGCCTGAACCGTACGGGTTGACAGGTTTTCAAATGATTAACGGCCCCGGAGGGCCGTTAACGTTTGGATGCTTCGGGGCGGCTTACTTGCCCGCGATCAGCTCGGCCTGGGCCACGATCACTTCGGCCTGTTTGATCGAAGCGATATCCACCAGTCGGCCCTTGTAGACGGTCGCGCCTTCGCCGTTGGCCTTGGCCTGTTCCATCGCGGCCAGGATTTCGCGGGCTTCGGCAACAGCCTCTTCTGACGGGGTAAACACTTGGTTTGCCAGTGCAATCTGCTTGGGATGGATGGCCCATTTGCCGACCATGCCCAGTGTCGCAGACCGTTTGGCCTGCGCGATATAGCCCTCGTCGTCGGAAAAATCGCCGAACGGGCCATCGACCGGCAGCACGCCGTGGGTGCGGCAGGCGGCAACGATGGCGGCCTGTGCCCAGTGCCACGGGTCCGACCAGAATTTCTGATCGCCGCGCAACATATAGTAGTTTTCCTGCGTCCCACCAATACCGGTGGTCTGCATGCCCATCGAAGCGGCAAAATCGGCGGCCCCCAGCGACATCGCCACCAGACGGGGCGAAGCAGCGGCGATTTCCTCGACATGGGCGATACCGGCGGCAGATTCGATGATCACTTCAAAGTTGATCTTCTTGGTCCGACCCTTGGCGCGTTCGATCGCCGTCACCAGCGCATCAACCGCATAGATATCCTCGGCGCAGCCGACCTTGGGGATCATGATCTGGTCCAGACGCTCGCCCGCTTGTTCCAGCAGATCCACCACGTCACGGTACCAGTACGGCGTGTCCAACGAGTTGATGCGAACGGACAAAGTCTTGTTTCCCCAGTCATATTCGCCGATCGCCTTGATGATGTTGGCGCGCGCCGCGTCCTTGTCGGTGGGCGCGACCGAATCTTCGAGGTCCAGATTGATCACGTCCGCTTCCGATGCGGCCATCTTGGCGAAAAGTTTGGTGTTCGACCCCGGGCCGAACAACTGGCAGCGGTTCGGGCGGGCAATCGGCGTGGGCTGAAGACGGAAGCTCATGTTTGACCTCTCAGGCAAGGATATTTCGCAAATCTGGTGCAGAGAGTTATTAAATTGCGCATACATTCGCAAGCGATTTCGCGCCCGCGGCATGATCCGCTGCGTCGCGGCGTGGGCAGTCTGGCGTGAAACGGGGTGTTTCTGGGAAAATCTGCGAACCAACTTCGGAAAACTCGAAGAATCTTGCGTGGGAAACCGATTGAACGCTGCTTTTGCAAACCAATTCGTGGCCGAATCCCGAAAACTCGATCCGAAACCACGCATCGAGGGCCGTGACATGATCGAAACGCCGTATCTCCTCTTTCTGGGCGACGCGCCCGACCAACTGGCCGCCAAGGTCGCCCAGGGCATCAAGGACTGGCGCCCGGAATATGCCGTGGGCCAGTTCCGCATGGACGGCTGCAAGGCCGACATGAAACTGACCGACATGACCCTGCTGGAAGCCAAGGCCGCCGGCGCCAAGACGCTGGTCATCGGCGTCGCCAACCGCGGCGGCGTGATCAGCCCGGCATGGAAAAAAGTGTTAATCATGGCGCTGGAAGAAGGCTTCGATCTGGCCAGCGGATTGCATAACCTGCTGCGCGACGAACCAGATCTTGTGGCCGTGGCCGAGGCAACGGGCAGAAAACTGCACGATGTGCGCATCCCGTCGGTAAAATATCCTATCGCGAACGGAAAAAAACGCACGGGCAAGCGGGTGCTGGCCGTTGGCACCGATTGCTCGGTCGGAAAGATGTACACGGCGCTTTGCCTCGAAAAAGAAATGCGCTCCCAAGGGCTTAACGCCACTTTTCGCGCCACCGGACAGACCGGAATCCTGATCACCGGCGACGGTGTGCCCCTGGATGCGGTGATCGCGGACTTCATGGCCGGCTCCATCGAACACCTAACCCCCGACAACGACCCCAACCACTGGGACATCATCGAAGGCCAGGGCTCTCTTTTCCACGTTTCCTACTCGGGCGTGACGATGGCGTTGATCCATGGCGGGCAGCCGGATGCGCTGATCGTCTGCCATGAACCGACCCGCGACCACATGCGCGGCCTGCCGGGGTACAAGCTGCCCAGCATGGCCGCCGTGCGGGACATGGCGCTGGAACTGGCGCGGGTCGCAAACCCGGCTTGCCAAGTCGTGGGCTATGCGATCAACACCCAGCACATGAGCGACGCCGACGCCAAATCCTATCTGGACGGGGTAGAGGCCGAGCTGGGGCTGCCGGCCACGGACCCGTACCGGTTCGGCGCGGCCAGGCTGGTGGACGCACTGGCAGCGATCTGATTCACTCTGGCCGGGCCGCGTGCGGACCGGTTCGGCAAATTGAGTATTTTTTGCAAGATGAAACAGGGAGCGGCGCGATGACCATCACCGTGGAACGGGACGTTTTCCGACTGGCACAGGTGTTCACCATCTCTCGGGGCAGCCGGACAGAGGCGCAGGTGCTGACCGTGAGGGTAACCCGCGACAGCAGGACCGGTTGGGGCGAATGCGTGCCCTACGCGCGGTATGGCGAAACGCTGGATTCGGTGACGCAGGAAATCCTTGGCCTGCCATCCGAAGTCACGCGGGGAATGTTGCAAGAGCTGCTGCCCGCAGGGGCGGCGCGCAACGCGGTGGACTGCGCCCTGTGGGATCTGGAGGCCAAACAGGCCGGCAAGCGAGTATGGGAATTGGCGGGGCTGGCGGCGCCGGGGCCGGAGATCACGGCGTATACCCTGTCTTTGGCTGAGCCCGAGGAGATGCGGGCGCAGGCGGCGAAGAATGCGTTTCGGCCGCTGTTGAAGATCAAGCTGGGCACGCCGGATGACATGCCCCGGCTGGAAGCGGTTCGGGCGGGGGCGCCCGATGCCAAGATCATCGTGGATGCGAATGAGGGCTGGAGTGCGGAGGTGTACGCCGATCTGGCACCGCATCTGGTGCGGTTGGGCGTGGCGCTGGTGGAACAGCCCTTGCCCGCGTCGCAGGATGAGGCGCTGATCGGGATGGCGCGGCCGGTGCCGGTGTGCGCCGATGAGAGCTGTCATGACCGGGCGTCCTTGCCGCACCTGAAGGGCAAATATGACGTGGTGAACATCAAGCTGGACAAGACCGGCGGGCTGACCGAGGCTCTGGCCCTGCGAGAGCAGGCACTGCGCGAGGGGTATCAGGTGATGGTGGGCTGCATGGTGGGATCGTCTTTGGCGATGGCCCCGGCCACGCTGGTGGCGCAGGGTGCGATGGTAACAGACCTTGACGGGCCGCTTTTGTTGGCCGATGACCGGGCAAACGCTTTGCAGTATGACGCGGCCGGGGTGCATCCGCCCACCGCCGCGCTTTGGGGATAAGGAGACGCCCATGACCCGCACCGTCTATGTGAACGGAGAATACCTGCCGGAAACCGAGGCCAAGGTTTCCATCTTCGACCGGGCATTCCTGATGGCGGACGGGGTCTATGAGGTCACCAGCGTGTTGGACGGCAAGCTGATTGATTTCGACGGGCACCGCGCGCGTCTGGAACGGTCGCTGAACGAGCTGGACATCCCCAAGCCGCCGGAATTCGACGACCTGCTGGACATCCACCGCAATCTGGTCGCCGAAAACGGGGTCGAGGAAGGCATGGTCTATCTGCAGGTGACGCGCGGTGCGCCGGGCGATCGCGACTTCGTATTCCCGTCGAAAGAGACGCGCCCGACGGTGGTTCTGTTCACCCAGAACAAACCCGGGCTGGCCGACAACCCACAGGCCAAGGTGGGGATCAAGGTGATCTCGATCGAGGATATTCGCTGGGGTCGCCGCGACATCAAGACGGTGCAGTTGTTGTACCCGTCAATGGGCAAGATGATGGCCAAGAAAGCAGGTTGCGACGATGCGTGGCTGGTCGAGGATGGGTTCGTGACCGAGGGCACCAGTAACAACACCTATATCGTCAAGGACGGCAAGATCATCACGCGCAACCTGTCGAACGACATTCTGCACGGGATCACCCGCGCCGCAGTGCTGAAATTCGCCCGCGAGGCGCAGATGGAAGTGGTGGAACGGCCCTTTACCATCGCAGAGGCAAAAGAGGCGGACGAGGCATTCTTTACCTCGGCTTCGGCTTTCGTGATGCCGGTGATCGAGATTGACGGCGCCGCGGTCGGCGGAGGCAAGGTTGGCAAGGTCGCCACCCGCCTGCGCGAGATTTACCTGGACGAAAGCCGCAAGGCGGGAATCTGACCAGCCCGTCAAAGGCTTTCGAGCGGCGCCCATTCGGGCGCCGTTTTCGTTTCAACCAAAGCGGAAGCTGGACGCTGTGACGCCTCCGCGGATACCGGCCTGGTGATAGGTGCGGGTGGCGGCGGCGTCCTCTGCCGCGCCCAGGGCGGCGAACAGCGGCACCAGGTGGTCCTCTTGGGCGTGACAAGTGCGGGCGTGCGGGGCTGTTTCCCAGTCCAGCAAGGCGCGGGTGCGGTCGGTGGGCGGCAGGGCCAACGTCTCGGTCAGCCATTCATCGAATACGGTCGAGGGCACCTTTGCCGCGGGACCGAACAGCCGCAGGTTATGATAGCTGAGGCCGGACCCGACAATCAGCACCCCCTGATTGCGCAACGGGGCCAGCGCGCGACCCAAAGCAAAATGTTCAGCCGGGTCGTAATGGGCGCGCATCGACACCTGGAAAAGCGGCACATCGGCCTTTGGATACATGACATATGCTGGCACAAAGGTGCCGTGATCGTAGCCTTGGGTGTCGTCCAGACGTGTTGGCAGTCCAGCGGCGCGGATCAGATCGGCAGTTTGCGCGGCCAATTCAGGGGCGCCGGGGGCGGGGTATTTGATCTGGTAGGTTTCCGGGGGGAAGCCGTAGTAGTCATAGACCATCGGCGGGTGGGCAGCGTGCATGACTGCATATTCAGGGCCTTCCCAATGGCCCGAAATCATCAGGATCGCCTTGGGCCTTTCGCCAATTTCACCCGGCATGGCCTGGAACGACCGGGCCAGCGGCGCCAATTCCTGCGCCATCTGGGGCAGCCAAGGCCATGGGCCACCACCGTGAGAAATGAAATAGGTGGGCAAGGTGGTCATGCGGCGGTTCCTTTTGTCTACGCAAGGAATTTAGCGTGAACCGTGCTGTGCGGAAACGTCGAAACGCCAACAGGGCCTTTGCGCTGGCGCAATTAAGGCGAGCGCGGATCAACGCCCGCCGTGCGGATCACTTATCCTCGCCGACGTTTTCCGCATAGGCGACCTTGAAGGCGGCCTGCTGCTCGGCGCTGGCCTCGGTCTGGTGCTGGTTCTTCCAGTCGTCATAGGGCATGCCGTAATAGATCTCGCGCGCTTGGTCTTTTGTCATCGCGATGCCGCGTTCGTTGGCGGCCTCCTGATACCAGCGCGACAGGCAGTTCCGGCAAAAGCCAGCAAGGTTCATCATGTCGATGTTCTGAACGTCGGTGCGCTTTTCCATCAGGTGTTCACGCAAGGCGCGAAAGGCGGCGGCTTCGATCTCGGTACGGGTCTGTTCGTCCATTGTGGTCTCCGGTTGGTCGTTGGCGCATGATGCCGGTCAGTCCACACAAGACGCAAGCGCCTCTTGCAAGATCGGTGCCAGTCGCTGCGCCCATTCTTTTTGGTGCTGGTCGGTTTCGATCAGGTCGTTGCGGACCTCTACCAGGGTATTGTGGCGCTGATGGGCGATGGCGTGGCGGGCGATGGCGTCACCGGGCAGATGTCCGCCATAGGGTTCATTTTCGCCAACGCACAGGTCATGTTCCTGTTCCAGGCGGCGGATCAGCGGAACGGACAGGCGGGCATCGGCGGCATAGAGGATACCCACATGCCACGGACGGGGCGCGCGCCCCTGAAGCTGACGGGTAAAGCTGTGGACGGACAGGATCACCGTATCCGGTCGCCGCGCCGCCAATTCAGCCAGCGCCGTATGATAGGGCCGGTAGCAGGCGTTCAGCCGCTTTTCCAGCTCTTCCGGTCCGGCATGTCGGTTGGCGGGGATGATCGTACCGTCATACAGCTTCATCAGCAGGGTCGGGTCGTCTTCGCCCCGGTTCGGGTCGATCACCAAGCGCGAGAAGTTGGACAGGATGGCGGGCGCGTCCAGCGCCTCTGCCAGGTAACGGGTCAGGCCGGCCGCGCCAACGTCATAGGCGATGTGGCGGTTCATATCACCCTTGGCCAGCCCAAGCTGCCCACCATTGACGAAGGGCGGAACAGTGTTGGCGGCGTGGTCGCAGGTCACAAGCCAGCGCGCGGGGCGATCGGCCCCGATGATTTCGTAGGGTTCGTAGGTCATCAGATTTTCACGTTCTTTGCGCAATATCTAAGGCAGAAATACGGGAAATGGAATTGTCCTCGCCGCATCAACGGATATAAGTTAGCGGTAACAGAAAGACCTGCGCGAATGTGCGCCAAGAAACGGATGGACAGCAGAATGAGACGGCACCGCAATGTGAAAATCGTGGCCACGCTGGGGCCTGCCTCGGACGATTACCAGATGATCCGGGCGCTGCACGAGGCCGGCGCGGACGTGTTCCGCCTGAACATGAGCCACGGCAGCCACGACGAAATCCGCGAGCGTCACGCAATCATTCGCCAGATAGAAAAGGATCTGGACAGCCCCATCGGCATTCTGGCCGATCTGCAGGGGCCGAAACTGCGCGTCGGTGTCTTTGCCAAGGGCGAGGAAGATCTGACCGAAGGCGCGCGGTTCCGGCTGGATCTGGACAAGGCCGAGGGTGACGTCAACCGCGTCTGCCTACCCCACCCAGAGATCTTCGCCGCGCTGGAACCCGGTGCGGCGCTGCTGGTCAACGATGGCAAAATTCGCCTGAAAGTCCTGTCTTGCGGCCCGGATTTCGCCGAATGCGAAGTGGTGACCGGCGGCACGATTTCCAACCGCAAGGGTGTGAACGTGCCGGATGTCGTGCTGCCGCTGGCCGCGCTTAGCGACAAGGACCGGGCAGACCTGGAATTCGTCTGCGAGTTGGGCGTGGACTGGCTGGCGTTGTCCTTTGTGCAGCGCCCCGAGGACGTGCAGGAAGCGCGGCAACTGGCCAAGGGGCGGGCCGCCATCCTGTCCAAGATCGAGAAACCCTCGGCGGTGAAATGGTTTGACGACATCCTGGCGGTCAGCGACGGCATCATGGTGGCGCGGGGCGATTTGGGGGTTGAATTGCCCGTCAGCCATGTGCCACCGATCCAGAAACGCCTGGTCCGCAAATGCCGCGCCGCCGCCAAACCGGTGATCGTGGCCACCCAGATGCTGGAAAGCATGATCGAAAGCCCGATGCCCACTCGCGCCGAGGTTTCGGACGTCGCAACAGCGATCTACGAAGGGGCCGACGCGGTGATGCTGAGCGCAGAATCCGCCGCAGGCCAATACCCGGTAGAGGCCGTGACCACGATGAACGACGTGGCCGTTCAGGTAGAAAGCGACGAAATTTACACTAACGTGATCGAAGCCTCGCGCCACGCCGTGCGCAGCACGATCGCGGACGGGATCGTCGCCGCTGCGCGTGAAATCGCGGAAACCACCGAAATCAAGGCGATCTGCTGTTTCACCCAGTCCGGGACAACGGCCCTGCTGACCGCACGCGAACGACCACGGGTGCCGATCATCGCGATGACATCCGTCATGCGGACTGCGCGGCGGCTGGCACTAAGCTGGGGCACCAACTGCGTCATCACCGGCGACGTCAACCGATTCAAAGAGGCGGTCGTGGCGTCGGTCCGGGCGGCTGTCAAACAGGGGTACGCCGACGAAAGCGACCAGATTCTGGTGATCGCGGGCCTTCCGTTCAACCAGCCGGGCAGCACCAACATCATGCGCGTCGCCCCCTGCGCAGAACGTTTGATTTATGCCTCTGACCCAGAGTAGGATTCCCGTGTAGTCACGAGGAGCGTGTCATGGACCCTGACACGATATTTGTTGTTGGGCTTTTCCTGGGCATCATGTCGGTGCCCTCGATGGTTTCGGCCTGGAGTGAAGGCAATGTGCCCCGCGTCGCCGCCGTGGTGGCGATCCTTGGCGGTGCGATGATGGTCTGGGCGCATTCTCAGCAGGTCGGCGGCTACAAGTTCGAGGAAATCCCCGGCCTGGTGGTCAAGGTAATCGGCAAATTCATCTGATTTACCCTTGCCTAGATGTAGCCAGGCCAGTATAGACCCCCCCTGTCTGCGCGACCGGCCGATAGAGGCATGCCGAGTCGCGTTTCAACCGTTGAGAAAGACAAGGAGACGGAAATGCCCAAGATGAAGACGAAGTCGAGCGCCAAGAAGCGCTTCAAGGTGACGGCCACTGGCAAAGTCATCGCTGGTCAGGCTGGCAAGCGCCACGGCATGATCAAACGCCACAAGAAATTCATTCGCGACGCTCGCGGCACCACCACGCTGTCCGCACCCGACGCCAAGATCGTCAAGGGCTACATGCCCTACGACCGCTAAGAGGAGATTGATCAATGTCCCGCGTCAAAGGTGGTACCACGACCCACGCCCGCCACAAGAAAGTCATCAAGGCTGCAAAAGGCTATTATGGCCGCCGCAAGAGCACCTTCAAGGTTGCGCGCCAGGCCGTTGACAAGGCAAACCAGTATGCAACCCGTGACCGCAAGAACCGCAAGCGCAATTTCCGCGCGCTGTGGATCCAGCGGATCAACGCTGCCGTTCGTCTGCACGACGAAGCCCTGACCTACTCGCGCTTCATCAACGGCCTGAACCTGGCCGGTATCGAAGTCGACCGTAAGGTTCTGGCCGATCTGGCCGTGCACGAGCCCGCCGCGTTTGGCGCCATCGTCGAAAAGGCGAAGGCCGCGCTCGCGTAAGCCCATCCCGGGTGACACATTAAAGAAGCCGCGGACCTTTTGGGGTCTCGCGGCTTCTTGCGTTTTGGGCGGCTGCTGGGTAGCAGGGTGCCAACGGAATTGGAGGGTCGGATGGACGATCTGAGAGACAAGTACCTGGGCGCCATTGCCGGTGCCGGCGACGAGGCCGCGCTGGAGGACATCCGCCTGCTGGCCGTGGGCAAGAAAGGCGAAGTCGCGCTGAAGATGCGCGAACTGGGCAAGATGACCCCGGAAGAACGGCAAGTCATGGGCCCGAAGCTGAACGCGCTGAAGGACGAGATCAACAGCGCGCTGGCCGCAAAGAAATCCGCGCTGGCCGATGCCGCGCTGGATGAACGCCTGCGCACGGAATGGCTGGACGTCACCCTGCC
This sequence comes from Thalassovita sp., assembly GCA_017792425.1. Lineage (GTDB taxonomy): Bacteria > Pseudomonadota > Alphaproteobacteria > Rhodobacterales > Rhodobacteraceae > Thalassobius. Next base: position 134,414 of record CP051233.1, read on the forward strand.
CGGTCGCACCCGTCGTCAGGGCACGATCCACCCCGTCAGCCAAGTGACCGAGGAAGTCACCGCGATCTTCGCCGACATGGGTTTCAGCGTTGCCGAAGGGCCGCGGGTGGAAACCGACTGGTACAATTTCGACGCGCTGAACATTCCCGGCCACCACCCCGCACGGGCGGAAATGGACACGTTCTATATGCACCGTGCCGAGGGCGACGATCGCCCGCCGCACGTTCTGCGCACCCACACCAGCCCCGTGCAGATCCGTTCCATGGAAAAACACGGCGCGCCGATCCGCATCATCTGTCCGGGCGGCGTCTATCGCTGCGACTACGACCAGACCCACACCCCGATGTTCCACCAGGTCGAAGGGCTGGCCATCGACAAGAACATTTCCATGGCCAACCTGAAATGGGTGCTGGAAGAGTTCTTTTCCGCCTTCTTCGGCACACATGTGGAAACCCGTTTCCGCGCCTCGCACTTCCCGTTCACCGAACCCTCGGCAGAGGTGGACATCCAGTGCCGTTGGGACAACGGATCGGTCAAGGTGGGCGAAGGCGACGACTGGCTAGAGGTTCTGGGGTCCGGCATGGTCCACCCCAAGGTGCTGGCCGCTGGCGGGATCGACCCCGACCAGTACCAGGGCTTTGCCTTTGGCATCGGCATCGACCGTCTGGCCATGCTGAAATACGGCATCCCTGACCTGCGCGCGTTCTTCGACTCAGACCTGCGCTGGCTGCGCCACTACGGTTTTGCTTCGCTTGATGTACCCACTCTGCACAGGGGGCTGTCCCGATGAAATTCACCCTCTCCTGGCTGAAAGAGCACCTTGAGACCGAGGTGTCGCTGGACGAAATCCTGTACGCCCTCACCGATCTGGGGCTGGAGGTCGAAGGCGTCGAAGACCCGGCGGCGAAGCTGTCCAGCTTTACCCTGGCCAAGGTCAAGCACGCGGAACAACACCCCGACGCAGACCGCCTGCGCGTTTGCACCGTGGAAACGGACGAGGGCGACAAGCAGATCGTTTGCGGCGCCCCCAACGCTCGCGCGGGCATCACCGTGGTGCTGTGCAAGCCCGGCGATTACGTCCCCGGCATTGATGTGACGCTGTCCGTCGGCAAAATCCGCGGCGTGGAAAGCCACGGCATGATGGCCTCCGAACGCGAGCTGGAGCTGTCGGACGAACACACCGGCATCATCGAATTGCCCTCGGGCGAGGTGGGCCAGAAATTTACCGAATGGCTGGCGCAGAATGACCCGGCCAAGGTGGACCCGGTGATTGAAATCGCGATCACCCCCAACCGCCCCGATGCGCTGGGTGTGCGTGGCGTCGCGCTGGACTTGGCCGCGCGCGGTCTGGGCACGATGAAGACCGCCAAGACCGCCCATGTCGAAGGCCAGTTCCCCAGCCCGATCAAGATCACCATCGACGAGGATACCCGCACCGAAGGGTGCGAGGTTTTTGCCGGTCGCCTGATCAAGGGCGTCAAGAACGGTCCCAGCCCGGCGTGGTTGCAAAAACGGCTGAAGGCGATTGGCCTGCGCCCGATTTCCTGCCTTGTGGACGTGACCAACTTCTTCACCTATGACCGCAACCGCCCGCTGCACGTCTTTGACGCCGACAAGGTCAAGGGCGACCTGCGCGTGCATCGCACCAGGGGTGGCGAGACCATGCTGGGCCTGGACGAGAAGGACTATACCTTCGGCGTCGGGCAAGTCGTGATCTCGGACGATACGGGCGTGGAATCCATCGGCGGTATTATGGGCGGTGAACATTCCGGCTGCACCGAAGAAACCGTCAACGTGTTCCTGGAAGCGGCCATTTGGGACCGTATCCAGATCGCCACCACGGGCCGCGCGTTGAAGATCAACACCGACGCGCGCTATCGCAACGAACGCGGTATCGACCCGGAATACAACATGCAGGCGCTGGACGATGCCACGCAGATGATCATCGACCTGTGCGGGGGCGAACCTTCGAACGTGGTGGTCGCGGGCAAGGTGCCGGATGTCAGCCGCGCCTATAAGCTGGACGCCGCGCGCATCCAGTCGCTTGTGGGCATGGACATTCCCGAAAGCGAGCAGCGCCAGATCCTGACCCGGCTGGGATTCAAGCTGGAAGGCAACATGGCCTATGTGCCGTCCTGGCGCCCCGATATTCTGGGAGAGGCCGATCTGGTCGAGGAGGTCGCCCGCGTGGTGTCGCTGACCAAGCTGGAAGGCAAGCCGATGGCGCGCGCCCAAGCTGGGGTACCGCAGCCCATCCTGTCGGTTAAGCAGAAGCGCGAACAGATCGCACGACGCACGGCAGCGGCACTTGGCTATAACGAGTGCATCACCTATTCCTTCATCGATCAGAAGGCCGCCAGCCTGTTTGGCGGCGGCACCGACGAGACAATGCTGGAAAATCCAATCTCCAGCGAGATGAGCCATATGCGCCCGGACCTGCTGGCAGGTCTGTTGCAGGCTGCCGCGCGCAACCAATCGCGGGGGTTCATGGACGTTGCCCTGTTCGAGGTCGGCCCCATCTTTGACGGTGGTGAACCGGGGCAGCAGCGCCTGCAGATGTCGGGCATTCTGGTGGGTAGAACCGGACCCAAGGATGTTCACGGCGCATCGCGTCCGGTGGATTTGTTCGACGCCAAAGCGGATGCAGAGACCGTTCTGGCCGCCATCGGCGCACCCGCCAAGGTTCAGGTCTTCCGCAATGGCGAAACCTGGTGGCACCCTGGTCGCCACGGTCAGGTCTGTCTTGGCCCGAAAAAGGTGCTTGGTACCTTTGGCGAAGTGCACCCCAAGGTGCTGGCTGAGCTGGACGTAAAAGGCCCCGCCGTGGCCTTCACCATCTGGCCCGAGGAAGTGCCGGAACCCAAGGCCAAGACCACTACCCGTCCGGCGATGGCAATCAGTGATCTGCAGGCGGTAGAGCGCGATTTCGCCTTCGTCGTCGATCAGCAGGTGGAGGCGCTGACGCTGGTCAACGCCGCCGCGGGGTCCGACAAGGCGTTGATCGAGGACGTGCGCGTTTTCGATCAGTTCATTGGCGGATCACTGGGCGAGGGAAAAAAATCCATCGCGATCACCGTGCGGCTACAACCAACCGAGAAAACACTGACCGAAAAAGACATCGAGGCCGTTTCCGCCAAGATCGTCGAGAAGGTCAGCAAGGCGACCGGCGGCGTTCTGCGCGGCTAAGATTGCCGGGTAAACAAAGAAAGGGGCGCCAAGCGCCCCTTTTTCATTGGCGCGTGTTCGATTCAGCCTTCACGTGGCGGAATGTTCAGGCCGCGCTGAACCGCAGGACGCGCCAGGAAACGGTCCAGATAGGCCACGCAGTTCGGCAACCTGTCCCACCCGAGCAGCGGTCGCGCGCCATAATAGTCCAGAACACGCAACCATCCCCCAAGGGCAATATCGGCGATTGAGTATTCGCCACAAATCCAGTCCCTCCCGTGCAACTGACCTTCGATCACCGCCAAAAGGCGTTTGGCCTCGGTGATATAGCGGTCACGCGGGCGAGGGTCTTCGATCTGGGCGCCTGCGGCTTTGACGAACCAGCCCATTTGCCCGAACATCGGCCCGACCCCGCCCATCTGGAACATCACCCATTGGATCACTTTGTAGCGTTCTGCCGGTTCGGCAGGCAGCAGTTTCCCTGTCTTTTCCGCCAGGTAGATCAGAATTGCACCGGATTCCCACAGTGGCAGGGGTTTGCCATCCGGCCCGTTCGGGTCAATGATCGCCGGGATCTTGTTGTTCGGGTTCAGCGACAGGAATTCGGGCGATTTCACATCGGCATCCGCCAGTGTCACGCGATGGGCTTCGTACGGCAGCCCGATTTCTTCCAGCATGATGGAAACCTTGACGCCATTCGGTGTCGGGAAAGAGTACAACTGCAGCACCGTCGGATCAGTTGCGGGCCAACGTTGCGTGATCGGGAAATCCCCTGGGAATGCCATTTCAAATCCTCCTGTTCACCGTGGGGGGAAATTACCTGAATTTTCCCGATGCAACAGACCGGTTTCTGTGGAAGATCGCTGCATTGGCTGTTGGGAATCGCGCAATCCGCCCTGCGGCCCGCAACTGAAGGAGAGGGACAGATGCTTCAGGAATTCAAGGCATTCATCGCCAAGGGAAATGTGATGGACATGGCGGTGGGTATCATCGTCGGCGCAGCCTTTACCGCGATCGTACAGTCGGTGGTCAAGGATCTGATCAACCCGATCATCGGCCTGTTCATGGGTGGTATCGATTTCACCAACAATTACGCCGTGCTGTCGGGCGATGTCCCCGACGGCTCCAGCCTGGATGTGGCCCGCGAAGCGGGGGCCTCTATCTTTGCCTATGGCAGCTTCCTGATGGCGGTGATCAATTTCCTGATCATTGCCTTCGTGGTGTTCATGCTGGTCAAGATGGTGAACCGCGTCAAAGAAGCAGCGGAACGCGAGGAAGAAGCCGCGCCTGCGCCCGAGGCACCCAAAGGGCCGTCCGAACTGGAAGTACTGCTGGAAATCCGCGACGCGCTGAAAAAGTAAGGCCGACAGCGACAGGAAAAAGGGCCCGCGCTTGCGGGCCCTTTCTGTGTTCAGATCACTTGATGACCAGCTGCGGCGAAACCACGTCGATTCCAAGGGCCTTGCCCACCGCATAGTAGGTCAGTTGCCCCGCATGGACATTCAGGCCATTCAGCAAGTGTACATCGTCGGCACAGGCCTGTTTCCACCCCTTGTTGGCGAGCGCCAGCAGGAAGGGCATGGTGGCGTTCCCAAGCGCGATCGTCGAGGTACGGGCCACCGCACCGGGCATGTTGGCCACGCAATAGTGCATTATCCCGTCCACATCATAGATCGGGTTTTCGTGCGTCGTCGCCTTCGATGTTTCAAAGCAGCCGCCCTGGTCAATCGCCACATCCACAATGGCCGCGCCGGACTTCATCGTGGACAGTTGCGCACGGCTGACCAGCTTGGGCGCAGCGGCGCCGGGGATCAGAACCGCCCCGATCACCATGTCGGCCTGCTCTACCAACTCTGCCGTATTGCCCTTCGAGGCATAGGCCGTCTTGAACTCTGATCGGAAGGCGTCGTCCAGATACCGCAGGCGCGGCAGCGACATGTCCAGAACGGTCACCGACGCGCCCATACCGGCAGCGACACGGGCCGCGTGGGTGCCAACGACACCACCACCGATCACCACGACGTTGGCCGGACCAACGCCAGGCACGCCGCCCATGAGCACGCCGCGGCCACCATTGGCCTTTTGCAGCGTCCAAGCTCCAACCTGTGGGGCCAACTTGCCGGCAACCTCGGACATCGGGGCCAGCAGGGGCAGGCCACCGTTGCGGTCGGTCACGGTTTCATAAGCGATAGCCGTACAGCCCGAAGCCAGCAGATCATGGGTTTGGTCCGGGTCCGGGGCAAGGTGCAGGTAGGTGAACAACAACTGGCCTTCGCGCAGCATCTTGCGTTCGACGGCTTGGGGTTCCTTGACCTTGACGATCATGTCGGCGGTAGCGAACACCTCTTCCGCCGTGTCCAGGATCGTCGCGCCCGCAGCGACATAGGCCATGTCCTCGAACCCGGAACCAGTCCCGGCGCCTTTCTGAATGAACACCTGGTGGCCATGCGAAACGGCCTCTTGTGCGGCGTTCGGGGTCATGCCGACACGGAACTCTTGCGGTTTGATTTCCTTGGGGCATCCGATTTTCATGTTGGGGTCCTCCTTGTCCTTGGGGACAGGATGTCGCAGATCGTATGCAAAACGATTGAAATCTGGGTCGCCATAGCCAGGTTTTTGTGAATATTCTGCGGAAAGAGAGAATAAACTTCGAAGGATAGTGCGTGAATGGCGCTGGATGAGACAGATCGGCGGATTCTGCGGGTATTGCAGCGCAAGGGGCGGATTTCCAATGCGGACCTCAGCGAACAGGTAAACCTGTCGGCCTCTGCCTGTCACCGCCGGGTCCAGCACCTGGAAGCGAACGGGTATATCAAGGACTATGTCGCCCTGCTGGACGCGCGGAAACTAAACGTGCCGACCACGGTTTTCGTAGAAATCACCCTACAAGGGCAGGCGGACGAAATCCTTGACGCCTTTGAAAAGGCCGTGGCCCGAATTCCAGATGTGCTGGAATGTCACCTGATGGCCGGAACAGCCGACTACATCCTGAAAGTGGTCGCCGAAAACACCGAGGATTTCGCACGTATTCACCGCCAGCACCTGACCCGTCTACCGGGCGTGGCGCAGATGCAAAGCTCTTTCGCGTTGCGGACTGTGTTCAAGACAACGGCTCTACCCGTTTAATTGTCTGACTTTTACCTTGCAAATGTCAGACAATTGCAGATAAAATTTACCCAAGGGTAATTTCAGCCGCCTGGAGGGTTCTGATGTCGTGGGATTACATCATCGTGGGTGCAGGCAGCGCCGGATGTGTGGTTGCAAAACGGCTGGCCGACGCGGGCAACAAGGTTCTGCTGCTAGAGGCCGGTGGGCGTGACACCTACCACTGGGTACACATCCCGATGGGGTACCTTTACTGCATCAACAACCCGCGCACCGACTGGATGTTCCGCACCGAGGCGGACGCCGGCCTGAACGGACGTTCGCTGATCTATCCGCGCGGCAAGGTTCTGGGGGGGTGTTCCTCGATCAACGGGATGCTGTACCTGCGGGGTCAGGCCGCCGACTATGACGGCTGGCGGCAGATGGGGAATACCGGTTGGGGGTGGGACGATGTCCTGCCCTACTTCCTGAAATCCGAGGACTACGTGGACGGTCCGTCCGACATGCATGGTGTTGGCGGCGAATGGCGCGTGGACAACCAGCGCTTGCATTGGGGTGTTTTGGACGACTGGATGGAAGCCGCCGCCCAAGAGGGCCTGCCGAAGGTCACGGATTTCAACACCGGCAATAACGAAGGCGTGGGGTACTTCCGGGTTAACCAGCGCAATGGCTGGCGGATGAACACGGCCAAGGCTTTCCTGCGCACGACCAGCGGGCAGGGGCTGAAGATCGAAACCCATGCCCACACCCGGCGTGTCCTGGTCGAGCACGGACGCTGTGTGGGTGTCGAGTACGAACAGAACGGCCAGGTCAAAACAGCTCGCGCGGCCGGAGAGGTGATCCTGAGCGCCGGTGCAATCGGTTCACCGCAAATCCTGCAATTGTCCGGTATCGGTCCCGCTGCGCTGTTGCATAAGTATGGAATCGAGGTTCTGCGCGATGTCGCCGGGATAGGGGCTAACCTGCAGGATCACCTGCAACTGCGCTGCGCCTGGAAACTGTCACACGGGCGCACGCTGAACACTTTGGCCAACAGCCTTTGGGGGAAGGCGATGATTGGGCTGGAATACGCACTGAAACGCTCTGGCCCAATGTCGATGGCGCCTTCGCAGTTAGGGGCATTCGCCAAATCGCGCCCTGATCTGGAAACGCCTGACCTGGAATTCCACGTTCAGCCCCTGACCCTGGAAGCGTTCGGTCAGCCGCTGCATGATTTCCCGGCCATGACGGCCTCGGTCTGCAATCTAAGGCCAGAAAGCCGTGGCGTTGTCGAGATCACCAGCCCCGACCCCAAGGCAAAACCGCGGATCGCCCCGAATTACCTATCTACCGAAGGGGATCGCAGGGTCGCGGCGGATTCGATCCGGCTGGCGCGCCGGATCATCGGCCAGCGAGCGATGGCCAAATACGCCCCGCAGGAAATGAAACCTGGGATCACCGGCGAATCCGATACCGATCTGGCAAAGGCGGCAGGCGATATTGGCACCACGATCTTTCACCCTTCGGGCACGGTTCGAATGGGTACCGATGACATCGCGCCGCTGGACCCGCAACTGCGGCTGCGCGGGATTGGCCGGCTGCGCGTTGTGGACTGTTCCATCATGCCAACCATCACCAGTGGCAACACCAATGCTCCGACCATCATGATTGCAGAGAAGGCCAGCGACATGATCCTTGCATCCGCCCGCTAAGCCGTGGCAAGCGGAGGTATGGCGAATGTTGCGATTACTTATTTCTCTGGGCGGGGGCATACCCGCAAGCTGGCCACCACCATCGCGGATGCCTTGGGGGATCAGGACTGTGACGCGCGTCTGATCGACGTGACCAGCCTGTCGCAATCAGACTGGCACGCGATGGACGCGGCCGACGCTATCCTGTTCGGTGCGCCCACCTACATGGGCAGCGTCGCGACCGAGTTCAAAGCGTTCATGGATCAGACCAGCGAAATCTGGTCATGTCAGGGTTGGGCGGACAAGATGGCGAGTGGTTTCACCGTCGCCACCTTCCCCGGTGGGGATAAGCTGGCCGCGCTGATGCAGATGAACATCTTTGCGATGCAGCACGGGATGGTCTGGATCGGGCAGGATCAGGTCGGCGCCCCGGTGAACCGCGACCAGATCGGCATCAACGAAAGCGGTGTCTGGCTGGGACTGGCGGCGACGACTGTCCGCGACAAGTCCAAACTGGTGTCCGACGGGGACGTGGAAACCGCCGTACGGTTCGGACGGCGCATCGCCCGCGCGGTACGACGTTGGTCCATCTAGCTTTCTGATCCGTGCTGGCCCAGCCTGCACCCTGAAACGCGCATGACCCGAGGACCGGAGGACCACGCATCATGTGGCTGCAGCACGCCGACAGAGTTCTGGAACAGGCTCATTCTACCCGCGCCGCGGCAACGTCCCGGCTGGCGGCATCCTGGCGGCGTTCGGCCGTCACCTATGGGCTGGACCCACGTAACAATTGCGCACCGGACAGGCTGGAAGCCGCGAAAATCCGACAAAAGCGCGATGCTATGGGCGCGTTTCTGGCGCTTGCCAATCCGCAATTGGATCAACTGTTCCGCATGGTCGGGGCCACTGGCAGTTGCGTGCTGCTGACCGATGCTGATGGTGTGGTGCTGGAGGAACGCTGCGCAGACAGTGACCGCCATGTCTTTCAGAGATGGGGCCTCTGGTCCGGCGCAGTCTGGAGTGAGCAGGCAGAAGGCACCAACGGCATCGGCACCTGCCTTGCGGAAAAGCGGCAGGTGGTCATCCACAAGGACGAACATTTCCTCAGCCGCAACACCGGCATGAGCTGCATGGACGCCCCCATCTTTGGCGCAAACGGTGAGGTACTGGCCGCGCTGGATGTGTCCTCTTGCAGGGCAGACCAGACAGAGGGGCTAACGCGCTTGATCGCCTCTGCCGTGGCCCAGACCGCCCGGCAAATCGAAACAGCCCATTTCCGCGCCAGCTTTGCCGGGGCGCGCTTTGTGGATGTGGGCGCTGACCGTCCGGACGAAACGATGTTGCTGGCCGTGGACAGCGATGACCTGGTTGTCGGGGCCACCCGCGCCGCGCGGCGCAAGCTTGGGTTGGGAACGGACAGTTTTACCAACCCGCGCCCAACCCCGGACGTCCTGGGCCTTTCGGATGAATCAGCCGGTCTGGATCAGGCCGAGCGCGCCGCCCTGCGACGTGCCCTTGCCCGATCCGGTGGCAACGCCAGCGCCGCCGCCCGCGAATTGGGAATCGGCCGCGCCACCCTGTACCGCCGGATGAAGCGGCTGGGGCTGGGCTGATAAACCCTCGATGTGTCTCAGTCCTGAGACAATCTGCGCCCGACCACCACCTTGGTAGGACTGCATCCAGCCCGTTTTTACGGAAGGCTCTGCCCAGTCGCCGGACATCCCGGCCCCAAGGAGGAGACATCCAATGAATGAAATGACCAACCCCGCATCGGTTCAATACGCATCGCCGTTCAAGGCCCGCTATGACAACTTCATCGGCGGCAAATTCGTGGCCCCGGTGAAGGGCCAATATTTTGACAACATCACCCCGATCACCGGCGCAAAGGTCTGCGAAGTCGCGCGTTCCACCGCCGAAGACGTTGAACTGGCACTGGACGCGGCCCACGCTGCCAAGGACGCCTGGGGCAAGACCTCGGCTGCAGAGAGGTCCAACCTCCTGCTGAAGATCGCCGACCGGATCGAAGAAAACCTGGAACTGATCGCCACAGCCGAAACCTGGGACAACGGCAAGCCGATCCGCGAAACCATGGCTGCCGACATTCCGCTGTCGGTTGACCATTTCCGCTATTTCGCCGGCGTCCTGCGCGCACAAGAAGGCAACATGTCGGAAATCGACCACGACACCGTCGCCTACCATTTCCACGAACCGCTGGGCGTTGTCGGCCAGATCATCCCGTGGAACTTCTCGGTTCTGATGGCGGCGTGGAAACTGGCCCCCGCGCTGGCCGCCGGTAACTGCATCGTGCTGAAGCCGGCAGAACAGACCCCGGCCGCGATCATGGTTCTGGCCGAAGTCATCGCCGACCTGCTGCCCGCCGGTGTCCTGAACATCGTCAACGGCATGGGCCCCGACGTCGGCGGCCCGCTGGCCAAATCGCCGCGCATCGCCAAGATCGCCTTTACCGGTTCCACGGAAACCGGCCGCATCATCATGCAGGCCGCGACCGAAAACCTGATCCCCGTCACGCTGGAACTGGGTGGCAAATCGCCGAACATCTTCTTCTCGGACGTGATGGCCGAAGATGACGCCTTTCTGGACAAGGCCGTCGAAGGCTTCGTTCTGTTCGCCTTCAACCAGGGCGAGGTCTGCACCTGCCCGTCGCGCGCGCTGATCCAAGAAGACATCTACGAAGAGTTCATCAAGCGGTGTATCGCTCGCGTCGAGGCGATCGTCCAGGGCGACCCGCGTGACATCAACACCATGGTGGGCGCGCAGGCATCGCAGGAACAGCAGGACAAGATCCTGTCCTACCTGACCATCGGTGTCGAAGAAGGTGCCGAAGTGCTGACCGGCGGCGATGCGGCCCGTTTCAACGGCGATATCGCCAACGGATTCTACGTGCAGCCGACCATCCTGAAGGGCCACAACAAGATGCGCGTGTTCCAAGAGGAAATCTTTGGCCCGGTCGTGTCCGTGACCACCTTCAAGACCGAAGAAGAGGCCCTGCAGATTGCCAATGACACCATGTACGGCCTTGGTGCCGGTGTCTGGACGCGTGACGGCACCCGCGCCTATCGCTTTGGCCGCAACATCGAAGCGGGCCGTGTCTGGGTGAACAACTACCACGCCTATCCGGCTCACGCGGCCTTTGGCGGGTATAAGCAGTCGGGCATCGGGCGTGAAACCCACAAGATGATGCTGGACCACTACCAGCAGACCAAGAACATGCTGGTCAGCTATAACCCGAACAAACTGGGCTTCTTCTAAGCCTGCACGGCGCCCCGCCCACCGGGACGCCCCCCTTTCCGGCCTGCGCCACCCGCGTTGTTGTCCTCCTCGCTCCAAATCTGATGGCCGCGCGGGCGGGCAGGCCGGGATTGGGTATTATTGCCACGAATAAACAACAAAAGCGCCCGGTCTTTCCGCCGGGCGTTCTCTTTTGGGTCACTGATTTTTCTGGGACCGGCACCGAATTGACAGTGCCAGAAACGACAAACCCCCGGGCAGGGCCGCGGGGGTCGTCTCAGCATTCAAGCTGTGAGGAGGTCTTAGAGCAGACCTTCGCGCTGTGCCTTCTTGCGTGCCAGTTTCCGGGCACGGCGAACAGCTTCAGCTTTCTCGCGCGCTTTCTTGACGGACGGTTTCTCGAAATGTTGCTTCAGCTTCATTTCACGGAACACGCCTTCGCGCTGCAGCTTTTTCTTCAGGGCACGGAGTGCCTGATCGACGTTATTGTCGCGAACGCTCACCTGCATGTGGTTTTCACCACCTTTCTAAGTTGAGTTGCAATGAATTGCAGGAAGTGGCCGTATAGCAAAGCATCCCCTATTTGTCTAGAGTGCCGACAAATCGCCCGAAGGAACCTGCAATGACCATGCCGAATGTGAAAGACACCTTGCTGGACGCGGCCCTAATCCATGTCGCTTTTGACGGGTGGTCGGATGAAACCTTTGCGGCGGCCATTGCGGATACCGGGATTAACCCAGTCGTGGCGCGTGCGGTGTGTCCGCGTGGGGCGGTGGATCTGGCCATCACCTACCACCAGCGCGGTGACCAGTTGATGGAACAGCGTTTCAACGCAGAAGACCTGACCGGCCTGCGTTATTCGGAAAAGGTTGCCGCGCTGGTCCGGTTCCGCATCGAAGCCGCCGACGACAAGGAAGTGGTGCGCCGGGGAACGACCCTGTTCTCCTTGCCACAATATGCCGCGGACGGGGCAAAGCTTATCTGGGGGACGTGCGATCAGATCTGGCGCCTGCTTGGAGACAGTTCTGACGACGTGAATTGGTACACGAAACGCATGACACTCAGCGGGGTCTACGGATCAACCGTGCTGTATTGGCTGGGCGACGATTCGCCCGATCACCAGGCGACATGGGAATTCCTGGACCGCCGGATTGCCGATGTGATGCGGTTTGAAAAATTCAAGGCCGATGTGCGCGGCAACAAGGCCTTGGCGTCACTTCTAAGCGGGCCGTTATCCCTGCTGGACCGGATCAAGGCACCAGTTGGCAAACAGGACGACCTGCCGGGCCGAATGCACGGCAGCAACTGAGGAGAGCGAGATGAACCAGACGATGCGGGCGGTGGAAATCACTGAACCGGGTGGGCCGGATGTCCTGAAACTGTGCGAACGGCCCCAGCCTGAACCGAAGGCCGGTCAGGTGGTGATCAAGGTGGCTTATGCCGGTGTGAATCGGCCCGACGCCCTGCAAAGGGCAGGGGCCTATGCCCCGCCTCCCACTGCCAGCGATCTGCCGGGCTTGGAAGCATCCGGGGAAATCGTCGCCCTGGGTGCCGGTGTCAGCGGCTGGCAAGTCGGCGATCAGGTCTGCGCCTTGCTTCCGGGCGGCGGCTATGCCGAATACGTGGCCACCCCCGCCGCGCACTGCCTGCCGGTCCCGCGTGGGATGGACATGAAACAGGCGGCCTGCCTGCCTGAAACATTCTTTACCGTATGGTCTAACGTATTCCAGCGCGGCGGGCTGAAAGCCGGGGAAAAATTCCTGATCCATGGCGGTTCTTCCGGCATCGGCACCACCGCGATCCAACTGGCGCGGGAATTCGGTGCGCGGGTCTTCGTTACCGTCGGCAGCCAGGAAAAGGCCGCCGCCTGCGCCGCCCTGGGGGCGGAACGAACGATCGTTTACAACGACGAAGATTTCGTGGACGTCCTGCGCGCCGAAGGCGGGGCCGATCTGATCCTGGACATGGTCGGAGGCCTGTACCTGCCCCGCAACGTGCGCGCACTGGCGGATGACGGACGGCTGGTGCAGATCGCCTTCTTGCAGGGACCGAAAGTGGAACTGAACTTTGCCCAGGTGATGACGCGGCGGCTGACGATCACCGGGTCCACCCTGCGTCCGCAAAGCGACCTTGCCAAGGCAAAGATTGCGGACAGCCTGAAAGAACATGTCTGGCCCCTGCTGGACGCAGGCAAAGTGGCCCCGGTGATTGACAGCGAGTATCCGCTCGCCGACGCCGCCAAGGCCCACGCCCACATGGAAGGCCGGGGACATATCGGGAAGATCGTGCTGAAAGTCGCGCCATGACCCAAACCGCCCTTCAAGGCATCACTCTGGAACGTCCCGCAGTGGATTTTGACACCTATGATTGCCTGGAACCCTTCGGGCTGGCGCCAGAGCAGTTGGGGCCGCTGTTCGCTAGCCACCTGCAAGCCGCCCAGGTCGTGGATATCATACCGCGAAGCCGTACGCGTGCATTGCGCCCTGTCCCGGCAGACGAACCAGAGGGCATCGTTCTGGCCTATCCATCCGCTGGCGCGGGTCTGGCCATGCTGATTGCGCGAAAAGAGCCAGAGAACGAACTGATTTCCGTATGGCCATTTCTGTCCTGGGGCACGCAGATCCAGGCCGGGGTCACGCAGATATTGCTGCCCCCGCACCGACTGCTGGCGTTGATCCGGGTGACGCTGCCGGATGGTCCGGCAATCTGCTTTCAAGACCAGCAATACCCGGCCAGCCGCGGATTCTACTTTGAAGGCGCGGTACATGATTTCGTGATGGTCGGTATCGCCTATCACATGAAATTTTCCGACAACACCGCGATCCGGATTTCACCTGATTCCCCGAACTATGCCGTCCTTTCGCAATACGGGGCCGCATTGGACGGCGATGGAAACCTGCTCATCCAGACACAGGGAATGGCTGCTTTTCTCGAACGCGAGGATTTGGCGCCAAACTGGTATGAGTTTCGGGGGCCGGTCACGCAGGTTCGTCCCTATCCGGGCGGGCTGCTGGGGCAGGATCTGTGGCTGGTCCGCGTCACCGTTTCCCGGTACGAAGAGGCGTCGACATCCTTTGATCTGGATGTTGCAATCACCCGGCGTGCTCTGGGGGACCGGCCCCTGCCTGCCGTCGGGGATGATATCGAGGGGTTGCTGTTTCTGCAGGGCAGCGTGTGGCACCCGGACACCGGCATAATACCATCGGCATAGGCCGCATTGAACTGAACCAGCGTCATCGGAGGACAAACATGGCAAAGACAGTCATCATCGAAGCCCACGGCGGCCCCGATCAGTTGCGGATCGTGGATCGCCCCGTGGGCGAACCCGGGCCGGGCGAGGTGCGCATCGCACACAAGGCTTGCGGCTTGAATTTCATCGACGTGTACCAGCGGGACGGGTTGTACCCGCTGACACTGCCCGCCGCGATGGGGATGGAGGCCGCCGGCATCATCGAGGCTGTCGGCGAAGGCGTCCGCCATCTGAAAGCGGGTGATCGGGCGGCCTATGCCGCCATGCCCCCCGGTGCCTATTCAGAAGCGCGGGTCATGCCTGCGGCCCAGGTTTGCCCGCTGCCCGAGAGCATCGGGTTCGACCTGGCCGCAGCGATGATGCTGAAGGGCATGACCGTGGTCTACCTGTTCCATCGTACAACCCCGCTAAAGGCCGGAGACACGGTTCTGTTTCACGCGGCAGCAGGTGGCGTGGGCCTGATCGCGTGCCAATGGGCCCGGTCCGAAGGCATCACCCTGATCGGAACTGCGGGCACTGAGGAGAAATGCCAACTTGCGCTGGATCACGGCGCCACTCATTGCATTAACTATCGTGACGCCAATTGGCCCGCCAAGGTACGTGAGTTGACCGGCGGCAAAGGCGTGGACGTTGTGATGGACGCCGTTGGGGCCGATACGTTCAAGGGATCTCTGGACAGCCTGAAACCGCTTGGCATGATGATTTCCTTCGGGAATGCGTCCGGTCCGGTGCCCGCGTTCACGCTGGCGGAACTGGCACAGCGCGGATCGCTCAAAATCACCCGGCCAACGCTTTTCACCCATATCGCAGACCATCAAAGCTGTCAGGACATGGCGAAACAGCTGTTCCAGAAGGTTTCCAGCGGCGCTGTGAAAATCAGGATCGACCAACGGTTCCCGCTAGAGCAAGTGGCCGACGCGCAGCGCGCCCTGGAGGCGCGGAAAACCACCGGCAGCACGGTTCTGGAACTGTAGGCAAATAACCGGGGAACGCCCCTTTTCAGGGCGTTCCCCGGTTCATCTTACTACGAATTCCGCATGCAAAGCGCCCGCCGCCTTGATGCTTTTCAGGATGTCGATCATGTCGCGCGGTGAAACCCCCAGCGCGTTCAGCCCTTCCACGACCTCGGACAATGACGCGCCCCCGTTGACCTCTGCCAGTCTGGTGCCCGGCTCCTCCTCGATTTCCGCCCGCGATCTGGGCACGACGACCGTTTCACCTTCTGCAAAGGGGTTCGGCTGAACCGCGATCGGCGCTTCTTGAATTCTGAGGGTCAAGTTGCCTTGCGATACAGCCACGCGGGATAGTCGAACATCCTCTCCCATCACGATCGTACCCGATCTTTGGTCCACGACGACGCGCGCCTTTCTTTCCGGCTCGATCGGGATGTTTTCTATACGGCCAAGCGCATGGGCGGGTGATGGCATGCCCGTCGCCGCGATGTTCAGCCGAACGGTTCCGGCATCCAACATCCGCGCCACGCCCGCGCCGAAGTCCCGGTTGATCGCCATTTCGATCCGCGCCGCAGTGGTAAAGTCAGCCTCTCTCAGGGCTAGGCGCACAGTGGTCAGGCTGGACAGATCGAACTCTACCTCCCGTTCCACGCGCGCCCCGGATGGAATGACACCCGAAGTCGGCACGCCTTTCACTATGCTCGCGGCCTCGCCCTCGACCGAGGCGCCGCCAGCGATGATCGTGCCCTGTGCAACTGCATAGATCTGACCATCTGCCGCATTCAGCGGGGTCATCACCAGCGTTCCACCCAACAGGCTTTTGGCATCCCCAATGGCCGAAACGGTTACGTCGATCTGCGATCCGGCCCGCGCGAACGGCTGCAAACTGGCCGTAACAAACACGGCTGCCACATTTTTTGGGCGGAACTGTTCACCAGTGATATTCACCCCCAGCCGTTCCAGAATATTGGACATGATCTCTTCGGTGAAGGGCGCGTTGCGGATACCGTCACCGGTACCGTTCAGGCCAACCACCAAACCGTACCCAACCAGATCGTTACCCCGGACACCGTCGAAATCCACAAGATCTTTCAACCTGACCGAACTGGCCAGAACGGGGCCAGTCACAACCAGAAAGGCAAGGGTCGCCAGAAACCGCAGCATCACAAATACCCCACCAAAGATAGGCCGGACAGGCGCGCCGTCACCGCATACAGGGCTTCCAGGTGAAACTGCACATCTTGCAGCTTCGTAGCCGTCGCATATTCATCGATTCCCAACAGCGCCTCTCTTGCATAGTCGAGAGACGCTTTTTCAGACGCGAGGCCCGCGCCGACCTCTTCGATCCGGGCCTCGGCGAAGCCCAGGTCAGCACGAACGGCGGTCAGCCCGTCCAGGTTTTGCAGCAGCCCCAGCCCGGCACTTTTCAACAGGCCAGACTGCAAATCTGGCGATGCGTAGCCTGCGCTTAGCGTGGCCAGAACGATATTCGACATCACACTGCGCAATTCCTCTGCATCCGCCCTCAGATCAAGCTGCACCGAATCGTCAACACTCAGCCGAAAAGGCGAAAGATTCTGGTCTGACCCCTGATAGGCGACCTGCTGGAACCCGTCCGCCGCCGCAAACCAGCCCTCAACAGCGGCGGTTNCCCCGCCGACAGCAACCCGTACCGCTGCGAGTATGTCGTCCGCCGTCACCAATGCGGTGCCTGTCGTGGCGTTTCCCGCAAAAAGCGAACGTCCTGCATATGAAGCGTTGAGAGCAGAAACCACGGCGTCCAACTGTTCCCCCGCATTCCTCGCCAAGACAGACCGGGTTTCTCCAGTTCCATGATCCGCTTTCAGCAAATCGGACGAAAGCGCCTCTGAACCAGCTTGAATCCTTTCCAGCGACGCCTGCATCGCAGCCGCAAATCCCCCGGCCTCCGTGGTGGCGGTTTCAAAGGCTTGTGTCGTTCGTCCCCGATGTTCGACATCCGCCAGATAGCGGAATTCGCCGTTCAGATGCCGGGCCGGGTTTGTCGTTTCCCCTGTAGAAAGCTCTTGAGTCAGTTGCGCCAGACGTTCGTTCAAACTTGCGTTCTGCCGCCGAAGCATCAGGGTTTGCCCCAGATCCCCTGCCGAAATCGGTTTCATCAGCCAATCTCCATCAATTGCTGCAACATGTCATCGACGGCCTGGATGATCTTTGCGTTCGCTGCATAGGCCTGTTCAATCAACAACAGCTTTTGCAACTCGGCATCCGAATCCACGCCCAGGGACAATTCCATCTCTGCCAGCTTGGATTGACGCGACGCGGCATAGCTGAGGCTTTGATCCTGGCGATTGATCCGCGTCCAGACCGAAGAACCGAAATCCGACGCGAAGGTCGCTGCGGATCGTTCAGTTGATCCCAGAGAGCTTGTCGAAGGCTGTCGCACCTTTGCCAGCGCATCCAGCATCGACTGCAGCAAATCCGCGTTGCCGCTATCGCCGGGTTGCGTGGCCTCCAGACCGTCCTTTAGCCGCCACAAATCACCCCCTCTGCCCGGATCAACCGATTGGTTCACCGAAATCCGCGCCGCGAGTCCCGTTTGGGTTTGCACAGTTTGCCCGTCATCAGTGAACAGACCGGGCTGACCTGCGGCAAGCGTTGGGTCCACGCCGGATTGAAATCTCTCAACCAGATCTTGCGCCACAGTGTCCAATTGCATCTGCACATCCACAAATAGTTCGTCGCGCACGGCGAAAAGTCCCGCCAACGATCCACCGGCCAACGCCTTGTCATCCGCCGCCGAACCCGGTTTCCCGTTCACGGTCACGGCGGAAAGCAAACCGTTTTCCAAGGTCATATGCGGTGCAACCGTATTGCGGGAGCCAAACCCGATTGCAGCGGCCTTGCCGTCCAGCAACACGGCCCCACCCGGAGTCATCAGGGCAACCGCACCGAAATCCCGCTTCAACTCGCGCACCGGAACAATTGCCGATATCTCATCAATTGCGGCCTGACGCTGGTCCATCAGGCCAGCAGTGTCCCGTCCGTGGGACTGGGCCGCAATAATGTCGTGGTTCAGTTTTTCCACAGCCCCAAGCACCGTGTTCAACCGCGATACCTTTTGCCCGATCTGCCTGTCAGCCTCGGCCCGAAGGGCCTGGAGACCATCGGACAGGGAGTTCAGATGGTCGGTTATGCCCTTCGCCGACTGCAAGACCGCTTCCAGCCGGGATTCTGATTCCGGCAGACTGGCCGCTGAAATCACACTGGACTCGAACTCTGCCAACAGGCCGGTCAGCGCCCGTTCCTCCGTTGGATCCCCGGCAAGTGATCCCAGACGTTCCAGATATTCAAGCCGGATTTCCGCGTCCGCCGTTTCCGCATCCGCCAATCGCCGGTCCGCAATCAAGGCCGTATCTGTGAGGCGGTTGACCCCGTTGACAGTGACGCCGCCGCTGGCGCTGTCGCCGCGCGCAGACAGAGACAGTTCCCGGACGGCATAGCCCTCGGTCATGACATTCGCCAGGTTCGAGGCGACAATCCCCGCCCCCCTGGCCGAGGCGTTCAGCCCGGACAGGGCGTTCGAAAGTGCGTTCGAAAGGGACATGGGCCCTCCTTTCCAAGGCTAGCGGGTTAGCGTTTGATGTTGGTGGTTTCCTGCAACATCTCGTCGACGGTCTGGATGACCTTGGCGTTGGACGAATAGGCCCGCTGGGTCTGGATCATGTCGGTCAGTTCACCCGCCACGTCGGTTGCCGATTCCTCTAGCGCGTAGGAAACGATGTCCCCGGTCGGGCCATCTCCGGCGTCCCACAAAAAGAACGTGCCGCTGCTGGGCGAGGTCGCAAAGGTCTGGTGATCCAAAGCGACCAACCCGTTCGGATTTGGCATATCCACCAATGGCACCTGATAGATCGTGCGGGTGATGCCAGTGTCATAGACCGCGTGGACGAACCCGTTGGAATCCACCTCGACCGAGGTCATGTTCCCGACCGGATACCCATCCTTGTCAATCGAAACCGGGGCAAAGCTGCTGGACAGTTGCGTCAGGCCATCGGGGTCACCCGGTTGGCCAATGTTGATCTCTAGCGGGCCGCCCGCGACATCGACGATCAAAGCGCCGGTCGTGGCGTCATAGGCACCCCCGATCACGTCGGTGACACTGTTCAACGTGCCGCCGGCAATCCGCCCATCATCAAAACTCAGCGCGTATTCGCCAATGACCGCGTTGTTCTGCGCTGTGTCGCGCAGGATCATGTTCCATTCATTGGAAATGCCGCTGGCCGGGATCGTTGGGGTGAACTCGATTTCTATGCTTTGGCTGATGCCCAGATTGTCATAATACTCGATGGATAGGGCTTGCGATTCCCCGTCCGCCGCAGCCTCTGTCGCTGTTGCAGGCAGGTTCACACCCAGCGAAATCCGCGTCGTCGGTTCGCCGGTCAACTGGTTGACATTGACCTGCACAGGTTCCAACCCAGCACCGGTATCCCGCGGATAGGTGGGCACCGTCCCATTCGCCAGGGCCGGCCACCCCATCAGCGTCAACCCCGACTGCGTGACCAGATACCCGTTGCTGTCTGTCTGGAACGACCCTGTTGTCGTCAACAGCATCTGCGCCGCGCCGTTTCCGACACTGATTTCACTGGACGAAGCGACTGGCAGGAACCCGCGCCCCCGCACCGCAAGATCGGTGGCATTGGACGTCGTCACCAGCGATCCTGACTGGCTGACCAGCTTCTGTGTCGTTGCCCGCACGCCCCCCGCAGAATAGGCCCCCATCCCCGAGGACACCACCATCGAGTGGAAATCCGTCTGCATCCTCTTGTAACCATAGGTCGAAGAGTTCGCGATGTTGTCGGAAATCGTGGAAAGGCGGCTGGCATTTGCCGTCAGCCCCGCCACGCCTGCATTCAGGGAAGAGGAAATCGTCATGGATACGCCTTTCTACTGTATCGGCCGGTATGGGACACAGCGTTACAGCGCGGGGATTAACGGGCGGCTAATAGATAAAATTGACGCGTTTTCCTTGTTCAACGAATGCCGTTGCGCAGCAGGATCACCTCTAGCCGATTGTTGCGTGGACTGGCCGGGTCGGTCGCAACCGGTTCCTTGTCCGCATGCCCGGAAACCCTTTGGACGCGATCATGGTGCAACCCCTTTTCCTGTAACAGCAGGCGCATTCGATCAGCCCTTGCCGACGACAGCGACCA
The DNA here is from genome assembly GCA_017792425.1 of Thalassovita sp. Lineage (GTDB taxonomy): Bacteria > Pseudomonadota > Alphaproteobacteria > Rhodobacterales > Rhodobacteraceae > Thalassobius. Next base: position 154,995 of record CP051233.1, read on the forward strand.
GACGGGATTGTCCCGCAGGACCACCGGATAGGCGCGTGTGTGCGCCTCTACCGCGATATCGTTGTTCACTAGCGCGAACACCCGTGCAAGCATCTGCGCCAGGTCGCGCAGCAGCGGCGTCGGCGTATCGGTGTCGCGCTCGAACAACAAGTCGTCCGGCAGGTCGAACAGTTCCACGATCAGGCCCTCGTCGGTCAGGCGCGTGATGATATGGCGCTGCATCTGCGGGCTGAACACAGCTTCGCCACCGCCTTTCATCAAGGCGTCCTGCAGGTTGTGCAGGGTCTTGTCATCCTCTCCGATTTCACCGCGCGATTGTCGGCTTTCGGTCGCATTCAGGTTCGAAGCCCCGGTCCCGTTCTGCGCCAGTACCGTTTCCGTGAACACGGATTCCCCCCCGAACGCCCCGTCCCCGCCACCCGAGATACGGTTAATCGCTACGGTCGGATTGAAATAATCCGCGATTCCCTTGCGTTGTTTTTCCGTTGTCGCATTTAGCAGCCACATCAACATGAAGAAGGCCATCATGGCGGTCACGAAGTCAGCATAGGCTACTTTCCACGCCCCACCGTGGTGCCCATCGCCGCCAACGACCTTCTTGCGTTTGATGATGACTGGCGCCGCATTCGATTGCGTGCCCATCTCACCACCTCTTTCTCACCCGGTATCAGGCTTATCAGGCAGTGTGTTACCAATGTCCTAACAGATAAAATGCGTTAGGAATTCCCCAGCGCAGACAAAGGGCAGACCATGACCGAATTCAACCGTTACGCAATCTACTTTGCCCCCGAACCCGGTCCGCTGGCCGATTTCGCCGCCTGCTGGCTGGGGTGGGATTTGCTGACCGGCACGCCCGCCACCCAGATGGAACTGGACGGCGTCAATCTGGATGTGATCACGGAAACCCCCCGGAAGTACGGGTTTCACGGTACGATCAAACCGCCGTTTCGCCTGGCCATAGGTCAGGATCCCTCCGCACTTACGCAAGCGACTGCCTCTCTGTGCAAGCGGTTGTCCCCCGTGGTTTTGGACGGTCTGTGCCTTGCACGGCTTGGGCGGTTCCTGGCCTTGGTTCCAAGCGGGGACACGACACCGCTGAAGATGCTTGCGGCCGATGTCGTGCGTTCGCTGGACAGGTTCCGCGCGGCACCGGATGAACAGGAAACGGCGCGCCGCCTTCGGGCACGATTGACCGCTCGGCAATTGGAACTTCTGCACCGGTGGGGCTATCCCTATGTGATGGAGGAGTTTCGTTTTCACATGACGCTGACCGGCACGATGCCAAGGCCCGACGCCAAAGCTCTGAAAGCCAAACTCGAACCGGTATTGGCCTCGCTTTTGCATCAACCGTTGCGGGTCAACAGCCTTTGTCTGGTCGGTCAGGACAGCAGCGGGATGTTCCGGTTGATTCAGCGGTTTTTCCTGTCAGGGCAGGCCCCTGACACGGACAATTCGACAAAAATTGGGCAAATCGTGCCTGACATCCACTCAAAATGATCATCATGACGCCGTTATTTCGCGGTATCCGGGAATTCCTGAAGTAAGCTGACAGAAGGAACTACCAATGTTTTGGATCGTTAACACTTTGCTTGTCGTCTTTTCGGCCGCTCTGGCTGGCAAGGTTCTGCGCCACTGGTACCCTGATTGGGAACTGTTCGGCAAAGCCAAGAAAGACTCGCAGCAAGCCTGATTTGGGGGCTGGAGTCATTCGGCAGCCTCTCATTTTACCGGTTGCCTTCAGCCCTCCGCTTCTTTCTCAACCTGCCAAGCCGTCCGGTTGAGGACTTCAACTGTACGAAGCGACATCACTTCCCACTACGCAGGCGCATGGATCGCAGCATGTGGCCGGGCAATACCGCAAAGCACCGCATGTAGCGCAAGAACATCCGGTGCGGATTTTCCAGCATCCGCCACAGCCACTCCAGTTGCACCTTGCGCACCCAATGCGGCGCCCGTTTCTGACTGCCCGACAAGAAATCCAATCCTGCCCCGATTGACGCGAATCCCACAGAAGGTGCGACCGCCCTGCCACGCGCGGCGAACAGTTCCTGTTTGGGCGCACCCAAAGCGACAAAACACAGCCCCGCAGCATCCGCTTCCAGATGGCGCAAAATCTCGTCCGCCTGTACCCCTTGCGGATCAAACCCGAACGGCGGCGCGATGCAGTGGGATACGCTTAGTCCCGGCACACGGGCTTCCAGCACCTTTGCCGCGCGTTTCAGGCTGTCGTCCGTCGTTCCAACCAGCGCCACGGATCTTCCAACCCGCGCCGCCAGTTCACACAGGGGCAGGATCAGATCCGAACCAGGCAGCAACTGCACCGGTTGCCCGGCGACATGCGACATCCAGATAATCGGGTTGCCATCGGCGACGACAAAATCCTGCGCCTTGTAGGCGGCACGAAAATCCATGTCGTCGCGTAGTTTCACCAGGTGATCCAGATTCAGCGTAGCCAGAGCGAATCCGCGACGATCGGACAGGCGTTCCCCAACCGCGTCCATCAAGGTCACGCGGTCGGGAATACCGACGTTCAGTTCATACTGACCGATCGTGAATTTCACGCGCCTCTCCTGGTTAGGACGATCCGGCCGCAGGATACGCGGTCCTTGGCCGTTGGCAATCTCTGTAACCCGCAAACGTCTTTAAACGCGACAAACTGTTGACATTTTCCTATGCTCGTATGCGGTTGGCGGCGAACGAACGAACACGCGGATATGTGGGTGGGTCACAGGACACAGGCAAAGCGGTGGGGTAAAACCGCATGAGCGACGTTGCCATCATCGGTTGCGGCTTTGTCGCTGACCTGTACATGCGTTCGCTGCAGGTGTCCGGCATTTCGGTGTTGGGCGCCTTTGACAGCAATCCCGACCGGGCCCGCGCCTTTTGTACTCACTGGAACGTACAAGGGTACGGCTCTGCCGCCGCGCTGCTACGGGCAATGCCGCAGGACAGCGTCGTTCTGAACCTGACAAACCCGTCCGCACATTATGAAGTGAACCGCGCCTGCCTGCAGGCTGGTCATCACGTGTATTCCGAAAAACCACTGGCAATGGACATGACCCAGGCCCGGGAACTGTACACTCTGGCAGCCAGGCAAGGGCGCCTTCTGGCCTCTGCCCCGTGTTCGGTGTTGGGCGAGGCCGCGCAGACGCTGGCCAAGGCGACGCGCGACGGACTGGCGGGGACGCCCCGGCTGATCTATGCGGAGCTGGATGACGGGTTCATCCCGCAGGCACCGGTGCGGGACTGGCACAGTGAAAGCGGCGCGCCCTGGCCCTACGAGGATGAATTTCGCGTCGGCTGCACGCTGGAACACGCCGGCTATTACCTGACCTGGCTGATCGCGATGTTCGGGTCTGTCCGCAGCGTGACCGCCGCCTCTGCCAACGTAATCCCCAACAAATTGGAGGTGACCGACGCCGCGCCGGATTTTTCCGTGGCGACCCTGTTTTTTGAATCCGGCCCGGTTGCGCGGTTGACCTGCTCCATCGCTGCCCCGCACGATCACCGGATACGGATCATCGGCGACGCCGGGGTGCTGACGTTGAAAAAGGCGTGGGACAACGGCGCGCCGGTCCGGTTTCACCGCCGGATGCGCATCCGGCGGCGACTGCTGGAATCCCCTTTGGGTCGCCGGGTGAAACTGGCCGGGCCGACCCATCCCAAGGTCGGGCGCTGGGGGGCCGCGTCCATGAATTTTGCGCTGGGGGTGGCCGAAATGCTGGATGCGATCCGTGAAAACCGCCCATGCCGTTTGTCCGCCGATTTCGCGCTGCACCTGAACGAGGTGACGCTGGCGATCCAGAACGCCGGAGAGTCGACCGGCGCACAGCAGATGACCACGCGCTGCGACCGGATGGAGCCGATGCCATGGGCGCGCTGACGATCATGATCACCGGGGCCGCCGGCTATGTCGGTCGGGCCACCGTCGCGGCAGCGCGGGACGCGGGGCATGACGTGGTGGCCGTGGTGCGGCTGGCGGGCGTGGTGCCCGACGGTTGGGCGGATGATGACGGAATCGAACTGGTCGAGGCCGACCTGTCCCGCCCCGAAAGCGTGCAGGCGCTGGACATGGTCGGGGTGGACTCGGTGATCCATGCCGCCGCCAGCCTGTCCGGGAACGACGCCGCACAGGAACGCCACACCCTGACCGGAACCCGCCACCTGCTGCAGGCGATGGCGCGCGCGGAGGAACCGCCGCGGCTGGTGCTGGTCAGCTCTGTTTCCGTCTACTCTGGCATGGGTTTACAGGCGCAATCCGAGATTGACGAAACCTCGGCGCTGGAACGCAACCCACGTCAACGCGACGCCTATTGCAGGGCCAAGCTAAACCAGGAACAGATCACCGCCGAAGGCGCGCTGGACCTGGGTGCCGAACTGCGGATCATGCGCGTGGGCGCTGTCTTTGGCCCCGGGCGGCTGTGGAATGCACATGTCGGGCTGCGCATCGGTCCGGCTGTTCTACGCCTGGTCCGTGGCGGGGAAATCCCGCTGTGCCATATCGCCCATTGTGCCGACGCGCTTGTGCGCGCCGCCGAAACAAAGGTGCCCGACAGCCCCGATGGCGCGATAGAGGTGCTGAACGTGGTGGATGACGACCTGCCCGACCGTGTGCGGTTCCTGAACGCGATGGCACGGACCGGATGGCCCCGCCTGTTCGTTCCGGTCTGGTGGCGGTTCTTCGATATCGCGGCGCAGGTGTTGGGCTGGCTGCCGGGTTGTCCCGGCCTGCTGCGGCGCGAAACGCTGCGGGCACGAATTTTCCCGGTGCGCTATCCGAACGCCCGGCTGAAATCACGGCTGGGCCTGCCGCCAACCCCGCCGTTTGAACACGCCTTTACGCTGTCCGTCGGTGTCGAAACACCAGAGGAGGACGCATGAAAATCGCCTACCTGACCGGCGAATACCCCCGCGCTACTGACACGTTCATCCAGCGAGAAGTGGCCGCGTTGCGGCAACAGGGATTCGAGGTGCTGACCTGCTCTATCCGTCGGACCGGGGCCGCGCACCTTGTCGGCCCCGAACAACGCGCCGAGGCTGCACAAACCTTCCACGTGCTTGAAGCTGCCGCTTCGCCATACCGGTCGCTGCGCTGTCACGTTCAGGCACTGATCCGTTCGCCGGGGCGCTACCTGCGCGCGCTGCGGCTGGCGTTGCGCACCTCGCCGGGCGGGGTGAAGGCCACACTCTACCAACTGTTTTACTTCGCCGAGGCGGTGGTTCTGGCCGATCACCTGCGCCGCAATGGCATCCAGCACCTGCACAACCACATCGCCAAGGCCAGTTGCACCGTGGCCATGCTGTGCCATGAAATCAGCGGCACCCCCTACAGCTTTACCCTGCACGGGCCGGACATCTTCTTTGAGCCGATCCGCTGGCGGCTGGATGAAAAGATCGCGCGCGCGTCCTTCGTTGCCTGCATCAGCGATTTCTGCCGCTCGCAGGGCATGGTGTTTTCAGATCCCGCACATTGGAACCGCCTGCATATCGTGCATTGCGGCGTGCAGCCTGACCGCTATAGGCCGCCCACAACCCGCACCGGCACACGCGCCCTATTCGTCGGGCGTCTGGCGGCGGTCAAGGGGCTGCCCGTGCTGTTCCAAGCGATGCAGGGGCTTGTGCAGGACATCCCCGGATTCCACCTGACACTAATCGGGGACGGGCCGGAACGCGCTGCTTTACAGGCGATGGCGCGCGACATGGGGCTGGCCGGGAATGTGGATTTCGTCGGCTACAAATCGCAAGAAGAGGTGGCGCAGGCGCTGACACAGCATGACCTGCTGATACTGCCCTCGTTCGCGGAAGGTGTGCCCGTGGTGCTGATGGAGGCAATGGCCGCCGAACTGCCGGTCGTCACCACCCGGATCGCAGGGGTGCCGGAACTGGTACAAGAGGGTATCAGCGGGCATCTGGTTCCGCCGGGCGATGTGGAAGCATTGCAGGCGGCCCTGACCAGCGTAATGAGCGACACGCACCGCGCGGCACAGATGGGTCAGGCAGGGCGCAGCCGCATTATCGAACAATTCGATATTGAGAAAGAGGCCGGATGGCTGGGAACCTTGCTGCGCGGCTATATTCAGGGCAACCCGCCCACCACAAAACGCCCCGGAGGTAACGCATGAGCACGATTGCCGCCGTCGCAATCGGCCGCAACGAAGGGGAACGGCTGCGGCGCTGCCTGACCTCATTGCTCGGGCAGGTAGAGCGGGTGGTTTACGTGGATTCCGGTTCCACAGACGGATCGGTGCAATTGGCCCATAACATGGGCGTTCAGGTGGTGGAGTTGGACACCTCTGTCCCGTTCACCGCCGCGCGGGCGCGGAACGCGGGGTTCGCGGCGTTGAAGCCGGACCTGCCCGATTACGTGCAATTCGTCGATGGCGATTGTGGGGTTCAGGCCGGGTGGCTGGCCACCGCAGCCCAGGAATTGGACGCCCGCCCCGAGTTGGGCATCGTGACCGGCTGGAGGAGCGAGATTTACCCCGAGCGCAGCATCTACAACGCCATCGCCGATTTCGAATGGCACCGGCCCGCAGGCGAGATCGCGGCCTGCGGCGGCGACATGATGGTGCGCGCATCCCGATTCAACGCGCTAGGCGGGTTCAACCCCGAAGTGATCGCCGCCGAGGATGACGAATTCTGCACCCGGCTGCGCAAATCCGGCATGGTGTTGTGGCGCTTGCCGCAGCAGATGACCCTGCACGACGCCAACATGACGCGATTCAGTGAATGGTGGCGGCGGGCGGTGCGATCCGGCCACGGGTTCGCCCAAGTGGGTGCACTGCACCCCGACCATTTCGTCGCAGAGCGCCGCCGCGTCTGGCTGTTCGGTGCGGTGCTGCCGCTGATCATTCTGATCGGTCTTGCGCAGGGCATATGGGCGGTGCTGTTCCTGGGTCTGGGCATCTATGGGCTGTCCTACATGCGCACGGTTTCCGGGCTGCAACGCGAAGGCTTGCCAAGACAGCAGGCAAAACGCCTGTCGGTCTTGCTGAGCCTGTCGAAGTTTCCCAACTTCCTTGGGATGCTGACCTATTACAAACGTCGCCTGACCGGCGCGGACATGCGGATTATCGAGTACAAGTAACGGAGGGGGACATGGCAGGACGTATCAAGGTTGGCCTGATTGGGGCCGGTTATATCGCGACGTGGCACGCGGATGCCCTGCGGGCCTGCAAGGACGCGGAACTGGCAGCAATCTGCGATGTCTCTGCCGGCGCGGCAAAAGGGATGGCAGATGCCTACAACGTACGAGCCTGCACCTCGGTCGCGGAGCTGGCCGGGGTCGTTCAGGCCGTCCACATCCTTACGCCGCCGGATTCCCACCATGCGCTGGCACTGGAATGTATCGCTGCCGGGCTTCACGTGCTTGTGGAAAAACCTGTTGCGCTGACTGCTGACCAAACGCAGGAAATATCAACTGCGGCCGACGCAAAGGGCGTCAGTTTTGCAGCCGGGCACAATTTCCTGGGCTTGCCGTCCTATGGCCGTTTGAAAAACGCGGTGCAGAATGGCGACCTCGGACAAGTGAACACGGTACAGGTGAACTGGGCGCTGCCGATGGGGCCGCTACGTGCGGGACCGTATGGTTTGTGGCTACTGCGTAACCCGCAAAACCTGCTGCTGGAACTGGGCCCGCACCCCTTTGCCTTTGCCGTGGATCTGTTGGGCGGGCTGGACATTCTGAGCGCCGAAACAGGTCAGCCGATCACCTTGCCGGATGGCAAGCAGCGCCACCAGTCCTGGCGGGTTCTGGCACGGGCCGGAACCGTGGACGTGGCGCTGAACTTCTCACTTGTGGAAACGACGGATGACCGGTCCGTCGTCGTGCGCGGGTCCAGTGGGGTCGCGCGGCTGGACTATGCTGCCGATACCCTGATCCTGGAGCATGACAACACCGCCGACCTGGTGCTGAACCCGCTAGCCAAGCAGTTGTCCTTGTCATGGCAGCACCTTCACGAAGGCGTGGTGAACGCGGCGCGGCAGGTTGGCAGCCTGAACCAGCGCAGCCCCTACGGGCTAAGCTTCCGAGGCATGATTGATGCGGTGTACGACTCGATCCGCCACCGGACGCCGATGGACTCCCGGTTCGACGGCAAGGCCGCACATAGGGTGATGAATGCGATCGACGCGACCCTGGCCAAGCTGGATCTGCCGAAAGATCCCAAGCCGAAGCGCGGCAAACCGAAACCCACTGTGATGGTCATCGGCGGCACCGGCTTTATCGGGCGCAACCTGACACGCGAACTGGTGCGGCGCGGCTATGACGTACGCGTGGTCAGCCGGGGTAAAAGCGGCCCCTTCGGCGACATCGCCAAGCACGTGGAAACGGTCAGCGTATCCCTGCACGACAAGGATGGGCTGGCACAGGCGATGCAAGGTATCGACGCGGTTTTCAACCTGGCCAAATCAATGGATCAGACCTGGGACGAGGCGTTGAAGAATGACGTCGGCACCACCGTCCGCGTGGCCGAGGCCTGCCTGGACGCCGGTGTGAAGCGGTTGATCTATACCGGCACCATCGCATCCTACGACATGTCCAACCCCGAGGACGCGATCACCGAGGACACGCCCTTTGGCGACATGGACCAGCGCAACCTTTATGCCCGGTCCAAGGCCGAATGCGAACGCCGCCTGATGGAACTGCACGAAACCCGTGGTCTGCCGGTGGTAATCGCCCGGCCCGGCATCGTGGTGGGCGAAGGCGGGCCGCTGCAGCACTGGGGCATCGGGCGTTGGCATGGCTCTGGTGCTGTCCGACTGTGGGGGGCAGGGCGCCACATGCTGCCGTTCGTTCTGGCCGATGACGTCAGCGACGGGCTGATCCGCATGATGGAAGAAGACGCAGCCGTGGGCCAGTCCTTTAACCTGGTGGGTGATCCGATGATGTCCGCGCGTGATTACTTCGACGCGATCCACAAGACGTTGGGCGTGCGCATCCGCGTGACTGGTGGTGATCTCAGCAGCTTCTACGCCACCGACGGGATCAAATATGCGCTGAAGAAATACGTGCTGCGGCGCAAAGGGGTGGTGCGCCCGTCCCTGTCAGACTGGAAATCGCGCGCGCATTATTCGCCCTTTGACAACAGCCGGCCCAAAGCGGTGTTGGGCTGGGCGCCGGAACAGGACCACGATGCTTTCGTTGAAAAATCCATCCGCCGCGCCAATCTATTTGGCCTGTAAGGGGGGAAATGCTGCGTTTGCGGCTTATTTTCGCCCAAGTTCTTTTGTTCTTTAGGTGTGAACAAAGCCGTCGGCACACAGGTGTCGTTGACGAAGATTCGCCAGAGGACCCCAGCAAGGGGACAAGAGCAGATGGTAGACTATGTCCTACGCCGGAAGCGGCGGGATCGGCCCGAAAAAGACGACCGCCCCAGGTTCCTGGAGCGCGTGACCCGGCATGCCGCAGACATGGAAGAACAGGAAAAGGCCGTACGCGCGGCCTTGCGTGGCGACGACCTGCCGGAACAGAACGGCCTGTGGGACAAGCTGGCGACAATCCCGGTCAACGATACGCTGCTGGATGAAAACCTGATCATCACCGCCACCCGGCACGACCCCGCGCATGCCACCTTTGACGTGCTGCGCACCCGGCTGGTGCAAACCCTGTCCGCCAAGGGCTGGAGCCGCGTCGCGATCACCTCTCCGACAGCGGCCTGCGGCAAAAGCTTTGTGGCGATGAACTTGGCGATCACCCTGTCGCGTTATGACAACTGCAAGACCGTGCTGATGGATCTGGACATGCGCCGGCCCAGCATTTCCCGCGTTCTTGGGGTGGAAAACCCCGGCAGCATGGGCGCTTTCCTGCGCGGCGAACGCAGCGTTCAGCAGCATTTCCGCCGGTTCGCAGATAACAGCCTGAAGATCGGCAACACGCTGGCCGTCGGCATGAATGACCGGGCCGAACCCTACGCGGCGGAATTGCTGCAGCATGCGGACACGCGCGCGAGGATCGAGGATTTGGAATGCCAGTTGGCCCCGAACATTTTGTTGTACGACCTGCCCCCGGCACTGGTGCAGGATGACGTCATCGCCTTCAGGCATATGTACGACGGCGTATTGATCATCGCCAGCGGTGCGCAGACCAGCGCCACCGAAGTCACCGAAGTGCTGCGCAGACTGGGTGACGATGTGCCTTTGCTGGGGGTCGTTCTGAACAAGGCCGATGGCGCACCGACCGAGCAGTACGGTTATTAGGTTCGCGACGCGCGGCTGGCCAGGCCAAAGACCTCTGCCATTTCCTGCGCGCGCACTCGCATCACCATCATTGACCCGGCGACCAGCGCCAACAGCCAGATGATCCAGGCCAGACGGCGGCGGCGGCGGGCGGAATTGCGATCCAGATTCGGGATCACCACAACCGGGCGAATGTTCAGTTCGTGCTCAAACTGGGCGGCGGTGCGCAGGGTGGAACTGGTGAACTCCAGCACCAGCGCCAGGCCAATCGCCAGCATCAGCGCCCCGACAGCCCCGGCCATCGCCAGCTTGCGGCGGCCCTTGGACACCGGGTATTCCGGGACGATTGCGGTTTCCAGCACTTCGAACCGTTCGAACTGGTTCTGGCTTTCCAATTGCTGGTTCATCGCCGCCTCTGTCCGGCGGGCCGTAATCACCGTCAATTCGTCCTTCAACTGAGTCATGGTGCGTTCCAGCGCGCTCAACTGGCGTTCCACCTCGGGGGCAGCGTCCAGCGCGACCTGGATGATCCGAATGCGTTCTTCCAGCAGCAGCCGCTGCTGACGCAGCAGGTTGGTCTGGCGGGCCAGATCCTCGGCGCGCATACGGTCACCCTGGGTCTGCAGTTCGATGATCTTGCGTTCCACCTCCAGCTGGGTTTCCTTCAGCCGGGTCATCTGCCCCTGCTGCGTGGCCAAGTTGGCCGGCAGCGAATCCTGATTGGCAGTCTTGAAGGCCGCAAGCTCACCCTCCATCGCGGTAATTTCGGCAGTCACGCGCGCCTCTTCAGCCTCAAAGAAGGCCAGGGTGCGTTCAGCCCGACCAGACCGGCGCGATTTGCCTTCGATCAGGACACGGGACAGCATTTCATTGGCCACATCCGCAGCCAGCTGCGCATCATTCATGCGTACTGTGATAATCAGCCCGGACGGCTGCGCATCGGGCCGCCAAGCCTGTGCCGGGTCGATCAGCGATTCGATCTGCGCAGATTCCCGCAGCAGCCCCACCTTCATCGCCGTGGACATCGCCGGATCGCCTGAATAGAGGCCAAATTTGTCAATTACATCAACCAGGCTGTCGCGCGACATCAGTTTTTGCTCGATCAGCTTCAGCCGGTTTTCCGCGGCAGAACTGCGCGCGGCGGAGCCGGGCACGGCCAGGTTTTCCTCGACCTGCGGGGTTTCGATCTGGATGACGGCGGTGGCCTCATAGATCGCGGGTCGTGTCAGCGCATAGACGACGGCGACCGCCGTTCCCAGCATGGTCACGACAACGATCAGCCACAGCCTGCGCACGCAGGCCGAAAAGATTGCAGAGATCGAGAAGGTCTGATTCATCGGCTTCCTCATACATCGGATCGGGGCAGCACACCAAACACCCATACGGCACGGCATTCAAATGAGGCACCTTTCGCCCCACGGCACCCAGAAGCGCCAGAAAGCTGCCATAATTGGGTCACAATTTACCCCGCCCGCCTTATTCTTTCCATCTTTTCCCCGGGCAGATTGGGAAACAATACATTTCGGATACGTGGACCACGGCCATATTTTTGCCATATTTGGCAAGGATTTGGCGATTTTTCCCGGATTTTGGGAATACTCGGGCGCGGAATGCGGCGAAATTGCGATGCGGCGGCGCGGCAAACCCCGCTGCGAATTGCGGCGACACTCGGGCCTGCGCCGGGGCTATCGGATTTCGACGCCTGCCACAATGTGCTGCGAATCGATGAAATAGTGGCCCACCAGTCGATCGCCAGGCCGGAAATTCCCGACCGGGATTCGGAATTCCGCCGTGAACTGATGGTCATCCAACAGCGTCAGCCGCATATCGTGAAAGCCGTAGATCACCCGTGTCAGAGGGTACTGCGCCTTATAGGCCGCCTCTTTGGCGCAGAACACCAGTTTGGCCGTCACACCGGGATTGGAAGCGCCCGTTACATCAGACAGTTCCGGCGGCAACAGGATTTCCGGCCATAGCTCAGCGGGCAAGTCGGTGGCCGGTTCCACGTCCAGCCCAAGCGCGCGAACATGGCCCGAGGCAACGGCCAGGCACAGATCCTCGCAATGGGAAATCGACCCGGTGAAGCCATCCGGCCAGACCGGCAACCGATCCGCGCCAGCGGGCAGCGCGGGGGCTGGTCCGCCGATGTTGCCCAAGGCCTGCCGCGCAGCGACACGGCCTGCGATGAATTCCCGCCACCGCTTGGGAACAGCGCGCAGAACGGCGGGTTCCTCCTCTGCGAACAGCGTCCCCGAACCCGAGCGCGGATCGGACATACCAACACCGACCGGGTGCTGGAACAGGCCGGCGACGTTGCCGGGCGTCATCACCCGCGCGTCGTCCGGCGGGCGCGCATTTCACGGCGCCGCGCCATCGCCTCGGACCGGGATTGCGCCTGTTCGCCGTTGTCCGGCGCGGCGCCCCCATCGTTCGGCGGCCCCCCGGCACCCGTCATCTCGGCGACGCGGGCGGACAGGGCCGACAGCACTGGAAAGCGGAAAATGTCGGTGATCGACAATTTCGCCGCACCCAGTTTCTGCCGGATTTCCCGATGTGCCTGCACCGCCAGCAGCGAATGCCCCCCCAGGGCAAAGAAATTGTCCCGGCTTCCGATGGCAGAAACACCCAGCACCCGCGACCAGATGGCGGCGATGTCCTTTTCAATGGTGTTTTCCGGGGCCACGTATTCCGCTGCTTCGGCCTGCCCACCATCTGCGGGCGCTGGCAGGGCCTTGCGGTCTACCTTCTTGTTCGGGGTCAGCGGAAAGGCGTCCATTGCCACGAAGGCCGACGGCACCATGTAATCCGGCAAGGCAGCAGACAGGGTTTCCTTCAGCTTGACCGGACAGACCTCGGCCGAGGTAGTGTAGTACCCGACCAGTCGCACATCGCCCGGGGTGTCCTCTCTGGGCAGAACGACGGACTGGCGGATACCGGGGGTGGCGTCCATCAGCGCCTCGATCTCTCCCAGTTCGATCCGGTAGCCGCGGATTTTTACCTGGTGGTCGGCGCGACCGATGAAATCCAGCCGCCCGTCATCCCGCCAGCGCACCAGATCGCCCGTACGATAGATGCGGTTTCCGGGCAGGAACGGATCGGGCAGGAAGCGTTCTGCCGTCAGATCCTCGCGCTGCCAATAGCCACGGGTCACGCCCGCGCCGCCGATGTACAGTTCCCCCGCCGCGCCGATCGGCACCGGGTTCATCGCCGGATCCAAAACATACACCTGCGTATTGGCGATGGGCGTGCCGATATTGACCACGCTTTCACCGCTGCCCGCCGTCTGGGTCATAGACCAGATCGTGGTTTCGGTCGGCCCGTACATGTTTTCAATCCGGGCGCTGGTGGTTTCCCGCAGGTCGTTGACCAATGCGCCGGGCAGGGCCTCGCCGCCGATCATCAGCGTTTTCACGCGGCCAAGGGCGAACCGCGCCTCGTCGTTCATGGCGATCATGCGGGCCATGGACGGGGTGCATTGCAGGTGCGTCACGTCATGCCGGATGATCTGCGCCGCGATCGAGAAATCATCGGCATCCAGTTCCGCCTGCACGTTGGACTGTTCACGGACCTTCGCCAGATGGGTCAGCCCGTCCAGAACGGTCTGTTTCTCGATCCCATAGTCGATCAGGCAGGCGATCTCATCGACACCGATCCGTTTCAGCTGCTCGACCCGCGCCAGGCAATCCTCGACGGTGCCGAACAGGCCGGAATCCTCGAAATACCGCAGGAAGGCGAATTCCAGGATGGCGTCCAGTTCCTCGTTCGACAGCGTTCCCAGGTCCAGTTCGAACGGGTTGCTGACGCCTTCAGGCCGTTTGAACGCCGGGAAGACCCAGGCGAATTGCTTGATCAGCGCGGCGGCAGAGGCCAGGTAGTCCTTCATCGGGCCGCGCGCGATTTCGCGGGCCTTTTCACGGTCCTCGGCCAGGAAGGTGTGCAGCATCAGCGTCACCTTGAAATCCGCCGGATCGTGACCCGCCTCGCGCAGCGCCTCGTGGTACAGGCGGATCTTGCCTGCGACCTCGTCAATGGATTGGCCCAGCAGGTGGGTCAGAACATTGGCGCCGATCTTGCCGGCCTCTTTCCAGGTTTCGGGATTGCCGGCAGTGGTCACCCAGACCTGCAGTTTCTTGGACACCGGGCGCGGCTGGGTCACGACGGCATGGGTCTTGCCGTCCCCCAGCGGGAATTCCACCTCTTCCCCGGCCCACAGCTTGCGCAGCACCTCGATGCTGTCCAGCATGGCCTGCTTGTTGTTGGGCGGCGCATTTTCCGGGCGCAGCACAAAATCATGCGGCTGCCAGCCCGAAGCGATCCCCAGCCCCGTCCGGCCATTGGTCAGGTTGTCGATCACCGCCCATTCCTCGGCCACGCGGGCTGGATGGTGCAGCGGGGCCACGCAACTGCCCGCACGCACGGCCAGGTTCTTGGTCAGTGCCGCCACCGCGGCCCCGGTCACGGACGGGTTCGGGTAGGGTCCACCGAATGCGTGGAAATGCCGTTCCGGCGTCCAGATCGCGACAAAGCCGTTTTCATCCGCAAACTTCGCGCCCTCGAACAGCATCTGGTACTTGTCGCGGCCGACACCATCGTCGTTGCCCCAATAGTACAGGCTGAAATCCATCCCCTTGCCGGTGACGTTCATCGCCCCGCCAGACACCAGCGTACGGCTTTCGTCACCGCTGACCACCAGCTTAAACCCGCGCGCCAGCGAATAGAACAGCTCCAGCACCGAAATGTCGAAGGACAGGCTGGTCACGGCCAGCCATGTGCCGCCATCATGCGGAATGCGCGCATCCATGCCGGTAAAGAAGTTCGACACGTTGCGATGTTCCACCATCACGCCCTTGGGCCGCCCGGTGGACCCCGAGGTATAGATCATGTAGGCCAGATCGCTGCCCTGCACGCCAGAGTCCACGTCATCGGTGGGGGCAGACAGCAACGCCGGGTCAGCGTCTATCGCGATCACCTGGGCGTTCCCAGCAGGCAGCTCCGCCATCAGCGATTTCTGCGCCACGATCAGCGGGCAGCCCGAATCCTCGATATACAGCGCGATACGGTCCGCCGGAAAACCGGGGTCCAGCGGCACATAGGCCCCCCCCGCCTTCAGGATCCCCAGCGCCCCGATCAGCAGATGGGTGGATCGCTGGGTGTGCAGCCCGATCAGCGTACCCGGTTTCACCCCCCGCTGCCGCAGCACATGCGCCAACTGGTTTGCCCGCACATTCAGTTCGGCATAGGTCAGCTCTTCGCCCTCGAACACCAGTGCGACGGCATCCGGGGTTTTCGCCACCTGCCGCTCGAACATCCGGTGAATGCACAGATCGGGGTCATAGACCGCCTGCGAGGCGTTCCAATCGGCCAGGACCAGTTGCCGTTCGGCGTCCGGCAGGATGTCCAGATCCGCCACGGTGCCAGTGACACCTTTGGCCAATTTCGCCAGCCGCGCCGCCATCCGCTGCAGGGCCTCCTCCGATACACGGCCAGCGTCAGCATACAGGTGTGCCTGACCATCCCCCACGAACAAGGTGATCACGGAACCGGCTGCCAGCCCCGGCACCAATGACAAAGCGACATCCGGAAAGGCAGTATCGGACAGGTCCGGGCGGCGGGCCAGCGCGTCAGCAGGGAAGCCCCCCCGCGCCTGCGCCGTGGCGATCTGCGACTGTACCGAAGCGGACTGTTCCCCGGCATCGTCATTCAGCACCACCCGGATCGGCGCCCAGCCGGTGACATGGGCGGAATCCCCGTGCAGCACCAGCGCGACATCGGTGGTGTCCGTGCCTGCCAGTCGCGCCGCAATCAAGGCCATGGACGGGAACAGGCTCGCCGACACCGGCAACGCCAGGTCCAGTGCGCCGGATTGATGCGTCCCGGTATAGGCCAGCCGCGCGGGGGTATAGCTGTCCAACACCTTGCGATAGGCCAGTTCCGCGTCCACGGCGGGTTTCATCAAATCGGTCAGCGCGGGATCGGGACGATCCAGAACCTCGCCCGCCTTGGGCTTGGACGCGCCATGCAGCAAGGTCAACCCGGTCAGGCGGACCGCACCATCGGTGGTGGCGACGGTCAGCATGTCCGGCGTCGTTTCCAGCACCGTTCCGGGTGCGCCGCTGCCCTCGGCCTCTTCGGCCTTGCGGACCAGCACCACACGGTCCCCGATCTGCACCTTCGGCGCGAACAGCGGGTTGCGGAAGGTGTCATGATCCAGCGCCCGGACAAGGCGCATCAGGTCAGCTGTGGGCCGGGTGAAATCCAGCACCGCCGCCGCGTCTGGCCGTTTCTTCAGCCCGAAATAGCTGCGCTGTGACAGATCCTGCGGCGTCCGCGCCGGTGCGCCGGTGGCCAGTTGATCCACCAGCGCCGGGAAAGTGTCTATCGCCGCTTCATAGCAACGGGTGTTCAGGGTCAGCGCGGTATCCTCGGCGCTGATCGGGAAGGTCGCCTGCGCCAGGATATCGCCTTCGTCGATTCCGCCTTCGATCAGGTGCCAGGTGATGCCATGCGCCGGTTCGCCGTTGATCTGCGCCCAGACCGGCGCATTCAGCCCGGCATAGCGCGGCAGCGGACCGTCGTGAAAATTGACGGCCCCCTGCGCCGCCCCGTCCAGCAGGCCCGGCGGGATGATGTCCAGGTTGGCGATGGACAGCAGCCAGTCATAGCCCAGCCCAGCCGGCACCCCGTCCAGCGCGTGCACCGCCAGCCCCTTGCCCTGCGCCCAACCGGCGACCGCCGGGTTCCGCGTGACCACCGCCGTGATGCCGTGCCCCTTGGACAGCAGCACCTCGCCGCATTGGATGACAAGCGATTCATTCCCGATCAGGAGGCTGGAAAAGGCGGACATGGAATTACTCCGGGTTGGTCGTCCGGGCTTTGGTGCGGGCCGGTCGACGGGTAGCGCGCGCCCCGGTCAGGGCGCGCAGGGCGGATGACAAATGATGAGTGAAAAGCGAACGCAGGTAATGTTCGGGGGTATTGACCGGCTTGCCTTCCAGTCGGCGGCGCAGCCAGTACAGGAACCCGCCCGCCAGATGTACCGCCGTGGCGGCAAAGGCATAGGCGGGGCCGTGGTTCTTGACGAAATAGCGAAGACGCGAATCCAGCCAGTACCCGGGCACGCGGTCCCAGGTTTTCATTCCGGTGGACACGGACCCAATGTGCATAACGTGGCTGTCGCGAACGTAGACAGACCGGTACCCAGCCCGCGCCGCGCGCAGGAACAGGTCCGTTTCTTCGAAATACAGGAAAAAGCTTTCGTCGAAGAGCCCGATTTCATCCAGCACATCGCGCCGCATCAGCACGCTGGCCCCTGCCATCCAGTCGGCCCGCACGTCTTTGTCCGGTACCGGCAAAGGCATGATGCTGCGTTTCAGCAGGCGCGAAACGGGGCCAAGCCGGATCGCACCCTCGAATTCCCCGGCGACGGACGGGAACCGGAACAGGGTCTGGTGCGGATCACCGTCTTGGCCGTGAATATAGCTGCCCGCCGCCCACAGCGCCGGGTCGTGTTGCAGGGCATTCATCAACAGCCGGATCGCGTCAGGCGCGGGAAAGGCATCAGAGTTCAGGATATAGACGTAATCCGGCTTTCTACCATCGCTCAACCCCGTGCGGATGCCGAAATTATTGCCTGCGCCAAATCCGCCGTTATGGCCCGATTGCACCACCTGCACCCGGTCCCAGCCCTGCGCGGTGACGTGGTCGCTGATCTTGTCAAACGACCCGTCACCGGAATCGTTGTCGACCACCACGATTTCCCCGGCGATCCCGTCCATGGCCGCCAATGCGTGTTCCACCGCGCGCAGGGTCATGTCCGGCGTGCGCCAGTTCAGGACAACGGTCAGCAGGACAGGCGCGTCGGTCATTCGGCAGCCTCCCTCATGTCCGGCGGAGTTTCAGCCCGGTCGATGCAGGCGCGAATCCGGGCCGCCAACACGCGGACGTTCGGTTCCAGCACCATGGAATCGTGGTCTCCCGGCACCTCGTATACCTCGATCCGCGGGGCATGCTGGGTCCAATCGTTGTCTGCCAGCACATAGGCGCGTTCATCGTTCACCCAGCGGCTCGGCGCGACCTCCCACTTGCCCACCAGCGGCGGGCGGAACAGGGCCAGCGGACCATCCCACGGGCGCACCTGGTATTTTGCGACGCTGGCCAGGAACGCCGCTTCGATCCGTTCATTATGGAAACTGTGGCTGGCCTGCTGCGCCTCGGCCTGTCCGCGCCGCTTGGCGATTTCCCAGCGGATACGGTTCATCGCCCAGCGGGCCACATAGGCTGGGCCGCCCGCCTTCAGTTCCTGTTTCTGGATGGCCATCCGGTCCTGTCGCGTCAGCGGACGGCGCACCGGCAGCGGCGTATCCAGCATCACCAGCAGCGACACCTCTTCGCCCGCCGCCTTCAGTTGCTGCGCGATTTCATAGGCGGTGATCCCCCCGCCGGAAAACCCGCCCACCATGTACGGCCCCTTGGGCTGCACCTGCCGCATTTCCGCAATATAGTCGCTGGCCGCCCGCACCAGGTCGTCATGCGGCGCGTCCTCGCCATACAGCCCACGTGCCTGCAGGCCATAGAACGGCCGGTCATGCCCCAGCAGGTGCGCCAGGTGGCGCAGGTTCAGCACATTGCCGAACATGCCCGCTACCAGGAAGAACGGCGTTTTCGGTCCACCTTCGCCCGCGTGCATCGGCACGATATGGGTGAACCGGCGCGCCTGTTTCTTTTGCTTCGGAGCGTCCGGGGTATCCGGCGTATCCTCTGCCGCGCCCCCGGCCTCGGCGATCAGCGCCGCACATTTGCGGATCGTCGGCGCTTCGAACAGGACAGAGATCGGAAAATCCACGCCAAACGCCTTCTTCACCTTGGCGAACAGCCGCACCGCCACCAGCGAATGCCCGCCCAGGTCAAAGAAACTGTCCTCGGCCCCGATCTGGCCGACGCCCAGCAACTCTTCCCAGATCTGTGCCAGCTTGGTTTCCAGCGGGCCTTCGGGCGCGATGTATTCGCTGTCCAGTTCCGGGCGCTGGAATTTCTGCTCGCTGGCCTCGGGGGTCTCTGTCACCGCGGTTTGGGCAATCAGCCCGTGCAGGTCCAGCGAGGATACCACCACCTGCGGCAACCCGGTCGCCAGAGCGCGGAAAAACGCCTGCGCGCCCTCTTCGGGCCGGATGCCCTGGGACAGGTTGTGCTGCAACCGCAGTTCCGCCGGAGACAGCGGCCGATGGACGGGTTCCGCTGTTTTCTTCTGCTCGGCAGCCCGTGCAAATTCGGCGCCGCGTTCCAGCCGCCGGATGGTGAATCCCTTGACCACGATACATACGGTACCGTCTGGTTTGGCGACGATCACGTCAAACGTCGCCGCCTGTCCCTCGGTCATATTGCCGGCGGCATTGCGGACATAGCTGACCACCTCGGCCCCCAGCGGTTCGAACACCTGGACGCTGGCATAGGTCATCGGCACCCACAGGTGGGTCGGCTGATACCCTTGGATCAACTCCATCGCCCAGCCGGTCGCCAGATCCATCAGGCCGGGATGCAGGCCGCAGCCATCCCCGGCATAGGCCTCTGCCAGACGCAGCCGGGCGGTCCCCTCGCCCTGCCCCAGCGCGGTCCGACGCAATACGTGCCAGCGCGGACCGAAATTCAAATGCGCCTCTTGCGGGCTGCGGATATGGCCCTTGTCTGCCTCCAGCACGCGCGGGCAACGTTCCTCGATCGCGGCAACATCCAGCTTGGCCGGACGCTCCAGCGGCAGCAGGGACAATTCCGCCTCTGCGTTCAGATCGAACCCCGCACCGGGCGCGGCGCTTTCGACCCGCAGGTCATAACCCAGGTTGGACCGGGGCAGGACCACCCGTACTGCACGGCCCGCGCCATCCACTTGCAACGGTTGCAGGAAAGTCAGGTTACGGATCTCGAACGCGCCGCTTTCCCCCTGTGCGCGCAGCGCCTCATAGGCCAGTTCCAGATATCCGGTTCCGGGCAGCAGCGCGTCCCCGGCACGGGTCCGGTGATCGTGCAGCACCCAGCGGTCCTGCACCGCGTAATCTGCGCCGAACACCCGGTTGCCCTGTTCGTCAAAGCTGGCCCAATCCAACAGCGGTGCCTTGACAGGCAGCTCTGGCGCCGGCTCGGCGGACCCGGTTCGGGCGGCCATCGCCTCGGCCGCCATGCCGACCTGTGCCCAGATGCCCCAGTCGATCGCCAGCACGCGGGTCTTGCCCCCGGCGCGCGCCTTGGCAAAGGCGTTCAGGTATTCGTTGGCGGCAACGTAATCCACCTGTCCGGCGGGCGTTGTCACGGTCGAGGACGACGAGAACAGCACCATCCAGTCCAGCGACCCGTCCGGGAACAACCCGTCCAGCACCTGCGTTCCGTGGATTTTCGGGGTGAACACGTCCTCGATCTCGGTCAGGGATTTGCCCAGGATCGGCGCGTCGCTGATCACCCCCGCCGCGTGGATCACCCCGGTGATCGGGCCAAAGGCCGCCTCGGCGGCAGCTTTCGCCACGGTCATTTCCTCGACGTTGGACACGTCGGCCTGCAGCACCAGAACCTTGCCGCCCTGCACCTCCAGCTCTCGCACTGCCATGATCCGGCGCACCACGGTCGAGGTCGGAGCGTTCTGCGCGATCACGCGGTCCCACTGATCCCGCTCCGGCAGCCCGCCACGCGACAGCAGCACGATTTTCGCCCCGTGACGGCGGATCATTTCCCCGGCGACGGTCAGGCCGATCCCGCCGAAACCGCCGGTGATCAGGATCGTGCCGCCGGTGACAGGATCATCCCCAACCAGCGGTTCGGCGCGCCAAGTCTGCTCATACCGCTTGTCGCCACGCAGCGCGGCAACGGTATTGGCGGGGGTCGCCAGCATCTCCTCCAGCACCGGGCGGATATCCATACGCTTACGTCTGGTTTCTACGTCCAGCACGGCGCAGGTGATCCCCGGAAATTCGCGCGGGATCACGCGGGCTGGGCCCATGACGGTGGATTTCTCGGGGTAGGGCAACGCTTCGTCCCGGACCTGCGCCGCGCCCGAGGTGAACACGGACAGATGCACCTGCTCCACGCCCTCGTCGGCCAGTGCCTGCACCAGGAACATCAGGCTATAGAAACCCTGTTCCACATTGCGGTGGAAAAAGCTGCTGCCCGGACGGAAGGTTTCGCGCTCTGTCACCAGCCAGAAATGCGCGATCCGGTCGGGCAACGCGCCCTCTGCCGCCAGCACCTGCAGAAGTTGATCACACCCTTCACGCCCGCGCTCCGGCGACAGGACGAACGCATCTGCGCCCAGTTTGCCGAACCCATCGCCCGTGCGCACGGTCACCACCCGGTGTCCACCCTTGCGCAAACGGTCCACCGCCTGATCGGCCAGCCCAGTGTCATCCGCGAACACCAGCCATGTCAGCGGGTCGCCAAGTTCCGTCTCCACGTCCAGATCCAGATCGGCGAAGCGCGCCTTCCAGAATGGCCGATAGCCCCAGCCTTCGGGGGTGTCCGACCGCATCAGGAAACCTTCGTCCTCGGCCCGCGCCTTGCCCGGTTCGATGAAATAGTCGGACCGCTGGAACGCATAGGTCGGCAGCGGCACGCGGTTACGACGCGCCTCGCCCCAGATTTGCTGCCAATCAAAATCCACGCCCGTGGCCCAGACCCGGCCCAGCATCGCCATGAAATACTGGTCATCGTAAACGGCGTCGTCCTGGTGGCGCAGCGTGCTGATCACCTGGTTGGCCTGCACGTTCGGGTGCTGCCCGGTCAGCGAGGCCAGCGCCTTGCCCGGCCCGACCTCGATATAGACCCGCTCAGGCACCTCGCTCAACGTGGTGATGCAATCGGCGAAATGCACGGTATTGCGCAGGTGCTGAACCCAGTAATCGGGGCTCGTGGCCTGTTCATCCGTTATATACGCACCCGTACGGTTTGACACGAACGGGATTTGCGGCTTGTTCAACTTGATCGACCGCAGGTAATCCCCGAATGCGCCCAGTATCGGTTCCAGCATCGCGGAATGCGCCGCGATGTCGATCGGGATGCGCTGCGCCTGGATGTCCATCGCGGCCAGCTTTTCGGCCAGATCGTCCAGCGCGTCCTGCGGTCCGCTCGCCACCGCCAGCCCCGGCGCGTTCACCGCCGCCAGGTCCAACCGGTCGCCCAGCAGCGATTTCAGTTCCTCGGCGTCCATCGGAACGCTCAACATCCCACCCGCCGGAACCGTATCAAACAGCGACCCACGCAGATGCACCAGCCCGATGCAATCCTCAAAGCTCATCACCCCGGCCAGACAGGCAGCGGTGTTTTCCCCCATCGAGTGCCCGACCAGCGCGGCGGGCGTCACACCCCAGCTGATCCACAGCTGCGCCAACGCGTATTCGGTGATCATGATCAGCGGCAGTTGCACCGAGGGTTTTTTCAACGTCGCGTTCGCCGCATCCTCGGCCCCGCCCTCGGGCAGCCACAGCGCGCGGATGTCATAGTCGATCTTGGCCTGCAGTACCTCCAGCCCGCGATCCATCCATTCGGCGAACACCGGTTCGGTTTCATACAGGTCGCGCGCCATGCCCGCGTACTGCGCCCCGCCACCGGGGAACATGAACACCACGTCCGGGGCATCGCCCACCACTTGATGACTGAACACGCGGCGGGGGTCAGCCGCCTCCAGCAGTTCGGCCGCCTGCTCGTACGTTTCGGCCACGACCACCATCCGCCGGTCAAAGGCGTGGCGGCCTTCCTTCAACGTCCAGGCCACATCGGCCAACGGCGTTTCAGGATGCGCGCGCAGGTGGGCGGCCAGCTTGGCGGCATTGCCCTCCAGCGCCTTTTTCGACTTGGCTGACAGTACCAGCAACTGGAACGGAAAATCCGACGGGTCAGAATCCGCACGTTCCGGCGCTTCTTCTATCACCGCGTGGGCGTTGGTGCCGCCCACGCCCAGCGAATTCACTCCGGCCCGGCGTGGCCCCTTGTGGCTGGTCCAGTCCGTCAGAACATCGTTCACCCGGAACGGAGAGCCGTCGAAATCAATCGCCGGGTTGGGCTTTTCGAACCCCAGCGACGGCGGGATCTGCCTGTGCGTCAGCGCAAGGCTGGCCTTGATCAGGCTGGCCACCCCTGCCGCCGTGTCCAGATGCCCGATGTTGGTCTTGACTGATCCGATACGGCAGAACCCGACATCATCCGTGGTTTCACGGAATGCACTGGTCAGGGCGGCCACTTCTATCGGGTCGCCCAGATAGGTGCCGGTGCCGTGACACTCGATATAGTCGATCGTATCGGCGCTGACATCCGCAAGCGCGTGCGCATCGGCCACCGCTGCCGCCTGCCCCTCGACGCTTGGCGCCAAGTAGCCCGCCTTGTCCGCCCCATCGTTGTTCACGGCGGTCCCTTTGATCACCGCCCAGATGTGATCTCCGTCGCGCACCGCATCCGCCATCCGGCGCAGCACCACGACACCCGCACCGCTGCCGAACACCGTGCCCTGCGCGCGGTGATCGAAAGCATGGCAATGCCCGTCGGGCGACAGGATCTCGCCCTCTTTGAACAGGTAACCGCGGGCGTGCGGCAATTCGATGGTCACCCCACCCGCCAGCGCCATGTCACATTCACCGTTCAACAGCGACTGACACGCATAATGCGTGGCCACCAGCGATGTGGAACAGGCCGTCTGGATGCTCAGCGAGGGGCCTTTCAGGTCCAGGATATGGCTCAGCCGGGTGGCCATGAAATCCTTGTCGTTGCCGGTATGACGCAGCAGGAACATGCCCACGTTCTGCACAAGGTCCGGGTTCGAGCAGATGTTGAAATAGAAATAACTGCCCATGCCGCAGCCCGCGAACACGCCAATGGGACCGCCAAATTTGTCTGGCGGGTGGCCGGCATCCTCCAGCGCCTCCCACGCGACTTCCAGGAATTGCCGGTGCTGGGGGTCCATGATCGCGGCGTCCTGCGGCCCAAAACCAAAGAAATCGGCGTCGAACGCCTTGAATCCCTCCAGCACGGCGGCGGCAGCGACATAGTCGGGGCGATCAATCAGATGCGCGGCCTCACCCGCGTCCAGCAGATCCTGCTTGGACAGGCGGCGGATGGATTCGACACCGTCACGCAGGTTTTGCCAGTACTGCGCCACCGTCTGCGCCCCGGGCAGGTGCGCAGCCATCCCGACAATGGCGATATCGTTGTCCGATATGCCCGAATGCTGTCCGTCCGTCATCCAATTCACTCACAGGAGGTCTGAAACGATACCTGCCAATAGAATACGGTCATATTACGACTTTACAGTGCTATTCTGGTCAATATCCCCATTTTCGCACAATTGTTCAGCGAAATTAACAAGTTACTGAATTAGGGCTGATATTTCGTCCCAATGCAGCGAAAAGACACCCGCTGCCAGCAACCCGCCAAGGGCAAAGAACAGCAGATCATGCAGCGGATCCCACGCGCCCTGACGCCGCGCCAGCCAGACGGTGACCGGATAGGCCGCCAGTGTCGCCGCGCCAACCGCCAGGATCGCCCCGAACAGCCCGGCCAGCTCGAAGCCGATCAGCAACGACAGGATCGTCGCCATCGCCCGCGCCAGCGTCAGCACGAAAAACCGTTTGGAATCGCCCTCGGCCAGCGCGGCCTGATCATAGGTCAGCACCACGATCTGCGGCCCCTGCATACAGGCCAGCGCCACCACGACCGATCCCGCCATCAGATACCGGTCGTCATACAGCACATCCACCAGCCAGACGCCCAGCACCGCCACGCAGGCCAGCATCGCCAGCAGCACCGCCGTGGCAATCATCCGCATCTTGCGCAGGCGTAGAAAGTTTTCCCTGGATGCCCGTGGCGGGCTTTCGCGGTGCACAGGGATCACCACCCGGCGGATCACCATCCCGCCCAGCATCAGCGGGAAAGAGGCCAGGAAATAGCCGATGTTGTAGATACCGAACTGGTCCAGGCTCAGGAACTTACCCAGGATCACCTTGTCGCCCTGCGCCACCAGGAAACCGCAGACGGTTGACAGGAATATCCACTTGCCGAAATGCATCAGCTCTTGCACGGCCTCACGTTCCAGCCGCCAGCGGTTTCGCGGGCCGGGGATCAGCAGGTGCATCAGCACCAGTTGCGCCGCCGCGCTGACGATGCCGGACACCACCAGCGCCCAGACCGACCGCGTCGCCCAGGCCAGCCCGATCGCGGCGATCAGACCGATGACCTGGGTGCCGATTTCCACCAGCGTCACGCGCCCGGCGCGCAGGTGGCGGTTGGCGGTTTCGAATTTCGTGGGGTTGAAACCGCTGATCACCAGCGTCAGCGCCGATACCGGCAGGTACCACAGCAACGCCGGTTCCTGGTAAATCTGCGCAATCGGCCAGGCCAGCAGACAGGCCGCCACCCACAGCGTGGCACCACGCAGGATGTGCAGGGTCCAAGCGGTATCCAGGAATTCCTGCTCATCCCCGCGCTTGCTTTGCATGATGGCGGGGCTGACGCCCATGTCGCTGAAGTTGTTCAGCGCGACGATGAACACCGTGACCAGCGCCATCATCCCAAAGGCCTCGGGGAACAGAATGCGCGTCAGGATCAGGTTCGAGGCCAGCCGCAGCCCCTGGTAGACGCCGAACCCCAGCATCGTCAGAACCGAACTGCGTACCGCCCGTTCGATCAAACCCTGTCCTGTTGTAAATCTTCCCACTGCCCGGTTTATCCTAAACGAATCTTATCATTAACTATGTCGCCGCCACGATAGGTCATCTGC
Source organism: Thalassovita sp. (assembly GCA_017792425.1). Taxonomy (GTDB): domain Bacteria; phylum Pseudomonadota; class Alphaproteobacteria; order Rhodobacterales; family Rhodobacteraceae; genus Thalassobius. The sequence goes on from CP051233.1 coordinate 180,913, forward strand.
CGCGACTCCACGATGTGTCATCGCGGTTCTGGGTCAGTTTCACCATCACCGCCACCAGCGTGTAGACGGAAAAACCGACCGGATGGCGCAGCATCATCCCCAGCATCGCACCCTTGCCCAGCCGTGCGTCATCGGCGTTCACCGCCCGCTCCGGGTACAGTCGTTCCACTTGGTCCACGCCCACGTTCTGCCGCCGTCGCACCTTTATCAGGTTGGCAACCCCTTCCACGATGGGCCAGTCATAGCCTGCCGGAACGCCGACCCGTTCATCAGCAGCAAAGCTCAGCCGCACGAAAGTGTCATCGGAAATAATGTCGGGAAATTCCCCCCAACGCCGCCGCCCCGCCGCGTTCACCGCGTACAGCCCGCAGCCGGGCACCCCTTGGGCAAAGAACGGCACACGCCGCCAGATCTGGCGATAGGCGCGGCTGGCGAACCCCCGCGCCGTCATCCGCACGGAACCACTGGCAAAGCGCGGATGCGACACATCCAGCACCTGCGCGATCTGCCCCAGCAGGGCCGCGTCCACCGTCACATCCGCGTCCAGATAGACCCTGATATCCCCCGCCGCCGCACCGTCCCCCGCGTTCAGCGCCCCCGGCTTGCCGCCTTCGGGCAGGTCCAGCACCGCCAGCGCCCAGCCTTTCGTCTCGGCCGCCTCGCGCATGGATATCGCCACCTGCGCCGTTCGGTCCCGGCAACCGTTGGCCACCACCACCACCTGCACCGGTTCGGGCACCGGATCACTGGCCAACAGCGCCGACAGGCAAGGGCCGATCAGCCGCTCTTCGTTGCTGGCAGGGATGATGATGCTGATCACGGCGGTCATTCCGGGTTTGACGGGTTCGCGGCGGTTTGTGTTTTTCATTGGGCCGCAACGCGGTTTATGTTGCAAGGACAAAGACTTTGCCATCAGGAAGAACCCCGTGTCCCAGCCGCGACAGATCGCCTATCTGGTGCCCCAGTTTCCGGGGCAGACGCATATCTTCTTCTGGCGGGAAATCCAGCATCTGGAACGGATGGGGGTGCAGGTGCATCTATTTTCCACCACGCCGCCACCGCCGGGGCTGATTTCGCACAGCTGGTCGCAACAGGCGATGGATCGCACCACCTATCTGGCGTCCCGCTCTGTCCCGGCGCTGCTGGCATCGCTGCCAAAACTTCCGATCCCCGAAATCCTGCAAGAGGTCCGCCACGACGGATTTGCCGTGGCCCGCGACGTGGCGATTTCCACCCCTGCCGCCCGGCGTCTGGTGGCCGAGTGCAAACGGCGCGGTATCACCCATGTTCACGCCCATTCCTGCGGCCGCGCTGCAATGATCGCCGCGCTGGCCAACCGGATCGGCGGGCTGGACTATTCCGTGACCCTGCATGGCCCCTTGCAGGACTACGGGCCAGGGCAGCACCTGAAATGGCGCCGTGCCCGGTTCGCCACGATCATCACCCACAAGATCCACGCCGAGGTGCAGGCCCAGCTTGGCCCCGACCTGCCCGCCCGCATCCAGATTCAGCCGATGGGCATCGACGCCGACACCCTGCGCCGCGATACGCCCTACCAGCCGCCTGCGCCCGGCCATCCCCTGCGCATCTTCACCTGCGCCCGGCTGCATTTCGTGAAAGGCCACCAAGACCTGCTGGACGCCATGCGCCTGCTGCTGGATCGCGGCCTGAACGCCCGGCTGCACATCGCTGGCGAGGATGATGACGGCGGCACCGGCTTTCGCCATGTTCTGGAACAGAAGGTCGCCGACCTGAACCTGTCCGACCACGTGACCCTGCTGGGTGCAATCGACGCCGATCAGGTCAAGCGCCGCCTGTGTGACGCGCATCTGTTCGTGCTGGCCAGTTGGGCCGAACCGCTGGGCGTCGCCTATATGGAAGCGATGAGCTGCGCCACCCCAACCATCGGCACCGATGCAGGCGGCGTGCCTGAACTGATCTCCAACGGGCGGGACGGCATCCTTGTTCCCCCGAAAAACCCCGAGGCATTGGCGCAGGCCATCGCAGCACTGGCCGCCGACCCCGACACGCTGACCCGCCTCAGCGCCGCCGGACGGCAAACCGTGGTGGACCGCTTCGATTCCCGCCTTGGCGCGGAAACGCTGGTGCGGGAAATCTGGGGCGACTAGGCGTTACAGCCCCAGTTCCATCCGCGCGCCCGGCTCGCTCTCGAACTCGATCCCCTCGATCCCCTGCAGGGCCACTTCTGCGCCCGGCCCCTGCAACAGAACGGTTTCGCCCCAGATCGCCAGTTTGTAATCCCCGGCCACCCCCGGCAGCACCACCGTGTCCACGCCATCGCCGCCGACCAGGAAATCTCCGCCACCTGCCGCGATGATCCGGTCATCGCCTCGCCCGGCCACGATCACGTCCACGAACGGGGTGCCCATTATCTGCTGGCCGCTGTCCCCGCCCCGCAGGTACAGCCCGTTGGCATAGTCCCCGGCCCGCCCGACGCCGCCCCCGGCGTTATAGGCCATCAGCGCGGCCCAACGCGGATTGTCATCCTGCAGGTGCCGCCGCGCACCCCAACTGCCCCATTTCGACGGCTTGGCCACATCCACGAAAGCGTTGAACAGCGTGCCCCCTGCCGCCGCCCATCCCGCCAACAGGTCGGCATACAGCCCGCCCATCGCCTCGGAATAGTTGTACTGGGTCAACACCTCGGTCAGCGCCTCGTCCTCTACCCACTGATCCACGCCCAGCAGGTGCGTCCCGCCTTCGTACATGATCAGGTCCAGCCCGTATGTCCGCGCCACCCCGGCGTGATAGGGAAACAGCTTTTGCGTCAGTTCCTGCAACGAGCCGTGGCGCAGATAGGCGGTCAGCAGATCCTCCACCACCCCGTCCTGCGCCCATCGCAGGATTTGCGCGGGCATGTCGCCGGTGCCGGCCTCCAGCCCGAAATACCCGGCCACGGCATAGGCGTCAAAGGCCACCGCCGGACGCGCTGCGCCCTCGGCCGCGGCCAGCGGCGCCTCCAGGAACGCCTCTTCCAACCCCGGCCAACCGGTATGCACGCCCGCAACCCGCACCAGCCGGTCGGCATCGCCAAACGCCCGCGACCAGATGTCCATGACCTGCGCCGCACGCATCCCGGCCCATTGCATCCATCCGTCCTGATCCACATGCCAGCGCGCACGGGCCTTGTCCGCCGCCCATTTCGCCTGCGGGAACAGGAAATTCCACAGCTCGTTGGAATACTCCACATAGACCGTGCGCCGCGGATCAAGGGTTTGCCGCACGAAACCGGCGAACGCCTCGACATAGGTATCGTCCGCGCGATGCGGCATGCAGAACCACGGATCGGCGGCGATCAGGTTGGACAGCTCCACCATCACCTCTGGCGGCACCCCGCGACGGGCATAGGAATAATCCCCCGGCAGCGGCCTGTCCTGCCAGCTGCGCACCGGCGATCCATTGGTCTGCATCCAGTCCATGAACCGCAGCACCCGCAGGTCCGCCACCAGCGCCAGCCATTGCGGGTTGAACCGGAACCCCATGTCGTGCAACGCGGCGTGGTCCTGATGCACCACCGCGATATTGCGCAGGTGATCCGCCGGATCGGTCGCGTGCAGCGCCAGCACCACCGGCCCGTCGCCGGGGGAAAAACTGAACGTGATTTCCCCGTCGCCATAGGTCGCGTTCCGCGCCCGGCCTCCCAGCCGCAAGTCGCCCTTGCCGGCATAGGTCAACCGCCAGCGCCCGGCGAAATAGCCCGCCTCGGGCGGCAGGTCGGTCAGCACATAGGTTTCCAGCTTGTCCACGCCCTCGGGGATCGCCATGGGCCAACCGTGTTCATCCAGATAGCCCTCGGCCTCCAGCCTGTCCGCTTCGAACCCACCCCACTGGCCACGGACATGCCCCAACCACGGCCGGGCGGATTTCATCACGTTGATGAACGGGTACTGGGTGGACCAGTCATGGATACCGTCCAGCCCCATCGCCAGCGCCGGGCCCGGTGTGGAAAGGGCGGCCAATCGCACACCTGTCCGCTGCGCCACCGTGGCGACGATACCGGCCAGGTTGTCCCGGATCAGCGGGTGGATCGTGTCCGGCAGGTCCATCCGCGCCGGGGGGGCCACGTCATAGAGCGCGGCATAGGTCACCAGGGCGGCCAGGAAATACAGGCTGGGCGTGCCATGCGGGGCGTCATCGGTATACAGGTCCGTCGCCGCCAAGCCCGACAGCGCCGGATCGCTCAGCACCTGCGCCAGCACGCTGGCCACCGGGATCAGCCGCACCTGCGCACCGGGCACCGCCGCCTGCAAGTCCTGCACCAGGTCCAGATACCAGCGGTGATACTCCCCGCCGTTGACCCGGTGATACTTTGCCAAGTCGCGCTGCGACGGCGGAAAACGGCGCGTCACCCCCGCCATTTCAGCCCAGCCTTCGTAAACGAACAGCCGCGCACCGGGGGCCGCCGCATGGCTGCGTTCAACCACCGCCCGCGCCACCGACAACGGCGAGGCCCGATCCGGGTTGTCGCCGTCATAGGGCCGGTCCGCAGGCTGGTACTGGATGAAATTTGCAGGCGTCAGCACCACCGCGTCATAGCCTGACAGCCCGCCGCGCCAGGCGCTGTCCACCCCTGGCACGGACCATTGCGGCGCGGGTGTTCCACGGGCGAAATCCCGCATGAATCCCCATTGGCCGTCCGCCGCAAACCCCTTGCCCCCGGCCCGCGCCAGACGCGCCAGCCAATAAGAGACCGATGTCAGCGGCGCGCGCCCGTCATGCTCGACCAGGCTGTTGCCAAAGAAATAAACGGCGGCGCGGTCCCTCTCTGCCCACGCGGACGGGGCGCAAATCAGCGTCAGCCCCAACACTATCCAAGTAACGATCGGTCGCATCCGCTCCCCCAAGACGATGCCCTACATCAGGCTTTGCACCTTCACCGGCTTGGCCTGCAGCAGGGTTTCCTTGCGTTCAACATAGCCCAGGATCGCCCCAATCCACAGCCATGTCAGCGGTGTCAGCGTCGCATTGGGCAACATGTCGAACACGTTCACCGCCAGGATAAGGCACATTCCCGCGATATAGGGCGACAACTGGTCCCGGTCCGCTCGCCGGACATACCCCCAGGTCATCACCAGCGGCCACAGCAACAGACCGAACAACCCGAACCAGCCGACCCAGCCGAACATTCCCAGCGCGATCACCCAATAGCCATCGGTTACCGTCTGGAAAAGCCCGGTGCGCGGGTCGATCACCTGGTTGCGGCCCCAGTTGCCCCAGCCGAACACCGGGCGTTCCAGCGCACGGTCCAGCAGCACATTTTCGTTCTGCAACCGGAACCGCAGCGATCCGGCCCGGTCCGGTCCTACCTTTTCGGCATATTCCAGGATCTGTTTTTCCGGCACCAGCCCCGCGCCTTTCATCGCCGGATAGGCCAGTGTGACCACCACGATCCCCATCACCACCAACATCTGCATCCGGCGCGGCAACAGCAGCACCATCGGCGTCAGAACCACCGCGTACAGCAGCGACGCCAGCGATTTGCACAGCACAAGCACCCCGAACAGGTACACGGCAGACATCATCAGCATGGCTTTCAGGCGGCCCACCTCTGTGCGCAGCAGCAGAACGGCGGCCACGACGCATTTCATGGTAAAGAAAGCCGCCCACAACCCGTGATACAGGAACACGATCGGGCGGAATCCCCCGTCCCGCATCATCTGTTCAAAGTTATGCTGGAAAAACCCGTAAACCCAGATGTTCAACTGCGGGCTCAGCCGAACCTCTGCCAGCATCGGGATCGAATAGATCAGCCCCGCGATGACAAAGGCGATCAGCAGATCGCGCTGCCCCGTCCGATCCGCCAGCAGGTTGCGCGCCAGCAGGAAGGGGGCGATTTCCACCACCTGCCGGAAGATGGTGGATACCATGTCCTTCAGGCTCATCGCGGGCACGCCGATCCGGCCAAAGAATATCGGGTCCAGATTGGTCAGCGTGGTGCCGATCGGACTCAGCACATAGATCGCCAGCAACACCCGCGCTATCCGGCTTTCGGGCAGCAGCGAAATCCGGTCGCGGTACAGCGCCAGGCAGATGATCAGCACCGCCAGGTTCGGCAGCGATTCCTTGGTCATCGCAGGCACCAGCGGAAAGTCAAAGGCCGTGGGCTGCGGCGGCAGGAACAGGTAGGCGCCCATCAGGCTGACGATCAGCGCCCGCCCCGGCGACAGCGACCGGAACGCCACCAGGCACAACACGGGCGACAGCGCCAGCACCAGATATGCGAAACCGTTGGGCATGGTCTTGGTGTTCCTGTGGCGCGCGTCGCGCCGCTGCTTCTGATTTATCCCTTGTTATCAAACACGCGGGACGCTGCGTAAGGCAAAAAGATGGCTTTGCCGGGGCTGACCCGCTAGGATTGACCTGATTGCCACGACAAACCCAGTTTCACGATGGACGGAAAAGCCGCACCGCCAGCCAAAGCAGACATCCGCGTGGCCTATCTGTGCGATATCAGCCCGCTGGACCCGTTCCCCTACTCCGGTGGCAACGCCCGGATCTACAATGCGTTGAAGCGCGAGTTTCCCGATACCTCCGTCCTCAGCCAATCCTGGGGCATGGCCGAACCCGTCCGCCGCCTGATCGCCAACTTGCCCCCGGCGCTGGAACTGCGCAGCCGCTGGCGGGCGCATCTGCTGTTGTCCGGGCTGATCAGCCGGCAAGTGGAACGGGAACTGGCGCAGGGCCGCTATGACGTGCTGTTTTGCGCCTACAGCTTTCATTCGCTGTACCGTATCCAGCCGCCGCACCCGATGACCGTTGTCTATACCTCGGATGCAACGCCGACGACCTACCGGAACTCCGCCATCGGCGAATCCTTCGGGTCTTACCTGAAACTGTCGCGCCACCTGGACCCGCTGGTCCTGAAGGCCGAAACCCACACGTTCCGCGGGGCGGACTTGCTGCTGTGGCCCTCCGCGTGGCTGAAGGAACAGGCCGATCCGCTTTACGGGCTGGACCCCTCCCGGTCGCACGTGGTGCCCTGGGGCGCCAACGTGCCGGCGCCGGGGCTAAAGGAAACGCCGCCCCGGCTGACCCCGGATGCGCCGGTTCACTTCCTGTTCGTCGGGCGCGACTGGTGGGCCAAAGGCGGGCCGCTGACGGTGGAAACCATTACCACGCTGCGCAATGCCGGGGTTGACGCGCGCCTGACCGTTGTGGGCTGCCTCCCGCCGGACGCCACCCCGCTGCAGGGCGACGCACTGACCGTCTACCCCTCGCTGAACAAGGCCGACCCCGAAGAGATGAGCCTGTTCCAGCACCTGTTCGAATCCGCCCATTTCATGATGATGCCGTCCATGGAATCCTACGGCTTCGCGTTCTGCGAGGCGTCGGCCTATGGCCTGCCGTCCCTGTGCCTGAACGCGGGCGGCGTCCCGGTGGAAAGCGGCGTGAACGGCCACGCCCTGCCCCTGTCGGCCACCGCGCAGGATTACGCGGCGCTGATCCGGTCCTACCTGGCCGCGCCAGACCTTTACGCGACGCTGCGCCAGACGACCCGCCAGAAATACCTGGATGAACTGAACTGGTCTGCCTGGGCCAGAACCACGGCGGACCTGATCCTGTCGGAAATCGCCGCGAAACGGGGCTGACGGGCCTTAGACGCCCGTCGCCTTCAGCACAACGCCGAATGTCTTGGCCACGATCCTCAGATCGGTCCCAAAGGACAAGTCCGCGTTGTAATCCGCGTCATAGCTGGCCCGCTGGCAAAAACTGGTTTCGTTGCGCACCGAGGTCTGCCAATACCCGGTGATCCCCGGCCGCAGTTCATAGTAATCCTTGCCGGGATACAGTTCGCGCTGGCTGCACATGATCGGGCGCGGCCCGACCATCGACATATCCCCGACCAACACGTTCAGCAGTTGCGGCAGTTCATCCAGCGACGTGGCGCGGATGATCCGGCCAAACCGGGTGACGCGCGGATCGTGGCGCAGCTTCTGGTCGCGGTCCCATTCAACCTTGGCCTCGGGGTTCGCCGCCAGATAGGTGTCCAGCACCTTGTCGGCATCAGGCACCATGCTGCGCAGTTTCCACATGCGGAACACGCGGCCGCCCCGGCCGACGCGGATTTGGCAATAGAACGGATTACCGCCGTCGCGCAGGCTGATCAGGCTCAGGATCGCCACCACCAGCAGCACGGGCAGCCCGGTCAACAGGACAAACATCAGGTCGAACAGGCGCTTGCCATGGGCGCGATACGCCCCGTATGACGCCCGCTGCCGCAGCCGCGGCGCGTTGTCTGCATTCGAGGCCCGACCAAAAGGGCCTCTCAGGTCATAGTCGGTATGAACGCGGATACTCAAAGTCATTTTTCCCCAGGCAAGAACGGTTTGCTATGGCCGGAAATTCGGCCACAACTCACCCACCCCTCGGAAATACCCCGAAGGTCGCAGCTACTCGGTCGTCGGTATTTTCACAGGCGCCGCAGCAACGCATGTGAACGTCTTTTCAGACACCCGATCCCCCGATCTCAGGTGCGGTTCCTGCCACGCGCCCGGATGTTCCGGCCTTTGCGGCACCGAAAGAGATTTGTCGTTCTCTTTCAGCTATTTTTACGAAATCTGGTGATTTCCCGTCAATCGTCAGCACCGGTGTTCAACCTGTGGACGACGACGAAATCCGCCGGATTTCGACGGGTCCGCAGTGGAAAATCCGGGCATGCGCCATCTGCAAACATCCGGCGCCCAGACCCCGCTGCGGACCCAGTCGGCCTCCTCCCAAAATTGGGATCGGGGGGTTCCGTAACTCACGGTATTGTATCGAAAATTGGTGGAATACCCCTGTTTAGGGGTGTCTGAACCCCAAGCCACAACAATCAGTGCCCGATTCCTGCCTTTTTTACCGCATGCCCCGGCTGCGCGCGAAATCCAAATGTGCCGGAATCAGGGCGATCCGGGGCCAGAATGGGCCAATCATGGCGGGAATGTGGCATTAACCAGACACCAGCAAGGCGCTGGTCTGTCAATTTTCCGGCGCGCACGAAATTTTTCATTACTCTACCGATGGGAGAGTAGAATTCGCCTGACAATCCCGTTTTTTCCGAAGCACTGGCCGCAAAACATGGCCAATCCCGTGTCAGCCTGCTGTTGATTCGGGCAAATCAGCCCATTCTTCCCGCCGGATCAGCGCCACGGTTGCTTTCTATTGATCCGATTCGATTAATTGCTCATAAGCCGGTAAACCGCAAAGGCGCCACCGCATGACGGACCAGGACAAGATCGAAAAACGCGTCGGGCTGATTTTCCAGCATGTCGCCCGGTTGCGCGCCCGCCTGTTCGATCAGAAACTGGCCCCGCACGGGTTGACCTCGGCGCAGGTCTACGCGCTGAACTACCTGGTCCGCGAAGACGGTCTGACCCAGGTCGAACTGGCCCGCCGCCTGAACATCGGCACCGTCGCCGTCAGCGGGCTGATTGATCGTCTGGAAGCCGCGCAATGGGTGGTCCGTCGCCCCGATGTGCGTGACCGCCGCTCAAACCGGGTCTGGCTGACCCCCGCCGCCGAGAAAATGAAAAAGGTGCTGGCCGACGCCGCCCTTGCCGTGAACGAGGCCGCGATGGCCGGATTCACCCAGGCCGAGGTGGATCAGCTACTGACCCTGATGCACCGGATGCGCCAGAACCTGCTGGCCACGCTGCAGGACAGCCCGGACACCTAAAACGTCCCCCCTTTCACCTGGCCATCATGATGAAGGCAGGGCACCCACAACATTCCTATGTTGCCTGCGTTCTGCCAAACGCCGTGTCTCAGGTTTTGGCGGAACGCCTTAGATGACCTCTGCCCGCCCGTTGTTCAGCACCACCACGTCCCGTTCCACCACACGCGCGCGGAAACTGATCGTTTCGCCGTTGCGCCACATCTCTGTCCGCACAGTTTCACCCGGATAGACCGGGGCGGAAAACCGCAGCGACAGCGCCCGGAACCGCGCCGGATCATAATCGCAGAACGTCCGCAACACCGCGTGTCCCGCCACCCCCAGCGTGCACAACCCGTGCAGGATCGGCGCGTCAAATCCGGCCGCCTGCGCCACCTGCGGGCTGGCGTGCAACGGGTTCGGATCGCCCGACAGCCGGTACAGCAACGCCGCATTCCTATATGTCGGCAGATCACACACTGCGTCCGGCGCGCGCTCTGGCAGTGGATGCACCGGCGGGCGCGGGCCGGTGTCGCCCCCGCATCCGCCATTGCTGCGCGCCAGGATGGTAGACGTCAAAACCGCCAGCGCCGCGCCGCCCTCCTCTGTCACCTCGCGCTGTTGATAGATCAGCGCCCCCCGGCGCGGCCCCATGTCGATCACCCGCGTCACCCGCGTTTGCCCGATCACCACTGCCGCTGCAGGCAAGGGCCGCAGCAGCCTGATCCCCTGTTCCACGTGCAGCACCTGCCGCCAGTCCACGCCGGTATCCGGTTCACGCACCCAGAAACCGGGGCTGCCCAGTACCGCGGCCATCGTCGGCACCGCCTGCAGCGCCGGTTCCTCGAACACAAAGGGCAACTGCCCCGCATCCAGTGGATCCTGCCCGAACCCCACCCCCAACGCATAGAGGATCGAGTCCCGTTCCTCGTACCGCTGCCGCACCGGCGCAAAGGTCCGGTTCAGGATCGTCCGCGGGTCAAATGTGGCTGTCTGGCTCATGCGCCCCCCGATGAAACTGATACGCTTGCGAAGCATTCCACAGGACAGTACCGTCCCGCGACCACCCAACCACATCCCGCCACGGACGGAAACCACGATGCGCGATCTTGCCCGCCTGCCCCAGCTTGCCACAGGTTTCAACCAGCACCTCGGGTTCAGGCTGGTGGAATGGTCCCCGGCCTTTGCCCGGACCCGCGCGCCCCTGCGACCGGAAATGCTGAACAGTCAGGGCATCGCGCATGGCGGGCTGTACTGCACGTTCCTGGATTTCAACTGCGGGCTGGCGGGCATCTACCACGAACCCGATGAAACCCCGAAAACCTGCATCACCCTGTCGCTGACCACGAACTTCGTCGCCCCCGCCCGCACCGGCATCCTGCACGGCACCGGGCGCGTCATCGGCGGCGGGCACAAGATCTTCTACGCCGAGGCACAGATTCACGATGACGACGGCGCACTTCTGGCCACCGCGACCGGTACGTTCAAATACAGCCACCGCGTTCAGGCTGGATAAAGACCGCAACCCCGTTATTGTGGTCAGCGAACGGAACAAAGGGGCAGGCATTGGAACAGAACGGGAAACGGCTGCGCATCCTGCTGCTGGCGGATGAATTCAATCCCGAATGGCCGTCCCTGCCCATCGTCGCCTATAAATACGCGCTGGAAATCGCCCGGCATGGCGACGTTGTGGTCGCCACCCATGTCCGCAACCGCGACAACCTGCAAAAGGCCAACGCGCCGCTGGACATCACCTATATCGACAATGAATACGTCGCCGCCCCGATGTACCTGCTGGCCCGCTTCCTGCGTGGCGGCGAAGAGGTGGGCTTTTCAACCTCGCAGATGCTCAGCTACCTGCCCTACCTGGCGTTCGAGCGCGGGGTCTGGCAGCACTTCAAGCATGACCTGAAGGCGGGCAAGTTCGACATCGTGCACCGCATCACCCCGATGTCGCCCACCATGCCCAGCTGGATCGCGCACAAATCCCCGGTGCCCTTCCTGATCGGCCCGCTGAACGGCAACCTCGACTGGCCCGCCGCCTTTGCCGCCGAACAGGCGCGGGAAAAGGAAGGGCTGCGCCGTTTCCGCGACCTGTACAAGTACCTGCCCTATGCCCGGTCCACCTATGACCGCGCCGCCTGTGTGCTGACCGCCTTCTCCCACACCCGCGCCGATCTGACCCGCGTGCCGGATGACCGGATCCTGATGGTCCCGGAAATCGGCTTTGACCCCGCGATTTTCAACGACACCGGCGCCAAACCCGCCGGGTCGCGCGGCGGGGACAAGGTTCGGTTCCTGTTTGCGGGCCGGCTGGTGCCCTACAAGCTGCCGGAACTGCCCCTGCACGCTTTTGCCCGGTCGGGCCTGCTGCGCCAGCACCATCTGCATATCCTGGGCGACGGGCCGGAACTGGGCCGGATGCAGGATTTCATCCGCGACAACGGCCTGTCGGACTGCGTGACGCTGGAAGGCCGCAAATCCCAGTCCGAGGTCGCCCAGTGGATGCGCGATTGCGACGTGTTCGTTTTCCCCTCGATCCGCGAACTGGGCGCGGGCGTGGTGATCGAGGCGATGGCCTCTGGCCAGCACCTGATCTGCGTGGATTACGGCGCGCCGGGCGATCTGACCGGCCACGGCACCCGTGGCGACGCCGTGCCGATGGCCCCGTTCGATGACCTGGCCCACGGCTTCCGCTTGGCGATGGAGCGTGCCGTCACCGACCGCCCCCGCAGCGCCGCGCTGGCCTCTGCCGCCCGCGATTATGCCAATCAATTGTTCCCGTGGTCGGAAAAAGGCGCCCGAACCGCGCGGCTTTACGACCTGATTGTGGCGGGCCAAGACTTTCAGCCCCTCGCTTACCCCTGATTTTCAGGGTTTCCTGCGGCCGAAGCGTCAGGTTTTCCTCAGTTTGTTGCCCCTTCGCAACATACACAACCGACCCACCCTGCCGGGGCTTCGCACCGTGTCGCGGAAGTTCATATAAGTTCCTGATAATATTAGCTTTACATGTTATCCAATTTTCCCCATTTCTGCTGCGCAGTTCAATCAGCACGTTTTTTAAGCAATTGCTGTCTCGCGCGGCGGTGGAGATTGACCTAAAGCTTACCTTACGTAAACCTTTTGCGGGATTTTTTCCTTCCCAAACGCTTAAAAATATTGGATAAATCTTCGCAATACCGGCGAAAAATCGCCCCAAAGGCAGAATAAGCCTTAACGAGCAGAAAATCACCGAGGCAGGTGTAGCGTGTACGATTTTACCTATCAGGGAGTCCTCGCGGACTCCGCGTTGGCGCAGTTGCGTCTTTCCCCCGCAATCCGTTGGAAACTCTTCGGGGTGACCAAGCGACTCTTCGACATCGGGCTCAGCTTGTTCCTGCTGCCCTCGCTGTTGATGCTGGTCGCCGGCTTGTTGTTGCTGAACCCGTTCTTCAACCGTGGCAGCCTGTTCTTCGTGCAGCCGCGCATGGGCCATCACTGCCGCTCTTTCCGCGCCTACAAGTTTCGCACCATGACAGCCGGGGCCGCACGCGGCCCGAATGACCCGCTGGAGCGCGACCGCATCACGCCACTGGGCGGATTCCTGCGCCGCAGCCGCCTGGACGAGGTGCCGCAAATCCTGAACGTGCTGAAAGGCGACATGAGCCTGATCGGCCCGCGCCCCGACTACTATGACCACGCCATCGCCTATCTGGACGTCGTGCAGGGCTACCGCGAACGCCATCTTGTCCGCCCCGGCATCAGCGGCCTGGCCCAGACCGAGGTCGGCTATGCCGAAGGGCTGGAAGCCACCCGCACCAAGGTCTGCGCCGACCTTTATTACATCACCCACACCGGTTTTGCGTTGGAAGCATGGATTTTCTGGCGTACGCTGCTGACCGTATTCGGACGCGCAGGGGCCTGATCAGGGCCAGCGCGAAAAAGGGTGTGACGCACCCGCATCTATAGACCACCCGCCAAAAGGGTGGCACGGGCAGTAAACAATGGCGCGACTTGGTTCCACCGGGCAGGGGGCTGCCCCGACCACCCACACCGTCGGAACGGATGACGAAGGGCTGGACATCCTCCTTCTGCTTCGCACGCTCTGGCATGGCAAATGGTTCATTGCCGGCTGCACCACGCTGGCGCTGCTGCTGGGCGGCTACTATGCCTTCTTCGTCGCCACGCCGCGCTATGCCGCCACCGCCAGCCTGGCCATCAACATGCGCCGCCCGCTGGTGCAAGAGGTCGACAGCGTCGTCACCGGCATCATGCCCGAGTTTTCCGCCATGTACACCGAGCTGGAGGTCATCACCTCGCGCCGTGTGATCGAAGCGGCGGTGCGCAAGCTGGACCTGACCACGGACCCGGAATTCAACCCCACCCTGCGCCCTGCCCCGGCCCTGTCGCCCGAGGGGCTGAAACGCGGCTTGCGCAACCTGATCGGCGCCGACCTGCCCAGCGCGCCGGAAAACCTCCACACCGATGCCGAGGCCGTGTTCAATTCCACCGCCGCCGCGCTGCGCAGCGCCGTTTCCGCCGATGCCCGCCGCTACACCTACATCTTCAACATCACCGCCGTGTCAGAGGATCCGCTGAAGGCCGCCCGGATCGCCAACACCCTGTCCCAAACCTATATCGCGGACCAGATCGCGGTGAAATTCGAGGCCGTGGAACAGGCCGTCAATTGGCTGTCCGACCGCGTCGCCGCGCTGGAAACCGAACTGAAACAGAAAGAGGACGCGATCAAGGCGTTGCGCGGGGACACCGACCTGATCAATGCCGAAACCCTTGAGGCCCTGAACCGGCAGGCCAAGGAACAGCGCGACCGGCTGGAGTCCACCCGCCAATCCGCCCAAGCCGCCCGCACCGATCTGGAAACGCTGGAGAACACCCGCGCCTCGGGTGACCGCGCTGCCCTGGCCGCGGCACTGAACGACCCGACCCTGAACCGCCAGCTGCGCGACATCGCCGACGGCACCAGCAACGCCGGTTCCCTGTTCAACTCCCGCGCTGACCTGCTGATGACCCGTGCCCGTACCAACGCGGACAGGCTGGACGCACAGGTTGGCGCGCTGGAACAGGCGGTGGACCGTCTGCAGCAGCAGATCCGTGAACAAACCGCCGACCTTGCCCAACTGGTCCAGATGCAACGCGACGCCGAAGCCACCGGCGTTCTGTACGAAACCTTCCTGACGCGGCTGAAGGAAACCACCGTGCAGCGCGGCCTTCAGCAAGCGGATGTGCGCGTCATCTCAGAGGCCGGACGCGGTCGCTATATCGAACCGCGTAAATCCATGATCCTGGGCCTGTCGCTGGTCTTCGGCGCGACGCTGGCCATCCTGATCATCCTGCTGCGGCAATACCTGTTCAACGGTTTCCGCACCGGCGATGAACTGTCCCGTCGCACCGGCCTGCCGGTGCTGGGGCAGATCCCCCGCATCCCGATCAAGCATCGCTCGGAACTGATCCCCTATCTGGCGGACCGGCCTACCTCTGCGGCGGTAGAGGCCGTGCGCAACCTGCGCACCTCTATCCTGTTGTCCGATCTGGATCACCCGCCGCAGGTGATCATGTCCACCTCCTCGATTCCCGCAGAGGGCAAGACCACGCAGGCCATCGCGCTGGCGCATAACCTTGCCGGCATGGGCAAGCGCGTTCTGCTGGTCGAAGGCGACATTCGCCGACGTACCTTCAACAAGTATTTCTCGGCAGTCGGCGAGTACGGCATCCTGTCCGTCCTGTCCGGCAGCGTCCCGCTGCAACGGGCCGTGATCCACGACGACCTGCTGCGCGCTGACGTTCTGATGGGGGAAAAGACCAGCCTGAACGCCGCCGATGTGTTCAGTTCGGAAACCTTTCATGAATTTATTCGCACCGCGCGCCAGATGTACGATTTCGTGATCATCGACACGCCCCCGGTTCTGGTCGTCCCCGATGCTCGGGTGATCGCGCAATCGGTGGATGCGGTCGTGTTCTCGGTCAGTTGGGACAGCACCTCGAAATCGCAGGTCGCGGAAGGGCTGGAACAGTTCGCGCTGGTCAACCAGAAGGTCGCCGGGCTGGTGCTGTCACAGATCGATCCCGCCGGGATGAAGCGCTATGGCTACGGCGGAAAATACGGTGCCTACTCGTCCTACGGAAATGCCTATTACGACCTGTGAAGCCCAAGCTTACGAATCGTACGTTTGAAGACGTGAACCGTACAGGTTGACAGGTTTTCAATCGGTTAAGGCCGCGCCCGGACGCGTCAGTTCGCGGCCGAGCTTGCCGTTCCCAGAAGGGTCGGAAACACCTGCTGAATGGCGCGTCCCCACTTGGTAACCGGTTGTTCTTCAATGAAGATAATGTCGTTCGGGCGCATTTCCATCCGCGTGGCCAGCGTGATGTTGACAGCATTGCGCGCATCCAGATGCCAGGCGGTCACCGCGCCAAATTCCTCTGGCGCAGTCGAAGCCCGCAACACGTAAATCTGCGCCGGGTTGCCCGTCGCGGTGTTGAAACCGCCCTTGTCATACAGCACATCAGCCAGCGTAACCTGTTGATCATACGGCATAATAAATCGGCTTTGCTGTTTGACCTCGCCGGTCAGATAGACGTAATCGCGCTTCTCTCCGCCCAGATCCTGACGAGCGCGGAAGTTGTCGCGCGCCTCGCGCAGACTGGATTGACGCAACGTCATTTCCACCTGCAACTCCTGCATCGCCGTGTAGCGCGCATTGCGCCGCAATTCCAACGCCCGAAGTGACTGAGTGTAAAATTCCATAGCGCGATCAAGGTCATAGCTGGTGTCAACGAACAGGGCATCACCGTCCAGCAGCAGCAAATTGCCCAGTTCAGGCCGTGTCACGAACGTGGTCATCGGGATCTGGTACAGGGTTCCATCCCGGTAAAGCCGGATTGACGCGTACTCCCGATCCTTCGACGTCACCCCGCCAACAGCGGCCAAGGCCTCGGAAAGATTCAATGGTTTCAAAGTGATAGGAACGACAGATGGATTACGGACCGCCCCGCCAACGGACACGCGGCGCGAATTGAACTCGGACACTTCCAGCGAAAACGCCGGGTCGATCTGGTTTTCCACCAGAACCTGGAACAGCTTCGCCTCCGCCTCGTCCAGCGTCATCCCCGCCAGCATCACCGCCCCGATGTCTGGAATGGCGATCGCCCCATCGTCCCGAACCGTATACCCCTGCCGCTGGTTCTGCGCCGCCAGCAGGCCCGTCAATTGTTCAACAGTGTTCGCCGCCGACTTGGTCGCCAACAGCAGAACATCGCCGACACCGATGCGATAGGGCTCGGCCGTCACCGCTGGTGGCAGGCGCGTTTCCAGCCCAACCAATTGATTTTGCTTGTATTCCGGTGCTGTTGGCACGGCACCGATGCCGCGTGGGGCGTTGGGGTACACCACTTGCGAAAACGCCTCGGGCAGGGACCGGGGGGTATAGGGTTCGCGGTTGGCCATCAGAACACTTTGGGCGGTCAGCTCGATCACTCTGACCTCTGCCCCCTGCGCCTGTTGCCGAACCGAAGGGCTATGATACGTCACCCCGCACGCACCCGTCGCCAAGGCCGTGCCCAGCAAAAGCGTCCGTGCCATCCCTCTCATCGCCATCTCGATCTTCCTCGTGTCACCGACAGCGTCTTGCGGCTGCCGTCATTGCGTTGTTACCGCACCAACAATTCCGTTTCCATATATCCCAGCACCGGGCTTATCCATTGCCGGGATTTCCAGACAGTGCCGTCCGAACCCACCCAATAGGTGTTCGCCATCCCACCATCAGGGGAAAAGCAGGATTCCTCGATCCGAGTAACTACATGTATTTCCTTCACTATTTCCAGATTTTGCACAGTGGCCGCGTCTTGCCTGCAGCGAAAGCTTTGGAATTTTGGCTGGTATTCGCCATCCAGATAACTGTGAACGCGCGTGTATTCCTGACCCGTGGCGCGCCCGTGCAGCATCGCCACAACGCCGTCCGCATCCGATCCCATCAGGTCATCGCCCAGTCCTCGCGTCGCCACCACGACACCTTGCTGCAGCGACAAGGCCCGGTGATCGCCCGACTGCCAGGTAACAACGTCGCCGTTCTTCCCGGCGGGCACCATCGTGGCATAGGTCTGCGCGCTTTCCAGTTGCGCGAACAACAAAGGAGTCCGCACCTGTTCCAGCTGCTGGCGTGTCACCAGTTGCGCGGGACTGACCAGTTCACCCTGCCCTGCGGAACAGGCCGTCAGCAGCAGAAGCGGGGCAATCAGGCGGATCATTTCCAGAACCTCCCCCAACCGTCGCGCAGGTCGGATTGCTGCAGCCCGCGGGTTTGTTCATACAACCGCCCCGCCACGTTCAGCCGTGCACCGCCGTCGCGGGTAACCGGGCGGATCACGGTGGAATACTGCTGTGTCGATGGCTGACCGGACACCCAGTTCAGCGGGATCGTCACCTTCAGGCCCTTGTCGAACGAGCCTTCGCCAAAATCGTCAAAGCTGACATCGGTAAAGGTGGCGAAAAAGCCGACTTTCCAGCCGTTGCGGAATTCCCGATCCAGCGCGAAGGTTGCCCCCCAGTCCCCGGCCAGGTAACGACCTGCGTCAACCTGCGTATAATAGCCGCGCCCCAGGTCCCAATAGGCCGAAACATGGCCTGTCGCGACCTCGTAATCCTGGAACCCCAGCATCTGGTCAAAGTCGCGCTGCTTGACATAGTTCACTTCCAGCCCCAGCGCGAAGTTGCCGTTGTTGGGTTTCCACAGCAATTCCGTCGACAGCCCGCCGTACATCGGCTCCAGGTAGCCCGCAGTCACCCGGCCATACAAGTCTTTGCCAGGTTTGAAATAATACGCGCCGGTCAGTTCCGTCAGTGCGGGGTCGCCGTCGCGTTCGTAGATGTTGAAATCGGATCTGACGTGCGGCAGCACCGAGGTTGACGTCCTGTCGGATTCATCAAGGTTCCCGAACAGTTTCTTGCGCAAGGTTCCCCGGAAAACCAGCCCCGGCGCGGGTTCGTATTTCGCCGCCAGTTCCAGCCCGAAATCGACCCTGACGGGATCGTCGGGATCAAAGAAACTGGGCGTGAAGTAGGGTTTGAAACCCCAATCAAAATGCGGATAGCGGCCTGTCAGCGGGCTTAGCCCGTCCTGAACCGTTTCAAACTGGGCCCGGGCATAGCTGCGCCAAGCTGCATCCGCGTCAAATTCCAGCCTTTCCATATCCGCACGGCGCAGACTGATGGCCGCCCCGCGCATTCCGGCAGACACCGGAATGATGACGAAACTGTCCACCTCGGGTGGCATCAGGCCGGTCAGATGGCGCGCGGTTCTGCCCACGGCCTGCGGCATGGTCGCGTAGCGCTCGTTCTCGATCTCTAGGGTGACGCTGCGGTGCCCGACCTCAATGCCATGCAGCCTGATCCCCTCGGACTGCAGCGCAGAGTGCAGGCGGCCCGCCTGAATGTTCGGGTTCAGCATGTCCGGG
Source organism: Thalassovita sp. (assembly GCA_017792425.1). Classification (GTDB taxonomy): domain Bacteria; phylum Pseudomonadota; class Alphaproteobacteria; order Rhodobacterales; family Rhodobacteraceae; genus Thalassobius. The sequence continues at coordinate 200,015 of CP051233.1, forward strand.
GTCCAGCCCAGCTTGGCCAGATCCGCACGCGGCACCACCGGCACCGGCGCCTTGTCCTGCCCGGCCCCGGCGGGTGGGTTCAGAGGGTTCAGGCCGACGGTGACCGTCGCCCCGATTTCCGACCCGTACAGATAGTTCAGGCCGAAAACGACATGCGGGCGATAGGCATAAGACAGCCCGAAATTCAGCGGTGATTTGCGATCAAACGCGGTGCCATCTTCGTTCGGGTAGGCGTCCGAAGAGTATTCAGCCAGCAAGCGCAACTTGTCCGTCGCCTGCCATTCGACACCCCCAAACAACGCAGCGTCGCCCCGGAACCAGTTATTGGTGCGGACGATACCGCCGTTGTCGCTGCCGCGACCGGGGCGGGTGTCGAAACTGTCCGACAGGATGGACAGCGGGTTCTTGAAGCTACCGATACCCGCAAGACGCCCCCAGCCAATCCCGCCGGTAATGCGCAGGTTCGGGGCAATCGTCTTGGTCGCCACCACGTATTCCGACGAATACATCCCGGTTCCAAGGAAATCGTTCAGGCCAATGGCAACTGCGGGGCGGCGCTGGTCTTCGTCCAGCAGGCGGTAGTGAACGGAAAAGCTGCGATCGAAGCGGTAGTCCGAAACCGGGCCGCCGACATTGGGGCTGACATCATACAGCAGCGCATAGCGGAAACTGCCCGACAGGCGCGGCGAAATCTGGAAGGTCAGCGTATTGCGCGTCTGGTTCTGGAAATGGCTACTGGAGAATGACAACTCGCCATCCGGGCGCGACAACCCCGAGGGCATGTCTATCAGACCCGGATAGCCATAAGTGTTGTATCCGGCATACCCTGAAAATCCGCCGGCCTGTTGTGGAATAGCGGGTGAGGCGCCGAAAAGCGCCAAAAGGGATACCGTGATCCCACACCAATTGTATGCAGTCCGGCGTTTCATCCCAAGTATTGGCAGCGATACGATACAGCAGAAATTACCCCCTATATGACACAAGATGTTGAGGGTCTCTAACTCTTTTTTAGGTTGAACGCGGATTAGGTGGACAGGAATTGCACCGATCCGTCCGCAATCAACGCAGCGGTCAGGCGTCCGGTGACATAGGCCCCAGTATCAATGGCGATACGGCCCAGGTTGGCCTGCGGCGTGTCCATGATGACATGACCATGCACCACCCACTGACCGTCGGTTCTGGTTTTCTGGTCGAAGTCCTGGTGCCCCCAGACTAGGTGCTTGCGCAACTGTTCAGTCATGGGCCGGGCCGGGTCGGCGCCAGCATGAGTGACATGGACGTTGCCACTGCTCCAGATCACGGGTCGGGCGCGCAGCCAATCGATTGTCGCATCGCCCATCGCCATCGCCAGATCGTCGCGTATCCGCTGCAAGGCCGCCTTGTTGGTGTCAGGCACCTTTATCCCATAGCTGGCCAGTGTCTGCAGCCCGCCGAACCGCAGCCAGCGCGGGCCGGTTTCAATGGGGTTGTCCAGAAACCGCAGGCACATCGCTTCGTGATTGCCGCGCAGGCAGAAAACAGGTTGGACCCCGCCCTCGGACGACGACATCAACAGATCCAGCACCTGCGCGCTGTGGTCGCCCCGGTCGATATAGTCGCCAACGAAAACGGCGGGCAGGCCGGGCGCGCGTTCCAGAATGATCCGCTCCAGTTGTTCCAGAAGATCGGCGCGGCCATGCACGTCACCAATGGCCAGAAAAGGCTGATCGGGCGCAACGGGATGGGTAAAGCCTGCGGCCTGCCGCGCTTTTTTTTGTCCGAATAACTTGAATAGCCCTGCCATTGATCCATCAATACCCTTGCGCAGCCCGTTGGCAAGGGGCCTATCGTCCGGTCAGGTCATAGGCAAGCTGGCCAAAGATTTCCTTTACCGCCGTGTTAACCAGACGCAAATTGCGGGGAAGATTCCAACTGACCCCGAACCCCGGGAATGCGCGATGATCCACCGGCCAAGCCACGACGCCGGTCCACCCGGCTGCCTGAAAACTGCGCATCGCACGCGGCATGTGATAGGCAGAGGTCACGAGAACCCAGACCTCGCCTGCCTTGGGTTTGATCAGCGCCAGCGAATTGCGCGCGTTTTCGGCGGTGTTGCGGGATGTGCCCTCTAACAGCACGCGATCCGCCGGAATACCAAGCGAAACAACCAAGTCCTTCGCCATTCGCGATTGCGGGGCACCCGTGCGACCCAGATCGGCAAGCGCGCCGCTGCCCCCCGACAGCAGCAGCCTTGCCCCCGGATGCGCAAGTGCAAGTGCAACGGCTTCTGTGTACCGCTCTGCGGCCTCATTCACCTGCGGCAAGCCCCAGTAGCTGGCATTCCCCGCCTGTTCCGCGCCACCCAGAACGATGATCCCGTCAACGCGCCGCAGGTCTGGCGCTACCGGATAGCGGGCCTCGATGGGGCGGATCAGCATGTCCCCAAGTGGCAAGACCGTCAGCGTCAGCAGCAAGGCAAACGCTACCCCTGTCAGCAATCCCGCTTGCCTTGGTCGCGCGCGCCTGTGGGCGATCATGCCCAAACCCAGCAAGACGATGATCCAGGTTTCACCCTTCAACGTGGCGCCAACCAGCTTGGACATGACAAAAAAGGCCGTATCCATCATTCCCCGCCGATCTCCGACAAGGCCCGGCGATAGGCCGCGACAACAAGCGCCTGGTCAAACTCTTGTTCCATTTTCAACCGCCCGGATTGGCCAAGGGCCCTACGCTGACCCTGACCCAGATCCAGGAACCGTTTGCAGGCCCGCGCCAGCCCGCCTGCATCCCGCGGCGGGCACAGGAAACCCGTTACCCCATCGTCAACAACCGCGCGGCAACCGGGAACATCCGTTGCAATCACGGGGCGCGCCATTGCGGCGGCCTCGATCAGGGTGCGCGGCGCGCCTTCGCGGTAGGACGGCAGAACGACGCAATCCGCCTTGGCAATAAACGGCCGGACATCATCTGTTTCCCCAAGGTAAGTCAGATTCCTGTCTGGCGACCATCCCGCAACAACCTCTGGCGGGATGGCGCTGCGGTTCTGTGCCCCGGTCGGCCCGAGGATCTGGAACACCGCGCCGGGATAGTCCCGCTTAACGATGCTTGCGGCCTGCGCGTATTCCAGCACACCCTTGTCACGGATCAACCGGGCAATCATCAGGAAAACCGGAGCTTGCCCAACCGGTTGCGACGTGGCGGGGAAGTGGCTCAGATCAACCCCAGATCCCGGCAACAGTCGCGCCTGAGCGGTCGTAACCAACCCTTGCGACAGGAAAAGTGACTGATCATCCCGGTTCTGAAAAAACACGACCGGAAGTCCGCGAAATGCCCGCCAGTACAGGGTCTCCGCCACCATTTGCAGCACACGCCCAGAAAGGAAGGCCGTGCCAAGTCCCGTCACATTTGGGATGAAGGGCATTCCCAACCGCTTGGCCGCCATCGCGCCGAACAGGTTGTTCTTGATGGTAAAGCTAAGCACCGCATCTGGCCGCAGGGACTGGAACTGTCGCGCCATTTCCCGGTGCAGGCGCCATCCACCCAGAGGGGACAGGCCCTTGGCGTCCATATCCAACGGAACGTGGCGGCACCCAAGGCGACGTAGATCCGCTGCGGTATCATCCAACGGTGCCAGAACCGTTATTTCGTGACCATCCTCCAGCAGCGATTGCACCAAGGGCAGCCGGAAGTTGGCGATGTTCCAGGTGGTGTTGGCCGTCATCAATACCCGCATCGCCCTCACGCTCCGCCCAACATGAGGAAACTGAAGCTGCGGTAGGGGATGTAGCATTCCGTCGCGTGAAACGAGGTTGCGAACCACGCAACCTGATACATGCCGTAGATCAACGGTGGCATGGCCCGCATCAGGACGGCCTGGTTACGCGGCGAAATAGCCAAGGACAGGTAGACAAAGCTGAGGATACTGAACGGCATCACGAAGAAATTGATCCGGTGCAAGGCGATGGACGAAAAGACAGCAACCGGAAGCAGCGCAAAGCAAATGATGACAAACAGTTTCAACAGGTCATACACCTCTGGGAAGACGCGCTTGACCCTGGCATGGTAGGCTAAGAAAAAGACCTGCGGGATCATGATCAGCGCATAGCGGATGACAGCCCCACCGGATGTGATCGCGCCATAGGTCTGTTGGATATAACGGTCTGAATACACATCCAGCCGGTCAGACAGCAGAAAAACGGCCAACGGGCTAAGCAGCAGCACACCGCCCACGATCCGTAACACGTTGATGGGGCGGCCCGCCAAAAAGGCAATGGGCAGGAATATCACTGCCGAAGTGTGAAACTGGGCACCCAAGAGGATGATAATCGCTGTCCACCAGCGCCAGCCCCGAACGAACGCGACAGAGGCCAGCATCAACGCCGCCACCGCCACGCCCTGACGAATACCGGACATACCCAGTTGTACGATCACGACCGGAAACAGCAGCGCCATGATCATCAGCGGACTGCGGTGTTCCCGCGCGAAGAAAAAGAAACCGAGCAGCATCAGTCCGGCCGTACTGACGTTCAGCCACATGTAATGCGCACCGAGAGTTTTCAGGATGGCCGACAACAGCTCGAACCCCGGTTCCTGCAAGGTCAGTATCTCACCCCAATGAATACCGGGCAGAATCTCGTAATAGCGCAGATAATAACCGTTGAAGTCGCAACCGACGATATACCGGGTGCCCATGAACCACCACAGGAACAGGCAAACCCCCAGAAGCGCGGGCAGATAGCGCCGGTCGGGCACAGTTAGCCCCAGAATGGCAAGAAAGGCGAAGATCGAGACATAGACGATCATGCGCGCACCGCTGCCGCTTCGGCCATTGTCGCGCTTTCAAAGCCAAAGTCATCCCTCAGCCGCGCGAACTGGTTCAGGATTCTATCCAGTTGGTCCATGTTCCGGCCTGTATCACGCCCCATGTTGTGCGGATGCCACCACAAGTGATAGCACCGACCATTTCGCGCGGCATGGGTCATTTCACGCAGGATTTGGGCCAGATGAAGCCGTGAATACGCCGGAAAACGCGGGTTCCACGGACGCAGGAACCGCGATGCCGGGACGTCCGTGGTGCCGCTCTGTTCCTGCGGCGGCGCAAAATCAAGTGGTCCGGCGATTGGCAGCACCCCGTCGACAAAGCGGGCAGCGCGCACAGGCAGGCGCAGTTTTGATGCAGGTCGGGGCCGGTACAGAGTGCCCGACGGGTTGCCGCGAAAGACGGACAGACCCTGATCTCGACAAGCCTGGATGCTGGCGACGCTGAATTGATTGCGCGGAAACACGATACTGCGCAGCCGGTGACCCGCATTTTCTGCGATGGCGATTGCTGCTGTCAGATCTGCGCGCCATGCCTCTGGCGTCATGCCCGGTTCCAGAGCGTAGATATGTCCGTAGGTGTGGGTGGCAATTTCCTGCCCTTCGGTGTCGGCGATGTTATCCAGCAGCGAACGGCCAAAGTGATGCGGATCGGCGGTTTCATCCCGACCTATGTGGTGCTTCAGGGCGGGATAGGGACTAAGACGGGGGTCTGTATATGTTGGCCTGATGGCGGGGGCAAAGGCCAGCATTTCATCCCTGTTTCGCGCGAACAGCAGGCCTACGGTTGCCCAGGTGGCGTGGATACGGTTCTGTTTGAACCTGCCCAGCATCATAGGGATCGCATGGCGGCCACCCAGAACGGCATCCCCGTAACTGGATATGCTTTTGTGGTCCCGCACGCCCCACATCAACTCAAAATCCAGTGAAATGATCAACCTACCGGCCACGACGCCCTCCGATCAGACGACGCAGCGCCTTGCGGACGAAGTAAAGCAGTTCTGCAACTGCTGGCAGAGGATCATCCAGAGCAAAAACGGCAAAGGTTCTGGAGTGCGCTGGGCCAACGATGCTCGTGTTCGGGGCAGGCAGGACGAACCGGCTGAGACGGTAAAACAGGCTCGAATACAGGTCTTTTGACGTATACCGCCAACGCACGCCGTCGCGTTGGGGCGCTATCGGCAATGGTGGCAGTCCAGCGAGGTGGCGATAAGCCTGCAGTATGATCGGGCTGCCCGCCTTGTCCGTCACCGAGAACCATAGGGACGGGCGGGTGTTGACCTCGATAATTTTCAACTGGCCCGTGTTAGGGTCTATTTTAAATTCGGCCGCAGCAATCCCGCGATAACCCATGGCAGTCAGCATACGGCGGGATATCTGCGCGGTTTCCGGCTCTGACTGGCTTTGGACCAAAGAGGCCGAGCCGAAACCGGGCGGGTATTGACGCAACTTGCGCGCCGTAAATTGCGGCTGATCCTCTTGCTCTGACAGGTAACCGCACCAAAGCGTTATGTTGCTTTCCGGCCCGGGAACAACTTCCTGCACCAACAACGTACCCGCGCCTGGAGGAATCAGCGCCTGTTGCGCCAGATAGTCGTTGGAATCCTGGGCGATCCACCCTTTGCGGCCTTTCATTTGGCCCTTAACCAACTGGATCAAGGAGGGTTTGATCATGCAGGGAAAGGTGATCTGCGACGCCAGTTCAGGCAACTGTTCCTTGCGGGCTGACCACAAACGCGGAAACGCCACGTTTTGCGCTGCACACAGGTTGTAGAACAGTTCCTTGTCCATGATCTGCCGCGCCAACCCATCCGCGTAGCTGACCTGAAACCGAAAATGCTGCGAAAGCCGGTCAGCGTTGTCGATTACCAGATCAATGTCCTGATCCGATGTCGGGATCAGCACGGGCTTTTCCCCCGATTTGGGAAAGGTGTTACAAAGGGCCTCTAGCAATTCTGCTGGGTTAGGGCCTGATATGACCCTTTTGCAGTAACGCGAATGGGCGCCAGGCTGCGACGGATCGCCAACGCAAGTCACAGTAACCCCAGCCCGACCCAAGGCCCGGACGACATGCAGCCCAGTGGGGGACAAACCCATCACCACAGCCGGACGAAGCGGGTGCGTCATGTGCGCGCCTCCAACACCTTGTCGAACAGGGCGCGCATGCGGGCGGCCTGCCGTGCGGGATCAAAGCGAATCTGAACCTCGGCCCGGGCGTTTTCGGCAATACGCTGACGCAGGCTTGGGTCTGCAATCAGGGTGGACAAAGCGTTTGTCCACTCCTCGTCGCTGCCGCACAGGAATCCGGTTTGCCCGTCTTTCACCAGTTCCAGATTGTACCCGATTGCGCTGCAAACCGGCACGATCCCAGCGGCCATATAGGTGCGAGCCTTACCGCCTGATTTTCCCTTGGCCCAATCTTCGGCGGGTAAGGGCATCAGGCCGATGTCGAACCGGGCAAGCGCCTGCAACTCTGACCCCAACGACCAGTCTGTCGCGGTCCAGGGCACGCCTTCCATCTGAAATTCGCCTGCGCCCATGACCTCCCACCGAAGGTTTGGATGCTGTGCGGCGATCCTGCGCAATGCGGGTTGAATGAGGTGCAGATACTTCGCCGTTGACGGCGACCCCAACCAGCCAATGGTTACCGGCCCGTCATTGGTGTGCGGCGCGTGCATCGGGATACGATTGGTGTCCTCTGCCACCTCCAGCGTGACCGCACGCCCCCCTTCGGCGATCGCTGCATCGCGCAGCCAGTCGTTGCCTGCCACCGTGCATTCGACCAGCCTGAAAAGTTCACGCACCTTTCCGGGTGCGCGCAGAAAGCTGGCCAAGGGCGTGAATCGGCTGGGTTTGTAAATGAACAACGCGTCGTCATAATCAAACAGCATGATCGCCCCGCGCTGTTTCAGCCAGCGTTCTGCGATGGGTGGGCCAAATGGCAGCAGCTCCCTTTGCATATAGATCACGTCGTAGTCGCGCCACCGCCGCAGCGCCCACAGACGGCGCAAGACTGCACGCAGGGTACTCACAATCTTGGCCGCAGTTCGCCCCGGTTGGATGGACAGGCGGTACATACGGCTGTCCATCAGGCTTTGGACTTCGGTGTGTACGCCTATTTTCTGAAGATGCGGAAGATACTGAAAGACGCGATACCGGGACGAAGCGCCTTCAACCGGGTAACGCGTCAGGAACAGAACTGATATCGGGCGCGACGTCATCCACCATCCAGCCTTTGATAGATGGCGTCGTATTCCTGTATGGCGCCGGGCAGGGAAAACCGTTCCTCTGCGGCACGGCGACACCGAAGCTGCATTTGCGGGTCCGATGCCAGCATGATCAGTTTTTCCAGTGCCGTTTCCAGCCCGGTCAGATCAACATCTCCTGCGTCGTTCACCGGCAGAGTCACACCGGTTCCAGTCTGGGCAAAGTCCTCCTCTACGTCGCCGCAGCCGGCATTGGCGAGACAAGGCTTTCCGCAGGCCAGGAATTCACCCATCCGTGTCGGGCAGGACGCGCGTTTTGACCAGACAGGCTTGATGAAGAAGATGCCAGCGTCCATTCTGCCGATATGGGTGGCGACCTGGTCAAAGGGGGTTTCCCGGATTTCTACCCGTGTCATATCGACTCCAACCTTGCCCAACTCGCTGCGGATAAGGTCATGCCCGCCCTTGTTGATAACCAGAAACCGCGCGTCCGAGCGCAGCTTGAACAGGCAAGCGACGGCCTGCGCCACCTCTGCGAACATGTACCAACTGCCGACTGATCCCACGTATCCCAGCGTGAAACCCTGCCGCGCCGTTGGGATCGGGTGAAACATTTCCAGGTTGGTGCAGGTCGGTATGACGGAAACCCTGGGCATCCGGCCACGCAGAAAAGGCATCTGGGCGATCTCTTGCACCCCGGCGCGGGTAAGCGACACAACGTGATCCGATTTCTGCAGCAGGCGCTTTTCCATCCGCTTGAAAAAGCGATAGGGGGCGCTGCCTTTACGCCAGATCCCACCCTCTACCCGTTCATCGGGCCAGAAGCCACGCATGTCAAAAACCAGTTTCGCTCCGGTGCGCCGTTTTACCACCAGCCCGATCATGGACCCGATATAGCTGCGACAATGCAAAACCCGGATGTCGTTCTGGCGCACGATCCGCGTTGACTGCGCAATACCGCGACTGATGTCATAAACCGTGGCGGGGATACCTGGCTTTCTGTGCCAGGTGCGGCGATACCAGGTGACACCAACCGCGTTCAGGCGTTGTTCCAGTTCTGCAACAGCCGCCGTATTGGCCAGGTTGGCTGGTTTTTCATAGCTAAGTACGAACATCTGATGCCGCAGGGCGAGACCCAGCACATATTGCAGCACTTGGCTTTGCCCCAGCGGGTCCATCAGGCCGGTATAGGTGATATACAGCGCCCGCGTCATTCTGCTCTCTCTTTTGGATATTGGTGATAAAGGGCGAGCAACTGCGCGGCAATGGCATTGGGCGAAAAATCTCTGGTGGCGCGTATCCGTGCAGCGTTCCCAAGACTGGCGCGCAGCGCAGGGTCGTCCACCAAGGTTTGTATCGCGTTGGCCAGGGCCACAGGATTGGACGGCGGCACCAGCAAGCCGGCATCCCCCAATACATCGGGCAGCCCCCCGGCCCTGGTGGCGACAACCGGTTTGGACAGGCTCATCGCCTCTAGCGCGGCAAGGCCGAATCCTTCGAAACGGGACGGGATGACGACAATGTCCGCGCTGGCGATCCAGCGCAGCATTTCATCGTGCTCCAGAGGGCCGGTGATTTGGACGTGTGGACCCGCCTTTTGCAGGGCTTCGTGCAATGGGCCGCCCCCGGCAAAAACCACAGAACAGGGCTGTTTCAGCAGAGTTAGTGCCTGAATCAGGTCCGTATGCCCCTTTTCCTGCACCAACCGACCGGGGATAACGATCTTCAGCCCCCCATGGACGGATGGTTCCGCATGGACGTTTGCGGGCACTTCTACCGGATTCGGCAGAACGGCCAGGTAATCCAGACCCAGGGCCGCGCGATAGTGATCGGCCACAGCACGGGACACAGCCAACAAGCCATCATACCCCCGCGGATACAGGTATGCCGCGAACCGCCTTTTCACCCTTAGGCCAATACTGTCCCGGGTCGCACCGGCATAGGCAAGATTGTGAAAGCTGACAAAGGTCTTGGCCCCGTGCAGACCCAGCAGACGCGTTAACGCCACGCTGATCGCCGGGAAATACAGATGCGCATGAACCACGCCGAAATCAGCCTCACGCACCAGCCCCGCGATTTCCCGAGAGGCGCCAAGGACGTTCCACTTGTGCCGCCGCTGCAAACGATGCACGTGAATACCGCGTTCTTCCAATGCCTGTTGCAGGTCATATGGCGGACGCAAAACCGCCACCTTGGCCACGCAGCCTTGCCTGACCAGTTCAGGCAGAAGCGTTACCAGCACCTGCTCTGCCCCGCCCCGGCCAAGACTGTCTATGACGTGCAGGGCTTTCATTTGCCCTCCTCTTGGCGTCCTGAAAACAGGCCAAGCGGCGAGCAGTCGATCCCGAGACGAGTTTTCACCCCGTGCCAAAGCAGCACATTCCAGAGGATGGTCGAAACCGCCGTCGCTGCTGCGGCACCCTCAATTCCAAAACCGGGGATCAGGAGCAGGTTCAACAAGACATTGAAAACGGCAGCCAGCCCGATACCTCTCATGGCGATCCGTTCGTGGCCAGACATGTTCAGCAAACTGATACTTGATCCGCAAAAGGCATTGACCAACTGGCCAAGCACCAGAATGGTCAGCGCAACACCGCCCTGTTCAAATCCGGATCCAAAGAAAATGCGCAGGATCACACCGCCAAACGCAACAAGCATCAGGATCAGAGGAACAGCCAGGACAAAACCGATCAGAGCCACGCCTGATGCAAGGCGGGCGAGCCTGCCCGTTTCACCTAGACGGAAGTGGACAGCATAACGTTGTTCACAAACCATAGCGACGATGCTCAGGCCAATTATGCTTACATTTGAGGCCGACGTCGCCACCTTGTAATGCCCGATTTCAACTGCATCGCGCCACCAACCCAGCATCAGCAAATCGGCGTTGGCGGTGACGCTTTGCGCACCGGTGATCAGCGCGAGGGGCCAGACAGCCGCCCGCCAACCTTTGGCATTCACCTGTCGCACCTTTTCCGAGATCAGTTCTTTGGGTCGAAACCGAAACAACAAGGCAACACCAACCAGAAACGCGAGACTGGCGGCAAGAACATGTATGCTCATGACGACTGTCGCGGACAGTTGCGGGCCTGTCGCCAGGTAGGCCGCTGAGGTCAGCAGCATCAGCAGACCCGGTCGCAGGATCGTATCCGGGAACTGACTGGGGACAACCCGTCCAAGACCGCGCAGGGCGGCGGACCTGACCTGCGACAAGGCGATCAAGGGCAGCAGCGGCAGTCCGACCAGGAATACCGGGCGCGCTTCGGGTTGGACCAGCGTGGGGATGACCAGCACCGCGGAAACCGCCACCACAGCCATGACGCCCGAAAACAGCAACACGCGCCGCGTTGCCCACAACCAGATGCCCCGCATCAACGGCCAATCCCTAACCGCCAGGCTGCGGGCTGTTTCCCGAAGCACAAGTGATGGCAAGCCCATTTGGATCGGAATGCCCACCAGGCTGATCGCGGCCAAGGCCAACGAGTAGTGCCCGAGCCGTTCTGCCCCCATCACCCGCGCCAGGAAAACCGACATGGACAGCGCCAGGATCAGGCCGATCGCCCGTGTAGCGGCTGCGCCTATCCCGGTGCGCACCAGCCCAGATGACAGGACCGTGCCAAGAATTGCCTGCAAGGTCCGGGATGACGTCATCTGCCCTCCTCAGAGCCTGAGATCGCTGGCGGTACTATCGAACACGTTCTTCAGGTCGAAAAACACGCTGAGTTCAGCCCCGTAGGCACGGATCGCCGGCGCCCCCAGATCCCGGTATGCCTGATGCGCCACGGACAGGATGACACCGTCATAGGTTCCATCCATCAATTCTGCGACTGGCACGATTCCATATTCCGTCTGCGCTTCTTCGGGATTCACCCAAGGGTCATGAACGTCAACCTGGACGCCAAAGGTTTCCAGCTCGGCAATCATATCCACCACTCGGGTATTGCGCAGATCCGGGCAGTTCTCCTTGAACGTCAGACCCAGAACCAGAACCCGTGCTCCGTTTACCTGGATCTTCTTGCGCAGCATCGTCTTGACCATCTGGCCAGCGGCATAGGCCCCCATCCCGTCATTGATGCGTCGGCCTGCCAGTATGACCTGCGGATGATAGCCTTCTGCCTCTGCCTTGTGGGTCAGATAGTAAGGATCGACGCCGATACAGTGACCGCCGACCAGACCGGGCCGGAAAGGAAGGAAGTTCCACTTTGTGCCCGCCGCCTTAAGCACAGCTTCTGTATCAACGCCCATCCTGTTGAAGATGATCGCCAGTTCGTTCACCAAGGCGATGTTCAGATCACGCTGGGTGTTTTCGATCACTTTCGCCGCTTCCGCAACCCGGATCGATTCCGCCAAATAGGTGCCAGCGGTGACAATCTGCGCATACAATTCATTCACTTCAATTGCGATTTGCGGGGTCGAACCCGAGGTGACCTTGAGGATATCCGGCAACCGATGCTGCTTGTCTCCGGGGTTGATCCTTTCGGGGCTGTACCCGGCAAAGAAATCCCTGTTGAAGGTCAGGCCAGAGGTGCGTTCCAATACCGGAACGCAATCTTCTTCGGTTGCACCGGGATAAACCGTGCTTTCGTAGATGACGATATCACCCTTTTTCAGCACACGGCCCACGGTTTCAGATGCGCGGATCAGGGGGGTCAGGTTTGGTCGCTTGAAACGGTCAATCGGCGTGGGTACGGTCACGATGAACACTTGGCAATCCGCCAGATCTGCCGGGTCCGTCGTGTAGGCCAATTGCTGGGCGGCGGCCAATTCGTCGGGCTCTACCTCCAGCGTCGTGTCCTTACCCGCCCTTAGAGAGGCAATCCGCCCCATGTTGATGTCGAACCCCACTACCGGGCGGCGCTTGCCGAACTCTACCGCCAGAGGCAGCCCGACATAGCCAAGCCCGATTACGGCGATCTTCTTGTTTGGGTTCGTCATCAGGCATCCCCTGTGAAACCATCTGCTGTTCCGGCAGTCATTTCCCGTAGTATTCGCGGAACCATTCGACGAACCGGGCGATCCCGTCCCTGAAATCCGTCTGCGGTTTGTAGCCGGTCAAGTTCTGCAGCAAGGTCGCGTCCGCCCACGCAGCCGGTACATCACCCATTTGCATTCCCATATAGTTGCGCTGCGCTTTCTTCCCCAGGCACAACTCTATCTGGTCGATGAAATCCAACAGGCGGATTTTCTCAGAGTTTCCGATGTTCACGATCCTGAACGGCGCCACGGGGCTAAGGCTATCCCATTCGGGTACTTTCCGATCCTCGGGCCGAATGGGGACAGCATCAATCAGCAGATGAATGGCGCGCGCCAAGTCATCGACATAGGTGAAATCGCGGTACATGTCGCCGTGATTGTAAATATTGATCGGGCGGCCTTCCAGGATCGCATCAACGAACATGAAAAGGGCCAGATCAGGACGCCCATAAGTGCCGTACACACTGAAAAACCGGAACATGGTCACCGGCAGGTTCCAAAGATGGGCATAGGAATGGCCCATGCTTTCCGTCGCCTTCTTGGTGGCGGAATAGATTGTCAGCTGCGTATCGGCCTTTTCTGTTTCGACAAAGGGCATGTCTTCGTTCGCACCATAAACTGAACTGGTGGACGCCATCAGCAGGTGATCGACCTTCAGCCGCTTGGCGGCCTCCATCACGTTGAAGGTACCGACGATGTTGGAATCGATGTAGGTGCGCGGATGTTCAAGGCTGTGCCGCACCCCAGCCTGCGCAGCAAGGTGAACGATGACCTGTGGCTGGAATTCGTCGCAAACCCGGTTTAGCAGGGCTTCGTCCTCCAGCATACCGACCGTGGCCGAAAAGTTCGGATTTTCCAGCAGGATCTGGTGGCGCCGCTCTTTCAGATTTACGTCGTAATAGTCGGTAATGCCATCGTATCCATGAACCTTGAAACCCTCACTCAGCAACCGTTTTGCCAAATGAAACCCGATAAAACCGGCCGTGCCCGTAATCAGCACGTGACGCATATTGTCTGACATCTTCCTGACTTGCCCGAATGTGGCCCCGCGAACCGGGAACTTGCTTATTTCGCGGCAAGAATCGCATACCCTGCCAAGTAAATGCAATTCCCAAAGCCGCGCAGCACCCCGTTTTCGACAAAAAACCAAGCTTACCTATGGGCAATTCGACCTGAGGTAAGGATTCTTTCAACCAAGCAGATAACCATGCTAGGATATGTCAACGATAACGGAGTTCGAGCATGTTTTTCAAAGCACTGATTGCAACGGTTTTCACCGTTGCAGCCTTACCGGTCGCAGCGCAATCCCGCGATGACGAAGCCATGCGAATTGCGCGCGAAAGCCGGCTGTGCGGGGACAGGGGCATCCTGCGGGCAGAGTTTCGGCGACATGGAAATGTCGGCGTTCTGTGCGAAGGGGCGAGCAGCCCATTGCCACCAGCCGAGATGGGCGAAGCGACCAACTTTATCCCGCTGATCGGCGGCCTGGGTCCGATTCTGGGACTAGGCGGCGGCGCACTCGTCGTCGGGGCGTTGGGCAGCGGTTCCAGCACGTCGGACACTCAATAGCCCGATCTGCTTTCAGCACTGATCCACGCCCATACGGATCAGTTGCGCGCCAGAGATGGTATAGTAGCCTTCGGATTTATACCGCCCCGTGGACATGTACCATTTCCGAAGCTTCTCGGGATAGTATGACCCGATTACCTGAGACCAGTATTCGAACTGCCGAGGCTTCAGCGGGCGGCCATAGTAGCTGGGCCCGTGAAACCCGAACTTGGTGTCAGGATCAACACAAACACTTGGCGCGCCCAAGTACATCGTGCAGGTGGACAGGCAGACATTCCCCCGTATCTCAACCCGGTGCCTTTGTTTGTGCAATTGGGCAATTTCCTGGACGCGAACACCGACAACGCCGCCACGATCGTTCTGGACAACCCTGACCAACATCCCAGTTGAACCAGCAATCCCGATCTGCGGGCTTGAAATGAGAACAAGGGCAACTAGGCGCAGCAAATACCTAAGTGCCCCACCTTGGCAGCGGCGGGCAAGAACTTTCATCGCAATCCTTCCACGGAACCCATTTTGCGATCCCCATCGCGACGGTCCCGGTTGGTGGCCATTAACGGCTAAGCAGACACTCGAAGCTTACGTATTTCGCACCGGCATTGCCATGATTCTGTCACAGTTTTTCCTAAGACGCTCATGTTATCTGTTTGATTTTTATATATATTGTTGATTTTTCTACTTCATCGCAGATGGAAATCTCTGCCCAAATTTGGCCACATTTCATTAAATTGCGTCGAATTCGTGAACAATACGCACACCAACAGGGCGATCCACCCGCGTCAGATGTGCCGCATATAGCTCTTGCTGAATTGGAAATTAGCTACCCAGAGGAATGGTGCCGGTGAAGGGACTCGAACCCCCGACCCCATCATTACGAATGACGTGCTCTACCAGCTGAGCTACACCGGCATTCCTCTTGCAGGACAAGGGCATGGCCCTCGTGGACCGGGGCTATACCACCCCGGTCAGACTTGGGAAAGACCTATTTTTCCCGCTCTGGTTCACCCAGGGATATGGCGGCTTCCTCGACTATTTCGGCGTCCTGAACGATCTCAGAGTCAGTTTCGTCGGGAGTATCGTCGGAATGGTCCTCCAGCGCCCCTACGATCAGGGGCAGCATGGCCACTCCGGTCGCGCTGCTGACCTCAGAGGCGGGGGGTGCTGTCCATTCGAGCGTATCGAATGCCTGACAGTTGTCACACACCGGTACCCACTCTGCATGTATGTTGTGGCAATTGCTGCAAACCCATTGCGGGCCACGGGGTGCATTCAGGGCGCGCGCAAGCCAGCCTTTCACAACGACATCGGGTGCGCCTTCGCCGCGCTCTACCGCCGCCATAATGGTCAGGGCACGGGAATCAGGGTGATCCTCGATCAGGTCGCCCAGGGCGCGCCGAGCGGCCGGAAAATCCTCTGCCGCGATATACAGTTCAGCCTGCACCAGCCGGGTTTCTCGGTTGTCAGGGTGCAGTTTGAACAGGTTCTGGAAACGCTTCAACCGCGCCGCGGGGGTTTCGTCGGGCTCTATTGCGGCGAATGCGGCTGCCAGGTCAGGGTGCGGCTGGGCCTCCCAAGCTTTTTTCAGAAGGCGGGTCGCCAGCTTTGGCTTACCTTTTTCGATGTAGCCACGCGCGGCATAGCAGGCCGCCGGGATCAGGTCGGGTGACAGCCGGTTGGCTTCGATCGCCGCCTCGCGGGCGTCAATATCATTGCCCTCGTCCAAAACACCCTTGGCCTGAGACAGCGCCAGCACAGCATCACGGCGTTTATGCACATCACGCGGCAGGGTGCCTTGCTTCAGCTTGTTGTTCAGGGTCTCGCGGGCGCCGGACCAGTCCTTGGCCTGCGTCTGAAGCTTTAGCAGGATGTCCTGGGTTTCCTCGTGCCGAGGCCGAAGGGAAATCGCTTTTTCGGCCAGTTTGCGCGCTGTATCGGCGTCACCATCGGCCAGCTTCTGTTTCATGATACCGCGCACGCCGACAAATCGGGTGCGGCTATCCGTCAGCAACTTCTTATAGGTGTCCTCGGCCTTCTTGCGATCACCGGCCATTTCAGCAGCCTGAGCCGTCAACAAATTGGTCATTTCAGGCTGGTTCAGGTATTTTTCCGCCTTGGCCGCCTTGTTCATCGCCAGCCGCGCCTCGCCCGAAGCGAGGGCCATCATGCCCTCTGTCAGTGCCTTGTAGCCCTTGCGTTCACGGTTCCGGTCAAAATAGCGGGATAAGGCAGTTTCGTCTCCGTTCAGGAATTTCAGAACCGCGACGGTCAACGCCGCCAGTTTCAGGAACAACCAAACTGCCAGCACAAGGACCAGCAGACCAATCACCGAATTCAACGGGGTCAGGTTCAGTTCAATACCACCGACGGCAATCCGCACACCGCCATCCAGTTCCAGCAGATAGCCAGCGCCCAAGGTGGCGGCGGCGACCAAGGCAACGAAAACGATAATCTTGATAAGCGACCACAACATGTTCGTTCCCCTCAGTTCATCGCCACTTGGGCGCTCAGTTCCTCGGCTGCGGCAAGCGCCGCTGCGCGTTGGTTCGCACGGGCCATCCATGCGGTCAGTTCCACGCGGCCTTCTTCGGGCAGGCCCTGCAATTCCGCCAGAACATCGGTCAGCCGACCTTCGGACAGGGCAGCCTCTGCGCGTGAAAGGATGGCATCCGCGTCGCTGCCTTCTTTTGGCTGCAGCGACCGCACCCCCAATTGGTTGCGAACGAAATTCCAGATGCTGCCGGAATTCCCTTCGGCCTTTCGCGCCGCGGCAAGCGCGAGGCGGGCCGCCTCGGGAAAACCCGCAGCCAGTTGCGCCTGAGTTGGCGCCCCGTTTTCAGCAACAGTGCCCAAAGCCGAGGGAACCGCGATCGCGGCGTCCTTCAAATCAGCCAGCGCGTCGGCAAAGCCTGCACCAGTATCCAAGGCCACCTGAATGCGCGAAACTGCGGACCGGACCATGGCTTTTTGTGCTGCCATCTCGGCGCTGGCTTTTTCCCGTTCCGCGGCAGAGACCAAGTCCTGGATCTCGGACTTCTGTTGGTCCATCGCCTCTTTCAGTGCCCTGACCTCTCGTTCATAAGCTTCCACCGTGACAGAAGATGCGCCTTCAGCGACCGGGCGTTTTTCAAGATCGGTCAGTCGGGAATCGAAAGTTTCCAGTTTGGTGGACAATTGGCGCATCGCGGCATCCAGGGTTGCCAGCGTGTCATTCAGCGCACCGATTTCTGCAGAGTTATCCGGTGCAGCCTTTCCTTCGGCGTCGGTCAGTCGTTGTTCCAACGCAGCAATGGCCGAAGCCTGCTTGCCAACTGAATCCTGCAACTGTTCGACGACCTCAGAGTCGCCCGCGCCCGGCCAGCCGTCAGGAAAGACCAACTTGGACGCCCCAAACCCCAAACCGGCGGCGAGGACGCCACCCAGAACCAGAGGCAGGAATCCGCCTTTGCGCGGCTCCTCGGTGGTGCTGGTCGGGATCTGCGCGATATCCTGCTCGGGCATTTCTGGTTCGTCAGGCTCGGGTGCTGGATCTTGCTCACCAGCGTCATCATCGTCGTCCTGTTCCGGTTCCGTTACTTCTTCGGGCGCAAGGTCTTCATCCTCGACAATGACAGCGTCTGCGATCTCCTCGGTCTGGAGTTCGGGTTTTTTCTTGTCTTTGTCAGGATCGGACACCGCAGTTCACCCTTTCGAATCTGAAAACCTGATTACCACCATATAGATAAGACTAAATGGCCCAAGAATAACCCTCAAGTCAGGTTGCTGCGTCCATCAGTCCCTCTATCGCCTTTAGCATGGCCTTTGCATCTGGCGTATTGGCGACAGAAAGCCGTGCAATGCGCGGGGTGCGCAATTCCTGTGCAGCCGCCTCGCTGATGGCAACGGCCCAGATGGGTGCTGTTCCGGCGGACTGAGCAAGGAACAACTGCGCGGACCGGGGGGAAAATAGCGGCACGATCACGGGCGAGTCGCCAGACAGCGCCTGCTTTGCCTGGTCGGAAATAGGCTGTTCGACTTGAAGGTAGACGACTGCTTCGTCCGTGGGGCATCCAGCTCGTGTCAGGCTTCCGGCAATGTCGCCGCGTGCGTGCTCTCCGCGTAGGTGCAACAGGGGGCCAGGTTCGCCGTCCGCCAGGATTTCACGGATCAGCGTCTGCGCGTCGGGGGCAATGCCCAGCACATTCATTCCGACAGCCCGCGCCGCGCGTGCCGTCGCCTGGCCCACGACATAGCAATCAAGACCCGCAATGCCATAAGGCACGGAATGAACCGAGGTAAAGATAATGCCCCTGTAAGCAGTCAAATCCGGGGCTGTCCTTACCGGTTCAATCGACATCATCGGTGAGGAAAGAATGCGCACACGGGATCCAAATTCGGCAATCAGCTGGTCAGCAAATCGCTGTGCGCCGCTCTCTGGTCTGGTTAGCAGGATCGTAACGGGCATCTGGCGGGCCGGGATTGTTCCAAACTGAAACAGGTGTTACCTGCCGTGCATGCTTGATGCAATGGGCAGGGCCATGAACCACACGATCACCGTTCTGGGACTAGAGAGCAGCTGCGATGACACGGCGGCCGCGTTGGTGCGTGTTGGTCCAAGGGGCGCGGAAATCCTGTCCTCTGTCGTGCATGGGCAGACCGACCTGCACGCCGCCTTTGGGGGCGTCGTCCCCGAAATCGCCGCGCGCGCGCACGCCGAGAAGCTGGATATTTGCGTTGAACAGGCTTTGACGCTGGCGAAATTGTCCCTTGCCGAGATTGACGCCATCGCCGTTACCGCCGGGCCAGGGCTGATCGGCGGGGTATTGTCGGGCGTCATGTGCGCCAAGGGCATCTCGGCGGGGACGGGCAAGCCGCTAATCGGGGTGAACCACCTTGCCGGGCATGCGCTGACACCCCGATTGACGGATCAGTTGACCTTTCCCTACCTGATGCTGCTGGTTTCCGGGGGGCATTGCCAGTTCCTAGTTGTTCGCGGAACAGAGGATTTCACCCGTCTGGGCGGTACAATTGACGATGCCCCTGGCGAAGCATTCGACAAAACAGCGCGCTTGCTGGGACTTGCGCAGCCGGGTGGCCCCTCAGTCGAGAATGAGGCCCTGACAGGCGACGCGAAACGATTTGCCTTTCCGCGTCCGCTGCTGGACCGGCCGGGGTGTGATATGTCCTTTTCCGGGCTGAAAACCGCGCTTCTCAGGACTCGTGATCAGGTGATCGAAGAAAAAGGCGGTTTGACCAGGCAAGACCGCGCGGACCTGAGCGCCGGTTTTCAAGCGGCCGTCTGCGATGTGCTGGCGGAAAAAACACGTCGCGCCATCGCCGAATACCTCGACGAAACCCCCAGCCAGCCTGCACTTGCCGTGGCTGGCGGTGTGGCCGCAAACAAAGCCATTCGAGCAAGGTTAGAGACAATTTGCACCGAAACAGGCGTGGGTTTCACAGCCCCACCGCTACACCTGTGCACGGACAACGCCGCAATGATCGCCTATGCCGGGGCCGAGAGGTTTCTAGCCGGTCACACAGACGACATGACGCTGGTTGCCCGACCGCGTTGGCCACTGGACAAACGCAGCCCCGCGCTGCTGGGCAGCGGCAAAAAAGGCGCCAAGGCTTGACGCGCCCTGCCCGCCGGTGAACTGTACAAAACATACCTTTGGAGGCTTGAAATGTACGTTTCGCTCATCGCACGCGACAAACCCGGCGCGCTGGAAACCCGCAAGGCAAATCGCACCGCACATCTGGACTATATCAAGGAAACCGGGGTCGTCGCACAGGCCGGGCCATTGCTGGACAGCGCAGAACAGATGATTGGATCGCTTGTCATTCTGGACGTCGCAGACATGGCCGCGGCAGAAGCCTGGGCCGCGAACGATCCCTATGCCAAAGCCGGCCTGTTCGAGGACGTCCAGTTGATCCACTGGAACCGGGTTATCGGCTGATGCGTTACTGGCTGTTCAAATCAGAACCAGACACCTGGAGCTGGGATGACCAGATGGCCAAGGGTGACGAAGGGGAAGAGTGGAATGGCGTGCGGAACTACCAGGCGCGAAACTTCATGCGAGAGATGGAGTTGGGAGATCTGGGGTTCTTTTATCATTCGCAAACCGACAAGGCCGTTGTCGGCGTCGTCGAAGTGATCGCCAAGACGCACCCGGACAGCACCACCGACGATCCCCGTTGGGAATGCGTGGATATCAAGGCGGTGAAGCCAGTGAATACTCCGGTCACGCTGGAGCAGATCAAGACCACTCCTGAGTTGGGCCAGATGGTGCTGGTGCGGAATTCCCGGCTTTCGGTGCAGCCGGTCACGGCGGAAGAGTGGGCCATCGTTTGTAAAATGGCGGGACTATAGACACTAATTCTGCCTAAAATGCGAAAGTTGCGATGCAGCATATCGGTATTCTAGCGGCGGCCCTGGCGGCCTATGGGTTCGGGGCGGTCTGGTACATGTTACTGGCGCCCCATTGGGTCAAGGCGGCGGGCGTGGCCGTGGACGAAAGCGGCCAACCAATCAACAAGGGCGATCCGCGGCCCTATCTTGTCGCGTTTGCGTCCTGCCTGCTTGTGGCGGCCATGATGCGGTTCGTATTCATGAAGATCGGAGTCGACGGCCCTTCCGAAGGGCTACTGGGTGGGCTTGCGATCGGGTTGTTCCTTGCCGTGCCCTGGCTAGCAACCTGCTATGCCTTCGCAGGGCGCCAGATTAAACTAACGCTGATCGACGGTGGTTATGCTGCGGGGGGTAGCGCCTTGTCAGGGCTGGTGCTGACCTTGGCTTGATCAGGCAGCGGATTCAACCGCGTCGCAGATCTTGCCAATGATACTGTCCAACAGAGCCTCGTCCTCGGCCTCGCCCATGACGCGGATCAGGGGTTCGGTTCCCGACTTACGGATCAGAAGGCGGCCAGTTGCACCAAGCGTCTTTTCCCCGTCTGCGATTGCGTCTTGGACACACTCTGCCAGCAAGGGTTGCTTGCCATTTGCAAAGCGAACATTGCGCAGGATTTGCGGGACAGGATCGAAAACCTTGGTCAACTGGCTGGCTGGTTTGCCGGTTTCAACCATCGCCCGCAGGAATTGCAACGCCGCGATCAGCCCGTCGCCAGTGGTGGCATAGTCCGTCATGACAATGTGACCGGATTGCTCGCCACCCAGGTTGAACCCGCCTTCGCGCATGCGTTCCACGACATAGCGGTCGCCAACCGCGGTGCGTTCCAGCCCGATCCCCTGCCCGTTCAGGAACCGTTCCAATCCCAAGTTAGACATCACGGTGGCAACAAGAGCATTGCCCTGCAACAGACCGTCCTTTGCCCACATAGAGGCGATCAGGCCCATGATCTGATCACCGTCCGCGGCACGGCCGGTTTCATCCAGGATGATCACCCGGTCGGCGTCGCCATCCAGACAAATTCCCAGGTTGGCGCGGGTTTCACGGACCTTGCGCGCCGCAGCCTCTGGCGCAGTCGATCCGCAATCCTCGTTGATGTTCAGACCGTTCGGGGTGACCCCGACGGGAACAACCTCTGCCCCCAGTTCCCACAGTACATTTGGCGCTGCCTTGTAGGCGGCGCCATTTGCGCAATCCAGAACGACGCGCAACCCGTCAAGCCGCAGACCACGCGGGAAGGTGGTCTTGGCATATTCGACATACCGGCCCAAGGCGTCGTCCACCCGCTTTGCACGACCAATATTTTCAGGCGCAGCCAAGGTAACGCCCTCGTTCAGCAGGCGTTCAATCTCAAGCTCGGCGTCATCGGATAGCTTGAACCCGTCCGGGCCAAAAAACTTAATTCCGTTGTCATAGGCCGGGTTGTGACTGGCCGAGATCATCACCCCGACATCCGCGCGCATGGACCGGGTCAGATAACCGATCGCAGGCGTCGGCATCGGCCCTAGTAGGAACACGTTCATCCCGGTCGAGGTAAAGCCGGCAGTCAGTGCGTTTTCCAGCATATAACCTGACAGGCGCGTGTCCTTACCAATGACAACACGATGCTCTTGCTGGTCACGGCGAAAAAACCTGCCGGCAGCGGCGCCCAGCTTCATCGCCAGTTCCGCGGTCATCGGGTAAGTGTTGGTCAGGCCGCGTACACCGTCGGTGCCAAACAGGGATCGTGTCATCGTGTCAGTCGTCCGTGCAGTATGGTTTCCGCATGTCTAGGGCCAGCAGGGACGTTAGTCCAGAACATGACCCGCGCGGGGTTGGCCTGTAACAATCGGCGGCGGAATGCTGCCAGCCATCGTGTTTGCGCCGCCACATACGTCGGGCGCCCCTGCGAAACTGGCGCGTTTGCATCGTGCAATCCCGTTGCCCTTGTGATATTTTCCCAAAAAAAACAAGACCGATAGATCGTCATGAGCAGTCAAAAAGACACACCAGCCACCTATTCGCGGCGCGACGCGTTGTTCGCCGTAGGAAAATATTCGGCCGCCCTGACCGGCGCCGCGATTGTTGCGCTTTCTGCAGAAGAAGCAGCGGCACAGGCGGCGTGCAGCACGCCGAACCCGCCGTGGTGGTGCGAAGGCGGTAAGGGAAAGAAAAAAAAGGAAGTTGAGCGTAATGAGTGACGAAACCGATACCAAGCAAGAGCTTGTGACCCGTCGCGACGTTCTGAAATCGGTGGGCAAGTACTCTGCCGCGGCGTCCGGGGCAACCTTGGTGGTCATCAGC
Source organism: Thalassovita sp. (assembly GCA_017792425.1). Taxonomy (GTDB): domain Bacteria; phylum Pseudomonadota; class Alphaproteobacteria; order Rhodobacterales; family Rhodobacteraceae; genus Thalassobius. The sequence goes on from CP051233.1 coordinate 223,223, forward strand.
GCCACCGATGCCCTTGCGCAAGCCGCGGCCAGCAACGAATGGGTTTGCACGGATCACTATCCTTGGTGGGTTTGCTGGCTTCTTGGTTCCCGTTCAAATACGACGACGCAAAACTACGGCGGTTGGAACAGCTTTCCGACAAACGCACCGCCCGCCGACTATGGGGACAGCCTGCGGTGACCTGCGCTGCACCCCTTATTTGAGGAACTTCGACCATCCAGAATTGGTGACCAGCCGGGTCGGCGGGTCGCACGCTTTGCTGTCCCCCGTAACCGGCGCGATGGTGCTGACAAATGAATTCGGCCTACGGGTGGCCGAGGGCTGGAACCAGGGCAAGAACATCACGGAAATCGCCGGAGGTATCGCCGACACGCCAGAGGATGTAGAAGACGCAACGGCGGCTGTGCAGTCTGTTCTGTCCGCGTGGCAATCGGCTGGCCTGCTGAACGCAACGTGTCCAGCCTTTCCCGATCCGGTTCCGTTCTTTCCGGCAGTTGCTCCGGGTTTTCGGATCGGAGGCCCAGGTGGAAAAGTCCTGTGCCAGATCGAAGATCAGACCTTGGCCGAACAGGTCTACACCATACTGGGTCATATGAGCCCGGTTTCTGATCAACCCGAAACCGTGCTGACAGCAATTGCTTCTGACGGGGGCTACGCTGTCTTCCGGGATGGAGAGGCATTGTCCGGGCGGATCAGTCTGGATGCAGCGCGGTTTGTCCTGCTGCGCGAAGTGGCTGAACATATCTGCGGTCACCGCAATGTTGCGGCCGTGTTTCATGCGGGCTGCGTGGCCAAGGATGGGCAGGCATTGATCCTGTGCGGCGATAGCGGGCGCGGCAAGTCCACGCTGACTTTCGGTCTTGTCGATGCGGGCTGCGCCTATCTGGGCGATGACCACGTTCCGCTGCATAGGAACGGGCGCGAGGTACTGGCCTATCCCACCGCCGCCGGAGTGAAAGAGGGTTCGTGGCAACTGCCGGAGATCGCCTCTCTGCAACGAAAATACGGTCTGACATTGATCAGCCCGCGTGTGGGCGTGCGCTACATACCCCTGCATCGCGCCAAGGGGCCAAGTGCCGGAGAGACCGCGCAGGTTCGTGCCATCGTCGTGCCGCACTACAGCCCGAACGCAAAGCTTCAAGTGGAACAGATTTCCCCAGAACAGACCCTGATCGAAGCGCTGAAATCGGGCAGCCGCCTGTCGGTCAGCCACGCAGCGGACATTGCGCCACTGGCCAATCTGTTGAATCATGTCCCCGCTTACCGGATAACCTATTCATCGTCGGACCAATCGGTGCCTGCATGTCTGGACCTGCTGACCACCCCCCTGCCCTGAGTTTCTGCCACTCGGCGCCGCACCGCGCAGTTTTGGGGCTGCTGGCGATTGCGTTGGGCCGTACCGCCTATCCCGGTTTGGAGGACGATCTGCGCAACAGCCAGCCCGAACAAATCGCGGCGATTGCGAACCAGGGCTACGCGCAAGTCATTCTGTATGGCGCGTTCAAAGCGATGCCCCATCTGCAGGTACTGATCCCACAGGATCTGCTGATCTATTTTTCCGAGATGCGCCGCGCCAATACGGCCCGCAATGCCCGCGCCATCCAGCAAATGACAGAGATCGGTAACCTGTTGGATGCGCAGGGTATTCCGACCTTGGCATTGAAGGGCGCTGCTGATGTTCTGGATCCGCTGCACACGGATCCAGCCTTTCGCTATATCAGCGATCTGGATCTTCTGGTTCCACAGGATCGCATTTCCGATGCGGCGCGCTGTCTACGCCGCGCCAAGGGGATGACAACTGAAGCCGCAGAGATCCAGCCCGGACCGCACCACCATATCGCGCAGATTGCCCATGCCGACTGGCCGCTGACCATTGAGTTGCACCTGAGACCCGGTTCGGCGGCCGTGTGTTCGGTTTTGGATCCCGCTGCGATGTTTGCCTGTGCCGGACAAAGCTGCACCAAGGGCATCGCGCTACCGTCCCGAACCGACCGGGCCTTGCACAATGTCCTGCATGGCATGGAGCTGCGCCACGAAACATACGCACTGAACCTGCGGAACCTTGCAGATCACATCGCGCATTTGGAGCGGCTGAGCGAGGACGAATGTACTCAGGCCCTGAACCGGATGACGCAAGCCGGGAAAGCGGCCTGGCTGACCGACCTGACCGCCTTGGTTGGCGCGATCAAGGGGACAACGCCCGCAGCAGGCGGATGGGCAGCCAGATCATTGGCATCCTTTGGTGAGCCCGAGGCAGCAAGAAGCCGGGACACCGCTTTCTGGATCCGCCGCTATGCCAAGCGGGCCTTCTTGGAACCCACCTATCGCAGGCAGTTGATTCACAAGGTTTTCAGCGTCACGGCCTGGCGCGCGTTCATACAGTTCCACCGGGAACGGAATGGACGGTTCAAGTAAATGCGGAGAGGCCGCAAGATCGTCGGCCCCTCCGCTCCCCACGTGCTCCCTACTCACCACACGTGTATCTGGTTGGGTCCGGCCATCCTGACTCGGCTTGCAACAAACATAGCCCGGAACAGGCCTGTCGGAAATCACCAAGTGTCTAGAATGTGTTTCAAATGAAAACGCCCGCCAGATGGCGGGCGTTTTCAGCAAAGCCTGACGGGATCAGCCGTAAACGGACTCTTTGCCAAAACGCTTGGTCAGCATGTAATAGACCACTGCGCGGTACTTGTTCCGTTCGGACCGTCCATAGGTTTCAATCACAGAATCGATCGCGGCCATCAGTTCCGGGCCATCAGCAAGGCCCAGCTTCTTGATCAGGAAGTTGTTTTTGACGGTTTCCAGCTCACCTTCTTGTGAGGCGGCGACCGTCGAGGCGTCCGCGTTATAGATCGCCGGGCCACAGCCGATGGTAACCTTGGTCAACAGGGCCATGTCCGGCTCCATCCCACACTTGTTGCGCAGATCGTCGGCATATTTGGCGATCAATTCGTCCCGCTTACCCATACGTAATCTCCCATTCGTTTGGGTTATCCCATTGATATTCTCAGCCCCCGAGGGTGCTGGCGGAACAGTAACGCTTGGATGTTGGTGTACAAAGGGAAAACTTTCGTTTTGTTCCCCGGTTGATCGTAAATGTTACGGAAAAAATCCATGTCGGGCCAATTCGTCACTTTGCATTGGAAATCGTATTCTGCCAACAATTCACCCACCTAGAAAAGGATTGAAGAATGGCATCTTACCTGAAAACGACCCCCAATTCAGATGGCTATTTTGGTGAATACGGCGGTGCCATGCTGCCGCCGCCGCTAGAGCCGCATTTCAAAGAGATCCGCGAGGCGTATCAGAAAATTTCGAAATCGGCAGAGTTCATTCGCGATCTGCGCTTTATCCGCAAGCATTTTCAGGGCCGGCCCACCCCGGTGTCTTATTTGAAAAACCTGTCGCAAATGGGCGGGGGTGCGCAGATCTATGCCAAGCGCGAAGACCTGAACCACACCGGCGCCCACAAGCTGAACCACTGCATGGCAGAGGCGTTGCTGGCCAAGCACATGGGCAAGACCAAGCTGATGGCGGAAACCGGCGCTGGACAGCACGGCGTCGCGCTGGCCACCGCCGCCGCCTACTTCGGGATGGACTGCGAAATCCACATGGGCGAGATCGACATCGCCAAGGAAGCGCCGAACGTCACCCGGATGAAGCTATTGGGTGCGACCGTGGTACCTGTTGGATTTGGTGGCCGATCCCTGAAAGAGGCCGTGGACAGCGCGTTCCAGTCCTACATCGGTCAGGCCGAAACGGCACTGTTTGCGATCGGCTCAGTCGTGGGGCCGCACCCTTTCCCGATGATGGTGCGCGATTTTCAGCATGTGGTTGGGATCGAAGCGCGTGAACAGTTCCTGGAAATGACTGGCCAACTACCCGATATGGTGGCGGCCTGTGTCGGTGGCGGATCCAACGCAATGGGCCTGTTCGCCGGTTTCATTGATGACGCGGACGTGGCCCTTTACGGCGTTGAACCGCTGGGCACCTCGTCCAAGCTGGGGGATCATGCGGCGACAATCACCTACGGCGAAGACGGGGATATCCACGGTTTCCGCACCATGGTTCTGAAGGACGAAAAAGGCGAACCCGCACCAGTGCATACAGTCGCGTCAGGCTTGGACTATCCCGGCGTCGGCCCGGAACACGCCCATCTGTATCGGACTGGTAAGGCCAACTATACCGCTTGCGACGACAAGGAGGCGCTGAACGCGTTCTTCGCCCTGTCCCGCCACGAAGGCATTATCCCAGCACTGGAAAGCGCCCATGCCGTTGCTTTCGCGATGCGTGAAGCGCCGAAAAACCCTGGCAAGTCGATCCTGATCAACCTGTCCGGGCGTGGTGATAAAGATATCGATTACGTCACCGAGAATTTCGGGTTTGGCGAGAGCCTGTAAAACGAAATCCGCCGCCCAATTCAGGTTGGGCGGCGGCGGCATTCAGTTCGGGTGGTCCGATCAATAGCGGTAGTGTTCCGCCTTGAAGGGGCCTTCGACGGTGACCCCGATATAGTCAGCTTGTTCCGGGGTCAGTTGCGACAGCCGGACGCCGATGCGATCCAGATGCAGGCGGGCCACTTTTTCATCCAGATGTTTTGGCAGGATATAGACCTTGTTTTCATATTGGTCGCCCTTGGTGAACAGCTCGATCTGCGCCAACACCTGATTGGTAAAGCTGGCCGACATCACAAAGGACGGATGGCCGGTGGCATTGCCCAGATTCAGCAAACGGCCTTCGGACAGCAGAATGATACGGTTGCCCGAGGGCATTTCGATCATATCCACCTGGTCCTTGATATTGGTCCACTTGTGGTTCTTCAGCGCGGCGACCTGGATTTCATTATCGAAGTGGCCGATGTTGCCGACGATGGCCATATCCTTCATCTCGCGCATGTGCTCGATGCGGATCACGTCCTTGTTGCCGGTGGTGGTGACGAAGATATCGGCCGTTGTAACGGCATCGTCCAGCGTGACAACTTCGTACCCGTCCATCGCCGCCTGTAGGGCGCAAATCGGGTCAATCTCGGTGACCTTCACACGTGCGCCGGCGCCACGCAGAGACGCAGCCGAACCTTTGCCCACGTCACCGTAGCCACAGACGACGGCGACCTTGCCGGCCATCATGGTGTCAGTGGCGCGGCGGATACCGTCGACCAGCGACTCCTTGCAGCCGTACTTGTTGTCGAACTTCGATTTGGTGACCGAGTCATTCACGTTGATGGCGGGGAAGGGCAGGTGGCCTTTCTCCATCATCTTGTACAGGCGATGTACGCCGGTGGTGGTTTCTTCGGACACGCCCTGGATAAGGTGGCGCTGCTTGACGAACCAGCCGGGGGTTTCGGCCAGGCGCTTCTTGATCTGCGCGAACAGGGCGACTTCTTCCTCGCTGGTCGGGGTTTCGATCAGGTCGGTTTCGCCCTCTTCCACACGCGCACCCATCAGGATGTACAGCGTAGCATCGCCACCATCGTCCAGGATCATGTTGGCGCCGCCTTCGGCGAACTGGAAAATCTGGTCGGTGTAAGACCAGTATTCTTCCAGCGTTTCGCCCTTGATAGCGAATACGGGAATACCACGCTCAGCAATCGCCGCCGCTGCGTGATCCTGGGTCGAGAAGATGTTGCACGACGCCCAGCGGACCTCTGCCCCCAATGCCACAAGCGTTTCGATCAGAACGGCGGTCTGGATCGTCATGTGCAACGACCCGGCGATACGGGCGCCTTTCAACGGCTGGCTTGCGCCGTATTCTTCGCGCAGCGCCATCAGGCCCGGCATTTCGGTTTCGGCGATGTCCAGTTCCTTGCGGCCGAACGCGGCCAGCGACAGGTCTTTGACGATGTAATCGGTCACTTGGTTGGCTCCTGCTGTGTAGCGGGGCGTGTATCACTGTTGGGCTGACGGAACAATGTCCGGTGCGGGGTCAAATTCTTGCCAAAGTCCGACGCTAATGATTGTTTTCAAATAGTGGACAGTATTGGTGAGAAAATGGACGTTGTTCAGGAACACTATGCAAGCAACAAGTACGGTCGGTACTCGGTCCCCGACGGGCTGGATCATCGTCCGGCAGTTCGGCTGGTTAAGGCTGGCAAGGTCTATGAACCCAACACCATCAAGTTCATGGGTGTGCATGCGGGGCAGGGGGATATCATCCATGCTGGCACGTTCTTTGGCGATTTCCTGCCCGGTCTGAGCAAGGGCCTGCCCGCAGAGTCGCGTGTCTGGGCGTTTGAACCCAACCCGAATTCACACTCCCATGCCAAAAGAACGATCGAGCTGAACGAGTTGACCAACGTCACCCTGACCAATGCGGCCCTGTCCAACCAGGATGGGCATATCCTGTTCAAGACACGGGATGATCAGGGAAACCCGCTGGGCGGGCACAGCCGCTATGTAACAGAGGACGGGCCGGGGGTGGAAAGCGTACCCGCGATCCGGCTGGACACGGCGATCCCTGAGGACCGGCGAATTTCGATCCTGCAACTGGACGTCGAGGGCCATGAACGCGCGGCACTGGAGGGCGCGATGGGGATCATCACCCGGTGCCGCCCGATCCTGATTCTGGAAGAGTTCCGATACAAACGGTGGATAAAGGCCAAGCTGGGTCACCTGGGCTATGACCTGGTCCGAAAGGTTCATGCCAACAGGGTCTTTGCCCCTTCGGACACGGTGATATAACAGGCCGAAACGCCCGAGGTGAAAATGGCAAAGCCCCCACGCGCATGGCAACGGATGCTGTCCGGTCGCAGGCTGGACCTGCTGGACCCGACGCCGATGGACATAGAGATAGAGGACATCGCCCACGGTCTGGCCTTTGTCGCCCGCTGGAATGGGCAAACTTTGGGGGACTATCCCTATTCGGTGGCCGAACATTCGTTACTGGTCGAACAGTTGTTTTCGCGCATGTACCCAAGTGCACCGGCGAAATGGCAATTGGCGGCGCTGCTGCACGATGCCCCGGAGTACGTGATCGGGGATATGATTTCACCGGTCAAAGCCGCAGTCGGGCCCGGGTACGGAGAACTGGACCAGCGCCTGACCGCCGCGATCCACATTCGCTTTGGGTTGCCTGCACAGATACCCGTGGCCGTGAAGAAACAGATCAAACGCGCCGACCGGATCAGCGCCTGGATGGAAGCAATCCAGATTGCCGGCTTTTCAGAGGCCGAGGCGACGAAATTTTTCGGCAAGCCCGCATCCGCAGTAATAGATGGGCTGAATATCCACCTGCGCCCGCCGGTAGATGTGCGCAACGACTATACCAGACGCCACGCGATGTTGCTGAACCTGATTTGAGCGATCGGTCTTAACGAGGACTACGCTTGGCCAGAATACGTTGCAGCGTACGGCGGTGCATGTTCAGACGGCGCGCGGTTTCCGAAACATTGCGGTCACACAATTCGTAAACCCTTTGGATATGCTCCCAACGCACACGATCCGCGCTCATCGGGTTTTCCGGTGGCGGTGGCAATTCATCACCGCGCGCCAGAAGTGCATTTGTGATGTCGGTGGCATCCGCCGGTTTCGACAGATAATCGGTTGCGCCGATCTTTACCGCGGCCACAGCGGTGGCAATCGCCCCGTAGCCTGTCAGAACCACAATCCGGCAGTCCGGGCGTTTTTCACGTAGCACTTCGACCACGTCCAGCCCATTCCCATCCTCCAAGCGCAGGTCACATACAGCGAAAGCCGGAGGGCGGGCGGTGGCGATGGCTTTGCCTGCGGCAACCGACCCCGCAGTCTCAACGGCAAACCCGCGCTTTTCCATGGCCTTGGCCAACCGCTTCAGGAACGGCTCATCATCGTCCAACAACAGCAGGGTGTTGTCCTCGCCGATCTCCTGCAGGGGTTCTGCCATGCCTGTCTCCTCCGGGCCAGAAAGATGCGTTGAAAATCCTTCTATAATGGCCCGCAAGCTGCGTCAAACATTCGCAGTCCTTTACCGCGCATCCAGAAAACACTGGATGTTGTCAGCCAGTGCCTCGGGGGTGACGTCACGGCGAAAGAACTCGATAAAACCCTCTTCGGGGAACACCAGATAGGAAAAGGTGGAATGGTCAACGAGGTAGTAGTCCTCGTCCCCTGCCTCCGGCTCCTGTTTCTTGAAATAAGTCCGGTAGGCCTGGCTGGCCACCTTTACCTGTTCTTCGGTTCCGGTCAAACCCAACATCCGCGGGTGCAAGTGATCCGTGAAATCCGCCATCGTTTCAGGCGTGTCGCGCGCGGGATCAATGGAAATGAACACGGGCTTTACGATCTTGCCGCGGTTTTCCAGGATTTCGATGGCTTCAGCATTGCGCGCATTGTCCAACGGGCACACATCCGGGCAAAAAGTATACCCGAAATACAGCAGCGAGGGCTGGTCGATAACCTCTTTGTCGGTGACAGTTTTTCCCGTCTCGTCAACCAGAGTAAAGGATCCCCCGATCTGAGAGGCCCCCCCGGCAACAGCGCTGATGCGGCACTCCGCGTATTTGTCGCCGCCGACAGACCCGGTGGTCACATAATATGTAGTGCCGAGCAAAGCGATAACGGCAACGGCCGAAGTCGCGGCGATCAGAGTACGGGACATGGGAATTCCTTTCCGGGATCATCATTGATCTGTCGTCCATGCATATTTAACACTGAACCGACAGTTTCAACGGGACGAAGCGGCGCAGATGAATCAGACCAACCTGGGGGTGACAAAGGGCCGCGACCGCGGCAACTGGATCCGGCTGCGGACAATCACCCTGTTGCGCTGGGTCGCCATCTTCGGCCAGCTGACGGCATTGCTGGTCGCCTATCAGGTACTGGGCCTGCAGCTGGAATACGGCCTGTGCCTGCTGGTGGTCAGCGTGTCCGTCGTCGGCAACCTGGTGGCGATGTTCATCTTTCCAGAAAGCAAACGCCTGACAGAAACCGAAAACCTGTTGATGGTGCTGTTCGATCTACTGCAACTTAGCCTGCTTTTGTATCTCACCGGCGGTCTGCACAATCCGTTCTCTGTCCTGATCCTGGGTCCGGTTACCGTTTCGGCCGCGGTTCTGAATCTGCGGACAACTGTATTCATAGGAATCACCGCGATACTGGCCGTGACCCTGCTGGCGGAATTTCACCTGCCATTGCGGACAGAACAGTATTTTGTCCTACGCATCCCAGAGATTTTTGTTTTTGGAAACTGGATAGCCATCGTGATCGCAGTGCTGTTCCTTAGCATCTATTCGCGCCGAATGACGGTAGAGATGCTTTCGATGTCGGACGCGTTGCAAGCAACCTATATGGCACTGGCACGAGAACAGAAGCTGACAGACATCGGCGGAATCGTTGCCGCCGCAGCGCACGAACTGGGCACACCTCTGGCCACGATCAAGCTGACCAGCGCCGAATTGATCGAGGAACTGGACGACCGCCCAGACCTGCAGGAAGACGCGCGGTTGATCCGGGATCAGGCAGACCGGTGCCGGGATATCATGCGATCAATGGGGCGGGCCGGAAAGGATGACCTGCATATGCGGCAGGCCCCGCTGAGCACCGTAATCCAAGAAGCGGCGGAACCGCATATGGAACGGGGCAAGGCCATTACGCTGATGGATTTCCCAGACGGTCTGGACCCAAAGGATCAACCCAGTATCCTGCGTCGGCCAGAGATCATTCACGGCCTTCGCAACCTGATCCAGAACGGCGTGGACTTTGCCAATGCGAATGTCTGGATCGAAGCGGATTGGACCGAGGAAACCATTCAGGTGAGGATCATGGACGATGGCGCGGGCTACCCCGCACATATGATTGGCCGGATTGGCGACCCGTTCATGCGCCGCCGCCGCACCCGCGCTGAACGTGCGCAACGCCCCGAATACGAAGGCATGGGCCTTGGTCTGTTCATTGCAAAAACCTTGCTGGAAAGATCCGGTGCCGAGTTGAGTTTTGCCAACGGCAGCGATCCGGGGTCTTATGTGCGTCAGGATGAACAGCGCATCGGAGCAATCGTCGAAGTGGCCTGGCCCCGCGCCAAGATTGATGCGACGATGGGGGAAAACAGAACCAGTTTCGGAGAAAACCAACCCTTGGCAATCTGAACGCAGCTCGTGTTAACGAATTGTTAACCATCTATAGCACTACTTATACGAGTGTCTTGCAGAGGAAAAAAGATGCTCGGACTGGCGGCCATTATCCTGTCTTCCATCATTTCTGCATCTGCCGCCGGGGCGGCCACGATCTATTTGTTGCGTCACAAACACATCGAACCGGGGGGTAGGGCGTTTGGAGACCGTGATGCCTATTTCCTGTTTCGCGGTACGGAATTGCAGAACGCCTCGGGCGAAGCCGAATGGCTGCTCGAAACGAGTGAATGCAGTGGCCCAGACTGGACCCGCCTGCGGGGGCTGCTGGCCAACCGCTTCAAGGATTTCCCGGCACATCCCGAACAACTGGACAGTGATATCGTCAAGTTCGCTGCTATGGATGAAGACGACTTGGCCGAACTGCTTCTGGAGCGAATGGGCGATCTGACCCGAGTTTCCCTATTCCAAGCTGCGCCCCCCCCGCAATCGTGCGATATACAGAACGGGACCGGCAACCGCAGAAAGCTGGAGATCCTGGAAAGCGCAATGGACGCCAGCCCCTATCCGGTCTGGAGTACTGATGAGAATGAAGCGATCACCTGGGCCAACCGTGCTTATAACTTCCTAGCCAAAAACATTGAAACACAAGAAAAGCCCGGTCTTCCAACGCTTTTTCCGACACAACACTCTACTCCTCCTGCGGCGCCGCGCACCCGCATGTCGCTGACCCTGAAGGAAAGCCAAAGCAACATCTGGTTCGACGTAACCACGGTGGAAACCCCGGCGGGGCGCATGAACTATGCCACCGATATCAATGCAGTCGTTCAGGCAGAGATTGCGCAGCGGAATTTCGTCCAGACGCTGACCAAGACCTTTGCACAGCTTTCCACCGGTTTGGCGATCTTTGACAGGAAACGTCAGTTGGCGCTTTTCAACCCGGCACTGATTGATTTGCTGGGGCTTTCTCCTGAATACCTGAGCGCCCGACCAACGTTGCTGAGCTTTTTTGACAATCTGCGCGACCACCAGATCATGCCAGAACCCAAGAACTATCGGTCATGGCGCGAAAGTATGGCGGAACTTGTCAATGCCGCATCAGCGGGGAGCTACCTTGAAACATGGAGCCTGCCATCCGGGTTGACCTACCGCGTAAGTGGTCGGCCTCATCCTGACGGGGCGATTGCATTTCTGTTCGAAGATATCAGCTCCGAAGTGTCCCTGACGCGGTTGTTTCGGGCTCAGTTGGATGTATTGCAGTCCGTGGTGGACAGGGTTCCGCAGGCACTGGCCGTATTCAGCCCTTCCGGCGTCATGACCTTTGCCAACACGGCATACCAAGAGCTGTGGGAGTGCGATCCTGACAGCAGCTTTGGTGATCTGACCTTTGATGACGCAAAAAGCAGTTGGCGCGCGATGTGTGACAGGTCGGATGGCTTGGCTGCGATCCAGCCCCATTCAACGGCCCATACGGAACTGCGCCTAGTGTCGGGCCGCAAGGTTACATGCCAAGTACAGATGGTCGCGGGCGGCGGCTTCGTGGTATTTTTTCAGCAGATGACAGGCGCAACCATCGTGCCCACGCTGGAAGGGATTGCGTGAACCGTCTTGCGGGTGCCGCGCGGTTGGGTAATCTCGCGACATGCCCGACCTGCATTTCGAAACCCGGTTTTCAAACCCAGCAGAAACAACTGCATTCGCCGTAGCCTTGGGGCAACGGCTGCACGCGGGTGACGTTATCCTGCTGGAAGGGGACATTGGCGCGGGAAAAACCCATTTTGCGCGCGGCATGATTCAATCTCTGCTTTCAGAACCAGAGGACGTTCCTTCGCCCACGTTTACGCTGGTACAGGTGTACGACGGCCCCGAGTGTGAAATCTGGCATGCTGATCTGTACCGGCTGACCGACCCCAACGAGGCAATCGAGCTAGGCCTTGAAGAAGCGTTTCAATCCGCGATCTGCCTTGTGGAATGGCCAGAGCGGCTGGCGACCCTGGTGCCGGCCGATGCGCTGACGCTTAGCTTTGCCGTTCAGCCAGATGATACCCGCATAATGACCGCCAAAGGCACCAGCAAATGGGAACGGCGGTTAAGAGGATTGAAATGACAGACCGAACAACCTTGATCGACCGGTTCATCGCCGGCACCGATTGGGCAGAAGCCAAGCGGACAAACCTGGCTGGTGACGCGTCGAACCGTCGATATGAACGCCTTTTCATGGCGAACCAGACGGCCGTCCTGATGGATGCCCCACCCGAAAAGGGTGAAGACATACGCCCGTTCCTGCGGATCGCCCGGTTTCTTTCAGGTATCGGGTTGAGTGCGCCCGCCATTCTGGCCGAGGATCCGAGGAACGGGTTCCTTTTGCTGGAGGATCTGGGCGACGACTTGTTCGCGCGCGTCGCGAAAGATCGGCCTGAAATGGAGTATCCTTTGTACGAGGCGGCGACCGATACGCTTGTTGAGTTGCACAAGGTGCAACCGCCTGAGTTGCCGGCGTACTCTCCCGAGTTCATGACGGAGATGGCGGCATTGGCCTGGGACTGGTACCTGCGTGGCGTGACCGGAGTGGACGCCATGGCGCGTTCACAATTCACAGCCGCCTTCTTGCCGATCCTGCAGGAATATGCCGCTGACCAGACTGTACTGATCCAAAGAGATTTCCATGCAGAAAACCTGCTGTGGCTGCCTGATCGGAACGGTATAAAACGGGTTGGGTTGCTGGATTTTCAAGATGCGCGGACGGGCCACCCCGCCTATGATCTGGTTTCCTTGCTGAAAGACGCCCGGCGTGAGGTGCCCGACAATCTGGAGCGGGAGATGATCACCCGCTACGTTCAGGTCACGGGCGCAAACCGATATGCTTTCGAGGCGGCGTACCAGGTATTGGGCGTGCAGCGGAACCTGCGCATTCTGGGCGTATTCGCGCGGCTTTCGATGCACTTCAACAAGCCGCATTATGTGGACTTGATCCCAAGGGTCTGGGATCATTTGCTAAACGGTTTGTCACATCCTGCGCTGACCCCGGTTTCTGGTCTGGTCCAACGATTGCCAGCACCCGATCACCGCGCCCTGCAACGATTGAAGGACCAGGCCGGATGCATCCCGACGCTGTAATGCTGTTCGCCGCGGGGTTTGGCACCCGTATGGGTGCGCTGACGCAATCCTGCCCCAAGCCGATGATCCAAGTTGCGGGAAAGCCGCTGATCGACCATGCGCTTGGCTTTGTCCATGAAATCCACCCGCGTCAGATTGTCGTGAACCTGCATTACCTGCCACAGATGATACGCGACCATTTGACGGATCAGCCCATAGAGTTTTCCGAAGAAAGCAATCGCATACTTGAAACCGGCGGCGGGCTGAAGGCGGCGTTGCCACTGTTGGGAAATGGGCCGGTTTTTACAATGAACACGGATGCCGTTTGGAAAGGGCCGAATCCGCTGGCACTGCTGCAAGAGGCGTGGAAGCCCGCAGTCATGGATGCGTTGTTGCTGTGCATTCCAAGGCACCGGGCGATCGGCCACAGTGGACAGGGTGATTTTATTCCTGGGCCGAACGGAGTTCTGACCCGTGGTCCCGGGCATGTCTTTTCCGGCGTTCAGATCCTCAAAACAGATCTGTTGGCGGGCATCACGGAAGAAGTGTTTTCCCTGAACCTGCTTTGGGACCGTATGTTGCAAGATGAAAGGCTGTACGGGGTCAACTACCCGGGCGACTGGTGTGATGTCGGGCGGCCGGAAGGAATTGCCCTGGCCGAAGAAATGATTGGGTTCCAGCATGTTTGAGCCCACCAAGGCACCGCGTGTGTTCGGCATCCCGCTGGGCGTTGATTTTCCGTTCGCTCTGGTTGCCGGATTGCGCGCGCGCCACCAAGACAGGCCGCCCGAACAATTGGCCAAGGTCCAACTGGTGCTGAACACCCAGCGGATGAAACGCCGCATCCGGGATCTGTTCGATTCTGGCCCTGCGCTGCTGCTGCCCCGGCTTCAACTGGTCACAGACCTGTCACTGGGGGCTGGCCTTCCGCATATCTCGCCCGCCGTTCCGTCACTTCGCCGCCGGTTGGAGATTACCCAGCTCGTTTCGCTTTTGCTGGAACGAGAACCTGATCTGGCGCCCCGGTCGTCGCTTTACGATCTGGCCGACAGTCTGGCCGCGCTGTTGGAAGAGATGCATGGCGAAGATGTTCCCCCCGAAGTGATCCAATCGCTGGACGTCAGCGATGAATCCGGTCACTGGAAACGGTCGCTGAAATTTCTGGAAATCGTTCAGCACTATTTCGTCGGTTCAACCGAAGCGCCGGACAAGGAATCCCGTCAGCGGATGGTGATCCGCGCCCTTGCGGAAATATGGGAAACAGCCCCTCCGGAACACCCGGTTGTCATCGCGGGTTCTACCGGGTCGCGCGGAACAACGTTGCAGCTGATGCAGGCGATAAGCAAGCTGCCGCAGGGCGCGATCGTTCTGCCCGGTTTCGATTTCGACATGCCTAACCAGACTTGGAAGGACTTGGCGAACCCGCTTACATCAGAGGATCACCCACAATACCGATTCCGCAAATTGATGGATTTACTGGGCGTTGATCCCAAGGATGTTCAACCCTGGGGTTCCGATCGTCCTGCCTGCCCTGAACGGAATGCGCTGATCTCTTTGGCGCTGCGGCCGGCACCCGTGACGGACCGCTGGCTAACCGAAGGCCCGCATTTGCCTGATCTGTCCCGCGCCATGAAAAACGTCACACTGATCGAGGCTTCGTCACCGAGGGAAGAGGCTCTGGCGATTGCAATGCGGTTGCGGCAGGCCGCCGAAGAGGGGACCACAGCGGCACTGATCACCCCGGACAGGATGCTGACCCGCCAGGTTTCGGCCGCGCTGATGCGCTGGAACATCATAGCGGACGACAGCGCCGGCACGCCCCTTCAACTGTCCCCGCCGGGGCGGTTCCTGCGGCATGTTTCGGCACTGTTTCACCAGAAACTCACGTCAGAGTCTTTGTTGACGCTGCTTTTTCATCCCCTGACCCATTCGGCGGGCGGGCGCGGTAACCACCTGTTGTTGTCGCGTGAACTGGAACTGCATATCCGCCGCAAGGGTCTGCCCTTTCCAGACGCTGAAAGCCTGCTCGCCTTCGCCGCCAGCCGGAATGCCGAAGCTTGGGGCGCATGGCTGGTGTCCAGCTTCCTGGGCCACGATACAAAGGTTAAATCGCTTGCTGACTGGTTGACACAGCACCTGGATCTGGCCGGACACATCGCTACCGGATCGGTCCCCAAGCGAGAGTCCGAACTGTGGCAAGAAGATGCAGGGCGCAGGGCCCGTGCGACTGTTGATGACCTTATTCACGAGGCCCGGTACGGCGGTCAGATGTCGGCGCAGGACTATGCCGATCTGTTCGGGGCAGTCCTGTCCCGCCAAGAGGTGCGTAACCCGGATACACCGCATCCAAATATCCTGATCTGGGGTACGCTGGAAGCGCGGGTTCAGGGTGCTGACCTGTTGATCCTGGCCGGACTGAACGAAGGCAGCTGGCCGGAATCCCCAACGCCCGATCCGTGGCTGAATCGGCAGATGCGGCTGAAGTCCGGCCTACTGCTGCCCGAAAGACGCATTGGCCTGTCGGCCCACGATTTTCAGCAAGCCGCCGCCGCGCCAGAGGTCTGGCTGACCCGGTCCATCAGGTCTGACGATGCGGAAACCGTTGCATCGCGTTGGCTGAACCGGATCACCAACCTGCTAAACGGATTGCCGGAACAGGGTGGGCGGACTGCGCTTGATGATGCCAAACACCGGGGCGCCGCGTGGTTGACCATGGCAAAGTCGCTGGAGGCACCGGGAGCAACGGCGTCCGCACCACGACCATCACCATGTCCGCCCGCTTCGGCCCGTCCACTGGAACTGTCGGTGACTGAAATCGCAAAGCTGATCCGTGATCCCTATTCGATCTATGCCCGGCGCGTCCTGCGGCTTCGTCCCTTGGATCCGCTGATGAAAGCGCCGGATGCAATGCTGCGCGGCACCGTGGTGCACAAGGTTTTCGAAAGGTTCATCCAGCACACCAAGGACAAGCCGGACGAAATCATGGCTTACCGGCTGAACCAGATCGCCAAGGATACTTTGGCGGAAACGGTGCCTTGGCCGGAAATCCGCAGCCTTTGGGCCGCCCGAATTGATCGGGTTTCGGATTGGTTTGTCCAAGGCGAAGTCACCCGACGCCAGTCCAGCCATCCCGCACATCTGGAAGTTTCAGGAAGCACCATGATCGGCAGGCTTGGCTTCACCCTGAAAGCCAAGGCGGACCGGATAGATCTGGACCCATCGGGGCGAGCGTTCATCTATGACTACAAAACATCGAACCCGCCCAGCAAGCAACAGCAGCGTGAGTTCGACAAACAACTGTTGCTGGAGGCTGCGATGGTCGAACAGGGCGGGTTCACAGGGCTAGGGCCGATGTCCGTAGCGGCGGCTACCTACATCGGACTTGGCACTTCTCCGAAAGAGGAAAGCGCGCCACTGGAAGAAGAGCCGGTTGCGGTGGTGTGGTCACGCTTTGAGGAACTGATTTCCGCCTACCTGTCACCCGAGATCGGATTCACCGCCCGGCGGGCGATGTTCCGGGAACAAGATGTATCAGACTATGATCCACTGTCACGATTTGGCGAATGGGATTTGACGGTTCCACCAGAAAAGCAGGAGGTGGGCCATGAGGAATGACGCCACCCAACAACAGGTCACCGCTGCGCGGCCGGACTGGTCGACATGGCTTTCGGCCAATGCTGGATCAGGAAAAACCCGCGTCCTGACCGATAGGGTCGCGAGGTTGCTGCTGCAGGGCATTCAACCGCAGCATATCCTGTGTCTGACCTACACTAAGGCCGCCGCAAGCGAGATGCAGAACCGGTTATTCCGGCGTCTGGGCGAATGGGCGATGCTGCCCGACAATCTTTTACGTAACGAGCTGGCGGAACTGGGCATCGAAGGCCGCATTTCCGATGAGGACTTGCGCGACGCCCGCACGCTGTTTGCCCGCGCGGTCGAAGCCCCGGGTGGCCTGAAAATCCAGACGATCCACTCTTTCTGCTCAGCCTTGCTGCGACGGTTTCCGCTAGAGGCCAAGGTCAGCCCACAGTTCCAGGAAATGGAGGACCGCTCCGCCGCCTTGTTGCGCGAAGAGGTGTTGCGCAGCCTTGCAGAGGGGCAACACCAGCAACTTGTCAAAGATATCGCAACCCACGTCACTGCCAACGACTTTGACAACCTGACGCGTGACATCGTCACCCGGAAAACGCTGTTCACGCAGTTCCTTTCGCCCTCGGAATGCCTGGGCTTGTTCGGCCTGCCGCCGAATTTCGATGCAGCAACCCTGATATCAGAGGTATTTCTGGGTGGCGAACAGACGCTTTTATCGTCTCTTGTCGCAATACTGCGGACAGGCAAGAAGATGAACCAAGGGGCTGCGGAAAAACTGGCCGGCATCAATGATTGTGGCCTCGCGGCATTGCCCATTCTAGAAAGCGTGTTCCTGACAGGTTCCGGGGCGCAAATCCCGTTTTCGGCCAAGTTAGGAGTTTTCCCTTACAAGGATTTGCAAAACGAAGTTGCTGCTCTTTTGCCTCAGTTAGAGGCGTTGATGAAACGGGTAGAGGCCGCCAGACCGCGCAGGCTGTCGCTCGCCTCGGCGCAAAAAGCGGCAACCTTGCACGCTTTCGCAAGTGTGTTCCTGCCTGCTTACGAACGCCGAAAACAGGAAAAGGGCTGGCTGGATTTCGACGATCTGATCTTGCGCGCACGTGACCTGTTGACGGACCCTGCTGTTGCGGCTTGGGTGCTTTATCGACTGGATGGCGGCATTGACCATATCCTGGTTGACGAAGCCCAAGACACCAGCCCCGCCCAATGGCAGGTGATCGAGCTGCTGGCCCAAGAGTTCACCAGCGGAGCAGGGGCCAGAACGGACAACCCGCGCACCATCTTCGTTGTCGGAGACAAGAAACAGTCAATCTACTCTTTCCAAGGCGCTGATCCGCGTGAATTTGACCGGATGCAGCGCGAATTTGCCGGGCGGCTGGCACAAACCGAAAGGCCGCTGGCCGAGCTGGAGCTGAAGTATTCTTTCAGGTCGTCAACCGCGATCTTGAACCTGGTGGATGAAACCTTTCGTGGTCACGAAGGCTCTGGATTTCCGGAGAACGGCAGCCACAGCGCCTTCAAGGCCGGGATGCCCGGGCGTGTGGACATATGGCCAGTCATCGCCCCGATCAAAGACGATGGTGAGGAGGAGTGGTTTCAACCCGTCGACCGGTTGGGACAGAAACACCATGCGCTGCAACTTGCCGAAAAAATTGCAGACACTATCAAATCGCTGATCGACGCCCGCCACCCGATCCCCGAAGAAATCGGTCACAGCGGTAACTTTGGGATGCGCGCGGTGCGCCCGGGCGATTTCCTTATCCTGGTGCGGCGCAGATCTGATTTGTTCGCCGAAATCATTCGCGCCTGCAAAGATCGGAAGCTGGCTGTCGCTGGTGCCGATCGCCTGAAAGTTGGTGCAGAGCTGGCAGTAAAGGATCTGGCCGCACTACTGTCTTTCCTTTCGACCCCTGAGGACAGTTTCAGCCTTGCGGTCGCCTTGAAGTCCCCCCTGTTTGGCTGGTCCGAAAACCAACTGTACCAACTGGCACAGGGTCGGGATGAGGTGCATCTTTGGGAAACGCTTCGCAAACAGGCGCAGACCTATCCGGCAGAGATGGCAATCCTGGATGATCTTCGGGACCACACTGATTTCATGCGCCCCTATGACCTGATCGAGCGCATACTGACACGGCATGACGGGCGGCGCAGGTTATTGGCGCGGCTGGGGGTCGAGGCAGAAGACGGGATCAATGCATTCCTGTCACAGGCGCTGGCCTACGAAAGGAACTCTATTCCCAGTCTCAAGGGGTTTTTGGAATGGATGGTGACGGACGATCTGGAAATAAAACGCCAGATGGACAGCGCCGAGGACCAGATCAGGGTGATGACCGTTCACGGGGCCAAGGGGCTGGAGGCGCCTATAGTGATCATGCCCGACACGCTCAGTCGGCGATCGCCGACCGGTGGTGATCTGGCAAATGCCGGTGGTGCTGCAGTCTGGCGCACCAGCGCGGCAGAAAGCCCCCCGCAGTTAGAGGCGGTAAAAGCGGAAGAGGCCGAGCGGGAGGAGGCCGAACGCGACCGGCTGCTCTATGTTGCCATGACCCGAGCTGAAAAGTGGCTGATCCTGTGCGGCGCCGGCGAGCACAAGGATGGCGACAGAAGTTGGTACGACAAGGTTTGGTCCGCCGCCGGACGGCTGAACGCACTGTCGGCTGAAACACCAACTGGCGATGGCTTGCGGCTGCAAACCGGGGACTGGTCATCGGTAGCCGAGGACAGACATCTGTCCCCGGTATCCGCGCCGATTGACATGCCCGCCTATTTTCAAGTCCCGGTCTCACCGCCGCAAAAATCCGAAGGCACGATCAGCCCCTCTGACCTGGGTGGCGCCAAAGCCCTTCCCGGAGAAGCCGGGCTGGACGAAGAAGTGGCCAAGCAACGGGGCACTTGGCTGCATCTGATGCTTGAACATTTTCCTGAAACGGACCCTAGGGATTGGCCGCAAGTTGCACAGATCATCTGCGACCAGGCACCGGACACAAACGCCTTGCTGACCGAAGCACGGATTGTCATCACCCATCCCGAACTGGCATTCCTGTTTCAGCCGGGAGCACTGGCCGAGGTGCCGATAACAGCCAATCTGTCCGTTTTGGGGCGACGTATGCACGGGATCATCGACAGGCTGGTTGTGAACGCCGACCGGGTGCTGGCCGTGGATTTCAAAACAAACGCCATTGTTCCCCCTGACCCCCAACACATCCCGGAGGGTCTGTTGCGTCAGATGGGGGCCTATGCGCAGGCGTTGGAACAGGTCTATCCTGACCGGACCGTCGAAACAGCCATCCTGTGGACCCGCACCGCCAAATTGATGCCGATCCCACGTCACTTGACGGATGCGGCATTGGGTTCCGTGACCATCCCTTGACGCTTGGCGGTAAGCTACCTAGGTTTCACTCCGAACTCAGTTTTCAGGAGAACCCACATGGCCACCGTTGCCGTTACCGATGCTACTTTCGACGCCGAAGTGAAAAACTCGGACATTCCCGTTGTCGTGGACTTCTGGGCCGAATGGTGCGGCCCCTGCAAGCAGATCGGCCCGGCACTGGAAGAGTTGTCGGCAGAACTGGAAGGCAAAGTGAAAATCGCCAAGGTGGATGTGGACGAAAACCCGCAAGCCGCAGCAGCGATGGGTGTTCGCGGCATTCCGGCGCTATTCATCTTCAAGGATGGACAAGTGGTATCAAACCGCGCAGGCGCAGCCCCCAAAGCGGCGCTGCAGGCCTGGATCCAAGGGTCTATCTGACCCGATCCGACATGAACCAGGAAGCCCCGGCAACCCGCCGGGGTTTTTCATACCGGCCAACCGGCGCGTTGCAGGCTTGCCTTGATCTTCGCCTCGGCACCTTCCCGGCCTGCATTGATGGACATCTGTTGCCAGAACCAGTGGATGTAGCGCGCGAAATCGGGCCGTGTTCCAGCGACCGTATCAATGGCGGCTGCAACGTCCAGGTTTTCCACCCCTGTCGCTATGTGATGGAAATCCGACTTGGCGAACAGCACACAGGGTTTACCGAAGAAGAAGCCATTGAAGGCGGCAGAAGAATTCTGCGTCACAACGTAGTCGCAGCCTTGCAGCAAGGGTTCCATCCCCCCAGTGCGCAGCTGCAGATGGGCAAAGCGTTCTTGTAGCTGGTCCAGACGTTTCTGTTCATCACGCGAATAGGTTTCTTTCGGGTGCAAGGTGGCAACGACCTGCCTTTTGGGGTCGTGCTGCAGGACGGCCATGATCATCTCTATTGGGCTGCTTAGCTGAAAAGAGCGCCTTTCCAGCAATTTTCCCTGCAACGGGATATAGACGAAACCGTCGCGCGTCGCCTTGTCCGGCGCTGTCCCGAACAAACGCGTCTGCCATCGTCGATAGAACTTGGCGGCTTCAG
This sequence comes from Thalassovita sp., assembly GCA_017792425.1. Classification (GTDB taxonomy): domain Bacteria; phylum Pseudomonadota; class Alphaproteobacteria; order Rhodobacterales; family Rhodobacteraceae; genus Thalassobius. The sequence continues at coordinate 244,331 of CP051233.1, forward strand.
CCGGATCGGTTTCTGACGGGTCGAAAAGCGTATTGGCCACGCGCCAGTTCCAACGCTCGTTCGTCGGTTCGATCGCCCAGAAAGGATAGTGATAGACCCGCCGGAATGTCAGACCCCTGTCAGTCGGCGGATTTTCCATGTGAAACATGGAATAGCCCGGGCGCGTGAGGCTTGAGGCCATTTCAGCAGCCGAATTGCCGTGAAAAGCCACTTTGAAACCAGCCGTCGTAAGAACGGATACGATTTTGCCAATGAAGTTGTGGCTGCCCGCCCGGGCGCTGTTCAGCAACCCGTCTTCAAGGTAGAAATGCACTTCTTTCGGCTCGCTCATGCGCAGCAAGCTATCTCTGGGACCGGTTGGCGGCAAGCGGAACCCTTGTGTGCGTGCGCGGCAAGTTCCATATAGGCCAAGAGGCAAACGGAGGGCGCAATGGCAGATCAGGATTTCCCCGGCTGGCACGGTACAACCATCATCGGCGTGAAAAAGGGTGGTCAGGTTGTGATCGCCGGGGACGGGCAAGTTTCGTTGGGCCAAACCGTTATCAAGGGCACGGCGCGCAAGGTACGCCGCCTTTCACCAGGGGGATTTGATGTCGTCGCCGGGTTTGCCGGCTCTACTGCCGATGCGTTTACCCTGCTGGAACGGCTTGAGGCCAAGCTGGAGGCAACCCCAGGTCAACTGGCACGCGCCAGCGTAGAGCTGGCCAAGGATTGGCGTACCGACAAATACCTGCAAAAACTGGAAGCGATGCTAATCGTAACTGACGGGGCGGATATCTTTGTCATTACCGGCGCAGGCGATGTGCTGGAGCCGGAACACAATGTGGCCGCGATCGGTTCAGGTGGGAACTATGCCCTCGCCGCGGCGCGGGCGCTGATGGACTCTGATCTGGGTGCGGAACAGATCGCCCGCAAGTCTATGGCAATTGCGGCGGATATCTGTGTCTACACCAACGGCAACCTGACGCTGGAAACGATCAAGAAGTAAGAACCCCTGTTTTCCCGTCAGATTTCGTTGCAGAGATTTGGCCCGAAAGGATCCGACATGACCAACCTCACCCCCCGCGAAATCGTCAGCGAACTGGATCGCTTCATCATCGGGCAGAAGGACGCCAAGCGCGCTGTCGCCGTCGCCCTGCGGAATCGATGGCGTCGCAAACAACTGGGCGACGACCTGCGGGAAGAGGTGTATCCGAAGAATATCCTGATGATCGGCCCCACCGGCGTCGGGAAAACAGAGATCAGCCGCCGCCTAGCCAAACTGGCCCGCGCGCCGTTCATCAAGGTCGAGGCCACAAAGTTTACCGAAGTCGGCTATGTCGGACGGGATGTTGAGCAGATCATCCGTGACCTTGCCGACGCATCAATTGCAATGACCCGCGAACAGATGCGCGAAGAGGTGAAGGCCAAGGCCCATGCCTCGGCCGAAGAACGGGTGATCGAGGCCATCGCCGGCAAGGACGCGCGCGAAGCCACCCGAGAGATGTTCCGCAAGAAACTGCATGCGGGCGAGCTGGACAACACTGTCATTGAACTGGATGTCGCAGACAGCGCGAACCCGATGCCAATGTTTGACATTCCCGGGCAACCCGGTGGCCAGATGGGCATGATGAACCTGGGCGACCTGTTTGGCAAAGCCTTTGGCGGACGCACGGTACGCCGAAAATTGTCCGTTGCCGAAAGCTATGAGGTACTGATCTCGGAAGAGGCGGACAAGCTGTTGGACGATGAAACAGTCACGCGCGCGGCACTGGAAGCGGTTGAACAGAACGGGATCGTTTTCCTGGATGAGATTGACAAGGTCTGCGCACGCGCCGAAACCCGCGGCGCAGATGTCAGCCGCGAAGGTGTCCAACGTGATCTGCTGCCCTTGATCGAGGGTACCACCGTCAGCACCAAGTATGGCCCGATCAAGACAGACCACATCCTGTTCATCGCCTCGGGCGCTTTCCACATCGCGAAGCCGTCAGACTTGCTGCCCGAATTGCAGGGTCGTTTGCCCATCCGGGTCGAACTGAAGGCCCTGACCGAAGAGGATTTCGTTCGTATCCTGACGGAAACCGATAATGCGCTGACGCTTCAATACTCTGCCCTGATGGCGACCGAAGAGGTGACCGTTACCTTCACAGCAGAAGGAATCAAGGCCCTGGCTGCAATTGCTGCGAAGGTAAATCAGAGCGTGGAAAACATCGGGGCGCGGCGACTGTATACCGTCATGGAACGTGTGTTCGAGGAGTTGTCCTTTACTGCGCCAGACCGGTCTGGGCAGTCTGTTACCGTTGACGCGGATTTCGTGCAACAGAACCTGGGGGAATTGCTGGTTTCCGCCGACGTCAGCCGATACGTGCTCTAGCTTACTGGATTGTGCGCGAGTAGTTTGCACGCGACTTGCGGAGGTCCATGTGGTGAAGTTTTTCCAGTTGGCAATCGTCCTGATCCTGGTGGCCGCTTGCGGTGACCGGACCCTTGTGCGCATGGTACCCGAAGCTGCGGGAATTGGCACCCCGCACAAAACCTTTGTTGCAACGCTCAGGGCTCGTACAGAAGACGGCTGGTTCAGCGGTGACAGGGCCGAGAAACTGAGCTTTGTCGATGTCGATGTTTCAGTTCCGCCGATCCATCAAAGCGGCAAGATCAAGTATCGTGCTGCGGTGGTTGACCCCGAACGGCAGTTCACCATTACCGGTCGCAAGGATTATAACAGCGCCTCGGCCTTTTCTGCGGAACTGCGCCGGGCTCTGATGCAGCAGAAACCCGGAGAGCGGGATGTGATGCTGTATGTCCACGGCTATAACAACAGCTTTGCTGATGGCGTGCTGCGCTCAACACAACTGATGCACGATTTCAAGCTTCCGGGCGTCGGCGTTCATTTTTCTTGGCCCAGTGCCGCACACCCGCTTGCCTATACTTATGACAGGGACAGCGTGATGTTCGCGCGCGATGCGCTGGAACAATTCCTGCGTCAGGTCAGCGACGCCGGGCCCGACAGGATCGTACTGGTAGGCCATTCGCTGGGCAGCATGCTGGTCATGGAAACCCTGCGTCAGATTGAACTGACCTCGCCTCATTGGACACATCGGAACCTGGGTGGCGTGATCCTGGTCGCACCCGACCTGGATGTAGAGGTGTTCAAACAGCAGGCCAAACGGTTCGATCGCCTGCCAGAGCCGTTCATCATCTTCGTTTCCGAAAGGGACCGTGCATTGCAACTGTCCAAACGTGTAAACGGGGACAAGAAGCGCCTGGGCCTGCTATCGAATGCCCAAGAGGTTTCGGAATTGCCGGTCACAATCGTGGATGTGTCAGGTTTCGCAAACGGGGCGGGGATTGGTCATTTCACACTGTTCACGTCGCCCCTGCTGATCGAACTGATGCGCAACAGCCAGCGATTGGGCAATACCTTCAGCCGAGATGCGGGTGGACGGACCGGTCTGTTGCCGGGAACTGCCCTAACGGTCCAGAACGCAACAACCCTGATCCTGACACCACTGATGCTGTCAAACTAGCGTTGCCGCCTGAGATAAACGTAATACGCGCCATCCCCGCCGTGGCTGACATGCGCCTGTGTCACTTGCAGTACGACTGAACTGAGCGGCGCCATCGACAGCCATTGCGGAACGCTATGCTTCAACACGCCACGCCGAACCGGGATCGGGCCGTCGTCTTCTTTGCTTTTCCCTTTGCCGGTGATCACCAGAACCAGCCGCAGCCCTTCGGCATGGGCGCGCAGGATGAAACGATTCAGTGCTGGGTGGGCGTGGGCAAGCGTCATGCCATGAAGGTCTATCCGGCTTTCCGGCAGCAGTTTGCCACGCTTCATGCGGGCAAATGATTTCTTGTCCATACGCAAGGGGGCGGCGTTCATCTGCTCTGCCAATCCGGGCAACAGATTGTTGGACGGGCCGCGCTTGGCTGCAGCCTGACCGATGGAAAACTCGGGCAGCCGGGGTTTCACCACCTTATGCGGTTTGGGTTTGGGCCTGGGAAATTCTGTTGTCTTGGCGCAGGGATGAAGGCGCGCGGTCGTGTCCGCCACCCTGCGCCACAGCTCTATTTCATCCTGGGTAAGCTTGCGACGGGTCATTGCTGACCCTCTGGTAACAGTGCGAAAGCCCGCTGTATCGGCAGCAACACCATCATCCGACCCGGATCTTTCAGTTTACCCGCTTCGCGCCCCGCCTTATCCCCGGTACCAAAGAAGATATCCGCCCTTTGCGCCCCCTTGATGGCAGAACCTGTATCCTGCGCAACCATCAGACGGTTAAGCGGCTTTTCGCCCTGCTTCTCTAACCAGACCGGTGCCCCAAGCGGCACGAAATCCGGGTCAACCGCCAAGGTCCGCATTTCAGTGACAGAGCGGTTCATGGCCCCCAACGGCCCCAAGTGGGCCGGAACCTGGTTTACGGTTCGAAAGAACACATAGGACGGATTGTGCCGCAGCAGCTCCAACCCATCCTCGGGATTGCGGCGAACCCAATTCTTGATGACTTGGGCGGATACCTGGTGCGGGCTGTACACCCCACGGCGGATCAGTTCTATACCAATGGATCGGTAGGGATGTCCGTTCGCCCCCGCGTAACCTACGCGAATAAAACGACCGTCAGGCAGCTTGATCCGGCCAGAACCCTGAACCTGAAGAAAGAACAGTTCTACCGGATCGTCTACCCAGGCGATTTCCAGTCCGCGGCCTGTCATCACATCCGTCGTTTCGATTTCCCGTCTGGGCAACCAAACGGAATCGTCGCGCGCTTCGGCGGGCAACCGGTATACCGGGAACCTGAAGCGTTCGTCGGAATGCAACGCGCCGTCCAGCTCCGGTTCAAAATATCCGGTGAACAACGCATCTGTGCCATCCTCGATCAGCACCGGACGAAAAAACAGTTCAAAGAAGGATCGGGGGTTTGCAATATTCTGCGCGACGGCGCAAAGCGACACCCAATCCGGGTCTTCCATGTCGGGACAAGTACTGAGGAAAACATTCAGCGCTGCGGCATGATCATCCTGGACCCAACCTTGCAGATCCTTGAATTCAAGTACCTTGTAGGTGGTTTCCTGAGACTGCGCCGACCCCGCCATGATAAGTCCCAGCGTCGCCGCCGCCAGCGCCCGTATCATCCGCCCGTAGCAACAAGTTGCCAATTGGGATCGTCCGTGCCCAGCTTACGCGCAAAGGTCCAGACATCACGTTGCTTTTTCGGGGCATTGGGCTTGCCCTCAACAATTTCTCCGGCACTGTCACGCACGACAGAGGAAAGCTCGCCCACGAAACGAACGGTAATTTCGGCAACGTTGTCGGGCAACAGTTCTGCCTCGGCCAGCGAGGTTTCGCGCACACCTAGGAATTCGGCCTCTACCGACAGACCCTGTTCTCTACGTGCCTCGACAACCTGTGCGAAGGTTTCGTAAACCTCCTGAGACAGGAACGGCTTTATTTCGGCCAGATCACCACGTTCAAATCCCATCAGGATCATCTCATACGCCGCCCGCGCGCCCTGCAGAAACTCGTTCACGCTGAAACTCGGCTCCAGCCGCTTCATGTTGGACAGGGCGAGAGCTGCGTCGGTGCCTTCTTCTACATGATCGGTGATATCGCGATCCGGGCCACCTTCGATCACGGACAGATCGGGGCGGCGCGCGGATTTTTCCGCTTCTCGAGGCAGAACCGGCTTTTCAAACCCTTCACGGGTTCCAAGTACGTTTTTCAGCCGCAGAATTAGAAAAACCGCGATGGCTGCCAGTACCAGAAGCTGTAGAATGGGCGAGTTCATGAGGTCCTCTTGCTCGGGGGCGTTTAAACCAGTGTTTCCCGACACTATGTAGGTGCTACCGGCGGCCAAGTCCACCGCGCGAACACCAAAGGAGAGTACGTTCATGTGGTTGTTATTCGCATTTGTCGCAGTCCCGATCGTCGAGATTGCCCTGTTCATTCAGGTGGGCGGCGCAATCGGCACTTGGCCCACGCTGGGAATCGTGGTGTTGACGGCCATTTTGGGCACTTGGCTGGTGCGCGCGCAGGGCCGGATGGCAATCGGAAACCTGCAACGCAGCTTTTCGGAACTGAATGATCCGACCGAACCCCTGGCCCATGGAGCGATGGTGCTGATTTCCGGTGTTCTGTTGCTGACCCCAGGGTTTTTCACCGATGCCGTAGGCTTTGCGCTGCTGGTTCCCGCGGTGCGTACAGCCGTTTCCCAGTATTTGCGCAAACGGATTCGGGTCCAGACTTTTGCGATGGGCGGCGCGCAAACCAGGCATCCGGCAGCCGACGCGGATACCATTGACGGACAGTATGTCGAAATCGACCCGGAAAACCGCGCGACACATCGGCCTTCTGGCTGGACCAAGCATTGAGGGTACAAACCCATCCTGCTAAACAGCTTGCAAGAATTCTTAGGAGACAGAAATGGCCGAAACTGCCGCAGATGGTGCAGGCGCACCGCAAATCAAACTGAACGTCATCAACCAGTTCGTCCGCGACCTGTCGTTCGAAAACATCCTGGCCCAAAAAGGCACCAGTGGCGAAGTCGTTCCTGCACTGAACGTTCAGGTGAACCTCGACGCCAAGAAGCGATCGGTCGAGCATCAGTTCGAAGTCGCAATCAAGCTGAAGGTTGAATCCAGCGCCAAGGAAACCGGTCAAAAGCTGTTCCTGATGGAAATCGACTATGTCGGCCTGTTTCATATCGAAGGCGTGCCGGATGACCAGATGCACCCTTTCCTGCTGATCGAATGCCCGCGTCTGCTGTTCCCGTTCCTGCGCCGCGTGGTCAGCGACATCACCCGCGACGGTGGCTTCCCGCCGCTGAACTTGGACAATATTGATTTCGTGGCGCTGTACCGTCAGGAAATTGCCCGTCGTCAGGCCGAACAGGCCAAAGCAGCGCCGCTGTCCTAAGCGCCCAGCTTTTTCCACAACGCACCGTCGCCCATCTTGTCCACCAGGGCTTGATGAGCGGCGGTTTCTTCTTTTGTGACGCGCGGTGGTAGGGGGGCAGGACGTGGAAATGGTCTCCAATACTGCTCTGTTGCGCCTGAAGATGCCTTTTGCTGCGTGGTCGCGCCCAGACCAAAATCCGGTTGCCGGCCACCGATCAACTCCAGGTAAACCTCTGCCAGGATTTCAGAGTCCAGCAATGCCCCGTGAAGTGTGCGATTAGAATTGTCGATTGCAAACCGGCGACATAACGCGTCCAGGGTCGCAGGAGAGCCCGGAAATTTCTGCCGGGCCATTCCCAGCGTATCAATCGCACGCTCCCACGGAATTTCCGGCAGACCCATCCATTTCAGCTCGGCATTCAGGAACTTCATGTCGAACGATGCGTTGTGAATCACCAGCTTTGCATTGCCAATGAAGTCGTGAAAGTCACGCCCAACCTTGGAGAAAACCGGCTTGTCCAACAGCGTCACTTCCCCGGGGCGTGGATCGCGTGGAGAGTCCAGCAAATCAGGGCCGATGCCATGTACCCCAAAGGCTTCTTCGGGCATTCCGCGTTCGGGGTTGATGTAGACGTGAAAAGTGTTTCCCGTCGGCATGTGGTTCAACAGTTCGACACACCCGATTTCAACGATGCGGTCGCCTTTGAACGGATCAAACCCGGTGGTTTCGGTATCCAGAACGATTTCACGCAACTTTCAGGCCTTTCCGTATCTTCGCTATGACAGACGCCACCTGTTCCTTGGCATGTTCAAGCGTATCGGTAATCACCACGAAATCCGCCAAAGCCCGTTTCTCTGCATCCGGCATCTGCTTTGCCTTGATGGCCAGAAACTGCTCTTCGGTCATTGTGCCACGAGACAGCACCCTCTGTTTTTGTACCTCCTCCGGGACGGACACGACCAGAACTGCATCCATCGCCTTGTTGCCGCCAGTTTCAAACATCAGAGGTACATCAAACACCAAGATATCGCTGCGGGCCTGGGCAATAAAGGCGGCGCGATCTTCGGCGACCAGCGGATGCACGATGGCCTCGATCCGCTTCAAGGCAGTTGGATCCGATACAATGATGTCTTTCAGTCGTGCGCGGGAAACGGCCCCATTCTCGATTGCCTGCGGAAAAGCCACCTGCATTTTAGCGACAGCCCTGCCGCCCCTCGCATATAAACGATGAACGGCGGCATCAGCGTCCCAAACAGCGCAACCTTCTGCGGCCAGCAGCTGCGCAGTTGTGGATTTCCCCATGCCAATCGAGCCGGTCAGACCGAGTTTAAAGTTCATCCCAAGATCACCTTACGCACCTCTGCATCCACTTCGGGGCGGTGTCCGAACCACCGTTCAAACCCGGGGACAGCTTGGTAGATCAGCATTCCCAGCCCGTCCACCGTTTGACAGCCCGCTTCTTCTGCAACTTGCAAAAGGCGCGTTTTCAGTGGGGTATACACGATATCCGTAACGATGGTTTCCTTCCGCAACCCATCCAGCGGAATGCGCAGTTCAGGTTTTCCGGCCATACCCAGTGAAGTCGTGTTCACAATCAGCGCGGCCTCTTCCAGGACATTGCCGGCCTGAACCCAATCGATCACCCGGATACGCGATCCGAACTCCTGCTGAAGCGCCTCGGCGCGGACTTTCGTGCGATTGCTAAGCAGGATTTCCGGCACTCCTGAGCTTAACAAGGCAGTCAGGACAGCCCGAGATGCGCCACCAGCGCCCAGAACAACGACGGGTCCGGTTTTCGGATCCCACTCTGGCGCTCCTTGGCGCAGGTTTTCAATAAAACCATACCCGTCCGTATTGTCGGCATGAATCTTGCCGTCCTCTCGGAAAATCAGGGTATTGGCCGCCCCGATCAGTGTGGCCCGGTCTGTGACCAGATCAGCGATCTCCAGCGCTGCCACCTTGTGTGGGATGGTGATATTGGCTCCGACAAAACCTGCTTTGGGTAAGGTCCGAAGAACGCTTTCCAAGTTTTCTGGCGCAACATCCATCGGGATATAGAACCCAGGAAGCTGGTACTTGCGCAGCCAGTGACCGTGCAGCTTTGGGGATTTCGTGTGGGCGATGGGATGACCGATCACCCCAGCCAGCGGAATACGCCCGGAACTCATGCTTGCAAATCTCCACGAACCGTAAGGTAGTTCAACAACTCCAGCAGGGGCAGCCCCAGCACGCTAAAATAATCTCCATCGATCTGCGAAAACAAGCGTATGCCCTCGGATTCTAGCTGGTATGCTCCCACGCAACCGGAAACGGCAGGCCAGTTTCTTTCCAAGTAGCCGTCCAGGTAATCTTCTGAGAACACTCTCATCCTCATCCGTACTTGTCCAACATGCCGCCAGATTGGTCGTGCATCCTCACAGATCACGGCCGCAGAAATTAGACGGTGTTCCTGCCCACGCATTTGCAACAGTTGCCGCCGCGCTTCTTGTTTGTCTTGCGGTTTTGACAGGATGCAGCCGTTGAGATCCAGCACCTGATCACACCCCAATACCAGATTCCGCCTGTGCTTCTGACTGACCTTCAGCGCCTTCAGTTCTGCCAGCGCATCGGCGATATCCCGGGGACTGGAATCGCCAGATACCATCGAATCACGGACTAACGATTCATCGACTCGGGCTTTCTGAATCTCGAACGAAACCCCGGCATTCCGCAGCAGCTGTTGCCGTATTTCCGATCCCGACGCCAAGATCAGCTTTTTCGTCATGTGGATAACCTCGTGGAAGACCTTAAGGACTTCTTAAGGAAGGTTTGCGAACAAGTCATTGCGGTTTGGGGGGTCGGTCTGGTTTTCCCATCCAGCCAATTTGGAAAGCCAGAGTTTTCCACACTAGGACAAGGAAAAATGTAGCGTCGTGGATAACTATTCTTGTCCAGGAAAAATACTGCGAAAATCCACGATAATACCTGTAGTCTGGAAGTCACATAACTCATTGTTATAAATGATATTATTACGCTTTCACAGACAAGTTTTCCACATAGCTGCCTGAAAACTGTTCATGGTGATGAAAACGTCAGGGAAAACCAAATAATCCAATGAAACCCGGTTTCCTAAATCATCATCATTCTTTTCTTCTTTCTTATCATTTATATTCTTGTCTGCGTTCCACCCGGTGCTCAATTCGCTTTTCCTGCTGGGAATTGACTCAGAAAGTCAGGGGCCTTATGTACCTCGCCAAGCCCTCGTCCGGGGGACCATGACTTCCACTAAGAAGAATGATCCAAAGCCCCAAGGGGCCGATCAAGGTATTTCCATGACTGAACAACGCTTGAACCTGTCCGACCTCAAGGCGAAAAGCCCTAAGGACTTGCTGTCCATGGCAGAGGATCTGGAAATCGAGAACGCCTCGACCATGCGCAAGGGCGAGATGATGTTCCAGATCCTGAGAGAGATGGCAGACGAAGGCTGGGTTATCGGCGGTGACGGCGTTCTGGAGGTTCTGCAAGACGGGTTCGGTTTTCTTCGTTCGCCAGAGGCAAACTATCTGCCCGGTCCTGACGACATCTATGTTTCACCTGACATGATCCGGCAGCTTTCGCTGCGGACAGGTGATACGATCGAAGGCGTCATGAAAGCTCCGGAAGAGAATGAACGCTATTTTGCCCTGACCGATGTCACCTCGATCAACTTTGAAAACCCTGAAAAAGCGCGCCACAAAATCGCCTTTGATAACCTGACTCCGCTGTATCCCGATGAACGGCTGAAAATGGAAATCGAGGATCCCACGATCAAGGACCGCTCTGCCCGAATTATTGATTTGGTTTCCCCGATCGGTAAGGGACAGCGCGCGCTGATCGTGGCGCCGCCTCGGACCGGTAAAACGGTTCTGCTGCAGAACATCGCCCACTCGATCGAAACGAACCACCCGGAGTGCTATCTGATCGTTTTGCTGATTGACGAACGCCCGGAAGAAGTGACCGACATGCAGCGTTCCGTGAAGGGTGAAGTTATTTCCTCGACCTTCGATGAACCCGCAACGCGCCATGTGGCCGTGTCCGAAATGGTTATTGAAAAAGCCAAGCGCTTGGTCGAACATAAACGAGATGTTGTTATCCTTCTGGACTCTATCACAAGACTTGGTAGGGCTTTCAACACCGTCGTTCCTTCCTCCGGCAAAGTTCTGACAGGTGGTGTGGATGCTAACGCGCTGCAACGGCCCAAGCGGTTCTTTGGCGCCGCACGGAACGTGGAAGAGGGCGGTTCGCTGACGATTATTGCCACAGCGCTGATCGATACTGGTTCGCGTATGGATGAAGTGATCTTTGAAGAATTCAAAGGTACCGGCAACAGCGAGATCGTCCTGGATCGCAAGGTTGCAGACAAGCGCGTGTTCCCGGCGATGGATATCCTCAAATCCGGCACCCGCAAAGAGGATCTTCTGGTTGACGCCAAGGATCTGCAGAAAACTTTTGTTCTGCGGCGTATCCTGAACCCGATGGGCACCACGGATGCGATTGAGTTCCTGATTTCGAAACTGAAGCAGACCAAAACGAACGGCGAATTCTTCGACTCGATGAACACCTGACAGGCGACTGAAGGACCGAACCGATGGACACGATTTTCGCCCTTGCCTCTGCCCAAGGCAAGGCCGGGGTCGCGGTGATCCGCGTATCCGGTCAGTTGGCGCATGATGCAGGGCGCGCGCTTGCCGGATCCTTGCCCGAGCCACGCACGGCGGCAGTACGTGTTCTGCGCGACGGTCAGGGGACAAGATTGGACGAGGCGCTCGTTCTTGTCTTTGCGGATAAGCAGAGCTTTACCGGTGAACCCGTTGTCGAGTTTCAGCTCCATGGCAGCAATGCGGTCGTGGCGGCCGTACTGCGTGTACTTGGACAGATAGATGGCCTGCGTCATGCCGAACCTGGTGAATTTACGCGTCGGGCGCTGGAGAATGGCAAGATAGACCTGACCCAGGTAGAAGGTCTGGCCGATTTGATCGACTCCGAAACCGAAGCACAGCGTCGGCAGGCGCTGCGGGTACTTTCCGGCGATTTGGGAAATCGCGCCGAGATCTGGCGCAAGGATTTGATCCGTGCTGCTGCCTTACTGGAGGCAACCATAGATTTCGCGGATGAAGATGTTCCGACAGATGTTTCACCTGAGGTTCTGGACCTGGTTCAGAAAACCTCTAAGTCGTTATCGCAGGAAATTCAGGGTGTTTCTGCTGCTGAAAGAATCCGAACGGGCTTCGAGGTTGCTATCATCGGCGCGCCCAATGTCGGAAAATCAACTCTGCTGAATGCCTTGGCGGGCCGGGACGCGGCGATCACCTCGGAATATGCTGGAACGACCCGGGATGTTATCGAGGTTCGCATGGACTTGGCGGGCTTGCCGGTTACTCTGCTGGATACCGCCGGTCTACGAGAAACCAACGACAAGATCGAAGAAATCGGGATCAACCGTGCGCGACAACGCGCCTCTTTGGCGGATTTGCGAGTGTTCCTGGTAGAGGGTGACTGTCTTCCAGATTTTGAGCCTTCGCAGGATGATATAGTTTTGCGGGCCAAGGCTGATCTTCTGGATGAAAAAACTGGTGCGGTTTCCGGTGTGAGTGGCGAGGGGGTTTCGAATCTGATAGAGATGATCACTCGGAAATTGACCGCCCGGACTGCATCCATCGGCATTGCTACCCGTGAACGGCATAGAACGGCGATGATACGCGCCGTTGAGGCGCTGCAGGCAGCAGAACGACTTGTGCGGGATGATCTGGATCTGACCGATTTGGCGGCCGAGGAAGTGCGAACCGCCATCCGGTCCTTGGATGCCTTGGTGGGCCGGGTCGATGTAGAAAACGTGCTGGATGAAATCTTTGCCAGCTTTTGTCTTGGGAAGTGAGGAGTGTTTCACGTGAAACAATTCGACTTCGATGTTGTGGTGATTGGAGGGGGGCACGCAGGCTGCGATGCCGCTCATGCAGCGGCACGGATGGGTGCACGCACTGCACTGGTGACCCTGAACAGATCTGGCATCGGCGTTATGTCCTGCAATCCGGCGATAGGTGGCCTGGGTAAGGGGCATCTGGTACGTGAGGTTGACGCCCTTGACGGCGTCATGGGCCGCGTTGCGGATGTATCTGGTATCCAGTTCCGGCTTTTGAACCGGCGAAAAGGCCCCGCAGTCCAGGGTCCGCGGACCCAATCGGATCGTAAGCTCTACAAAACCGCCATGCTGCAAGAGATAGAGGCGCAGCCCAATCTTACAGTTGTCGAAGGAGAAGCGATTGATCTGGTCATGCACGGCGCCAAAGTTTCCGGCGTCGTGCTAGAGGACGGTTCGCAACTGCTGGCGCATAGCGTGGTATTGACCACGGGCACGTTCCTACGCGGTGTGATCCATATTGGGGATGTAAAACGCCCCGGTGGGCGGATGGGGGATCGGCCCTCTGTCAAACTGGCTAACCGGATCGATGACTTCGGTCTGCCGCTTGGCCGTTTGAAGACTGGTACGCCGCCACGTTTGGATGGACGCACGATCAAGTGGAGCCAGCTAGAGTCGCAGCCGGGCGACGACGATCCGGTGATGTTCTCTTTCCTTTCAAAAGGTCCGAGCGTGCGGCAAGTCGCTTGCGGGATCACGCACACCAACGAAAAGACACACCAGATCATACGTGAAAATCTGGGCCGTTCGGCGATGTATGGGGGGCATATCGAAGGGGTAGGGCCGCGCTATTGCCCCTCGATAGAGGATAAGATTGTCCGGTTTGCCGATAAAGCCTCGCATCAGATTTTCTTGGAGCCAGAGGGGTTAGATGATTACACAGTCTATCCGAACGGGATCTCAACCTCTCTGCCACAAGATGTACAAGAGGACTATGTTCATTCGATCTTTGGGTTGGAGGACGCAGTAATTCTGCAGCCGGGATATGCGATTGAATATGACTATGTTGATCCGCGTGCGCTGGACGACCAGCTTGGCGTGAAATCCGTTCCGGGGCTTTTCCTCGCGGGACAGATCAATGGTACAACTGGCTATGAAGAGGCCGCTGCCCAAGGGCTTGCTGCAGGGTTGAATGCCGCTGCGCAGGCGCTTGGTAAAGACCCGGTGACCTTCAGCCGCCGAGACAGCTACATCGGGGTTATGATTGATGACCTGATCACGCGTGGTGTGTCAGAGCCTTACCGTATGTTTACCTCGCGTGCAGAGTTTCGCCTGTCCTTGCGTGCAGACAATGCTGATCAACGATTGACGCCAAAAGGGATTGAAATCGGTTGTGTTAGTGCCCCGCGTGCTGCTGCCTTTGAGGGGAAGATGGAACGTTTGGCATCGGGAAAGGCCAAGCTTAAGGCGATGTCCTTTACTCCGAAAGAGCTGTTGGCAATTGGAATGGCGGTAAACCAGGACGGTGCGCGCCGAAGCATGTTCCAACTGTTGTCCTTCCCGGATGTGAATTTCGACAAGCTTTCACATCTGGATCCTTCTGTTCTGGATCTTGAGGATGATATTCGCGACCAATTGTCAAAAGATGCGCTTTACGCCAACTATATCGAACGACAACAGCGCGATGTTGAGGCGATGAAACGGGATGAGGATCAGGAAATCCCGGATGACTTCGCCTACGAGGGAATTGACGGTCTGTCAAATGAACTGAAGAAAAAGCTGATCCATGCGCGTCCTCGCAATCTTGCGCAGGCTGGTAAAGTAGAAGGGATGACCCCTGCGGCACTTACCCTGTTGCTGGCGCGGCTTCGTAGGGTAAGGCGGGAAAAATCTGCGTGAGCGATCTTCTGAAAAATGTTTCACGTGAAACAGCGGAGCGTCTGAAAGCCTATGCCGACTTGCTGCAAAAGTGGAACCCCCGGATTAACCTTGTCGCTCGGTCAACGCTACCTGATCTTTGGGAGCGTCACTTTCTGGATTCAGCCCAGGTTTTTTCTCTGGCGCCAGAAGCATTTGACAGTTGGGTCGATTTAGGAAGCGGCGGCGGGTTTCCCGGCCTTGTCTGCGCGATCCTGGCACAAGAGCAAAATCCCGTGTCCAAATTCACGCTTGTCGAAAGCGATGCCCGTAAATCAGTATTCCTGCGAACGGTTATTCGTGAAACCGGGCTTTCAGCTATTGTGTTGTCGGATCGGATAGAGGCGCTCTCTCCGTTACAGGCCGATGTACTGTCCGCGCGGGCCCTTGCGGATCTGGCCACGCTTCTTTCCTTTTCCGAGCGGCATTTAGGCAAGGCAGGCGTCGCTTTGTTCCCAAAGGGTGTGAACTGGCAAAAAGAGTGTCAAGTTGCGCGGACTTCATGGAAGTTCGAATGCGAGACGTTTAATAGTGCGACAGAGCCAGGTGCCGTCATTCTGAGAATCGGAGGTATTTCCCGTGTCTGATCCTACACGCCCGCCCGGGCCAAAAATCATCGCGGTCGCCAATCAAAAGGGCGGGGTCGGGAAAACCACCACGACAATAAACCTTGGTGCAGCATTAGCTTCGTTGGGCTGCCGTGTTCTGATCGTTGACCTTGATCCACAGGGGAACGCTTCAACGGGGCTTGGCATAGAGAGCGAGGACCGGGAATACACGACCTACGAATTGCTGCTTGAAGACGTGGATCTGCATGATGTCATTCAGGACACAGGTGTAGAGGGCGTGAATATCATCCCAGCTACTGTTGACCTGTCATCGGCGGATATCGAGCTGTTTTCGAATGAAAAACGCAGCTTTCTTCTGCATGATGCGCTGCGTCAGCATGCGATGGATGATTTTCAATACGACTACATTCTGGTGGATTGTCCGCCGTCACTGAATCTGTTGACGGTAAACGCGATGGTCGCGGCGCATTCAGTCTTGGTCCCGCTTCAATCGGAGTTTTTCGCGCTGGAGGGCTTGTCGCAGCTGATGCTGACAATTCGCGAAGTGCGTCAAAGCGCGAATCCCAATCTAAGAATAGAGGGGGTAGTGCTGACGATGTACGATGCGCGAAACAATCTTTCACAGCAGGTCGAGGCTGATGCGCGGACTAACTTGGGTGATCTGGTGTTTGACACTGTCATTCCTCGCAATGTCAGAGTCAGTGAGGCGCCTTCTTTCGCGATGCCCGTGTTGCAATATGATGCAGGATCGAAGGGCGCGCAGGCATATATTGCGCTTGCGCAGGAACTGTTCAACAAGAATGCCCGCGTGGCGGCAGAATAACCGGAGGCAATCATGAGCGATAAACGTACGAAACCCCGGGGTTTGGGACGCGGGTTGTCGGCCCTGATGGCAGATGTCTCGGTGGCCGAACCGCAGGCCGAGGCCACAGGGCCGCGCCGCCCGGATATGATGATCCCGATCGAAAAGGTTACACCGAACCCCGACCAGCCGCGGCGCACCTTTACGCCCGAACAGTTGGCGGAGCTTGCCGCTTCGATCAAGGAAAAGGGGATTATCCAGCCACTGATCGTGCGCCAGCGTCCCGGTGGAGAGGGAACCTATGAAATCGTGGCTGGGGAACGACGCTGGCGGGCGGCGCAAATGGCGCAGCTACACGCGATTCCGGCGCTTGTTCGTGACTACAACGACACAGAAGTGCTGGAGGTAGCGATCATTGAAAATATCCAGCGCGCCGACCTGAACGCGATTGAGGAAGCGGCGGGATATCGTCAGTTGATGGACAAGTTTGGCCACACGCAGGAAAAGCTGTCCGAAGTTCTGGGGAAAAGCCGCAGTTACATTGCAAACCTTGTTCGGTTGCTGGCTTTGCCCGGTGAGGTGCAGGAATTCGTTCGCGACGGAAAGCTTTCCGCCGGGCACGCCAGGGCGTTGATTACTTCGGATGACCCCGTTGCATTGGCGCGGCGGGTGATCAACGGAAACCTGTCAGTGCGGGAAGTTGAAAAGCTTGCGAAGAAGCCAAGGGAATCAGGCTCTGTTTCGCCTAAAACACCCGCAAGAAGGGCTGACAAGGACGCTGACACGCGCGCTCTCGAGGGGGATTTGTCCGCAAACCTGGGTATGAAGGTTTCAATTGATCATACATCAGGGCAAGAGTCCGGGAAGATCACGATCAGCTATAACAATCTGGATCAACTGGACGAAGTTTGCCGGCTGTTATCCTCTATGAATTAGGCCGGGACCAGATAAACAGCAATACCGCGCCCAGGGTTGCGGCCTGGATCAGCAGTATCGTGGGTTTCAGCCCCAACAAGACGGAAAACAGGAAGACCACCGCAATTGAGAGCGTTGCGATACGTTTGCCTTTGGCGCTGATGGCGCCGCGTTCTTGCCAATCTTGAATGGAGGGGCCAAAGGTTGGGTGTTCGATCAACCAGCCGTGCAGCCTTTCGCTGGAGCGGGCAAAAAAGAATGCAGCAAGGATCATCATCGGCACGGTCGGCACAAGCGGGAGGACAACTCCGGCGAAGCCGATTGCGAGACTAATCAAGCCCAACGTGAACCAAATATAGCGCATTTCTACTCCGACAGAAGTTCCAGGATAACGCTGTTCAGCACCATCCGGCCCTCTGGGGTCGCGGCGATGTTGTCGCCGTTTACGCGGATCATGCCGATCTCTTGCAGATAGTCCAGCTTTGGCTGATCCAAATCGTGGCCGGTGATCGATTTGTACCTGGCGTGGGAAATGCCTTCACTCAACCGCAGCCCCATCATCAGGAACTCGTTTCCTTGATCATCTTTGTCCAGAGCAATGCGTTGGCGCTCCGTCACTCCCAAACTAGAGCGCGTCAGCCAGGCCTGTGGGTTCGAAAAAGCTTCTGTCGCAATGCGCTGGTCGCCTATGGTCAATCGTCCATGTGCGCCGGGTCCAATTCCTACATAGTCTCCGTAGCGCCAGTAAATGCGGTTGTGTCGGGATTCCGCGCCCGGACGAGCGTGATTGGATACCTCGTAGGCGGGCATTCCGTTCTGTTCGCAGATCTCTTGTGTGATCGCGTACATGTCTGCCGCCAGATCATCCCCTGGCAAACCGCGCAACTTTCCTCGCCGGTAGCGATCCCCGAAAGCGGTGCCCTCTTCAATGGTCAGTTGATACAGTGACAGGTGGTCGATCGCCATATTCAACGCTTCGGTCAGTTCGGTGCGCCAGTCGTCCAAGGTTTGATCTTGGCGTGCATAAATGAGGTCAAAACTGACCCTGGAAAACTGATTCCGCGCGATGTCAAAGGCGATGCGCGCCTCTTCTACGGAATGAATACGACCCAAACGATACAAATCACGGTTATTCAGAGACTGAATTCCCATGGATACCCGGTTTACGCCTGCCTGCGCGTAGGCAGCGAAACGGCCCGCATCAACCGAGCCGGGGTTTGCTTCCAACGTGATTTCCATGTCATTTGAAGGCGCCCAATGGCTGTTGATGCGGTCCAGAATGCCATGCACAACATCAGGGTCCATAAGACTGGGGGTGCCGCCCCCAAAGAAAACCGAGGTTAGGGCGCGCCCGGGAACCTGTTGGGCGTAGCGGTCAATTTCTTGCAGATACGCGTTCAACCATTGGCGCTGATCAATCTCGCGGGCGACATGGCTGTTGAAATCGCAATAGGGGCATTTGGCCTGACAGAACGGCCAATGCACATAGACCCCAAAGCCGCCGTTCTGCCAATCTTCAATCAAAGCAGCCTGCCACCAACTTGGCGAAGGCCTCGGCGCGGTGGCTCATCGCGTGTTTTTGTGCCGGATCCATTTCACCAAACGTTTTGGTAAACCCATCGGGAACAAACATCGGGTCATACCCAAATCCGTTTTCTCCCCGCATGGGCCATACTACCTGGCCCTCGACTTTGCCAACGAACACCTCGTCATGGCCATCAGGCCAGGCAAGGCACAGGGTGCAGTTAAAGGCGGCCTTGCGCGGAGCAGAGGCGTTTCGTTCTTCCAGCAGTGCCCAGGTTTTCTGCATCGCCAGTCCAAAATCCCGACCGTTCGGGGTTTCAGCCCAGTCCGCGGTGTAAACCCCGGGCGCGCCATCCAGTGCGTCCACCGACAGGCCGCTGTCGTCGGACAGGGCGGGCAGGCCGGTTGCGTGGCTGGCAAAGTGAGCCTTGATGCGGGCATTCCCGACAAATGTATCTTCGGTTTCCGCTGGTTCCTCCAGCCCGTGATCGGCGGCCGAGCTGACCTTGATCCCGAATGGGGCCAGCAATTCTGCGATTTCGCGCAGCTTACCCTTATTGTGGCTGGCCAGCACCAGTTGGTCGCCGGTGAATTTACGCATCGACAGCCGCCCGTTGCGCCGCGACCAGTTCGGTCACGCCTTTTTCAGCCAGGTCCAACAACTGGTTCATCTGGTCGCGGGAATAGGTGGCGCCTTCTGCTGACATCTGCACCTCGATCAGGCGATGATTGCCCAGCATGATAAAGTTGCCGTCAACCCCTGCTTCGCTGTCCTCGGGGTAATCCAAGTCCAGAACCGGCTGACCGGCGTAAATTCCGCAGGACACAGCAGCGACGGGTTCGATCAGTGGATCGGTGACGACAAGGCCCGCTTTCATCAGCTTGTCCACGGCCAGACGCAGCGCCACCCAGCCGCCGGTGATGGATGCGCAGCGCGTGCCGCCATCCGCCTGAATCACGTCACAGTCAATCGTGATTTGACGTTCGCCAAGCGCCACCCGGTCAACCCCTGCGCGCAGAGATCGACCAATAAGCCTTTGTATTTCAACGGTTCTTCCGCCTTGTTTGCCTGCAGCGGCTTCTCTGCGCATGCGACTGGTGGTGGATCGCGGCAACATGCCGTACTCCGCCGTCACCCAGCCCAGCCCGGTCCCCTTGATAAACGGGGGTACGCGGTCCTCGATCGTGGCGGTACACAGGACGTGTGTATCACCCATGCGGATCAGGCAAGACCCCTCGGCATGTTTGGTGACTCCGGTCTCGATTGAAACCGGGCGCATTTCGCTTAAATTCCTACCAGATGGCCGCATGTTCTTCCCCTTTTTGCTGTGCGTGGGATACAAGCCCAGACGCCCGAAACGCAAGCCCGATTGACCTTTGGGGCTCAGGCTCTTTAATGGCTGATGCTCAAGAGTGGTGAAGATGAAACAAGGCGAAAACATTCTGGACGAGTTGAACGAGCGTTCGCGCGAGGTGTTCCGCCGCGTCGTTGAGGGATACCTGGCCAGTGGTGATCCGGTCGGTTCGCGGACCCTGACTCGCAGTCTTAGCGAAAAGGTCAGCGCCGCCACGATCCGCAACGTGATGCAGGATCTGGAATACATGGGCTTGCTGGGCAGCCCCCATGTTTCTGCCGGGCGAATTCCGACGCAGATGGGCCTGCGCATGTTCGTGGATGGGTTCCTGGAGGTGCGCGACCTGAATCGCGAGGATCGGCAGAAGCTGGATGAGACCATGAACTCCAATGCGCATGATGTTGGCGGATTACTGGATCGGGTCAGCATGGCATTGTCCGGGGTGACGCAGGGGGCCTCTATCGTGTTGGCACCGAAACACGAGGCCGCGATAAAGCATCTGGAATTCGTGTCATTGGGTCCAGACCGGGCCTTGGTAGTGATGGTTTTTGCGGATGGTCATGTAGAAAACCGCCTGTTCACCCCACCGCCGGGGCAAACCCCGTCCTCTATGCGCGAAGCGGCAAATTTCCTGAACGCACTGATCGAGGGCAAAACGCTTACCGATCTTCAGACCGAGATCCGAAAGGAAATCAGCAACCGGCGGCAAGAGATCGACTCGCTTGCTCATGCGCTGGTGGAAAGTGGGCTGGCAGTATGGGAAAATGAAGGCGACCGGAACGAACGCCTGATCGTACGCGGTCGCGCGAATCTGCTGAATGCCGAAGGGAACCAAGAGGATCTGGACCGGATTCGCGTGCTGTTCGACGATCTGGAACGCAAGCGGGACATCGAAGAATTCCTGCAACTGACCGAACAGGGCGAAGGCGTACGCATTTTTATCGGGTCAGAGAACAAACTTTTCTCACTTTCGGGTTCCTCTTTGGTCGTGTCTCCTTATATGAACGCTGATCGTAAGATTATCGGTGCGGTGGGGGTTATCGGCCCGACGCGCCTGAACTATGGACGGATCGTGCCGATCGTGGACTACACGGCACAACTGGTCGGAAAGATCATTTCGGACCGGAGCTAGAGGTGAACAATGGCAGAGCCCAAGAAAGACGATTTTCTTGATGATATCGAAACCGCAGAGGCAGAGGCGTTTGCGGACGAGATGGAAGAGATTACCGAACTGGATGCGGAGCTGGACGCGCTGCGCGCAGAGCGTGACGACTACAAGGACAAGTTCATGCGCGCGCTGGCCGACGCGGAAAACGCCCGCAAACGTTCGGACAAACAGCGGCGCGAGGCGGAGCAATACGGCGGGTCTAAGTTGGCCCGTGACGTTCTGCCGGTCTATGACAACATGAAACGCGCGATGGAGGCTGTGACCGACGATCAGCGCGAACAGTTTGGCGCGGTTCTGGAAGGTGTCGAATTGACGATGCGCGAACTGCTCAACGTCTTTAAGAAGCATGGGATCGAACTGATCTCGCCACAGGTTGGTGACCGTTTCGATCCGCAGATTCATGAAGCGATGTTCGAAGCCCCCGTGCCGGGGACAAAGGCAGGCGACATCATCCAGGTGTCTGCCGAAGGCTTTCTGCTGCATGACCGGTTGCTGCGCCCGGCCCAGGTGGGTGTGTCCTCCAACGTCGGGTAGTGCGGCGTAACCTATTGGAAATATTGAGGCGTCTCAGGATTGAGACGCCTCTTTCAATTTGTACAGGATATCCAGCGCCTGTTTCGGCGTCAGCTCGTCCGGGTGAATATCGGCCAGTTTCTTTTCTACCAGAGACTCCTTGGTCGGGGTTGGGGGCGGGGCCTTGGCGACGGCGGAAAACAGCGGCAGGTCATCGATGAGGGCCTTTTGCTTCGCGCCGACTTCGCGTTCACCTTTTTCCAAGGCATTCAATACAACACGGGCCCGGGCGACGACGGCGTCGGGCAGGCCGGCCAGTTTGGCCACCTGCACGCCATAGGACCGGTCAGCGGCGCCTTTGCGGACCTCATGCAGGAAAATCACGTCGCCTTCGTATTCCTTAACGGCCACGGTAGCGTTTTCGACGCCTTTCAGCTTGCCTGCCAGTGTGGTCAGTTCGTGATAGTGCGTGGCGAACAAGGCGCGGCATCTGTTCACGTCATGCAGATGTTCCAGCGTCGCCCAAGCAATGGACAAGCCGTCATAGGTGGCTGTACCGCGTCCGATTTCATCAAGGATAACAAGGGCATGGTCATCCGCTTGGTTCAGGATCGCGGCAGTTTCAACCATTTCCACCATGAAGGTAGACCGCCCGCGCGCCAAATCGTCTGAGGCGCCGACGCGGCTGAACAGTTGGCTGACCATGCCGATGTGGGCGGATTTGGCGGGGACGTAGCTGCCCATTTGCGCCAGCAGGGCGATCAGTGCGTTTTGCCGCAGGAAGGTGGACTTACCGGCCATGTTCGGCCCGGTCAGCAGCCAGATCGCGGCGGCGTCGCCGTCGGCGGACAGGTCGCAATCATTGGCGATGAAAGGCGCATCCCCTTGTTTTCTAAGGGCTTGTTCGACGACGGGGTGCCGCCCGCCCGCGATATGCAGGGCGCGGCTGTTGTCCACTTTGGGCCGACACCAGTTTTCCCCACGCGCGAGGTCTGCCAGCGCGGCGGACAGGTCCAGTTCAGCCAAGGCGCGCGATGTAGCTGAAAGGCTATCAACCTGTTGTAAAATATCGTTTTTCAGGGTTTCAAACAGGCGCTTTTCAATCTCCAGCGCGCGGCCGCCAGCGTTCAGAATCTTGGTTTCCATCTCTGACAGCGGGACAGTGGTAAAGCGGACCTGATTTGCGGTGGTCTGGCGGTGTTTGAACGTGTCCGACAAGGGTTCGGACAGCATCCTTTCGGCATGGGTCGAGGTCACTTCGACAAAGTAGCCAAGCACATTATTATGCTTTATTTTCAGAGAGTTGATGCCTGTTTCGGAAATGTATTCCTGCTGCATACGGGCGATGATGCCGCGGCCTTCGTCGCGTAGTTGGCGCATTTCGTCCAGTTCGTCATCGAAACCGGGGGCGATGAAACCACCGTCGCGGGTCAGCAAGGGCGGTTCGGCGATCAGGGCTTGGTCCAGAAGGTCCAAAAGTTTGTCGTGACCCACAAGATCTTGGGCCGCACCCGCCAGCAGACGCGGCAGGTTGATTTCCTTAAACTTTTCAGCGATTTCCCCCGCCTGCTCCAACCCATTGCGGATTGCGGCCAGATCGCGGGGCCCGCCACGGTCCAATCCAAGGCGGGACAAGGCGCGGTCCAGATCGGGAACCTTGCGCAACGCGTCGCGTAAACGACTGGACAAGCTACTGTTATCAAAGCAAAATTCAACCGCATCCAGCCGGTCATGCACCACGTCCAGCACCCGTGCCGGGCTGGACAGGCGGCGTTCCAGCAACCTTGCGCCGGCGGCGGTGGCGGTGCGGTCTATCACCGACAGCAAAGACCCGGCCCGGCCTCCGCCCAGGGCGTGGGTCAGTTCCAGGTTGCGCCGAGTCGCGGCGTCGATCTGGACCACGCGAGCTTCGGCTTCCCTGACCGGGCGGCGGAGTAGGGGCAGCTTACCTTTCTGAGTGATTTCAAGGTATTCGACGATTGCGCCCATCGCCGAAACCTCGGCCCGGGTGAAGGGTGCAAAGGCATCCAGAGACCCAACGCCGAACAGATCGCACAGCCGCTTTTCCGCCGAGGTGCTGTCAAACGCGGCGCGGCCAAGAGGCGTTACGGACGCCCCGTTATCCTTTGCGATACCCGTCAAGTCGTACGTTTCACGCCCTGAACCGTACGATTCTGGACCATCGGCCGCAATCAGTTCGGACGGGCGCAAGCGGGCCAGCTCCGGGCCCAGCCGGACGGCGGGCAGGGGCATCACGTGAAACTCTCCAGTCGAGATGTCGACCCAGGCCAGCGCGCCCTGTTCGCGGACCTGCGACCAGGCGGCGAGGAAGTTGTGGCGGCGGGGCTCCAGCAGGGATTCCTCGGTCAGGGTGCCGGGGGTGACCAGGCGCACGACCTCTCGCCGGACAACGGATTTGGAGCCGCGCTTTTTCGCCTCGGCTGGGTCTTCCATCTGTTCGCAGACGGCGACGCGGAACCCCTTGCGGATGAGGGTCAGGAAATAGCCCTCGGCGGAATGGACGGGGACGCCGCACATGGGGATGTCCTGATCCAGATGCTTGCCGCGTTTCGTCAGCGCGATGTCCAATGCCTCGGACGCGGCGGCGGCGTCGTCAAAGAACATCTCGTAGAAATCGCCCATCCGGTAGAACAGCAGCGCGTCCTTGTGGGCCTCTTTGATCTCCAGATACTGCGCCATCATCGGCGTGACTGCACTCACGTCTTTCCCCCTGTGTATTCCGCCGAACCTTACAAATCCGCGCCCTGTGGCGAAAGGCGAAAACGTGTTTCTGTTGAGACTGCGGCCCAAGACATGTAAGAGGCGAAAGCCCAATCATTCACAGGCCCCAATGACATGACCAAAGCCCGCATTACCCCCGAAGAGGCGCTTGCCTTTCACCTGGAACCCCGCCCCGGCAAGTTCGACGTCACCCCCAGCGTGCCGATGACCACGCAGCGGGATCTGTCGCTGGCCTATTCGCCCGGCGTGGCCGTTCCCTGCGAAGCGATCGCCGAAGCGCCGGAAACGGCGTACGACTATACAAACAAGGGTAACCTTGTGGCGGTGGTGTCGAACGGAACCGCTGTTCTGGGCCTTGGGAACCTGGGCGCGCTGGCCAGCAAGCCCGTGATGGAAGGCAAGGCGGTGCTGTTCAAGCGGTTCGCGGACGTGAACAGTATTGATATCGAGCTGGACACCGAAGACCCCGACGAAATCATCAAGGCGGTCAAGCTGATGGGGCCGACCTTTGGCGGCATCAACCTTGAGGACATCAAGGCACCGGAATGCTTCATCATCGAGCAGAAGCTGAAGGAAGAGATGGACATTCCCGTCTTTCACGATGACCAGCACGGGACGGCAGTGATCTGCGCGGCGGGGTTGATCAACGCGCTGCATATTTCCGGCAAGAAGATCGAGGATGTGAAAGTGGTGCTGAACGGCGCGGGGGCTGCCGGAATCGCCTGTATCGAACTGCTGAAGCGGATGGGCGCGCGGCACGAAAACTGCATCGTTTGTGACACCAAGGGCGTGATCTACCAGGGCCGCACCGACGGGATGAACCAGTGGAAATCGGCCCATGCGGTGAAAACCGACCTGCGCACCCTGGAAGAAGCGATGGCGGGTGCGGACGTGTTCCTGGGCGTGTCGGTGAAAGGGGCGGTGACCCCGGCGATGGTGGAATCGATGGCCGATAACCCGGTGATCTTCGCCATGGCCAACCCCGACCCGGAAATCACCCCGGAAGAGGCCCACGCCGTGCGTGCCGATGCGATCGTGGCAACGGGGCGGTCGGACTATCCCAACCAGGTGAACAACGTTCTGGGCTTTCCCTACCTGTTCCGTGGCGCGCTGGATATCCACGCCCGTGCGATCAACGATGAGATGAAGATCGCCTGTGCCGAGGCGTTGGCCCAACTGGCGCGCGAGGATGTGCCGGACGAGGTGGCGATGGCCTATGGCAAGACGCTGTCTTTTGGCCGGGATTACATCATTCCCACGCCGTTTGACCCGCGCCTGATCTACACGATCCCGCCCGCCGTGGCGAAGGCGGGGATGGACACCGGTGCCGCGCGGCGTCCGATCATTGACATGGACGCCTATGAGGTGTCGCTGAAAACCCGGCTGGACCCGACTGCCAGCATCCTGCGCGGCATCAACGCGCGGGCGCGGAACGCTCAGGCGCGGATGATCTTTGCCGAAGGCGACGACCCCCGTGTGCTGCGGGCAGCGGTGCAATACCAGCGGTCCGGGCTGGGCAAGGCGCTGGTCGTCGGCCGCGAACCGGATGTGAGGGCCAAGCTGGAAGCGGCCGGCATGGCAGACGCGGTGCGCGAACTGGAGGTGGTGAACGCCGCCAACACCCGGCATTTGTCCGCCTACAAGGATTTCCTGTACCAACGCCTTCAGCGCAAGGGTTTTGACAAGCATGACATTCATCGTCTGGCGGCGCGGGACCGGCACGTTTTCAGCGCACTGATGCTGGCGCATGGGCATGGTGACGGGCTGATCACCGGCGCGACCCGGAAATCGGCGCATGTGATGGAACTGGTGAACCACGTGTTCGACGCCGATGCCACACATGGTGCGGCGGGTGTGACGGCGCTGTTGCACAACGGCAAGATCGTCCTGATCGCTGACACGCTGGTGCATGAATGGCCGGACGAGCATGACCTGGCCAATATCGCGGAACGTTCCGCTGCGGTTGCCCGTCATCTGGGGCTGGAACCGCGGGTGGCGTTCGTCAGCTTTTCCACGTTCGGGTATCCTATCTCGGAGCGGGCAGAGAAGATGCACCTGGCCCCGCGCGTGCTGGAAAAACGCGGCGTGGATTTCGAATTCGAAGGCGAAATGACCGTGGATGTGGCGCTGAACCCCAAGGCGGCAGAGGCATATCCGTTCCAGCGGCTGTCCGGTCCGGCGAACATCCTGGTGGTTCCGGCGCGGCATTCTGCCTCTATCAGCGTGAAGTTGTTGCAGGAAATGGCCGGCGCCACCGTCATCGGCCCGATCCTGAGCGGCGTGGATAAATCGATTCAGATTTGCTCGACGAACATGACGGCGAATGACATCCTGAACATGGCCGTTCTGGCCGCGTGCAAGGTGGGCTGAACCAAAGGAGGCCCGAATGACCATCTGGAACCTCGGGTCCATCAACGCAGACTACTTTTACCGGGTGCCGCATCTGCCGGAACCCGGTGAAACCATCGCCGCCGCCGCGTTGACGCGCGGGCTGGGGGGCAAGGGTGCGAACATGTCTGTCGCAGCGGCGCGGGCGGCGGCGCGGGTGGCGCATATCGGCGCGGTGGGGCCGGACGGGCGCTGGGCGGTGGACCGGCTGACCGAATACGGTGTGGACACACGCTGGATCCGTGAAGTGTCCGAACCGACGGGCCATGCCATGATCATGGTGGATGACGAGGGCGAAAACGCGATCATCATCTATCCGGGGGCCAACCGCGACATTCCTGAATCCGCCGTGGGGCTGGCGCTGGCAGAGGCGCATCCCGGCGATTTCCTGTTGATGCAGAACGAGACCAACAAACAGCGGTTTTCGGCTGAAATAGGCTCTAAACTGGGCCTGCGGATCGTTTATGCGGCAGCGCCGTTTTCGGTGGCTGCGGTCACGGCGATCCTGCCGCATCTGGATATGCTGATCCTGAACGCGGTGGAGATGGAGCAGCTGCACGCCGCCACCGGGCTGGTGCCGGGGCTGCAGATGGGGGTGAACACGGTGCTGGTGACGCGCGGGGCCGAAGGCTGTGTGCTGTTCGAGGCGCGAAACGGGTTTGCCCCGGTGCAGTTTCCAGCGGTGAAGGTGGATGCGGTGGACACGACCGGCGCGGGTGACACGTTTACGGGCTACCTGCTGGCGGGGTTGGACCGGGGATTGCCGACGGAACAGGCGATTTCACTGGCCACCCGTGCCGCTGCGCTAATGGTGACGCGCCGGGGCACGGCGGATGTGATCCCCGATCTGCGCGAAGTGCAGGATTTCGGCTAGCCGCCCGCGAAGGGCGCGTCCTTGCCCCACAACTGGCGTACGCGTTTGTCGCGTCCGCAGGCATCGCGGTATTTCTTGTAGGCAGAGGATTGCTTGATCGGGCCAAAGCGTGTCAGCACGATCTTGCCGCCCTTGTAGTAATCCTGATGATAATCCTCGGCCCTGTAAAACGGTTTGGCGGGCAGGATCGGCGTCACGATCTGGCGTCCCAACGCGGTTTGAGCCTGCGCCTTGGCGGCGTCTGCAAGGGCCTTTTCCGCCGGATTAGAGACGAATATGGCGGTGCGGTAACTATCGCCCCGGTCGCAGAACTGGCCGCCCGCGTCGGTGGGGTCGACAGAACGGAAAAACATCGACAGCAGGGTTTCGCGGCTGACCTGTGAGGGGTCGAACCGGATTTGAACGGCCTCGTAGTGGCCGGTTCCACCGCGTACGACCTGTTTGTAGGTCGGGTTTTCGACGCTGCCGCCGGTATAGCCGGAAACCACCTGTTTCACGCCGCGCACCTTTTCGAAATCGGCTTCGACACACCAGAAACAGCCGCCTGCCACGGTCAGGGTTTCGGTCTGGGCGGCCTCGGCCCGGCCGCAATGCAGGGCCAGCGCGACCAGGATCGCGAACGACAGGATGATGGGTTTGATCGTGTTCAGGTGCAGGGTCATGGCTGTATCCTCCGCCACCAGAATGGCGCAGGTGGACGGGGTCGGCCAATCCCCTGCAATCGAATGTCACGCAAGGGTGAGGGCACGTGACCCGGCGAGAGTTCCGCGCTAGCCTGCGTAAAACGGAGGATGCGATGCGGATAGCGATGTGGTCCGGGCCAAGGAACCTGTCAACGGCAATGATGTATGCGTTCGGTGCGCGGGGTGATTGTGCCGTGGTGGATGAACCGTTCTATGGGCCGTATCTGCGGATGACGGGGCTGGATCACCCGATGCGCGCGGAAATTCTGGCCACCCGCCCCGAGGGGGCCAAGGCGGTGGCGGCGTCTTTGATCGGCTCTATTCCAGCGCAAAAGCCGCATTTCTATCAAAAACACATGACCCAGCACATGATCCCCGGGATGCCGCGCGACTGGATGGCGGACGTGGTGAACGTGTTCCTGATCCGCCACCCGGCACGGGTGATCGCTAGCTTCGGCGCCAAGTGGGAAGGCTTCGGGCTGGCCGATATCGGGTTCACCCAGCAGACCGAACTGTTCGAGCATGTGCAGACGCTGGGGCAGGCCCCCGTGGTGATCGACAGCGGCGATATCCGGCGCGACCCCGAAGGGAAGTTGCGCCGGTTGTGCGACGTGATCGGGCTGGCGTTCGACCCGGCGATGCTGAACTGGCCAAGGGGCGGGCACCCGGCGGACGGAATCTGGGCCGCGCATTGGTACGGGGCGGTGCACGAGTCGACAGGATTCGCCCCCGCCGAAGGGGATCTGCCGGTGCTGGAAGGAAAGGCGGCAGAGTTGCTGGAACAGGCCCTGCCGCATTATGACACGCTGGCGGCGCGGAAGCTTTAGAGCAGCTCTTTCAGTTTCATCGCAATGGCCGGATTGCCGGACAGCTTGATCTTGCCCATCATCACAGCGGTCATCGGGTTCAGTTTACCCTTGATCAGCTTTTCCACGTTTTCGGCGGACATTTTCAGGGTCACGTCCGTTTCGCGGTTGTCCAGCGAGACGGTGCGGTCGGCGATGACCAGGACGCCCGCTTCGCCGCAATCGAATTTCAGGCTGTCGGCAAAGCTGCTGGCGGCGACCCCGCTGCGGATCATGTCAGCGATTTCGGAAAGCGTCATGGTGTCCCCCAAATGAAAAACGCCCCCCTGAAATAGGAGGGCGTTTCACGTTCAACAATTATGACTTGGCGTCAGCCTTTGAGGCGCAGGTTCCGTGCGGCCAGCAGTTTCAGGCGCAGGGCGTTCAACTGGATGAAGCCGGCGGCGTCCTTCTGGTCGTAGGCGCCGGCGTCCTCTTCGAAGGTCACGTGGGCCTCGGAGTACAGCGAGTGATCCGACCAGCGCGCGACGGTAAAGGCCGCGCCCTTGTACAGGCGGACGCGGACGGTGCCGGTGACGTGGTCTTGTGACTTGTCGATCAGGGCTTGCAGCATCTCACGCTCGGGCGAGAACCAGAAGCCGTTGTAGATCAGTTCCGCATAGCGCGGCATGATCGAGTCCTTCAGGTGGCCCGCACCGCTGTCCAGGGTGATCTGTTCGATGCCGCGGTGCGCCTCCAGCAGGATGGTGCCGCCGGGGGTTTCGTAGATGCCGCGCGACTTCATGCCGACGAAGCGGTTTTCAACGAAGTCCAGACGGCCGATACCGTGGCGTTTGCCGTATTCGTTCAGCTGGGTCAGGATGGTGGCCGGGCTCATCGCCTGGCCGTTGATGGCGACGGCATCACCTTTTTCAAAGGTGATCTCGATGTATTCGGGTTCGTCCGGTGCGGTGCGCGGATCGTCGGTGCGCTGGAACACGTAGTCGGGGGCCATTTCGGCGGGGTCTTCCAGAACCTTGCCCTCGGACGAG
This sequence comes from Thalassovita sp., assembly GCA_017792425.1. Lineage (GTDB taxonomy): Bacteria > Pseudomonadota > Alphaproteobacteria > Rhodobacterales > Rhodobacteraceae > Thalassobius. The sequence continues at coordinate 274,370 of CP051233.1, forward strand.
GTGTGCAGCAGGTTGGCGTCCACGCTGAACGGGGCCTCGCCGCGCTTGTCCTTGGCGATCGGGATCTGGTTCTTTTCGGCGAAGTCGATCAGCCTGGTGCGGCTGGTCAGATCCCACAGGCGCCAGGGTGCGATCACCTTGATCGCCGGGTCCAGCGCGTAGGCCGACAGTTCGAAACGCACCTGGTCGTTGCCCTTGCCGGTGGCGCCGTGGGCGACGGCATCGGCGCCGGTTTCATGGGCGATTTCAACCAGACGCTTGGAGATCAGCGGGCGCGCGATCGAGGTGCCCAGCAGGTACAGGCCTTCGTAGACGGCATTGGCGCGGAACATCGGGAACACGAAATCGCGGACGAATTCCTCGCGCACATCCTCGATGAAGATGTTCTCGGGCTTGATGCCCAGCATTTCGGCCTTCTTGCGGGCGGGGTCCAGTTCCTCGCCCTGGCCAAGATCGGCGGTGAAGGTCACGACCTCGCAGCCGTATTCGGTCTGCAGCCATTTCAGGATGATCGAGGTGTCGAGGCCACCGGAATAGGCCAGGACGACTTTCTTGGGCGCGGACATGGTGTTCCCCTTAATTCGCTAGCTCTGGGCCGATTATCGGGTTTTGCGGGGGTAAGCAAGGTCGGGGGCTTGCGGTAAGGGCAAAGCTGCGGCACAGAATTTGGTATGAGTGATTTCCAGACCAAAGCCCAAGCCGCCGAACGCGCCATGCGCGAGGTGTTTCCCGTCACGCCGCTGCAGCGGAACGTGCATCTGTCCGAACGGTTCGAGGCCGATATCTGGCTGAAACGCGAAGACCTGTCGCCGGTGCGCAGCTACAAGATTCGCGGTGCGCTGAACGCGATGCGCAAGGTTCTGGCCGTCGACCCGTCGCGCCGGGTGTTCGTCTGCGCCAGCGCGGGCAACCATGCGCAGGGCGTGGCGTTCATGTGCAGGCATTACGGTGTGCATGGGGTGATCTTCATGCCGGTCACGACGCCGCAACAGAAGATCCAGAAAACCCGGATTTTCGGCGGCGACAACGTCGAGGTGCGGCTGATCGGGGACTATTTCGATGACTCGCTGAAGGCGGCGCAGGCCTATTGCGCGGAAGAAGGGGCGTATTTCCTGTCGCCCTTCGACGATGAGGATGTGATCGAGGGGCAGGCGACCATCGCGGTAGAGTTGGTGGAGCAGTTGGGCCAGTCGCCCGACCATATCCTGTTGCCGGTGGGCGGCGGCGGGTTGTCGGCGGGGATCTGCAGCTATCTGGAGGCCGGGACGGACTATACTTTTGTGGAACCGATGGGCGGGGCCAGCCTGTTGGCGGCGGTGCGCGCGGGGGAACCGGTGACGCTGAACAAGGTGGATTCCTTTGTCGATGGCGCGGCGGTGGCGCGGATCGGGCAGAAAACCTTTGCCCGGCTGAAAGGGATTACCGAGGATCAGGTTGTGCTGGCCCCCGAGGATCGGATTTGCACGACGATCCTGGAGATGCTGAACGTCGAGGGCATCGTTCTGGAACCCGCCGGGGCGCTGGCCGTGGATGCGCTGGTGGATGTGGCAGACCAGATCCGGGGCAAGACGGTGGTCTGCGTGACCTCTGGCGGGAATTTCGATTTCGAGCGGTTGCCCGAAGTGAAGGAGAGGGCACAGCGCTATTCCGGGGTGAAGAAATACTTTATCCTGCGGTTGCCGCAGCGTCCCGGTGCGCTGAAGGAATTCCTGAACATCCTTGGCCCGCACGACGATATTGCCCGGTTCGAGTACCTGAAGAAATCGGCGCGCAACTTCGGGTCTGTGCTGATCGGGATCGAAACCAGCGACGCCGCCAATTTCCGCACGCTGTTCGCGCGGCTGGACGGGGCCGGATTCACCTATCGCGATATCACCAACGACCAGATATTAGCCGAGTTCCTGATCTAGGCGGCGAAGCGGGCAGGCAGCCCCTCCAGGAACAGGTGGCGCGAGGCGTCGAAACTGGCCAGGATCGCGGGCAGGTCGATCCGGTCGGGCTGCCCGTTGGCGGCCTGCCGTTCACCGACGTGGCATTTTTCGGAAAAATCCGCGAAACCCAAGTTCAGGGCGCTGCCTTTCAGGAAATGCAGTTGCGATTCCAGGTCTTGTGTTTCGGGGACGCAGTGCAGCAGGTCTATCACCTCCAGCACCTCGTCCAGGAAAAGCTCGACCACCTCGTCAAAATCGTCCGGGCCGATCTGTTCGCGCAGTTCCGCCACCCTGTCCCAATCAATCATCGCCTGCTCCTGCATAGGTTTGGCGCAGTCTGGGCACAGAGGGGTTAACAAGTGATTTCCCGTAGAACTTTCAGAAAAAGAGCGGGTTCATCGGTCATTAAGCTTCGGAGGCGTATCAGGAACCACCGAAGGATTGCCTGTTACAGGAGAAGAGGGTGCAGACCCCCGAACGGACAAGTGAAACGGCAGGATCGTCCGCGGTCCGTAACGTGCTGATCGTGGATGACAGCCGGTTGCAGCGGCGTATCCTGGCGGCGTCACTGGCGCGCTGGGGCTATGCCGTGACAGAGGCGGATTCAGCCGAACAGGCGCTGGACCATTGCACGCGGATGCAGCCCGACCTGGTGCTGAGCGACTGGATGATGCCGGGCATGAACGGGCTGGAATTCTGCCAACAATTCCGTGACCTGCCGCGTGATGGCTACGGGTATTTCATCCTCCTGACCTCGAAAACTGAAAAAGAGGCAGTGGCCAGGGGGCTGGACTGCGGTGCGGACGATTTTCTGACCAAACCGGTGAACGCGGCAGAATTGCGCGCGCGAATTCAGGCCGGCGAGCGCATCCTGCGGATGGAACGCGAGCTGACGGAAAAGAACAAGCTGGTGGGCGATACGCTGGCCAAGCTGCAGGCGATGTATGACGCGCTGGACAACGACCTGATCGAGGCGAAGAAGCTGCAGCAATCGCTGGTGCGGGAACGCTATCGCGATTTGGGCATGGCGCAGGTGTCGCTGTTGTTGCGGCCCAGCGGGCATGTGGGGGGCGACCTGGTGGGCATGTACCCGATTTCGGCCACGCGGATCGGGCTGTACGCGATTGATGTGTCCGGGCACGGGATCAGTTCGGCCCTGATGACGGCGCGGCTGGCGGGGTATCTGTCCTCGGCCGTACCAGACCAGAATATCGCACTGGAAAAGACGGCAGAAGGCTATGCCCCGCTGCCGCCGTCCGAAGTGGTGGCGCGGCTGAACAGCATCGTGCTGGAGGAGATGGAGACCGAGCATTACTTTACCCTGCTGCTGGCGGATGTGGATTTGCAGCAAGGGAAGGTGCAGATGGTGCAGGCCGGGCATCCCTATCCGGTGATCCAGCATGCGGACGGGTCGTGCAGCGTGACCGGGGCGGGGGGCATGCCCGTGGGGTTGCTGCCCGACGCGGAGTTTGAGCAGACGGAGTTCAGCCTGCGCCCCGGTGAACGTTTGTTGATCCAGTCCGACGGGGTGACGGAATGCCCGTCGCCGGATGAATTGCTGCTGGAAGAGGAAGGGCTGATCGCACTGCTGGCAGAGCTGAAAACCGTGCGCGGAGAGGCGTTGATGGAGGCGCTGTTGTGGCGGCTGGCGGATTATGCCGGGCACCAGGAATTCCCGGACGATGTTTCCGCGATCCTGCTGGAATATGCCGGGCCGTCAGCCCCAGTGCCCGTTCAGCAATAGATCGGCAAAATGCCGGTCGCCGGAATTGCCCAGAAGGTCGGCGGCCCGGTGCAGCGGCATCCACAGCGCGGTGTGGCCGGGTTCGGACGGGTCGGCGATCTGACGCACCGGCTGGGCGATGTAGATTGTACACAGCTTTTCCGCCCAGATGTCGTATTCGGGCATGAAGGTGAAGCGGCGGAACGCACCCAGACGGCGGGGGCGGGAAATGGTCCAGCCGGTTTCTTCGTACACCTCTCTGTGCAGGGCGGCGGTGGGGGATTCGCCGGCGTCGATGCCGCCGCCGGGCAGTTGATATTCCGGCCAGGGTTCGGATTGGTGGGTCAGCAGCAGGCTGCCATCCAGCGGTAGCAGCGCATAAGCCCCCGGACGATGGATGTATTTCTGCCCGTGACGGGGCGGTTGCCCAAATCGTCTGATCATCGACGGTGCCTCCTGCTCTTGGTCTTCGGCTTGCGACCCCTATATTCACGCGGTATGCCAAGGCAAGGCCTGTAAGGAAACCCCATGACTCTTGGAAATAAACTCGCCTGGGACGACACCGTGCTGCCGTTCCAGCTGGACAATTCGGATATTCGCGGTCGCGTCGCACGGCTGGATGGTGTGCTGGGCGGGGTGCTGAAGCAGCATGCCTATCCCGCTGCGGTCGAGGCGCTGGTGGCAGAGATGACCCTGCTGACCGCGCTGATCGGCCAAACGATCAAGCTGCGCTGGAAACTGTCGTTGCAAGTGCAGTCGGACGGGCCGGTACGCATGATCGCCACGGATTACTTTGGACCGACAAAAGAGGGTGAGGCGGCCCGTATTCGCGCCTATGCCAGTTTCGATCCCGAGCGGCTGACCCATGACGCGCCGTTTGACCAGATCGGCAAGGGTTATTTCGCCGTGCTGATCGACCAGGGCCGGGACATGGCGCCCTATCAGGGTCTGGTTCCGTTGGAGGGCGGGTCTCTGTCGGCTTGCGCCGAGGCGTATTTCGCGCAGTCAGAGCAGTTGCCGACCCGGTTCGAGCTGAGCTTTGGCAAGTCGATCGAACCCGGTGTGGGGGAACACTGGCGCGCGGGCGGGGTGATGTTGCAGCATATGCCCGAGGCGTCCCCGTTCGCGAAAGGGCCAGAGGCAACCGGCGAAGGCGGCTTGCTGCATGCCCGCGACCTGGTGGACGGCGAAGACGCGGAAAACTGGGGCCGGGCCAATATCCTGCTGGATTCGGTCGAAGATCTGGAGCTGATCGGGCCGAGCGTAACGCCGTCAGACCTGTTGGTGCGGCTGTTCCACGAAGAGGCGCCACGCGTGTTCGATGCACAGGCGATCCGGTTCGGCTGCACCTGTTCAGAGGGCCGGGTGCGGCAATCTCTGTCGATCTACTCGGCCAAGGACCTGGAAAAGATGACCACGCCCGAGGGCCGTGTCACGGCGGACTGCCAGTTCTGCGGCGCGCATTACGATCTGGACCCGGAAACGCTGGGGTTTGACGCGGCAAAGGGCGCGGACGCTGATGAGTGACCCGCTGGACCACGTGATTCAGGCTCTGACCCGGCCCAGTTCGTCGTCTTCGGATTTCGATCTGAACCCTGAATACAAGCTGCCGGCGGGGCGTGTTTTGCGCCCGGCCGGGGTGCTGGTGGCGTTCGAGATGCGCCGGGACGAACCGCACGTGATCCTGACGAAACGGTCTTCGCACCTGAAACATCATCCGGGGCAGATCGCCTTTCCGGGCGGCAAGCAGGACGAGGACGACGCGGATGTGACCGCCGCCGCGCTGCGTGAAGCCCGCGAAGAGGTGGGCCTGAACCCGGACCTGGTACAGGTGTTGGGACACCTGCCGCCGCATGAAACCGTGACCGGGTTCACCGTGACCCCGGTGCTGGCGCGGGTGACCGGGGAATTCCGGCCAGTGCCCGAACCCGGCGAAGTGGACGAGGTATTCTCGGTGCCGCTGTCGCATGTTGCGGACGTGGCGCGGTTTTCCATCCAGTCGCGGCGATGGCTGGGGCAGCAAAGACACTATTTCACCGTGCCTTTCGGGCCGTACTATATCTGGGGCGCGACGGCGCGTATCCTGCGCGGATTGGCGGACAGAATGGCGGTTTGAATGCAGGTCACCGGCGAATGGATAGCTGAACCGGCGACGCAGAAGGTCTGCGCGATGCTGGCGGATGCGGGCTATCAGGCGTATTTCGTCGGGGGGTGCGTGCGCAATGCGCTGATCGGGGCCGAAGTGTCGGATATCGATATCTGCACCGATGCGCATCCTGAACGGGTGATGGAGTTGGCCGCCGCCGCAGGGCTGAGGCCGGTGCCGACGGGGATTGATCACGGAACCATCACGGTGGTGTCAGGGGGAATCCCGCACGAGGTGACAACCTTTCGCCGGGATGTAGAAACGGATGGCCGCCGCGCCGTGGTGGCCTTTTCGGACAATATCCTGGAGGATGCGCTGCGGCGCGATTTCACCATGAACGCGCTGTATGCTCGCGCGGACGGGTCCGTTGTGGACCCGCTGGGCAAGGGGCTGACGGACCTGCGCCAACGGCATGTGCGGTTTATCGAGAACCCGGAACAGCGGATAAAGGAAGACTACTTGCGTATCCTGCGGTTTTTCCGGTTCTACGCCTGGTATGGCGATGTCGAGGACGGGCTGGACCGCGAAGGACTGGCCGCCGTGGCCGAGAATACCGAAGGGCTGGCGGCGCTGTCGGTGGAACGGGTGGGCCATGAGATGCGCAAGTTGCTGGCCGCGCCCGATCCGGCACCGGCTGTGGCGGCGATGCAGGCCACCGGGGTGTTGACCCGCATTCTGCCGGGGGCGGATTCCAGGGGTTTGGCCGTGTTGGTACATCTGGAGGAACGGTTTGGACTGTCCGCCGATCCGATCCGGCGGCTGGCCTGTATCGGCGATGAGCAGGCAGCCGAACACCTGCGCCTGTCCAATGCCCATACCCGCAAGCTGGGGCAGTTGCGCGAGGGGCGGGAATCGACCCTAACCTTGCTGGAAATCGCCTATCGCTATGGAACGGCGATGGCCGTGGATGTGGCGCTGCTGCGGGCCGTGGCGTTCGAAACCCCGCTATTTGATCTGGACCATGCGGCGTTGGATCATGCGTCGGACGCGCGGTTTCCGCTGTCGGGGCCTGACCTGATGCCGGGGCTGACGGGGCCGGCATTGGGGCAGGCGTTGAAGCGGTTGGAAAAGACCTGGATCGAATCCGGGTTTGCACTGGGCCGGGACGAGCTGCTGGCGCGCTTGTAAAGGGGCTTTCGGTGGCGCGGCGGGCGCTGTATCTGGGAGCATGGCTGAATTTACGATCAAACGACTGGGGCATCAGGGCGACGGCATTGCCGATGGCCCCGTTTACGCACCCCTGACACTTCCGGGCGAGCTGGTGACCGGCACGCTGGACGGGCAAAAGCTGACCGATGTGCGGATCGTGACGCCGTCGGAACACCGCGTTGCCGCGCCCTGCCGCCACTACAAAGCCTGCGGTGGCTGCCAGTTGCAGCATGCACGCGATGATTTCGTGGCTGACTGGAAGGTGGGCGTGGTGCGCCATGCGCTGACCGCGCAGGGCATAGAGGCGACGTTCCGACCGATCCTGACCTCGGCCCCGAAAACGCGGCGGCGGGCCAGCTTTTCCGCGCGCCGGACAAAAAAGGGCGCGATGGCGGGGTTTCATGCACGGGCGTCAGACACGATCGTGGAAATCCCCGATTGCCAGTTGCTGGACCCCACGCTGCTGTCGGCGATCCCGGTGGCAGAAGATCTGGCGATTACCGGCGGCAGCCGCAAGGGTGAATTGTCCGTGCTGGCAACGGTGTCCGAATCGGGGCTGGACCTGCATGTCACAGGTGGCAAGTCGCTGGATGGGCCGTTGCGGATTGACTTGGCGGCGCTGACAGAAAAGCACGGGCTGGCGAGGCTGGCCTGGGACGACGAGGTGGTGGCGATGCGCCATCCGCCGGTGCAGGATCTGGGCGGGGTAAAAGTGGCGCCGCCTTTCGGGGCATTCCTGCAGGCCACCAAGGACGGCGAGGCGGCGTTGCGGGGGGCCGTGCTGGATATCGTTGACGGCTGTGATCCGGTGGTGGACCTGTTCGCGGGGTGCGGTACCTTTGCCCTGCCGATTGCCCGCAAGGCAGAGGTTCATGCCGTCGAGGGGGCGAAGGACATGATGGCCGCGCTGGACCGCGGCTGGCGTGAGGCGCAGGGGCTGAAACGCGTGACGCATGAGGCGCGCGACCTGTTCCGCCGTCCGCTGCTGCCGGATGAGCTGCGCAGGTTTGGGGCCGCGGTGATCGACCCGCCGCGCGCCGGGGCAGAGGCGCAGGTGACAGAGCTGGCGGCCTCTGGCATTCCGGTGATCGCGTTTGTCAGCTGCAACCCGGTGACCTTTGCCCGTGACGCAAGAATCCTGACGCAGGCCGGGTACCGGCTGGACTGGGTGCAGGTGGTGGATCAGTTCCGCTGGTCCAGCCATGTTGAACTGGTCGGCAAGTTTGTTCGCATCTGATCTTGGGGGCTACTCCATCGCAACGAAACGCGGTATTTTGCGAAAAACAAACCGGGGCAGAGCGGCAATGCGTTTCCTGAAATTCCTGATGATCGGGCTGGTTCTGACCGGGGTGGCCGGATGTTCATCCAAGTTCAAGACCTACGACGGGCCGGAAGTGACCCGCGTCGTGGTGTTCAAGGAAGAACGCCGGATGCACCTGCTACACCATGAAAAGGTGCTGAAATCCTATGATTTCGGGCTGGGATTTGCGCCGACCGGGCACAAGGTTATCGAAGGCGACGGCAAGACGCCGGAAGGGCATTACACGATCAACCGGCGTAATCCGAACAGCCAGTTCCACCTGTCAGTGGGTATTTCCTATCCCAATGACCAGGACCGCGCCGTGGCGCGGGCCGAGGGCAAAAGTCCGGGTGGGGATATTTTTATCCACGGGCGGCCTTGGAAATACCGCAAGGGCGGGCGGGATTGGACGGCCGGCTGTATTGCCGTGACCAACAAGGAAATCGAGGAAATCTATGCGATGGTGCGCGACGGCACCCCGATTTCCATCTACCCGGCGGCGCCAGAGATTTCAGAGGCGCCCATCACCAGAACCCACCAGATCTTGCCGTTCGGCTCTTGGTACCAGGCGAATCCCAGCTGATCGGCCGCACGATCCAAGACCACGCGGCGGGTGTCGTCCTGTTCCATCCAGGCGGACAGGGTTTCCAGTTCGGTTTCATAGGTTTCCGACAGGGCTTCGCCGGTCAGGCGGCCTGCGTAGCCGACGCGCCGCACCCGATCAATGGGCGATGATCCGTCAGACCCGAAGTGCCACGGGCGGTTCTGCACCGACATGTCGCGCGCATGGGTGGCGGCGGCGGCGGTCAGACGCGAATTCAATGATACCGGCTGTGCGCCGGATGCCTGACGCAGCGCGTTGACGGAATCAAGGACGCGATACTGTATCTTGCTCTCCATCCCGCCGGTGATCCGGTACAGGCGTGGCAGCGGTTTGCCGTCAGCGCCCAGCGTGGGCTGGGTTTCGGTGGTGCAGGCGGACAAGCCCAGTGACCCGATGAGAAGCAGAACCGTAAGACGCAGCATCATGACCTTCCAAGTTGATGTTTGCCTGACTTAGCGCGACAGGCGTTGCCAATCAAACGCACATACGCGCGAAATAGCCGATGACAGGGGTTTGAATTGCGACTGCGGCATTCGCGCCATAATATTCGGCGAAATATGGAAACGGCGGCGGGACTCTGCCCGGCAGACCCCGCCTGAGGAGTGAACGGAATGAAACGCAGACATTTTCTGGCCGGCAGCGCCGCGATGCTGGGTGCGCCTGCCTTTGCCCAAAATGCCAACAGTGCGCAGGATGTGGACGGCGCGGACACTGTCGAGGTGGAGCGCGACCTGACCCAGACGGTGCGGCGCAACATTTCCAGTTTCCGCACGCTGGACTGGCGGCCCTATTTCTCTAACCTGCGCAAGGGCGCGATCCTGGTGGATATCGATTCACGGGCGCTGCACTACTGGTCCGAGGACGGCGAGACCTACAAGCTGTACCCGTCCAGCGTACCGCTGACCGAGGACATGACCCGCAAGGGGCGCACTCATGTCGTCCGCAAGGTGGAAGGCCCGGAATGGCGCCCGACCCCGTCGATGCAGAAACGCAACCCGGAATGGCCGCCCTATGTGCCGCCGGGACCGGGGAACCCGCTGGGCACCCACGCTTTGTACCTGAGCTGGACCTATTACCGCATTCACGGCACCCACGACACCCGCAAGATTGGCCGCCGGTCATCCAACGGGTGCATTGGCCTGTATAACGAACACATCGCCGAGCTGTTCGAATTGGCCAAGGTCGGCACGCAAGTGTTGCTTATTTGACGACATTTTCAATGTCAGCACAGCGCCGGCAACAAGTTGCATTTGCATTTGGGGCCATTTGCTGGTTAGACAAAAGCACGAGGTAAGTCTTGCATGCCTGTCGTGTTATCCGCGCGGCAGGTCAATCTCTGGAGGATACTATGAAGAAACTCGTTCTCGCTGCTGCACTGACCGCCGCCGCTTCGACCGCATTCGCAGGCAACATGTCTGAGCCGATGATCGAAGCTCCGGTTATCGTTGAAGAAGCTTCCAGCTCGTCGGCCGGCAACGTCATCGTTCCGCTGCTGATCCTGGCAGTTGTCGCAGCTGTGGCAGCCGACTAATTCGTTAGTTCGGTTTGAAACAGAAAGGGCGGTGGAGCAATCCACCGCCTTTTTTCATGTCCGGGTGTTGTGGGGCTGGATCAGTCCAGCCAGCCCTTCAGGTTTTCCTGCACGATGTTGGCCAGCGCCGCGATATGGGCCGGTTCGTCGTTCAGGCAGGGGATGTAGGTGAATGATTCGCCCCCTGCGTGTTCGAAACTTTCGCGGATTTCCTCGTTGATCTCTTCCAGCGTTTCGATGCAGTCGGCGGCAAAGGCCGGGGCGATCACAGCGATGTTCTTTTTCCCCTGACGGGCCAGATCGGCGACGTGATCCACGGTGTAGGGACGCAGCCATTCCTCGCGGCCAAAGACCGACTGGAAAGTGGTGGTGATCCGGGATTCGTCCCAGCCCAGACGTTCGCGCAGCATGCGCGTCGATTTCTGGCACTGGCAATGGTAGGGGTCGCCTTCCATCAGGTAGCGTTTCGGCATGCCGTGGTAGGATACGACCAGGATGTCCGGTTCGCGGTCCAGTTTGGCATAGGCGCGCTCAACGGACTGGGCCAGCGCGTCCACATAGGCGGGATCGTCGTAATAGGCGGGCACGGTGCGGGCGGCGGGTTGCCATTTTTCCTGCATCAGCGCGCGGAAGAACTGATCGTTCGCCGTGGCCGAGGTCGCGCCTGCGTATTGCGGGTAAAGCGGCAGGAACAGGATTTTCGTGCAGCCGGCGGCAACCATCTGGCGGACCTTGGATTCAGTGGACGGGTTGCCATAGCGCATGCAGAAATCCACCATCACCTGATCGCCATAACGGGCGGCCAGCGCCGCGGCCAGAGCGATGGTCTGGTCCTTGGTGATGGTCATCAACGGGCTTTCGTCCTTTTCGGTGTTCCAGATGGACCGGTATGCCTTGCCGCTGGAAAAGGGCCGCTTGGTCAGAATGATCAGTTGCAGAAGCGGCTGCCATTTCCACGCTGGAAAGTCGATCACGCGCTTGTCGGACAGGAATTCGTTCAGATAGCGACGCATGGACCAATAATCGGTGGCGTCCGGCGTACCCAGATTGGCGATGAGTACGCCCACCTTTTCGACTGGGATTTTCGCGTGATCCGCCGGGGCGTTGGCCGGGCGTTGGGCTTGGTCCGTCATGGGCGCGTTCCGTTTCTAAATGTCATGGTTCGGGATAAGGGGCGGGGCCGCCAGGTCAATCCGGCAGTTTGATCTCTTTCGAGCCGAGCGCATCGGCCAGGCGGGCCGCAGCAGAGCCGGGGCGAAGAGGTTTCGGCTGGCTTTCATCCGGGGCCCAGCCAAGCAGGAAGATCATTTCGAACGTGGCCGGGATGCGGCCATCGGCGCCGAAGGATTCGGTGTAGATGTCGGCGGCGGCATGGATCACGCCCGGACGGGTCGGGCGGCGCAGGCGGGCGTCCAGCGCGTTGCCTTCGCCCATTGCGCGCAGATCGCGCATCAGGTGCAGCGGAGTCTGGTAACTGACGTTCAGCGGCAGGCTGTCGGCGACGGGCAGGGCGAACCCGGCGCGCTGCAGCAGCCCGCCCAGATCGCGGATTTCAGCCATTGGGGCCACGCGCGGGGACAGGCCGCCGGTCAGGCGCGATTCTGCCTCGGCCAAGGCGGCGCGCAATTCGTGCAGGGTTTGGCCGCCGAACAGCGCGGCGATGAACAGGCCGTCCGGTTTCAGCGCACGGCGCGACTGGATCAACTGCCCAACGGGATCGCTGGCCCAGTGCATGGACAGGGCGTGGATCACCAGATCATGTGCTTCGGGCTCTAGGTCCAGAATGTCGTCGTCCGCGACGATCCGTGCGCCGGGAAACACGCCAGCCCAGAAATCGGGAAAACCTGTCACGACGACGGGCGCCGTAAAGGATTTGTTAACCAGTGATAGCCGATCCTGAAATTCTTCGGCTGCAGTTTCCAGCAGGAACAGCGCGGGGTCGCGCAGGGCGCGGGCACGGTTGCGCGTCAGGGCCGCGCGGTCGGTCAGTTTGGGCAGGTCACTCATGGGCTGGTAGATAAAGCGATGCGCGAGAAGTTTCAAACGGCGTTGCGCCTGATTTATCCGCCGCGCTGTCTTTGTTGCGGTGACATGGTGGAATCAGAGTTCGGCCTGTGCGGACCGTGTTGGCGGGATACGCCGTTCATCACCGGGCTGACCTGCGACGCCTGCGGCACGCCGCTGATCGGGGAATCGGATGGCGGGCCGGAATTGTGTGATGATTGCTTGGCCACGCCGCGCCCCTGGTCGCGTGGGCGGGCGGTGATGCTGTACCGGGACAACGGGCGCCGGCTGGTGATGGATCTGAAACACGGCGATCGGCACGAAATCGCGCGCGGGGCAGGGCGCTGGATGGCGTCCACTGGACGCGAGTTGTTGTGGGGAAACCCCGTGGTCGCGCCAGTACCGCTGCACTGGACACGTCTTTTGAAACGGCGCTTCAACCAGTCGGCGCTGCTGTCGCAGGGGGTGGCGCAGGCTGCGGCGGTGACCCATTGTCCCGATCTGCTGATCCGTCCGATGCGCACGCGGCCCACCAAGGGGCAATCGCGCGCGGAACGGTTTGCGCTGATGCAGGGATCCATTGCGGTGCATCCCAAACGGGGGCATCTGGTGCAGGGGCGGCACGTGGTGCTGGTGGATGACGTGATGACCACGGGGGCCACGCTGACGGCGGCGGCGGACGCCTGTCTGGTAGCCGGGGCCTGCGATGTTTCAGCGCTGGTACTGGCGCGCGTGGTGAATGATGCCTAAGTTCTGTGTCAAATGTACTTTTGACCGGGAACCGATCGAATGAAGCCTGTCGAGATCTATACCTCGCCCACCTGCGGGTTTTGCCATGCGGCCAAGCGCCTGCTGAACAAGAAAGGCGTGGAATACCATGAGATTGACGTATTTGCCCAGCCTGACCGCAAGCCAGAGATGATTCAGCGTGCGAACGGGCGGCGCACCGTGCCGCAGATATTTGTCGGGGAAACCCATGTGGGTGGGTGTGACGACCTGTACGAGCTGGAATCGGACGGTAAGCTGGACGCGCTGCTGGGCTGATCCGTGATGCGCGTTGCCCTGCTTCAGATGACTTCTTCGGACGATCCGGCGGCCAATCTGCCGGTGACCCGGGCCATGCTGCGCGAAGCGGTGGCGGGCGGGGCCGAATTCGTGCTGACGCCCGAGGTGACGAACTGCATATCCGCCAGCCGGACCCGGCAGCAAGCGGTATTGCAGCACGAAGATGTGGACCAGACGCTGGCGGCGTTGCGCGCGGATGCGCGGGATCTGGGGGTCTGGTTGCTGATCGGATCGCTGGCGCTGAAAACCGGGGATGCGGACGGGCGCTTTGCCAACCGGTCCTTCCTGATCGCGCCAGATGGCGAGATCGAGGCGCGCTATGACAAGATCCACATGTTCGACGTGCAGGTGTCGGAAACCGAAACCTACCGGGAATCGGCAGGATACAGGTCGGGAACCCAGGCGGTCGCGGTTTACACAGGGTTCGCCAAGGTCGGGATGACGGTCTGTTATGACGTGCGGTTCCCCTATCTGTACCGGGCACTGGCGCAGGCCGGGGCGGGAATCCTGACGGTGCCATCCGCGTTTTCCCCTGTAACAGGCGCCGCGCATTGGGAACCGTTGCTGCGCGCGCGGGCCATAGAAACCGGGTGCTTCGTGCTAGCGCCTGCGCAAACCGGGACGCATGTGGCCCGTGCCGGAAAGCCGCGCCAGACCTATGGCCGCAGCATGGCCATTTCGCCTTGGGGCGAGGTATTGGCGGACGCGGGCACCGAACCGGGGATAACCTTCGTTGATCTTGATCTGTCAGACGTGGCAAAAGCCAGATCACGTATTCCGTCCCTGACCCATGACCGAGAGTTCGACGCGCCCTTATGAACGATGCCAGCCAAGCCCTTGCCATCGCCATGTTCAGCGAGCTGCTGACAGCGGATCAGCTGATCCGAAACCGTCTGGGCAAGGTGCTGCCGAAGGGCATGGAGATTTCGCATTTTTCGGTGCTGAACCATCTGGCGCGGGTGGGGGATGAACGCACCCCGGCGCAACTGGCCAAAAGCTTTCACGTTACGCGTGGAGCGATGACCAACACGTTGAACAAGCTGGAATGGGCCGGGTACATCCACATCCGCCCCGACTGGGACGATGCGCGGCGCAAGATGGTGGCGATCAGCCCCGCCGGGCGTCAGGCGCGCGATGCGGCGCTGGCAGCGATTTCGCCGATGATCACCGAACTGGTGAACGAACTGGGCGACGAAAAGGTGCGTGCCGCCTTGCCGACCCTGCGCGAATTGCGCCTGAAGCTGGAAGAAAGCTAAGCCTTCAGCGCCGGGTGCAGGTTGTTGGGCAGGAATTGCGTGATGCGGACGTCAGCCACGTTGGCGGTGACGAACGGATCGGCTGACAGGTAGTCGTGCGCCTCTTCCAAGGACGGGGCCATCATCACCACCATGCCGCCGGTGCGCGGCACCTTGGGACCGGAGGCGAGGAACCGCCGCTCGGCATAGGCGCGGCGGACGAAGTCCATGTGTGGTTCCAGCACCGCCTGCACCTGTTCGAACGGGACGGTGTATTCGATGTCCACGGTGAACAGGGACCAGCCTTTGGGGATCAGGGTCATGCGGCGGGCCTGATGCTGGCGGTGACGTAGTTCACGGACAGATCCCGATCCGAGATCGACCATTGCCACGACACCGGGTTAAACACGAACCCTTTGCGGTCCACCGGGGTCAGGCCGGCATTGGCGATCAGGGAATAGAGTTCGTCCGGCGTGATGAACTTATGCCAGTCATGGGTGCCCTTGGGCAGCCAGCGCATGACGTATTCCGCGCCGACGATGGCCACGGCAAAGGATTTCGGGTTGCGGTTGATGGTTGAACACAGCATCAGCCCGCCGGGTTTCAGCAACTGGCGGCACGCGGTCAGATAGGCCAGCGGATCGGCCACGTGTTCCACCACCTCCATGTTCAGCACCACGTCGAACTGTTCCCCGGCGGCGGCCAGTTCTTCGGCGGTGATGTTGCGATAGTCGATCTCCAGCCCGGATTGCTCGGCGTGGATTTTCGCAACCGGGATGTTCCCGGCGGCGGCATCGGCACCCACCACGGTGGCCCCCAGACGCGCCATCGGTTCGGACAGCAACCCGCCGCCACAGCCGATGTCCAGCAGGCGCAGGCCCTTGAATGGGGCTGGCTGGGTCAGGTCGCGGTCGAATTCCCCGGCAATCTGGCGGGTGATGTAGTCCAGCCGGCACGGGTTCATCAGGTGCAGCGGCTTGAACTTGCCCTTGGGATCCCACCATTCGGCGGCCATTGCTTCGAACTTGGCGACTTCGGCTGGATCGACAGTGGTCTGAGCGGCTTGCATTCTGCTCTCCATGTGGTTCTCTGGATTTGTACCCTATATAGGATGATCATGGACAAATTCTCGGGCCAAAAAAGCGCACTTCAGTACCTGCATCCGCCGATCGATCCGTTTGATCAGCGCATGCTGGATGTTGGCGACGGGCACAAGGTGTATCTGGAGCAATCCGGCAATCCGCAGGGCCTGCCCGTGGTGGTGTTTCATGGCGGGCCGGGGGGCGGGTGCAGTCCGGCGATGCGGCGATACTTTGACCCCAAGGCTTACCGGATCATTCTGTTCGATCAGCGCGGCTGCGGCCGGTCACGGCCCCATGCCAGCGTGCAGGACAACACCACCTGGCACCTGGTGCGGGATATAGAGCTGATTCGCGAAACGTTGGGCATCGACAGTTGGATTGTGTTCGGTGGCAGTTGGGGCGCGACGCTGGCGCTGATCTATGCGCAGGAACATCCAGACAGGATACGCGCGCTGGTGTTGCGCGGTGTGTTCCTTGCGACACAGGCGGAACTGCACTGGTTCTATGGTGGCGGTGCGGGCAAATTCTGGCCCGAGACCTGGGCGCGCTTTGCGGACCTGATCCCCGAGGATGAACAGGGTGACATGATCGCGGCCTATCACAGGCGCCTGTTCAGCGGTGATATTCCTACGGAACTGAAATACGCCCGTGCTTGGGCGGAATGGGAAAATGCGCTGGCCTCTATCAATTCCACCGGGCATGGGGGTGAGGCGCCGGGGGAATATGCGCGGGCCTTTGCGCGGCTGGAGAATCATTTCTTCACCAACGGCGCGTTCCTGGAGCATGATGGGCAAATCCTGGACCGGATGGACCGCATCGGCCATATCCCCGGGGTGATCGTGCAGGGGCGCTATGACATGATCTGCCCGCCGCAAGGGGCCTGGAACTTGGCGCGGCGCTGGCCGAATGCTGAACTGAAAATGCTGCGGAACGCCGGGCATGCGCTGTCGGAACCGGTGATCAGCGCCGAATTGGTGCGGGTGATGGACCGGATCGCGGAAGAGGGTGGCCTGGTCTGATCCAATCTGCGCTTGCAGATTCAGCGGCAAGGGCGTATATGGCCTTCAACAGCGGTGCGCTGGGGGTTCGCTCCTGACGCTCCACCGGGAAATTCGACGGGCCGCTGGCCCGTTTTTTTATGTCTGGACGAAGATGAGCAATGACCTGATAGCCAAGACCGCGATTGATCGTCGCCTGGCCGAGATCGTTGGACCCGTGATCAGCGACATGGGGTTCGAACTGGTGCGGGTGCGTCTGATGGGCGGCAAGACCAACACGCTTCAGATCATGGCCGAGCGCCCCGAAGGCGGGATCGAAGTGGATGAATGCGCCCAGATCAGCACCGCCGTGTCCGCCGTGCTGGACGTAGAGGATCCGCTGACCGACCAATATATCCTGGAAGTGTCCAGCCCTGGCATCGACCGCCCGCTGACCCGGATGAAAGATTTCGAGACTTACGAGGGCTACGAGGCCAAGATCGAAACCGCCGACATGGTCGCGGGCCGCAAACGCTTCAAGGGTGAGCTGGCTGGCATCGAAGGCGACGAGGTGCTGATCAACATCGAAGAGGGCGGCGAAACCGTGACCGTTGGCTTGAATTTTGACTGGCTGGCCGACGCCAAACTGGTGCTGACCGATGAACTGATCCGCGAGGCATTGCGCCAACGCAAGGCCGCCGGCACCTTCAACGAAGATAATTTTGACGAGATCGAAACCGATACCGGTTCCCAGGAGGACTGAACATGGCAATCACTTCTGCAAACCAGCTGGAGCTGCTGCAAACCGCCGAGGCCGTCGCCCGTGAAAAGATGATCGACCCCGGCCTGGTGGTCGAGGCGATGGAAGAGTCGCTGGCCCGCGCCGCCAAGAGCCGGTACGGCAGCGAAATGGACATTCGCGTCTCCATCGACCGTAAGACCGGTCGCGCCACCTTTACCCGTGTGCGGACCGTGGTCGAGGATGAGCTGCTGGAAAACTACCAAGCGGAAATGACTGTCGAGCAGGCCAAGCAATACCTGGAAAACCCCGCCGTCGGTGACACCTTCGTGGAAGAGATCCCGCCAGTGGAACTGGGCCGGATCGCGGCACAATCGGCCAAGCAGGTGATCCTGCAGAAAGTCCGCGAAGCCGAGCGTGACCGCCAGTACGAGGAATTCAAGGATCGCCAGGGCACCATCATCAATGGTGTCGTCAAGCGCGAGGAATACGGCAACGTCATCGTGGACGTGGGCCGCGGCGAGGCGATCCTGCGCCGGAACGAAAAGATCGGCCGCGAAGCCTATCGTCCGAATGACCGCATCCGCTGCTATATCAAGGACGTGCGCCGCGAGGCTCGCGGGCCGCAGATTTTCCTGTCGCGCACCGCGCCGGAATTCATGGCCGAACTGTTCAAGATGGAAGTGCCGGAAATCTATGACGGTATCATCGAGATCAAGGCTGTCGCCCGCGACCCCGGTTCGCGCGCCAAGATCGCCGTGATTTCGTATGATGGCTCGATTGACCCGGTTGGCGCCTGCGTCGGTATGCGCGGAAGCCGTGTGCAGGCCGTGGTGAACGAACTGCAGGGCGAAAAGATCGACATCATCCCGTGGAACGAGGATGTCCCGACCTTCCTGGTGAACGCGCTGCAGCCGGCCGAAGTGTCCAAGGTGGTTCTGGACGAAGACGCCGAGCGGATCGAAGTGGTGGTGCCGGACGAACAGCTGTCGCTGGCCATCGGTCGCCGTGGCCAGAACGTGCGCTTGGCCAGCCAGTTGACCGGGCTGGATATCGACATCATGACCGAGTCCGATGACAGCATCAAACGCCAGAAGGAATTCGAAGAACGCACCAAGCTGTTCATGGACGCGCTGGACGTGGATGAATTCTTTGCCCAGTTGCTGGTGGCCGAAGGGTTCGCCAACCTGGAAGAGGTCGCCTATGTCGAGCTGGACGAGTTGCTGACCATCGACGGGGTGGACGAAGACACCGCTGGCGAGTTGCAGGCCCGCGCCCGCGACGTGCTGGAAGCAGAGGCAAACGCCGCGATGGAACGCGCCCGTGAACTGGGCGTCGAGGACAGCCTGGTTGATTTCGAGGGCCTGACACCCCAAATGCTGCAGGCCCTGGCCGAAGATGGCGTCAAGACTCTGGAAGACTTTGCCACCTGCGCCGACTGGGAACTGGCCGGCGGCTGGACCACCGTGGACGGCGAACGCGTCAAGGACGAGGGCCTGCTGGAGAAGTTCGACGTTTCGCTGGAAGAGGCGCAGACCCTGATCATGACCGCCCGCATCGCGCTGGGTTGGGTCGATCCGACAGAGCTGGAAGCCGACGAAGAAGGCGAGATCGAAGAAGAGGAAGGCGAAGCCTGAGATCGGGCTTCGGATGGGGCGTGACGGATGAGCCGTGGCGGAAAAACCAAGCTTCGGGACGAAGGTTCCGAGCGTAAATGTATCGCCACCGGCGAGGTTCAGCCTAAATATGGGTTGATCCGCTTTGTCGTAGGCCCCGATGGCCAGGTCTTTCCAGATCTGGCGGAAAAACTGCCGGGCCGCGGGATCTGGGTATCCGCGGACCGGGCCGCGCTGGACAAGTCGGTTGCGAAGAACCTGTTTTCGCGCGCCGCCAAACAGCCGGTACAGGCCCCAGCGGATCTGACCGCCCAGGTCGAGCAGATGCTGGCCCGCCGCGTGGTGGACCTGATCAGCCTGGGCCGCAAAAGCGGCACTGCGGTGGCGGGGTTCGAGAAGGTCAAGGACTGGCTGGCCAAGGATTACGCAGAGGTGCTGATCCAGGCCAGCGACGGTTCCGGCCGCGGCAAGTCGAAGCTGAGCACGCCCTATGGCGGTTCCTTCATCGGCTGGCTGACGGCGGACGAACTGGGAATGGCCTTTGGGCGACAAACTGTGATTCACGTTGCGCTAGCCGCTGGAGGTTTGACGCGACGTGTTGTAGAGGAAGCCGCAAGACTTAAAGGACTGCGAGCTTCGGACGGCGGATCCGACCGCCGGAAAGGATAGAAGAGCCAGATGAGCGATAACGACGGCAAAAAGACTTTGGGTGTACGTGGCGGCCCGCGCGCGGGCAATGTGAAGCAGAGCTTCAGCCACGGCCGGACCAAGAACGTCGTGGTGGAAACCAAGCGCAAGCGCGTTGTGGTGCCCAAGCCTGGTGCAGCCAAATCCGGGGGCGCCGCGTCTGGCAATCCCGCGCTTGGTGATCCCTCGAAGCGTCCCGCCGGGATTTCCGACGCGGAAATGGAGCGCCGCCTGAAGGCGCTGCAGGCCGCAAAGGCGCGTGAAGCCGAAGAGGCCGCCGCCCGCGAAGCCGAGGAAAAGGCCCGCGAGGAAGAACGCGAACGCCGCCGCGCCGAGGCCGAAGCCAAGGAGCGCGAGGAGCGAGAGCGCGAAGAGGCCCTGCGCGCCAAGCAGGAAGAAGAAGAGCGCAAGGCGCGCGAAGCAGAGGAAGCCGCCAAGCGCGCCTCTGCCGAAGCGGCTGCCGCTGCCAGCGCCCCGGCAGAGGAAAAGCCCTCGGCCCGTAAGCCCAAGGAAGCGCCCGCAGTCGCTCCACGTGGTGGTGTCCGCAAAGAGCGCGAAGCCGATCAGGATCGCAACGCTCGTGGCAAGGGTCGCGACGATGGTCGCCGTTCGGGGAAACTGACGCTGAACCAGGCGCTGTCCGGTGGCGAAGGCGGACGTCAGAAATCCATGGCCGCGATGAAGCGCAAGCAAGAACGCGCGCGACAGAAGGCGATGGGCATGCAGGAACGCGAGAAGATCGTGCGCGACGTTCAGGTGCCTGAAACCATCGTTGTGTCGGAACTGGCCAACCGCATGGCTGAACGTGTTGCCGATGTGGTCAAGTCGCTGATGAAGATGGGCATGATGGTCACGCAGAACCAGCCCATTGATGCCGACACCGCCGAACTGATCATCGAGGAATTCGGCCACCGGATCGTCCGCGTTTCGGATGCGGATGTGGAGGACGTGATTGCTTCGGTCGAGGACAAGGAGGGCGATCTGTCGCCGCGTCCGCCGGTGATCACCATCATGGGCCACGTGGACCACGGCAAGACATCGCTGCTGGATGCGATCCGCAACACCAACGTGACCGCAGGCGAAGCGGGCGGGATCACCCAACATATCGGCGCGTATCAGGTAAAAACCAAGGGCGGCGATGTGCTGACCTTCCTGGATACGCCGGGCCACGCCGCGTTCACCTCGATGCGGTCGCGCGGGGCGCAGGTCACGGATATCGTGGTGCTGGTGGTTGCGGCGGACGATTCCGTCATGCCGCAGACGATCGAGGCGATCAACCACTCGAAGGCCGCAGGCGTGCCGATGATCGTGGCGATCAACAAATGCGACAAGCCCGCCGCCGACCCGATGAAGGTGCGGACCGAACTGCTGCAGCACGAAGTGGTCGTCGAGGCCATGTCGGGTGAAGTGCAGGATGTCGAAGTGTCCGCAAAGACCGGCAAGGGCCTGAACGAACTGCTGGAAGCCATCGCGCTGCAGGCGGAAATCCTGGAACTGAAGGCCAACGCCGACCGCGCCGCCGAAGGTGCCGTGATCGAGGCGCAGCTGGACGTGGGCCGTGGCCCCGTTGCAACGGTTCTGGTGCAGAAGGGTACGCTGCGGCAGGGCGATATCTTCGTCGTCGGCGAACAGTGGGGCAAGGTCCGTGCGCTGGTCGACGACAAGGGCGAACGCGTGAACGAAGCTGGCCCATCGGTTCCGGTCGAAGTGTTGGGCCTGAACGGCACCCCCGAAGCAGGCGACGTTCTGAACGTGGTCGAAACCGAGGCCCAAGCCCGCGAGATCGCGCAGTACCGTCACAACGTTTCGAAAGAGAAGCGCGCGGCGGCTGGTGCGGCGACGACGCTGGAACAGCTGATGCAGAAGGCCAAGGACGACAAGAACGTCAAGGAACTGCCACTGCTGGTCAAGGCGGACGTGCAGGGTTCTGCCGAGGCGATCGTTCAGGCGATGGAAAAGATCGGCAACGACGAGGTGCGCGTGCGCGTTCTGCATTATGGTGTGGGCGCGATCACCGATACCGATGTGGGTCTGGCCGAAGCGTCTGGCGCGCCGATCATGGGCTTCAACGTTCGTGCAAACGCATCCGCCCGCAACACCGCCAACCAGAAGGGCGTGGAAATCCGTTACTACTCGGTGATCTACGACCTGGTGGACGATGTGAAAGCGGCGGCCAGCGGTCTGCTGTCGAACGAGATCCGCGAGAACTTCATCGGTTATGCCGAGATCAAGGAAGTGTTCAAAGTGTCGGGTGTCGGCAAGGTGGCTGGTTGTCTGGTTACAGAAGGCGTTGCCCGCCGGTCTGCCGGGGTGCGCCTGCTGCGCGACAACGTGGTGATTCACGAAGGCACGCTGAAGACACTGAAACGCTTCAAGGACGAGGTGAAAGAGGTTCAATCTGGCCAGGAATGCGGGATGGCATTCGAGAATTACGACGATATCCGCCCCGCCGACGTGATCGAGATTTTCGAGCGCGAGGAAGTCGAGCGCAAGCTGGACTGATTCCGCACGGAGTTGGAAATGCAAAAGGGACGGCATTTGCCGTCCCTTTTGACTTGGGGGGATGGTCAGGCTGCTTTGTTCGGTACCGGGACACCCGCGAATTCACGATTGCCTACCCGCACCAGAATCTTCCCATCCGGAAGCTGTCGGACAAAGATACCCTGTACCGAAACACAACTTCCGATAATTATCGTTCTGAGCATTCAAAGTCCTCCCAACGCGACTCTGACCAAGAACGTATTATGTTTGCGTTTGTGCGCAATCCGTAACAAAAAATCAGTAAAGTTGCCGAAAAGTATACCTATGGACAGGATTTCCGGGGATTGTTCACGGTTTCTTCCCCGTCAATCGTGCGGAAACCGTGGATTCGCCCCGCTTATAGCAAATCCCGGAGAATCGGTATGAGCGGAATGTCAGCGGGTGGCATCGGGTATTTGCTCAACTCCTGCGAGAAAATCCACTTGAGTTTCTGACCTTCTTTCGGAGTCGGGATGCCCTCCCATTTTCGGCAGACGAACAGCGGCATCAGCAGGTGGAAGTCGTCATAGCTGTGCGAGGCGAAACTGAGAGGCGCCAGACAACTGGCCCAAGTGTTAATGCCAAGCTCTTCCTCTAGCTCGCGGATCAGGGCGTGTTCCGGGGTTTCGCCGGGTTCGACCTTGCCGCCGGGAAATTCCCACAGCCCCGCCATGGATTTCCCGGCGGGGCGTTGGGCCAGCAGTACCCGGCCGTCCACGTCGACCAGCGCCACGGCGGAAACGAGTACAGTTTTCATCGAACCGGTCCTTACGAGCGGTAATCCGCGTTGATCGAGATGTAGCCGTGGGTCAGGTCACAAGTCCAGACGGTGGATTTACCCTTGCCCAGGCCGATGTCCACGTTGATCGCCAGGTACTGGCCCTTCATATAGTTGGCACCAAGGTCTTCCTTGTAAGATGGCGAAACCCAGCCATTTTCCGCAACGAGGATGTCTCCGAAACGGATGCTCAGCAAATCACGGTCGGCCGCGGCGCCAGATTTGCCGATGGCCATGACCACGCGGCCCCAATTGGGATCTTCGCCAGCGACAGCGGTCTTGATCAGCGGCGAATTGGCGATTGCCATCGCATGGGTGCGGGCGTCGCCGTCGCTGGCGGCGCCGGTCACGTTGACCTCGACGAACTTGGTGGCGCCTTCACCATCGCGCACCACTTGGTGAGCCAGGTCCAGCATGACCTCTTGCAGGGCCTTTTCGAAGGCTTCGTTTCCGTCCACGTTGACGCCCGACGCGCCGGTGGCGGCCAGGATCAGCGTGTCCGAGGTAGATGTGTCGCTGTCCACGGTGATACAATTGAAGGTGACATCGGTCAGATTGGACAGCAGTTTCTGCAGCTTTTTCTGATCGGCTTGCGCATCGGTGAAGATGTACACAAGCATCGTCGCCATGTCCGGCGCGATCATGCCAGATCCCTTGGCGATGCCGGCGATCTTCACGGTCTTGCCGTCGATCTGGACTTCGGCCATCGCGCCTTTCGGGAAAGTATCGGTGGTCATGATGGCGCGGGCGGCTTCCTGAATGCCGTCGGCGCTGAGCTTGTCTTTCAGTTCTTCCAGCTTGGCGGTGATACGCTCATGCGGCAGCGGTTCGCCGATCACGCCGGTTGAGGACGAGAACACGCGGCTTTCCTCGAGCCCCAGCGTCTGGGCAACAGAGGATGTGACGGCGTGCACGGACTCGACACCGGTCTTGCCGGTAAAGGCGTTCGAATTGCCCGAGTTCACGATGATCGCGGCCGGGCCATTGTCCGGGTGGCCGGTTTTTTCCTGACAATCCAGCACGGCGGCGGACCGGGTGGCTGACCGGGTGAAGACACCGGCAATGGCGGTTCCTGCCGCAAGGCGGGCCAGCATCACATCGGTCCGTCCTGCGTAGCGGACACCAGCCTGCGTGGCGGCGAATTCCACACCGTCGATCACGGGAAGGTCAGGAAAAGAAGCGGGCGCCAGTGGCGAAACGGCAAGTGCTTTGCCCATGATCAGTTCTCCAGCAGGAAATCGACTTGCTTGACCAGTGCAGGGTCCAGCCCTTCTGCCCCGCTTTTGTCGATGGTGGCGGTCGCGGTCAGTTCCTGAATGCGGGCCTCGACGACCTTGCCTTCGATTTCAGCGGCAAGTTCTGCGCTGACCTCTTCCAGAGAGGGGGCGTCTTTTTCGCGTTTGTCGTTCAGCTTGATCACGTGCCAGCCGAATTGTGTGGCGACGGGGGCAGAAATCGCCCCGACCTCAAGCGCCATGACGGCCTCTTCGAAGGGAGGGACCATCTGGCCTTCGCCGAACCAGCCAAGTTCACCCCCGTTGGGGCCGGATGGGCCTGTGGAATGAGTCTTGGCCAACTCTGCGAAATCGGCGCCGTTTTGCAGTTCGGCAATTAGTTCTTCGGCCTTTTCCTTGGATTCGACCAGGATATGGGATGCGTTGAATTCGGGGCCGCCGCTTTTGCCGGCGTACTTTTCATCATACAGCGCCTTGACCGCCTTTTCGCTGATCGCGGCATTGGCGGCTTCTTGCAGGACTTCGCCAGCTTTCAGGGTGCGGCGTTGGTTTTCGGCCGACAGGCGGATCAGGCGCGAATCTTCTTCGGGGGCGGCCTGCATCAGGACGGTTTGCTGGATCAACTGATCCAGAATGCCGGTGAACAGTACGTCGCTGGGCAGGGTCTGATACTGCTGCGGCAGGCTTTGCTGTACCAGGATCATGTGGCCCAGAGTGATCTGCGTGCCGTTCACGGTTGCGACAACGGTGTCCGCGTCGGGGGCGTCCTCTGCAAAGGCGGGCAGGGCAAGGCACAGCGACAGGGCCGCACCCGACAGAAAAGTGAGACGTTTCGACATAGTTTCGTCCTTTGATTGCTGCGCCTCGGGCGCCAACGTTGACACTGAACCAGCCGCCCCTTACATCGCCTTGAGGCTGTTGTTTGCTGGGTTTCCATGACGTTTTAGGCGGTGTGGTCAGGACGGGCAAGCAGATGCCGCGCACGATGATGTCAACGACCGGATCGGAAAAGATATGCTGGGTTTGGGAACTCTCGCCAAAAAGGTTTTCGGAACGCCGAATGACCGCAAGATCAAGGCGACGCGCCCGTTGGTGGAAAAGATCAACGCCTTGGAACCTGAATTCGAAAAGCTGTCTGACGAGGGTCTGATCGCCAAGACTGAGGAATTCAAGAAGCGGCTGACCGAAGGCGAAAGCCTGGACGCGCTGCTGCCCGAAGCCTTTGCCAACTGCCGCGAGGCGGCCAAGCGCGCGCTGGGGCTGCGGGCGTTCGACACGCAGTTGATGGGTGGCATCTTCCTGCACGAGGGCAACATTTCCGAGATGAAAACCGGCGAAGGCAAGACGCTGGTCGCCACCTTCCCGGCCTATCTAAATGCGCTGACCGGCAAGGGCGTGCATATCGTCACGGTCAACGATTACCTGGCCAAGCGTGACGCCGAATGGATGAGCAAGGTTTATGGCGCGCTGGGGATGACCACCGGTGTTGTCTACCCGCAGCAGCCCGATGCCGAGAAAAAGACGGCCTATGCCTGCGACGTGACCTATGCCACCAACAACGAGCTGGGTTTCGACTATCTGCGCGACAACATGAAGATCGAGTTGTCGGACATGAACCAGCGCAAGCATCATTTCGCCATTGTGGACGAGGTCGATTCCATCCTGATCGACGAAGCACGGACCCCGCTGATCATTTCCGGCCCGTCGCAGGACCGGTCGGATCTATATATCGCGCTGGACAAGCTGATCCCGGAACTGACCGAGGACCACTATGCGCTGGACGAAAAAACCCGCAACGTCACCTATACCGACGCGGGCAACGAATTCCTGGAACAGCGCCTACACGAAATGGGCCTGCTGGACGAGGGCCAGAGCCTGTATGATCCCGAAAGCACCACCATCGTGCACCACGTCAATCAAGGCCTGCGTGCGCACAAGCTGTTCACCCGTGACAAGGATTATATCGTCCGCGATGGCGAGGTCGTGCTGATCGACGAATTCACCGGCCGCATGATGGCGGGCCGCCGCCTGTCAGACGGTCTGCATCAGGCGATCGAAGCCAAGGAAGGCTGCAATATCCAGCCCGAAAACGTGACCCTGGCGCAGGTGACCTTCCAGAACTATTTCCGCCTGTATGAAAAGCTGGCCGGGATGACCGGCACCGCAGCAACCGAAGCTGACGAATTCATGGAGATCTACAGCCTGGGCGTGGTCGAAGTACCGACCAATAGGCCCATCGCGCGGATTGACGAGGATGATGCCGTCTATCGCACGGCCAAGGAAAAGATCGACGCGATCGTCAACACCATCAAGGAAGCGCATGCCAAGGGTCAGCCGATCCTTGTGGGGACGACCTCTATCGAAAAGTCAGAATTCCTGAGCCAGGCGCTGACCGCCGCCGGGGTGCCGCATAACGTTCTGAATGCGCGCCAGCATGAGAAGGAAGCGCAGATCGTGGCGGATGCCGGCAAGCTGGGCGCGGTGACCATCGCCACCAACATGGCGGGTCGTGGGACGGACATCAAGCTGGGCGGCAATGTCGAGTTCAAAGTGATGGAGGCCATCGCCGCCAATCCCGAAACCCACCCCGACGAAATCCGCGCCAAGATCGAAGAGGAACACAAGGCGGACGAAGAGGCCGTAAAGGCCGCCGGTGGTCTGTTCGTTCTGGCGACCGAACGCCACGAATCCCGCCGTATCGACAACCAGTTGCGCGGCCGTTCGGGCCGTCAGGGTGATCCGGGCCGGTCGTCGTTCTTTCTGTCGCTGGAAGACGACCTGATGCGCATTTTCGGGTCGGAACGTCTGGATAAGGTGCTGTCCACCTTGGGCATGAAGGAAGGCGAAGCGATCATCCACCCTTGGGTGAACAAATCGCTGGAGCGCGCGCAAGGCAAGGTCGAAGGACGCAACTTTGACATCCGCAAGCAGCTGTTGAAGTTCGACGACGTGATGAACGAACAGCGCAAGGTGATCTTCAAGCAACGGATGGAGATCATGGAGGCCGCCGACCTGTCGGAAATCATTGGCGATATGCGCCATGAGGTGATCGGTGATCTGGTTGACGAGTTCATGCCGCCGAAAACCTATGCCGACCAATGGGATGTGCAGGGGCTGTACGCCGCATTGCTGGAAAAGCTGAACCTGGATTGCAAGGTGATCGAATGGGCCGCCGAGGAAGGCGTGGATCCCGAAGAGATCATAGAACGGATCGCGGATGCCGCCGACGCGCAGATGGGGCAAAAGACCGAAGCCTTCGGCCCTGAAAACATGCGCATGATCGAGAAGCAGATCCTGCTGCAGACCATTGATGGCAAATGGCGTGAACACCTGCTGACGCTGGAACACCTACGTTCGGTCGTCGGGTTCCGGGGTTATGCGCAACGCGACCCGCTGAACGAATACAAGACCGAGTCGTTCCAGTTGTTCGAAAGCATGCTGGATGGGTTGCGCGAAACGGTCAGTCAAAAGTTGGGCCAGATCCGGCCGCTGACCGAAGAAGAGCAGCAACAGATGATTGCGCAAATGGCTGCGCAACAGGCCGCCGCCCAACGTGCGACGCAGGACGCAGAGCCGCAGGGTGAAGCGAAGGACGGTTTTGATGAAAACGATCCTGCCACTTGGGGCGATCCGGGCCGGAACGAAACCTGCCCCTGTGGGTCCGGCAAGAAGTTCAAGCACTGCCACGGCCGGCTGGTGTGATGTCGGTCGGGCCCGGAATGGCCCGATTGGTTCCCCCGAGACGCCACAAGCGCGCCATGATTGACTGACAGTCTGCCTCTGACCCAAAGCGGTTGGAGGCAATCATGAACGGCAAAAGACTTTCCAGCATCGCCCTGATGATCGGCACCGTGGGTGTCGCGCTGGGGTCTGGCTATTTCATGGAGAACAGCGCCCCCACGGTTTCCCCGAATGTCCGCGCCGTTCCAGTTCAGGTAGCCGCGATTCCCGAAACGCAGGCCCAACAGGCAAAGACACCGGGTGACAAGGTTGACCTGAACGAAGTTGAACTGACGGCTTCTCCGCTGCCGGAAATTCCTGTGGATATCTTTCAGCAGCTGAACATGCCGAACCACGAACCAATGCGTGCCTCGGTTTCCGAAAAGGAAATCCGCGTTCCCGACACCGTGCAGGTTCCGGGCGGGCTGGATTGCGGCATCCAACTGATCGCTGAACCCACGATCGCGGCCATGGTGAACGTGGAACTGCACGCGGCCTGTCTGCCGGAAACCCGGGTGACGCTGCATCATAACGGGCTGATGATCTCGGAGCTGACGGATGCGCAGGGTGAACTGTTCGTGACCCTGCCCGCGCTGGCAGAAACCGCCGTGTACATGGCTGATCTGGGTGGTGGTCAGGGGGCAACGGCCTCTGTTCAGGTGCCGTCGTTGCGGTTCTATGATCGTGCAGTGGTTCAGTGGCAGGGCAGCGCTGGCCTGCATCTGCACGTGATGGAATTCGGTGCGGAATTCGGCGCCGAGGGACACATCTGGGATGAACAAACCGGATCGCTGGAAAAGACAATTCGTGGCGAAGGCGGTTTTCTGACCATCATGGGCGACCCGACTTTGACCGAGAGCCTGCAGGCGCAGGTCTACACTTTCCCCTCTGGCACTAGCGCACGGACCGGCGATATCCAGTTGGAGATCGAGGCAGAGGTTACCGCCATGAACTGCGGCAAGGATGTCAACGCGCAATCGATCCAGTTGTTCCATGCCGGAAAGTTGCGGGTGCAGGAATTGCAGTTGGCAATGCCCGAATGTGAGGCGGTTGGCGATTATCTGGTGTTGAAAAACGTGTTGGAAGACCTGAAAGTCGCATCCAAGTGATTTGACTGGTCAGGACTGGCAAGATGGAACAGGCCCGTGCGGTGATCTTCGCCGCACTTTTTCTTTTCGGTTTTCTGCCTGCGGTATATGCGCAGGACGTGACATTGATTTCCCCCGATGGCGAGGTTGAAATCGGTGGCACGCTTTTGGGTTTCGACGGAGAGTATTACCGTGTCGATACGATCTATGGCGAGTTGACCGTTGACGGGTCTGGCGTCCGGTGTGAGGGGCCTGGGTGCCCAAACCTGGAGGACTATGTCGCGGAACTGGCGATTTCGGGCGAAGCTTCGGTCGGGTCACGGTTGGTGCCTGCCCTGATCGAGTCTTTCGCTCTGCGATCTGGCCATGCGGTAACCCGCGAAGTGATTTCGACCGTTCAGACGGATTTCACCTTTGTCAGTCGGGACACCGGCAAAACGGTGGGTGTATTCCGGGTCCGGTCCTCTAACACCGACGAAGGTTTTGCCGATCTTCTGGCCAACGAGGCCGATATCGTCATGACCCTGAGAGAAATCCGCGACAACGAGGCCCGTCTGGCGCAAGAGGCCGGATTGGGCGATCTGATGGGCATCGGGCGCAGCCGGGTGTTGGCGCTGGATGCCTTCGTCCCTGTGGTGGCGCAGGGGAACCCGCTGATCACTATCTCTACCGTTCAGTTGTCCAACGTTTTTGCGGGCAAGATCAGAAACTGGAAGGAATTGGGTGGCCCCGATGCTCCGATTTCTGTTCACCTGCGCGACGGTCAGTCTGGATTGGGTCAGGCGGCGGTGGATCGACTGTTGGCGCCGGTTGGTGCAAGGCTGGTGGACGGCGCGCATCGGCACCGTTCCAATCAGGATCTGATCGCTGCAGTCGAGCGTGATCCGTTCGGCATCGGGCTGGCCAGTGAGTCAGAGGTCGGCGATGCCAAGATCGTTCCCCTGAGCGGTAACTGCGGATTCATCCTGACCGCGCAGCGAAAGACCGTCAAAACAGAGGATTATCCGCTGACAGCGCCGATTTTCCTGTATCTTCCGGCGCGCCGCCTGCCCAAGCTGGCGCGTGATTTCCTGACCTTCACGCGCAGCACCCCGGCCCAGTTGGTGATCCGGCGGGCGGGTTACACGGATCAAGCGCCAGAACTGATTTCTGTGGATGTGCAAGGCAACCGGTTCGTCAATGCGATCGCCCAGGCCGGGGAAGAGGTGTCACTGCAAGATCTGCAGCGCATGGTGCGCACCCTGGCCGATATGAAACGGTTGACGACCACCTTTCGGTTCGAGGCCGGTTCGGCCCGTCTGGATGCGCAATCGCGGTCTAATGTCCAACAATTGGCGCAGGCGATGGAGGCGGGTCAGTATGACATGAAACGCCTGTTGTTCGTGGGCTTCAGCGATGGAGAAGGGGCGGCGAAAACCAACTTGGCCATCGCCCTGCGCCGCGCCGAGGCGGTGCGGGAAGCCATCACCCTGGCGGCAGAGACAGCGAATTTTGACCGACTGAAGCTGGATGTCGATGCCTTTGGCGAAGCCATGCCAATGGCATGCGATGACAGTGGTTGGGGGCGGCAGGTCAACCGCCGGGTAGAGGTCTGGGTGCGGTAGTTACAGTAATCCTTCTGACCGGAAACTGAGTTCGCGTGAGCGCCCGATGATCAGGTGGTCGTACAGGGTGATCCCCATCGTCTGGCACGCCCGGTTTATCTGGTCCGTCATGCTGATATCAGAATCAGATGGCGTGGGATCACCCGAAGGATGATTGTGCACCAAGATCAGCGCCGAAGCGTTCAGTTCCAGTGCCCGCTTGATCACCTCGCGCGGGTATACCGGAACATGATCCACCGTACCGCGCGCCTGTTCTTCGTCCGCGATCAGGATGTTTTTGCGGTCCAGAAACAGGATGCGGAATTGTTCTGTTTCCCGGTGCGCCATAGAGGTGTGGCAGTAGTCCAGTAAAGTGTCCCAACTGGAAATCGCCTGCCGATTCAGGACACGCGCGCGCGCCAGGCGGTGCGCCGCTGCCTCTATGATCTTTAACTCGCAAATTACCGCGGGGCCGACCCCTGACACTTCTGCCAACCGGGGTGCGGGGGCAGAAACCACGGTGTTGAAATCCCCGAACCGATCCATCAACGCGCGGGCAAGTGGTTTAACATCCTGCCGGAGAATGGCGCGAAACAGCACCAGTTCCAGCAGTTCGTAATCCGGCATCGCCTGCGCGCCGCCATCCAGAAACCGCTCGCGCAACCGCTTGCGGTGATCGCGGATATAGGATGGTTGCCGCGCTGTTTGGTCTACCGTCGCCTCATCCGGAGCGGGGTCGAACGAAAACAGGGTAGGCATTTCCCGAAAAGAAGAACGGAGCCGTGACATGTGCCAAGGCTCCGCCGATTCGCTTTCGAAATAGTTAACGGCTGTCAACTTTTCATGCTGTCCCAGAAACCTTTGACCTTCTTGAAGAAGGTGCTGCTTTCCGGGTTGTTGTCGTCGCCCAGTTTTTCGAACTCTCGCAGCAGCTCTTTCTGGCGTGCGTTCAGGTTAACCGGGGTTTCCACGGCCATTTCGATGAACATATCGCCGATGCCGCCACCGCGCAGGGCTGGCATGCCCTTGCCGCGCAGGCGCATCTGGCGGCCGGATTGGCTGCCAGCGGGGACTTTCACGCGGGAACGACCGCCATCAATCGTCGGCACCTCTATGTCGCCACCCAAGGCGGCTGTCGTCATGCTGACGGGGACGCGGCAGAACAGGTTCAAGTCTTCGCGTTCGAACAGGTCGTGGCGCGAAACCTCGATGAAGATATACAGGTCACCCGACGGACCACCGCGCAAACCAGCCTCGCCTTCACCGGACAGGCGGATGCGCGTACCGGTTTCCACACCTGCCGGGATATTGACGCTTAGCGAGCGATCCTTATGCACGCGCCCGTGACCGCCGCAGGACTTGCACGGATTCTTGATGATCTGGCCCATGCCAGAGCAAGTGGGGCAGGTGCGTTCAACGGTAAAGAACCCCTGCTGCGCGCGCACCTTACCCATGCCGGAACAGGTCGGGCATGTCGTGGGTTCGCCGCCGCCCTCGGCCCCGGATCCGTTGCAGGACGAACAGGCGATGGAACTGGGTACGTTGATGGTTTTCTGCGCGCCGCGATAGGCGTCTTCCAGGGACACGCGCAGGTTATAGCGCAGGTCGGCGCCACGTGAAGCACGCTGACGGCCACCGCCGCCGCGCCCCCCCATGAAATCGCCGAACAGGTCGTCGAACACGTCGGAAAAGGCGCTGGCGAAATCGCCGCGTTGGCCGTGGAAACCGGCACCGGGATGACCACCGCCCATACCGCCCTCGAACGCGGCATGGCCATAGCGGTCATAGGCCGCCTTCTTGTCTGCATCCTTCAGGCAGTCATAGGCCTCATTGGCTTCCTTGAACTGGGCCTCGGCATCGGGGTTGTCAGCATTCCGGTCCGGGTGCAGTTCTTTTGCCTTTGTGCGGTACGCCTTCTTGATCTCATCGGCAGAGGCACCCTTGGATATGCCAAGCACTTCGTAATAGTCACGTTTGGACATTGGGTTTTCCCCTTTCAGGAACGATCAGGGCCGGTCCGGTGTGGACCGGCCCCGAGTGGTTCCGCCGTCTATTACGAGCGCTTGTCTTCGCCGAGATCCTCGAAATCGGCGTCGACGATGTCATCGTCGTCACGGTTGCCTGAATCGGCAGCAGCCGGTTCGCCGTCACCGTCTTCCTGGCTGGCCTTGTAGATGGCCTCGCCCAGTTTCATGGCGGCCTCGGTGACGTTCTGGATGCCGGACTTGATCTTGTCGGCGGTCACACCGTCTTTTTCCAGATCGTCCTTCAACGCGGCGATGGCCAGTTCGATGGCTTCGACCGTGGTCGGGTCCACCTTGTCGCCATGCTCTTCCACCGACTTTTCGGTCGAGTGGATCAGGCTTTCGGCCTGGTTGCGGGCTTCGACCAGTTCGCGGCGGGCCTTGTCCGATTCGGCGTTGGCTTCGGCGTCCTTGACCATCTTGTCGATGTCCTCGTCCGACAGACCGCCAGAAGCTTGGATCGTGATGTTCTGGGTCTTGCCGGTGCCCTTGTCCTTGGCGCCGACCGACACGATGCCGTTGGCGTCGATGTCAAAGGTCACTTCGATCTGCGGCATGCCGCGCGGTGCCGGCGGGATGTCCTCGAGGTTGAACTGGCCCAGCATCTTGTTGTCAGCGGCCATTTCGCGTTCACCCTGGAACACGCGGATAGTCACGGCCGACTGGTTGTCCTCGGCGGTCGAGAAGACTTGCGATTTCTTGGTCGGGATCGTGGTGTTGCGGTCGATCAGACGGGTGAACACACCGCCCAAGGTTTCAATGCCCAGCGACAGCGGGGTCACATCCAGCAGAACCACGTCTTTCACGTCACCCTGCAGAACACCGGCCTGAATGGCGGCGCCCATGGCCACGACTTCGTCCGGGTTCACACCCTTGTGGGGCTCTTTACCAAAGAACTTGGTCACTTCCTCGATGACCTTGGGCATACGGGTCATACCGCCGACCAGAACGACCTCGTCGATGTCGCCAGTGGTCAGGCCCGCATCCTTCAGTGCGGCCTGGCAGGGCTTCAGCGAGGACTTGATCAGGTCGCTGACCAGCGATTCCAGCTTGGCGCGGGTCAGTTTCATGACCATGTGCAGCGGCGCGCCGGATTTCGGGTCCATCGCGATGAACGGCTGGTTGATTTCGGTCTGCTGTGACGAGGACAGTTCGATCTTGGCTTTTTCGGCAGCTTCCTTCAGGCGCTGAAGGGCCATCTTGTCCTTGGTCAGGTCGACGGCGTGCTCTTTCTTGAACTCGTCCGCCAGGTAGTTGACGATCCGCATGTCAAAGTCTTCGCCACCCAAGAAGGTGTCGCCATTGGTCGATTTCACTTCGAACAGGCCATCGTCGATTTCCAGGATGGTCACGTCGAAAGTACCGCCGCCAAGGTCATAGACTGCGATGGTGTGGGTGTTTTCCTTGTCCAGACCATAGGCCAGCGCGGCTGCGGTCGGTTCGTTGATGATCCGCAGAACCTCCAGCCCGGCGATCTTGCCGGCATCCTTGGTGGCCTGACGCTGGGCGTCGTTGAAATAGGCCGGAACGGTGATCACGGCCTGGGTCACTTCTTCGCCCAAGTAGGATTCGGCGGTTTCCTTCATCTTGCCGAGGATGAAGGCAGAAATTTGCGAGGGGCTGTACTTCTCACCCTTGGCCTCGACCCATGCGTCGCCGTTGCCGCCGTCAATCAGGGCGAAAGGCAGGTTTTTCTTGTCTTTCGACAGGTGCGCGTCGTCGAACCGGCGACCGATCAGGCGCTTTACGCCGAAAATGGTGTTGGAGGCGTTGGTGACGGCCTGGCGCTTGGCGGCCTGACCGACAAGGCGTTCGTCATCCGTGAACGCAACGATGGATGGGGTGGTGCGGGCCCCTTCCGAGTTTTCGATCACTTTGGGCTGCGAGCCGTCCATGATTGCGACGCAGCTGTTGGTGGTTCCCAGGTCAATACCAATGACTTTGGCCATGTTTTTCGATCCCTTCTTACTCAAGGCGATGACACGAGGCGTGGACCCGTTTTGGCATCCTGCCCCGATGCTGTTTTGCGAAGCCCCGGCATGGGTACAACGCGCTTCTCGGCGTATATAAGGAGGGGTGAAAGGCCCTGCAAGCGTCAGGAAGTGATGGATTTTAGGATTCACGGTGGATTTCTGCGTGTTTTGCAGGGCAGGAGGGCAAATGCAGGAGTTAGAAATCAGGGGGTTCCGCATCCTGCAGGGTCTGCTGACGCCAACGGATCAGGCTGCGATGGTTGAGGAATTGCGTGTCGTGATGAATGCTGCGCCGATGTTTTCCCCAGTCACCGCGTTTGGCAAGCCGATGTCCGTGCGCATGACCTCGGCCGGACGGTATGGCTGGTATGCTGACAGGGGTGGGTATCGGTATGAGCCAAAGCACCCCTCGGGCACCGACTGGCCCCCGATACCAGAAAGGGTTCTTGGCCTTTGGCGCAAGCTGGTCAGTGATTTGCGTCAGCCAGATTGCTGCCTGGTCAACTATTACGGTGAACGGGCCCGGATGGGATTGCACCAGGACCGTGACGAAGCGAGCTTTGATTGGCCGGTTCTGTCGATATCTCTGGGCGATGACGGATTGTTTCGCATGGGTACCCACACGCGCGGCGGCAAGACGGAAAGCATCTGGTTACACTCGGGTGATGTGGTGATCATGGGCGGCGCGGCGCGACTGTCCTATCACGGGGTGGACAGGATCCGGTTCGGATCGTCCAGCCTGCTGCCCAAGGGCGGGCGGATCAACCTGACATGTCGGGTGGTGGACTAGCGCCGCGCGCTCCAAC
This sequence comes from Thalassovita sp., assembly GCA_017792425.1. Lineage (GTDB taxonomy): Bacteria > Pseudomonadota > Alphaproteobacteria > Rhodobacterales > Rhodobacteraceae > Thalassobius. The sequence continues at coordinate 309,886 of CP051233.1, forward strand.
TGACTGAAGAATGACGACGAGTATAGAATTCACCCATAAGCCCGATCATCAACATCACCAGACCAAGGTAGAACGGATACTCGATCGAGGTATGGCGCGGCACGTAGTTGATGAAGGTAAAGCCGCGCGCCTGATCGATGCAGTGAAACAACGGGTTCCAGTCGAACATTGCCAGCATGAAGGACGGCAAGGAATTGGCCACGAACATCTTGCCCGAGGCGATCATGTTCGCGCGTTGGTATACCATAGTGATGATGCGCACGGGGGTCGGAAACCACGGCTTGGCGGCCAGCAGGACCATTCCGATCCCCAAGCCTGAGAACCACGCCATAAGGATCATTCCGAATGCCATGGCCGGTTGTTCGATGGTGAAATGCGTAAACCCGACATAATACACGAACAAGATCACGAACAGTGACAGCACCTGGATATAAAGTGCGCTGAGTGCAGCCGAGGTGATGGCGATGACCGTGTTCATCGGCGCGTGCAGCATCATCGGCGATGTCGGACCTTCCGAACCGACGACCGCGCCGATCGTCTTTATCTGGGTCATGTACAGAAACACGCCCGACATCAGATACAGCAGGAAATCCCCCCGGATCGCGGTTTTCCGCAGCCCAAGCACATCGAACATGACATAGAACGCCAACACGAAAACGATCACCTGCAACATGTTCATGAACAACGACATGAAGGCATTGCCATGCGTCTTGCGGATCTTGCGGGCGACGGAATGATAGATCAGTTCGGCCAAGGTAAGGGCCGAGCCGAGATTGGACGAACGCCTGCGCTGGTGGAACATTTGGGTGCCGATCTGCCGTGAATGGTGTTTTTTCGCACGGAATTCTTGCCGATCCGCTAACGGACGATCATAAGTGAGAGGACTGAAAAAATCAACAAAACCCGCGTTCCGCCGGGCGAAACTGACAGGACCAAACCCTTGGATTACGAAAAACTGACAGCTGTCATGCGGCGTCTCGCACTCGAAGCAGGCGACCGGATCATGGAAATCTACAACTCGGATGACTTCGAGGTGAAAACGAAGTCCGACGCCAGCCCGGTGACCGAAGCGGACGAAGCGGCCGATGCGTTGATCTCTGCCGGGTTGAAAACAGCCTTCCCCGATGTCCTGTTGGTGACAGAAGAACAAGCGGAGTCCCATTCCACGATGGCGGATACCTTTCTGATCGTGGATCCGCTGGACGGGACCAAGGAATTCGTACATCGGCGCGGTGATTTCACGGTGAACATCGCCTATGTCGAAAACGGCGTCCCGACCCGCGGTGTGGTCTATGCCCCGGCCAAAGGGCGGATGTTCTTTACTCTTGCCGATGGCAGCGCGGTTGAGGAAACCGGTGATCTGGACAAGGTCACGATGGGGGCACTGACGCCGATCAAGGTGTCACAGGCTGATAACGCGGCCTTGCTGGTCGTCGCGTCCAAATCGCACAGGGATCAGGCCACCGACGACTACATCAACAAGTACGCGGTGCAGGATTCAAAAAGTGCGGGATCGTCGTTGAAATTCTGCCTGGTCGCGACGGGCGAGGCCGATCTTTATCCGCGTGTCGGTCGCACGATGGAATGGGATACGGCCGCTGGCCACGCGGTGTTGCACGGCGCAGGTGGCAAAGTGGTGCGTTTCGACGATCATTCCCCTCTGGTCTACGGCAAGTCAGGCTATGCCAACCCGTTCTTCATCGCGTATTCTCCGAGTGTGGAACTGAAAAAGGCCTGAGCCCGGGGGCCGCTCGGGGCGGCGCAAAGAATGCAGCAGTTGCCGGTCAGTGTGGTGGTCGTCAGCCGGTGCAGGCCAGACAGCCTGCGCCTGTGCCTGACAGGTTTGGCGCGGCTTCTGTATCGGAACTATGAAATCATCCTTGTTGCCGATCCCGCCGGCGTTGCGGTGGCGGCTGGCCTACCGTTCGCGCCACATTTGACGATTGTCCCGTTCAACCGGGCGAACATCTCGGCCGGGCGAAATCTGGGAATTTCCGCTGCCGCCGGAGAGGTGGTCGCCTTCATCGACGATGATGCGGTTCCTGAACCCGCGTGGTTGACCCACCTGGCCGGCGTGTTTCATGACGACAGTGTTGCCGCTGCTGGCGGGTTCGTTATCGGGCGCAATGGGATTTCCTATCAGTGGAAGGCCCGCAGTATTGACCCGGATGGCGAAGCGCATCCGCTGCCGGTCAATGGGTCCGCGCCTGTTGTCCTGAGCCGAACACAAGGCAGGGCAATCAAGACCGAAGGCACCAATATGGCGATCCGCCGGAATGTCCTGCAGCGTCTTGGCGGCTTTGACGAGGCTTTCCGATTCTACCTGGATGAAACCGACCTGAACATGCGGCTGGCAAAGGCTGGTCAGAAAACGGCGATCGTTCCGGCTGCCGTGGTGCATCATGCCTATGGTGCCAGCCCGCGCAGACGTCACAGCCGCGCTGTCCTGGATCTAACGGATATCGGGCGCAGTTCCGTTCTGTTCTGGCGCAAACATGCGGCAGGCCGCGAAATGGATGATCTGGAAACGCGACTGATTGCCCAGCAACGCCGCAGGGTGGTGCAGCAGATGCGGGACGGTCTGCTGAACCCGGATGAAGTCCGCCACGTGCTGCAAACCCTAGCCAACGGGCTGGCCGAGGGCCGGGTGGTTCCGCCCGACCAATACGCCGCAATCGCGCCCGGGCCGACCGGGTTCCGTCAGTTCCCGACGCTTGCGACAGGCCAGGCCGTCAGTCTGTCTGGTGGGGTGCTGGGGCGGGCGGCCTTGCAACGCTGCGCGGGGGAACTGGCGGCGAAGGGCCATACGGTTTCGCTGTACCTCTTTTCGCACACGGCGCTGTATCACCGGGCGAGCTTTACGCCGGACGGGTACTGGCTGCAGCGTGGCGGCCTGTTTGGCCGCAGCGAACGACAGGGGTCTTTGGTGAAATTCTGGCGCAGATCCCGCCGCGTGCAGGCCGAAGAAGAACGTGTTTATCAGATGCGGCACGGTGATGTCCCGGGCTGTCGATGATATGGCAACATTGGGGACGAAATCTTTAAATTTTCGCAAAACGAGCCGGTTTAAGACAAAGTTTGCGCCTATGAACGGCGCTGCTAGACTGAAATGATTAGGGTTGGAGTGGCAGCATGGCGCGCAAGGTGACGAAGGCGATTTTTCCGGTGGCGGGTCTTGGGACGCGGTTTCTGCCGGCGACGAAATCGGTTCCCAAAGAGATCATGACGCTGGTCGACCGCCCGCTGATCCAATACGCGATCGACGAGGCGCGGGCGGCCGGGATCGAGGAGTTCATCTTTGTCACCTCGCGCGGCAAGTCGGCGCTGGAGGATTATTTCGACCATTCCCCGGCGCTGCAGGCCGAACTGGAGGCCAAGGGCAAGACCAAGCTGCTGGAGATCCTGAAGAACACCGACATGGACAGCGGCGCGATCGCCTATCTGCGCCAGCACCGGGCACTGGGGCTGGGCCACGCGGTCTGGTGCGCGCGGCGGCTGATCGCGGACGAACCCTTTGCGGTGATCCTGCCCGATGACGTGATCGCGGCGGAAAAGCCCTGCCTGCAGCAGATGGTCGAGGCTTATGCCGAAACCGGCGGCAGCATGGTGGCGGCGATGGAAGTCCCGCCCGGGAAAGTGTCCGCCTACGGGGTGCTGGACGTGGCGCGGGACATGGGGTCCGTGGTGTCGGTAAAGGGCATGGTGGAAAAACCCGCGCCAGAGGCGGCGCCGTCGAACCTGGCGGTGATCGGGCGCTATATCCTGTCGCCGCATGTGCTGGCGAACCTGGACCGGCAAGAGGCCGGCGCCGGCGGCGAGATCCAGCTGACCGACGCCATCGCCGCCGAGATCGCCCAGGGCCGCAACGTCTGGGGCCTGCGCTTCCGCGGCGAACGCTTCGATTGCGGTTCCAAGGCCGGCTTCCTGCAGGCCACCGTCTCCTTCGGCCTCGCCCGCGACGACCTGCGCGACGACCTCATGGAATTCCTGCAAACCGTCACAAATGTCGACAGGGCGGCGCAATAGCTGCATTTCCGGTTGGTGCCGGGACGCTGATTGCTTAGCCTTCGAACAGGCCACCCTGGACGGACTTGAATGAATGGACAATGACCGACCCCCACCAGCGCGGCTGTTGGATGTGACGCGGCTGTTGCGGCGCACGGGGCGGCAGCCTACCGGGGTTGATCGGGTCGAGCTTGCCTATCTGCGCGAACTGATCCAGCCTCCTGTGCCCCTGTTCGGCCTGGCGCGCACCCGGTTGGGCTATGTGCTGCTGGACGGGACGGGCCTGGACGCATTTCGCGACCGCGTGGAAGGGCGCATTCCCTGGGGGACACCGGACCGGTTGTCGCGGGTTCAACGCCGTATGGAGCCAATGCAACGGCAGGCCGAAAGCGACCTGCGCAGGCTGGCCATCGCGCGGTGCCTGCCCGCGGGGTTGGGGCGGATGCTGCGGCGTCATTTGCCACCCGGATTCGCCTATCTGAATGTTGGGCATTCGAATGTGACGGATCGTGTACTGTCTGCAGTGAAGCACTTGGCGCGGGGCCGTGTCGCCGTGCTGCTTCACGATGCGATCCCGCTGGATTTTCCTGACCTGCAACGCCCCCAAACCGCCCCCGCATTTCGGAACATGTTGCGGCGGGTCCGCGCCTATGCCGATCTGGTGATCTGCAATTCGCAGCAGACCCATCAAGATGTTACCCGGCATATGACTGACTGGGGGAACCCGCCTGACTGCGTCGTGGCCCATCTGGGCGTGGACCCGGTGCAACCCCGTCAGCCGACCATGCCTGAAAGGTTTCAATGGGACGAACCGTTTTTCGTGACTGTCGGAACCATAGAGCCGCGCAAGAACCATGAGCTTCTGCTGGATATCTGGCAGGAACTGGCGGCGCGTCCCGATTGTCCGCAGTTGGTGATTTGCGGGGCGCGCGGATGGTTGAATGAAAATCTGTTCAAGCGTCTGGATAGAAGGCCGCCTCATGTTTTCGAGGTTCCGGGACTGACGGACCAGGAAGTAGCGTGGTTGCTGCAGCGTTCATGCGGTTTGCTGTTTCCATCGATTGCCGAGGGCTATGGACTGCCCCCGATCGAAGCAGCCGCATTGCGCGTACCCGTTATTTGCAACGATCTGCGCGTATATCGTGAAGTGCTGGGCGATATTCCCGTTTACGCAGGAATCGAGGATCGGTATCTTTGGAAAAACAACATCTGGGGGTTGATGCACCCCGAACAGGCAGACGGGCAGGCCGCCATGCCGCCGCGGTTCGATCCGCCGACATGGACGCAGCATTTCAACGCGGTGTTAAGGCTGACGTGATACCCGCTCTGCCCTGAAAGGACGCATCGAGGGCAGGAGCAACATATGAGCTTGTGGGAGACATATCGGCGGCGTCTGAAGCGCAAGCGCCTGTTGATACGCGCCTTTCGCAAGCGGCGGGAACTTGGCGTCGTTGCCGACCGGACCCACCTGATCAAGCCGGGCGACATCCTGCTGTTTTCCACCCTGAGAAACGAAAAAATCCGTCTGCCATACTTCCTGAAGTACTATCGCGATCTGGGGGTAAACCATTTCCTGATCGTGGATAACGACAGCTCGGACGGCTCTGCGACGTTCCTTGCAGATCAGCCGGATGTATCGGTGTGGCGAACTTCGGCCAGTTACAAACGGGCGCGGTTCGGTGTCGACTGGCTGAACTGGCTTCAGTTCAAACACGCGCATGATCACTGGACGGTCGTCGTCGACCCCGACGAATTCCTGGTCTATCCGTTTTGCGATACCCGGCCGCTGCGGGCGCTGACGGACTGGTTGGATGCGTCCTCGATCAAGTCGTTCAGCGCGATGCTGCTGGATATGTATCCAAAGGGCCGGATCGACGCCCAGCCTTATCGTGAAGGGCAAAACCCGCTGGACATCGCAAGCTGGTTCGACGCCGGGAATTATACCTACAGCAAGAACGGGTTCTTCGGGAATCTCTGGATTCAGGGTGGGCCACGGATGCGTGTATTCTTTCCCGATACTCCGCAAAAGGCGCCGGCGCTGAACAAGATTCCGTTGGTGAAATGGGATCGAAAGTACGCTTTCGTCAGTTCAACACATATGTTGCTGCCGCGCGGGCTGAATCAGGTCTATGACGAATGGGGTGGTGAAAAGGCCAGCGGCGTGTTGCTGCATACAAAATTCCTGGACACGTTCACCGCCAAGGCCGCAGAAGAACTGACCCGCAAGCAGCACTATTCCGCCAGCGTGGAATACAAGGCCTATGCAGAACACCTGAAGGACAACCCGGATCTGTGGTGCCGGTTTTCCGAGAAGTATATCAACTGGCGGCAACTGGAAATCCTGGGGCTTATGTCCAAGGGGAACTGGGCATGAGCACGGTCGGGATCATCATGCTGGTGCACGCGGCGCTTGGTCGGGCTGAACAGGTCGCCCGGCATTGGGCCGCAGGCGGGTGCCCCGTGGTGATCCACGTAGACCGCAAGGTCAACCGGCGCGCTTATGGGGCCTTCGTCAAGGCGCTGTCAGATGTTCCAACCGTACGGTTTTCCCCGCGCCATGCCTGTGAATGGGGTGCCTGGGGGATTGTGGCGGCCTCCCAATCCGCAGCCGAACTGATGCTACTGAAAAATCCGGGCGTGCGGCATGTCTACCTGTCCTCTGGGTCATGCCTGCCGTTGCGCCCGGTGGCCGAGCTGACCCGCTATCTGGATGCACGGCCAGACACCGATTTCATCGAAAGCGCGACAACTGCGGATGTTCCCTGGACGGTTGGCGGATTGGACCACGAACGGTTCACCCTGCGCTTTCCGTTTTCCTGGAAACGTCACCGGGCTTTGTTCGACGCTTATGTGTCCCTGCAGCGGAGGCTGAAAATCAGGCGGTACATTCCCAATAACATCACACCGCACATGGGTAGCCAGTGGTGGTGCCTGACCCGGCAGACGCTGCTGAAAATCCTGAATGACCCGGACCGGGCAGAGTATGACCGCTATTTCAGCAAGGTCTGGATACCGGACGAAAGCTATTTCCAGTCCTTGGCGCGGCTTCACTCTACCCGGATCGAAAGCCGCTCTCTGACGCTTTCCAAGTTCGATTTTCAGGGCAAGCCGCATATTTTCTATGATGACCACCTGCAGCTATTGCGGCGTTCGGATTGTTTCGTTGCGCGAAAGATCTGGCCACATGCCGACAGGCTGTACCAGGCCTTTCTGGCGGATGCGGACGGGCGGGGCAAAATGGCCGAACCGCAGCCCGGCAAGATTGACCGCATTTTCGCCAAGGCAGTAGAGCTGCGCACGCGCGGCCGACCCGGGTTGGTTATGCAAAGTCGTTACCCGAATGCCGGGTGGGAAAACGGTGTGACCTCTGGCAAATACTCTGTCTTTCAGGGGTTTTCTGACCTGTTCGAGGATTTCGAGACTTGGTTGGCCAAGGCGACAGATACGCGGGTGCACGGCCACCTGTTTGCGCCAGAGCGGGCAGAGTTTGCCGATGGTCAGGCGGTGCTGAACGGCGCGTTGTCGGACAGTGTCACTATCCGTGACTACGATGCAGCAGCATTCCTGCGCAACCTGGTGTGGAACACGCGCGGCGAACGGCAGGCATTCCAGCTTGGTCCGGCAGACACGCCCGCGATTCATTGGTTCATCGCAAAGGATCCGAACGCCCAGATTTCTGTGATCAGCGGCGCATGGGCCGTGCCCCTGTTCAAGTCCGACCGGAGTTTTGCAGCCTTGCGTCAGGAGGCCGCCCAGTTGCAGAAGAACGAGGCAGAATTTCTGAACATTCTACGTTCGCCCTATACCAAGGCGCGGATACGGATCTGGACGATGGCCGAGTTTATTGAGTCTCCGATGGAGCCGCTTCAGACAATCATTGATGAGACCGGCTCTAAGCGCCTGTCCCGTATCGCAGAGGCGCCGCATATGGCTGATCTGAAAGGGTTCGGCCAGTTCCTGCAATACCTGAAAAACCAGGGGATGCACCCGTACCTGATGGGCGATTTTCCCGTTGAACAGGGGCCGGCAGAGACACCGAAAAATAAACGAAAACCCTACCTTGTCCGCTGAGGGGCCATGAGCAGAAATTTTGATTATTTCGTTTTGTTTGCAGAGATGCGGACGGGTTCCAATTTCCTGGAGGCGAACCTGAACGCTTTTCCCGGCGTTGTCTGCCACGGCGAAGCGTTCAACCCGCATTTCATCGGCTATCCCAATCGAGACGAGATTTTGGGGGTAAACCAGAGTGACCGGGAACGTGACCCCCTGACGCTGCTGGCGACGATCCGCGACAAGACCGACGGCATTGGCGGATTTCGCTACTTTCACGATCACGATCCGCGCGTGCTGGATGCGGTGCTGTCTGATCCGCGCTGCGCCAAGATCGTGCTGACGCGCAACCCGGCCGAAAGCTATGTCAGCTGGAAGATCGCGCAGTCCACCGGCCAGTGGAAGCTGACCAACCTGAAGCGCCGCAAGGAGGGTACGGCGCAGTTTTCCGACCACGAATTCGAAATCCATCTTGCCGGATTGCAAGCATTTCAGCTTCGCATTCTGAATGCTTTGCAAGTCACGGGTCAGACCGCTTTTTACCTTGACTACGAGGATCTGCAGAGCCTGGAGGTTATCAATGGACTGGGGCGTTGGCTGGGAGTGGATACGCCACTGGAAGAACTGGATTCGCAGCTAAAGAAGCAGAACCCAGAGCCGCTGTCGGCCAAGGTCGATAACTTTCCAGAAATGGTCCAAGCCCTGTCTGGACTTGACCGGTTCAACTTGACCAGAACCCCGAATTTCGAACCACGTCGGGGGGCGGCCGTGCCTGGCTATGTCGCCGCAGCGCGGACGCGCATGCTGTTCATGCCGGTTCCCGGCGGGCCAGAGACAGAAGTGACGCAATGGCTGGCGGCATTGGATGGGGTTCCCGAGTACGATTTGAAAAGCGGTTTTTCCCAGAAAACCTTGCGCCAGTGGCGTGCCGCTAATCCCGGGTTCCGCAGTTTCACGATCGTGCGTCACCCGTTGGCGCGAATTCATCATGTATTCTGTCAGCGCATACTAGGCGATGGGCCTGGCGCATTTTCGCGGATACGCAAGACCCTGTGCAAGGTCTACAACCTGCCTCTGCCGAAAATCGGTATCCCGGAAGGCTATGATGCGGCGGCGCACCGTGCCGCGTTCTTGGCGTTTCTCGACTTCGTGCAGGCCAACATCCAGGGCCAGACCAGCATCCGTATTGATCCGAACTGGGCCAGCCAAACCGAGGTGCTGAACGGGTTCTCTTCGGTCGCACAGCCTGACTTTGTGTTCAGAGAGGATGAACTGAGCCAGCTATTGCCCCAGGTTGCGCAAAAACTGGGAGCTGACGCCAAGCCGGTTTTGCCCGCGGCGCCGGACCAGCCGTTCTGCCTGCAGGAGATCTATGACGAAACCCTGGAGGCGCAGGCGCGCGCAATCTATCACCGGGACTACGAAGGGTTCGGGTTCAGCGATTGGTCGCGTCAGGCTGCCTGAACCGAATTATCTTCGGTCAGGATGGTGTACAGGGTCGCCGGGTCGGAATTTGCGCGCAGCTTGGCGCAAAGCGCGGGCTCACGCAGGGTGCGTGACACAAGGGCAAGGGCCTTCAGGTGCTCGACGCCGGCCTCTTCTGGGGCAAAAAGTGCAAAAACGATATCCACCGGCTGCCGGTCGACCGAATCGAAGTCCACAGGTTTTTCCAACAGCAGGAAAGCACCGACAACCGATTCCAGCCCCGGCATACGCGCGTGGGGCAGGGCGACGCCATGGCCCACACCGGTGGGGCCAAGGCTTTCGCGTTCCATCAATGCCTCGACGGCGTCAGGGGCGCTGAGTCCGTAAGCAGAGAAGGCGATATCCCCCAGATCCTGCAAAAGACGCTTCTTGCTGGAAGCGGATGAAACAACTTTCACCGCCTCAGGCTTGAGGATTTTGGACAGGTTCATGCTGGGTTCTGTGCTCCGCAATTCGGGGCGCGGCCCCGGTCAACTCATTGCTGCGGGTCGATCCAGCCGATGTTTCCATCTTCGCGGCGGTACACGACGTTCAACCCGTTTTTCATCTCGTTCCGGAAAATCAGTACGGGCGCCCCTGCCAGTTCCATCTGCATCACCGCCTCGCCGACAGACAGAGACGGTATCTTTGTCTCCATTTCGGCCACGATGATCGGCTGCAGGCTATCCGGTTCCGATTCCCCTTCGGTTTCGTCCGACGCGAGGATATAGGACGACGCGCCGAGAAGTTCAACCGGCTCTGCGCGGTCGCGGTGATGGTCCTTCAGGCGACGTTTGTAGCGGCGTAGCTGTTTTTCCATCTTTTCGCAGCAGTCATCGAATGCGGCATAGATTTCGTGGGCATGGGCCTTGGCCTGAGCGGTCAGGCCGGTGGAAAGATGCACAGTGGCTTCGCAGACATATTCGCTGGCCGATTTAGAAAAGATCACGTTGGCGTCAGTCGGGCGTTCGGCGTATTTCTTAACGGCTTCGCCCAGTTCCGTTTTCACATGTGTTTGCAGTGCCTCACCGATATCGATCTGCTTTCCACTGATTTGGTAGCGCATCTTGTCTCCTTTGCGTGACAAATCGGGATTGATCCGGGGGTGTTATCCCCGGCTGTTATTATGCCCGAATGCTGGAATGCGACATTCCTTGGTTTGATCGCCACCCGGCCTTATCAAGAAGACCAAAAGCAGCAGCGGTGCAAGATCAAGGACTGTCATAACTCTATTTGAGGCGAGTCGCAGGGTCACTGTCAATTGATCAGCAGAAAATATTTCCTTTGGACGGCCCGGTGCGGGTGTCAGGAAATTCGGAAATTGTCACCCAGATAGACCCGGCGCACGTTTTCGTTCTCTACTACGTCGGATGGCGTGCCTGACATCAGCACCTTGCCTTCGTGCAGGATATAGGCGCGGTCCACGATTTCGAGCGTTTCGCGGACGTTGTGATCGGTGATCAGCACCCCGATCCCGCGTTTTTTCAGGTCGGCCACCAGGTGCCGGATATCGCCTACGCTGATCGGGTCCACGCCGGCGAACGGTTCGTCCAGCAGCAGGTATTTTGGGTTTGCGGCCAGGCAGCGGGCGATTTCAACCCGGCGGCGTTCACCACCGGACAACGCCAACGCTGGCGCGCGGCGCAGGTGTTCGATGGAAAACTCGCTCAGCAACTCTTCCAGGCGTTCACGCCGCTTATGGCGATCAGGTTCGGAAATATCGAGGATCGAGGCGATGTTGTCCTCTACATTCATGCCACGGAAGATGGACATCTCCTGCGGCAGATACCCGATCCCCAGCTTGGCGCGGCGGTACATCGGCAGGTTTGTGGCATCGCGCCCGTCGATCAAGACCTGTCCGCCTTCGGGGTAAACCAGCCCGGCGATCATGTAGAAGGTGGTGGACTTGCCGCAGCCATTCGGCCCCAGCAGGGCGACAACTTCGCCCCTGTTCAGTTCCATGCTGAAATCGCGGATCACGACCCGCTTCTTGTAGCTTTTGCGCAAATGGGTCACGCGCAGCCCAGAGGATCCTTCGGTGACGTTCAGCTGGGGCTTGGCCATAGGATTATTCCTTGGTCTCCAGCGTGGTCCTGATGCGTCCGTCGACCTGTGCCGTGCCGGCATCCAGGTTGATAGAGACCTGCTCGCCCTTCATCACATTGGGGCCCTGGGTCAGCAGAACATTCCCGGTCAGCAGCACGATTCCGGCGTCGATGTCATAATCGGCTTTCTGCGCTTCGGCTGCATCCGGGCCGTTCACGATGGTGACACCGCCATTGGCCATCAGACGGACGATTTTCTTGCTGTTTTCGGAATAGATGACTTGAACATGGGGGGCGGAAAGCAGCATCTCGCCCTGAGTGATGCGCACATCGCCGGTAAAGGTGGCGGTTCCGTCTTTCTGGTTCACCGACAACTGATCCGCCTCTACCTGAACCGGCAGATCGGATGTTTCGCGCGAATTGCCAAACGCCAGGTCCGCCGCGAATACAGGTAGCGCCGTGGCGACCGCCAGGGCTGAACAAACCAACAATGAACGCAGCTTTGACACGGAATACATCCTAGTTTTTTGGTTGATATACCAGCTTTACCCGATTTGTGAAAAGCAAATGGGCGTCACCGGTTTCTGGGTCGGAACTCAGCACCATCTTACCTGCCTCTACCGATCCCGCAGGTGCTGTGCCTTTGACGGTTCCCTCGGTTTCGGCGTCAATTTCGCGCATCGAAGTAAACAGCGCCTCTGTGCGCAGGTCGTAGCCCGAAGAGGTTGTCACCACGACCCCGCCGGTCAGCCGGGCGGTATCCTCTGATGTGTCCAGAACGGCGGAATCGGATTCAAAAGTCAGGACAGTGCCGCCCACCAGATCAATCCGCGCAGATAACTTTTCCGCCCGCGCCAAGCGGTCGTTCGCGGGATCGGGCTTGGCGGTTTCGGCGGAAAAATTGATCAGGTCGCCATGTGCGCTGGCGCCTGAAAACTGGGGCGTATTGATCATGCCTTCGCGCATACGTTCCTGAAGATCGGGTTGCGAATAGGGGAGTGCGCCCAGGTTGTCACGCCCGCGCGACAACAGGAACAGCGTGGACAGGATCGCCAGCGCCGCCAGCGGAAGAACGATTTTCAGCCAGCTCACGATCCTGGAGTAGAGAGTCTCGCGCCACAGCATGGCAGATCATTTCCCCGGTGAGGGCCAGAAGCCTAGTGAGAGAAGATATCCGTCTCTGGCCAGCCGGCAAGGTCCAGTTTTGCGCGGGTCGGCAGGAAGTCAAAGCACGACTGCGCCAGTTCCATGCGATCCTCGCGTTCCAGCATACGGTCCAGTTCGGCCTTCAGCCGGTGCAGGTACAGCACGTCCGACGCCGCGTATTCCAGTTGCGCTTTGGTCAGTTCAGGCGCGCCCCAGTCGCTGCTTTGCTGCTGCTTGGATATGTCGGTGTTCAGCAATTCCTGCAGCAGGTTCTTCAGGCCGTGGCGATCCGTGAAGGTGCGCACCAGTTTCGAAGCAATCTTGGTGCAATAGACCGGGGCCGCCAACGCGCCAAAGGCATTGTACATGGCGGCAATGTCGAATCGTCCGAAATGGAACAGCTTCAGCACGTCCGGGTTTTCCAGCATGGCGCACAGGTTGGGGGCCTCGGTCTGGCCCTTCTGGATCTGTACGATATGGGAATTCCCATCCCCGCCCGACATCTGGATGACGCACAGCCGATCCCGATGCGGGTTCAGACCCATCGTTTCGCAATCAATCGCAACGATCGGGCCCATGTCCAGATCGGCAGGAATATCATTCATGTATAGGTGGTTAGTCATTTCATTCCCTCTGTGGAGGGAATGGTGCCCAGGAGAGGACTCGAACCTCCACTTCCTTTCGGAAACTAGCACCTGAAGCTAGCGCGTCTACCAATTCCGCCACCTGGGCAGGTGTCGTGAGGGGCGATTTATAGTTGGCATCCGGTAGTGTCAACGACCATTTTCAACTTTTTTCTGCGACGGCTTATCTTCTTGTGGAAAACCCCCTTTGGGACTAGGAACGGATAACGTTTTTACAGCCGGAGTCATCTCATGTCGAAACTCGTGACCATCTACGGCGGTGCAGGCTTTGTTGGCCGCTACATTGCGCGGCGACTGGCCAAGGATGGCTGGCGCGTTCGTGTCGCTGTTCGCCACCCGAACGAGGCCATGCATGTCAAACCCTACGGCGTCCCGGGCCAGGTAGAGCCCGTCCTGTGCAACATCCGCGATGACGCCAGCGTGCGTTCGGTGATGCAAGGGGCGGATGCGGTTGTGAACTGCGTCGGCATCCTGAATGAACTGGGCAAGAACACGTTCGCCGCCGTTCAGGCCGAAGGTGCTGGCCGCATCGCCCGGATCGCGGCGGAACAGGGTATCCAGACGATGGTGCATATCTCTGCGATCGGCGCAAACGAAGAATCGGACAGCGAATACCAGCGCACCAAGGCGCAGGGTGAGGCGGCGGTTCTGGCGCATATTCCTAACGCCGTGATCCTGCGCCCGTCCGTGATCTTCGGGGCAGAGGACCAGTTCTTCAACCGCTTCGCCGCTATGAAAGGGCCGATCCTGCCCGTGGTTGGCGCGGATACGAAGTTCCAGCCGGTCTATGTGGATGACGTCGCCCAGGCTGCCGTGATGGGTGTCGAAGGCAAAGCCCCCGCTGGTGTCTACGAACTGGGCGGTTCCGAAGTGGCGACTTTCCGTCAGCTGATGGAAGAGATGCTGACCGTGATCCGCCGCCGTAAGGCTATCATAAACCTGCCCTATTTCGCCGCCTCGATCATGGCGTTCGGGTTCGACCTGGTGCAGAAGCTGACCGGTGGACTGTTCAAAAGCGCCCTGACCCGTGACCAAGTCAAATCGCTGAAAACGGATAATCTGGTATCCGATGACGCCAAGACCTTTGCCGATCTGGGGATCAAGCCCGTCGCCTATGAGGTCATTCTGCCGGACTATCTGTGGCGTTTCCGCCCGTCTGGCCAGTATGCAGCGATCAAGGAATCGGCCAAGAATCTGCGCCACGGCTAAGAGCGGTGAGCCAGAAGATGCTAGAAGGCGGGGCTGGCCCCGCCTTTTTCATGTGTAGGCGATGACCAACAGGACCGCCCCGAGGATCACTCGGTAAATCACATAAGGCGTAAAGCTTACGGTACGCAGCAGCCGCATCATCAGGCTCAGCGCCAGCAGGGCGGAGCCAAAGGACAGGACGGCCACGATTGCCCCGTCCTTGGCCAGTGCCGGATCCGCGCTTTGGATGAAATCCAATGACAGCAGCGCCCCGCTGGCAAAGATCGTGGGGATCGACATCAGCATGGACAGTTTGGCCGCGTCGTGCCGCTTGTAGCCCAAACGCCGTGCCGCCGTGATCGTTATCCCGGACCGCGAGGTGCCGGGGATCAGTGCGATAGCCTGCGCCAGGCCGATCAACAGAGCGTCCCGCAGGGTCCAATCGGCTTCGGTCTGCGTGGTTGGCCCGGTTTGATCTGCCCAATACAGCACGACGCCAAATATCAGCATCGTCCACCCGATGACTTCAATTCCGCGCAATGCGTCGCTGATCCCGGTTACCTTCAGAATCAGTCCGACCACGATGACCGGAATGGTCGCCAGCATAAGCAGAAAGGCCAGTCGCGACCCGGGGGTATCGATCCGCCCGGTCAGCATGCGCGGCACACCTGCCAGTCCGGTGCGGACATCCGCCCAGAAAAAGACAACAACCGCCGCCAAGGTGCCCACGTGGGCTGCGACGTCAATCACCAACCCCTGATCGCCCAGGCCGGTCAGATTCGGCAAGAGAATCAGGTGACCCGAGGACGAAATGGGAAGAAACTCGGTAATACCTTGTATGACTGCGATAATTAGTAGCTGTAAGAGCGTCATATGCCGTTGCCTGAGGTTTTCTTGATGTAGTCTATAACCAATTGAGATTTATGGAAAAGACGTTAAGTAAAACCGAATCGGACCTAATTTCAGGCGTTCTGGCTGTTAGCAAAGCAATTTGGCTGCAAATTTTCTGATTAAAGGTCAACATTTCTGACTTTTATTTATTTTCGACCTGAATTAAAGAAGCGCAGACCAGTATTTCCTAGCAGAGAGGTAGCGGTGTGGCTAAGCAACCGATGCTGAAATTCGTGACCGTCGAGCGGGACATGCCCTCGAAGCGGGGCGCTGATGTGCGCAACAAGGATTTCCACGAGATCTATGCCGAGTTCGCGGACGAAAAGGCCAAGGAGCAGGCCAGCCGCTGCAGCCAGTGTGGTGTGCCTTATTGCCAGTCGCATTGCCCGCTGCACAACAACATTCCCGACTGGCTGCGCATGACCGCGATGGGCCGTCTGGAAGAGGCCTATGCCATCAGCCAAGCCACGAACACCTTCCCGGAAATCTGCGGTCGCATCTGTCCGCAGGACCGTCTGTGCGAAGGCAATTGCGTGATCGAACAGTCGGGCCACCAGACCGTGACCATCGGCGCGGTTGAAAAGTACATCACCGATACCGCGTGGGAACGCGGCTGGGTCAAGCCCATCGAAGTCACCACCGAGCGTGACCAGTCGGTCGGCATCATCGGTGCGGGCCCCGGCGGGCTGGCTGCCGCTGACATGCTGCGCAGGGCTGGCGTGCAGGTTACTGTCTATGACCGCTATGACCGCGCGGGCGGCCTGCTGACGTATGGCATTCCCGGCTTCAAGCTGGAAAAAGACGTCGTCATGCGCCGTATCCAGCAGCTGCAGGAATCCGGCGTAGAGTTCGTGATGAACTGCAACGTGGGCGAGGATATTTCCTTTGACGCGATCCGTGGCAAACACGATGCTGTGGTTATCGCCACCGGTGTCTACAAGACTCGGGATCTGGAAGGGCCGGGTTCGGGTGCCGCTGGCATCGTGAACGCGATTGACTACCTGACCGTATCCAACAAGCTGTCCTTTGGCGACGAGGTTGCGGAATACGAGGATGGCACTCTGAACGCCGCCGGCAAAAAGGTGGTCGTGATCGGCGGCGGCGACACCGCGATGGATTGCGTGCGTACCGCGATCCGCCAGGGCGCGGACAGCGTGAAATGCCTGTACCGCCGTGACCGCGCCAACATGCCCGGTTCGCAACGCGAAGTGCAGAACGCCGAGGAAGAAGGCGTGGAATTCGTCTGGCTGGCCGCGCCCAAGGGCTTTGCCGGGGAACCAGTCAGCGGCGTGATGGTGCAGAAGATGCGTTTGGGAATGCCCGATGCGTCTGGCCGTCAGAGTCCCGAGGTGATCGAGGGTGCGGACTATGTCGAAGACGCCGACCTGGTGATCAAGGCGCTGGGTTTCGAACCCGAGGACTTGCCCAAACTGTGGGGTGTGGACGGTCTGGAAGTGACCCGCTGGGGCACCGTCAAGGCCGCCTATGAGACCGGCAAAACCAGTCTGGACGGCGTGTTCGCGGTGGGTGACATCGTGCGCGGCGCTTCGCTGGTGGTCTGGGCGATCCGGGATGGCCGGGATTGCGCCGACGCGGTGCTGGAATACCTGAGCGAACCCCGTGCCGTCGCGGCCGAGTAAGATTTTGTAAAAGGTGCAAGAGGTACGATTCGCGCCTTGAAACGTACAAAACGAAGCATCTGGAATTGATCCCAGCCCGAAAGACAAAAGGGCAAAGATACTGACCTGAAACACCCGGATCGCCCGATCCGCCGTTGAATAGGTAAACGAAAGATGACCCGACCCCGTGCGTGGGGTTCACCGAAAGGTAAGGCTTCTTTCGAACGGCAGAGCGGGAACCGGCAGGCCTGAGAAGGAGAAGACAATGACTGTCTACGACGAAAACTGGGTTGCCGCCGAAGAGGCCAAGCGCCAATGGATGGCCGAGAACGGCATGTATGCGTTCGAAGAGGAGCATTCCTCTTGCGGGGTGGGTCTGGTGGTGTCGCTGGACGGCAAGCCCAGCCGCAAGGTTGTCGACAGCGGGATCACCGCGCTGAAGGCGATCTGGCACCGTGGCGCGGTGGATGCGGACGGCAAGACCGGCGACGGCGCGGGCATCCACCTGCAGATCCCGGTTCCCTTCTTCTATGACCAGATCAAGCGCACCGGCCACGAGCCGAGCAAGGACAAGCTGATGGCCGTGGGCCAGGTGTTCCTGCCGCGCACCAACTTTGGCGCGCAGGAAACCTGCCGGACCATCGTGGAATCCGAGGTTCTGCGCATGGGGCACTATATCTATGGCTGGCGTCACGTGCCGGTGGACATCGCGTGCCTGGGTGAAAAGGCCAACGCGACCCGCCCGGAAATCGAACAGATCCTGATCCGCTGCGAGAAGGACATCGACGAGGAAGCGTTCGAGCGCGAGCTGTACGTGATCCGTCGCCGGATCGAGAAGGCCGCCGCCGCCGCCGGCGTGCGCGACCTGTACCTGTGTTCGCTGTCGTGCCGGTCCGTGATCTACAAGGGCATGATGCTGGCCGAACAGGTGTCGGAGTTCTATCCCGACCTGCAGGACGAACGGTTTGAAAGCGCGTTCGCGATCTATCACCAGCGTTATTCGACCAACACCTTCCCGCAGTGGTGGCTGGCGCAGCCGTTCCGCATGCTGGCCCATAACGGCGAGATCAACACGCTGAAGGGCAACGTCAACTGGATGAAGAGCCACGAAATCCGCATGGCCTCGAACACGTTCGGGGAACTGGCGGAGGACATCAAGCCGATCATCCAGCCGGGGTCTTCGGATTCGGCGGCGCTGGATTCGGTGTTCGAGGTGCTGGTGCGCGCGGGCCGGTCGGCGCCGATGGCGAAAACCATGCTGGTGCCTGAATCGTGGTCCAAGCAGGCGGTGGAACTGCCCGAAGCGTGGCGCGACATGTACAGCTATTGCAACTCTGTCATGGAGCCGTGGGACGGCCCCGCCGCGCTGGCGATGACCGACGGCCGCTGGGTCTGCGCCGGTCTGGACCGCAACGGCCTGCGCCCGATGCGCTATGTCGTCACCGGCGACGGGCTGCTGATCGCCGGGTCCGAGGCGGGCATGGTTCCGGTCAAGGAAGCGTCCGTGAAGGAAAAGGGCGCGCTGGGTCCGGGGCAGTTGTTGGCCGTGGATATGAAAGAGGGCAGGCTGTACCACGACACCGAGATCAAGGACCGTCTGGCGGCGAGCCAGCCGTTCGGTGAATGGGTTGGCAAGATCAACGACCTGGACGAGGCGCTGGCCGGCCTGGTCGAAAAGCCGCTGTTCACCGGGGCCGAGCTGCGCAAGCGCCAGATCGCGGCGGGCTATACCATCGAGGAGCTGGAGCAAATCCTGGCGCCGATGGCCGAGGATTCGAAGGAGGCGCTGGCCTCTATGGGCGATGACACTCCGGCGGCGGTTCTGTCGTCGAAATATCGCCCGCTGAGCCACTTCTTCCGTCAGAACTTTAGCCAAGTGACCAACCCGCCGATCGACAGCCTGCGCGAATATCGCGTGATGAGCCTGAAAACGCGGTTCGGCAACCTGAAGAACGTGCTGGACGAAAGTAGCGCGCAGACGGAAATCCTGGTGCTGGAAAGCCCGTTCGTGGGCAACAGTCAATGGGATGAACTGACCAAGCTGTTCAACGCCGACCTGGTGAAGATCGACTGTACCTTCGCGGCGGGCGCGGACGAAGAGGCGCTGCATGTGGGCCTGGAGCGTATCCGCGCCGAGGCCGAGGACGCGGTGCGTTCGGGCGCGGGCCACATCGTTCTGACCGATGAACACCAGGACGAAAACAAGGTCGGGATGCCGATGATCCTGGCAACCAGCGCCGTGCATTCGCACCTGACCAACAAGGGGCTGCGGACCTTCTGTTCGCTGAACGTGCGGTCGGCAGAATGTATCGATCCGCACTATTTCGCTGTTCTGATCGGCTGCGGTGCGACCGTGGTGAACGCTTACCTGGCCGAGGATTCGCTGGCAGACCGCATCGAGCGCGGCCTGCTGGACGGCACCCTGACCCAGAACGTGCGGAACTATCGTGAAGCCATCGACCAGGGCCTGCTGAAGATCATGGCGAAGATGGGGATTTCGGTGATCTCGTCCTATCGCGGTGGGCTGAACTTCGAGGCCGTGGGCCTGTCGCGCGCGATGGTGGCGGAATATTTCCCCGGCATGACCAGCCGTATCAGCGGTATCGGCGTGCACGGTATCCAGAAGAAGGTGGAAGAGGTCCACGCACAGGGCTGGCTGGGCGGTCGTGATGTTCTGCCGATCGGCGGCTTCTACAAGGCGCGGAAATCTGGTGAAACCCACGCTTGGGAAGCGCAGACCATGCACCTGCTGCAGCAGGCGTGCAACCGCGCGTCCTTTGAGCTGTGGAAGCAGTATTCGGCCAAGATGCAGTCCATGCCGCCGATTCACCTGCGCGACCTGCTGGCGATCAAGCCGCTGGGCAAGGCGATCCCGATCGAAGAGGTGGAAAGCATCACCGCGATCCGCAAGCGTTTCGTGACGCCGGGCATGTCCCTGGGTGCGTTGTCGCCCGAGGCGCATATGACGCTGAACATCGCGATGAACCGCATCGGCGCCAAGTCGGATTCCGGCGAGGGCGGCGAGGATCCGGCACATCACGTGCCGCTGCCGAACGGCGACAACCCCAGCGCCAAGATCAAGCAGGTGGCATCGGGCCGTTTCGGCGTGACTGCCGAGTACCTGAACGCCTGCGAGGAACTGGAAATCAAGGTGGCTCAGGGCGCCAAGCCCGGCGAGGGTGGCCAGCTGCCGGGGATGAAGGTCACCGACCTGATTGCCCGTCTGCGCCATTCCACCAAGGGTGTGACGCTGATTTCGCCGCCGCCGCACCACGATATCTATTCCATCGAGGATCTGGCGCAGCTGATCTATGACCTGAAGCAGATCAACCCGCGCTGCAAGGTGACAGTGAAGCTGGTGGCGTCCTCGGGCGTGGGCACGATTGCCGCCGGTGTTGCCAAGGCCAAGGCGGATATCATCCTGATCTCGGGCCACAACGGGGGCACGGGCGCATCGCCGGCGACCAGCATCAAATATGCCGGTCTGCCGTGGGAAATGGGCCTGACAGAAGCGCACCAGGTGCTGTCGATGAACAACCTGCGCGACCGCGTCACCCTGCGGACCGATGGCGGGCTGCGCACGGGCCGCGACATCGTCATGGCCGCGATGATGGGTGCCGAGGAATACGGCATCGGCACCGCTGCGCTGATCGCGATGGGCTGTATCATGGTGCGTCAGTGCCAGTCGAACACCTGCCCGGTGGGCGTCTGTACGCAGGATGAACGCCTGCGTGCGATGTTCGACGGGACCGCGGACAAGGTGGTGAACCTGATTACCTTCTACGCGCAGGAAGTCCGGGAAATCCTGGCAAGCATCGGCGCACGGTCGCTGGACGAGGTGATCGGCCGTGCCGACCTGCTGAGCCAGGTCAGCCGGGGCAACGCGCACCTGGACGATCTGGACCTGAACCCGCTGCTGCTGACCGTGGATGGCGCCAAGGACATCGTCTATGACCGCTATAAGCCGCGCAATGCCGTGCCGGACACGCTGGACGCCGAAATCGTGCGCGACGCGCATCGGTTCCTGGAGGACGGCGAGAAGATGCAGCTGTCCTATGCGGTGCAGAACACGCATCGGACCGTGGGCACCCGGACCTCTTCGCATATCGTGAAGAATTTCGGTATGCGCAACGCGCTGCAGCCGGATCACCTGACGGTGAAGCTGACCGGGTCTGCGGGTCAGTCGCTGGGCGCCTTCGCGGCACCGGGTCTGAAGATCGAGGTGTCGGGCGATGCCAACGACTATGTCGGCAAGGGCCTGTCGGGTGGCACCGTGGTGGTGCGTCCGCCGATGCATTCGCCGCTGGTGGCCAGCGACAACACGATCATCGGCAACACCGTGCTGTACGGCGCGACCGACGGCTACCTGTTCGCGGCGGGCCGTGCGGGCGAGCGTTTCGCTGTCCGCAACTCTGGCGCTAAGGTGGTGATCGAGGGCTGCGGATCCAACGGGTGTGAATACATGACCGGCGGTGTCGCGGTAATCCTGGGCCAGATCGGCGCCAACTTCGGCGCGGGGATGACCGGGGGCATGGCCTACCTTTATGACCCGGACGGCATGGCGGCGGACATGATGAACATGGAAACGCTGGTGACCTGTCCGGTGACGGTCGAGTTCTGGGAAGCCCAGCTGAAAGACCTGATCGAGCGCCACGCCAAGGAAACCAACAGCCGCAAGGCCGCGGATATCCTGCAGCACTGGGACATCGAAAAGGCGAATTTCATCCAGGTTTGCCCGACAGAGATGCTGATCCACATTCCGCACCCGCTGTCGATCGAAGAAAAGGCGGTTCCCGCCGAGTAAGCGTGGAACGATAAACCGGGAAAGGCGCCCTGCGGGGCGCCTTTTGCCTGTGGATGGCGCGTGTGCACACGTACCCAACGGGGCGGGATATCCGAGAGTTTGGGGTTTTCGGCAGCACGCCCCGAGCCTATAGCTGTGGCCGTGGTACAGAAACGCAAATCACCCAGCCGAAAGGCTTCGGCCCGGACCAAGGCCAAGAAGGCGCAATCCAAGCGGGAGGCGCTGCCGATCCGGCCAACACTGTGGCTGCTGCGCTGGATGGTGCGCGGGTTTGCCGGGATGGTGGTGCTGCTGTTCCTGTGGGTCGTGGTCTACGCGGTCTTTAACCCGCCGGGCACGCTGTACATCTGGCAGGAAAAATCCCGGCTGGGCGAGGTGGACCGGCAATGGGTGCGCATGGATGCCATTGCGCCGGTGATGAAACGGTCTGTCGTTGCGGCAGAGGATGCGAATTTCTGTCTGCACAGCGGGTTTGACATGGCGGCAATCCGCGCCGCTATCGACGAGGGCGGAAACCGCGGCGCGTCCACCCTGACGCAGCAGGTGGTGAAGAACGTGTTCCTGTGGCACGGGCGCAGCTGGCTGCGCAAGGCGCTGGAGGCGATGATCACCCCGATGGTGGAACTGGTCTGGTCCAAGGAGCGGATCCTTGAGGTGTACCTGAACGTGGCAGAGTTCGACGAAGGCGTGTTCGGGGTCGAGGCGGCGGCGCGCAATTACTTTCGCGTCGGCCCCGAGGCATTGTCGCCGCTGCAGGCGGCGCGGCTGGCGGCGGTGCTGCCATCGCCCAAGGTGCGGTCGGCCAGCAAGCCGGGCGAATTGGTCCGCAAACGCGCCGAGGCCATCCTGGACGGGGCGGCCACGATCCGCGCGGATGGGCGGGCGGCCTGTTTCGAGGATTGAAAATCCGGGGCCAAGCGGGCATTGAGGGGGAAACCCTATTTGATCCGAGCAGCGCGAAATCATGGCGAAACTGTACCATTTCCCCCTGTCCCCCTTTTGCCGCAAGGTGCGCCTGAGCCTTGCCGAAAAGAAGATCGAGGTGGAACTGCACGACGAAAGGTACTGGGAACAAGACCCGGATTTCCTGCGCCGCAACCCGGCAGGCAAGGTGCCGGTGCTGCGACTGGACAACAAGATGATGTCCGAAAGCGCGGCGATCTGCGAATACCTGGAAGAAGCCTATCCCAACCCGCCGCTGATGCCCAAGGATGTGGACGCGCGCTATGAGGTGCGGCGGCTGGTCAGCTGGTTCGATGACAAGTTTCATAACGAGGTGACCTCGAAACTGCTGTACGAGCGGGTCAACAAGAAGGTCATGGGGCGCGGGTTTCCCGACAGCGGGAACGTGAAGGCGGGCGCCAAGGCGATCAAGTACCATCTGGATTACATGGCCTGGCTGCTGGATCATCGGCGTTGGCTGGCCGGGGACGTGATGACGCTGGCCGATTTCGCCGCCGCCGCGCATCTGTCGGCGCTGGACTATATCAGCGACGTGGATTGGAACCGAAGCGAGGTGGTGAAGGACTGGTATGCCAAGATCAAGTCGCGCCCGGCGTTCCGGTCCATCCTGGCAGACCAGATCCCCGGCTTTCCGCCGCCTTCGCATTATGCCGACCTGGATTTCTGACACCGGGCCGGGGCGGGGGGCGCTGCCCCCCACCGCCTGCGGCGGTTCCCCCCGGGGTATTTTTCCCAAGAAAAAACCGAGGGTGTCATGGATTTGAAGGCAAGGTTAGTGGCGCAGGCCCGGGCCGAGGGCTTTGATGCCTGCAAGGTCTGCCGCCCAGGGGATATTCCGCTGGTTCCGGCGCGGCTGGCGGCGTTCCTGGAGGCGGGGCGGCACGGGCAGATGGGCTGGATGGCGGACCGGGCCGAGTGGCGCGGCAATCCCGCGGCGCTGTGGGCCGAGGCGCGCAGCGTGATCGTGCTGGGCGAAAGCTATACCCCGGCGCATGATCCGCTGGTGGTGCTGGGGCAGCGGGATCGGGCGGCGATTTCGGTCTATGCCCAGAACAAGGATTATCACGACCTGGTCAAGAAGCGGCTGAAGCGGCTGGCACGCTGGCTGATCGCCGACTCCGGCGGCGAGGTGAAGGTGTTCGTCGATACCGCGCCGGTGGCGGAAAAGCCGTTGGGGCAGGCGGCTGGGCTGGGTTGGCAGGGCAAGCATACCAACCTTGTCAGCCGCGAACTGGGCAGTTGGTTCTTTATCGGGTCGGTGTTCACGACGCTGGAATTGCCGGTGGACGGGGCAGAGGCGGATCATTGCGGGCGGTGTACCGCGTGCCAGGATATTTGCCCGACCGGGGCCTTTCCGGCACCGTATCAGCTGGATGCGCGGCGCTGTATTTCCTATCTGACGATCGAGCATCACGGGCCGGTAGACGAGGAATTGCGCCCGATGCTGGGCAACCGCATCTATGGTTGCGACGATTGCCTGGCGGTCTGTCCCTGGAACAAGTTCGCGGTAGAGGCGCGCGAGGCGCGCTATCACGCGCGCGCGGAACTGGTGGCGCCGAAACTGGCGGAACTTGCGGTGCTGGACGATGCCGGCTTTCGGGCGTTGTTCAGCGGGTCGCCGATCAAGCGGGTAGGGCGGAACCGGTTTGTGCGCAATGTGCTGTATGCCGTCGGCAATTCCGGGGATCGCGCCCTGCTGGAGGTGGCGCGGGGGCTGTGTGGGGACACGGACGCCGCCGTGGCCGATGCAGCGCGGTGGGCGGTGGCGCGGTTGGCGCGGGAGTAGGCCCTTCCCATTTGCAGCGAAAGCCCCATCTTATGGGCGTGAACAGGACGGAGGACCACATGCCGAAATATGAGCGCAACCCCGATGTGATTGCCGCGCTGACGCCTGAACAGCACTGGGTCACACAAGAAAACGGGACCGAGCGGCCCGGATCTGGGCAGTTTCTGCGCAACAAGGAACCGGGGATCTACGTGGATATCGTGAGCGGCGAGCCCCTGTTCGCGTCTTCGGACAAGTATGAATCCGGCTGCGGCTGGCCCAGTTTCACCAAGCCGATTGAGCCGGGTCATATCACCGAGCTGACGGATACCACCCACGGGATGGTGCGGGTCGAGGTGCGCAGCGCCCATGGGGACAGCCACCTGGGCCACGTGTTCCCGGACGGGCCGGTGGACCGGGGCGGGCTGCGATACTGCATCAACTCGGTCAGCCTGCGGTTCGTGCATCGGGACGACATGGAGGCCGAGGGCTATGGCGATTATCTGGACCAGGTGGAGGATGTGTGATGGCTGAGGAACGCGCGGTTCTGGCAGGCGGCTGTTTTTGGGGGATGCAGGAATTGATCCGGCACCAACCCGGTGTGTTGCGGACGCGGGTGGGCTATACCGGCGGCGATGTTGCGAATGCGACCTATCGCAACCACGGCACCCATGCCGAGGGGATCGAGATCATCTTTGACCCTGCCCGGACCAGCTATCGCAAGCTGCTGGAGTTCTTTTTCCAGATTCATGATCCGACGACGGTGAACCGGCAGGGCAATGATCTGGGGATGAGTTATCGCAGCGCGATCTATTACGTGGATCAGACGCAGAAGGACTGTGCGGCCGAGACGATCAAGGATGTCGAGGCCAGCGGGTTGTGGCCCGGCAAGGTGGTGACAGACGTGGAACCGGTGGGGGATTTCTGGGAGGCGGAGCCAGAGCATCAGGATTACCTGCAACGGCTGCCGAACGGCTATACCTGCCATTTCCCACGACCGGATTGGGTGTTGCCCAAGCGCGGATGAACTGTGGACAGCCAAGCCAGAATGGCCGCGCCCGCCGGGGGGACAGGGCGGACGCGGCGGGACTGACAGGCGGGCGGGGGCATCTGGGGATTCCCCGCCCGGATGTCAGAACCGGAAGGTGGCGCGAACTTGCGCGGTGGTGCCGTCCACCGAAATGCCCGAGCCGTTGAAATCGCCGAAATCGTGGTAAAGGACTTCGCCGCCGAGGCTGATGGTGTCGGTCAGCATGTGTTCATAGCCGATACCAGCGAAATAGCCTTCGTCGGTGCCCAGCGTGTCGATATCGGCCTGCGCGGCACCGGCGGTGGCATAGATCAGGCCCGCGCCCAGATCATAGCCCGCGCGCAGTTTCAGGCGGGCGATGCTGTCGATGGTGTTGCCGCCCATGTCGATATCGGCGAAGTCATAGTCCAGACCCGCGCCCAGAACCCACTGGCCGAAATCGTAATCATAGCCCATCGTCAGGCCGCCGATCATGCCGTCACCGCTTAGACCGCCGGTGCCGCTGAAATCGCCATAGCCCAGTTGCAGACCGCCGTAACCGCCGGTCCAGTCGCCAGTAAGCGGGACGGCGACGGGGGTGATGATTTCAGGCTCTACGGGTGCGGGTGTGGGCGAACCAGCCAGCACGGGAGCTGCGATCAGGGTTGCGCCGAGGGTACCCAGCAGGGTGCTCTTGAGGGACATTTCATTTCCTTTCTTGCTGTCTCGGGTCCGCGATCACGCGGCCGATGAACGTCCAACGCAGCAGATCGGTTTTCCGGCGCAAGAAACAAGAGAGGGTGAAGCGCCGACGATTGGATGCGCTGTAAATGGCCGAAAACGCGCGCACGGAGCGGCGCCAATTGGCCGATCAGAACCGAAAAACGCTTGTATGAGCGGCGTTTAGCCTATGGTCACGGCTTATGAGAAAAGTTCCGCGTAGGTTTCCCGCAGCGCCTTTTTCTGGACCTTGCCCATCGTGTTGCGCGGCAGTTCGGGCAGGAACAGGATTTTCTTGGGCTGCTTGAACTTGGCCAGCTGGGTGCCGGTCACGGACTCTACCTTTTCCATCGTCAGGTCCGGTGTTTCGGGGACGACGATGGCCACGACCGCTTCGCCGAAATCGGGATGGGGGACGCCGATGACGGCGCTTTCCAGAACGCCGGGGATGTCGTCGATCAGGCTTTCCAGCTCTTTCGGGTAGACGTTGAAGCCGCCTGTGATGATCAGGTCTTTGGCGCGGCCGACGATGGTGACATAGCCATCGGCGTCGCGGGTGGCCAGATCGCCAGTGATGAACCAGCCGTCGGGGCGCAGTTCCTCGGCGGTTTTTTCCGGCATCTGCCAGTAACCCTGAAAGACATTGTCGCCGCGCACCTCGATCACGCCGATGTCGCCGGTGGCGACCTCTTGGCCATCGTCCATGATGCGCAGTTCCACGCCCGGCAGCGGAAAGCCCACGGTGCCCGCGCGGCGTTCGCCGTCATAGGGGTTGGACGTGGACATGTTGGTTTCGGTCATCCCGTAGCGTTCAAGGATGCGGTGGCCGGTGCGCTGTTCCCATTTTTCATGGGTGTCCACCAGCAGCGGCGCAGAGCCAGAGATGAACAGCCGCATGTTGCGTGACCGGTCCAGCGTCAGGCGCGGATCGGCCAGCAGGCGGGTATAGAACGTGGGCACCCCCATCAGCGCGGTGGCCGAGGGCATGGCGTTCAGGATCGCGTCAGAATCGAATTTCGGCAGGAACACCACCGAGGCCCCGGCCAGAAGCGCCACGTTGGTGGCGACGAACAGCCCGTGGGTGTGGAAGATCGGCAAGGCGTGGATCAGCACGTCATCGGCGCTGAAACGCCACAGGTCGCACAGGCTGATGGAATTCGAGGCCAGGTTCTTGTGCGACAGCATTGCGCCCTTGGACCGGCCCGTCGTGCCCGAGGTATAGAGGATCGCGGCCAGATCATCGGCGTCACGCGCGACAGGCTGAAAGGCGGGATTGGCACCGGGCAGGTTGGCGGTCAGCGTGCCTTCGCCCAGCTTGTCCAGGGTGAAAACGGTGGCGTCGCCGGCCAGTTGCGACAGTTCCGTCAGCCTTGCCGGATCGCAGACCAGCACGCTTGGGGTGGCATCGGACAGGAAATAGGCGACCTCGGCCCCGGTATAGGCTGTGTTGAGCGGCAAAAAGATCCCGCCCGCCAGAACGGTGCCCAGGTAAAGCTGCACCGCCTCCAGTGTCTTTTCCACCTGCACGGCAACCCGGTCGCCGGGTTCCAGCCCCGCCGCCAGCAGTTTCTGCGCGATCCGCTGCGCGCCGCTGAACAACTGCGTATAGGTCACGTCCGGCAGGCCGGGGCGGGTGGCGAATACCTTCAGCGGCGTGGTGTCGGCGGCGTGGGACAGACGGCTGAGCAAGTAGTTCGTCGGATACATGGGCGGACCTTTCGGATTGCTGTGCGGCCCAACCGTTTTGGCATGGATTTCCCCAAGATCAAGGGGACGGATTGACCTTTGTCGAACGTAGGCCCAGCATTGGCGCGCGCGAAGGGGAATTGTCATGCAACCGGTCAAAGGGATCGCACTGAAGCTGTGTTCAGTGCTTGTGTTCATCATCATGTCAGCGGTGATCAAGGCGACGGCACCGGATGTCCCGGCAGGGCAGGCAGTGTTTTTCCGGTCGCTGTTCGCGATTCCGGTGATCCTGGGATGGCTGGCGGTCCGCAGGGATTTGCGTACCGGGCTGAAGGTGCAATCGCGCCTGTCGCATTTCTGGCGCGGGTTCGTGGGCACAGGGGCGATGGGGCTGATGTTCGCCGGTCTGGGTCTTCTGCCGCTACCAGAGGTGACGGCCATCGGATTCGCCGCGCCGCTACTGACGGTGATCTTTGCGGCGATGTTCCTGGGCGAACAGGTGGGTGTTTTCCGGCTGTCCACGGTGGCGCTGGGGCTGGTGGGGGTGATCATCATCCTGGCCCCGCGGATGACGCTGTTGTCGGCCGAAACCGTGGAAATGACCGCGGCGCTGGGGGCGCTGTTTACGCTGATGGGGGCGGTCTGCGCCGCGCTGGCGCAGATTTATGTGCGCAAGCTGGTGCAGACGGAACAGACCGCCGCCATCGTGTTCTATTTCTCGCTGACGGCGACGGGCCTGTCGCTGCTGACGCTGCCATTTGGCTGGGTGGTGCCGACCGGGCCGCAGGCGGTGCTGCTGGTGACGGCAGGGATTCTGGGCGGGTTCGGGCAGATCTTCCTGACCTCGGCCTATCGGTTCGCGGGGGCGTCCGTGGTGGCGCCGTTCGATTACGCGGCGATCCTGTTCGCCATCCTGATCGGATATTTCATCTTTGACGAGGTGCCGACGATGCAGATGCTGGCGGGGTCCGCCATTGTCGTAGCGGCGGGCGTGTTGATCATCCTGCGTGAACATGCGCTGGGACTGAAACGGTCCAAGGCGCGGTCCGGTATGACCCCGCAGGGCTAGCGGCCACTGATAGCGGCGGCGATGTAACCGGGAGCCATCAACAACCGGCGGTGGCGGCCCAGCGGGAATCGTTTGGGGATGGTTTGCAGCATGGCCGGATAGTGCGGGCCGGAATCCTGCGCCAGCGCCAGACGCGCCAGCAACTGGCCGGCATGGGTGCCCATCGCCACACCGTTTCCGTGATAGGCGAACCCGGCAAAGGCGCCGGGCATCTCTGGCACCGGGCCGACATAGGGAGACAGCTTTGCCGTGAACGCCAGCGCGCCGTTCCAGCTGTGCGGGGTTGCAACATGTTTCCAGAACGGGAATGCCTGCTCGAACTGGCGGCGGGTGCGCTGCTGCAGGGTGGCAAAGGCGCGGGGGCCGGAAAACAGCCCGCCACGCATCCCGAACAGGAACCGCCCGTCTGGCATCAGGCGGAAATAGTGCAGCAGGGTCTGGTGAGTATAGGCCATCTGCGCGCTGGACCAGCCATCGGCGATTTCCTGATCGGTCAGCGGGCGCGTGACCAGCACGTTGGATTGCAGCGGCAGGAAGCGGCCGCGCAGCCAGTCCGGCACGTCCTCTGATGAATAGCCGTTGGTGGCGAAGATCACCTGATCGGCGCGGATGCGGGCGGCAGGGGTTTTCAGCACATAGCTGCCGCCGCTGCGGGTGACGGACAGGACCGGGCTGTGCGCATGGATCGCGGCCCCGGCCTGGAACGCGGCGGTGGCCAGCCCATCAGCGTATTTGCGCGGGTTCAGGCCAAAGCCGTGCGGCAGGGTCAGGGCGCCGAAATAGCGCCCCTTCATGCCAAGGGCGGGCAGGCTTTCGGGTTCGTGCAGGGTGGTTTGGACGTTGTAGACAGACTCTAACTCAGCCTGTTCCGCCCGCAAATGCCGCATGGCGCGAGGGCTGTGGGCCAGGATGGTTTCGCCGTCAGAATGGGTATCAGCGACAATCTTGTGCGTGTCCAGCAGGCGGCGCACCAGCCTGATTGCGGACAGTTCCGTGGCGCACCAGTGGCGCAGTCCGTCATCGCCGTGGCGTTTGCGGATCATGGCATGGGGCAGGGCTGTGCCACCCAGACAGCAGAAGCCGCCATTTCGGGCCGAAGCGCCCCAGCCGGGGGTTTCGGCCTCCAGCACGGCGACATCGGCCCCGGCCTGCGCAAGGTGCAGGGCGGCGGACAGGCCGGTGAACCCGGCCCCCACAATCGCGATTTTCTTGCGGATTTCCCCCTGTGCCTTTGGGGTCCGGGACAGCGGCACCGTCGTCGGACCCCAGTAGCAGGCGGCGGCAGGACCGTCGCCATAGGCGAAATCGGACAGGATTCGTTTCATGCGCGGGCTGCGGCCTGTTCTTCCTGCTTCTGCCGGACCGCCGCGCGTTTGGACACGATCGAGGCGGTGATCACACCCACGGCGACGATCGAGATCATGATCGTGGACAGGGCGTTGATCTCCGGGCTGACGCCCAGACGCACCGCAGAGAATATCTTGATCGGCAGGGTCGTGGCCGAAGGACCGGCGGTGAAGGACGCGATCACCAGATCATCCAGCGACAGGGTGAAGGCCAGCAGCCAGCCGGAGATCACCGCAGGCGCGATGATCGGCAGGGTGACCAGTCGGAATGCCTCGAACGGGGAACAGCCCAGATCCAGCGCGGCTTCTTCCAGTGACTTGTCGAAGCTGACAAGGCGCGAGGACACCACCACCGACACGTAGCACATGGAAAAAGTCGTGTGCGCCAGGATGATAGTAAAGATGCCGCGATCCAGCCCGATGCCGATGAACAGCAGCAGCAGCGACAGGCCGGTGATCACCTCTGGCATGACCAGCGGGGCGTAAATCATGCCGGAAAACAGCGTGCGCCCATAGAACCTGCCCGCGCGGACCAGCACATAAGCGGCCATCGTGCCCAGCACGGTCGCAAGCGTTGAGCTGGCCACACCAACCCGCAGTGTTACCCAAGCGGCGTCCAGGAAGGCATCGTTGCGGAACAGCTCTCCGTACCACTTGGTGCTGAAGCCCGCCCAGACGGTGACCAGCTTTGACGCGTTGAAACTGTAGATGATCAGGATGACCATCGGCAAGTACAGGAAGGCAAAGCCCAGCGTCAGCGAGGTGGCATTGAACCAGGTAAAGCGTCTCATTGGTCTTTCTCCCGCTCTTTCTGTTCGTTCCGTTGGAACAGGATGATCGGGATGATCAGGATCAGCAGCAGGACGACAGCCACGGCGGATGCCACCGGCCAGTCGCGGTTGCTGAAGAATTCTTCCCACAAAACCTTGCCGATCATCAGCGTGCCGGACCCGCCCAGCAGCGAAGGGATCACGAATTCCCCCAGCGCCGGGATGAACACCAGGAAACTGCCCGCGATGATACCGCTTTTGGACAGCGGGATCGTCACCAGCCAGAAAGCCGTCAGGCGCGAACAGCCCAGATCTTCGGCCGCTTCCAACAGGGAACCGTCCAGTTTTTCCAGCGCCGCATAGATCGGCAGGATCATGAAGGGCAGGTAGGTGTAGATGATGCCAATATAGACAGCGGCGTTGGTGTTCAGGATGATCAGCGGTTCAGAAATTACGCCGATACCCATCAGGAACTGGTTCAGGAAGCCTTCTTGGCTGAGGATGCCCATCCACGAATAGACGCGGATCAGAAAGCTGGTCCAGAACGGCAGGATCACCAGCATCATCAGCGTGGGGCGCCATTCGTCCGGGGCCATCGCCATGCCATAGGCGATGGGATAGCCCACCAGCAGGGTCAGGATCGTTGAAATCGCCGCGATCTGAAGGCTGGACAGGTAAGATTTCCAGTACAGGTCATCCTCTGTCAGGAAAACGAAGTTTTCGAAATCGAGGTCCGCGAAGAAGGCCTTGAGGCCCTGCCAGCCTTCGTTCAGGTCCAGCGTCGGGATATAGGGCGGAATGGCCAGCGCCGTGTCCGACAGCGCGATCTTCAGCACGATCACGAAGGGGACCAGGAACAGGGCCAGCAGCCACAGGTAAGGGACAGAGATCAGGAACAGGCGCCGCATGTCATTCACTCAGGACGGAGCCGGCGGTCAGTGTCCAGCTAAGCCAAACCTCGTCCTCCCATGTAAAGGCGCGGCGGGACAGGCGGCGGGTGTTGGCGGCCTGCGCCTTGATGATTTTCCCGCCGGGAATCTGCACATGATAGGTGGAAATGTTGCCCAGATAGGCGATGTCGATCACCTGCCCCTTGATGGCGTTTACCGCGCCTTCGGGTTTTTCGGTGTGTACGCCGATCTTTTCGGGGCGAATGGCGATATAGGCGGTCTGGCCTTCGTCCAACTGTACCGAGGTCTTGGCATGGATCGGTTCCTGCCCCTCTGACCAATGGATGTCATAACCGTCGGCACTGGTCTTGTGCGCCTTGCCTTCGATGATGTTCACCTCGCCGATGAAATCAGCGACGTAGACGGAATTGGGTTCCTCATAGATCTTGGCCGGGGTCGAAACCTGCATGATCCGGCCTTCGTCCATCACGGCGACGCGGCTGGCGACGGTCATCGCCTCTTCCTGATCGTGGGTGACGATCACAAAAGTGGTGCCGGTCTTTTCCTGGATGTCCATCAGCTCGAACTGGGTTTCCTGGCGCAGCTTCTTGTCCAGCGCGCCCAAGGGTTCGTCCAGCAGCAGCAGTTTGGGTGCGCGGGCCAGCGACCGCGCCAAGGCCACGCGCTGACGCTGGCCGCCGGAAATCTGGTGCGGCTTGCGCTTGGCGAACTTGGTCAGGCGGGTCAGGCGCAGCATGTCCTCTACCCGTGCTTTCAGCTTGTCCTTGGGGGTTTTCATGCGCTTCAGGCCAAAGGCGATGTTGTCCCAGACAGACAGGTGCGGGAACAGCGCGTAGGACTGGAACATCATGTTCACGGCGCGTTCGTTCGGGGCGACGTTCGCCATGTCTTGCCCGGCGATCAGGATCTGGCCTTCGGTCGGGTTTTCAAAGCCCGCCAGCATTCGCATCATCGTGGTCTTGCCGCAGCCAGACGGACCCAGAAGGGCAAAGAATTCCCGTTCGTAGATGTCCTGCGTCAGGTTGTCGATCGCGGTGAAGTCGCCGAACCGCTTGGTGACACCCCTGAACTGGATCAATGGTTTTTCAGTCGGGTCGTCCCAAGGCGCGAATACAGTCTGTGTCATACCAGTCCCTGTCAAAAGAAAGGCCCGCGCAAGTGCTGCGCGGGCCCGTTTGTGTTCCGGGTCTCAGGTGCCCGATTTGATCTTGGTCCACAGACGGGTGACGGTGCGCTGCACCTTGGCGTCATAGGGTGTGGTGGTGAACAGATTGTCCAGCGCGGCGGGCGACGGATAGATCGCTGGATCGCCGATCACGTCCTCGGCCAGGAATTCCTGCGACGCCTTGTTGCCGTTGGCGTAGTAGACGTAGTTCGAAGCCGCCGCCATGTTCTGCGCATCCATGATGAAGTTCAGGAACACATGCGCCGCGTCCACGTTCGGGGCGTCAACAGGGATGGCCATCTGGTCAAACCACATCTGTGCGCCTTCCTTGGGGGCGTTATAGGCAACCTCGACCCCGTTATCGGCCTCGGCGGCACGGTCGCGGGCCTGCAGCACGTCACCCGACCAGCCGACCGCGACACAGATGTCGCCATTGGCCAGCGCGTTGATGTATTCCGAGCTGTGGAACTTCTGGATATAGGGGCGGACGGCCATATAGACGGCCTCGGCCTTGGCGATCACGTCCGGGTCGTGGCTGTTGGGATCTTCGCCGATGTACTTCAACGCTGCGGGGATCATTTCAGCCGGGGCATCCAGGAAATGCACGCCGCAGGCAGCCAGTTTTTCCATGTTTTCCGGCTTGAACACCAGATCCCAGCTGTCGATCGGGGCGTCGGTGCCCAGGGCTTCCTGCACCTTGCCGACGTTCACGCCGATCCCGGTGGTGCCCCACATGTAGTTGATGGAATAGGCGTTGTCCGGGTCGTACTGTGCGGTACGCTTGGCGACAACGTCCCACATGTTGCCGTGGTTGGGCAGTTTGGACATGTCCAGTTTCTGGAATGCCCCGGCCTGAATCTGGCGTTGCAGGAATGTGCCAGTTGGCACGACCACGTCATATCCCGACCCGCCTGCCAGCAGCTTGGTTTCCAGCACCTCGTTGCTGTCGAACACGTCGTAGATCAGTTTGATCCCGGTTTCGGCTTCGAACTTGGCCAGCAGCTCTTCGTCGATATAGTCCGACCAGTTGTAGACACGCACTTCCTCGGCGGTGGCGGCGCCGGCGATCAGCGCTGCCGCGGCCGTCATGGTCAGCAGGTGTTTCTTCATTCGTATTACTCCCTGTGGTTCCGGGCTTGTGATCCCCTTGATCCGAATTTGATCAAGTTTTGCCGAATTTGGCAATATGGTAATGTTTCCACGGGTCATTTAAACTCGCAAGAAGTGGTTTGATATGCACGCGGAGAAAACAGGCAGCATGGACGGAAACGCCCAAAAAACAACCGGCAAGGACAGCGGAACGGCGGGCCTGCCGGCGCATGAAATGATCTATCGGAAACTGCGCGAACAGATCCTGTTCGGAGAGATCGCGCCGGGCCAGCCGGTGACGATCCAGGGCCTGACTGAAAGGCTGAACGCCGGCATGACGCCGGTCAGGGAAGCGATCCGGCGGCTGACCTCGGAAGGGGCGCTGGAGTTCCAGGGCAACCGGCGGGTGATCGTGCCGCTGCTGACCGCGGATAATCTTGCAGAGATAACCTTTGCGCGACAATGGCTTGAAGCCGAACTTGGGCAGAGGGCGACGATCCGGGCAACCCCCGCCGACCTGGCCGATCTGACTCAGTTGGACCAGGTTCTGGATCACGCGATTTCGCAGGGGGATCTGCCGGCATATCTGGAGTTCAACTATCGATTCCACGCGCGGATTTACGATCTGGCAGAGGCGCCGATCCTGGCTGCGATGGCCGAAGGTCTGTGGCTGCGGTTTGGTCCCTCGCTGCGGGTGGTCTGTGGCCGGGTTGGTACCCAGAACCTGCCTGACCGCCACAAGGAACTGCTGGCCTGCATGAAGAAGGGCGACGCAGAGGGCGCGGCGCACGCCTGCCGCGAGGATATGCTGCAAGGGATGGAGCAAGTGCGCGACATGCTGGCCCCCAATGGGCGGCCTGACTGATTCGATTGACACTAATTAATTTGATCATATTGTATAGGTGACGCAAGAACAGCCGGACAGGTGCCGGACTGATTCGCCTTTCCGAAAACGAGGTTCGAGATGACGATCATCACCAATCACATGCCCACCGCCGAGCTGCAAAAGCTGGACGCCGCCCATCATATGCACCCGTTCTCTACCCAGAACGAACTGGCCGAGAAAGGCGTGCGCGTGATCACCCGCGCCGAAGGCGTCTGGATTCACGACAGCGAAGGCCACAAGATCATCGACGGCATGGCGGGTCTGTGGTGCATGAACGTCGGGTATGGCCGTGACCGTCTGGTCGAGGCGGCCGCGCGCCAAATGGCGGAACTGCCGTATTACAACACTTTCTTCATGACGACCCATGTCCCCGCCATCGCCCTGAGCCAGAAACTGGCCGAGGTCGCGCCGGGTGATCTGAACCACGTATTCTTTGCCGGGTCCGGGTCCGAGGCGAACGATACCAACATTCGCATGGTGCGCACCTACTGGGCCGAAAAGGGCAAGCCCAGCAAGAAGATCATCATCAGCCGCAAGAACGCCTATCACGGGTCCACCCTGGGTGGTGCCAGCTTGGGCGGCATGGGCGGTATGCACGCGCAGGGCGGCCTGCCGATCCCGGACGTCCACCATATCGACCAGCCTAACTGGTGGGCCGAAGGCGGCGACATGTCGCCCGCGGAATTCGGGCTGGAACGCGCGCGCCAACTGGAACAGGCGATCCATGAGCTGGGCGAGGACAACGTAGCTGCCTTTATCGCCGAACCTGTACAGGGCGCGGGCGGCGTGATCGTGCCGCCGGAAACCTACTGGCCGGAAATCCAGCGCATTTGCGACAAGTACGAAATCCTGTTGATCGCCGACGAGGTAATTTGCGGGTTCGGCCGCACGGGTAACTGGTTCGGCAGCGAAACCGTGGGCTGGACCCCGGATATCATGACCATCGCCAAAGGGTTGTCCTCGGGCTATCAGCCGATTGGCGGGTCCATCGTCAGTGACGAGGTCGCCAGCGTGATGGGCGCATGCGAGTTCAACCACGGCTATACCTACAACGCGCATCCGGTGGCTGCCGCCGTGGCGCTGGAAAACATCAACATCCTGCAAGAAGAGAAGATCCTGGACTATGTGCGCGACGACATCGCCCCCTATCTGAAACAAAAGTGGGAGGCACTGGCAGATCACCCGATGGTGGGCGAGGCCAAGATCGTGGGCATGATGGGATCCATCGCGCTGACCCCGCACAAGGAAAGCCGCGCCGCTTTTGCTGCTGACGCAGGCACCGTTGGGTATATCTGTCGTGAACGCTGCTTTGCCAACGACCTGGTGATGCGTCACGTCGGCGACCGGATGATCATCAGCCCGCCACTGGTTATCAGCCGCGAAGAGGTTGATATTCTGATAGATCGCGCGGTAAAGTCGCTTGACGAAGGCATGGCTCGCGTAAAAGATGCGGGGCTGTGGGTGGCGGCATCCTGAACCGGTGAACCGCCACCAAGTGTGTTGGAGGCGGTCCATGCGATCTGTTCTGGGGCTTTGGGCCATTATCGCGGTAATCTGCGTGGGGTATCTGCTGTTTTGGCCGGTCCCCGTAGACCCGAAATCCTGGGACGCCCAGGCCGATGCCGGCTATCGTGGGCCCTACGCGCAGAACCAGCGGCTGGCGGAATTAGAGTTCATCGACCTGGACGGCCGTCACGGGCCAGAGGACGTGGCCATTGGTCCTGATGGCCTGTTGTACATCGCTACGCATGAGGGGGAAATCCTGCGCTGCGCGCCCGACAGCGGCACGGCGCAGCAATTTGCCGTAACCGGGGGGCGACCGCTGGGAATCGAATTCGGCCCGGACGGGGTGCTGTATGTCGCGGACGCCTATCGCGGATTGCTGGCGTTGGACGCGGCGGGAACTGTGACCTTGCTGGCGGACAGCGCGGGCGGCGTGCCCATATTGTATGCGGACGATGTGGATGTCGCCGCGGATGGGTCGGTTTATTTCACCGATGCCTCTACCCGTTTCGGGGCCGAACAACACGGCGGCACGTTACAAGCGTCCATTCTGGACCTGGTGGAGCATTCGAAAAGCGGGCGGGTGCTGCGCTATGATCCTGCGACCGGCGAGACAGAGGTGTTCGCCGATGGGCTGGCTTTCCCAAACGGGCTGGCGATTGGGCCGGATGGCGCGGTTTGGGTCGTGGAAACCGGCACCTACAGCGTCTGGCGCTATCCACCGCAGGGCGGTGGTCGTGGTCTGGTGGTGGGGAACCTTCCAGGGTTTCCCGACAACATCAACCGCGCACCGGACGGAACGTTCTGGGTGGGGTTGGTCAGCCCGCGCAACGCGGTGATGGATATGCTGTCAGCGCGGCCCAGCCTGCGCAAGGCGATCATGCGCTTGCCAGAGTCGATGAAACCGAAGCCCAAACGCTATGGTTTCGTGCTGCGGATTGATGGCAGCGGCGCAGTGGTGGAAACGCTGCAAGACCCCAACGGGCGCTATGCGTTGACCACCGGCGCAATCACCGCTGCGGATGGCAGCATCTATGTCTCTTCGCTGACCGAGTCGCGGCTGGGCGTCCTTCGCCCGCATTAACCGGCGCAAAGTGCCGTGGCGTCACAAATTCCACGCAAAGGGCGGCGGCTTTGTCGTGTCCTGTGCCAGGCGTGTCGCAATTTGCAGAAAAATGTCGCGTTGGGCCTGTGAGTTGCTCTGATAGGGTGACACTCTGTCGCTGACCTCTGGCGCTGACGGAGGCCCGGAATAGCAGATCCGCGGTCACCTCCGCGGGTGGGTTTGCCAATAGCGGGCGAAAAGGCTGAAAAATAACGCTCTTTCAGGCAAACTTCCTGCTTATGGGTGAAAAACGGGCGCTTTGGTTGTTGATAATCAGTCCCGCTTGTAGTTGGCTGAGGGTCAGAAAAAGAAAAACAGAACCCAGGGGGGTCACTTGCACAACGCTGCGGCCAATGACAGTTTTGTCAAATTCGAACGTGTTCAGAAAAGCTATGACGGTGAAACGCTCGTCGTCAAAGACCTGAACCTGTCCATGCCGAAAGGCGAATTCCTGACCATGCTGGGACCATCGGGGTCAGGCAAAACGACCTGCCTGATGATGCTGGCCGGATTTGAAACCGCCACGCACGGGGAAATCCTGCTGGACGGCAAACCGATCAACAACATCCCACCGCACAAGCGTGGGATTGGCATGGTCTTCCAGAACTACGCGCTGTTTCCGCACATGACCGTGGCCGAAAACCTGAGTTTTCCGCTGGAAGTGCGCGGCATCGGCAAGTCCGAGCGCGAGGCCAAGGTCAAACGCGCGCTGGACATGGTGCAGATGGGCCAATTCGGCGGTCGCCGTCCGGCGCAGCTGTCCGGTGGCCAGCAGCAGCGGATCGCGCTGGCCCGGGCGCTGGTGTTCGAACCCGAACTGGTGCTGATGGATGAACCGCTGGGCGCGCTGGACAAGCAATTGCGCGAACACATGCAGTTTGAAATTACTCGGTTGGCGCATGAACTGGGCATCACCACCGTCTACGTGACCCACGACCAGACAGAGGCGCTGACCATGTCGGACCGTGTCGCCGTGTTCGACGATGGCCGCATTCAGCAACTCGCCCCGCCGGATGTTCTGTACGAAGAGCCGCAGAACAGTTTCGTTGCGCAGTTCATCGGCGAAAACAACACGCTGGTCGGGACTGTGGTTGAGATCAAAGGCCCGGACCTGTGTGTCGTCAAGCTGGAGAATGGCGACCTGATCGACGCCAAGCCGGTCAATGTGGCCAAGGTCGGCGACAAGACCCGCGTTTCCATCCGTCCTGAACGCGTGGAGTTCAACAAGGCTCGCCTGCAAGAAGGCGCGCACCTGCTGAAGGCCGAAGTGCTGGAGTTCATCTATATGGGCGATGTGTTCCGCACACGCCTGCGGGTGGCCGGCAATGATGAGTTCATCATCAAGAGCCGCAATGCGCCCGACCAGGTACGCCTGGAGCGGGGCCAACAGATCGAGATCGGCTGGCTGTCTGCCGACTGCCGCGCGCTGGACGCGTGATGCTTTCCCCCCGCCGCCGGATCGGATCGCCGGCGGGGACGAAAAACCCCCGGGCGCAGCCTGTCATCCGGGGTTCCGACAAGAACAGTAATTAATAGGGAGTATGAAATGAAACTGACCAACACTCTTCTGGCGTCCACTGCCCTGGCAGTCAGCGCCGGCGGTGCCTTCGCCGCGGATATGGCCAACGAACTGACCCTGGTTTCCTGGGGCGGCGCCTATCAGGCCAGCCAGGTCAAGGCCTATGTCGAACCTTACCTGAAGATGCACCCCGAAGTGACCGTGGTCTGGGACGAAAGCTCTGCCGAGGCGACCGCCAAGATGCGCGCCATGACCGAAGCGGGCAACGTGACCTGGGATCTGGTTGACGCCGTGGCGTCCGACGCCATGCGTATGTGCGACGAAGGCCTGATCGAAGAACTGGACCATGACGCCCTGCTGGCCGCCGCGCCGGATGGCACCTCGGCCTCTGAAGACTTCGGCAACCTGCTGGTGTCGGATTGCTTCGTGCCGCAGATCGTTTACTCGACCACCTTCGGTTATCGCACGGATATGGTGGGCGCAACCGCGCCGACCTCGATTTGCGCGATCTTCGACACGGACGCCTATCCGGGCAAGCGCGCCCTGCAGAAGCGTCCGATCGACAACATGGAATGGGCCTTGTACTGCGACGGTGTCGCCAAGGAAGACATCTATGACGTGCTGGGAACGGACGAGGGCGTGGACCGCGCGCTGGCCAAACTGGGCACCATCAAGGACAACGTCGTGTGGTGGACCGCCGGTGCGGAAACCCCGCAGTTGCTGGCCGATGGCGAAGTCGTGATGGGTTCGACCTTCAACGGTCGCCTGTTCTCGGCCATTGCAGAGCAGGGCCAGCCGATTGCGATGCTGTGGGATATGCAGTCCTTCG
Source organism: Thalassovita sp. (assembly GCA_017792425.1). GTDB lineage: Bacteria > Pseudomonadota > Alphaproteobacteria > Rhodobacterales > Rhodobacteraceae > Thalassobius. The sequence continues at coordinate 350,077 of CP051233.1, forward strand.
ATCTGGATGGCTGGGTTCTGCCTGCCGGTCTGCCCGCAGACCGCAAGGCGCGTGCGCTGGACTTCCTGAAGTTCGCCACCGACACCCAGCGTCTGGCCGATCAGGCCGCCTATATCTCTTACGGTCCGGCGCGCAAATCGTCTGCTCCGCTGGTGGGCAAACATGCCGAACTGGGTATCGACATGGCGCCCCATATGCCGACCGATCCGGCCAACGCCGGCAACGTGCACGTCTATGACTATGAATGGTGGGCCGACAACCGCGATGACCTGGACGCCAAGTTCCAGGCGTGGCTGGCCAAGTAATCCATTTGCCAAGCGGGAGGGGCCTTTGGGCCCTTCCCACCCCCGGTTTTCCCGGCACCGCCGGAAACCCGCGCCCTTGCGGCGCAGATATAACAACAAGACGACAGGGATGACATGAGCGACACGACCCTAGACGGCCCGGTTCTGGCCGCAGATGGCACACCGCTGAAGCGCAGCCTCGCCCGGGCACTGCGGCGGCAAAAGCTGCGGGCGCTGATGCTGATCGCACCCCTGCTGATCTTTATCCTGATCACCTTCATCCTGCCGGTGGGGGACATGCTGTTCCGGTCGGTGGAAAACGGGATCGTGTCCGAAACGCTGCCGCGAACTGTGCTGGCGCTGGATGATTGGGACGCCGACAGCGGCCAATTACCCCCCGAAGCGGCCTTTGCCGCGATGGCCGCCGACCTGAAGGACGCAGCCGAGGCCAAGACCCACACCAAGGTGGGCGGTCGCCTGAACTATGAAATGCCGGGTATTTCGTCGCTGTTCCGCAAAACGGGGCGCGATGCGAAGAAATTCGAGATCGAAACCGGCGGCCCCTGGAAAGAAGCGTTGATTGATATCAACAAGGACTGGGGCGATATCGAGGTCTGGCGCACCATACAGACCTATTCACCCAACTATACCGCAGGTTACTATCTGAACGCGGTGGACATGCAGGTGGGCGTTGATGGGCCGGAACTGCGCCCCGAAGAGGAACGCATCTACATGCTGCTGCTGCAGCGGACCCTGTGGATGTCGCTGCTGATCACCTTCAGCTGTATCGCGCTGGGGTATCCGGTGGCGTGGATCCTTGCCAACCTGCCGATGCGCAAGGCCAACCTGCTGATGATCCTGGTGCTGCTGCCGTTCTGGACGTCGCTGCTGGTGCGGACATCCGCATGGAAAATCCTGCTGCAACAACAGGGGGTTATCAACGATATTCTGGTCTGGATCGGCTTGGTTGCGGATGACAACCGGCTGGTGATGATCAACAACCAGTTCGGTACCATCGTGGCGATGACCCATATCCTGCTGCCGTTCATGATCCTGCCGATGTATTCGGTGATGCAGACCATTCCGCCGACCTATCTGCGCGCCGCCAAGTCGTTGGGCGCCACCAATTGGACTGCGTTCTGGCGGGTCTATTTCCCGCTTTCCGTGCCGGGGATCGGTGCAGGCAGCATCCTGGTGTTCATCCTGGCCATCGGTTACTACATCACGCCTGCCCTTGTGGGCGGCACCACGGGCACGTTCATTTCGAACCGGATTGCCTTCCATATCTCGACATCGCTGAACTGGGGCCTGGCGGCGGCGCTGGGGGCGATCCTTCTGGCGGTCGTTCTGGTGCTGTACTGGGCCTATGACAAGATCGTCGGCATTGACAACGTGAAGCTGGGGTAACTGAACATGAGCGGACTTCCTCCTTATGCCACCACCGGCCAACGCGTCTGGTTCTATGCGTTCCGGGTGATCTGCGGGCTGATCTTCTTCTTCCTGATCGCGCCGATCGTGGTGGTGATCCCGCTGAGCTTTAACGCAGAGAACTTCTTTACCTTCACGCCGGAAATGCTGCGGCTGGACCCTGACGGGTATTCGCTGAAGCACTACCGGGATTTCTTTGCCAGCCCGGACTGGCAGCAGGCGTTGAAGAACAGCTTTACCATTGCGCCGGTGGCGACCATCCTGTCGGTGGGGTTTGGCACCCTTGCCGCCATCGGCCTGAGCCAACCGCATGTCCCGTTCCGTAGGGCGATCATGGCGATCCTGATTTCGCCGATGATCGTGCCGCTGATTATCTCGGCGGCGGGGATGTATTTCTTTTATACCCGTATCGGCATTCAGGGCGAATACTGGGGCGTGGTTCTGGCCCATGCGGCACTGGGAATTCCCTTTGTTATCATCACCGTAACCGCGACCCTGGTGGGATTTGACCATTCGCTGACGCGGGCGGCGGCGAACATGGGGGCGAACCCCGTGACCACCTTTCGGCGGGTGCAGATGCCGCTGATCCTGCCGGGGGTGATTTCGGGGGCGCTGTTCGCTTTCATCACGTCGTTTGACGAGGTGGTGGTGGTGCTGTTCGTCGGCTCGGCCGGACAGAAAACCCTGCCCTGGCAGATGTTCCTGGGGCTGCGCGAACAGATCAGCCCGACGATTCTGGCGGTGGCGACGATCCTTGTGGCGATTTCCATCGTGCTGCTGACCACGGTGGAATTGCTGCGGCGGCGGTCTGAACGGCTGCGTGGCATGAGCCCGGGCTGACGGAATTTTGAGTATTTTCAGCAAGATGAAAGGCCGGGGGTGGAAATCCCCGGCCTTTCCTGTATGGGATGAGGGCGAACAGGAGGCGGGTATGAGCGACGATCACAAGGCAAAAATGCAGGCGATGCAGAAAGCGCATCGGGACAAGGTGGCCGAGGCGGTGGATCCCGGTCGCGGGCTGGTTCTGGTCCATACCGGGGATGGCAAGGGCAAGTCGTCCTCGGCCTTCGGGGTGATCGTGCGTGCGCTGGGGTGGAAGAAGTCCGTGGGGGTGGTGCAATTCATCAAGGGCAGTTGGATCACTGGAGAAAGACAATTCTTTCAACGGCTTGGCGGTGTCGATTGGCATACGATGGGCGAAGGGTTCACCTGGGACACCCAGGACCGTGAACGGGACATCGCGGCGGCCAAAGCGGCCTTTGCCAAGGCGTGCGAGATGATGGAAAGCGGTGAATACGACCTGATCGTGCTGGATGAGATCAATATTGCCCTGCGTTATGAATACCTTGGCGCCGAAGAGGTGCTGGAGGGGCTGAAGCGCCGGGCAGACCGGACCAGCGTGATCCTGACCGGGCGGAACGCGCCGGAATTGCTGTGCGACTATGCCGATACGGTGACGGAAATGACCGAGGTGAAACATGCCTACAAGGGCGGAATCAAGGCGCAGAGGGGCGTGGATTTCTGATCCGGGACGGGGCGTTCACAGCGCGTTCATCTGACAAGTTGTACGGTTCGCGGCGTGAACCGGACGATTCGGGGCGGGCCTTCCCGCCCCTTTCTGTTGCGCGTTAACCGGGCTGAAACCTCTGCGCGCGTATCCTTGGGGAAGGGTCAACGAATCGCGGAGGTGAAAATGCAAAACGCCGGTCAGGGACCGGCGCTTCGGGGAACGTGGCGCGGTGCGCTCAGCTGCGCACCAGCTTCTCGTAGGAGTCCGCGATGTCGCGGGTCAGGGCGCCGACTTCGAAGGTCCAATCGCCGATCTGGCCGACGGGGGTGACCTCTGCCGCCGAACCGGTCAGCCAGCATTGTTCGAATCCATCCAGTTCTTCGGGCAGGATGTGGCGTTCGTGGACGGTGATGCCCTTGTCCTTGAGCATGCCGATCACGGTCTGGCGGGTCAGGCCGTTCAAGATGGCGTCGGGCAGCGGGGTGTGGACTTCGCCGTCCTTGACGAAGAAGATGTTGGCGCCGGTCGCTTCGGCCACGTAGCCGCGGTAATCGAAGAACATCGCGTCGGAACAGCCCTTGGCCTCTGCCGCGTGTTTCGACATGGTGCAGATCATGTAAAGACCGGCGGCCTTGGCGGCGGTGGGGATGGTTTCAGGGCTGGGGCGCTTCCACTTGGCCACGTCCAGTTTCGCGCCCTTCATCTTGGCGTCGCCGTAATAGCTGCCCCATTCCCAGGCGGTGACGGCCATGCGGACCTTGTTGCGAGCGGCGGAAACGCCCATGTCTTCGCCTGCGCCGCGCCATGCGACGACCCGCAGATAGGCGTTGGTCAGGTTGTTGGCGTCCAGCACGGCGCGCTTGGCGGCCTCGATTTCATCGACCGAGTAGGGGATGGGCATGTCCATCATCTCGCCCGATTTCAGCAAGCGTTCGGAATGCTTGCGCGACAGGAAGATCTTGCCGTCATAGCAGCGCTCGCCCTCGAACACCGAGGAGGCGTAGTGCAATGCGTGGGTCAGGATGTGAACCTTGGCGTCGCGCCAATCCACCATCTGCCCGTCCATCCAGATCTTGCCGTCACGATCGTCATAAGCCGCCATATTCAGTCCTCCTGCGTCGCCCGGATTTCCGAAAGTTGCGTGATTTCGGGCCGGAGCGGACATTTTCTTGCGCCAAAGCTGGCATTCGGTATCAGTTCGCCCTTGGAATGTCAATAAGACTGACTTAAGCTGCCCCAGCGCGGGGATTTCAGGACCGAATTGAACACAGGGGCAGCCATGTCTGACGTAACCACCGGCGAGAACCTTCTTTACCTGACGGACGAACAATTGCGGCAGGGGATCGAGGCGATGTTCTTTGCCTACCGGGGGTTTACCGCGGACCCGGACCGGATTCTGGCGGGGCTGGCCTATGGTCGGGCGCATCACCGGGCGATCCATTTCATCAACCGTGCGCCGGGCACGACGGTGAACAACCTGCTGATCATGCTGGGGGTGACGAAGCAATCGCTGAACCGGGTGCTGCGGACGCTGGTCGAGGACGGGCTGGTTGAAAGCCGCGTGGGCGTGGCGGACAAGCGTGAACGCAACCTGTACCTGACAGAGGCGGGAGAGGTGCTGGAACGCAAGCTGTCGGACGCCCAGCGGGCGCGGATGCGGGCGGCCTATCGCGCGGCAGGGCCGCAGGCGGTGGCGGGCTTCCGGCAGGTGCTGGAGGCGATGATGGACCCGGAGATGCGCCGCAAGTATCACGCGCTGAGGGAGAGCGGCGCATGAGTGATGTCGATCCCCACCTGCTGATCGTCGATGATGACGAACGCATCCGTGGTCTTTTGCAGAAATACCTGATGCGGCACGGGTTCCTGGTGTCGGCGGCACGGGATGCGGCCCATGCGCGGCGGCTGCTGTCGGGGCTGGAGTTCGACCTGATCGTGCTGGACGTGATGATGCCAGGCGAGGACGGGGTCAGCCTGACCCGCAGCCTGAGAGAGGAAATCACCACCCCGATCCTGCTGCTGACCGCGCGCGGCGAAACAGAGGACCGGATCAAGGGGTTCGAGGCGGGGGCGGATGACTACCTGGTCAAGCCGTTCGAGCCGAAAGAGCTGCTGCTGCGGATCAACGCGATCCTGCGGCGGATGCCAGAGCCAGCCCCGGCCGATACCGGTCCCAAGGTGCTGACGCTGGGCCCGATCCGCTATGACATCGATCGCGGGGAACTGTGGCAGGGCGAGGCGCTGATCCGGCTGACGGCGACCGAAAGCCAGCTGATGAAGATCTTCTCGGCCAAGCCGAACGAGCCGATCAGCCGCACGAAGCTGGTCGAGGACCTGGGCCGCGACCGGGGGCAGGCGCAAGAACGCGCGGTGGACGTGCAGATCACCCGGTTGCGCCGCAAGATCGAGGCCGACCCGAAGCAGCCGCGCTATCTGCAGACGGTGCGCGGGGCGGGGTACATGCTGGCCCCGGACTGAGGCTTTGGGCGGAGGCATTTGGGACCAGGAAAAGCGGAAGGGGCACCATGACGACCGCGTTTTACACGCATGACGATTGCCTGGAACATGTGACGCCGCGCGGCCATCCGGAACAGGTGGCGCGGCTGCAAGCGGTGGTGCGGGCGCTGGAAGGGTTTGCGCTGGACCGGCGCGCGGCGCCCCTGGGGACGGATGGGCAAATCCTGTTGTGTCACCCAGCGACCTATCTGCAGAGGATCATCACGGCGGAACCGGAACAGGGGTTTGTGGCGCTGGACGAGGATACGTTCATGTCCGCCGGGTCCGTGCAGGCGGCGCGGCGGGCTGTTGGGGCGGCCTGTGCGGCGGTGGATGCGGTTCTGGCCGGGGAGGTGCGCAATGCCTTCGTGGCGTGCCGCCCGCCGGGACACCATGCGGAACCGGACCGGCAGATGGGGTTCTGCCTGTTCGGCAACGTGGCGATTGCGGCGAAACACGCGCTGGCCAACGGGTTGCGCCGCGTGGCGATCGTGGATTTCGACGTGCATCACGGGAATGGCACGCAGGCGCTGCTGTGGAATGAGCCGGGGGTGCTGTTCTTTTCGTCGCACCAGTCACCGCTGTGGCCCGGCACGGGGACCGAGGCCGAGCGCGGCGCGCATGACCAGATCGTCAACCTGCCCCTGCCGCCGAATTCCGGCGGGGCCGAGATGCGGCGCGTCTACCAGGCGCGGGTGTTCCCGATGATCGAGGCGTTCCGTCCCGAGCTGATCCTGATCTCGGCCGGGTTCGACGCGCATCGGGCCGATCCGCTGGCGCAGTTGAACTGGGACGCGGCGGATTTCGCCTGGCTGACTCGGGAACTGCTGGCGCTGGCGGAACGCCATTGCGACGGGCGCGTGGTATCGGTGCTGGAGGGTGGCTACGATCTGGACGCGCTGGGCCGGTCCGTCGCCGCGCATGTGACGGAACTGATGCGCGCCTGACCGCGTCTTTCATCTTGCCCAAAATACTCACTGCGCACCGGCTGATACGGGCGGGCGGTCAGGTGATCTGGCGCAGGTCTTTCAACAGGGATTGCGCCATGTCATGGGCATGGGCGATGCGGTCCTCTGGCATCTGGGGATGTTCGACCCGGAACAGGGTTTCGAAACAGATCAGGTAGGGCAGGTGCAGGGTACGTTCCGTGTCCGTCAGGGACAGGGCGCTGGCCAGCGCGTCAAAGGCTAGCGCGTCCACGCCGAAGCTGCGGGCCGCGCCGAACAGGACACCGCGCCGCGCCATGTGAGTCAGGGACCGGGCCATATCCTTGGTGATTGGCGCGGTAGACGACCCGCCAGTGTCGATACCGGTCAGGGTGGCGCCGTTCAGGATCAGGTTGTTGGGGTGAAAATCGCCATGCGGGATGGCGGCGCGCCAGTCGCTGTCACCGATGAGCTTGGACAGGCGGCGCATCTGGCGCAGCACGCGGGATTCGACCTGGGCCAGTTGGGGATGCGGTTGTTTCGCGGCCGCTTCGCGGGCGCGGCGCAGCCAGTGGCGGGTGTTGGCGGGGCGGGTTTCGGTGCTGGGGGCGATATAGGCGGCCAGCCAGTCCCCCGCGCGGGCATAGGTGGCGGCGCGCTGGTCCTGTGGCAGGTGACGCAGGTGGTCCAGCAGCGGGGTGCCGGGGATATGCGAGATCGCCATCAGCCCCGTGGCAGGGTCGAAATGCAGCGGGTCCGCCACGCGGTTGGGGCCAGAGGACATGTAGGGACGGGTGCGGGCCAGTTCGGCCCATTCCCGGCTGACCTGCTTTTGGCTGGCATCGCACAGCGGCAGGCGGAACACCGCGCCACGCCCGTCCAGCGTGCCGGACAGGATGATCCGGTTGTCCGGCACGAAGCGCAGGATTTCGGTGAAGGTGGCGGTCAGACCGGCGGTTTCCGCAATGGATTGCGCGCGGGCCTGCGCGGCGGCGGCCAGTTCCGGGTAGGCTTGGGTATTGTCGGTGGTGACGATGCTCATTCGCGGCAGCATCCGGCAGCAGTTGCGGTGCGTCAACCGAATTGAACCTTGCGCGGGGCGGGTTTAAGGTGCCGCCCTGACAGGCTTGCAGGAGTATCCGATGACCGACCGCCCCGTATCCGAAATGAGTTTCGAGGAAGCCATGGCCGAGCTGGAGCAGGTTGTTGGCAAGCTGGAGCGCGGCGACGTGGCGCTGGACGATTCCATCAAGCTGTACGAACGCGGCGCAGAGCTGAAGAAACGCTGTGAGGCGAAGCTGAAGGAAGCCGAGGAAAAGGTGGCCGCGATCACGCTGGATGGCGACGGCAAGCCGGCCGGGCTGAAGCCGGTGGACGGGCTGTAAGTGTTCAAGGATCGGCTGAGGGACGCGGCGGGGCAGGTGCAGGCGCATCTGGATGCCGTGATGGCACCGCTGGGGGATCTGCCGGTGGTGCAGGCGATGCGCTATGCCAGCGCCGGGGGCAAGCGGCTGCGCGCCTTCCTGGTGCTGGAATCGGCGCGGCTGCACGGGGTTCCCGTGGAACGGGCGATCTGGGCGGCGGCGGCGGCTGAGGCGCTGCATGCCTATTCGCTGGTGCATGACGATCTGCCCTGCATGGACGACGACGACCTGCGGCGGGGCCTGCCAACCGTGCATGTGAAGTGGGACGAGGCGACGGCGGTGCTGGCGGGCGATGCCCTGCAGGCGCTGGCGTTCGAATTGCTGGCGCGGCCAGAGGTGGGCAGCGACGCGGTGCGCGCGGGCCTGGTGCTGGGCATGGCGCGGGCCGTGGGGGCGCAGGGCATGGTGCTGGGGCAGGCGCTGGACATTGCCGCCGAAACCGCGCCGGAACCGCTGACGCTGGACCAGATCACCGCGTTGCAGGCGGGCAAGACCGGCGCGCTGATCGAGTGGTCGGCCACGGCGGGGCCGGTGATGGCGGGCGCGGACTGCGGGGCCTTGCGGGCCTATGCGCAGGCGCTGGGGCTTGCCTTTCAGATCGCGGACGACATCTTGGACGTGGAAGGGGACGCGCAAACCGTGGGCAAGGCCGTGGGCAAGGATGCCGACGCGGGCAAGGCCACGTTCGTGTCGCTGTTGGGGTTGGACGGGGCCAAGGCGCGGGCGCTGGCGCTGTCGGAACAGGCCTGTGCGGCGTTACAGCCCTATGGCGCAGAGGCAGAAACCTTGCGGGAAGCGGCACGTTTCGTTATCTCGCGTCAGAATTAACCGCCCGGAGAGGTCATGCCGGACAAACCCAAGACGCCCTTGTTGGACCAGGTGCACGTTCCCGCTGACATGAAGCGGTTGAGCGACGCCCAGTTGCACCAACTGGCCGCAGAACTGCGGGCCGAGACCATCGGCGCGGTTTCGGTCACGGGTGGGCATCTGGGCGCGGGTCTGGGCGTGGTGGAACTGACCGTCGCGCTGCACGCGGTGTTCGACGCCCCCAAGGACAAGATCATCTGGGACGTCAGCCACCAATGCTATCCGCACAAGATCCTGACCGGGCGGCGCGACCGTATCCGCACGCTGCGGATGAAGGGCGGGCTGTCGGGGTTCACCAAGCGATCCGAAAGCCCTTATGACCCGTTTGGGGCGGGGCATTCGTCTACGTCCATCAGCGCGGCGCTGGGGCTGGCCGTGGCGCGCGACCTGGGCGGCAGCGCCGAGGGCGGGCTGGGCGACGCGATCGCGGTGATCGGCGACGGGTCCATGAGCGCGGGCATGGCGTTCGAGGCGATGAACAACGCCGGCCACCTGGGCAAGCGGCTGATCGTGATCCTGAACGACAATGAAATGAGCATCGCACCGCCGGTGGGCGCGCTGTCATCCTATCTGAGCCGTCTGTACGCGGGCGATCCGTTCCAGGAATTCAAGGCCGCCGCCAAGGGCGCGGTCAGCCTGCTGCCGGAACCGTTCCGCGAGGGCGCAAAGCGGGCCAAGGAAATGCTGAAGGGCATGGCCGTGGGCGGCACCCTGTTCGAGGAGCTGGGGTTCAGCTATCTGGGGCCGATCAACGGGCATGACCTGGACCAGTTGCTGCCGGTGTTGCGCACGGTGAAGGCACGGGCAACCGGGCCGATCCTGCTGCATGTGCTGACCAAGAAGGGCAAGGGCTATGCCCCCGCCGAGAGCGCCCGCGACCGGGGGCACGCGACCGCGAAGTTCGACGTGCTGACAGGCGAGCAGAAAAAGAGCCCCAGCAACGCGCCGTCCTATACCCGCGTCTTTGCCGATGCGCTGCTGGCCGAGGCCGCGCGGGATGACAAGATCTGCGCCATCACGGCGGCGATGCCGGACGGCACCGGGCTGGACCTGTTCGACAAACGCTATCCCAGCCGGTGCTTTGACGTGGGGATCGCGGAGCAACATGCCGTGACCTTTGCCGCCGGGCTGGCGGCGGGCGGGATGAAACCGTTCTGCGCGCTGTATTCGACGTTCCTGCAGCGCGGATACGACCAAGTGGTGCATGATGTGGCGGTGCAGCGCCTGCCGGTGCGGTTCGCCATAGACCGGGCGGGGCTGGTGGGCGCGGACGGGGCCACCCATGCGGGCAGTTTCGACACGGCGTTCCTGGCCAACCTGCCGGGCATGGTGGTGATGGCCGCCGCCGACGAGGCGGAACTGGTGCACATGGTGGCCACGGCCGCCGCCCATGACGACGGGCCGATCGCGTTCCGTTATCCGCGCGGCGAAGGGGTGGGCGTGGACATGCCCGAACGCGGCGTGCCGCTGGAGATCGGCAAGGGCCGGATCATCCAGAAGGGCGGGCGCGTGGCGATCCTGTCTTTTGGCACCCGCCTGAAAGAGGTCATGGCCGCCTGCGAGCAACTGGCGGCGCAGGGGATCACCCCGACCGTCGCCGACGCCCGATTCGCCAAGCCGCTGGACCGCGACCTGATCCTGCACCTGGCCGCAGAGCATGAGGCGCTGATCACCATAGAGGAAGGCGCGGTGGGGGGATTCGGCAGCCATGTCGCCCAGTTGCTGGCCGAAGAAGGCGTTTTTGACAGCGGTTTGAAGTACCGTTCGATGGTTTTGCCGGATATTTTTGTCGATCAGGCCACACCCGAGGATATGTATGCCGTAGCGGGCTTGAACGCGTCGGATATACGCGCAAAGGTGCTGCGGGTGCTGGGAATCACTCAGATCGGAGAGAAAAGAGCATGAAAAAGCTGATTGCAATGCCGCTGGTTCTGGCGCTGACCGCTGCCCCCGTGTTTGCCGGTAGCGCGACGCCGGTGATGGAACCCGCCGTGATCGCCGCCGATACTGCCAGTTCCGGCGGGATGGACTATGCGCTGATTTACCTGCTGGAGATCCTGGTCGTGGCGGCGCTGCACGCCAACTGATCCGGTTTTCGCGGAAAAAACGGGGTGAACGCCCGCACGGTGACGTGTCGGGCGTTTATTCGTCTGCGTCCAGCAAGGCGCGCAGGCCAGTCCGGTAGTCGGGGTAGCGCAGCCTGACGCCCAGTTCGTCCTTTATCCGGTCATTCCGTACCCGTTTGGATTCGGCATAGAAGCTGCGCGCCATCGGGGTCAGCTCTGCCTGTTCGAAGGGTATGGCCGGGGGGACCGGCAGGCCCAGCAGATCGGCGGCATGGGCGATCACGTCCTCGGGCGGGGCGGCCAGATCATCGCAGACGTTATAGGCGGCACCGGGATTGGGCCGGTCGATCGAAGCCAGCAGAACCTGCGCGATGTCCGCGACATGGATGCGGCTGAATACCTGGTTTTCCTTGATGATCCGGCGGGCGGTGCCGGCGCGGACCTTGGCGAAGGGGCCGCGACCGGGACCGTAGATTCCGGCAAGCCGGAACACGTGCAGCGGCAGGCCGGGGATGGCGCGCCAGGCGTTTTCGGCGTCCACCCGCCAGCGACCGCGCCGGGTGGCAGGGGTCAGGGGGGTGGCTTCGTCCACCCAGCCGCCCTGGTGATCGCCGTAGACGGCGGTGGTGGACAGGTAGCCGACCCATTCAAGCTGCGGGGCGATGGCGGTGATTTGCGCGCCGAAATCGCGCAGCACCGGATCGCCGTCCGCATCCGGCCCGGCCGAGATCAGCAGGTGGGTGGCGCGGTCCAGCAGCGGGATCAGGTCATCGCCGGGCCACAGCACCGGATGGACGCCGGTGGCGCGCAACGTGTCGGCGCGGGTTGGGGTTCGGGTGGTGCCGTGGATCGTCCAGCCGCGCGGCAGCAGGTGCTGCGCCAGTTCGCTGGCCGAGTATCCGTGGCCGAAGGAAATCAGGGTTTTTGTCATGGGGCGAGATTGCGATGAACCGGCGGCGGGGGCAAGGGGCGGGACGTCGGGACGCCGCTTGTCGCCGCTGCGCGGCAACGCCGCCCCGCCCGCCGTCCCGCGGGCTTGCCAATGGCAGAAGTTGTCCACTATAGTTGCACGATGGATCAACGGGACACACTCGACAAGCGGATTGGCCAGCGCATCCGCACCGAACGCGAAAACCGGGGCTGGTCATTGACGGATCTGGCCGAGCGGGCCGCCGTGTCGCGGGCGATGATTCACAAGGTTGAACGGGGGAACAGCAGCCCGACCGCGCATCTGCTGGGCAAGCTGTCGGGCGCGTTCGGGCTGAGCATGTCCACCCTGATGGCGCGGGCCGAGCAGGACCAGGGGCGACTGTTGCGGCGCGCGGACCAGCCTGTCTGGACCGATCCCGCAACGGGGTATCTGCGGCGGCAGGTGTCGCCGCGGTCGGATATGCCGCTGGAGCTGGTGCAGGTGATTTTGCCTGCGGGCAAAGAGGTTGCGATGCCGGCCTCTGCCTATGCGTTCATCCGGCAACTGATCTGGGTGCAGGACGGGACACTGGAGTTCGTTGAGGGCGATGCGATCCACCAGATGGAGGAGGGCGATTGTCTGGAGCTGGGGCCGCCGATGGACTGCGTGTTCCGCAACAGTGGCGTCCGGGTCTGTACCTATGTGGTGGCGGTTCTGCGATCCTCCTAGGGTTGGCGGGGGCGGAGAATCATTGACGATCAGTCTACTATAGTGGATAAGGCGGAACTATAGGGACACTCCGCAGGTGCAATATGGACATCCGTGACGCGAAAGAGACAGACATCGACGGGATCACCGCGATCTACAATAGTGCCGTTCAGAACACGACCGCGATCTGGAACGACACTGTTGTCACGCGCGACAACCGACTGGCCTGGCTGGCGGACCGTTGCCGTGCGGGATACCCGGTGCTGGTGGCGGTGGATGCTGATGGTGCGGTGCTGGGCTATGCCTCTTTCGGGGATTGGCGGGCGTTCGACGGGTACCGGCACACGGTGGAACATTCCGTCTATGTCCGCGAGGGCCAGCGCGGCGGCGGCATCGGCAAGGCGTTGATGCTGGCGCTGATCGCCCGCGCGCGCGAGATCGGCAAGCATGTGATGGTGGCCGGGATCGAGGCAGGCAATGCGCCGTCCATCCGGCTGCATGAATCGCTGGGGTTCCGGCAGGTGGGGCATATGCCACAGGTCGGGGCCAAGTTTGGCCGGTGGCTGGACCTGACATTCTTGCAACTGACGCTGGACGAGCGGGACGCGCCGGATCGCTGACGGGGGTGTCATGCCGATTGCCATCTATGGATTGCTGATCGCCGCGGGGGCGGCGCTGGTTGCCCAGAACCTGATCATGGCGCGGATCAGCGGGCAAGTGGCGTCGGTGCTGGTGGCGCTGGTGCTGAATTCGGCGGTGGGGCTGTTCGTGCTGTCAGGTCTGCTGTTCGACAGGTTCGGGATTGCGGGGGTTGCCGAGGTGCTGAAGCAGTTGCGCCCCTGGGCGATCCTGCCCGGCCTGCTGGGCTCGTTTTTCGTGTTCGCCAGTCTGCTGGGCTATCAGCGGATCGGCGCGGGGGCGACGATTTCAGTGCTGGTCGCCAGCCAGTTGGTGGCGGGGCTGGCGTGGGACATGATGCGCGCGAACGACTCGGACCTGCTGTCCTGGGGGCCGGCGCTGATCGGCTGTGCGATGCTGATCGCCGGGGCGGTTCTGGTGGCCGCGCGCGGGGTCTGACGGCCTATTTGCGGGGCAGGTATTCCACGCCGCCCTGCTTGTTGGTGGGTTGGGGGTAGAGGCGCATCAGGTCCATCACTTGTTGCGGCATGTCGGTGCTGACGGGCAGACCCAGGTCCAGCGCCTGTTCGGCGGAAATCGGGTAGTCGTGCGTCCACTGGCCCGAGGAGAGCTGTTCGGCCACGGTCTCGGCCTTGTCCCGGTCCATATGGCTGGAGAGCAGCGAGACGGCCTCGTCCCAGACTTGATTCAGTGATTTCTGCGCCATGTCGGCCAGCATCAGGGTGTCGTCCTCTACCTTTTCCGGGGATTTCTGCACCACTGCCGACAGGATCGAGGCGGCGGGGCGGTCCCCTATCTGCGGGTCGATCGGGCCAAGCACGGCGTGGCGGTTCATCACGACCTGATCGGCGGCCAGTGCCAGCAACGTGCCGCCTGACATGGCGTAATGCGGCACCAGCACGCGGACGTCGGCCTGATGCTTTTTCAACGCGCGGCTGATCTGGGTGGCGGCCAGCACCAGCCCGCCCGGCGTGTGCAGTACCAGATCAATCGGGGTGTCGGGGTCGGTGTTGTCGATCACGCGCAGGATCTGTTCGCTGTCCTGCACGTCGATGTAGCGCACCAGCGGGAAGCCCAGCAGGCTCATGGTTTCCTGGCGGTGCACCAGGACGATCACGCGCGATCCGCGCTGGCGCTGGATTTCGTCTATCTTGCGTTGGCGCAGGGCCTCTTGCAGGCGCTTTTGCAGGACGGGCTGCAGCGCCATCATCAGAAAGACCAGCCAGATCAGGTTCATGATGTCCATTGGCGACCTCGGGTGTTGGGGTCACAGTGGACCGGGTCAGCGGCGGGTGCAAGCGTCAGTGGGCCAGCAGGGCGCGTGTTTTGGGGCAAGGGCGGCCGTCATAGAACGCGTCCAGCACCTGCCGGAACACGGGTGGTGCGCCGGGGACCATCGAAAACAGCGTGGCGCAACTGCGCAGTTTCAGGGCGTCCACCTGGCCCAATATGTCCTGCGGCGGGGTGTCGGCGTGGGTCAGCATCGAGTCGCACATGCGGACAAGCCGGGGGCCAAGAACGGGGTGGGCCAGGTAGTCCGCTGCCTCTTCCAGCCCGTGGATGCCGTAAAGCCGCGCGAAGTTGGAATTTCCCAGCCCGCGGATTTGTGGGAACACGTACCACATCCAGTGGGTGATCTTGCGGCCCGTGGCGATTTCACGTTCGGCGTCGGCGTGATTGCGGGCCTGCGCCAGCACGAAACGAGAGAGATCCTCGGCGGGCATTATCCCGGTCTTTCGTCAGGGCGCAGCGGGCGCGAGGGAACCCAGGCATAGCCGTCGGGGTCGAGGATGACGGCCTCTCTCAGCCCGTGGGGTTTGTCCGCGGGGGATTGCAGGACAACCCCCCCGGCAGGTTCGGCGCGCTGAACGGCGATGTCCGGGTCGGTATCATACAGGCGCAGTTCCACCCCGGCGCCGCGCGGCGGGGTTTCGGGCAGAAGGCCCTGCAAGGGGTGGCTGCCGAACGTGTGGTCGGCATGCAGCTGAAACACCTGCCCGTGGTAGGTCAGGATCGCGAAATCGCGGCTGACCCGGTAGGCGGCCATCCCGAACACGGTGGTCAGAAAGGCGGCAGAGGCAGGCACGTCGCGCACCAGCAGGTTCAGGCCGATCCCGCGCAGGGAGGCCCCGAAATCTGCGGCTGTCACGGTTTCGTAATCCATTGGCTGTTCCGTGGGATGTGTGCCGGGGAAAACTTGAACCCCGCCCGCAGCCGTGTCAACGTTTGGCAAAAGAGGATCGAGCAATGACCCCAAGCATCCAGAACCCCCCGATCGTCACGCCGAACCTGCCAGCGGCGCAAGTGTTCGATGACCCCAAGGCCGCGGTGGCCCGGTTGATAGAGCTGTACAAGGGGGCTGTCGGTTTCCTGCGAGACAGCTTTGGTACGGTTATGGCGGCGGGTGACGCGGATGTACGCTATCGCGCGTTCTATCCCGAGGTGCGGATCACCACGACCAGTTTCGCCAAGATCGATTCCCGGCTGAGTTTCGGGCATGTGGCAGAGCCGGGCACCTATGCCACCACGATCACCCGGCCTGACCTGTTCAAGTATTACCTGGAACAGCAGATCGGCCTGCTGATGCACAATCACGGGGTGCCGGTGACGGTGGGCGTGTCGGACACGCCGATGCCGGTGCATTTCGCGTTGGCGGGCGAAGGGGCGCAGGTGCCGCAGGAAGGGGCCGCCGCGTTCATCCTGCGCGACGTGTTCGACGTGCCGGACCTGGGCACCACCAGCGACGACATCGTGAACGGCACGTACAAGCTGCCGCCCGATGGCACGCGCCCGCTGGCGCCGTTCACCGCGCAGCGGGTGGATTATTCGCTGGCGCGGCTGGCGCATTACACCGCCACCGATCCGGGGCATTTCCAGAATTACGTGCTGTTCACCAACTACCAGTTCTACGTGTCCGAGTTCGAGGCCTATGCCCGGCGGATGCTGGCGGACCCGGACAGCGGCTATGTCAGTTTCGTCAGCACCGGGGATGCGGAAATCTGCGGCCCGGACGAGGTGCTGGAACGGTCCGACAAGATGCCCCAGATGCCGGCCTATCACCTGAAACGGAAACACGGGGCGGGGATCACGCTGGTCAATATCGGTGTCGGCCCGTCCAACGCCAAGACGGCGACGGACCATATCGCGGTGTTACGGCCACATGCCTGGGTGATGGTGGGCCATTGCGCCGGTCTGCGCGGGTCGCAAAGCCTGGGGGATTTCGTGCTGGCCCATGCCTACCTGCGCGAGGACAAGGTGCTGGACGACGACCTGCCGGTCTGGGTGCCGGTGCCGGCGCTGGCGGAAATCCAGATCGCGCTGGAACAGGCGGTGGCCAAGGAAACCGCACTGGAAGGCTATGACCTGAAACGGGTGATGCGCACCGGCACCGTGGCCAGCCTGGACAATCGCAATTGGGAACTGCGCGACCATACCGGCCCGGTGCAACGGCT
Organism: Thalassovita sp.; assembly: GCA_017792425.1. GTDB lineage: Bacteria > Pseudomonadota > Alphaproteobacteria > Rhodobacterales > Rhodobacteraceae > Thalassobius. The sequence goes on from CP051233.1 coordinate 366,784, forward strand.
GAGCCAGTCACGCGCCGTGGCGCTGGACATGGAAAGCGCCACCATCGCGGCCAACGGGTTCCGGTTCCGGGTGCCCTATGGGACGCTGCTGTGCATCAGCGACAAACCCCTGCATGGCGAGCTGAAGCTGCCCGGCATGGCCAGCGCCTTCTACAAGACCCAGGTTTCGCGCCACCTGCTGATCGGCATCCGCGCGATGGAGGCCCTGCGCGATACGCCGCTGGAACGTATCCACAGCCGGAAATTGCGCAGCTTTGACGAAACGGCCTTCCTTTGACCAAGCGTCAACTGCGAGAAAAAGCATATTTTTATGGCTCTGCGGACCACATTTGATTGTGTTCCCCCAAAACCATCAGTTAAATACCGCGCAATGAGGCCCTGAGTTCGGGCAAGACAAGGAGAAAAAGAATGACCAAACCGATGACCAAGACCCAGCTGGTCGCTGCCCTGGCCGAGGAAATGGGCGCAGAGAAGAAAGCCGCTGGCGCCGCGCTGGACGCGATCACCGCGATCATCACCAAGGAAGTTTCCGCCGGTGGCGCCGTAACGCTGCCCGGCATCGGCAAGATCTATTGCCGCGAGCGCCCCGAGCGCATGGTGCGCAACCCCGCCACCAACGAGCAGATCAAGAAAGAAGCCGACAAGGTGGTGAAGATGACCATCGCCAAGGCGCTGAAGGACAGCGTGAACGGCTGATCTTGCATCTTCGCAAGGATTACGAAAGGGTCGCCCGGATGTGGCGGCCCTTTTGCTTTCGGGGGTAGGGAATGGATTTACGTGCTATCGGAATGGGGCTGGCCTTTGCCCTGATGTGGTCAAGCGCCTTTACCTCGGCGCGGGTGATCGTGGCCTATGCGCCGCCGATGGCGTCGCTGTCGCTGCGGTTCCTGGTGTCGGGCGTACTGGGGATCGGGATCGCGCTGGCGCTGGGCCAGACCTTTCGGCTGACGCGGGCGCAGTGGCGGGCGACGATCGTGTTCGGGATCTGCCAGAACGCGCTGTACCTGGGGCTGAATTTCATCGCCATGCAATGGGTCGAGGCGGGACTGGCGTCCATCATCGCATCGTCCATGCCGCTGATGGTGGCCTTTGCCGGCTGGATCGTGTTCCGCGAAAAGCTGCCGTTGATGGGCTTGATCGGGCTGGCGCTGGGCATCATCGGCGTGGTGCTGATCATGGGCGCGCGGCTGGAAGGCGGCGTGGACCGCGTTGGCCTTGCGCTGTGTTTCATCGCCGCCGCGGCGCTGACAGTGGCCACGCTATCGGTGCGCGGGGCCAGTTCGGGCGGCAACGTGATGATGATCGTGGGGCTGCAGATGCTGGTGGGGGCAGCCTGCCTGGCCGTGACCTCGGCCCTGTTCGAGACGATCGAGGTGATCTGGGGCTGGCAGTTGCTGGTGGCCTTTGCCTATACCACGCTGGTGCCGGGGCTGGCGGCGACCTGGGTCTGGTTCACGCTGGTCAACCATATCGGTGCGGTGAAGGCGGCGACGTTCCATTTCCTGAACCCGTTCTTCGGTGTGGCCATCGCCGCCGTGCTGCTGGGCGAACAACTGGGTGCGCTGGACCTGGTGGGCGTGGCGGTGATCACCGTGGGCATCCTGGCGGTGCAACTGGCGCGGCAGGCCCCGAAGGCGTAGCGCCTGATCGGGGCGCGGGCCGGGGGCCAGCCCCCGGACCCCCGGAGTATTTCGGGCAAGATGAAAACGGATCAGCCCATGACCGAAAGCAGGATCGACAGCGTGAAGAACGCCGCCGAGGTCGCCCCGAGCAGGGCGATGGAGGCCAGGCCTTCGTGGCCGTAGTCCTGCGCCAGCACCGGGTAGATGGTGAACATCGGGATGGCCGCCGACAGGATCAGCGCGGCGTGCATGTCCCCGGTGACGGCGGGCAGCCCGATCAGCGGCAGCGCAAAGGCGGCGGCGGCGACCAGCGCGGGGTGAGCGACCAGCTTGCCTAGGGTGATCTGCGCGGCCAGCGCGGTGTTGCCCTTGAGCGGCAAGCCCACCAGCGAGCCGCCGATCACCACCAGCGCCAGCGCCGAGGCGGAGGCGGCCAGCATGTCCAGCAGGCGGTTGGCGGCGGTGGGCAGTTCCAACCCCGACAGCATGAGAGCGAAGCCGGCAAGCAGGCCGATCACCATCGGGCGTTTCAGAACGGACAGGAACAGCGAGCCCAACATGCGGCCCAGCGACGGGTGGTCCTGTTCGCGGCTGAGTTCCAGCAGCACCAGGCAGACCGGGATCAGCACCAGGTTTTCCACCATCATGTTGAGGGCGAGGATCACACCGGCCTTGTCGGCGAACAGCATCAGCATCACCGGAAAGCCGACAAAGCCCGAGTTCGGGCAGCTGGAGCCCATCGCGCCGATGGCGCGGCGGGCGGGGCCGATGCCCTGGGCGGCGAACAGGGTCCAGGCCAGGGCGATGGTGGCCAGCCCGCCAACCATGAAGGCGGTCATGTAGCCGAAGTTGAGCACCTCTGACAGGTCGCGCCGCCCGACGGCGCCGAACAGCAGCGCGGGCAAGGCGACGTTGAGGACGTATTTCCCGAGTGTGCGCATCTCGGCTGGTTCGAAGATGCCGCCGCGAGCCAGCGCGTAGCCGAGCGCAATGGCGCCGAAGATCGGGAAGGTGATGGTGAGGATGTCCAGCATGTCAGATCCAGTGCGTGGGGGGGTGGGTGTCCAGTTCGGCGGCGATATCGGACAGGAAGCGGTGCATCGTGGCCAGACGTTGCCGCGCAATGCGGTGGCCGGTTTGCGTCAGCATGTCATCGGGCAGGCGCAGCAGTTTCCGTGGCCAGTGATCGAGCGCAAAGGCGCGGTCATCGGGTTGGCGTTGACGGGCGAACGGGTCCGCCGGATCGTAGAACGGGCGGTTCAGCGCGCCGGACACGGCGAAGGCGCGGGCGATGCCGATGGCGCCAAGCGCGTCCAGCCGGTCGGCGTCGCGCAGGATGCGGGATTCGGGCGTTTCAGGCTCTATCCCGGCGGAAAAGCTGTGGGCGGCGATGGCGTGCGCGGTCTGGGTGATGTCCTCTGGGCTGTAGCCAAGCGCGCGCAGGTGCGGTTCGGCGGCGCGGGCCGACTGGGTGGAGGCGGTGGACCGGTGAGGCGCGTCCTTGGGCAGGTTCACGAGGTCGTGCAGGTAGGCCCCGGCCAGCAGGATGCGCAGGTTGCCGCCCTCGGCGGCGGCGATGCGCTGGCAGTTGGACCAGACGCGATCCAGGTGGGCCAGGTCATGGGCGACGTCCTGCACCATGTCGCGCGCCGCGATGCCGCGCAGGGCGTGGCGCAGGGTTTGCATCAGCCGATGCGCCCGCGATTTTCCCCGATCTGGCCGCGATGCAGCAGCAGGTGGTCAAGGATCACGCAGGCCATCATCGCCTCGCCCACCGGGACGGCGCGGATGCCGACGCAGGGGTCATGGCGGCCCTTGGTGATGATTTCCGCCGCCGTGCCTGACTTGGTGATGGTCTGGCGCGTTTTCAGGATCGACGACGTGGGTTTCACGGCGAAACGCACCACCAGATCCTGCCCGGTGGAAATGCCGCCGAGAATGCCGCCCGCGTGGTTGGACGAATAGACCGGCTGGCCGTCGTTGCCCATGAAGATTTCATCGGCGTTGTCTTCTCCGGTCAGGCAGGCGGCGTTCATGCCTTCGCCGATTTCCACGCCTTTCACGGCGTTGATCGACATCATCGCGGCGGCAAGGTCGGTGTCCAGCTTGCCATAGACAGGGGCGCCCAGACCGGCGGGGACGCCGCGTGCGACCACTTCGACGATCGCGCCGACCGAGTTGCCGGATTTGCGCAGCCCGTCCAGATAGCCGGCCCATTCGACGGCGGCGGTGGCGTCGGGGGTCCAGAACGGGTTCTGGTCGATCTGGTCCCAGTCGAAACGCGCGCGGTCGATCCCGTGCGGGCCGATCTGGGTCATGTAGCCTTTGATTTCGACCCCCGGAATCAGCGCGTCCAAGGCGGCGCGGGCGATGCCGCCCGCCGCGACGCGGGCCGCGGTTTCACGGGCGGACGAGCGCCCGCCGCCGCGATAGTCACGGATGCCGTATTTCTGCCAATAGGTGATATCGGCGTGGCCGGGGCGGAACTTTTCGGCGATGTCGCCGTAATCCTTGGACCGCTGATCGGTGTTTTCGATCATCAACTGGATCGGGGTGCCGGTGGTTTGGCCTTCGAACACGCCGGACAGGATTTTCACCTGGTCGGGTTCCTGCCGCTGGGTGGTGTATTTGTTCTGACCCGGTTTGCGTCGGTCCAGCCAGACCTGCAGCATGTCGGCATCAATGGCGACGCCCGGCGGGCACCCGTCCACCGTGGCGCCAAGGGCGGGGCCGTGGCTTTCGCCCCAGGTGGTGACGCGGAAAAGATGTCCGAAGGTGTTCAGGCTCATGGGCGGCTCCTTTGCTGGTGGAATAGCGGGGTCAGGGGTGTATCTCAAGCGGTTTTGCCTTGAACACGGGGGGGCGCGGCGCTACCTGTCAGGGCACCTCGGGGTGCCTGGCGCGACAAACGGCGGGCTGAGATGCGTGATGCGAACCCGTTGAACCTGACCCGGTTAAGACCGGCGGAGGGAAGGTTCGGGACGCCCCCGGCTGCTCCGCCCGTCGCAGTTTGGAGGATACCGTGAAGTATCTTGCGCTTGCCTGCGGGATGATGGCCGCCACCGCTGCGGTGGCTGATACGCCCGTCCTGACGATCTATACCTACGACAGCTTCGTGTCCGAATGGGGGCCGGGACCGGCCGTGGAAGCCGCGTTCGAGGCGGAATGCGGCTGTGACCTGCAATTCGTGGGTGCGGGCGATGGCGCGGCGCTGCTGGGCCGGCTGAAGCTGGAAGGCGCACGGACCGAGGCGGATATCGTGCTGGGGCTGGATACCACCCTGACGGCGGATGCCGCCGCGACCGGGCTGTTCGCGCCCCATTCGGTCAGTGCGGACTATGACCTGCCGATGGCGTGGGAGGACGCGACCTTTGTTCCCTACGACTGGGGCTATTTCGCCTTCGTGAAGAAGGCCGATCAGGCGGGGCCTGCGAATTTCCGGGAATTGGCGGACAGCGATCTGAAGATCGTGATCCAGGATCCGCGCAGTTCCACCCCCGGCCTGGGCCTGCTGATGTGGGTGAAAACCGCCTACGGAGACGAGGCCCCCGCGATCTGGGACGGGCTGGCCGACAATATCGTGACCGTCACCAAGGGCTGGTCCGAGGCATACGGCCTGTTCCTGGAAGGCGAGGCCGACATGGTGCTGAGCTACACCACTTCGCCCGCCTATCACCTGATCGCCGAAGAGGATGCCAGCAAGGCGGCGGCGTCCTTCGACGAGGGGCATTACATGCAGATCGAGGTGGCCGGGAAAATCGCGGCGACCGACCAGCCGGACCTGGCGGACCGGTTCCTGGCCTTCATGGTGTCGGACGCGTTTCAGGCGATCATCCCGACGACCAACTGGATGTACCCGGTGGCGGTACCGGCGGCGGGTCTGCCGAAAGGATATGAGACCCTGATCCAGCCCGCGAAATCGCTGCTGGTGCCTGCCGATCAGGCGGATGCCGTGCGCGATCAGGCGTTGCAGGAATGGCTGGCCGCCCTGTCGAAATAACGCGGGCGCTGCCCGGGCTACTGGCTGCGGCTTTCGTCGCGGCCTTCGTGCTGTGCGCCGTGGGCGCGGTGCTGTGGTATGCAGGCGGCGGTGGGATGCCGGGGCCTGCGGACTGGGCGGCGCTGCGGTTCACGGTGATGCAGGCAATGCTGTCGGCGGCGCTGAGCGTCGGGCTGGCGATCCCCACCGCGCGGGCGCTGGCGCGGCGCAGCTTTCCCTTGCGCGGGGTGCTGATCACCCTGCTGGGGGCGCCGTTCATCCTGCCGGTGATCGTGGCGGTGATGGGCCTGCTGGCGGTGTTCGGGCGCAGCGGCTGGGTCAGCGATGCGCTGGGCCTGTTCGGGGCGGACCCGCTGAGCATTTACGGGCTGCATGGCGTGCTGCTGGCGCATGTATTCTTTAACCTGCCGCTGGCGACGCGCATCCTGTTGCAAGGCTGGCACGGCATTCCGGCGGAACGGTTCCGACTGGCGGCGTCGCTGGGCTTGGGGCCGGGGCAGGTGTTCCGGTTGCTGGAATGGCCGATGCTGCGGGCGCAGGCGCCCGGCGCGTTGCTGGCGGTGTTCGGCCTGTGCCTGAGCAGCTTTGCCGTGGTGTTGATGCTGGGCGGCGGGCCAAGGGCGACGACGCTGGAACTGGCGATTTACCAGGCGTTCCGATTTGAATTCGACCTGGGCCGCGCGGCGACCTTGGCGGCGATCCAGGCGGTGCTGGTCGGCGGCGTGGTGTGGATCGGGCTGCGGCTGGCGGCGCGGGACGCGCAGGGCGCAGGGCTGGACCGGCCGGTGCGGCGCTGGGATGCGGGCAGTTGGCTGCTGAAGGCGCAGGATACGGTGGTGGTGATGCTGGCGGCGCTGTTCCTGCTGGTGCCGCTGGGCGCGGTGGTGGTGCGCGGGGTTGCCGGACTGGACAAGGTGCCGGACTCTGTCTGGTCCGCGTTCGGGAACAGTATCGTTGTGGCGCTGAGCTCGACCCTGCTGGCGGTGGGGCTGGCGCTGTGGATCGCCATAGCCTCGTTGCGCTATGGCTGGGCCGAGGTGCTGGGGATGCTGGGGCTGTCGGTGTCGCCGCTGGTGCTGGGCACCGGGCTGTTCCTGATGGCGAACCCTTGGGTGAACCCGGCGCGGCTGACATTCATGGTGACGGCGCTGGTGAACGCGGTGATGATCCTGCCGTTTGCGCTGCGGGTGCTGGTCCCGGCCGTGCGCGGGATCGAAGGGAACTATGGCCGTCTGGCGGATGCACTGGGGCTGTCCGGCTGGGCGCGGCTGCGGTGGCTGATCCTGCCACGGGCACGGCGGGCGATAGGTTTCGCGGCGGGGCTGGCGGCGGCGATGTCGATGGGCGATCTGGGCGTGGTGGCGCTGTTCGCCGATCCGCAGCAAGCGACGCTGCCGTTGCAGATGTACCGGCTGATGGGCGCCTACCGGATGGAGGCCGCATCCGGTGCCGCGCTGATCCTGCTGGCAGCCAGCCTGTCGCTGTTCTGGCTGTTCGATCGCGGGGGGCGCGGGAATGCTGACGCTTGAAAACATGCTGATCCGGCAGGACGGGTTTGAATTGCGGGCCGACCTGACGGTGCCGCAAGGGGCGCGGGTGGCAGTGATCGGGCCCTCGGGGGCGGGGAAATCGACGCTGTTGAGCGTGATCGCCGGGTTTCAGGATGTCGCCGGGGGCCGGGTGCGGTTGGACGGGCAGGACATATCGGCGCTGGCGCCCGGCAAGCGGCCAGTGTCGGTGCTGTTCCAGGACAACAACCTGTTTCCGCACCTGACGGTTCAGCAGAACGTCGGGCTGGGCCTGCGTCCCGATCTGCGGCTGGATGCAGCACAGCGGGCGCGGGTGGCGCAGGCGATTGCGCGGGTCGGGCTGGCGGGGCTGGAATCGCGCAAGCCGGGGCAATTGTCGGGCGGACAGCAATCGCGCGCGGCGCTGGCGCGGGTGTTGGTGCAGAACCGGGCGCTGGTGTTGCTGGACGAACCCTTTGCCGCGCTGGGGCCGGCGCTGAAGTCGGAAATGCTGGATCTGGTGCAAGAGCTGCTGGCGGAAACCGGCGCGACGCTGCTGCTGGTCACGCATGATCCCCGGGATGCACAGCGGATTGCGCCGCAGACGATCCTGGTGGCGGACGGGGTGGCGCAGGGGCCGGTGGATACCGGCGCGTTGTTCGCGGACCCGCCGCTGGCGTTGCGGGATTACCTTGGGCAGACGAAACCCTAGGCCGGTGGTCAGCCCAGTTGGCGGGCCTCGTCCACCAGCATCACGGGGATGCCGTTGCGGATCGGAAAGGCCAGCTTGGCCCCTTTGCTGATCAATTCCTGTTTGTCGGCGTCATAGTCCAGACGGCCGTGAGTCACGGGGCAGATCAGCGCCTCCAGCATACGGCGGTCAAAGGCGGGTGTGTCGGTCATTGCATGATTTCCTCTCCGTCGCCGCCGCGTAGCGCATATTCGATCAGCGTGACAAGGGTTTCGCGGCGGGTGCACAGGCAGGGGGCCTCCAGCAGGGCCTGTTTGTCCTCTGGGTCCAGGTCCAGCAGCATGGACAGAGAGTTTATCAGCAGCTCGTCCTCCGCCTCTTGCAGGGTTTCCCAGTCGGTTTCCATACCACGATGGGCAAAGTAGCGGCCCAGCGCGGTCATGAAATCCTTGCGGTTGAAGGCCGTGTCGTGTTCTTCGCCGCCAAGGTCGCGGTCAAAGCCATGCCAGGACACGTTGCAGCGGCGGTAGGGGGTGAACCCTTCGACCTCTTCAAGGATGCGGAAACGGGAAATGCCCGACAGGGTGACCATATAGCGCCCGTCCTCGGTTTCCGAGAACTGCGTGACGCGTCCGGCGCAGCCGATGTGGTGCAGGCGGCTTTTGGGGCCGCAGTCGTGGCAGGGTTGCACCATGCCGATCATGCGGGACGGCGATTTCAGCGCATCATCCAGCATCGCCAGATAGCGCGGTTCGAAAATATGCAGCGGCAAACGGGATCGGGGCAGCAGGACTGCCCCGGTCAACGGGAACACCGGAATGATCTGCGGGAGGTCGAACTTCAGTACCATGGGCAGGAGATAGTCCGACGCAGCCGTCAGGCAAATATCATCGAGCTGAGCTTGCGCCGCCCGTTTAGCACGATCGGGTCGTTGGGCTTCAACGCGCCGAAAATGGTGAACAATTGCGCCTTGGCCGCGCCGTCATTCCACTCGCGGTCGCGGCGGAACAGGTCCAGCAACTGGTCCACCGCCTCTTGCACCTGACCGGCGGCATGCAGCGCCTGCGCCAGGTCGAACCGGGCCTGCAGGTTGGTGGGGTCAGCGTCCAGCGTGGCGCGCAATTCGTCCAGCGGGCCGGAATTGGCGGCCTGACGGGCCAGTTCCAGCTGGGCGCGGGCGGCCTCGATCGGGGCCGAAGCGGACAGCGCGGCGGGGACGCCGTTCAGCACGGCCTCTGCCTGATCCGGGTCATCCGCAGCCAGGTAGCAGCGGGCCATGCCAGCGAAAGCGGTGGCGTTTTCGGGATCTTCCTCAAGGATGGCGGCAAAGACCTGCAGCGCGTCCTGCACTGCGCCTTCGGTCAGCATTTCTTCGGCCGCGGCCAGCGCGTCGTCCAGCCCGCCCGAGGGATCGCCGCCCGCGGCCTCGATTGCGCGCTTGATGAAGGCGTCGATTTCAGACGCGGGTACGGCGCCCTGGAACATGTCCACCGGGCGGCCCTTGACGAAGGCGACGACGGTGGGAACCGATTGCAGCGGCAGACCCTGCTGCGCCAACGCCTGCGCCAGCCGCTGGTTCTGGTCCACGTCGATCTTGGCCATTTTCACGGCGCCCTTTGCCTTGGTCACGGCGGCTTCCAGCATCGGACCCAGCGTTTTGCACGGGCCGCACCAGGTGGCCCAGAAATCGACGATCACCGGCACCTCTGCCGAGGCATCCACGACGTCAGCCATGAAGTTCGCCTCGGTCACGTCCTTGATCAGATCGGCGGCGGGCGCAGTGGTTTTTCCAAGTTCAAGCATATCGGTCATCCTCACGGAATTGGTTGCCCCTTATATGGAGCGGGACGGGGCGTTGAACAACCCGTCCGTCAGGGGTTTACAGGTCAAAGGTGGCAAAGACCGGGGCGTGGTCGCTGGGTTGTTCCCAGCCGCGGGCGGCGCGCAGGATGCGGCTGTTGTGGCCCGCGTTGGAAATGTCGGGCGTGGCCCAGACGTGATCCAGTCGGCGGCCCTTGTCGGCGGCGTCCCAGTCCTTGGCCCGGTAGGACCACCAGCTGTAAAGCTGGCCTTCGGGGATGTCCTGCCGGGTGATATCCACCCATTTGCCCGCGTCCATCACATCGGCCATGTGGTCCACCTCGATCGGGGTGTGGGACACGATTTTCAGCAGTTGCTTGTGGTTCCAGACGTCATCTTCGCGCGGGGCGATGTTCAGGTCGCCGACAAGGATGGATTTTTCCGGCCGGTCCGAATGGAACCAGTCGCGCATGTCGGTCAGGTAATCCAGTTTCTGGCCGAATTTGTCGTTCACCGCGCGGTCCGGTACATCGCCCCCGGCGGGGACATAGAAGTTGTGGATGGTTACGCCGTTTTCCAGCCGCCCGGCGACGTGGCGGGCATGGCCCAGACCGGCAAAATCCTGATCGCCCACGTCCTCTATTGGCAGCCGGGACAGGATCGCCACGCCGTTATAGCCCTTTTGGCCGCGCGCGATCATGTGGCCATATCCCAGTTCACGGAAGCGATCCATCGGGATCTTTTCCACCGGGCTTTTGCATTCCTGCAGGCACAGGATGTCGGGGGCTTCTTCGGTCAGCAGCTTGCAGACGATGGGTTCGCGCAGGCGGACCGAGTTGATGTTCCAGGTGGCAAGCGTGAAGGGCATCGGCATCTCCGGTTTCTGTCAGTGTACTTTCAACCATGCCAGCGGGCGGATCACAACTGTTTGGCGTTGTGGGGTGGTGGGGCGATTGCTATCGTCAGGGCGTATCATCCAAGGTGTCATGACATGAACGAGTTTGCCATTCCCGCCGAAGTCATCTTCCCGCTTGCCGTCGCCGGGCTGGTGTTGCTGACCATCCTGCGCGGGGTGCGGATCGTGCCGCAGGCGGATAAATGGGTGGTGGAACGGTTCGGACGGTTCCGCCGTGTGCTGGGACCGGGGATCAACCTGATCATCCCGTTCATCGACACGGTCGCGCATAAGGTGACGGTGCTGGAACGGCAGTTGCCGAATGCGTCTCAGGATGCGATCACGGCGGATAACGTGCTGGTGCAGCTGGAAACCTCGGTGTTCTACCGGGTGTTGCAGCCGGAAAAAACCGTCTATCGCATCCGCGACGTGGACGGGGCGATTTCCACCACAGTGGCGGGGATCGTCCGGTCCGAAGTGGGCAAGCTGGAACTGGACGAGGTGCAATCCAACCGCGCCCAGCTGATCAAGGAAATCAAGACCGCCATCGAGGACGCAGTCGAAGCCTGGGGGATCGAGGTGACGCGGGCCGAGATCCTGGACGTGGACCTGGACCAGGCGACACGAGAGGCCATGTTGCAGCAGTTGAACGCCGAACGCGCCCGCCGTGCCGCCGTGACCGAGGCCGAGGGCCGCAAGCGCGCGATCGAACTGAAGGCGGATGCGGACCTGTATGCCGCTGAAAAATCCGCGCAGGCCCGGCGCTTGCAGGCGGATGCCGAAGCCTATGCCAACCAGATCGTCGGCACGTCCATCCGGGAAAACGGGATCGAGGCGGCGCAGTTCCAGGTGGCCTTGAAACAGGTAGAGGCGCTGGCGGGCATATCCGAAGGGCAAGGGGTGCAGACGGTGATCGTTCCTGCGTCCGCGCTAGAGGCCTTCGGGGATGCGTTCAAGCTGTTCAGGAAAGGATAGGACCGTGAGCCTGCTGGATTTTCACAACCCCCTGATCTGGCTGATCGCCGCAGTCGTGCTGGGCGTGGCCGAGATCCTGTTGCCGTCCACCATCGCGCTGGGCTTTGGGCTGGGGGCGGTCCTGACGGCGGGGTTTCTGTGGCTGGCGGGGCCGGAAGTGCTGGGCGTGCCAGGGCTGCTGGTGCTGTGGGCGGTGGTGTCGGGCCTGTGCTGGATCGTCCTTCGGATCGTGTTCCGAAACCGGGCATCAAAGGATGATCCCTATGACGGGGATATCAACGAATACTAGGGCGCGGGTCTATCCCAACAGCACCAGCGACACCCCCAGCACGGAAATCCCCATGCCCGCGATGGTTCGCGGCGACAGCGGTTCGCGCCCGTGCAGCAGCCACGCCAGCCCCATCGTGATCAGCGGATAGGAGGCGACAATGGGCGCAACCACCGTCACCGATCCCCGGGCCAGCGCGGCATACAACGTCAGCAGCGCCAGCCCGTTCGCCACGCCCACCGCCATGAACCAGCGCCGCGCCTTGCGGTCCGGTGGGCTGGCGCGGCGACGCAGCAGGCGGAAGGTCCAGATCACCAGCGTGGAGACGCAGTAACCGATCAGCGAGGCGGCAAAGGCGTTGGGCCAGTCCTGCAGGCCCAGTTTCACCAGAGGTTGCGCTGCCCCGCGCAGGAACGCGCCCAACACCGGGACCGCCAGCAGCCACAGATGCGCGCGCGGGAAATGCCGCACCTGCGCCGACGTGACAAGGAACAGCCCCACCACCACCACGACGATGCCCAGGCCCTGCATCTGGCGCGGCCATTCGTCCAGCGTCAGGATGGCCAGCCCGATGGCGAACAGCGGGGTCAGGTTGCCGGCTGCGGCGGTCAGGTTCGGACCCAGCCGCTGGTTGGACACGAAATTCAGGATCGTCACCGCCGCCGGATAGATCAGACCCGCCGCTGCGAAAATGGCCACACCGTTCGGGGTCCAGTTGTCGAAATCCACGGTCAGCGGCGATAGCAGAAGGAACATCACCGCACTGGTCGGCACGCTGACCGACCCGCCCTGCAATGGCCCCATGCCGCGCAGCCCGAACCGCGACAGCACGATCCCCAGCGCCATCAGCACCGCCGAAGCGACAGCCAGCAAGACGATCTGAATTTCCACCCGGCGCTCCTTGTTTCCAGCCAGCCTGACGCGGGTTTCCGGGTGTTGTCACGCAAAAAAAGACCCGGGCCAAGCCCGGGTCAGTCCAACAGGGAGGTGTACATGGAGGACCCCGCATGTACTCGGGTTACTTGTCATACTAATGATTCGCGGACCTGCAGTCCTTGACTTTGCTCAATGGCTCAGGCGACCAGCTTGTAGCCACCGCTTTCCGTCACCAGCAGCCGTGCGTTGGAAGGATCGGGTTCTATCTTTTGGCGCAGACGGTAGATGTGGGTTTCCAGCGTGTGGGTGGTCACGCCCGCGTTGTAGCCCCAGACCTCGTGCAGCAGCACTTCGCGCGGGACGACGCCTTCGGTGGACCGATACAGGAATTTCAGGATGTTGGTTTCCTTTTCGGTCAGGCGGATCTTCTTGTCGTCCTCTGTCACCAACATCTTCATCGCCGGGCGGAAACTGTACGGCCCCAGTTGGAACACGGCGTCCTCGGACTGTTCGTGCTGGCGCAGTTGGGCGCGGATGCGGGCCAGCAGGACCGGGAACTTGAACGGTTTGGTCACGTAATCGTTGGCGCCGGCGTCCAGCCCCAGGATGGTGTCGGCGTCCGTGTCATGGCCGGTCAGCATCAGGATCGGGGATTTCACGCCCTGTTTGCGCATCAGGCGGCACAACTCGCGCCCGTCGGTGTCGGGCAGCCCGACGTCCAGGATCACCAGGTCATACAGGCCTTCTTTGGCCCGTTTCATGGCCTCGCTACCGGACCCGGCTTCGAATACGTCGAAATCTTCGGTCATGACCAGTTGTTCGCTAAGCGCTTCGCGCAGATCCTCGTCGTCATCGACGAGCAGAATTTTCTTGAGCTGTCCCATTTCTGGACCCTCCTTCGCTGATGACGAAAAGATGAGGCCGCCATGACGCCGGAACAAGTTTTGCTGCAAAACTCTCACGGCCTCGTGTTTTTCGCCGCGGAAATGTTTCAAACCAAATGAAAAAGACGTACATGTTCGGGGAAATTGGCGGATGGACGCGCATGAGTTTTGCCCCCGATGTAACAGAAATCCTGGCCCGCGCCCGCGCTGACCTGCGGATGGGCGTGCCGGTCGTGCTGTGCGGGGACGGCGGCGCGCTGGTTCTGGCGGCGGAAACGCTGACGCCGCAGCGGCTGGCGGACCTGCGCGCGCTGGGGGGCGACCCGGTGCTGGCCATCACCGCGCGCCGGGCCGAGACGCTGAAGGCGCGCGCCTATGACGGCGATGTTGCGCGGGTGCGCTTGCCGGGGGATGTGTCGCTGGGTTGGATCACCGGCGTGGCCGATCCTGCGGACGATCTGAACTCGCCCATGAAGGGGCCGCTGGTGACCGCGCGCGACGGTGGGGCCGATCTGCACCGGCTGGCGATCAACCTTGTGAAATCCGCGCATCTGCTGCCCGCTGCCGTGCTGCTGTCGCTGTCAGACCCGGCGGCGTTCGCGACGGAAAACGCCCTGACGCTGGTGAATGCGCCCGTCGCCGCGCCCTTGTTGGCCGCCTCCCCGGTGCCGCATCCGGTGGTCAGCGCCCGCCTGCCGGTCGAGGCGCATGAAAAGGGCCGGCTGCACATCTTCCGCCCCGAGGATGGCGGCGAGGAACATTATGCGTTCGAAATCGGATCGCCCTCGCGGGACAAACCGGTTTTGGCGCGGCTGCATTCGGCCTGTTTTACCGGCGACGTGATGGGCAGTCTGAAATGCGACTGCGGCCCGCAATTGCGCGGCGCGTTGGCGCAGATGGGCGACGAAGGCGCTGGCGTGCTGCTGTACCTGAACCAGGAAGGGCGCGGCATCGGGCTGGCCAACAAGATGCGGGCCTATTCGCTGCAGGATCAGGGGTTCGACACGGTCGAGGCCAACCACCGGCTGGGGTTCGAGGATGACGAGCGCGATTTCAAACTGGGCGCGCAGATCCTGAAGCAGATGGGCTTCAAATCGGTGCGCCTGCTGACCAACAACCCCCGCAAGATCGCGATGATGGAAAAGAACGGCCTGACCGTGACAGAACGTGTGCCGCTAAAGGTCGGTGAGACCCATCATAACCGCGGCTACCTGGCGACCAAGGCCAAGAAATCCGGCCATTTGCTATGACGGCAGCGGACCTGGTCCTGATGCCCGGTCATGTGCGGTTCCTGAACCGGCGGTTTCCCTGCACGATTGGGCGGGGCGGCCTGACTGGCGACAAGCGCGAAGGCGACGGGGCCACCCCGCGCGGGGTTCACCGGATCGTGGACATGCTGTACCGCGCTGACAGGATCACCGCGCCGGTGCCTTGGGCGCAGCCAATCGGGCCGAATGACCTGTGGTCAGACGCGCCGGATCACGGGGACTATAACCGGCTGGTCCGCGCGCCTTATCCGCACAGCCATGAACACCTGCGCCGGGCGGACCCGATGTATGACCTGATCCTTGTGACGGACTGGAACTATCCGCTGGCAAGGCCGGGCCGGGGGTCAGCCATCTTCGTGCATCAATGGCGGCGTCCGGGCTGGCCGACGGCGGGCTGCGTGGCCTTTGCGCGCGACGATCTGCGGTTCATCGCGGAACACCTGACCCCCCGCAGCCGGTTGATCATTCGCTAGGGCCGGGTTGCCCGGTCAGCCGTCGCAGGGCGGCATCCAGCGCCTCGGGCTGATCCACCTGCAGCCGCACCGGCAGGGTAATCACCTTCTGCTGAAAGGATTGCGGCAGACGCACGGCGTCCTTTTCCGTGGTCACCAGTTGCGCGCCGCGCAGCTTGGCCTCTGTTTCCAGCCGGTTCAGAAGGGCAGGGGTCAGGGTCTGGTGATCGCTCAGCGCCTCGGCCCGGAGGATGTTGGCCCCAAGGCCGCGCAGGGTGCGAAAGAATTTTTCCGGATGGCCGATCCCGGCAAAGGCCAGGAACGGCGTGTCGGTCCAGTCCATTCCGGTTTCCAGCGGGGCCAGGTGGCCGCGCAGGTGTGGAACGGCAATTGTATGGCCCCATTGCGCGGCAAACGTGTCCTGATCCGGGGCTTCGCCGATGGACAGCACCATGTCGGCGCGCGCCATCCCGGCGGGGACCGGTTCGCGCAGCGGCCCGGCGGGCATACAGCGACCATTGCCAAAGCCCATGCGCGCGTCCACGACCACGATGGACAGATCCTTGGCCACCGAGGGGTTCTGAAACCCGTCGTCCAGCACGATCACGCTGGCGCCCTTGTCGGCGGCCAGCCGTGCCCCGGCGGCGCGGTCCTTGGCCACGATCACCGGGCCGAAGGCCGCCATCAGCAGCGGTTCGTCCCCGACCTCGGCGGCGGTGTGGCGGGTGGGGTCCACCTCGACCGGGCCCTGGGCCGATCCGCCATAGCCGCGCGACACCACGCAGGGCACTGCCCCCGCCGCCTGCAACCGCGACACCAGCGCGATCACGGTCGGGGTTTTCCCGGTGCCGCCTGCGTTCAGGTTCCCAACGCAGATGACCGGGACATCGGGCCGATAGGCATGCCCCTGTTGCAACCGCCGACGGGTTGCCCCGGCATAGAGCGCGCCCAGCGGCGCCAGCAGGCGGGCTTGCCAGGCTGGCCGGTCCGGCGTGGTAAACCAGAAGCGGGGCGGTTGCATCAGCGGCTGTCCTTCCGATCCAGAACGTCTTGTACCAGGGCCATCAGCTTGTCCGTGGCCTCTGCCCCTTCGGAACTGACCTCCCATGCGGCATGGGCCATGATGGCGGCCTGATCCGGTGCGGACAAACGGATAATCGCGGCGGCCAGCGTGTCGGCATCGCGGACGATCCGGGCTGCCCCCGCACCTGCCAGCCGGGAATAGGCAGGCAGGTAGCGACTGACATTCGGACCGTACAGGATGGCCGACCCCAGTGCCGCCGGTTCCCACGGATCGCGCCCGCCGTGGCCGGGGATCAGCGACGATCCCATCAGCGTGATTGGCGCCAGACGATACCACAGGCCCATTTCGCCGCGCGTATCGGCCAGCAGGATCTGGGTGGTTTCCTCGGGGTAGTCGCCATTGGACCAGACGGCGATGCGCCAGCCTTCGGCCTCTAGCCGGGCCTTGAAGTTCGGGCCGCGGGTTTCGTCGTCCGGCACAAGAATCAGCAATTGCCGGTGCGAATAGCGCAAGGACGCCCGGTGCGCCGTCAGGATGGTTTCCAGTTCGTCCGGTTGCAGCATCGCCGCCAGCCAGACCGGACGCGCGGACAACCGCTCTGCCATGTCGTCGCGGGTTTCCTCGTCGCAGGGCAGGGCGGTGGCGGCCTCTTGCAGGCGGCCCGTGACCGACACCTTGGCCGAGGGCAACCCCAACCGCCCCAACCGCCGGGCGGCAGGTTCGTCGCTGGCCATGATGGCGGTGAACAGGGGCAGGATCTGCCGGGTCAGGTCAGGCAGCCATTGCAGGCCGCTGCCTTCGAACCCGTCCTCTTCGGCATCGACAAGGTACATCGGCATCCCGGCGCGGGACGCGGCATGGATCAGCGCGGGCCGCAGATCGCCTCCGGTCCACAACAGCAGATCGGGCGACCAATAGGACAGGAACCGGCGTATCTCGGACGCCGATTCCTCGGGGGTGTGCTGCCAGACCACATGGGGTTTCAGGTGGTCCGGGCGGGGCATGTTGGGCGGGGTGGTCAGCAGCAGGCTGACAGGCGATCCCTGCGCCCGCAACTGCTGCGCCAGTTGCAGCAGCGCCGCGGCCTTGGACAGCGAAGTCGCGTGCCCCCACAGGAACGGCCCGTCGGGGCGGTCACAGGGGAAATCAGCCGGTTTCCGGGGCGCGCGCCGGACCAGCGCCAGGTAGGCAGCAAGACTGAGCGACCGCGCCATTGGGCCGGATCAGCCCTGATTGCCAGCCGGCGCCGCCATGTCCTGTTCCAGCAGGCGGTGCACATGCGCCACGAAATACCGCATGTGGGCGTTGTCCACGGTGCGCTGCGCCTCGGCCTTCCAGGCGTCATAGGCAGAGGCATAGTCGGGGAACAGTCCGACGACGTGGATGTCCTTGGTGTCCTTGAATTCGGTGCCGGTCGGGTCAACCAGTTCACCGCCGAAAACCAGGTGCAGGCGTTGAGTCATTGGGGGTCTCCTGTCAATTCGGCGGCAACCTACGCCCTGGGGGGAAATGCTGCAAGGCGGCGAAATGGCCCGTCTCAGGGCTGGCGGTGTTCCCGGGCGGCGACGGGATGCCCGGCCCTGCGCCAGTCGCCAAAGCCGCCGCGCAGGCTGGCCACGCGCAGGCCCATCTGCTGCGCCACCTCGGCGGCCAGCAGCGACCGCCAGCCAGAGGCGCAGTAGAACAGGAATTCCCTGTCCTCGGCGAAGTAGGGCTTGTGATACGGGCTTTCGGGGTCGATCCAGAATTCCAGCATCCCGCGCGGCGCGGCATGGGCACCGGGGATCATCCCGTCGCGTTCCAGTTCGCGCGGGTCGCGGATGTCGATGAACACCACGTCCGGGTTGTCCCGCAGGGCCAGCGCCTCTGCGATGTCATAGGATTTCACCTGCGCGTCGGCCCGCGCCAGCAGATCCTTGTATCCCAGTTTCATGCCGATCCTCCCTGATTTATCAGGACCACGTTAGCGGCCGCTTTTTGCAGAGGGAAGGGCGCGTGAGATGTCTTTCATTCGGTCACTAGGTCATAGTGCTTGATCGTCCGGGATTCGACCAGTTCATCCTCTGCGGGGTCGATATGCGGCTGGGTATAGTTTTCACCGACGAACGCCTTTAATGACGCCAACGAATCCCAGATCATGACGAAACTGAATTCTCGGGGGCTTTCGGATCGTGGCGCGCCGGGAAACACCTGAACGATGCCCTTGGTGCCTTTCATCAGCGGGATGGCTGTTTCGTGAAAGAACCTGTCAAAGTCCTTTTCCTTGCCGGGGCGGGTTGTCACTTGGAATATGCGCATGATCATCGGTCCGATCTCCTTTCCTGGGTTCGGCCCCTGCCTGCGTGAATGCCTCGGCTATCGGTATCCTATCACGAATTCCGCCGAACTGGGCGACATCGATGATTTTGTGTCTATCCCGGCCACCATGCCAGGCGCCCGGCAAGGTCCGCGTGTATCGCCGGGGCGGCGGCGACGACACCCTTGACCTGCGGATAGGGGTTGTTGAAGCGCAGCGGCTTGCCCCACCGGTCACTGGTGATGGCCCCCGCCTCGCGCAGGATCAGGTCACCGGCGGCGATGTCCCATTCCCAACTGTCACGCAGGGTCAGCATCGCGTCATAGCGTCCTTCGGCCACCAGCGACAGGCGATAGGCCAGCGAGGGGCGGTAGGCGCGTTTGACGTTCGGCACCCGCCCGCCGCGCCAGTTGGCCGGGGCATAGTTGGGCTTGGCCGCGATCATGCTGGCCCCGGTCAGGTCCGTGCGGGCCGAAGCGCGGATCGGCCGCCCGTTCAGGAAAGCGCCCATCCCTTCGGCGGCGGTGTACAGCTTCTTTTTCATCGGCAGGAACACGGCGGCAGCGGTGATCACGCCGCCCTGCGACACGGCCAGCGAATGCGCCCAGGTATCCGCGCCCTCCATGAAGCTGCGGGTGCCGTCGATCGGGTCAATGATGAACACGCGGTCATGTTCCAGCCGGACATTGCTGTCCTCGGTTTCCTCGGACAGCCAGCCGTAATCGGGCCGGGCCGCGCGCAATTCACGCTGCAGCATGTCGTTGACGGCCAGGTCGGCCTCGGTCACGGGGCCAAGGTCGCCGGGTTTGTGCCACGACTTGGCGGATTTCCCCGTGTACTGGGTGGCGATCCGCCCGGCCTCTTCGGCGGCGGCGATCAGCAGGTCCAGATCAGTCGCCGGCAAGGGTCATTCCTTCGACCAGCAGCGACGGCACCACGCGCGACAGGTGGGTGCGCGCGTCATTGGCGGGGATGATCCGCAGCAGCATGTCGCGCAGGTTGCCCGCGATGGTGCATTCGTTGACCGGGTGGGTGATTTCGCCGTTTTCCACCCAGAACCCGGCCGCCCCGCGCGAATAATCCCCGGTGTTGGGGTTGATCGTGGCGCCGATCATGGATGTCACCAGCAGGCCGGTGCCCATGTCGCGGATCAGGTCCGCGCGGGTCTGGTCGCCCGGTGTCAGTTCCACGTTCCACGCGCTGGGCGCGGGCGGCGCGGACGCCCCGCGCGCGGCGTTGCCTGTGGACGGCATCCCCAGCTTGCGCCCGGTGGCCAGGTCCAGCGTCCAGCCGGTCAGCACGCCGTTTTCAACGACCCGGCGGCGCTGTGTCGGCAACCCTTCGGCATCGAACGGGCGCGAGGCGGACACGCGCGGGCGGTGCGGGTCTTCGATCAGCGACAGGTGCGCGGGCAACACGGGCTGTCCCAGCGCATCCAGCAGCCACGACGATCCGCGTGCGATGGCGCCGCCGTTGATCGCCGCCAGCAGATGTCCGATCAGCGAGGAGGAAATCCGTTCGTCGAACAGCACCGGGAAGGTGCCGGTCCTGGGCTTGCGCGCCCCCAGCCGTTCCACGGCGCGTTCGCCTGCGGTGCGGCCCACGTCCTGCGGGCTGCGAAGGTCGGACTGGAAGATGCGGGTATCACCGTCATAGTCGCGCTCCATTCCCGTGCCGGTCCCCGCGATGGCGACCACGCTGACGGCGCGGTCAGTCCGATCATAGCCGCCGGAAAACCCGTTCGAGGTGGCAAGGTGAAACGCCCGCTTGCCATAGGCGGCGTTGGCGCCGCTGACCTTGGTCACGCCGCCCACGGCCAGCGCGGCGGCTTCGGCGGCCTCGGCATCGGACTGCAGGGCGGCGGGGTCGGGTTCGGCGGCGGGATCGCACATTTCCAGCCCGGCCAGGTCCCAGCCCTGCGCGAATTGCGCCGGGTCTGCCAGCCCGATATGCGGATCCTCGGGCGCCTCTTTTGCCATCGCCACGGCGCGTTCGGCCATTGCAGCCAGCGTTTCCGGCCGGGTGTCCGAAGCTGACACATTCGCCTGCCGCTGCCCGATGAACACGCGCAGCCCGATATCGGTGCCTTCGGACCGTTCGGCCTGTTCCAGCGCGCCGCCGCGCACGTCGATGGACACGGATGTGCCCGCCACGGCCAGCGCGTCGGCGGCATCGGCGCCAGCCTTGCGGGCGGCATCAATCAGGGCGTGGGTCAGGGTTTCAAGCGATTGGGTCATGCGGTTCCGGTTCCGAAATATGTGCCTGACAGGTAATCGCCCCGCCACCATCAGGCAAGCGCGGCGCAAGAAAAGGCCGCGGACGATCTGCCCGCGGCCCGAAACAAGGGCGGTCAGGTTATTTCAGCCGCTGCCCGTTGGCCAGAACATGGCCCTGATCATTGACCTCGATCTTCGATTTCAGGGTGTCGGGCGCATCGCCGGGCACCGCGAACAGCCCCATCATCATGCGCGCGCCCATTGCCTGATCCTCTGGGACGAAGCCCATCGCCACCAGCTTGTCCAGCAGGGCGTTCGCGCCGACAAGGTACAGGTTCAGTTCCCCCTGCGGGCGCGGCACGCCGTCGAAACTGGTCAGGTCGGTGTTGTCAAAGGTAAACGCGCCATCGCCGGTCAGTTCGGCCCCGACGGCGCGAACATTCAGCCCGCTGATGGTGGCGGCGTGAATCTCGCCCGGCGGCTGGTCCCCCAACGCGGTCATCGCCTTTTCGTCCATCAGGTCGTGGGTCAGTTTGACCTGCCCGCTGATGTCCACGGCCACGGTGGCCGGATCGCGCGGCAATTGGCCCATCGGGTCGAAGATGCCCCACAGCATGTCCGCCATGGTGAAATCCGACAACCCGATCTTCAGTTGGAAGTCCTGCAAATCGTCCGATTTCGCCAGCGGCATGGACAGGCGGAATCCGGCCTCTGCCATCTGGAAGGACACCGGCAGGGGCAATTGCATGCTCTGTACCTCGACCGACGATCCAGTGCTGAGCACGTCATAGATCAGGCGGCCCGCGCTCATCGCGACGCGCAGCGCGCCGCTTGTCGAACTGCTGCTGCCTTTGAACTGATCCTCGCCACCGGTGGATTCGAACTGGTGCTGCCCACCCTGGTGGGTCAGCCCAAAGTCAAAGCCGAAACCCGCCCGCAACGCGGCTGCCATGTCCTGCATGTCGATGTTTTCCGGCGTGGCCGAGGTGCCGCTGCCCTGCAGCCCGTTCAGGTTGCCCTGCATCAACACCTTTTCGCCCGAACCTTCGGGGTCGGTCACGTCCACGTTGTAGGCCAGCGTTTCGGCGGCAAAGCTTTGGCTGGCCTCGATGATGGCGCCGTCGCGGGTGGCGGACCGGCCCGACACGTTGGTCAACGTCAGGGCGATCTGGCCCAGGTCCACGGGCTTGCCATCCACCACAAGGTTGGCCAGCACCAGTGACGCGGCGGCGGCGGAATAGGTATAGGTCAGGTCGCCCGGATCGCCGGACACCACGGCCACCATGCCCTGCGTGTCATAGTTGACGATCAGGTCCACGACCTCTTCGCCCTTGGGTTCGACATGGACGCGCACGGGCAGGCTGGCGGGCATCACGATCTCAACCGTGCCGTCGCCCTTTTCGCGGAAACTCATCCGTTCCAGCATCACATCCAGGGTGCCTTCGTTTTCGGGCATTGTGATGTGCATGGCGATGTTGGACAGGTCCAGCACCCCGCCAGACCTCGACTCGTCAGCCGTCACGGCATAGCCGTACTGTTCCATCTGCTGCTTCCAGGCACCCCAGACATCCTGGGCGCCGACGTCGGCGAAAACGGCCGATCCGGTCAGGCATGCCGCTGCCGCGGCGCTGGTTTTCAATGCTGTCCAGTGTTTCATAACGAACCCTTCCGATTACAAATCGCCCGCAGCTTCCGCCCAATGCCGGGTAGGGTCAAGGGCCAAGCCGCTGGACCCCGGCGAACTGGCAGTTTACCACGATCACGATAAGCGGAGGACAAGATGGCATTCGAAGGAAAAACCGTCCTGATCACCGGCGCCAGCCGGGGCATCGGGGAATCTGCCGCCCGGCTGTACGCCGAGGCCGGGGCGAACGTGGTGCTGATGGCGCGTTCCGGCGCGCAGGTGGGGCAGATTGCAAAGGACATCGGCGCACAGGCCCGCGCCGTCAGCGGCGACGTCAGCAACTGGAATGACATCGTTCACGCCGTCAAGGTCTGCACCGATACGTTCGGCGGTCTGGATATCCTGATCAACAACGCCGGCGTGATCGAACCGATCGCACCAATCCTGAACTCGGACCCCGAGGGCTGGACCCACGCGGTGGACATCAATCTGAACGGCCCCTATTTCGGCATCCGCGCGGCAGCGCCAGTGATGGCGGCGGCAGGGGGTGGCACGATCATCACCATCAGTTCCGGCGCGGCCCACAACCCGCTGGAAGGCTGGAGCCACTATTGCACCTCCAAGGCCGGGGCCGCGATGCTGACCCGCTGCGCCGATCTGGAACTGCGTGGCAAGGGGCTGCGGGTCATGGGCCTGTCGCCGGGCACGGTGGCAACCCAGATGCAAAGGGAAATCAAGGTCAGCGGCATCAATCCGGTCGCCCAGCTGGACTGGTCAGATCACATTCCCACCGACTGGGTGGCGAAATGCCTGCTGTGGATGTCCGGCCCGGCGGGCGATACCCTGCGCGGGCAAGAGGTGTCGCTGCGGGACGAGACCGTTCGCAAACAGGTGGGATTGGCATGATCGAACTGGAAAAGAACGATGGGCTGTGGATCGTCACGATCAACCGGCCAGACAGGGCGAATTCGCTGACCGCGCAGATGCTGGAAGGGCTGTGCGAAATCGTCGAGGACGCGCAGGAGGCGCGGGTGGTGATCCTGACCGGCGCGGGCAAGGTGTTCAGCGCCGGGGCCGACCTGGACGAGGCGCGCGCCGGGCTGGCGACCTCGCCGCTGTGGGAACGGCTGTCCGGTGCGGTGGCGGCGCTGCCGGGGCTGACCATCGCCGCGTTGAACGGAACGCTGGCGGGCGGGGCGAACGGTATGGTGCTGGCCTGCGATATCCGGCTGGCGGTGCCGGGCGCGAAATTCTTCTACCCGGTGATGAAACTGGGCTACCTGCCGCAGCCGTCCGACCCGGGCCGCATGGCCGCGTTGATCGGCCCGTCCCGCACCAAGCTGATCCTGATGGGCGGCCAGAAGATCACGGCGGAAGAGGCGCTGAGCTTCGGGCTCGTGGACCGGCTGATCGAGGGCGACGTGGTGGCCGCCGCGCGCGAGATCGCCGCGGATACGCTGGCAGCGCGGCCAGAGATCGCCACCGGCATCAAGGCGCTGTGCCGGGAGTGATCTGAAGGTGCGCGCTGACGCGCGCGCAGGCTATCTCGTCCTTGGCCTCCGGCCGCGTCCTCGGGTAGGTGCGCGTGGTCAGCGTAGGCGCCTGGGCCCAGGGGTTTTCGAATGGAAGCCGGGCGGGCGTTTCGCCACCCAGCGCAGGAATTTTTCCAGCCGGGGGTGGCGGCGCAATGCCTCGATCGTGTGATAGTCACGGGCAAGCTCGGCTTCGGTCAGGGTGGCGTGGATTTCATCGTGGCAGATCTGGTGCAACAGTACCGTCGGCCCGCCCTTGCCGCCTTTGAGTCTTGGCACAAGGTGGTGCAGGCTTTGCCGGGCCTCCGGCGGGATCGGGCGCTGGCACAGGGGGCAGATCGGATCGGTCAGGGAGAGTAACTAAGAGTGACCAGGGTAGAGAAGGCAAGGGCGCTGGTGATCGGTGCAGGGCCAGCAGGGCTGATGGCGGCGGATGTGCTGTCCACCGCCGGGCATCAGGTCGTCGTGGCAGAGGCCAAGCCCTCGGTCGCGCGCAAATTCCTGATGGCGGGCAAATCCGGCCTGAACCTGACCAAGGACGAACCGTTCGAAACTTTCCTGTCCGCCTACGCAGAGACCGCGCCGTTCCTGCGTCCGATGCTGCAAGCGTTCGGCCCGGACCATGTCAGCCGATGGGCCGAAGGGCTGGGGCAGACGGTATTCACCGGCTCTTCCGGCAGGGTGTTCCCAGTGGCGATGAAAGCGTCGCCGCTGCTGCGCGCGTGGCTGCGTCGACTGGCGGCGCAGGGGGTGGACATTCGCACCCGCTGGCGCTGGACCGGCGGGTTGACATCTCCTCGGTTCGACACCCCCGAGGGCCCGGTGACCCTGCCCGCCGATGTCATCGTGCTGGCCTGCGGCGGGGCCAGTTGGGCACGGCTGGGATCAGACGGTGCATGGTCCGGGTTTCTGGACGCCGGAATGCTCGCGCCGTTCCAGCCGGCCAACATGGGGTTTCACATCAACTGGTCCCCGCATATGGCCGCCCATTTCGGCAAACCGGTGAAGAACGTGATCCTGCAGGCGGGCGGGCAGGCGGTGCGGGCCGAATTCGTGATCTCGGCTCGCGGAGTCGAGGGCGGCGGCATCTACGCCGTGTCGCGCCCCCTGCGGTATGGCGCGCCCCTGTCGCTGGACCTGATCCCGGACCTGACGGAACAGCAGGTTCGTACCAAACTGTCCGCCAACCCCAAGCAAAGCCTGTCCAACCGCCTGCGCAAACTGCTGCACGATCCGGTCAAGCAGGCGTTGGTCATGGAAGCCGCCCGCCCCTTGCCGCCGGACCCCGCCCCGGTCCTGAAGGCCCTGCCGCTGCCGCTCATCGGACCCTACCCGATGGACGAGGCGATCTCGACCGCAGGCGGTCTGCGCCTGGATGCGCTCACGCCCGACCTTATGCTGAAAACCCAGCCCGGGGTATTCGCCGCCGGAGAGATGCTGGACTGGGAGGCCCCCACGGGCGGCTACCTGCTGACCGCCTGCCTGGCCACGGGTAAGCGGGCTGGGCAAAGCGCCGCTGCCTACCTGTCTGCATGACTGGTTTTTTCTTGGTGAAAGTACCCCGGGGGTCCGGGGGCAGCGCCCCCGGCCTGTCCTGTCAGCAGACGCCCAAAGCGTTCCGCCATGAACCCGAGACACAGCTTTTGGCGGAACGCAGTGCAACATGGGAATGTTGTGGGCGCCTCGCCTTTATCTTGATGGCTCGGGTTAAAGGGGTGACGCTTTAGTTTGCTACGGCGCGCTTGAACGCCTCGCGTCCACGCATTGCCTTGGCATAGGCCAGCAGGCGTTCGTCCTCGACCGGGAATTTGGCGGAATAGGCCCAGTTCAGGCAATGGGTGGCGATGATGTCGGCAATGGTCATCTTCTCACCCATCAGGAACGGCCCTTTCAGGCATTCGGCCAACCGCGCGCAGTTCCGCCCGAATTCCCACTTCAGGCTGTCCTTCACCACCGGGACGCGCTTGTCCTCGGGCAGGACGAAACTGTGCCGTGCGCCGGTCCAAAGCACGGCATCCAGCTCGTCCAGAATCATATGCGTCAGCCCGTCCTGCCGGGCGCGCTCGACGGTCCCTGCCGGATAGGTCAGCTTGCCGGTCTTGTCAGCCAGGTAGGTCAGGATCGCGGTTGAATCGGTCAGGACGGTGTCGCCCTCTTTCAGCACGGGGATCTTGCCGGATGGGTTGTGGGCCTTCGCCTCGGGCGACTGGGGCTTAACCTTGATCTGCTCGTAGGGCAGGCCCAGTTCCTCCAGCATCCAGGTGACGCGGAAGGCGCGGCTTTGGGTGTCGCCGATGACTTGATACATTCTTTCTCTCCCTCTTCGCGCGGGTGTGCGCGGTGTCCCGGACGCACCAAAGCCCAGATGCGGCGGGAAATCCAGCGGAACTATCGCCGGGCCAGCATTGCCAACCGGATCAAGGCGCGCTCGACCAACGCCATCGCGGGGGCGTGCTGTCCGGCAGAGCGCAGTTGAAGGTCCGTATCCGTCAGCAGGGTCAGCGCGGTTTCCAGCCTTGCGGCGCCCAGCGATTGCGCCTGTCGGCCCATGCGTTCCTTCTGCTTGTAGCTTCCGGGAAAGAACGTGCGCCCGCCCGGATTGGCCGCCGCCGCATAAAGCAGGCGGAAATGCCGTGTCGCGCCGATGCACAGCGACACCGGGTTCGCGCCCTGCGCCTGCATCTTCTTCAGCATCGGGTCCAGTTCCGGGGCGCGGCCCTCGGCCACGATGTTCAGCAGCTCGTCCAGCGCCGCCTCGGTCGAGGCCGGGGCGCAGGCCGCCACGTCCGCGCCGCTGACGGGCATGTCATCGCCGCGCTTGTACAGCGCCAGCTTTTCCAGCAACTGACGAAAATCACCCGGCTGCAGGTCGCGCGCCAATCCGGTCAGGTCTTGCATCACGCCGTCGCCCAACCGGGTCAGGCCGGACCGGGCCAGCTCGGCCTCGATCTCTTCGCGGGTCATCGGGTCGTCGTACAGCGCGGCGGCAAAGGCGCCCGGATGCGATTCAAACGCCTTGCGGATCTTCGAGGTCGGCTTCAGGTCACCAGCGGTCACCACGATCTGCGCGTCGCCGTCACGCCAGTCGGACAGCGCGTTCAGAATGGCGTCGGCGGCGGTGTCGTTGGCGTCCTCGACCAGCACCACGCGCGGACCGGGGAAAAAGCTGATTTCCTTGACGGCGTCCAGCAGCATCGCGGGATCCTTGCGCAGATCCCCGGCGGCAATCCGCGACAGGCGCATTTCCGCCTCGCCCTGCGGGCCGATCAGCGCGGCGATGACCTCTTGGCGTTTCAGCGCCACCCGCATCGTGTCCTTGCCAAAGATCAGCAGCCCGGTCTTGCCCGGATCGGGCTGGGCGAAATAGCGGTTGGCCTCGCGGCCCGCCAGCTTCATTTGGCCAGCCCCGGCGCGGCGGCGGTCAGGCGGGTCACGATCTGGTCGGCCAGGATCATGGCCAGCCGTTCACGGGCGTCGCGTTCCGATGCCAGCGTCGCCACGGTTGACGATGTGGTGGAATAGCCGGTGAAACTGGTGACCTTGCCCTTGGTCAGAACCACGCCGGTTTCCCCGTCGCGCAGCGCATAGTCCACGACGCCCACGATATTGAACCGCGATGTGGTGTTGTCCTTGGTTACCGCCATGCGCTTGCTGCTATAGGTCATCTGGTAGCCCAGCTGATACCGCCCGCCATCCGTGCGCCCCAGCCGGGATTCCAACCGCTGCACCAGCCACTGTTCATTGCGATTTTCGGGTGCGTCCACCGTGACGCTGTCCAGCAACCCGTTCGCCGCGCCCTGCGGCCCATAGGCGGGCGCAAAACCGCAGCCCGCCAAGGCTGCGGCGGCAATGATCAACAGGGCCTTGCGCTTAGATAACCACATTCACGATGCGTCCCGGCACGACAATCAGCTTTTTCGGTTGGCCCCCGTCCAGGGCCTTCGCCACAGCATCATGCGCCAGAACCAGCTTTTCAACCTCTTCCTTGGCCATGTCGGCGGGCACGCTGATTTCCGCGCGGCGCTTGCCGTTGATCTGGATCGGCAGGGTCACGGTGTCGTCCACCAGCATCGCTTCGTCCGCGACCGGCCAGTCGGCGGTGGCGATCAGGTCGTCGCCATGCAGCATCTGCCAGATTTCTTCTGACAGGTGGGGGGTCATCGGGGACATCAGCTGCGCCAGCGTTTTCGCCGCGATCATCCGCGCCATGCTGCCGGCCTTGGATTTCGCCAGCGTGTTGGTGAAACCGTAAAGCTTGGCGATCGAGGCGTTGAAGCCGAAGGATTCGATCCCGCCGGTCACGTCATGGATGCACTTGTGCATCGCGCGCAGCAGGGCCTCGTCCTCGGTCGGGTTGGGGGCGTCGTTGCTGTCGGCGATATCGGCGGCGATGCGGTGGACGCGGGCCAGGTGCTTGGCTGCGGCCTCGGCCCCGGCGGCGGTCCATTCCACGTCGCGTTCGGGGGGCGAATCGCTCAGCACGAACCAGCGCGCGGTATCGGCGCCGTATTGCTGGATGATCTGTACCGGGTCCACCACGTTGTTCTTGGACTTCGACATCTTGGCCGAGGGCACGATCGTCACCTCGCGCCCGTCCTTCAGGAAACCCTTGCCGTCGCGCAGATTCACTTCTTCGGGGTAGTGGTACACGGGTCGGCCATCTTCGCCCACGGTCTTATAGATCGCGTGCGTGACCATGCCCTGCGTGAACAGCGCGTTGAACGGTTCCTTGGATTTTTCCGGCAGGTGGCCGCAGATGTGCATGGCACGAGCAAAGAACCGCGAATACAGCAGGTGCAAAATCGCGTGTTCGATCCCGCCGATATACTGGTCGACGTTCATCCAGTAATCGGCGTCTTCCATGCTGGTTGGCGTGTCCGCATGGGGCGCGGTGAAGCGCGCGAAGTACCACGAACTGTCCACGAACGTGTCCATCGTGTCGGTTTCGCGCTTGGCCGGGGCG
Source organism: Thalassovita sp. (assembly GCA_017792425.1). GTDB lineage: Bacteria > Pseudomonadota > Alphaproteobacteria > Rhodobacterales > Rhodobacteraceae > Thalassobius. The sequence goes on from CP051233.1 coordinate 395,678, forward strand.
CCGCATTTCGGGCAGGAACAATCGCGCCATGTCGGGTGACGGTCCAGCGGGTTGCCCGGCACGTCAAAGGTGACGTCATCGGGCAGGCGGACCGGCAGGTTTTCCTTTTTCTCGGGCACCACGCCGCAAGTGTCGCAATGCACGACCGGGATCGGGCAGCCCCAATAGCGTTGACGGGACAGGCCCCAGTCGCGCAGGCGGAACTTGGTCACGCCCTGGCCGACGCCGTTCTGTTCGCAGAAATCAATCGCGGTATCGACGCCCTCGTCGCCGGTCTGCACCTCTGTCCCGGCGAAGCCGCGGACATAGCGCACCTTTTCCGATTTCAGCGGCACGTAGGCCTCGGCCAGCGTTGCTTCTTCCGTGCCCTCGGCCACGAAAACCGGGGTGATCGGCAGATCGTACTTGGTGGCGAATTCGAAATCGCGCTGGTCATGCGCCGGGCAGCCGAAGATCGCGCCGGTGCCGTAATCCATCAGGATGAAGTTGGCGATATAGACCGGCAGTTCCCACGCGGTGTCAAACGGGTGGCGCACGCGCAGCCCGGTGTCAAAGCCCAGCTTCTCGGCGGTTTCGATCGCCTCGGCGGTGGTGCCGCCCTTGCGGGCAAGCGCGCAGAACTCGGCCACCTCGGGGCGTTCGCGTTCCAGCTGCTTGGCCAGCGGATGATCCGGCGAGATGCCCACGAAGGACGCCCCCATCAGCGTGTCGGGACGGGTGGTGTACACCTCGATCCGGTCGGCGCCATGCGGCCCGTCGATCATGCTGAACGAAAACTGCAGCCCCCGCGATTTCCCGATCCAGTTGGCCTGCATCAGTTTCACCTTGGCGGGCCAGTCGTCCAGCCCGTCCAGCGCGTTCAGCAGTTCTTCGGAGAAATCGCTGATCTTGAAGAACCACTGCGTCAGCTCGCGCCGTTCCACCTCGGCGCCAGAGCGCCAGCCCTTGCCGTCGATCACCTGTTCGTTGGCCAGAACGGTCATGTCGACCGGATCCCAGTTCACCACGGCGTTCTTGCGGTACACCAGACCCTTTTCGATGAAGTCGATGAACATGGACTGCTGCTGCCCATAATATTCCGGGTCACAGGTGGCGAACATCCGGGTCCAGTCCAGCGCGAACCCCAGCGGTTTCATCTGGCCGACCATGGTGTCGATGTTGGAATAGGTCCATTCCTTGGGGTGGCCGCCGCTGGCCATCGCCGCGTTTTCCGCCGGCATCCCGAAGGCGTCGAACCCCATCGGGTGCAGCACGTTATGCCCCGTGGACATCTTGTAGCGCGCGATCACGTCGCCCATCGTGTAATTGCGCACGTGCCCGATGTGAATGCGGCCCGACGGATAGGGGAACATCTCCAGCACGTAGTACTTCGGCTTGTCCGCGCTGCGCACGGCCTTGAAGATTTCGGCCTTTTCCCAGGCCTCTTGCCATTTGGCTTCGATTTCGCCAGCGGAATAGCGCGTCATGTCGGGCGGACCTTTCCTTAGTCGCGTGTCGGAAGGGGTGATAGGCCCGCACGCGCCCGTGGTCTAGGGGGAAGTCGTGAAATCCGGGTCTGTTCTGGGGAAAAACCCGCGATATACTTGCCCAAACAGATACAGGCAGGCAGATGAAGATCCTTTTTATTCACCAGAATTTTCCCGGACAGTTCAAACATCTTGCCCCGGCGCTGGCGGCGCAGGGCCACCAGTGCGTCGCGTTGACCCTGCGGGTGAAGGAACCCGGCAAATGGCAGGGCGTGCAGATGATTCCCTATGGTATCCAACGCAAGCAGGGCGACGGCATCCACCCCTGGGTTCAGGATTTCGACACCAAGGTCATTCGTGCCGAAGCCTGCTTTGCCGCGGCTTGGAAGCTGCGCGAACGCGGCTTCGTGCCGGATGTGATCGTGGCTCATCCCGGCTGGGGGGAATCGATGTTCCTGCGCGATGTCTGGCCCAACGCGCGGATCGGTCTGTATTGCGAACTGTATCACAAGGCGGGCGAAGACCACGTCGGCTTTGACCCGGAATTCCGCAAGCCGACGGTGGGAACAGAGCCGATCCGCCTGCGCCTGAAGAACCTCAACAACCTCATCCATCTGCCGGTCTGCGACATGGGCCTGTCCCCGACCCAGTTCCAGGCTAGCACCTATCCATCCGACTGGCAGGAAAAGATCAGCGTGATTCACGACGGGATCGACACCGATCTGCTGGTCAGCAACCCCGATGCACGGCTGACCCTGCCGGACGGGTCCACCGTCACCCGCGATGACGAGGTGATCACCTTCGTCAACCGCAATCTGGAACCCTACCGCGGCTATCACATCTTCATGCGCGCCCTGCCGCGCCTGCTGAAAGAGCGCCCCAACGCCAGGGTGCTGATCGTCGGCGGGGACGAGGTCAGCTATGGGGCCCGCGCGCCCAAGGGCCAGACGTGGAAGCAGATTTATATAGACGAGGTGCGCGGCAAGATCCCGACGCCGGACTGGAAGCGCGTGCATTACCTTGGCCGGATTCCCTATGACCAGTTCGTCAGCCTGCTGCAGGTGGCCCGCGTGCATGTCTACCTGACCTATCCTTTCGTGCTGTCGTGGTCCCTGTTCGAGGCCATGAGCGCCGAGGCCGCCATCGTCGCCAGCGCCACCGCCCCGGTCCAAGAGGCGATCACCGAAGGCGAAACGGGCCGGCTGGTGGATTTCTTTGACAAAGAGGCGCTGGTGGATCGGGTCTGCGAATTGCTGGACGACAAGGCGCAGCGCGAACGTCTGGGGCAGGCCGCCCGCGCCTATATCCGCCAGAACTATGACCTGAAAACCGCCTGCCTGCCGCAGCAGATGGCGTGGATTGACCAGCTTTATCACATGACGCCCAGCCCTTTGCCCGAATGATACGGGGGATATGTTCATGACGCAGGACACCTACCTGATCACCGCAGACCAGATCGCGCAGATGGAAGGGACGCAAAAAACACACTTCCTGAACCCCGACGCCCGGCGGCTGAACAAATCGCTGGGCGACGCGGCGGGTCTGACCGGCATCGGTGTCCACCTGATAGAGGTCCAGCCCGGCCACCTGACCACCGAACACCACGCCCACCACCACGAGGATGAATGCCTCTATGTCCTGTCCGGGACCGCGACCGCGGTGATCGGGGATCAGGAATACCCCGTCGGCCCCGGCGATTTCATCGGCTATCGCAAGGGCGGGCTGGCCCATTCCATCCGCAACACCGGCCCCGAGGTTCTGCGCTGTCTGGTGATCGGGGAACGCCTGCCGCATGATGTCGGCGACTACCCCCGGCTGGGCAAGCGAATCTATCGGAATCAGGGCCTGCCCTGGGCCTTGGCCGACCTCGATTCGTTGCAGGAACTGGGTGGCAGCGTCGGCAAGAAATAGCCAAAGATTATTACAACGTCCGGTGCCGTTGCGCGCTGCGGGGCAATCCCTGTGGTTCCGGGCCGAAAAAGTACAAAAGCCCCCGAACGCCGGACGCTCGGGGGGCTGTCATCTGGGTGGTTTCGTGGATCAGAACCGGCGGTCGGCCATGCGCAACTGGCGGGCGCGGGACAGGATCGCATCCTCTACCGCGCGCTGCGTGCTGGCGCTGACCGGACGCCCGTTGCGCGTCTGCAGCGCCACCACCAGTGACCGCGCCTCCAGCGCCGGATCCTTGACATAAACGGTCGCACGATAGGCCGCGCCCCCGCCCGGCGGCGTGCCATAGCCCGTGACGATCACGCCGGTGAACGGGTCAACCGATTGAACTGGCAGGAAATTCAGCACTTCCAGCGACGCGTTCCAGATATAGCGGTTGACCGAAACCTTCAGGTCGTTGTTCCGCGGCTTGAACAGATCCCAGATCGTCGACCCGCCCTTGCTGGGGCTGTCCACCCGCGCCAGGTCCGGCTTGAAGGTCTCTTCGGGATCGTACTCCGGCTCTGTATTCTTGTACTGACGTGAGCACCCGGACACGGCCAGGGCCGCAACCAGAACGATCGTAAGCGGTTTGATACCAGGAAATGCCATGCCCAAGCCCATATACAGCTGTTTGGCAACCTTCCTAACCAACCGCCCCGCGCGGGGCAAGGACTTAGTCGGGCGCGATTCCCCCGAAGGTCGCCAGCCGACCTCCCGGGGGTGACTGTGGCAAAGCTGCACCACGTATCGCCCCAATCTGCCCGCCGCCGGTTCGGGCGCTTGCAAACCGCCCCCCAAAAGAGCGACACAACCGCCATACCCAATACGGATTCCCCGTTTTGGGCGCATGATTGGAAAACCGAGGGAACAACCTATGAAAAAGCTTCTCATCGCTTCGACTGCTCTGGTCGCCACCGCTGGCGTCGCAGCAGCCGACATCACCCTGTCGGGCTACGGCCGTTTTGGTGTGATCTACTCCGAAGGCGCAGCCAACGAAACCATCGTTGACCAGCGTCTGCGTCTGATCATCACCGGCACCGCGGAATCGGCAAACGGCATCGGCTTCACCGCTCAGACCCGCATCCAGTGGGACGACGCAGGCAACGGCGTTGACGACGCAGTTGGTTCGGCTGGCGGCGCAATCCGCGACGCAGCTTTCCACGCCAAAGCAGGCGGCCTGACCCTGTCGATCGGCAACGTGTCGGCAGCAGAAGCCACCCCCGGCTTCTACGCTGGTGGCCTGGGCTACACCGGCTTCATGTTCGTTGACCCGTGGACCATCGGTTACTTTGACCACGACATCGGCCTGACCTCGGACGCAGGCGACTCGACCAACGGTGTTGTCATGGTGACCTACACCATGGGCGCATTCACCGTTCGCGCATCGCACTCCGACTCGGGCGTCAACGAGCGTACCCACTTCGGCGTCGTCTATGCTGACAACGGCTATGTTGTGTCGCTGTCGCACCAGGACGCAACCGGTTCGGTTAACGACGTCACCAAACTGTACGTTCAGGGCACCATCGGCGGCGCAACCGTCGGCCTGTTCGTCGATGACTCCGACGCTGGCAACGCTGTTGGCCTGACCGGCACCATGGCAGTTGGCGCAGCAACCAAGGTCACTCTGACCGCAGTTGACCTGGCCGCTGGCGGTTCGAACGTCGGTATCGGCGTCAACCACGACCTGGGCGGCGGCGTGTCCTTCGGCGCAGGTATCGCCGACATGGACGGCTCGACCTACGCGGAAGCCGGTGTTCAGTTCAACTTCTAAGTTGACCACCGTTTCTTAAGGGAAGAGCGGGCCTTGCGCCCGCTCTTTTCTTTTGCGCCCCTGGTTTTGACTGCGCCCTGAATCTGTGGTTCATGGCCCTGTCAGCAGCAAGAGGCCCCCATGTCCCTGTCCGAAATCAAGGCCCGCATCGCCAAGGCCGAAAAATCCGCGGGCCGCGCCCCCGGCAGCACCCACCTGATCGCCGTGTCCAAGGTTCAGCCCAACGACCGTGTTCAGGCCGTTCTGGACGAAGGCCACCGCCTGTTCGGCGAAAACAAGGTGCAGGAAGCCGCCGGAAAATGGCCCGCCTTCCGCGAACAGTATGAGGGCGTCAACGTCCACCTGATCGGCCCGCTGCAAACCAACAAGGCCCGGCAGGCCATGCAGATGTTCGAGGCCATCCATTCGCTGGACCGCCCCAAGCTGGCGCAGACACTGGCCCGTCTGGCGCAGGAACTGGGCCATTGCCCCGATCTGTTCATCCAGGTCAATACCGGCGAAGAACCGCAAAAAGCGGGTGTCCAGCCGGCCGAGGCCGACGCCTTTATCGCCGACTGCCGCGTGCTGGACCTGCCTGTCCGCGGCCTGATGTGTATCCCGCCCGTGGAAGAGGAACCCGCGCTGCATTTCGCGCTTCTGCGCAAGATCGCCACGCGCAACGGGCTGGACCAGCTTTCAATGGGCATGTCGGACGATTTCGAACGGGCCATCGCGCAGGGTGCAACCCATGTCCGCGTCGGTTCAGCCATTTTCGGCGCGCGGGACTACGGCTGACGGTTTCTTCTTGGTGAAAATACCTTGGGGGAGCCGCAGGCGGGGGGGCAGCGCCCCCTAGTCCGCTTCGCCCAGGCGCGGCGATGGGCGGTCCAGCTTCAACTCTGCATCGGAAAAACGGATCGGCATTCGTACCCCCGGCACCCCGTCCAGATCAATCCGCAAGCCGCGCGCCTGCACTTGCGGGTCGGCAAAGACCTCGGCCATGTCATTGATTGGTCCGGCGGGAATGCCCTGTGCCTCGCACCCGGCCAGCAGGTCCGCCTTGGTCCATTTGCGGGTTTCATCCATCAGCAGACCGATCATCCGTTCGCGATTGGCGACCCGGTCGGGGTTCCTCAGGAATTCGGGGGCAGAGATCATCCAGTCCAGCCCCAGAAGCGCGCACAGCCGCTGGTACTGGGCGTCATTGCCGGTTGCGATGATGATATAGCCATCGGCGCAGTCGAATACCTGGTAAGGCGTCAGGTTCGGATGATAGTTCCCCGTTCGCCCCGGCGGCGTGCCGGTGGACAGATAGTTCATCGCCTGGTTCGCCGTCACCGCCACCGCGCAATCCAGCAGGGCCATGTCGATATGCTGCCCCTTTCCGGTACGTTCCCGGTGCAGAAGTGCCGCCAGGATACCCGTGGTCGAATACATCCCGGTGAACAGATCCGTGATGGCGATGCCCGCCCGCTGCGGCTGCCCGTCCGGGTCGCCGGTGATCGACATCAGCCCGGACATACCCTGGATGATGTAATCGTACCCCGCCCGGTGTGCATAGGGCCCGGTCTGCCCGAACCCGGTGATGGAACAATAGATCAACCGGGGGTTGACCTCTTTCAGGCTGTCATAGTCCAGCCCGTATTTCTTCAGCCCGTCCAGCTTGAAGTTTTCAATCAGCACATCCGCGTCGCGGACCAGTTCGCGGACCCTTGCCTGACCTTCGGGGGTGCGGAAATCCACCGTGACAGAGCGTTTGCCCCGGTTGCATGAATGGAAATAGGCGGCCGTCTTTTCGCCGTCGTTCTCGATATAGGGTGGCCCCCACTGGCGAGTATCGTCGCCGCCAGGGCTTTCGATCTTGATGACCTCTGCCCCGAGATCGGACAGCGCCTGACCCGCCCAAGGGCCAGCCAGGATGCGCGCCAGTTCGACGACCTTGATACCTTCCAGCGGGGTTGTCATCAGCCTTCCAGCGCCTTGTCCAGCAGGGCCTTCAGGTCGTCGTAGTTCATGTTGGAATGCTTGGTGCCGTTGATGAACAGGGTCGGTGTGCTTTCGACGTCATCCGCCTTGATGTTTTCCTGATACCGAGTGTACAGCGCCTGCGCCTTTTCACCATCGTTCAGGCAGGTGTCCAACTGTTCCTCGGTCAGGCCGGCGATGCGGCCGGTTTTGCGCAAATTCTCGACGATCACGCTGGAATCGCCGGACCCGATCCATGCCTTCTGGTCGGCATAAAGCAGATCTGAAATGCCAAAGAATTTGGATTCGTCGCACCGTGCAACCATTGCCGCCCACAGGCCCGGACGGTCGAAATAGACATCGCGGTAGACAAAGCGGACCTTGCCGGTGTCCACGTACTCGGTCTTTACCTTTTTCAGCGGGCCATTGTGGAAGTTGGCGCAATGGGGGCAGGTGAAAGAGGCATATTCCATCAGCGTCACCTTGGCATCCGGGTTGCCCAAGGTCATTTCCGTAACCATCGCCGGATCGCCAGCCCCTTCGGCAAACGCGGCCAAGGGGGGCAGCCCGTCGGGGCGGCCGGTCAAGGCGTAGGCTCCGCCGATCACGGCGGCTGCACCAATCACGCCCAGTGCGTATCTGCGGTCCATTTCAGTCCCTTTCTCAGTTCTTCGATTTGGATAAAACGTTGCGGGCCAGTGTTTCCAGCGCATGGCGCAGGGAATCGTCCTTTGCCCCGTGCGCCAGCGCCTGCGCCTCGGCCATGACACTCGGGTCAGGTGCCTTGGGCGTGTCCGCCTTGCGGTGGGAGAAGCTGGCCTGCCCCTCGGCAAAGCCGACCGGGGCGGTTTGGGTGATGCGGATACGAGCGATGGCGTTGTAGCCATAGACCCCGTTCACGCGTTCGCGAATGCGTTCCTTCTGCATCTCCAGCATGGGGGCCTGCGCGCCGGTTGTCAGCAGGGTCAGGGTGGCGCCAAATCCGCCCTTGCGGCCATAGTTCACGTCCACCGGGCGGGCGATTGCGGCGACATCGTCGCCCACGACCTCGGCCCAGTGGGTCAGCAGTCGGGTCACGGCGAAACCGCGCGATTCACCCGCCTTGCGGATTCGCGTCTGCAACAGGCTGGACGTGCGGGCGAAACCCTTTGTCGTGCTGTGGCGGTTGGCCATGACTTGCATCCCTCTTTCAGGCGCTATTCTAGTAGGCACGCGGGCAGACGCCAGCGGTATCAGGGCTGACGGGGGATAAAGATTGCGTGACGGGATGACAGCGCGGGCGGCGACGTTGCTGCAGTGGTATGATCGAAATGCACGGGAAATGCCGTGGCGGGTCAGTCCGGCGGATCGTCTGGACGGGGTGAGGCCCGATCCCTATCGCGTCTGGCTGTCAGAGGTCATGCTGCAACAAACCACCGTTGCCGCGGTGACGGGGTATTTCCAACGTTTCACGACGCTTTGGCCCGATGTGATGGTGCTGGCCCGCGCTGATGACGCTGCGGTGATGGGCGAATGGGCTGGGCTGGGGTACTATGCTCGTGCAAGGAACCTGCTGAAATGCGCCCGCGTGGTGGCGGATGATCTGGGGGGATGTTTCCCTGATACGCGAGAAGGGCTGATGGCCCTGCCAGGGGTCGGGCCCTATACCGCCGCGGCCATTGCCTCGATCGCGTTCGACCGGCCTGAAACGGTGGTGGATGGCAACGTTGAACGGGTCATGGCGCGGCTGCACGATATTCACACACCGCTGCCCAAGGCGAAGGTAGAGCTAACCAATCTGGCCAAGGCGTTGACCCCTTCGAACCGACCCGGCGACTATGCGCAGGCCGTCATGGATCTGGGGGCAACGATCTGCACGCCCCGCAACCCGGCTTGCGGGTTTTGTCCGTGGCGGCCGGAATGCGAAGGGTGCGCCAAAGGCACGGCGACGGATTTGCCGCGACGAGAGCCAAAGAAACCCAAACCGACGCGCCACGGCTATGTCTATATTGCGCGCAGGGGGGATGGCGCGATGTTGCTGGAACGGCGACCGGACAACGGGTTGCTGGGTGGTATGCTGGGCTGGCCCGGGTCCGACTGGGAGGAGCAGCCGCAGCCTGCACCACCGGTTCGGGCTGACTGGAAAGAGCTGCCAGCGCAGGTCTTGCACACTTTCACCCATTTTCATCTGCGCCTGACCGTACTGGTGGCCGACGTTCCCGCCGGGGCAGAGCCGTGGGCCGGAGAGTTCTTGCCCCGCGCGACATTTCGCCCATCCGATCTGCCGACAGTGATGCGAAAGGCGTTTGACCTTGCGCGGGACCAGTTCGAAAATGACCGCTGAATACGCCTGAACCAGAGGTTCCCATGTCGACCGCATCTTTCGCCTCGTTCCGCCGTGCCGCGCCTTTCTGGATGTCCTTGGGGTTGGTTCCGTTGGCGTGGATTGGCGCATTTCACGGGGGCTGGACCGTGGCGCTCTTGCCGCTGACCGCTTGGTGGATTTTCACGGGCCTGGATGCGGCGATGGGCATGAACCTGGACAATCCAGACCCTGACACCCCCGAAAGCCAGCTGTTCTGGTACCGCGCGATTACGATGCTGTGGTTTCCTGTGCAGGCGATCACGATCTACGGGCTGATCTGGTATGTCACCCACACCGGTCACCTGTCCACTTGGGAAAAGTTCGTGCTGTTCTTTGGCGTCGGCGTGCTGTCCGGCACCATCGGTATCGTTTACAGTCACGAGTTGATGCACCAGAAGAACCGGCTGGAGCGCTGGCTGGGCGATCTGCTGTTGGCCACGGTGCTGTATTCGCATTTCCGGTCAGAGCACCTGTTGGTGCATCACATCCATGTCGGAACCCCGCGTGATGCGGTGACGGCGCGCTATAACGAAGGCTTTCCACGGTTCTTTTCCCGTGTGTTGTTCGAGTGTGTATGGTCTGCGTTCAAGGCGGAAAAATCCCTGCTGGCGCGGCGTAACCTGCCGGTGACCAGCCTGCGAAACCCGTTCTGGCGCTATGCGGTGCTGCAATTGGCGGCGTTGGGGCTGGCGTTCTGGTTGGGGGGATGGCAGGGCGTTGCGCTGTTCGTCATGCAGGCCGCCAGCGCGGTCTGGCAATTGGAGATGACCAATTACGTGGAACACTATGGCCTGACCCGCAAGCATTTGGGCGCGGGCAAATACGAACACGTCAAACCGCACCATAGCTGGAATGCTTCGCACAAGGCGACAAACTGGCTGTTGATCAACCTGCAGCGCCATTCGGACCACCACTACAAGCCGCAGCGCCGATTTCCGTTGCTGCAGACCTATGGTGACGAAGAGGCCCCGCAATTGCCTTTTGGATATCCGCTGATGGCGGCGATTGCGATGATCCCGCCGCTTTGGCGACGCAGGATGAACCCGCGTGTGCGCGCCTGGCGCAGCAAATATTACCCCGAGATCACCGATTGGCAGCCCTACAAGGACGGTTCCAACCCCCTGCCGGGGCAATGAGGCGTTTGGTAGTTTGCTGAATTGGCGGGGCGGACGTTCCGAAAAAAAGCCCCGCCAACGAAGGCGGGGCAGTCATAGTGCCGTGTGTCAGGCCACAGGCACCGGCGGTGTTCTTGGTGTATCGAAGTGTCAGTTGGCCATTTCCGCGCGGATCTGCTGCCGCAGAAGGTCAATCGGCACGTACTTGCCGTCGCGCTTGTAGGCCCAGTAGGTCCAGCCGTTGCAACTGGGCGCACCTTCCATCGCGGCCCCCACCTGGTGGATGGACCCCTTCACGTCCTTGCCGATCAGCGTACCGTCGGCGCGGACTTTGGCCTTGAAACGGCCATTCATGGAATACAGCTCTTCGCCCGGGCGCAGCATACCGCGTTCCACCAGTTGGCCGAAGGGAACCCGCGGTTCCGCCCGTTTGGACGCGCTGACCTCCAGCGCCTCGCGGTCGAACTTGCGAATGCTGTCCAGACGTTTCTGCGCGACCTTGCGGTACGCCTCTTCGCGCTCGATCCCGATGAAATCACGGCCCAGCATCTTGGCTACGGCACCGGTTGTGCCGGTGCCAAAGAACGGGTCCAGAACGACATCGCCGGGATTGGTGGACCCGACCAGAATACGGTGCAACAGGGCCTCTGGCTTTTGCGTGGGGTGGGCCTTGTCGCCGTTGTCGTCCTTCAGACGTTCCCCGCCGTTGCAGATCGGCAGCACCCAGTCAGACCGCATCTGCACGCCTTCGTTCAGCGCCTTCAGGGCCTCGTAGTTGAACGTGTACTTAGCGCCTTCGGATTTCGAGGCCCAGATCATCGTCTCATGCGCGTTGGTGAACCGCTTGCCGCGGAAATTCGGCATCGGGTTCGACTTGCGCCAGACCACGTCGTTCAGGATCCAGTAACCGGCATCCTGCAGCGATGCGCCGACGCGAAAGATATTGTGATAGCTGCCGATCACCCAGATCGCACCGTTAGGTTTCAGCAGGCGGCGCGCGGCGGCCAGCCAGTCACGGGTGAAACGGTCGTAGGCGGCGAAGGACGAAAACTGGTCCCAGGCATCGTCAACGGCATCGACCTTGGAGTTGTCGGGACGGTGCAGATCCCCCTTCAGCTGAAGGTTATAGGGCGGGTCCGCAAAGATCAGATCGATCGAATTTTCGGGCAGACTGTTCATCACCTCGATACAGTCGCCGGCCAGAATCGTGTTGAGTGGGAGCGCAGTCGCGCCCTTGCTTTTGGTCATTGTCGTCATTCTCTGCCTCGGTTCCACGGCGCATTTTTGCGCTCTTTGGTTGACGACAAAGATGAGTCAAACCTGATTCGCGGTCAATTTCTTTTTTGAATCAGTCACTTACATTTTTCTGTTGATACAAGATATTGTGCACGGGTTTAAACGAACGTCTATGATGTGGGGTCACACCAAGATTTTGAAGCGCCTCGCGGTGCTGTTTTGACGGATATCCGGCGTTTCTTTCCCAGCCATAGCCGGGGAACTGTTGCGCCAGGGCCTCCATCACCTGATCGCGCCTTGTTTTTGCCGCAATTGAAGCCGCCGCAATCGACAGCGAAAGCGCGTCTCCCTTGATCACCGCCTGCGCAGGAAGGGTCAGGCCGCGGGGCAGCAGGTTGCCGTCAATCAGGGCGTAGTCCGGCGGGTTCGACAGCCCTTCGATTGCGCGCATCATCGCCAGGTGGCTGGCACGCAGGATGTTCAATTCGTCGATCTCCTCGACGCTGGCATGGGCAACCGAAACCTCGGCGGTGTGCAGCAGGGCCTCAAGCAGCGCGGCGCGTCGTTTGGCGGTCAGCTTCTTGGAATCGTTCAGCCCTTCGGGGATGTGGGCGGGGTCCAGCACGACGGCGGCGGCAGTCACCGGACCAGCCAAGGGCCCGCGCCCTACCTCGTCAACGCCAACCACGCGCAGGTATCCCTGCGCGTGGACCCACTGTTCGATTTTGAAATCTGGTGTGCTCATGGCCCCGGTTGAACCGTAAGCGGGGCCATGACGCAAGGGCTTAGCGGTTGGTCACCCGATAGCCGCGATTTTCCAGACAGTTGGTGGCATAGCCGCCGATCTTGCCGGAACGATCCTTGCCGACATTGATATGGCATTGGTTCGGCAGCCGGTTTACTTGGACGCCGCGACGGTTCAGGCAGCGTACGTTCAGAAACTTGCGATGGCCATTGGACGACCAGATCGACGTTTCACAAGCGCCAGGCAGCAGGATCTTCTTGTTGGAATAGCCGGGCTTGCCATAATGACGACCGGGTTTGCCATAGTCGTTGTCATCATAGTGGCGACCGTTGTGGACCGGCGGGATATATCCGTGGCGGTGAATGTTGTCATACTGGTAATTGTACTTGTGGCCGCCGTGGCGATGGTAATTGTCATCGTATCGTGTGGATGCGCGGCCTTTTCCGTCCAGCGCCTTGCCGATGATGACCAGCGCGGTAGCACCTGCCAGGAATTTCACCAGGTCATCGTTGCCAGCTTTCGCCGGGACGGCAGAGATTGACGTGATGGCCAGCGCGGTGGCCAAGACAGAGGCGATGAATTTGCGGGACATGGGGTGTCCTCCTTTGCGGGTCTGTGATTCTGTTTGCCCGAACCACATTGGCCGGGTGATGCAGAACAACCTTGCCCCCAGCCGGCGAAGTCGCTCAATAACACCCCCTTGTTATCGGATAACACCTGCCGCAACCCCCTTTGGTTATTGAATAACCTGGTCTGCTTGCGCATTCTTCAAACCATGAAACAGATCCTCGCCCTTGCACTTTCCGTGCTCTTTCTGGCCCCCGCTGCCCCGGTGCAGGCCAGCGAAAAATGCTATGCCGACTACAAGGCAAAGCAGGACAATCCTCTTCGGCTGCACTACGGTGTCATTCGGCTGGATGGCCCCTGCGATCGTGGTGCCGCCCGGTCCGAGGTCGCCGCGAAACTGGCGCGAAACGGCTGGGTTCTGTTGAACGTGCTGTCGGTCTTCGGCAAGGATGGGCTGAACGAAAGGAAAGACAGTGCAGGACGGTATTACCTCCGCTTCTGACATGCGCCGCTCTGGCGGGCGGATCGTGGTGGTCGGGATCGTCGCCATCGTCACACTTCTGCTGGTGGCGGCTGTCGTGCTGTTTGTAACCTTGCCGGACGCCAATGCCTTCAATGCCCGGGTTGAACGGATTTTTGTCGAAAACGATCTGCTGACCGGTGAAATCGAAATCAAGCTGCTGGAGATTCTGGCGCAATCCGGCACGGCGTTTTCGGACACGCTGGCCAGCTACCGCATGGTGATCTTCGTTTTGCTGGTTTTCGCCACGGCAGTGCTGGTGGCGGCGCTGGTGTTTCTGGTCATGATCGTCGCCCTGAACCGCCGCATGGCAGAAATCGAACACTCCGGTATTCAGGTTTCGTCTTTGCTGATTTCCCGCGATGAAAACACCGTCTATCTGAACAACATGGGGTTCAAGCTGACAGAGGCCGCGATGGAAACCATGTCCGTTCTGGCAGAGGCGCGGATGGATGAGGACGTTCTGTCCGGCGCCGAGATCGAGGCGATGGTTTCCGGCCGCGATGCCGCCGATTGCGACGAAGCTGCTGGCGCCACCCGGATCAAGCGGTTGCGGGACACGCTGGGCAACCAGATGATCAGCGAATTGCTGGTCAAGAACATCGCCCGCAAAGGCTACATGCTGGCCGTGGACAAGGATGTCATTAAGATGATCTGAGCGCGCCCGCGCCTTTCATCTTGCCAGAAATACTCACTGTGCGACGGACCGGTTCAGTGGTCCCGCAGCCAGTCGGATGCAAGGTTCACCACCCCGCACCCCGCGAAACGCGCCACCCGCTGCAGTTCGGATTCCAGTCTTGCCAGGCGAACTTTGCCAAACCGCACGCCGGTTTCCGGCCAAAGGGCGGTGACATTCAACGCGCCAGCCTTGCGGTCGGCCTTCATGTCGATCCGTCCGATCAGTCTGTCGCCTTCCAGCAAAGGGAAAACGTAATATCCATAGCTCCGTTTGGCCGCGGGCACGAAAATCTCGATCCGGTAGGAGAAGCCGAACAGCCGCTCGGCGCGGCTGCGGTCGCGTAACGCGGGATCAAAGGGGCTGAGGACACGGATGCGCCCTGTCGGCTCTGCGGCTGCATCGGCCACTGCCATGACGTCGGGCCGTGCCAGGCACCGCCGCCGTTTTCCGTCTGCACCCTCGACTTCGATCAGGCCCACCGTTCCTTGCCTCAGGGCCTTGTCGGCCCATTCCCGCGCCTCGGTATTGGACACCATCCCCCAGAATGCCGCCAGTTCCCCAGCCGTTGCAAATCCCAGCCGGTCCAGCGCAGCGTTGCAGGCCCAATCCTGAATTTCGCGCTGTGGCGGCGACAAACCCGCAGGCGGCAGCACTCGTTCGCTCAGGTCATAGTACTTGCGGAACCCCTCGCGTCGATCCACCGCCAGATGCCCGCAGCGCCACAGATATTCCAGTGCTGTCTTGCCGGGGTGCCAGTCCCACCAGCCTTCTCCCTTGCGCGTGTCGCCGCTGTCCAGATCGGCAGAGCAGAGCGGCCCCTCGGCACCGATCCGGGCAAGGACCGCGTCCTGAAGATGTTCGAAGTCATGCTGTTGCCAGCGCCGCCACGGTCCGGGCAGCCCTTCGGCGTCGCGGGCGCATTTCAACGTCCAGTACGGTCGGAACTCTGTTGGGATGATGGATGCGTCGTGCGTCCAGTGCTCGAACACTGTGCGGTCGCGCTCCAGTAGCAATTCAAGGTTCCGGGGGCGGTAGGACGGGCGGCGCGCAAACAGGATCAGGTCGTGCGCTCGGGCGACGGTGTTGATGCTGTCCAGCTGAACGAAGCCAAGGCGGCGGATCACTGACAGCAAGTCCTGCCCACGCCCGGTTCCAGACTCCAATCCTGACAGCAGGTGTTTTTGCAGAAACAACCGGCGCGCCAGCGCATTTGGCAGGACCGGAATCGCCATCAATCGCCCCGCAGAGTATCCCCGCGGGAAATGGTGGGCGTCAGTTCCAGCCGGTCTGGCAGGTCCGCCTCGGGGTCTTCGATCCGCTGCAACAGGTTTTCCGCCGCCTTGCGCCCGATCTCGGCCCGGCAGGCGTCCATCGTTGCCAGTCGCTTGGGCAGACCCTGCAGCAGTTCCACACCGTTGAATCCCGCCAGTCCAATCTGGCCCGGAACGTCATAGCCTTTTTCTAGCAGATACAGCAGCCCGCCCGCGCCGATCATGTCATTCGAATAATACAAAAAGTCCAAATCCGGGGTGCGTTTCAGCATCGTCTCGGTCATTTCGCGGCCCTTGGCCAGTGCCGACCCGCCGGAATAGAATTCCTGGTCGGCTACCTCGATTCCGCCCTTGGCAAGCGCCTGGGTAAAGCCTTCGAACCGTTTCCTTGCGCGATGGTCCATCGGCATCTTGGTGCCCATGAACCCGATCCGCTTGTATCCTGCCGCAACGATCGCCTTGCCGATCTCGCGCCCCGCGCGCCGGTGTGAAATGCCGACGCAAGCATCCACCGCTTCGCCGTCGACGTCCATGATCTCGACGACCGGAATACCTGCGGCCCGCAGCATCGCGCGCGCGGCATCCGAATGTTCCAGTCCGGCGATAATCACTCCCGAAGGTCGCCAGGAAAGCATCTCGTACAGAACTTTCTCTTCCTTCTCGGGGTTGTAGTCCGTCACGCCCACGACCGGCTGCAGTCCAGTATCCTCCAGCGTGCGGCTGATGCCGGTCAGAACCTCGGGGAAGACCATGTTGGACAGCGACGGGATGATCACGGCTACCAGGTTTACCCGCTGGCTGGCCAGCGCCCCAGCGATCTTGTTGGGAACATATCCCAGCTGCTTGGCTGCGCGCAGCACCCTTTCCCGCGTTGCGTCGCTAACGTCACTTCGGTTGCGCAGCACGCGGCTGACCGTCATCTCGGACACGCCCGAGGCTTCAGATACGTCACGCAGGGTCAGGGGGCGGTGGTCTTTGCGGCTCACGGTCAGGGTCCGTAGAATTGGGTGCTCAATTGTTAGCGCGAACTCCGGCCCTTGTTCAAGGGATTGCGACCGGCTAAGACGCTTGGACGTGGTCCCGTGGCTCAACTGGATAGAGCAGCCCCCTCCTAAGGGGCAGGTTGCAGGTTCGAATCCTGCCGGGATCACCATTGTCCGCAACGGCCGAGGGAAAGCGATGCTGAAAAAAATCCTCAGAACCGCGGCCGTTGCCCTGTTTGCCCCCTTGCGGAAATTTGGGATCCGCCTGCCTGAAGCTTTGTTTCGGCATCTGCACTTCAGGGGGCCGTTTTCGATGCAATTGCCCGGTGGCGGGGTGCTGCGCCTGCAATCCTGGGGCAACCGGGTAGAAAATGAACTGTTCTGGCGCGGCTGGAACGGACATGAACCGCTGGAGCGTGCGCTTTGGGTGCGGCTGGTGGGTGACGGGGGTGACATCCTGGATATCGGCGCCAACACCGGGACTTTCGCCCTGATGGCCAAGGCGTTGTCGCCGTCCTCTCGGGTCATCGCGTTCGAACCCCTGGCCCGGGTCGCCGGGCGCATTGAAACGAACCTGAAGGTTTCCGGGCTGGATGTGACCATTGTCAATGCCGCCGTTTCCGATACGCCCGGTGAATTGCCAATCCACGACCCGGGCGGGGAAAACGCCTATAGCGCGTCGCTTGACCCAGATTTTCTGGCCGGGGAGAAGGATTGCTACCTCGTGCCCGTGGTGTCGATAGACAGCTATTGTGCGGATCACGGACTGGACCCGCTGACGATCAAACTGGATGTTGAAGGGGCCGAAGCTCAGGCGCTGCTGGGCGCACGTCAGGTTCTGTCCCATCGCCGCGTGCGGATCCTGTGCGAATGGCTGGGCAGTTCGCAATCGCACCTCCGTGCCCAGGCGCTGTTGGCGGAACTTGGGTATGTCGCCGCAGACATGAACGGGTTGGCCCCGGTCGATCTGGGGCAGTCCAAGAGTCACGGTGACAGGAATATCCTCATCGCCCAGCCCGAAGTGATCGCCAGCCTGCGCCGCGCGACGGCACCAGTCACCTAGCCAAGCCAGCCGCCGTTTCGAACAGGGCGGCCAGCACAGGCGTTTGCGGTTCCTGGTGCGGGGCCAGAAGGCCGACACCGTGCGCCGTCACACCGCCTTTCAGCGGTAGCACCTTCAGCGGATGCCCTGCGGAAAGGAAACCGGCCATGTCAGTCGGCAGGATTGTTACCCAGTCGCCTGCGGCTACGTTCGACACCAACACGACGATTGAATTCGACTCGATCATCGCCGCCGGGGACAGGCCCGCCTCCATGAAATTGCGGTTGATGATCCGTCGGTTCTGCATGTCCGGCGTCAGCAGGCACAGATTCAACCCGGCCAGATCTGCCCAACCCACGGATGTCCGCTGCGCCAGCGGATGTCTTTCGTGACACACCAGTGTGTAATGTTCGTGGTACATTGGTTGCACGGCCATCCGGCCCAGCGGTTCGTTGTCCAGATAGGAAATCCCGGCATCCGCCTCCAGGTTCTCGATCTGCGCCAGAACCTCTACTGAACTGCGTGACATGATCGAAAACCCCACGTTCGGATGTGCGGCGTTGAACCGTGTCGCCAGCGCCGAGGCCCAGGTCAGCGCGGTCGGGATCACGGCCAGCCGGATCTGGCCTGACAGCCCCTTGCGGGAAAACCGCATCTCTTCGCGCAGCCGTCGCGTTTCGCGCACGATCCCCAAGGACAGCTCCAGCGCCCGCTTCCCCTCGGGCGTCAATCCGCGAAACCGCGATCCGCGATGCACCAGTTTCACGCCCAAATGCTCTTCCAACTGCTTGATTCCGGCGGACAGCGTCGGCTGGGTGATCCCCAGCGCGTCCGCGGCGCGGCCAAAGTGCTGCTCTTTTGACAGGGCGATCAGCATTTCCAGTTTGGCAATCATGAATCTCTTTTGTCCGGCGGCTTTACGATAGGCAAATCCAATCGCCATCAGTGCCTGGCGTCCAGCTTTTTCTTGGCTAAAGTACCCCGAGGAGCGCGAGGGGTTGGCCTCTCGCTGGCCCAAGCTCAGACAACAACATCCATCCGTTGTTGATCACCCACGTCGAACACACGCTTGTAGCGCATGATTTCGTCTTCAGGGCCCATTGCCTTGTTGGGATTGTCCGACAGTTTCACCGTGGGCTGACCGTTGGCGCTGACGGCCTTGCACACCAGCGAAAACGGCGCCAGCGCGTCGCCCGGTGTCAGGCCCCGGAAATCGTTCGTCAGCAGCGTACCCCAGCCAAAGGATGGTCGGCACCGCCCGGCAAGCTGCGCGTGCAGTTCGGTGATCTTGTCCACGTCCAACCCGTCCGAGAAGATCACCATTTTCTGCCGCGGGTCTTCGCCGCGCTCTTTCCACCAGCGGATTGCGGTTTCCGCCCCCGCCGCCGGATCGCCGCTATCAATACGGATGCCCGTCCAACCGGCCAGCCAATCCGGTGCGCGCTGCAAAAACCCTTCGGTGCCGTAAGTATCAGGCAGGATGATCCGCAGGTTGCCGTCGTGTTCTTCCTGCCAGTCGGAAAGCACCTGATAGGGGGCCTGCCGGAGCGCCGCGTCGTTTTCCGCCAACGCGGCATAGACCATCGGCAATTCATGCGCGTTGGTGCCGATTGCCTCCAGATCCCGGTTTTTGGCGATCAGGCAATTGGAGGTGCCGACGAACGCGCCGCCCAACCCTTCGCACATGGCTTGGACGCACCAGTCCTGCCACAGGAACGAATGTCGGCGCCGCGTACCGAAGTCGGCAATCCGCAAGCCGTCGACCTGCCGCAGGGCTTCGACTTTTTCCCATAGCTTGGTCATCGCGCGGGCATACAGCACCTGCAGTTCGAAGCGCGCCATCTGGTGCAGAACCGCGCGTCCGCGCAATTCCATCAGCACGGCCAGCGCAGGAATTTCCCACAGCATCACCTCCGGCCAAGAGCCTTCAAAGGTCAATTCATACTGCCCGTCACGTTTTTCCAGGTGATAGTCTGGCAGACGCAGGTTCTCGAACCACTCCATGAAGTCCGGGCGGAACATCTGCCGTTTGCCATAAAAGGTATTCCCACGCAGCCAGGTGCTTTCGCCGCGTGTCAGGGACAGCGACCGGATGTGATCCAGTTGTTCGCGCAATTCGCCTTCGTCGATCAACTCGGCCAGCCGTACCTTGTCCGTTCGGTTGATCAGGCTGAACGTCACCTGGGTGTCGCGCCTGTTGCGGAACACTGATTGGCACATCAGCAATTTGTAAAAGTCCGTGTCGATCAGTGACCGTACAATCGGGTCGATCTTCCACTTGTGGTTCCAGACGCGGGTGGCGATGTCGGTCATGTGGGTCTCCGTCGGCGCTGGGAACAGTCTTGCCGCAAGCGGCTGGCACGGGCAACCGGGTCAGGTCAACTGGACACCGGCGGCTTTCATCCCGTGGATTGCGGCGGCCAGGGATCCGTCCAGATCAATGGCGCGGCACAGGTCCATGCGCACGGTCACGTCAAAGCCCAGTTTCGCCGCATCCACAGCAGAGAAGTTCACGCAGAAATCCGTTGCCAGCCCAACCAATTCCAACCGGGTGATGCCGCGCGTGCGCAGGTATCCCTCCAGCCCCGTCGGCGTTATCTGGTCGTTCTCGAAAAAGGCGGAATAGCTGTCGATCCCGCGCCGGAATCCCTTGCGGATGATCATGTCCGTCTTGTTGACATTCAGTGCCGGGTGAAATTGCGCCCCATTGGTCCCCTGAATGCAGTGATCCGGCCACAGCACCCGCGGACCATAGGGCATTTCGGTCAGGCTGAACGGTGCCGCGTCGGCGTGCTGAGAGGCAAAGGACAAATGGTCCGCCGGGTGCCAGTCCTGCGTCAGAACCACGGCATCCGCTTGCCGCATCAGCGCATTGATGCCCTCGATGATCCGATCCCCTTCGGGCACGGCCAGCGTGCCACCCGGGCAGAAATCGTTCTGTACGTCGATCACGATCAGGGCTTGGGACATGTGGGACTCCTTTACCCAAGGGGTAGGGTGCCGGGCCGAAGCGGTCAAGCCGCCGCGATATGCGCTTGGGAATGAACGTCAAAATGCGCGCGACCGTCACATGACACGAAAATTTGTGGGGCGCGCGGACAAAGCTGGCATAGAATGCCCAGGGTCCGCAAAAGGAGTTGGCGATGAGAATGAGCCTGGTTTTATCGGTACTGGCGTTTGTCGGGCCCGCATCGGCACAACAAGCGGGGCATGGCGACCACCAGATGCACCAGCATTCCGCAGAGGCCAGCCCTATGCACGCAGAAGACCCAGAATTGGGGGCCACAGCCGCTCCACGCGATGCAGGTCAGTCAGCCTTTGGCGCAATCCAGGAAATCGTTACCTTGTTGCAGGCGGATCCAGCCACGGATTGGTCGCGTGTGAACATTGACGTGCTGCGCCAACACCTTGTTGACATGGATAACGTGACCCTGCGATCCACAGCAGATCGCACGGCAGTGACAGGTGGATACGCATTTACCGTGGTATCGGATGATCGGCAGGTGGCTGCTTCGATCCAGCGCATGGTGATCGCGCATGTTGCCGTGATGGATGGCGTCAAGGGCATGGACCTGACCGCAGAACCACGTCCTGACGGGGCGGTGCTGACAGCAACCGGGCCGGCAGACCTTGTTTCCGCGCTTGGTTTCTATGGGATCATGGCATTGGGGATGCATCACCAGGCGCACCATCTGGCCCTTGCCCAGGGGGCCGACCCGCATGCTCACTAAGCGTTTTGGAGCATGACGGCGGTTCCGCGCTGTGATAGGCGGTGGACATGAGCCAGATGCCCTCGAAATCCGAAATCCTTGACTGGATCGCGGAGAACCCGACCCTCACCGCGAAACGTGACATTGCCAAGGCTTTTGGCATCAAAGGGGCTGCGCGGATTGACCTGAAGCGCATCCTGAAAGAGCTGGAGGCCGAGGGCCACCTGGAAAAGCGAAAGAAAACCTATCGCGACCCGGACCGCCTGCCGCCTGTCAGTGTGCTGCGCGTCAGCGCGGTTGGCCCGGATGGCGACCTGTTCGCCCAACCGATGGAATGGCAGGGCGATGGGGCGGAACCACTTGTGCTGGTGGTGCCGCGTGACACGGACCCGGCGCTGGCCGAGGGGGATCGTATCCTTGCCCGCGTGCAAGAAGTGCGGGACCAAGACTATGCCTATACCGCCCGCTTGATCCGCCGGATCGGCCATAACCCGCATAAGGTTCTGGGCGTGTTCCGCAAGACCGCCGAAGGCGGCCGCATCATTCCCATCGACAAGGGCGACGGCAAGGAATGGCAGGTTCTGCCCGACGCCACCGGCGGCGCCAAGGACGGCGAGTTGGTAGAGGCTGAACAGGCAGGGCCAAAGGGTCGCCTTGGCCTGCCCAAGGCGCGGATCGTCAATCGGCTGGGTGACCCGACTGCGCCCAAGGCTGTGTCGTTGATCGCCATCCACCAGCACGGCATCCCCGACGATTTCCCCGACGAGGTGATTGCCGAGGCTGACGCCATGAAACCCGCCGGGCTGAACGGACGGCTGGACATGCGGGACATGCCGTTGGTCACCATCGACCCGTCCGACGCCCGCGACCATGACGATGCCTGTTGGGCGCACCAGGATGACGACCCCAAGAACGACGGTGGCTATGTCATCTGGGTGGCCATCGCCGATGTCGCACATTACGTGCGCCCCGGAACCGCGCTGGACCGCGAAGCCCGTAAGCGCGGCAACTCCAGCTATTTCCCGGATCGCGTCGTGCCGATGCTGCCGGACCGGCTGTCGGGTGACTTGTGTTCATTGCACGAAGGTGTGCCGCGCGCCTGCGTGGCGGTGCGGATGCAGATAGACTCTGCCGGGCGCAAGATCGGTCACCGGTTTGTCCGGGGATTGATGAGATCCGTCGCGTCGCTGAACTACGAAGAGGTGCAGACCGCCCGCGACGGCGCGCCGAATGACAAATGCGCCCCCCTGATGGGCGAAGTCATCACCCCGCTGTACGAAGCGTATATGCTGCTGGACAAGGCTCGCGCCGCGCGCCAGCCGCTGGATCTGGACCTGCCGGAACGCAAGGTCATCCTTAGCGATGAGGGCAAGGTACTGTCGGTCAACTTCCGCGACCGGCTGGATGCGCACAAGCTGATCGAGGAATTCATGATCCTCGCCAACGTGGCGGCGGCGGAAACGCTTATTGCCAAACGCTCGCCGCTGCTGTTCCGTGTGCACGAGGAACCCAGCCCCGAAAAGCTGGAGGCGCTGCGTGAAACGGCGGAATCGGCGGGGCTGAAACTGGCCAAGGGACAAGTGCTGCAAACCCGCCACTTGAACGCTCTGCTGGCTGCGGCTCAGGACACCGATTTCGACGAACTGATCAACATGTCCACCCTGCGGGCGATGACGCAGGCCTATTATAGCCCGGCCAATTTCGGGCATTTCGGGTTGGCGCTGCAAGCGTACGCGCATTTCACCTCGCCCATCCGGCGCTATTCGGATCTGATCGTGCACCGGGGGCTGATTTCTTCGCATCAGTGGGGCGACGACGGGCTGAGCCCTGATGACACCGAAAGGATGGACGCCACCGCCACCCACATCAGCGAAACCGAACGCCGGTCCATGATGGCCGAACGCGACACCACGGACCGCTATCTTGCGGCGTTCCTGTCGGAACGGGTGGGCGGCACCTTTACCGGGCGGATCAGCGGCGTAGCCAAGTTCGGTGTCTTCGTGCGGATGGACGAAACCGGGGCAGACGGGCTGATCCCGATCCGGTCCCTGGGGCGCGAGTATTTCCACTTTGACCGCGAGGCCGGCACCCTGACGGGTTCGGATACCGGACTGACCATCGGCATCGGCCAGCGCGTCACCGTAAAACTGACAGAGGCCCTGCCGGTCACCGGCGGCATCGCGCTGGAACTGGTCAGCCTTGACGGGGCGGAAATCCCGCGCGGCCCCCGCGGCAAGGGCGGGCGCGGCAAGCCATCCAAGCGCAAGTTGACGAAATCCAAGGCGAAATCCGCCAAGATCAAGCGCAAGGTAGAACGCAAGCGGCGCGGCTGATCGGCGGCGGGCCGCAGATCAGGTTACCGGTTCAGCAGGATACTTTCGCGCCCCCGCCTTTCGCGGTATCATCCGGCCAAGGTCAAGAAAACAAGAGGCCGGGCAAATGACGATCAGGACGATTCTGGCAGCGTTCGCGCTGCTTTCCCTTGGCATTGGCGCCGCCAGCGCCAGCGCCAGCGCCGTGAATGTTTCCCTGCGGCCGCAGGAGCGCCCTGTGACCGGCGCCGAAACAGGGGATACTTCCTTGCGTCCCAAAATCCGCCCCGGCGCGTTGCTGGCCAGTGCCGACGCCCCCCGCCTGTCCACCTCGAACCTCGGGTTCCAGCGGTGGATTCGCGGTTTCCGGTCCCGCGCCAATGCCGCCGGGATCAGCAACATCACCTTTGACCGCGCCTTTGACGGTATCCGGTATAACACAGATGTCATTCAGCGGGACCGCAACCAGTCAGAGTTCACCAAGACCCTGTGGGAATATCTGGACAGCGCGGCCTCTGATACACGCGTGGCAAATGGCAAGGCGGCATTGCGCGACCATGGCCGCACCCTGTCCGCGATTGAAGCGAAATACGGCGTGGACAAGGAAGTGGTCGCCGCCGTCTGGGGGCTGGAAAGCGCCTATGGTACATTCCGCGGCAAGAATGATGTGATCGAGTCGCTGGCGACGCTGGCCTATGACGGACGGCGCGGCAAATTCTTCGAGCAACAGCTGATCGCCGCGCTGAAGATCCTGCAATCGGGCGATGTGCACCCCCGCAACATGACCGGATCCTGGGCCGGGGCGATGGGGCACACCCAATTCATCCCGACCTCTTACCTTGCCTTCGCGGTCGATTTCACCGGCGACGGCAAGCGTGATATCTGGAGCGACAACCCCGCCGACGCACTGGCCTCGACCGCCGCCTACCTGGCGCGGCACGGTTGGGTCAAAGGCCAGCCCTGGGGGGTCGAGGTGAAACTGCCGCACGGGTTCAACTACGCGCTGGCCAACCGCAAGATCACCAAGATGCCGTCCGAATGGGCGCGGCTGGGGATCACCGACATGCGGGGCGGCGCGGTGCGCGACTACGGCCATGCCTCGCTGCTGTTGCCTGCAGGGGCGCAGGGCGCGGCCTTCCTGATCTTCAAGAATTTCTCGGTGATCGAACGCTACAACACCGCCGACGCTTACGTGATCGGCGTCGGGCACCTCAGTGATCGGCTAAAGGGTGGTCCGAAAATTCAGGCCAACTGGCCGCGCGGCGACCGCGCCCTGACCTTTGCAGAACGCAAAGAGATGCAGCAGCGGCTGACCCGAAAAGGGTTCAGCACCCAGGGCGTGGACGGCAGGATAGGGCCGCTGACCATTGACGCCGTGCGCGGTTACCAGCGGTCACTGGGGATGACGCCGGACGGCTATCCCTCGCTCAGCCTGCTGAAACGGCTGCGAAACTGAACGCCCGCGCCTTTCATCTTGCCCCAAATACTCAAATCCTGCCCCATCCGCCACGCGGTAGGGTGGCTACATTTCCAGCGCCTCGGCCACTTCGATCGTGCCTTTGCCGCCTTCCAGGATCGGGCAACCCTTGGCGAGCGCGACAGCGGCGTCGATATCGGCGGCGTTGACCAGCGTGTAGCCGGACACCGGATTGGACCCGCCGTTATCTTCCACCCCCTTGGCGGTAACGGTCTTGGACAGCCCGGCGGGGTTGCCGCCGTCCACCAGCGACTCGCCGATCCCGGCCATCCAGTTTTGCCAGGCTGCCATGACGCGGGCGCCTTCCTCGGGGGTCTCGGGGCGACCGCCACCGTGATAGATGAACATGAATTTGGGCATTTCCTTCCTCCTCCTTCGGTGTGAATTCAGTGCAGAAGCTGCGCCAGCTTGCGCAGGCTGCTGGTCCAACCCTGTTCGTGGTTGGCGCTGATTTCGTCGTTACCCAGGTTGCGATGGTTCAGGATCAGCTTCGCGCCCGCTGCCGATTCCTGCACGGTAAACGTGACGTGGCTTTCGGCCCCGCGCATATCGTCAGGATCGTGCCAGGCCCAGGTAAAGCCGACTGACCGTGGCGGGTCATAGCTGGTGACAATACCGGACACTTTGTAACGCTGCCCCGCGCTGTTCACCATGACGGAATACCACGGCCCCAGCCGCGACAGGTCCAGATCGTGTTCGGGGACGTGCATCCCCTCTGGTCCCCACCATTGCAGCAATTGCGCCTGTGTCGTCAGGGCGCGGAACAGCCGGTCCGGGCTGACGGGGAATTCGCGCTCGATACGCAGGTCAGTCATCTGGGGCCTCCTGGGTCAGCAGATCATGTAGCCTGTCCAGACCGGATTCCCAGAACTGGCGATGCTGGATGATCCAGTCGGAAATCGCCTGAAGCGCCTCGGGGCGGACGGAGTACAGTCGGCGTGCGCCATCCACGCGCTGGCGGATCAGCCCGGCCTCGCGCAGCACTTTCAGGTGGCGCGACATGGCCGGGCCGGACATATCTGCCCCGGCCACCAGCGCCCCTGCGGGTAATTCACCGGCGGTCATCAACTGTTCCACCACGGCCAGGCGCGTATCATCGGAAAGCGCGGCGAATGTTCGGGTCAAACTGTGCATGACCCGATTATTAACCAATTCGTTATTTAACGCAAATGTTAAATGATGAATTCTGCCCTGCTATAGCCCTGTACGTACAACAGCGCGGTCAGATCGCCGTGGTTCACGCGCACCTCGCATTGCGCCGCAACCGAAGGCTTGGCATGCAACGCGACGCCCGTTCCGGCGCGGCCCAACATACCCAGATCGTTCGCACCGTCGCCCACGGCGATCACGTCGGTTTCTGCGATGCCCAGCTTGGCGCTGATCCGCTCTAGCGCGTCCACCTTGGCCTGTCGCCCCAGGATCGGGCGGGCCACATCGCCGGACAGCTTGCCGCCGTCAATCAGCAGCGTGTTGGCGTGGTTTTCATCGAAACCCAGCGCGGCGGCCACCTTGGCGGTGAAGGCGGTGAACCCGCCCGACACCAGCGCCGCATAGCCGCCGTTGGCGCGCATTGTCGCGACCAGTTCCTTGCCGCCGGGCATAAAGGTGATGCGTTCGTTCAGCACCTTGCCAATGATCGTTTCGTCCAGCCCTTTCAGCAGGCCCACACGCTCCAGCAGCGCGCCTTCGAAATCCAGCTCGCCGTTCATCGCACGGGCGGTGATGTCAGCAACCCGCGCGCCAACGCCCGCCTCGTCGGCCAGCTCGTCGATACATTCCTGCTGGATCATCGTGCTGTCCATGTCGGCCAGCAGCATCTTCTTGCGACGTCCCTCGGCCGGTTGGATCACCAGATCCACGTTCATCTTTTGCAGATCGCCCCAGACGTCCCAGCGGTTGCCGGGCAGCGTGGGCAGCGAAAACTCTGCCGCCTCGTCCGTTGCCAGCCACTGAACATCGCCGCCGCCCCAGGCATTGCGCAGCGAATCAAGCAGTGCGGCGTCGAGGGCGGGAACCCGCGGATTGGTCAGAACAGTGGCAACGTACATGAGGAAAGTTTCCGATCGTAGCTGTTGGGGGTCGCAAAATCGCGCTCAAGCGGCGCTATAGCCGCATTTTCCCCGTTGTGAAAGCGCGTGAACGGCCTTAATTGCGGTCTTGGGACACCTCTCCCCAACGAGAGGCGCTTATCTGGAAGGGTAGCTACATGGCTATTGCACACCCGGCATCGCGGCCGGCAAATCCGCGGTTCTCCTCTGGCCCCTGCGCCAAAATCCCCATTTTTTCGCTGGACATGCTTTCGGACGCCCCGCTGGGCCGGTCGCACCGTGCTGCTGTCGGCAAGGACAAGCTGAAAGCCGCGATCGAAGGCACCCGCGAGGTGCTGGGCATCCCCGCCGACTACAAGATCGGCATCGTGCCCGCCTCGGACACCGGCGCTGTCGAAATGGCCATGTGGTCGCTGCTGGGCGCACGCGGCGTGGAAATGCTGGCCTGGGAATCCTTCGGTTCGGGCTGGGTCACCGACGTGGTCAAACAGCTGAAGCTGGACGCCGTGGTGAAAACCGCTGACTACGGCCAGATCGTCGATTTCGCCACCGTTGATTTCAACAATGACGTCGTGTTCACCTGGAACGGCACAACCTCGGGCGTGCGTGTGCCGAACGGTGATGCGATCCCGGCGGACCGTGATGGCCTGACCATCTGCGACGCCACCAGTGCCGCATTCGCGATGGACCTGCCCTGGGACAAGCTGGATGTGACCACCTTCTCTTGGCAGAAGGTCATGGGCGGCGAAGCGGCCCACGGCATGATCATCCTGTCGCCCCGCGCCGTCGAACGGCTGGAAAGCTATACCCCCGCATGGCCGATGCCGAAGATCTTCCGCATGACCAAGGGCGGCAAACTGATCGAAGGTATCTTCAAGGGCGAGACCATCAACACCCCGTCGATGTTGGCGGTCGAGGACTATCTGGTCGCGCTGGACTGGGCGCGCAACGTCGGTGGTCTGGAAGGGTTGATCAAGCGTTCGACCACGAACGCCAAGGTGCTGTGGGACTTCTGCGACCGTCACGACTGGATCGCGAACCTGGCCGATGACGAGGCAACCCGCTCGAACACCTCGGTCTGCCTGAAGTTCACGGATGACCGCATCAAGGACGGTGCCGCTTTCGCCAAGGCCGTGGCCAAGAAGCTGGAAAACTACAACGCTGCCTATGATATCGGCGCCTATCGCGATGCCCCTGCGGGCCTGCGCGTCTGGTGTGGCGCCACCGTCGAGGCCGCGGATGTCGAGAAGCTGACGCTGTGGCTGAAATGGGCGTTCGAGGCCTGCCTCGAAGAGCAAGCGTAATTCCGGTGGCGGGCCACAGGCCCGCCGTTCCCCTGACATTCCCTCTTTGAAAGGAGCCCACCATGGCCCCCAAAGTTCTGATTTCCGATAAACTGTCTGACGCCGCCATCCAGATCTTCAAGGATCGCGGGATCGAGGTCGATTTCCGCCCTGAACTGGGCAAGGACAAGGATGCGCTGGCCGCCGTGATCGGTGACTATGACGGTTTGGCGATCCGTTCTGCCACCAAGGTGACCCCCAGCCTGCTGGAAAAGGCCACCAGGCTGAAGGTCGTCGGCCGCGCTGGTATCGGCACTGACAACGTCGACAAGGAAGCCGCGTCCAAGAAGGGCGTGATCGTGATGAACACCCCGTTCGGCAACATGATCACCACTGCGGAACACGCCATCGCCCTGATGTTCGCCGTTGCCCGCCAGATCCCCGAGGCATCTGCCTCGACTCACGCGGGCAAGTGGGAGAAGTCCAAGTTCATGGGCGTCGAGCTGACCGGCAAGACCCTGGGCGTCATCGGCGCCGGCAACATCGGTGGCATCGTCTGCGACCGCGCCCGCGGCCTGAAGATGAAGGTCATCGCGTTCGACCCGTTCCTTTCGGAAGAAAAGGCCGACAAGATGGGCGTGGAAAAGGTCGAACTGGACGAACTGCTGTCGCGCGCCGATTTCATCACCCTGCATGTGCCGCTGACCGATGGCACCCGCAATATCCTCAGCCGTGAAAACCTGGCCAAGACCAAGAAAGGCGTGCGCATCATCAACTGCGCCCGTGGTGGCCTGGTGGACGAAGAGGCGCTGGCCGATCTGCTGAAATCCGGCCATGTGGCTGGCGCGGCCTTTGACGTGTTCGCCGTCGAACCGGCGACCGAAAACGTGCTGTTCAACCTGCCCAACGTGGTCTGCACCCCGCACCTGGGCGCGTCGACCTCGGAGGCGCAGGAAAACGTCGCGCTGCAAGTGGCCGAACAGATGTCCAACTACCTGCTGGACGGCGCTGTTGAAAACGCGCTGAACCTGCCCTCGATGACCGCCGAAGAGGCCAAGGTCATGGGGCCGTGGGTGAAACTGGCCGGTAACCTCGGCAGCTTCATCGGTCAGCTGACGGATGAGCCGATCAAGGCCATCAATATCCTGTATGATGGTGTCGTATCGCAGATGAACCTGGCCGCGCTGAACTGCTCGGTCGTGGCGGGGATCATGAAGAAATCCAACCCCGACGTGAACATGGTTTCGGCCCCGGTCGTCGCCAAGGAACGTGGCATCCAGATCAGCACCACGAACCAGGACAAGTCCGGCGCGTTCGAAGGCTACGTCAAGGTCACCGTCGTCACCGACAAGCGTGAACGTTCCATCGCGGGCACCGTGTTCAGCGATGGCAAACCGCGCTTCATCCAGATCAAGGGCATCAACATCGACGCCGAAGTTGGTGAACACATGCTCTATACCACCAACGAGGACGTGCCGGGTATCATCGGTACCTTGGGGGGCGTGCTGGGCAAACATGGCGTGAACATCGCCAACTTTACCCTGGGCCGTGCCAAGGCCGGGGGCGAAGCGATTGCCATCTTGTACCTGGATGAACAGCCTGCACTGTCGATCCTGAGCGAACTGGAAGCAACCGGCCTGTTCCAGCAGATCAAGCCGCTGGAGTTCGACGCTGCCTGATTCTTTCGCGGTGGCCCCGTGAATTTACCCCGTCCGGTCTGCCGGGCGGGGTTTTCTTATGCGCGGGCGCGGGTGGTGATGACCACTGACAGAAAGGTCAGCATGGATGCCAGCGTCAGCACCGATCCGATCTTGGCCAGCGTTTCGCCCTGCTGGGTCAGCGCCATGACTATCCCCGGCACGATACAGCCCAGCCCCAGCGCGGCCAGCGCCAGATGCAGCTTGGCCAGCTTTGCCTGCCCGGCTGCCGGAACCATATGATAATACCCTGCGAATAGGCCCATCGAGACCCAACCGATCAGGTTCAGGTGGGCGTGGGCCGGTGACAGCGTATGATTTCCTGTTGCTGACATCTGGATGCCCCAGACCATCCCCAACGTGACGCTGACCACCGCCAGCACCATGAAATAGAACGCGATTCCCTTCATTTCCTTCTCCCTGTTCTGCCAACCGTCCGAACCGTGATTCAATCAGGGACGGATGCGCGTTTCCGTTTTTTCCCTTCGGCTATTGTAAACCCGCAGCACCGCCCGGACGGCCACGCTGGATGAGCATGCGCGGAACCGGGCTGCCAGGGCGCTGGGGTTCGGACCGATGGTATCAGATCATCGGCGGAAAATTTTCATGCGAGAAACTGATAGTTTATATGTTACATATAAGCATGGTGAATTTCAGGACGTTTGACCTCAATCTGCTGCGCGTTCTGGACGCTCTCTTGGATTGCGGCAGTACGGTTGCTGCGGCCCGGCGATTGCACATGTCGCAGCCTGCGGTGTCCGCCGCGTTGGCGCGGCTGCGGCAGACGCTTCAGAATCCGCTGTTCGTGCGGCAGGGACGCGGCCTGATCCCGACGGATTTCGCCCTGTCGCTGCAACCGGCCCTGCGCGATGTCTTGACCAGAACGGAATCCTTTCTTAGCGGCCCGGATCAGTTCGATCCCACCACTGCAGATGTCACCTTCAAGATTTCGGGGATGGATTTCTTCTCTTTGCTTCTGATGCCCCGGCTTGCTGACCATCTGTCGCGCATCGCGCCGTTGGTGCGGGTACAGCAGGTCAGCCTCGTACCCGATGACTATATCCAGTCGCTTGAAAGTTCCGGGGTGGACGTGGCCCTTATCCCTCAGACGGAACAACCTGCCTGGGTGGACCAGAAGGTGGTGATGCAATCCCGCTTCACGGTGATCGCGCGGGACGGAAATCCACGTCTGCGGCAGGCCGGGCTGAACGCGGGGGATATCATCCCGCTGGATTTGTTTTGCGACATTGGCCACATCTTGTGTTCGCCCGATGGCAAGCTGAAGGGCCTGGGCGACGTCGCACTGGCCCGTCAGGGACGGCAGCGCCGCGTGGTGATGACCCTGCCGGTGTTTTCCGGCGTGTGCAACGCTGTGGCAGCCAGTGATCTGATCGCGCTGCTGCCGAATGCTCTGGCCCGGCATGTCGCCCCGCAATTGGGGTTGGTCCTGTACCGGGCCCCGGTCACACTGCCTGCGGTCACTCTGTCGATGGTCTGGCACCGGCGGCATTCCCACGCCCCGGCGCACCGGTGGCTGCGCGATCAGTTGCAGCAGGCGCTGGCCCCGCTGGACGATCCCGAACCGCTGCCCTAGGCTGCACCCAAGCAACCGGAGACCGCAATGACCCAAGACCCGATCTATGCCGTGGGCGACATTCATGGCCAGTTGGACATGCTGGAATCCGCGCTGGACTGGATCGAGAAAGACGGAGGGCCAGAGGCGCAGATCGTTTTTGTCGGTGATCTGGTAGACCGCGGCCCGCACAGCCGCCAGGTGATCGAAACGCTACTGAAGGGGCAAGCGCAGGGCCGGGACTGGACCGTGCTGAGCGGCAACCACGACGACCTGTTCGTCGGCTTCCTGGAACGCGGCGCGGTAGACGATCCGCGCATCAAATCCGGCGTTCCCTGGCACGGACCCCGGCTGGGCGGACTGTCGACGCTGGCCTCTTACGGGATCGGTGATCTGGATCGCCCGGTACCTGACCTGTGGTCCGATGCGCAGCACGCCGTTCCCGCCGCACATCTGAAATTCCTGCGCGCGCTGCCCTCGTATCTTCGGACAAAAGAACTGTTGTTCGTCCACGCCGGCATACGGCCCGGCCTGCCGCTTGCGCAGCAAACCCGCGATGACATGATGTGGATCAGGGCGGACTTTCTGGATGATCCGCGCCCGCATCCTTGGCTGGTGGTGCACGGCCATTCCGCAGTGGATACGGCCGAGCATCGCGGCAACCGGGTGAACCTGGACAGCGGCGCGGGCTATGGCCGACCGATCACGGCGGCGGTGTTCGAAGGCCGCGATGTCTGGACGCTGGACCCGATGGGCAGAATGCCGCTGGAACCAACAGGAACCTGACGGTACGTTTTTCTTTTGTTGCGGTGCAGCATGGCCTAACGTCGCGGCAATTCCGTTTGCAGAGGGAGAGGACTCATGTCGGATATTGTTATTCTGGATGGCGCACGCACGGCCATCGGTACTTTTGGCGGGTCACTGGCGGGGATTCCCCCGTCGCAACTGGGCGCCATCGCCACGAAAGAGGCGTTGACCCGTTCGGGTGTCGAACCCGGCCAGATCGGTCATGTCGTGTTCGGCCATGTCATCAACACCGAGCCGCGCGACATGTATCTGTCCCGTGTCGCCGCCATTGATGCGGGTATCCCAGACACCACACCCGCGATGAACGTGAATCGCCTGTGCGGCTCTGGCGCGCAGGCCATCGTGTCCGCGACGCAATCGCTGATGCTGGGCGATGCCGATTTCGCCGTCGCAGGCGGTGCCGAAAGCATGAGCCGCGCCCCCTATATCGTGCCGGATCAGCGTTGGGGCGCCAAGATGGGTGACATCCGCACGCTGGACATGATGCTGGGCGCGCTGAACTGCCCGTTCGGCACTGGCCACATGGGGATCACCGCTGAAAACGTTGCCGCTGAACATAACGTGACCCGCGAACAGATGGACGCTTTCGCAGCCGAAAGCCAGAAACGCGCCGCCGCTGCCATCGAAGCCGGATACTTCGACAGCCAGATCGTCCCGGTCGAAGTCATGGTGAAACGTCAGGCGGTGGCTTTTGCCCGCGACGAACACCCCAAGGCCACGACAGTAGAGGTTCTGGCCGGTCTGCGCCCCGCGTTCAAGAAGGACGGCGCGGTGACCGCTGGCAATGCTTCGGGCATCAATGATGGTGCCGCCGCGCTGGTTCTTGCCCGTGCGGACGCGGCCGAAAAGGCAGGTCTGAAACCCAAGGCGCGTATTCTCGGCTATGCACACGCAGGCGTCCGGCCCGAGGTCATGGGTATCGGCCCGATTCCGGCTGTTGAAAACCTGCTGGCCCGCACCGGTTTGTCGGCCAGCGATTTCGACGTGATCGAATCCAACGAAGCCTTCGCTGCGCAGGCCATCGCCGTCAACAACGGCCTTGGGCTGGACACCGCCAAGGTGAACCCCAACGGTGGCGCAATCGCGCTTGGTCACCCGGTCGGCGCAACCGGCGCACTCATTACCGTCAAGGCGCTGTATGAACTGGAACGCATCGGCGGCAAGCGTGCCCTGATCACCATGTGCATCGGCGGCGGGCAGGGCATCGCCCTGGCGATCGAGCGGATCTGATCCGTACTTAACCGTATGGGAATTGGGCGGGGTCATCCCCGCCCTTTCTCATTCCACCCGGATGCTGACCCGGTCCGATCGTCCCCGTGCGTCGATGACTGACAGGGTCACGAACCCCTTGCCGATACCGTACAGCGCAACCTCTCTTGACCGGTTGCCTGTCAGCACGGGCGCGCCATTGGCCAGCACCGTGAACGGCGGTAGCCCGTCGCGCAGCTTCAGCACCAGCCCGTGATCCTCCAGCGGCAGGCGTGCGCCATCCGGCGGAAAGGCCAGTTTTGGCGCGTCGCTGTCAGGTTCGAACACGGCATCGCGCCCGCGAAAACGGCGCAGCGGTTGTGGCAGCAGCCCGGCACTGACCAGCAGCGTTTCCGGCGGTGGGGCGGGCAGAGCATCCGTCTGCGGCTTCAGCCGCTGGAACGCTTCGAACAGGACCGGCGCGGCGATGTCGCCGCCGAACACGCCGGGCACGGGCGTACCGTCGGGTCGCCCGAACCAGACGCCGACCACATGTTTACCATCAAACCCGATCGCCCAAGCATCTCGGTGCCCATAGGATGTACCGGTCTTGTAGGCCAGTCGGTTGGCGGGTTGGCCGGGGGGTGGGGGCATGCCGGACAGGATATGCGCCACCTGCCACGCGGCGGCGCGGCTGACGATGCGCGGGCCGTTCGATGCACCACCCTGCGCGTGCAGCCGGACGGCCTGCCCGCCATTGGCCAGCCCCGCATAAAGTTGCACAAGGTCATGCAGTGACAGCCCCAGCCCCCCCAACGCCACCGCCAGACCGGGCTTGCCGCCGGGAATCACCGGATTGGCCCCGGACCCGCGCAATCCGGCAACCAAGCGCAACGGTCCCAGCTCATCTGTCAGCAGCACGACCGGGATGTTGAGCGATTGGCGCAGCGCGTCGGCCACCTTGACAGGACCGCGAAACAGCCCGTCAAAATTTTGCGGCGCATAGCCTCCGAAGCGCACCGGCCGGTCGTCGATCAGCGTTTCAGGATGCGCCAGCCCCTGATCAAACGCCATCGCATAAACCAGTGGTTTCAGCGTCGATCCGGGTGACCGCAGCGCAGACGTCATATCCACGTATCCCTGCGCTTGGCCCGGTGTATATCCGCCCGACCCGACAGAGGCCAGGATTTCCCCGCTGGCGATTTCAGCCGCCAGGATAGCGACCGACAGTTCACCCTGCCGCCCCCGCAGGGCCTCTGCCGCCAGCGTTTCCAGTCCGGTCTGCACCCGCGCGTCCAGCGTCAAGTCATGGCGCTGCAAATCGGGCGCGGCGGCGATTGTGCGGTCGGACAGGTGCGGTGCCAGCATCGGCACGGGGTTGCGCGCGGATGGAACCGGATCACGCCGCGCGGCCTGAACCGAGTCTGCCGTCAGCACCCCGGCGGCCTGCATCCGTTGCAGCACCCGGTCACGTGCGGCCAGCGCCGCGCTGGTGGAACGGTCAGGGCGGCGGGCCTCTGGAGATTGCGGCAGCGCAACCAGCAGGGCGGCCTCTGCCGGGGTCAGCCGGGCAGGCTCCTTGCCGAAATAGGCCAACGCGGCAGCCCGCACCCCTTCGATATTGCCGCCATAGGGCGCCAGCGACAGGTACAGGTTCAGGATGTCCGCCTTGTCCAGCCGCCGTTCCAGCGCCAGCGCCACGCGCAATTGCCGCAGCTTGCCCTGCCAGCGGCCCGTGGTGCCGTTTTCCAGCAACCGCGCAACCTGCATTGTCAGCGTGGACCCCCCCGACACCACCCGGCCGTTCAGCACAGCCTGACCCACCGCGCGCAGCACCGCCCGGGGGTCGGCCCCGTTGTGATCGAAAAACCGCTTGTCCTCGTAGGCGATCAGCATGTCCAGAAACCGTCTGTCCACCTGATCCACGGTCACCGGCAAGCGCCACAAACCATTCGCTACCGTATAGGCGCGCAGCAACACAC
The DNA here is from genome assembly GCA_017792425.1 of Thalassovita sp. GTDB lineage: Bacteria > Pseudomonadota > Alphaproteobacteria > Rhodobacterales > Rhodobacteraceae > Thalassobius. The sequence goes on from CP051233.1 coordinate 431,370, forward strand.
CACCCCGGTCCCTGACCTCGGTCGAATAGGCAACCACGGTCGGCGGCAGGTCCGTCCCGTCAACCCATCTGTCCGCCGCATCCCGCGCGCCCGCCCCTGCCAGCAGGGCCGCGACCAACGCGAAGGGGGTGATGCGTTTCATTCGCCGATCACCACTCGGCCAGCATCGGTGCGGGCGTTGTATTGCGGGCGGTACATGTCCTCTACCGTGGCGGCGGGCTGATGGAACTGGCCCGGGGAAATCGCGCGCACCACATAGGCCAGTTGGAACGGCTTGTCCTGGGTCCAGTCAACTGCCGCGAGGAAACGGTCGCTGCGGAACTCTGCCGTCTGCGTTTCTGCCGGGTCCAGCCAGTCCAACTGCCGGATATCGCCGGATCGCAGCAGCGACGGATTGTCGATCTCCAGGCCCGCCGGCAGCGGATCATTCACCATCAGCCGCGCGCCGCCCTTGTCGAACGGAGTCACCGTCAGGACGACAACCAGCCGCTCGCCCGTTCGCACTCCGTCCAGGCGGCGTTCCACCCCTTCGGGCGTGAAATACCGCCGTTCTATCCGGTAGCCATGACCGCCTGCCGCCGCCGGGGCATCGGGGACGCCCGTGGTGGTCAGGGTGATCTGGACTGGTGCGCCGCGCGTGTTGCGGATGGCGACGGGCTGCGCGTCCAGCCTGTCCTGATACACACGGACCATCGGCCCGGCACCGGGTTGGCCGTCGATCTCCAGCCCCGACACGCCGGGGTCTGACACCATTGCATGCGCTGCCATCAGCGCCCAAACGGATTCCTGCGTGGACAGGCCGCGCCCCGCTTGCCCGATCCGTCCTGCCAGTGCCGCAGCATCGACCGCGCCAAAGCCGGATTCCACCGCCAGCGTCAGCACCGCCGCCGCATCGCGCAGGTGTGTGCCATAGTCAGCCCGCCACAGATTCTGACCCTGCTGTTCGTCCGGTTGGATCAGGCGGGCGGCGCGGGTGAACATCGCGTCGGCGCGGGTCTGGTCGCCATACATCGCCAAAGCCGCCCCGATCTGCGCTGCCGACATCGGTGTGGCAAAGGCCCCGCCCTTCACGTCGGCATAGTAACGCAGGTCGCTCATGGACGCCGCACCTTCACGCGCCAGCACCATCAGGGCATAGGCGATATCTTCGCCGCCGCTGTCAAAATCGGGGGCATAGTTCAGACGGTTGCGCAGGTTATCCATCGCCAGGCGAAAGGCCAGGTCGGGCACGTCATGCCCTTGCGCGCGGGCGCGGGACAGGAAATCGGACACATAGGCATCCAGCCAGAAATCACCGGATTCCGCCCGCCACAGGCCAAAGGCCCCGTTGCTGGCCTGCCGGGTCAGTACCAAGTCCACCGCTTGCGCGATCCGCTTGTCGATATCGACGCGCCCGCCCAGTCCCATCGCCTGCGCGACCGAGGACATGTACAGCAGTGGCATCGCCCCGCTGGTCACCTGTTCGGTGCAACCATAGGGGTAACGATCCAGCGCGGCCAGCAAGGCCGGGGCGTTCAGCGCGGCCAGTGGCCCCGCTGTGAACGTGGCCGATCCGGTGCCGGGCCGCAGCCCCGCCAGCACGTTGTTGTCCAGCAGGAAGGTATCGCCAGCGGCCAGTTCGAACCGCCGGGTCTCGGAAACTGCGGGATCGTTCTGGCGCACCGGGACTGTCAGTTCCTTGACCAGTTGCCGTCCATCCGGGGTGGTCAGCGCGATGCGGATTTCGTGATCTCCCACCTCGCTCGCCGTTACGGGCAGGGTCAGGATGGTCTTGCCCTTTTCCGCAAGATCCAGACCAGACGGCACGCCGCCCAGCGTTACGCCCTTTGCGCTGACATCCAGCCCCATGCGGCCTGCAGGCCCGGTTGCGTGGATCACCTCCAGCAGCAGGCGGGACTGGTCGCCGGGCGACAGAAAGCGCGGCAGGCTGGCGGTCAGCACCACCGGATCGCGTACCAACACGTCCGCTTCTGCCTGACCCACCGCCGTTTCGGACCACGCCACCGCCATCAGCCGCACCGTGCCGTTAAAGGCGGGCAAGTCAAACGCCACTTCGGCCCGACCATCGGCGCCAACCTGCACGGGGCCGCTGAAATAGGCCACCAGTTCCTCGGTCGGCGGGGGCGACTGGAACCGTGCGCCCGATCCGGCATCGCCGCCGGATCGCACCCGGCCCATCGCGCCGTTCATCCCGTCGATCAGGCGGCCATAGACATCGCGGATGTCCACGCCCAGACGGCGCTGGCCGAAATAATGGGCGGAGGGATCGGGCGATTTGAAGCCGGTCAGGTTCAGGATACCCACATCCACCGCCGCGACAGTGACCCAGGCGGTATCACCCCCCTGCACCCCGTCAACCTGCACGGCGGCGCGCAGCGTGCCGCGCGGATCGGCCTCGGGCGCGGTGTCAAAACGGACGGACAGTTGCTTTTCCGCAGGGTCGATGCTGGCATAGGACAGCCCCAGCGACCGCGCCGGATTATGCCCCGCCGCCACATCCATCGGCCGGATGATCGATGCGGTGACATAGGCTCCGGCCCCCCATTCATCGGTGACGTCCAGCGGGATCAGGTTCTCGCCCTCCTGCACTTCAACCGTTTTCATCGCGATCACGCGGTTGGACAGGACAGTCACCAGCGCCGTCCCCGCATAGCGCGGCACGACCCGCAGCATGGCGGTGTCGCCAGAGCGATAGCCGGGACGGTCCAGCGACAGGTCCAGCGTATCGGGGGTCGTGGTCACATCGGCAGGGGCGTACCAACCCGCATGGAAACTGGCAGAGCCGGACACGCTGTCATCCTGCAGGCTTTCGACGATCAGTTCATAGCTGCCCCAGTCCACCGGCGCGGTCACGGTCAGCGGGTCGCTGCCCAATGTGGCCTCGCCACTGGCGACGCGCTTGCGGGTGGTGATCGGCTCCCACTCCCAACTGCCCCATTGCTGGTACCACTGATAGCGCCGCTCGACCCGGTTGACGGTCCAGCGGACCGGCATCGCGGTCGGGGTCAGCCCCTCGTCCAGCGCGATCACCTGCAGGGTGGCTTCGGTGCCTTCGGGGATCACGTCCTCGAACAGGGGCTTGATCCCGATCAACGGTTTGGCCGGGGTCAGGACGCGGGTGATTTCCCGTTCCACCGGGCGGCCGGAACCTTCGTACAGGCTGACGGTGATCCGGGCGGACAGCGGGCCGTCCGCCTCTTCCGGGTTCGGCAGGGCCAGCGGGATCGCGGCCAGCCCGGCGGCGTCGGTTTCCGCCGTGTCCAGGTATTCCGTGCGCGGGCTGAACCGGGTGTCATACCGGCCAAAGCGATAGCCAGGATACCCGTCCAAAGTATCCGCGCCGCTCAGCCGGACCAGCGTTTCCGCTTTCAGCCCCGCGCCGGGCGCGCCGAACAGGTAACGCGCGCTGATGGTCAGATCCGGCGCGTCGGACAGGCGCAGCGCCCCGTCGGGCAGGCCCAGGTCAAAATCTATGCGTTCGGGCAGGAAATCCTCGACCAGGAACTTGGCGGTGGTCAGCGGCGCGGCGTCCACATCCGCCTTGATTGTCAGTTTCCACGTACCGCGCGGCACGGTCGGCCCCAGCGGCATCTGGAACACATGCCCACCAGCAGCATCCTGCACCGACAGGTGGCGGGCATATTCCACCCCGTCCGGGCGGGTCAGGATGGCGGTGACGGGCAGGCCGGTCAGCGCCTTGGCCACGCCGTCACGGGTCAGCACAGTGGCAAAGACGGTTTCCCCGGCACGATAGGCGCCCCGGTCGGTGGACAGGAACACGTCGATGGGTGGCGCAGGCTCTCGGCCCTCGACCCCCCGGTCGGACAGGTCAAAGGCCGGGTCTTTCAGCGACAGAAAGGCGATGTCCCGGTCGGCCTCTTCCACCACCAGCAGCGCCGGGGCGGCCCCGCCGGTGCCACGGGTCAGGCCGCCGTCGAACACCACATGCCCCTGATCGTCGGTCAGCGCCTCGCCCAGAACCCGGTTGGCGGTGGACAGCAGCGATACCTTCACCCCGGCCATCGCCCCCGCGGATTTCAGCGAGCGCACGAACACGTGCAACCCGTCCACCCCGGACAGGCTGCTGATCCCCAGGTCGGACAGCACGAACCATTGGGTTGATCCGGGATTGTCATAGGGGTCCGCCCCCGGAACCGCCGCCGACAGCGCATAGATACCGGCGGGCAGGTCGCGGATGATGTCGCCCATCGGCAGGCGCGTGGTCATGTCCCGGTTCAGTTCCGACTGGACCTCGCCCGTGCCGGTCCAGATTTCCTCGGCCACGTCGCTGGCGAATTGTTCGTCCTCCCAATATTCCAGCGGCCGTCCGAAATAGCTGTCCTGGATCGCGCGCAGCAGGTTGCGGTCGCTGACACGGCGCAGTTTCAGGCCCACCTCGGTCAGGTTGACGGTCTCGATCGGCAGTCCCGCATCCTCGGTGCGCGGCAACACGTAGCCCCGGCCGGGGAATTTCACCGAAGGCGACCTGTCGCGCACGTAAAAGGACAGATCGACATCCTTCGCCAACGCCTCGCCGCTGTCGGCAGGCAGCCCCTGACGAAAGGTCAGCCGATAGCGGCTGCCGTGCTCAACGCCTTCCACGCACAGTTGGTTGCCGTTGGCCTGCACCGCCATGCCAGCGACGGGCAGGCGCAGATAAGTGGCGTAATCGACACCGGTTTTCGCCAGCGGTTCGGAAAACTCGGCGCAGACGCGCGGGCTGGCCAGATCGCTTTCAACGGTATGTTCGGTGATGCGGAACCCGTATTTGCCAATGGCGTCGTCCAGCGCATCCGCCAGATCCTGTCGCGCGGGTTGCAGGTTCAACGCCAGCCGCAGCGCGTCCACGGTGTCCCGACCCCGGCTGCTTTCCTCCAGCGCCTCGGCCATCACTTGCAGCGCCGCGACCTGTTGGGCCGGGTTTTCCGCCCGCAGGTAAGCGTTCACCGCCGCCAACCGCGCCCGGTCAACATAGGTGCGGCGCTCGGAACTGTTTTTCGTTTCGATCAGCAGGCTCAGTCGTGCGTATTCCGCCCACAGGTCGCTGCGGTCCAGATGGGACACCGCCGCCCCGGTCCAGCGCATGGCGTTCAGCCAGTCCTGCGCCGCCCGGCGTTCCTGCGCGGCGCTCAGCAGATCGGCGGGGGCGTACTGCCCCGAAGGATGCGTCCCGCCGATGTCCTGCGCCTGCCGCAGCGCCCGCGCCATGTCATTCGGCCCGGCAAACCCGATCTCCTCGGCCCGTGCTGCTGCCCGTGTTTTCACGACCTGCGGAACGGCGATCACCTCGGCCGACCAAGCGCCTTCGTATGGTTTTCGGTCGCTGATGCTGGACTTGGCAAAGCAGGCGTTCGACCGACCGTTGAAGGTAAAGGCGCGGCAATTTTCGTCAGACAGGCACAGGTTCAGGCACCCCTTATAGTCGGTGTCGAACAGCGACGACAGATCGGACCCATAGAAATCCACGTCCCGGGTCACGACCACCCGCCTGTCCGGCACAACCTGCGCCGAAACCACGTTGGACATCCCCAGAACGGCCGCCACTGTGGCGATCAGAATTCGGCGCATCTATAACTCTCCTGCATCAATGGGCGGATCGTGACACGGTGCCGTTTGAAAAATCAATGCCCTGCGCTTCACATGCGGATCACGTTTTTAAGCGGATTTTGACGAACCCCGGCCCAAGGTCGGGCAGAACGATTCTGAACGTCGGGGATGGTGGATGAGTCTAGCGCAGAAACTGGCCGAGGAACGGCGCGCCCGGCTGGCCGCCGAACGGCTGTTGGAACTGAAGCAGGCCGAACTGTTCGCCGCGAACCAGAAACTCGGCCGCCACGCGCGCGCCTTGTCAGAGGAGATCGTGACCACCCGCGCACAGTTTGAAACCATCCGCAACGAAAACCAGCAGGTCAAATCCGACCTGACCGTCGCACACCAGAAGGTGGAAATCGCCGAACGCCGCCTGTGGCACTCGATCGAAACCATTCAGGACGGGTTCGCCTTCTTCGACGTGGACAGCCACATGATCGCGGCAAACCGCGCCTATCTTTCGGTGTTCGAGGGGCTGGAGGAGATCGCGCCGGGCGTCCACTACACCCGTATCCTGCAACTGATGACCGAAGAGGGGATCATCAACATCGGCGAAGTGGACCCGGCCCGTTGGCGCGCCATGATGCAGAAACGCTGGGAAGCGCCCTCGCCGCCGGCCATCGTGATCCGCCTGTGGAACGACACGTATATCAAGCTGATAGACCAGCGCGGCCACGGCGGCGACGTGGTCAGCCTTGCGCTGAACATTACCGATACCGTGCGTTATGAAAAGGAACTGAAAGAGGCGCAGAAAAAGGCCGAAGCCGCCAACCGCGCCAAATCCGCCTTTCTTGCGAACATGAGCCACGAAATCCGCACGCCGATGAACGGCGTGGTCGGGATGGCCGAACTGCTGGCAGATACACCCCTGTCCCGTGAACAGCGCCTGTATGTCCAGACGATCAAGAACTCGGGCGAGGCGCTGCTGGTGATCATCAACGACGTGCTGGACTATTCCAAGATCGAGGCGAACAAGCTGGTCCTGCACCCCGAACCCTTCGATCTGGAACGCTGTATCCACGAAATCGTCATGCTGCTGCAACCGCTGGCGCGGGACAAGAAACTTGACCTGCTGGTGGACTACGACCTGTTTCTGCCAACGATGTTCATTGGCGATCCGGGCCGCATCCGCCAGGTTCTGACAAACCTGCTGGGCAACGCGGTCAAATTCACCCAGCGGGGCCATGTTCTGGTGCGCGTGGTCGGGGTGCAGCCGGACGACGGGCCCGATACCCATGTCCACGTCACGATCGAGGACACCGGCATCGGCATCCCCGAGGACAAGATCGACCACATATTCGGAGAGTTCAATCAAGTCGAGGATGAGCGCAACCGCAAGTTCGAAGGCACCGGGCTGGGACTGGCGATCAGCCAGCGCCTGATCACCCTGATGGGCGGCCGCATCTGGGTGGATTCCGAACAGGGCGTCGGCTCCAGCTTCGGGTTCCGCATCACCCTGCCAGCCGCTGAAACGATCCCCGAGGCCGCGCCGGTCCTGCCTGAACGTCTGAAAAAGGCGTTGGTCGTTGATGACCTGGCGGTGAACCGGGACATCCTGTCGAAACAGATGGAAATCCTTGGCATCGAAACCATGTGCTGCGACAGCGGCGCCGCGGCCCTTGCGGCGCTGGACAATACGTTCGATGTGGTGATGACCGATCACAACATGCCGGAAATGGACGGGATAGCCCTGGCCCGTGCCATCCGCGACACCGGCAACAAGGTGCCGGTCCTGCTGCTCAGCTCCAACTCGACCTTCGCGGAAAAGGAAACCGCAAAGGGCGTGTTGCAGGCCATCCTGCAAAAACCTACGCCGCGGCGGGAACTTTTTGCCCGGTTGCAGGCGCTGGGTGCCGATATCGCCCCCGCGCCGCCCGCGCCCTGTCCGCCGCCCGCCCTCCCCGACGAACCCCGCTTGATGCGCGTCCTTGCGGCCGAGGACAACCGCACCAACCGGCTGGTGTTTTCCAAGATGGTCAAGGCGGCGCAGATCGACCTGCGCTTTGCCGAAGATGGCGAACAAGCGATCGGCCTATACCGCGAATTCGTGCCGGACCTTGTATTCATGGACATTTCCATGCCCGGGCGCGACGGCAAGGAAGCCACCGCCGCCATCCGCGCCATCGAACGGCAGACCGGGCGGCGCGTGCCCATCGTGGCGATGACCGCCCACGCGATGGACGGCGACAGCGTGGGCATCCTGGACGCAGGGCTGGATTTCTACCTGACCAAACCGCTGCGCAAATCGGAAATCCTGGCCGCGCTGCGCGATCACTGCCCGCAGGACGCGCAACCGCCGCTGCCGAAGCCGGATCAGGCGGCCGCCGCCGCGACCTGAGCAGGGCGCACGAACACCAGCCGGTCCTCCTCGGACATGTCCGCACTGAACTGGTAGCCGCCGGTGTCGAAATCGCGCAGCGAGTCAGGGTCGGTCAGGCGGCGCTGGATGATGAACCGCGCCATCGCCCCCCGCGCGCGCTTGGCGTAGAAGCTGACGATTTTCGGCTCTCCGGCTTTTTCTTCCATGAACACGGGGGTGATCACCCGCAGCTTCAGCGCCGCCGGGTCTACCGCGCCGAAATATTCCTGGCTGGCGCAATTCACCAGCAGGTCTGTGCCGACCGCCTGCGCCTGTTCGTTCAGCGCCGAGGCAATATCGGCGCCCCAATAGTCATACAGCGTCCGCCCACGCGGATTGGCCAGACGGCTGCCCATTTCCAGCCGATAGGGCTGAATCGCATCCAGCGGGCACAGCAACCCGTATAGCCCGGACAGGATGCGGAAATGATCCTGGGCCCAGGCCATTTCGTCAGGCTCCAGCGATGCGGCCTCCAGCCCGACATAGGTGTCCCCGGCAAAGGCCAGCGCGGCGGGCTTGCTGTCCATGTCGCCGAAATCGCGGAACCGGTCATGGTTCAGCCGGCCCAGGCTTTCGCTGATCTTCATCAGCTTCATCAGATCGCTCACCGACAGATCCCGCGCGACCTGCGCCAGTTCTGTTGCGCGTTCCGCGAATTGCGGCTGCGTGGTGCGGGCATCCTCCACCGGCGAGGTGTCGATCTTCTTGGCCGGGGAAACGACGATCAGCATTGCGGGCTCCTGTTCATTTTGGAACGGTTCTAACCTGTGGCGCGCAGAACGTCCAGAAAGGCCGCGCCGAACCGGTCCGCGCGGCGGTCGCCCAGCAGCCGGACCATCGCGCCTTCGTCCTGTGGGCGCAGCTGCGCCACCTTGGCCAGCAGAGAGGCAGAACAGCTCAGCGGCTTGTCCAGCCCGTCCTGCCCGCGTGCCAGATCGGCCTGCACCTCAAGCAGCCGGTCAAACAGGCTGCCTGACTCTCGCCCGGCCAGCCTGCGGCGCATCGGGTGCACGGCTTCTGCCGCGCCGGTGATCACCTGCAGGAAGGTGTCGCCATAGCGTTCCAGTTTTTTCGCGCCGACGCCACTGATCCCGGCCATCTGGTCCAGGTTGGCGGGGCGGCGCTCGGCCATTTCGATCAGCGTTCGATCATTGAAAATGACATAGGCGGGGACATTCGCGGCCTCTGCCAGTGCGCGGCGCTTGGCCTTCAGCGCGGACAGCAGCGGCGCGTCCTCTTCGGCCACCAGCGCCTTGACAGCGGGGCGGCGGGGGGCGTCACGGATGGTGTCGCGGCGCAGGTCGATCTGCGCCTCGCCGCGCAGGATCGGGCGGGCCGAGTCGGTCATCGTCAGCGCGCCGTGGCGGTCCGGGTTGGGGCGGATCAGGTCATGCCCCATCATCTGCCGGAAAATCGCCTGCCACTGGCGCTTGTCATACTCTCGACCGACGCCAAAGGTCGGCAGGGTGTCGTGCCCCTTTTCGCGGATGCGGTCGGTCTGGTTGCCCAGCAGGATGTCGATCAGGTGGCCCGCGCCGTACCATTCGTCCGTTCGCAGGATCGCGGACAGCGCCATGCGCACGGGCTGGGTGCCGTCGAACACTTCTGGCGGGGTATCGCACAGGTCGCAGTTGCCGCATTGCACCTGGGTTTCCCCGAAATAGGACAGCAGCGTCGCGCGGCGGCATTTCAACGCCTCGGCCAGTCCCAGCAGGGCGTTCAGCCGGGCATGATCGGCCATCCGGCGTTCGGGCGGGGCCAGTCCTTCGTCGATCTGGGCACGGCGCAGGCGGATGTCGTCGGGGCCGAACAAGGTCAGCGTTTCGGCCGGGGCCCCGTCGCGGCCCGCACGGCCGATCTCCTGATAATATGCCTCTATGGACTTGGGCAGGTCAGCATGGGCAACCCAGCGGATATCGGGCTTGTCCACCCCCATGCCAAAGGCCACCGTGGCGACAACGATCAGCCCGTCCTCTTGCTGGAAGCGGGTTTCGGTGATGCGGCGATCCTCGGCCTCCATCCCGCCGTGATAGTGGCAGGCGGAATGCCCGGCCTCGCGCAGCGCCTGCGCCAGTGATTCCGTCTTGGCCCGCGTGCCGCAATAGACGATGCCGGACTGCCCCTTGCGGGCAGCGGCAAAGTTCAGGATCTGCTGGCGCGGGTTGTTCTTGGCGGCAAAGGCCAGGTGGATATTGGGCCGGTCGAACCCGCGCAAGAACGTCTGCGGCGGCTGCCCGTCGAACAGGCGATCCACGATTTCAGCGCGGGTTTCCGCGTCGGCGGTGGCGGTAAAGGCGGCCAGCGGTACGTCCAGCGCCCGGCGCAGCTCGCCGATCCGCAGGTAATCGGGGCGGAAATCATGGCCCCATTGGGACACGCAATGCGCTTCGTCCACCGCGATCAGGGTCACGCCGATGCGGCGCAGCATCCCCAGCGCGGACCCGGTGGACAGACGTTCCGGCGCGATGTACAGCAGCTTCAGCCGCTGGTCCTCCAGCGCCTGCCATACCGCCTCGGTTTCCTCTTGCGTGTTGCCGCTGGTCAGCGCCCCGGCCTCGACGCCCGCTTCGCGCAGGGCGCGGACCTGGTCGCGCATCAGCGCGATCAGCGGGGAAATCACCACCGTCACCCCGTCGCGCATCAGCGCGGGCAACTGGAAACACAGCGACTTGCCGCCGCCCGTTGGCATGATCGCCAGCACGTTCCGGCCGTCGGCCACGGCACTCACGACCTCGGCCTGCCCGTCACGAAAGGCATCAAAGCCGAATACGTCCTTCAACAGTTGCTGGGCGCCTGTCATGTGCCTCTGGTCTGGCTAAATCTGCTCTGACAGAGGTTTTCCCACACAACAGCTAGTGGGGCAAGGGGCGCGTCAGTAGAACATCGGCATATTGTTGACCAGGATGATCCGCAGCGCGTAGACGCCGATCAGCACCACCAGCGGGGCCAGGTCCAGCCCGCCCATCGGGGGCAGAATGCGGCGGATCGGACCATACAGCGGTTCCAGCACCCGGTTCAGCCCGTACCAGATCTGCGCCACGAACTGTTGCCGCATGTTCAGCACCTGGAAACTGATCAGCCAGCTCATGATGACGTGCGCCAGGATGAAGAACCAGATGATATCCAGCAAAAGCATCAGGATTTGAAACAGCGACATCATGGGGCGTGGTCCTTTCTTTGGTCGCCCAACAGGTAAGCATCGCGGGCCGAAAGGGCAAGCATTTGACGCACTGTCGCCCTTGACGCCCTTTCGCGCTTGCAGCATGGCAAGCACAAAGGAGACCCGCCATGTACCCCGTCGTCCGCTTCACCAAGGAATTCATCAAGTTCCGCAAGGCCCCCGCGCTGGCCTTCGACGGCACCCATGTGTCGCATCATATGTGCATGCCTTGGGACATCGACCTGTGGATGGAGCTGAACAACGGCCGCACCCTGACGATCTATGATCTGGGCAGGATGATCCTGGCGAAACGCGTGGGTCTGCTGGGCGCGCTGACCCGCAACCGCTGGGGCATGACGATGGCGGGCGCGGTGGTGCGCTATCGCCGCCGCATCCGGGTGTTCGAAACCGTCGAAATGCGGTCGCGCGCGGTGTGCTGGGATGATCGGTTCCTCTATCTGGAACAATCCATGTGGAAAAAGGACGGCGAATGCGCCAACCACGTCGTCTATCGTACCGCGGTGACGGACAAGAACGGCATCGTCGCGCCAGAGGTGGTGATCCGCAACATCATGGGCACCGTTCCAGTGGTCGAAACCCCCGACTGGATCGCCAAGTGGATAGAGGCAGAGTCTGCCCGCCCGTGGCCGCCCATGCAGGATTGACTTGCCAGCGTTACAACTCCCCTGCCATAACAATTGCATAGGGGTTGAGCAGCGAACAGGACATACCATGCGCAAGCGTATCTGGGGTTGGTTTTTCTTCGATTGGGCCAGCCAGCCCTACAACACCCTGCTGATCACCTTCATCTTTGCACCCTACATAAAGGAATTGCTGGGCGATGGCACTGCCGCGCAATCGGCCTGGGGATTCGGTATCGGGGCGGCGGGCTTCGTCATCGCCATTCTGGCCCCGATCCTGGGTGCGATGGCCGATACATCCGGCAACCGCCTGCGCTGGATATGGCTGTTTTCGCTGATGTATGTGCTGGGTGCCTTTGGCCTGTGGTGGGCCGCGCCGGGCAGTTTCAACCTGACCCTGACGCTGCTGCTGTTCGCGATCGGCATGATCGGGATGGAGTTCGCCACGATCTTCACCAATTCCATGCTGCCGGACCTGGGCAGCAAAGAGGAAATCGGCCGCATTTCCGGCAACGGTTGGGCCTTCGGCTATGTCGGCGGGCTGTTCGCGCTGGTCATCATGCTGGTGTTCTTTGCCGAAGGCGCGGCCACCGGCAAAACCTTTGTTGGCCTGTCGCCGGCGCTGGGACTGGACCCCGAGGCGCGCGAAGGCACCCGTTTCGTCGGTCCGCTGACGGCGATCTGGTACGCGGTGTTCATGGTTCCCTTCTTCCTGTGGGTACGTGACCCGAAACCCGCAAAACCGCCCAAGGGCGCGGTCGCCAAGGCGCTGAAAGAGGTCGCCGCCACCCTGCGCAACCTGCCGCAGACGCCGTCGCTGTTCGCCTACCTGGCTTCGTCCATGTTCTACCGCGATGCGCTGAACGGGATGTACGTGTTCGGCGGCATCTACGCCGCGGGCGTCCTGGGCTGGAGCGTCGTCGACACCGGCGTGTTCGGCATCCTGGCCATCATCGCCGGGGCGATCTTTGCGTGGATTGGTGGCCGTGCGGATGTCCGTTTCGGGCCAAAGCCGGTCATCACTTTCTGCATCCTCGTGCTCAGCTTCGTGGCGATTTCCATCGTGTTCGTCGCGCGTGACAGCGTTTACGGCATCCCGGTGGGGCCGGACTCGAAACTGCCGGACATCGCCTTCTACGTGTTGGGCGCGCTGATCGGTGCGGCGGGGGGCGTGATCCAGGCCGCCAGCCGCACGATGATGGTCCGCCAGGCCAACCCCGACAAGATGACCGAAGCCTTCGGCCTCTACGCGCTGGCGGGCAAGGCGACGTCTTTCCTGGCGCCGCTGTCCATCGGCATCATGACCGCCGTGACTCAAAGCCAGCAGTTGGGCGTGACCCCGCTGATCGTGCTTTTCCTTCTGGGATTGATCCTGCTACGCTGGGTGAAACCGGAAGGAAACCCCGCATCATGGTCCGAAGCCTCCGACTGATCCTTGCCGCGCTGCTGCTGGCGTCCTGTGCCGCCCCGGCGCAGAACGTGCGCGTATCCACCCAGCAGGAAATCCCCAAGGCGGTGCGCGGGGTAGAGGCCAAGAAACTGTTCGGCGCGCAGGGGCGTGGGTCGGCCCAACCGGCGCAACCCTTCGGCGGCTATGCCAAGGGCTGTCTGGCGGGGGGTGTGCAACTGCCCGAAACCGGCCCCACCTGGCAGGCGATGCGCCTGTCGCGCAACCGCAACTGGGGCTATCCCGAAACCGTGGATTTCATCCGCGACCTGTCCGCCAAGGCCGCGCAACAACCCGGCTGGCAGGGCCTGTATATCGGTGACATCAGCCAGCCGCGCGGCGGGCCGATGCTGACCGGCCACGCCAGCCACCAGATCGGCATGGACATCGACGTCTGGATGCTGCCGCCCCAACGGCTGAACCTTACCGCGGCAGAGCGTGAAAACATCTCCTCGATTTCCCTGCGCCGGGCGAACGGGGCCTATGTGAACGAACGCTGGACACCGCAGCATCACCAGATCGTCAAGGCCGCTGCCAGCGATCCCCGCGTGGCCCGCATTTTCATCTTTCCGGGGGCCAAGGTGCAGATGTGCAAGGATGAAAAGGGCGATCGCGCGTGGCTGCGCAAGGTCCGCCCGTGGTACGGCCACCACTACCATTTCCACGTCCGGCTGAACTGCCCGAAAGGGGCGGCCAACTGCCAGAACCAGACCCCGCCGCCCGCCGGGGATGGCTGCAAGGACGCGGAACAATGGGTGCAGGACATCCTGCATCCCAAACCGCGCGACCCCAACGCGCCAAAGCCGAAGCCTCGCCCGGAACTGACCATGCACGACCTGCCCGGCCAATGCGTATCCGTCTTGCAGTCGCAATAGCGGCGCTGGCGGCACTGGGATGGGCGGCGACGGAACGGTTGGATGATCCCGGTCCGGCGCTGTTTGACGCGGCGGTGAACCTGCCCTCGGACCCGGAAAAGATGGGCGGCTTTTCGGGGATAGAGGTCAGTCCCGACGGCACCTCCTTTACCGCCATTTCCGACCGTGGGCGTATCCTGACCGGCCAATTGCTGCGCGACGGTGGGCAACTGACGGGCTTGGCTGCCAATCCCATCCGCCCGCTACTGGACCCCGCGGGCCAGCCCGTGCGCGGCAAGGCCAACGACGCCGAAGGCGTGGCCATCCTGCCGGACGGTACCCTGCTGGTCAGTTTCGAGGGCGATCACCGTATCCTGATCTACCCGCCGGGGCAGGCCGCCATGGAATTGCCCCGCCCGCCGGAATTTGCGCGCTTTCCCGCCAACGGCGGGCCAGAGGCGCTTGCCGTTACCCCGAGCGGCGCCATCCTGACCATCCCTGAATGGGGCTGGACCCGCCGGGGCGACCTGCCGCTGTTGCGCCATCACGCGGGCAACTGGTCCCGGCTGCGGGGCTATACCCGCAACCGCGGCTTCTTGCCCGTGGGGGCGGACGTGGGGCCAGATGGGCGGCTTTACCTGCTGGAACGTCATTTCAAGGGCCTTGGCTTCGCCAGCCGGGTGCGCAGCTTTGCCCTTGGCCCGCGCGGGCTGTCCGATCCGCAGGTCATCCTGACCACCCGGCAAAGGCGGCACGGCAACCTCGAAGGGCTGTCGGTCTGGCGCGACAACACCGGCCAGATTCGCCTGACCATGATCGCGGATGACAATTTCCAGTGGCCGCTGCCCAGCCACATCGTGGAATACGCTGTGCCGAAAACCCTTGCCATGCAGGCCGGAACGGACTAAACGCCGCCCGTTCCCGGTGGTCGGGAACCATGTCGCCGCTACCATGTAAAAACGGATCGAACCTATGACCCGCTCCTATCTTCCTGGCGTTCTCGCCATGGCCGCCGTCGTCGTGGCCTCTAACATCCTGGTGCAATTCCTGTTCGGCCAATGGCTGACCTGGGGCGCCTTCACCTATCCTGTCGCTTTCCTTGTCACCGATGTGATGAATCGCGTCTACGGCGTCGGCCCCGCCCGCAAGGTCGTGGTGGCCGGTTTCATCGTCGGCGTCGTCTGTTCGCTGATCGGCACCCAGGTGATGCTGCAGGGCGATGGCTATACCTATCCCGCGGTCACGCTGCGCATCGCGATTGGCTCGGGTCTGGCATTCCTGACCGCGCAACTGGTGGACATTGCCGTGTTCAACCGCCTGCGCGAAGGCCGCTGGTGGCGCGCGCCGCTGGCCTCGACTCTGGTCGGCTCGTCGCTGGACACCGCGATTTTCTTTACCATCGCCTTTTCGGCCGCGCTGACCGGTCTGGAACCGTCCAATGACGTATCATGGGCCAACGAGGCCCTGCCGCTGCTGGGCGCAGGCCCTGTTGTACCGCTTTGGGTATCGCTCGGTTTTGCCGATTGGCTGGTCAAATTGGGGCTTGCTTTGCTTGCTTTGGCGCCATTCCGCATCATCGTGGGGTCTTTGACAGCCCGCGCTACATGATTTTGTTTTGACATTACGAAATTCTGTGCCAACCTGATGATATCGAAAACATCGAAAGGAGGTGCTCTAGTGTCTAATGGGATCATGGAGAATGGTGTTGGGACAGTCCGGAAAGGAAGCTTCTGAGGCAGCCCTTGGTTGCGTTACTTCCGGGTTGGTGAGCATCTAACCGAGCCACCTCCTTAAATCTCTGGGGGCCGCACCGCAAGGGCGGCCCTCTCAGATTTTCAGGGCCTTGCGAACCGAATTCTCATGCTGCGCATCACCGACACCATCACCCTCCAGGACTGGGAACTGACCGAACAGTTCATCCGCGCCTCTGGCCCCGGCGGGCAGAACGTGAACAAGGTCAGCACCGCCGTCGAACTGCGGTTCGAGGCAGAGCGCAGCCCCTCCTTGCCGGACCCGGTGAAATCGCGTCTGAAACGGCTGGCGGGACGGCGCTGGACCAAGGACGGCGCCATCGTCATCCAGTGCGATGAAACCCGCAGCCAGTCGCGCAACCGCGACATCGCCCGCCAGCGTCTGGCCGAGCTGATCGAGAAAGCCACCCACAAGCCCAAACGCCGCATCCCCACCAAGCCCACCAAGGCCAGCCAGCGCCGCCGGATCGAGGCCAAGAAACAGCGCGGCGAGGTCAAATCCCTACGGGGCCGTATCGACGGCGAGGGCTGATACCGGAACACTCCGGTCTGGACAGACAGGCCCCGCCCGTGAAATCTGCCGGGATGGGAGCAGAAGTTCTTGATAGCCGCTATTCGTGGATTCGCCTTGGCGTGTCGTTGCTGATCGGGATGATCGGCAATATCGGTATGTGGGTGGTGATCGTGGTCATGCCCGCGGTGCAGGCCGATTTCGGGCTGGAACGGGCGGCGGCGTCCTATCCCTACACGCTGACCATGCTGGGCTTTGCGCTGGGCAATTTCGCCATCGGCCGGATCGTGGACCGCTTCGGTATCACCGTGGCGCTGTCCGGCGCGGCGCTGACCATCGGCGTGGGTTTCGTTCTGTCCGCGCTCAGCCCGACGGTGCTGATCCTGTCATTGGTGCATTTCATCGTCGGTTTCGGCACGGCGGCCAGTTTCGGGCCGCTGATCGCGGACGTGTCGCTGTGGTTCCTGAAACGGCGCGGCATCGCGGTCGCCATCGCGGCCAGTGGCAACTACCTGTCGGGTGCGATCTGGCCGGTGTTGCTGGCCGGGGTGCAGGCCCAGATGGGCTGGCGCGCGGTCTACCTGATCCTTGCGGTGCTGGTGGTGGGGGCGGTAATCCCGCTGTCGCTGCTGCTGCGCAAACGCGTGCCGCCGGGGGCCACTGCCCATTCCGATGCGATATCCGGTCTGCGGGCGCAATCCGCCGGGTTCCGCCCCGTAACACTGGCGTGGCTGCTGGGGCTGGCCGGGATCGGCTGTTGCGTGGCCATGTCCATGCCGCAGGTCCATATCGTCAGCTATTGCGCGGACCTTGGCTATGGGCCGGCGATCGGGTCGCAGATGCTGTCGCTGATGCTGCTGGGGGGCGTGGCCTCGCGGCTGGTGTCTGGTCTGCTGGCGGACCGGCTGGGCGGGGTACGCACCCTGCTGATAGGCTCGCTGCTGCAATGCCTTGCGCTGTTTTTGTACCTGCCGTTCGACGGGCTGGTGTCGCTGTACGTGGTGTCCGCCATTTTTGGCCTGTCGCAGGGGGGGATCGTGCCCAGCTATGCCGTGGTGGTGCGCGAATACATGCCCGCGAAAGAGGCGGGCGCCCGCGTCGGTTTCGTCATGATGGCGACGATCCTTGGCATGGCGCTTGGTGGCTGGATGTCCGGCTGGATCTATGACGTAACCGGCAGCTACAATCTGGCGTTCTGGAATGGCATCGTGTGGAACTTCCTGAACATCGGGATCATGTTGCTGATCCTGTCCCGGTCGCACCCCCGTCGCGCCACCCCGCAACCCGTCGCCGCGTAACTACAGGTCCGCCGCCGTATCCACGTCACGCAGCACGTCTACCAGCGCCACGCGCCGCCCGCGCAAACTGTTCACGCTGTCCGCCAAGGCATGTTCGCTGGACCAGCGCACACCCTGAAACAACCCGTCCGGCACCGCGCCCACCCGCTTCAACCCGACCAGCCAATAGCCCCCGTCCGGCGCAGGCCCGAACACCGCGTCGTGATCCCCCAGCGCGCGGAACGCCCGCGCCAGATGCGCCCGCGTCACGCCGGGAATGTCGCCGCCGATGATGCAGACCGGCCCCGGCGGCATGCTGCGCAGCATCCGCGCCATCCGGTCGCCCAGGTCGCCACCGCCCTGTGGTACCCGTAGGAACCGCTCCGGCCAGACGCGCGACCCAACGGCCCGATCCGGCGCGACCGCCAGCACCACGCGCCAGCGCGGATCTTCGATCCGGCGCAGCAGCCGCGCCACCTGGTGCCGGAACCACCACGCCGCGCCCACCCTGCCGATGTCCCGCGCCAGCCGGGTCTTTACCCGGCCCGCGCGCGGTTCCTTCAGCATGAGGACCAGCGTTGGCTTCACAAATGCTGTTCCATCTCGTGATGCGGAATACCGGCGTCGTCATAAACCGGCCCGCTGACCGCAAACCCCAGCCGTTCATAGAACCCGGCGGCCTGCACCTGCGCGCCCAGTCGGATCACCGCGGCGCCATCCGCCGCCAGCCGGGCGATCCCGTCGCGGATCAGCGCCGCGCCCAGCCCGGTGCCGCGCTGCGCCCGCACCACGCAGACGCGCCCGATCCGGCCCACGTCCCCGTCGCGCAACAGCCGCGCCGTTCCGACAGGCACCCCCCCGACATGTGCCAGCAGATGCACCGCCACGCCATCCAGATCGTCCCATTCCTCGGCCTCGGGAACACCCTGTTCGTCAATGAACACCGCGCGGCGCAGCGTGTGGACCGCGTCCAGCCCGTCCGCGACCCCGATTGCCCAGCTCATGCAAAATACTCCCGCAGGATCCGGCCATAGATCGCCTTCAGCTGGTGGATCTGGTCCACCGGTACCTGTTCGTCCACCTGGTGCATGGTCTTGCCAACAAGGCCGAACTCCACCACCGGGCAGTGATGTTGCACGAACCGCGCATCCGAGGTGCCGCCGCTGGTGGACAGCACCGGCGTCACCCCGGTTTCCGCCTGCACCGCCGCCGCGACCAGATCGGACAGCAGCCCCGGCGGGGTGACAAAGCTTTCGCCCGAGACTTTCACCACCATGTCCACCGTCACGCCGAATTCAGCCGCCACCTTGTCCGCCTCGGTCCGCAACCAATCCGTCAGCGCGGCGCTGGTGTGCGCGTCGTTGAAGCGGATGTTCGCCGTGGCCTTGCACTGCGCCGGGATGACGTTGGTGGCCGGGTTGCCGGTGTCGAAGGTCACCACCGCCAGCGTCGAGGCGTCAAAGTGGTCCGTGCCCCGGTCCAGTTCATGACTGGCCAGCCGGTCCACCAGCCGCGCCAGCGCCGGCACCGGGTTCTTGGCCCGGTGTGGATAGGCCGAATGGCCCTGCACCCCGGTCACGGTGAAAAACGCGGTCATTGACCCGCGCCGCCCGATCTTCATCATCTCGCCCATGTCATTGGGGCAGGTGGGTTCGCCCACCAGGCAGACGCTCATGGCCTCGCCCTCTGCCTTCATCCAGTCCAGCAGCGCCACGGTGCCGTCCACGGCGTCGCCTTCTTCGTCCCCGGTGATGGCCAGCACCACCGCCCCGTCCGGCGGGGTCTGCGTAACGAAATCCACCGCCGCCGCGGCAAAGGCTGCCACGCCCGATTTCATGTCCGTCGCCCCGCGGCCGTACAGGATGCCGTCTTTCACCTCGGCACCGAACGGGTCCACCGTCCAGGCGGCCGCGTCGCCCACCGGCACAACGTCCGTATGCCCGTTAAAGCCAAACGTCCGCGCCGCCCCCTTGGCCCCCCAGCGGGCATACAGGTTCGCCACCTCGCCCCGGTCCACGCGGGTGCAGTCGAACCCGGCGCTTTCCAGCAGGTCTTGCAACAGCACCAATGCCCCGCCTTCCACTGGGGTGACAGAGGGGCAGCGGATCAGCCGCGCAGTCAGATCGGCGGCATCAACGGGAATGGGGGCGGTGTTGGTCATGGCGGTTTCCTTGTTCCTTGCGCCCTTGGCTATCGCGTCTGGCGGCAATGCGCAAATCCCCAGCTTCGGGATTCACGAACGCCCCGGCATGTGGTATGACTGTGGCAATGGCGGGACAACCGCAGGCGCCACGGCGCAGCAGAGGCATAGCAGGACCACGACATGAGCTGGATCGGCCTGACCGACAGGACCACCGCCCAATTCCACATGGGCGGGTTGGGGCGCCGTCATACGTCCCCGCAGGGGCCGTTGGCCCCGTTTGACCTGATGCCGCGTGGCACGCTGATGCTGGAAACCGGCATTCCCTCGCACAGTCGTCCGCAACGATTGCTCAGCTACCACCACCTGCACCCGTGGGAACGCGGGTTGGCGCTGCATTCGCTGCCCGACGGATCGGTGGTGCTGGTGGTGACGCAGGATACCAGCGTTGTCCACACGGTTCTGTTCCACGGGCTGATCGGGCAGGAACACCGGTTGCGCGTCACCTATGTCTGGGACGCCCCCGCCCGCACCGGGCTGCTGTCGGTCAAGGCGATCGGGACGGGTCGGCACTTTCTGCAACCCGTGCAATCGCCGGTGCCGCTCAGCCTTGGCGATCTGCAGGCGCTGTTCCTGCATCCCCGGTCGCACGACCTGGACCCCGAGGTCACCTTTGCCGCCCTGTCGGACCACCCGCAGCCTGTCGGCCCGATGCCGTCACTGGCGCCGGACGTGCCAGTGCTGACCGACCTGGGATACCGCCCGCTGCACAGCCTGAAACGCGGCAACCTGGTCCGCACCCCGGATGGAGAGCTTGTCCCCATCCTTGCCAACCTCAGCTTTACCGCCCCCGCCTGCGGCAGCTTCCGCCCCGTCCACCTGCGTGCGCCCTATTTCGGACTGCGAAGCGACATCACGGTGGCCCCGGATCAGCGCCTGTGCGTGTCCGGGTCCGACGTGGAATACCTGTTCGGCAGCCCCAGCGTGCTGGTGCCCGCCCGCCACCTGGTGAACGGCGTGTCCGCCTGGTACGCTGACACCGGCCCGACCGCCACCTGGCACCAGTTGCTGCTGCCCAAGGCCCAGCCGATCGTCGCCGCCGGGGCCGCGCTGCAATCGCTGTACCTGGGCCGGATGCGCCGCCGCGCCGATCATGTCGCCGCCAGCCTGCTGGCCCGTCACGACCGGTCGCGCCTGCCGGAACACGCCCGCCCGCCGTTCCCCGTGCTGCGCCCGTTCGAGGCGGTCACGCTGGTTCAGCACCGCGCCGCCTGACCCCCGTCTTTCTTGCGCATTTCCACCGCTTGCCCTATCCCGTCCCAAACTGGGGATAGTAGAATGCAGCGTTTCCTTCTGGCTCTGGCAGCCATCGTTAGTCTTTGGCCTGCCACGTCCACGGCCCAAGACCGTGAACTGGTCGTCGGCACCGTCACCCGCCCACCGTTTTCCATGTCGCTGGCAGGCACCGATATCGGCTTCTCCATCGACCTGTGGCAGGCGCTGGCCAATTCGATGAACCATCCCTACCGCATCCAGCGGTTCGACAGCTTCCAGGACATGCTGGGCGCTGTCGAAAACAACGCGGTGGATCTTGCCATCGCCAATATCTCGATCACCGCCGCGCGCGAACAGGTGATGGATTTCAGCCAGCCGATCTTTGCGTCGGGCCTGCAGATCATGACCCCGGCGGAAAACACCGGGTCCGCCCTGTGGGCCGCGATCTGGAAAAAGGAACTGATCCTGTCCGTCATCGCCGCCTTCGCCGCGCTGATGGGGGTGGGGATGCTGATGTGGTGGCTGGAACGCCGCCATCAGGACTATTTTGACCACCCTGCCAAACAGGCCATGTTCCCCGCCTTCTGGTGGGCGCTGAACCTGGTCGTGAACGGCGGATTCGAAGAACGCGTCCCCCGCACCGCCCTTGGCCGCCTGATGGGCGTGGCGATGGTCATCACCTCACTGTTCTTCGTGTCGGTTTTCGTGGCCTACGTGACCTCTGCCATGACGGTCGAGGCGATCACCTCCTCGGTCAACTCGGTCAATGACCTGTATGGCAAGCGTGTCGGCACCGTGTCCGGCTCGACCGCCGCGCAATACATGGACAACCGAGATCTGGATTACATCGAATACGCGGGGCTGGACCAGATGCTGGCGGGATTCGAGTCGCAGGAACTGGACGCCATCATCTTTGACGCGCCGATCCTGTCCTACTACGTGAAAACCCGCGCACAGGGTCAGGCGCAGATGACCGGCCCTATCTTCCTGCGCGAAAACTACGGCATCGCCGCCCCCACCGGTTCCCCCCTGACCGAGGAAATCAACCGCACCCTGCTGGCCCTGCGCGAGAACGGCAAATACCTGGAAATCTACGAAAGCTGGTTCGGTCTGGAACCACAGTAGGGCAGGGCAGGTGGAACTTCTTCTCGGTATGTCCGGGAAAAAGCGGCCCAACGCCGGAACGATGACTCCTTGTGCCCCCGCTGCGGTGGGCCAATGATCCAGCGCACCAATCGTCGGTCTGGTCAGCCCTTCCTTGGCTGTTCGCGCTACCCAAGATGTAAGGGTACCCGTACCCAGCCTTGAAACCGCGTCGGGTTGTCATGGTCGGCCTATGGGCGTATTCATGCTGTTGGGGTATGTGTCCTAAGCGTACGTTTCACCCCCGCGAATCGTACCTCTTGACGGGTTGATCGAAGCTTAATGCTTCGCCACATCCCCGCCGTCATCGCCGTAAAACGGCGTCATCTGCGCCACGACGACAGAATTTTCGTCCAGCGCCCGCTGCATCAATTCCCGTTCGGACTCATCGACTTCGTGGCCCTGTTCGATCCGCTCGTCCAGCGTGCCATAGCCGGTCACATCCAGCGGCGCCAGGTCGGCCTGTTTCAGGATCGCCACGGTTTCGCGCACCGCTTCCGCCTCATCCACCCCGCTGGCATAGCACATCAGCGCCGCCCCGGACGCGCCCTTGGGCAGCCCGTCGCCGTCCTTGCGGCCAACCTGCACCAACAGCGTGTAAACCTGTTGTCTGGAAGGCTTTTTTGGCTTTTTCGCGTCGCTCATCGGTGACTCCGGGGCAGGGAAACGGGCAGGGTTTTCCTGCCCGCAACAGGGATTAATCGCGCAGCAGTTCGTTGATACCGGTCTTGGACCGGGTCTTTTCGTCCACCCGCTTCACGATCACGGCGCAGTACAGGCTGACCCCGTTCGTGGACGGCATAGAGCCCGACACCACCACCGAGTAGGGTGGCACTTCGCCATAGAACACTTCGCCGGTCGCGCGGTCCACGATCTTGGTGGACTGGCCGATATAGACGCCCATGCCCAGCACAGACCCTTCGCGCACGATGACACCTTCCACCACTTCAGACCGCGCCCCGATAAAGCAATTGTCCTCGATGATCGTCGGCCCCGCCTGCATCGGCTCCAGCACGCCGCCAATACCCACGCCGCCCGACAGGTGCACGTTCTTGCCGATCTGCGCGCAGGATCCCACGGTCGCCCATGTGTCCACCATCGTGCCTTCGTCAACGAATGCACCCAGGTTCACAAAGGACGGCATCAGCACAACGCCCGGCGCGATATAGGCCGATTTGCGCACAACGCAGTTCGGCACCGCGCGGAACCCTGCACCGCGAAACTCCTCCGCGCCCCAGCCCTTGAACTTGCTGTCCACCTTGTCCCACCATGTGCCGCCCTGCGGCCCGCCAGTCTGGATTTCCATATCCTTGATACGGAACCCCAGCAGCACCGCCTTCTTGGCCCACTGGTTCACATGCCAGTTGCCGTCCGCCTGCTTCTCGGCCACGCGCAACTGACCCGAGTCCAGCGCGTTCAGCGTCGCCTCGATCGCATCGCGCTGCGCGCCCTTGGTGGCGGGGGTGATGGTGTCGCGCGCGTCCCACGCGGCTTCGATCGCGGCTTCCAACTGGGCGTTCGACATGGGGTTCTCCGTCTGTGAAATACAAGCTCGGCATAGCCTATAAGGCCCCGCGTCCCAACGCGCAATGCGGCTGTGGGTATGCCCCGGCATACCTTTCATCTTGCCTGAAATACTCCGGGGGGCGCGGGGGGCTGGCCCCCCGCCTGGTCCAGGAAAGGATCCGGTGCGATATTGCCGCCGCAGACCAGCACCGCCACCCGTTCCCCCGGTTCCGGGCGGTAGGCGCCCGACATCAGCGCCGCCAGCGTCGCCGCGCCCGCGGGTTCCACCAGTTGCCGCGCCTCGCGCCACAGGGCCAATTGCGCGGTGGTTATGGCCGCGTCGCTGACCAGCACGGATTGCACCCCTTGCGCCCGCGCCAGCCGATAGCAGATCTTCCCGATCACCCGCGCACCCAGGGCGTTGGCCGCCACACCGGACACCTCGGTTTCCGTGTCCGGGCCTAGCGCCAGCGCCCGGTTCAGCGTCGCGGCGTTTTCCGGTTCCACCGCCACCACCTTGCGGCGCCCGTCCAGCCAGGCCAGCGCCCCGCCGATCAGCCCACCGCCGCCTACGGCGATCAGAACGGTGTCGGCCGCCAGCCCCTGGTCTTCCCATTCCAGCATCACGGTGCCCTGACCTTCGACCGTGCCGGGTGCGTCATAGGCGTGGATCTGCATTGCGCCGGTGTCGCGCTCATAGGCCTGCGCCTGTTCCAGCGCCTGTGCATAGGCGCCCGGCACCACCACCAAATCCGCCCCCTGGTCGCGGATCAGCGCGATTTTCGACGGGCCGGCCATTTCCGGCACATAGATCCGTGCCCGGTGCCCCAGTTGCGCCGCCGCATAGGCCACCGCCGCCCCGTGGTTCCCGCCCGACGCGGCGACCAGCCCCGCCGTTGGTACGCCGCCTTTCAGCAGCGTGTTGAACGCACCGCGCGCTTTGAACGTGCCGGTGTGCTGGACTTGCTCCAGCTTTATCTGCACCGGATAGCCCAGCCCGAACCCGTCGGCCTGCATTACGGGCGTGCGCACCACGTGCGGGCGGATGCGGTCCATCGCCGCTTCGATCGCCGGTTTCCATTCCATCGCACGCCTCCGTGACTGGCAAATTTCCCCGCAACCCTATAGGTCTGGGGTACAGGCGCAAGCAGGGATAACCCAGATGAAAGATGACCGCACCAGCCCCTTCCGCGACGCAGGCGAGGACCGTTCCCGTGCCCGCAAAATCCCGGACACGCCGCAAACGCGGTCCTCATCCTACAAGCTGGCCTTTGATGATTTCGATTTCATGTGCCGGGATGAACTGCGTCCCGTGCGCCTGCAGTTGGAACTGCTGAAGCCGCAGTTGATGCTGGACGAATATGGCGTGGACAGCACGGTTGTCATGTTCGGCGGGGCGCGCATCCCTTCGCCGGAAAAGAAGGGCACCGCCAAGACCGAAACGCTGGCCAACCTGTCGAAATACTATGAA
The DNA here is from genome assembly GCA_017792425.1 of Thalassovita sp. Classification (GTDB taxonomy): domain Bacteria; phylum Pseudomonadota; class Alphaproteobacteria; order Rhodobacterales; family Rhodobacteraceae; genus Thalassobius. Next base: position 456,494 of record CP051233.1, read on the forward strand.
GAGGCGCGCCGCTTTGCCTATCTGGTGACAGAGGACGCCTTGCAACAGGGCGGGCATAACAACATCATCTGCACCGGCGGTGGCCCCGGCGTGATGGAGGCGGGCAATCGCGGCGCGGCCGAGGCAGGCGGCATCTCCGTCGGCCTGAACATCGTGCTGCCGCATGAACAGGCCCCGAACGAACATGTCACGCCGGACCTGTGTTTCAACTTCCACTATTTCGCGATCCGCAAGATGCATTTCCTGATGCGGGCGAATGCGGTCTGCGTGTTCCCCGGCGGGTTCGGGACGCTGGATGAAATGTTCGAATCCCTGACGCTGATCCAGACCGGCCGGATGAAGCGCGTGCCCTTCCTGCTGTTCGGCTGCGAGTTCTGGTGCGACATCATCAACTGGGATGCGCTGGCCAGGGCGGGCACGATCTCGCCCGAGGATCTGGAGCTGTTCCGCTATGTCGAAACCGCCGAAGAGGCGTTCGAGGCGATGAAATCCTGGGACGGCGCGGGTGAAAAGCGCCAGCATATTCCGGGGCGGTAAAAACAGAGAGATCCGGCGATCAGTGCAGCAGGTCGGCGGGGATGGCGCAGATTTCCTGTTGGCGCAGGTTGGCGATCACCTCACCATGGTCGGTGTCCATCACGCGATAGCCATAGCCCATAAGGCGGAATTTCCATTCCCGCACCGACACGGATTTCATCCGTTCCTGACGGACCAGTTCCAGCACGGCACTGCTGATTGCGGGGGTGATTTCTTCGATCTTCTGCATTGTCTTGCCTCCAGTTGGATATTCACTGGAAACAGATTGTTTATAGATTGGGGCGCGAAATGCCCGGGAATGGGGCGTTTCTGTGAAATACTGAAACAGTATCGCTTTGATGGGCTTATTGTTTCGCCACGCCCGCCTCTGCCTCGATCTGCGCACGGGATTTGCGCGCGCGTTCGGTGGCCGATTTCAACTGGCCGCAGGCGGCCATGATGTCCTCTCCGCGCGGGGTGCGGATCGGGCTGGCGTACCCGGCCTTATAGATGATGTCCGCGAATTTCTCGATCCGGTCCCAGTCGCTGCGCTGGTAAGGGCTGCCGGGCCATTCGTTGAACGGGATCAGGTTGATCTTGGCCGGGATGCCGCTGATCAGTTTCACCAGCCGGCGGGCGTCCGCGTCGCTGTCGTTCACGTCCTTCAGCATCACGTATTCAAAGGTGATCCGTTCGCTGTTGGACAGTTTCGGATAGGCGCGCAGCGCGTCCAGCAGTTCGGTCAGGTTCCAGCGCTTGTTGATCGGCACCAGCTTGTCGCGCACCTCGTTGGTGGTGGCGTGAAAGCTGATCGCCAGCATGCAGCCGATTTCCTCGGCGCATTTGGCGATTTCGGGGACGACACCGCTGGTGGACAGGGTGATGCGGCGGCGGGACAGGCTGATGCCTTCGCCGTCCATCGCGATTTTCATCGCGTCGCGCACGTTGTCGAAGTTGTACAGCGGTTCGCCCATGCCCATCAGCACGACGTTGGACAGCAGGCGCGGGCCAGCATCGCCGGTGCCGACACCGGGCTGGGGCCATTCGTCCAGATCGTCGCGCGCCATCATGATCTGGCCCACGATTTCCCCGGCGGTCAGGTTGCGCACCAGTTTCTGCGTGCCGGTGTGGCAGAACGAACAGGTCAGCGTACAGCCGACCTGCGAACTGACACACAGCGTCCCGCGATCGGTTTCGGGGATATAGACCACCTCTACCTCGTGCCCGCCCGCGATGCGCACCAGGTATTTGCGGGTGCCGTCCGCCGATACCTGCTTGGACACCATTTCCGGGATCTCGATCACGAAATTGTCTGCCAGTTGCTGACGATAGGCCTTGGCCAGGTTGGTCATGCTGTCGAAATCGCGCACACCCCACTGATAGACCCATTGCCAGATCTGGTTCACCCGCATCTTGACCTGCTTTTCAGGGGTGCCGATGTTCAGCAATGCCTGCCGCAGTCCGTCGCGGGTCAGGCCGATAAGGTTCACCGGCCCCTCCGGCATCTTGCGGGGGATGGTCACTACGTCTTGGGTGATCGGAGCGTCGGCCGACATCGCGCTTTTCCTTTTTCGGGACGAAAGGGGCTTTTACAGGATTCGCGGGAGAATGCCAAAGGTTAGTTGAAACACGAAAAGCGGCCCGCAAGGGGCCGCCCCGTCAGTCCCTGCCATTCGGGATTACTGGCAGCGCTTCTCGGCTTCCTCGATCGCGGCGGTAAAGCCCAGCAGGCTGAACGAGTCCTTGGTCTGGGTGCCGCGCGCCGAGCGGGCCGTCAAAATGGCCTCTGATCCGCGCTTCATCGCTGTGACGATCTTGGCGTCATCAGAATCAGACGCCGGCCATGCCCATTCGCCCTCGCTGAACAGCTCGAACGTGTTGCCGTCCACTTCCAATGTGACGGGCACGCCGGGGGCGAACGGGTATCCGCCGGTAAAGGTCAGTTGCCCCTTCACACCTGCCGCGGGGCGGAAGAACGCCATCAGCAGGATGTCGCCCCGCCGCACGGCGACCACGCGGCCGTCCTTGGTGTTGACGGTTTCCTTGGGCGCAGAAACGGCCCAGCATTCGCGGGGGTCTTTGTCCTCGAAAACGCTCCAGTCGGTCTTGGCAGCGACCTGGTTGTTGCTGGACTGTTGCGCCCAAACACCCGTTGCCGCCAGCGCCATCAGGGCCCCGGCCATGCCGCGCACAAAAGGTGAATTCATTCTACCAGCCTCCAAGCTGTCGTGTGCCTCAAATCCTGTCCGGCGCGCGGGTTGTATTCTGGACATTCTTGCCCGGCACGCCAATATCGTCTCGACATTGCGACAATAGCCTGAAATGCGCCATGGACGAAAGAGCCATTGGCGGAATTTCGCACAGAGTTGAAGAGGCACGAACATGACCAGCCCAGCCCCCCTGGCCGAAATCTGGCGCGGCCCCTTCCTGGAAAGCGTTCACGAAGGCCATGCCGTGATCGTGGATGACACCGGCCAGATCGTCGAAGCCTGGGGTGATCCTGCCGCAATGGTGTTGCCGCGCAGTTCGTCGAAGATGCTGCAGGCTCTGCCGCTGATCGAAAGCGGTGCCGCGGATGCGTGGAAGCTGACGCCGGAACATCTGGCGCTGGCCTGCGCATCGCACAATGGCGCCGCGATCCATACCGACCGGGTGAACGCCTGGCTGGCGGCCTTGGGCATGAACGATGACAACCTGCGCTGTGGTCCGCAGATGCCGGACGACCCAGAGGCGCACAAGGTGCTGCTATGTTCGGACACCCAGCCCTGTCAGGTGCATAACAATTGCTCGGGCAAGCACGCGGGTTTCCTGACCCTGAACACGCATCTGAAGGGCGACGCCGAATACATCCACCCGGATCATCCGGTGCAAAAGGCCGTGCTGCAAGCGTTCGAGGATCTGACCGGCGAAACCAGCCCCGGTTACGGTATCGACGGCTGTTCTGCCCCGAATTTTGCCACCTCGCTGACCGGGATGGCCCGCGCGATGGCGTTTTTTGCACAGGCGCGGGACGGGCAGGGCACCCGTGCCAGCGCCGCCGCGCGCCTGCGTCAGGCGATGGTGACACACCCGGACCTGGTGGCGGGCGAAGGCCGCGCCTGCACGGAACTGATGCGGGCAACCGACGGTCGGGTGGCGCTGAAAACCGGGGCAGAGGCGTTCTTTGCCGCGATCATCCCCGAAAAGGGTTGGGGCATCGCGTTGAAGGTGATGGACGGCTCGACCCGTGGGGCCGAATGCGCCATCGCTGCCCTGCTGGTGCGGCACGGATTGCTGGACCCGGATCATCCGGCCACCCGGAAACGGATGAACGTGCCGCTGCGCAACCGCCGTGGTACGGAATGCGGCATGATCCGCCCGACCCCCGGCTTGGTATCTTAGGACGGGTTGCATCTATGCGCATTGCAAAACGTATTGCGGACTGGGAACGGCGGTTTCGCACCTCGTTCGGCGACCGGATCGACACGCCGGGCCAGCGGCTGCTGTCGTCCGTCCATTTCGAACTGTTCGACCACGCGCTTCTGCGCCATTTGTGGACGAATTTCGATACCGTCGCCCCCGGCGTGTTCCGCTCCAACCAGCCAGGCCCGGCGCGGGTGGGGCGTTATGCGCGGCGGGGGATCAGGACCATCCTGACCCTGCGCGGCACCGCCCAACGCGCGCATTACCTGTTCGAGGCCGAAGCCTGTGCCGACCACGGGATCACCCTGATGGATGTGACCCTGCACGCGAAAAAACCCTGCGACCGTGACCAGATGCTGCGCCTGATCGGCCTGTTCCGCAGCTTGGATCGGCCGTTTCTGATGCACTGCAAATCCGGTGCGGACCGGGCCGGCCTGGCCTCGGTCCTGTACCTGATGACACAAGAGGGGATGCCGTTGGAACAGGCCCGCCGCCACCTCGGACTGCGCTATCTGCATCTGAAGGGATCGCGCGCCGGGGTGCTGGATCACATGCTGGACATGTATGCCGCCCGCACCGCGGTCGATCCCATCGGAATAGAGGACTGGATCGCCACCGAATACGATCCCGACACGTTGGCCCGCAGTTTTGCCGCTCTGAAGGGCAGGGGCTGACACGAAACCGTTGCACGTCCTTCATCCTGTTGTCTTCTGCACCGGTCAAACCGGGATCACCGAATCCCGGAGGCCCCGCGATGCTGCCCGACCGCCTGAAATTCCACCTGGCCCGCTGGCGCGGGGATGACGCCGCCCTGGCGGGTTGGTCAGGCGATCCCGGCGATCTGGCGCGGGAATGCCGGGGCGGGGTGGTTGCGCTGGTTGGCAATGCCCGCGCGCTTTCGCAAGGTGGTCAGGGTGCGATGATCGACAGCGCCGACATCGTGGTGCGCCTGAACCGTGCGCCCATGATCGCCGCGCATTCCCACGGCTGCCGTACCGATTGGCTGGCCATGTCCATCCGTCCTTTGCGTGAAACCGTCACCCGCACCGATCCCGCGCGGCTGCTGTGGATGACAGCCAAACGCAAGAACCTCCCTTATCGGTTGGCCCGCGACCCCCGGTTCCACCTGGCAGAGGCGACGCTGTCGGCGCGAATGAAACAGGTGCTGGGGGCCAGCCCCTCGACAGGGGTGATGACGCTGGCGCTGCTGGCCGCCCTGCCAGCGCGCGCGATCCACGTCCACGGGTTTGATTTCTTCGCCTCGCGGTCCCTGTCCGGCCACCGGGGCGCGCATCAGGTGCCGCATGATTTCAGGGCCGAGGCGTCGTGGGTCCACGCCCTGTGCCTGATGGACCCGCGGGTGACGCTGATCCGCCCGGACGGGCAGGAAATCCGGCACCAGCCCGTCGCCGCGCCTGACCCTTCGCCACCCTACAGGTGGTCGGCGAATGCATCCAGAACGCGGGCATAGACTTCGCGCTTGAACGGCACGATGTTGTCGATCAGCAGATCCGGGGCCAGCCAGCGCCATTCCGAGAATTCCGGGTGGTCAGTCTGGATATTCACATCCGCGTCCGTCCCGTGAAACCGCAGCAGGAACCATTTCTGTTCCTGCCCGCGAAACCGCCCCTTCCAGATGCGCGGCACCAGGTCGTGGGGCAGGTCATAGGGCAGCCAGCCATCGGTTTCCGCCGCGATGTCCACAAGATGCGCCGGAACGCCGGTTTCTTCTTCCAACTCGCGCAGGGCGGCGTCCGTCGGGGTTTCCCCCTTGTCGATCCCACCCTGGGGCATTTGCCAGGCAGGGCCGGGGTTATCCAGCCGCTGCCCGACGAATACATGCCCGTCCGCGTTCATCAGCATCACGCCGACATTGCGCCGATAGGGCAGCCTGGCGATGTCCTCGGGGGTCATCGTCACTCCTTCGCCGCCACCGTGGCCAGACCCTTCAACAGGTCCAGCGCATAGGACAGTTGGAAATCCTCTTCGCGCAGCTTGGCGGCGGCTTCGGCCTTGGCGCGGTCTTCCTCGATCGCCTTGATCTCGTCCTCGCTCAGACTGTCATTGGACAGGGTGCCGCGCAGGTCCGCCTCTGACCGCGACCGGCGGGCGGTTGACTTGGGCTCTTCCTCGGTGGTGGCCGCGGGGCGGCGGGGTTGTTCAACCACGATGTCAGGCGATACGCCCAGGTTCTGGATGGACCGGCCCGACGGGGTGTAATACCGCGCCGTGGTCAGGCGCATCGCGCCATCCCCGCGCAGTGGCATCACCGTCTGCACGGACCCTTTGCCAAAGCTCTTGGTGCCGACAACGATGGCGCGGTGGTGATCCTTCAACGCCCCCGACACGATTTCCGAGGCCGAGGCAGACCCGCCGTTGATCAGCACCACGATGGGTTTACCCTGAATCAGGTCGCCGGGGGTGGCGTTATAGCGTTCACCGTCCTCGGGCGCGCGGCCACGGGTGGAAACGATCTCGCCGGAATCCAAGAAGGCGTCCGACACCCGGATCGCCTGCGTCAGCAGCCCGCCGGGGTTGTTGCGCAGGTCCAGCACGACGCCGCTCAGCTTGTCCAGCCCGCCCAGTTCCTCGATCGCTTTTTTCAGCCCTTCCTCGACGTTGGCATAGGTCTGGTCGTTGAACGTGGTAATCCGCACTACGACGGAATCGCCTTCGATCCGCACGCGGGCGGCGGTCAGCTTGATGGTGTCGCGGATGATGGACACGTCAAAGGGTTCGGCCTCGCCCTCACGGACCACGGTGATCACGATTTCCGATCCGACCGGCCCGCGCATCATGTCAACGGCCTGGTCCAAGGTCAGCCCCAGCAGGCTTTCGCCGTCGACATGGGTGATGAAATCGCCCGACTCGATACCGGCCGCCTGCGCTGGCGTGCCGTCCATCGGCGATACGACCTTGATAAAGCCCTCTTCCTGCGTGACCTCGATCCCCAGCCCGCCGAATTCGCCGCGGGTCTGCATCCGCATGTCCGCCGCGTCATCCGGGGCCAGATAGCTGGAATGCGGGTCCAAAGAGGTCAGCATCCCGTTGATCGCCGCTTCGATCAGCTTCTTTTCGTCCACTTCCTCGACGTACTGGGCGCGGATCCGTTCAAAGATGTCGCCGAACAGGTCCAACTGTTCATAGACGTTGGTTTTCTGTGCGCTTTCCTGCGCCAGCAGCGGCCCCGCGACCTGCGTGGTCACCAGCACACCGGCCAGCGTACCGCCGATCGCGGCCATGACGAACTTCTTCATGGATCACTCATCCCTTTTCATATTGAACCACTCGGCCGGGTCCACGGCCTGGTTGTCCTGTCTGACCTCTATATAGAGCGTTTCTGACGCCTCGTTTCCAGCCCCATCACCGGCCTGTGACACAATTGTGCCCGTGTCGGCGTCCTGACCACCCATCAACCCGACCGGTCCGCCCCCCGGCAGAACCTGTCCTGCCTGTCCATAAACGGTTTCCATCCCGGCCAGAACCAGCAATAGCCCGGCCTGCGGTTCCAGGATCATCACGTTCCCGTAATCCAGCAGCGGCCCCAGATAGCGGATGGTGGCGGCGGTTGGCGTCGTGACCAGCGCGCGGGGGCGGGTGGCCAGCACCACGCCCGGGCGGCTGATCCCCGCAGCGTCCGATTCATTGGCGCGCAACAGAACCCGTCCTTGCACCGGCAAGGGCAGCGCGCCCTTGCGGTGGGTCATATCAGGCAGGCTGCCGGGCACTTCGTCCTCGGCGATGTCGTACAGGCCGCTGGCAAAACCCTCCAGCGTTTCGGACGAAGAGATCAGGATCGCCGTCCTGATCGGATCTTCGGTGAACCGCTTGGGCAGGTTGGTGCGGTTGGCCACGGCCTGCGACAGTTCGGTCCGCGCCTTCTGCACCCCGTCCAGACCGTCGCGCAGGGTCTGAGCCGCGCTTTCCTGCAAGGTGCGCAGGGTCTGGACCTCTTCCAGTTTCGTGCGCAGCGCTTGCGCCCGCGCGTTCAATGCCGGGGTCACGTCCGCCAGCAGCATCCCGGCCCGCGCCGTGCCTGTCGGGCCGTCCGGGTGAACGATCGCCGCTGGGGTCGGGGTCGCGCCGATGCTTTGCAGGACACCCAGCAACTGCGCGACCTCGGTTTCTCGGGCGCGCAGTTCCTCGGTCAGGGCGGCTTCGCGCAGGGCGGCGTGGCGCAACCCTTCGCGCATCGCGGCCAGCCCGTCCTCATAGGCTTTCAGTGTCTGGGTCAGCGCCTTGACCCGATCCCGCGCAGAATCCGCCTGCGCCAGCGATTCTGCCGCCTGTTCCAGCGCCTTCGCCGCCGCCCGCGCCGCCTCGGCCGGGTTGGGTTCGGCCGCGGCAACCAATGGCCAAAGGCATAATGCCAGGATTGCGGCCAGACGGTTCATTCCAGCAGGCTCTGCCCGGTCATTTCCGCAGGTTGCGGCAGGGTCATCAACTGCAGCAGGGTCGGCGCCAGATCGGCCAATCGCCCGCCGCTGCGCAGCTTCGCGCCTGCGGGCCCGCCCACCAGGATCACCGGCACCGGGTTGGTGGTGTGCGCCGTGTGCGGCCCGCCCGTCACCGGGTCCACCATGGTTTCACAGTTGCCGTGGTCGGCGGTGACGATCATCGCGCCGCCCACCTTTTCCAGCGCGGCGACGACGCGGGTCAGCCCCTGGTCCACCGCTTCGCAAGCCTTCATCGCGGCCTTCAGGTCGCCGGTATGGCCCACCATGTCCGGGTTGGCATAGTTGGTCACGATCAGGTCGTACCCCGCCTCGATCGCCTTGACGAATTCATCCGTCACCTCAGCCGCGCTCATTTCCGGCTGCAGGTCATAGGTCGCCACCTTGGGCGATGCCGCCATATAGCGGTCCTCGCCTTCCTCGGGGTCTTCCTTCCCGCCGTTCAGGAAGAACGTCACGTGCGGGTATTTTTCCGTTTCCGCCAGGTGGAACTGGGTCTTGCCATGCTTGGCCACCCATTCGCCCAGCGTGTTGCGGATGTCGCGCGGCGGGAACACCGTCCGCATATAGGCGTTGTGCCCTTCCGAGTATTCCACCATCCCCAGCAGCGCGGCCCAGTCCGGGCGCTGGCCGATGTCGAAGGCGTCGAACCCCGGCTCACCAATGGCGCGCAGGATCTCTCGCGCCCGGTCGGCACGGAAATTCAGGCAGAAAAACCCGTCGCCGTCCTTGGCACCGGCGTAGTCGCCAATCACCGTGGCGGCGATGAATTCATCGGTTTCCTCGCGCTGATAGGCCGCGTCCACCGCCTTGTGCGCGCTGACCGAATGGTTGCCCTTGCCGTGGATCATCGCGTCATAGGCCTCGCGCACACGCTCCCAACGGTTGTCGCGGTCCATGGCATAATAGCGCCCCGTGACGGTGCCGACGCGCGCGCCGTCGGGCAGCCCATCCTCCAGGTCACGGAAATAGCTGAAGGCCGATTTCGGCGCCACGTCGCGCCCGTCCGTCACCGCGTGCAGCACCACCGGCACGCCCGCGTCGGCAATCGCCCGGATCGCCGCGATGATATGCACCAGATGCCCATGCACCCCGCCATCGGACACCAGCCCCATCAGATGCGCCGTCCCGCCGGTCGCCTTCAGCGTGTCGATGAAGGCCTCCAGCGCCGCGTTCTTCTGAAAACTGCCTTCCTCGATCGCCAGGTCGATCTGTCCCAGGTCCATCGCCACCACCCGGCCTGCGCCGATATTGGTATGCCCCACCTCGGAGTTGCCCATCTGTCCGGTCGGCAGACCCACGTCGCGGCCATGGGTGATCAGCGTGTTGTTGGGGCAATCCGCCATCAGCCGGTCAAAGGTCGGCGTCTTGGCCAGGTAGGGCGCGTTGGCCTTTGTGTCGGCGCTCAGCCCCCAGCCATCCAGAATGCACAGAACAACGGGTTTCGGCGTGGTCATGTCTCAAAGGCTCCGGTAAATTTGCCCTGCTTCTATCCGCTTCGGGCCGCGGGGTGAACCACTCAAACCGCCACAGCCTTTCATCTTGCGAAAAATACTCAAACTCAACGCTGCCCCGCTGTGCTGCAATTGAGTATTTGTGGCAAGATGAAAGCACGCGCCCTATTCGCGGTGATACGGGCTGCCCGCCAGGATGGACGCGGCGCGGTACAGTTGTTCCGTCAGCATCGCGCGCGCCAGCATGTGCGGCCAGACCATCTGGCCAAAGGACAGGGCGAAATCGGCACGGGCGCGCAGCGCTGGGTCAATCCCGTCCGCCCCGCCGATGACAAAGGCCACATCGCCGCGCCCGGCATCGCGCCAGCCGGCCAGCTTGTCCGCGAACCCGGGCGAGGTCATCACCGCGCCGCGTTCATCCATCACGCAGATCACCGCGCCCTTGGGAATGGCGCGCTCCAGCAGGGCGGCCTCGGCGCCCATGCCGCCGCCCTTCTTGTCCTCGACCTCCAGCACCTGCGCGGGGCCCAGCCCCAGCGCGCGGCCCGTCCGGTCGAACCGTGTCAGGTAGTCGTCGATCAGCGCCTTTTCCGGGCCGCCGCGCAGGCGGCCCACCGCGCAGATGTGAACGCGCATCAGGCCCCGGTCGGAGTGGACCCCGCGGGCAGCCACATCTTTTCGATCTGGTAGAAATCGCGTACCTCGGGGCGGAACACGTGGACGATCACGTCGCCGGTGTCGATCAGCACCCAATCGCCGGTTTCCTTGCCTTCGACGCGGGAATTGCGGCCAAAGTCCGCTTTCAGGTTTTCCACAAGCTTTTCGGAAATCGCGGCCACCTGCCGGGACGATCGCCCGGAACAGACCACCATGTAATCGCCGATAGAGGATTTGCCGCGCAGATCGATCTGCACGATATCCTCGGCCTTGTCGTCATTCAGAGAGGTCAGAATGCGCGCCAGCAAGTCCTCGCTGGTTGCGCTATTAGGGGTTGCGGTCATCACAGCCCCCGGATCCACGGCATCCGCCGTGCTGTAGTTGAGAGACAGGACATTGTCCTCCTTCGTATCTTGCGCCGCCAAAGTCCCGGCGCTGGACGTGTTCAGGCTAGCACCGCATATGTAAAATCTCAACGAATGGTTCAAGGGGCTGCGTGACAGGCGGCGGTTGCGCCTATTCCGTTTGCGGTTCCTGTGGCGGGGACGGACGGGTGTTCAGCTCTGACCCGGGCAGCACTTTGACCTCGCGCTGCGGGAAGGGGATGGAAATGCCGTGTTCCTGGAACGCGTCCCACAGCGCCAGGAACACGCCGGACCGGATATTGGCCAGCCCCAGCGTCGGGTCGGTGATCCAGAACCGCAGGGTGAAGTTGACGGAACTGTCGCCGAAATCCAGAACGTGGCAAACCGGCGCCGGGTCAGAAAGGACGCGGCTGACGCTGGCGGCCGCTTTGATCGCCACTTCGCGCACCAGATAGGGGTTGTCGTTGTAGGAGGTACCGAACCGCACCTCCAGCCGGACCAGATCGCTGGAATGCGACCAGTTCACCACCTGTCCGGTGATCAGGTCTTCGTTCGGGATCAGATATTCGCGCCCGTCACGGGTGGAAATCGAGACATAGCGCGCGCCCAGTGAATTGATCCAGCCAAAGGTGTCGCCCAGCGAAATCACGTCGCCCGGCTTGATCGACTTGTCCATCAGGATGATGATGCCCGACACCAGGTTGGAAACCACTTTTTGCAAGCCGAAACCCAGGCCGACACCGATGGCGCCGGACAGGACCGCCAGGCCGGTCAGGTCAAAACCGACCGCCTTCAACCCGATGAAAAAGGCCGCGCCATACAGGATCAGCTGCAGGAATTTCGCCGACAGTTCCTGCATCGACGGGCTGATGTCCTTGTTGCCGCGGATCCGAGAGATCCCGGTTGCGGTCATCATCCGCGCCAGGTACAGCAGCAGCCCGGTGACGACCAGCGCCTTCAGCACGGCCAGCGCCGACAGGCGGAAGTCCCCGAACTCGATCGCCAACCCGTCCAGGAAAACCGTCGTGGATTCCAGCATGCCGACATAGTACAGCGTGGCATAGATCGACAGGCCCCAGATCACCAGCCGCCGCAGGAACCGGTTGCGGATCAGCTCTGCCGCGATGCGGATGAAGAACCACGCCGTTGCGATCGTGGCGAACAGGGTCAGCACGTAGCGGCGCGACGGGAATTCATAATAGACCGCGAACCCGCCGGCCAGGGACCACAGCAACAGCGCGAACAGGAACAGCGGCAGGCGTTTGCGCAGCACCACCAGCCAGCGCAACTGCCACTTGGGCCGCCCTGACAGCCCGCGAATCCAGGCATCCATTCGTGCAGACAGCTTGCGCCCCACCACCCAGGCCAGCCCGGCTGCGGCGGCCACGGCCACCAGCTGGATCTGGCGGCTGGGCAACATCATCGTCCTGATGAATTGCGCCACCGCCGTCCACAGCGTTTCAAACGCCGCCAGGAACGACTGGATTTCGGATTCCATGCTTCGTACCTCCTCTTTCCCGATTCCTGCACGAATTGCGGCCCCGGAACAAGCAGCGGCCCTTGCGAGACTCGGTAACAGCCTGTATCTGGGCAGGCATGACACGGATTTTCGACATGGATGACCGCGCGCGCCTGCCCTGGAGGTTCTTTGGCGCAACGCACACCGTATTGGCCCGCCTATAAGGCGCGCCCATCCCTGTCACGCCCTGAATCTATCCACATATCCACGGGAGAGGACCATGACCGCCCCGAAGACACTCTATGACAAAATCTGGGACGCCCACGTCGCCCATGAATCCGAAGACGGCACCTGCCTGCTGTACATCGACCGCCACCTTGTCCACGAAGTGACCAGCCCGCAGGCGTTCGAAGGTCTGCGCATGGCCGGCCGCAAGGTGCATTCGCCGGAAAAGACCATCGCCGTGCCGGATCACAACGTGCCCACCACCGCGGGCCGCGAAGACCCCGGCCAGATGACCGAGGAATCCCGCATCCAGGTCGAGGCGCTGGACAAGAACGCCCGTGAATTCGGCGTGCACTACTACCCGGTGTCCGACGTCCGCCAGGGCATCGTGCATATCGTCGGCCCGGAACAGGGCTGGACCCTGCCGGGCATGACCGTGGTCTGCGGTGACAGCCATACCGCCACCCACGGCGCGTTCGGCGCGCTGGCCCACGGTATCGGCACGTCCGAGGTGGAACACGTTCTGGCCACCCAGACGCTGATCCAGAAGAAATCCAAGAACATGAAGGTGGAAATCACCGGCAAGCTGCGTCCGGGCGTTACCGCCAAGGACATCACGCTGGCCGTGATCGGCAAGACCGGCACCGGCGGCGGCACCGGTTATGTCATCGAATACTGTGGCGAAGCGATCCGCGACCTGTCGATGGAAGGCCGCATGACCGTCTGCAACATGGCGATCGAGGGCGGTGCCCGCGCTGGCCTGATCGCGCCTGACGAAACCACCTTCGAATACGTCAAGGGCCGCCCCCATGCGCCCAAGGCCGGGATGTGGGAACAGGCGCTGGAATACTGGAAAACGCTCTATACCGACGAAGGCGCGCATTTCGACAAGATCGTCACCCTGAAGGGCGAAGAGATCGAGCCGGTCGTGACCTGGGGCACCTCGCCCGAGGACGTGCTGCCGATTTCCGCCGTCGTCCCCTCGCCCGAGGATTTCAAGGGCGGCAAGATCGAAGCGGCCCGCCGCTCTATCGAATACATGGGTCTGACCCCCGGCCAGAAACTGACCGACATCCAGATTGATACCGTGTTCATCGGGTCTTGCACCAACGGCCGCATCGAAGACCTGCGCGCCGCCGCCGCAATCCTGAAGGGCAAGAAGATCAAGGACGGCATCCGCGCGATGGTCGTTCCGGGGTCCGGTCTGGTCCGCGCACAAGCCGAGGAAGAGGGCCTGGCCGACATCTTCATGGAGGCCGGTTTCGAATGGCGGATGGCAGGCTGTTCCATGTGTCTGGCCATGAACCCAGACCAGCTGGCCCCCGAAGAACGTTGCGCCTCGACCTCGAACCGCAATTTCGAAGGGCGTCAGGGCTACAAGGGCCGCACCCATCTGGTCAGCCCCGCGATGGCCGCCGCCGCCGCCCTGACCGGTCACCTGACCGACGTGCGCGAACTGATGTGATTTGGCCGGGGCGGGCCTGCGGGCCTGCCCTGCGTCCGCACAGATCAACGAAAGGTAAAGCTCGCAGTTAACACCATGCGCTCGGTAGGGTTAATCTTGGACGGTTCAAGTTGGGAATCGCACGAGTTGACAGATTAACGGATCGTGAACGCGCCGTAATCGGCCCTCAAACGGGGGCTAGCCGCCGGAAAACCGCAGGTGTTGCGCGACAGGAGACACAAGATATGGAAAAGTTTACCAAGTTTACCGGCATCGCCGCCCCCATGCCGCTCGTCAATATCGACACGGACATGATTATCCCCAAGGGATTCCTGAAAACGATCAAGCGCACTGGTCTGGGCGTGCATGCCTTTGACGAGATGCGCTACAACACTGACGGCAGCGAAAACCCGGATTTCGTGTTGAACAAGCCGGCCTACCGCGCGACGCAGATTCTTGTTGCGGGTGACAACTTCGGCTGCGGGTCGTCGCGCGAACACGCCCCCTGGGCGCTGGCCGACTTCGGGATCAAGGTCGTGATTTCGACCTCGTTCGCCGACATCTTCTTCAATAACTGCTTTAAAAACGGGATGTTGCCGATCGTCCTGCCGCAAGAACAGGTTGATATCCTGATGGCCGACGCGGAACGCGGCGAAAACGCCCGCGTGACCGTGGACCTCGACGCGCAGGAAATCACCACCTCGGATGGTCAGGTGATCAGCTTCGACGTGGACGCGTTCAAGAAGCACTGCCTTCTGAACGGTCTGGACGACATTGGCCTGACCCTGGAAAAGGCGTCTTCGATCCAGTCGTTCGAAACCCGCATGGCGGCGCAGCGCCCCTGGGTCTGATCCCGGCTGTTAAGACCTGTTGACAAGGCCGCCCCTGTGGGCGGCCTTTCTGCTGGTGTGGCACGGGCGAAACAGTTCGAAACTCACGCGCTTCGGTCGTTGTGGGCAGGATGAGTGACCCCACAACATATTGGGTGCAAAGCAAATTATTGCGCGACCTTCCCGTCGGCCTGATGCAATCCCGCACCACCAACGCCACTTTTTCGCCCCAAAATTTCTGTTTCACTGGGCTGTTGCTTGTCTAAGGAAACGAAAGAAGGCAAAAATTGGGCAAGATTGAGGCAACCCGCCACATATGGTGGGATCAAGTTGGACAATGGGCGCGACAAGCATCGCCCAGCCAGTTTGAAGGGAACGAACAGTGATAGAGCGTTTCGCAGGCGCGGTGGTCCGTGCGTTTTTTGTGGCTATGCTGGTGGCGCTGCCATCGGTGTTTCTGCCCGGGACGCTTGCCGATTCCACCGCGCTTGTCCTGATCCTGACGCTTGTCGCCGCCATCCTGACCTTTCTGGAGTACAACAGCGAATTCCCCAGCGTGGTCGAATTCCGCTATGCGCCGCCCTTCAATCGGTTGCGGTTCGGCGCTGTGTTTGTCCTGGTCTTGATCCTGACGATCATCGCCCGCGGCAAAGTGCAGCCCAGCGAGCTGAGCCAGGGGCTTACGGCCATTGGCCGGTTGTTGGGCAACACGATAGACTTCCCCTATTCGCCGGTGCGGTTGGTAGTGCTGATGATGCCCGTAAACGCCCCCAAGGAACTGATCTCGGACGTGCGAATCGCGGCGGGACTGGCGTATTTCAGCTCTCTCGTGATGATGTTTATCTTTGTCGTCTACGTCCGGTTCCTTGGCTGGCCTGCGCGCAACGGGGCCTTCAACGTGTGGGTAAACCTGCCGATGTTCGATCCGACGATGGGCGATGTGCTGTCACGGTTGTATCGGGACGCCCGCGTTAACATTGCGTTAGGGTTTGTTCTGCCATTCTTGATCCCGGCGGTGGTAAAGCTGATGTCGACCTTGATCGACCCGGTTTCGCTGGCGCATCCGCAAACGCTGGTATGGACGATGACTGCATGGGCTCTGCTGCCTGCCTCGATGATCATGCGCGGGTTCGCGATCGGTCGTGTCGCCGACATGATCGAGGAAAAGCGCCGTCGCGCCTATGCCGAGGCGGAAGAGCAGGGCTTGCAAACCATCTGATCCGGATTTGCCTGCTGTGGCTGTTGGCGTCGCCGGTTTTGGCCGACCCCGTTCGCATCGCAACCTATAACACAAACCTGTCGCGCGATGGTCCGGGTTTGCTGATGCGCGACATCTTGAAGGGCGACGCGCAGGCATTGGCCGTCGCGCAGGTGATCGCGCAGGTGCGGCCCGATGTGATCCTGTTGCAGGATTTGGACTATGACGCGCAGCTTCTGGCGGCAGGGGCCCTGCGCGACCGGGTGGCGGAGGCGGGCCATTTCATGCCGCATCTGTTCGCCTTTGCACCCAACAGCGGGGTGCCAAGCGGGATTGATCTGGATGGTGATGGGCGTACGACCGGTCCGGGGGATGCGCACGGGTTCGGGCGCTATGCCGGGCAGGGGGGGATGGTGCTGCTCAGCCGCTATCCGATCACGTCCAGTCAGGACTTTTCGGGCCAAAGCTGGGGCAGCTTGGACTGGGTGAACCGATCACAGATCGCGCGGGCCTGGGGGGCGAACTGGTCTGAAATGCGGCTGGCGTCGGTTGGGCATTGGCAGGTCACGGTGGATTTGCCGGGCGGGGGGGTGGATCTGCTGGTTTTTCATGCCACGCCGCCGGTCTTTGACGGGCCGGAGGACCGGAACGGATTACGCAACCGTGACCAGTTGTTGTTCTGGGCGCATCGGCTGGATCGGGCCGGGGCACGGGTCGTGTTGCTGGGGGATGCCAACAACGATCCTGATACGGGTGAAGGGCGGTCAGAGGCGATCTCTGCCCTTCTTGGGCACACACGGTTGCAAGATCCGCTGCCGGGCCAGCCGACCGTGCACTGGGATGAACAGGGGCTGGCGCCGATGCGGGTGGACTATGTATTGCCTGCGCGCGAATTGCAGGTGGTTTCGGCTGGCGTGGTCCGCGACCCGCCAGCCGAAATCGCCAGCCGTCATCAACTGGTCTGGGTGGACATTGCGCGCTGAACGGGATTGGCCGCGTGGCTGCTGGCCATTCGCAGGGCTTGTTCTGCAGGGGTGGCCTGGAAATCCGGCAACACTGCGCGCAGCCGAGTGGCATCCAGGCTGTGCGGCGTGTTCCACAGATAGCGCATTTCCAGCAGGTGTTTCATCGACCGGTCGAACGGGCGCAACAGGTGCAGCGGCAGCCAGGACATTTGCCGTGCCGACACCGGGTGGCCCAAGGCGCGGGACAGCGTTTGCGCGAGCTCCGTCCCGGTCAGGGTGTACCCGGCGAAAGGAATATCCTCGAACCGTTGCAATGCGTCGCGCTTGTCCGCCAGGTCCACGGCGGCGCGGGCCAGGTCGGGCAGGTACGCCCATGCGTGCGCGGCATCCAGGCGTCCGGGATAGGTCAGCACGCCTTTGGCCAGTTTCTTGGCCATCACCATGTCGAACCAGTTGCCGGACGCTTCGGTATCCAGGTAATCCCCGGCGCGCAGCAGGATCGTCCGCACGCCCTCCCTGCGATAGGCTTCCTCCATCCGTCTACGGATCAGGCCCAGCGGGTTTGTTGCCTGATGCGGGCTGTTGGCGCCCCACGGGGCGGGGGTCTGGTGGCCAAAGACATAGAGGTTGCCGGGCAACAGTACCGTCGCGTCATTGGCCAGCGCCGCCTGCCGAATCCGGGCGTGCAGTTCTTGCACTTGTGCGGCCCAATCCTGATAGGGTGGGTTCCACCCCGCAATGATCATATCCGCACCATTGGCGGCCTGCATCAGATCGTCGGTGCGGCGATCGAACTTGCGAACCGTCCAGTTATTGCGGGCAAAGGCCGTGGCCACGTTGCGGCCGAAACGGCCCGTCGCGCCAAGGACCAAGACTGTTTGTTTCATCGGGTTACTCCGTTCATTCAGGGTATGGCCAATTCGTAAACCCGTCGCTTGTGAATGGATATTGAGAAAAAATCTATATTGTGTATTCAATATTGAATGGATAAATCGCCCGCCCCGGACTGGACCCTGATGCAAGCCTTTCTGGCGGTTGCCGAGGGCGGGTCGCTTTCCGCTGCCGCGCGCGCAACCGGTCAAAGCCAGCCGACGCTGGGCAGGCAGGTCAGGCTGCTAGAGGAAACCTTGGGCGTAACCTTGTTCACCCGGC
Source organism: Thalassovita sp. (assembly GCA_017792425.1). Lineage (GTDB taxonomy): Bacteria > Pseudomonadota > Alphaproteobacteria > Rhodobacterales > Rhodobacteraceae > Thalassobius. The sequence goes on from CP051233.1 coordinate 474,615, forward strand.
ATCCACGCGGGCTGACCCTCAGCGAAGAAGGCCGCGCGATCCTGCCGCTTGCCCAACGGATGCGCGCAGCCATGCAGGAAATAGAACTGGCCGTCGCAGGGCGTGAAACGGATTTGACCGGCAGCGTGCGGATCACCGCCTCGCAGGTGGTGTCGCAGCACATCCTGCCGCCAATCATCGCCAGGCTGCGGCAGGATTTCCCGATGATCTCGGTTGATCTTGTCGCCTCTGACCGTTCCGACAACCTGCTGTTCCGAGAGGCTGACATCGCCGTGCGCATGTACCGCCCGCAGCAGTTGGAAATCGTCATCCGCCACCTTGGCGACATCCAACTGGCGGTGTGTGCGGCGCGCAGCTATCTGGACAAGTACGGTCGCCCAGAGACTATCGGCGACCTGCAGGGGCATGCCCTTGTCGGCTATGACCAAAGCGAGCTGATCCTGCGTGGCATGCAAGAGGCGGGCATTCCCGCGTCGCGCGACTGGTTCACAACCCGCTGCGATGACCAGACGGTGAACTGGGAACTGATCCGTGCAGGCTGCGGTATCGGATTCGGGCAGCAGATGCTGATTGAACACGACCCGCTGGTCGAGGTGCTGGACCTTGGCGTGCCGATCCCACGCCTGCCGGTTTGGCTGGCCGCACCGGCGGCGACGCGGCGTACCCCGCGCGTTTCGGTGGTCTGGCAGGCGTTGGAACAGGGTCTGTCCCCCTTCGTTTCTTGACCCTGCGGCGCGCAAACGATAGCGATTGCGCAAAGTTTTCACACGAAGGACCGCAATCATGACCAACCCCTCGCTTCTTATCCTGCCCGGTGACGGGATCGGCCCCGAAGTCATGGCCGAAGTACGCAAGATTATCGACTGGTACGGCGCCAAGCGCGGCGTGACATTCGATGTCAGCGAGGGCCTGGTGGGCGGTTGCAGCTATGATGCGCATGGCACCCCGCTGACCGATGAAACGATGGCCCGCGCGCAAGAGGTGGACGCGGTCCTGCTGGGCGCCGTGGGTGGCCCGCAATACGACAAGCTGGACTTCAGCGTGAAACCCGAACGCGGCCTGCTGCGCCTGCGCAAGGAAATGGACCTGTACGCCAACCTGCGCCCGGCCCAGTGCTTTGACGCGCTGGCGGATTTCTCGTCGCTGAAAAAGGACGTGGTGGCCGGTCTGGACATCATGATCGTGCGCGAACTGACCTCTGGCATCTATTTCGGTGAACCGCGCGGCATCTTCGAAGAAGGCAACGAACGCGTAGGGATCAACACCCAGCGCTATACGGAATCGGAAATCGAACGTGTCGCCCGCTCGGCCTTTGAACTGGCGCGCCGCCGCAACAACAAGGTCTGCTCGATGGAGAAGGCCAACGTGATGGAATCCGGGATCCTGTGGCGCGAAGTCGTCCAGAAGGTCCATGACGAAGAATACCCGGACGTTGAACTGTCCCACATGTACGCCGATGCCGGCGCGATGCAGCTGTGCCGCTGGCCCAAGCAGTTCGATGTGATCGTCACCGACAACCTGTTCGGCGATCTGCTGTCCGACGCCGCCGCGATGCTGACCGGGTCGCTGGGCATGCTGCCCTCGGCCAGCCTGGGCGCCCCGATGGCCAATGGCCGTCCCAAGGCGATGTACGAACCGGTGCACGGGTCCGCGCCCGATATCGCCGGTCAGGGCAAGGCAAACCCGATCGCCTGCATCCTGTCCTTTGCAATGGCGCTGCGTTACTCCTTTGACATGGGCGCAGAGGCCGACCGCCTGGAAGCCGCGATTGAAAAAGTGCTGGCAGACGGCGCCCGCACCGGCGATCTGCTGGGCCCCGAAGGCGGCACCCCGATCAGCACAGCGGAAATGGGCGATGCGATTGTCGCCGCGCTGGACGCCAGCCTGTAATCAGACCTCGGGATCGGGCTTGGCGGCCCGGTCCCGCCTTACCGGGGCGGCGATCCGGTCATATTCGCTCAGCCGTTGGACATGATGCAGCACCCTTTGCAGCCAACGCATCGCATCTGTGTGCTGAAACACGTCCCGCATCCCGTACAGCCCTGCATGTTCCCCCAGCAGCATCCCGCGCCGGTGTTCCCGCGCGCGTTTTTCCAGGAGCAATTCCAAACGCCGCAGGCGCGCTGCATCCAGCGTATCCATCCCGTCCACCCCGGTGCGGCGCAGCATTTCCGACAGGATCAGGGCCGGGCGGCGTAGGGCCCGGTCCTCTTTCAGAACAGGCAGGTTTGCCGTCTGTTGGGCGCGTGTGGACAGCCGTCTCAGATGATCCAGCGCATGCAGCAGGGCGGAATAGACTGGCGGGTCGGGATCTTGCGCAGCCCCGATTTTCGTCAGGTACTCGCCCAGTTCGTCCAGGGCAGGCGGCAGTGAAATCCCCAGCGAGGACAGTGTCCGGTAGTCCGGCTCCGGCCCCATGCCCTTGGCGATCGCCCCGAACAGCCGTTCCATCATTTGCCGCGTGGCTGCTTGCGCCGCCACGAGCGCCGTCGCGCTGTCCTTCAGCAGCGCCGGGTCCAAGTGGATCAACGCGCTACCATCCGGGTCTGGCACCCATTTCTGCACCAACGTCACCAGCAGCGAGGTGAACGGCAGAAACACCGCCGCCCCCACGACGTTGAACCCGGTGTGAAACACCAGCAGAGCGGTCAAAGGCCCGGCGGTTACGGCGACATCCTCCAGCAGGCTGTGCCCCAGCCACAGGATCGGCAGGGCTAACAGTGCGGTCACCAGGTTGAACACCAGGTTGGCAAGGGCCGTCTGGCGCATCACCCGCGATCCCCCGAGCGACGCCAGGATCGCGGTAAATGTGGTGCCGATGTTCATGCCGACCACCATCATCGCGGCCTGCAACACGGTGATCGCGCCGGAACTGAGCAGCACCAGCGCAAGGGCCACCGCCGCGCTGGATGACTGGATCACCACCGTCACCACCAATCCGATGACGATCAGCAGAAGGCCACCCCAGATTCCCCCACTGGGGATCATTTCGGGCGTCAGCAGGCCAGTGGTATCGCTGACGCCGTCCTGCATCATTTCCAGCCCAATCAGCAGCAGGCTCAGTCCGGCCAGCAGCCTCCCTGCGCGCTCTAGCTTGCCGCGCCCCAACAACATTGCCAGCGTTGCGGGCAGCAGGGTCACCATCGCGACCTTGCCCAGGGCCAGCTTGAACCCCAGCAGCGTCACCAGCCACCCCGTCGCGGTGGTGCCAATATTGGCTCCCAGCAGAATACCTATCGCCTGATGCAACGTCAGCAGCCCAGCCCCGACGAATCCGACCGTCATCACCGTTGTCGCGCTGGAGGACTGGATTACCGCAGTGACCCCCGCGCCGGTCAACACACCCTTCAACGGCGACGTCGTCACCCGCGCCAGTAGCTGGCGCAACGATCCCCCGGCCAGCGCCCGCAGGGCGGCGGTCATGGTTTCCATGCCCAACAGGAACATGCCGATGCCGCCAATCGCAGCCAGAAGATCAGTTGTCGTGGTCATTGTCGCTAGTGATGATGCGGCTTTCGCAGGCCAGAGACAAGCGACGCCTTTCCGCCTGTTTTTGCGCTTTATCCCCTTGCAAATGGCGGGCGCGGCGTATAATCGGCTGTCTCACGGTCGGAGTGTAGCTCAGCCTGGTAGAGCACTGTCTTCGGGAGGCAGGGGCCGGAGGTTCGAATCCTCTCACTCCGACCAATGAAACAAGGCGCCCTAGGGCGCCTTTGTTGTTTTCAAGACAGTGCGTCTCGGTTCATTGAACTTGAGCCTTATCCGAACTCTAGCGCACTCGCAGCTTTGCTCAGGGCGTTACAATCGCGAAATTTGGATCGAAACTGTCCATCGCGCCAAAGAGCGCGGTCAGTTTTGTTGCGTCCCCCTCCAGAGAGAGCATGCCGTCCTTGGCAAGCTCCTCGACGCCAGCAATCTGCCCCAGCAGCTTGAAAAACGCCACTTCCGTCAGGTGGAGCGTCAGGTCGGCTTTGCCATCATGATAGGTGGTGTTGGCCAGCACCCCGTTCTGAGCGGCGAGAAGGTGACTTTCGTCCTTGTCGGTGAAATCCAGCAGCAGGGTGAAATCGCCGCTCGCCTTGGAGGCATTGAACTTCACGCCAAGGAAGTCGAGCGCCATACCGACACCCATGTTGAACAGCACATCGGGATTGACGGTGTTCACTTCCGAGGGGCGCACGCCCTCGCGCAATTCCTGCGCCCCGAGGAGGAACAGGTTGCGCCATGTGCCCGCCTCGGCCTGATAGCCCATCTGTTCCAGGGTGGCGGCCTGAAGTTCGCGCGCCGCCGCGTTGTCCGGCTCCGCGAAGACAAGCTTGTTCAGGATTTCGGTGGCCCAGCGATAATCGCCTTCGTCATAGGCGCGTCGGCCTTCGGCCAGAACCGCATCGGCCCCGCCCATCGCGCGCACCAGCCGTTTCGCGCTTTGCTCGGGCGGGAGCGTGTCGTAGGTGGAGGGGTTGCCGTCCCACCAGCCAAGGTAGAATTGGTAGACCGCCTTGATGTTGTGCTTGAGAGTGCCGTAATAACCGCGGCAGGCGAAATCGTGGCGCAGCCCCTCGGGCAGCGTGACCATATCCGGGATTTCGTTGATCGTGTAGCCGTGATTGGCAAGCCGCAGCGTTTCGTCATGGATGAAGCGATAAAGATCGCGCTGGCGCGTCAGGAAGCCACGGATGCGTTCGGTTCCCCATTGGGGCCAGTGGTGCGAGGCAAAGATCACATCGGTCCGATCGGCAAAGAGCGCGATGGATTCGTCGATATACTTGGCCCAGCCCAGCGTATTGCGGATCTCCGCGCCGCGCGGGGTCAGGATGTTGTGCATGTTGTGGGTCGTAACCTCGGACGCGCACAGCGCCTTGAATTGAGGGAAGTAGAACATGAATTCCGAGGGCGCCTCGGAACCATTGGCCATCTGGAACTCGATCTTGACACCATCGACAATCCGGCTTTCGCCCGTCTTGTAAACCGTGTCCGTGGGGGCGATCAGGCTGATGGTGCCGGCACCCAGGACTGGCCCCAAGCCACAGCTTGCATGGCCTGTCGGCCCCGCCTCCAGCCCCATGCCGAACTGGTATTGCGCCCGGCGATTCATGGCGTTGCCAGCCAGCACGTTTTCCGAAATCGCGTATTCCATGAACCCGTCGGGTGCGATGATAGGGATCTTGCCCGCGCTCACATCCGCCCCATCGACGACACCGCGCACGCCGCCGAAATGGTCGGCATGGGAATGCGTGTAGATCACCGCGACCACAGGACGTTCTCCCAGGTGCTTGTTGGCCAGCGCCAGCGCTGCACGCGCCGTTTCGATGGTCAAAAGCGGGTCGATGATGATCCAGCCGCTGTCGCCTTCGATCAGGGTCATGTTCGAGATGTCGGCATTGCGGACCTGATGGATGCGCGGGTGGATCGTGAACAGCCCGTGAATGGCGTTGAGTTGCCCTTGCCGCCAGAGGCTGGGGTTCACGCTGTCTGGCGCGTCGCCTTCCATGAAGGCATAGCGATTCAGGTCGAACACCACGTCGCCATTCTCCTTGGTGATGGCTTCTTCGTCGAATGTCGCAACAAAGCCGCGGGTGGCATCCTCGAAATCCTGGCGATCGCCAAAGTTCAAAAGGTCAAGAACGGCGCGGTTGGCGGCAGCAGTATGGGCGCTGGCTGGGTTCTGGCACATGGTGAAGCTCCTGGGAAAATGGAAACATTGTGGGAAAGCCACGAAAGGATTGGCGGCTTTCCCGTTGCGATCACGCTGCCTCGAGCGCGCAGCCCTCGATCGTAATGCGGTGCATGTAGCGGCGGTATCCGTGGTAGTCGTTGATCGCCTTGTGCCAGGTCGAGCGGTTGTCCCACATGGTCAGATCGCCCTCGCGCCAGCGCACGCGGCATTGGAATTCCGGCTGTTTGCAATGCTCATAGATCCCGTTGAGCAGTGCGTCGCTCTCGGTCTTTGACATGCCGTCGATCCGGGTGGTGAATTGTGGGTTCACATAGAGGCAGGGGCGACCCGACAGCGGATGCTTGATCACCAACGGATGCTTCACGTCAGGTTCGGGCATTGCGTTCGCGTTCAGGCGCCCTTCGGCACGGGCCTTTTGTGCCTCGGGGCTGCCGACGAAGACATGATAGGTGCCGTGCCAGGCCTCCAGCCCCTCGATCGCCTGTTTGAACTTGTCCGACAACGCATCATAGGCAGCCGCCATTGAACTGAAGGCGGTATCGCCGCCAACGGGGGGCATCTCCTTGGCGCTGAGAATCGAGCCCAGAGCTGGTTCCACATCATAGGAATGGTCGGTGTGCCAGACCTCGCCAATCGCCCCTTTCTGGTCTTTCTCTTTCAGGACGATGGCGATGTTGGGGTGGCTTTCCAGCGGCGTGAAGAAGCGGTTGATGTTGATCTTTCCGATCGCCTCGGCAAAGGCGATGTGTTCGTCTGGCTCCAGGTGCTGGTTGCGGATGGAAAGCACGGAATGTTCGGCGAATGCCTGTTTGATCTGGGCGACATGCTCTGAATTGCGGACGTCGGCTCCGTAGATGTCAGCGCCGATAGCTGTTGTCATTGGTACGATTTCCATAGTCGGTCTCCCTTTGGTTCATGGCCCGGAAATGGGGCGTCAAGATTTTCTGTCAGAGTGATCATTGGCGAGCACGCCGCGTTGACCAACCGTGCGGTTGGCAGGATCGATCAGTACGCCGGGGTTGAGAATGGATTGCGGATCAAGCTGTGCCTTTGCGCCGGACAGCGCGGCGCGCAGCAAGGGCGAGGTCTGTGCCTCGTACCCCGACCGGTGATCGCGCCCGACCGCATGGTGATGGGTGACCGTGCCGCCATGCGCGGTGACTGCGGTATTGGCCGCGCGCTTGATGGCGCGCCAACGGTTCAGCATTTGCGACGGATCGGACGGATCGCCGCCATCGCAATAAAAGGTGAAATAGGGCGCAGGCCCGTCCGGGTAAACATGTGTGAAACGGCAGCTCAACCGTCCGGGTTTGCCGGTGGCGGACCGGATTGCGGCACCGACATCGGCCATGACGTTGCGGTAAAAATCCTCGAACCGGTCCCAGGTAATCGCGGTTTCGAACGTATCGACCAGAACACCCAACCGGGTCAGGCGGTCCCGGTAGTAAGGCATGCGGATGAAGGTCTCGCGCCAAGATCCGGCGGCCCCCTTTCGGTGCTGGTCTCCGCCGCTGAGCGAGGCGGCAACAGCCGCCTTATCCCAATGCCCACCGTGATCGGCTGCCAGTTCCAGTGCGCGCTCGATCCACGGCCCCAGCGGATGATCGGCGCTTTCGAACCCCAGAACCAGCGTCGCGCTCTTGCCATCACCGATGCCATAAGCGGCAACTTCGCCCTCGTCCAGCAAACGACAATTCGTAGGATACAGCCCCGATTGCGACAGCGCCCGCACGGCCTCGGCGGCAAGAGAGGTGCTGTCGAACCGCACCGAAGCCGAGGCGCGAAATCGCGGGCGCTCCTGCAGGCGCATCCACGCCTCGGTGATGATCCCGAGGTTCCCCTCGGAGCCCAACACCATCCGGTCGCCGGAAATACCCGCGCCTGAACCGGGCAAGCGGCGGGTCTCCATGATGCCCACTGGCGTGACCATGCGCGTGCTTTCGACCAGGTCGTCGATATGGGTCATCACCGTCGCATAATGCCCGCCCGCCCGCGTCGCGATCCAGCCACCCAGCGTCGAGAACTCGAAGCTTTGCGGGAAAAACCGCAGGGTCAGGTCGTGTGGGCGCAACTGTTTTTCCAACGCCGGGCCATATGTGCCGGCCTGAATGCGCGCGGCGCGACTGGTGCGATCCACCTCAAGCACCCGGTCGAAATGCTGCATGTCCAGGCTGATTGTGCCGCGATAATCGGGGCCGACATCCGGCTCGACCCCGCCACAGACGCTGGACCCGCCACCATAGGGAATGACGGCAATGTCGCTTGAACCGGCCCAGTCCAGCAGCGCAGCGATCTGGCCCTCGGTTTTCGGGAACGCGACCAGGTCGACCGGCTCGGGCACGGCGCGCATCACCATGCGGATATTGTCGGCAGTGCTTTTGCCAAAGGAATGCGACAGCCGGTCACGCGCCTCGTCCGATACCAAATCGGCAAGGCTCTCGGGTGCTGATATGCGCGGCGCACGCAGATCGAACTCCGAAACCGTCGGTTCGGGCGCAATGCTGGCGGGGTCACGGCCAAAGACACGGGCGATACCGTCGATCAGTCCGGTTTCGGATTCGTTCAAAGCAAAATCCGCCCAGCCCCAGCCCCAGAATGAACGATCGGTGATATGTGACTTGTTTGGCATTTATCTCTCCTATGGGGTTACGAACATCAGCGAGAGCTGCGGCGCGAAGGTGACGAGCAGCAGCACAGCGATCATGATCGCGATGAAAGGCAGGACAGACAGGCATATATCGCGGAATTTTTCACGAAACGCCGTCATAGCGACCAGCAGGTTGAGCCCGACCGGCGGGGTCAAGAGGCCGATCTCGAGGTTGATCACCATGATGATCCCGAAATGCACCGGATGGATGCCAAAGCTTTGCGCCGCAACAAAGAGGATCGGGCCAAGAAGCAGGATGGCCGAGACGACATCGATCAGGCAGCCGATAATCAGAAGCGCCGCGTTCACCGCCAAGAGGAAGGCGATCTTGGAACTGACAGCGCCTTGCAGCCATGTGGCGAAATCCTGCGGGATGCCCTCGATGGCCAGGATCGTCTTGATAGAGAGGGCCACGGCGACGATGGGAAAGAGCGTGCCCAACATCTGCGCGGTCTGTAGGCCGACGGCGAAGAAGTCCTTCATGTCCAGCTCGCGGTGAATGAAAAGCTCGACCAGCATGGCATACCCCACCGCAACGGCCGCGGCCTCTGTGGGCGAGAAATAGCCAGAATAGATGCCGCCCAACAGGATCACCGGAAGCATCAGCGACCAGACGCCTGCACGCAAGGCCCTGATCAGTCGGATGGTTGAGAACGGCGTGCGCGCGACGTGGCGGTTCGAAATAACACTGTAGATCCCCAAAGTAAGCGTCAGCAGAACTCCGGGGATAATGCCCGCTTTGAAAAGGTCCACAATCGACGTCTCAGTCACGATCCCGTAGATGATCAGCGGAATCGATGGAGGGATGATGATGCCAAGTGTGCCCGCCGACGTCACGGAGCCGAGTGCAAAGCTGCGCGAATACCCTGCCGTTTTCAGCGCCGGGTACATGATTGCACCCACGGCCAGCAGTGTCGCCGGGGACGACCCGGAGATGGCCGAGAACAACGCACAGCTTAGAATGGTGGCAAAACCCAAACCACCCGGCATCCATTCAGTTGTGGCCCGGACAATTTCGATCAGGCGTTCAGCGATGGACCCGCGCGACATCAGCGCGCCCGCGATGATGAACATCGGAATGGCCAGCAGGACGGAATTGTCCATCGCGGTCCAGATGTCCTCGATCAGGTAAACGACGAGCCCGTCACCCCAGACCAGATGGACATAGGCCGTTGCGGCGAGAAGAATGAGGATCACGCTCTGCCGCAGGATCAGGAGCCCTGCGAAAACGGCAATGAGGCCCAGTACGTCCATGGATCAGCCCTCGCCCACATGTTCCGGCTTTGTTGCCGGGTTCACAAAGAAGATCAGGTGGCGCAATGCCGCCGTGCCGAACGCGTAGGGAAAGACCAGCTGGATCGGCCACAGCGGGATACCGATGACCTCGGCTTTATCTTTGAAATCAAGCGACTCGCCGACGAATTCGATCGAATACCAGCACAGCCCCGCAAAGAGCGCCGCCGATACCAGATCACCCGCCCGGTCCACCCAGGCAAACGGCAGGAGCTGATCCGCAAAGCTGGCCCGCAAGTGGGCATTTCTACCCACCGCGATGGTCAGGCCGAGGATGCCGGCGACAATCGCGCCGAACACCGCCATCTTCTGTGCGCCCCAGAGAGCCTGCGACAGGAACTCACGGGCAAAGACATCGGCCAGAAGCAGGCCGCAGGTCACCGCATAGGCAGCAGCCGCGACCATGCCCTCGACCCGAAGGAGGTTGTTCAGAAAGCGTTTCATTGTGTGCCACCGGCCTGATCGGGTTTACGAACCGCAGGCCACCTTGGCCGCGTTGAGCGCGTCAACGATGGCCTGGCCGTCGCTGCCCGCTTCAGCCGCAACTTTCGCCGGAACGTCAGCCGCCGCGGCCTTCCAGGCCACCAGCTCTTTGTCGTCCAGGTAGTGAACCGGAATGCCCGCACTCTCGACCTTGCCAAGAAGCGCCTTTTCCGCGCCCAGGATGATCTCGGTCAGCTGGCCACCCGCCCCGCCGAACACGGCACTCAACCATTGCTGCTCTTGCTCGGACAGCTTGCTCCAGACGCGCTTGGACACGGCGACGGTGCCAATCAGGCGCGCATGATTGGTGACGGTCACGTTCGGCGCCACCTTGTGGGTGCCGATGGCGATCCCGAAAACGGTCGGGAACCAGGCCGCGTCTACAGCGCCGGTCTGCAAGGCCGGTATGGCATCGGTGGTGCCCATCGGAACGCCCGAGGCACCGATTGCATTTGCCAAGGCCACGTCCGCGATCGAGGGTGCAATCCGCACCTTCTTGCCGTTCAGGTCGGAGGGAACCGAGACCGGTTCCTTCGAGAAGAGAACATAGTGCCCCACTTCCATCCAGGTCAGCGGTACCACGCCGGCTTTGTCCATCAACCCGCCCAAAGCGTCGGCCAGATGCCGGTGTGCCACGCAGGTGCCCTGTTCGGCGCTGTCAAAGAGGTATGCAGCCGACGGAACCGCCAGCGCATCGGAAATCAGTGTCATCGGCACGTTCGAAACAAACGCGATATCCAGACGGCCCTTCATGGTCTGGCGCAGGATTGTTTGTTCGTCCCCAGCCTGGGCATCGAACAGCATGTCGATCTTCAGCTCACCACCTGAAACCTCTGTAAGCTTGGCTGAAACGGCCTCGGCCCATTTCCCCCAGGGCGATCCCGCCGGCGCCACCGACGCCATTTTCAAGACTGTTTCCGCGCTGGCAGCAAACGGCGCCAGGACGATACCCGCCGCAACGGCAAGGCATTTGAATTTTGTTAGATTCATTGTGGTTCCTCCATTTTCCTGCATGCGCGCCGATGGCGTCGCAAGCCCTCCTCGAATCTCCTCAATACGAGTTGGCCACTTTACCTAAACGATATTTTTAAACGTTTGTCCAAATTTTTTAACTTAAAACTGGACTTTTGTTTAATTTTGCCGTTTCACTCTTCTTGACCCAGGTGCTGACCCGCGGTGGATTCGCGAATTTCCGCCCTGGCTATGCAATGGTCGGCAACAGGGCGCCGGGGCATCGGAGCGCCGGAAATGGGAGGAAGACTTATGAGCTATGATTTCGTGATCGTTGGTGGGGGTTCGGCTGGTGCGACCCTCGCGTCGCGCCTGAGCGAAGACCCGAATGTGAAGGTCTGCCTGCTGGAAGCTGGCGGTGGCGGAAATCACCTCTTGATCCGCGCGCCCGCAGGCGTTGTCGGTATGCTGCCCGGACATGGGAAAATCTCGAACTGGTGTTTCAATACGGTGCCGCAGCCCGGCTTGAACGGCCGGATCGGCTATCAGCCGCGCGGCAAGGCCCTCGGAGGGTCGTCGGCGATCAACGCCATGCTTTATGTGCGCGGCCACAAGTCAGACTATGATGGCTGGGCCGATATGGGTTGCGAAGGCTGGTCTTGGGACGAATGCCTGCCCTATTTCAAGAAGGCCGAGAATAACGAAAACGGCGCGGGCGACGCGCATGGCGCGGGCGGTCCCCTGCATGTGTCGAACCAGAAAAGCCCGCGGGACATCACCCGCGCCTTCGTCAAGGGCGCGACCGAACTGCAGCACCGCGAGGTTGCGGATTTCAACACCGGCGACAACGAGGGCGTGGGCCTGTATCAAGTGACCCAGTTCCATTCGAAGGAAAAGAACGGCGAACGCTGCTCGGCCGCGGCGGCGTATCTGTTCCCGGTGATGGACAAGCGCCCGAACCTGACCATCATCACCAAGGCGCATGCCACCAAGATCCTGTTTGAGGGCAAGCGCGCCACCGGCGTCGAATATCGCATCGGCAAGCAGACGCATCGGGCCATGGCCGCCAAGGAAGTGATCCTGTCGGGCGGCGCGTTCAACTCGCCGCAACTCTTGCAGCTGTCCGGGGTCGGCCGGTCGCAGGACATCACACCCCACGGCATCGACATGGTGCATGAGCTCCCGGGCGTCGGCCAGAACCTTCAGGACCACCTGGATTTCATCCTGGCCTACAAAAGCAAGGACACCGACAATTTCGGTATCGGCCTCGCCGGCACGCTGGGTCTGACCAAGCACATCTTGAAATGGCGCAAGGACGGCACCGGCATGATCGCCACCCCCTTCGCCGAAGGTGCGGCCTTCCTAAAGACCGACCCGATGCTCGACCGCCCGGATATCCAACTGCACTTCGTGATCTCGATCGTCGATGACCACGCGCGCAAGCTGCATATGGGCTATGGGTTCAGCTGCCACGTTTGCACCCTGCGGCCCTATTCACGCGGCGAGGTGTTCCTGCAAAGTGCTGACCCGATGGCGGCGCCGGGGATCGACCCGAAATTCCTCTCCGATGACCGCGATCTACAGACCACCATCAAGGGCGCCAGGATGACGCGCGAAATCCTCGAAACTCCGGCGATGGCCAAGTACCGCCACAAGGAGCTTTTCGGCGTACGCGACAACATGCCGGACGCAGAGTGGGAAGAGCACATCCGTTCGCGTGCCGATACGATCTATCACCCGGTCGGAACCTGCAAGATGGGCCTTGACGACATGGCCGTGGTCGACCCGCAACTGAAAGTGCACGGGCTCGAAGGTATCCGCGTAATCGATGCTTCGGTCATGCCGACGCTGGTCGGGGGCAACACCAACGCGCCCACGATCATGATCGCCGAGAAAGCCGCCGACATGATCAAGGCCGAATACGCCGCATGATCCGGGACTTCGGCCTGCGCACAGCCGGGGCGCAGGCTAACGATTTTGAGACAAGGAAGAGGAGGCGAACCATGCTGGGTTCGATGATGCGAAAAGAGCTGCTGATCAGTGATCTGATCGAGCACGCCGGAAAATACCACGCCGACACCGAAATCATCAGCCGCGAAACCACCGGCGAGATGAACATAACCAATTGGGGCGAAACGGCCGCCGCGTCGCGCAAGTTGGCATCGGCTCTTGGCACTCTGGGCCTCGAACAGGGCGACCGAGTTGCGACACTCGCATGGAACAACCACCGTCACCTGAAGATCTGGTTCGCCGTGTCGGGCTCGGGCATGGTCTGCCACACGCTGAATCCACGCCTTGCGCCGCAGCAGTTCATCTTTATCTGCAACGATGCCGCCGACAAGGCGATCTTCTTCGACAAGACCTTCATGCCGCTGATCACCGGCACCAAGGAACACCTCAAGACCATCGAGTATTTCATCTACATGGGTCCGCGCGACGAGGATGTTGCCGCCGCCCTGCCGGAAACCGTCTTCTTCGACGAATTGATCGAGCAAGGCGCGGACGATTACGAATGGCCGCAATTCAGCGAAGATACCCCCTGTTCGCTGTGCTACACGTCGGGCACCACAGGCAACCCGAAGGGCGTTTTGTACTACAACCGCTCGACGATGATCCACACTTTCGCAATCTCGCTGCCCGATAGCCTCAGCTTGTCAGGTCAGGAAACCATCCTGCCGGTGGTTCCGATGTTCCATGCCAATGCCTGGGGCATTCCCTATGCCGCCGCGATGACCGGGGCCAAACTTGTGATGCCCGGGCCGGGGCTTGATGGTGACAGCCTTCTGGGGCTGATCGACGAATATAAGGTTTCGCTGGCGCTTGGGGTGCCGACAATCTGGATGATGCTCATCGCTTCGGCCAAGAAGGCGGGCTCGAAGCTGGAAAGCCTCAAGCGCAACGTCATCGGCGGATCGGCCGCCGCACCTTCTATGATCGCCACCTTCCGTGACGATTTCGACTGTGACACTATCCACGCTTGGGGCATGACCGAAACCTCGCCCCTTGGCACAGCCAACGTGCCGAAAGGCAAGCATGCCGATCTCGATGCCGATGCGCTGGCGCTTGTGCGACTCGGTCAGGGCCGTCCCCCCTTCGGCATTGATTTGCGTATCGTCGATGAAGACGGCACTGCGCTGCCGCATGACGGCGCGGCGCAAGGCGCGCTGCAGGTGCGTGGGCATTGGGTGGTCGATACCTATTTCGGCAAGGACAAGACCGCGATGACCGAAGATGGCTGGTTCGACACAGGCGACGTCGCCTCGGTTGATGCGGACGGTTTCATGACCATCCGCGACCGCACCAAGGACATCATCAAATCAGGTGGTGAATGGATTTCCTCGGTCGATCTGGAGAATATCGCAGTTTCGCATCCGGGCATCGCCATGGCCGCCGCCATTGGCGCCGTGCACCCGAAATGGGATGAACGCCCGATCATCATCGCGGTCAAGAACGAAGGTGCCGAGGTCAGCGAGGATGACATCAAGGCGCTCTACGAAGGCAAGGTCGCCAGCTGGCAGGTGCCCGATGCCGTGGTGTTCACCGATGCGATCCCGCTCAACGCCACCGGCAAGATGCTCAAGAACCAGTTGCGCGACAAGTTCGGCAACACCCTGATCGAAAGAGGAGCCTGATATGCTTGATGGAGCACAACTCGACCTTGCCGGGCAAGACGCCCTGTACGAGGAATACGATGCCGCTCTGGCGGTTCTGGACGCCAACAAGGACAGATGGGCCCGCCTGCCTGTCGCAGAGCGCATCCGGCTTCTGAGCGGCATGAAGGACGGCATCAAGAAGGTCGCCAAGGGGTGGGCCGAAGAGGCCGCCCGCAAGAAGGGCCTCAAGCCCGGGACCGCCGTGGCCGGCGAGGAATGGGTCGCCGGGCCATATGCCTGCATGGCCGGCTGCAACGGGCTGATAAGCACGCTTTCCCAGATGGAGGGCAAAAAGTTCGTCGATCACCTGCACACGCGAGAGCTGGTTACCGGCCAGCTTGGCGTGCAGGTTCTGCCGCATTCGATCTGGGATCGCCTGCTCCTCAGCGGCGTTTCCGCCGAGGTCTGGATGCAGAAGGGCGTTAACAAGGCCAACCTCAAGTCGCATGTGGCTATCGCCTATGACACGCCCGAAAATCAGCGCGAGGGCAAGGTCGCACTGGTGCTGGGCGCCGGCAACGTCAACGCGATCACGCCGTTGGACGTGCTGCAAAAGCTGATCCTGGAAAACCAGGTGGTGCTGCTTAAGATGAACCCGGTCAACGACTACCTGACCGACTATTACCGCATCGCGATGAAACCCTTCATCGACGAAGGCTTCCTGCGCATCGTCAAGGGCGATGCCAGGGGCGGGGCCTATCTGTGCGATCACCCGATCATTGAAGAGCTTCATATCACAGGCGCCGACACCACCCATGACGCCATCGTCTGGGGCGTCGGTGAAGAAGGCAAAAAGAACCGCGCCGCGGGCACGCCGAAAAACGCCAAGCGTTTTACGTCAGAGCTGGGCGGGGTTGGCCCGACCATCGTCGTGCCAGGCCCGTGGTCAGCGGCCGATATCCGCTTTCAGGCGGAAAACATCGCGACAATGAAGCTGCACAACTCCGGCCACAACTGCGTGGCCGTTCAGGCCTTGATCATGCCCAAGGGCTGGAACAAGGGCGCTCGCCTGATCGATGCGGTCAAGAAGGTCGCGGCGACATCGACACGCCCCGCCTGGTATCCCGGCGCAGAACAGCGGATCGAGACTCACAAGGCCAACAGCGGCAAAGTGGTCGAAACCGTGAATCGCGGCAAGATCGCGCCAGCGCTGGTGATCACCGAAATCAGCGAGGTTGATCTCAATACTTCCTGCGAGGTTTTCGCCCCTGCCTTCGGCATCAAGGAGCTGGAAGCATCTGATCCCGCCAGCTATCTCGAAGCGGCCATCGACTATGCCAACAACGAACTGGCGGGCACGCTAGGCGGTCAGATCCTGATCCACCCGCGCACCATCCGCAAGATCGGCAAAAAACGGTTCGAGGAAATCGTCGCCAAGATGCGGTATGGCACCATCGGCATCAACGGCTGGTGCGGCTTGGGGTTTCTGATCACGGCTTGCCCCTGGGGCGCCTTCCCCGGCCACACGATCAAGGATGTGGGCTCGGGCATCGGCACGGTGCACAACAGCTTCATGCTGGAAGACACCGAACGCTGTGTCATCCGGGCCCCTTGGCGGCCCTTCCCGCGCGGGCTCCTGTCTGGGCAGTTCACGCTTTTGCCGCGACCGCCGTTCTTCATCACCAATAAACGACAGCATAAGATCGGCGAGGCCCTGACCGGGTTCCAGTACAAACCAAGCTGGTTCAAGCTGCCGAAAATCTTCTATCACGCCCTGTTGGGGTGACCTTGAAACACTTGCAGGCGGAGTTGATTTCCGCCTGCTGGTCATACATATGAATGCCATGAATGAAATGCCCGCAAAACTCAAAGCTCGTGCCGCTCGCAAAAGCGCGAAGCGGGACGAGAAAAAGCAACAGATTGCTGAAAGTGCGATCGAGGCGCTCAAGGAGTTGGGCTATGCCAACACCTCGCTGCGCGACATCGCCGAGAAAAGCGATCTGTCGCTGGGCATGTTGCATTACTATTTCGAAGATCGCACTGACCTGATCATCTTTTGCGTCGAGATCTACAAGCGTCAGTTTGTGGCCGATATCATGGACGCGCTGGACAAGGCCCAGGGCCGGGACGGGGTGATCGAAGGCTTCGCAACTGCGCTGGCGGCGTCGATCGCCGACGATGCGATGACCCATCGCCTGTGGTATGACATCCGCAATCAGGCCCTGTTCGATGCGAGCTTTCGGCCCGTCGTCGCCGAGATCGAGAACATGCTGATCGGCATCGTGCGCACGGCGATGACCAAAGCTGGACACGCAAACCCCGAAAATGTCGACCTGTCCTATGCCCTGCTCGACGGCGTGTTCCGCCATCTGATGCAAGGACGTGTCAACGAAGATGCTCGTGACCGCGAAACCATGGCGGCCATCTTCCGGGGGCTGCTCGATCAATTCCTTTGAGGAAATCCAGTTCACCGGGCACAGAAGCGTTTGATCAGCCTTTCGGCGATTTGGCCGAAAACCGTTCTTGGAAATTATCCGGTTTACCTCGTGATGGTAATCCTGCCCTGTGCTGGACCCGCCGATAAAGACACCGACGGCATTTACCTGTTGATCGCCCAACGTGTTTCGGACCGGACATAGGTTTATGGAGAGTTCCGCCCCCTAGGAACCAGGATGATGTTGACGGGATTTCCGGGTTGGCACCTGTAGGATGGGGCGAAGAGGAGCTTCAGCTTCTTGGGGTTGGCTGGACATCTACGTGCCGACGCTTCAATCGCCTCCTCTGGACGATCTGGCGCGTGAACTGATCGTCTTGCCCCTGAACCTTCGCACCTACCCTCTTCCATTCCGCCACTACTTTTTCGGAACGCACCTCGGCCAACTCCGGCAGCAACCATTCACAGACCATTAAATTGGGGTCTGCAGAATCCTCTCACTCCGACCAATGATACAAGGCGCCCCAGGGCGCCTTTTGTTTTTTGGGGATGTCGGTGGTTGCGTGGGTCAGGCGCCGTCCACGATCAGGGCCATTTCCCCCAGCATGTCGTCCACCGCGTCCAGCGTCGCATCCAGAAAATCCGGGTTTTCCAGGTAGCGGTTGACTGCCATTTCGGCGGAAAAACACAGTTGGCCAAGGTCGGGAAAGCCCATCGTGGCGGCCATGCCTGCCGTCTTGTGGGCATAGTGCCGGAAGGTTTCCATCGCGCTGGCCGGATCGTTTGCCAGCGCGTCGCTGTCGCGCAGCTCTTCCATGTGCTCCAGCCGTTCGGCGATCGTGGCGGCAAAGCGTGGGCGCATCTCGGCCAGCTTGGCGGCAAACAGCTCGGCGTGGGCTGATTGGCGCGCCTGCTGCAGTCGTGGGCGTTCATCGGGTCAGCCCGCCCAGGCGAAGGCTTTGATCAGGTCGCGCTTCCAACCGGAATACTCGCCCGTGTGCACGGCGTCGGACGCGGCCTTGCGGGCCTTGTCCACGGCCGCATCCATCGCGTCGATGGCAGAGCGACCGGACCGCAGGCCCATGCGCTGCACCGGGCTGACGGCCACCTGCACATCCATTTCGCGCCAGTCGTCATAGGCCAGTTCCATCTTGTCGATGGCCTGTTGCACGTCCATCATCAGGTCGTCCATATCGATCTGGTCGCGGCCGTGGCAAACGCAGACAAAGGCGCCGCGCCCGGCGTGGGCGACGAATGACTCGCCATAGGTCAGGCTGTCGGAAATGGCCTCGGCAACATCGGTGACAGTGTAATAATACTCCTCGGGCGAGCAGGTGTTATACAGCTCGCGAGCGTTGACAATCTGGAACGCAAAGATGTTGGTGGCGAACATGCCGCCACGCCCCAGTTGCAGCAGGAAGTTTTCCAGCGCCACGCGGTCGATCACCCCGGCCACGTCACGGATGGTAAAGGCGGTGTCGAAGTTGAATTTCGGCCCGCGGAAATTGTCATTCAGCAATGCCTGCACCATTTCGCCATTGTGGCGGGCGACGTTGCTTTTCTCGTTCAGGCGTTCGGCCATGCGCATGCGGGTGGTCAGTTCCAGCGGGTCGAACGGTTTGGTCACATAGTCGGACGCCCCGGCGGCGAAGGCCTGGTTGATGAACACCTTGTCCGACATGGCGGTGACCATCAGGATCGGCGATTCGGCGTATTCGGGGATATAGCGGATCCAGTCGCACAGCTCGATTCCCGACATCTTCGGCATCTGGATATCCAGAAGGAAACAGTCGAACGGCTTGTCGACGCTCTGGATGATCTCCATCGCTTCGGCAGCCGACTGTGCGGTGGTGATATCCGGGTAGCCCGCACCGGGCAAAGAGCCCTTCAGCAGGTCCAGAACCATCGGGTCGTCATCAACAGCGAGTATCTTCATCTCGGTCCATCCAGGGCAGGCCGACACGCGTAAATACGGTGCGCGCGGACTTTTCACGCTTCGAGGATCGATTCAAATTGTGGCCTTTTTGGGCGGCTCTGGGGGCAATTCGGTGGTTGTAAACGGCATGTTTGTGTCGTCATTTCCGACAGTTATCGGGTTGGCTGGGGATTGTTTCCGTGAAGGCGCATGTTGCGCAAGGCCGCATGGGCGCGCATCATCCGTGGCGGGCCGGGTGACGGTCTTGATTCGCCGACAAGCCCGGCAGCACGCGAAAACGGCTGCCAAATCCGGCGGGTAGGGGATGAACAAAGCGCCAGCAGACACCGATGCACAAAGATTTGCGAAGTTTTCACTGGCAATATGATGCACCGCGTGCATAGTAAACGGCACTATAATGCCTAAACGGCAAATGGGAGGAAATTCATGACGAACCGCAGAACGATTCTGGGTGTGCTGGGCGGGGCCGCCTTTGCCGCGCTGTCTACGGCCCTGGCCACCGGCCCGGCGCTGGCCCAAGAGGTCACGCTGAAGCTGCACCAGTTCCTGCCTGCGCAGGCCAACGTGCCGCGCCTGGTGCTGGATGTCTGGGCCGACAAGGTCGAGGCAGATTCGAATGGCCGCATCAAGGTCGAGCGTTATCCCTCGATGCAACTGGGTGGCAAGCCGCCAGAACTGATGGACCAGGCGGTTGACGGTGTCGCCGATGTCGTTTGGACCGTGGTCGGCTATACGCCGGGTCGCTTCCCCTCGACCGAGGTGTTCGAACTGCCCTTCATGATGACCGATGCCCGCGCCACCTCGCGCGCGTATTGGCAGATGTTCGAAAAACACTGGAAGGACACCGAATTCAAAGACGTCCACATTCTGGGCGCCTGGGTGCATGGCCCCGGCATGATCCACACCAACAAGCCGGTGAACACCCCTGCCGACATGCAGGGTCTGAAAATCCGCGGCGGCTCCCGCTCGGTGAACTCGCTGCTGGAAAAACTGGGCGCGACCCCGGTCGGCATGCCGGTTCCTGCCGTGTCCGAGGGTCTGTCCAAGGGTGTGATCGACGGCACCACCATCCCGTGGGAAGTGACCGCCGCGTTGAAAGTGCCCGAACTGGTGAAGAACCACACCGAATTCTCGGGCGCGGCACTTTATACGCTGACGTTTGTTCTGGCGATGAACAAGGACAAGTACGACAGCCTGCCGGACGATCTGAAGGCGGTGATTGACCAGAATTCGGGCGAGGAATTCTCGGTCTTTGCCGGGGGCACGCAGGCGGATGCCGACGGTCCCGCGCGCCAGAAGGCCGTGGATCTGGGCAACAACATCATTACCCTGGACGCCGCTGCCACCCAGGAATGGCGCGCCCTGTCGCAGCCGATCTATGACGAATGGGTCGCCGACATGTCTGGCCGTGGCATTGATGGTCAGGCCCTGATCGACGAAGCCCGGATGCTGATCGAAAAGTACACCCAGTAATCCGGGTGCATTTCTGGCGGGGGCCGTGGCGTGTTTCGCTGCGGCCCCTTCTTGTTTTTGCAAGAAAATGCACATACGCGTCTTTCATCTTGCCAAAAGTGCGAAATAATGCACTATACAGGAGGAGCGCGACGCCGCAGACGAATCCGCGCCACCGGGTAGGAGGATCCGGTGGCGCGGGCGGCAAGAACAGGAAGCCCCCGCAGCCGCCTGCGCCGCGGGGCATGGGAGGACCAACATGACGGATTGCAACAACGCCGCGAATCATTTCGTGGATCGTCACCTGTCGCAGGGGCGCGCGGACAAGCGCGCATTCCTAGAGGCGGATGGCCTGCGGCGTGATATGACCTATGGCCAACTGGCCGACCAGACCAGCCGCGCCGCCGCCGCCTATGCGCGCGCCGGGATCAACCGCGAAGAACGTGTGGCCCTGCTGGTGCTGGACCAGTTGGAAATGCCGGTGCTGTTCTGGGGCGCGCTGAAGGCCGGGGTGGTACCGATCCCGCTGAACACCCTTCTGGCGGCGCAGGTTTATGACGTGATCCTGCGCGACAGCCGCGCCGCCGCGCTGTTCGTGTCGGAATCGCTCTATCCCGTCGTTGCCCCGGTGTTGCAGGGCAACCCGTTCCTGCGCCGGGTGGTGGTGATCGCCGATTCCGCGCCGGACGGCGCGCAAACCTACGCAGATTTCATGGATGGATGCGCCCCCGCAGAAACCGTTGAAACCTCTGAGGATGAAGTCGCCTTCTGGCTCTACTCCTCGGGATCGACCGGCCAGCCCAAGGGGGTGAAGCATGTCCACGGCAGCCTGTGCGCCACCGCCGAAACCTACGGGGCGCAGGTGCTGGGCATCCGGGAGTCCGATGTCGTCTATTCCGTGGCAAAGCTGTTCTTTGCCTATGGTCTGGGCAACGCGATGACCTTTCCGATGGACGCGGGCGCTACGACGGTGCTGTTTTCCGGCCGCCCCACCCCCGATGCCGCCGCCGACATCCTGAACACTCATAAGCCTACCGTTTTCTGCGGCGTGCCAACCCTCTATGCCGCGATGGTGCATTACTGGGAGGACGGCAAGCCGCTGCCCGCCGCCCCGCTGCGCACCTGCATTTCCGCAGGCGAGGCGCTGCCCGAGGAAATCGGCAAGAAATGGCACGCGCTTTGGGGGGTCGATATCCTGGATGGCGTCGGGTCCACCGAAATGCTGCACATCTTCCTGTCCAACCGCCCCGGTGACGTGGTTTATGGCACTTCTGGCATTCCGGTGCCGGGCTATGATGTGCGCCTTGTGGACGAGCATGATCAAGACGTGGCCGAGGACGAAGTGGGCGAATTGCTGGTGCGCGGTCCTTCTGCCGCTGACGGCTATTGGAATCAGCGCGGCAAATCACGCTCCACCTTCGAAGGTCATTGGACCCGCACAGGCGACAAGTACGAACGCACCCCGCAGGGCCGCTATGTCTACTGCGGGCGCACCGACGACATGTTCAAAGTGTCTGGTATCTGGGTGTCGCCGTTCGAAATCGAACAGGCGCTTGTTGCTTTCCCCGCCGTGCTGGAGGCCGCCGTTGTCGCCCATCATGACGAAGAAGGGCTGGAAAAACCCAAGGCGTATGTGGTGCTGAAAGAAGGCCACGGCGCGGAAGAACTGGACGCGCTGAAAGAGTTCGTGAAGCAGAAGATCGGCAAGTGGAAATATCCCCGCTGGGTCGAAATCGTGCCGGACCTTCCGAAAACCGCCACTGGCAAGATCCAGCGGTTCAAGCTGCGCGAGGGCGCGTGATGGATTGGGCGGCTGGCAAGGGGTTCGTAAGTGTCGGCGGCGCCCGGCTGGAATATGCCTGCTGGGGGCCCGCGCCCGAACAGGCCCCGACGATTGTCCTGCTGCACGAAGGGTTGGGATGCGTCGCCCTGTGGCGCGATTTCCCGGCAAAGCTGGCTGCCGCGACGGGGTGGGGGGTCATCGCCTATTCCCGTGCGGGCTATGGCCAGTCCGATGGCAAGCCGCTGCCGTGGCCCGTCCACTACATGACGGACGAGGCGGTGAGTGTCCTGCCGCATCTGCTGGACGCTATCGGGTTTCGCACCGGTGTCCTGATGGGACATTCCGACGGCGCGACCATCGCCAGCATCTATTGCGGCAGCGTCGAGGATTTCCGTGTCCGCGGCTTGGTCGTCATGGCGCCGCATTTCTTTACCGAACCGATGGGTCTGGACTCGATTGCGCAGGCCAGGGTGAGCTATGATACCGGTGATCTGAAACCGAAACTGGCGAAATACCACCGTGACGTGGAAAACGCCTTTCGCGGCTGGAACGACAGTTGGCTGAACCCGAAATTCCAGTCGTGGAACGTGGCTGATGTCATCGACTATCTGCGCATCCCGACGCTGGCAATCCAGGGGGCGGATGACGAATACGGAACGCTGGCGCAGATAGACGAAATCGCCACGCGGTCCTACGCGCCGGTTGAGGTGGAAATCCTGCCCGACTGCGGCCATGCGCCCCAGTTCGATCAACCCGAACAGGTTCTGTCCGCCGTGACCGAATTCACCGCCCGCCTGACCCGGATCGAAGCCGCGCAACCCGAATCGGCCTGAGGAAATAGGCATAATAGTGCATAATTGCACGGTCAAATTTGCTGATGGCCCACGAATTCAGCAGAATATCGGAAGTATTAGTGACATTATAGTGCATAAAAGGCTTTTCAGACGACGCCATGTGTACTATATTGCAGAAAACGCGAACAGGTTATGAGGAGACACCGACGTGACCAAAGTGATCGACTTTCAGACGGACCCGTCCAAGTACCGCCACTGGAAAGTGCAATATGACGGTGACGTCGCGCGCCTTGTCATGGATGTTGACGAAAACGGTGGCCTGTTCGATGGCTACCAGTTGAAGCTGAACTCCTACGATCTGGGCGTGGATATCGAACTGGCAGACGTTGTTCAACGGATGCGGTTTGAGCACCCCGAGGTAAAGGTGGTGGTCATGCAATCCGGCAAGGACAAGGTGTTCTGCGCCGGGGCCAACATCCGCATGCTGGGCGGTGCTGAACATGCGCACAAGGTGAATTTCTGCAAGTTCACCAACGAAACCCGTAACACTTTCGAGGCCGCTGAACAGGACTCGGGCCAGAAATACGTGGCTGCGGTCAAAGGCTCCTGCGCCGGTGGCGGATACGAACTGGCGCTGGCCTGTAACCACATCATTCTGACCGACGATAGCAGCAGCGCCGTGGCCCTGCCAGAGGTTCCCCTGCTGGCCGTTCTGCCCGGCACCGGCGGCCTGACCCGCGTCACGGACAAACGCAAGGTCCGCCGCGATCTGGCAGACGTATTCTGCGCGATGGAGGAAGGCGTGCGCGGCAAGCGGGCCAAGGACTGGAAGCTGGTGGACGAGGTCGTGCCGAACTCGAAGTTCGATGAAACGGTCACCGAACGCGCCCGTGAATTCGCTGCCGCCACCCCGGCAAAGGCCGAAAAGGGCATCGCCCTGACCGCGCTGGCCCGGACCTTCTCGGATGACGCGATCCATTACTCGCTGGTCGATGTCGAACTGGACCGCGCCGGTCGCAAGGTGACCATCACGTTGAACGGTCCCGACGGTGATGCCCCTGCGTCGGTGCAAGACCTGCTGGCGCAAGGTGATCAGACCTACCTGCTGCGCCTGGCGCGCGAACTGGACGACGCGATCCTGCACCTGCGCAACAACGAAAAGGATCTGGGGCTGTGGGTCATCCGCACCCAGGGTGACGCCGATGCCGTACTTGCCCATGAAAAGCTGCTGCTGGACAACAAGGATCACTGGTTGGCCAACGAAATCCTGCAATACTGGAAGCGCGTTCTGAAACGGATTGACGTGACTTCGCGCTCGCTGGTGGCGTTGGTGGAACACGGGTCGTGCTTCGCAGGGGTGCTGGCGGAAATTCTGTGGGCGGTGGACCGCACCTATATGATGGAGGACGAGTTCGAAGGCGACAACCGTCCGATGGCCAAGATCGTCCTGTCCGACAGCAACTTCGGCACTTACCCGATGGGCAACGACCTGACCCGCCTGCAGACCCGTTTCCTGGGCGCGCCGGAACAGGTGGACACGTTGAAAGACCACATCGGCGAGGAGATAGAGGCCGAACAGGCCGAGGATCTGGGCCTTGTCACCTATATCTTCGATGACATCGACTGGGAGGACGAAATCCGCATTTTCATGGAAGAACGCGCCAGCTTCAGCCCCGACGCGATGACCGGGATGGAGGCCAACCTGCGCTTTGCTGGCCCAGAAACCATGGAAACCCGCATCTTCGGCCGCCTGACCGCTTGGCAGAACTGGATCTTCCAGCGCCCGAACGCTGTGGGCAAGGACGGTGCCCTGCAGCGTTATGGCACCGGGGTCCGCGGCGATTACAACATGCAGCGCGTGTAACAACGGGGGGTGCGTGAACTCACGCACCCTACATTTAGTGAACCGTAGGGTGCGTGAGTTCACGCACCTCCCCAAGGGAGAGAAAAATGCTTGATCTGATCAATGTCAGCTATGACACCCAAATCCCCAACAACGTCGGTCTCAGCAGCGACAAGCGCGTCCTGAAGGCGTTGGAAAAATGGCACCCCGGTTATATCAACTGGTGGAATGACCTGATCCCCGACAACTTCCAGAAATCGCTGGTTTACCTGCGTACCGCCGTTTCGGTGGACCCCAAGGGCTGGGCGAAATTCGACTACGTGAAAATGCCCGAATACCGCTGGGGCGTCCTGCTGGCCCCGCAGGTCGAAGGCCGCACCATCCCCTGTGGCGAACACGCCGGCCAACCTGCGTGGCAAGAGGTGCCGGGCGAATACCGCAACCTGATGAAGCGCCTGATCGTGATCCAGGGCGATACCGAACCGGCCTCTGTCGAACAGCAGCGTTTCCTGGCCCTGTCCGCACCGTCCCTTTACGACATGCGCAACCTGTTCCAGGTCAACGTGGAAGAAGGCCGCCACCTGTGGGCGATGGTCTATCTGCTGCACAAGTATTTCGGCAAGGACGGCCGGGAAGAGGCGGATGACCTGCTGCGCCGTTCCTCGGGCTCCGAAGAGGCGCCGCGGATGCTGGGTGCTTTCAACGAGGAAACGCCGGACTGGCTGTCCTTCTTCATGTTCACCTATTTCACCGACCGTGACGGCAAGATGCAGTTGGAATCGCTGGCGCAATCGGGCTTTGACCCGCTGTCGCGCACCTGCCGCTTCATGCTGACCGAAGAGGCCCACCACATGTTCGTGGGCGAAACCGGCGTGGGCCGCACCATCCAGCGCACCTGCGAGGTGATGAACGAACACGGCATCACCGATCCCTATGACGTGGACAAGATCCGCGGATATGGCGTGATCGACCTGCCGACCATCCAGAAAAAGCTGAACCTGCACTATACCCTGTCGCTGGACCTGTTCGGCCAAGAGGTTTCCACCAACGCGGCCAATGCCTTTAATGCGGGCATCAAGGGCCGCTACATGGAAAACCGCATCGACGACGACCACCAGTTGACCAGCGACACCTATACCGTCTGGGATCTGGAGGACGGCAAGGTTGTCCGCAAGGACGTGCCCGCCCTGACCGCCATCAACATGCGCCTGCGCGATGACTATACCCGCGACGCCGCCGGTGGTGTTGGCCGCTGGAACAAGATCATCGAAAAGGCCGGGATCGAGTTCGAGATGAAGCTGCCGCACGAGGCGTTCAACCGCAAGATCGGCGTGTTCTCTGGACATAACTTCGATCCCGAAGGTAACCTCGTCAGTGGCGAAGCCTACGACAAGGGCCTGACCGAATGGCTGCCGACCCATGCGGACGGCGACTTTATCCAGTCGCTGATGAAGCCGGTGACCGAACCCGGCCAATACGCCAGCTGGATCAGCCCGCCGAAGGTCGGCATCGACAACAAGCCAGGCGATTTCGAATACGTCAAACTCCACATGGCGTAATCGAAGCAAGGCCGGGGTATCCCGTGTGCCCCGGCCACACCGCGACAGGAGGAGAAAATGGAAATCGAACGTCAGGCCGCCAAGGCCCCTCGGACCACCGCCGTCGGCGAAACCGTGACCACGCTGGGTGGCAACTGTGTCGGCTGCACCGATTGCCGCGGCCTGTGCCGCGCGCTGATAGAGGTCATCACCTTCCCCGACGCCATCCTGCACCCGCATTAAATCTGCCGACCCGCGCGAACAGAAAGCAGACCCCATGAACATGCCCCTGAAACAGCACCTGATCGACCCCGAAATCTGTATCCGCTGTTACACCTGTGAAATGACCTGCCCGATCGAGGCGATCGTGCATGACGACAACAACGTCGTGGTGGACGCTGGCAAATGCGATTTCTGCATGGCCTGCATCCCGGTCTGCCCCACCGGGTCCATCGACGAATGGCGCGTGGTGACGGAACCCTATTCGCTGGAGGATCAGTTCGGCTTCATGGAACTGCCTGAACAGGCCGAAATCACCCAGTCCGAGGCCACCGGCGGGCTAGAGGCGTTGGACGACGCGATGGCCGCCCTTCTGGCCGAGGCTCACGCCGGTGCTGGGGGCAAGGCGGTCGCGCCAACCTCTGCGTCCAAGCCCGCGATCAACATGTACAATCTGGCCAAGCCGATCCAGGCGACGGTGCAGGGCAACTATCGCCTGACCGCCGAAGGCGCGGACAGCGACGTGCGCCATATCATCCTGTCGTTCCAGGACAAGTTCCCCGTCCTTGAGGGCCAAAGCATCGGGATCATCCCCCCCGGGCAGGATGCCAAGGGGCAACCGCATCTGCCGCGCCTTTATTCCGTATCCAGCCCGCGCGACGGTGAACGCCCGAATTATGGCAACGTGTCCCTGACCGTGAAGCGCGAAGAAAACGGTCTGTGTTCCAACTACGTCTGCGACCTGAAGGCAGGCGACAAGGTGAACGTGACCGGCCCCTTCGGCGCGACCTTCCTGATGCCCGACGACCCGCAGGCCCGGCTGCTGATGGTCTGCACCGGCACCGGGTCCGCCCCGATGCGCGCCTTCACCATGCGCCGCCAGCGCACCGTGGGTGCGAAATCTGGCGGCATGACGATGTTCTTCGGCGCGCGCAGCCCCGACACGCTGCCCTATTTCGGGCCGCTGAAGAAGGTGCCGGAAACCCTGCTGAAAACCCACATGGTGTTCAGCCGCCTGCCGGATCAGCCCAAGGAGTACGTGCAGGACCGGATGATGGCCGAACAGGATGCCGTCGCCGAAATGCTGGCCGATCCGAACACCCATATCTACATCTGCGGCCTGCGCGGGATGGAGGAAGGCGTGGAAAAGGCATTCACCAACATCGCCGAAAGCATCGGCACCCAGTGGGTTGCCCTGCGGGACACGATGCGCCAAGAAGGGCGCTACCACGTAGAGACCTACTAAGCATGCCCGACCAGACCGAACCGCATTTCGTCCATGAAATCCGCGTGACATGGGGCGATTGCGACCCCGCGCAGATCGCCTATACCGCCCGCCTGCCGTGGTTCGCGCTGGACGCGATCAATGCGTGGTGGGAGGCACACCTGGGCGGTGACGGCTGGTTCCAGATGGAACTGGACCGCGGTTACGGCACGCCCTTCGTGCATCTCAGCATGGATTTCGCGTCGCCAGTCACGCCGCGCCACCGGCTGATGTGCCAGGTGGACCCGGTAAAACTGGGCGAAACCTCGATCGCGTTCCGGGTCATCGCGCGCCAGAACGGCAAGCTGTGCTTCAAGGGCCGTTTCGTCTGCGTGTTCATCGTCGCCAAGGAATTCCGCAAGCGCGCCGCTCCGCCGGAAATCGTGGACATCGTGACCCCGCTGCTGGTCGCCGAAGATGCCGCCTGATCTGCCGAATTTCATTGCGCACAAGCGGCCAAACAGGCTACCTTAATGAAATATAGTGCATATGGCGCCTGCCTTTTGCGCTATCCCGCGCAAGGCAAGGTGACATGGGCGAAATCACGAACTTCCGGGGCGAATCCACGCCCAGCGAATCCCGCTCCCTGTCGGAACAGGAAGTGTCCCTGCTGATCGCGCGTGTCGGCGAACGTGTCCGCAAGGCCCGCGAACGCAAGGGCATCCCCCGCCGCGTGCTGTCGGAAATCTCGGGCGTGTCCCCCCGTTACCTGGCGCAGCTAGAGGCGGGCGAGGGCAACATTTCCATCGGCCTGCTGCAACGGGTCGCCACCGCGCTGGATCACCGCATCGAATGGCTGATGACCGAAGAAGACCCCTGGTCGTCAGAGGCGCTGCATGTCGCCGATCTCTATCGCTCTGCCAACACCGAAACCCGCGCGCGCGTCATGCACCTGCTGCGCCCGGAATCCGCTGCCGAATTGCGCGCCCACCGGATCTGCCTGTTGGGTCTGCGCGGGGCAGGCAAATCCACGCTGGGCCAGAAGGCGGGCGAGGCGCTGAACATCCCCTTCGTTGAGTTGAACCGCGAAATCGAGGAACAGTCCGGCATGCCGGTGAACGAGGTCATGGCGCTTTATGGCCAAGAGGGCTATCGCAAGCTGGAAGCGCAGGCCGTCACCCGCGTGATCCAGACCCATGACACGATGATCCTGGCCGTCGCCGGGGGCATCGTCGCGGCGCCCGACACCTATACGACCCTGTTGAACCGGTTCCACACAATCTGGGTCAAGGCATCGCCCACTGAACACATGGACCGCGTCCGCGCCCAGGGCGACACCCGCCCGATGGCGGGCAACCCCGAGGCGATGGCCGATCTGAAATCCATCCTGACCAGCCGCGAGGCGCTGTATGAAAAGGCGCAGGTCAGTCTGGACACTTCGGGCAAGCCCACCGCGCAATCCCTCCAGGACCTGCTGGCCCTGATCCGGGACAATCGCTTCCTGGGCTGACCGTCCGCATGCGTATCCCGCTGCCCTCCGATCTCAGCGTCGCGGAAAAGGCCGCCAACCGCGCGCATCTGGTGCGTCTCGAAAACCCGCCCCTGCCGACCCGCCCGCTTGACCGGGTCACCGTCATCGGCGGCGCGGCGAACGGGCTGGGCGTGGCGCTGTCATTGGTCGCGGCGGGCATTCCCGCCCTGTTCCTGGAAGAGGACGCCAGCAGCCTCGAACGCGCGCGCTTCTACCTCAAGCGGATGACCGGGGGTAGCGTTCCTCCGATCCTGCACTTCTCGATCGACCCGCGTGACGCCACTGCCTCCGACCTGGTGATCGACCAGACCATCGAACCCGAGGCGCAAAAGGCCACGCTGCTGCGCCGTGTCGCAGAGGCTTTGCCATCCGGCACCCCGCTGCTGACCAACCTCGCGGGCCCATGCCTGTCCAACCTGGCCAAGCGGGTTCCCGATCCGACCCGCCTGCTGGGCGCGGAATTCTTCGCTGCCGCGCAGTCCCGTCTCCTTGAACTCGCGCCGCTGCCCGGAACCGGCGCCGCTGCGCTGCGCACCGCCAGCACCCTCGCAGGTCGGCTGGAAAAGACCACCGTCATCGCCTCTGCCAAAGGGTTCACCAGCGAGCGGCTGCAAATGCGCCTGCTCGAAGCCGCCGATACGCTGCTGATGGATGGCTCCACCCCGTGGGAGGTGGACGAGGCGATAGAGGAATTCGGTTACCACATGGGCCCCTACGAGGCGCAGGATCTGATCGGCACCGATGTGGCCTATGCCATACGCTCTCGTATGCCGCGTGATCCGGCCCGTCGCTACATCCCCATCGCCGACCGCGCCGTCGCAGAAGGCCGCCTGGGCAAAAAGGCCAGCGTCGGCTGGTACCGCTACCCCGGCGGCGAAGGCAAGGTGATCGACCCGCTGGTCGAAGACCTGTGCCGCGAAGAAGCCCGTTTCGCCGGCGTCGCCCCCCGCCCCATTCCGGCGGACGACATCCGCACCCGCATCTTGCTGGCCCAGGTCAACGAGGCCGCCGCCGCCCTGGGCGACGGCATCCCCCCCGGCGATCTGGACCTGATCAGCACGCACGCGCTCGGTTTTCCGGCGCGCTGGGGTGGTATCATCCGGTTTGCCGACAGGCTGGGCGCCCCCGCGATCCTTGCCGCGCTGCACGCCCTGCAGGGCGAAGACCCCGTCGCGTGGCAACCCGCCTCCGCGCTGGTCCACGCCGCCCGCTCCGGCGAGCGGCTTGGCCCCTGATCCCTGCTTTCATCTTGCGGAAAAATACTCCCGCCGGAGGCTCCCGCACCCTCCGTTCGCGCGCGGTCAGCCCTTGCGCGCCACGTTCACGGGCTTTGCGCTGCGATTCCACGCCCGTGCGGCCTCGCCTTCCAGGTCCAGCCCTTCCCCCAGCGGCAGCGCGTATCCCGCGTCCACCACCCGCTTCATCTCGTGCAGGATCACCGGGTCGTGGCACGCGAAGCTTTCGGCCAGCGCCAGCGCGGCATCCATCAGCCCGGTCAGCGGCAGCACCCGGTTCACCAGCCCCCAGTCCAGCGCCGTCTGCGCGTCGATCCGCTGACAGCCGAAATGCATCTGCTTGGCGCGGGACGGGCCGATGATCCGGCTCAGCCGCTGCGACAGGCCCCAGCCCGGCATCACCCCGACAGAGGCATGGGTGTCCCCGAAACTGGCGTTGTCGGATGCGATCAGCACATCGCAGGCCAGCGCCAGTTCGAACCCGCCGGTGATGGCATACCCGTTCACCGCCCCGATCACCGGACAGCTCAGGTCCATCAGCGCGTTCATCGGCGTGTCCACCGGTTCCGCCGTCGATGCCCCGCGCAGCTTGGCCGGGTCGCTGGAAATCTCCTTCAGGTCCAGCCCGGCGCAGAACGCCCTGTCCCCCGCGCCGGTCAGCACCACGGCGCGCACCTCTTCCTCGGTCTCGGCCCGGCGCAGCGCGGCGGCCAGTTCCGCCCGCAGTTGCACCGACAGCGCGTTCAGCGCCTCGGGCCGGTTCAGCGTGATCACCGCGACTGCGCCCTTGCGGTCGTACAAAACGGTCTGTGTCATGTGCGTTCCTCCCTCGTGGCCTTCATCGCTACGCGGCGTCACGCGCAAACTCAAGCGTTGTTCCGCCCCGCAGCCCCGCTATCCTGCTCCGGGAAGCAGAGGGAGGAACCGCAATGACCAAACAACATCCGTTCGACCTGTCAGGCCGTGTGGTCATCGTGACCGGCGGCAATGGCGGTTTGGGGCTGGGCATGGCCGACACGCTGGCCGAACTGGGCGCGACTATCGCCATCTGGGGCCGGAACGAGGCCAAGAACGCCGCCGCGCTGGACCGGCTGCAGCGTCACGGCGGCCGCCATATCGCCCTGCCCGTCGATATCCTGGACTGGGATCAGATCGACACCACGATGGAACGCACCCTGGACGCGCTTGGCCGTGTGGACGGGATGATCGCCAACGCGGGCGTGGCGGGCGCGCCAAAATCCTTTCTGCAGCGCGACGCGCAGGAATGGCGGGCGATGATGGCCGCCAACGTGGACGGGGTCATGCGCAGCTTTCAGGTGGCCGGGCGGCACATGGCCGAACGCGCGGCGGCGGGTGATCCCTTCGGGCGCCTGGTCGCCACGTCCTCGGTCGCCTCGATTGACGGGGCAGCCTTTGCCGAACATTACGGCGCGTCCAAGGGCGCGGTGAATTCCTTTGTCCGCGCCACGGCGGTGGAACTGGCGCGCCACGGCATCACGGTCAACGCCATTCTGCCCGGCTATGCGGAATCTGACATGACCGCGCCCCTGATGCAGAACGAGAAATTCGTGAAGAACGTGATCCCCCGTATCCCGATGCGCCGCTTTGGCCGCCCCGGCGATTACGGTGGCATCGCCGCCTACCTGATGTCGGACCTGTCCGCCTATCACACTGGCCAGTGCTTCGTGATCGACGGCGGGTATACGATCTACTGACCCCGTTCCACTGGCCCAGTCGGAAATCCTGTGGCACTCTGGCCGCATAACAAGGGGGCGACATGGTGCAACTTTCACGGATCATCGCGCAGGGCAGGGGGGACGAACCGGCAGACATCGTGCTGAAGGGCGGCCGCGTGTTCGACCTTGTCACCGGGGATCTGTTGGACGGCGACGTGGCAATCTGCGGCGACACCATTGTCGGCACCTGTGGCAGCTATTCCGGCACCCGAGAGATTGACGTCAGCGGCCTGATCCTCGTGCCCGGTTTCATCGACACCCACCTGCATATCGAAAGCTCTCTGGTCACGCCGTTCGAGTTTGACCGCTGCGTTCTGCCGCGCGGTGTCACCACCGCCATCTGCGACCCGCATGAAATCGCCAACGTGATCGGTCTGGATGGCATCCGCTATTTCCAGGCCGCCGCGATGCGAACCCTGATGGACATCCGCGTGCAGCTGTCGTCCTGCGTGCCCTCTACCGACATGGAAACCGCCGGGGCGCGGATCGAGGCCACCGATCTGGCCAAGGTGATGAACCACCCGCAGGGCATCGGGCTGGCAGAGTTCATGAACTTCCCCGGCGTGATCCACCGTGATCCGCGCGCGCTGGCAAAGCTGGACCTGTTCCGCGGCCAGCATATAGACGGCCACTGCCCATTGCTGTCAGGCCATGACCTGAACGCCTATATCGCCGCCGGCATCCGCACGGAACACGAGGCCACAACCGCCGCCGAGGCGCTGGAAAAACTGCGCAAGGGGATGCGCGTGCTGATCCGCGAAGGGTCTGTGTCCAAGGACTTGCACGCGCTGGCGCCGATCATCACGGAACGGAACTCGCCCTATATCTGCCTGTGCACCGATGATCGCAACCCGCTGGACATCGCCGAACACGGTCACCTGGATTACATGATCCGCACTGCCATCAAACTGGGCGCGGACCCGCTGGCGATCTACCGCGCGGCGTCGCTGTCCGCGGCCGAGGCGTTCGGCCTGAAGGATCGCGGCCTGATCGCGCCGGGCAAACGCGCCGACATCGTGGCGTTGCGCAGCCTTGCAGCCTGCGACGCCCAACTGGTTCTGTGCAACGGCGTCGAAATCACCGACGCCGCCTTTGCGGCCCGGCAGACGATCCCGCCCGTTGGCCGGCACTCGGTCAAGGCGCCCACCGTCACGTCCGAGAATTTTCGCACCTCCGGGAACCGCGAGGAAACCGATGTTATTGGCATCATCGAAGGCAAGATCATCACCGAACACCTGCATGAAACCATTCCCATCGTCGACGGCGACAAGCGCCCCGACCCGGCCCGCGACCTGATCAAGATCGCGGTGATCGAACGGCACGGCAAGAACGGCAACATTGCCACCGGCTTCGTGCGCGGGTTCGGCCTGCAACGCGGGGCCATCGCCGGAACCGTCTGTCACGATCACCACAACATCGCCGTGGTGGGGGCGGATTACGCCGACATGGCGCTGGCCGCCAACCGGCTGGGCCAGATCGAGGGCGGCTTTGTCGTCACGTGTGACGGCGCCATCCTGGCCGAACTGCCGCTGCTCGTCGCCGGGTTGATGAGCCTTGACCCGTTTGAAACCGTACGTGATCAACTGGTGCACCTGCGCGCCGCCGCACGCAGCCTTGGCGTCACGCTGGAAGAGCCGTTCCTGCAGCTTGCCTTTCTGGCGCTTCCGGTGATTCCGGCCCTTAAAATCACGGATCGGGGGCTGGTGGATGTCAACAAGTTCCAGATCATCCCGTAACCCTGCGTCATCCACTTTTTCTGCATAGCAAAACGTTATTCCACTAATTGACGGACAGGCCGCCGCAGATTAATTTGCCAGCGAAGGAGGAGACAGACGCGCATCCCGCGCGGCGCATTC
This sequence comes from Thalassovita sp., assembly GCA_017792425.1. Lineage (GTDB taxonomy): Bacteria > Pseudomonadota > Alphaproteobacteria > Rhodobacterales > Rhodobacteraceae > Thalassobius. The sequence continues at coordinate 508,820 of CP051233.1, forward strand.
CTCTTGCCTATTTGATGAACGGAAAGAAACGGAATGGCTGATATCACCCCGGTGAATGACCTGATCTCGATCGAACGCAAGGGCGATATTGCCCTCGTCTGCATCGACAACCCCCCCGTGAATGCCACCGGACAGGCCGTCCGGCAGGGCCTGCAAGAGGCGGTGGAACGTCTGAACGCCGAGGGCACCGCCAAGGTGATTGCCATCTACGCCGCCGGGCGGACCTTCGTGGCGGGTGCGGACATCCGCGAGTTCGGCAAACCGTCGCAGCCGCCCGCGCTGCCCGATGTCTACAACATCCTCGAGGACAGCCAGATCCCCGTGATCGCGGTCATGCACGGCACGGCACTGGGCGGTGGGCTGGAACTGGGCCTTGCCACCCACGCCCGCATCGGGGTCGAGGGGCTGCGCATCGGCCTGCCCGAAATCAACCTTGGTTTGCTGCCCGGTGCCGGAGGCACCCAGCGTGTACCGCGTCTGGCGGGTATCCCGATGGCGCTGGACATGTCGCTGTCCGGTCGCATGGTCGGTGCCAAGGAAGCGTTGGAAAAGGGCCTGATCGACCGTCTGGAAACCGGTGAACCGCGCGACATCGCGCTGGCCGCCGCGCAGGACGTGATTGACGGTAAACTGCCGACCCGCCGCACCTGCGATCTGGACACGCCCCGCGACGACAAGGCGCTGGACGACACCGCCGCCATGCTGAAGGCCAAGCAGGCGCATATGTTCTCGCCGCACAAGATCGTAGAGGCCGTCCGCGCCTCTTACCTGCCCCGCACCGAGGGGCTGAAGATCGAGCGTCAGGCCTTCATCGATTCCATGCAGACGCCGCAGCGCGCTGGCATGATCCACGCCTTTTTCGGCGAACGCGCCGTATCCAACATCCCCGAGGCCAAGGGCGACACACGTCCGCTGAACAAGATCGGCGTCATCGGCGGCGGCACGATGGGGTCGGGCATCGCCACCTCTTGCTTGCTGGCGGGCATCCCCGTCCGCCTGATCGAGGTCGCGCAGGACGGTCTGGACCGCGGCGTCGCCACCATCACCAAGAACCTTGAAGGCGCGGTGCAGCGCGGCAAGCTGAAGGCGGAAAAGAAGGACGCCGCCCTGGCGATGCTGACCCCCTCGCTGGCGATGGAGGATCTGGCCGATGTCGATCTGGTGATCGAAGCCGTGTTCGAAAACATGGACGTGAAGAAGGACATTTTCGGCAAGCTGGACAGCATCTGCAAACCCGGCGCGATCCTGGCCTCGAACACGTCTTACCTGGACGTGAACCAAATCGCGGATTGCACCTCGCGTCCGCAGGACGTGCTGGGCCTGCACTTCTTCAGCCCGGCCCACGTGATGCGCCTGCTGGAAATCGTGCAGGGCGCGAAAACCGCGCCGGATGTTCTGGCCACCGGTTTCGCGCTGGCCAAGGCGTTGAAAAAGGTTGGCGTTCTGGCGCAGGTCTGCGACGGCTTCATCGGCAACCGTATCCTGGCCCATTACGCGAAAACCGCTGGCTACCTGGTACTGGACGGCGCCAGCCCGCAACAGGTGGACGACGCGCTGGAAGGCTTCGGTTTCGCCATGGGGCCGCACAAGGTCGCCGATCTGGCTGGGATGGACATCGGCTGGGCCAACCGCAAGCGCCTTGCCGCCACCCGCAACCCCGCCGAACGCTACGCCTCTGACATCGCGGACCGCATCTGCGAACAGGGCTGGTTCGGCCGCAAGACCGGGCAGGGCTATTACATCTACGGTCAGGGCGCCCCGGTTCCCAACGCGGACGCGCTGAAAATCGTCGATGACGTCCGCACCGAAAAGGGCATCACCTCGCAGTCCTTCACCGATCAGGACATCGTGGACCGCTACATGACCGCGATGATCGCCGAAGCCGCCCGCGTGGTCGAGGATGGCACCGCCAAGCGCCCGCTGGATGTCGATATGGTGTTCCTGTTCGGCTACGGCTTCCCGCGCCACCGTGGCGGCCCGCTGCATTACGCCGACACCATCGGGGCGCAGGAACTGGTGCGCCGCATCACCGAATATGCCAAGGAAGACAGCCATTACTGGCAGGTGCCCGCCCTGCTGCAGAAAATGGCCGACGATGGCACCACATTTGCTGATCTGAACAAGGGGGCCTGATCATGGACCTGAGCTACTCTGCCGAAGACATCGCCTTTCGCGACGAAGTCCGCGCATTCCTTGCGGAAAACCTGCCTGAACATATCTCCAAGGCCGTCCGCGAAGGCGACGAGCTGACCAAGCCGATCATGGAGGAATGGCACGCCATCCTGAACAGCCGGGGCTGGCTGGCCACCATCTGGCCCAAGGAATTCGGCGGTCCGGGCTGGAGCCCGGTACAAAAGCACATCTTCGAGGAAGAATGCTGCCGCGCCTACGCCCCGCGCATCGTGCCCTTCGGGCTGTCGATGCTGGGCCCGGTGCTGCAGAAATTCGGTTCCAAGGAACAGCAGGACCATTACCTGCCGCGCATCCTGGATGGGACCGACTGGTGGTGCCAGGGTTATTCGGAACCCGGCGCCGGGTCCGACCTTGCCAGCCTGAAAACCCGCGCCGTGCGCGACGGTGACGAATGGGTGATCAACGGCCAGAAAACCTGGACCACGCTGGGCCAGCACGCCGATTGGATCTTCTGCCTGTGCCGCACTGATCCGAACGCCAAGCAGCAGGAAGGCATCAGCTTCATCCTGGTGGACATGAAAACCCCCGGCATCGAAGTGCGCCCGATCAAGCTGATCGAAGGCGGCCACGAGGTGAACGAGGTGTTCTTTACCGACGTGCGCGTGCCCTATGGCAACCTCGTCGGGCAGGAAAACAAGGGCTGGACCATCGCCAAGTACCTGCTGACCCACGAACGCACCGGCATCGCCGGGGTGGGCTTCTCCATGCAGGCGCTGGAAGAGGTCAAGGCCCTGGCCCGCAAGACCCTGCGCAATGGCAAGCCGCTGATCCAGGATCCGCTGTTCGCCGCCCGCATCGCCAAGGCCGAGATTGATCTGGAAGCGATGAAGATCACCAACCTGCGGATGCTGTTCAAGGCGCAGCAGCAGGGCGCACCGGGACCGGAAACCTCGATCCTCAAGATCAAGGGCACCGTGATCCACCAGGAACTGAAGGATCTGGCCCGCCGCGCCTTGGGTCCGGCCGCCGCACCCTTCCCGGGGCATATCACCGACGGCAACCTGATGTTCGGCCCGGCTGACACGGCCCACAACGCCGCGCGCTACTTCAACAACCGCAAGACCTCGATTTTCGGTGGATCGAACGAGATCCAGCGCAACATCCTGACCAAGACCATGCTGGAGCTGTGACCGATGGATTTTAACCTCACCGAAGACCGTCAGATGCTGGCGGACACGCTGAACCGTTTCCTGGCAGACCAGTACCCGGTCGAACACCGCATCAAGGTCGCCTATGACATGCCCTGTCACGATCCCGCGAAATGGGACGCGCTGGCCGAACTGGGCACGCTGTTCGCCCTCGCCCCCGAGGACGCAGGCGGCATGGGCGGCACCGGGTTTGACATCTCCGTGGTGTTCGAGGCCTTGGGCCGCCAGATCAACCCCGAACCCGTGCTGGGCGCGCTGATGGCAAGCCGTCTGCTCTCCGCCGCAGGTGCCGACCAAGAGGCGCTGCTGTCCGGCGGCACCAAGTACGCCGTGGCGATCTCGGAAATCGACGCGGCCTATGATCCCGACCAGATCGCCTGTGCGGCATCGGCCAAGGGCGACGCCTACACCCTGTCGGGCCGCAAAAGCACGGTCTACGGTGGTCAGGTCGCGGACGTGTTCCTTGTCGCGGCCAAGCTGAACGGCAAACTGGCCGTGTTCGAAGTGCAAGCCGCCGACGCCAACGTTTCCGGCTACGCGATGATCGACGGGGCCGGTGCCGCGGAACTGCTGCTGGACGACACCGCCGCAACCCTGCTGCTGGATGACGCCGCCGCCGCGTTGCAGGATGCGGTCAACGCCGGGATCGTCGCCCTGTGCGCCGAGGCCGTGGGCGCGATGGATGTCACCCACGCGATCACCGTCGACTACCTGAAACAGCGCAAGCAGTTCGGTGTCAACATTGGCAAGTTCCAGGTGCTGCAACACCGCGCCGTGGACATGCTGACGGAAATCGAACAGTCGCGTTCGATCGTGATCAAGGCCGCGGCCGAACTGGGCGGCGGAGATGCCTCGCGCTATGCCTCGATGGCCAAGAACCTGATTGGTCGTTCGGCTCGCCTGATCGCCGAGGAAGCAATCCAGATGCACGGCGGTATCGCGATGACCTGGGAATACCCGGTGTCGCACTACGCCAAGCGGCTGATCATGCTGGACGCGCAACTGGGTGATACCGACTATCACCTGTCGCGCGTAATGGCCGCAAACCAGGCCGCCTGACGCAGCCACCCATTGAGAACAGGAAACCCCCGGCGCGCTTCGGCTGGCCGGGGGTTTTTCTTGCATTGCGAATCGTCCGTTTCAAGGCGTGAACCGTACGTCATGACAGGTTAACGAAAAATGGCCCCGGCGCACGCCGAGGCCACGATTTACGTCTGGCAGCGGATTCCGGTCAGGCGACCTTGACGATCTGCTTGCCAAAATTGCCGCCCTTCAACATCTTCATGAAAGCCGCGGGCGCATTTTCCAGCCCCTCCGCAACATCTTCAACATATTGGATTTTCCCGGCAGCCACGCGCGGCGCGGCATCGGTCAGGAACTCTCCGTACCGGTGGTAGTGGTCAGAGATGATGAAGCCATGCACGTGCATCCGGTTCACAAGGATCGTCCGCCACATCTTGGGCAGGTTGTCCTTCTCACCCACCATATTTCCCCCCAAGGCCCCCGCATTGTACCATGCGATCATGCCACACAGGGGGATTCGCGCGCCCACGTTCATCAACGGCAGCACGGCCTCCAGCACCTTGCCGGCGACGTTTTCGAAATAGATGTCCACCCCATCCGGGCACACCGCCGCCAACGCCTCGCGCAATGCCTTGGCATCGGCGAAATCGCGGTGGTCCAGGCAGTCGTCGAACCCGAATTTATCCTTTGCCAACGCGCACTTATCCGCGCCGCCCGCAATACCAATCACGCGCAGACCCAGCTGTTTCGCCATCTGTCCCACCATCGACCCCACCGGTCCGGTGGCCGCCGCGACAACCAGCGTTTCGCCTGCTTTCGGCTTGCCGTATTCCATCAGGCCAAACCAGCCGGTAAAGCCCGGCATCCCCAGAACCCCCAGCGCTGTCGTGGTCGGAACGCCGGGGTTCAGCTTTTGCACCTGGTTGCCCGGCAGCACCCCGTGCGTGGCCCAGCCGAACATGCCAAATACATGATCTCCAACGGAAATTTTCGGATTATTCGAGGTAATCACCTCGCCCACGGCGCCACCTTCCATCGTGTGATCAAGCTCGACGGGCTTGGCATAGGATTTCGCATCGTCCATCCGCCCCCGCATGTACGGGTCCAGCGACATGTGGGTCACGCGCACCAGAACTTCGCCCTCGCCGGGGGTCGGTATCGGGGCCTCTTCATAGCGGAAATCCGCGTCCACGGGTTCGCCCTTGGGGCGGCGTGCCAGCACAACGCGGTGCATCTTGTCAGTCATGGTTTCCTCCCATTCCATGATGTATTTCAATAAGTTAAGTTCCGCGAATGCGGAACACACCGGTGCCGGAAGCGATCCGGTTTCCCAGGTCATCCGTTACCAGCGCCTGTGCGAAAAAAGTCTTGGCCCCGCCGCCGGTGCGGCGACCCTCGCAGATCAGGCGGGTGCCTGCGGCCCTGCCTTCGTAGTTCACGTTCATCGACAGGGTCATCGCCAGCCGCTTTGTCGAGGGATCGCCGGTATAGCTGCCGCAATATCCCATCGCAGTATCCAGCAGCGTCGCATAGACCCCGCCATGCGGGATGCCATACCTGTTCATCAAGTGCGGCAGCATTGGCAGTTCGACCCGCGCGTAATCAGGCTGCCAATCCGCGATTTCAAATCCAAGATGCCTTTGCAGCGCATAGGGATCCTCGATCAGCGCAGGATCAATCCGCCCTTCGGTCATACCGTACCCGCCGCGTCCAGCCCGTGCTTGGCGAACACGCGCACGTAGCTGCCCATCGCCTTGGCGCGTTCCGGGTTTGATGCGTTCCCGTCCAGCGCGCGTTTGTAAACGCCCTGGATGATCCCCGCCATGCGGAAGAAGGTGAAGGCCAGGTAGAACCCGAACTTGTCAACGCCCGGCAGGTTGCGGCGCTGGCAATAAAGCGCGATGAATTCCTCGTCGCTCATCAGCCCTTGGGCTTTGCGGTCCACGCCGGCCAGTCCGCGCCCATCGTTACCGGGCGGCATCATCCATTGCATGATCACAGCGGCCAGGTCGGCATAGGGGTGCCCGGTGGTGGACAGTTCCCAATCCAGGATTGCGGCGCATGTTGGTTTATCCTTTTGGAACAACATGTTGTCGATGCGATAGTCGCCATGTACCAGCGTGCGCTGGCCATCCTCGGCGGGGATGTTGCTGTCCAGCCAGGTGATCAGGCCTTCCATCTCGGGGATCTGATCGGTTTCCGAGGCACGGTATTGCTTGGTCCAGCGATCAATCTGGCGGCGATAGTAGTTGCCCTCGGGGCCATAGTCGCTCAGCCCGGTGGCGGTCAGATCGACGTTGTGGATCGCGGCCAGAACGCGGTTCATCTCGTCTTGGATCGGCTTGCGGTCATCCATCGCCAATTCGTTCAGGCGCGGATCGTTGAAATGGCGGCCCACGACCTCTTCCATCACGTAAAATGCCGATCCGATCACCGTGTCATCCTCGCACAGCAGGTGCATGCGCGGGACGGGTACATCGGTGTCCTGCAGTGCCTTTTGAACGCGGTATTCGCGATCCACCGCATGGGCGGATTTCAGCAGCACCCCCGGCGGTTTGCGGCGCAGGACATAGCGGCGCCGGGGTGTGATCAGCCGGAACGTGGGGTTCGATTGGCCGACGTTGAATTTTTCGGCTTCCAGCGGGCCTTCGAACCCGTCCAGATGCGCGCTGAGATAGGCCGCGACGGCATCGGTATCCAGTTTGGTCGGGTCGGTCTGTGTCATGTCCAATCCTCAGCTATAGGTCAAAAGGGGATCTGAATTCGCCGCGGTGATGTGCGGGGTCTCGTTGAAACCGTGCAGATAGAAGCTGCGTTCGGAAAAGACGAAACGGTTAACGGCGCAGTTCTTCATCTGCAATTGCAACTTGATCTGTTGATCCGAAGGTGCCCGCAAACACGCCGCAATCATCTGTCCGATCGCCCCGCCAGAGCTGACGGCGATGATGGTCTGCCCCTTGCTGGCAGTGATGGCTTGGCGCGCTGCCTCTACCCGGTTGCTGAATTCCCCCCAGGTTTCCGGCGGGTTCTCTATCTCATCGCGCTGCCACGCCAGCACGGTGTCGCGCAGAGTGCGGAAATGCGATTTGCGTTCCGAGTGCATGTTGTCCGGCGCGGGGCGGTTCGCGTAATGGGCGTCCAGCAACGACTTGAAGTCGAATTCGTTCAGGCCCGGATGGATCGTCGCCTCGGCCGGGTCGCGGCCCATGCCTTTCAGGATGCCTTCCAGCGTTTCGCGGTGGCGACGTTGCGCGCCTATGAACAAGGTGTCGGGCTCAACCCCTTGTATGGCCAGCGCCTTGCCCAGCTCAAGGGACTGGTCGTGGCCAAGGTCGGACAGCACATCATAGTTCGCCGCCCCGAAAGAGGCCTGCGCGTGGCGGATCAGGTAAAGTTCGGGCATTCTGGTCCTTCCGGGAGAAGGGGCGCAATCAATGCGCCCCCGTATGTTTTACAGCACTTCGAACAGGCCAGCGGCACCCATGCCGCCACCCACGCACATGGTGCAGACAACGTATTTGGCCCCGCGGCGCTTGCCCTCGATCAGTGCGTGGCCAACCATGCGTGCGCCCGACATACCGTAGGGATGCCCGACAGAGATTGCACCCCCGTTCACGTTCAGCAATTCACCGGGAATGCCCAGAACGCGCTGGGATTGCAGGACTTGGCTGGCGAAGGCCTCGTTCAGTTCCCACAGGCCGATGTCGTCCATCTTAAGCCCATGCGCAGCCAACAATTTTGGCACGGCGTAGATCGGGCCGATGCCCATTTCGTCCGGTTCGCACCCGGCGGCCATGACGCCCACGTAGCGGCCCAATGGTTGCAACCCGCGCTTTTCGGCTTCTTTCGCCTCCATCACAACGGCGGCCGAGGCCCCGTCGGACAGTTGCGAGGCGTTGCCTGCGGTGATGAACTTGCCTTCCTTCACCTTCTGGCCGTCCTTGAACACCGGGGCCAGCGACTGCAGGTTTTCCAGCGTGGTCGAGGGGCGGTTGCCTTCGTCCTTTTCCAAGGTCACCTCGCGGAAGGACACTTCCTTGTCCATCACGCCCATCTGGGTGGTCAGCGGCACGATTTCGTCGTCGAACTTGCCTGCGGCCTGTGCGGCGGCGGTACGCTGTTGCGACTGCAGGGCATATGCGTCCTGATCCTCGCGCGAGACGCCGTAGCGGTCTGCCACGATTTCGGCGGTCTCCAACATGGACATGTAAAGCTCGGGCTTGTGCTGCTTGGTCCAGGCGTCGGCCATCCAGTCGGTGCGCATCTTCTGGTTCTGCACCAGAGAGATCGACTCGACTCCGCCACCGATGCAGACATCCATGCCGTCATGGATCACCTGCTTGGCTGCCGTGGCGATGGCCATCATGCCGGATGCGCACTGGCGATCCAGCGACATGCCCGCGATGCTGACCGGCAGGCCCGCACGGATCACCGCCTGACGACCGATGTTGCCGCCGGTGGAACCTTGCTGGATCGCGGTGCCGATGATGCAATCGCTGATCTCATGGCCTTCCAGACCGGCGCGGGACACTGCGTTCTTTACGGCATGGCCGATCAGTTCCTGGGCCGAGGTGTTGTTGAATGCACCGCGATAGGCCTTGCCAATCGGGGTGCGGGCGGTGGATACGATTACTGCGTCACGCATGGGTTTATTCCTTTGCTTCCAAGGGGATGCCGCGCAATTCAGCGGCCATCTGGATGTACTTGTTGGTTTGGTCGAAGGCCCCAGCCATCAGGGTCTGGCCGTCTTCGCTGCGGATGGTGCCCATGTTGGCCAGCACGCCTTCGGGGCTCAGGTCGTCGCCCATCAGGGCCACGCCACGGGTTTCGTAGATCTTGGTTTCGGCGAAACAGCCGCCGCCCGCGCCCAGGATCATGCGGCTGGGGGCATCCTCGCTGACCAGTGCCAGCAGACCCGGCGTGATGGTTTCCGGCTTCAGCAGATCCTTCACTGCGGGGGGGAACAATTCTTCGGTCATGCGGGTGGTCGCGGTCGGGGCCAGCAGGTTGGTGCGCACGTTCTTGCGGCTGCCTTCGTGGTGCAGCACGTTCATCAGCCCCAGCATAGAGGCTTTGGCCGCGCCATAGTTCGATTGCCCGAAATTCCCGTACAGACCCGAGGACGAGGTTGTCAGCACGATCCGCCCATACTCGCGCTCCAGCATGTGACGCCACAGGGCGTGGGTACAATTGACGGTGCCCATCAGGTGCACATCAACGACCACCTTGAAATCGTCCAGCGTCATCTTGGCAAAGGTCTTGTCACGCAGGATGCCTGCGTTGTTCACCAGAATGTCTACGTGGCCAAATTCGGCAATCGCCTGATCCACCATCGCCTGCACCTGCTCGGCATCCGCGACGTTGGCGCCATTGGCGATGGCCTTGCCACCGTTGGCGCGGATTTCGTCTACCACGGCGCGGGCGGCATCCGATCCGCTGCCGGTACCATCGGTCGCCGTACCCAGGTCGTTCACAACGACCTTGGCGCCCCGTGCGGCCAGCCCCAGCGCATGGCTGCGGCCAAGGCCCACACCCGCGCCGGTGACGATGGCCACGCGGCCGTCAAAACGTACTTCGCTCATCATTTCTCTCCCAAGTAGCGGCGGCCCAGCCATTCGGCGATCAGGGCTGGTTTGTCCTGCCCCTCGATCTCGACCGTGACAGCCAGGGTTGTCTGGATTTCACCGGGGCGGATTTCTTCGAACTTCTGCAGGATGAACCGGCCCCGGATGCGCGCGCCCACCTTTACGGGTGACACGAACCTGACCTTGTCGAAGCCATAGTTCACCCCCATCACCACACCCTCGATCGAGGGCATCTGGTACACCATCGCAGACAGCAGCGAGAGCGTCAGGAACCCATGGGCGATGGTGCTGCCAAAGGGTGTCTTGGCTGCAGCGACGGGGTCCACGTGGATGAACTGATGGTCATGGGTGCAATCCGCGAATTGGTCGATCTGGTCCTGCGTGACGGTGAACCAATCCGAGATACCGATTTCCTGCCCTTGCAACGATTCGAATTCAGCGCGGGGCATCGTTCTTGTGGCTGGCAATGTCATGTTACAGATCCTCGTTGAAAATGCTGCCAGCGGCTTGCGACTGCATCCCGCCCGACAACGGAATGATCGCGCCAGAGATATAGGCCCCGCCCCTGCCACACAGGAACTGCAGCGTTCCGGCGATGTCCTCGGGCCGGCCGACGCGGCCAAGCGGCACACCTTGGGCGGATTTTTTCTGGCCTTCTTCGGTGCCGATGGCAAAGGCGGTCATCTTGGACACGAACGGGCCGGGGGCTATGGCGTTCACAGTGATACCCTGTCCCGCCAGATCGTTGGATAGTACACGGGTCATGTGATGCACCGCGCCCTTGGAGACGGCATAGGAATAGGTGGCGGTGCCTTTGGGTATCTCCCCCATGACAGAGCCGACGTTGACAACGCGCGCCGGATCGTCTGCGGCAGAGGCCGCTTTTAGCAGCGGAAGCAGCGATTGGGTCAGGTGGAACATGCCGGTGACGTTCAGGCTCAGCAGTTTGTCCCATGCCTGATAGGGGTGTTCGCCCAATGGTGCGCCCCAGGTCCGGCCTGCGTTGTTCATCAGGATGTGCAGTTTGTCAGTGCGGCTGTTCACCTCGGCCACCAGCGCGGCGATGCCTTCCTCGGTGGCGACATCCCCGCCGAAACCCTCGGCGCTGCCGGGATAGCCCATGCCGTTCAGTTCGGCGGCGACGGCCTCGCAGGCGTCGGCCTTGCGGCTGGCAATCAGGACACGGGCTCCGGCGGCAACCAACCCTTCAGCGGCCATGCGGCCAATGCCGGTTGCGCCCCCGGTGACCAAGGCAACCTTGCCGGTCAGATCAAACAAATCAGACGGTTTCATCATTCCTCCTTCAGAATCCCCGTGCAGCGGCAACCTGCGCCGCGTGATAGCCATAGTCGCCCAGCCATTCGGCCCCAACGCGTGCCCGCTTCATGTAAAAACCGATGTCGTATTCATCGGTCATGCCGATGCCACCGTGCATTTGCACGCCTTCGGACACAGCCAGCTTGGCCGTTGCGGTGGCCCGGGCCTTGGCCAGTGATACCGCCAGCGTGGCCTCTTCGGGGGTTGCGTCAAGTACCCGGCCCGCATTGATGATGGCGCTAGCTGTGACTTCGATTTCGCTGAACAGGTGGGCCGCGCGGTGCTGCAGCGCCTGGAAGCTGCCGATCGTGCGATCGAACTGCTTGCGTTCCTTCAGGTAGCCGACGGTCATGCCATAGGCCCCGCCCGCGACGCCTGCCAGTTCGGCTGCCAGTGCGGCCTGCCCGGCCTCTAGTCCGCGGCGCAGCGTCACCAGACCAGCGTCCAGATCGCCGACGATGTCCTCGCCTGTTGCCTCGACATTCTCCAGCGTGATGCAGGAGTGGTCGCGCGAATCAACGGTAGGCCTTGTTTCGCGGGTGATGCCTGTACGGGTAGCGTCAATGTCAAACAGGGTCAGGCCAACGGACTCTCCTGACGTACCACCGGTGCGTGCCAGAACCAGCAAGCGGTCGGCGGTAGATCCATCGGCGACGAAGGTTTTCACGCCGGACAGACGGAACGCGTTGCCCGACTTTTCCGCCTGTAGTGCAGTCCCGGCGGGGTTATGTTTTGCCCCCTCATCAACCGCGAAAGCGTAGGTCACGCCACCCTCGGCGATCTGCAACAGGGCCTGACGGGCGCGATCGCTGGCCGAATGACGCAACGTTACAGCCGCCATCACGGCGGTGGACAGGAACGGGCTGGCCGCCAGGACCGTGCCCATTTCCTCGGACAATATGCCCGCCGCGCGGTGGCCCATGTCGGAACCGCCCTGTTCTTCGGGGATCAGGACGCCGGCCCACCCCATCTGGGCCATTTCGCGCCACAGGCCGGGGTCATATGCGCGGCCCTTGTCACGGTTTTCCCGCATGGCTTTCACCGGCGAGGCATCAGTAAGAAACCCGCGCGCGGCGTCGCGCAGCATGGTTTCGTCTTCGGTCTCTAGAAGACTGGTCATCGGTTATGTTCCTTATTTCGACGGGAGCTCGAGGACGCGTTTGGCGATGATATCCAGCATCACCTCGGACGTACCGCCTTCGATGGAATTGGCCTTGGTGCGCAGCCAATCCGGCGCCAGCGATCCGTGCGGCCCGTCCCATTCCACCGCTTCGCTGCCACCGGCTGACATCATCAACTCGTGCAGGCGCTTGTTCATCTCGGTCCCATAGTATTTCAGCATCGCGCTGGCGTTGCCCACGCCACGCCCGGCCTTGGCCTGGTCCTTGTAACGAACCATCGTCATGCCAAAGGCCAGTGTGTCGATTTCCAGCGTCATCGCTTCGGTTCGAATCACGGGGTCATCCATAATCCCGGGTTCGAGCCGGTTCAGGAACGACCCCAGCGAACCGCCCCCCAACAGGCCGCCAGCGCCGCCGCCGATCATTTCGCGTTCGTGGGTCAGCAAGTGCTTGGCCACGTCCCAGCCGCGGTTCTGCGTGCCAACGATGCTGGAAATCCCCTCTCCATAGGATTTCGGGACCTTCACGTTATCAAAGAAAGTTTCGCAAAATGGTGACTTGCCCGAAATCAGCCGGATCGGTTTTGTGGTGACGCCGGGGCTGCGCATGTCGATCAGCATGAAGCTGATGCCAAGGTGTTTGGGGGCTTCGCGGTCGGTGCGGACCAGCGCGAAAATCCAGTCCGCCTTGTCCGCGTAAGAGGTCCAGATCTTCTGACCGTTGATCAGCCAGTGATCGCCCATGTCTTCGGCCCGGGTCTGCACACTGGCCAGGTCGCTGCCTGCGCCGGGTTCGGAATACCCCTGGCACCAGCGGATTTCACCGCGCGTGATCGGGGGCAGGAAATGCTGTTTTTGCGCCTCGGTGCCGAATTCCAGCAGGGCCGGGCCCAGCATCCACAGGCCAAAGCTTTCCAGCGGCGAGGGTGCTTTCAGGCGGGCCATTTCTTCGCGGAAGATCTTTTCCTGGGAACGGGTCAGTCCACCGCCGCCATATGCAGTTGGCCAGCGTGGGGCGGTCAAACCGCGGGTGATCGCCGCGTCCATCCATGCCTTCTGGTCTTTGCGCTTGAAAACCCAGTTCTTGCCGCCCCAGACGATGGCGTCCTCGCCCAATGCGGCGCCGCGCAGGGTTTCCGGGCAGTTGTCGGTGATCCAGTCCGCGATTTCCGCGCGGTAGGCGGCCAGCGTGGCCAAATCGTCGCTCATGACACCCCTCCCTTGGTGTTTGTTCGCTATGCAGAATAGAATTTCACAAAATCATTGACAAGCGACCTCTTCACCCTTTTGATCCGTGACGGTGGGTCATCCAGTCGATCTGGTGATCTTTTAACGGGAGGAAACCTATGAAACTTGTGAAATCTGCTGCCCTTGCCGCTGCCGTGGCCTTTGCTTCGGTATCTGGTGCAGCCGCCGATTCAGTGAAAATCGCCTTTATTGATCCGCTTTCGGGCCCCTTCGGGCCGTCGGGTCAGGCCGGTCTGAACGAATGGAATTACGCTGCGGAAAATATCAATGCCAAGGGCGGTATCGGTGGTCAGACGGTGGAAATCATCGGTCTGGACAACAAGGTGAACCCGAAAGAATCACTGGTTCAGTTGCAGAAAGCGATCGACCAGGGCGTGCGTTTCATCGCGCAGGGCAACGGTTCATCCGTGGCGTCGGCGCTGATTGACGCCATCGACAAGCACAACAAGCGCAATCCGGGGCAGGAAATCCTGTTCATCAACTATGCCGCTGTTGACCCGGCATTTACCAACGAGCGCTGCAGCTTCTGGCACTTCCGTTTCGACGCCGATGCCGACATGAAAATGGAAGCCGTCACCGATTGGGTGAAGGCGCAGGACAGCCTCAAGAAGGTTTATATCATCGGGCAGGACTATTCCTTCGGTAAGGCCGTCGCCGCCGCTGCCGTGGCCAACCTGACTGAAAAGCGCCCCGATATCGAAATCGTCGGCAACGAACTGCACCCGCTGGGCAAGGTGAAGGACTTTACCCCCTACGTCCAGAAAATCATCAGCTCGGGCGCCGATGCCGTCATCACCGGCAACTGGGGCGCTGACATGGTGCTGCTGATCAAGGCGGCAATCGACTCGGGCTACAAGGGTCCGATCCTGACCTACTACGGCGGCTCCAAGGGTGCGGCCACCGCGATGGGCGAAGCTGCAGTTGGCCAGGTCAAGGCCATCGTCGAGCACAACACCAACCTGTCGCTGGGGGATGCCCACACCGCTTATGTTGATGGTTACGAGGCCAAGTTCCCGGACGATAACTACTACTATCACCGCATTCACAACGCCATGAACATGCTGGCGGCGGCGGCTGAAAAGGCTGGCAGCACTGATCCCAAGGCGGTTGCTTTCGCACTGGAGGGCATGACCTTCGACAGCGCAACTGGCACCGTCACGATGCGTGCGGATAACCACCAGATCCTGCAGCCGATGTTCATGTCGACCTTCTCCAAGGACGTGGGTCACGGCGTGGAAAACCTGCCGCTGGGCTGGGCGTCGGGCGATGCCGATCGGATCGAGGCTGAGGCTACCCGCACCGAGACCACCTGCAAGATGGACCGCCCGTCCTAAGCGACTGACCACCATCTAAAGACCAAGGGTGCCGTCCGTGCAGGATGGCACCCGAATTCCAAGAGGTTTCCATGGAAACGATCGTATTTTCGCTCCTGAACGGGGTGATCTACGGGCTCCTGCTGTTCATGCTGTCCAGTGGTCTGACACTGATCTTCAGCATGATGGGTGTGCTGAACTTTGCACATGCCAGCTTTTACATGCTGGGGGCCTATTTCGCTTACACCATCTCTGAGGCCAGCAGCTTCTGGTTGGCGCTTGTGTTCGCCCCGATCCTGGTTGGGCTGATCGGCGCGGCCGTTGAAAAGTGGGGTCTGCGCACGGTGCACGTCAACGGCCACGTGGCCGAATTGTTGTTCACCTTTGGCCTGGCCTATCTGATCGACGAGGTGGTCAAGATCATCTGGGGCCGCAACGCGGTGGACTATCGTGTCCCGGAATTGCTGGATTTCCCCCTGTTCGAACTGTTCGGAGCGCAATACCCCGCCTACCGGATTTTTACCCTGTTCGTCGCGCTGGCGATGCTGGTGGCGCTGTGGTTCATCCTGAACCGCACCCGCGCGGGGCTGATCATCCAGGCGGCGCTGTCCCATCCGCATATGGTGGGCCACCTTGGCCACAACGTGCCGCGCATCTTCATGACTGTTTTCGGTGTGGGGTGTGCTCTGGCAGGGTTGGCCGGCGTGATCGGGGGCAACTACCTGGTGACGGACCCGGCGATGGCCGTCCAGATGGGGCCGATTGTTTTCGTTGTTGTCGTCGTTGGCGGGCTGGGCAGCCTTCTGGGCGCGTTCCTGGCGGCGATGCTGCTGGGGCTGTTGCAGACCTTTGCCGTCGCCATCGATGCCAATTTCGCTGACCTGTTCGGCTGGGCAGGGCTGTCCGCCACGTCCGAGGTCGGCGGTATCACCATCGCGTCGTTGGCGCCGATGATTCCGTTCCTGATGCTGGTGCTGATCCTGATGGTTCGCCCGCGTGGCCTGCTGGGGGACCGTGAACTATGACCGATCAAACCATGCAAGATTTCCGGAGCCTCGCGCCGTCTGGCAGTCAGAAATTCACCCAGCGCGTACTGCCGTTGCTGTCTTTTGCGGCGTTGTTGCTGGTGATTCCGATGTTCAATCCGTCCAGCCTTGTGCTGACGCTGCTGAACGTCATGGGCATCAACATTATCTTCGCGCTTAGCTACAACATGTTGCTGGGGCGCGGGGGGCTGCTGTCCTTTGGTCATGCTGTATATTTCGGCCTGGGGGGCTATGCCGCCGTCCACGCAATGCGCGCGATCGAGCAGGCCGCCTATGGCGACGGCGGATTCTGGGCCGGCTACCCGGTGTTCTTCCTGCCCGTGATCGGGTTTGCCGGCGGCGCACTGGCCGGGGCGATCATCGGCTGGCCGTCGTGCCGCCGTGCGGGCACGCCGTTTGCCATGATCTCTTTGGGCGTGGCGGAACTGATCGCGGCGGCGGGATTCATGTTCGGGTCCATCTTTGGCGGCGAGGAAGGCATTTCCGGCGACCGCATGAACGGACCGGAAGTGTTCGGCCTGTCACTGGGGCCCATCAACGAGGTCTACTGGTTCATCGCCTTCTGGACGATCCTGGGTACCTTCTGCATCTACGCCTTTACGCGCACGCCGCTTGGCAAGATGTCCGAGGCCACCCGTGACAACCCCGAACGCGTGGAATTCGTGGGCTATGATCCCCAGCGCGTGCGTTACCTGGTGTTCATCTTCGCGGGCGGTTTCGCAGGTCTGGCCGGTGGCATGGCCGCCGTTCAGTACGAGATTTTCACCCCCGAGGCCGTTTCGCTGGCCCCGTCCGGCATGGTGCTGCTGATGGCCTACATCGGTGGTGTGCGCTACTTCGCCGGTCCGATCGTTGGCGCGGTGGTGCTGACCTACATGCAATCCATGCTGTCAGACTATTCCGAGGCATGGCTGCTGTACCTTGGCATATTGTTCATGGCGATCGTGATGTTCGCACCCGGCGGTCTGGCCGGAATCATTGCTGGCCTTTTCAATGGCTTGCGTAGCGACGACCGGGCCGAGTACATGGGTCGATGGGCCATCATGGGGCTTGGCTGCCTGCTGGCCTTTGTTGGTGTCGTCGTCCTGGTCGAAGTCGCGATCCGTTGGTCCAACGGCTATGGCGAGGTGTTCGAACCCTTCGGAATGCACCTGCCGACCGCTTCGGTGCTGACATGGGGGCTGATCCTGGTGCCGCTGGCCGCTGGCATCGCCGTGCTGCGCTTTGGCGCGAAACGCAACAAGGAGGGCCAAGCATGACCCAACCGGCGCTTTCCATCACTGACCTGCGAAAGAACTTCGGCCCGGCCGAGATCATCCGCGGCGTGACCCTGGACATCGAACCTGGGGAACGCCACGCCATCATCGGGCCGAACGGGGCCGGAAAATCGACCCTGTTCAACCTGATTTCCGGCGGCTACCATCCGACGAGCGGCAGCGTCAAACTGCGCGGGCAAGAGATCGGGGGGATGAAACCCTACCGCATCAACCGCATGGGTCTGTCGCGCAGTTTCCAGGTGTCCAACATCTTTGCCAACATGACGGTTCGTGAAAACGTGCGCTGCGGCGTGCTGTATTCCATGGGCTATGGTTACAGCTTCTGGCGCAATGTCGGAAACCTGAAAGAGGTCCAGCGCAAGACTGCGGAAATCCTTGAAAAGGTTGGACTAATCGACAAGTCACACTTGCCCGCATCGTTGTTGCCCTATGCCGATCAGCGGACGCTGGAAATTGCGATCACCATCGCGGGTGGGGCGGATGTGATCATGCTGGACGAACCCACCGCAGGGATGAGCCATTCCGAAACCGAGCGAGCCGTTGCGCTGATCAAGCAGGCGACCGAAGGCAAGACCCTGATCATCGTCGAACATGACATGGGCGTGGTCTTCAACCTGGCGGACCGGATCAGCGTGCTGGTTTACGGGCAGATCATCGCCACTGGAAAGCCCTCGGAAATTAGGGGTGATCCGAAGGTGCGCGAGGCTTACCTGGGTGACGAGGCCGATGCGCTGGAAGGAGATGCGGCATGACGCAAGCGATGCTGAAAGTCACGGACCTGCATGCGTTTTACGGCAAGTCGCATGTGCTGCGTGGCGTGAACATGGAAATCATGCCGGGCGAAGTGATCGCGCTGCTGGGGCGGAATGGTGTGGGCCGGTCAACAACCGCCAAGGCAATCATGGGAGAGGTGCCACCGAAAGGGGAAATCACCTTCAAGGGGCAGCCGATCTCGGGGTTGGAAAGCCACAAGATCGCCCACATGGGATTGGGCTATGTGCCTGAAAGCAGGGATATTTTCCCGACGATGACGGTGCGCGACAACCTGATCCTTGGCATCAAGAACATGAAGCGGCCGGGGAAATATTCGGTGGACGACATGCTGGATATGTTCCCGAACCTGCGGGCGCGGGCGGACAATCTGGCAGGGGTTCTGTCGGGTGGGGAAAAGCAGATGCTGACCATGTGCCGGACCCTGATGGGCGACCCGGAACTGATCATCATCGATGAACCGACCGAGGGGCTTGCCCCGAAGATCGTGCATCAGATCGGGGACATGATCGCCGAGATTGCCAAGACCGGCGTGGCAATTCTGCTTGTGGAACAGAAGCTTAGCATTGCCCTGCGGATTGCCGGGCGGGTCTATGTGATGGGCCACGGGGAAATCGTCTGGTCCGGCACCCCGGCGGAATTCCGTGACCGCGAGGACATCCGCAAGGAATGGCTGGAGGTCTGAGCATCCCTTGAGCGAGGGGTGAGAACGCCCGGTCGGAGGTAACTCTGCCGGGCGTTTTGCTGTGCAGGGACGCAGGGGTAGGAATTCGAAAACCTGTCAACCCGTACGGTTCTGACCCTGAAACGGACGAGTCGCCAGTGGCCAGCGCCGGGGGCTTTGCCCCCGGACCCCCAGAGTATTTCCGGCAAGATGAAAGGGGGGCGCGTGGCCCCCGTTCCGGTCAGCGCAGGTCGGGCAGTTTGTAGTCCTTGAACTGCTGGCGCAGGGTCAGTTTCGAGGTCTTGCCGGTGGCGGTCAGCGGCAGGGCTTCGACCCAGACGATGTCATCGGGCAACTGCCACTTGGCGAAGTGTTCCGACATGTGGGTGTGGACGTCCTCGAGGCTGGGGCGGGCGTCGCCCGCGGCGACGGCGATCAGCACCGGGCGTTCATCCCATTTCGGATGCGGCATGGCGATGGCGGCGCAACTGGCGATGGCCGGGTGTGCCATGGCGACGTTTTCCAGGTCGATCGAGGAGATCCATTCGCCGCCCGACTTGATCAGGTCCTTGGCGCGGTCCTGGATGGACAGGATTCCATCGCGGTCGATGCTGGCGATGTCGCCGGTGCCGAACCAGCCGTCGGCATCCACGGCCTTTTCGCTGGCCTCGGGGTTGTTGAAGTAGCCCGAAACCACCGTGTTGCCGCGCACGTAGAGTTCGCCAATCGCGTCGCCGTCATGGGGCAGGCTGTTGCCGTGGTCGTCCACGATCTTCAGGTCGACGCCAAAGACGCGGCGGCCTTGCAGGGCCTTTTTGTCGATCATCTGGTCGAAGGGCAGGGATTCAATCCACTTCGGCATGATGCCGTGGGTGCCGATGGGGCTCATTTCCGTCATGCCCCAGGCGTGGCCGACGGCGACGCCCATCTTCTCGAACTTCTCGATCATCGAACGGGGTGCGGCGGAGCCACCCACCACCACGTCCGAGAATCCTTCGGGTTTGCGGCCCTGCTTGGCGATCTCGGCCATCAGGCCCTGCCAGACGGTCGGCACGCCCCACGCGCTGTCGACCTTTTCGTCGTCCATCAGCTTGAACAGCGATGCGCCGTCCAGGTGCTGGCCGGGCATGATCAGCGAGAGGCCCAGCAGTGGCGCGGAATAGGGCAGGCCCCAGGCGTTGACGTGGAACAGGGGGACGACCGGCAGAACCTTGCCCTCTTTCGGGATGGCGCCGCCGACGGTGCTGGCGACGATCAGCGCGTGCAGCACGGTGGAGCGATGGGTATAAAGCGCGCCCTTGGGATTGCCGGTGGTGCCGGAGGTATAGCACAGGCCGGCGGCGGTGTTTTCATCGAAATCGGGCCAGTCGAACGTGTCGTCCATGCCGGTCAGCAATTCTTCGTAGCACAGCGCGTTGAGGCTGTTTTCCGGCATGTGGGCGCGGTCGGTCATGATGACGTAGACCAGGTTCGAGGGCAGTTCATCCTTTACCGCTTCGAGGATCGGAACAAAGGTCGTGTCCACGAAGATCATCTTGTCGGCAGCGTGGTTGACGATGTAGATCAGCTGCTCGGCCGACAGGCGCGGGTTGATGGTGTGACAGATGCCGCCGATGCCGGAAATGGCGTAGTAAAGCTCGAAGTGGCGATAGCCGTTCCAGGCCAGCGTGGCGATGCGGTCGCCAAGCTTCACCCCGTGACCCTGTAGCGCGTGGGCCAGTTGGCAGACGCGGGGCAGGGTTTCGGCCAGGGTCTGGCGGTGAAGGTCGCCTTCGGTTCGGGCCGAGACGATTTCCGTCCGGGGAAAGGCCCCGGCGCCATAGGTTAGTATATCGCTGATCTTCAGCGGTCGCTGCATCATCATGCCAAGCATGAAATCCTCCCTTCTTCGTGTAGTCTCCCTGCCGGAGGTTAGCGCGAAGCAGGGCGGCGGGGGAAGCGAAATTCCGTTCCGCAGGGCGATTTCCGGGGGTTTTTGCCTATCGTTGGGCAGGTGGCTTTCCCGTGTGAATTCAACGCGTTGAATGGGTGTAAATGCCGTACCGTCACTTGGCCGGAAATGGGGGTAGATGTTGCTGAATCGGGCGGCGGGCCGTAGATTTGCGGCAGCTTGCGGGCAAGAGGAGCGCCCGTTTCACATTGCAGGAGGGGATCCGATGAAAGCCATTGTCAGCCATACGTTCGCGCCGCTGGACCAGTTGAAATTCGAGGACGTGCCGGACCCGGTGGCCGAGGGCCGCAACGTGGTCATCAAGGTGGAAGCGGCGGGGGTGAACTATCCCGACGGGCTGTTGGTGCAGGGGCTGTACCAGATGAAGCCGCCACACCCGTTCACGCCGGGCATGGAGGCCGCCGGGGTGGTCGAGGCGGTCGGACCCGAGGTGACGGGACTGAAGGTGGGCGACCGGGTGGCGACGATCTGCCAACTGGGCGGCTATGCCGAAAAGGTGGTGGCGGATGAACGGCGCGTGTTCCCGATCGGGGACATGGACGGGGCGGATGCCTGCGCGCTGCTGGTGGCCTATGGCACGTCACACCATGCGCTGAAGCAGCGGGCGCAGTTGAAAGAGGGTGAAACCCTGTGCGTGCTGGGGGCCGCCGGGGCGACCGGGATCGCCGCGGTGCAGATCGGCAAGATCATGGGCGCGCGCGTGATCGCTGTCTGCTCGTCCGAGGAAAAGCGGCGGCTGGCGAAAGAGGCGGGCGCGGACGAGGCGATTGGCTATGACAGCCTGAAGGACGACCTGAAGGCGCTGACCGACGGCAAGGGCGTGGACGTGGTCTATGACGTGGTTGGCGGCGATGCGTTCGATGCGGCGTCGCGGTCGATGGCGCGGAACGGGCGGCTGCTGGTGATCGGCTTTGCCAGCGGGACCATCCCGAAATTCCCGGTGAACCTGTCGCTGGTGAAGGAATATTCGGTGGTCGGCGTGTTCTGGGGTAACTTCACGCGGGCCGAACCCGAGGTCTATGCCGACAACATGAAGGAACTGATCGGCTGGTACGCGGCGGGCAAGGTCAAGCCGCTGATCGACGGGCGCTATCCGCTGGCTGATGCAGCAGAGGTGCTGGGCAAGGTGCTGGGACGCGGCGCGACCGGCAAGCTGGTGCTGGTACCCTGAAGGACAGGGGCCGCGCTGGGGTTTGACCGGCGCGGCCCTGATGTTTAGCCGCTGATGCGGGCGATGGTGTTGCGCATCTGGACGAGCTTCGGGCCAAGATCCTTTTCCAGCCGGTCCCGCGACAGGATGTAGGCCGGGCCGCCCAGGTTGAAGACCAGCAGCGGCGCATCCCCGTGCATGGGGCGATAGGGCACGGCGACAGAGTTCACATCGGGCTGCCATTCACCGGCGTTGCAGTAGAACCCACGTTCCTTGACCTGCGCGATGGCGTCCTCGATGCCCGCTAGGATCGTGGGCAGGTGTTCGGCCGGAGAGCGTTCGTGGATGCGCTGCAGGATCTGTTCACGTTCGTGCGGGTCGCAGGCAGCGATATAAGCCCGGCCCATCGCAGAGCGCGCCAACGAAATCCGTGACCCGACATTCAGTTGCAGCGACACGATCCCGGCAGAGGCGCGGGCGCAGGCGATGTAGGTCATCGTCATGTCGTCGCGTCCACCAAGCGCCACAAGAACACCATCGCCGCATTCGTCAGCCAGACGCTGCATGTGGGGCTGGGCGGTTTCGCGGATGCGCATCCCGCCAAGGCAGGCATAGCCCAGACCCAGTACCGGAACACCCATACGGTAGCGTCCGGTGTCGTCGCTGTAGACCAGATAACCCAGTTTCAGCAGCGTATAGGTCAGGCGCGACACGGTCGAGTTCGGCAAGTCCGTGCGGGCGGCCAGTTCGCGGTTGGACAGGCCGTTCACGTCATCGGGTTTGAAGGCACGCAGAATTTCCAGACCACGATGCAGGGCGGTGACGAACTGGCGGTCACTATCTGTTTCGCTGTCGGTGCTGTCGGCTGCGGTCTCTGCGGTTCTTTTTCTCACGCCTGTCTCCGTGGCTTGCCCTCTTTCGCATGGTTCTTGGCGGCAGGGTCGTCCGCAACTACTTTATGACCCCCTTTCGGGTCAAGCTGCGTAAAGGTCTTAGTCATCCTGCGGCCTTTGCGCGGTTGTCTTCGATTTCCTGCAGTTCGCGCCACAGCACCTTGCCCGAGCCGGATTTCGGCAGGCTGTCAGTGAATTCCACGGTGCGCGGGCATTTGTAGGCGGCCATCTCGGTCTTGCACCAGGCGATGACCTTGTCGGCGGTCAGGCTGTCGCCGGTGCCGGGTTTGCGGACGATCACCGCCTTGACGCTTTCGCCGCGGCGGGTGTCGCTGGTCGAGATGATGCAGACCTCGGCGATGCCGGGATGTTTGTGCATCAGGGCCTCGACCTCGGCTGGCCAGATCTTGAAGCCGCTGGCGTTGATCATGCGTTTCACGCGGTCGACCATGAAGAAATAGCCGTCCTCGTCATAATACCCAAGGTCGCCGGTACGCAGGAAGGTCTTGCCGTCGAACTGGATCAGCGCCTCGGCGGTGGCCTGTTCGTTGCGCCAGTAGCCCTTGAAGACCTGCGGGCCGGACATCAGGATTTCACCGGTTTCCCGGGGGCCCAGTTCGCGGTCGGTTGCGGGGTCCACCACGCGGCAATCGACGTCGAACACCGGGATGCCAAGGCATTGGCGCTTGGGCGCGTCGGTGGGGTTGATATGGGTGGCGGCCATGGTTTCGGACATGCCGTAGCCTTCGATGTAGTCCAGCCCCGTCATGTCCTTGAGCTTGGTCGCGATGGCGGCGGGCATGGCGGCGCCGCCGCCGCCGATCGCGGTCAGGCTGGACAGGTCATAGCTGTCGAAATCGGGGTCGTTCACCAGGTCGATCGCCATGGTCGAGATCGAGCGCCAGCGGGTGACGCGATGGCGTCTGATCAGTTCGGCGGCGGTGGCGCGGTTCCAGCGGGTCATCACCACCATCGCGCCGCCCGAATAGATGGGCGAGTTCATCGCGGCCTGCATCCCGGTGACATGGAACAGCGGCAGCACGGTCAGGCTGACGTCATGTTCATCCATCGGGTTCCAGACCAACCCGCCGACGCAGGTGACCTGCACGGTACGGTGGGTATGCACACAGCCCTTGGGCGCGCCGGTCGTTCCCGAGGAATAAGGGATCACGGCCAAATCGTCCGGTGTGGCCTGCGGCGCGTCGGGGGGGATGTTTTCCGCCACCGCATCGGACCAAGGCACGACGCCGGGGCCGGAAATGTCGGCCGGGTCCAGCGCATTCAGCGGCTCGGGCAGGGGGATGTCATAGGACGGGTCGGCCAGTTCACCGTAATTGGCGGCGATGATGGTTTTCAGGTGGCCCTCGTCGGCGACAGGGGTAGCGAAGGACAGAAGTTCCTGCCCGGTCAGCATCACGTCGGCACCGGCGTCCTGGGCATAGTGGATCAGCTCGGCGTGGCGGCTCATGGGGTTGACCGGGATCACGGCGGCATCGGCGCGCAGAATGGCGTAATAGCCGATGATGAATTGCGGGCTGTTCTGCATGTACAGAAGCACCCGGTCGCCGCGTTTCACGCCCGCCCGTTTTTGCAGGTAGCCGGCCAGTGCCTCGACCTGGGCATTCAGGTCGGCATAGCTCAGCGTGTGACCGTGGTAGATGATCGCGGCTTTGCCGGGGGTACGGGCGGCGGTGTCGGACAGGTTCCGGGTCAGGGTCTGTTCGGGCAGGTCGAAGTGATGCGGAACGCCCTTGGGCCAGACTTTGAGGTGACGGTCGAACATGGCGTTGGCGAAGCTCACACTTTCATTCCGGGCAGGTTCAGCGAGGCGGTGTTGCCGCCGTCCACCGGCAGCGCTTGGCCGGTGACAAAGCTGGCGTCGTCGCTGGCAAGGAAGGCGATCACGGCGGCGACCTCTTGGGGGTGACCGAAGCGGCGCAACTCGGCGCGGCTGCCCAGTTTTTCCTCTTTGCCCTTTGACCGGGCGTAGTCGAAGATCGGTTTCGTCATCCCGGTTTCGATCAGGCCGGGGCAGACGGCGTTGACGCGGATGTTGTGCTGGCCAAGGTCGCAGGCGGTGGTCTGGGTCAGGTTGATCACCCCGGCCTTGGAGGCGGAATAGATGTTGCCCCCCGCGCCCGACCGCACCCCGGCGACCGAGGCGGTGTTGACGATGGCGCCGCCGCCCTGTGCGATCATCGCGGGGGCACCGTGTTTGGTGAAATAGATCATCGCCCAGAGGTTCACGCCGAATACGCGTTGCAACTGGCTGGTGTCTACCTCGGTGATCGGCGCGTGTGTGCAGACGACGCCGGCGTTGTTGCAGATCACGTCCAGCCGACCGTAGTGGTCCAGCACCTGCTGGATGACGCCCTGTACCTGCGTTTCGTCGGACACATCGCAGACCAGCGCCAGATGATCGCCGCCGTCTTGCGGCAGTTCCGCCTTGTTGATGTCCACCAGGACTACGGACGCGCCTTCGGCTGCAAGGCGGGTTGCCGTCGCCTTGCCGATACCGCTGGACGCGCCGGTCACGATGGCGACCTTTCCGCCAAATCTCACCGGTATGTACCTCCCATTTTCGGGAAGGTTGGCACAAAGGGCGGGGCGGATCAATAGTGCGAAATAAAATTCCGCATTGTGGGATGCTGCTAGCGCGGCAGGAAGGCGCCTTGCTGGGCCGAAATGTGATCGCGTACCGTCTGGATCACCGGGGTGAGTTGCAGATCTTCGCGGTGCAGCAGGAACCAGTGTCGGAGGATCGGCAGATCCGCGCGCTTCAGGACGGCCAGACGGCCTGAATGGACCTCTTCCATCACGGTGTGGCCTGAAATCATCGCCACCCCAAGCCCGGCCATGACCGCCTGCTTGATGGTTTCGTTCGAGCCCATTTCGATGGTGTTGTACGGGGTGCCGTTGCCGATCCTGTCCAGGTAGCGGGTCATCAGGATGCGCGTGCCTGACCCGTGTTCGCGGGCGATGAAGGTTTCGTTCAGCAGGTCCAGCGCCGGGACATCCTCTAGCGCGGCAAGGGGATGGTCGGGCTTGGCGATGATGACATGGGGATGTTCGCCGACGGTTTCGGCCAGAACGGCGGGGCTGCGCGGCGGGCGACCCATGATCGCCAGGTCAATGGAGCGTTGTGTCAGGGCGTTGATCGTGGTGTCGCGGTTGCCGACCTTCAGGATCACGTCAATGTCCGGGTAGGCGGCGCGCAGTTGCGCCACCAGGTAGGGGGCGAAGTACTTGCCGGTGGACACCACGCCCAGCACCACGACGCCGGACAGTCCGGCCTTCAGCGCGCGCAGGTTTTCGATGCAGGCGTCCAGCGCGGTATCGACGCTGCGTTCAGCGGCCAGAACGGCGCGGCCTTCGGCCGTCAGGGACGACCGGCCAGAGGTATGCCGTTCGATCAGCACGCAGCCCAGATTCGATTCGAGGGTTTTCAGTTGCGTGTGCACCGCGGGGGGCGTCAGGCGCAAAATATCCGCCGCAGCGGCAATTGATCCATTTTCCGCCACCGCACGCAGAGCGCGTAACTGCTTGATAGTAATGGATTCTTTCACAATCATTAAATTTTTCTTTATGCGGCACCGGATTTATTAAATTCAACTATCCGTCGAGACGTGAAATAGCAAGATCATCGTGTTGCAACCGATAACCCGGAACAGAAAAATGACCAGCCAGACCAACGTCATCTCAAGTGACCTGATACCATCCGAACTGGCCCCGATCATGAACGCGCTGTGCGCCGTTTCGATCGACGTGGCCCGCATCATCGCCAAGGGGCCCTTGGGGCAGTCGCTGGCCCACCAGGTGGGCGAAAACAGCGACGGCGACGGGCAGAAGGCGCTGGACGTGCTGGCCGACGACATGTTCGCCGCCGCGCTGAAATCGACCGAGGTGCGCTGGTACGCGTCAGAGGAACAGGAGGACGCGATCCTGCTGAACGCGGCAGGCAAGTATGCGCTGGCGATTGATCCGCTGGACGGGTCGTCGAACATTGACGTGAACGTGTCGATCGGAACGATCTTTTCGATCTACGAAACGAAAGAGGGCGCCGAGGAAAGTTTCCTGCGCCCGGCAAAGGAACAGATCGCGGGCGGGTATATCGTCTATGGTCCCGCGACGGCGCTGGTCGTCACCTTTGGCGACGGCACCCTGCAGTTCGTGCTGAACCCGGACTCGGGCCGGTTCGAGCTGGCGGAACGGGCGATGACCATTCCGGCGAGTTCGAAAGAGTTCGCGATCAACGCCTCGAACTATCGCCACTGGCAAAAACCGGTGCGCGCCTATATCGACGATTGCCTTGCGGGCGCAGAAGGTCCGCGCGGGATCAATTTCAACATGCGCTGGGTGGGGTCGCTGGTGGCGGAAACGCACCGTATCCTGACCCGCGGCGGCATCTTCCTGTATCCGCGCGACGCGCGGAAAGGGTATGAAAGCGGCCGTTTGCGCATGGTCTATGAATGCGCGCCGATCGCCTTTGTGGTGGAGCAGGCGCAGGGTCACGCCACCGATGGCTGCGACCCGATCATGAACCAGGCTGCGACCACCCTGCACGGGCGATGCCCGCTGGTGTTCGGCAGCGCCGAGAAGGTGGACCGCGTCGCGGCCTACCATGACCTGCCAGAAGAGGAGGTCTCGGCCCTGTTCGGACAAAGGGGGCTGTTCCGCGGCTGATCCACTTGCCTTTGGGAGGAGGCTGGGATGAGCAAGAAACACCCGATCATTTCCGTCACCGGGTCATCCGGTGCCGGAACCTCGACGGTCAAGACGACGTTCGACCAGATTTTCCGCCGTGAAGGCATCAAGGCGGTCAGCATCGAGGGCGACGCGTTCCACCGCTATAACCGCGCCGACATGAAGGCCGAACTGGACGCGCGCAAGGCGGCGGGGGACGAGACCTTTAGCCACTTTTCCTATGATGCGAATATCCTGGACGAGCTGGAGACGGTATTCCGCAGCTATGGCGCGACCGGTGCGGGCAAGACCCGCCACTATGTCCACGATGAGGAAGAGGCGGCGCGCTTTGGCGTGGACCCCGGCAATTTCACCGAGTGGCGCGATCTGGAGACAGGTTCGGACCTGCTGTTTTACGAAGGGCTGCACGGGGCGGTTGTCAGCGACAGCCTGAACGTGGCCCGTCACGCGGACCTGAAGATCGGTGTGGTGCCGGTGATCAACCTGGAATGGATCCAGAAGATTCACCGCGACAAGGCCAGCCGGGGATACACGACCGAGGCCGTGACCGACACGATCCTGCGCCGGATGCACGCCTATGTGCATTGCATCTGCCCGCAGTTCATCGAAACCGACGTGAATTTCCAGCGGGTGCCGGTTGTCGATACGTCAGACCCATTCGTGGCGCGCTGGATTCCCACGGCGGATGAATCGCTGGTGGTGATCCGGTTCAAGAACCCGCGCGGGATCGACTTTCCTTACCTGACCTCGATGATCCAGGGCAGCTGGATGAGCCGGGCCAATTCCATCGTCATTCCGGGCGGCAAGATGGACCTGGCGATGCAGCTGATCTTCACCCCGATGGTGATCCGGCTGGTCTCTGAATCCAAGCGCAACTGAAGGAGGGCGGGATGACAACGCAAGCCGAACAGCCCCCGATGACAGTGACCCAAAGGGCCAACGCCATCCGCGCGCCGGGCTGACCGGAGGACAGGCGGGCGGCACTGCCTTCTGGTGAGGGCCGCCATTCGCCGGACGCCGGGTTGGGCGCAGGCGAGGACAACACAGAACTGATGAGGGAATGGCCAGATGCGGTGCAAGCCGGCTGAAATCCGGCCCAGAGACGGCGTGCGCGCTGTTGACGGTGGTACGGAAAACGCCTTCGGGGTAAGGCAGGCGCAGGACATGCTGGACGGCATGACACTGAACACCACATCGCACCGCCCCGAGGGGACCGGGGCAGAGGCCTGAAAGGGAAACAAGATGGCTCTTATCACTCTTCGTCAATTGCTGGATCACGCGGCCGAGTATGGCTATGGCGTGCCCGCCTTCAACATCAACAACATGGAACAGGGTCTGGCGATCATGCAGGCCGCGCAGAAGGTGGATGCGCCAGTGATCATGCAGGCGTCGCGCGGGGCGCGGAAATATGCGGGCGACATCATGCTGCGCCACATGGTGCAGGCGCTGGCCGAGATGTACCCGGACATCCCCGTCTGCATGCACCAGGACCACGGCAACAACGAGGCGACCTGCCTGAGCGCGATCCGCCACGGGTTCACCAGTGTCATGATGGACGGCAGCCTTGAGGCGGATATGAAAACCCCCGCGTCCTACGAATACAACGTGGACATCACCAAGCGTGTGACCGATGCCGCGCATTGGGTTGGTGCCAGCGTCGAGGGCGAGCTGGGCGTGCTGGGCAGCCTGGAAACCGGCGAGGCCGCGGCAGAGGACGGTTCGGGGGCCGAAGGCAAGTTGAGCCATGACCAGCTGCTGACCGACCCGGATCAAGCGGTGGAGTTCGTCAAGCTGACCAAGTGCGATGCGCTGGCGATTGCCTGCGGCACCAGCCACGGCGCCTATAAGTTCAGCCGCAAGCCCGATGGCGATATCCTGTCGATGGAGACGATCGAGGCGATCAACAAGAAGCTGCCCGGCGTACACCTGGTGATGCACGGGTCCAGCTCGGTCCCGCAGGCGCTGCAGGACATGATCAACGAATTCGGTGGCGAAATGCCCCAAACCTATGGCGTGCCGGTCGAAGAGATCGAGCGCGGCATCAAACATGGCGTGCGCAAGGTGAACATCGACACCGACTGCCGCATGGCCATGGCCGGCCAGTTCCGCAAGGTGGCCACCACGAAGCCTCAGGAATTTGACCCGCGCAAGTTCATGATCCCGGCCATGAAGGAAATGGAAGACCTGTGCCGCGACCGTTTCGAACGGTTCGGCACCGCCGGCAACGCCAGCAAGATCAAGGTCATCTCCATGGACGACATGGCGGCCCGCTATGAAAGCGGGTCACTCGACCCGTAAACCGCGGCCCGGTGGGCCGCCTTCCAACAGGAGACATGATCATGGATCAGTCAAACCGTTACGCCCGTCTTGACCTGAAAGAGGAAGACCTGATTGCAGGGGGCCGCCACGTACTGGTCACCTACATCATGAAACCCAAGGCAGGATTTGACGGCTACTTGGCCACGGCGGCCCATTTCGCAGCAGAAAGTTCCACCGGCACCAATGTGGACGTGTCCACGACCGACGATTTCACCCGCGGCGTCGATGCGCTGGTGTACGAGATCGACGAGGCCAAGGAGGTGATGAAGATCGCCTATCCGGTGGATTTGTTCGATCGCAACATCACCGACGGGCGGGCGATGATCTGTTCGTTCCTGACGCTGGCCATCGGCAACAACCAGGGCATGGGGGACGTGGAATATGCCAAGATGCACGATTTCTATGTGCCGCCGGATTACCTGCGCCTGTTCGACGGCCCATCCACCACCATCGCCGACATGTGGCGCGTGCTGGGCCGTCCGCATGTGGATGGCGGGTTTGTCGTGGGCACGATCATCAAGCCAAAGCTGGGCCTGCGACCCAAACCCTTTGCCGATGCCTGCTATGATTTCTGGCTGGGCGGCGATTTCATCAAGAACGACGAACCGCAGGGCAACCAGGTGTTCGCCCCGCTGAAAGAGACGATCCGCCTGGTCGCCGACGCGATGAAGCGCGCGCAGGACAAGACCGGGCAAGCCAAGCTGTTCAGCGCCAACATCACCGCCGACGACCCGTTCGAGATGATTGCGCGCGGCGAATACATCCTGGAAACCTTTGGCGAAAACGCAGATCACGTGGCGTTTCTGGTGGATGGGTACGTGACCGGCCCGGCGGCGATCACCACCGCGCGCCGCCGTTTCCCGCGCCAGTATCTGCACTATCACCGCGCGGGGCACGGCGCCGTGACCAGCCCGCAGGCGAAACGTGGCTATACCGCCTTCGTGCTGTCGAAAATGGCGCGGATGCAGGGGGCCAGCGGTATCCACGTGGGCACCATGGGCTATGGCAAGATGGAGGGCGAGGCCGCTGACCGCGCCATCGCCTACATGATCACCGAGGATAGTGCGGATGGGCCGTATTACCATCAGGACTGGGCCGGGATGAACCCGACCACGCCGATCATTTCCGGTGGGATGAACGCGCTGCGGATGCCCGGTTTCTTTGCTAACCTCGGCCATTCCAACCTGGTGATGACGGCGGGGGGCGGTTCCTTCGGGCATATCGACGGGGCGGCGGCGGGGGCGACCAGCCTGCGTCAGGCCGAACAGTGCTGGAAAGAGGGTGCGGACCCGCTGGAGTTCGCCAAGGAGCACAAGGAATTTGCCCGCGCCTTCGAATCCTTCCCCAAGGATGCGGACAAATTGTATCCCGGCTGGCGTCAGGCCCTTCGCATCAACTCTGCCGCGTAATATAGGAAGGGCGGGGCATCCCCCCGCCCGACTGCAACGACAAGGATAACCGCATGTCTTTTGACCGTTCCATCAAGATCGCTCCGTCGATCCTGTCCGCCGATTTTGCCAACTTCGGCCAAGAGATTCAGGCCATCGAGGCGCAGGGGGCCGATTGGGTCCACGTGGATGTGATGGACGGGCATTTCGTGCCGAACCTGACCTTTGGCCCGCCTGCGGTCAAGGCGTTCCGCCCGCATGTGAAAACCTTCATGGACGTGCACCTGATGATCGCGCCGGTGGATCCGTATATCGAGGCCTATGCCGACGCCGGCGCCGATATGATCACCGCCCATTGGGAGGCAGGCCCGCACCCGCACCGCACGCTGCAGGCGATCAAGGCGACGGGAAAGATGGCGGGGATTTCGCTGAACCCCGGCACACCGGCCAGCGTGATTTCAGAGGTTCTGGACCTGGTCGACATGGTGTTGGTGATGAGCGTGAACCCCGGTTTCGGCGGGCAGAAGTTCATCCCCTCGTCTGTCGAGAAGGTGCGCCAGGTGCGCGAAATGATCGGGGATCGCGAGATCATGATCCAGGTGGACGGCGGTGTCGATCCCGTCACCGTCGGCCCGCTGGTCGCGGCCGGGGCCGATTGTTTCGTGGCGGGATCGGCCGTGTTCAAGGGCGGTTCCGTCAGCAACCCTGGCGTCTACGGTGACAACATCCGCGCCATCCGCGCAGCAGCCAAGGCCGCCCTGTAAACAGGAGATAATCATGGCAGTTTCCCCGCCCGTCTGCGATTTCGGTTGGCAGGCGCCCAGGTTCTCTTTGCCCGGAACTGACGGAAAGACCTATACGCTTGCGGATGTTGCTGGGCCGAAGGGCGCGCTGATCATCTTTATGTGCAACCACTGCCCTTATGTGAAGGCTGTGCTGGACCGGATCATCCGCGATGCCGTTGAATTGCAGGGGCTGGGGATCGGCGTTGCGGCAATCAGTTCGAACGACGCGGTGGCCTATCCTGCGGACAGTTTCGAGGAGATGCAGAAGCTGGGCCTGCCATTTCCGTACCTCTATGACGAATCGCAGGAAGTGGCGCGGGCCCATGGTGCAGCCTGCACGCCGGATTTCTTTGGCTTCGATGCGGCGGGTGGGCTGCAATACCGGGGGCGGCTGGACGCCAGCCGCAAGGAAAGCGGCCCATCCGACCTGCGCCGCGATCTGTTCGAGGCGATGAAGCAGGTGGCCGAAACCGGGAAAGGCCCGGCGGAACAGATTCCTTCGATGGGATGTTCGATCAAGTGGAAGGCGGGCGCATGAGCATCGTTGTTTTTGACCTGGACGGCACGCTGATAGATTCCGCGCCGGATATTCGCGCGGCGGCGAACAGGATGCTGGCGGAACAGGGGATAGACCCGCTGGATCTGCCCACGATGACGTCTTTCATCGGGAACGGCCTGCCCAAGCTGGTGGAACGGGTGATCGACCGCGTAGGGCTGGACCGGGCGCGGCATGGCGAACTGACGGCGATCACGCTGACCCATTACAACGCCGCAACGACGGACCTGACCCGGCCCTATCCGGGTGTGGTGGCGGCGTTGGGGGCGTTGCAGGCGATGGGGTGCCAGCTGGCCCTGTGCACCAACAAGCCAGAGGCACCCGCCCGCGCCATCCTGCGGGATCTGGGGTTGGCGGGGTTTTTCAACGGGGTCGTCGGCGGCGATACCCTGACTGTGAAAAAGCCCAACCCTGAACCGCTGCGGCATCTGATCCCGACGGGGCGGGCGGCGCTGTATGTCGGTGACAGCGAGGTGGACGCCGAAACCGCCGCGCGCGCCGGGGTGCGGTTCGCGCTGTTCTCGGGCGGGTATCGCAAATCCCCTGTGGATTCGATCCCGCACCAGGACAGGTTTGACGATTTCACCGATCTTCCGGGGATCGTGGCGGCGGCCTTTGCTGCAGAGTCTTCATGATGTTGCGGGCGTTGATCTTTGACGTGGACGGCACGCTGGCGGAAACCGAAGAGGCGCATCGCGCGGCGTTCAACAGCACGTTCAAGGCGTGGGGGCTGGGGTGGGAATGGGGCCGTGATGACTATGCCTGGCTGCTGAAAACCACGGGCGGCAAGGAACGCATCCGGCGATTCCAGCAGGATTTGCCCGCTGGCGCGCGGCGGTTGGCAGATGATGAAATCGCGGTGTTGCACATGGAAAAGACACGCGCCTATGCGGATATTCTGGGGCGCGGGGAACTGGCGTTGCGCCCCGGTGTGCGCGAATTGATCGCGGCGGCGCGGGCGGCGGGCTTGAAACTGGCGGTGGCGACGACAACCAACTTGCCCAATGTCGATGCGCTGGCGCGGTGCGGCTGGGGCGTAGCGGCGGAGCAGGTGTTCGACGTCATCGCGGCGGGCGATCAGGTGCAGGCCAAGAAACCCGCGCCGGATGTCTTTGAACTGGCGATGGGCCGGCTGGGCCTGCCTGCGCGGGAGTGTCTGGCCTTTGAGGATAGCCGCAACGGGGTGTTGTCCGCGACGGCGGCGGGGTTGCGGGTGGTGGTCACGCCCTCGGCCTATACGGCGGGTGACGATTTCACAGGGGCGGAATGGGTGATCCCGGACCTGCGCCGCGAAAACTTGCCGGTGTGGCTGGCCGAAGCCATTGGCGCGATGGCCTGAGCGCACCCCCCGCCTGCGGCGCGAGGGGTGCATCGCATGGATCAGGCCGGATCTTTGATGGTGCGCAAATAAGGCAGCTTGACGTCGATCTGGCCGAATTTTTCCCGCGCCTGCGCGTCGTTCAGCGACAGGGCCACGATGACATCCTGCCCGGCGGTCCAGTTGGCCGGGGTGGCCAGCGGCACGCCAAAGGTCTTTTGCAGCCCGTCCAGGGCGCGCAGCACCTCGGCGAAGTTGCGGCCGACGGACATCGGGTAGGTCATGATCAGCTGCACCTTCTTGTCCGGCGAGATGATGAACACGGACCGGACGCTGGCCGAATCGGCGGCGGTGCGGCCATCGGGCAGGTAGGCGTCGGCGGGCAGCATGTCGAACAGCTTGGAGATTTCCAGCGATTCGTCAGCGATGATCGGGAAACTGGCCTTGGCGCCAGAGAACCCTTCGATATCGGATTTCCACTTTACATGCTCGGCGGTGCTGTCCACGGACAGGCCGATGACCTTGGTGTTGCGCTTGGCCCATTCATCGGCCAGCGTTGCCACCGCGCCAAACTCGGTGGTGCAGACCGGGGTGAAATCCTTGGGGTGAGAGAACAGGATTGCCCAGCTATCGCCGATCCAGTCGTGGAAAGTGATCGTGCCCTGATCGGTGTCGGCGGTGAAGTTCGGGACGATGTCGTTGATACGCAGGCCCATTTTCTATTCCTTTCAAATTGGTCAGGATCGGATTTCTCGAATTAGATACATTCTAAATCGTTATTACCAAGCCCCGGAAACGCGCATTCCGCGCAGAGTGACAGAGTGTCGCGGAAGGATCTGCGTGGGGTAATTTGATCAAATTTTTTCAACGTTGTTGAGTTGCCCTTGCGGCTGGGTGAAACCCCTGACAAACTACGCGCCAACGCTGCGGCAAGAAGTTCTGCACAACGGAATATGCGCCGCAGGACGGGAAATTCTTTTGGAGGTCTGAAAATGATCGAGAAACGCCAATTCTACATCAACGGGGAATGGGTGAACCCTGTTGAACCGCGGGATCACCCCGTGATCGACCCCTCGACCGAGGAACCCTGTGCCGTGATCTCTCTGGGCAGCCAGACGGATGCGGACAAGGCCGTGGCCGCCGCCAAGGCCGCCTTCCCGGCGTGGATGGCCACGCCGCCGGAAGAGCGTATCGCGCTGGTGGAAAAGCTGCTGGAAATCTACAAGCGCCGCGGCGCCGAGATGGGCGAGGCGATTTCGTTGGAAATGGGTGCGCCCATCGACATGGCGAACACGTCGCAGGTGGGTGCCGGTACCTGGCACATCAGCAACTTCATCCGTGCAGCCAAGAACTTCAAGTTCATCCGCCCGCTGGGTGATCACGCCCCCGAGGACCGGATCATCTATGAACCGGTCGGCGTTGCTGCGCTGATCACCCCGTGGAACTGGCCGATGAACCAGGTCACGCTGAAAGTGGTCGCCGCCGCGATTGCTGGTTGCACCATGGTCCTGAAACCGTCCGAGGAAAGCCCGCTGGACGCGATCCTGTTCGCGGAAATGATGGACGAGGCCGGGTTCCCCAAGGGCGTGTTCAACCTGGTGAACGGGGACGGTCTGGGCGTCGGCAGCGCGCTGTCGGGCCACCCGGACGTGGATATGGTCAGCTTTACCGGGTCCACCCGCGCGGGTATCGCCATTTCGCAGAACGCCGCGCTGACGCTGAAGCGTGTGCACCTGGAATTGGGCGGCAAGGGTGCCAACATCGTTTTCGCCGATGCCGACGACAAGGCGGTGAAGCGCGGCGTGCTGCACATGATGAACAACACCGGTCAATCGTGTAATGCGCCCAGCCGGATGCTGGTGCAGCGTGACATCTACGAACAGGCAGTGGAAACCGCCGCCGAAGTGGCCAAGGCCGTTACCGTTGGCCCCGCCAGCGAGCATGGCAAGCATATCGGCCCGGTGGTGAACGAAGCCCAGTGGAACAAGATTCAGGGCCTGATCCAGAAGGGCATCGACGAAGGTGCGCGGCTGGTGGCCGGTGGGCTGGGGCGTCCGGATGGGCTGAACAAGGGCTTCTTTGTGCGTCCGACGGTGTTTGCCGATGTGAACAACCAGATGACCATCGCGCGTGAGGAAATCTTTGGCCCGGTGCTGTCGATCATCCCGTTCGAGACCGAGGAAGAAGC
Organism: Thalassovita sp.; assembly: GCA_017792425.1. GTDB lineage: Bacteria > Pseudomonadota > Alphaproteobacteria > Rhodobacterales > Rhodobacteraceae > Thalassobius. Next base: position 544,777 of record CP051233.1, read on the forward strand.
GGTACAGATCGCCAATGACACGGTCTATGGCCTGACGAACTATGTCCAGACGCAGGACGGTACGAAGGCAAACCGCCTGGCGCAGCAACTGCGGTCCGGCATGGTGGAAATGAACGGCAAGTCGCGCGGTGCGGGCGCGCCGTTCGGCGGTATGAAGCAATCCGGCAACGGTCGCGAAGGCGGTGTCTGGGGCATCGAGGACTTCCTTGAGGTCAAATCGGTGGCTGGTTGGGCGGCGGAATAACCGCAACGCCATTGCAAGACAGGATGATCCGGGGCTATCACGGCCCCGGATTTGTTTTTGGGGGGCCGCGTGGCTGAATACCGCTCGATCCAGCGTTTCGTGCCGGACACGGTGCTGAAACGGGACGTGTTTTCCGAAACCGTGATGGGGCACCTGGCAGATGACCCCGCGGTGAAGGTCGTGCTGCGCCGTCTGGACGGCGTGCCGTGGTGGGCGCGCCCGCTGTCGCAATGGCTGGCCCGGAAAGAGGCGCGCGGATTGCGTGCGGTGCAGGGGATCGAGGGGTGTCCGGTATTGCTGGAGGCGGACCGGGGCGGCATCCTGCGGGTCTGGTCCGAGGGGACACCGTTGCATCTGGCCAAACCGTCCGATCCCGCTTGGTTCAAGGATGCCAAGCGCCTGCTGGCCCAGTTGCGTCAGCGCGGGGTATGCCACAACGATATCGCCAAGCCGCAGAACTGGTTGATGACCCCGGACGGGCGGGCGGCGGTGATCGATTTCCAACTGGCCAGCGTACACCCCAGTAAGGGCAAGCTGTACCGTATCGCCGCGCGAGAGGACTTGCGCCACATGCTGAAGCAGAAGCGCAGTTTTGCCCGTGACCTGCTGACACCGCGCGAACGGGCGATGCTGGGGCGTAAATCGCTGCCGTCGCGGGTCTGGATGGCGACGGGAAAGAAGCTGTATAACTTCGTCACCCGGCGGCTGATGAACTGGTCGGATGGCGAGGGGACCGAGAACCGGATCGCCGAGGACGGCCCCGCGATCCGTGCCGCACTGTTGGCGCAGGGGGCGCAGGATGTGGCTTTTGCTGCCTATGCGCTGCCAGCGGGGGGCGTTGGGCTGTATGCGTTTGTCGAGGCTGAGGCAGCGGAGATGCCGGAACAGGGGCCGAAACCCAACCTGTTGCAGGCGGTGGTCGCCCTGCCACGGGATGACGCGGGCGAGGTGCGGACGGACCTGTTGGAACTGATTGCCACGAACCGGCTGGATGAGTTGGAGCAGTTGCGGGGGGCGGACCCGGACCTGGAAGCGGTTCTGAAGCCTATCGTCGCGGCCCGTCTGAACTTGACCGACCGGTCGATGAAATGATCTAGAACGGGGCTTTGGCGCGGAAGGACATACCCTTGCCACTGTCAGGATGGTTGATGCGCAGTTCCTCGGAATGCAGCATCAGGCGCGGGTGGTCGGCAGCCTCGCCCTCGGCATAGATCGGATCGCCAAGGATCACATGCCCCAGCGCCAGCATATGCACGCGCAATTGGTGGCTGCGCCCGGTGCGGGGCATCAGGCGGACGCGGGATTCTGAATCGCTGGATTTCAGCACCCGGTAATCGGTGACGGCGGGTTTGCCGTTTTCGTGGTCCACCATCTGGCGCGGGCGGTTCGGCCAGTCCACGATCAGGGGCAGGTCCACGGTGCCGGTTTTCGGTTCCAGCCGGCCATGCACACGGGCGACATAAGTTTTTTTCGTGCTGCGGGTTTCAAACTGCATGGACAGGTTGCGCTGCGCGTGCGGGGTCAGGGCAAAGATCATCACGCCCGAGGTGTCGCGGTCCAGCCGGTGAACCAGCAACGCCTCGGGGAACACCGCCTGTATGCGGGTCAGCAGGCAATCCGACAGGTGTTCACCCCGCCCCGGCACGGACAGCAGGCCCGAGGGCTTGTTGGCCACGACGATCTGGTGATCCTGGTGCAGGATGTCCAGCGGGTCGGTCGGGGGAGTGTAATCTGTGCTGAGCGTCATGGGCGTGAATTACGCCGGGGCGCGGGCGGGTGCAACCCGACGTCACGCTTGTGCGACAGGGGGGCGCCCGGCCAACCTGCGTCGAAAGGGAGGACCAACCATGCATCCAACAATCCAGCGCATGACTGAAATCGTCGCCTCTGGCGAGGATGAAAAGATCGTGACCATCCTGGCGGAGAACGTGAAGTTCCTGCCGCCGACCTATTGGAAAACCTGGACCGGGCGTGAACCGGTGGCGGCGGTGCTGGGCCATGTGGGGCAGGTGTTTTCCGACTTCCGCTATCGCCGGATCATGGGCGAGGGCAATGACTGGGCACTGGAATTCCAGTGCAAGGTCGGGGACAAGGACGCCGTGGGCGTGGACCTGATCACGCTGGGCGAGGACGGGCTGATCGAAACCTTCGAGGTAGTGATGCGCCCGCATTCCACAGTTGGGGCGTTGCGCGATGCGATGAACGCGCGGGTGATGACCGACGCGCGGTTCCTGAAGTACCGCGAAGCGTTGAGCTGACCGCCCGCCCGGTCAGGTAGATTTGAGTATTTTCGGCAGGATGAAAGGACAGCGCGCCGGGATGGCGCGCTGTTTCCGGGTCTAGCGTCCGGGGATCGGGCGGCGCAATTGACGCCAGAGCGAGGCGGAGTAGATCACCAGCGCCGCCCAGATCATCGGGAAAGCGATCATGCGGGCGTGGCCCATTGGTTCGCCGAACAGGAACACCGCGTTCAGGAAGATCAGCGTCGGCGCGATATATTGCAGCACGGCGATGGTGGACAGGCGCAGCAGTTTTGCGCCGTTGGCGTAGATGATTAGCGGTACGGCGGTCACCACTCCGGACCCGACCAGCAAGGCCATGTCCGATGCGATCGCGGTGAAATGCCCCTGTCCCGTTGTTTGCAGGTAGAGAACATAGCCAGAGGCGGGGGCCAGCAATACCAGCACCTCTAGCAGAAAGCCCTGATTGGGGCCGATGGGCAGCCATTTCTTGAAGAACGCGTAGAAGCCCCAACTGACGGTCAGCGCCAGCGCAGGCCAGGGCAGCGATCCGGCATCCAGCCACAACACCAGCACAGCGCCAAAAGCCAGCGCCACTGCCAGCATTTGCGGGCGCGACAGGCGTTCGCGCAGCAGCACCGATCCCAGCAGTACGCTGAACAGCGGGTTGATGTAGTACCCCAGCGCGGCATCCAGCGTCCGTTCGGCGGCGATCGCCCAGACATATATACCCCAGTTGACGGTGATCAGCCCTGCTGTCAGCGCGGCCATGGCGATGGTTTTCGGGCTGCGCAGCGCCTGTATCAGGTCACGGGTGCGGCCCAGCCAGATCAACAGGGCAGCGGCCACGGGGACAGCCCAGATGATGCGGTGGGCCACGACCTCGGCCGCGGGGATATGCGCGACGGCCTTCATGTACAGCGGCATGAAGCCCCATATGATATAAGCCGACACCGCAAAGGCCAGCCCGCGTGGGTTGTCGGTATTGTCGGTGCCGTTCATGGGATTCCTCCTGCCGGGCCGGTCTATCGCAGGCGGCGCGCGCCCGAAAGGCCGTAGGATTGCGGGGTCAAGCCGGGATGTCAGGGCCTTTGCGGCAGGTCGTTGGTGATCTGGTAGTAATCGCCCTTGTGCGCGGTGAAGATGTGTTTTTGCAGATGCAGCCCGGTCGGGCCGTCCACCGCCCCCAGGGCAATGCTGATTTCTGGTTCGTTCCTGCCATGCCAAAACAGGAAAGCGCCGCAATCGGGGCAGATGCCCCTGCGCGCCGTTGTGGTCAGTTCGATCCACCTGACCGGCCCCAGGATGCGCAGGGCGGTTTCGGGAACCTGGGCTGAGACCCAGACATGGCCGGACATCTTGCGGCACTGGCTGCAGTGGCAGGCCGAGGCATTGGTGGGTATGGCCGTCGCTGTAAACCTGATCGCGCCGCAGGCGCAGCTACCGCTGATCATCGCTCAGATCCGTTCGATCGCGATGGCCGTGCCCTCGCCGCCGCCGATGCAGATTGCCGCCACGCCGCGTTTCAGCCCGCGTTTTTCCAGGGCGTTCAGCAGGGTGACCATGATCCGCGCGCCGGAGGCTCCGATGGGGTGGCCAAGCGCGCAGGCCCCACCATTGACGTTCATGACATCGCGCGGCACGCCCAGTTCCTTCATGAAGGCCATCGGGACCACGGCGAAGGCCTCGTTCACTTCCCACAGGTCCACGTCCGACACGCGCCAGCCCAGCCTGTCCAGCAATTTGCGGGCGGCGGGTACGGGTGCGGTGGGGAAGTGTGCCGGGGCCTGTGCGTGGCTGGCGTGGCCCAGGATACGGGCGCGGACGTTCAGACCGTGGCTGTCGGCGGCGTCCTGTGATGCCAGCACCAGCGCCGCCGCCCCGTCCGAGATCGAGGAGGAATTCGCCGCTGTCACGGTTCCGTTCTTGCGGAAGGCCGGTTTCAGCAGCGGGATTTTCTGCGGTTTGGCCTTGGCGGGCTGTTCGTCGCGGGTGATGATTTCCTCGCCCGTGCGGGCGTGCAGGTGGACAGGGCAGATTTCACCCTCGAAAGCGCCGGTGCGCTCGGCCTCCAGCGCGTTATCCAGCGAAGCAATGGCGTAGCGGTCCTGGTCTTCGCGGGTGAACTGGAAGGCTTCGGCGCAATCTTCGGCGAAGGTGCCCATCAGGCGGCCCTTGTCATAGGCGTCTTCCAGCCCGTCGAGGAACATGTGGTCTTGCACCTGGCTGTGCCCGATCCGGGCGCCGCCGCGCATTTTCGCCAGCAGGTAGGGGGCGTTGGTCATGCTTTCCATGCCGCCCGCGATCATGGTTTCAGCATGTCCCAGCGCGATCTGGTCAAAGGCTAGCATGGCCGCCTTCATCCCTGAACCGCACATCTTGTTCAGCGTCGTGGCGGGAACGTCGTCGCCCAATCCGCCCGCGAATCCGGCCTGCCGCGCCGGGGCCTGACCCTGTCCGGCGGGTAGAACGCAGCCCATCAGCACCTCGTTCACCGTTTTCGTGCCTGCGTCCGACAGCGCGGCGCGGATGGCGGCCCCGCCCAGAACCGCGGCGTCGACGCCTTCGAAAACACCTTGGAAGCCGCCCATCGGCGTGCGCGCGGCCCCTGCGATTACGACTGGTTTCATTGGCTGGCCTCCTGACTTCTCCACGCAAACCGAATGGTAAGGTTTGACCGGTAGCTTTGTCCATGATCGGCCAAAGGGAAAGGAATTTTCATGCAGATGACCAGTGCGGATCGTGGCGGGTTCCAGGTGATCCATGTGGCGGACAACCGGATCGACGCTGCGGTGGCGATCGCGTTCAAGGATCGGATGCGGCAATTGACAGAGGACGGGGTGACCGAGGTGGTGTTGGATCTGGGCAACGTCAGTTTTATCGATTCGAGCGGGCTGGGGGCGATCGTGGCGGCGATGAAGCAACTGGGAACTGCCCGCAGGCTGCATCTGGCCGGCTTGCTGCCGAATGTGGAAAAGGTGTTCCGCCTGACGCGGATGGATACGGTTTTTGCCATTCACGGGTCCGTGGACGCGGCGGTGCATCCTGATGCAGACAGCGCCTGAACGTGACCGGACCGGAACAGGATCTGCGATGACCGGCGTGCAGGGTATCGAATTGCAGTTCGAAGCAACGGAATTGGGGGTGCGCAAGGCGCTGATCCAACTGCGCGAGGCATTGTTCGCCCTGAACCTGCCAGAGGATGACGCCAGCCGCGCAGAAATCGTTCTGGCGGAGGCACTGAACAACGTGGCCGAACACGCCTATGACCGGGCCGTGCCGGGGGATGTCCGCGTTGGCCTCAGCCTGTCGCCCGGGCTGATCGGGATCGTCATTCGCGATACGGGGCGACCGGTACCGGCACATCTGCTGCAGGGCGGGTGTATGCCCGCACTGGACTGCGGTCTGGACGATCTGCCCGAAGGCGGGTTCGGCTGGCCGCTGATTCGGACCCTGACGGAAAGCCTGGTGTACCGGAGGACCAGCGGCACGAATGAATTGCGGATGGATCTGGCGCGGCAGGGTGGGGCGCCACGGCGGAGGGCGCCATAGAATTGCCGCATTCCCCCCGCATTCGCGCCAGAAACCGGGATCATACAGAACATGTAGCTGCAAGAGCTTCCCTCGGCGTCGCGTGTATTACAGCCCCCACCCAGTACGCGACGCCGAGGCCAATTCCCCGAAAGTCATGGACAGCCCGCCGGTGACGGATACAGTCGCCTTGGGAACGAGGGGAGCTTGCATGCGCGATTTTCATTTACCGGGACGATCCGCGACTTTCGCCACCGAAGGTATGTGCGCGACGTCCCACCCGCTGGCGGCCAAGGTGGCGGTGGACATCCTGCAACGGGGTGGCAACGCGATGGACGCGGCGATCGCGGGTGCGGTGTTGCTGGGCATATGCGAACCCCAGATGACCGGCATCGGCGGCGACTGCTTTGTCCTGTTCAACCTGCCGGGCAGCGACGAGGTGCTGGCGCTGAACGGGTCCGGGCGGGCCCCGGCGGCGGCGGCGGCGGCGGACCTGCGCGACCGGGGGCTTTCGACGGTGCCGGTAGATGGCCCCGAATCCGTGACGATCCCCGGTGCGGTGGATGCGTTCTGCACGCTATCGGAAAGCCATGGCAAGCTGGGGCTGGATGCGCTGCTGGCCCCGGCCATCGACTATGCGGAACGGGGCGTGCCGGTCGCGCCGCGGGTGGCCTTTGACTGGCCGACTGCCGGGGCGCGACTGAACGAGCAAGGCCGCCGCCACTACATGATCGACGGGCAGCCGGGCAAGGTGGGCCAGATGTTCCGCGCGCCGGGACAGGCGGAAGTGCTGCGCCGGATCGCCCTGCAAGGGCGCGACGGGTTCTATTGCGGCGAAGTGGCAGAGGATATGATCGGTGCGCTGCAAGCCTTGGGCGGGGTTCACCAGACAGAGGACTTTGCCGCGAACGCCTGTTCCTGGGCCACGCCGGTTGGTGGGCAATACAAGCATCTGGACCTGCTGGAGCATCCGCCGAATGGTCAGGGCGCTACGGCGATATTGCTGCTTAACATTCTGAAACATTTTGATATTGCGGGGATGGATCCGCTGGGCGCAGCCCGCGCGCATATTGAGGCCGAGGCCGCCAAGCTGGCCTATGACGCACGCAACAGGTTCATTGCAGACCCGGATCACACCGCGCGGCTGGCGCATATGATGGCCCCCGAAACCGCCGCGAAACTGGCCGCGCTGATCGACCCGAAACGCGCCATGGCCGCCGCCGCCCCACTGTCGGAAACGGTGCACAAGGACACGGTCTATATCACGGTCGTGGACCGCGACAGGATGGCGGTGTCGCTGATCTATTCCATCTTCAACGGGTTCGGGTCCGGGATCGCCAGCCCCAAGTTCGGTATCCTGTTTCAGAACCGCGGTTCCGGCTTTACGCTGCAGGAAGGGCACCCGAACGAAATGGCGGGTGGCAAGCGACCGATGCACACGATCATTCCGGGGATGTTGCGGCAGGACGGGCGCGTGGTGATGCCCTTTGGCGTCATGGGGGGGGCCTATCAGCCGACCGGGCACGCGCGGTTCGTTTCCAACCTCGTGGATTTCGGGATGGGCCCACAGCAGGCAATCGACGCGCCGCGCTGTTTCAGCGATGCGGGCGAAATGAAGGTGGAACGGGGATATTCCGACAAGGTCCGGCAAGAACTGGCGGATATGGGGCACCGGGTCAGCGTGCCGGATGCGGCGATTGGCGGGGCTCAGGCCATTCTGATCCGATCCGACGGGGTGCTGGAAGGCGCGTCGGACCCGCGCAAGGACGGGTGTGCGCTGGGTTACTGAACCGCAATGGGTGCCGCGGATCGGTGTCAGTTCAACTGGAATTGCAGTGGGTAAAGGCCGTCCTGGAACGGGCCGAACAGATCCGGGATGTCCGGATGGCTGACCGGTTGGCCTGAATAGTCCGCGATCAGGTTTTGTTCGGACACATAGGCGACGTAATAGCTTTGGTCGTTTTCGGCCAGCAGGTGATAGAACGGCTGGTCCTTGGACGGACGGACATCTTCGGGAATGGAGTCGTACCATTCCTCGGTATTGTTGAACCTTGGGTCGACATCGAACACCACACCCCTGAACGGATGTTTGCGATGCCGGACCACCTGGCCCAGATGATATTTCGCACGCGTCTTAAGCATTGCATTACAGCCCCTATACCTCATTGATAGGCCCAAAGGCGGGCTCTTGTCCACGAAATGCACGAAAATCAAAGGGAAACAGTCTGTGAACCTTGCAGTTACAGTTCTGGAGATCACCGCCCCGGTGTTTCTTCTTGCCGCAATCGGATTTGGCTGGGTGAAGGCCGGGTTCGAATACAGGGTAGAGTTCGTGACCCGACTGGCGATGACGCTTGCGGTGCCCAGTCTGATCTTTACCGCGCTGATGAAAACGCAGATTGATCCGCAGGCGCTGACGACACTGTCGCTGGCGGCGATGGCGGCCTATGCGGTGGTGTCGGTCGCGTCCTACCTGCTGGTAAAGGTGTTCGGGCTGGACGTGCGGACGTTCCTGGCGCCGATCATCTTTGGTAACACGGGCAACCTGGGCCTGCCGCTGGCGGTGTTCGCCTTTGGCGAGGCGGGGTTGGGCTATGCGGTGGTGGTGTTCGCGGTCATGGCGATCTGGTCCTTTACCTTTGGCGTCTGGCTGGTGGCGGGCGGGGGATCGCTGCTGAAAGTGGTGAAAGAGCCGCTGGTGGGCGCAACAGCTCTGGGCGGCGTTTTCCTGTGGCAAGGCTGGCAGACCCCGCGGTTCCTGACCAACGCGTTGGAACTTGTGGGGCAGATGGCGATTCCGCTGATGCTGATCACGTTGGGTGTTGCCGTGGCGCGGATGACGCCGGGCCATGTCAGGCGTGCGATCTGGATTTCGGCGGCGAAGCTGGCGCTGTGCTTTGGGCTGACATGGGCCGTCGGGGTGTGGTTCGGTCTGGACGAGGTCGCGTTCGCTGTGCTGGTTCTGCAGCTTTCGACCCCGGTGGCGGTAACGTCCTACCTGTTGGCGGAAAAATACGGCGCGGATTCGGAATCGGTGGCCGGACTGGTCGTGGTATCGACCCTGATGGCGGTGCTTGCGATCCCGGTGATGTTGGCGGTTCTGCTGTAGCCACACGGAAATGGCATTTCCCCTGCCCGCGCTTTTCGCTAAACTGGCGCAAAATAAAGAAAGCGAGAGGCAGATGAGCAGAACTCTTCGCGCGTTGGTATTGTTTGTGCTGCTGGCATCCTGCGGCGGGGGGAATTATTCGCCCCCGCGCAATCTGGATGATGCGTGCTCGATCCTCAGCCAGCGCCCAAAATACGCCCGCGCCTTTGGTGCGACCGAACGGCGCTGGGGGGTTCCGGTGGCCGTGCAGATGGCCACGATTTATCAGGAAAGCAAGTTCGTCGGGAACGCGCGAACCCCGCATAAATACGTGCTGGGTGTGATTCCGATGGGCCGGCAAAGCTCGGCCTATGGGTATGCGCAGGCGCTGGATTCGACCTGGGATGACTACCAGCGTGAAACCCGCAGATTCGGTGCGCGGCGTGACAAGATCCACGATGCCACGGATTTCATGGGCTGGTACATGACCAAGACCCGCGAACGGACGGGGGTGGAGCTGAGCAATGCCCGGCATCAGTACCTGGCCTATCACGAAGGGCACACCGGGTACTTGCGCGGCAGCTACAAGCGCAAAAGCTGGCTGATGCGGATATCGTCCGAGGTGGAATCGCGCGCCTACATGTATCAGGCGCAGCTGTCGACCTGTCCCAAGCGGCTGCGGTAAAGAGGCGGGGCGTCAGCGCCCCGCGTTACCCTGGCGCGCTTCGGTTTCTGCGCGGATGTCGAACAGGCGATCACGCAGCGACAGGTCAAATTCCATCTGGCCCAGAATGACAGTGGTCGATCCGCCGGACTGGTCGTTGATCACCCATTGGCGCAGTTGCACCGGGTTGTCGGTGAACACCAGTTGGATATTGCCGTAATCGGGGTTTTCCGGGTCCATCGCGGTGACGGTGGTGGCGGTGCCATCATAGACCTTACCCGTCACCATGTCCGAACCGGCCAGGTCCACGTCATTGCGCAGGATGATCGACAGCGGGGTCTGGTTCAGTGGATAGCTTTCGGGGCCGGTGTTGCTTTTGGGATCGAAGATGGCAACGGCGCTTTGGCCGGCCATCACCAGCGCCGGGTTGGGGGCGCCGTATTCGAACCGCGCGCGGCCCGGACGTTTCAGCCAGATCCGGCCGGTCGAGATCGAGCCGTCGTCGTTGATCTGGGTAAAGTCGCCCTTTGCGGTGCGAAAGCTGTTCAGGTAGCCCGAAATCTGGTCAAGGCCGAGTTCATCGGCCGCCGCGGGGACTGCGATTGCCACACAGAGCGGCGCGAGGAGAAAGCGGAACATTTTCATGCCTCTTAGATAGCGTTCCCCCCGGCGGGTTGCACCGGGGGAATGCTCACATCTGCGCGATAGGCAGGGCTGTGCCGATCACCGTTCGGGGACCAGGATTTCGCGTTTGCCAACGTGGTTGGCGGGGCTGACGATGCCCTCTTCCTCCATCTGCTCTACCAGCCGGGCAGCCTTGTTATACCCGATGGCCAGTTTGCGCTGGATGTAAGAGGTGGAACACTTGCGGTCCTTGATCACGATCGCCACAGCGGTGTCATAGAGAGCGTCCTCGGCATCGGTGTTGCCGCCGGTGTTCAGGCCCAGCACGGCGTCGATGTTGTCGGCCTTGTCGTCATCCGGGCCTTCGACCACGCCGCCCACGTATTCGGGCGGGCCGAAGGATTTGAGGTGGTTGACGATCTCTTCGACCTCTTCGTCGCTGACGAAGGGACCGTGGCAGCGCATGATGCGCCCGCCGCCAGCCATGTACAGCATGTCACCCATGCCCAGCAGCTGTTCGGCGCCCATTTCGCCCAGGATGGTGCGGCTGTCGATTTTAGAGGTCACCTGGAAGCTGATCCGGGTGGGGAAGTTAGCCTTGATCGTGCCAGTGATCACGTCAACCGACGGGCGTTGCGTGGCCATGATCAGGTGGATGCCCGAGGCGCGTGCCATTTGGGCAAGGCGCTGGATACATGCCTCGATTTCCTTGCCGGCGACCATCATCAGGTCCGCCATTTCGTCCACGATGACGACGATATAGGGCATCTTGACCGGGGTGATTTCCTCGGTCTCGAAGATGGGATCGCCGGTTTCGTCGTCGAAGCCGGTCTGCACGGTGCGGCTGAAGGTTTCGCCCTTCTTCAGCGCGTCCTCGACCCGGCTGTTGTAGCCGTCGATGTTGCGCACGCCCATCTTGGACATCTTGCGGTAACGGTCCTCCATTTCGCCGACGACCCATTTCAGGGCAACGACCGCCTTTTTCGGGTCGGTGACGACGGGGGACAGAAGGTGCGGGATGCCGTCATAGACGGATAGTTCCAGCATCTTCGGGTCGATCATGATCAGGCGGCAATCCTCGGGGGTGAGGCGATACAGCAGCGACAGGATCATGGTGTTGATGGCCACGGATTTACCGGACCCGGTGGTGCCCGCGATCAACAGGTGCGGCATCTTGGCCAGGTTGGCCACGACGGGTTCGCCGCCGATATCCTTACCCAGGGCCAGCGGCAGGCGCATGTTGGCGTCGCCGAAAGACCGGGCGGCGAGGATTTCGCGCAGCACGACCTTTTCGCGGTTTTCATTCGGCAGTTCGATCCCGATCACGCTGCGGCCCGGCACGGTCGAGACGCGGGCGCTGAGGGCGGACATGCTGCGCGCGATGTCGTCAGCCAGGCCGATCACGCGGCTGGCCTTGAGGCCGGGCGCGGGTTCCAGTTCGTACATTGTGACGACGGGGCCGGGGCGGACACTGACGATGTCGCCCTTGACGCCGTAGTCATCCAGAACGCTTTCCAACATGCGTGCGTTTTCTTCCAGCGCCTCGTCGGACAGGTGGTGGCGCTGGATATTGGCCGGGTTGGTCAGCAGGTTCAGCGGGGGCAGTTCATAGGCGGGGCCGGTATCCTCGAATTGCAAGGACGGCTGCGCTTCGGTCCGGGCGCGGCTGGAGGGCTGGATCGGTTTGCGGTTCAACGGCTGCACAACCGGTTTGCGCGGGGTTTGTACCGGAATACGCGGGGCGGCTGGCAGGTCATAGGTTTCCGAAGGCACGGCGTCATAGGTTGCGTCAAAGATGTTTTCCGTGGGCAGGTCATCCACAAGGTCCGGTTCGGCCAGCCAGTCGTGGGCGTGTTCCGGCGGCGTTTCCACGATGGGTTCGGGCGTCGGGGCCGGGTGCGCAACTGGCAGCGGCGAGGTGGTCCGGGCCGCAGTCAGCGGCGGTTCCGGCGGCAGGCCAGAGCCGCGCTGCGAGGTGTCCAGAACCAGCGCGTCCGGGCCCCGGCCCCTGCCCTTGGTCAGCGGCGCCAAGGAGTCCGGGCGTGCCTGCACGCGGTTGCGGATGACATCTGCGATCCGGGCCTTGATGCGGGCATCGCCGGGGGCGTCCACGTCGGGTTCGGCGGGCGCGAGCTCGATCAGTTCGGGGGCAGGCATCGGTTCCGGGCGGCGGATCAGGCCGGGGACGCGCCCCAGAAGGCCCGGCTTGGGCGCGGGGTGCTGTTCCGGCTCGGCGTCCCATTCTTGCGGGGTGTAATCGTCGAACGGTTCAACCCATTCTTCTTGCGGTTCGGTGCGGACGGCACGGCGGTTGCGCTGGCGGGCCTGCAACCCCTGTGCGGCGCTGACAGCACCCGATGCGCCATGTCCCAGCAGTTTCAGCGTCAGGGCGTAAATCATGATCACGCCCACGATCAGGAACCGAAGGATGCGCCGAAGTTCGGTCAGTGAAAAGCCCAGAACATGGGCGCCCAGGGCCAGAAGGGCAACGGCGAACAGGACCGAGAACATCTTGATCCCCAGCGCCATGGACAGGGGCAGAACATTCAGCAGAACGCCCAACACGGTGTCGCCGAAATGTCCGCCAAGGCCGAAACCCTGCCCCCAGTCGGGACCGGGTGCCAGCGTGGACGCATAGATGGACAGAACCGCCATCCAGATCGGGGTCAGCAGGGTGCGCGACAGGGCGCGGTCCTCGCCGCGGTGCAGGCCGAAACGAAAGCCCCAGATCAACAGCGCCACGGCCAGACCCCAAGACCCCATGCCAAGGATCATCATCATCGGTGCGGCGATGGATGCCCCCAACCGGCCCAGTGCGTTCTGCACCGGCGCGTCAGAGGCCAGCATGAAAGAAGGATCATCCGGGCTGTAGGACGCCAGCATCGCCGCGACCGCTGCCCCCAGAACCACCAACGCGATGCCGATCAGTTCCTTGCCGCGTTTTTCAATCGCTGCCTGCATGTCACTGTCGAACAGCGGATCCCGTCCCCGTGTCTGAAATGCCATTCTGCCCTCGTCCGTTACCTGTAGATGCAGTCGCGCAGGCGTATAAGCCCTTGGCGCATCTCTTCTTTTGGGGCCACCATCGCGACCCTGATATATTCTTTGCCGGGGTTGTCCCCGTTGACGTCCTTGCTGAGGTACGCCCCCGGCAGCACCCGCACGCCGGTTTCGCGCCACGCCTTCAGTGCGGCCCCTTCGCCGTCCTGCACCGGCAGCCACAGGAAAAACCCGGCTTCGGGGCCCTTGTAGCCTTGGATACTGGCGAACACCTGATCTGCGATCGCGTATTTTTCGCCGTAAAGGCGGCGGTTCTCGATCACGTGGGCCTCGTCTTGCCAGACCTTCTGGGAAACGTGCTGAATCGGCAGCGGCAGCGGGGCACCGGCGTAGGCGCGCAACTGCTTGATGCGGTTCAGGCTTTCCGCGCCCCCTGCCACGAAACCGGAGCGCAGCCCCGGCAGGTTCGAACGTTTGGACAGCGAATGGAAGATCACCACCCGGTCAGGGTGTGCGCCCAGTTCCTGCGCCACTTCCAGCGCCCCGGTGGGCGGGGTATCGCGGTAAATCTCGGAATAGCATTCGTCCGCGAAGATCTGGAAATCGTATGTCTCGGCCAGCCGGATCAGATTGGCCCAATAGTCGCGGGTCGCCACGGCCCCCTGCGGATTGGCGGGCGAACAGATATAGGCGGCGGCGACCCGGTTCAGCACCTCGGGGGGCAGGGCCGTGTAATCAGGCAGATAGCCATTCGCGCGGGTGGCGGAAACGAACACCGGTTCGGCCTGAACGGAAATCGCGCCGATCATGTAGACCTGATAGAACGGGTTGGGGATCAGTACGACCGGGCGCTGCCCGTTTTTCTGTTCCGGGATCAGCGCCATTGCGGCATTGTACAGCCCTTCACGGGTGCCGTTCAGCGGCATCACCTGCGTGTCGGGGTCCAGGCTGACGCCATAGCGGCGGTGCAGGAACCCGGTGATGGCCCCGCGCAGCCCGTCGGTGCCGTCGTTTGGCGGGTACTGGCCAAAACTCCCGATACTATCCGCGAGGATCTGGCCCACCCAGTCCGGGAAGGCGTGCTTGGGTTCGCCGATGGTCATGTGCATGACCGGCCCACCCGCTTCGTGCACGTCCAACAGGGCGCGCAGACGCGGGAAAGCATAAGCCGGTAGGTTGGCAAACCGCTCGGGAAACATACTGCACTGCCTCTGGTTCGTCGGGATCATGTCGCCCCGTTTCGGTTCAGACTACCGAACACCGGGCCCTTCGTCCAGACAAAGCAACGTAACCTGTTAACCCTGTGGCGTTTTCGCAAGCCCTTAGTTGGCGCGCACCACTGGCTCGGCGGCGGCGGCGATGCGCAGCAGGCGTTCCTCTTGCATCGGTTTGCCGTACAGCATGATCCCGCAGGACGGCACCCCGGTGGGCAGCGTGACAGCGCACAGGCCCAGCAGGTTGCCGACGCGCGTGTTCTGCAACGCCAGCAAGTTTTCCGTCACGTAGTAATCACCATCCGTCAGCAGCCGTTCGGCATGAGGCGGCAGGATAGGGGCCGAGGGGCAAAGTACCGCGTCAAATCCGGCCACACGGGCGTTCCAGCGGGCGCGGTGGTTTTCAAGTTCCAACCAGGCTTGCACGAAATCCGGGCCGCTGTAATGCGCCCCGCCGCGAAAACGTTCCAGTATCTTGTCGAACATCAGGCCGGGGTTTGCCTCGATCACGGTTCGCCACTGGCCATAGGCCTCGGGGGCGAACAGCGGGGCAGCCAGATCCATTGCATGGGCCACTTCCGGGGCTTCGATGTCTTCGATCACGGCCCCTGCAGCACGTAACCGGTCCAGTGCGGACTGATAGGCCTTCAGCGGTGCCGGTCTGATATCGTCCATTACGACGGTTCGCAGGGCGGCGAAACGTTTGCCTTTCAGGCTGGCCCCGGTCAGGTCGGCGGGCTTGCCGCCTTCCAGGATCGCCAGCATCAGGGCTGCGTCCTCGACCGACCGGCACAGCGGGCCGACCGTATCGAACCGCTTGCACAGGGGCACTACGCCGTCCAGCGGCATGCGGCCAGAGGTGGTTTTCAGCCCCACCAGATCGTTCCAAGCCGCCGGGATGCGTACGGACCCGCCCGTGTCCGACCCTATCGCGCAGGCCGCCAGCCCGAAGGCGACAGAGGTCGCCGCGCCCGACGAAGATCCGCCGGAAACCGCGTCATGGTCATTCACGCAAGGAGAGGTGGCCGTGATTGGGTTCAACCCAAGGCCGGAAAAGGCCAGTTCGCTCATGTGCGTCTTGCCCAGGCAGACCAGCCCCAGCGCAGTGGCATTGCGCAGCACCCAGGCGTCGTGATCCGGCACTCGATCCTTTAGCAGGGCCGACCCGGCTTCTGTCGCGACACCGGCGCTGTCGAACAGATCTTTCCAGCTGATAGGGACACCATCCAGCGGCGACAGGCGGAATCCGGCGCGGGCGCGTTCGGCGGCTGCCTCTGCCTCTGCCAACGCGCGATCCGCCGTGACGCGGGCATAGATGCGGTCACGGAGCGGGTGGGTCTCTATCGCGTCCAGGTAGGTTCGCGTCAGCACCACCGGGTCAATCGCGCCGCGTCCGATCCCGCGCCCCAGTTCCGCCGCACTTTGCCAAAGCCATTCCTGCATTCCCGCCACTCCCGCTGCGATTTTCCGAACGGTAGCGGCAGCGAAGCGCATGGACAATCCCGCATCCGGCGCCATATTGGCCCCCATGAACACTGACAGCGATATCCTGATCGTCGGCGGCGGGCTGAACGGCCCCGCGCTGGCCCTTGCCCTGGCGCAGTCCGGGTTGACATCCACCGTCATCGACGCGCTGCCGGGCGGCATCCAGACCGACGAGAATTTCGATGGGCGCGGTTATGCCTTGGCGCTGGCGTCGAAACGGCTGCTGGACCGGATCGGCATCTGGTCACGGGTGCAGCGCCAGTCCCAGCCGATGCTGGAAATCAAGGTCACCGATGGCCGGGCGGGCGAAGGTCCGCTTTCGTCCTTCTTTCTGCATTTCGACCATGCCGAGATCGAGGAAGGCCCAATGGGCTTCATGTTGGAGGATAGGTTCCTGCGCCGTGCCCTGTCCGAGGCGATGGCAGAAAGCGACCGGATAACGCTGCTGGAAGGCGAAACCGTCACCGGTCAGCAGGCCGATGCACGCGGGATCGTCCTGACGCTGTCCTCGGGGCGCGAATTGCGCGGCAAGCTGCTGGTCGGCGCGGATGGGCGCCGCTCTGGCACTGCAGACCGCGCGGGGATCAAGCGCAGTGGCTGGGACTATGGCCAGACCGCGCTGGTCTGTGCGATCGAACACGACCTGCCGCATCACGGCATTGCGCACCAGTTTTTCATGCCGCCGGGGCCGCTGGCGATCCTGCCGCTGCCGGGGAACATGTCCTCTATCGTCTGGTCGGAAACCCACGAAAACGCCGGTGCCATTCACGCGCTGTCGGACGAGGACTATATCCAGGTCCTGAGTCCCCGGTTCGGTGATTTCCTGGGCAATATCCGGCTGGCTGGCAAACGGTTCACCTACCCGCTGAACCTGACCGTCGCCAACAGTTTCACCGGCGACCGCCTGGCGTTGATCGGCGATGCCGCGCACGGGATGCATCCGATTGCCGGGCAGGGGCTGAACGCCGGGTTGCGCGATGTCGGCGCGTTGGCGCATGTGATCAGCCACGCCCACCACAGGGGCGAAGACTTCGCCTCGGAACTGGTGCTGGACCGCTACCAGGAATGGCGCCGCTTCGACACGGCCACACTGGCGCTGACCACGGACCTGACGAACAGGCTGTTTTCCAACGATAACCCGCTGCTGCGACTGGGTCGCGACATCGGCATGGGCGTTATCAACGCCATGCCCGGTCTGCGCCGCACTTTCATCCGTGAAGCGGCTGGCCTGAATGGCGATCTGCCGGATCTGATGCGCTGATCCCGTTCATCTTGCCCGAAATACTCCGGGGTTTGGGGCGGCGCCCCAATCCCGAGGCCGCAGGCCGAGGTATCCTGCGCGCGCGCCAGCGCGTTCTATCGGATCAATCCCCGGCGGCCCAATCCCCGGACTGCATTTCGCGCAGACGGCTGGCGGTGCGTTCGAACTCGAACACGCCTTCGCCTTCTATGTACAGGCTTTCCGGTTCGTCCGCGGCCGAACAGATCAGCCGCACCCTGGCTTCGTACAGTGCGTCGATCAGCGTGACGAAACGCTTTGCCTCGTTGAAGTTGGATCGCCCAAGGCGCGGGACGTTTTCCAGGATCAGAACCTTCACTGTCTCTGCGATGGCCAGATAATCCCCCGGCCCCAGCATTTTGCCGCAAAGATCATAGAAACTGGCCCGCGCCACACCGTTGCGGAAGGCAGGCAGTTCCACGTCGCGGCCCTTGACCTTCAGCACCAGCGGAGTTGCCTCTCCGCCCGAAAGATGTTCCCAGACCTCGCGGATTTTCTGGCGGCTGGCGTCGTTGATCGGGGTGAAATAGACCGGCGCGCCCTTTAGCCGGTCCTGGCGATAGTCGCGCGGGCTGATCATTTCCCAAACGACCATCTGCTGCTTGATAATCTCGATGAAGGGCAGGAACAGTTGCCGGTTCAGCCCGTCCTTGTACAGATCGTCCGGCACCCGGTTAGAGGTCGTCACCACCACAACCCCCTTGTCGAACAGGATATCGAACAGGCGGCCCACGATCATCGCGTCGGTGATGTCGGTGATCTGCATTTCGTCAAACGCCAGCACCTTGACCTTGGCGGCCACGTCCAGCGCGACCGGGGCGAGCGCATCCTCGACCCCCTGTTTGCGCGCCTCGTGCATGCCTGCATGGATTTCCTGCATGAAGGCGTGGAAATGCACGCGGCGTGCGGGCGTGTCCAGGTGTTCGACGAACAGGTCCATCAGCATCGATTTGCCGCGCCCGACGCCGCCCCACAGGTACAGACCCTTGGGCGGTGGCGGTGCCTTGCGGAACAGCCCCTTTTTCACCGGTCGCGCAACTTCTTCGCGGATGCGGTCGAATTCGGGCAGCACGGCCTGTTGCGCCTCGTCAGCGTGCAGGGTTCCGTCGGCCACGCGGGTGCGGTATGTGTCCTGAATGCGCGTCATGATCTCCGCATACCGTGGGATGCAACCGTTGTCACGAAATCTGATGTGTCAGTTCAAAAATCCCGAATTGACCTGCGGATGAATTGTCATACATTCACGCGGCGCAACAGGGGACCCGCAGATGCAAACCCGCAATACACTTTTCACGCCCGTTCTGATCGTTGGCTGTCTGATCATCTTGATCAGCTTTTCCGTCCGCGCCAGTTTCGGCGTGTTCCAGATCCCGATCGCGACAGAGTTCAACTGGCCGCGGGCGGAGTTTTCGCTGGCCATCGCAATTCAGAACCTGGCCTGGGGGTTTGGTCAGCCGATTTTCGGTGCCATCGCGGAAAAGATCGGTGATCGCAAGGCTATCGTGATGGGGGCGCTGATCTATGCTGGCGGGCTGGTTCTGTCGTCCTTCGCCGTCACGCCCGAGGCGCATCAACTGTATGAAATTCTGGTGGGTTTCGGGGTTGCTGGCACCGGGTTCGGCGTGATCCTTGCGGTGGTGGGCCGTGCATCCGCTGTCGAGAATCGTTCAATGTCGCTGGCCATAGCCACTGCTGCCGGGTCTGCGGGGCAGGTGTTCGGCGCGCCGGTGGCCGAGTGGATGCTTGGGTTCCTGTCGTGGCAAGAGGTGTTCATGGTCTTTGCCGCCGCGCTGATCCTGATGCTGGGGTTCCTGCCGATGATGCGCAGCCCGGCAGCCCCCGCCAGCAAGGCCGAGCTGGAAGAAAGCATGGGCGCGATGCTGCGCAAGGCGTTGCGCGATCCGTCTTACAGCTTCATTTTCCTGGGGTTCTTTTCCTGCGGCTATCAACTGGCGTTCGTCACCGCGCATTTCCCTGCCTTTGTGACGGAAATGTGCGGTCCGATCGCGTCGAACGGGCTGCTGGCGTCGATGGGGATCACTACCACCTCTGCGCTTGGGGCGATCTCGATTTCGCTGATCGGGTTGGCCAATATTGGCGGGACGCTGTTCGCGGGCTGGCTGGGCAACCGGTACAGCAAGAAATACCTATTGGCCGGGATCTATGCACTGAGAACAATGGTGGCGGCGGCCTTTATCCTGACCCCGATGACCCCTGCGACGGTCCTGCTGTTTTCGGTGTCGATGGGGGCGCTGTGGCTGGCGACTGTGCCGCTGACCAGCGGGCTGATCGCGCATATCTATGGGCTGCGCTACATGGGCACGCTGTATGGGATCGTGTTCTTCAGCCACCAACTGGGCAGTTTCCTGGGCGTGTGGCTGGGTGGGCGGATGTATGACATATATGGCGACTATACGCTGGTTTGGTGGGTCGGTGTCGGCGTCGGTGCGTTTTCCGCGCTGATCAACCTGCCTATTCGCGAAAACCGCGATCCCGCCCCTGCCTGAGGCTTACTGCGCAGCGCGCCACTGATCCAGGATATAGCGGCTGGTCATCAGGTCCAGATGTGCGCCGCCGCCGTTCTTGAACAGGGTGATCTCGTCATCGCTGGTGCGCTGGAACCTGTCCAACGTGTAGTAGTCCGACACCAGATCGCCGCGGGTGATGACGCCGGATTCCAGCGGGATATTGATCTCTCCGATATGGCCGATGGTGGTGTCGAAGCTGTCGACGAAAACGCGGGCGCGAGTGATGGCGGTGTCATCGGCTTCGCGCATGTCGGGGCGGTAGGCACCGATCAGGTCCAGGTGTTGGCCGGGTTGCAACCAGTCGCCCTTGATCAGGGGCTGGGTGCTCATGGTGGCGCTGGTGATGATGTCGGCAGCGCGCACGGCGGTTTGCAGATCGTCCGCGACCAGCATGCCGGGAAATTCATCCGCCATCGCCTGCGCCGACGCTTTGGTGCGGTTCCACACGGTGAACTGTGCATCGGGGAAAGCCGCACCATAGGCCTGCCGCAGGGATCGTCCGACGGTGCCAGCGCCGACGATCAGGATGTTACGGCTGTCCTTGCGCGCCAGACGCGTTGCAGCCAGCAGACTGTCACCCGCGGTTTTCCACTTGGTGACCAGGTGGAAATCCACCAATGCTTCCAGCATGCCGTCCGTGTCCGAGTACAGCGAAACGCCCCCGTTCACCATTGGTTTGCCTGCTGCCGGGTTGCCGGGAAAGACGGTGGCCGATTTTACCGCCAAGCCAAGGCCATCAATCCACGCCGCGCGGTTCAGCAGCGTGTCCTTGCCGCGATAAAGGAACGTATCCGCGATTTCAGCTTTGGGCAGGGAATGCCCGGTCGCCAGCGCATCGACGAACCCCAGCCAGTCCAGCAGTTTTTCGCCTTGGTCGAACGGGATCATCGGGATAGTCATGGTCAGTCCTTTGTGGTTGGGCAGAGTGTCCCCGCGCCTTACCGGCTTTGCAAGGCTTTCCGAAGGGTGCGTTCGAGCGCATCCAGAAAACGGGAGCGGTCAGTCTTGGAAAACCCCTTGCCGCCGCCCTGCCGGAACGGGTCGGCGGCGCGCAGGTCATACATCAGGTCGCGCATGGCCAGCGCATTTCCGACATTAGCACCCGTCAACGCCTCGCCGTCATGCTTCAGCACCATCGCGCCCGCTTCAACGCATTTGGCGGCCAGAGGGATGTCCGAGGTGATCACTACATCTCCTGCCCCGGCGCGTTCGGCGATCCACTTGTCCGCGATGTCTGGCCCTTCGGGCACGATCACCGTTTCCACCAGCGGGTTCTGCGACGGGCGAATGCCGCCATTGCATACCATCTTGACCGGGACGTGGTGACGGGTGGCCACGCGTTCTGCCTCTTGCTTTACCGGGCAGGCATCAGCGTCAACGTAAAGGGTGGTCACGCGTACAGCGCCTCGGCGTGGAAACTGATGTGGTCCTCTATGAAGGTGGAGACGAAAAAGTAACTGTGATCATAACCCTTCTGCATCCGCAATTGTGCCGGGATGCGCCGGGCCATGACGGCCTGCGCCAGGGTTTCCGGCATCAGGTGGTCCATGAACTGGTCGGCGCTGCCGGTGTCCACCAGCAGGGGAATATCCAGCCCTTCCTCTTGTATCATCAGCGAGGCGTCATGTGGAATCCACATGTCCTCGTCCGGGCCGAGATAGGCCAGCAGTTGCTTGCGGCCCCAGTCGCTGCCCGTCGGATGGCAGATCGGGGCAAAGGCGGAAACGGAACGGAACCGCCCCTGCAGGCCCATCGCCAAGGTCAGTGCGCCATGCCCGCCCATTGAATGGCCGGTGATCGACTGGCGGTCCTCGTCCACATTGAAATTCGCTGTGATCAGGCGCGGGAGTTCTTCGGACACGTAATCCCACATCTGGTAATGGGGCGCCCAGGGGTCACGGGTTGCGTTCACGTAGAAACCCGCGCCCTTGCCAAGGTCATAGGCGGGATCATCCGCAACATCTGCCCCACGCGGCGAGGTGTCGGGAAACACCAGAGCGATGCCCTGTTCCGCCGCCCAGGCCTGTGCACCTGCCTTGACCATCGCGTTTTCGTGGGTGCAGGTCAGGCCGGACAGATACCAAAGGACGGGCACCGGCGCGTGTTCAGCCTCTTCAGGCAGGAACAGGCCAAAGGTCATGTCGCAGCCTGTGCTGCGCGAGGGATGGCGGTAAACCCCTTGAACCCCGCCGAAACACCGGTTCTCAGATATGATTTCCATTGGTGATCCTCCTAGACCAGTGATGTGACATGCGCGATCACCACTGAAACCGTGATGATGCTGAGGGCGGTTGAAATCAGGATCGCCGCCGAAGCCCGGTGCGGCGCGACACGATAATGTTGGGCCAGGATGTAGACGTTGCCCGCCACCGGCAACGCCGCGGCAGCGACCATGACGGAGGCCGCGTAGGGCTCTACCCGGAACAGGATAAAGGCGGCCACGAAAACAGCAGCCGGATGTAGCACCAGTTTGGCGAAGGACAGCCAGCCGGCAACGGCAAGACGTTCAGCGGATTTCGAGGCCAGCGAGGCCCCGATGGCAAACAAGGCGCCGGGCGTCGCGGCGGCGCCAAGGATCGAGACGAATTCGTTCAGCGGAGTGGGAATGGGGATTTGCAAGGCGGACCATGTCAGGCCCACAGTGATTGACACGATCATCGGGTTCTTCACCAGGCCAAGCCCCACCGTCCGCAAGATGCCAAGCGACATGCGCCCGTCGCGCGACCCCGTGATCAGGATCACGATCAGACTTCCGAACACGATCAGGTCCACCGCCAGCACCAGCATCACCGGGCCGATCGCCTGTTCGCCCATCAGCAGCACCAGCATCGGCACGCCCAGGAAACCCACGTTGCCAATCACCGCGCATTGCGCCTCGACGGCGGCTTCTTCGATGCCTCGGCGGCGGAACAGGGCGACGGCTGTCGCCAGCAGGTAGATCACCAGCGTCCCGGACAGATAGGCCAGCACAAAGGGCAGATCGAACACCTGCGCCAGTGACAGGTTGGCGGAAAAGCGAAACAGCATCGCGGACAGGGCGAAGTAGAAAACGAACTTGGTCAGCCAGGCGGTCGCCTCTTCCGAGAAGAACCGCGTTTTGCCCGCGCCGAAGCCCAACCCGATGATGGCGAAGAAGGGCAGGGTTTTCAGGAAGATTTCGATCATGCGCCCTGCGTATCAGTCTGGTGGGCGTCGTCAATGAAATTGACAGATTGCCGCATCAACTGGACCCGATCAGCACCCCGGCCGCAAAGACCAGCGCACCACCCAGAACGACCTGGAACGCCGCCCGGAAAAACGGGGTGTCCATGTACTTGTTCTGAATCCACGCGATTGCCCACAGTTCGAAAAAGACGATGATGAAGGCGGTGATCGTCGCTGTCCAGAAATCCGGGATCAGGTAGGGCAGGGCATGGCCCAGTCCGCCGACGGCGGTCATGATGCCGGATGCAAATCCGCGCTTCATCGGAGAACCGCGGCCAGACAATTCGCCGTCGTCCGATGCTGCCTCGGTAAAGCCCATAGAGATACCCGCCCCGATCGAGGCCGCCAGACCCACAAGGAAAGTTTCCCAAGTGTTCTGGGTGGCGAAGGCCGCCGCAAAGATCGGCGCAAGCGTCGAGACAGAGCCATCCATCAACCCGGCCAGACCGGGCTGGACCCAGGTCAGCAGGAATTGACGGTGCGCTGCGCGGTCCTCTGATTCCTTGGCGTCATCATCCAGGTGCTGCTCTTCCAGCTTACCAGCGGTGTGCTGGTGCCCGGCCTCGGCCGCTGCCAGATCTCCCAGCAGTTTGCGCGTGTCGGCGTCCTGCGTGCGTTTGGCTGCGGCAAGATAGAAATGCTCGGCCCCGCGTTCCATCGCCTCTGCCTCGGCGCGGATCTTTTCGATCCCCAGGTTCTGCATCAACCACACCGGACGCCGGGCATAGAACCCCGCCACATGTTCGCGACGGATCAGCGGTATGACCTTTCCAAAGCGGCGGCTGTGCAGGTCTATCAGGCGCTGCCGGTGGCCATCTTCTTCTTTGGCCATCTCCTCGAATATCCGGGCGGTGTCGGAAAATTCCTCATGCAGCATCTGTGCGTAACTGCGATAGATACGGGCGTCGTCCTCCTCGGATGAAATGGCCAGCGCCAGGATTTCCTGTTCGTTCAGATCGCGAAAATGGCGGCGTTGGGAAAAGAAACGCATGGTGGACCCCCTTAGAACGATTCCAGCTTATTTTTGTCTCCGGGCGGGTGCAAGACCCCGGGGCCGCTTGCTGCGACTGAACCGAACGGTTTATAATTGTCAGGCAATACGCAGGGATGCAGGCATGGATCAGGCGGCAAAGCCCATCATACGCACGGGACGGAAGTTCGATCAGGTCTTGGAGGGCGCACGGAGCGTGTTCATGCGGGACGGGTTCGAAGGGGCCAGCGTGGACGATATCGCGCGCGCCTCTGGCGTCTCCAAGGCGACTCTGTACAGCTATTTCCCGGACAAACGACTGCTGTTCATGGAAGTCGCCAGCGCCGAATGCAACCGTCAGGCAGAGGAATCGGTTCACCTGATAGATCGCAACGCCCCCGTGCGTGAGGTGTTGACACAGACGGCGCGGCGGATGATCGGGTTTTTCACCTCTGATTTTTCGCAGAAGATGTTCAGGGTCTGTGTGGCAGAGGCCGATAGGTTCCCAGAGCTTGGCCGGAAATTCTACGAATCCGGTCCGATGATGGCCCGGTCCCATCTGACCGACTATCTGAAAGAAGCCACCGCGCGGGGCGAATTGACCATTGCGGATATGACGCTGGCGGCTGACCAGTTCCTGGAGTTGTGCAAGGCGGACATCTTTGCCCGTATCGTGTTCGGCATCACCGTCAGATTCACCTCAGAGGAAATCGACCGCGTCGTTTCCGGCGCGGTCGAGACATTCCTGGCGCGTTACGGTGCCAAGGGCTGATGCTCAGTAGACCACCACGGCGCGGATGGATTTGCCTTCGTGCATCAGGTCAAAGCCCTTGTTGATCTCATCCAGCGACAGCGTGTGGGTGATCATCGGGTCGATCTCTATCTTGCCGTCCATGTACCAGTCCACGAATTTCGGCACGTCGGTGCGGCCCTTGGCTCCGCCGAATGCGGTGCCTTTCCAAACCCGGCCGGTGACCAATTGGAACGGCCGCGTGCTGATTTCGGCCCCTGCGGGTGCCACCCCGATGATCACAGACACGCCCCAGCCCCGGTGCGAACATTCCAGCGCGTCGCGCATCACCTGCACGTTGCCGGTGGCGTCAAAGGAATAGTCGACCCCGCCGAACTGGTCCTTTTCGGTTTTGGTCAGTTCGATGATTGCCTGCGTTACCGACTGGCCTTCGGGCAATTTCGCTGGGTTCACGAAATGGGTCATGCCGAACTTCTTTGCCATGTCGGCCTTGTCGTCGTTCAGGTCGACGCCGATGATCATGTCGGCCCCGGCCATGCGCAGGCCCTGGATCACGTTCAGGCCGATACCACCAAGGCCAAACACGGCCGCCGATGAACCGATTTCCACACCGGCCGTATTGATCACAGCGCCGATGCCGGTGGTCACGCCGCAGCCGATATAGCAAATCTTGTCGAAAGGCGCGTCATCACGCACCTTGGCCAGCGCGATTTCCGGCAGGACGGTGTGGTTGGCGAACGTGGAGCAGCCCATGTAGTGATAGATCGGCGTGCCATCCAACATGCTGAAACGGGTGGTGCCGTCGGGCATCAACCCTTGGCCTTGCGTGTTGCGGATCGCGGTGCACAGGTTCGTCTTGCCCGACAGGCAGGCGTGGCACTGGCGGCATTCGGGGGTGTACAGCGGGATGACGTGATCGCCGGGTTTCAGTGTGGTAACGCCTTCGCCGACTTCGATCACCACACCTGCGCCTTCGTGGCCCAGAATCGAGGGAAACAGCCCCTCGGGATCGGCGCCTGACAGGGTAAATTCATCCGTGTGGCAAATGCCGGTGGCCTTGATTTCCACCAGTACCTCACCCGCCTTCGGCCCATCCAGGTTCACTTCCATGATTTGCAGTGGTTTGCCCGCTTCCACGGCGACTGCTGCCCTTGTGCGCATTCTTACTCTCCTTGTCGTAGCTTTGCCGTGCCTGAAATATGGCTGGCCTATTTATCAATCCGATAGTCTTTGTGGCATCCGCTGCAGCTTTGCCCGATGACCTTCATTCCAGTTTGCACACCCGCAAGACTGCTGACATCCACGGATGCGACGGATTCCGCCATCCCTGCGGCTTGCGCCGAGAAATCTTCCCAATCCTCCCAGATGGTTGGCAGGGCCTCGCTTTTGGGGTCTTTGGCCGGGTTTTCGAATGCTACCGGAATTCGTGTGGCGGCATTGATCAGGGCCCCTTTTGCTGCTTCGGCCCGATCAACGTCAAAGCGGGTCGCCCCCTTGGCCATTTTGCCCAGCACCCCGATGCTTTCCTTGATTTCGCCCATCAGGTTCATGCGGGCCATGACTTCGGGGTTTTTCACCCCGCCATGCGCCAGGGCGGATCCGGCGGCCAGAATTCCGATCAGTAGAAATGTTGCTTTGAACTGCATGCGTGTCCTCTTTTCGTCCGGTCAGCATTACCGGCATGAGAGGCAAAAAGAAACCGGGCAGAACATATGGGTCCGCCCGGTTGGTAGTCGGTTGCGGTGTTGAACCCCTACAGCGCCCTAAGCCCGCCAACGACGAAATCGGTGGCCAGACGGGCGTAGGTTGCGCGGTCCATTCCTTTGCCGGGCCGGTGCCACATGTAGAACCAGTTCAGGATCGCAAAGACGGTCATCGTTGCGGCGCGCAGGCGTTCGGCGTCCCCGGCCAGTGTGGGCTGCACCTGCAGAACGGCTTCGCTCATGATCGTGACCAGTTCGCGCTGAATCGCGATCAGCGGGGCCTGCTTGTCCCTAGGCAGCACCGCGAGCGCATCAAGCTGCAACTTGTGTTCCGCATCTGCGTCTTCGTAGGCGGAAAGGACGGCACGGATCAGTTGGCTGATCCCTTCGCCTTCACTGGCTTGCACAAGGTCCAGGAGCGAGCCGAGGTGATCGTCAAGAATGTCGTACAGCAGATCCTCTTTGGAGGACCAATAGTGATAGATCAGCGCCTTGGACACACCGCAGGATTTCGCCGCGCCGGTCATGCTGGCGCGGTCGAACCCGTGCTTGGCGAAATAGGCGGCGGCCCCTTTACGCAGGGCCGTCCGTTTTTCGTCGTGGTCGCGTGCCAGTCCGCGTGCCATCAGCGTTCTTTCGGGCGGTTGTCGATGATGCGGACCGCTTTGCCCTCTGACCGCGCTACCTTGCCGGAGGATGCGACATTGACGGTGGCTGTGATGCCAACGTTGGATTTTATCTTGCCCGACAACTGGCGCGCGGCTGCTTCGATTGCATCTGCTGACACGCCTTCGGCCAGTTCGACATGCACGGTCATCACGTCCATCCGTCCCGGACGGCTGAGTTCGATCTGGAAGTGCGGTGCAAGGGCAGGCACGTCCATCAGTTGCTCCTCGATCTGTGTGGGGAACACGTTGACGCCGCGCAGGATGATCATATCGTCAGACCGGCCCGTGATCTTTTCCATCCGGCGCATCGACCGGGCGGTGCCGGGCAGCAGGCGGGTGAGGTCGCGGGTGCGATAGCGAATGATCGGGAAACCTTCCTTGGTCAGCGAGGTGAACACCAATTCCCCCAACTCGCCATCGGGCAGCACTTCGCCAGTGTTGGGGTCGATCACCTCGGGATAGAAATGGTCTTCCCAGATGTGCAGGCCATCCTTGGTTTCCACGCATTCGTTGGCGACGCCGGGGCCGATCACTTCGGACAGACCATAGATATCGACAGCGTGCATGTCGAACGCGTCCTCGATTTCCTTGCGCATGGCGTTTGTCCAAGGCTCGGCCCCGAAAATCCCCACCTTCAACGGGGACTTGCGCGGGTCCAGACCCTGTTTTGCGTATTCATCCAGAATCGACAAGGCATATGAGGGTGTCACGGTGATCCCGTCTGCGCCGAAATCTTCGATCAGGCGCACCTGGCGCTGGGTCATGCCGCCGGACACCGGAACCACGGTCAAACCGGCCCGTTCGGCGCCACCATGAATGCCCAGACCACCGGTAAACAGGCCATAGCCATAGGCATTGTGCAACACATCGCCCGCGCGCAGGCCCGAAGCCCGCAGACAGCGCGCCACTACTTCGGCCCACATGGACAGGTCATTCTTTGTATAGCCGACTACGGTCGGCTGTCCCGTGGTTCCCGAGGATGCGTGCAGGCGCGCGATTTGCTGACGCGGGACGGCGAACAGGCCGAACGGATAGTTGTCCCGCAGATCCTGTTTGACGGTGAAGGGAAACTTGGCCAGATCGGCCAGCGACTTCAGATCGTCGGGATGCACGCCCGCCTGATCGAACTTCTTTCTGTAGAAAGGGACGTTGTCATAGGCGTGTTTTAGAGACCATTTCATGCGTTGCAGTTGCAGCGATGAAATCTCGTCCCGGGACGCAGTTTCAATCGGGTCCAGATCGCCCGGTTTCGGTGACAAATCTTTCATGACACATTCCTCCACTAAATGTGTTTCGTTCCAGTACGGTTCAGACCGCTTCCAGCATCAGGGCGATACCCTGTCCGACACCGATGCACATGGTGCATATCGCCCGCTTGGCGACTGCATCCGAAAGGTTGATGGCGGCGGTCAGGGCCAAGCGCGCGCCGGACATGCCCAGCGGGTGGCCAAGCGCGATTGCTCCGCCGTGCGGGTTCACGTGGTCCGCATCGTCCGGCAGTCCCAGTTGCCGCATAGAGGCCAGACCCTGCGCGGCGAAGGCTTCGTTCAGCTCCAGGAAATCCACGTCGCCGATGCGCAGCCCGTGGCGGTCCAGCAGGGCTTGGGTTGCCGGGGCCGGGCCGATGCCCATGATGCGCGGCGGTACGCCGACGGTGGCCATCGACACGATCCGGGCCTTCGGAGTCAGGCCGTATTTTTCGACCGCGTCCTTGCTGGCGATGATCAGCGCCGCCGCCCCGTCATTCACACCCGAGGCATTGCCTGCAGTCACGCTGCCGTTTTCCCGGAACGGGGTCGGCAGCGAGGCCAGTTTTTCCAGCGTGGTTGCGCGGGGGTGTTCATCGGTGTCCACGATGATAGGGTCACCCTTGCGCTGCGGGATACGCACGGCTGTGATCTCGCGTGCGAGGCGGCCGGATTCGATGGCCGCGATAGCCTTGGTTTGCGATCGCAGGGCGAACTTGTCCTGATCCTCGCGCGAGATATTGAAATCCTCGGCCACGTTTTCAGCGGTTTCGGGCATCGAATGGGTGCCGAACTGCTTGTGCATCGCCTTGTTGACGAAGCGCCAGCCGATGGTGGTGTCGTAGATTTCGGCGTTGCGGGAAAACGCGCTGGACGCCTTGCCCATCACGAAGGGTGCGCGCGACATCGATTCCACTCCGCCCGCGATGATGACTTCGGCCTCGCCGCACTTGATCGCCCGTGCGGCGGTCCCCACTGCGTCCAGGCCCGAGCCGCACAAACGGTTCAGCGTGACACCCGGCACACCTTCGCCAAGACCGGCCAGCAGCGCAGCCATGCGGGCGACGTTGCGGTTGTCCTCTCCGGCGCCGTTGGCGTTGCCCATGATGACTTCGTCCACCTTCAACCCACTGAATGGGGCGGTGACCTCGCGCATCACATGCGCCAGCATATCATCGGGCCGGACAGAGCTGAGCGCCCCGCCGTAGCGACCGATGGGTGTGCGCAGACCCTCGCATAGGAATGCCTCTCTCATGCTTCATCCTCCTCGAAATGCTGTCCCTTGATCTGTCGCGAAAGCCCCCGGAACAGGGCCACTTTGCGCCCGTCCTCTCCGGTCACGACAGCGTCGTAAACGCCTGATCGTCCGGTCAGGGAAACCTCTTGGGCGGTTGCAGTCAGCACCTCGCCCAAGCGGCCTGGGGACAGGAAGGTGATCGAGTTTTCCTGCGCCACGACCGACTTGTTGTAACTGTTGCAGGCGAAGGCAAAGGCCGAGTCCGCCAGCGTGAAAATATAGCCCCCGTGGCAGATCTGGTGGCCGTTTACCATGTCTTCGCGTACAGGCATCGTGATTACAGCACGTCCAGGCGCAATCTCCACCAGCGTCATCCCGGCCGCCTGCGTGGCCCGGTCTCCGGCCCACATTGTTGCCGCGCTGCGTTCTGCTCGTTCCTGGGGTGTCATCCGGTTTCCTCCTGTCGCCTGCCTGACCTTGCACAAAACCGACCGGTCGGTCAATAGTGTTGCAATAGGAATTATTTTGCTCCATCATGCGGCCAATCTTGGAGGAACCCCATGCTGAAACCAGAAAGTTATATCGCCGGTGCGTGGATCGCCCCCGGCGCAACCGCCATCCCTGTTATCGGTCCGGTGACCGCGACCCAGATCGCCCTGGCTGGCGGCACAACGCTGGATACCGGGGCAATGTTGGCGCATGCCCGCCAGACCGGCGGCCCCGCGTTGCGTGCCATGACGTTCCATGACCGGGCCAAGCTGCTGAAGAAGCTGGCGCTTTACATCGACAGCCGCAAGGAAGAGCTGTACGCGATCAATGGCCTGACGGGTGCCACCCGCCGCGACGGTGCGGTCGATATCGAAGGCGGGATCGGCACGCTGTTCGTCTTTGCTGCCAAAGGGCGCCGCGAACTGCCGGACGGGCATGTCTATGTCGATGGAGAGATTGAACAACTTGGTCGTTCTGGCGCATTTCTGGGGCAACATATTGCAACCCCGCTGCAAGGCGTCGCCGTTCACATCAACGCGTTCAACTTTCCGGTTTGGGGGATGCTTGAAAAACTGGCCCCGACGCTGCTGGCGGGTGTTCCCGCGATCGTGAAACCGGCCACCCAGACCTGTTATCTGACCGAGGCATGTTTCCGCATGATCATCGAATCGGGCCTGCTGCCCGAGGGCGCGGTGCAGTTGATCATCGGACGCACGGCGGATCTGCTGGACAGGCTGGGGCCGCAGGATGTGGTCAGCTTTACCGGGTCGGCCGATACAGCGCAGATGCTGCGGACCAACCCCGCCCTGATTCGGAACTCGACCCGGTTCCTGGCGGAACAAGACAGTCTGAACGCGTCGATTCTGGGGCCGGATGCGGGTGTGGACAGCCCCGAATTCGCGATGTTCCTGAAAGAGGCCGTGACCGAGATCACCACCAAGGCCGGTCAGAAATGCACCGCGATGCGTCGTCTGCTGGTGCCTACGAATATGGCCGATGCGGTTTCCGAGGCGCTGGTTGAACGGTTGGGACAGATCACCATTGGTAACCCCGATGCGGATGGCGTACGCATGGGCGCACTGGCCTCGCTGGCGCAGAAATCGGACGTGTTGGCCAAGGCCGCTCAGATCGCCACCGAGGCGCGCCAGCTGTGCGGCGCGCTGGACGGGTTCCAGCCGGTAGACGCGGACGCCGAAGCGGCCTTCTTGCCGCCCACCCTGTTCCGCTGCGATGACCCCGATGCCGCGCAGATCATCCACTCGGTCGAGGCGTTCGGACCGGTCAGCACCATCCTGCCGTACCGTGACGTGGCCCACGCTGCGGAACTGGCCAACCGCGGCGAAGGCTCGCTGGTGGCGTCGCTGTTTACCCATGACGCTGGTGTTGCGCGCGACATCACCCTGTCCAGTGCCGCATGGCATGGCCGTCTGTACATCAACAACCGCGACACCGGGAAAGAGGCAACCGGCCACGGCGCGCCCATGCCGCACATGGTGCATGGCGGACCCGGTCGCGCCGGCGGAGGCGAGGAACTGGGCGGAATCCGCGGGGTGATGCACTATATGCAGCGCACCGCCATTCAGGGCACGCCGGAAATCCTGTCGGCGATCACCGGGACATGGATCAAGGGCGCCCCGGAGACATCGAACCCAACGCACCCGTTCCAGCGGACGTTCAACGAAATCCAGATCGGGGAAACGATTCACACTGCGTCCCGCACGGTCTCGATGGAGGATATCGAGCATTTCGCCCATTTCACCGGGGATACGTTCTATGCCCACATGGACGAGGATGCCGCGAAGCGGAACCCGTTCTTCCCCGGTCGCGTGGCGCATGGATATCTGTTGCTGTCATTCGCGGCAGGTTTGTTCGTGGAACCCAATGAGGGCCCGGTGCTGGCGAATACCGGGCTGAACGGTCTGTCCTTCCAGAAGCCCGTCAGCGCAGGGGACAGCATCAAGGTCCGCCTGACCTGCAAGCGCAAGACCAAGCGGACCGACACCTACGGAGAGGTTGCATGGAACGCGACGCTGTCCAATCAGGACGACGAACAAGTGGCCGAGTATGAGCTGCTGACAATGGTCGCCTACGAGAAGTAAGCGTGGCCAGGCGCCCTGTCGGGGGCGCCTGGTTCGTCAGTGTGCGACGCCAGAGAGGCGGGACAACAGAACCGCTACGTTCTTGACCTTGAACTTGCGCAGCAACCTGGCACGAACGTCCTCTATCGTGCGGGGGGACAGGCCCAGAACCTTGGCGATTTCCTTGCTGGTATAGCCGCGCGACAGCCACATCAGCACCTCGCGTTCACGGGGGGTCAGGGTCGGGCCGTCCGAATCCGTATCGATCAGCGCAAAGCTGAGAACGATGCGCGCCAACGGGTCGTCCGGTGTCAGCGTGCGGGCGCGGAACCGGCACCAGAATTGGTGCCCGTCGCGATGGCGCATGATGCGTTCATCCGAATAGGGCAGCGACTGGCGCAGCGGTTCCAGTCCGATATCCCGAATCTGGTGAAACTCCTGATCGGTGCCATACAGCAGGCGAAAGCTTTGGCCGACCAGTTCATTTTTCTGAAACCCGAACATCTGCGCAAAGGTGCCGTTGCACGCGCGGATCACGCGGTGTTCCGTCAGCGCAATCCCCATCGGGGCCGTGTCGAATGCAAGGGCTTCCAGATCGTCCATGAGTCACCGTGTTCATACGGTATTGGCACCGTATGGGCTACAGATGCATGGTTTCAGAGTCGAAAGCAAGACCTGGGAGAGTCTGCCGATGTCCCTTGACCAGCGCCTATGTGAAGAGATCAATGCTCGCCGAGAGGATCTAATCCAACTGACGGGCGACCTGATCCGCATACCGACGCTGAACCCGCCGGGTGAAAACTATCGCGATATTTGCGAGTTTCTGAAGTCGCGGCTGGCGGCATCAGGCTTCGAGGTTCAGATGGTCCGGGCGCATGGGACGCCCGGGGACAGCGAAAAATACCCGCGTTGGAATGTGGTTGCGCGGCGCGAGGGCAAACGGTCCGGTGACTGCGTTCATTTCAACAGCCACATAGATGTTGTGGACGTGGGTAAGGGTTGGTCCGTCGATCCGTTCGGTGGCGTATTGAAAGACGGAAAGATTTATGGTCGCGGCGCCTGCGACATGAAGGGGGGGTTGGCTGCGTCAATTGTGGCGGCCGAAGCATTCCTCTCGGTTTGCCCGGATTTCGCCGGGGCAATTGAAATCAGCGGCACCGCAGACGAGGAATCGGGCGGGTTCGGCGGCGTTGCCTATCTGGCGGGGCAGGGGTATTTCTCGCCCGACCGGGTGCAGCATGTGATCATCCCCGAACCGCTGAACAAGGACCGTATCTGTTTGGGGCATCGCGGTGTCTGGTGGGCGGAGATCGAAACCTTCGGCGAAATCGCGCACGGGTCCATGCCGTTCCTGGGGGATTGCGCCGTGCGGCATATGGGGGCGGTGCTGCAAGAGATGGAGACCAGCCTTTTCCCGGCGTTGGCGCAGAAACGTACCGACATGCCCGTGGTGCCTGAAGGGGCCAAACAATCGACGCTGAACATCAACTCGATCCACGGCGGGCAGGCCGAGGGGGATGCGGATTTCACTGGACTGCCCAGCCCCTGTGTGCCCGACAGTTGCCGGATGATCATAGATCGCCGCTTTCTGATCGAGGAAAACATCGACGATGTGCAGGCCGAAGTCATTGAGGTGCTGAAGCGGGTCGAGGGGCGGCGCGAGACGTTCCGCTATGACGTAACCGAACTGCACCGGGTGTTGCCAACGATGACGGAAAAGGATGCGCCGATCGTGCAGACGGTCGCCCGAGCGATTGCGCAGACCATGGGGACGGATCCGCAATACGTGGTCAGCCCAGGCACCTATGATCAGAAACATATCGACCGCATCGGCAAGCTGAAGAACTGCATCGCCTATGGTCCGGGTATTCTGGATCTGGCGCATAAACCGGATGAATATGTCGGCGTGGATGATATGCTCGATTCCGCGAAGGTGATGGGCCGCGCGCTGATCGAGCTTTTGGCCGGTCGGGAGGGATCGGCCCCAAAACAGGGAGTAAGTGCATGACTTTGAATAGTTTCAAGACCGGCTTTGTCAGCGTGCTGGCGCTGGCTGCCAGCATGGGTATGGCCCATGCCAAGACCGATATCGTCGTGGCCATGCAATTGGAGCCGCCGCATCTGGACCCCACCAGCGCGGCAGCCGGGGCGATTGACTCTGTCCTGTATTCCAACGTGTTCGAGGGGCTGACACGCTTTGGGTCGGACGGCTCAGTGAATCCCGGCTTGGCGAAAAGCTGGGACATCTCCGACGATGGGCTGACCTATACCTTTCACCTGAACGAAGGGGTGACTTTCCACGACGGCTCTGCGATGGATGCCGAGGACGTGAAATTCAGCCTGGACCGCGCCCGGTCCGAGGATTCGGCAAATGCGCAGAAGGCGCTGTTCGCCGGGATCGCCAGTGTTGATGTAGTCGATCCCGCGACTGTGAAGGTGACGCTGTCTGCGCCGAACGGCAGTTTCCTGTTCAACATGGCCTGGGGCGATGCGGTGATTGTCGCCCCGGAAAGCATCGAGAACATCAAGACCACCCCAATCGGCACCGGGGCGTTCAAGTTCACAAACTGGGTGCAGGGCGACAAGATCGACCTAGAAAAAAACGCCGATTACTGGGGTGCGCCGGCCAAGCTGGACAAGGTGACGTTCAAGTTCATCAGCGACCCGACCGCCGCGTTCGCCGCCGTGATGGCCGAAGATGTGAACGCCTTCGTCGGATTTCCAGCCCCCGAAAACCTGCCGCAATTCGAAGCGGACCCGCGGTTCCAGGTGCTGGTTGGCTCTACCGAGGGTGAGACGATCCTGTCCACCAATAACAAGATGCCGCCCTTTGACAACGTGAAGGTGCGCGAGGCGTTGGCCCACGCCATCGATCGGCAGGCGATCATCGACGGGGCCATGTTTGGCTATGGCACCCCCATCGGGACGCATTTCGCGCCGCACAATCCCGATTACATGGACCTGACCGGTAACAGCGCCTATGATCCTGACCTGTCCAAAAAACTGCTGGCCGAGGCCGGATTCCCAGACGGGTTCAAGACCACGCTGAAACTGCCGCCGCCGTCCTACGCGCGTCGCGGCGGCGAAATCATCGCCGCCCAGTTGCGGGCGGTGGGGATCGAGACCGAGATCAGCAACCTGGAATGGGCGCAATGGCTGGAACAGGTGTTCAAAGGCAAGGACTATGGCCTGACCATCGTCAGCCATACCGAACCGTTCGATATCGGAATCTATGCCCGCCCGGACTACTACTTTCAGTATGACAGTGCGGCGTTCCAACAGTTGTTCGCCGACCTGACAGCAGAGACAGACCCGGCCAAAAGGTCCGCAATGCTGAAAGAGGCGCAGACGATGATCAGCAAGGACTATGTCAACGGCTACCTGTTCCAACTGGCGTTTCCGACCGTGGCGAATGCCAAGATCAAGGGTTTGTGGAAAGACGCGCCGACCCAGGCCACCGATTTGACAGCGGTCTTTTGGGAAGACTGACCGACTGACGGCCGGGCGCTGCGACCGTGGCGCCCGGTGGATTTGAGTATTTTTGGCAAGATGAATACGGGGGCGGTGTCTGGCCTTCGAGGGTGAGCAACGGGCGGATGCTGCGCTATTTCCTGAAACGGCTGGTATCGCTGGGGCTGAGCCTGATCGTGGCCTCGGCGGTGATCTTCCTTGCGCTGGAAGTGGTGCCGGGCGATCCGGCGGCCTACATGCTGGGGATAAACGCCCAGGAAGATACACTGGCCGCCCTGCGTGAAGAACTGGGGCTGAACGGGTCCGTGCTGGAACGATACACGGCCTGGGTAAGCGGAATGCTGACCGGGGATTTCGGTACGTCCTACACCTATCGTACGCCGGTGGCCGAAATGATCGGGGAACGGTTGTGGATTTCACTGCCACTGGCGTTGTTTGCCTTGACTCTGAGCACGGCAATCGCCTTTCCGGCGGGGATCTGGGCCGCTTCGAAGCGGGGGTCGGCGGTGGATGTTGCGGTGATGGGGGTGACGCAGTTGGGTGTGGCGATCCCGAATTTCTGGTTCGCGATGCTGATGGTTCTGGTTTTCGCGATCAATCTGCGCTGGTTCGGGGCCGGGGGTTTTCCGGGGTGGGACGCCGGGTTCGGGGTGGCGCTGAAGGCGCTGACCCTGCCGGCGATTGCGCTTGCGTTACCGCAGGCCAGCATCCTGACGCGCGTGATGCGCAGTTCTCTGCTGGACACGCTGAGCGAAGATTTCATACGTACCGCGCGGGCCAAGGGACTGAACCAGCGGCAAACCCTTTGGCGACATGCCCTTCGCAATGCCTTGATCCCGGTGTTGACGATCATCGGGTTGCAATTTTCGTTTCTGTTGGCCGGGGCGATCATCATCGAGAACGTGTTTTTCCTGCCCGGCCTGGGGCGGCTGGTGTTCCAGTCGATTTCTGCCCGCGACCTGATCGTGGTGGAAAGCGTTGTGATGCTGCTGGTCTTTGCAGTGATCGTTGTGAATTTCGCGGTGGACATGGCCTATGCCGTGGTGGACCCGCGGCTGAGGGCGCGGCGATGACGGAGGTGAACCGGAACCTGTGGATTGGGGCGGTGCTGACGGCCCTGTTTGCCGGTGCGGCGCTGATCAGCTTTGTTTGGGTGCCATACGATGTGACGACGCTGCATATCGCCAACAAGATCAAGCCACCAAGTTTCGCGCATCCCTTGGGCACCGACCATTTCGGGCGCGATATCCTGAGCATGATCATGGTGGGCGCGCGCACCTCCATCGCCGTGGCGATCGTAGCGGTTGGTATCGGGATGGGGATCGGCGTTCCGCTGGGGCTGGCCGCGGCGGCGCGCAAGGGGTCGCTGCTGGACGAGGTCATCATGCGCGGCAATGACCTGGTGTTCGCATTTCCCAGCCTGCTGATCGCCATCATGATAACCGCTGTATTTGGCGCATCGGCGGTCAACGCCATCATCGCCATCGGTATCTTTAATATCCCGGTGTTCGCCCGGCTGACCCGGTCCGGCGCACTCAGCCTGTGGACGCGCGATTTCGTCATGGCGGCTAGGGTTTCCGGCAAAGGGGCGGCGCGGATTTCCGTGGAACACATCCTGCCGAACGTCATGAACTTGTTGATCGTGCAAGGAACAATCCAGTTTTCCTTGGGGATTCTCGCCGAGGCGGGCCTGTCATATGTGGGGTTGGGGGCGCAGCCGCCGATCCCGTCCTGGGGGCGGATGCTGGCGGACAGTCAGACGATGATCTCCTTTGCGCCGCACATGGCGCTTTTCCCCGGCCTTGCGATCCTGTTGACCGTGTTGGGCTTGAACTTGATGGGGGACGGGTTGCGTGATCTGTTCGATCCGAAACTGCGGAGGGCGCGGACATGAGCCTTCTGGAGGTCGACGATCTGGATCTGTCAATCCATGGGGTTCCGATCCTGAAGGGGGTGTCGCTGTCCGTGCGCGCGGGACAGATTGTAGGGGTGATTGGCGAAAGTGGTTCGGGCAAGTCGATGACGGCCCTGGCGGCATTGCAATTGTTGCCAATGGGGGCGGTTT
Organism: Thalassovita sp.; assembly: GCA_017792425.1. GTDB lineage: Bacteria > Pseudomonadota > Alphaproteobacteria > Rhodobacterales > Rhodobacteraceae > Thalassobius. The sequence goes on from CP051233.1 coordinate 582,557, forward strand.
GCACGGGGCGGATCGAATTGGACGGCAAGGAAATCCTGACTCTGTCCGAGGCCGCTTTGTGCCGAATGCGCGGCAATGATGTCGGCATGGTGTTCCAAGAACCGATGACCGCCTTGAACCCGATCAAAACGATCGGCGAGCAGGTGGCCGAAACCATACTGATCCATGAAAAGGTCAGCCGGGCTGAGGCGATGGACCGCGCCGCCGAAGCACTGCGCCGGGCAGAGTTGCCACAGGACAGGTTTCCCCTGAGCCGCTATCCGCATGAGCTGTCCGGCGGGCAACGGCAACGGGTAGTTATCGCTATGGCCATCGCGCTGCGGCCCAAGCTGTTGATCGCGGATGAACCGACCACGGCGCTGGATGTAACTACGCAGGCGCAAATCCTGACGTTGCTGCGGCGGTTGGTCCGCGAAGAGGGGATGGGGCTGCTGCTGATCTCGCACGATTTGGCGGTGGTAGCGGATATGGCCGACGAGATCGTCATCATGCGCGGCGGGGAAGTCGTGGAGCACGGCCCGGCGAAGTGGCTGCTGCGGAATATGACCCACCCTTATTCCAAGGCATTGCTGGCGGCGTCCAGCCATCAGCCGGACAGGAACGGCGCTGACGAAGCCGAGGTGCTGCTGGACGTGCGGGATGTCGTCCGCGAATACACAATCCATCGGCTGGGCTGGTGGGGCGCCACGGATACGTTCCGGGCCGTGAACAATGTCTCGTTTCAGCTGCGAAAGGGTGAAAGCCTGGGGTTGGTCGGGGAATCCGGGTGCGGGAAATCAACGCTGACCCGCGCAATCCTGGGACTGGAGGAAGTTCAGGCGGGGGACATCCACGCCTTCGGGGCGCTGGTCGGGCGGGATTTTCCGAAAGCGTTGCGCGCAGGCATTCAGGTGGTGTTTCAGGATCCCTACGCCAGTTTCAACCCGCGCTGGAAAGTCGCCCGCCTGGTGGCCGAGCCTTTTCACCTGATGCAGTCCCGTCCTGCCGACTGGAGAGAGAGGGTGGCGCAGGTGCTGGAGGACGTCGGGCTGGGGCGAGATGCGATGGACCGATACATCCACGAATTCAGCGGTGGCCAGCGCCAGCGTATCGCCATTGCCCGCGCCTTGATCCTGCGCCCGGAAATCGTGATCCTGGACGAGGCCGTCAGCGCACTTGATGTCAGTATCCGAGCGCAGATTCTGGATCTTCTGGCTGATCTGCAGGGGGAATACGGCCTGTCCTATCTGTTCATCAGTCACGACCTGAGCGTCGTTCGGTCGGTCACGGACAGGGTTCTGGTGATGAAATCGGGCGCAATCGTGGAACAGGGGGCGACGGACGAGGTTTTTGGCGCGCCCCAGCACCCCTATACCAAGCAATTGATCGCCGCTGCGCCGACGCTGCCGGCGGATGTGGCATGAAAGGAACTGGACGATGACCAACCTGAACCTGTGGTTTGACCCATCGAAATGCCTGATAGGCGGGGAATGGGTGCCGCCGGCATCGGGACGTACCCTGCCGCTGGAGGATCCCTCGACCGGGAACCAGATCGGGAACATCGCGCGCGGAGGGGCGGAGGACATCAATGCGGCCCTGGCCGCCGCCCGGAATGCGTTCGAGGGAAGTTGGGGCCGAGTATCTGCGGCGGAACGTGGTCGTATCCTGCTAAAGCTGCGCGATCTGGTGCTGGAAAAGGTCGAAGACCTGGCCCGGATAGAGGCCTTGGACGTAGGCAAACCGCTGAAACAAGCCCGCGCGGATGCGGTAGCCCTTGCGCGCTACTGTGAATTCTACGGTGGCGCCGCGGACAAGCTGCACGGAGAAACCATACCTTATCTGGATGGCTATACCGTTTACACGCTTCGGGAACCGCATGGGGTCACCGGGCATATCGTGCCGTGGAACTATCCGATGCAGATTATCGGGCGATCCGTCGGGGCGGCTCTTGCAACGGGCAACGCCTGCGTTCTGAAACCGGCCGAGGATGCCTGCCTGACGGCGCTGGCCTTTGCCGATCTGGCGCGGCAAGCCGGGGTGCCTGATGGCGCGCTGAATGTCGTGCCGGGGTTGGGGGCCGAGGCCGGTGCCGCGCTGTGCGCGTCGCCTGATGTGGATCACATCAGCTTTACCGGTTCGGTGGCGACGGGGGTGCAGGTGCAGATGGCCGCCGCGCGCAACGTGACCCCGGTGACGCTGGAGCTGGGTGGCAAATCCCCGCAGGTGGTGTTTGAGGATGCCGATCTGGACGCGGCGCTGCCGTTTCTTGTGAACGCGGGTATCCAGAACGCGGGACAGACCTGCTCTGCATCTTCGCGCATTCTGGTGCATCGCAGCGTGCATGACGAAGTGCTGGCCCGTATGGCGGCGCGCTATTCAGCCTTGCGGGTGGGGCCAGCCTTGGCGGACCTTGATGTAGGCCCGCTGATATCACGCAAGCAATTGGGGATCGTATCGTCGTTCCTTGAGCAAGGTGCGGATCTGGAAACAGCCGCGCGGGGCTTGCTGAGCGATGTGCCTTCCAACGGGAACTATGTGCAGCCGACCCTGTTCGCGGGGGTCCGGCCTGATCACGCCTTGGCGCGGGACGAAATTTTTGGGCCTGTACAGGTGGTCATTACATTCGATGACGAAGAGGAAGCCATCGCGATTGCCAACGGCACCGAATACGGGCTGGTGGCCAGTGTCTGGACCCGCGACGGCGCGCGCCAGATGCGGATGGCGAAGCGCATCCGCACGGGGCAGGTATTCATCAACAACTACGGGGCAGGTGGCGGGGTGGAACTGCCGTTTGGTGGGCGCGGCAAATCCGGCCACGGGCGGGAGAAGGGCTTTGAGGCGATGTACGGGTTCACCTGCCTGAAAACCGTGGCGGCCTATCATGGGTGAAGCCATACGGCAGCGCATAGAGACGATCGCCAAACAGGTCCGCCGCTTTCTGGAACCACGTTGGGAGGAATGGCACAGGCACGAGGGCAGCCCCAGACTGCAGGCCCCCAGCCAGGGAACCTGTGGCCGGTCCAGCCTGTTCCTGAGAGAGGTGCTGCGGGCAGAGGGGCTGATGGCGGAATTCGTTGCCGGATCGCCCAGCGAAGGACAGGAAGGCTATTGGCTGGGCGGCGCGTGGCATGGGCACGCCTGGGTCGAGGTGGAGGGCTGGATCGTGGACGTCACGGCAGATCAGTTCGGTGCCCCCCCGGTTATCGTATCCCCTGTGGGGATAAGCCGATACCGTGCTGGTGTGGATGCGTCTGAACCACAGTTTCTGGCGCGGCGGCAGAAAGTGGCGCGGGAATTGATGAACGACTGGATGGAAAAGCGAGAGGAGGACATGGAACATGCGATTGGAGGGTAAGAAAGCGGTCGTTACCGGCGGGGCCAGCGGGTTCGGTGCGGGGATCGTGCGTAAATTCGCGGCAGAAGGGGCAACCGTGATGGTCGCGGACCTGAACTTTGACCTGGCACAAGAGGTTGCCCAAGAGGTCGGCGGCCTGGCGCACAAGGTAGATGTTTCCGACGCAGGCAGCATGATGGCGATGGCGGACACGGTCAGGGCTGCGTGGGGCGGGTTGGATATCCTGGTGAACAATGCGGGGATCACCCATTTGCCTAAACCGATGGAAACCGTCCGCGAAGATGAGTTCGACAGGGTATTCGCGGTGAATTGCAAGTCCGTCTACCTGGCGGCGCGGGGCTTCAACCCGATGATGATTGCCGCTGGCTCTGGCGCCGTGCTCAATATCGCGTCGACAGCTGGCCTCAGCCCCCGCCCGAACCTCAACTGGTACAACGCCTCGAAGGGCTGGATGATTACCGCGACCAAGACGATGGCGGTGGAACTGGCCCCCAAAGGCATCCGCGTGAACGCGCTGTGTCCAGTCGCCGGTGAAACCCCCCTGCTGGCGTCTTTCATGGGAGAGGATACGCCCGAGATGCGGTCCAAGTTCCTGTCGACGATCCCCCTGGGCCGGTTTTCACAACCCGAGGACATGGGGAACGCAGCCTGTTTCCTTTGCAGCGACGAGGCCAGCATGATCACGGGCGTCGCAATGGAAGTGGACGGCGGCAGATGTATTTGAGCCAACCGCGTTGACGCCCGACATCATCGCAATTGTCGTTATCGGGTTCCTGTTGGGCGGCATCCTGAAGGGGGCCACCGGGGCCGGAGCACCAACCATCGCGGTTCCCCTGTTGGCGGCTGCGGTGGATCTGCGCTTTGCCATCGTGGTCTTTGCCATCCCCAATCTGGTGCCGAACATCTGGCAGGCCTGGGCTTACCGAAAGACGTTGCTGCCGACAGAGTTTATCGTGCGGTTTGTTCTGGCCGGGATGGCCGGCGGGATCGCGGGAACGTGGACACTGGCCAAGGCAAGGCCCGATTGGTTGGTGCTTGTTCTTGCGGCGACGGTGCTGGCCTTCATCGCCTTGCGCCTGTCCCGCCCGCATTGGGTATTGCGCTATCCTCTGGCGCTGAAAATCGCGCCGCTGGCCGGGTTCACCGCAGGGGCCTTGCAGACGGGGGCCGGGTTGTCTGCGCCGGTTTCGATTACCTTCCTGAACGCGATGAAGCTGGAAAGGGAAACCTTCATGCCCTCGATTTCCTGCTTTTTTGCCGGGCTGGGGCTGGTGCAGATTCCGCTGCTGGTGGGGTATGGTCTGATGGACGGGCCCAAAGCGCTGCTGTCGGCGGCGTCGCTGGGGCCACTGATCGCGGGTATGCCGATCGGTTCCTGGCTGGGGCGCAGGATGTCGCGACAGTCGTTTGACCGGATTATCCTGGTGCTTCTGGCCGCCATCGCCGCACGTTTGGTCTGGGGCGTGATTGACTGAGTCGCCAAGAAGAAATCTGGCCCTTGGAATGTACGGGTTTGTACTGATTGACAGGAAAACAGGCCAATCTCTAGCATTGTGGCAGCAAGAGAGCACATCTCATTTGATCAGGGAGGATCACCGTGAAACGTACTGTTCTGACAGGTCTGGTATCGGCACTGGCGCTGGCTGCGACCGGCGCAATGGCGGATATCAAGATCGCACATGTCTATGGCAAGACCGGCCCGTTCGAAGCCTATGCGAAGCAATCCCACGACGGGCTGATGCTGGGTCTGGAATATGCCACCGGCGGCACGATGGAGATCAACGGCGAAAAGATCGTCGTGATCGAAAAGGACACCCAGCTGAAGCCGGAAAACGGCAAGGCGCTGCTGGCCGAAGCCTATGGCGATGACGGTGTGGACCTGGCTGTTGGACCGGTCAGTTCCGGTGTGGCGCTGGCGATGCTGCCGGTGGCCGAAGAGTACGAGAAGATCCTGATCGTCGAACCTGCTGTCGCGGACTCGATCACCGGCGAGAACTGGAACCGCTACATCTTCCGCACCGGGCGCAACAGCTCGCAGGACGCTGTGGCGAATGCGATTGCGTTGGCAGGGCCGAACGTGAAGATTGCAACGCTGGCGCAGGACTATGCGTTTGGCCGTGACGGGATCGCCGCGTTCAAGGAAGCCCTGGCAGGCACCGGCGCAGAAATCGTGCACGAAGAATACGCCCCCACCGACACCACCGATTTCACCGCAGCCGGTGAACGTATCTTCAACGCGATGAAGGACGTGGAAGGCGACAAAAAACTGTTCCTCATCTGGGCCGGCGGCGGCAACCCGATGAGCAAGATCCAGGCGATGGACCCCAGCCGTTTCGGCATCCAGATGGCGACGGGCGGCAACATCCTGGCGGCGCTGGCAGCCTACAAGGCGGTCCCGGGCATGGAAGGCGCGACCTATTACTACTATGAAAACCCGAAGAACGAGATCAACGACTGGCTGGTGACCACCCACAAGGAACGCTTTGGCACACCGCCGGACTTCTTTACCGCCGGCGGCATGGCCGCGGGTATCGCTGTGGTCGAGGCCATCAAGAAGGCAGGTGGCACCGATACCGAGGCGCTGATCACCGCAATGGAAGGCATGGAGTGGGACACGCCCAAGGGCAAGATGAAGTTCCGTGCCGAGGATCACCAGGCGCTGCAATCCATGTATCACTTCAAGATCAAGGTAGAGGACGGCGTGGATTGGGCGATCCCGGAACTGGTGCGCGAACTGACGATCGACGATCTGCCGATCCCGATCCGCAACGGCAAGTGAACTGAACCACTGTGCACCGGGGGTGGCTGGGTGCTGCCCCCGGTGTCTTGTTTCCCACTCAGGGATTTCCAGACAGGATGACGTGATGAGCAGGGTAATACTGCAAACCCACGATCTTACGGTCCGTTTCGGCGGGCACGTGGCTGTGGACCATGTAAGCTGCGCCTTCAGGACCGGCGAATTGACGGCCATAGTCGGCCCTAATGGCGCGGGCAAGACGACCTATTTCAACCTGATCTCGGGTCAGATCCCCGCCAGCAGCGGGCGGGTAGAGCTGAACGGGCGGGATATCACCACGGCGTCTGTCTCGCAGCGGTGTGATCGCGGGATCGGGCGCGCCTTTCAGTTGACCAACCTGTTCCCGAACCTGACGGTTCTGGAAAACGTGCGGCTGGTGATCCAGTCCAAGGCCAAACTGGGGTTCAGCTTTTTCAGCATGGCCAGCAGTCATTCGGAAATCACCGACAACGCGATTGCGGTACTGGAGAAAGTCAAACTGTACGACCTGCGCGATCAGGTGGTTTCTGCCCTCAGCCATGGCAATCAGCGCAAGCTGGAGGTGGCGATGCTGACTGCGCTGGACCCGCTGGTCTACATGTTCGATGAACCGACCGCCGGAATGAGCGTGGACGAGGCGCCCGTGGTGCTGGATCTGATCGCGGAACTGAAGGCAGAAAAAGACCGCACTGTCCTGCTGGTCGAACACAAGATGGATGTGATCCGAACACTGGCAGACCGGATTATCGTTCTGCACAACGGCGCGCTTGCGGCGGACGGCGATCCGGCGACGGTCATGGCCTCGGACGTGGTGCAAGAGGCGTATATGGGGCGGGAGATGGAAGATGTCTGATCCGATCCTGAAACTGCAAGGCGTCTATACCGATATCGCGCAGTACCACATCCTTCAGGGTGTAGACCTGGAGGTGCAGCGCGGCGGGGTAACGATGCTGCTGGGGCGCAACGGTGTGGGCAAGACAACCACCTTGCGCACCATCATGGGGCATTGGCGGGCGAAATCCGGGCAGGTCATGCTGAACGGTACTGACATTGCCGCCCTGCCGACGCCGCAAATCGCACGGATGGGTGTAGGCTTTGTCCCTGAAAATATGGGCGTCTTCAGTGACCTGACGGTCGAAGAGAACATGGTTCTGGCGGCGGCCTCGGGCCCAATCGACAAGGCGCGGCTGGAATGGGTATTCAGCGTGTTCCCACCGTTGAAAACATTCTGGAAAGGGCATGCCGGAAACCTGAGCGGCGGGCAGAAACAGATGTTGTCCATAGCGCGGGCCATGATCGAAGAACGCCAACTTTACCTGATCGATGAACCGACAAAGGGGCTGGCCCCGGCGATCATTTCGACGATGGCGCGGGCGTTGCGCGAATTGAAGGAACAGGGGGCCAGCATTCTGCTGGTGGAACAGAATTTCAGCGTCGCCAAGGCGTTGGGGGACAGCTGCATCGTGATGGACGACGGTCGGGTGACCTGGTCCGGCGCGATGGCCGAACTGGCGACAGATACAACCCTTCAGGAACGCCTGATGGGCCTGAGCATGGAGGCACACTGATGGGGGCCGCACCTAAACACGCACCGACAATGGCGCGAATGAGTATCGCTGACCGGATCGGTCCCTGGATGCCCGTTCTGCTGGTGCCGATCATCATGGTGGTTGGGCTGGCTGCGATCCCGTCCATGTCCAGTTGGCTGACGCTGACCGTCAGCGGGCTGGCGATGGGGATGATGATCTTTATCATGGCGTCGGGCATGACGCTGGTGTTCGGCCTGATGGACGTGATCAACTTTGGCCATGGGGTGTTCATCTCGGTCGGGGCCTTTGTCGGGGTTTCAATCCTTCTGATGCTGGCAGGGATGACAGAAGCGCCCAGCCTGTTGATGAACCTTCTCGCGATCTTGCTGGCGATCATCGCAGCCGCGATTGCTACGGGCGCGCTGGGGTGGGCTTTTGAGCGGGTGATCGTGAAACCGGTTTACGGCGCGCATTTGAAGCAGATTCTGGTGACGATGGGGGGGCTGATCGTCGTTGAACAGCTGATCATCGTGCTATGGGGACCGGAAGAGATTTACATCTTGCGCCCCGAGGCCCTGCAGGGGGCGGTGACTTTCGCCGGGGCAGCCTTGGAAAAGTATCGGTTGGTGGCTGTTGGCGTGGGGCTGCTGCTGTTCCTGGGAATGCGCTGGGTTCTGCGGCATACAAAGATCGGTCTGATCGTCCGTGCGGGCGTGGAAAACGGGGAAATGGTGCAGGCGCTTGGCTATCGGCTGCGGCTGGTGTTCGTGGGCGTGTTCATCGCCGGCTCTGCCTTGGCGGGGCTGGGGGGCGTGATGTGGGGGCTGTACCAAGAAGTTATCACCGCCCACATGGGACAGCAGATGATGATCCTTATCTTCATCGTGGTGATCATCGGCGGCCTTGGCAGCGTCGAGGGCTGTTTCATTGGCGCGTTGCTGGTGGGGCTTTTGCAGAATTACATCGCGTTCCTTGAACCGAAGATTGCCCTGATTTCGAACATCGCGCTGATGGTAGCTATCCTGATGTGGCGTCCGCAGGGCATGATCCCCGTAGTGAAGGCGAAATAAGATGATCGTGAAGCTTCTGTCCGGGGATACGCCCCGCTCGAAAATCCTTAGTGCGATCCTGCTGGCGATCCTGATCGGTCTGGCCTTTGCCCCATTCCTGTTTCCGGGCATCCGGTCGGTTGATACGGCGGCGCGGATTTGCGTGTTTATCTTGCTGGTGGCGTCCTATGACCTGATGCTGGGTTATGGCGGGATCGTCAGTTTTGCGCATACGATGTTCTTTGGAATGGGTGCCTACGGGGTGGCGTTGGCCTGCACACATCTGGAACGTGGTTTCGGGGCGCTGATCGTCGGCGCGGGTGCGGGTGCCGTGTTGGCGGCGGTCGTGGCGTTTCTGATCGGGCTGTTCAGCTTGCGGGTGCGGGCGATCTTCTTTGCCATGATCACGTTGGCGGTAGCGTCCGCGGTTGCGGTGCTGGTCAGCCAATTGTCCGGCCTGACAGGGGGCGAAGACGGGCTGAATTACAAGATTCCGCGCGAATTGACCCCTGCTTTCAAATTCGGCGACAAACTGATGGGGGTGTCCCTGAACGGCAAGCTGCTTAATTACTATGTCGTTTTCGGGGCGTCGTTGATACTGTTCCTGCTGCTCCTGCGGATTGTGAATTCGCCGTTCGGGCGGGTTTTGCTGGCGATCAGGGAAAACGATTTCCGGGCCGAGGCGGTAGGCTATCGCGTGGTGAACTACCGCACGGCGGCCACCTGCATCTCGGCTGCGGTGGCGGCGCTGGCCGGGGCGCTGTACGCGATCTGGCTGCGCTATGTCGGCCCGGATACGGCGCTGAGCTTTGATATCATGGTGGATATCCTGCTGATGGTCGTGATTGGCGGTATGGGCACCATGTATGGCGCTGTGATCGGGGCGACACTGTTGGTGGTGGCGCAGAACTATTTGCAGGAATTGATGAACGTTGCCGCAAGTGCCGTGGAAGGTCTGCCCTTGCTGCCGGACTTGCTGAACGCGGATCGCTGGCTGTTGTGGCTGGGCATCCTGTTCATCCTCAGCGTCTATTTCTTCCCGACAGGTATCGTGGGGCGTTTGCGTTACGGCAAGTGATGCGGCATCCGAACCAGCACTTGGGGATGATGAACAGGTAGGGCACGTAACCATCCGGGGTTGCCTGCCCGGGCCTTTTCGGCAAAAGCTGGGTGGCTTGGGGAGGAGCGGAACATGAGAGCAGGACTGGTGCTGCTGTGTGCGGCATATGTGCTAAGTCAATTCTACAGGTCATTTCTGGCGGTCCTGACGAAGATGCTGGAAACAGACGTCGGCACAACGCCAGAGGATCTGGCGAACGCGTCCGGGCTGTGGTTCCTGACCTTCGCCGCGATGCAAATCCCCGTGGGCGCGGCGTTGGACCGGATCGGTCCGCGGCGCACCGCCGGTGTATTGCTGCTGATTGGTGGGGCCGGTGGCGCTGCATTGTTCGGCTTGGCCTCACAGCCGTCGCATATCCTGCTGGCGATGGCCCTGATCGGGATCGGCTGTTCACCGGTGCTGATGGCCAGCTACTACATCTTCGCCCGCGTCTATCCGGCAAGGCTTTTCGCGACGCTTGCGGCGGTTCTGCTGGGGGTTGGCAGCCTGGGGAACCTGCTGGGTGCCTTGCCCATGGCGCTGGCAGCCGAGGCTTTTGGCTGGCGCGAAACCCTGTTTGGCCTGGCGGCGGCCAGCGCCGTGGTGGCCCTGGGTCTGCTGGTGACAGTGAAAGACCCCGAGCGCGTCGTGCATGACCAGAAAGGCAGCGTGCTGGACCTGCTCAAGATGCCTGCGCTGTGGCTGATCTTTCCGCTCACTTTCGTGCAATACGCTCCGGCGGCGGGGCTGCGGGGGCTGTGGATCGGGCCGTACCTGACGGATGTGTTTGGGTTCGATGCGGGCCAAGTGGGCAATGCGACGCTGGTGATGGGAGTTGCGATGATCCTGGGCACCTTTGCCTATGGCCCGTTGGATCGCATCCTGGGTACGCGCAAATGGGTGATCTTTGGCGGTAACCTGGTGGGCGCGGTGGCGCTGGGGGCGCTGTGGCTGTTGCCAGCCGGGAACCCTTGGGTCTCGGTGGCGCTGTTCGCGGCGATCGGGTTCTTCTGCGCGGCCTACCCGATGATGATGGCGCATGGGCGCAGCTTCTTTCCGACGCATCTGGTGGGGCGGGGCGTGACGCTTCTGAACCTGTTTTCCATCGGGGGCGTGGGGATTTTCCAGGTGATCACCGGCAAGGTGCATCAGGCTGCCAGCGTTGGTGCGGCTACTACTCAGGTGCCATTCGACGCGCTGTTCGCGCTGTTCTTCGGGGCGATGGTTGTGGGCCTGGTGCTATACCTGTTTTGTCGCGACCGCGTGGACTAGGCGAAACCCCTTTCAACCCGCGCTTTCGTGCGGTATGGAGCCTCGTCCTAAACAAAGGAGTCGCTCGAAATGGGCTATAAGGTCGTTGTTGCCGGCGCCACGGGGAATGTGGGCCGTGAAATGCTGAATATCCTGGCGGAACGTCAGTTCCCGGTGGATGAAATTACCGCACTGGCCAGCAGGAAATCGCTGGGCACCGAGGTCAGCTTTGGCGACAAGACCCTGACTACCAAGGATCTGGACACTTTCGATTTCACCGGCTGGGACATCGCCCTGTTCGCTGTGGGTTCGGAAGCCACCAAGAAATACGCACCCAAGGCGGCAGCCGCTGGCTGTGTGGTGATCGACAACTCGTCGCTGTATCGCTACGACCCGGAAATCCCGTTGATCGTGCCGGAATGCAACCCGCAGGCCATCCACGATTACAAGAACAAGAACATCATCGCGAACCCCAACTGCTCGACCGCGCAGATGGTTGTCGCGCTGAAGCCGCTGCATGACCGCGCCAAGGTCAAGCGCGTTGTCGTCTCGACCTACCAGTCGGTGTCGGGCGCAGGCAAGGACGGCATGGACGAGCTGTGGGAGCAGACCAAGGCCGTGTACAACCCCACCGCGGACGTGCCGGCGAAGAAGTTCCAAAAGGAAATCGCCTTTAACGTCATTCCGCAGATCGACGTCTTCATGGAAGACGGCTCGACCAAGGAAGAGTGGAAGATGGTTGTCGAGACCAAGAAGATCGTCGATCCCGCGATCAAGGTCACCGCAACCTGCGTGCGCGTGCCGGTGTTTGTCGGCCACTCGGAAGCGATCAACATCGAGTTCGAAGAGTTTCTGGACGAGGACGAAGCCCGGGATATCCTGCGCGAGTCGCCGGGCATCATGGTAATCGACAAGCGCGAACCCGGCGGCTACGTGACGCCGAAGGAATGCGTGGGGGATTACGCCACCTTCATCAGCCGTATCCGCCAGGATTCGACGATTGAGAACGGTCTGAACCTGTGGTGCGTCAGCGACAACCTGCGCAAGGGGGCCGCGCTGAACGCCGTGCAGATCGCCGAACTGTTGGGCCGTGAGGTTCTGAAAAAGGGCTGAGTTCCAACTTGGCTGCAGGAATTTCAACCCCGCCCGCAATTCTGTGGGCGGGGTTTTTTTAAGGGGCGAAAATGCAGATTTCACCGCGTGTTATCGTGAAAAGCCTTTTGCATGGGCATCGTCCCAGAAAGGCGGCGCGCTATTGCCCGCCAGGAGTGGATGATCTGTCCCGCTTTCTGTCGTATCTAGAGCGCAAACGGTTGTGCGACACGTCGAATGCCGCCGCGCATACTGTGTTCAACAACAAACTTTTCTTTCCTGCGACCTTGGGGAAATGGTCCGGTCTGGCGCCCAGGAACATCTTTTTCCTGCAGAATGGCCGCTGCTATGACATTCGCTCAGATGACTGGCGGATTGCAGACCCGCTGGATTTGATGGCCGAGGTGGGCGGCCGTTTCGTGGTCAAGCCGCTGGACAGTCGTAAAAGCCGTGGCGTGCATTTCTTGTCGGTGTTGGACGGGCAGGTTGACGTGGATGGGAAACCTGCCTGTCGAGAGCAGGTGCTGGCGCTCGCGCTTGGTCGTGCGGGCAGTATCGGATGCCGTTTCGTGGAGCAGCACCCGGACCAGTCGGCCATTTTTCCGGGCGTTACCCATACGTTGCGCATGTTCACCTATCATGACGAGTTGTCGGGGCAGGGGCGTGTGTTACGTACCGTGTTGCGCTGCGGCAGCGCGTCGTCTGCCCCGTTCGAGGCGGTTTCACGCGGCGGGATGATCGCACCCGTCGACCAGATTGCCGGAACCTACGGACCGCTGACGCAATTCGTTGGCAAGGGGACTTTGGGCAAAGTGGACCGCTTTACCCACGTTGCCCACCCCGACACCGGAATAACTGTCGAAGGCCGGCGGGTTCCGAACTGGCGCATCATCCGCGAAACGATGACCGAATTGGTAACGGCGTTGCCGCTGTTTGAATTTGTAGGCTGGGATATTGTTCCAACCCTTGATGGGTTCGCAATCCTAGAAGCAAATGACCGCCCCAGCATGGACACCCCGCAATACCTGGCGCCGTTGCTGGATGATCAGCCATTCCGGGACTGGATGACGCGGCGCGGTATCTTGCGGCGATAAGGAAGGGGTCTGTGGTTTTCAGACCGCCTTGTATTGATTGCTGACCGGATCGAAATATTCCAAGCTGCCATTGCCGATATCGTGCCACAGCCCGTGCAACGAAAGATTGCCGTCGTCTGTTGCCGCTTTCACGAACGGGAAGGTCATCAGGTTTTCCAGAGAGGTTAGCACTGCCTGCTTTTCCAAAGCACGATTGCGTTCGGCCTCGTCTTCGATGTGCTTCACCTTCTCGAATCCAGGGCGCAGAATGTCCATCCAACGGCCTACGAAAGAGGTCTTTTCTTCCAGTTCCGGCGCATGACCGGTGCACATGGCGTGGCAACCGGCAACGCCGCCGCACAGGGAATGCCCCATGACCACGATATGCGAAACCTTAAGGGCGGTTACAGCGTATTCCACCGCCGCCGAGGTGCCGTGCTGGCTGCCATCGGGTTCGTAGGGTGGAACCAGGTTGGCGATGTTGCGGTGGATAAAGAATTCGCCCTGGTCCGCCCCGAACAAGGCCGTGACATGCACCCGCGAGTCGCAACAGGAAATCACCATCGCCCGTGGGCGCTGACCTTCTTCAGCCAGGCGGCGGTACCAGCTTTGGTTTTCCGAATAGGTCGTGGCCTTCCAGCCGTGGTAACGTTGGACCAGATAGCTGGGCAGGGGCTTGGCATGTTGCATGTCGGTTTCCTTGCGTTCGTGCTTCTGGTCAGATGAGATACCCTGCATTTGAGGGGTTTTCGAGGGAAAACTATCTGAGGGTTCAACCTTTTGGGAACCAGTTTGGCTACATGGTCCAACCTGGCCGTGGGGGCCGAAACTGGGGTGAGACCGTGAAACGCATATCAATCCTGAAACCGGAAGAGTCCATTCGATTGGACACTGGCCTGTTGGGGGAACTCTTCATGGAACTGGGTGCCAATGGGGCAGAGGATGTCGTTTGCCGCGCCATCGAGGAACTGTCGCAGCGTCTGACCGAGGCGGAAAGACTGTACCAGTCCGCCGCCTATTCCGATTTGCGCAAAACTGTACGCTCCTTGGTGGGGATTGCGGACCAGGTGGGCATGTGGGGCCTGGCGCGCGGGGCGTTGCATGTTGTCGATTGCATAGATCGGGGCGATCCGGTGGCGTTGGCGGCCACGCATGAACGTCTTTTGCGGGTTGCAGAGGGGTCGTTGGCCGCTGCGTGGGATCTGCAAGGGTTGTCTGTCTAGCCCCCTTGAAGGTGCCGCAGAAGGGCGTAGGCTGCAGAAAACAACCCAATGGGGCCTTCGTATGAGCTTGACCTTCGCCGTTTCGACACCCGATGCTATTCCCGTCCATGTGCTGGAGCCCGACAGCGTCAGTGACTGGGTATCGGGGCAACCGGCGAACATCGCCCAGTGGGTCAAGGCGAACGGGTTCAAGGGGGCGCTTGGAAAGGCGTTGCTGATACCCGGCGCGGACGGGTCTGCGGCGGCAGTTCTGGCAGGATACGGAACGGACGCGCAACGTCAGCGCGGGCGGTTCCATCTGGCGGCCATCGCAGCCGCCCTTCCTGCGGGCGTGTATCGCTTTGCTGCTGGTCTGCCTGCGGATAAGGCAGAGGAAGAAGCCCTTGGCTGGCTGCTGGCAGGTTATGTATTTGATCGCTACCGTGTGCAAACGGGGGCGACGGCGCGTCTGGTCGCGCCCGAGGGCGTAGATGGGGATCGGCTGGAAATCATCGCTGCCGGCGAAACCCTGACCAGGGATCTGATCAACACTCCCGCCAGTGACATGGGGCCGGATGCCTTGGAAAAGGCAGCGCGGGATCTGGCATTTGCACATGGGGCAAAGATCAGCCTGACCACGGGCGACGAACTGCTAGAGAAGAATTTTCCGATGATCCACGCCGTGGGTCGGGCTGCCGCGCAGGCGCCGCGCTTGATTGATCTGACCTGGGGCGGATCCGGCCCGTCGCTGGTGCTGGTCGGAAAAGGGGTTTGCTTTGACACCGGTGGCTTGAACCTGAAACCCGCGTCCTCGATGGGGTTGATGAAAAAAGACATGGGCGGCGCTGCCACAGTTCTGGGCTTGGCGCATATGATCATGGCGCTGGGACTGAAACTCCGGCTGCGGGTTCTGATCCCGGCGGTGGAAAACAGCGTTGCAGGCAACGCCTTTCGGCCCGGAGACATCCTGTCCAGCCGCAAGGGACTGACCGTGGAAATCAACAACACCGATGCCGAAGGCAGGCTGGTGCTGGCCGACGCCCTGGCGCTGGGGGCCGAGGGTGATCCTGACCTCATGATTTCCATGGCGACATTGACCGGTGCCGCGCGCGTGGCGGTTGGTCCAGACCTGTCGCCGTTCTTTACCGACGATGAAAACGTAGTGGGGGCCTTATCGAAAGCGGCGGCGCGCGTTGCCGATCCGGTTTGGCGCTTGCCGTTTTGGGATCCGTACGAGGCAGACCTGGAGCCGGGCATTGCCGACCTGGACAATGCACCCAAGACGGGTTTCGCAGGGGCTATCACGGCGGCCCTGTTCCTGCGCCGGTTCGCGGGTGTGGGGGCACGCTATACCCATTTCGATATCTATGGCTGGAACCCGACGGCCAAACCGGCCCGACCGAAAGGCGGGGTCGGAATGGGCGCGCGTGCGCTGCTGGAAGCGTTGCCCGATCTGCTGGGGGTATAATCATGGATCGCCGCCTGACCCCGGCCAATGCCCGTGTCGCCGCCGCCCATCTGCGTGGCAAGGTCGATGCGCCGGTTTATGTTGAAGGGCGGTCAAAGGTTATCGCGGTTCCCGTGGCCGATCTGTTGTCCGCCCCACATGGCCGACGTGAAAGGCAACTGCTGATGGGCGAACGCGTATCCGTCTACGAAGAGCGCGCGGGCTGGGCATTTGTGCAGGCCGATAAGGACGGGTATGTCGGCTATCTGTTGAACGAACACCTGGAAGAGCGTAGACCCGCAACCCATTGGATCGTGTCCCGTGCATCGCATCTGTACACAGAGCCAGACATGAAAAGCCATGAATGGATGTGTCTGAGCATGGGATCGCAGTTCCGGGTGATCGGCGAAACCGGCGGGTTTTTCGAAACTCCGCTGGGCTATGTGCCCAGACCGCATATGCGTCCGTTGGACAGGCAGGCGGACGACCCGGTCGAAGTGGCAGAGCGCTACCTGGGGGTGCCTTACCTGTGGGGCGGAAACAGTATCTGGGGAATAGACTGTTCCGGTTTGGTCACGGCGGCCTGTTACGGCTGCGGCATTTCTTGCCCTGGCGACAGTGACCTGCAAGAGGCCGGGTTGGGCCGGCCGCTGGCAGAGGCGGCTAGATTGCGCCGGGGGGATTTGCTGTTCTGGAAAGGCCATGTCGCACTGGTGGCAGGCAAGGGCATGCTGATCCATGCAAATGCTCATCACATGTCCGTCACGTCAGAACCGATTGACCTTGTCATGGAACGGATCGCTGCCCAAGGGGGCGGGCCGGTAACGTCCCGCCGCAGACTGACTATGGCCAGACCCGCCTTGACAGCAAGGGGGCTTTAGAACGGCAGCGTCTGCTTGATCTTGGTCAGCGCAACCAGGGCTTCATCGCGGGCACTCTCCAGCGAGGGAACGTCGTGTCCCTGCAGTTCCTGTTCCAGCCCTGCAACCAGTTTTTCGATCAGGTCGGCAGTCAACGCCGGATGTCCCAGATCCTGCCAGCGGGCTTCTTGCGTAGGCCCCAGATGCTCCAGATAGCGACGGTATCCGCCTTGCCCACCCCCCAGGTGATAGATCATGTGCGGACCCATCAAACCCCATCGCATCCCCGGGCCATAGGCAATGGCGCGATCCACATCGGCGACAGAGGCAATGCCTTCGGCGACGATATTCACGGCTTCGCGGTAGAGGGCTGCGGTCAGGCGGTTTGCAAGGTGGCCTGGGCGTTCCTTTTGCACGCAGATCGTGACCCGGTTCAGCGATTGATAAAACGCGTCGGCTTTGCGCAGGGCCTCGGGTGTGGTCGCGCGCCCCGCGACCAGTTCAACCAACGGCAAAAGGTGGGGTGGGTTCATCGGGTGCGCGACCAGGATGCGCTCAGGATGCCGCGCGCCTGTCTGAATGTCGGATGCCAGCAGCGAAGAGGTCGAAGAGGCGATGATCACATCCGAGGACAGAATGCTTTCTGCCTGCGAAACAATGGTGCGTTTCGCGTCTATCCTATCGGGTCCACATTCCTGCACGAAATCCACCCCGGCGCAGGCCGCTGAAATCTCGGTGACCACCGCAAGCCTGTGCAACGGCGCGTCGCGCAGCAGCTCTGGCACCAATTCCTGCAGATGCGGCCAGGCGCGGACAATGAACTCCATGCAGCGGTCTTTGGTTTCCGGGTCGGGGTCTGCGATGCGCACGTTGTGGCCGTAGGCAAGGAACAGCGCGGCCCAGCTTGCGCCGATCAAACCGCCGCCGAGAACGGCAATCGAGAAGGGTTTGGTCACACGTTCACTCCACCGGGCGGATCAATTTCCGTTCCAGAACGCGCAGCACCGTCGGCAGGTCATGGCCGCGTTTCAGTACCTGCCCGTCGAAATTGATGACTGCATACATTCCCTGCCGATTACGCAGCTTGGGGTGCTTTTCAATTCGGTACAGCGGGTTTTCCGCGGTGCGCCTGAATACGGCAAAAACCGCCATGTCTGTCAGGCAGGAAATTCCATAGTCTCGCCATAACCCCGCAGCCACCATACGCCCATAAAGCCCCAGGATCACGCCCAGCTCTTTCCGATCGAACGCCACTTTTTCTGGCGTGCCGGGGCGCGGAAATGGTGATGGGGTCTGCAGGTTCATGAATTCAGGGTCGCTCTAATCCGGTTGCAAATCAAGCCTTCACGTTTTCAGGCGCGGACAAGGCGCGCCCTGGCCAGCGTTCAGGATGAAAAAACACCCGGCACGTTTCCATGCCGGGTGTCCGTAGCCAATTGGCTATCGAAGAAGTGCCGAAGGAACTTACTCGGCGTTTTCTTCTTTCTTTTCGTTCTCGACTTCCTTGCCGGTTTCCTGATCGACAACTTTCATCGACAGGCGGACCTTGCCCCGATCGTCAAAGCCCAGCAGCTTGACCCACACGTCCTGGCCTTCCTTCAGAACGTCCGAAGGATGGTTCAGGCGGCGGTTTTCGATCTGGGAAACGTGCACCAGGCCGTCGCGCTTGCCAAAGAAGTTCACAAAGGCGCCGAAATCGACGATTTTCACGACCTTGCCTTTGTAGACGTGGCCCTCTTCCGGCTCTGCCACGATCGAGTAGATCATGTCATAGGCTTTCTGAATGGCTTCGCCGTTCGGGCTGGCGATCTTGATGGTGCCGTCGTCGCTGATATCGACCTTGGCGCCGGAAACCTCGACGATCTCGCGGATGACCTTGCCGCCCGAACCAATCACTTCGCGGATCTTGTCGGTCGGGATCTGCATGGTTTCGATGCGCGGTGCGTGGACGCTGAATTCGCCCGCGCCGGACAGGGCCTTGTTCATCTCGTTCAGGATGTGCAGGCGGCCTTCCTTGGCTTGCGCGAGGGCTTTTTCCATGATCTCGGGCGTGATGCCCGCGACCTTGATGTCCATCTGCAGCGAGGTGATGCCGTTTTCAGTCCCTGCCACCTTGAAGTCCATGTCACCCAGATGGTCTTCGTCACCCAGGATGTCGGTCAGAACGGCATAGGAACCATCATCTTCCAGCACCAGGCCCATCGCCACGCCAGCGACTGCGGCCTTCAGCGGTACGCCTGCGTCCATCATGGACAGCGAGCCACCACAGACCGACGCCATCGAGGACGAGCCGTTCGATTCAGTGATCTCGGACACCACGCGAATGGTGTAGGGGAAATCGGTGGCGGCAGGCAGCACGGCCTGCAGCGCGCGCCAAGCCAGCTTGCCGTGGCCGATTTCGCGGCGACCGGGAGAACCAACGCGGCCAACTTCACCCACCGAGTAGGGCGGGAAGTTGTAGTGCAGCAGGAAGTTCGAGCGGAAGTTGCCATGCAGCGCGTCGATGATCTGTTCGTCGTCACCAGTGCCCAGCGTGGTCACAACCAGCCCCTGAGTTTCGCCGCGGGTGAACAGGGCGGACCCGTGAGTCCGCGGCAACAGGCCGGTTTCGGCCACGATCGGACGAACCTGATCCAGCGCACGGCCGTCGATCCGCTTGCCTTCTTTCACGACCGAACCGCGCAGAACGACCGATTCCAGCTTCTTGATTGCCGGGCCCAGGTTGGCGTCCGCCAGTTGGTCCTCGGTCAGGCTTGACTTGATGGAGTCCTTCGCAGCGGCCACGGCAGCGACGCGTTCCTGCTTGTTGGTGATCGCATAGGCGGCGCGCATTTGCTCTTCGCCCGCAGTTTTGATCACCTGGTACAGATCGCTGTAGTCCGGCGACTGGAAGTTGAACGGTTCCTTGGCCGCGGATTCCGCCAGGCTGATGATCAGGTCAATCACCGGCTGAATCTGTTCGTGGGCAAAAGTCACTGCGCCCAGCATTTCTGCTTCGGTCAGTTCATAGGCTTCCGATTCCACCATCATCACGGCGTCTTTGGTGCCTGCGACAACCAGGTCCAGACGCTGTTCGGGGTTGTTGCGCAGGCCCTGCATGTCGTCCACGGAGGGGTTCAGAACGTATTCGCCATCGACAAAGCCGACGCGGGCGCCAGCGATCGGACCCATGAATGGCACGCCGGAAATGGTCAACGCAGCAGAGGCGGCGATCATCGCAACGATATCGGGATCGTTGACCAGATCGTGGCTCAGCACGGTGCACATCACCAGTACTTCGTGCTTGAAACCGCTCACGAACAGCGGGCGGATCGGGCGGTCGATCAGGCGCGCGGTCAGCGTTTCTTTCTCGGTCGGACGGGCTTCGCGTTTGAAGAAGCCACCGGGCACCTTGCCTGCGGCATAGTATTTTTCCTGATAGTGAACCGTCAGCGGGAAGAAGTCCTGGCCCGGCTTCGGTTCCTTGGCGAAGGTCACGTTTGCCATGACACTGGTTTCCCCCAGCGTGGCGATCACGGTGCCGTCTGCCTGACGGGCAACCTTGCCCGTTTCCAGTGTCAGCGTCTCATCGCCCCACTGCATCGTTTTGGTCGTAATATTGAACATCGTCGTATCCTAATTGGGAGCACTCCCGGCCCTCCGGGTCTCCCGTTTGCATGGCGGCCCCATTGCCGCCGACCCCTGTCATCCTAACTCACGACGCCGGGGTCCGGGCGTCATCTCTCAGATGGAAGGGCCATATATGAAAATGCAGCGATAGGAAAGCGTAGAGTTATCAGGCGGTGTCGCGCTGCGCTTTCAGTGCCGTCGCCTCTGCGCGGCTAAGCTGTTCACCCTGCTTGCGTTTCAGCAGCACCTCTCGTGCGTGGGCGTATTCGTCGCCCTGCCAGAAGATCAGGCAGCCGTTACAGCCGCGCCCGCAGCAGCCTTCGGTGCCGACACGGTTGGTTTTGAACCTGCGTTCATTGCCTCCGGCCTCGATCGTGTTCGCCAATGCGTCACGGCGGCGTGCATAGGCGGTGGGGTTGTCCTTGCCGGTAATTTCCAACCCCTGCACCAGTTTGTCAAAGCGTACGCGCGCCCATTGTTCATCCGTCAGGGCGCGTTCCTTACGCAGCACGGAATAGGCGGGAAACCGTGTTTTCAGCGTATCGGTATCCTCTTGATCGAACAGGGCGAAGGGAACGCGGATGACGGTTTTGGTGCTGCCGTGGATTGTGTCCAGCAGCGCCCCGTCCGACGCGCGTTCATAGTCATAGGCGCGCAGCAGAACGGTGTCGCGTGCGATGGGGGACACGAACTCCAGCACATCCCCCGGCTCCAGCTTGTTTTTCACCTCCACCAGGAATGCGTCGTTGGTCACGTCGGTGATGATCCCGGCGTATTCCCATTGGGCCAATGAAGCGGTGTTTTCATAATCATGGGCATAGTTGGTCAGCCGTCCTTCGTGGAAGGCCAGCGTATAGCCCCGGTTTCCGACGGCCTCCAATTCGCGCATATAGGGTTTGGGATCCCAGCTTTCCGGGTCGGCATAGTAGTCATCAATCGCCATGCGATAGGCGCGCGCGACGATGGCGGCATAGTATTCCGATTTCCCGCGGCCTTCGACCTTCAGGCTGTCAACGCCAATTTTCAGGTACTCGTCCAATTTCGGCATGATGCACAGATCGCGCGAGTTCAGGATGTAGGATCCGCGGCCGTCCTCTTCGATTGGCATCAATTCACCGGGGCGGCAGCCCTCTTCCAGCAGGAATTCGAACAGGTGGGCGTTGGTTTCGTCAATGTTCAATTCCTCGACGGTGCCGTCCTTCAGGCGCATTCGCACGCCATAGTTCCAGCGGCAGGAGTTGGCGCAGTTGCCCTGGTTTGCCCCGCGTTCCGCCATGAAATTCGACAAGAGGCAGCGGCCCGAGTAAGTCATGCACATCGCTCCGTGAACGAAGGCTTCCAGTTTTACGTCCGGGCATTGTTCGCGGATTTCCACCAGTTCAGGATAGGACACCTCGCGGGCCAGAACCACCAGTTCCGCCCCTTGGTCTTGCCAGAATTTTACCGACAGCCAGGAACAGACATTGGCCTGGGTCGAGATATGCAAGGGTAGTTCTGGCGCCCGTTCGCGCACGTATTGAAACACCCCCGGGTCGGCGACGATCAGGCCGTCCGGTTTTACCGCGCGGACAGTGTCGATGTATTCATCCAGCTTCGGGATGTCCTTGTTGTGCGAAAACAGGTTCAGCGTCAGGTAGGCGCGGCGCCCGTACTGATGGCAGAATTCGACCCCTTCGATCACCTCTTCCAGCGAAAATTCGGATTTTGTGCGCAAGGACATGTCTGGCGTCCCCAGATAGACGGCGTCGGCCCCGTACAGGATAGCCATCTTCAACTTGCGCAGGTTGCCTGCAGGCATCAGCAGTTCGGAACGTCTTTGGGTCATGGTCTGCCTGGGGTCATTGTGAAAGAGAGCTAATTACCGGAAATACAGTTTGTTGTGAACCGTATCCCCTATCTAGGCCGAAAAATGAAAACGCCCACCGGAATGGTGGGCGTTCCAAATCCGAGTAAAACGGATGGATCAGCGACGCAGGCCCAGACGTTCGATCAGCGAGGTGTAGCGGGCTTCGTTCTTGCCTTTCAGGTAATCCAGCAGCTTGCGACGCTGAGCAACCAGCTTCAGCAGGCCGCGACGGCCGTGGTTATCCTTGGCGTGAGTCTTGAAGTGCTCGGTCAGGGTCGCGATGCGCGACGACAGGATCGCGATCTGGACTTCGGGCGAACCGGTGTCGCCTGCCACAGTTGCGAACTCTTTGATGACGCGGGCTTTTTCTTCGGCGGTAATCGACATCGGGGTCTCCTGTTCAGTTAAGGGTTAGGGCACAAGCCGGGATGTCGTCCAGCAAGGTCCGTGGAGTATCCGCCGCAGGCAGGCTGCAACGGATGCGCGCGTATACGGGGATTCCCAAAGAAAGGAAAGGGAAAACGGTGTCATAGTCCTGATACGGATTTGGCGATCAGCGCGATGTCATCCACCGTCAGCCCCTCTGCGCCGCTGATGGTGGCGACCACTTCGCCGTTCAGGCGCAACTCCATCAACCCGGCGGAGGTGCCGTCGGGTACAAGATCCAACTGCGGTTGGATGCCAAGGCTGTCATCAAAGACCACTCCTAGTTGGTCTGATGCTGCGTCGAAGTTCAAAATGGTCAGTGGGTTGTCCACCCAGTCGCCAATCAGAATGCTATCGGCCCCCTCCCCTGAATCGATGATGTCCGCGGCCCCGCCGACCATTGTGTCGTTGCCGCCCCCGCCATTCAGGAAATCCATTTCATTGTCATCGTCACCACGCAGCACATCATGCCCCGCCCCGCCAAAAAGGGTGTCCTGCCCTGTTCCTCCGGAAAGCGTGTCATTGTCCAATCCTCCGTGCAGCGCATCGTTTCCGGCACCGCCATACAGCAAATCATCGCCGGCGCTGCCGACCATGCTGTCATCGCCATTGCCACCGACCATGCTGTCCATCCCGTTGTGGCCGAACATCTGGTCGTCGCCGTCGCCCCCGCTTAGCAAATCCTGATCGTTTTCCCCGTGCAGCGTATCCTGACCGTTCCCGCCCAGCAGCGTGTCATCACCATCGCCGCCATGGACTTCGTCATTGTCGCCGCCACCGTCAACCAGGTCATCGCCACCATACCCGCTCAGTTGGTCATCCCCCATGCCGCCCGCCATGATGTTGTCGGCGTCGTCGCCCGCAAGAATGTCATCGCCGTCCAGAAAAAGGTCTGGCGCGAGGCCCTCCTCCTCTTCCGGAGGGGCGGCTTCGTCCAGCAGATCATCCTCGCTGGTGCCCGCAAACACGTCGAACCCGACGAAAGCGGCACCTGCAGCCATCACGCCCAACAAACCGGCCAGAAGAAACATCACGAACACCCAAGCAATACCCTCGGGTCATTTCCGCATGTCTGGGCGAGTCGGTCAAAACCAATTGATTCTAGTGGTTAACATCCGGTTGCGATCCGGTGGCGCGTTCGAATTCGTCCGCCAGAACCGCCATCCAGTCGCCGATGATGGGCAGGAATTCAAACTGTGACAACCACCAGGTCAGTAGCGAAACCAGCATCGTCGCTCCTAGAACAGACCCCAGCCCGAAGGCCAGACCGCGCGCGAATTGGAAAAGGATCAGCCGGGGAACAGAGTTCTGGACCGCGATGAAGCGGTGACTGTTCAGCTTCTGCACCTCTGCGGTCAACTGCGTTATCGCATCCACGACCTCTGGCGATGGGGGTTCGTTCTGGTGCATTTACCGCGTCCACAACTGGGGCTGCTGAGAATAAGCAATGTACAAAGGGTGTTTGGGGTGGCCATCCTTTGATAGGCCCAGATGATAGATGGCGTGGCCGGTGTTGCGCAACAAACGCTCTACCCGCGGCCCACGATCCAGATGTGCCCCATGCGTGCCCCAGGCGGCCACGATCTGGTCGGCCCAACCGCAACTGTCCGCGATGGCAGCGTCATTGGCAGGCCCTATGGGATCGGCGGCGGCGCGCATCGCCTTGGGGTCGGTGTCACGCCATGCAAAGATGTTGGTCACGCGGAAAGCTCCGAACCCCAGCGCGCGGGCACGGCGTTCGCAACGCTCGACCGTCGGGTCGTTCTGCACCTCGGTCGCTGTGGATGGGTTCAGCATCACGAATAGCGCCTTGCGACCGTCAGGATCCCAAGTGCGGGTCAACAGATAGCGGTATTTTTCGCAGTCGGAATAGACGGCGGTGGAATGGGCGTCACCCTTCTGGAAATCTCTTGTGATCATGGATCGTTTTTGCCTCTCCAGCGATCATGGCGCAAGCTGTCAATCGAGGTTGAAAACTCGGTTGGGGTGCAGTTCGGCCCCTTGCAGGACGCCAACGGCCAATGGTTTTCCGTTGTAGGACGCCCAGCATTCTTCACCAAACTCAACGTCATGGGCGATAACCATGCCCGGATTTCCGTTGCGCAGCCGGGCCGCGCCGGCGTCGGTGGCCTTGACCTCTGGGAGGTCAGCCAGCCCCTCTTCTACCGCGCGCAGGAAGGTGTCCAGTTCGGGTGTGCGCGCCAAATCGTCGATCTGCGCGATGCTGATACCGTCGTCGGCGTCAAACGGGCCGGACCAGACCCGCCGCAGCCATTCGACATGGCCAAAGCAGCCCAACGCCTGTCCCAGGTCGCGTGCGATCGCCCGGACATAGCCACCCTTGCCGCACACCATCTCCAGCACTACGTGATCGGCATCGGGACGATCTTCCATCACCAGTTCCTCTACCCACAAAGGGCGTGCGGCGATTTCGAAATCTTCGTCGTCACGCGCCAGTTTGTAGGCGCGTTCTCCGTCAATTTTCACGGCTGAGAATTTGGGCGGCACTTGCATGATGTCGCCGACAAAAGCGCCAAGTGCGTCCTTGATCTGGCTGTCTGTCGGGCGGGCATCGCTTTCACAGATCACCTGCCCCTCGGCGTCGTCGGTGTTGGTGGCCTGTCCCAGCCGGACAGAGAAACGATAGGATTTCAACGCGTCGGTGATATAGGGAACGGTCTTGGTTGCCTCGCCCAAGGCGACAGCCAACACCCCGGTTGCATCCGGGTCAAGCGTTCCGGCATGGCCCGCCTTGTTCGCGTTGAACGCCCATTTCACCTTGTTCACCACGGCGGTCGAGGTCATCCCCGCTGGCTTGTCCACGACCAGCCAGCCGGAAATGTCACGTCCCTTGCGTTTGCGTCCCATGATGTCTGATCGCCCTTTGCCTTTTCCAAGGTCGGCGGGTTAGCGGATGCGTGTCACGCTGTCAATTTCGCGGGCCGACGATCCCGACGATGGGGCCAACCGGAAAGCCCAGATCATCGCGCCCGATCCGGGTGGCCAGCAGCCGCGACACCTTGCCATCGAAATACAGCGCCTGGGGCAGGGACAGCGTATCACGGAAAAGGCTGCCAAAGTCATGAAAGGTGACCGGGTTGCGTGAAATGGCGAAAACCACCCGCTGCCCGTCCTCGGACGTTCCCACGCCATTGCGTACAAAGCGCGACGTGCTGTCGGGCAGGAAACGGGGGTGCAGTTCCCCGTCAATCACCAGCATCGGGCCGGACTGGGTGGCAAAGCGGCACGCCGCCTTTGACGCAACGAAGCGCCGCGTTTCAATGACGTCCGCGCGGTCCATGCGTATACAAAATACCCCGTTGGGCAGCATCCCGAAATTGCCGGGCCCAGCATTCGGAACCACGCGCCTTTCCTGCTGAAAATCCTCGATATACAGCCCGACAGGAGAGCGGTCAGGGTGGAACATGCCCGCGTTCATCGCAAATTGCAGGGATTGGCCCTTGGGCAGAACCAAATCCTCGACTCGGCTGAATTGCCCAAGGATGGCCCCGGATGAATCGCGCAGGAACAGGCGGATGTCCTCGGATGCCCTTGCTTCGCAAATCGTGAAGCCGTTGGGGCCGACCTGCAGGTCACGGCATTCGACGGCCTGTGCGGTGGCTCCGGTCACAGCCGCAGCAAGAGCCAAGCCAGCGATCCGCAGCCCGGCCCAGGGGCGAATCATCCCTCTTGGTCCTTGTCGAGATCGCGGCGGACAGCTTCTTGCGACAACAGCCGCCGGGTTTCATCCATACGATCAAAGGTCTGATCCAGCAGGAATCGCAGCTCCGGTGCGTGTTTCAGCCCGCATTTGCGTCCTATCATCCGCCGCAATTCGCCTTGGTGTCGGGCCAGCAGTTTGACAGCGTCGTCTTTGCCTTCGCCACCCAGCGGCAGCACGAATACCGTCGCGACCCGCAGGTCGCCGCTCAGGCGCACCTCGCCCACGGTGATGGACATGCGGTTGAGGTCCGGATCGTGGATTTCCCCACGCATCAGGATTTCGGACATTGTCCGGCGGATTTGTTCCCCCACCCGCAGCTGACGCATGCCGGGGCCGGAACCGAAAGAGCTGTTTCCCTTGGCCATGCTCCGCATCTAAGGCTTCGCAAGGGCTTTGCCAAGCGGGGTTCAAGCGGCTATGACAGCGCGACCTTGAATTTCTTGGAGTATGACCGATGACCAACCTGCCCGGAATCGTCGTGACCGGTGCATCTGGCCGCATGGGCCAGATGCTGATCCGCACAATCCTGGACAGCGACAAATGCAAGCTGGTGGGCGTGGTCGAGCGTGAGGGGCATGACTGGGTCGGCCAGGATGTCGGCGCATGTATGGGGGGCGCGCCGATCGGTGTCGTCGTGTCGGATGATCCGCTGGAAACCTTCCTGCACGCGCAGGCGGTGATCGACTTTACCGCGCCTGCCGCAACGGTTGAATTTGCGGCAATCGCTGCGCAGGCCCGCTGTGTGCATGTCATTGGCACGACCGGAATGTCGTCCGAGGATCTGGCCAAGGTCCACGCCGCCGCCCGTCATGCCGTGGTGGTGCGTGCCGGCAATATGTCGCTGGGTGTGAACCTTCTGGTGCAACTGACGAAAAAGGTGGCCGCTGCACTGGACGAGGATTTCGATATCGAAGTCATCGAAGCGCACCACAACAGAAAGGTGGACGCCCCTTCCGGCACTGCGCTGATGTTGGGCGAGGCCGCCGCCGAAGGTCGCGGTGTCGCGCTGGACAACGTTTCTGACCGGGGCCGCGATGGGATCACCGGCGCGCGCGAACGCGGGCATATCGGGTTCTCGGCGATCCGGGGCGGGGACATCGTGGGTGAACACGACGTGCTGTTCGCCGCACCTGGCGAGCGGATCATCCTGCGCCACGTGGCGACCGACCGCGCGATCTTTGCCCGTGGGGCGGTCAAGGCGGCGCTGTGGGGGCAGGGCCAGAAACCCGGCGAATACGACATGATGGATGTGCTGGGGCTGTAACGCCTCAGCGCCGCCGATCAGAAATCGATCGCGATGCCCTTTTTTTCCCAGTCGCCAAAGCGCACGGGTTCAGGACCGTCGCGTCCACCAAGCTCCTTGGGCATCTTCTCGGCTTTGGCTGCGGCCTTCTTGCGCCGCTCTTCGGCCTCGGCCAAGGCGCGGATCGCGGCGGGGGGCAGGTCTTTCTTCGGCTCGCTCATGGCGTGTCTTCCTCTTGCGGCTGCCTGTTGATATACGCC
Source organism: Thalassovita sp. (assembly GCA_017792425.1). Taxonomy (GTDB): domain Bacteria; phylum Pseudomonadota; class Alphaproteobacteria; order Rhodobacterales; family Rhodobacteraceae; genus Thalassobius. Next base: position 610,377 of record CP051233.1, read on the forward strand.
CCTGCAGCCTGACCGCAAGGATGACACATGACCTCACGCCCAGTTCCGACGCCACGCACGGCCGCCCTTGGTCTGCTGAACCAGGTTCTTGGCGAAGGCAGGCTTGTGTCCGAACTGATGGCGCAGGGCGTGCTGAACCGGCTGGAAGCAGGCGACAGGGCCCGCGCGCAGCGCTTGGCGACAGATACGCTGCGCGGCATTGAACGGGCGGACAAGCTGCTGGCCCGCCACCTGAAAAAGAACCCCCCGCTGTCCGTGCGCAATATCCTGCGGCTGGCCACGGTGGAACTGGCGCAAGGCGGCGACGCCCACGGAGTGGTCAACGAGGCGGTCAACCTGACTGCATCCAACAAGCGTATCCAGTCGATGAAGGGCATGGTAAACGCGGTCCTGCGCAAGGTTGCCGAAACCGCGCCGCAGGACTGGGCGAAACTGCGTGCGCCGCGACTACCGCGCTGGCTGCGTGATCCGCTGGTGGATTGCTATGGCCCTGAAGAGGTCGCGCGGATGGAGCAAGCGCATTTCGCCGGCGCGCCGTTGGACATCACCGCCAAGATTGATCCACAAGCGGTTTGTGATGCTCTGGGAGCAGAGTTGTTGCCGACAGGCTCTGTCCGTTTGAACGACGCAGGCCAGGTTTCGGCCCTTCCGGGATTCCAAGCGGGCGACTGGTGGGTGCAGGATGCCGCTGCTGCCATGCCCGCCAAGGTTCTGAACGTCCAGCCGGGCGAAGCCGTTCTGGACATGTGTGCCGCCCCCGGTGGCAAGACCATGCAATTGGCCGCCGCGGGCGGACATGTGACGGCGCTGGATATCTCTGACCAACGCCTGCTGCGTGTCCGCGAAAACCTGGACCGTACAGGTCTGACGGCACAACTGGTTGCAGGCAACGCATTGGATCATCAGGGTCAATACGATGCAATCTTGCTGGATGCGCCCTGTTCCGCGACGGGCACGATTCGCCGCCATCCTGACTTGCCGTTTGCCAAGGACGGATCGGATTTCGGCGCGCTTTTTGAATTGCAGGCCCGGATGCTGGACCATGCTCTTTCCCTGCTGAAGCCCGGTGGGCGGCTGGTGTATGCCACCTGTTCACTTCTGCCGGACGAGGGCGAATGCCAGGTCGAGGAGGCGCTGCAGCGTCACCCCGATGTCTCTGCCGACCCAGCGGCGCTGGATTTACCCGGTGTCGATCCCGAGTGGCGGACCAGCGAAGGCGGGTTGCGACTGTTGCCTTCGTATTGGCGCAGGCAGGGTGGAATGGACGGGTTCTATGTGGCCTGCCTTCGCAAAGGATAGAACGGCCAACCTTCGCCTGTCGTCCTTTCGTCGGTGACAGCGCCCGCCCCCTTGGGTATTCTGCCGCCAACCCGCCGTCAGAGCGCAAGAGGCAGAGCCCATGTTCAAACCCGACAGGACGACCGCGCGCCTGACCCTTTGGATGAATCGGTTTCACGCTTGGCGCAGCGGTCTTGTGCGTCCTGCGACCGGTTTTGTCAGCCAGCCTGAACCCCGTACCATTGGGAGTTTCGCCCGAGGGCGGCAATTGATGGCCGGAAACTTCCTGTTCGCCGGACATTTGGTCGAGGCCCCCAAAACGTTGATCTGGGATATCGCGCCCCCGGACAATTCCTATGAGGCGGAACAACATGGTTTCGGCTGGCTTGATGACCTGGCTGCAGTGGCTGACCCAAACACCCGCGAAAGGGCACAGGAATGGCTTTGGGCGTGGATAGATCGCTTCGGTTCCGGGAAAGGGGCGGGTTGGACGCCCGACCTGACCGGGCGGCGCATCATCCGCTGGATACATCACGCGCTGTTTTTGTTGCGCGGTGCGGAAAAGGAACAGTCCGACGCCTATTTCCGGTCTTTGTCCCGGCAAACGGTTTTCTTGTCGTCCCGCTGGCAAACCTGTTCGCCCGGTCTGCCCCGGTTCGAGGCGTTGACCGGCTTGATCTACGCGGGTCTTTCGCTGGAAGGCATGTCCCACCATGTGGCTGCCGCTGTCCGTGCGCTGGCGCGGGATTGCCGCCAACACGTGGATGATCAGGGCGGTATCCCCACGCGCAACCCCGAAGAGTTGCTGGAGGTCTTTACCCTGCTGACCTGGGGCGCCGCGGCATTGATCGAAACCGGACATCCCGTTCCGATGGACCTGCAACGCGCGATACAGCGTATCGCGCCGACCTTGCGCACGCTGCGCCATGCGGATGGCGGGCTTGCCCGGTTCCACGGCGGTGGACGCGGTATAGAAGGGCGACTGGATACGGCACTGGCGGCGTCCGGGGTCAAGGGGCGGGCGACGGATGGGTTGGCGATGGGCTATGCGCGCCTGTCCGCCGGGCGCACCAGCGTAATCGTGGACGCCAGTGCGCCTCCCTCTGGCAAGGCGTCTTATAATGCCCATGCCTCGACCCTTGCGTTTGAACTGACCTCAGGTCGGCGGCCTGTCATCGTCAACTGCGGGTCCGGCGCGGTTTTCGGGGAAAAGTGGCGTCGGGCCGGACGAGCCACACCCAGCCATTCCACATTGTGTCTGGACGGGTATTCCAGTGCGCGGCTAGGTGGGCGGGGTAAGACTGAACTGCTGGTGGAGACCCCTCGGAATATCCCAATCCAGGTGTCGCAGGCCCCGGATGGGTTGCGGTTCGAAGGTGGGCACGACGGCTATGTCAAATCCTATGGGTTGACGCACGCGCGGACGCTGGAACTGACCTTTGACGGCCGCGGTCTGGCGGGTGAAGATCTGTTGGTGGCGCTGGACGACACCGCCAAACGGCGTTTCGACAAGTCGCCGAAGGTGGTGGCGTTGGAAGGGATCGGCTTTCACCTGCGGTTCCACCTGCACCCCGAGGTTGACGCGACGGTGGACATGGGTGGGGCGTCTGTGTCGCTTGCCCTAAAAAGTGGCGAGCTTTGGTTGTTCCGGCACGAAGGGAACGCAGAAATGACGCTGGAGCCCTCGGTTTTTCTGGAAAAAGGCCGTTTGCGGCCACGTGCGACCAAACAAATCGTTTTATCTGGCCGCGCGATGGACTATGCGACGCGCATCCGCTGGTCCTTGGCCAAGGCGCAGGATACGCCGATCAGTATCCGCGACCTGAACCGGGACGAGCCAGACCTGAGCTGAACAGAGAAAAAGAGCTGCCCCATGACCAACCTTCACCCCGTGCGCCGCGCGCTTATTTCCGTTTCCGACAAGACCGGCCTGATTGATCTGGGCAAGGCCTTGGCCGCGCGTGGTGTGGAACTGCTGTCCACAGGGGGCAGCGCCAAGGCCCTGCGTGACGCCGGGCTGCAGGTCAAGGACGTGGCCGATGTCACCGGGTTTCCTGAAATGATGGACGGCAGGGTGAAAACCCTTCACCCCAAGGTGCATGGCGGCCTGCTGGCGCTGCGCGACAACGACAGTCACGTTGCGGCGATGGAAGAACACGGTATTGGCGGGATCGACTTGCTGGTGGTGAACCTTTATCCGTTCGAGGCCACCGTGGCCAAGGGCGCCGATTACGATGAGTGCATCGAGAACATTGACATCGGTGGCCCCGCCATGATCCGCGCCGCCGCCAAGAACCACGGTTTTGTCACCACCGTCGTGGATGTCGAGGATTACGACACCCTGCTGGGTGAACTGGACCGTCACGACGGCCAGACCTGCCTGAAGTACCGCAAGAAACTGGCCCAGATCGCCTATGCCCGCACCGCGGCCTATGACGCCGCCGTCAGCACCTGGATGGCGAACGCGATTGGCCAGGAAACCCCGCGCCGCCGCGCCTTTGCCGGAACGCTGGCCCAGACCCTGCGCTATGGTGAAAACCCGCACCAGTCGGCGGCCTTCTACCTGGATGGCAGCAACCGTCCCGGCGTGGCGACCGCGCTGCAGCACCAGGGCAAGGAGCTGTCCTATAACAACATCAACGACACCGACGCGGCTTTTGAACTGGTGGCGGAATTCGGCTCGGACGCCCCGGCCTGCGCGATCATCAAGCACGCCAACCCTTGCGGTGTCGCCTCTGGCGCAACCCTGGCCGAGGCGTACAGCCGCGCCTTTGATTGTGACCGGACCTCTGCGTTCGGCGGGATCATCGCGCTGAACCAGACACTGGACGCGCCGACCGCCGAGGAAATCTGCAAGATCTTCACCGAGGTCGTTATTGCCCCCGAAGCCACCAACGAAGCCAAAGCGATCTTTGCCGCCAAGAAGAACCTGCGCCTGCTGACCACCGGCGCGCTGCCCGATCCGAAATCGGCCATCACCACCTTCCGCCAAGTGGCGGGCGGGTTCCTGGTGCAGGGCAAGGACAACGGCGCGATCACGCTGGATGACCTGAAGGTCGTGACGGAACGCCAGCCGTCCGAACAGGAACTGACAGACCTGCTGTTTGCTTGGAAAGTGGCCAAGCACGTCAAGTCCAACGCCATCATCTACGTCAAGGATGGCGCGACGGTGGGCGTCGGCGCGGGCCAGATGAGCCGCGTGGACAGCACCCGTATCGCCGCCCGCAAGGCGCAGGACATGGCCGAGGTCATGGGCCTTGCAGCGCCGCTGACCCAAGGTTCGGTCGTGGCATCCGATGCGTTCTTCCCGTTTGCCGACGGCCTGATCACCGCGGCCGAGGCCGGGGCGACTGCGATCATCCAGCCGGGCGGGTCCATGCGCGACCAAGAGGTCATTGACGCTGCCAACGAACGTGGGCTGGCGATGGTCTTTACCGGCATGCGCCATTTCCGTCACTAAGACGTGGGCGACAGGTCGATTAATCAAGGAATTCCGGCGGGTTCATGATACACTCGCCGGACAACCAAATCCCGAGGGGCGGCTAACGCACCCGGCAAGAGGCAAAACAGGGCAGATCAATGAGGCTCGTATTCTGGGCAGGATTCTGGACGTTTCTGGCGGATCAAGCCAGCAAGTACGTCGTGGTTCACCTGCTCAACCTGCGCAATGTCGGTGAAATCGACGTGCTGCCGCCCCTGCTGAACCTGCGCATGGCGTGGAATGATGGTGTGAACTTCGGGCTGCTTGGCAACTCTGCGCAGCCAATGCGGCTGGTCCTGATCGGGTTGGCGCTGGTCATTTCCGGCGCGGTTCTCTGGTGGGTGCATCGTGACCGCCCCGGCGCTCTGGGAATGATCGCGGCAGGCCTGCTGATCGGCGGCGCGTTGGGAAATGTCGTGGATCGGCTGCTGTACGGCGCCGTTGCGGATTTCCTGAACATGTCCTGCTGCGGGTTTTCCAATCCCTATTCCTTCAACGTGGCCGACATCGCGATTTTCCTCGGCGCATTCGGGCTGATCTTGTGGGGTGGAGGGAAAAAGCACCCGTGACGCGGGCGTCGGGATCAGCTAATGCTGTTGCGGAACGGACTGGAGGGTAGCGATGCGGATCTCGCGCGCAGTTTTCTTGGTGGCTTTTGTCGGATTGGCGGCGTGCAGCGGTGACAACCGGTTGCGTGACTTGCGCTCGTTCACGGGCGGTCCTGATGAATTTCTTATTCTGCCGGGCAAAGAGCTTGAAGCGCCCAAGGACTACACCTCGCTTCCGACCCCCACGCCCGGAGGCGCCAACCGCACAGACCAGAACCCGCGCGGGGATGCAGTGGCTGCGCTTGGGGGCAAACCCTCGCAACTGACGCCCGCCGGTGTGCCCGCGTCCGAGGCCGGTCTGGTCACCTATGCCAGCCGGAACGGCGTGCAACCTGCGATCCGGGACGAGCTGTCCGAGGAAGATGCCGATTTCCGCAAGAAGCAGGCGCGTTTCACCCGCATCCGCCTTGTGCGCGTTGATCGCTATAACCAAGCCTACCGCAAGGAAGCCCTGAACCCCTATCAGGAACTGGATCGCTGGCGGGCGGCTGGCGTGGCCACGCCGACAGCCCCCCACAACGACTGATCTCACATCCTCGTCAGGGCGCTTGAAGCTGCCGAAACAGGGCGTATCTTGCTGGAAAACAACAGGAGATAGCCAATGATCCGGTTCGCCGCCGCCCTTCTGGCGATGTTGATCATATCAGGGCCGCTGCGCGCGGCCGAAGCGATCAGTGATTTCACCCTGGAAAACGGCATGCAGGTCGTGGTGATAGAGGACCACCGCGCGCCGGTCGTCGTTCATATGGTCTGGTATCGGGCCGGGTCCGCCGATGAACCGCCGGGCCAATCGGGTGTGGCGCATTTCCTGGAGCACCTGTTGTTCAAGGGTACAGAAACCCTTGCCCCCGGTGAATTTTCCGCAACGGTGGCGAAAAACGGCGGCACGGACAACGCTTTTACCAGTTATGATTACACCGCCTATTATCAGCGCGTCGCTGCGGATCGCCAGCCTTTGATGATGAAGATGGAGGCGGACCGGATGAAGAACATCCGCCTTGGCGAAAAAGACATCGTGACCGAACGGGACGTGATCCTGGAAGAGCGCAACATGCGCGTGGAAAACAGCCCTGCGGCGCTGTTCCGGGAACAGAAGGGCGCGGCGCAGTACCTTAACCACCGCTACGGGGTTCCGGTCATTGGTTGGAAGCACGAGATGGAAGAGTTGAGCCTGCAGGACGCGCTGTCCTTCTATGGAACCTATTACTCACCGAACAATGCGATCCTGGTGGTGGCAGGCGATGTGCAACCGGAAGAGGTGCTGGCGCTGGCCCGCGAATACTACGGCCCGATCCCGGCCAATCCCGACCTACCCAAGGAACGCTATCGCAGCAGCGAACCGCCCCAAACCGCCGAACGCCGTCTGACCTACAAGGATGCGCGCGTGGCGCAGCCCTATATCAGCCGGTCCTATCTTGCCCCCGAGCGCAACAACGGCGACCAGGCCGAAGCTGCGGCGCTGACCATTCTGGCCGAGGTTCTGGGGGGCGGAACGACCTCTATCCTGGCAGAGAAATTGCAGTTCGACAGCCAGACAGCTATTTATACCGCCGCTTTCTATAGTGGTACGTCGCTGGACAAGACAACGTTTGACCTGGTCGTCGTGCCTGCACCCGGCGTGACCTTGCAACAGGCCGAGGACGCGCTGGATGAGGTGCTGCTTGGACTGGTTGAAACCGGGATAGACAACGAACGACTGGACCGCGTGAAAATGCAGGTCCGTGCCTCTGAAATCTACGCCTTGGACAACACGGAGGGGTTGGCGAACCGGTATGGTCAAGCACTGACACAGGGTCTGACCATTCAGGACGTGCAGGATTGGCCGATGCAGTTGCAGGCCGTAACAGCAGAGGACGTTCTGACCGTCGCCCGCAAGGTACTGGATCGGCGGCAATCCGTTACCGGCTGGCTGATGACGCAGGAGGTAGACCAATGATTATGCGTTTCCTTGTTTCTTTCGCGCTGGTGCTGGCGGCGCTACCCCTTCGTGCAGATGTCGCGATTCAAGAAGTCACATCCCCTACCGGTCTGAAGGCCTGGTTGGTCGAGGATCATTCGATCCCCTTCACGGCGCTGGAATTGCGGTTTCGCGGCGGCGCCCGATTGGACGAACCGGGTAAAAAAGGCGCCACGAACCTGATGGTCGGACTGCTGGAAGAAGGGGCGGCCGACCAGGATGCCCGCGCCTTTGCCCGCGCGAAAGAGGACTTGGCTGCAGGGTTTTCCTATGACCTGTCGGATGATTTCGTCAGTGTTTCGGCCCGGTTCCTGACGGAAAACCGGGATCAGGCGGTGGCGCTGCTGCGTGACAGCCTGCTGTCACCGCGGTTTGACCCGGATGCGCTGGAACGTGTGCGCCAGCAGGTGGTTTCCGGCATTCTGTCGGATCAGAAAAATCCGCGCGATCTGGCCTCCAAGGCGTTTCGAGAAATCGTCTATGGTGACCATCCCTACGCCCAATCGGAAAGCGGTACGTTGGAATCCGTGTCCGCGCTGGAGCGCACGGACCTTTTGACGGCGCATCGCAACGCGCTGACCCGCGAGGGGCTGTATGTTGCGGCGGTCGGGGATATTACCCCGGCTGAATTGGCGGCGCTGATGGATAGCCTGTTGGCCGAATTGCCCGCGACCGGGCCGTCACTGCCTGCCCCCGCGGAATTGAACTTCCCCGGCGGGGTTCATGTGACAGAGTTTGATACGCCCCAGTCCGTGGCGCTGTTCGCCCAACCAGGTATTGACCGGGACGATCCCGATTTCTTTGCGGCCTATGTTCTGGACCTGATCTTGGGCGGTGGCGGTTTCGAAAGCCGTCTGATGCACGAAGTGCGGGAAAAGCGCGGTCTGACGTATGGCATCTATACCTATCTTCTGGACAAGGACGGTGCGCAGATGTGGATGGGATCCGTGTCATCCGGCAACGACAGGATCGCCCAAGCCATTCAGGTCATCCGCGATGAATGGCAGAAGCTGCTGGACCAAGGCGTTTCCGAACAGGAACTGGCTGACGCCAAGACCTATCTGACCGGTGCCTACCCTCTGCGGTTTGACGGCAACGCGACAATCGCGGGAATCCTTGTTGGGATGCAGGCGGACAATATGCCGATCGACTATATCGCCACCCGGAATGACAAGGTGAACGCCGTCACCATGCAGGATGTTCAGCGCGTTGCGCAGCGCCTGTTGGACCCCTCCCGGTTGACCTTCGTCGTGACCGGGCAGCCCCAAGGGTTGGCTGCAAACTAACACGTGGCAAGGCGGTTCAATACCTGGCGGCCAACAAATCGCCAAGGGCCTGTGTGAATGTGCTGACAGGGGTTGCAATGCTGTGGGGCTGGCCGTTCAGAATGCCCGTGGCGGACAGGATGCCAATCACGGCAATATCCGGTCCATTTTGAACCAATACAGGGGCGCCAGAGTCCCCCTTCATTACGGCGCAGGTCTGGATGATGCTGGCCTTTGGTGTTCCGGTTCGTGGTGGGCCGCAATCCGTCGCGTGGCTCAGGATGTGGGGTCTCAGTCCTGCATAACCGGCCAGGCTGTAGGTTCCGGCCTTGTTCACGTCACCAAGGGGCAGAGAGCCGACCTTGGCGCCAATTGGATCCTGCAACACCAGCAAAGCCCAGTCCTGACCCGGCGCCCCGCTGAAATCCCGGCTGTTTGGGTCATGCGCCGGGGGCAGAACGTATTTTGTCACCTCTGATGCCGCCAGCGCCGCGCCTTTCTGATAGCCTGCCGCGAATGTCAGGCTGCTAGGGGGTATCCATGATTTTCGCGCATAGTTGTACAGGCAATGCGCGGCGGTCACGACGATCCGGTCTGCGATCAGGGTTCCCGTGCAATGGCTGCGCAATTGGATGCTGGCAAAATTGACCCGCCCAATCGCGCGCCAAGGGATGGCTGTCGCGTCGAGTATTTGCCGCGCCCGTATCCTTTCACAGCCCTTTGCCTGCGCTTTGCCCAACCCGCATATTCCGTTCAACTGCCCGACGAAGAGGTCTGCGCGCAAGGGTCCGGTGTTCGGCAGGTCTGGCGCCTGTGCAACCACAGGTCCGTACAGCCAAGCCAGGAAAACGGTCGTTATCAACACTCGTACCGACACTTTTTGTGATCCTTTGCGTCCCTCGTGATTGGGGGCAGGATAGGCGGGTGGCGCCCTGTCGTCGAGTTCATGCAGAAACCGGTCGCCGCGCTGCGCGATCTCGGATAAAGCGGGCGTATGACCGACGATACCCGTTTTGAAATTTTTCTGGTTGCCACGCCCGGGCTTGAAACACCCCTGTGCCAAGAAGCGCAGCAGGCCGGTTTTGCCGATGCGTCGGTGATCCCCGGCGGTGTCGTGTTTCGGGGCGGCTGGCCCGAAGTCTGGAAGGCAAATCTGGTGCTGCGCGGCGCGACCCGCGTACTGGCGAGGATCGGAGAGTTTCGTGCTTTTCACCTGGCGCAACTGGATAAACGGGCGCGGAAATTCCCCTGGGTCGAAGTGCTGCGATCAGACGTGCCGGTTCGTGTCGAAGCAACCAGCAAGCGTTCCAAAATCTACCATGCAGGCGCCGCAGCGCAGCGGATCGAAGGTGCGCTGGCAGCGGCAGGCATCCCGGTATCGCCTGAGGCCGAGTTGGTATTGAAAACCCGGATAGACGACAATCTGGTTACCTTCAGCGTAGATACTTCGGGCGAGTCGCTGCACAAGCGTGGCCACAAGGAAGCCGTGAACAAAGCGCCGATGCGGGAAACGATGGCGGCGATGTTCCTGCGCGAATGTGGGTTTACCGGGCAAGAGCCGGTTCTGGACCCGATGTGCGGTTCCGGCACTTTCGTGATCGAGGCGGCGGAAATCTCTGCGGGCTTGTTTCCGGGGCGCAGCCGGGCCTTTGCCTTTGAAAATCTGGCCAGCTTCGACCCTGCGGCGTGGACCCGGATGAAGGCGGCGCAGACATTCAACGTGCCCAAGGTCACCTTTCATGGCTCGGACCGGGACGCAGGCGCCATCCGCATGAGCCAAGCCAATGCCGAGCGCGCAGGTGTGTCAGACTGGACGCGTTTCCAGATGAAACCCATCAGCGATATCACCCCGCCGGATGGCCCTGCCGGGCTGGTCATCATCAACCCGCCCTACGGCGCGCGCATCGGCAACAAGAAACCGTTGTTCGGGCTGTACGGGGCTTTGGGGTCCGTTCTGATGGAGCGATTCAAGGGGTGGCGTGTGGGGATTGTGACCTCTGACAGCGGCCTTGCCAAGGCGACCGCGCTGCCTTTCCTGCCGCCCAGTCCCCCGATTGCGCATGGCGGGCTGAAGGTCCGCTTGTTCCGCACCGATCTCCTCTGACCGCGAACAATTTACTTAACACGTAAAAAACGCGTTGATGGTTACAAATGTAACAATTATTCCCTCTTCAACACCGGAAGCACGGAGAGGAGACCCCGATGAAAATTGAACAAATCCACCACGTCGCCTATCGCTGCAAAGACGCGAAGGAAACCGTAGAATGGTACCGCGACATGTTGAACATGGATTTCGTCCTTGCGATTGCAGAGGACCACGTACCGTCCACCCACGAACCGGATCCCTACATGCACATCTTCATGGATGCGGGGAATGGCAACGTGCTGGCGTTTTTTGAACTGCCGACCAAGCCGGAAATGGGCCGCGACCCGAACACCCCGATCTGGGTGCAGCACATCGCCTTCAAGGTGAAGGACCGTGACGAGCTGATCAAGTTCAAGGAACACCTCGAGTCCAAGGGCGTAGAGGTTCTGGGCGTCACCGATCACTCGATCTTCCATTCGATCTATTTCTTTGACCCCAATGGTCACCGCGTAGAGCTGGCCTGCCCGGACCCCGCAGAAGAAGAGATGCTGAAGCGTCTGGATTCCGTGAAATGGGACATGCTGGAAGAATGGTCCAAGACCAAGAAAGCACCCAAACATGCCGAATGGATGCACGCAAAAGAACTGAAGAACGTCTGAACGGGGCGTGGCCGCGCGATGCGGCCCGCTATCCTTCGCCGTAAGGCACCCAGATGGTTTTCACTTCGGTCGCGGCTTCCAGGAAGTCGCGGCCTTCGCTTTGCGCAGCAAACCAGTCACGCGCATGGCCGTTGTTGACCCAGGTGCGTTTCAGGTTTCCGGCGCTTTCCCGTTCGATCATCCCCGACAGTTCGGACGAAGAAAAACTCCAGACCGCGTCCACGTCCATATGTTGGGCCAGTGTTTTCGCCAGATCCCCGTGCGGCCCCGTCAGGATGTTGACGACCCCCCCCGGCAGGTCCGACGTATCCAGAACCTGATAGAAATCGGTGGCCGACAGAGGGAACGCCTCGCTTGCCACCAGAACCACGCGGTTGCCCATCGCGATCGCCGGCGCCATCACCGAGACCAGCCCCAGCAGCGGCGCTTCGTCCGGACAGATCGCCCCGATAACGCCCACCGGTTCACGCATCGCCAGCGCCACCCCGCGGATCGGCACGGATTTCACCGCCCCGTCGAACTTGTCTGCCCAGGCCGCATAGCTGAACAGGCGGCTGATCGCGGCATCCACTTCCTTTGCACCGGACCGTCCACCGACCATCGAGTCAATTCGCTTGGCGAATTCCTCGGAGCGGGCATTCAGGTTTTCCGCGATATAGAACAGGATTTGCGCGCGCAAGTGTGCGGTGGATTTGGCCCAGCCCGACGCCCCGCGCGCGGCCTCTACCGCGTTGCGCACGTCCTTGCGGCTGGCAATCGGCACCTGCCCCAACTGCTTGCCGGGCCTGCTATAGACGGGTTTGGAATATCCGCCATCAGGGCGCGCCTGCTTGCCGCCGATGTACAGCTTTGGTGTCCGATCCAGCCCGTCGCTGACACCATCGCCTTCATAGGGTGACAAGACCGCCAAGGGTTTGGTCTTGCCCTTGGGCTTGGTGTAGGCGTGCAGCCCTTCCCAGCCGCCTTCGCGCCCGAACCCGCTTTCGCGCATTCCTCCGAATCCAGCTGCGGCATCGAACAGGTTGGTCGCATTCACCCAAACCACCCCCGCGGCCAGTTTCGGCGCGATGTCCAGGGCAAGGTTCACGTTCTCTGTCCAGACCGTCGCCGCCAGTCCATAGCGCGTGTTGTTGGCCAGTTGCGCCGCCTCTGCCGGGGTACGGAAGGTGGTGGAAACCAACACAGGGCCAAAGATTTCCTCTTGCATCAGGCGGTGGGACGGTTCCAACCCGGTGATCAATGTCGGCGGGTAATAACACCCCTCTGCAGGAAGCTGGGCATTGACTTGGAAGGTTTGGCCGGCGGTGTTGCTGTCCACCATGTCGGTGATCGCCTGCAACTGAACCGGGTCTACGATGGCGCCCACGTCTATACATTTGTCCAGCGGGTTGCCGATGCGCAGGGTTTGCATCCGCGCCCGCAGCTTTTCATGGAACCGCTCGGCGATACCTTCATGCACCAGCAGGCGCGACCCGGCACAGCATACCTGCCCTTGATTGAACCAAATCGCATCCACCAGCCCTTCGATGGCTGAATCCAGGTCCGCATCGTCAAACACGATGTAGGGAGATTTCCCGCCCAGTTCCAAGGTCAGGGCCTTGTTGCTGCCTGCAGTGGCCTGCCGGATCCTGCGGCCAACCTCGGTTGATCCGGTAAAGGCGATTTTGTCGACCCCGGGGTGCGATACGATCATTTCCCCCACCGCACCATCGCCAGTGACAATGTTCACGACGCCTTTGGGCAATCCCGCCTGACGGCAGATGTCTGCGAACAACAGCGCGGTCAGTGACGTGTATTCCGCCGGTTTCAGTACCACCGTGTTGCCCGTCGCCAATGCAGGTGCGATTTTCCACGCCAGCATCAGTAGCGGAAAGTTCCACGGGATGATCTGTCCGCAAACACCGATCGGCTCGCGCTCCGGTAGTTCCGCATCCATCAACTGGGCCATGCCCGCGTGGTAATAGAAATGCCGCTGCGCCAGCGGGATGTCGATGTCGCGGCTTTCCCGGATGGGCTTGCCATTGTCCAGTGTTTCCAGAACGGCGAACAGGCGGGCGTGTTTTTGCAACAGACGCGCCAGTGCATACAGATGCCGCGCGCGCGCGTGCCCGCCCAGCCTGGCCCATTTCGGCTGTGCCTTGCGGGCGGCCTCTACCGCTGCATCCACATCGGCTTGGGTGGCCTGGGTCAGCGTGGCCAGTGTTTCGCCGTTCGCGGGGTTTTTCGACAGGAACCCTGCGCCGGGGGCGGTGAATGCCCCGTTGATGAAATGGCCGAACCTGTCGCCCTGATCCACCAGCCAAGCCAGCGCCTCGGCGGCGGTTTCCGGGGCGGGGCCATAGTCCATGCTTTCGAAAATTTCTTTGACAGTCATATGTTAGCCCATCGGATGGCGGTAAGAGGCAGAGTAGGCGCCGGTCACGTAGTGTTCTAACTGGCGTTCGATGTCCCCCAGCAAAGAGGAGGCCCCAAAGCGGAACAGGTCTGGCTGCAGCCAGCGATTGCCCAGTTCTTCCTTGATAAGGGACAGGTAAACCAGTGCGTCCTTTGCCTTGGAAATCCCGCCCGCCGGTTTGTAGCCGACGCGATAGCCGGTGCGATCACAATAGTCCCGAATGGCGCGGATCATCACAAGGGATACGGGCAGGGTGGCGTTAACGCTTTCCTTGCCGGTAGAGGTCTTGATGAAATCCGCACCCGCCATCATGCACACCAGCGATGCGCGGGCGACGTTGCGCAGACTGCCCAGTTCGCCGGTGGCAAGGATCGCCTTTACATGGGCATCGCCGCAGGCATCGCGGAAGGTGCGCATTTCGTCGTAGAGCGCCTGCCAGTTGCCTGCCAGCGCATGACGCCGGGAAATCACGATGTCGATTTCCCGCGCCCCGGCCTTTACGCTTTCGCCGATTTCGGCCGCCCGCAGATGGAAAGGCGACAGGCCAGCCGGAAAGCCCGTGGAAACTGCGGCAACGGGGATGCCAGACCCGTGCAACGCCTGGACGGCAGGGGCGATCATATCGTGGTAGACGCAGACCGCGCCAACGGTCAGGCCCTGCATCCCCAGCGTTTCCAGCAGGTCAGCCCGCACCGGTTGCCGCGCCTTGGCGCACAGGCGCTGAACCCTGCCCGCTGTGTCGTCCCCGGACAGGGTGGTCAGGTCGATGCAGGTGATCGCCTTGCACAGCCATGCGGCCTGAAAGTCCTTCTTCACGCTGCGCCGGCCGGGCAGGGTGGCCGCACGGCGTTCTATGGCCGAGGTATTGGCCTGTGCCGCCAATACCCAATCCAGATCCAGATCCATCCCCGAGTTGCGGGGGTCGGTCACTTGCGGCAGGTGGGTTTCAACGTGTCGGGTGTCGGTTTGCACCGCGCCCTCCCTTGGTGGTTTTGGTGGCAGGGTGACACGCACCCGGTGCGATTGGCAAGCATAGGCGTGACGTCAGCCCAGATGGCTGCGCAATGCGGCCAACCCGTCCGGGGTGGTGTCCCGTACCGTGATCGCGGGCACGCCTTGCGACGCCAGCCCAGTTGCATAGGCGTTTGCCAACGCCACCGGCCCGATCACCGCTACCTGCTGACCCAACCACCATGCACGCGCCGCGCCCAGTTCAGCCCCGATCAGGTGGCCGGTAATTGCCTCTGGGTTGGCTTCGGACAGGGCCAGATGCGCGGCCAGCCGTTCGGGACGCGACAGCGTTTCCAGCAGTGCGGGCTGATCTGCCTGCGACGGGGCCTGCAACGCATCAATCAGGCGGGGGGTCAGAAAGGTTTGCAGGCCAACCAGTTCGGCTGCGCTGATCAGGCACCAGTGGCTGTGACGTGCATCCAACAGCACCACGACCCCGTCCCAGTCGGGATGCTGCGCCTGATACCCCGCCAGTTGCAGTCGTTGCGCGACAGACAAGCGCGCCGGCGGATTTTCCTGCGCCAGATCGAGAAGGGGCAGGGCATCCGGCAACAGTTTGGCGGGCAATGCCTGTGCGTGCCGAGAGGCTGGAACAGCCAGAACATCATCCGCGTCCAGTTGCGCCAAGATGTCATCGGCAGTCAACCCAGTGGCCGGCGATCGGGCTTTGCCATCCCGAAAGACCCAGCCCCGAACGCCGTCCTGATCCTCGATCATGCCAATCCACTCACCCATGCGTTGCTGATAGGCGTCGCCGTGGCGGGCGTCAATCACTGGGCGGCAACGGGCGCGGGGCGGGTCAGTTTGGCCACGGCGTCATATTGCGCCAGGAATACCTCTCCGCTCAACTCCTGCAGGAAATGGCTGCGTTTCAGGCGGTCCATGACGGGGCCTTTGACCTCTGTCAGGTGCAGCTTGATTCCCAGTTCGTTCAGGCGGCGGTTGATCTCTTCCAGGCTTTCCAGTGCGGACATGTCGATTTCATTCACGGCCGAGCACATCAGCACCACATGTTTGATCGGTTGATCGCAGGCGATGCGGTTGTAGATATAGTCCTCAAGGAACCGGGCGTTGGCGAAATACAGGCTTTCATCAATTCGCAAGGTCACCAGTTCCGGGTGGGTTTTCACCTTGTGACGGTGGATATTGCGGAAATGTTGGGTGCCGGGGACAAGTCCCACCTCGGCCACATGCGGGCGCGAGGTCTTGTATAGAAACAGCCCGATGGACAGGATCACCCCCGCCGACACGCCGGTTTCCACCCCGAACAGTAAGGTCAGCAGGATCGTCGCCGCCACGGCGGTGAAGTCAACGCGCGAATATCCCCATGTCTTTTTCAGGATCGAGAAATCGACAAGGCTGAGTACCGCGACGATGATCGTCGCCGCCAGCGTCGCCTTGGGCAGAAAATACAGTAGCGGGGTCAGCAGCAGCGCCGCCAGCAGGATGCCTATGGCCGTGAACGCGCCCGCCGCGGGGGTTTCCGCCCCGGCATCGAAATTCACCACCGACCGCGCGAACCCGCCCGTCACCGGGTATCCACCTGAAATGGCCGAGGCGATATTCGAAGCCCCAAGCCCCACCAGTTCCTGGTCTGGCACGATGCGCTGGCGTTTCTTGGCGGCCAGGGTCTGGGCGACGGACACGGATTCTACGAACCCGATGACGGAGATCAGCAGCGCCGACATCAATAGTGACGACCACAAATTCGCGTCGAACGAAGGCAGGCCCAAGGGCGGCAGACCCATGGGCACCTGGCCCACGATCTTGACCCCGTGTTGGTCCAGGCTGAACACCCAGGCAAACAGCGTGGTCACAAGTACAGCTCCGACCGGTCCGGCCTTGGCCAAAATGTCAGATAGTCGGGGGGACAGCCCCTTGGACAACAGCAGTGGTTTCAGCCCTTTGCGGACCCAGAACAGGAATCCGGTGGCGATCAGCCCGATCAGCAGCGTGACCGGGTTGGTCTGTGACAGATGTCCGTACAAAGAGGACAGCAGGGACGGCAGGCTGTGGCCGTTCGCTTCGATCCCCAGCAGGTGTTTCAACTGAGAGGTGGCGATCAGCACGCCCGAAGCGGTGATGAACCCGGCGATTACCGGGTGGGACAGGAAGTTGGCCAGAAACCCCAGCCGGAATATTCCCATCGCCAGCAGGATCAGCCCGGACAAGAACGCCAGGGTGATCGCTGCCGCCACGTATTCCGCCGTTCCTTGCAGGGCCAGATTTCCAACCGCGGCGGCGGTCATCAGCGACACCACCGCCACCGGACCCACCGCCAACGCACGTGAGGTGCCGAACACCGCATAGGCCACCAGCGGCAGGATAGAGGCGTAAAGCCCCATTTCCGCCGGCAACCCCGCCAGCAACGCATAGGCCAGCGACTGCGGGATCAGCATGATCGTCACGATCACCGCCGCCACCAGATCGCTGGTCAGGGTGTCTTTGTCATAGGTTCTGGACCATTGCAGGATCGGAAGGTGGCGTTCCAAGGATTTACGGGTCGGTTTGGGAAAACGCATCGGGCCTTGGTTCCTTGGAAACGGGACGGACAGGATTGGCCCGTCCCAGGTGTTTGGGAGGTCTACTTGACCGAAATTTTTTCAGGCTTGGCCAGCCATTCCTTGCCGCGCAACATCGCCTTCCAGTAGACGGGTGGCAGGATCTGTTCCTTCAGCAGCCAAGCCAGTTTGCTGGGTTTCGTGCCGTCGATGACCCAGTTCGGGAAGGTTGGCAGCAAAGTGCCGCCATAGCCAAATTCCGCCAGAACGATCTTGCCGCGTTCCACGGTCAGTGGGCAGGAACCATAGCCGTTGTAGATGGCGGTGGGGGATTTTCCGTTAATGTCATCCACCAAATTCTCTGCAATAATAGGGGCTTGCATGCGGGCTGCGGCGGCGGTTTTGGCGTTGGGGGCGTTCATCACGTCGCCCAGCGACCAGACGTTAACGAATTCCGTGTGGCGCAGCGTCGATTGGTCCACGTCAACCCAGCCTGCCGAATCAGCCAGGGGGGAGACACGGATGAAGTCCGGCGCGGTCTGGGGCGGGCAGACGTGCAGCATGTCGAACTCGGTCTCGATCCGTTCCACCGGGGCGTCGGGTCTGGAGACGTCGAACCAAGCTTTCCTTGCGGGTCCGTCCACTGCGACAAGGTTGTGAAAGAAGTTCAGCTTGGCGTCGTACTTCTTTACGTATTCTTCCAGTGCGGGGACATAGTCCTTGATCCCGAACAGGACACCACCGGCATTCATGAAGTTGATGTCGATGTTGTTCAGCACCCCGGATCTGAACCAGTGATCGCCGGACAGGTACATCACCTTTTGCGGGGCGCCGGCGCATTTGATCGGCATCGGAGGCTGTGTGAACAGGGCGCGGCCCTTGCGCATCCCTTTGACCAGTTCCCAGGTATAGGGCGCCAGATCGTAACGGTAGTTCGAGGTGACGCCGTTCTTGCCCAGCGTTTCCACCAGCCCGTCCACCTTGTTCCAATCCAGTTTCAGACCGGGACAGACCACCAGACGGTCGTATTTCACCACGCGGCAGCCATCCAGGATGACGGCGTTGTCCTTGGGTTCAAAGGCCGCGACTGCGGATTTGATCCAGTGGACGCCCTGCGGGATCAGGCTGCCCATCGTCTTGGCGGTGGTCTGGGCCTCGAATATGCCGGCCCCGACCATCGTCCAGCCGGGCTGATAATAGTGGATGTCCGCCGGGTCCAGTACGGCGATGTCCAGATCGGGCTTGCGCGCCTTGATGGAGGAAGCCACTGCGATACCTGCCGCCCCGCCGCCGACGATCACCACGTCAAACCGCGCATCGCCCGTATCCGTTGGGGTTTTGCCGCCATTGACGATGCGGCGCACGACCCCTGCCATGTCATAACCGGCCGCCTTGGTGGCGGACAGGATATCGGCAACAGGCCTGGATTTGGCCACCGACAGCGACCACAGGGTGGCCGAGCGCGTGCCGGTCCGGCAATAGGCCAGCGTCGGCCCCGGCAGTTCCATCAGCGCTTTGCCGAAATCGTCTGCGTCCTGATCCTGCACCTTGCCTGCGACGATCGGCAGATAGCGCGTTTGCAGCCCCGCTGACAGGGCGGCGGCGTCGATTTCCTCGAACGTGGGCTGGTCGGCGGCTTCGCCATCGGGGCGGTTGCAGATGATCGAGCGGAAGCCCATCCCGACCAGCGTGGCAATGTCGCCGGGCAGGATCTGGGCGGCGACCGAGATTTCTTCAGAGATCTTCTTGGGGTCCATGGCGGTGTCCTTGTTGGGCTACAGACGGCAGGTGTTCAGGCCAAGAATGCGATAAACAGGGCAGAATCGAAAGCTGGAGGTCAGCGCCAGCCCCCCGCCGATTGCCGCAGTCCCGTATTTGACCGCGTCGAGTTGCCAGACATCCCAGCCCGAGGCGAAGGGCAGAAGGAACAGCCCGACACCCGCGATCAGGCGCAGCAGTCGGTCCAGATTACCTAGGTTACAGTTCATGTTGCCTCCGGGCTTCGTGAACGTATTAAGTAAATAGAATGTATTATTCAACCTTTCCGTACCACCTGCGACGGATTGGCCGGGCCAGTAAAACAACGCCGTGCTGCCGGGCGGATCTGTTGTTTCACTGTCAGGCGGGGGCCCCGACCGGGTGGACGGGGGCCGCTATTGGCCGCGCGAAATTGGCCCAGGCTGGCCACGGCGACCGGCGCAGCGGCGGAAATACAGGGCCGGGTGTAAACGGGCCGTCCGGTGGGGGAACGATCTGGAAACCTGTCAAGTCGTACGGTTCACGCCTTGAAACGGACGAGTCGCGCGGCCCCTTTCGCGGCGGCGGCTGACCCCCTATCTGTGCCTTCCGATGGACAGCGCCCCGGCGGCGCGATAGGGAAGGCGCATGGCCAAGCAAAAGACAGACCCCAACTATAAGATCATCGCCGAGAACCGGCGCGCGCGGTACGATTACGCGATCGAGGACGATCTGGAATGCGGGATCGTGCTGCAGGGGTCCGAGGTCAAGTCGCTGCGCGTGAACTCTGCCAATATCGCGGAAAGCTATGCCTCTGTCGAAGAGGGCGAGCTGTGGCTGATCAACGGCTATATCGCGCCCTACGAACAGGCCAAGACCTGGGGCCACGAAGAACGCCGCAAGCGCAAGTTGCTGTGTTCGAAAAAAGAGCTGGCGCGGCTGTGGAACGCCACCCAGCGCAAGGGCATGACGCTGGTGCCGCTGGTGATGTATTTCAACCATCGCGGCATGGTGAAGCTGAAGATCGGCATCGCCAAGGGCAAGAAAATCCATGACAAGCGCGAAACCGAAGCCAAGCGCGATTGGAGCCGCCAGAAACAGCGCCTTCTGAAGGAAGGCTGACGCCGCGTAGTCTTGCCCTTCCGGCCCTTGCATTGTAGGCAGGTCAGAGCAAAATACGGGGGCCCGGATGGCACAGGACGATCCCAAGACACTTGTTTCGACCGACTGGCTGGACGCACATCTGAAAGACCCGGATCTGCGGATCCTGGACGCGTCCATGTTCCTGCCCGGGGTGGGCCGCGACGCCAAGGCGGAATACGACGCGAAACACATTCCGAACGCCCGGTTCTTTGATATCGACGAAATCAGCGACCAGCGGTCCGACCTGCCGCATATGGTGCCGCCGGTCGAGAAGTTCATGAGCCGCCTGCGGGCGATGGGCGTGGGCGACGGGCACCAGGTGGTGGTCTATGACAGCCAGGGCATCTATTCCGCCGCGCGCGTGTGGTGGCTGTTCCGGCTGATGGGGCAGAACGATGTCGCGGTGCTGGACGGCGGCCTGCCGAAATGGCTGGCCGAAGAGCGCGAGATCGAGGACATGCCGCCGATCGTGCGCGACCGGCACATGACCGTGCGCCGCCAGAACCACCTGGTGAAGGACGTCACGCAGGTGTCTGCCGCGTCGAAGCTGGGCGATTACGCCATCGTCGACGCCCGTTCCGCCGAGCGGTTCCGTGGCGAGGTCGAGGAGCCTCGTGCCGGTTTGCGAAAGGGCCACATCCCCGGTTCGCGCAACGTGCCGTTCACCGATCTGCTGAACGCCGACGGCACGATGAAATCGCCCGACGACTGCCGCGCCGTGTTCGAGGCCGCCGGCGTCGATCTGGGCAAGCCGGTCATCACCACCTGCGGGTCCGGCGTGACCGCCGCCGTGCTGTGCCTTGCGCTGGAGCGCATGGGTAAGACCGATCATTCTGTTTATGACGGGTCGTGGACCGAATGGGGGGCTTTCCCCACCCTTCCCGTCGCCACTGGAGAAGCCTGAGAGAAAATGTTCAGCAACCTGAAAGAACAACCCGCAGACAAGATCCTGCAGCTGATGCAGCTGTTCAAGGAAGACCCGCGCGACACCAAGATCGACCTTGGCGTGGGTGTCTACAAGAACGCCGAGGGCGTGACCCCGGTGATGCGCGCCGTGAAGGCCGCCGAAAAGCAACTGTGGGAACAGGAAACCACCAAGACCTACGTGGCGCTGGCCGGTGATCCGGGCTTTGCCGACGCGATGATCAACCTGGTGCTGGGCGATGCCGTCGCGCAGGATCAGGTGTCCGCCGCCGCCACCCCCGGTGGCACCGGCGCGTGCCGCCAGGCGTTTGAAATGATGCGCATGGCCAACCCGGACGTGCGCGTTTTCGTGTCCAACCCGACCTGGCCGAACCACCTGTCGATCCTGAAGCACCTGAACATCCCGGTGGTGGAGTACCGCTATTTCGACGCCGAATCGCGTGGCGTGGATTTCGAGGGCATGCTGGCCGACCTGTCGCAGGCGAAACCGGGTGACGTGGTGCTGCTGCACGGCTGCTGCCACAACCCGACCGGCGCCAACCTGAACCTGACCCAGTGGCAGGCCGTGGTGGACGTGCTGCTGAAAACCGGCGCGACACCGATGATCGACATCGCGTACCAGGGCTTTGGCGACGGGCTGGAAGAGGACGCGGCGGCGACCCGCCTGGTGGCCGCTTCCGTGCCGGAATGCCTGATCGCGGCGTCCTGTTCCAAGAACTTTGGTGTGTACCGTGAACGCACCGGCATCTTGATGGCCGTGGCGCAGGACAAGGGGCTGAAGGCGCTGACCCAAGGCACGCTGGCCTATCTGAACCGGCAGAACTATTCCTTCCCGCCGGATCACGGCGCGCGTCTGGTCACGATGATCCTGACCGACCCGGCGCTGCGTGCCGAATGGGCCAAGGAACTGGAAGAGGTGCGCCTGTCGATGCTGGGCCTGCGCCAGCAGATGGCGGACGAGCTGCAGAAACTGTCCGGGTCCGACCGGTTCAGCTTCTTGGCGCAGCATCGGGGCATGTTCTCTCGGCTTGGGACGACGCCGGACATGGTGGAACGCCTGCGCGCGGATCACGGCATCTATATGGTGGGCGATTCGCGGATGAACATCGCCGGGCTGAACGCCCAGACCGTGCCGATCCTGGCCAAGGCAATCATCGACACCGGGATCTGATCCGATCCGTGTTTTCAGAAGGGGCGGGCCTGCGGGCGCCGCCCCTTTTTCATCTCCGGGTTTGCGGATGGGCCGTACTGTGCGATAGTTTCGCATGGACCGTCCGAACATCTATTTTGGCACCGCTGAACAGCAGGCGCTGGAGCGTCGGGCCGATCTGTTGTGGCAGATCGTTGGGGGGGATTCGCGCTATGCCTGTCATGGGCGCGCTGTCGCGTTGAAGGTGCGCGGCGTTGACGATGTCGGGCTTCAGATCGCGCTGGCCAGGCTGCAAGGTGTCGGCCCCTCGGACAGCCTGACGCCAGAGGTGGCGGAAGCGCGGGCCGCTGCCATAACGGCGGCAGGCCTGGTCACGGATGTGTATGAACATTGGGAAGCGGACGTGTCCGCGATCGCGGTTGCCAGGGATCTGCTGTCGAAACGCGCCCTGCCAGACGGGCTGAGTGTTCACGAGATCGGGGGTGACACGACCGAAGAGGAGTTCGCCAAGCTGGATGCGCTGACCCAATCCTGCGGCGTGTTGCTGCCTTCGGCCGCGTTCCTGCGCGGCGACATTTGCCCGGCGGTCTGCCTGTACGCAAAATCCCCAGGTGGTGCGTTCGCGGGCGTTGCCGCCGCCGTCGCCCAGAACCCGAAAGGGTCAGCGGAGGAAGGCAGGGTTTGGTGGGGGATGTTGTCAACCGCGGTTGACTGGCGGGGGCGTGGCATCGCCAAGCTGCTGGGTGCCAAGGCGCTGATTGCGATGGCAGAGCGGCATGCCGTGCAATTCTTCGATACCGGCATTCGCGCCGGAAATGTCGAATCGGCCAAGCTGTGCGCGGGGCTGGGGTTCGAGTCGTCCGGCGGATTGGACCTGATGGCGATTGACCCTGTCACCATGTCGGGCGGGCGAATGACGAAATAACACGTCGCTGTGCCGTCCGTTTTTGACCCATCTTGATTTTTCGGCGCAGATTGCGCATATCGGGGGAGCTAACGTTATTCTATTTCGACCTGAGTACTCCCGTTTCTACGGCGTTCAGTCTTCGATACAGACCGACTACGCCGGGCAGCCGCACTTCCGCGGGCTGCAACAAAAACTGGAGACTACGGATATGGCCACTGGCACCGTAAAATGGTTCAACACCACCAAGGGTTTCGGCTTCATCGCACCGGATGAGGGCGGCAAAGATGTGTTCGTGCACATCTCGGCTGTCGAGCGTTCGGGCCTGACCGGGCTGAAAGACAACCAGAAAGTGACCTATGAACTGCAAGCAGGCCGTGACGGCCGCGAATCTGCAGTGAACCTGTCGGTCGCATAATTCGGAACCCCTTGCGGGAACCGTGGAAGGGTGGGCGTTTGCCCGCCCTTTTTCGTTTGCACGGAAAGAAAAAGCCCGCCGGGTGGGCGGGCTTTGCGTAGGGCTGTCAGCCGGGTCAGATCAGGTCGGCGTGGCGCATGGCGGCGTCGATCCGGGCCTTGGTGCTGTCCAGCAGGCCGGTCAGCGGCAAGCGGACCTCTTCGCTGCACAATCCCAGTCTCGACATGGCGTATTTCGCGCCGACAAGGCCGGGTTCGACAAAGATCGCCTCGTGCAGGGGCATCAGGCGGTCCTGGTAGTCCAGCGCCTTGGCGTAGTCACCGGCCAGCGTGGCGGCCTGGAATTCGGCGCACAGTTTCGGTGCGACATTCGCGGTGACGCTGATGCAGCCGACGCCGCCGTGGGCGTTGAAGCCGAGGGCCGTCGCGTCCTCGCCCGACAGCTGGATGAAATCGGCGCCGCAGGTCGCGCGCTGCTGGCTGACGCGTTCCAGCTTGCCGGTGGCGTCCTTGACCCCGATGATGCGCGGCAGTTTTGCCAGTTCACCCATGGTTTCCGGGGTCATGTCGACGACGGAGCGGCCGGGGATGTTGTAGATGATGATCGGCAGGGCGCAGCAATCGTGCATCGCGGTGAAATGCGCGATCAGCCCGCGCTGGGTGGGCTTGTTGTAATAGGGCGTCA
This sequence comes from Thalassovita sp., assembly GCA_017792425.1. Classification (GTDB taxonomy): domain Bacteria; phylum Pseudomonadota; class Alphaproteobacteria; order Rhodobacterales; family Rhodobacteraceae; genus Thalassobius. Next base: position 634,578 of record CP051233.1, read on the forward strand.
CCACCAGCGCCGCGTCGGCGCCGACCTTTTCGGCGTGCTGGATCAGGCGGATGCCTTCCAGCGTGTTGTTGCTGCCCGCCCCGGCGATGACCGGCACGCGCCCGGCGGCGGCCTTCACGACCTCCTCGATCATGGTTTCATGTTCGCGGTGGGTCAGGGTCGGGCTTTCACCGGTGGTGCCGACGGGAACGAACCCGTTGGTGCCTTCGCCGATGTGCCATTCGATCAGTTTCTTCAGCGTCTCCAGATCCAGCTCGCCGTTCTTGAACGGCGTGACCAGGGCAGGAAAAGACCCTTTGAACATGACACGCTCCTTTCGCATGTGGCGGGTAGAGACCCGGAGAGTTGACGCGCGCCCGGCGGAGGGCCGCCTGCCTGCTGCGTTCGTGATTTGCAGGCGCAAGGACGCGCAATTAAGCTGGGGTTGCATATCCTCTGTTCCGTCTGAAAGGCAAGAGATGTTCCGAGCATTGGCCCTGATTTTGGCCGTCTGCGTCACCGATTCCCCCGCATTGGCCGAAGGGCCGCAACCGATCGCCAGCGCACTGGAGGCAGCACGGGCGGGCAACTGGGCGAATGCCGACACCATCGCGGCGCGGGCCGGGCCGGTGGGCAGCGATTTGCTGACCTGGGTGCGGCTGCGGGCGGGCGAGGGGACGTTCGACGAGGTGCAGGCCTTTGCCGCGCGCCGGGCGGATTGGCCGGGGCTGTCGCTGATGCGCAAACGGGCCGAGGCGCGACTGGACGGCGTGCCCCCGGCGCGGGTTCTGGACTTCTTCGGCAAGCGGTCGCCGCAGACCGGGGCGGGGGTGCTGGCGCTGGCCAAGGCGCTGACCGCGTCGGGCCGCAAATCGGACGCCGAGGCCGCGGTGGTGCAGGCCTGGCGCACGATGGATCTGGACGGCGATTCCCATGATGCACTGGTGGCGGGCTGGGGCAAGGCGTTGGCCCCGCATCACAAGGCGCGGCTGGACATGGCGCTGTGGCGCGACCTGCGCGGCGATGCCCGCAAGATGCTGCCGCTGGTCGGCGATGACTGGCGCAAGCTGGCAGAGGCGCGGATCGGCCTGCGGGCGCAGGACAAGGGCGTGGACGGGCTGATCGCCGCTGTGCCCGCCGGATTGCAGGGCGATCCGGGGCTGGCCTATGAACGGTTCCTGTGGCGGGTGCGCAAGGGGCGCACGGCGGATGCGGTGACCTTGATCGAGGCGCAAAGCAAGACCGCCGCCGGGCTGGGCAAGCCCGCCGAATGGTCCGGCTGGCGGCGCTACCTGGTGCGCGACCTGATGCGCGAGGGCGAGTACAAGACGGCCTACAGGATCGCCTCGGCCCATCATATGACGGCGGCGGACGGCTATGGCTATGCCGATCTGGAATGGCTGGCGGGCTATCTGTCGCTGCGTTTCCTGGATGCGCCGGAACGGGCACTGGACCATTTCCAGCGGTTCCGGGCGGCGGTGGAAACGCCGATTTCGCTGGGCCGGGCCGGGTATTGGATCGGCCGCACGCAAGAGGCGCTGGGCGACCGCGAAGGCGCGGCGATTGCCTATGCCGAAGGGGCGAAATACCAGACCAGTTTCTATGGCCTGCTGGCGGCGGAGCGCGGCGGGGTGGCGTTCGATGCGTCGCTGGCCGGGGCAGAGGCGTTTCCGGCGTGGCGCAGCGCGGCGTTCACCCGGTCGGATGTCTACCAGGCGGGCATCCTGGCGCTGAACGCGGGCGAGGTGTCGCTGGCCGAGCAGTTCTTTGTCCACCTGGCGGGCGGGTTGGACCGCACCGGGCTGGGCCAGATGGGCGAAATGGCGGCCGAACTGGAACAGCCGCACCTGCAGGTGATGATCGCCAAGGAAGCGGCGCAAAAGGGGATCACCATTGCCGCGCCCTATTACGCGCTGCACCCGATGCGAAAGATGAAACTGCCGGTGCCCACGGAAATGGCCTTGTCCATCGCACGGCGCGAAAGCGAGTTCGATCCCACCGTGATCAGCGGGGCCGGGGCGCAGGGGCTGATGCAGCTGATGCCCGGCACGGCGGCGCAGATGGCGCGGGAACTGGGGGTCGACCACGATCCGGGCCGGGTGCTGGGCGACTGGAGCTATAACGCGACGCTGGGCAGCGCCTATCTGGCCAAGCTGGCCGACAGGTTCGGTGGCAACGTGGTGATGGTGGCGGCAGGGTATAACGCCGGGCCGGGCCGACCGAACCAGTGGATCGAACGGTTCGGCGACCCGCGCGCGGGGGGTGTGGACGTGGTGGACTGGATCGAGATGATTCCGTTCACGGAAACCCAGAACTACGTGATGCGGGTGGCGGAATCGCTGCCGGTCTATCGCGCACGCTTGGGGCTGACGCCGCATCCGGTGCCATTCAGCCGTGAACTGACCGGGGCGACGGTTCTGCGCCGATAGCCACCCCCTGCCCGGACGCCCCACCCGCCCACCCGCGTCCGGGCAGGGGGTGGGCGCGCTGTTTCGGCGTTGCCTGGGCCGAGGGCGGGCGTATCAGGCGCCAAGAAAGCAATAGTTTGTTAATGAGAATCGGGTTTTCTGTCTTTGCGGTACAGGCTGGGGAGCCGTTGACCGCCCAAGGAAAAGCCGCCCCGCCCCGGTAAGCATCGGCGAGGGTTCGAACGGCCGGCCAAGCGGGGCGCACCCCCTGGTTTTTTCTTGGCTCCAATACCCGATGTGCAGCAGAAAGGATCAGAACAACGGTACTAGAGGCTGGCCTGCGGCCGGAAGCCGGGGGGGATGCTGTCGCGGCCGTCCAGGATCAGGTCGGCCATGACTTCGGCCACTTTCGGGGCCATGCCGAAACCGATCTTGAAGCCGCCGTTGGCGATATATTCCCCGGGTCTTAGGGGGTGTTCGCCCAGAACCGGCGCGCGGGACCGGGCGCGGGGGCGCAGACCCGCCCAGCGGTCAATGACCGTGGCGTCCCGAAGGGCCGGAACAGCGGCGCGGGCGCGGGCCAGGACGTCATCCAGCAGGGTGTCGGTCGCGCGAGGGTCGTCATAGTCGCGTTCCGTGGTGGACCCGATCGCGACGGTGCCGTCTGCGTGGGGCACCACGTGGATCGTATCGGCGAATAGCTGTGGGCAATCGCGACGGTCCAGCCGCAGCAGGGCCGATTGTCCCTTGATGCCGTTGCCGAAGCTGCGGCCGAGTGCGGCGCTGATCTCCGTGAGGCCCATTGCGCCGGTGGCCCAGAGGACGCGGCCTTCGGGGTCGGCCTTGGGGACGATTGCGTTGCCGGAGGCCTGCAAAGCAGCGACAAGGGCGGCGCCGGCCCTGCGCGGGCTCATCCGGGCGGTAAGCGTGTCGTGGATCAGCCAGCCGGTGGGCGACAGCGGTGCCCAATTGTCGTGGTCGGTTGCGGGGACGACTTGCCAGTCGGCGCGACCCTGCCACAGGCTGACGGCGGTTTCGGCGCGTGCGCGGGCAAGGGCTAGCGCATGGTCATCCGACACGGGTTGCAGGCGACCCAGGCGGGCATAGCCGCTGTCTTGGCCGCCGGTGCGCGTGACCTCGGCCCACCAGTCTGCCGCCATCAGCAGGCTGTCCAACTGGAACTGCTTCTTGTCGTTCCAGTTTTCGGGGACATGCGGGGCCAGCGCGCCGACCAGGCCGCCGCTGCTGCCTGCGCCGGGGCCGTGGGGGTCAATCACCCGGACGCTGGCGCCGCGCCGGGCGCAGGCCCATGCGCAGGCCAGCCCAAAGGCGCCTGCCCCGTAAACCGTCACATCCACCATTGCCATTTCTCCTGGGTCTCTGCATTGTCGGCGCGTTTTCCACCGGCTTTCTAAGGGATCAGCGGATGCAAGACCAGCGCGCCGAGCTTGAATGGCGGGAGGGGAGAATTCCCGTGTCGACCCGGTTCGACGATCCTTATTTCAGCCTGGATAATGGCCTGGCGGAAACCGCCTATGTCTTTCTGGACGGCAACGGGTTGCCGGGGCGGTTCCGGGACGGGTTTCACATTGCCGAACTGGGGTTCGGATCCGGGCTGAACCTACTGGCGGCGGTCCGGTTGTGGCGGGACAGCGGCCAGCAGGGCACGTTGCGCTATACCACGTTCGAGGCGTTTCCGATGAGCGCCGAACAGATGGTCCGCGCACAATCCGCCTTTGCCGAAATTGCCGGGATCGCCGCGGAATTCGCGCCGCATTGGCCGACGGCGCGGCTGTCGCTTCCGGGGCTGGAGTTTCGGATGATCAAGGGTGATGCGCGCGATACCCTGCCGCGGTGGGACGGGACGGCGGATGCGTGGTTCCTGGACGGGTTTTCCCCGGCGAAGAATCCGCAGCTATGGGAACCGGGGCTGATGGCGCAGGTCGGCGTGCATACAGCCGCGACTGGCACCGCCGCGACCTATACCGCCGCCGGTTTTGTCCGTCGGGGGCTGGAAGAGGCCGGTTTCGAGGTGGCGCGGCGGCCCGGATACGGGCGAAAACGGCACATGACCATCGCGCGAAAGGCCCGCTGAGATGAGCGGAGACAACACCCGGCTGGGTATTCTTCTGATGATCGCCACGACCTTTGTGTTCGCATTGCAGGATGGCATTTCCCGCCATTTGGCCGGGCAATACAACGTGCTGATGGTGGTGATGATCCGCTATTGGTTCTTTGCCGCCTTCGTGATGGTGGTGGGGGCAAGGAAGGCCGGTGGGCTGGGCCGCGCGGCGGCGACATCGCAGCCCTGGCTGCAGGGGTTCCGCGCCGTGCTGCTGGTGGCCGAAATCTGCGTGGCCATCTGGGGGTTTACCATCCTGGGACTGGTCGAAAGCCACGCGGTCTTTGCCTGCTATCCGCTGCTGATCGCGGCGCTGTCCGGCCCGGTTCTGGGCGAACAGGTGGGCTGGCGTCGCTGGAGCGCGATCGGCGTCGGGTTCATCGGGATCCTGATCATCCTGGAACCTGGGTTCGGCGTGTTCCAGCCCGCGGCGGTGATCCCGCTGGTGTCGGCGCTGATGTTTGCCGTCTACGGTCTGGTGACGCGCTATGTGGCGCGGCAGGATACGGCGGCCACCAGCTTTTTCTGGACGGGGACCGTGGGCATGGTGGCGATGACGCTGGTTGGTGCGTGGTTCTGGGAACCGATGGCGCCCGCTGACTGGGCCTGGATGGGGCTTTTGTGCCTGACCGGCGCGCTGGGGCATTTCCTGCTGATCCGCTGTTACGAGGTGGCCGAGGCCAGCGCGGTGCAGCCCTTTGCCTATCTGCAACTGCCGTTCGGAGCGGTGATCGGGGTATTCGTTTTCGCCGAGACGATCCGTACCAACGTGCTGATCGGTGCGGGGCTGATCGTAACGGCGGGGCTGTTCACCTGGTGGCGGGAGCGCCAGACAGCCTGAGCCTGCGCGATTTGCGGGCAGTGGAATTGGGTATTTGGGCCAAGAAAAAGCAGCAGTTTGTGCAGAGTCCGCGCGGGCGGGGTCTGCCACATGTGTTTGACGGGTCCGGGGCGGGGCGTCATTGTGCATGGGAAAACGGTGGAAACGAAAGAGCTTGGGGGCGTTCGGGAAATGACGGCGCGGTTGAAATCGCTGGATCATCTGGTGCTGACGGTGGCGGACCTGTGGGACACGATCCGTTTCTACCGCGACGCGCTGGGTATGGAGCCGGTGGCCTTTCGCGGGGCGGATGGCGCGGATCGCTGGGCGCTGAGTTTCGGGGCGCAGAAGATCAACCTGCACCAGAAGGGGCAGGAATTCGAACCCAAGGCGCAGGTTGCAACGCCCGGGTCCGCGGATTTGTGTTTCCTGTCCGATACCCCGCTGGAACGGTGGTTGGCGCATTTCGCCGATCACGACGTGGCGGTCGTGGAGGGACCGGTGCGGCGGACCGGAGCGACCGGGCCAATCGTGTCGCTGTATCTGCGCGACCCGGACGGCAACCTGATCGAGGTGTCGAACCGCGCCTAAATCGTCACGCCTTTTGCTTGGGCCATCAAGATGAAAGCGAGGGGTTTCAGGTGCCGGGGTCGCGCAGCATCCGCCCCAGCAAACGCCCGCCGAGGATATGCACATGCAGGTGCGGCACGTCCTGAATCGCGGCCTGCCCGGTGTTCGCCACCATCCGGTAGCCGCCACCACCATCGCCGGGCTGAACACCGGTCATCTGGCAGACCTTGCCAATCGCGCGGGTGAAATCCACGATCTCGGCGTCCGAGGCGTTGGCGGCGAAATCGTCATAGGTGACATAGGCGCCTTTCGGGATCACCAGCACATGCACCGGTGCCTGCGGGCTGATGTCATGAAAGGCCAGCGCGTGGTCTGTTTCCAGTACCTTTTGGCAGGGGATTTCGCCGCGCAGAATCCGGGCGAACACGTTCTGATCATCGTAGTGGTAGGGCATCTGTATCCTCAGTCCGCAAAAAGCCCGGGCGTCGCCGCGATCCGGTGCGCCTGATCCTGCGGGATGGACAAGAAGGCTGCAAGGGCATCCGTGTTGTCCCGCGTTGTCCCGCATTCGCGCAGGCGGGTGTAGTTTTCGAAGCTGGCGTCCCGGATAGCATCGCTTTCATAGACGATGTCCTGCCGGATCGTGGGCAGCAGACGTTCCCATGTCTCGGCCGAGGTGTGTTCGCCCGCCAGCCCGATCCGCACGGCGTGGCCGGACAGGAATTCATCGGAATAGGCGCATTCAACCTCTAGCAGGCGGGTCATGGAACGGTCGCCAGTGAAATCGCGAAGAAGGTCAATGTTGGCGGGGTCGACGCAGATAATCAGCCGGTCGGTGGCGAAATAATCGAACAGCAGCCGCATCAGGGCGCGTTGGTGGCGGCGACGCTTGGACAGGGTGGACTGGATGCCGCCCAGATCCGGCAGCGGCGTGTCCTCTTCGTTGAACAGGTATTCGATCGCGGGAATGTTGGTGTGGTGGCGGATATGGGCCAGCAGACGCTTGGCCACGTGCCATTTCTTGCAGATCACGATCAGCAATTCCCGTTCGCGGCCCAGGGTGCTTTCGGTTTCCCAGAAGCGCATGCCGAAGCGCCGCCCGACGCGGCCGCGCCCGGTCAGGAAGCGATAGAGGCTTTGGCCTTCGTTCGAGATCTTGAAGCGCACGCCCTGTGCGGCATAGAGATCGCCCAGCCGCGCCTTGAGTTCCGTCGCCTCGGGGCTGATCTTGCGGGCAAAGAGATAGTCCTGGCTGAGCAGCAGGTCATAGTGGTCGTTGTAGAACGTGACCGGCATCCCGTAGTCCGAGAACATCAGGAAGGTCAGCGTGCGGGAGCGGATTTCGGTTTCCGGCACCAGGTGGCGGACAAGGGTCTGGAAAAAGGTTTCATCCGGAATCCATGTCGTGCGGAAAAAGCGCATGACGTCCGGGCGCTGCCGGATGAAATCCATGATCCATTCGATGGTGCGGCGGCGCAGGCACCACCACTGGCTGCCGATCATCATCTGCAGGTCGGCCGGAATGGCGCGTTTCAGCCCCAGCTTTTTCTGCGCCTCTATCATCGTGTAGAACAGGCGCTTGTGTTTGCGTTCGTTCAGGAAGTGACGATAGACCAGCCGGTCCTCTTTCATGCCGGTCTTGATCCAGTCGCTTTCGAAGAAATCGACGCTTTCGATATAGTCGCAGTCGTCCGCATCAAGGAAATCATGGGCGTATTCGGCGGATTTGATCGCCATGCAATCGCCCGACACCATCATGAAATGCGACGCGCGCGGGAACGCCTTCAACGCGCTGGACACGGCGTTCAGCGTGGCCTGCACCAGGCTCCATTCCCCCCAGCCGCATTTGACGCGGGTGTGGGCGAAGGTGACGTTCGGGTTGTCCGTCAGCGCCTGGCGGATTTTCTGGTAGTCGGCAGCGGGGGCGTTGGCGTCGAAATGGATCGCCATGCAGTCGCCCGCAGCGGTCAGGCGGCGGGCCTGCTGGATGATGGCCTCTGGGTCCTTGTGGCACAGAAGGATGAAGGCGATCGTGGCCATGAAGGGTTTGCTCTGCTCTGTCTGTTGCGGGCATCTTAGGCGGCAAACCCGGCGGGGGAAACACCGCAGTTTCCCGCGCCCGGATTGACCGCGCGTTCGGGCTGTTATTATCTGGGCGTGGCAAACGAATAATTAAGGCGGACCGGGCAAGTTCCGCCTGCAGGCAGGAGGCAACCAATGGGTTTTCCCGGCACATGGATGACGGAAAGCGAAAGCGTGATCTATCGCGTCGTCCCGAAATGCGCCTGTTCGACGATCGGGCAGATCATGTTCTATTCCGATCACGGCGCATTCTTTGACGGGGACATTCACGATGCCGACAGCGGCATGCACAAATGGGCGTTCGACGCCAGCCAGCCGGTGATCGAGCGGGCGGTGAAGGACCGCGCCGCCTATGCGTTTACCTGTGTGCGCAATCCCTATACGCGGGTGCTGAGCTCGTTCTTTGACAAGATATGCGGCATTCAACGCAACGGGCGGCGCTATCGCGGCAACCTGGTGCCGCTGCTGATCCAGAAATACGGGATCGAGGTGGGCGGCCCCGAAGGGCAGGACGCGTTCGACCAGATCCGCAGCTTCCGCCGCTTTTTGCTGTTCGTGCGCGACACCATCCGGTTCCGCAAGCCGATGGACCCGGATATCCACTGGTCCTCGGTTTCGGGGCATGTGTCCACTTTCATCACCAACGGCGGCAGGTACGATCACATCTTCTGGACCGAACGGTTCAACGACGGGATGCAGACGGTGCTGGACAACATGCAGACGCGCCATCCGGTCGTGCTGTCGGACATCCCGCGGTTCAACGAATCCGAAGGCCACGGGCCGAAACGGCTGCACCCGGTCGAGGACTATTTCGACGACCTGTCGATGCACCTGATGTACGAGATCTACAAGCCGGATTTCGAGCTGTTCCGCTATGATTTCGAGAACCCCGCCAACAAGATGCCGGTCGGAGAGATCGACCTGGACGAGATTCACGCCAAGCTGGGTGACTGATCCGGGCGGCGAAGGGGGGCCAGCCCCCCGTCCCTGCGGGACTCCCCCCGGGGTATTTTCACCAAGAAAAAGCCACAGCCGGGATCAGATCAGACCGGCCTGTTCGAACCGTGCTTTCATGTCGGTTTCGGGGCGGGCGCCCAAGTGAGTGATGACCTCTGCCGCGGTCAGGCAGCCCATGCGGCCGGACACGTCCAGCGGTGCGCCGGTGGCATAGCCGTAAAGGAACCCGGCGGCGAACTGGTCGCCCGCGCCGGTGGCGTCCACGGGGGTGATTTCGGTGACGGGGACAATGGCCTGTTCATCGCCGCGCACCAGCACCACGTCATGACCCGAGCGGGTGCAGACCACCAGACCGGCATCCGCCGCTGCCTGTTCCAGCGCATTGCCGAGGTCGGCCTGGTAAAGCGATTCCCATTCGTGCTGGTTGCCGATGACGTAATCCAGTTCCTTGACCAGTCGGCGGAAGTCATCGCGGTGGCGGTCCACGCAGAACGGATCGGACAGGGCGATGCCGGCGCGGCCACCGGCGGCGCGGCAGGCGCGGGCGGCGGCCTGGAACGCCTCTTTGCCCTGGGGCTTGTCATAGAGGTAGCCTTCGAGGAACAGCACCTCGGCCTGTCCGGCGACGTCGTCGGAGACGTCATCGGGGCCGAGTTCGGACGAGATGCCGAGGTAGGTGTTCATCGAGCGTTCGCCGTCCGGTGTGACGAAAATCATCGAGCGCGAGGTGGGCAGGCCCCCCTGCCGCAGGTCCACCGGCGGATTGACGAAATCGGTGCCGTCGCGGGCCATTTCATCGGCGTAGAAGCGGCCAAGCGCATCGGCGCGAACCCGGCCGATGAAGGCGGTGGACAGGCCGAGGTTGCCCAGCCCCGCCAGCGTGTTGGCCACTGACCCGCCGGGGATGCGCAGGTGATCGGCCATGTTGTCATAAAGGTGTTCGCCGCGGTCCTGTTCGACCAGTTGCATGATGCCTTTTTCGATGCCCATCTTCGACAGGAAGGCATCGTCGCAGCGGCTGATCACGTCGACGATGGCGTTACCGATGCCGACGACCTGGTATTTCTTCATGGGGTCTTGTCCTCGTACAAACACAGGTCGCGGATCAGGCAGGCGTTGCATTTGGGTTTGCGGGCAACGCAGGTGTAGCGACCGTGCAATATCATCCAATGGTGGGCGTGCAGCTGGAAATCGACGGGGATGTGATCCTCTATCGCGCGTTCGACGGCGACCACGTCCTTGCCCACCGCCACGCCCGAGCGGTTGCCGAAGCGGAAGATATGCGTATCCACCGCCTGTGCCGGGTGGCGCCACCACATGTTCAGTACCACGTTGGCGGTCTTGCGGCCCACGCCCGGCAGGCTTTCCAGCGCGGCGCGGGAATTGGGCACTTCGCCGTCGTAGTCCTCGACCAGGATGCGGCTGAGCTTTATGACGTTCTTTGCCTTGTTGCGGAAAAGGCCGATGGTCTTGATGTGTTCGATCAGGCCGTCTTCGCCCAGGTCCAGCATCTTCTCGGGGGTGTCGGCGATCTTGAACAGTTCGGCCGTGGCCTTGTTGACGCCCTTGTCGGTGGCCTGCGCCGACAGCGCGACAGCCACGACCAGCGTATAGGCGTTCACATGGTCCAGTTCACCCTTGGGTTCGGGTTCGCTGGCGTGAAAGCGTGTAAAGATCTCTTTGATCGTGTGATAATCGAGCTGCTGTGCCATGGGCGAAGCTATGCCAAGCGCGGCGGCTGCCCACAAGCCTTTCCCGCAAGTTCCGGGTCGATTGGCCGCGCCGTTGCGGGCTAAGGTATGGGACAAGGAAAGGATGGGCCGATGCACGACATGGAAACCGGATACCATTACAACGTCATGCGCCGCGCGCTGGACCTGATCGACGCGGAACCGGGCCTGTCACTGGGCGGCCTGGCGGTGCGGATGGACATGAGCCCGGCGCATTTTCAGCGGGTGTTTTCGCAATGGGTGGGGGTGTCGCCGAAGCGGTACCAACAATACCTGGCGCTGGATCACGCCAAGGCGCTGCTGCGGGACAACATGACGACGCTTCAGGTCAGCCATTCTGTTGGGCTGTCGGGCAATGGGCGGTTGCATGACCTGTTCATCCGCTGGGAGGCCATGAGCCCCGGCGATTATGCCAAGGCAGGTGAGGGCGTGGTGGTGCGCTGGGGCTGGTTTGACAGCCCGTTCGGGCTGGCGCTGGTGATGGGCACCGAAAAGGGGCTGTGCGGGTTGGCCTTTGCCGCCGAAACCGGGACGGAACACGCGATGCAGGACATGCTGTCGCGTTGGCCCAAGGCGGATTTCGTGGAAGATTCGATGGCGCTGAAACCGCTGGTGGACGCGGTGTTTGACCAGAAGGGTGAAACCCGGCTGCACATGATCGGCGCACCGTTCCAGATCAAGGTCTGGGAGGCGTTGCTGCGGATCCCTTCGGGGCATGTGACCACGTACTCGGAGATCGCCCAGTCGATCGGCAGTCCGAAGGCCGTGCGGGCGGTTGGCACGGCGGTGGGACGCAATCCTGTCAGTTGGCTGATCCCCTGCCACCGCGCTTTGCGCAAGTCGGGCGAGTTGGGCGGCTATCACTGGGGCCTGCCGGTGAAGCGCGCGTTGCTGGCCTGGGAATCCGCGCGGGCGGAATCCGCCTGAATGCGCGAAAACCCGCGCAGGTTTACATAATCGTGTTTTGGGTCAGGCGGTTCCGCTTCATATAATGCCGTTGATCCGCTTGCCGGAGAACCAAAAGAGGCATTGACCAATGATCCGAGCAAACAAAGCCGTGATGATCCTGTCCGGCGCTGCGCTGCTGCTGACCACCGCCTGTACAGGGCCTGAATACCTGAATGGCACTGACCCGAACAAGAACGCCAAGGAAGGGGCTGTTCTGGGCGGTATCCTGGGGGCAATCACCGGGGCGGCAGTATCCAAGGACAACAAGAAGGGCGCGATTGTCGGCGGCATTGTTGGCGCGGGTGTCGGGGCCGCGATCGGCAACAACCTGGACAAGCAGGAGGCCGAGTTGCGTCAGAGCCTGGACGGCCGCGTGCGCATCATCAACGAAGGCGACCGGCTGGTGGTGATCATGCCGCAGGATATCCTGTTCGATACGGACAGCACCTATGTCCAGCCCGCGCTGCGGGATGATCTGCAAACCGTGGCGGCCAGCCTGAACCGCTATCCCGACACCACGGTGCAGGTCGTGGGGCATACGGATAACACCGGGTCGGCCCAGTATAACCTGGACTTGTCGCAGCGGCGCGCGTCGTCGGTGGCGAATATCCTGATTGGGTCCGGTGTCTATGGTAGCCGCGTGCGGATCATCGGCCGGGGCGAGGATATGCCCATCGCCACCAACCTGACCCCCGAGGGCCGCGCCCAGAACCGGCGGGTCGAGATTATCATTCTGCCGAACTGATCCATCTGCTAGGGATGGTCGGAACGCCCCGTGCCCGTCGGGCCGGGGCGTTCTTCTTTTCTGACCACGGGGGACCGATGACCAAACCGACCATCCTGACCATTTGCGGATCGCTGCGCGCGGGGTCCGTGAACCGCAAGCTGCTGGCCGAAGCGGTGGCGCTGTTCGGCCCGGCGACGGTGATCAAGGCCGATCTGCGCCTGCCGCTGTATGACGGCGACCTGGAGGACGCGCAGGGGATTCCGGGGGCGGTGCTGGCGCTGGCGGACCAGATCCGGCAGGCGGACGGGATCATCCTGTCCTCGCCCGAGTACAACAAGGGCATCACCGGCGTGCTGAAGAACGCGCTGGACTGGGTCAGCCGGGTCGAAGGCATGGTTCTGAAGGACAAGCCGCTGGCCGTGATGTCGGCGAATGATGGCCGCGCGGGGGGTGAAACCGGGCAGTACATGCTGCGCGCCTGCCTGACACCGCTGCGGCCGCGCATCATCAACGGGCCGTTCGTCATGGTGGCTGGTGCGGCCAAAGTGTTCGAGTCGGGCCGGCTGGACAGCCCGCACTACCTGAAAACACTGGGCCTGTTGATGGACGCCCTGCGGGCCGAAATCGCGCGGGATTAGTGTGCCTGCGCCCAGTTCTGGCCCTGTCCGGCGTCCACGGTCAGCGGAACGGTCAAATGCAGGGCGGGGGCGGCGGCGGTTTCCATGACCTCGCGCGCGCGGGCGATCACGGCGTCGGCTTGGCCTTCGTCCACCTCGAACAGCAGTTCGTCATGCACCTGTAGCAGCATCTTGGCGGGCAGATCAGCAATCGCGGATTCCATGCGGATCATGGCGCGGCGGATCACATCGGCGGCGGTGCCCTGAATCGGCGCATTGATCGCGGCGCGTTTCGCAAATCCGGCGCCGGGGCCCTTGGCGTTGATTTCCGGCGTGTGGATCTTGCGGCCGAACATCGTCTGCACATAGCCGTGTTCCTTGGCGAAGGTCGTGGTCGCGTCCATGTAGCTGCGGATTCCGGGGAAGCGTTCGAAATAACGGTCGATGAAGCCCTGCGCCTCGGCCCGCGGGATGCGCAGGTTGCGCGCAAGGCCGAAGCCCGAAATGCCGTAGATCACGCCGAAGTTGATTGCCTTGGCGCGGCGGCGGATGTCGGGGGTCATCTGGTCCAGCGGCACGTCGAACATTTCGCTGGCGGTCATGGCGTGAATGTCCAGACCATCCTTGAATGCCTGTTTCAGTGCGTCGATCCCGGCCATTTCGGCCAGAATGCGCAGTTCGATCTGGCTGTAGTCCAGCGACAGCAGCACCTTGCCTTCGTCCGCAACAAAGGCTTCGCGGATACGGCGGCCTTCCTCGGTGCGGACGGGGATGTTTTGCAGGTTGGGGTCGGTCGAGGCCAGACGCCCCGTGTTGGCCCCGGTCTGCACATAGGACGTATGAACGCGGCCCGTTTCGGGGTTGATGTGGTCCTGCAGCGCGTCGGTGTAGGTGGATTTCAGTTTCTGCAACTGGCGGTAATCCAGCACCCGGGCGGCGAAATCGTGTTCGGTGGCCAGATCTTCCAGCACGTCGGCGGGGGTAGACCATTGCCCGGTCTTGGTTTTCTTGCCGCCTTGCAGGCCCATTTCCTCGAACAGGATGGCGCCGACCTGGGCGGGGGACTGGACGTTGAAATCGTGGCCGGCCAGTTCGTGCAGCTCTGCCTCTAGCCCCGCCATTTTCTGGGCAAAGGCGTTGGACATGCGCGACAGGGTATCGCGGTTGACCTTGATGCCGTGCATTTCCATCCGGGCCAGCACCGGGGCCAGCGGGCGTTCCAGCGTTTCGTAGACGGTGGTGACGCGGGCCTGGTGCAACTGCGGCTTGAACAATTCCCACAGGCGCAGGGTGATGTCGGCGTCTTCGGCGGCGTATTTCACCGCGTCGTCAATCGGCACGCGGTCAAAGGTGATGGCGGATTTGCCGGTGCCCAGCAGCGATTTGATCGGGATCGGCGTGTGGGTCAGGTAGCGTTCGGCCAGCGCATCCATCCCGTGCCCGTGCAGTCCGGCGTTCATCGCATAGGACATCAGCATGGTGTCGTCGAACGGGGCGACGGTGATTCCGTGACGCGCAAAGATCTTGGCGTCGTATTTCATGTTCTGCCCGATTTTCAGAACCGACGCGTCCTGCAGAACCGGTTTCAGCAGTTCCAGCGCCTGGTCCAGCGGCATTTGCCCCTCGGCCAGGGTGTCGCTGCCGAACAGGTCGTCGCTGCCGTCCTTGTGGCCGACGGGGATGTAGCAGGCCTGTCCCGCGTCGATACACAGGGAAATCCCGACCAGTTCGGCGCGCATTTCGTCAAGGCTGGTGGTTTCCGTGTCCACCGCGACATAGCCACGTTCATGCGCGCGGGCAATCCAGCGGGCCAGCGCGGCGGCATCGCGGACGCATTCATAGTCTTCGGGCTTGAAGGGGATGGCGTCGGGTGCGTCCGCGGCCTCTGGCTCGGCGCCGCGCGGGTCGGTGTCGGTGATGGCCGGGGCCTCGGCGCCCAGTTGATCGGCTACCCGCTTGGTCAGGGTGCGGAATTCCATCTCGGCCAGGAAAGGCAGCAGGACTTCGGGATCGGGGTCGCGCACCTCCAGGTCGTCCAGGGTAAAGTCCAGCTCCATGTTGCAATCCAGCTGCACCAGCCGTTTGGACATCTCGATCTGGTCGCGCATTTCGATCAGGGTCTGGCGGCGCTTGGGCTGCTTGATCTCTTCGGCGCGGTCCAGCAGGGATTCCAGATCGCCGAATTCGTTGATCAGCAGCGCCGCCGTCTTGATGCCGATGCCGGGTGCGCCGGGGATGTTGTCCACGCTGTCGCCGGCCAGCGCCTGCACGTCCACCACCCGTTCGGGATAGACGCCGAATTTTTCCACCACGCCGTCGCGGTCGATGCGCTTGTTCTTCATCGCGTCCAGCATTTCCACGCCGTCACCGACCAGTTGCATCAAATCCTTGTCCGAGGAAATGATCGTCACCCGGCCCCCGGCCTCGCGGGCGCGACAGGACAGGGTGGCGATGATGTCGTCCGCCTCGAACCCTTCGATTTCCTTGCAGGCGATGTTGAAGGCCAGCGTGGCGCGGCGGGTCAGCGGGAACTGCGGCACCAGGTCTTCGGGCGCGGGGGGGCGGTTGGCCTTGTACTTGTCATACAGGTCGTTGCGAAAGCTCTTGCCGGAATGGTCAAAGATCACCGCCACATGGGTGGGTGCGTCCGGGCCGGTGTTGGCCTCTACGTATTTGTGGATCATGTTGCAGAACCCGGCCACGGCCCCCACCGGCAGCCCGTCGGATTTGCGCGTCAGCGGCGGCAGCGCGTGATAGGCGCGAAAGATGAAGGCGGAGCCGTCGATCAGATGCAGGTGGCACCCTTTTCCGAATTGCATGGCCGGTCTCTCCCTGTTCCTGCGCGCATGGCCTTTGTGCCATGCCGAACGGGGCGCGGCCAGATGTCGGGCACGCCCTGCTGCTTTTTCTTGGAAAAATACCCGAATCCTGCGCGGTCAACCGGTGCAGGCGTCAGCGGTTCAGGCGGCGTCGCGGCCCTTCAGGACGTACTTGGCGTCACAATAGGGGCATTCGACATAGCCTTCGCCCTCGGGGATGGTCAGCCAGACGCGCGGGTGGCCAAGCGCGCCTTCGCCGCCGTCGCAGGCGATCTTGGATTTCTCGACAATCTTGGTTTCGGGCGCTTGCGTCGTCATCCGGGCCGTTTCCTTTTGGCTGCAAAAGAATTACGTCCTGTTATGAGCGAACAGAAGAGCAGGGGCAAGTGGGCCATGAGCAGCAACGCAATCGAAATCCGGGGTTTGCGCAAAGTTTATGGCGGCCAGAAAGGGCAGCCACCGAAAGAGGCGCTGAAAGGCGTCGATCTGGACATTCCGCGCGGATCGGTTTTCGGGCTGCTGGGGCCGAACGGGGCGGGGAAATCCACGCTGATCAACATCCTGGCCGGGTTGGTGGTGAAAACCGCCGGGCAGGTCACGATCTGGGGATTCGATCAGGACGTGAACCCGCGGCAGGCGCGGGCCTCGATCGGGGTGATGCCGCAGGAACTGAACCTGGACCCGTTTTTCAGCCCGCGCGGCGCGCTGGAGGTGCAGGCCGGGCTGTACGGCGTGCCGAAATCGCAACGCCGCAGCGACGAGATCCTGAAACTGGTAGGGCTGGAGGACAAGGCCGAAGCCTATGCCCGCACCCTGTCCGGCGGGATGCGGCGGCGTCTGCTGCTGGGCAAGGCGCTGGTGCATCATCCCCATGTGCTGGTGCTGGACGAACCCACCGCCGGCGTGGATATCGAACTGCGGCAGATGCTGTGGGAAAACGTGCGAATGCTGAACCGGCAGGGCATGACGATCATCCTGACGACCCATTACCTGGAAGAGGCCGAGGAGATGTGCGACGAGATCGCCA
Source organism: Thalassovita sp. (assembly GCA_017792425.1). GTDB lineage: Bacteria > Pseudomonadota > Alphaproteobacteria > Rhodobacterales > Rhodobacteraceae > Thalassobius. Next base: position 651,384 of record CP051233.1, read on the forward strand.
TCATCAACCAGGGCGCGGTGGTGGCGCGGGACAGCACGGCAAACCTGCTGGGCCGGATCGACGCCAAGACGATGGTCATCCACCCGGAACAGGACGTGGCGGACCTGCCGCAGGCTGCGGGGATCGAGGTGTCGCGGCGGGCTGACGGTGGTATCGCCTTCAGCTATCGCGCGGGGCAGACCAGCGCCGAGCAGGTGCTGGAGACGGTGCGCGCGGCAGGCATCCGCATCCGGGATGTCAAGACCGAGGAAGCGGACCTGGAGGACGTCTTCCTGGAACTGACGCGCAGCAGATAGGGGCGGGTATGGCGCACGATCACCATCACGGGCATTCGCACGGGCATCACCATCACCACGCAGAACTGGACGGCGACCGCCGGGTGGCGTTGGCTGTGGCGGTGAACATCGCGCTGACGCTGGTACAGATCGTGGCCGGGGTGATCTCTGGCTCTCTGGCGCTGGTGGCGGACGCGATTCACAACCTGTCCGACGCGCTGTCGCTGGTCATCGCGTTTTTCGCCCGACGGATCGGACGGCGGCCTGCGGATGCCAGTATGACCTTTGGCTATGGTCGGGCCGAGGTGGTGGCCGCGCTGGTCAACTATACCACGCTGATCGTGATCGCGCTGTATCTGGCCGCCGAGGGCGTGGAACGGCTGTTCAACCCGCAGGACGTGGAGGGCTGGATCGTCGTTGTCGTCGCCGGGGTGGCGCTGGTGATCGACACGGTCACGGCTTTGCTGGTGATGCGGCTGAGCAAGGACAGTGCCAACATGCGTGCGGCGTTCCTGCACAACGTGGCGGACGCGCTGGGATCGGTCGCGGTGATCGTGGGCGGCACGCTGATCCTGCTGTATGACTGGCGGTTGGTGGACCCGATCGTGACGTTGCTGATTGCGGGCTATATCCTGTGGCATTCGTGGCAGGGCGTGCTGCCGGTGATCCGCATCCTGATGCTGGCCGCCCCCGAGGATACCGACCTGGACGAGGTTCTGACAACCTTGGCCGGGGCCAAGGGCGTGGCGGGCGTGCATCACGTTCACTTGTGGCGGATGCAGGAACACGAAACCGCGCTGGAGGCACATGTGGTGTTGGACGGCAGCGCGGGGGCGGAGACCGTCAAACAGACCGTCAAGGCGCTTCTGCGGGACCGGTTCGGTATCGCACATTCGGTTCTGGAACTGGAAGAACCGGATGCCGCCTGTGACGATCATTGCGTCGTCGGGCACTAGGGACGCGGCGTTGCAGGGAAATCGGCTTGCACTTGGGACGGGTTTGGCCTGACTGTTGGCGCAGGGAAAAACAGCGGGGACAGCGATGAGCGCGCAAGACGACAAGGAACTGGGCCAGTGGCTGCACGATGTGCTGGACCTGGAACAGGTCGAGGAAAACTTCTTCCGCGGGATCGCGACGCCACAGGGACGGGGGCGGTCATTCGGTGGGCAGGTGGTGGGGCAGGCGCTGATGTCGGCGATCCGCACCGTGGGGCCGGAACGACCGGTGCATTCGCTGCACGCCTATTTCATGCGCCCCGGCGACGCCACGCAGCCCGTGCTGTACCAGGTCGAACGGGACCGGGACGGCCGCAGTTTTGCCACCCGCCGGGTGATCGCGGTGCAGGCGGGCAAGCCGATCCTGAACCTTGCCGCATCATTTCACGTCACCGAACCGGGGCTGGCGCATCAGTACGTAATGCCTGATGTCCCCGCGCCCGAGGATCTGAAATCCGAACTGGAACTGGCCGAGGAAATGGCGGATCAACTGCCGGCAGCCTTCATGGACTGGCTGCGCACGCCCCGACCCGTGGAAATGCGCCCGGTTCACCCGCGCCCGCCGTTTGACCGCACGGTGCGCGAACCGGAACAGGCGATGTGGATACGCGTGCGCGGTAGTATCGGCGACGACCCGGCCATGCACCGGTCCGCGCTGGCCTATACCTCTGACTTCGGGTTGCTGGGCACTTGCGTGCTGCCCTTTGCCAAGGCGTTTTCGGATGCGGACATGCAATTCGCCAGCCTGGACCACGCGGTGTGGTTCCATGACGATTTCCGCATGGACGAATGGCTGCTGTACGTGATGGACAGCCCCTGGGCCGGTGGCGCGCGGGGGTTCAATCGCGGTCAGATATTCACCCGCGACGGGCGACTGGTGGCCAGCGCCGCCCAAGAGGGCCTGATCCGCAACATCCAGCCGCGCGGCTGAGGGTCACTCGGCGGCGTGTATGGGGGACGGGCTGCGTGTGCGAGGCCGGCGGGGCTGCGCGGCGAACTGGGTATAGTCGCGGGTCAGCTCTTCTCCGGCGGCGATGTCGCGCAGGGCGACGCCGCGCGCGGGGTTGGTCATGTCCACGTTCGGCAGATCGGCATGGTTCATGAAACGGCCTTCGTCGCATTCCAGGACGATGCGTTCGGGGTCCGTGGGATGCTGGAAGGTGTGGCGATCCAGAAATTCGCGGAAATGGGCCGGGACGTGGTCGCGGTCCTCTGTGAAGAAGCTGGAATCGAAGCGTGGATCAAACAACCAGACCAGCGCACCCTTGCGGATGTTGACATGCGAAAAAACGCCCAACCCTTCGATTTGAGAGGGGCCGAGATAGCAGCGCACCATCATCATGCGCGTCATCCTTCTGAGAGGTCCGGCCACCCGTTCCGGTCAAGATCGAATCGGTAGTCCCGAGCGCCGGGTGGGGGCGCTAACATGAGGATAGAGAACAATTCGCGCGGTTCGGCAAATCCATTTCGAATTGAAACAACAGTTGTGAACCGCGCAACTAATAGTGCAGCCAAGCGAGGCCGTCCTGAGTACGTGCGGCCGGGAAGTATTCCGCGCTGACGAAGCCGGTGTAGCCCTGCGTATCCAGCGCCCGGAAGAAGGCCGGATGGTCGATGGCGCCTGAGTTGGGTTCGTGCCGGCCTTCGGCGGCAGCAACCTGCACGTGGCGGGCGCGGTAGCCGTACCTGGCCCAGGCGCGGGGCATGTCACCGGTGATGCGGTGGGCGTGGTAGGCATCGAATTGCAGCGACAGGTTGGGCGCGTTCAGCGCATCGAGGATCGCGGCAGCCTGATCGAAGTCGTTCAGGAAGTATCCGGGCATGTCGTGCGGGTTGATCGGCTCGATCGTCAGGGACTGGTTGGGGGCCTTGCCTGTCGCGTGGCGCAGGTTGCGCAGCAAGGTCTGGTGCGCATCAGGGCCGTGGGCGAGGCCGGACATGATGTGGATGTGATCCGGGCTCAGGTGGGATGCGTAGTGCAGCGCGCGGGCGAAATCGTCCTGAAAGGCGGCCTCTTGCCCCGGCAGGGCGGCGCGGCCGCGATCCCCGGCGGCCCAGTCCGGGGCCGGGGTGTTGATCAGCGCCATGTGCAGCCCGGAATCGCGCAGGGCGCGGGCGAGCTCTTCGGCTGGCAGATCGTAGGGGATCAGCAGTTCGACACCGGTGAATCCCGCCCGCCGGGCGGCGTCGAACCGGTCCGGCAGCGCGAGTTCGGTGAACAGCAGCGTCAGGTTTGCGGCGAATCTGGGCATCTTGGCTTTTGGTAGAATCGCCCCCCTCGGGCAACTCCCGCCCGCCCTCCCCGTCGCCCTCGGGGGGCGATGGGGCGCGGGTGGTCAGGGTAACTCGGCAGAGGGGATGATCGGGAAGAATTGGCCGCCCGACCAGACGCCGAACCAACTGATGCTGTCAACGGGATGATGCGTGCCGATATCGACAAGGCGGTAGAAGCTCTTGCGGTCTATCAGCGCCTCCAGGTTGGCGCGGACCAGCACGTAGGGCGAGGGTTCGCCGGTGTCGGGGTCGCGCACCACGCGGATCGGGGCGTCCGGCCCGGCGGTGGTGCTGTCGCCGACGCTGGTGTGAAAGGTCAGCCGCTGGGTCTCGCCTTCGCCCGTCACCTCGAAATCGACGGCGAGGAAGGGGACGTCTTCGACCGTGATGCCGACCTTTTCCACGGGGGTGACAAGATAGTACTTATCGCCGTCCTTGCGCAGGATGGTGGAAAACAGCCGCACCAGTTCCGGCCGTCCGAACGGCGTACCAAGGTAGTACCACATGCCGTCGCGGGCGATGCGGATATCCAGATCGCCGCAATCGGGCGGGTTCCATTTGTGCACGGGCGGCAGGCCCTTGCCTTTGGCGGCGGCGCTTGCCGCGGCGGCGATGCCATCTGCCGTTGGTTTCACGATCATTTGTTCGCTCATAGTTTTTGCCATTTGCGCGGGGCGCGATACACTTAACCAAAGAATAGTGTTTGCGCAGGAGTTTGACCATGTCCGATCAGGACGATCTGGTGGCCCGGATCGAAACCGTCGAGGAAAAGCTGGCAAAGGCGAAGGACTCGATCACCCGCAGGTTCATCGGGCAGGAACGAGTCGTGGACCTGACGCTGTCGGCGCTGTTGTGTGGCGGGCATGGTCTGCTGATCGGCCTGCCCGGGCTGGGCAAGACGCGGCTGGTGGAAACGCTCAGCACCGTGATGGGGTTGCAGGGCAACCGCATCCAGTTCACGCCGGACCTGATGCCGGCGGATATCCTGGGGTCCGAGGTGCTGGACACCGATCCCGAGGGCAAGCGGCATTTCCGCTTTGTCCCGGGCCCGGTGTTCTGCCAGTTGCTGATGGCGGACGAGATCAACCGCGCCAGTCCGCGCACGCAGTCCGCCTTGTTGCAGGCGATGCAGGAAAAGCGCGTGACGGTGGCCGGGCAGGACCGGGTGTTGGGGGTGCCATTCCACGTTCTGGCCACCCAGAACCCGATTGAACAGGAAGGCACCTATCCCCTGCCAGAGGCGCAGTTGGACCGGTTCCTTGTGCAGATCGACGTGGACTATCCCGACCGGGCGACCGAACGCGATATCCTGCTGGCGACCACCGGTGTGGCCGAGGAAGAGGCGCATGGCGTGTTTACCGCCCCCGAATTGCTGGAGGCGCAGACCCTGCTGCGGCGGATGCCAGTGGGTGACAGCGTGGTCGAGGCGATCCTGGACCTGGTGCGTGCGTTTCGCCCGTCAGATGACAGCGCGGAGGACCGGGTGCGGCAGACCGTGGCCTGGGGGCCGGGACCGCGCGCGGCGCAAGCGCTGATGCTGACGGTGCGCGCACGCGCCATGCTGCAGGGGCGGCTGGCCCCGTCCATAGAGGACGTGGCGGCGATGGCGCGCCCGGTGCTTAGCCACCGGATGGCGCTGAACTTTGCCTCGCGTGCCCGGGGGGATCGTCTGGCTGATCTGATTGATGCGACGGCGGCCCGGATCACCCGAGTAGAGGTGGCCGCTTGAGCACCCCCCTGACCCTGCGCGCGCGGTCCGAGGACGAGGCCGCGCTGTTGCCGCCCTTGCTGGCGCGGGCCGAATATCTGGCCGGGACGGTTCTGCTGGGCGAACATGGTCGCAGGCGGGCGGGGCTGGGGGATGATTTCTGGCAATATCGCCCTGTGCAGGCGGGTGACAGCCGTCGCTTGATCGATTGGCGGCGGTCGGCACGTGGGGATGCGCAATACGTGCGCGAACGCGAATGGCAGATCGCGCAAAGCGTCATGCTGTGGGTGGATCAGGCGGCGTCCATGCGGTTTTCATCTGACCGGAACCTGCCGCAAAAGGCGGACCGGGCGCGGTTGCTGGCGCTGGCGGTTGCCATCCTGCTGGTGCGGGGCGGGGAACGGGTGGGCCTGTCCGGCACCAACCTGCCGCCACGCCGCGGCAACAACCAGATCCTGCGGCTGGCCGAGTTCTTCAGTGTCGATGCGCCCGAGGACTATGCCGAACCCGAGGCGCGGGTGATGATCCCCCATGCGCGGGGGGTGTTCGTGTCGGATTTCCTGGGGGATGTCGCGGCCGTGAAATCGGCGCTGGCCAAGGCGGCTGATCGCGGTGTGCGTGGTGTGCTGCTGCAAGTGCTGGACCCCAGCGAAGAGGCGTTTCCCTTTGTCGGACGCACCGTGTTCGAAAGCATGGGTGGCACGCTGGTGCATGAAACCCTGAAGGCGGGCGATTTGCGGGATCGCTACTTGCAGCGTTTGGCCGAGCGCAAAGATGAACTGGACGGGCTGTGCCGGGCGACCGGCTGGCAGTTCCACGTCCACCACACCGCTGACAGTGCGCAAGCCGCGCTGTTGAGGCTGTGGCAGGCGCTGAACCGGGGGACGGTCTGATGATGCTGGGCCCGATCGGATTTGCGGCGCCGTGGTTGTTGTGGGCGCTGGCCCTGCTGCCGGTGCTGTGGCTGATCCTGCGCGCCGTGCCGCCCGCGCCGATCCGGCGGCGATTTCCCGGCGTGGCGTTGTTGTTGGGGCTGACGGATGACGACACGGTCACCGACCGGACGCCGTGGTGGCTGCTGCTGCTGCGGATGCTGGCGGCGGCGGCGGTGATTGTCGGGCTGGCGGGGCCTGTGCTGAACCCGGAGCCGGACAAGGCCACGGGCAGCGGGCCGGTGCTGATCGTGATGGATGGTGGCTGGACCGGGGCGCAGGACTGGCGCGCGCGGTCCGAACAGGCGGTGCAACTGCTGGCAGAGGCGGCGCGGGCTGGCCGCTCTGCCGCCGTTCTGCGCCTGACCGCGCCTGACCCGATCCAGTTCCAGGCGGCGGAGGCTTGGCGCGGGCGCCTTGCGGGGTTGGAGCCGCTGCCGTGGGAACCGGACGCCGAACGCGTACTGGGGGTCTTGGGCGACCAGAGGTTTGAAACCTGGTGGCTGTCGGATGGCGTGCGCTGGGATGGTCAGGATCGTGTGTTGGCCGCGTTGGAATCGCGCGGCCCGGTCCGTATCCATGAAAGCGGGCGGGCGGTTGTCGCGCTAAAGCCCGCGCGGTTCGCCGAGGGCGGTATTCAGTTGGACATTGCGCGCGCGGTCTCGGGCCCCGCGCGAGAGGTGGTGGCGCTGGCGCATGGGCTGGACCCCGGCGGGGTACAGCGGGTGCTGGCGCGACTGCCTGTGCGGCTCGAGGATGGAGCGACGGAAAGCACTGGCACGCTGGTGTTGCCGTCCGAATTGCGCGCCCGCGTGAGCCGGTTCGAGTTGGAGGGGGTGCGGTCAGCCGGCGCGGTCGCCCTGACGGCAGACAGCCTGCGCCTGAGAGAGGTCGCGCTGATCGCGGGGCGAGAGGACCGTGAAGGGCTGGAGCTGCTGGAACCCTTGCACTATCTGACGCAGGCGTTGAAACCGTCGGCGGAAATCCTGACCGGGGCGTTGGCCGATGTGCTGCCTGCGAACCCGGACGTGATCGTGCTGGCCGATGTGGCGACCGTGACCGAGGCGGAACAACAGGGCGTGCTGGAGTGGATCGAGCAGGGCGGGTTGTTGCTGCGCTTTGCCGGGCCGCGCCTTGCCGCCAGTGATGTCAGCCGGACAGAGGAAGATCCGCTGATGCCGGTGCGGTTACGCTCTGGCGGGCGGTCGGTGGGTGGCGCGATGAGCTGGGGCGAACCAAAGTCGCTGGCCCCGTTTCCCGAAACCAGCCCGTTCCATGGCCTGCCGGTGCCAGAGGATGTGCAGGTCAGAGCGCAGGTGATGGCCCAGCCCGATCCGGCGCTGGCTGAACGGGTGATCGCGCAATTGTCCGATGGCACGCCGCTGGTGACCCGCAAGCGGATCGGGCAGGGGCAGGTGGTGCTGTTCCATGTCACCGCCAACGCGGAATGGAGCAGCCTGCCGCTGTCCGGCCTGTTCGTACGGATGCTGGAAAGGCTGGCGGTGTCTGCGGCGGTGGTGACGCCCGAGGCGGGCGACCTGGCCGGGACGATCTGGAAACCGGTGCAGGTTCTGGACGGGCTGGGCCGGTTGCAGGACGCGGCGACCTTGCCCGGGGTCAAGGGCGAGGATCTGGTGGCCAGCCGTCTGGGGCCTGACCTGCGCCCCGGGGTTTATCAGGCTGGCGACCGTCGCTTGGCGCTGAACGCGATGACGGCGGACCGGGTGCTGGAGCCTTTCCCGTGGCCTGCGCGCATTCCAGTTTTCAGCTTGGCCGGGCCGCGGGAGACGCCCCTGGGCGGTTACATTCTGGCGGCGGCGATCGCGTTGTTGCTGGCCGATGTCCTGGCGTCTCTGGCTTTGTCCGGGCGGCTGGTCGGGGCGCGGGCGACGGCGCTGCTGCTGGCGCTTGCCATCGTTCCACAAAATGCGCGGGCCGATGATGCGCGCGCCATCGCCGCAACGTCCGAGGTGGTGCTGGCCCATGTCCTGACCGGAGACGCGGAACTGGACAGGATGTCGGCGGCGGGGCTGATGGGCCTGTCGGATGTGCTGTTCTTTCGTACCTCTGTTGAACCTGCCGTTCCGGTTGGGGTGAACCCGGAAACCGATGAACTGGCGTTCTTTCCGTTGATCTACTGGCCGATCTCGGTCAATCAGCCGATGCCTTCGGCGGCGGCCTATGACAGGCTGAACCGCTATCTGCGGGCCGGGGGGATGATCCTGTTCGACACGCGCGATGCGGATATCGCGCGGTTCGGGTCGTCCAGTCCCAACGGGCGGAAACTGCGGGAACTGGCCGCGCCGCTGGATATTCCCGCTTTGGAACCGATTCCAGCGGATCACGTGGTCACCCGCGCGTTCTACTTGTTGCAGGACTTTCCCGGACGGTTCAGCAGCCGCGACGTCTGGGTAGAGGCCGCCCCGCCGGGGGCCGAGAAAGTAGAAGGCATGCCATTCCGAAACCTGAACGATGGGGTGACGCCGGTGGTGATCGGGGGCAATGACTGGGCGGCGGCCTGGGCTACGGATGACAGGGGAAACCCGCTGTACCCGGTCGGGCGCGGATATGCCGGGGAACGGCAACGAGAACTGGCCTATCGCTTCGGTATCAATCTGGTGATGCATGTGCTGACGGGGAACTACAAGTCGGATCAGGTTCATGTCCCCGCCCTGCTGGACAGGTTGGGACAATGAGCAGCGTGGTGTTTGACCCCCTTCTGCCCTGGATGGCGCTGGTGGTGCTGGCGGTTTTGGTGTTGCTGGCCTCTGGCCTGGCGCTGTGGCGTGGGCTGTTGGGCTGGGCCTGGCGCGGGTTGGCCGGCGTAGTGATCCTGGCCGCGCTGGCCGGGCCGTCCCTGCGCCAGGAAGAACGCGGGACGCTGTCCGATATCGTGTTGTTGATGGTTGACGGCTCTGCCAGCCAAGGGTTGGCGGACCGGCCGGGGCAGGTGGCGCAGGCGGCCGACACGCTGCAGGCGCGGCTGGCCGCCCGTCCCAACACCGAGGTTCGGCGGATCGAGTTGGGCGATGGCGCGGACAACGCGGGCACCCTGCTGATGGGCAAACTGGCCGAGGCGCTGGCCGAGGAACCCAACGGGCGGATCGCCGGGATCGTGGCGTTGACCGACGGGCTGGTGCATGATCTGGACCGCGCCCCCGACCTGCCCGCGCCGCTGCATGTGCTGCTGTCGGGGCAACCTGCCGATTGGGATCGGCGGCTGATCGTTGAAGCCGCCCCCGCCTTTGCCATCCTGGGCGAACCGATCACCCTGCGCCTGCGGATAGAGGACATGGGCGCGGCCCCGCAAGGGGTGACGGAAACGCTGATGGAGGTGTCGATCGACGGGCAGGACATGGGGCCATTCACCGTGCCGATTGGTCGCCCGATTGAAATGCCGGTCACGCTGGACCACGGCGGCATGAACGTCATTCGGTTTTCCCTGCCGATGGCCACGGGTGAGCTGACTGATCGCAATAACAGCGCCATCGTGCAGATCAATGGGGTGCGGGACAGGCTGCGCGTGCTGTTGGTCAGTGGCGAACCGCATCCCGGCGGGCGGACCTGGCGCAACCTGCTGAAATCCGACAGCTCGGTGGACCTGGTGCATTTCACCATCCTGCGCCCGCCCGAAAAACAGGACGGCGTGCCGGTCGCGGAACTGGCCCTGATCGCCTTTCCCACCCGTGAATTGTTCCTGGAAAAGATCGACGATTTCGACCTGATCATTTTCGACCGTTACAAGCGGCGCGGAATCCTGCCTTCCTTGTACCTGGAAAACGTCGCCAGCTATGTTGAGAAGGGTGGAGCGGTGTTGATCGCAGCCGGGCCGGATTTCGCCAGCGCGGATTCGATCTTTCGCTCGCCGCTGTCGGCGATCCTGCCAGCCAGCCCCTCGGCCAGGGTGATCGAACGCGGGTTTCTGCCCGTGGTGACGGACATGGGGCAGCGTCATCCCGTGACGGCGGGTCTGACCGGTTCGGGCGAGTGGGGGCGCTGGCTGCGGCAGGTCGAGGTCGAGCCGATCTCTGGCACGGTGGTGATGCAGGGGATCGACGACAAGCCGCTGCTGGTGCTGGACCGGGTGGGCGAGGGGCGCGTTGCGCTGCTGGCCTCGGATCAGGCGTGGCTGTGGGATCGCGGGTTCGAAGGCGGCGGGCCGCAGCTGGAACTGCTGCGGCGGCTGGCGCATTGGATGATGAAAGAACCCGAACTGGAGGAAGAGGCGCTGTGGGCCGAACCGCTGGGCCAGCGGATGACCATCGTGCGCCGGTCGTTAAGCCCGGATGTGGGAGACGTGACCGTGACGACACCATCGGGTGAGACGGTCGTGTTGCCGATGCAAGAGATGTCCCCGGGCCGGTTCGAGGCCACTTATGAGGGGCCGGAAATCGGGCTGTACCGGCTGGTGAACGGCGACAAGGAGGCGGTGATCGGGCTGGGTCCGTCCGCACCAAGGGAATTCGAGGCGACGATCGCCACCGGCGCGGTGCTGGCGCCGGTTGTGGACAGCCTGCGTGGTGGGGTGCTGCACCTGAGCGATGGCCTGCCGTCGATCCGCGATGTGCGGGCGGGGCGGCCTGCGGCGGGGCGTGGCTGGATCGGGCTGACCCCGCGTGATGCCCATGAAACGCTCGCCGTTACCCAGACCTCGTTGCTGCCCGCGTGGCTGGTACTGTTGCTGGTGCTGGGGTTGACCCTGACCGGCTGGCTGCGCGAAGGTCGGCGCTGATCAGCGCCGCAACTCGACCCGTGTCAGGCTCTTGGCCCAGCCGCCTGTGGTGCAGCGGGGGCGGATGAACACCTCTTTGGTGCCGTCGGGCACCATGATGTCGAACAGCGACCGCGTGAAGGGCTGTTCCTTGACATGCGGGTGCATCAGTTCGCGGAACCCCAGGCGGTTGCCCTGCGCATCCAGAACCTCCCACCCGTCGGCGAAGTGATCCCAACCGCTATCAGGATGGGACAGGGTGACGTTGATGCGCCAGCCCATGCCCGAATTCTGCGTCGTGACCTGCTTTACAACAGGATCATCCGCATAGGCGGCGCTGGCGGCGATGAAGGTCAAGGCCAGAAGGAAATTGCGAGTCATACGCGAATCCTATCACCCCTTCCGGCGCTTGTCCGTTGACGAAACCGTGTGGCCCATACCGTCAGACTGCCCGATCAGGAAGGATCGCGACCGCGAGGCGAATTCACGTCGCCACAATACCCAGAAGGTGACCGCGGTGGCGGCGAACAAGGGCACCGGCCCCAGCAGCCATGCCGCGCCCCCGAGCGCGAAATAGACCGACCGAAGCCCCTGATTATAGCTGCGGGCGGCGGTTATATTGATCTCTCCGGCCTTGGCGGCGCGGGGCAGGGCGACCGGATCGTCGGGATCGTTGGGCACCGCCCCCATCAGCACGGCACAATAGCCGAACAGACGGTGTGACCAGACGAATTTCAGGAAGGCGTTGGTCAGGAAGAACATGGTAACCAGCAGCTTCACCTCCCACACGAATTTCGGATCGCGGGACATGGACAGGTCTTGCGCGATACCGACCAGACGTTCGGCATTGCCGATGGCGGCCAGACCCCCCCCGATTGCCAGCATCGAGGCAGAGGCGAAGAAAGACGTCCCCTGCCGCAGGGTGGACAGGGTTTGCGCGTCGAAGATGCGGGGCTGGCGCGTCACCATCTGCACCATCCATTCGCGCCGGTATTCGGCCATCAGGCGGGACACCGAGGGGCGCTTGGACGAGGGGTTTTCGATCTGCCAACCGATCAGCAGCCAAGCCGCGAACAGCCCGACGACCGCCGCCAGGTCCAGCGGGGTGAACAGGGTTACACGCTCGGCCCAGGTCATGGTCAGAACGGCTTGGTTACCACCGCCCAAAGGATGGCGATGGCGCCGAAAACGCTGACTTCATTGAAGATTCGCAGGAACAGTTCGGATTCGTCGAATTGCCCGCGTTTGGCCCGGATCACAAGCCGCCCGGTCCAGCCGTAGTGCAGCGCCAAGGCTGTCACCAACGCCAGTTTCAGGTGTACCCAGGCGGGCCATCCCAGACCATGCGCCAGCCACAGCCCGGTCAGGACGGCGATCACTGCCAGCCCGGCCGAAAACCGGTACAGCCGGATCGTCAGGTCGCCCAGCGGGCCGAATTCGCCCAGACGGTCATATTCGCGCTTCCAGTAGATCAGCGCGCGCGGCACCGCGAAGATGCTGGTCATCCAGCCCATCACGCAGAGGATATGTATGATCTTGACCCATTCCATACGCCCTTAGTGGCGGCGCTGCTGGGGCAGCGCAAGATGCCGCAGACGTTCTGGCCGAAAAGATTTGCCTTGTCGTCAGTTTTGGTTATATAAGTTTACCAATTTTAGGAGGTGCCGCATGGAAATGCCAAAACCCGATCCAATCGTGCTGGCCAGAAAGCCGCAATTGGTAAAACGCCTGTTGCAGGTGCTGCCTGCCGACGCGGTGATCCATGAAGAAGCCGAAACCCGCGCCTATGAATGTGACGCGCTGACCGCCTATAAATGTCCGCCGCTTTGCGCGGTGCTGCCGTCCTCGACGCGGGAAGTGTCGGATGTGCTGCGGATCTGCCACGAAATGGGCGTGCCGGTGGTGCCGCGCGGGGCGGGGACATCGCTGGCCGGGGGGGCATTGCCGACAGCGGATTCGGTGATCCTGGGCGTGGCGCGGATGAATGCGGTGCTGGAAACGGATTACGAGAACCGGTTTGTGCGAGTACAGACCGGGCGCACGAACCTGAGTGTCACCGGCGCGGTCGAGCAAGAGGATTTCTTTTACGCGCCGGACCCGTCGTCGCAACTGGCCTGCGCGATTGCCGGTAATATCGCGATGAATTCTGGTGGGGCGCATTGCCTGAAATACGGTGTGACCACGAATAACCTGATGGGCGTCACCATGGTGATGATGGACGGCACCGTGGTGGATATCGGCGGGGCGCATCTGGATGCTGGCGGGCTGGACCTGCTGGGGGTGATCTGTGGGTCCGAGGGGCAGCTGGGGGTGGTGACGGAAGCCACCCTTCGCATCCTGCACAAACCCGAAGGTGCGCGGCCCGTGCTGATGGGGTTCGATTCAAACGAGGTGGCGGGCCAGTGTGTCAGCGACATCATAAAGGCGGGTGTCCTGCCTGTCGCCATCGAGTTCATGGACCGCCCCTGCATCCGCGCGACCGAAGCCTTCGCCGGGGCGGGATACCCGGATTGCGAGGCCCTGCTGATTGTCGAGGTCGAGGGCTCTGATGCAGAGATCAAGGAGCAACTGGACCTGATCCTGGAGATCGCCCGATCCCACAACCCGGTGGACCTGCGTGAAAGCACCAGCGCCGAAGAAAGCGCGAAAATCTGGCTGGGCCGCAAATCAGCCTTTGGTGCGATGGGGCAGATCAACGACTACATGTGCCTGGACGGAACAATCCCGGTGTCGCAGCTTCCGTACGTGCTGCGGCGGATCGGGGAGATGTCGAAGGAATACGGCCTGGACGTGGGCAACGTTTTCCATGCCGGTGACGGCAACATGCACCCGCTGATCCTGTTTGACGCCAACAAGCCCGGCGATCTGGAGCTTTGCGAGAAATTCGGCGCGGACATCCTGCGCTTGTGTGTCGAGGTGGGCGGCTGCCTGACCGGCGAACACGGTGTCGGGATCGAGAAGCGCGACCTGATGGTCAGCCAGTTCGACCCGGAGGACATGGATATCCAGATGGATGTGAAGGACGTGTTCGATCCGAAGTGGCTGCTGAATCCGGCCAAGGTGTTTCCGTTGGAAACATCTCGCCTGCGGCGGGCGGGATAGGGGGCTTTGCCCCCACTGGCCTGCGGCCATTCACCCCCAGGGTATTTAGGACCAAGAAAAAGATGATGAGACCTGAGACAGAGACCGAACTGGCCGGAATGATTGCCGGGGCCGAGGGGCCGCTGGTGGTTCGGGGCGGCGGGACGCGGCCCGTGGGCGGACCGGTAACAGGCGAGGTGCTGGACATGTCCGGGATGTCCGGCGTGGTGCTGCATGAACCGGGGGCGCTGACGCTGGTGGTAAAGGCAGGCACGCCGGTGACCGAGGTTGAAAAGGTACTGGCCGCAGAGGGGCAGCGCCTGCCGTTCGAACCGATGGATCATCGCGCTTTGCTGGGTACGGCAGGAGAGCCGACGATGGGCGGGCTGGTGGCCGGAAATGTCAGCGGGCCACGCCGGGTGCAGGTTGGGGCGTGCCGGGATTTCCTGTTGGGCGTGCGGTTCGTAGATGGCAGGGGCCGGGTGCTGAAGAACGGCGGGCGAGTGATGAAAAACGTCACCGGCTATGACCTGGTCAAGCTGATGGCGGGCAGTTGGGGGACGCTTGGGGTAATGACAGAGCTGGCCTTCAAGGTGCTGGCGGTTCCGCAGGCCGAAGCGACTTTGGTGCGGCGCGGAAAGAGCGCCCGCGACGGCGTGGCGGCGTTGGCAGCGGCGCTGGGGTCGCCTTTCGATGTCAGTGGCGCCGCGCATGTCGAAGGACGTACGCAGGTGCGGGTCGAGGGGCTGGCGGGGTCCGTCGCCTATCGGGCCGAGCAGTTGCAGAAGGGACCGCTGGCCGGGTTCGACGTGGTCCAGGGGGGCGAGAGCGCCGCCCTGTGGCGCGAGGTGCGGGATGTGACGCCTTTTGCCGGGGTTGAAGGCGCCGTCTGGCGGGTGTCGGTGAAACCCTCTGACGGGCCGGCGCTGACAGAGGGGCTGACGGCGCGCGGCGTGGCGCATCGGGCGATCCTGGACTGGGGCGGCGGGTTGGTCTGGCTGCTGGTGGATGGGCGGACCGATGGCGGCGCGGCTGACATTCGCGGGCTGCTGGAGACGATGGGTGGACACGCGACTCTGATCCGGGGTGGCGAGGCGCTGCGCCGTTCGGTGCCGGTGTTCCAGCCAGAGGCGGTGCCGGTGGCGGCGATCTCGCAAGGGCTGCGGGCGAAGTTCGATCCGCGCGGTATTCTGAACCCGGGGTTGATGGGCTGATGCAGACACATTTCACCGATGACCAGCTGAAAGATCCGGGCACCGCCCGGGCCAATGAAATCTTGCGCGCCTGCGTGCATTGCGGGTTCTGCACGGCGACCTGTCCGACCTATCAGGTGCTGGGCGACGAATTGGACAGCCCCCGTGGCCGGATCTACCTGATCAAGGACATGCTGGAAAACGAGCGGGTGCCGGACGCCAGGACCGTCAAGCATATAGACCGGTGCCTGTCCTGTCTGGCCTGCATGACGACCTGCCCCAGCGGGGTGCATTACATGCATCTGGTGGACCAC
This sequence comes from Thalassovita sp., assembly GCA_017792425.1. Taxonomy (GTDB): domain Bacteria; phylum Pseudomonadota; class Alphaproteobacteria; order Rhodobacterales; family Rhodobacteraceae; genus Thalassobius. The sequence continues at coordinate 666,867 of CP051233.1, forward strand.
GCGCGTGCCTATATCGACAAGACCTATAAGCGGCCCCTGATGGACCGGCTGCTGCGCTGGACGCTGGCGCGGATATTGCCCTATCCGGGGCGCTTCCGGCTGGCGCTGCTGGGCGCCAAGATTGGGCGGCCCTTTGCCTTTCTGATGCCGGATGCCCGGCTGAAAGCGATGCTGAAGATGGCGCCGAAGCATATCCCACCGGTCAGCCGCAACGACGATCCGCAAACCTTTGCCGCCGAAGGGGCGCGCAAGAAGCGGGTGGCGTTGATGACGGGCTGTGCGCAGAAGGCGCTGAACACGGATATCAACGACGCGACGATCCGGCTGCTGAAGCGGCTGGGGTGCGACGTCGTGATTGCCAAGGGGGCGGGGTGCTGCGGGGCACTGACCCACCACATGGGGCGCGAGGATGAATCCCACGCAACGGCGGCGAAGAACATCCGCGCCTGGGTGGCCGAGATGGATGGCGAGGGGCTGGATGCCATCGTCATCAACACCAGCGGATGCGGGACCACGGTGAAGGATTACGGCTATATGTTCCGCAATGATCCGCTGTCGGCGGATGCGGCACGGGTGTCCGGTATCGCCATGGATGTGTCCGAATTGTTGATGACGCTGGACATGCCAGAAGGTACGGACAAGAAGCTGACCGTCGGCTATCATGCCGCCTGCTCGCTGCAACACGGGCAGAAGGTGAAAACCTTCCCCAAGGATTTGCTGAAACGCGCAGGGTTCAAGGTGGCGGAACCGGCGGATAGCCATCTTTGTTGTGGCAGCGCAGGCACTTATAACCTGATGCAGCCCGAAATCTCGGTCAAGCTGAAGGACCGCAAGGTGCGCACGCTGGAAGCGGTGAAGCCGGATATCATCGCCGCCGGTAACATCGGCTGCATGGTGCAGATCGGTTCGGGGACGCAGGTGCCGGTGGTGCATACGGTGGAGCTGCTGGACTGGGCGACGGGCGGGCCGGTGCCGCCTGCGATGGACGGCACGACGCGGCGCAATGACGGGGTGCCGATCCTGCGCTGAGCTGCCCCAATTTCGCCCCATCCTGCGGGTAGAACGATTGCGGGCGTTGGGGTCGGAGGCGACATGTTTCGGTCAATCATCGGTGTGGCGCTGATTTTTCTAGGCGTTTCAACGGCTTGGGCTGATGATGCGCCCTTGCGCCGTTTGAATACGGGCGATGATTCCCGCGGTTGGGAAGCGGTGGGACGGTTGGAACTGGGCGGTGCTGGGTTCTGTACCGGGGCGTTGATCGCGCCGGACCTGGTACTGACAGCCGCGCACTGCCTGTTCGACCCGGCCACCGGGCAGCGCGTGGATTTCGGTGCGATCGAGTTTCTGGCCGGGCTGCGGAATGGACGGGCCGAGGCGTATCGGCGCATCCGACGCGTCGTGATTCACCCATCCTATCGCTATGACGGGCAATTGTCGGCGGATCGTGTTCGCAATGACGTGGCCCTGCTGGAACTGCTGAGGCCGATCCAGAATACGAAAATTACACCTTTTGAAACAGCATCTTACGTGGATAGAGGCGATTCCGTTGGTGTGGTGTCCTATGCACTGGACAGGGCAGAGGCGCCGTCATTCCAGGAAACCTGCGACGTGATGCACCGGCAACAGGGCGTGCTGGTGCTAAGCTGTGACGTGAACTTTGGATCCTCTGGCGCGCCGGTGTTCAGTATCCATGATGGGCGGGCCGAAATCGTGTCTGTCGTGTCCGCCAAGGCGCAGTTGGAAGGGCAGCGTGTCGCCTTGGGGGCGCAACTGGATGGGGCGGTTGAATTGCTGAAAAATCAACTGGTTAATGGGGTCGGGGTCACGCAGGACTTCATGCCCAGGATCAAGGGCGCGGCAACTGTCAGCGGGCGCAGCACCGGTGGGGCGAAATTCGTCAAACCGTGACCCCCTTGAAACGGGTTCAAACCATGCACAGATCAACGGGACGGGAACGCCGCAGTCGGGTTCCCGCCTGAACCGCCTGTCCGAAAGGAAGGCTACACTTGGTATCGCTCATGATGGAGGATAACCCATGCGCAGCTTTGATCTTGCCCCCCTTTACCGTGCCACCGTTGGCTTTGACCAGCTTGCCGATCTGATGGATCGCGCCTTTGCCAGCGATGTGGCGCAGCCCAGCTATCCGCCGTATAATATTGAAAAGACAGACGAAAACACCTATCGTATCACGATTGCAGTGGCCGGTTTTTCCGGGAATGACCTGTCTGTCGAGGTGAAGGAAGGTGCGCTGATCGTGTCCGCCCGCAAGGCCGAGGACGATAAGGAACGCACCTACCTGCACCGCGGGATCGCCACCCGCGCGTTTGAACGCCGCTTTACCCTGGCTGACCATGTGCGCGTGACGGGGGCCGCCCATGCGGACGGGATGCTGCATATCGACTTGGTGCGCGAAATGCCCGAGGCGCTGAAGCCCCGCCGGATCCAGATTGCCACCGGTTCCGCCACCGCCAAGGACGTCGTGGACGCTCAGGCAGTAAATTGATAACCCGTCAAGTCGTCCGATTCCCGCTTTGAACCGTACGGCTGACAGACATGCCCGGCCCGCCTTGCTTCCCTCGCAAGGCGGGCTTTTTCACGGCCATCACAATTTATGTCAGCTATATTGACTTAAAGTCGGGTTCCGCTGATTGTTCCGCATCTGATCGGAGGAGCCCGCCATGAGTCTGCACAACCTGTTCGCCTCGCGTATCTCGGGGATGAAAGCCTCGGAAATCCGCGAGCTGCTGAAATTGCTGGATCAACCCGACATCATTTCATTTGCCGGGGGTATCCCCGATCCGGCGTTGTTCCCGGTCGAGGCGTTCCAGCAGGCGATGGCCAAGGCGCTGGGGGGCGGCAATCACGCGGCATCCCTGCAATATTCGGCGTCCGAGGGGTACTTGCCTCTGCGCGAATGGATTGCCGGGGAAATGGGGCGTCTGGGCATTCCTTGCGCCGCCGGCAATATCCTGATCACCAGCGGATCGCAGCAGGCGCTGGATTACCTGGGCAAGCTGTTCCTGTCGCCGGGTGACACGGCGCTGGTGGGCTGGCCGACCTATCTGGGGGCATTGGGGGCGTTCAACGCCTATGAACCGCGCTATGACCGGTTGCAGCCCGGCGGAAACCGGTCGGCCGCGGACTATGTGGCCGCAGCGGGCGCGGGACGAGTCAAGTTCGCCTATCTGTCGGTGGATTTCGCCAACCCGACCGGGGTGACACTGACGCAGGCGGAGCGCGAAAATGTACTGGATCTGGCCGAGGATCTGGACTGCGCGGTGATCGAGGACGCGGCCTATCAGTCGCTGCGCTATGACGGCGAGGCGATCCCGCCGATCCTGGCGCTGGAAATCGCACGCAAGGGCAATATCGACGCCTGTCGAACGGTCTATTGCGGGTCGTTTTCCAAGACGCTGTCGCCGGGGCTGCGGATCGGCTGGGTCTGCGCGGCGAAATCGGTGATCAACCAGATGGTGCTGCTGAAACAGGCGGGTGATTTGCACACGGCGACGCTGAACCAGATGGCGATTGCCGAGGTTGCCAAGGACGATTTCGACGGGCATCTGCAGGCGCTGCGGGCCAGCTATCGCGCGCGGCGGGACCGGATGCTGGCGGCGCTGGAACGCCACATGCCCGACGGCGTGGAATGGACCCGGCCCGAGGGCGGTATGTTTGTCTGGCTGACCCTGCCCAAGGGCATGGACGGGGCCGACCTGCTGGCACGATCGCTGCGCACGGAAAAGGTGGCCTTTGTGCCCGGCGGGGCGTTCTTTGCCGATGGATCCGGGCGCAATTCGCTGCGGCTGAACTTTTCCAGCCCGTCGCAACAGGCCATCGACGAAGGGGTCGCGCGGTTGGGGCGGGTGCTGCAGGCGGCGCTGGCCCCGGCCAGAGGTCTTTCGGTGGCGGGTTAACGCTTCGGTCAGGGTTTTGCGGCAAACTTGGGGGCAAATCCACCGCAGGAGGACCGGCGTGAACCAGCGCAACCTTTATCTGATCCGGCTAAGCTTTCCCCTGATCTTTCTGCACAAGGCGGAAATCGCGGCGCGGTTCTATGACCGTCTGTTTGAACTGGCGCCACAGGTGCGGCGGCTGTTCCGGGCGGATCTGGGGGCGCAGAAGGAAATGTTGGCAATGGTGCTGACAATGCTGGCCAAGGCCAGTTTCGACGCCGCCTCGGTGCAGGGCATGATCGCGCGACTGGCGCGCAGCCATGGGGGACTGGGCATCACGCAGGCGCAGTTTCGCGCCGGGGAAACCGCGCTGTCAGAGGCGTTGGAACAGGTGGTGGGCAGCAAGGTGGACGCGGAAACGCTGGCGGCGTGGCAGTTGGCTGTCCGGCGGGTGATCCAAGCGATGATCGACCCGCCAGAACCGTAGCGGGGTCAGACCGCCATGCAGATGTATTTCATCTCCAGGTAATCCTCGATCCCGTGGTGGCTGCCTTCGCGGCCAAGGCCGGACTGTTTGACGCCACCAAAGGGCGCGACCTCGGTCGAGATGAGGCCGGTGTTCACGCCGACGATGCCGTATTCCAGCGCCTCGGCCACCTTGTACACGCGCGACAGATCCTTGGCGTAGAAATAGGACGCCAACCCGAAGATCGTATCATTGGCCATCTGGATCACGTCATCCACGTCCTTGAACTTGAACAGCGGCGCCAGCGGGCCAAAGGTTTCATCGGTGGCGAACAGCATATCCTGGGTGGCGCCGGTGACGATGGTCGGGGGCAGGAAATAGCCCGCGCCCTGGATCGGTTCGCCACCGCCCATGACGACCTTGCCACCCTTGGCGGTGGCGTCGGCCACGTGTTCCTGCACCTTGGCGATGGCGTCGGTGTTGATCAGCGGGCCCAGGTCGGTGCCCGGTTCCAGCCCGTCGCCCACCTTCAGCTTGGACACGGCGGCGGCCAGCTTCTCGGCGAAGGCGTCATAGACCGCTTCCTGCACGTAGATCCGGTTGGCGCAGACGCAGGTCTGGCCGTTGTTGCGGAACTTGCACAGGATTGCGCCCTGTACAGCGGCGTCCAGATCGGCGTCGTCGAACACGATGAAGGGCGCGTTGCCGCCCAATTCCATCGAGCATTTCATGACCTGGTCAGCGGCCTGGCGCAACAGGATGCGGCCGACTTCGGTGCTGCCGGTGAAGGTCAGCTTGCGGATGGCGGGGTTTTCGCAGAACTCCTTGCCGATTTCAGACGCGCGGGACGAGGTGACGACGCTGAACACGCCCTTGGGGATGCCCGCGCGCTCGGCCAGCACCGCCAGCACGGTGGCCGACAGCGGGGTTTCCGCGGCGGGACGGGCGACAAAGGCACAGCCGGCGGCCAGCGCGGGGCCGGCCTTGCGGGTAATCATCGCGTTGGGGAAGTTCCATGGCGTGATCGAGGCGGCAACGCCGATCGGCTGCTTGATCACGGTAATGCGCTTGTCGCGCTGGTGGCCGGGGATGGTTTCCCCGTAGACGCGTTTGGCCTCTTCGCCGAAGAATTCCACGAACGAGGCGCCGTAGGCGATCTCTCCCTTGGCCTCGGCCAGGGGTTTGCCCTGCTCGGCGGTCAGGATGGTGGCCAGGTCATCCTGGTTTTCCATCATCAGGTCGAACCATTTGCGCATGACGGCGGCGCGTTCCTTGCCGGTCCACTGCGCCCATTCCTTTTGCGCCTTTTCGGCCACGGCGATGGCTTGCGCCACCTGCGCGCGGGACAGGTCCGCAACGTTGGCAATCACGTCGCCGCGCGCGGGATTGCTGACCTCGAAGGTCGCGCCGCCTTCGCCCGTGACCCACTCGCCGCCGGCATAGGCGGCCTCGGCCAGCAAGGTCGGATCTTTCAGAAGCGATCTTAGATCGGTTTTGGTGTCCAGCATGGGAACCCCTCCTCAAATTAGGTCTGGCATAGGGAAAACACTTGGCGTTACGCTTGTCCAGTGAGTTTGATCAAAAACAACTTAACATGTTAAGAAGATGAGTCAAGAAAATCTGGACGATGCCTATGCCAATGCCGCGCATATCCCCGGCGCGGATGGGTTTCCGCCCCGCTGGGCGGCCGAGGCGGCGGCATTCCGCGAAGGGATGCTGGAACAGGGGCTGGCGGAACTGGACATCCGCTATGGGCCGACCCCGCGCCAGCGGTTTGACCTGTTCACGCCGGATGGCGGCGCGAAGGGGTTGCTGGTGTTCGTGCATGGCGGATACTGGCTGCGGTTCGATAAATCCTATTGGTCCGGTTTCGCGAAAGGCGCGGTCGAGGCAGGCTGGGCGGTGGCGATGCCGTCCTATGATCTGTGCCCAAGCGTGGAAATCGCCGATATCACGCGACAGGTGGCGCATATGATCCCGGTGGCCGCTGACATGGTGGCGGGGCCGATCGTGCTGGCCGGGCATTCAGCGGGCGGGCATCTGGTGGCGCGGATGTGCGTGCCCGGCGTGCTGCCGGACACGGTGGCAGCGCGGCTGGTGCGGGTGATGTCGATTTCGCCGGTGGCGGATTTGCGGCCGTTGCTGCGGACATCCATGAACGACGCCTTCCGGCTGGACATGGCGGCGGCCGAGGCGGAAAGCCCGGCGCTGATGGCACCGCTGGACGGGTTGGAGGTGATAGTTTGGGTCGGTGCGGAAGAGCGCCCGGTGTTCCTGGAACAGGCGGCGTCGCTGGCGGAGGCGTGGGGGTGTCCCTGCGTGATCGATGCGGGCAAGCACCATTTCGACGTGATCGACGGGTTGGCGGAACCGGGCAGCCGGATGCTGGCGCGCCTGTTGCCGGGCGTGGGCTGAACGGAAAACCTGTGGTTTTCCGTGCCTCCGGCGGGGGTATTTGGGCCAAGAAAAAGCCGTGTCGGCGCAGGGTCAGCCGTGGCGCTGGCGGTAGGCCGAGTGGGTATCGCCGGGGGCCGGGGTTGCGTTGTAGACCGCGCGGGCGATGGCGCGGGCCATGACGGTGGCCGCGGCATGGCCGAGGTAGAGCGTGTCGCTGGCGATATGCCCCAAGGGTTTTTCACCCGTGGAGGCGGCGAAGATCAGGTCGCCGTCCATCGGGGTGTGGGCCGGGAACAGGGCGCGGGCGAACCCGTCATGTGCCGCCGTGGCCAGCCGGGTGCATTGTGCCTGGGTCAGGGCGGCATCGGTGGCGACGATTCCGATGGTGGTGTTGGCGTGCGCGGCGAGTTTCGTCGGCGGTATATGGGGGTCCGGGTAGGTTTGGGCCGGGCCGTGGCCACCGTATTCACCGGGCTGTTCGAACGGGGCGGCCCAGAAATGCGGGCCCTCGCCCACCGTGGCCGACCCCAGCGCGTTCACGGCGACCAGCGCGCCGACGGTATGGCCGGACGGCAGGGTGATCGAGGCCGAGCCCAGTCCGCCCTTCCAGTTGGCGGTGGTCGCCCCGGTGCCTGCGCCAGCGGTGCCAAGGGTGAAGTCGGCGCTTGCGTTGTGCAGGGCCTGCGCGCCGAGGCGTTTATAGGGGTTTTCCGCCCAATCCTTGGCCCCGCCATTGATCAGGTCGAACAGGATGGCGCCGGGGACGATGGGGACCAGTTGATCGCCAACCGCAAAGCCGCGTCCCTGCGCGCGAAGGGTATCCGCGACGCCTGAACTGGCGTCCAGCCCAAAGGCGGACCCGCCTGACAACACCAGCGCATCCACCTGTTCCACCGTCCTGTCCGGGGCCAGCAGATCAGTTTCGCGGGTGCCGGGCGCGCCGCCCATGACGTGGACGCCGGCGGTAAAGGGCCGGTCCGCAACCAGCACCGTCACCCCGGTCTTGATCGTGTCATCCTGCGCGTTGCCGACGCGCAGGCCGGCGACGTCGGTGATCAGGTTGCGCGGGCCGGGGGCGGGAAGTCTGCTCATTGTCGGTTTTCCTGTAATCGTGTCGCAAAGCATCTTGCCAGATCGCGCGGCTTGGGCAAGGTAAAGGCAAGGGCGGGGCGATGGCGTCGCCACATGGCCGTTGCGTCATGCGCCCCGAAACCGTCCTGAACGCCGGGACCTTTCTTTGATTAGGAGGGTCGCATGACTTCACGTCCTGAAATGTACCGTTTCCACAATGGCCAGAAGGCCAAGCTGCAATTCGCGCCCGCGGAATACGAGGCCCGCCTTGCCGGGCTGCGCCAGCGCATGGCCGCCGCCGGGGTGGATGCCGTGGTGCTGAGTTCCATGCACAACATCGCCTATTACAGTGGGTTCCTCTATTGCTCTTTCGGGCGGCCCTATGGGCTGGTGGTGACGGCCACCGACAATGTGACCATCAGTGCCGGGATCGACGCGGGCCAGCCGTGGCGGCGCTGTCATGGCGACAACATCACCTATACCGACTGGCAGCGCGACAATTACTGGCGCGCGGTGCGGTCCGTCGCAGGCGAGGGGCGCGTGATCGGCTATGAGGGCGATCACCTGACCGCGATGCAGAAGGGCAAGCTGAAGGCCTTTCTGAACCCCGCGCAGGTGGTGGATATCCACGAGGCGCTGATGCGCCAGCGGATGCACAAATCCCCGGCCGAAATCGCGCTGATCCGCGAAGGGGCGCGGGTGGCGGACGTGGGCGGCTATGCCATCCGTGACGCGGTAAAGGCCGGGGTGCGCGAAATTGACGTGGCCATGGCGGGCCGCGACGCCATGGAGGCCGAGATCGCGCGCGCCTTCCCGGATGCGGAATACCGCGACACCTGGGTCTGGTTCCAATCGGGGATCAACACTGACGGGGCGCATAACCCGGTGACGGCGCGGGTGCTGGAACGCGGCGACATCCTGAGCCTGAACACCTTTCCGATGATCAGCGGCTATTACACCGCGCTGGAACGCACGATGTTCGTGCAGGACGTGGACCCGGCCAGCCTGAAGATCTGGCAGGCGAATGTTGCCGCCCATGAATACGGAATGAGCCTGCTGAAACCGGGGGCCAGTTGCGCCGAGGTCACGCAGAAGATCAACGCGTTCTTCGAGGTACGCGACCTGCTGCAATACCGGACCTTCGGTTACGGCCATTCCTTCGGGGTGCTGTCGCATTACTATGGCCGCGAGGCCGGGCTGGAACTGCGCGAGGACATCGACACCGTGCTGGAACCGGGGATGGTGATCAGCATGGAACCGATGCTGACCCTCGCCGAAGGGCAGCCGGGGGCGGGCGGCTACCGCGAGCATGACATCCTGATCATCACCGAGGACGGCAACGAGAACATCACCGGCTATCCCTATGGGCCGGACTTCAACGTGGTCGGCTAGACCGTGGCGACCGGCGTGGCGGGTGAACCCACCGCGCCGGGCAATCGCAGCGGCGGGGCGGTCAGCAGGAAACGCGACCGGCCTGCCGCGCGCAGGTGCCGGGCCAGCGGAGTCAGGTGCCACAACTCGCCCAGGTGGACGCCCAGCTTGAACAGGCAGTGTTCGTGCAGGGGCAACAGGGCGCAGCAGTCGGCACCGGGTTTGGCCGGGTGCGCCTCGACCGCGTAATTGTCCGCGATCAGGGCGGCCAGCCCGCTGTCCGTGATCCAGTTCAGCAGGCGGGTGTCGCGCCCGTCCAGAACGCAGCAGGATTTGTGCAGCGTGTCGTGATCCGGCTGGCGGTTCATCCCAAGGATGACATCGGCAAAGCCGGTGTGCAGGCAGACCATGTCGCCGGGCTGTATCTCGATCCCATCGGAGTCGATCACGCGCATCAGGTCGTCATGGCCGATATGCCGGAACGCATCGCCATAGTGGTGGCGCAGGTCGATCATCACGGCGCGGCCCTGCACGCCGTGGGTGGCCATGTTTTCTATCCCCAGCTTCAGGGCGGCGCTGCTGTCGCCATCGCCCTGCACGTCCTGCCCCGCGCGAAACCCGTTGTAATAGACGGCGCGCGGCTGGCCCGATCCGTCCACGTCGAACATGCCACCGACATGGGCAAGCGAATCCCATTGCGTGGAATACTGCAGATGCATCACCACCAGGTCGTCACAGATCACATCCGAATGGCCCGGAATCTCGCGGTTGAAGAATGGCTGACCCTTCAGTTCGGTCGGGCGCAAGACGGGTGGGAAGCGGCGCGGGTTCAACCCGTTGCCGCCGGGATAATCCAGCGGCAGGGACAGGCAAAAGGTGCGGCCCTCCACCACTTCGGCCACGCCTTGGCGGACCTTTTCGGGGGTGATCAGGTTCAGGCGACCCAACTGGTCGTCAGGGCCGAAATCGCCCCAGGTCGATCCCTCGGGGCGGTGCGTCCAGCGCGGATTGGTCATGGTGGTCTCCTCTCTCCCGCGGGGCAGAGTAGACGCCGACTTGCTGGCGCGGCAAGCTTTTCATCTTGCTCCAAATACTCCCGCCGGAAGCACGGAAAACCGCGGGTTTTCCGTTCAGAATTCCCATCGGGAATTCTGCTCCGCAAATACAGCGCGGCCCCGAAAGGGGCCGCTCCGTTTGGTCAAACCATCGATGCCGATCAGCCCAGCAGGCGGCGGGCGATCACCTGGGCCTGGATCTCGGCCGCACCTTCAAAGATGTTCAGGATGCGCGCGTCGCACAGGATGCGGCTGATCTTGTATTCCAGCGCGAAGCCGTTGCCGCCGTGGATCTGCAGGCCGGTGTCGGCCGCGGCCCAGGCGACTCGGGCGCCCAGCAGTTTGGCCATGCCGGCCTCCAGGTCGCAACGCTTGTCGTGGTCTTTCTGCCAGGCCGAGTAATAGGTCAACTGGCGCGCCACCATGATTTCTACCGCCATCATCGCCAGCTTGCCCGATACGCGGGGGAAGTTGATCAGCGACTTGCCGAACTGCTTGCGGTCGATGGCGTATTGCATTGCCACGTCCAGCGCAGACTGGGCCACGCCGATGGCGCGCGCGGCGGTCTGGATGCGGGCTGCCTCGAACGTTTGCATCAGCTGCTTGAAGCCATTGCCCTCTTCTCCGCCCAGCAGGTTTTCGCCCTTGACCTTGAAATTGTCGAACCCCAGTTCGTATTCCTTCATCCCGCGATAGCCCAGCACTTCGATTTCGCCGCCGGTCATGCCTTCGGTGGGGAAGGGGTTTTCGTCCGTGCCGGGGATCTTTTCGGCCAGGAACATCGACAGGCCGCGGTAATCGGTGGTGTTGGGATCGGTACGCGCCAGCAGGGTCATCACATGGGTGCGGGCGGCGTGGGTGATCCAGGTCTTGTTGCCGGTGACGCTGTAATCGCCGTTGCCATCCTTGACGGCGCGGGTGCGCAGGCTGCCCAGATCGGACCCGGTGTTGGGTTCGGTGAACACGGCGGTGGGCAGGATTTCCCCGCTGGCGATTTTCGGCAGCCATTGGGATTTCTGTTCATCGGTGCCGCCCGCCAGGATCAGTTCGGCCGCGATTTCAGACCGGGTGCCCAGCGACCCGACACCGATATAGCCGCGCGACAGTTCTTCGGACACCACCACCATCGACGCCTTGGACAGGCCGAACCCGCCCAGGTTTTCCGGGATGGTCAGGCCGAACACGCCCATTTCGGCCAGTTCATTGATGATCTCGATCGGGATGAGTTCGTCCTTGAGGTGCCAGTCATGGGCGAAGGGTTCCACCTTTTCCACGGCGAAGCGACGGAATTGTTCGCGGATCATCTCCAGCTCTTCTTCCAGGCCGGTGGCGCCCACGGTGATGTTGGCAGAGTGTTCCTGCATCAGGTCCACAAGGCGAGTGCGGGCGTCCTGGGTGTTGCCGCGCGCCATAAGGGTCTGCACTTCGGTGCATTGGAACGGGGCCAGCGCGTCCCAGCCCAGGCCCATGTCGGCCAGCCGGAACATTTCGTTCTGGCTCATCGGGATGCCGCCAGCGATGTGGTGCAGGTATTCGCCGAATGCGATCTGCAGGATCAGCTGCTCGGTTTCGCCAAACTTGCCGTCGGCCTGCAGGCGTTCGGCCCAATTCTGCATCTGGCGCAGCGATTCGACATAGGTGGCCAGCCAGGACAGGCCGTGCACGGCGCTTTGGTTCGCCTCGATCAGGGTGGCGGACACGCGGTCATCCGTGCTGACCATGCCGCGCAGGGCGTTGGTTGCGGTTTCCAGCACCTGTTCGGCGGGCGCGATGGCAGCCGAGGTCAGCGCCATCAGATCGGGAAGAATGATCGTTTTCGTCATTGCAAGGTCCTGTCCGTCATGAGCCATGATTCACATCCTATCTGTCGTCGGCCCTGTCCTATCTACTTCGCAGGTGCAGCGCAACAAAAATACGTTTATTTGCAGTAAAGCGTTCATTTGTTGCGTGAAGAAATGTTGCGTTGCGGCGAAAAATCAGGCAATGCAGCGCCCGAGAAAGCTGGTACACACCGGGCATGGATAGTCTGTTTTCCAACCTGACGCCACTGGCGTTCAGCCTGTGCCTGATGGTCGCCCTGCTGGCCGGGGTGATCAAGGGCATGGTGGGATTCGCCATGCCGATGGTGATGGTTTCGGGCCTGTCCAGCATCGTGGGCGCAGAATGGGCGCTGGCGGGGCTGATCCTGCCCACGGTGGCGACAAACCTGTGGCAGGCGCTGCGGCAGGGGCGGGCGGCGGCCTGGGATTCGGTCAAGCGGTTCCGGGTGTTCTTGTTGTGCGGGCTGGTGACGCTGGTGGCCAGCGCACAATTGGTGCGGGTGCTGCCGGGGGACGTTCTGTTGCTGACGATCGGCGGCCCGGTGGTGGTGTTCGCGCTGATCCAGCTGTTCGGGGTAAAGGTCCGCCTGCCAGAGGACGGGCACCACCTGGCAGAGGCCGGGGTGGGCGGGTTCGCCGGGGCGATCGGCGGGATGTCGGGGATCTGGGGACCGCCCACGGTGATGTACCTGACGGCGATCAACACGCCGAAGCGCGACCAGATCCGCATCCAGGGCGTAATCTATGGCCTGGGGGCAGTGGCGCTGCTGGGCGCACATGTGGGATCGGGCGTCATGCGGGCCGAAACCCTGCCGTTTTCACTGGCGCTGCTGGCGCCGGCGCTGGCGGGGACATGGCTGGGCTTCAAGGTGCAGGACCAGATCGACCAAGTCGCCTTTCGCAAGGCGACGCTGGTGGTGCTGATGATCGCGGGCCTGAACCTGATCCGGCGCGGGCTGATGGGATAGCCACGCGCCGCCGTCTTAGTGCGCGGGCGTGTAGTTTGCCACCGCGTCGATGAAAGAACGGATCTGGGTTTTCAGCCGTTCATCCTGAATTTTCGAAATGACGCTGGCGATGCGTGCGGTTTCTTCGTCGATGACCGGGCCGCCGTTGTCGTCATTTTCGCCCAGACCGTCAAAGAAATACGACGGGGGCACATTCAGGATGCGCGAAATTTCGAACAGTTTGCTGGCGGAAATCCGGTTCCGGCCCAGTTCGTACTTCTGCACCTGCTGGAACGAGATATCGAGCCCCTTGGCGACATCCGTCTGGGTCAGGCCACGCAGCACGCGCAGATTCTTCAGCTTCTTGCCAACATGTTCGTCTACAGGGTGTGACATGATCTTCTTCCACTATCTTACGTCACATTCAGTCCTATAGAATCTCATTCCACGATCAATCTGTTAGATGTTACAACTTTAGGTATGAGTATTTACCGTTGATGGATGATTTATTTACCATCAGGAAAATTTTCTGATATTTCGGATGCGACCTATCCCTTAGGACAGCCTTGTCGGGGTCGGATCGGTAAACGTAATTTGAATGCGAGTTAGTAGAGTGTGTGTACAATGAACAGAAACCAGAGCACAGGCCTGTTGTTTGATTTGCTGAGATCGTTCGTGACGCTGGCGCGAACGCTGAACCTGTCGCGCGCCGTACGAGAGTTGGACTCGACCCGGCAGACGGTGCGGCGGCATATCAATATCCTGGAGGACATCAAGGGACAGCCCCTGTTCGAGTTGGAGGACCGCCAGTACCGTCTGACGGATGCGGGCGAACGGTCGCTGCGCGAGGCGCAGGATATTCTGGCGCGCGGAGAGGCGTGGCTGCGCAACGAGGCCGGCCATATCGACGGGCTGTTCCATGTCTCGCGCCAGGAAGACAAGACCGGGTGGGAATTTCACCTGCAACAGCATCCGATCTCGGACGTGTGGACCGGGAAATCCGCGCTGCTGAAACGTGGCCTGAAATGCTGGGCCGAGGCGTCCGGGCAGATCGAACATGACGCCATGTTGCCCGTCCGTCCCTACCTGATGGTGTTCCGCCGGTTCGAGCGGGATTGGGTCTGTACAGAGGTTGGCAGCAAGTCGTCCTATGCAACATGGTACGGCTGGGCCTGGGAGCGCAGCGCAGTGGGGCGCAGCGTGCCGGGGCTGCCGGGTGGCGTGGCGCTGGCCAACCTGCTGAGCCAACCGTTCGAGGATGTGCGCGCGACGCACGGGCTGCGGTATGACCATGTCCACACCTATATGGCGCGCGGCGAAAGCGGCCAGATGGAGCCGATCAGCTTCAAGCGCCTGCTGCTGGGCTGCCGTTTTCCCGACAACAGCTTTGCCTTGGCGTCCTTGGTGGAACGAAGTTATGACCTGGAAATCTTTGGCGTCAGCGATGAAAAGATACGGTCTATGCCGCAGGTTGAGGTAATGAACATAGCTGACCCTATGGTTGCATCAAATTAACAAGGAAAAGCCCCTTTCCTCAGGTTGTGTCACGATGTGAGTCCCAAACCTGAGGAGAGACCAAATGACCATTCACGATGTTTTCGACGGCGCGCGCCTTTTGACCGAGGCGGTCACGAGCCTGCAATCCAACCAGTTGTTCCTGACGGTGGGCGACGATTTCGAGGAATACGCCCGGATCGTCGCCGATGGCCGGCCAGAGCAGCCGCTGGGTCCGCCGTTCGATCCCGCCAAGCAGTTTTTACCTTCTGCCAGAGGGATTTGGGTGATTGGCCGTAACGCGCAGGGGCATCTGGTGCATACCCAGGCGATGCGCCTGCTGGACCTGTGCGATCAGACGCTGGCGCGGTACATGAGCGCCCGTTTCGCAGAGTTTCCCCCGGGCGGTGTGGGTATCGACATGGAAGGATCGTGGTTCCGTCCGGGGCCGGGGGCCAAGCGAATCACCGGGAGGGCCTGTTATCACGGCGAGATGTGGATGAAAGACGATCCGGCCTATCGCGGGCGCGGGCTGATCGACTATCTGGCGCGGTTTTCCTTCCTGACGGCGATGCTGCACTGGCAGCCGGATTTCATTTTCGGCTTCATGCTGCGGCAGGTGGCACGGCGCGGGCTGGCAGAGCGCGAAGGGTACATGCACGTGGACCCCTATTGCCTGAGCTGGAAGATCGAAGGCCGCAACGAGCCGTTCGATTGCAACATGGTCTGGATGGATATCGAGGACATCCGCCACGTGATCCATGTCCCGCTGGAAAGCAAAGTGCCCGTGGCTGCCTGAGGTTGACCATGCGGGAGGAGGAAAACAAAACGCCCCGGCGTGGGCCGGGGCGTTTCGAAACGGTTTGCGTGTGGCTTAGCCGATGGCGGCGGCCTTCACGTCTTCGTCGATGTAGGGCAGGTACTGTTCGAAGTTGTCAGCGAACATCTGAACCAGCTTGGCGGCCTGCGCATCAAAGGCGGCCTTGTCCGCCCAGGTCTGGCGCGGATCCAGCAGCGCGTCGTCCACGCCTTCCAGCGACACCGGCACGTCAAAACCGAAGTTGGCGTCCTTGCGGAACTGCGCGTCGTTCAGAGAGCCGTCCAACGCGGCGGTCAGCAGGGCGCGGGTGGCCTTGATCGGCATCCGCTTGCCGGTTCCGAAGGCGCCGCCTGTCCAGCCGGTGTTCACCAGCCAGCAGGTCGCGCCGTGCTTGGCGATCTTTTCGCGAAGCAGGTTGCCGTATGCCTCGGGGCGGCGCGGCATGAAGGGCGCGCCGAAGCAGGTCGAGAACGTGGGTTCCGGTTCCACGACGCCACGTTCTGTGCCTGGGGTCTTCGAGGTGAAGCCGGACAGGAAGTGGTACATCGCCTGCGCCGGGGTCAGCCGCGAGATCGGCGGCAGGACGCCATAGGCGTCACAGGTCAGCAGGATGATGTTCTTCGGATGGCCGCCCTGCGCGGTGTCCGACGCGTTGGAAATGTATTCCAGCGGGTAGGCGCAGCGCATGTTTTCGGTCAGCGAGGAGTCCTTGAAATCCAGTTCAAAGGTTTCTTCGTTGTAGACCATGTTTTCGATCACGGTGCCGAACATGGAGCAGGTTGCGTAGATTTCCGGCTCTGCCTCGGGCGACAGGTTGATCGTCTTGGCATAGCAGCCGCCTTCGAAGTTGAAGGTGCCGCGATCCGACCAGCCGTGTTCGTCGTCACCGATCAGGGTGCGCGACGGATCGGCCGACAGGGTGGTTTTGCCGGTACCGGACAGGCCAAAGAAAATGGCGGTGTCCACCGGGTTGCCGATCGCGTGGTTGGCCGAACAGTGCATCGGCATCACGCCCTTGTCGGGCAGCAGGTAGTTCAACAGGGTGAACACGGATTTCTTGTTCTCGCCCGCGTACTCGGTGCCGCCGATCAGGATCAGCTTCTTGTCGAAGTTCATCGCGATCACGGTTTCGGTGCGGCAGTCGTGACGCTCCGGGTCAGCCTGGAAGCTGGGGCAGTTGATGACGGTGAAGTCCGCCAGGAACCCGTCCAGCGCGGCGCGGTCCGGGCGGCGCAGCATGTGACGGATGAACAGGTTGTGCCAGGCCAGCTCGGTGACCATGCGGACGTTGATCGCATAGGCCGGGTCAGCGCCGCCCACCAGATCCTGTACGTAGTAGTCGCGGCCCTTCATGTGTTCCAGCATGTCGGCGTGCAGGACGTCGAACCCTTCGGGCGACATGGCGCGGTTGTTTTCCCACCAGATCGTGTCAACGACGCTGTCGGTTTTGACGACGTGCTTGTCCTTGGGGGACCGGCCGGTGAATTTGCCGGTGGTCACCAGGAATGCGCCGCCGTTGCCCAGTGTGCCTTCGCCGTTCTTGAGCGCGGCTTCGATCAGCGCGGGCTCCATAAGATTGTAATAGACATTGCCCAGCCCTTCGATCCCTTGATCCTCAAGCCGGAAGTTCGGGTTTACCCGTCCAAATGTCATGTTGCCAAGCTCCTGTAGCCGCGTGCCGTGCGGCGGTGTTCTGACGCCGTGCGGGCTCCCTCCCGCAGCGGACCGGGGGGGTGCCCCGTGCGGCCTCTTAACATGTCAATTCCATGAAGGAACAGGACGGTTTAACGCAGTTAGCGCAACCAAATGCAGGTTAGCGCAATCAGGGCGGAAAATGACGCGTGGTTGGCCAGGTTCAGTGGCGAATTATCGTTCCATAAAGGAATCGTGTCCAAAATGAGGCGTAAATCAAGCCTGATTCGCAGATTTGGATTGATTGATCGCGGCAAAGGACGTCATAATGCAAAGAAAAACACTTTAGAGCAGTACAAGGAATACACAGATGTCCAAGATCGCCCTTGTGGACGATGACAGGAATATCCTGACTTCCGTGGCCATGACCCTCGAGGCAGAGGGGTTCGAGGTCGAAACCTACAACGACGGCCAATCGGCCCTGGATGCTTTCAACAAGAAGCTGCCTGACATGGCCGTGCTGGACATCAAGATGCCCCGCATGGACGGCATGGACCTGTTGCAGCGGTTGCGCCAGAAAACCTCTATGCCGGTAATTTTCCTGACCTCCAAGGATGACGAGATCGACGAGGTCCTGGGCCTGCGGATGGGGGCCGACGACTATGTGAAGAAGCCGTTTTCGCAGCGCCTGCTGGTGGAACGCATCCGTGCCCTGCTGCGGCGGCAAGAGGCGGTTTCGGGCGATCTGGTCGGCGATACCGAGGAAACCAAGGTGATGGAACGCGGCGAGCTGCGGATGGACCCGCTGCGCCACGCGGTCACCTGGAAGGGCCTGGACGTCTCCCTGACCGTCACGGAATTCCTGCTGCTGCAGGCATTGGCGCAGCGCCCCGGCTTTGTGAAGTCCCGCGATCAGCTGATGGACGTGGCCTATGACGATCAGGTCTATGTCGACGACCGCACCATCGACAGCCATATCAAGCGGCTGCGTAAGAAGATGCGGTCCGTCGATTCCGATTTCTCGGCGATCGAGACGCTTTATGGTATTGGTTACAGGTATAACGAGGAATAATGGCTCTCGCTGAGGGGATTCATTTGCGGGAAACGGCGCCGAAGCGCGACGGCGATGTCGTGCTGGGTGACGAATTCGTCGCCCCGGACAGTACGGTTGAGAAAGAGCTTCGCGTCCGGCGTGCCCGGCGCGGGTTCCTGTCGCTCAACCGGTCGCCGCTGACCCGCAAGATCATCACGTTCAACCTGATTGCCCTGAACGTGCTCGTGGCCGGGGTGCTGCTGCTCAATTCCTCTCGGGATTCGCTGGTGGTGGACCGGGCCAATGCCTTGATCGCGCAAGCGGAACTGGTGGCCGACGTGGTCGAGGCGCAACTGCCCAAGGGCGCGCCGGTCAGCCTGCTGTCGGGGGATGGCGTGGACATTCCCGGCACGCTGGACGGGCTGGACCTGCGCAAGGGCGTTTCCGTTTACGTGTTCGACCCGAACGGGGCGCTGATCGCGTCGGACCGCGGCAAGGGCGTGGCGCGGGCGCAGACAAGCGGTGACGGCGGCTCTACGCTGATTTCTGACGCGCTGGCCAAGGTCTGGGACCGGTTCGACACGCTGATCAACGGCCCGCGTGACCGCAGTTCCATGCCGACGATCGAACAGCTGGCCGGCGGCATGGTGAAACCGGCCGCATCCGGTGGCGCGCAGATCGAAACCGGTCTGCAAACCGCCGAGGGCAGCTATTTCGCGGCCGCGTCGCCAATCGTGCAGGGCGGGCGCGCCATCGGTGTCGTGGCCCTGACCAGCGCGGCAGGGGAAATCGACGGTCTGGTGCGCGGCGAACGAGAACGCATCCTGCAGATGTTCCTGATCGCGACGCTGGTGTCGATCGGCCTGAGCCTGGTGCTGGCTTCGACCATCGCCAACCCGCTGGCGGACCTGGCCGCCGCCGCCGAACTGGGCGGCGCGCGCGACCGGCGCGGCAACGCCGCCGGACGCATCCGCATTCCCGATCTGACCGCACGGCCCGATGAAATCGGGCGGCTGTCGGCGGCGCTGCGGGGCATGGTTTCGGCGCTTTATGACCGGATCGACAGCAACGAACAATTCGCCGCCGACGTGGCGCATGAGATCAAGAACCCGCTGGCCAGCTTGCGCTCTGCCGTGGGGACGCTGCGGGTGGCGCAGCGGGACGACCAGCGCGAAAAACTGCTGGATGTGATCGACCACGACGTGCGCCGACTGGACCGTCTGGTCAGCGACATTTCCAATGCCTCGCGGCTGGACAGCGAACTGGTCAAGGAAGAGCAGGAGAACTTCAACCTGCTGAAGATGATCGGGAACCTGGGCGAATACCTGGGCCAGCAGGCCGAGGAAAAGGGGATCGAGTTCATCATGGACATCCCCGCCAACCCGATCCAGATTCGCGGGTTGGAAGCGCGGCTGGCGCAAGTTTTCGTGAACCTGATCACCAACGCGATCAGTTTTTGCGAAGACGGGGACGCCATCCGCGTCTGGGCCCGTCAGCGCGACAACCGGGTTCTGGTCGTGGTCGAAGACACCGGCCCCGGCATCCCGGACCAGGCGCTGACCAAGGTGTTCAAGCGGTTCTACTCGGAACGGCCGGAAAACCAGTTCGGCAACAACTCGGGCCTTGGCTTGGCGATTTCCAAGCAGATCGTCGAGGCGCATGGCGGCGTGATCTGGGCCGAGAACATTCGCCCGACCGACGCCGACCCGACCTCGGAACCGCTGGGGGCGCGGTTCGTGGTGGGCCTGCCGGTCTGACGTGGCCGGGGCGGAACAAATCCTGCATGCCAGCGCGGTGGCCCTGAACGGGGCCGCCGTTTGCATTTTCGGGGCCAGCGGATCGGGCAAGTCGGCGTTGGCGCTGCAATTGATGGCAATGGGCGCAGGGTTGGTGGCCGATGACGGCTGCCGCATCTGGCGCGCAGGCGACGGGCTGCAGGTGGACGCGGTGGACACGATCCGTGGCCGGATCGAAGCGCGCGGCGTGGGCATCCTGAACGCGGCCGCGGTAGGGCCGGCGCGACTGGCGCTGTGGGTGGATCTGGACCGGACCGAAACGGAGCGTTTGCCGCCACGGCGTGAAAAGGTTTGTCTGGGCGTTTCCCTTCCGATCGTCCACAATGTGCGGACGCAGCATTTCGCCGCCGCGATTCTTCAATACCTCAAGGCAGGACGGAACGCCTGAACCAATGACCGACCAGACCCAGACGCAAACGCGGCGCAAACGGATCGTGTTGATCACCGGACCTTCGGGCGCGGGGCGCAGCACCGCCATCCGCACGCTGGAGGATTTGGGGTACGAGGCGATAGACAACCTGCCGCTGTCCCTGTTGCCGCGCCTGCTGGAAGGGCCGCCGCTGGGCGCGGACCTGGCGTTGGGGCTGGATGTGCGCAACCGCGATTTTTCGGTCAACGCGCTGATTGAAACCATCGACCGGTTGTCTGACATGCCGGACATCCGGCCGGATGTTCTGTACCTGGATTGTCGGCAGGATGTGCTGCAGCGACGGTTTTCCGAAACCCGCCGTCGCCACCCGCTGGCCCCGGCGGAAAGCCCCGAACAGGGGATCCAGCGCGAATGTGACCTGCTGGTGCCGATTATGGCGCGGGCGGATATCCTGATCGACAGTTCCGAACTGACCCCGCACGAGTTGAAGGCCGAGGTCGAGCGCCTGTTTGCAGGCGAAACGGGGCGGCACCTGGCGGTGTCGGTGAATTCCTTTTCCTACAAACGGGGTCTGCCGCGTGGGATCGACATGGTGTTCGACTGCCGGTTCCTGCGGAATCCTTATTGGGATGCGTCGCTGCGGGGACTGGATGGGCGCAACCCCGAAGTGGCGGAATACGTGTCGCAGGATGCACGGTTTGACGGGTTCTTTGACCGCGTGCTGGATCTGACCGCTATGCTGCTGCCCGCCTACCGGGACGAGGGCAAGGCGCATTTTTCCATCGGGTTCGGGTGTACGGGTGGGCAACACAGATCGGTGACCATGACAGAAAAGCTGTCCAAGGCTCTTGCAGAGCGGGGGTGGCAAGTGTCAATTAGGCACCGGGAAATCGAACGCAGGGCCAACGCCCTGCCGCACCCGCCCGAAGTCAAGACAGCAAAAGCTGAGTAAAGGAAGGCAAGCGTGATCGGTATCGTCATCGTCGCGCATGGGGGACTGGCCCGCGAATACCTGGCGGCCATCGAACATGTCGTGGGCGAGCAGACCGGTATTCGGGCGATCTCGATCGAGAGCGATCACGACCGGGGCCAGAAACAGCGCGAGATCTGCGAAGCCGCCGATGCGGTGGATCAGGGCGAGGGCGTCGTGATGGTGACCGACATGTTCGGGGGATCGCCGTCCAACCTGTCGCTGATGGCCTGTGCGCCCGAAGGGCGGCGTATCCTGTACGGCGCCAATCTGCCCATGCTGATCAAACTTGCCAAAAGCCGCCACCTGCCCGTGGGCGACGCCGTGCGCGCCGCGACCGAGGCAGGCCGCAAATATATCGACAGCCAGAATATTTCCAAAGACTGATGCAAATGACCGATAGCGTTACCCGCACCCTTCATATCATCAACGAAAAAGGGCTTCATGCCCGCGCCTCGGCCAAGCTGGTCGAGGTGGTCGAAGGCTTCGATGCCCGGGCCGAGGTCAGCCGCGACGGGCTGTCCGCCTCGGGTGACAGTATCATGGGGCTGCTGATGCTGGCCGCGTCCAAAGGTACGTCGATCGACGTGCGGACCTCTGGCCCGGATGCCTCGGCGCTGGCGGATGCGCTGGAAACGCTGGTGGCCGCCCGCTTCGGCGAGGACATGTGAAGCGCCAGCCGGAGGGGCGGGACGGACAAGTGCGTGACGCAAGCGAAAAGCCGGACGTGCCAGAAACGGGCGAGGTCGTATTCACCAAGTACGACCGCCGCAGCCTGACCTATGCCAATACCTTTGACAGCCCGCTGCGCAGCCTGCTGATCAAGGCGATGGAATGGGTCACGGCGAAACCGCGCATTGTCCGCCGGATCAAGGAATTCGAGCGCCGCGGCGCACCCGTGGGGCAGGCGTTCTGGCCCGCCACGATGGAGGTGATGGGTATCGACCTGGGCACGCCGCAGGATCAGTTGGACAATATCCCCAAGGAGGGGCCTGTGGTGTTGGTGGCCAACCATCCGCACGGGCTGGTGGACGGGATGATCCTGGCGGACCTGATCGGGCGGGTGCGTGACGATTACCGCATCCTGACGCGGGCCTTGCTGACGGGGATCGACGAAAGCGCGTCCAACTACATGATCTCGGTGCCGTTTCCGCACGAACCGGACGCGCAGCGCAAGATGATCGAGATGCGATCCGCCGCGATGGAGCATTTGGGCAATGGCGGGCTGATCGCGCTGTTCCCGTCCGGGGTGGTGGCGACTTCGGAATCTGCGTTTGGCCCGGTGATCGAGGCAGAGTGGAACATCTTCACCGCCAAGATGATCCGTCTGTCCAAGGCGGCTGTTGTGCCGCTGTTCTTTCCAGGGTCGAATTCGCGTTGGTACCAGATCGCCAACCGGATGTCCCCGACGCTGCGCCAGGGGTTGCTACTATACGAAGTGGTCCATGCGTTTGATAGGGCGCAAAAACCAGTGGTCGGCCCCGCCATCCCGCACGAGGATCTGGCAGAACCGCTGAAAGACCCGCGCCGTTTCATGGCTTGGCTGCGGGATCATACGCTGGCGTTGAAAGAGTGACGGAAATGAAAACGCCCGGATCGAACCGGGCGTTTTGTGTTCAGCGGGTGGGAACCGGAATTTCGCCCCGGTAGTCGTAGAAGCCGCGTTTCGTCTTGCGGCCCAGCCAGCCGGCCTCGACATATTTTGTCAGCAGCGGGCAGGGGCGGTATTTCGTATCCGCCAGCCCGTCGTGCAGCACGTGCATGATGGCCAGGCAGGTGTCCAGGCCGATGAAGTCGGCCAGTTCCAGCGGCCCCATCGGGTGGTTTGCGCCCAGCTTCATCGCGGAATCGATCGAGGCCACGTTGCCGACGCCTTCGTACAGGGTATAGCAAGCCTCGTTGATCATCGGGATCAGGATTCGGTTCACGATGAACGCCGGAAAGTCCGACGCGCTGGCGGCGGTCTTGTCGATCCGGTTCACGATGGCAAGGCAGGTCTGATAGGTGTCTTCGTCCGTGGCGATGCCGCGGATCAGTTCCACCAGCTTCATCACCGGCACCGGGTTCATGAAGTGGAAGCCCATGAACCGCTCGGGGCGGTCGGTCTTGCTGGCCAGCCGGGTGATCGAGATCGACGAGGTGTTGGTGGTCAGGATCGTGTGCTCGGCCAGGTGCGGCAGCAGGGTTTCGAAGATCTTGTTCTTGATGTCCTCGCGTTCGGCCGCGGCTTCGATGATCAGGTCGTTCGGGCCAAGTTCCGTCAGCTGCATGGTGGTCCTGATCCGGGCCATGCCCGTCGCCTTTTCATCGGCGGTGATCAGGTTGCGGCTGACCTGGCGTTCCATGTTCTTGTCGATCAGGGCCATGGCGCGATCCAGGGCATCCTGGCTGATATCATTCAGCATCACGTCATAGCCCGCCAGCGCCATCACGTGGGCAATGCCGTTGCCCATCTGACCTGCGCCGATAACCCCGATCGATTTGACTTCCATACACCCGGTTCCTTCTGCGGTTCGGATGAACCATATGCCCGGCCACGGCCCTGCCGCAAGGGCAGCAGGCTGCGAAAATTCGCCTCAAATTCGCGAATTAGCAGTTTTTCAACGGGTATCCCTGATTCTGTCCCACGGGTGAAAAACATGGTGGGTGAGATGACCTATTTACACGCGGGGGCTGGGGCCCTTGACTATTTGTCGTGCGGGTACGGGCAGGACCGGCTGCACTTTCGCGGGCCGGAACGGGCGGTGGACAAGCCTTATGGCGTGTTCATCGGCGGGACCGAGACCTACGGGAAGTTCGTGGCGCGGCCTTTCCCGGCGCTGGTGGAGGATCTGACCGGCGTCACCAGCATCAACCTGGGGGTGGTAAACGCGGGGGTAGAGACCTTTCGCAGCGATCCGACGGTGCTGAACATCGCGCGCGGGGCCGAATACGTGGTGCTGCAGGCGACAGGACCACAATATGTCAGCAACGCCTTTTATGCCGTGCATCCGCGCCGGAATGATCGGTTCATTCGCGCCCGTCCAGCGCTGGAGACGCTGTTCCCGCAAGTGGAACTCACCGATGTGCATTTTGTCGGGCATCTGCTGCGCAAACTGCGGCGGGCCTCGCCCAAGGGGTTTGAAAAGGTGGCCCAGGAATGCCGCCGGGCTTGGCTGACCTCGCTGATCGGGACGATCCGGCGGATCGGGCGGCCAACACTGACCCTGTGGCTGCCGCCAAGGGACGCGATGCTGTCAGACCGGATGCTGGACCCGTTGCGCCGCCGCTGCCTGGCGCTGGTGCAGGTCGCCCCCGGCGAAGGCCAGCGGTTCCGCACAACAGATGGCATGGTGTTCGGTCCGCTGGACAGCTTTGCCGCGTCGGACCTGCCGAACCCGCTGATGCATGAAATGATCGCAGGCAAGCTGCACCAGGCGCTGCTGGCGCAGGGCTTGGCCTGAACGGGCGGTCCAGGGCGGTTGGGCGCAGAGGTAAGGAAAATGTGGGTTGAGTTCGCCCCCAAACCACCTAGGCTTGTCAGAAGGCCTTAGCGGGCTGTTTTGGAAGAGATTTTTCGGATGATACGGGTTTTTGATCCTTATGACAGCGCCTTGGTTGCACAGTTGACGGACCGTGCGTACGGGCGCAGCTATGAAGCGTGGCTGGTGCAGGCGCTGCGCGATGCGGGCGATCTGGTGGCGGAATATGTCTGGGATGCGGGTAGCGGAATCCTGGGGCATGTCTGCATGGCGCGGCATATTCATCCCCAGGACTGGCTGGTCCTGTCCACCCTGTCGGTGGAACCTGCAGCGCGGGGGCAGGGGATCGGGCACACTCTGGTGCGCACAGTTCTGGATGTCGCGCGGGCTGAAGGGGCTGGGGCGGTGACCGTGCTGGGCGATGCGCGCTATTACCAGCGGTTTGGGTTTACCCGCACGGCGGCCGAGGCGCTGGAAACCCCGTTTTCACGCGACAACACGCTGATGTACCCGATCCGCATCGAAAACGCCGGGTTGATGGCGGAACTGGTCTATCCACCGGCCTATTCGCGGTTGTGATCGGCGGGCGGTTCCGTTTTCGTGGATTCGGGACTATGGGGGGCACATGAAGTACCTGCTGGCCCTGTTCTTGCTGCTGCCCCTACCCGCCTTGGCGGAGTGTGTCGTCATGCTGCATGGGCTGGCGCGGACGGAAACCTCTTTGCTGCTGATGGAAAAGGTGCTGCAGGCCAAGGGTTATACGGTCGTGCGGCCCGGCTATGACTCGACCAGCGACCCGATCGAGGTATTGGCGCGGGATGTCCTGCCACGCGCCCTGGACGGGTGCCAAGGGCAGCAGACGCATTTCGTGACCCATTCGATGGGTGGGATCCTGCTGCGGTTCTGGCTGGTGGACCACCAGGTGCCGGACATGGGGCGGGTGGTGATGATGGCGCCCCCCAACGGCGGGTCCGAACTGGTGGATGCACTGGGACAATTGGCGCTGTTCGACTGGTGGAACGGTCCCGCCGGAAAGGAATTGCGCACCGGGCCGGAAGGGCTGCCGGCGCACCTGCCCAAGGTGACGTTTGAACTGGGGGTGATCGCGGGGGACCAATCGCTGAACCCGGTGTTTTCCGCTTTGATCGAAGGGCCGGATGACGGCAAGGTCTCGGTCGCGTCCACGCGGGTAGAGGGGATGAAGGACCATATCGTGCTGCCGGTGACCCATACTTTTATGATGAACAACCTGGTGGTGATCGCGCAGGTGCAGGAATTCCTGGAGAACGGCGCCTTTGTGCCGGGTATGACCTGGGGACAGGCGATCCGCGCGCTGCCGTACGAAGAATGACGCTGTCGCTGACCCTGACCAATGCCGATGTGCTGTTCCCGGACGGGCTGCGGCGCGGGGAGTTGGCCTTGGCGAACGGGGTGATCGTTAACGGCGCGGCGGGGCGACGAGTGGACCTGACCGGGTGCCGCGTGATGCCTGGGATCGTCGATATTCACGGCGACGGGTTCGAGCATCACCTGGCCCCGCGCCGGGGGGCAATGAAAGATCTGAGCGCCGGACTGGCCGCGACCGAGGCGGAACTGGCCGCGAACGGGATCACCACCGCCATGCTGGCGCAATTCTGGAGCTGGGAAGGCGGGATGCGCAGCCCGGCCTTTGCGCTGCGGTTCCTGCAGGCGCTGCGGGACTATCGCGGGAACGGCACCGACCTTCGGGTGCAACTGCGGTTCGAGATCTTCCTACTGGAGGACTATGCCGTTTTCGAGGAAACGGTGGACCGGTTCGGCATCGGCTACGTGGTGTTCAACGATCACCTGCCGCATGACGCGCTGGTGCGGGGCAAACGCCCGCCGCGTCTGACTGGGCAGGCGCTGAAAAGCGGCCGCAGCCCCGAAGCGCACCTGGCACTGTTGCGGCGGCTGCATTGCCAGATGGCCGCCGTGGCGCCCGAAGTGACTGCGCTGGCGGCGCGGCTGGCGGCGCGGGGGGTCCGGCTGGGCAGTCATGATGATACCAGCGCGCGGTTGCGGGGCTATTGGCACAAGTGCGGGGTGACGATTTCAGAGTTTCCCGAAACCCGAGCGGCCGCAGAGGCTGCGACCGGTCCGGTGGTGCTGGGCGCACCCAACGTGGTGCGGGGCGGATCGCATTCCGGCAATGTCAGCGCGGCGGATCTGGTAGCGGACGGGATCGGGGATGCGTTGGCGTCAGACTATCACTATCCCGCACCCCGGCTGGCGGCGCTGATGCTGGACAGGTGGGATCTGGTGTCATCAGGTCCGGCGTGGGTATTGGGGCTGACCGACCGCGGCGTACTGCTGCCGGGGAAACGCGCCGATCTGGTGGTGCTGGATCGGGACGGGCGGGTAGGGGCCACCATCGCCGGGGGGCGCGTGACCCACCTGGCCGGCGAGGTCGCGCACCGTTTCCTGGGCTGAGCCAGCGGCGGGGTTGGGACGCTCCGCGGGGAGTATTTTTAGCAAGATGAAAGGCTTAGGTCTTGACCCGGTTGACGTGGCCCATCTTGCGGCCGGGTTTGGTTTCGGCCTTGCCATAGAGGTGCAGCGCGGCGTTGGGTTCCTGCGCGATGTCCGGCACGCGGTCCATGTCGTCGCCGATCAGGTTTTCCATCACCACGTCGGAATGGCGTTTCCCGTCGCCCAAGGGCCAGCCTGCTACAGCGCGGATGTGTTGTTCGAATTGGTCGATGGCGCAGCCGTTCTGGGTCCAGTGGCCGGAATTGTGTACGCGCGGGGCGATTTCGTTGACGATCAGGCCCTTCGGGGTAACGAACAGTTCCACCCCCATCGTGCCGACGTATTTCAGCGCGTTGAGGATTTTCGCGGTCAGCAGGACGGCGTCCATTTTCTGGCTGGCGGTCAGAGTCGCGGGCACGGTGGTGGTGTGCAGGATGCCGTTGCGGTGGACGTTTTCGCCCGGATCGAAACAGGCGACCTGACCGTCGACGCCGCGGGTGCCGATCACCGACACCTCGTGCGTGAAGTTGACGAAGCCTTCGAGGATCGAGGGCGCGCCGGCCATGTCGGCCAGCGCCTTTTCGGCGTCCTCGGCGGATTTCAGGCGTGACTGGCCCTTGCCGTCATAGCCGAAACGGCGGGTTTTCAGGATGGCTGGCGCGCCGATTTCAGCGATTGCCTCTGCCAGGTCGTGGGCGTCATCGACGGCGGCGAAGGGCGCGGTTTGCAGGCCCAGTTCTGTCAGGAAGGCCTTTTCGGTCAGGCGGTCCTGGCTGACGGCCAGCGCGCGGCGGTTCGGGCGGATCGGGCGCAGCGATTCCAGCAGGTCCAGGGCCGAGGTCGGGATGTTTTCAAACTCGTAGGTGATCACATCCACGGTTTCGGCGAAGGCGCGCAGGGCGGGCTCGTCCTCGTAGGGTGCTGTGGTGACAGTGTGGGCGACGTCAGCGGCGGGCGGGTTGGCGCCGGGTTCGAAGATGTGCGTCCTGAACCCCAGCCGGGCCGCCGCGACAGACAGCATCCGGCCCAGCTGACCGCCGCCGAGGATGCCGATGGTGGAACCGGTGGGAAGCATATCAGTCATCGGTGGGTTCGTCCGGGATAGAGGCTGACAGGGCCTCGCGCCAGGCGTCGAGGCGGGCAGCAATGGCGGGGTCGGTGTTGGCGAGGATCGCGGCGGCCATCAGGCCCGCATTTTTCGCGCCTGCGCCGCCGATGGCCATTGTGGCGACCGGGAAGCCGCGCGGCATCTGGAGGATGGAATAGAGACTGTCCACGCCCGACAGCGCCTTGGTTTGCACGGGGACGCCGATCACCGGCACACGGGTTTTCGACGCCATCATGCCGGGCAGGTGGGCGGCGCCGCCGGCGCCCGCGATGATGACCTGCAGGCCACGGTCCACCGCGGTTTTTCCATAGGTCCACAGGCGGTCGGGGGTGCGGTGGGCCGACACGATCTTGGCCTCGTGGGCGATGCCCAATTCATCAAGGATATCAGCAGCTTCTTTCATGGTGGGCCAGTCGGACTGACTGCCCATGATGATGCCCACTTTCACGTCCGTCATTCCACGCCCCTTTGCCTAGGAGCGCGCACTATAGCCATGACGGCGCGTTACGCAATGATATCCGGTGTCAGGCGGTCCTCGATCAACGAGATCAAGTCCTTCAGGCGCAGCTTTTTTTTCTTGAGGCGTTGGATGGTCAACTGGTCGGCGGTGCCGCGCTCGACCATGGCAGTGATGGCTTCGTCCAGATCGCGGTGTTCGCGGCGGAACACTTCCAGTTCGACCCGCAGCACGTCTTCGGTTTTCATCGAAATGTCGCTTGGGGCGTTCATGGCTGTGATTCTTGTTGTTGGCTGTACAGTAACATACTGAAAATCAACCTTTTTGCAAAGCCCTTGCACCCCGGTTCCCCCGTGCCCATATTCCTAGGACGGGTTGCCGCTAACGGGGCCCGGTGATGGACTGTCGCTTGACGCAAGGACGTACCGATGACGAAGCTTACACTGGGGTCGCACCCGTATCTGCTGGGATTTGACCAGCTGGAACGCCTGCTGGAACGCAACGCGAAGTCCGGCAACGAAGGTTATCCCCCGTTCAATATCGAGCAAACCTCTGAAAACTCTTATAGAATCACGCTGGCTGTGGCCGGGTTCGCCGAAGAGGATCTGGCGATCACGCTGGAGGACCGGCAGTTGGTGATCCGGGGCCGCCAGAAGGAAGATCTGGACGGGCGCGTGTTCCTGCATCGCGGGATCGCGGCGCGGCAGTTCCAGCGGTCATTCGTGCTGGCCGACGGAGTCGAAGTGGGCGAGGCCGTGATGGAAAACGGCCTGCTGCATGTCGATCTGACGCGGGTCCAGCCGGACGCCGTGGTGCAAAGCATCAAGATCAAAAGGGGCTAAGTCATGGATACTAAATACGATTTCGGAAATGAAGGTGAAAACCGCATCGTCTATATCCGCCCGGTCAAGGTAGAGGATTTGCCGCAAGACGTGCAGGAACAGGCGCAGGGTGAGGATACGCTCTATGCCGTTTGCAGCACCGATGGTGAACAGTTGGCGCTGGTCAAGGATCGCAAACTGGCCTTTCTGCTGGCGCGTCAACACGATTTCGCACCTGTCGCCGTACACTGAAGCCACGTTTCGTTAATCCGACAAGACGTACAGCGCCGGGCGTGAAACGGACGATTCGTTTGCGCCCTGGGCCGCCGAAAGGAAAAACGCCCCGACCGGACCGGCGGGGCGTTTTGCGTGTTGACCAGTGTCGGCCGTCTTAGCCCCAGCTGCCCGAGATCAGGCCCATGGCTTCCAGCTTCAGCAGAACCTGATGGGCGCAGTTGTCGACGTCCACGTTTTCCGTCTCGACCACCAGTTCGGCGTTGGTCGGGGTTTCGTACGGGTCGGAGATGCCGGTGAACTCTTTGATCTTGCCTTCGCGGGCCAGCTTGTACAGGCCCTTGCGGTCGCGGCGTTCGCATTCCTCGATCGAGGTGGCGACGTGGACCTCTACGAAGGCGCCGTAGGCTTCGATCATTTCACGCACGGCGCGGCGGGTCGCGGTGTAGGGCGCGATGGGCGCGCAGATCGCGATGCCGCCGTTCTTGGTGATCTCGGACGCGACATAGCCGATCCGCTTGATGTTGATGTCGCGGTGTTCCTTCGAGAAGCCCAGTTCCGACGACAGGTGTTTGCGCACGACGTCGCCGTCCAGCAGGGTTACGGGGCGGCCGCCCATTTCCATCAGCTTGACCATCAGCGCGTTGGCGATGGTGGACTTGCCGGAACCGCTGAGGCCGGTGAAGAACACGGTGAAGCCCTGCTTTGAACGCGGCGGCGAGGTGCGGCGCAGTTCCTTGACCACCTCGGGGAAAGAGAACCATTCCGGGATTTCCAGACCTTCGCGCAGGCGGCGGCGCAGTTCGGTGCCCGAGATGTCCAGCACGGTGTCGCCTTCGGGCACTTCGGTGACGGGGTAGTACTGGGCCTTTTCCTGCACGTAGACCATGTGCTTGAAGTCGACCATTTCGACGCCGATTTCCTCGGCGTGCTGCTTGAACAGCTCTTGCGCGTCATAGGGGCCGTAGAAGTCCTGACCGGCAGAGTTCTTGCCGGGGCCGGCGTGGTCGCGGCCGACGATGAAGTGGGTGCAGCCGTGGTTCTTGCGGATCAGGCCGTGCCAGACCGCTTCGCGCGGGCCAGCCATGCGCATGGCCAGGTTCAGCAGCGACATGGTGGTGGTGGCGGTGGGGTATTTGTCCAGCACGGCCTCGTAGCAGCGTACGCGGGTGAAGTGATCGACGTCACCGGGTTTGGTCATGCCGACAACGGGGTGGATCAGCAGGTTGGCCTGTGCCTCGCGCGCGGCGCGGAAGGTCAGTTCCTGGTGAGCGCGGTGCAGCGGGTTGCGGGTCTGGAAGGCGACAATCTTGCGCCAGCCCAGCTTGCGGAAATAGGCGCGCAATTCATTGGGCGTGTCGCGGCGCGCCTTGAAGTCATAGTGCACGGGCTGCTGGATGCCGGTGATCGGGCCGCCGAGATAGATCTTGCCCGCAGTGTTGTGCAGGTAGTTGACGGCGGGGTGGGCCACGTCGTCGGCGCCGAACACCTTTTCGGCCTCGCGCGCTTTGTTCGGTTCCCAGCGGTCGGTGATGGTCATGGTCGCCAGAATCACGCCTTCCTGGTCGCGCAGGGCGATGTCCTGGCCGATTTCCAGCTTGCTGGCGAAGTCGTCGTTCACGTCCAGGGTGATCGGCATCGGCCATAGGCTGCCATCGGCCAGGCGCATGTTTTCGACGACGCCGTTATAGTCCTCTTCAGACAGGAAGCCCTTCAGCGGGTTGAAACCGCCGTTCATCAACAGTTCCAGGTCGCAGATCTGGCGCGGGGTCAGATCCCAGCTGGTCAGATCGGCTGCTTCGACCTTCAGCTTTTGCGACGATTCATAGGAGACATAAAGTTCCGGGATGGGCGCAAGGTTATTTTGCATGAATTTTGTCCTTGTTTTCAGAGGTGTAAGTCCGCTGGACGTGCCGGTGAGTTCTGCGTGAAGCATGTCGTATTCCGCCAGTTTGCGGGCCAGGAACTGATCGGTCAGACGGATTTTCTGGGATGCCCCCCGCGCGGTGAGCGCATAGGCGAAACGCTGGCGTTTGTCGGGGCCGTCGCGTTCGGTGATCTTGATGAACCCGGCCTCTGCGGCGGCGCGCAGCTGGGTGTTCAGCCGCCCCAGTGAAATCCCCAGCGCAGCAGCGGTGGCGCGCTGCGACGCCTCTGGCGTCTGGTCCAGTTGGCGCAGCAGGCGAAACAGCAAGTCCTGATCCGCGATATCCGATTTCGTGCGTTGGTTTGTCATGGCAGGGTTATGTTTGTTCAGGCGTGAACATACACAGAATCTGTGTTCATCAAAGAACAAACTTTGCCATGCGCGGAAATTCCTCGAAAATAGGGAAAATTGGCCACCCGGTGCCGCGCCAAAAGAAAAAGCCCGGCGATTTGGCCGGGCTTTTGGAACGGTTCAGGGGGGTGAATCAGTCCTGTTCAGCCAGCCAGTGTTCCGCATCCAGCGCGGCCATGCAGCCCATCCCGGCCGAGGTGACGGCCTGCCGGTACTTGTGATCCGTCAGGTCGCCCGCCGCGAAAATGCCGGGGATCGAGGTTTCGGTGGACCCGGGTTTGACGGTTACATAACCGCCGTTGTGCAGCTCCAGCACGTCCCTGACCAGTTCGTTGGCCGGGGCGTGGCCGATGGCCACGAAAACGCCCTTGCAGGGGATTTCCGTGATCTCGCCGGTTTCGACATGTTTGACGCGGACGGCGGTGACTCCCTTGGGGTTGTCCTCGCCGACGACCTCTTCCAGCACGTGGTGCCACAGGGGTTCGATCTTTTCGTTCTTCATCAGCCGGTCGATCAGGATCTTTTCGGCGCGCAGTTCGTCGCGGCGGTGGATCAGCGTGACCTTGGAGGCGAAGTTGGTGAGGAACAGCGCCTCTTCGACGGCGGTGTTGCCGCCGCCGATCACGACGATTTCCTGCCCGCGGTAAAAGAACCCGTCACAGGTGGCGCAGGCCGAAACGCCAAAGCCCTTGTAGGCATCCTCGGACGGCAGGCCCAGCCACTTGGCGCGGGCGCCGGTGGCCAGGATCACCGCGTCGGCGGTGTAGGTGGCGCCGCTGTCGCCGGTGGCGGTGAAGGGGCGCTTGCTGGTGTCCAGCGCGGTGATGATATCGCCGATGATCTCACAGCCCATCGCCTGCGCGTGTTCCTGCATCTTGATCATCAGGTCGGGGCCCTGGACCTCGGTGAAGCCGGGGTAGTTTTCAACCTCGGTCGTGGTGGTCAGCTGGCCGCCGGGTTCCAGACCCTGCACGAGGATCGGTTCCAGCATCGCGCGGGCGGCGTAGACCCCTGCGGTATAGCCCGCTGGCCCCGAGCCGATGATCAGAACCTTGGTGTGACGAGTCTGGGTCATGTGTTCCTCTTTCGCTGTCTGGCGTCGCAAAGGGATATAGTCGGCCTGCCGCGCCACGAAAACCCCCCTGCGACACCGGTGGGGAATTGCCAAGATATGGAACGAAAATGTAACGATGTTGCGGCTGAACGAAAGATTATTGCGCGCCGGATGCGGGTGATATAAGAAACCGTTCCATAGGAGAACTTTTATGCCCACCACGCGTCTTGACCCCATTGATCGCAAGATTCTGGCCGAGCTTCAGGCGGATGGCCGGATGACCAATGTCGAACTGGCCAAGCGCGTGGGTATTTCCGCGCCGCCCTGCCTGCGTCGGGTGCGCACGCTGGAAGAGGCGGGGTTCATCCGCGGCTATCACGCCAAGGTTGATTCGCGCGAATTGGGATTCGAGGTGCAGGTTTTCGCCATGGTCGGGCTGCAAAGCCAAGCCGAGGCCGACCTGAGCAAGTTCGAGAAACGCTGCCGGGAATGGCCGTTGGTCCGCGAGTGCCACATGTTGAACGGCGAGGTGGATTTCATCCTGAAATGCGTCGCCCCGGACCTGAGCACGTTCCAATCGTTCCTGACCGAACAGCTAACGGCGGCGGATAACGTAGCCAGCGTGAAAACATCCCTAGTGATCCGCTGCGCCAAGGATGAACCGGGCGTGCCGTTCGAGGTGCTGGAAGAGCGCTTGAACCGCAACGCCTGATTTCAGGACAGGTTAGTACAGTTCCAACTGCATCTGGCGCATGTCGTCGGTACGCGCGTGCGCCATCGGGCCAAACCCCGACAGGTTGGTGACATGCGGGAACAGGTTCAGGAACAGCCGCAGCATTTCCGGCCCCAGCAGTTCGGACTTGTAGCGACCGGGGTGATAGGATTCCAGGTGCAGACCACCCGCGAGGATGGTGGCGTGCCGGGGCAGGCAAATGTGGTAGACCCGCGTGGGTGTGGGCGGCGTCAGTTGGAACACGCCGTCACCGTCCACCAGATCCTGCGCCGGGACATAGGCGGTTTCGTCGTCCGCACCGCGCAATAGCCGCGCACCGGGGCCAAGGATCATGTCCACAACGGGCCGACCGATGCCGAAACGGTCTGCCATGATCCGAACCAGACGCGAGGCTTCGGGCCGGTCGGCCGGCACGTTGGGAATGACCTGCATGGACCCGACCCAGAGCACGGGAAGGGCACCGTGTTCGAGGGTCTGGACCTGCATGCCGGGGACAATGTCCTCTGTCGCGCAGGGGCCTTCGGGCGTGTTCAGCAGCAGGCCGCGGCCAAAGGCCGAGAACGCCGATTCAAACGCCGGAAGCGACGGGGCGATGATGTGCCGAAGCTCGGGCATGCCATCGCTGAGGTAAGCAATGTCATAGCGGCGGGTCAGGCCGGACCGACGGGCGGCGGACGGCGCAGGACGCGCAGAGAGAGAAGGACGAGTTCCAGCGCCGGGGACCGGGGCAAGCTTATTCATGTACGCACCTATTCCAGGTTCGTCACATCCGCGTCGGCCCCCACCGACAACGACAGAAGGACAGGTTCCATCTGTTGATATGGGGATAATGGCCGGGCGTGGTCAGGATTGTCAAAGATTTCAATGTATTGTGTCGCGGTGACGGGGGAAATGCCGGTCCGACTCCGGGATTGTTTCGCGGTCCGGGGGCAATTCGCCACATTTGCGGTCTCCGGAATGGCAAAGACCGCCCACGGGGGCGGCCTTCGACGCGGGAAGCCGGAGAATCGGTTGGCCTAGCTGGCGCGGCGGGTCTTTGGCTGCTCGGCCAGGCGCTGGGCGCGGCGTTCGGCGCGCTTGGCGCGGGACCAGGGCAGCGCGGGCATGTCGGATTTCGAGGTTTCGATCACGGATTTCATCCAGCGTTTCTGTTTGCGGGCCATTGTTGCTGCTCCTGCGGCGTGAGTGTTCGATGTTCGGGAACAATCTGCCGATCCAATGCGGCATTGTTTGGGCGCGGGGGCTGAAACTTTGCGGAAGAATTGTGACGCTACAGCCGGATGACCGAAATCAGGCGGCCATAGTCGGCTTCACCTACGTGGGTGGTACGGCGGTAGGAGAAGAAGCGGTCCGGGTCGGTATAGGTACAGTGGCGGGTCCATTCCGCATCCCCGATTCCGGCCGCGTGCATGCGGTGCAGGCCGTAAGAGGGCAGATCGAACATCTTGCGGTCACCCTGCCCAGCCACGAAGAAGCGGGCGTTATATATGTCCGCGCCGGTAAAGCTGTCGAAGAATTCCGGGCCGACCTCGTAGGCGCGCTGGCTGATGGTGGGGCCGATGGCGGCCTTGATGTGGCTGCGGTCGGCACCCAGTGCCACCATTGCGTCCAGCGTTCTGTCCAGCACCCCGTCCAGCGCCCCGCGCCAGCCCGCATGGGCCGCGCCGACCACCCCGGCCCGCGCGTCGGCGAACAGCACCGGCTGGCAATCGGCGGTCAGGATGCCCAGGGCGATGCCGGGAACATTGGTGACCATGGCGTCGGCGGGGCCCGCGTCCTGCGCCGGGTCGGTGATCACGGCGACATCCGGCGAATGGGTCTGGTGGATCGTCACCAGGTGATCCGGTGCGACATTCATCGCCTGCGCCACGCGGGCGCGGTTGATGGCCACGATTTCGCGCTGGTCGGACGACCCGAAGCCGCAGTTCAGCCCGTTGAATATCCCCGAGGACGCGCCGCCCTTGCGGGTGAAAAAGCCGTGCTGCGTGCCGGTCAGCAGGTCCGAGGTGAGGATTTCAAGCGTCATGGGTCCGTTAGGGCTCCAGTCCGGGGGGTGGGGTCTGACCATCGGGATAGAACCCGAGTACCTTGAAGAGCGTTCCCATTTCCGAGGGGTGCGTCAAGCGCCTATGTGCGGCGATCAGTGAATCGAGTTCCGCGCCTTGCAGCCGGGTGGCCAGCGATTGGGCGCGCTGGGTGATGCCGAGGCGTTCCAGGAACACGCCCTGCGTGGTCAGGCGGGTGTATTTGCAAGGGGAGGCCAGCGCCAAGGTTTCAAAATCCACGTGGGCGGTCAGGTCGCACTGGCCGGGGGTGGTCAGCGGGTCGGTGTATGCGTGCCGGTGCAGGGCCTGCAGCGTGTCGCCAAGGCTGCGCCAGTCGCCATAGTCAAAGATCAGCGCGGCCCCGCCGTGATCCGCGATGCGGCGGCCGATGTCCTGGGCGATGGCGACGGCGGGGGTGCAGGTTTCCACCAGGTCGCCGTCTTGGGTGTCCTGCAGGCGGTGTTCCAGCGCAGCGACCGGGGTGGACGGCATCAGGGCAATGGACAGCGCGCCGTCGGTTTCGGTGACGCGGCGCTCGGCCCAGCCGGTGCCGTCGCGGGTGAACTGGCGGATCGGCAGGGCGTCGAAGAATTCGTTGGCGACCAGGAACAGCGGGCCGGGGGGCAGGATGGCGATCTGGTCATGCCATGTGGGGGCGTGGCCGGTCAGGCGCTGGGACTGGGCGGCGCGCAGGGTCGGGCTGGCCTCGACCAGGTGCAGGGTCATGGCGGCGTGAAAGCCCGGCACAGCGCGGGTGGCGCGCAGGATGTCGGCCATCAGGGTGCCGCGTCCGGGCCCCAGTTCCGCCAGCACGAAGGGTGACGGCGCGCCCTGGTCCAGCCATGCCTGCGCCAGTGACAGGCCGACGAGTTCGCCGAACATCTGGCTGATTTCCGGCGCGGTGGTGAAATCGCCCGCCGCGCCCAGCGGGTCGCGGGTGGTGTAATACCCAAGGGTCGGGTGCAGCAGGCAATCAGCCATGTAATCGGCCACTGTCAGCGGGCCGGTGCGGCGGATGCGGGTGATCAGGTGGTCGGTCAGGGTCATGGCTTGCGTCTTGCATAGAGGACAAAGGCGAGGCCCACGGCGATCATCGGCAGGGACAGAAGCTGGCCCATCGACAGGCCCCAGTCACCCAGCCGGATGATATGACCCAGCGGGTTGTCCACGCTGATGAACTGGTCATCGGCCTGCCGGAAATGTTCCACGATCACGCGGGCAAGGCCATAGCCCGCCAGGAAGGTACCCATGATCAGGCCGGGTTTCTTCAGCGCGCCCCGGCGGAAGGCCAGCCACAGCAGCAGGGACGCCAGGATGACGCCTTCGAGGAAGGCTTCGTACAGCTGCGAAGGGTGGCGGGCGCACAGGCCAACGATGCCGTCGCAGGTCTGCGCCAAGGGGCCGGGAAAGATCACGCCCCACGGGAGGGTGGTGGGGCGGCCCCACAGTTCGGCGTTGATGAAGTTGGCGATGCGACCCAGCATCAGCCCGACCGGCACGGCCAGCGCCAGCAGATCGCCGGTGGACAAGCGCGGGATGCGGTGGCGGGTGGTGAAGATCAACGCGGCGATGACGACGCCGAGAAAGCCGCCGTGAAAGGACATGCCGCCCTGCCAGACCTTCAGGATTTCGCCGGGCTGGGACAGGTAATAGCCGGGGCGATAGAACAGCACGAAACCCAGCCGCCCGCCCAGGATGATGCCGACGATCATCCAGGTCAGCAGATCCTCTACCTGCCGCGCGGTCATGGGGGGCTGCGTGGCCCAAAGGCCGGGGCGGCGGACGGCGGCCAGCACGATGCGCCAGCCAATCAGGATGCCCGCGATATAGGCCAGCGCGTACCAGCGCAGGGCAAATTCGACCCCGAACAGGGTGATCGAGAAGATCTCGGGCGAGATCTGGGGGAAGGGGATGGCGGCGATCATGTGCGTCTGTGTGCCTCTGGAGGAACGGGGAAGTCAACCTTGTGGCCGGGGCCGATGCAGACCATATAGAGTCCCGAACACAAACGTTGGAGATGCAGATGCAGACCCGGAACAAGTTTCTGGACGATATGTCCCAATTGATGACCAACGCGATGGGCGTGGCCCAGGGCGCGAAGGACGAGGCCGAGACCGCGATGAAAAGCTGGATGGACCGCTGGCTGGCGGATCGCGATTTCGTCACGCGCGAGGAATTCGATGCCGTTCGGCTGATGGCGCAGAAGGCGCGCGAGGAAAACGAGGCGCTGAAGGCCCGCCTGGACGCGCTGGAAAAGGCCGCCAAGTAAGCGGCCCCGCGTCGCCCTACCGGGCGGCGCGATGCAGGGCGGGGCGTCTGGCCCCGCTTCTGGCTCCTTTCCCTGATTTGCCCGTACGCGGGGATTGATCCCGCCCGCCCGTTGCGCCGATGATGGCCGCAACGCAGGGAGGGCGACATGGGTGCATTGGACGGAAAACTGGCCTGGATCACGGGCGGGGCCACCGGAATCGGAGAGGCCGCCGCGATGGCGCTGGCCGCAAGCGGGGCGCATGTGGTGATATCGGGCCGCCGCGCAGAGGAACTGAACCGGGTGGTGGACGCGATCCGCGCGCAGGGGGGCAGCGCCGAGGCGGCGGTGCTGGATGTCACTGACGCGAGCGCGGTGCAGGCGGTGGCCGATGGTCTGGCGGGCCGTCTGGGCGGCGTGGATATCTTCCTGGCGAATGCGGGCATGAACGTGCCCAACCGCGCCAGCGACCAGTTGACGGCGCAGGATTTCGCCCGCGTGGTGGACGTGAACCTGAACGGGGTGATGTACGGCGTGCTGGCGGTGTTGCCGGGGATGCGGGCCAAGGGGGCGGGCACGCTGATCCTGACCTCGTCCTGGGCGGGACGGCACGCGGCGCGTCTGACGGGGGCGGCCTATAACGCGTCGAAGCACGGGGTCGTGGCGCTGGCCCATTCGATCAACATGGAAAACGGCGAACACGGCATCCGCTGCACCGCCCTGATGCCCGGAGAGGTGAATACCCCGATCCTGGACCGCCGCCCGGTGCCGGTTCCCGCCGAGGAAAAGGCCCGGATGCTGC
The DNA here is from genome assembly GCA_017792425.1 of Thalassovita sp. Lineage (GTDB taxonomy): Bacteria > Pseudomonadota > Alphaproteobacteria > Rhodobacterales > Rhodobacteraceae > Thalassobius. Next base: position 705,733 of record CP051233.1, read on the forward strand.
AGCCGGACGACCTGGGCGCAATCGTGCGCTACATCGCCGAAGCGCCGCCGCATGTCTGCCTGAACGAGGTACTGATCAGCCCGACCTGGAACCGCATTTTCAGGATGTAGGCGCGGCACCGCGGCGCGTTGACAATCGGCGCGGGCAGCGCAAGTTATAGCCCGTAACCGGAGCGTTTTGATGCGGGCAATCGCCGTCCTGATCCTGATTGGTTTTGCCACCCTGTTCTGGGTGTCGCCGCATATGGGGCCGTCCCAGATGCCCGATCACGGCGTGGCGATGGCGCATGACTGCCCCGATTGCCCGGACACAGGCGTTCAGGCCGGATGCCAGCACGGGCTGGCCTGCGGGATCGTCGCGGTTCTGGACCGGGCCGGGGATCGCCGGGGCGCGCAGCCCGTGGCGTTGTCCTATGGGGCCATGCCTGCGCGGGTGATGGCCGGGACGGTTCCGGCGCCCACGCCGCCGCCTCCGCGCGCATGACCTTTCGGACCTGACCAACGCGGCGAGGTGATCGCCGCCCCTGCGGCCTTGGCGCCGCGATCCGGAAGCAAAGAGAACATCATGAAAACCTACATCCTGTCCGCTGCCGCCGTAGCGGTCCTTGGGCTGGGCGCTTACGCCTGGCTGCAACCGGGCGATACGGCCCAAGCCTCGACCCCGCCGGATGGTGCGGCGCTGGTTGAAATCGCGCTGCCATCCAGCCTGAGCGCACAGGCGGAAATGGGCCAGCGCGCCTTTAACGCCATCTGTGCCGATTGCCACGGCGACAACGCCACCGGGCGCATGAACATGGGGCCGCCGTTGGTGCACAAGATCTATGAACCATCGCACCACGGCGACATGTCCTTCTTGATGGCGGTAGAGCGTGGCGTGAACGCGCATCACTGGCCCTTTGGCAACATGCCGCCGCAGCCGGGCCTGACCCGCGCCGACGTGGGGGCCATCGTGGCCTATGTCCGCGAATTGCAGCGCGCCAACGGCATCAACTGAAGCGCATTTTCTGCACAGGCGTCCGTTTCGCGCGGGCGCCTGTTTTTCGGGCTTTCATGCTCATTATCCGGTGTAACGATTCAATTCGTCCACAACTTATTGCGGTTTTCCCCAAAATTTAGCTTTACAGATCAACCCTGCAACAGGCACCATATCTGGTAAGGGACGCGGGACGCTCCCCTTCCCATAGAGCAGGCACCTAGCGCTTGGGGCGCTGCCACGTCCCCGCGCCAACGAGCATAAACGAGGTGGCGACCATGGCACTGTCCGAGCATTTCCTGCAGGAAGACCTGCACCCCATCGACCTGGTAGAGCATATCGCCGAACACCACGACTGGGAGTTCGACCGGATTGCCGATGACCAGATTGCGATGGCGGTGGTGGGCCAGTGGCGGACCTATTCGATCACGCTGGCCTGGTCGGATTACGACGAAACGCTGCGTCTGATCTGCAGCTTTGAAATGGAGCCGCCGCAGGACCGGCTGCCCGCGCTGTACCAGACATTGAATGCGGTGAACGATCAGTGTTGGGCCGGGGCGTTCACCTTCTGGGAAGAACAGAAGGTGATGGTGTTCCGCTATGGCCTGGTGCTGGCCGGCGGGCAGGTGGCCAGCCCCGAACAGGTGGATACGCTGATCAATGCCGCCGTGCTGAGCTGCGAACGCTATTACCCGGCCTACCAGCTGGTGGTCTGGGGCGACCGCACCCCGGAGGACGCGCTGCAGGTCGCCATTGCAGAGGCCTATGGGCGCGCGTAGAACTGACCCCCTAACCAAAAGGAACAGGTAGGGGACGTTCGATGGATATGGATCACGTGGCCAAGGCCGGGCTGGTGCTGCTGGGCTGTGGCAAGATGGGCTCGGCCATGCTGGAGGGTTGGCTGAAGCAAGGGTTGCCGACGTCATCCGTGTGGGTGCTGGACCCGCGCCCCTCTGACTGGCTGAAATCCACCGGCGTACATGTGAACGCAGACCTGCCCAAGGCCCCGGCCATCGTGCTGGTGGCGGTAAAACCGCAGATGATGGGCGATGCGCTGCCGGTGCTGGCGGCGATGGGCAACGGTGAAACGCTGTTCGTGTCCGTGGCCGCAGGCACCCCGATTGCGCATTTCGAGGCCGTGCTGGGCAGCAAGACGCCAGTCGTGCGCGCCATGCCCAATACACCCGCCGCCGTGGGGCGCGGGATTACCGCGATCATTGGCAATGCCCATACGTCCGCGCCGCAGTTGGACCTGGCAGAGGGCCTGCTGCGCGCCGTTGGGCAGGTGGTGCGGTTGGAATCCGAGGACCAGATGGATGCGGTCACAGGCGTGTCCGGGTCCGGCCCGGCCTATGTGTTCCACCTGATCGAAACACTGGCCGCCGCAGGCGAGGCGCAGGGCCTGTCCACCGATCTGGCGATGACGCTGGCCAAGGCCACGGTGGCCGGGGCCGGGGCGCTGGCAGAGGCCGCGCCGGAAACCCCCAGCCAGCTGCGGATCAACGTGACCAGCCCGAACGGCACCACGCAGGCCGCGCTGGAGGTACTGATGAACGAAACCGACGGCTTCCCGGCGCTGCTGAACCGCGCGGTGACGGCGGCGACCGAGCGGTCCAAGGAGCTTGGCCGTGGGTGATCTGGCGTTTGACGATTTCCTGAAGGTGGACATCCGCGCGGGCCGGGTGATCCGGGCGGAACCCTATCCAGAGGCGCGCAAGCCCTCGATCAAGATCTGGGTGGATTTCGGGCCGGACATCGGCGAACGCAAATCCAGCGCGCAGGTAACGGCGCACTACACCCCCGAAACGCTGGTGGGGCGGATGGTGATGGGGGTGGTGAACTTCCCCCCGCGCCAGATCGGGCGGTTCATGTCCGAGGTGCTGGTGCTGGGTGTCCCGGATCAGGACGGCGAAGTCGTGCTGCTGGCCCCTGATCAGGACGTGCCGCCCGGCGCGCGGATGTTCTGATGGCGCGGTCCGGTCCCCCCCGCGTGCTGATCAGCCGCCCGTTGCCGCAGGCGGTGATCGACCGGGCGCAATCTCTGTTCGACGTGGAGCTGCGTGACAACACCCTGCCGATGAGCCCGGCCGAGATGCGATCCGCGCTGGCACTTTATGACGGGGTGATGCCGACGCTGGGCGACCAGTTCAGCGCGGATATTTTTGCCGAATTCGGTCGCCCCCGCTGCCGCATCCTGGCGAATTTCGGCGTGGGTTATAACCACATCAACGTGCGGGCGGCGGCAGACCACGGGGTGAAGGTGACGAACACGCCGGGCGCGGTGACGGATGCGACGGCAGACATCGCCCTGACACTGATCCTGATGAGCGCCCGCCGAGCCGCCGAGGGCGAGCGGCTGGTGCGGTCCGGCCATTGGCAGGGCTGGCACCCGACACAAATGCTGGGGTTGCACGTGACTGGCCGCAAGGTGGGGATCGTCGGCATGGGCCGGATCGGTCAGGCCATCGCGCGGCGCTGCCATTTCGGCTTTGGCATGGAGGTGCTGTACCAGAACCGATCCCCCAAGGCGATGGATTTCCCGGCCACGCAGGTGAACGGGCTGGCAGAGCTGGCGCGCCAGGTGGATGTCCTGGTGGCCGCCGTGCCGGGCGGGGCCGCGACGCGTCACCTGATCGGGGCAGAGGTCTTTGCCGTGATGCAGCCGCACGCGCATTTCATCAACATCTCTCGCGGCGACGTGGTGGACGAAACCGCACTGATTACCGCTCTGCAGACGGGCCAGATCGGTGGCGCGGGGCTGGATGTCTATGAACACGAACCGCAGGTGCCGCCCGCGCTGATGCGGCTGGACAACGTCACCCTGCTGCCGCACCTGGGCACAGCCGCCCTGAATGTGCGCACGGATATGGGGATGATGGTGGTGGACAACCTGGCGGCCTTTTTCGACGGCAAACCGCTGCCCAACCCGGTCTGAGGCTGGTTGACCTTACGGTAGTTGCTCTTGACCTTGGGGGCAGGCTGGGGTGATCTGTCGGTCACATTTCCCTGGGGGTTCCGATGCACAAGGTTGCCATCACCGGGACCGGGGTGTTTACCCCGTCCGAAGTCATCACCAACGACGAACTGGTCGCGTCCTTCAACGCTTATGTTGACAGGTTCAACGCCGAACATGCCGACCGGATCGCGGCGGGCGAGGTCACGGCGCTGGAACATTCGTCCTCTGAGTTCATCCTGAAAGCCAGCGGGATCGAACAGCGCTATGTGCTGGAGAAAGAGGGCGTGCTGGACCCGGCCCGGATGTATCCGCATTTCCGCCAGCGCAGCGACGATGAAAACGGCATCATGACCGAAATCGCGCTGGACGCCTGCCAGAAGGCGCTGGACCAGGCGGGCCGCGAACCCGCAGAGGTGGATCTGGTGATCTGCGCGGCCTCGAACCTGGAGCGCGCCTATCCGGCGGTAGCGATCGAGATCCAGAACGCGTTGGGCGCGAAAGGCTTCGCGTTCGACATGAACGTGGCCTGTTCCTCGGCGACCTTCGGGATACAGGCGGCGGCGGACATGATCCGCGCCGGTTCCGTGCGCTGCGCCATCGTGGTGAACCCGGAAATCACCAGCGGTCACCTGGAATGGCGCGACCGCGACTGCCACTTCATCTTCGGCGACGTGGCGACGGCAACGGTGCTGGAACGGGCCGAGGATGCCAAGGGCGACCATTTCATCGTCCACTCGACCCGCTGCGCAACGCAGTTTTCCAACAATATCCGCAATAACAACGGTTTCCTGCGGCGCAACCGCCCGGACGGGATGGCTGACCGTCGCGACATGCAGTTCATGCAGAACGGCCGCAAGGTGTTCAAGGAAGTGGTGCCGATGGTGTCCGCCCATATCCTGCATCACCTGGCAGACGAAGACGTCGACCCCAACAGCCTGCGCCGCCTGTGGCTGCACCAGGCCAACAAGGGCATGAATGATTTCGTCGGCCGCAAGGTGCTGGGACGTGACCCCGAGCCGGGCGAGCAGCCCAATATCCTGCAGGACTACGCCAATACTTCCTCCGCAGGGTCGATCATCGCTTTCGCCAAACATTCGGACGACCTGCAGCCGGGTGACAAAGGGGTGATCTGTTCCTTCGGGGCGGGATACTCTGTCGGGTCCGTGCTAGTAGAGCGCGCCTGACCCCCAGCGTCTCGCTGGTGCGATGCGGCAGCGCAGTGAGTATTTATTGCAAGATGAAATGCCCAAGAGGCGCCTTTTGACAGCGTTAACCTTAACCACCATTAAGGTTAACGCTGTCTTGCGCCTTCATCTTGCCAAAAATACTCCCGGGGGTGAATTGGCCGCAGGCCAAGAGGGGGCAGGCGCCCCCTGCGCCGTTACCTGTGAGCGGGGTGGCCGACGGTTTCGCGCCAGTGGCGGCGGCACAGGCTGACATAGGTTTCATTGCCGCCGATCTGGACCTGCGCACCGTCGCGCGCGGGTTTGCCATCCGCCCCCATTCGGACGACCATCGTGGCCTTTTTACCGCAATGACAGATGGTGCGGACCTCGCGCATTTCATCGGCCAATGCCAGCAAGGCGGCAGAGCCGGGGAACAGTTCGCCCCGGAAATCGACGCGCAGCCCGTAGCACATGACCGGCACGTTCAGGTCGTCGACAGCGCTGGCCAGTTGCCAGACCTGATCTTTTTCCAGGAATTGTGCCTCATCCACGAAAACACAGGCAAGGGGACCATGCGCCTGCCTTTGGGCCAGTTTGGTGAACAGGTTCTCGCCTGGTGCGAATGTGTCTGCGTCTGACGCGATCCCGATCCTGGATGCGATCCGCCCTTGCCCGGCGCGGTTGTCGAATTGCGCGGTCAGCAGATAGGTGTCCATCCCCCGTTCGCGGTAGTTGTGCGACGCTTGCAACAGCACCGTCGACTTGCCGGCGTTCATGGTGGAGTAGTTGAAATAGAGCTTGGCCATGCGCCGGTTTTGTCGACAAACGCGGCGCTGCGCAAGGGTTGGCGGGTCTGCCGACCAGTCCGAACTGACGGGCCTGGGCCCTGTTGGGGATGGTCGGTACCGGAACCGGCGGCAGGCCCGCCTTGTCGGCCGGAAACCCGGCCGCGCCCCCGGACCAGCGCATGAGAGGCACCGGACGCGTTTACAACCGGCGCTAGGTGCCGGAAACTCGCAACATGTCACAAGGTTGACGCGTCGGAACCAGCCCCGGCGCAGGTTTATAAATGACATGGCGCAACAAAATGATTAATGGGAAACGATACCTTGTTTTCCCCGTTCCCGAAGTTACAGAGGGTTGCGAATGACTGTTGCCGCCGGTTACCTCAAAAAGCACACCGAAGCCCTGGTCAAAGATGTTGGGCTGGAGGCTGCGTGCCGGATCACCGGAAAGTCCAAGGCGACGCTGGGGCGGTACTATTCCGACAACGAGGAACACGCCGACCGCTTCATGCCGATTGATGCGGTGTCGGCGCTGGAAAGCGCCGCATCGTTTCCGCATGTGACCAGTGCGCTGGCCGATTTGCGGGGCATTTCGCTGTCCTACAACACCGACAGGAAGAACAGCGACAAGGGCGGCATCAACGCGGATGTAATCGCGCTGAGCCAGCGGTTCGCGCAGTTGATGGCCGAGTACAACCAGTCGATCGAGGATGGCATCATCACCATCAACGAGGCCAAGCGGCTGCTGAAGGAAACCCTGGCGCTGCAGCATGTGCTGATCGAGATGAAACTGCACCTGGAAGAAGAAGCGACCTGACCCTATGGCGCCCAAACGGTTCGAAAGGGAGCTTCTGGGGGCCGAGACCTTTACCCCCGCGCCGCTGCACCGGTTTTTGGCGGACCTGGAGCGGACAACCAGTTCCGGGGATGTCTGGAAGCGGCTGGTGGCCCTGGGGCAAGAGGTGGACCTGCCCTCGATCGATTTCATCGCGGCCAGTTGCTATGCGGATTGGCGGCGGACGCTGTTCATCCGCACGTCTTATGATTCCAGTTTCCTGCACACGGCCAGCAGCGACCCGGAAATCAGCAAGTGGTCCTATTTCCGCAGCCATGCGATTGAGCGGCTGACGCCGATCCTGATCGGGATCGAGTTCGCAGAGGATTATCACCCGCAGCCCGAAGGGCGTTTGAAACTGCTGCGCCTGGCGGCAGAGCAGGGGCTGCGCGCGGGGTTTTCGGTGCCGCTGCGCATCCACGTCCCGCCGCAGGCCGCGATGATCACGTTTTCGGGCGATCACTCGCGCGAAAGGATGCTGGAAATCCTGTCTGAACACGGCTGGACGCTGAACGTGGCCGCGATGGCGGCGCATCAGCGCTATATGTTCCATTTCGCCACTGAATTCTTTGACCGCAACGAAATCACACCAAAGCAGCGCGCCTTGCTGGAACTGGTCGGGCAGGGGTTGCAGGACAAGCAGATTGCGGAACGGCTGGGCATTTCCATTTCGGCGTTGCGGCAGCGGATGAACGGGCTGATGTCCAAGGCGCAGTTGGCCAACCGGGCCGAGATCGCGGCGCTGGCCATGTCCGTTGGTCTGCTGCCTGACCCAGAGCTTTGGCAGGAAAACCTGTCGGTTCTGGTCGAGATGGACGATGCCGGGGTGCGGGTGCGGAGCCATAAGAAATAAGGGTCTTCCGAAACCGGAAGACCCTTCATCAGGCTAAAATTTATGTGAAAGAACTGGCCTGTCGCAATCAGATCGCGGCGACCGAGCCCTTTCGGTTTGCGAGGTCTGAACCGGCACCACTCACGGACTAATTACCAGCCCATCCGGCGATCAGGTAAACCCAACCAAGGATGGCGGACCCCACATGACAGAGTATAAAAATAGAATGCTGACGTTGTCGTGACAAAAGGGTGACGGAAAGGGCATTCGACCACTGGCAATTCTTGCAGGTTGGGCCCGTTGGCCCGGCATTGCACGTCTAAGTGGTTGTTCGTGCTGGCGTTTGTTGCCGCTGAACGTTTCCATCGGCCTTGTGACAAAGTCGAATCCGCCGGAATTTTCGGCACGATTTGCGTGCTAAGGTTGTGGTGTGTGCAGGCGTCCGCCCTGAAAGGATGCGTGCGCGGTGCGAATCGTGGCATTCGGGGATTCGCATAAAAAAGGCGAAAGCCGCGTTGCGGGCTTCCGCCTGTTGTTTTCGTTGCCGCGTGGATCAGCCCTGCAGCGCCATGACGCCAAAGTCGCCCTCGGCGCGGGCTTTCATTGCCTGGGCGGCGGCCTGTGCGCCGGCGGCGGTGGTGAAGTAGGGGATCTTGTCATACAGCGCGACGGACCGGATGGCGCGGCTGTCCTGCACGGATTGCGCACCTTCCGTGGTGTTCAGGACCAGCTTTATTTCGCCGTCTTTCAGCATGTCCACGATGTTCGGACGGCCTTCGTAGACCTTGTTCACCACGTTGCAGGCCAAACCGTTCGATTGCAGCCAGTCCGAGGTGCCGCGGGTTGCGACCAGCGCAAAGCCCAGGTCGATCAGCGTCCGGGCGGCCTCGGCCATGGCGGGGGTCTTGTCGTCGTCCTTGATGGAGACGAAAACGTTGCCCTCGGTCGGCAGGTGGGTGCCCGCGCCAAGCTGCGCCTTCAGGAAGGCCATCGGGAAGGAACGGTCCCAGCCCATGACCTCGCCCGTGGAGCGCATTTCCGGGCCCAGGATCGTGTCCACGCCGGGGAAGCGGGCAAAGGGTAGCACGGCCTCCTTGACGCTGAACCACGGCATGTTGGGGTTGGCCAGGGTCATCGGATCGGCCATCGGCACGGTGCCGGGCTGCGCGTCCTTCTGGTAGTCAGCCCGCAGCGGGAAGTTCGACATCGGTTCGCCCGCCATCAGGCGCGCGGCGATGGACGCGATCGCGCTGTCGGTGGCCTTGGCGACGAAGGGCACGGTGCGCGAGGCGCGGGGGTTCACCTCGATCAGGTAAATCTCGCCGTCCTTCACCGCGAACTGCACGTTCATCAGGCCGACGACGCCAAGCGCCAGGGCCAATGCCTCGGTCTGGCGGTGAATCTCGGCGATGATGTCCTGCGGCAGCGAATAGGGCGGCAGCGAACAGGCCGAGTCCCCCGAGTGAACGCCGGCTTCCTCGATGTGCTGCATGATGCCGGCGACGTGTACCGTTTTGCCATCGCAAAGCGCGTCCACGTCACATTCGATGGCGCCCGACAGGTAGCTGTCCAGCAGCACGGGGCTGTCGCCCGACACCACCACCGCTTCGGCGATGTAGCGTTCCAGCTGCGCCATGTCGCGCACGATTTCCATCGCGCGTCCACCCAGCACGTAGGACGGGCGGATCACCAGCGGAAAGCCGATGTCCTCGGCGATGGCCAGCGCCTGCGCGTCGGTGCTGGCGATGCCGTTGTGCGGTTGCTTCAGGCCCAGCTTGTTGACCAGTTGCTGGAAGCGTTCGCGGTCTTCGGCCAGGTCGATGGCGTCGGGGGTGGTGCCCAGGATCGGGATACCTTCCTCGAACAGGGCGTTGGCCAGTTTCAACGGGGTCTGGCCGCCGAATTGCACGATCACGCCGTGCAGGGTGCCGTTCTGCTGTTCGACGCGCAGGATTTCCATGACGTGTTCAAAGGTCAGCGGCTCGAAATACAGCCGGTCCGACGTGTCATAGTCGGTGGACACGGTTTCCGGGTTGCAGTTGATCATGATCGTTTCGTACCCGGCGTCCGTCAGCGCGAAACAGGCGTGACAGCAGCAATAGTCGAACTCGATCCCCTGGCCGATCCGGTTCGGGCCGCCGCCCAGGATGACCACCTTCTTCTTGTCGCTGGGACGGGCTTCGCATTCCACTTCGCCCATCATCGGGGCTTCGTAGGTGGAGTACATGTAGGGGGTCTGCGCCTCGAATTCGGCGGCGCAGGTGTCGATGCGTTTGAACACCGCGTTGACGCCCAGATTCTGGCGGGCGCGGCGGACGTTGCCTTCGGTCCGGCCGGTCAGCTTGCCAAGGCGGGCGTCGGTAAAGCCCATCATCTTCAGCTTGCGCAGGCCGTCTTCGGTCACCGGCAGGCCGTCCTTGCGGATCTGTTCCTCGGTGTCCACGATTTCGCGGATACGGGCCAGGAACCACGGGTCGAACATGGTGGTGGCGTGGATTTCATCGTCGGTCAGGCCGTGGCGCATGGCCTGGGCGATGGTGCGCATCCGGTCCGGCGTGGTCTTGGAGATCGCCTTGATCACCGCCGCCTTGTCCGGCGCGCCGGGGATCGTCACCTCGTCAAAGCCGGTCAGGCCGGATTCCATCGAGGCCAGCGCCTTTTGCAGCGATTCATGGATGGTGCGGCCGATGGCCATCGCCTCGCCCACCGATTTCATGGCGGTGGTCAGGTAGGGTTCGGAGCCGGGGAATTTTTCGAAGGCGAACTTGGGGATCTTGGTGACGACATAGTCGATGGTCGGTTCGAACGATGCCGGGGTCACCTTGGTGATGTCGTTGTCCAGTTCGTCCAGCGTATAGCCCACGGCCAGTTTCGCGGCGATCTTGGCAATCGGGAAGCCGGTCGCCTTGGACGCCAGCGCGGACGAGCGCGACACGCGGGGGTTCATTTCGATCACCACCATGCGGCCGTCGGCGGGGTTGATCGCCCATTGCACGTTGGACCCGCCGGTTTCGACGCCGATTTCACGCAGAACGGCGATGCTGCCGTTGCGCATGATCTGGTATTCCTTGTCGGTCAGGGTCAGCGCCGGGGCCACGGTGATGGAATCGCCGGTGTGCACGCCCATCGGATCGACGTTTTCAATGGAACAAACGATGATGGCGTTGTCGGCCTTGTCGCGGACGACCTCCATTTCATACTCTTTCCAGCCCAGCAGCGATTCATCCACCAGGATCTGGCTGACCGGCGAGGCTTCCAGCCCCGAGCGGCAGAAATGTTCATAGTCGTCGCGGTTGTAGGCGACGCCGCCGCCGGTGCCGCCCAGCGTGAAGGCGGGGCGGATGATTGCGGGCAGGCCGATTTCCTCCAGCGCGTCCATGGCGTTCGCCAGACCGGCCTTGATGTCATATTTGCCGTCGGGTTTCTTGGGCGAGGACACGATGGTGGCCTTGGGGTTTTCCAGCCCGATGCGGTCCATCGCTTCGCGGAACAGCTTGCGGTCTTCGGCCATTTCGATGGCGTCGCGTTTTGCGCCGATCATTTCCACGCCGAATTTTTCCAGCACGCCCATTTCTTCCAGCGCCAGCGAGGTGTTCAGCCCGGTCTGCCCGCCCATGGTCGGCAGCAGCGCGTCGGGGCGTTCCTTTTCGATGATCTTGGCGACGACCTCGGGGGTGATCGGTTCGATATAGGTGGCGTCGGCCAGGCCCGGATCGGTCATGATCGTCGCGGGGTTCGAGTTCACCAGGATCACGCGGTAGCCTTCTTCGCGCAGGGCCTTGCAGGCCTGGGCGCCGGAGTAGTCGAATTCACAGGCCTGGCCGATGACGATGGGCCCCGCGCCGATGATCATGATCGAGGAGATATCGGTTCTTTTAGGCATGGCGGACCTCTTGGGCGTTGGGCGTGGGCAGCAGAAGGCAGGGGTGTGACTCACCCCGCGCAAATTGTTGCGGGTTATAGTCATCAGTCCTCGGGGTGCAAGTGGTATCGCAAAACATCTGCGATCTGTCGCGCCCGGTCTGTTATCCGGGGACGGTTCGCGTATAGCTGGGCGCAACGAAAGCCGACAGTCTGGACGCGACGCGTGAAACTGAGATTCGATATTGGACCGGCTGGGGCGCCCTGCTGCTTTGAGCAGCCCTTGGGGATGATCGAGGCCCATGCGCCGCAAGAGGTGGCCCCGGCGCTGGCGGCGCTGGACCGGGCGCGGGCGGCGGGGGCTTGGCTGGCGGGATATGTGACATACGAAGCGGGCTATGCGCTGGAACCGCGCCTGCTGCCGCTGATGCCGGCAAAGCGTGCGCTGCCGTTGTTGCGGTTTGGCCTGTACCCCGGTCCCGCAGAAGCGCGGCCGCTGACGGGGTATGGTGCCTTGGGCGACCTGCGCCCGCGCTGGGATGCGGCACGTTATAGGGCCGCGTTCCGGGCGGTGCATGGCCATGTCGGGGCGGGGGATATCTATCAGGCCAACCTGACCTTTCCGATCGACGCGCGGGCAGTCGGCGGGTCCGAAGGGATTTACCGCGCGCTGTGTGACCGCCAGCCGGTGGGGCATGGCGTATTAGTGGAACAGGACGGCCCGACGCTGCTGTGCCGCTCGCCCGAGCTGTTCTTTGCCACCGGGACGGACGGGCACATCCGCACGCGCCCGATGAAGGGCACGCTGCCCCGGCTGGACGACCCGGCGCGGGACGCGGTGCAACCGGCGCTGCTGGCGGCGGACGAAAAGAACCGGGCGGAAAACCTGATGATCGTGGACCTGCTGCGCAATGACCTCAGCCGGGTGTGTCAGCCCGGCACGGTGCGGGTACCTGACCTGTTCAAGGTCGAAACCTATGCCACCGTCCATCAGATGGTATCGCAGGTAGAGGGCCGGTTGACCGATGGCGCCGGACTGGCCGACATATTTGCCGCGTTGTTTCCCTGCGGGTCAATCACCGGGGCGCCGAAACTGCAGGCGATGCAGATCATCCGCGACTTGGAACCCTGGCCGCGCGACGCCTATTGCGGCACCATCGGTTGGGCCGCGCCGGATGGCCGATCCGATTTCAACGTGGCAATCCGCACGGCGATGGTGGACGGGGACCGCGCCGTGCTGAATGTCGGGGGCGGTCTGGTCTGGGACAGCACCCCGGACGCGGAATATCAGGAGGCGCTATGGAAAGCCCGCTACGCGGAACCGGCGAACAGTTTCGCCTGATCGAAACCTTTGGCTGGTGGCCGGGCCGGGGCGTTCCGGCGGCTGATCTGCACCTGGACCGGCTGGGGCGCAGTGCGGCTGCGTTCGGCTTCGGCTTTGACCGGGATGCGCTGGCGGGGCGGATTGCCGACATCAAAGGGGACGCACCGCTGCGCTGCCGCCTGACGCTGGGCCGCGCGGGGGATGCAGGTCTGACCGTGGTGCCGTTGCCCCCCTCGGCGGCGGAATGGACCGCCATCATCGCGCCGGACCTGCTGGACCCGCACGACCCGTGGCTGCGGCACAAGACCTCTAACCGCGCGCTTTACGACCAGACACGCGCTGAAATGCCCGCCGGGGTGGACGAGGCGATCTTTTTCAACACCGATGGCCACCTGTGCGAGGGCACGATCACCACCCTGTTCGTCACGCTGGCGGATGGCCGCAGGGTGACCCCGGCGTTGTCCTGCGGGCTGCTGCCCGGCGTCTATCGCCAGCAGGAACTGGCCGCCGGACGCGCCAAGGAGGCGCTGATCACCCGCGCCGAGCTGTCCCGCGCCCGCAGCGTGACCGCCGCGAACGCCCTGCGCGGCGAAATCCGGCTGCACCTAATGCCGCAACCGGGCTGAAAATCCGCGCCCATTCGGGCACAGATGCGGGGAAATAGGTCGCGTCCCTTGACTTTCGCGGCCCTGCAATGTGTATCGGCCCAGACCGTATTTTTCCGCCCGTGAAAGGGAGCTTATCATGCACGCATACCGCAGCCACACCTGCGCCGATCTGAACAAGGACAATGTGGGCCAGACCGTCCGCCTGTCGGGCTGGGTTCACCGGGTGCGCGACCACGGCGGCATCCTGTTTATCGACCTGCGCGACCACTATGGCGTGACGCAGGTGCTGTGCGACCCGGACTCGGCCGCGTTCGCCGACGTGGAAAAGGTGCGCAGCGAATGGTGCATCTGCATCGACGGAGAGGTGAAGGCCCGCGACGCGTCGCTGGTGAACCCCAAGCTGCCGACCGGCGAAGTCGAGGTGTTCGTCCGCGACATCGAGGTGCTGGGCGCGGCCAAGGAACTGCCGCTGATGGTGTTCGGTGACCAGGAATATCCCGAGGAAACCCGCCTGCGCTATCGCTATCTGGACCTGCGCCGCGAGGCGATGCAGCACAACATGACCCTGCGGTCCGACGTGGTGGCCTCGATGCGCCGCCGGATGTGGGACAACGGGTTCCGCGAATTCCAGACCCCGATCATCACCGCGTCCAGCCCCGAGGGCGCGCGCGACTTCCTGGTGCCGTCGCGCCTGCATCCGGGCAAGTTCTATGCCCTGCCGCAGGCCCCGCAGCAGTTCAAGCAGCTGATCATGATGTCGGGCTTTGACAAGTATTTCCAGATCGCGCCCTGCTTCCGCGACGAAGACCCGCGCGCCGACCGTTCGCCCACCGATTTCTACCAGCTGGACATGGAAATGTCCTTTGTCACCCAGCAGGACGTGTTCGACACGATCAGCCCGGTGATCGCCGGTGTGTTTCAGGAATTCGGCGGTGGCCGCACGGTGGACGCGCCCGGCGAATGGCCGCAGATTTCCTATAAGGACGCGGCGCTGTGGTACGGCACCGACAAGCCCGACCTGCGCAACCCGATCAAGATGCAGGTGGTCAGCGAACATTTCGCCGGTTCCGGTTTCGCGATCTTCGCCAAGCTGCTGGAACAGGACGGCACCGAAATCCGCGCCATCCCCGCACCGACGGGCGGCAGCCGCAAATTCTGCGACCGCATGAACGCCTTCGCCCAGAAAGAGGGCCTGCCGGGCATGGGCTATATCTTCTGGCGCGACGGGGCAGACGGCATGGAAGCCGCCGGCCCGCTGGCCAAGAACATCGGCCCGGAACGCACCGAGGCGATCCGTCAGCAGCTGGGCCTGGGCGTCGGCGACGCGGCGTTCTTCCTTGGTGGCAAACCCAAGTCGTTCGAAAAGGTCGCCGGCAAGGCCCGCGACGTGATCGGCGCGGACCTGGGCCTGACCGAAACCGACCGCTTCGCGTTCGCCTGGATCGTCGATTTCCCGATCTACGAAAAGGACGAGGAAACCGGCGAGATCGATTTCGAGCACAACCCGTTCTCGATGCCGCAGGGCGGTCTGGACGCGCTGAACGGCGATCCGCTGGCGGTGCGCGGCTTCCAGTACGACCTGGCGTGCAACGGCTATGAACTAGTCAGCGGCGCGATCCGCAACCACAAGCCCGAAGTCATGCTGAAGGCGTTCGAAATCGCAGGCTATGACGAGGCCGAGGTGAAAAGCCGTTTCGGCGCGCTGTACCAGGCGTTCCAGTACGGCGCCCCGCCGCACGGCGGCTGTGCCGCCGGGATCGACCGGATCGTGATGCTGCTGGCCGACACCGCCAACATCCGCGAGGTCATCATGTTCCCGATGAACCAGCGCGCCGAGGATCTGATGATGAACGCCCCCAGCGACCCCAGCAGCGAACAACTGATGGAACTGTCGCTGCGCGTGATTCCGCAGGACTGAAGCCTTCCGAAATGATTCCGAAGCGCCCGGACCCTGTTCCGGGCGTTTTCGATTCCGGCGGAAATTTGCCGTGGGCCGATCATTCCTGCGTGAAAGGGGGACGGAAATTACGGCAAACCCCGTAATATGGGGCAAACACGACGGAGCGGCTCATGGCTTTCGATCCCATCACGGCGGAAATCCGTTTCGGCACCGGGTTGTCGCCCTTGGTCGCGCCGCCCGGTTCGGTTGCAGCGATGCTGGATGCGCTGACCGGCCCGGACATGATTGCGGCGCGGTTTCCGATCCCCAGCTACGAAGAGTTCCGCACCCATATCGTAGCGGTTCAGCGTACCGGCAAAGCGTTTCGTGACGACAAGACCGGCCCGGATGCGGCGGCCCTGCGCAAGGCTTATGACCGCGCGAAACAGGCGGCCCGGCGGGATCAGTCGCGCTGGATGATGCAGGTTCTGGCGCGGCGCAGCCATACCGCTGACGGGTTCCGCGAACGGCTGGCCGCCTTCTGGGGGGACCACTTCACCGTGCGCGGCAAGGGCGCGGCGATGCGACGGGCGGGCGCCGTGCATGTCGAAAGCTATGTCCGCCCCCATGTGGCCGGGCGGTTTGCCGACCTGCTGATCGCGGCGGCGACCAGTCCGGTGATGGTGAACTATCTGGATCAACAATTCTCGGTCGGGCCGAACGCCCCGGCACGGGCCCGGATGCCTGCCACCCGTGGGTTGAACGAAAACCTGGCGCGCGAGGTGCTGGAACTGCACACGCTGGGTGTGGACGGCCCCTATTCACAGGACGATGTGCGCCAGTTGGCGGAACTGCTGACCGGGCTGGCGATCGGTCCCGGCGGCGTGCCGGAATTCCGCGATGACTGGGCTGAACCGGGGGCGGAAACGGTGCTGGGGCGCAGCTATGGCGGTGGCGCGGCGGCGCTGGCGGATATTCAGGCCGCACTGTCCGATCTGGTAGTGCACCCGGCAACCGCGCGGCACCTGTCGTGGAAACTGGCGGTGCATTTCATCGCGGATGACCCGGACCCGTCGCTGGTACAGGCCATGCAGGATGCGTGGCTGGCCACCGGGGGAGATCTGCTGCCGGTCTATCGCGCGATGCTGGATCATCCCGCCGCCTGGGCGCCCGAGCGGCGCAACGTGAAGCCGCCGTTCGATTTCTTCTCTTCCGCGCTGCGGGCGTTGGCGGTGGACCCCGAGCCGATCCGGGGCAAGCCGAATGACGTCGAACAACGCATCCGCAAGCTGTTCCTGATCCCGTTGACCCGGATGGGGCAACGTTGGGACGAACCCGGCGGTCCCGATGGCTGGCCCGAAGAGGACGAGGCCTGGATCACCCCGCAGGGGTTGGCGGCCCGTCTGGAATGGGCGTTGCAGGTGCCCCGCGTGCTGACGGACCTGCCCGACCCGCGTGAATTCGCCCTTCAGGCGCTGGGGCCTGCCGCGCCAGAAACCGTCCGTTTTGCCGCCCGCGCCGCCGAAAGCCGCCACGAGGGGATCGCGCTGGTGCTGATCTCTCCGGCGTTTCAGCGCCGCTGACAAGGAGCCGACAGATGACGCATGCCCCATGGACACGCCGCAAGTTGCTGACCCGGTCGCTGGCGCTGGGATGTTCCGCCGCCGCCAGCCCGCTGATCACCCCGGTCACGCTGGCGGCTGCGCCGTGGGATAACCGGCTGGTGGTGATCATCCTGCGCGGTGCCATGGACGGGCTGGACGTGGTGCAGCCTTACGGCGACGCCGACTATGTCCGCGCCCGCCCGACCCTGAAGGGCGGCGAGGCCGGCGGTGCGCAGGATCTGGACGGGTTCTATGCCCTGCATCCGGCGCTGGCGCCGCTGATGCCGATGTGGCGGGCAGAAGAGCTGGGGTTTGTCCACGCGGTGTCCACGCCCTACCGTGACAAGCGCAGTCATTTCGACGGCCAAGACCTGCTGGAGGCGGGCACGCCGGATCTTGGCCCCGCCACCGGGCGCGATGGCTGGCTGAACCGGATGCTGCAGACCGTGCCGGGCCTGCGGCCGGACCTGGCCTATGCGATCGGACATGAAAACATGCTGATCCTGTCGGGCGCCGCCCCGGCGGCGAATTGGTCGCCGGACGTGCGGCTGGACCTCAGCCCACAGGGGCGGCGGCTGGCGGAAATGGTGCTGCATGACGATCCTGCCCTTGCCAGCGCCTTCATGGAGGCGGCGATGCTGCTGGAATCCGATGACGGCGGCATGATGGCCGAACCGATGGCGCGTGACGGCATGGCCGAGATGCAGGACATGCAGGGCCTGAAGAAAGCCGGTACAGGCGGTATCCGGCAGGTCGCCCGCTTCGCCGGGGAAAAGCTGCGGGCCGACAGCCGGATCGCGGCGTTTTCCATCGGCGGCTGGGATACTCACCAAGGTCAGAAGGCGGCGCTGCCGCGCGCGCTGGCGCAACTGTCGGACGCGCTGCTGGTGCTGCAGGCCACGCTGGGTGACACCTGGGGCAAGACCGCCGTGCTGGCGATGACGGAATTCGGCCGGACCCTGCGCGAAAACGGGACCAAGGGCACCGACCACGGCACCGGCAGCGCGATGCTGGTGGCGGGCGGCGCGGTGCGCGGCGGGCGGGTCTATGGCGATTGGCCGGGTCTGGGGCAGGGCGATCTGTACAAGGGGCGCGACTTGATGCCCACCCGCGATGTGCGCGCCTACGCGGCCTGGGCGATGCGCGGGCTGTTCGGGCTGGATGCCGGGGTTCTGGAACACGCCATATTTCCGGGCATGGAAATGGGGCCGCGCCCCGGCCTGATCCTTTAGGGGTTTTGCCCGGCGCGGCACTGTCCTAATCTGCCCCGGATCAGGCAGGGAGAGCAGCCATGAAGGATACGCGAACGCTGGGGGAACCGGTTGGCGATTGGACCCCGCCGCGCGCCCCGGACTGGCAAGTGCTGGACGGCGCACACGCCCGGTTGGAAAAGCTGGAGCCAGATGCCCATGCCGCCCGCCTGTTCCCGGCTTACGAAGGGCATGACTGGGTCTGGGATTACCTGCCCTACGGCCCGTTCAGTTCCGCCGCGCAGTATCATCGCTGGATGCGTGATGCCGTTGCCGGGGCGGACCCGTATTTCTTTGCCGTCTACGACAAGGCCGCCCGCACCTATGGCGGTGTCGGCAGTTATCTGCGGATCACCCCGCAGGCGGGCTCGATAGAGCTGGGGCACCTGAATTTTGCCCCCTGCCTGCAACACAGCCGCGCCGCGACCGAGGCGTTTTTCCTGACCATGCAATGGGCCTTTGACGCTGGCTATCGCCGCTTCGAGTGGAAATGCGACGCGCTGAACCTGCCGTCGCGCCGGGCGGCGCAGCGGCTGGGGCTAAGCTACGAGGGCGTGTTCCGGCAGGCTGCGGTGGTGAAGGGGCGCAACCGCGACACCGCGTGGTTCGCCGCCATCGACACGGATTGGCCCGCGCTGCAAGAGGCCTTCACGGTCTGGCTGTCGGACGCGAACTTCTCCGCTGACGGCAAACAACGCGAAAGCCTGTCCGATCTGACCCGGCTGGTGCTGGTGCAGCGCGATCCGGTTCTGGGTTAGACTGCCGCCGCACCCGCCAGCCGTTCGCGCATCAACCCGGCCAGACGCGCCACGTCGGACCGGCAGGACCGGCCCTGCATCCGCGCAATGGTCAGCGCCTCGCCCGCCGTCACCAGCGGCGCGTCGGCGGCGCTGCGGGCGATGCCGGTGACGAATTGCGCAACGTAATCCAGTATCCTGCCCTCCGACCCGCCCCTCAGAAGATCCGCCGCATGGGCCAGGTCGTCGTGATAGGCCAGCGCGTCGGGATAGACCACCTCGTCGTTCACGGCGCGCGGTCCCATCGGGCGCTGGCCTTCGGGCAGGCAGGACAGGATCAATTCCTGGAACTGGGCCAGCGACTGCACCGGCTTGGGCAGGAACCCGTCTGCCCCCGCCGCCTGGCAGATGTCATGGGCCAGATCGTCGCCGCTGCTGCCCAGGATCACCGGTAGGCGTGGATTACCTGCCGCCGCTGCCCGGATCAGGTCGGCCCCGTCGCCGTCCGGCAGGCCCAGGTCCACGATCAGCACGGTCGGGCGGTAGACCTGCAAGTGCCGCTCAGCCGCCGCCAGGCTGTCTGCCCGCCGGATACGCGCCCCGGACCGCACGCACAGCATCCGCAGCGCCTCGCAGGCGAATCGGCTGTCCTCGACCACCAGGATCGTCACCCCCAGCAGCGGGCGCGCCGGGGTCGGGAAGCGGTTGAACTGGAACGGTTCGCGGTCATCCATTCGGGAATCCTCCTGCTGCGTGTCGCGACTCACCTTGACGCAAGGATGGTGAATCCCACGTTAACGCTGCGCCGGTTGCGTCCCCCTGACGCTTGCGCGACGCGCGCCCGCCCGCCATAACACCGGGAACCAGAGACTCAGAGGAGACCCCCATGATTGGCCGCCTGAACCACGTCGCTATCGCCGTTCCCGATCTGCAAGCCGCGTCAGACCAATACCGCAACGCTTTGGGCGCCAAGGTGAACCCGCCGCAGGACGAACCCGATCACGGCGTCACTGTGGTGTTCATCGAACTGCCCAACACCAAGATTGAACTGCTGTACCCGCTGGGCGAAAACTCTCCGATCCAGGGCTTCCTGGACAAGAACCCCTCGGGCGGCATCCACCATGTCTGCTATGAGGTGGACGACATCATCGCCGCCCGCGACAAGCTGAAGGCCAGCGGCCTGCGCGTACTGGGCAGCGGCGAGCCGAAGATCGGCGCCCATGGCAAGCCGGTGCTGTTCCTGCACCCCAAGGACATGAACGGCACCCTGGTGGAGCTGGAGCAGGTCTGATGTCCATCACCTCGGCCATCGTCCTGTTCGCGGTGATCTGGTTCATGACCTTCCTGATCGTGATCCCGATCCGCCTGCAGACGCAGGGCGACGTGGACAAGATCGTACCGGGGACCCAGGCCGGGGCCCCGGAACATCACCACCTGAAGAAAAAGGCGATCATCACCACGATCGTCAGCGTGATCCTGTGGATCATCATCGCCGGGATCATCCTGTCGGGCTGGATCACCGTGCGCGATCTGGACTGGTTCAACCGGATGGGGCCGCAGGGGTAGGGCCTTAGACGTCTGGAACAGACCGCAAGAAACACCAAGCCCGGTAGTAATGCCGGGTTTTCGTTTTGAGTTTGATTGTGCTTTCGTCTTGTAAAACAACCGATGATTTATAAATCAGAATCAGAGACCCCTAGGGTCCTGTGGGCCTGTTTCCCGCATTGGGGTGTGAAACTTGGTAGATTTCTTTGGGCTTATCGTGGGAGTCGCCGCTTTTGCGGCGCTGGTCTATTTCGGCCTGTGGATCTGTATCTTGCTACCGGCCGAAATGGCAAGAAAACGCAACCGCAACGCAACCATATGGGTGCTGGTATCGTTGGTTTGCGATCCCCTTATAGCGATCCTTTTGCTGTGGGTCTTGGGGCATGCTCCGCCCCGCGCCTAGGGAAACGTTTGCGCAGCGGCTTACCGGCGTCCGCCCGTCACCCCGTGGAAGATATGGGTAAAGGTCGCGGCGCCCAGGATCGGGATCACCAGGTTCACCAGCGGCAGGGTCAGGGGCATGGCCATCAGGGTGCCGGCCAGCCAGATCTTGCCCCGGTGTTTCTTGCGCAGGTCTTTGGCGCCCACACGCCCGACGCGGCGGATGGCGGCGAGGGTGAAATACTCCATCCCCAGCAGGAACCCGTTCAGCCCCCAGAAGATGAACAGCGAAAACGGAGTCAGCACCGGGATCAGGTACAAAAACAGTGCCACCGTGTTGGCCCCGATCAGCAGCCCCATGAAATTCACCGTGTCCTTCACCGAGTCCCAGAACGGCACCTTGGGCGCGGGGGGCAGGTGGGGATAGTGCTTGTCCTCGACAGCCTGCGCGACCTCGTCCAGGAACATCGAGGTGATGGCCGACGCCACCGGGATCATCAGGAACACCGACAGGATCATCATCAGCAGCAGGCTGGACCAGCCCAGCAGGTCGTCCAGCCATGTCACCTCGCCGATCAGGGGCAGGGTGGCGGTGTCGCCGGTCAGCGCCTGCAGCAGCCACAGGAAGCCGGCGTAGACCGCCACCAGCAGGGCCAGTGTCAGGCCGACGCCCAGGAACAGCACGCGGCGAAAGCGGCGGTCTCCGGTTTGGCCCAATGCCTTGAAGAACGCGCCGAAGATCATTCCGATTGCCATGTCACCACCGTGTCCATGTCCGGGCGAGGGCGTTCCGGCGGGGCGGATGTTTCGGTACCGATATGGATCAGCCCGGCGATGCGTTCGTTCGCGGCCAGCCCCAGCCCCTGTTGGGCAAAGGCGCGGTCATGGGCGGCCCAGCCGGACAGCCAGTTCGCCCCCCAGCCTGCGGCCAGCGCGGCGTTCAACAGCGACAGGCAGACCGCCCCGGCGGAATAGGTCTGCTCGATCGGGGGCACCTTGTCGCTGTCCTTCTGGATTTCCACCACGGCCACGGCCAGGTGGCCGGTGTCGTATTGCAGCGCGTCCTTGGCGGCCTTGTCGGGGTCCAGACCGGCGGCTTCGGCGCGGGCGCGGGCCAGCGCCCCCAGCCGCAGCAGCGCCGCGCGTTCCAGCACGATCAGCCGCCACGGTTCCAACTTGCCGTGGTCCGGCGTGCGCAGGGCGGCGGTCAGGATCGGCATCAGTTCAGTGCGTGAAGGTACGGGGGTGGTCAGCGTCTTTTGCGGGCGCGACCGGCGCGTCAGCAGGAAATCCAGCGCGGCCTGATTACGTTCGGGCATGATGGGGCCTTTGTCTGTTCGTCCCGGTCTATGTCGGGGCTGCGGGGCGCGGGGTCAACCCGCAAGCCCCAGTTCCGCCGCCATTTCCCCGATCATATCGCTGAACACGGCGTTCATGCGCGCGTTCGGCTGGCGCTTGGCCACGGTATCGGCCATCGGGTCTGGGACAGTGTGGGGGCTACCCGAAAGCTCCTCCATTACCGCGTGGCCGCAGAAGGGCACGTAGGCCTCGGAATAGCCGCCCTCGTGTACCAGCAGCAGCCTGCCACCGCACAGCGCATCGGCGGCCTGCATCACCTGCCGGGTCATCAGGCGAAAGGTTTCCGCCGTGCACAGTTGCCGCGCGATGGGATCGAAGATTCCGGCATCGAACCCGCAGGCGACGATGATCACGTCGGGCTTGAAGGCGGCCAGCGCGGGCAGCACGATCCGCTCCATCGCCTCCAGATATCCGACATGCCCCACGCCCGAGGGCAGCGGCACGTTGAGGTTGCACCCCTCGCCCGCCCCGCGCCCCCGGTCGGTAATCGCGCCGGTGTCCAGCGGATAGTTCGCCTCTTGGTGCAGGCTGATCGTCAACACGTCGCCGCGGTCATAGAAAATCGCCTCGGTGCCGTTGCCGTGGTGTACGTCCCAGTCCACCACCGCGAAGCGTTGCGCCAGACCGGCGGCGCGGGCGGATTCAATCGCGATGGCGATGTTGTTCAGCAGGCAGAACCCGTTGGGCCAGTCCGGCAGGCAGTGATGCCCCGGCGGACGCGACAGGGCATAGGCATTCTGCAGATCGCCCCGCAGCACGGCCAGCAGCGCGGCCTTGGCCAGACCGGCGGACAGGGCAGCGATTTCGAACCCGCCCTTGGCAAAGGGGGTGCGCAGGCCCAGCTCGCCGCCGCCTGCATCCGACATCTCCTTGAACGCCGTCAGGTAGGTTTCGGGATGCACGCGGGCCATGTCCTGCCAGGTGGCGGGGTCGGCGTGGCGCATGGACAGGTCATCCACGATGCCCGACACCTCCATCAGGTTCTTCATCCGGCGCTTGGTTTCGGGGTTTTCCGGCAGGCCCCCGGCGGCCAGCGGCTGCACGAAGCCCCCCAGCGGCAGTGTCAGCGCGTAATTCCCGCCCGCATGCCAGAAACATTTCTCGTCCCAGAAAAAACCCGTCGTCATCATGGCCTCCCTCACCGTTTGCGGCTAACTATCGGGGGGTGGGGCCGGGTTGTAAATCCGGGGAACCACGGGCGCGGAGGACGACATGGCAGAGCTTCACCATCTGGCAGAACCGGGGACCGAAATCGCCGTGCGGGTGACGCCCAAGGCATCGCGCAACAAGCTGGAAGTGGCCGACGACGGCACGATCCGGGTCTACGTCACCACGGTGCCCGAGGGCGGCAAGGCCACGGCGGACGTGCAGAAACTGCTGGCCAAGGCGATTGGCGTGGCGAAATCCCGGCTGGAACTGGTGCGCGGCGCCACAAGCCGGGACAAGGTGTTCCGCGTGAATTAATCCTTTCGCCCGTCGATCACCCGCTGGTACACCCCTTCGGGCAGGTTCAGCGCGGCAGCCAGATCGTTCAACTGGTTGATCGACAGGGTGATGCGTTCCACCAGGTCGGTTCGTGGGTCCAATTGTTCGATCACGATGCAGTCATCGAAGGCGTTGATGGTGATGTCCTCTTGCAAATGGGGGCTGCCTTCGTCGATCAGTGTGATCGTGGTTGCGTCGAAATCGTGTTCGATGGAAAACATGATGCCCTTCCCCTCGCGCATGAAGTTGCCGCATGATGGTGCCATGCGCCCGAGCGGGGCAAAAGGCCAAAACGGCAGGAGAGTGGAATGAAACGGTTCATGGTATTGGCAGCGATGTTGCTGGCGGGCTGCATGCAGGCCACGCCGTCCGCGCGCGCGCCGCAGCCGGGTCCGCGCGCCGATT
Organism: Thalassovita sp.; assembly: GCA_017792425.1. GTDB lineage: Bacteria > Pseudomonadota > Alphaproteobacteria > Rhodobacterales > Rhodobacteraceae > Thalassobius. Next base: position 729,717 of record CP051233.1, read on the forward strand.
TCGATGCCCGCGTTGCAGCGGAACGGTTCGTTGCCGTGGTCAACAGCGTCGAACCCGTGGCCGAGGCCGAATGCCGCCGCCGCGCGCCCCGTGTGAATTGCGATTACCAGATCGTCGTGGACAATCGGGTGGATCAGCCGCCGAACGCCTTTCAGACCGTGGACCGCAACGGGCGGCCGCTGATCGCCTTTACCATTGCGCTGATCGCCGATGTAGAAAATGCCGATGAACTGGCACTGGTGATGGGCCACGAAGCGGCGCACCATATCGCGGGCCACCTGGACCGGCAGCGGCAGGACGCCAGTGCCGGGGCGATCATCTTTGCCGGGGTGGCGGCGATCATGGGTGGATCGGCCCGCGATGTGCAGAACATGGGCGATCTGGGCGCCAGCGTCGGCGCGCGCACCTATTCCAAGGACTACGAGATCGAGGCCGACAAGCTGGGCGCTGTCATCGCCAGGCGGGCCGGGTATGACCCGGTCCATGGCGCGGCCTATTTCACCCGGATGCCCGACCCCGGTAACCGTTTCCTGGGCACCCATCCGCCGAACGCCCGCCGGATAGAGGTGATCCGCGCCGCCACGCAGGGCTGACCGGATGCTGCAACTGGAAAACGTCGTCACCGACCGCGGGTCGAAATACGCGGTGTCGGGTGGGCCGGTCGCATCGCCCGCGGACGTGGACGCCTTCCTGAAGGCCCTCAAGCGGGTGAAACGCTATGCCAAGGCCACCCACAATACCTGGGCCGTGCTGCATTCCGATGGCACCCCGGCCAAGAACGACGACGGCGAATCCGGTGCGGGCATGGTGATCCTGCGGATGCTGGAACGCGAAGGTCTGACCGGTCACATCGTCGTCGTCACCCGCTGGTATGGCGGCAAGCATCTGGGCGGCGACCGCTTTCGTCATGTCCAGACCTGCGTGCGCGCCTATCTGGATGCGCTTGCTTGACCTGAATCAAGGCCCCTCGGCACATGTTCCTCTACTGTCCCCACCCTATGGAAGGGGCGATGCAGCGGAGGAGGAGCCATGCACGGCCACGACGAAAAGACCCGGCACACGGAACTGGTGGACCGGATGGCGCAGGCGCTTGGCGTTGATCTGCAGGCGTTGGCGGCAGAGGGACAGTTGGACCGGGATGAACTGGATCGGGTCGTTGTCCGATGCACCGCCTGCAGCGACCCGGACGATTGTGAAACCTGGCTGGATCATCAGCCCGACGGGCTGGACACCCCGCCCTATTACTGCTGCAACCAGGCGCTTTTTGAACGGCTGATGGCGGTGCGCGCCACTTGATCCTTGTCAAGGTGAACAGTTGCGGGCGCGACTATAGTGGACATTGTTAACTAACTCGGAGCACCGCTGTGAAACCCTTGGGAGACATGAAGCGCCACTTCTGGCTGGCGCAACGGATGGCCAAGGTGACCGGCACGGATCTTGTCGGGGCGCAACAGGCAGGCGACCTGCCACAGGCTGACTGGGCCGACATGGTAGAAACCTGCCGTGAATGCGACTGGACCGACGGGTGCGTGCGCTGGCTGCAGCAAAACCAGACCGCCGAACAGGTGCCCACCAGCTGCCCCAACTGCGGGCGGATGATGGATATCAGGAACGCGGCAAACGAGGAGATGTGACATGGGTGCGATTTTTTCCCTCGGGGATCCGGCGCGCCATTTCTGGCTGACCCGCTCGGTTGCCCGGTCGATGGGAATCAGCCTGTCCGAAGCGATGGGCACGGGACGTCTGTCCCCCGAACGATACGCGCGGATGGTTACCGAATGCCGCAAATGCGCCTTCGTGACCGAATGCGAACACTGGCTGGCCCACAACGGCGCCAGCGCCACCGAGGCCCCGGAAGACTGCGCCAACGCCGCACTTCTCAACAGCCTTAGAAACTGAAATCAGGATGGATGGAAGGAAACGCCTGATGAGTATTTTCGACAAGATAGATCGCCACGCGGGGATCATGAACAAGATGGCCGACACCGTTGGCGTGGACTGGGCTGCAGAGGTCAAGAAAGACCCCTCGCTGGCCTATCGCTATCGCGAAGCGGTCATGAGCTGCACCCATTGCCAGCATGACGGCGAATGCCAAGGCTGGATGGCCGAACATCCGCACGCTACCGAAACCCCGGACTATTGCCGGAACAAGGTACTGTTGGAAGGCCTGGCCGAAGACTGATCCGCAATTGCAAACGCCCGCCTGTTACCGGCGGGCGCTTTGCCTCTTGGGGGTTAGTCCTGTTTCAGGGACACCAGCAGGGCCGCGGCTTTGCCCAGTTCACCGCCGGTCAGGTCGCTCAGGCTTTGGCCGGGGTCGGCCAGGATGTCCTGCGCGTCCAGCAGCGCGATGACCCCCTGCGCGTCGGTGCCCAGCATCGGGGCCAGATCGGCCACCGGGGCAGTCACCACAATGCGCAACGCCGCGAATTCCGGCCTGCCGCCTTGCTTGCCCGCGGGCAGGAACGACAATCCCAGCGCCAGTACGAACACGCCCATCACTCCCATCGCCACCGGCCGCTTGAAATATTGGGTGAACGCGCGCCAGTTCACCGCCACATGCAGCCCCACCGCCGCGACCATCGCCAACCCGATCCATTCATGCGCCACCTTGTTCAGCATGGTGTTGGCGTGAAAGAACAACAGCGTTCCCGTGACCGCCATCAGGGCAAAGGTTCCCATCGTCAGCGGCGTTGCGTATTTTCGAAGCGTGGTCATGATTTTCACCTTGGATTGGTTTGGCCCGAAACAGGCCGGTACGGGCCGCCCCGGAGTGGGGGCAAGCGGGCCGACGTTTGCACACAACCATTTGCCTGCCCCGCCCCGTGAGCGGTGACACTCCTGTTACGCCCGGCCCCTCCGGTTCCGTCGCATGGCGGTGAACAAAATTCGCTGACGTCGGGGCAGGTTGCGCTGGCATCCCGACCGCTTCCGCCGCATCATCCCGGCGGGAGGACCAAGATGCTGTATTTCCTCAAACGCCTGCGCCTGCGCGTGATCTGGAGCTGGGCCGGATGTGCCGATGTCTGGCGGACAGAGCATTCTTTCCGCTCGTGGGTCTGGGCCAACCTTGTGTCTGCCCTGGCGGCGCTGATCCTGCCGCTGGACACCGCCGAACGCGCGCTGATCCTGGCGCTGGGGGTGCTGGTGCTGGCGTTCGAGCTGATCAATTCCGCCATCGAACGCGTGGTGGATGATGTGGGCAAGGAACAGCGGGAACTGGCGAAACAGGCCAAGGACGCCGGCAGCGCGGGCGTCGCCGTCGCCGCCATCGCGGCGGGGCTGGCCTGGGTGGTGATCCTGATCGGGCTTATCTAGGCCTTACAGCTTTGAATGCGTGCCGTCGCACAGCGGTTTCTTGCTGGAATGCTTGCAGCCGCAAAAGAACACTTTCTTGCTGGCGGGGGCGGTGAATTTCACCGGGTTGAACGCCGATCCCTTGTGCGACCCGTCGCAGAACGGCTGTTTCGACGACTTCCCGCAGGCGCACCAGAAATAGGTTTTGCCCTCCTCCACTTCCACGGGAAACGGGGCTTTCTGGGCAATGTTGGGCGCGTCGGTCATGCTGGCTCTCCTCCGGGTTGGCTGCAGCACAGACTGGCACGGAACTGGCGCGGGTCAAGGGGCGTCTGGAGTTGGACAACTACTCCACTAAACTTCAAAGGTTCATCAGCGCTACATCCAACACACGATTTGTAAAGCCTTTTCGTGTTTCGTGTTCTTGTAGATAATTCCCGGCGCTACCTCGTTGCCTTAGCTTATCCCTGACTAGGAAAAAAACTTCCCGGAAGTTCTCATAAGATTCCGGTTTGTTTGAGTGGAATCCCTTACTCTTAGGAACAACAGCAACTTTTCTAAGTCCGTTGCGAACATACTGATCCCACATCGGATATTCGGCAGGCGCCCAAAGAGACAGAAGTTTTGAACTAAATGAAATGACGGACCGCTTTTTGCCCGTGCTGTCGAAACCCTTTTGAATAAATGTGTACGGCTCTAGAAAGTTGCCATTCGAGGGTGTCTGAATGGAAGCGAGGTGGCTGAATACCTGTTCTATCCGTGCACGTTTAAAGCCACGGAAGACCGAGTATTCATAAACAAATGATTGGTACTTGTGGCGATCTTTTATTATCGGCAAATCAGCCAATTCACCTTTGTTTTCAAAGCAGTCTGCCCAGTTTTCCCAGTTTTGATTGGCGATCTCGGTGGCTTTGACCCAATCAAGTTTCGCTATTTCGCTTTCATTCAGTTCCATTGTCAGCACACCTGACCCCACAAATCATATTCCCCGGCCTCGTCCACCTCGACCGTCACGATATCCCCGACTGACAGCCCTTCTGTCCCGTCGTCGATGAACAGGTTGCCGTCGATTTCCGGGGCGTCGGCCTTGGTGCGGCAGGTGGCGATTCCGTCTTCGTCGATGTCGTCCACGATCACGTCCATGACCTGTCCGACCTTGGCGGCCAGCTTGGCCTCTGAAATCGCCTGCGCCTTCTGCATGAAGCGGTCCCAGCGGTCCTGCTTGACCTCATCGGGCACATGATCGGGCAGGTCGTTGGACCGCGCGCCAGCCACGTTTTCGTATTGGAAGCAGCCGACGCGATCCAGTTGCGCCTCGTCCATCCAGTCCAGCAGGGTCTGGAATTCGGCCTCGGTTTCGCCGGGATAGCCGACGATAAAGGTAGAGCGCAGGGTCACATCGGGACAAATCCCGCGCCATTCCGCGATCCGGTCCAGCGTCTTTTCCGCCGCAGCAGGGCGGGCCATCCGCCGCAAGGTGTCGGGATGGGCGTGCTGAAAGGGGATGTCCAAGTAGGGCAGAATGCCGCCCTCTGCCATCAGCGGGATCAGGTCGGTGACATGCGGGTAGGGATAAACGTAGTGCATCCGCACCCAGACATCCAACTGCCCCAGCTCTCGCGCCAGATCGAGGAAGGGGAACTTGGTGTCCCGGTCCTTCCAGTCGGTGCCATAGGCGCTGGTGTCCTGTGAAATCACCAGCAGCTCCTTGACGCCGCTTTCCACCAGTTTTTCCGCTTCGCGCATCACCGCCTTCAGCGGGCGGCTGGCCAGTTTTCCGCGCATGTCGGGGATGATGCAGAACTTGCAGTGGTGATTGCAGCCCTCGGAAATCTTCAGATAGCTGTAATGGCGCGGCGTCAGTTTCACACCGCTGGCTGGCAGCAGGTCCACGAAGGGATCGGGATCGGGCGGCACCACGCCGTGGACGGCATCCAGAACCTGCTCGTACTGATGCGGTCCGGTGACGGCCAGCACCTTGGGGTGCACGCCGGTGATATACTCGGGCTCTGCCCCCAGGCAGCCGGTGACGATGACCTTGCCGTTTTCCTTCAGCGCCTCGCCAATCGCTTCCAGCGATTCCGCCTTGGCCGAATCCAGAAACCCGCAGGTGTTCACGATCACCGCGTCCGCCCCGGTATAGTCCGGGCTGATCCCGTACCCTTCTGCCCGCAGGCGCGTCAGGATGCGTTCGCTGTCCACCAGCGCCTTCGGACAGCCCAGGCTGACCATGCCGATGGTCGGCTGCCCCTCACGCGGAGCATCGGAAAAACGCGCGCGCGGCGCGAGGTCGGGGCGAAGATCGGGCGGATTCTGACTCATGGCGCGCATATATGACGGAACGGCCCGCTAAGGAAGGCCCGGCGTTCACGCAGCTTTGCGCCCAAGGCGGTTGTCGCCCAACGCGCGCGGCCCTAGGGTGGATCACAACACACAGTCGCAAGGAGGGTAGGATGCGCTTCCTGTCCAAACTGATCGGGTTCGTGATCGTGCTGGTTCTGGTGGCGGCGGTCGGCTTGCTGTTGCTGCCCGGCGATCGGATCGCGCAGGTCGCCGCTGACCAGCTCAAGGCCCAGACCGGACGAGAGGTGGTGCTGAAAGGCGAAACCAAGGTCAGCTATTACCCGGTCCTGGGCGTGTCCACCGGGCCGCTGATCATCGCCAATGCCGACTGGTCCAAATCCGGCCCGATGATGACCGCTGACAGCCTGAAGGTGGGGGTGGATCTCTTGTCGCTTCTGTCCGGCGAGGTGAAGATCACCGGGCTGGAGGCCGTGGCCCCGAACATCCTGCTGGAACGCGCCCGCGACGGGCGCGTGAACTGGGAACTGGGGGTGGCGGGAGTCGCCCCGTCCGGGCAGCCCGCGGGATCGTCCAACGTTCTGGCGCTGTCACTGGATCGGGCGCTGATATCCGGTGGTGCGCTGCGCTATGTCGATCACGGCGCGGATACAGACCTGTCGGTGCGCGACGTCAACCTTGATCTGCAATGGCCGGTCTATCGTGGGCGGGCCGATTTCACCGGCTCGGTCACCTATGGCGCGACGCCGCTGAACCTGACTGGCCAGATCGCCAACCTCGCCGGGCTGATCGAGGGCGAGATCACCGCCGTCACCGCCCGCGCCTCGGCCAAGGGCGGCAATCTGGCCTTTGATGGTCGTGTCGGCACCCAGCCGCAGGCGCAGGGTCGCCTGACGGCAGACCTGCCTGACACCGCCGGCTACCTGTCCGCGCTTGGCGTGTCCGGCGTCAACCTGCCCCAAGGGTTGGGGCGGGCCGCGAAACTGTCCGCAGACGTGACCTATACCACCGCCGGGATGCTGTCCCTGCGCGGGCTGTCCGCGGCGCTGGACCAGAACAGCCTGACCGGAGAGGTGGATCTGAACCTTGCCAAAGCCAAACCGCTGCTGACCGCGCGGCTGAATGCGGGCCATGTCGACCTGACCGGCCTGACCGGCGGGTCAGGCGGCGGCGGTAGCGGCGCAGGCTGGTCCAGGGACCGCATCGACGCCTCGGCGCTGGCGCTGCTGGACGGGCAAATCCAGCTTTCGGCCAGCGGCATGAACGTTGCGGGCCTGACCTTCGGCGCCGCCAAGACCCTGACCACGATCGACAATTCCCGCGCCGTGGTGAACCTGACCAGCCTGTCGGGCTATGATGGCACCATCAGCGGGCAGGTGGTGGCCAACAACCGGTCGGGCCTTTCAGTGGGCGGGGCCGTCGCCGTCACCGGCGTGGAGATGCAGAAACTGCTGAAAGATCTGGCGGGCATTACCCGTTTCACCGGCAAGGCGCAGGCGAACCTGGACTTCCTCGGCTCGGGCCGGTCGGTGCACGCCATCATGAACTCACTGTCTGGCAAGGGCGGGATCAGCATGGGGCAGGGCACGATCCAGGGCTTCGATCTGGACAAGCTCATGCGCTCGGGCATCACCACCGGCGGCACCACGATCTTCGACAGCCTGTCGGCCAGCTTTTCCATGGACAAGGGCAACCTTTACAACAAGGATCTGGTGATGAAACTGCCTGCGCTTTCGGCCACCGGCGAGGGCCGCGTCGGCCTGGGCGCGCAGGACATCGACTATGTGTTCACGCCCAAGGTGGATTCGATCAATGACGGCAAGGGGCTGGCGATCCCGGTGAAAATCCGTGGCCCCTGGGCCGACCCGCGCATCTGGCCCGACATGGAAAAGGCGATTGACCTCAACTTCAAGGAAGAAAAGGACAAGGCCAAGGACAAGATCGAGGAGAAGGTAAAGGAAAAACTGGGCGTCGACAGCACCAACCCCGACGAAAGCGTCGAGGACGCCGTCAAGCGCAAGGTCGAGGATGAGGTGAAGAAAAAGCTGCTGGACATGCTGAAGTAATCAGCGCAGCCCGGTTTCCTTCAACATTCCACGCCGCTTGGCCTCGTAATAGTACCCGCGCGCGTACCAGCCAACAGCGGTCGCCTCGTCACCGTCAGACACCAGCCACGCCCCGCGCAGGTACTTGACCGCGTATTTCAGGTTGGTCTCGGCATCCAGCAGCCCCTTGTCCGGGCCGGTGTAGCCCATGCCGCGTGCGGTCCGGGGATGGATTTGCATCAGCCCGTAATAGGGGCCATTGCGCGCGCCGGGGCGGTACATGCTTTCGCGCTGCACGACCCGATGCACCAGGCTGCGCGGCACGTCATAATGATCGGCATACGTATTGATCAGCCGCCGCAGCTCCGGCGTTTCGTTGGGATACAGGTCGCGCGGCGCATCGCGCCGGTCGCGCCCGCCGCCGCACCCGGCCAATCCCAGCGCCAGCACCGACAGAACCACAACACGCCGTTTCATGGGACACCTCTCGCTTTTTCTTGGCGTAAATACCCCGGGGGAGTCGTTGAAAATCCGGCGGATTTTCAACGGCGGGGGCAGCGCCCCCTTTCCCTTTACACCAGGATCAGCGGCGCAGGCACCAGCGCATCACCGCCTTCTGCGCGTGCAGGCGGTTTTCCGCCTCGTCAAAGATCACCGAATGCGGCCCGTCCATCACGGTGCTGGTCGCCTCGTCGTCGCGGTGGGCGGGCAGGCAGTGCATGAACAGGGCGTCAGGCTTGGCATGGGCCATCAGCGCCTCGTTCACCTGGTAGGGGCGCAGTTGGTTGTGGCGGCGTTCGCGGGCAGATTGCGGATCGTGCATGCTGACCCAGGTATCGGTGACGACCAGGTCGGCGCCGGTCACGGCCTCGACCGGGTCGCGCACGATGTCCACGTTCACGCCCTTGGCGCGGGCTTCCTCGACGAACACCATCTCGGGGTCCAGCGGCGGCGGGCCGGTGAACACCAGGTCGAACCCGAACTGCCCGGCGGCATGGGCAAAGCTGGCGAACACGTTGTTGCCATCGCCGCACCAGACCACCTTCTTGCCCTTGATCGGGCCGCGGTGTTCCTCGAACGTCAGGATGTCGGCCATGATCTGACAGGGGTGGGTACGGTTGGTCAGGCCGTTGATGACCGGCACGCTGGCGTATTCGGCCATTTCCTGCAGGGTCTGTTCCTCGAACGTGCGGATCATGATCAGGTCCACGTAGCGCGACAGGACGCGGGCGGTGTCGGCGATGGTTTCGCCGTGGCCCAGCTGCATGTCCGCGCCCGACAGGACCATGGTCTGCCCGCCCATCTGGCGCACGCCCACGTCGAAACTGACACGGGTCCGGGTGGACGGTTTTTCAAAAATCAGCGCGACCATGTGGTCCTTCAGCGGCAGATCGTCGTCCGGGGCGCCTTTCGGGCGGCCGTTGCGGGCGTTTTTCATCGCCTTGGCGTTTTCGATCATGGCCCGCAGGTCGGCGGGGTCGGTGGCGTTGATGTCCAGGAAATGGTGCATGAGTCTGGTCTTTTCTTCGGGTCCGGGAGTGGGGGCCAGCCCCCACACCCCCGGAGTATTTCGGGCAAGATGAATATCAGGTTTCCAGAGAGACCGCGGCGGCGTCCAGCCGTTTGACGGCTTCGTCGATGTCGTCCCCTGTGATGTTCAGCGGCGGCAGCAGGCGGATGACGTTGTCGCCGGCGGGCACGGTGATCACCTGCTGAGCATAGCCGGCGTTGACCACGTCGGTGTTGGCAGGCTTGCATTTCAGCCCCAGCATCAGGCCGGACCCGCGCACGCTTTCGAACACCTCGGGGTGGGCGGCGACGAGGCCTTCGAGCTTCTGGCGCAGCTGGCCCGCGCGGGCGCGCACGCCGTCCAGGAAGTCGGGGTCGGCGACGATATCCATCACCGCGCTGCCCACGGCGCAGGCCAGCGGGTTGCCGCCATAGGTGGACCCGTGGGTGCCCGCTGTCATGCCGCTGGCGGCCTCTTCGGTGGCCAGCACCGCGCCCAGCGGGAAGCCGCCGCCGATGCCCTTGGCCACCATCATGATGTCCGGGGTCACCCCGGCCCATTCATGGGCGAACAGCTTGCCGGTGCGGCCCATGCCGCACTGGACCTCGTCCAGGATCAGCAGCAGGCCCTGTTCGTCGCAGAGCGCGCGCAGCATCTTCAGGTCGGCGTCGGGCAGGGGGCGGATGCCGCCTTCGCCCTGCACCGGTTCGATCAGGATGGCGCCGGTGGTGTCGGTGATCGCCGCCTTCAGCGCGTCCCAGTCGCCCCATTTCAGGTGGACGAAGCCGGGCAGCAGCGGCGCGAAGCCCTTGACCATCTTTTCCGACCCGGCCGCGGCGATCCCGGCCGAGGACCGGCCGTGGAACGACCCGTCGAAGGTGATGATGTCGGTTTTCTGCGGCTGGCCCTTCTCGTACCAGTACTTGCGCGCCATTTTCACCGCCAGTTCGCAGCTTTCGGTGCCGGAGTTGGTAAAGAACACCGTGTCGGCGAAGGTGTGTTCCACCAGCTGGTCGGCCAGTTTCTGCTGCTGCGGAATCTGGTACAGGTTCGACACGTGCCAGACCTTCTGCGCCTGTTCGGTCAGCGCCTGCACCAGCGCGGGATGGGCATGGCCAAGCGCGTTCACCGCGATGCCCGCCCCCAGGTCCAGGAAACGTCGGCCGTCCGCCTCGGTCAGCCAGGAGCCTTCGCCCTTCACGAATTGAAGCGGTGCGCGGTTGTAGGTCGGCAGGACAGACGGGATCATGCTGGATTCCTTGTTCCAAGAAGAAGCCCTGAGGTTGCATTCACAGGGCCGGGTGTCAACGATTTTGGGGGTTTGGCCGCGAATGGCGGCGGATCAAGGGCGGCGGGACGTCAGGCGCGAATGCGTCGGCGTCGAATCTGGGCGATATGGGCTGCGGTTTTGATCATGACGGCTGGGTACAGGATTTCGCCGCCCGGACCAAGCCCCGAGATGCCCGGCCCTGGCGACTGTGGCGCGCAGGCCGCAGTCCTGCAGCCTTGCCGGGCTACGCCTTCAGCCGGAACCCCGTTCGGAACATCGCCCAGGCCGCCGCGCTGATGACCAGCGTGGCGCCGCCGGTGACGGCAAGCCCCAGCCACGGAGAGCTGTCCGAAACCCCCAGCACGCCGAACCGCACCCCGTCGATCAGGTAGAAGATCGGATTGAAATGGGTCAGCTCGCGGAGACCGTCCGGCAGCGCCTGGACCGAGTAGAACGTGCCCGACAGGAACGCCAGCGGCGTCACGATGAAGTTGGTGATCGCGGCCATCTGGTCGAACTTGTTGGCAAAGATTCCGGCCACCACGCCGACCGCCCCCAACAGCGCCGCCCCCAGCGCCACGAACACCAGCGCCCACAGCGGATGCGCCACGCCAATCCCAAGGAATGCCCACAGCCCTGCCGCAATGGCCAGTGCCACCGCCAACCCGCGCGCGACCCCGCCCGCCAGGTAGCCCAGCACCAGCTCCAGTGGCGACAGCGGCGGCATCAGCGTGTCCACGATATTGCCCTGCACCTTGGAAATCACGATGGACGACGACGTGTTCGCAAAGGCGTTCTGGATCACCGTCATCATCAGGATGCCGGGCGCGATGAAATGGGTGAAGGGCACGCCCATCACGTCGCCGCGCTGGTCTCCGATGGCGATGGAAAAGATCATCAGGAACAGGGCCGCCGTCGCCAGCGGCGCCAGCAGGGTCTGGCTCCAGACCACGACAAAGCGCAGTATTTCGCGCCGCATCAACGTGTACAGGCCCAGCCAGTTCACCCGTCCGAACCGCCGCGTCCCCATCTGCAGGCCCTGTTCCATCCTCATTCCCCTGTTCTGTCCCGGATTCCATGCCTTGTAACTCAGGCGCGGATCACTAAAATAGGAACCGAGCTAGAAAGTACAGGGGCGGCCCGCGCAAGCGGGGCCGCTTTTTATGGTGAAGGAAACCGCATGTCCTGGACCGATGAACGCGTCGAACTGTTGAAAAAGATGTGGGGAGAGGGCCAATCGGCCAGCCAGATCGCCAAGGAACTTGGCGGTGTCACCCGCAACGCGGTCATCGGCAAGGTGCACCGTCTTGGCCTGTCCAACCGCTCGGGTGCCGCGCCGGCCCCCGCGGCCCCGGCCAAGCCTGACCCCAAACCGGCGGCCAAGGCCGAACCCAAGGTGGCGGACCCCAAACCGGCCAAGCCCGCCAAGCCCGCCAAGCCCGCGCCCAAGGCGGCCGAACCCGCAGAGGAACCGGCCGAGCGTCCCTCGAACGTGACCCCGCTGCGCAAGCAGATCATCCCTGCGGGTCAGCCGCTGCCGCCGCAGCCATCGGCCAACGAAATCTCGCCCGAGGCGCTGGCCAAGGTCAACGAGATCGAAAAGAAGGCCAAGAAACTGACCCTTCTGGAACTGACCGAACGCACCTGCAAATGGCCCGTGGGCGATCCCGCGACCGAGGATTTCTGGTTCTGCGGCCTGCCCGTGCAACAGGGCAAGCCCTATTGCGAAGCCCATGTCGGCGTGGCGTTCCAACCCATGTCCAACCGCCGCGACCGCCGCCGTTAAGCCCGGCAAGACCCGATCAGAACCCCCCGCAGGCGACTGCGGGGGTTTTTCTTTGCGCGGTGCCCGTCCTGTGAAGGGGATGCAATCCTGCGCGAACCGGCGATAGGCCGTGGTGAATCCCGGGGATTTGTCGAACAGGCCTGGCCAAAGAATGCGCAGCGCGACGCCCGAAACCCGTCGTCCAAAAGAAAAAGGGGTGGTCGCTGGGCCACCCCTTTGCACGTTGTATGCGCCCCGGCTCAGCCCATTCCCGTGTTGATCAGCAGGAAGATCAGCCCCGACATCAGCGCGGCGGCCGGGACGGTGATGACCCAGGCGGCGACGATGGTCATGAAATGCGACCGGCGCACCAGTTTGCGACGGCGGCGTTCCTCTTGGGACAGCGGTTTCTTTTTGCCGTTCTTCGACAGGTTGTCGCGCAGGCGGCGTTCTGCGTGCCATTCGCGGAAGAACCCGACGCCGAACACCCCGCCCACCGCGATATGGGTTGACGAAACCGGCAGGCCCAGCCAGCTGGCCACGATCACGGTGATCGCCGCCGACAGCGCCACGCAATAGGCGCGCATCGGGTTCAGCTTGGTGATCTGGCTGCCGACCATGCGGATCAGTTTCGGCCCGAACAGGAACAGGCCAAAGGAAATCCCGAACGCCCCGATCACCATCACCCAGCTGGGGATGTGGACCTTGGCCTCGATCGCGCCGAACTCGGTGACATGCACGATGGCTGCCAGCGGACCAACCGCGTTGGCCACGTCGTTGGCGCCATGCGCAAACGACAACAGCGCCGCCGAAAGAACCAGCGGCAGACCGAACAGCACTTTCAGTGACTTGTTGCGGTTTTCCAGCCCTTCGGATTTGCGGATCACGATCGGCTTGGAGATGAAATAGGTCACGCTGCCGACCACCAGGCCGATCAGCAGCGACATCTGCAGGTCGATCTTGATGATCTTCTTGAAGCCCTTCATCGCCAGGTAGGTGGCAAAGACGCCCGACATGATGGCAACCAGTACCGGCACCCAGCGGCGGGCTGCGGCGATCTTGTCCTCGGTGTAGATGATCTTGACCTTGATGAAGGCCAGGAACAGCGCCGCGATGGCCCCGCCCAGCACCGGGGAAATCACCCAGCTGGCGGCAATCGCACCCATCGTGGGCCATTGCACCGCGCTCAGCCCCGCGGCGGCGATGCCTGCGCCCATCACGCCGCCCACGACGGAATGGGTGGTGGATACCGGCGCGCCCACCCAGGTGGCCAGGTTGACCCACAGCGCCGAACTGATCAGCGCCGCCATCATCGCCCAGATGAACGTGCTGGTCTGCGCGATCCCGGCGGGGTCGATGATGCCCTTGGAAATCGTCGAAACCACGTCCCCGCCCGCCAGCAACGCACCCGCGCTTTCGCAGATTGCGGCGATGACGATGGCCCCGCCCATGGTCAGCGCGTTGGCGCCGACCGCCGGACCCATGTTGTTGGCCACGTCATTCGCGCCGATGTTCAGCGCCATGTAGGCCCCGAATCCGGCGGCGGCGATCACGATCAGGTTGCCCTGTGCGCCACCGAACAGAATGGCGGCGGCCAGCCCGGCCACGATGATGAAGATCAGCGCGATGCTGGGCGCGACCAGCGGTTTCGAGACATAATGGGTGGCGTACTCGATCTGGGAAATACGGCCCAGATCCTTGTCCAGTGTTTTCCACTGTTTGTTTTCGGGTGACGCAGACATGACATTTCCCCTTGGTCTTTCGGCTTGGGCCTAGACAGGGTGCTGCGCGGAATCAAGGGATTCGTCACAAAACTTTAATGTTTGTCCTTCAACTGGTGCAGAAGGGCCTGAAGCCCCGGTTCGTCCACCAATTCCGCCGCGCGGTCCGGGCGCAGCCATTTCCGTTTGCGTTCGGACATTTCCGGGTAGGCGCGGGACAGCTTGTCAACACGCATCAGGAACACCTGCACCTCGACCGGGACGGGCACGCCGCCCTCCATCACCTTGCCGTACATGTAGGTTCCGAAGGGTTCTTTCCGCGGCGCGGCTTTCTTGACGCCCGCCTCTTCCCAGGCTTCGATCAAGGCTGATTCAAGGTTGCTCTTGCCGACCATCGGCCAGCCTTTGGGGATGATCCACCGCCCCGTCCCCCTGGAGGTCACCAACAGCACCTTGCGGTTCTTGCCCTCGCCGCGCATGCACAGGGCCGCGACCTGGGACAGGCGCGGGCGCACAAGCATCGGCTGGACCATGTCGGCCCAGGCTTTTTTAAGGCCCTCTTTCATAGGTGTCCTGCTCGGTCACTCGTTGGCGTGAACAGAGTGTATATACAAAATGCGGCGGAATTGCAAAGGCGGCTTTGCCGTCGGGTCAGTTCCGCGTCAACTGCCGCGCGGTTTGGCGCGCAGGGTGGGGTCGGCTTGGGTCGGGTCTTCGGGCCAGGGATGCCGCGGATAGCGCCCGCGCATGTCCTTGCGCACATCGGCATAGGATGTCGCCCAGAAGCCGGGAATATCCATCGTCGTCTGCACCGGCCGCCCGGCCGGGGACAGCAGCGTCACGCGCAACGGGCGGCGGGCCACCATCGGATGCGTGGTCTGGCCGAACATTTCCTGCAGGCGCAGGCTGATTTCCGGGGCCTCGCCGCTGTAATCAATCGGTGTCTGCCGCCCCAGCGGCGTAGTGAAATGCGCGGGCGCGGCCCGGTCAAGCAGTTGCATCTGGGTCCAGTCCAGCATTGCCCGCAAGGCAGGCAACAGGTCGAACCGTTTCCAGTCCTCGGCCGATTTCACACCCTTCAGATAGGGCAGCAGCCAATCCTCCAGCCCCGCCAGCAGGGCGTCCGGCGTCATGGCTGGCAGCGCCTCGCCCGAACCACGCACCAGTTCCACCCGTGCCACGAACCGCTGCGCCGCATCATTCAGAACGATTCCCAGGTCGCGCACCCCGTCCAGCATCGCCTGCGCCACGGCATCGGGCGGCGCGTCTTTCCAAATGCGGTCATCCAGCGTGACCGCGCCGAACATTTCACGCCGGCGGGCAATCACGCGCCGGTCGCGCCGCGACCATTCGCAGACATCGCACCACGCGATCTGGTCCGCGAACAGGCCCCGGATGTCTGCCTCGGTGATCTGCGCCGCCTGCCGGATCTTCGCTTCGCGCGGGTTGCCGTCGGTGTCCGTGACCACGATCAGCCGCGCATTGGCCAGCGGGTCGTGGTCGTCCAGCACCGCTCCCTTGCCCCCCGACAGGACAAAGCGCGCCTGATCCCCCTTGCGCCGCAGTCCCACCCGGTCGGGATAGGCCAGCGCGGCCATTTCCGCGATGCTCTGGCTGCCCTGCGCCGGTCCGGCCTGCGCGCGCAATCGCTTGGCCTCGGCTCGGATACGCTCCGCCACGCCGCGATTGGCGGCGAACGGTCGCCGCTCGGCAAAGCCGCGCGGGTCGCGCACGGCCTCCAGCCGCAGGGCCAGATCCACCGGCGCGGAAAACGGCAAGGGATCGCGTTCGGCCAGCAGTGCCGCCAATTCTGCCGCCTGACCGCCCGCGACGGCCAGCATATGCGCCAGACGCGGATGCAGCGGCAGTTTCGCCAGCACCTTGCCGTGATCCGTCACCCGGCCCGCACCATCCACAGCCCCCAGCATATGCAGCAGCGCCACCGCCTCGGCGTAGGAACCCGCATTGGGCTGGGTCAGCAGCGGCAGGTCCGCCGGGGCCGCGCCCCAGACCGCCAGTTCCAGCGCCAGCCCGGCCAGATCCGCCGCCTCTATTTCCGCGGGCGGGTAGGGGGCCATCCCACCCTCTTCGCCCTTCGTCCACATGCGGTAACATACACCCGGCGCCACCCGTCCCGCCCGGCCCGCGCGCTGTTCCGCCTCGGCGCGGGTCACCCGTTCGGTCACCAGCCGCGCCATGCCGCTGCCCGGATCGAACCGCGCCCGCCGCGCGCGGCCCGCATCCACCACCACCCGCACGTCCTGAATGGTCAGCGATGTTTCCGCGATCGAGGTCGCCAGCACCACCTTGCGGCCCTGCGCCGCCGGTTGGATCGCCGCCCGTTGCGCCGCGAACTCCATCGCGCCGAACAGCGGGCGCACGTGGCAATCCCCCGGCAGGCGGCCCTTCAGCAGCGCCTCGACCCGCCGGATTTCCCCCTCGCCGGGCAGGAACACCAGCACGCCGCCCTTGGTTTCGGAAACCGCCTGCACCACCAGGTCAGCACAGGCCGCTTCCAGCCGTGCGCCCTTGGCCGAGGGCCGGTCCAGATGCCGCATCTCCACCGGAAAGCTGCGCCCCTCGGACGTGATAACAGGTACGTCACCCATTAGCACCGCCACCGGCCCGGCGTCCAACGTTGCCGACATTGCCACCAGCAGCAGGTCATCCCGCAGCGCGCCCGCCACTTCCAGGCACAGCGCCAACCCCAGGTCTGCGTTCAGGGATCGTTCGTGGAATTCGTCAAAGATCACCGCGCCGATGCCCGACAGTTCCGGGTCCGACTGGATCATTCGGGTCAGGATGCCCTCCGTCACCACCTCGATTCGCGTGGTCTTGGAAACCTTTGCCTCGCCCCGCACGCGATAACCCACGGTGTCCCCGGCGCGTTCCCCCAGCGTTTCGGCCATCCGTTCCGCTGCCGCCCGCGCCGCCAGCCTGCGCGGTTCCAGCATCAGGATGCGGCCCCGCGTCAACCCCGCCTGCAGCATCGCCAACGGCACCACGGTGGTCTTGCCCGCCCCCGGTGGCGCCTGCAATACCGCCCGCCCCCGATCCCCCAGGGCGGTGATCAGCGGGTCCAGCGCGTCGTGAATGGGCAGATCGGTTTTCATGCGGGGGTTATCGGGCAAACCCCGCCCGAATGCTAGATGGCTTGCCTTTGTGCGCGGTTCCGATACGGTCAGGTCATTGACAGGAAGCGCATATGACCAAACAGAACGATCCACCCGCATCCGGCACGTCCAAGGTGATCAAGGGGCAGATCAAGATGCCCACGCGCCCAAAACAGCAGCCGGAAACGAAAATCCTTCTGGCGACGCCGTCCTATGGGGACAGTTTCTGCGGCAATTACGTCAGCAGCGTTATCCAGCTTTCGACATGGGCGGCGCTCAACAACGTCGGGCTTGCCACCTCTTTCCTGAACTATGCCGACATCGCCGCCACGCGGAACATCCTGCTGTCCAAGTTCCTGTTTGAACACCCAACCGCCACGCATCTTCTGTTCGTGGATGACGACATGGGGTTCCCGGTGAAACTGGTGGCCGACGCGCTGGCGCTGAAGGCGGATCTTGTCGGTGCGCTGTACCCGAAACGCCGCATCGACCTGAAGAAACTGCACGCCGCCGGGCAGGAACCTTTCGACAAGGCGCTGGCGCAGGCCAACGATTTCGTCGGTCGCGTCGCCCGTGTCAGCCAGACGCGGGGGCGCTTCATGACCGCCGATTACATCGGCACCGGGTTCATGCTGCTCAGCCGCAGCGGGTTGAACACCTTCCTGGACCGGATGCCGGAACTGCGGTCGGAAAAGCGTTATGCCGGGGTCTTGCCGGACTGGCCCTACCCGCATTTCCTGACCGCCTTCGATCGCCTGTCCGTCGATGACCAGGAATTTTCCGAGGATTTCGCCTTCTGCTATCGCTGGCGCAACGCCGGCCTGCCGATCTGGGCCGCCCGCGACGGCGAACTGACCCACACCGGTACCCAGGTTTTTGACGCCCGCCACGTGAACCGGTGATTCTGCCGCACGTCCCCTTCCCGGACTGGACAAGCCCGCCCTGCGCAAGGCAAACAGTGCCGCGAAGAAGGACGGGAAGGCACGATGGATATCGAACAGCTCAGTGACAAGATCATCAAGGGCGACCGCCGGTCGCTGGCGCGCGCGATCACTCTGGTCGAAAGCAGCCGCGCCGACCACCGCGAACAGGCCGCCCAGCTGATCGAGTCGCTGTCGCGCAAATCCACCCGCCAGGCGATCCGCATCGGCCTGTCCGGCACCCCCGGCGTCGGCAAATCCACCTTCATCGAAAGCTTCGGAACGTTCCTGACCGGGCAGGGGATGAAGGTCGCGGTGCTGGCGGTCGATCCGTCCTCGGCCCGCTCGGGCGGGTCGATCCTGGGTGACAAGACCCGCATGGAACGCCTGTCCCGCGATCCCGGCGCGTTCATCCGCCCCTCGCCCAGCCAGTCCCACCTTGGCGGTGTCGCCCGCCGCACCCGCGAAGCGGTGGCGCTGTGCGAGGCCGCGGGCTTTGACGTGGTGCTGATCGAAACCGTGGGCGTCGGCCAGTCCGAAACCGTGGTGGCGGAAATGTCGGACCTGTTCATCCTGCTGCTGGCCCCGGCGGGCGGCGACGAATTGCAAGGCGTGAAACGCGGCATCATGGAAATGGCTGACATCATCCTGGTGAACAAGGCCGACGGCGACCTGAAACCCGCCGCCATGCGCACCTGCGCCGATTACGCCGGGGCGCTGCGCCTGCTGCGCAAACGCCCGCAAGACCCCGAAGGCTTCCCCAAGGCGATGACCGTCTCCGCGCTGGAGGAAAACGGCCTGCAAAAGGCGTGGCAGGAAATGACCACCCTGACCGGCTGGCGCAAGGACTCCGGCCATTTCGCCGGGCGCCGCGCCGCGCAGGCCGAATACTGGTTCGGTGAAGAGGTCCGCCAGGGCCTTCTGGCCCGCCTGCAACGCGAACCGCTGAAGGGCATGATGACCCAGCTTGGCGCGCAGGTGGCGGCCGGGGACACCACCCCGTCGGCGGCGGCGGCAGAGATTCTGGGGCTCATGCAGCAGGGCTGACCGGAATCCCCCGCGAACCCCTTGACGCGTCCGGTGATTCCGCCTAATGACGCCGAACGGAATTCGGGGCGCTGCCTTTGCGGCGTCCATTTATGTTGTAGGGGTCAGTGCGCCCCGCTGATCGAGACGAGGATAGACCCATGTCGCGCCGCTGCGAACTGACCGGTAAAGGCCCGATGACTGGCAACAATGTCAGCCACGCAAACAACAAGACCCGTCGCCGGTTCCTTCCGAACCTGAACGACGTGACCCTGCAGTCCGAAACCCTGGGCCGTGGCGTGAAACTGCGCATCTCCGCAGCCGCCCTGCGCTCGGTGGATCACCGCGGCGGTCTGGACGCCTTCCTGGCCAAGGCCAAGGACGACGAACTGTCGGCCAACGCGCTGAAAATCAAGAAAGAGATCGCCAAGGCCCAGGCGTCCGCCTAAGCCCCGCGCCTTTCAAAGTTTGAAACAGCCCTGCCGAACCCGGCGGGGCTGTTTCCATTTGTCCTGGCCGCAGTAAGCACCGGTTAAGGTTAACGCGCCCCCTGCGGCTTTTTCTTGGCCCAAATCCCCAAATCCCGCCGCGCCCCGCCAGGTGACCGGACGCCATCCGCCCCCCCTGGGCCGTTTTGTCGCTTTCAAACCTTCCTGCGCAGGAATATATCTGGATTCGGCATGACGAAACTTCTGCGCACATATCTGGGCATTTCCCTCGCCCTGATGCTGGCCCTCACCGGCCAGTCCATGGCTGTCGCACGGGGTACACCGTCTGCCGCTGGCCAGATCATCCTGTGTACCGGCACTGGTCCCATCGCCGTACTGGTGGATGAAAACGGCCAACCCGTTGGAAAACCTCATATCTGTCCGGATTGCGCGCTGTCGGTTTTCGCCGCGCTGGGGGATGAACCGCCCCAGATAATGCGTCCCGAGGGACGGGCCATCGCCCTGCGAATCGAAACCGGGTTCCACAAAGCCGCCGGACAACCGATCCCCGCCAAGGCCCGCGGCCCGCCCTCTGCCGTCTGATCCCTCTCACTCTCTCGGTCCCCGTCGAGACCCGGACAATCAGATTCAAAACAGAGGAAAGCCATGTCTTTCAAAACCACCCTGCTGGCGGCCGCCGCCGCCGTTTCGCTTGCCTTGCCCGCCTTTGCCGAAGGCATCATGGTGCAAGATCCCTTCGCCCGCGTTTCCGCCAAGATGTCGAACTCGGGCGCGGCCTTCATGGTCATCCAGAACATGACCGGCCAAGACGACCGCCTGATCGCCGCCGCCTCGGACGTCGCCGAAAAGACCGAACTGCACACCCATATCGAAGACGCCAATGGCGTCATGCGTATGGTCCATGTCGAAGAAGGCTTTGAATTGCCCAAGGACGGCCAGATCATGATGGCGCGCGGCGGTCATCATGTGATGTTCCTGGGCCTGAAACAGCCCCTGGCCAATGGCGACATGGTCCATGTGACCCTGACCTTTGAAAAGGCCGGTGAAATCGCCGTCGACATCCCCGTGGACCTCGATCGCATGCCCGATCACGGCGGCGGCATGGGCAAGATGAACCAGGGCAAGATGAACAAGATGACGAATTGACCGGGGCGGGGGAACGCTTTTCCTCCGACGGGCCACGGCCCGCCCTCGTCAAAGCGTAAGCCGGCCCTTGGGGCCGGCTTTGCGCCCTTCACCGGCGCAGCAAATCCGCCACCCAATCCGGCACGATCCTTGACGCTGTGCCGAACCGCGTTTCGGCAAAGTCCGACACGACAGAGGACGGTTCCAGGTTCAGCTCCACCGTATGCGCTCCTGCCCGCGCGGCGTCCTGCACGAAGGCCGCCGCCGGATAGACCTGCCCCGAGGTGCCGATCGCCGCGAACACGTCCGCAGCGCGCAGGTGGTCCCAGATTTCCTCCATGTGATAGGGCATTTCCCCGAACCACACGACATCGGGCCGCGCAGCAGGCGCCCCGCAATCCGGGCAGGGATGCCCTGGCGCCATCGCCTCCGGCGCCATCCAGCGATGCCCGCAGGCGCCGCATAGCGCCCCGGCCAGCGTCCCGTGCATATGCAGCACGTTGCGCGATCCCGCGGCTTCGTGCAGCCCGTCCACGTTCTGCGTCACCACCAGCACCTCTCCGGCGAAGTCGCGTTCCAGCCGCGCCAGCGCCTGATGCGCCGCGTTGGGCCGCGCCTTGGCCGCCTGCATCCGCCGCGCGTTATAGAAATCATGCACCAGCCGCGGATTGCGCGCGAAACCTTCGGGCGTGGCCACGTCCTCGATCCGGTGCTGCGACCACAGCCCGCCTTCGTCGCGGAACGTCCCCAGCCCGCTTTCGGCGGAAATACCTGCTCCTGTCAGGATAACGATCTTTTCCATGCGGCCTCCTTGCCCTAACACTTTCCCCGAAGGAGAACCCGATGACCACCCGTATCCTGTTTGTGTGTCTTGGAAATATCTGCCGTTCCCCGGCGGCAGAAGGCGTCATGCGCAAATGCGCCCCGCACCTGTCGCTGGACAGCGCCGGAACCTCTGACTGGCATGTCGGGGAACCGCCCTATCCCCCGATGCAACGCGCCGCCCAGGCACGCGGCTATGACCTGTCCACCTTGCGCGCGCGCCAGTTCCGCGCGGCGGATTTCGCCGCGTTCGACCTGATCCTGGCGATGGATGAAAACAATCTGGCGGGGATCGAGTCCCAGCGCCCACCGGGCAGCACAACCCCCGTGCGGCTGTTCGCGGCCTATGCCGACCCCAGCCTGTCCGACGTACCGGACCCCTACTATACCCGCGATTTCGACGGCGTCCTGACCCTGATCGAAAAAGCTGCCCGAGGGCTGCTCAGAACGCTCTGACTCTGTCCCCAGCGGCTTTTTCGTGGCCCAAAACCCCCAGCAGAGCGTCCCGCACCCGCCGCCCGCGCAACGCCGGGGATCAGCGCCCCGAGTGCGCCCAGTCCCAGTACAGCTCTCGTGCCCGCTTCGTCACCGGGCCGATGCCGTACCGGGTGTCGTCGAATGCCGTCACCGGCGTGACCTTGTTCATGTTGCCGGACAGAAACACCTCGTCCGCGGCGTGAAAATCGTCAAAGCTCAACACCGTTTCATGCACGGTGAAACCGTCTGCCCTCAAGTTCTTGATATGGCGCGCGCGGGTGATGCCTGACAGGAAGGTACCATTGGCCACCGGGGTGAACACTTCGCCGTCCTTGACCATGAACACGTTGGCGGTGGCGCTTTCGGCCACGTTCCCCAGCGCGTCGGCAACCAGCGCATTGCCGAACCCCTTGGATTTCGCCTCGGCCAGCATGCGCGCGTTGTTGGGGTACAGGCACCCGGCCTTGGCGTTGCACACCGCGTCCTCCAGCACCGGGCGGCGGAACCGGGTCCGGGTCAGCGTGGTGGATGCGGTCGCGGGGGCCAGCGGGATTTCCTCCAGGCAGATGGCAAAGCCCGTTTCCTCGGGTGTCGGCACGATGCCCGACGCATCGCCGTTGATCGCCCAGTACATCGGCCTGATATAGACGGCTGCCCCCTGCTGGAACCCGCGCAGCCCTTCATGGACCATGTCCACCATCGCGTTCGTTTCCACCGTGGGTTCGATCATCAGCGCCTTGGCCGACCGGTTCACCCGCGCGCAATGGGCATCCAGGTCCGGGGTCAGCCCGTCAAAGAACCGCGCCCCGTCGAACACCGTGGTGCCCAGCCAGGCGCCATGGTCGGCGGCCCCCATTACGGGCACGTCGCCCTGGTGCCAGGTGCCGTTGAAATAGGTGCGGATGGTGTTGCTCAGTGCCATTGAATGTCTCCCTCTTGGCCCGAAGGGTAGGCCGCTGGCGGGGCCGGGTCCAGCGCAAACCATGCCGTAGAATCCCGGCGCATGTGGTGGGTTCACGCCCCAACACCGGATCGTGAATGGACCCGCTGGCCCTTATCTGGTTTTCAGACCCCGCGCAGAAACAGGAGCCCCCAATGACCCTAACCCGACGTTCCCTGATCCTGACGGCCGCCGCCGCCGTTACCACGCCCGCCCTGATCCCCACCCGCGCCCGCGCGGACGAAGGCGCACGCCCGGCAGAGGGCGGCGTACGGCGCAATATCTCCAGCTTTGCGCGGGTCGATTGGCGCGATCACTTCCCCGAACTGGGGGTGGGGGTGATTGTCGCCGATACCGCCTCTCGGGCGCTGCATTACTGGTCGGCGGATGGGGCGGATTACCGGCTGTATCCAACTTCGGTCCCGATGACGCCCGAACTGACCCGACTGGGTTACACCCAGGTCGTCCGCAAGGTCGAAGGCCCCAGTTGGACGCCCACGCCATCCATGCGCGAACGCGATCCGTCGTTGCCTGTCACCATCCCGCCGGGGCCGCAGAACCCGCTGGGGACTCATGCTCTGTATCTTAGCTGGCAATACTACCGGATTCACGGCACGCATGACACGCGCAAGATCGGGCGCAAATCCTCGGACGGGTGTATCGGGCTGTACAACGAAAAAATAGCCGAGCTTTTCGCGCTGGTGAAGGTCGGGACACGGGTGCGGCTGATCTGATCTGCTACGGGGCCGCCCCGGTGGATCAATCGAATCGTACGTTTCAAGCCGCGAACCGTACGGCTTGACAGGTTTTCAAAAGATGGACGCCCCGCACCGGGTGGGCCAGCGCGGGGCGGAAATCGTCAGCTACGGATCATGCCGACGATGTCATAGGTCTTGGCCAGGATCGGGGTGGCGATTTCCCGCGCGCGTTCTGCGCCCCGGCCAAGCAGGCGGTCGATTTCGGCCGGATCCTGCATCAGCCGCGACATTTCCCCGGAAATCGGGGCCAGCTTCGCAACGGCGAGATCGGCCAAAAGTGGTTTGAATTCAGAGAATTGCTTGCCGCCGACCTCTGCCAGAACCGCGTCCACCGACTGATCCGCAAGCGCGGCATAGATGTTCACCAGGTTGCGCGCATCGGGCCGTTCGTCCAGCCCCTTGGCCTCGCTGGGCAACGGTTCGGGATCGGTCTTGGCCTTGCGGATCTTCTTGGCGATGGTGTCGGCATCGTCGGTCATGTTGATCCGGCTGGCGTCCGACGGATCGGACTTCGACATCTTTTTTGTCCCATCTCTCAAGGACATAACCCGAGTCGCCGCCCCTTCGATCACCGGATCGGGGATCGGGAAAAAGTCCACGCCATAGTCGTGGTTGAACTTGATCGCAATGTCGCGGGTCAGTTCCACATGCTGTTTCTGATCCTCACCCACGGGCACTTCGGTGGCGTGATACAACAGGATATCGGCCGCCATCAGCGCGGGGTAGGCAAACAGGCCAAGCGAGGCGTTCTGTGCGTTCTTGCCGGCCTTGTCCTTCCACTGGGTCATGCGCTGCATCCAGCCCATCCGCGCTACCGTGTTGAAAATCCACGCCAATTGCGCATGTTCCGCAACTTGGCTTTGGTTGAACAGGATGGATTTTTCCGGGTCGATGCCACTGGCGATGAACCCGGCAGTCAGTTCGCGGGTCTGTTTGCGCAACGCATCGGGGTCTTGCCAGACGGTGATGGCGTGCATGTCGACAACGCAGTACACGGTTTCGATTCCGTCTGCCTGCTTATCAGCGAACCGCTTCAGCGCACCCAGGTAGTTGCCAAGGGTCAGCCCGCCAGAGGGCTGTATGCCCGAAAACACCCGCGGTTTGAAGGCGGCGTTCGGGGTGGATTGCGTTTGGACCGCATCCGACATGGGGATATCTCCGTCTGGATTTATTGGTGCGGGTGGCTTACCCATGCCGGAAACCCCCGTCAAGGAAAGCCAGATGGACAGCCAGAATAACTCGCCCTTCAACGTGCTGCCGCCCGTCGTGGTGGCGCTTTTTCTGGTGATGATGGGGATAGAGATCACCTTTGACCTTGGCGCGCGTGGATTTATCGGCGGACCCCAGGCTGTGGGCTGGCGGCTGGACGCGGTGCAAAGCTATGCGTTTTCTGCGCCGATCTTTCAGTGGATGCTGGAAAACGGGCGATGGCCGCCGGAACATCTGATACGGTTCGTCACCTACGCCTTCGTGCATGGTTCCTTCATGCAGGCGGTGTTCGCGGGCGTGATGCTGCTGGCGCTGGGAAACATGGTGGGCCGGGTGTTTTCGCAATGGGCGACCCTGGTGGTGTTCGTGGCAGGCGCGGTCGTCGGGGCTGTGGTCTACGGGTTCTTTGCCGATACCCGCGTGGCCTTGGTTGGTGCCTTTCCCGGGGTTTATGCCCTTATCGGGGCATATAGTTTCATTCTGTGGGTCGGGCTGGGCGCAACTGGCGCGAACCAGTTCCAGGCCTTCCGTCTGATCGGCATCCTGCTGGCCCTGCAACTGGTGTTCGCGTTGCTGTTCGGTGGTCAGCCTGACTGGGTGGCCGACGTATCGGGTTTTGTGGCCGGGTTCGCGCTGTCCTTTGTTGTCAGCCCCGGCGGGTTCCGCCGCGTCCGTGACCGGATGCGGCACAAGTGATCACCCGCCCCGGCGCAGGTTGCGCTTGAACTCTGACAGGCGGAACGCGCCGATCAATTGGCCCGCGCCGAAATAGCTGACGATCCCGACGACGATCAGCGCCGCCAGCGCGCCATAGCGTACCCCGGCCATGCCCAGGAATGGGTTCAGCAGGGCCATGGCCCCCCACAGACATGCCCCCATGATCGCAGAGGCAGCGACGATCCGCCAAATCCGGGTGTGGAACCGTGCATCGAACCGGGCGACAATCCCCATCGGGCGCGCGCCACGGGCCAGCAGGGCAACCATCGCCCAGCCCGCCAGCGTGGTCGCGATGGCGCAGGAAATCCAGCCGATGACCGGGGCCAGACCGATGGCAAGCGTCGCGTTCACCACCATCGCGACGACGGCATAGTTGAACGGGCTGCGGGTGTCCTCTCGGGCAAAGAACAGGGGCTGCAGGATTTTCTGCACCACAAAGGCAGGCAGGCCCAGACCGTAAATCGCCACGGCCAGGGCGATGGCCGCGCTGTCATCGGCGGTGGTCGCGCCGCGCTGGAACAGGACCGACACCAGCGGCAGCGGGATCACGACCAGCGCCACGGCGGCGGGAATGGTCAGCGCCAGCGACACCTCTGCCGCGCGGGACAGGGCATTGCGCGCGCCGTCATGATCATCCGCCTTCAGCCGGCGTGACAGGTCCGGCAGCAGCACGACGCCAATCGCGATCCCCACCACGCCTAGCGGCAGTTGGTACAGACGATCCGCGGCATAGAGCCAGCCCACGGCGCGGTCAAAGTAACTGGCCACCTGCTGACCGACCAACAGGTTCACCTGCACCACCCCCCCGGCCAGGGCGGCGGGGACAGCGACGCGGATCAGGCGACGCATGTCCGGTGACATCCGGGGGCGCTGAATGTGCAGGTTGAACCCGGCCCGCCTGGCCGCGATCCAGACCAGCGCCAGTTGCGCCACCCCAGCGGCTGGGATGGTCCAGATCAACGCGCGCGCGACGTCACCGCCGGTCGTGGCGGCGACAACCATCACCGACACCAGCATCACGTTCAGCAGCACCGGGGCGGCGGCGGCGGCGGCGAACCGCCCCATTGCGTTCAGCACCCCTGACAGCAGCGCGGCCAGCGAAATGAACAGGATGTACGGGAATGCGATCCGCCCGAACTCTACCGACAGCGTGAATTGTTCCTGTCCGGCAAAGCCCGACGCCAGCCCGTAAACCAGCCAAGGCATCACCGCCTGCGCGGCTAGCGTCAACAGGATCAGGACAGAGGCCAGCCCAGAAAACGCCTGCGATGCAAAGCTTTGCGCGTCTTCTTCGCCTTCCAGTTTCTTGGAAAAGATCGGGATAAAGGCCATGTTGAACGCCCCTTCGGCAAAGAAGCGGCGGAACATGTTGGGCAGGCGGAAGGCGACGACATAGGCTTCGTACGCCGGGCCGGTGCCAAGATATGCCAGGATGATGGCGTCGCGGACAAAGCCCAGGATGCGGCTGGCCAGGGTCCACATCCCGACGGTCAGGAATCCGGAAATCAGGCGGATCGGCTTCACGAAATGGCCCTTTCAGCGCCTTTCTCGATCGCTTCACGCAGCTTGCGCTCCAGCGCCTTCTGCTTGACGGCAGAGTGGAATTTCAGCCCGAACATGTCCTTGACATAGAACGTGTCCACCACTTGTTCGCCGTAGGTCGCAATGACCGCGCTGGCGATGTAGACGTTGTTGTTGGCCAACGTCCGGGTCAAATCGAACAGCAGGCCGGGGCGGTCGCGGGTGTCGACCTCGATCATGGTGTAGATTTCCGACCCTTCGTTGTCGAATGTGATCGAGGTCGGCACCTTGAAAGCCCGTTCGCGTTTCTTGATCTTGTCGCGTGACTTGATCGCCTCGGTCGCCACGACTTCGCCCATGAGGGTTTTCAGGATCATCTGCCGCAGGCGGGGCAGGCGGGCTTTCTCGTAGGGGTGGCCGTCCGCGTCCTGGATCCAGAACACCGCCGTGGCATAGCCGTCCGCCGAGGTATAGGTGCGCGCGTCCACCACGTTCGCACCGACCAGCGCCAGCGCACCGGCCAGCCGGGAAAAGATGCCGGGGTGGTCCACCAGCGCGAAACAGGCTCGGGTGGCGTCGCGGTCGGCGTCCAGGTGCAGGTCTATCCTGACCTCGTCATCCGGGATGTCGCGCAACAGGTTGGCAAAGATGACCTGTGTGGCGGTGTCCAACCCTTGCCAGTAGGGCGGATAATGGCGGCTGGTTTCATGCCGCAGGGCTGCAGGATCCCAGCCGTCCAGAGCGTCGCGAAGCAGGCGGCGGGCTTCGGCGCCGCGGTTTTCGCGGTTCAGTTCTTCCAGCCCGTGTTCCAACGCCTGCGCGGTTTCCTTGTGCAATTGGCGCAGCAGCATGGCCTTCCAGTTGTTCCACGTCCCCGGTCCGACGCCACGGATATCGCAGACCGTCAGTACCGTCAGAAGGTCCAGCCGCTTGCGGGTTTTCACCGCCTTGGCGAAATCGCGCAGGGTGCGCGGGTCCGACAGGTCGCGTTTCTGCGCCATGTCCGACATCAGCAGGTGATAGCGCACCAGCCATTCCACTGTTTCGCAATCGGCTTTGCTCAGTCCCAGACGGGGTGCCACCTTGCGGGCGATCTGGGCTCCCAGAACCGAGTGGTCCTCGTCCCGGCCTTTGCCGATGTCGTGCAGCAGCAGGGCGACATAGAGTACCTTGCGGTTCACGCCGCGTTTCAGGATCCCGCTTGCGACGGGCAGTTCCTCGACCAGTTCGCCGTGTTCGATCTGGCTGAGGACGCGGATACATTGGATGATATGTTCGTCCACCGTATAGTGGTGGTACATGTTGTACTGCATCATCGCGACGATGGGTTCAAACTCTGGCAGAAAGGCCGCAAGCACCCCCAGTTCGTTCATCCGGCGCAGGGCGCGTTCAGGGTTGCCGTGCTTCAGCATCAGGTCCAAAAAGATGCGCTGCGCTTCGCGGTTGTTGCGCATGTCTTCGTCGATCAGGTGCAGGTTGGCGGTGACCAGCCGCATGGCATCGGGATGGATCAGCATGCCCGTCCGCAAGCCTTCTTCGTACAGGCGCAGCAGGTTCAGCTTGTCGGACAGAAATTTTTTCTCGTTCTCCACGGCCAGGCGGTTGTGGATGACCTTGTATCCGGCTTTGACCTTTGGCGTCCGGCGGAAGATGCGTTCCAACAAGGGGCCGCTTTTGACGTGCATCGCCTCCAGCTTGGTCAGGAAGATGCGGGTCAGATCGCCGGTGGACGTGGCATGCCGGAAGTACTCCTGCATGAAATGTTCCACCGCGCGGCGCCCGCCCTTGTCGGTGTATCCCATGCGCGCGGCCACCTCTACCTGCAGGTCAAAGGTCAACTGGTCCGACGCGCGTGCCGTGACCAAGTGCAGGTGGCACCGCACCGCCCACAGGAAATTTTCGGCCCGGGTGAAGGTCTTGAATTCGTCCTCGGTAAAGACATTCAGGCGTACCAGTTCGGCGGTGTCCTGCACGCGGTGAACATACTTGGCGATCCAGAACAGCGATTGCAGATCGCGCAGGCCCCCCTTGCCTTCCTTCACGTTCGGTTCCACCACGTAGCGTTGTCCGCCTTGCCGGTTGTGGCGTGCGTCACGTTCGGCCAGCTTGGCCTCGATGAATTCGGGGGCTGTGTTCTTGAACAGCTCTGCCCACAGTTTCTGATCCAGTTCCTTGGCAAGCGCGCGGTCGCCCGCCAGAACACGGTGTTCCAGCAGGGCGGTGCGGATGGTGAAATCCTCGCGGCCCAGCTTGATGCAATCGCGGATATTGCGCGACGAATGCCCAACCTTCAGGCGCAAGTCCCACAGGATGTACAGCATCGATTCAATCGCGCTTTCCATGCCGGACGGGGCTTTGTTCGGGGTCAGGAAC
Organism: Thalassovita sp.; assembly: GCA_017792425.1. Classification (GTDB taxonomy): domain Bacteria; phylum Pseudomonadota; class Alphaproteobacteria; order Rhodobacterales; family Rhodobacteraceae; genus Thalassobius. The sequence continues at coordinate 759,076 of CP051233.1, forward strand.
AGCAGGTCGACGTCTGAAAACGGGGCCATTTCACCCCGTCCATAGCCCCCGACCGCGATCAGGGTCATGTTGCGTGCCGTGCCGCCTTCGGGGTGCATCAGGCGGGTTGCGATATCCATTGCCGTGATCACGATGCAATCGGTCAGCCAGGTATAGGCGCGTGTTGCCGGGCGGGCGGCAAAGGGCTGTTCGGTTAACGCGGCGGCGATGGCCTCCATCCCGGCCTTGCGAGCCTGCATCAGGACCGGTACAACGGCCGACCGGATCGTGGCCGCATCGGTCAGGCCGCGGGTGGCTTCGGTGATCTGGGACTCGATGGCGGAAACATCGAAAATCGCAGAAGCCGGACAGATCAGGCTGTCCGGCGCGTCAGGCATGTCTTTCATTCTTCGTTCTTCGTGTCAGAGCCCGCTGCCTTCAAAGCTGCGCGGGGCGGGGTCGATGATGACGACTTTCTTGTTCTGGATCTGGGCCACGGCAAGGCCGCGTTCGTTGGTGCCGTCCGTGCGCAAGCGCATGATGCCGTTTACACCCTGGAAACCGGCGCCCTGGGTCAGCGCCGCCCCGGTCAGCGCATCGCTGTGCCCGGCCTGGACCAGCGCACCGATGGCGGCGATCCCGTCATAGGCCAGCCCGCCGATCGAATGGGGCTGCGATCCATAGGCCATGACATAGCGCACGCTGAACCGCTCGGACAAGGTGGGATCGGGCAGGGCGAACCACGCGCCCTGAACACCCGGCAGTTCCAGCGTTTGCGGCGGAACATCCCAGCGGGTCAGGCCGATATACTGCACGGATTGCGGGTTCACGCCGGATTCCAGCAGTAACTGGGTCACCAGCGGCAGCGCGCCGTCTGTGTTGGCGGTCAGGAACAGGGCGTTCGCCGCGCCGCTTTTGACGGCTTCCCTCACGGCGGGGATCGCGTCCACCACCCCTTGCTGCGAAAACTCATAGCCGACACCCGCGGCAAGACTGGCCCCGCCGGTCTGCCCGATGGCGGTCTGGATGGCGTTGCGGCCCAACTGGCCTGCAAGGTTATCATCGTGGGCGATCACGATATTGCCCTTGCCCTGCTGTGCGGCGAAACGCACCAGGCGGTTGGCGGTGTTTTCAAAGGTCGGACCCAGAATGTACAGGTTGCCGCCCGCGATGGTCGAGTTGTTTGAGAACGACAGGACGTTTACCCCGCGGGACGCCACCGCGACCGCGACGGCATTCGCCTCGGCGCTATAAACAGGGCCCAGGATGATCTTGGCCCCGTCGTTGACGGCCTTGACGCCCTGTGTCTGTGCCGTGGCCGGATCGCCCGCTGTATCATAGACCCGCAGGTCAATCTTTACGCCTTGCAGGTCAGCAATGGCCAGTCGCGCCGCGTTTTCAAGGCTTTGCGCCAGGATGTCATCCCCTGCATTGCCACCCCCGCGCGGCACCAGCAGCGCCACGGGTACCGGGGCAGAGGTGTTGATCATCGGGCCGCCGCCGCCAAGAGAGACGGGTTCACAGGCGGCCAGAACAAGCAGGCTCAGCAATGCGAAAACGCGGGCAATCAGGTTGCGGGTGGGGGACAAAACGGCGAACATGGAAAGGTGCTACTCCCTCGGGCGGGGGCGCTTTGCGCCCTTGGACTTTGGGGGTCAATAATAGACACCGTTGGGAAGGGGTCCAGTGTTGAATCCGCAAATCAACCGGTTGCAGCCGGGCCTGTATCTGATTGCCACACCCATCGGGACCGCCCGCGACATCACGTTGCGTGCGCTGGATATCCTGGCATCGGCCGATGTGTTGGCGGCAGAGGATACCCGCAGCCTGCGCAAGCTGATGGATATTCACGGGATCGCCCTGAACGACCGCCCGATGTTCAGCTATCACGACCACAACGGCAACCAGGTGCGCCCGCGCCTTATGGCCTTGCTGGACGAGGGCAAAGCCGTGGCCTACGCGTCAGAGGCAGGCACGCCCATGGTTGCTGATCCGGGGTTTGATCTGGCGCGGGCGGCGCGCGACGCGGGGCATGCGGTGGTGTCCGCCCCCGGTCCGTCAGCGGTTGTCACGGCGCTGACGGTGGGGGGGCTGCCGACCGACAGGTTCTTTTTCAACGGCTTTCTTCCCAACAGTTCCGGTCAGCGGAAAACCGCGCTTCGGGCGTTGAAAGAGGTGCCGGGGACGCTGGTGTTCTACGAATCGCCCAAACGGATCACCGCCATGCTGCGGGACGCGGCAGAGGTTCTGGGGCCGGGACGTGAGGCCGCCGTGTGCCGGGAATTGACCAAGAAGTTCGAGGAAGTCATCCGCGCGCCCCTGTCCGAATTGGCCGAAATCTGCGATGCACGCGCGATGAAGGGCGAGATCGTCGTGCTGATAGACCGTCCGGGTTTACCGGATGTTAGTGAACAGGACTTAGAAACCCTGGTCAGACAAGCCTTGTCGGAAGGCTCTGTTCGGGATGCAGCGGACAAGGTGGCGGAACGAACCGGGTTGCCCCGTCGGCAGGTCTACCAACTGGCCTTGAAACTTGATCGTGACGAATGACATCTGCTCCACCTCTGCAGCCTGACGCGACCAGCCGCCAGCATGCCGGTAAACGTGCCGACTTGTTCGGACGCAGCGCCGAAGACCGTGTCGCGCAAACGTATCTGCGGCGCGGTGCCGATCTGCTTGCGCGGCGCTGGCGTGGATCGGCGGGGGAAATTGACCTGATCTTTCGCGAAGCGGGCGCCGTAGTGTTCGTAGAGGTCAAGGCCGCAAAGTCCATCAATGCGGCAATTGCCAGTCTGCGGTCCGCCCAGATGCGGCGTATCCATGCCGCGGCAGAGGAGTTCCTGGCCACGGAACCATCGGGATCGCTGACAGATGTGCGGTTTGACCTGGCCTGCTGTGATCAATACGGGCGCACAGAGCTTATCGAAAACGCCTTTGGTCATTTCTGATTTGCCTCGCCCCACCCCATGCGCCATGTAAGGGGCGAGCAAGCAAGGGGACAGCGAATGAAAATCGCCTTTCAGATGGATCCGATCGGACCGATCAACATCGACGCCGACAGCACCTTTCGCATCGCGCTGGAGGCGCAGGCGCGTGGGCATGAGTTGTTTTACTACACACCCGACTGTCTGGCATATCAGGAAGGGCGGATCACCGCGAAAGGCTGGCCCCTGACCGTACAGAGGGTGAAGGGCAATCACTATTCACTGGGTGCCGAACAAGAGGTTGATCTGGCCGATTTTGATGTGGTCTGGCTGCGCCAAGACCCGCCGTTTGACATGTTCTACATCACCACCACGCACCTGTTGGAACGGCTCCGCGAAACGACGCTGGTGGTGAACGATCCCTTCTGGGTACGGAACTACCCGGAAAAGCTGATGATCCTGGATTTCCCGCAGTTGATGCCGCCGACCACCATTGCCCGCGATCTGGCGACGATCCGCACCTTCAAGGACAAGCATGGCGACGTCATCCTGAAACCTCTGTACGGCAATGGCGGCGCAGGTGTGTTCCGCCTGACTGAAAGCGACCGCAACCTCAGTTCCCTGCACGAATTGTTCACCGGGTTTTCACGAGAACCGCTGATCGTGCAGAAATACCTGCCGGATGTGGCCAACGGGGACAAGCGCGTGATCCTGGTGGACGGTGAACCCGTCGGCGCGATCAACCGTGTGCCGCAGGCAGGTGAGACGCGGTCCAACATGCACGTGGGCGGGCGGCCTGAAAAAATCGGCCTGACTGCGCGCGATCTGGAAATCTGCGCCACCATCGGCCCCCGCCTGAAAGAGAAGGGGCAGGTTTTCGTGGGCATCGACGTGATCGGCGACTACCTGACGGAAATCAACGTGACATCTCCGACCGGCATTCAGGAGCTGGAACGGTTTGATGGGACCAACACCGCCAAGCTGATCTGGGAAGCGATCGAGGCAAAGCGCAGCTGAATTCAGGCCTGTTCGCGCAGGGCGCTGAGGCGGAACGACACCGCCTCGGCCACGTGGTCACGCTTTATCGCGTCGGATCCATCAAGGTCTGCAATTGTGCGCGCAACCCGCAACACCCGGTGATAGCCACGCGCGGATAGGCCGAACCGTTCCGCCACCTTGCCGATCAGCGCTTTCCCGGCGGGGTCAGGGGTGGCGACACGGTCCAGCAAAGCGCCTTCGATATCGGCGTTCAGGCGGGCGTCGGAGGTAGCGTCATAGCGGTCTGCCTGAATTGCGCGGGCGTGGGCAACGCGGTGGGCAATCTCGCCGGACGTATCGCCGCTGGCGGGCAAGTCCAGGTCGGAAAAAGCGACCGGAGGCACCTCTACCCGCAGATCGAAACGGTCCATCAGGGGGCCGCTGATCCGGCCCAGATAGTCTTCTCCACAGACCGGGGCGCGGGAACAGGCGCGGGCCGGGTCCGACATGTAGCCGCATTTACACGGGTTTGCCGCCGCGATCAGCATGAAGCGGCAAGGGTATTTCACATGGGCATTGGCGCGGGCGACCATGACCTCGCCGGTTTCGATCGGTTGGCGCAGGGTTTCCAGCACGGTGCGGGGAAACTCCGGGAATTCGTCCATGAACAGTACGCCATTATGGGCAAGGCTGATTTCGCCCGGTTTTGCGCCGCGCCCGCCGCCCACGATAGCCGCCATCGAGGCCGTGTGGTGCGGTTCGCGAAACGGGCGGGTACGGGAAATGCCCCCTTCGTCCAGCAGCCCCGCCAGCGAATGAATCATTGAGGTTTCCAACGCCTCTTGCGCGGTCAGGGGGGGCAGGATGCCGGGTAGGCGGGCGGCCAGCATGGATTTTCCCGATCCGGGCGTGCCCACCATCATCAAGTGATGCCGTCCGGCAGCGGCGATTTCCAGTGCGCGTTTCGCCCTTTCTTGGCCCTTGACGTCCCGCATGCAGCGACCTTTGGGGCCCTCGATCACCTCGCCGGGCTGGGCGGGGGGCAGGGGGCTTTGACCGGTGTAGTGGCGCACCACGTCTGCAAGGCCAGCCGCAGCGATCACCTGACAGGCGCCGACCCATGCGGCCTCGGCCCCTGATGCTTTGGGGCACAGCAGCATCCGGTTGTCCTCGGCCGCGGCCATCGCGGCAGGAAGTGCGCCAATGACCGGAACAAGCGATCCGTCCAGCGACAGCTCTCCCAGGGCGGTGGTGCCTTCGGCGGCGTCCTTCGGGATGATTTCCAACGCTGCCAGCAGCGCCAGGGCGATCGGCAGGTCGAAATGGCTGCCCTCTTTGGGCAGGTCGGCGGGCGACAGGTTGATGGTAATCCGCTTCGAGGGCAGTGCGATGGCCAAGGAGGCCAAGGCCGTGCGGACGCGATCACGTGCTTCCGACACAGCCTTGTCCGGCAGGCCGACGATCGAGAAGGCCGGCATACCCGGCGTCACGGCGCATTGCACCTCTACCGGGCGGGCGCTGACGCCTTCGAACGCGACGGTGTAGGCCCGTGCCACCATGCCTTTCCCCATTCCACCCAAGTTGACCGACGCTACCCTCGGGAAGGTTGATGAAAGGTTAACGGATCACAGCAAAGCGGCAACCTGTGGCCATGCCAGCGGATCATGCACCGTCTTGTCGCGGCAGAACGGATTGCAGAAGCCAATCACGCGCCCGTCAATTTCCGCAAGATCTGTAACCGGTTTGCCGGAATAGGGGCAGGCGGCGTTTTCGGCTGTTCCCGTGTCAATGGCCCTGGCGGACAACGGTTGCGGACCCGGCCAGCGATGTTTTGGCAGGTCCAGGGCATAGGGTACCGGGTCGTAGGTCTTGGTCAGGCCCATCGCACGCCACCTGCGAAAGGCGGGGTCCGCCAGTGTGGTGTCCACATAGTCACGGGCCAGATCGCCCACCTGCAGCCCGTACCCTGCGATCCGGGCGGCGACCGGGGCATAGAACACGTCTGCCAGCGAATAGGCCCCGAACAACCACGGACCATCTGCACCGTGACGCGTCCGGGCCAGCGTCCACAGGGTCTGCAGCCGATCCAGATCCGCCAGCACGGCCGTGTTTGGCTGGAACCCCTTGTACTGGCACAGCAGCTGCATCGCACAATGTTCGCGCAACGCGTGGAACCCTGCGTGCATTTCCGCCGCCATCCAGCGGGCTAGCCCGCGCGCCGCAGGGTCTGCTGGCCACATCTGCGCATCTGGATGGTGCTCGTTCAGGGTTTCCGCCATGGCCAGGGTTTCGCCTATCAGCACACCGTCCGGTGTCCGCATCACCGGAACCAGCCGCGCGGGGGCCAGTTTGGCTATGTCCTGCTGCATCGTGCCATCGTACAGGCCGATCAAGTTGGATTTGCAGGGGATGCCGAATTTTTCAAACATCAGCCAGCCGCGCAGCGACCAACTGGAAAAAGCTCTGTCCGCGATGAATAGCTCGTAACCCATACCGTTTCCTTTGAACTGTCTGCCAATGGTTAGGCTGACCACCAGCATCAGCAAAATGAATTGTTGTGGGTCACCTGTTCACGGAAGGTGATTTATCTGCCCTACGGACCAGCGCCCGTTCTGCAATCGCAGTTCTGTCACCGAAAAATTGTCGATCTTGTGGGAAAACGTTTGCGAGGCATCCAGCCCAAGCGCGCGCTGCACCTGGGTAAGGATGACCCCGAAATGGGCGACCGCCACGAAATCGCGGGCGGGATGGGCTGCGATCAGCCGGGTGACGGCATCGTTTACCCGGCGGGTGACGTCGTTCCAGCTTTCGCCTTTGGGCGGTCGGGTGTCCCCTGGGGTTTCCCAATAGGCGCGGGCGTGGTCCTGGTCCTCAATTTCATAGAACCGCTTCATTTCCCAATCGCCAAAGTTGATCTCTCGCAAGTCCGGGTCATGCGGCAGGCGCAGGCGCGGCCCGGCGATGGCGTCAGCGGTCGTGACCGCGCGAGACAAGTCCGAAGAGACCACCACCGCATCCGGGGGAAGATGCTGGTGCAGCCGATGGATTTGGCCCGTGTCGGACAGATCGGCGGGCAGGTCCGTCCAGCCCACCATCGCCTTTGCGTGGGTTGGGCCGTGGCGGACCCAGAAAAAGCGGGTCATGGCAGCCTTCCCTTCAGCGCCAGCGGAAGCCCCGCCATGACCGCCACAACCAATCCTGCCTGCGTGGCAAGTTTCTGGTTCAGCGCGCCTTGGGCATCCCGGAACCGGCGGGCCAGCGCGTTTTCAGGAACCACGGACATGCCGACCTCGTTAGAAACCACGACAACGGGGGCCTTGCAGGTGTCCAGTGCGGCCAAAAAGCGTTCTTCCTCGGCCATCAGGTCCGAGTCTTCCAGCAGGTGGTTTGACAGCCACATGGTGGCGCAATCCAGCAGAACCACCTGATCGGACCGGGCCTGTGCAAGTGCCGCCGCGACGTCCAACGGTGCCTCTATCGTGGTCCAGCCGTCGCCGCGCTGATCGCGGTGGCGGGCCACCTTCTGGCGCATTTCGTCGTCCCAAGTCCTTGCCGTTGCAAGATAAACCCGGTCATCACATGCGTTGCGCACCAGGGTTTCTGCCCACAGGGATTTGCCCGACCCCGCCCCGCCCAGCACCAGCGTCAGCTTATCAAGCATCTTCTGTACACCTTTTTGTGATCCTCTCTGCCTTGTCGTGCGTAACATTACGTGTCCAAATCATAAAGAGGGACCGACGTGCTGCCCATGTGCCCAACCCGGGGGAAGAAAATGGCTCTTGATCTTCCGAACGATATGTCGCTTTCGCGCGCCGCGATGAAGGCGGAACTGCTGGATGCCGAAACCGAGCTTCGGCTGGCCTATGCCTGGCGCGACCAGCGAGACGAGGCTGCGCTGCACCGCCTGATAACAGCCTATATGCGGTTGGCGATTTCGATGGCCGCCAAGTACAAGCGATATGGCGCGCCGATGAACGACCTGATCCAAGAAGCAGGGCTGGGCCTGATGAAGGCGGCGGACAAATTCGACCCGGATCGCGGCGTCCGGTTTTCCACCTATGCCGTCTGGTGGATCAAGGCCAGCATTCAGGACTATGTGATGCGGAACTGGTCCATGGTGCGGACGGGGTCCACCTCATCCCAGAAATCGCTGTTCTTCAACCTGCGCCGCGTGCAGGCGCGGCTTGAACGAGAGGCGCTGTCACGCGGCGAGGAATTGGACCGCCACCAGATGCGCCACATGATCTCGACCGAGATCGGGGTGCCGCTGCATGATGTCGAGATGATGGAAGGCCGACTGTCGGGGGGGGATTTTTCACTGAACGCCACCCAATCCTCGGACGAGGAAGGGCGCGAATGGATCGACACGCTGGAGGATGACAGCGCCCAGCCCGCCGAAATCGTAGAGGAACGTCACGACCGCGAGGCCCTGCGCGGTTGGCTGATCGAGGCAATCGGTTCCCTGAACGAACGCGAACAGTTCATTGTGCGCGAAAGAAAGCTGCGCGAACCGCCCCGAACGCTGGAATCGCTGGGTGAAGAATTGCACCTTTCCAAGGAACGTGTCCGGCAGTTGGAAGCGGCTGCGTTTGCCAAGATGCGAAAACAGCTTGAAGCGCGCTCGGATGAGGTGCACGAACTGTTGTCATGAAAATGGCAATTCTCTTGGTGGCCGCCCTTTTCGGGGCGGCTCAGGCCTGTGCGCAGGAAATCCCGGCGGGTATGCGGAATGCGCAGATCGTTTATCTGGGCGAGGTTCACGACAACCCGGTGCACCATGAACGACAGGCCGGGTTCGTGTCAGCGGTGAACCCGGCGGCGCTGGTGTTCGAGATGCTGACGGACGATCAAGCAGCGCAGGCCAACACGCAATCACGATCGGATCGGCAGGCGTTGGAAACGGCGCTGGACTGGCAAAACTTTGGCTGGCCGGATTTCGGGAAGTATCACCCGCTGTTTGCCGCAGTCCCGCAGGCCAAAATCTATGGTGCTGCTGTCCCCAGAGAGATTGCCCGACAGGCGATGAAGGACGGCATAGCGCACTGGTTCGGCCCCGAGGCCGCGACCTTTGGTCTGACCACGAACCTGCCGGATACCCAGCAGACAGAGAGGGAAGCGTTGCAAATGGCGGCACATTGCGATGCCCTGCCTCAGTCCATGCTGCCTGTGATGGTTGACCTTCAGCGTCTGCGTGACGCTGTTCTGGCGCGGTCAGCCCTGCGCGCACTGGATGAAACGGGTGGACCGGTCATCGTCATCACCGGCAATGGCCATGCGCGCAAGGATTGGGGCGCGCCGTCCTATGTCGCGGCGCTGCGCCCGGAAGTGTCCCAGTATGCGCTTGGCCAATCCGAAGATGACGAAACGCCTGACCCGGCCTTTGATCTGATCCTGTCCGCCCCCGCCGCAGAACGCGAAGATCCTTGCGCCGCCTTTCGGTAAGCGGTCTTGTCAGTGCCGCCGCATGTGCCTAGTGTCGGCCCGATCCATCCAAGGGGGCAGCGCATGCTGGCGAACAAGCGTATCCTGTTGATCATCGGCGGCGGCATCGCGGCCTACAAGACGCCTGACCTGATCCGCCGCCTGCGGGAACGCGGCGCCAGCGTGACTCCGGTGCTTACCCGCGCGGGGGCGGAATTCGTGACCCCGCTGACCGTGGCTGCCGTCGCCGGAGAGAAAGCCTATACCCATCTGTTCGACCTGACCGACGAGGCAGAGATGGGGCATATCCAGCTGTCCCGCGTCGCCGACCTGGTGGTTGTCGCGCCTGCAACCGCCGACCTGATGGCCAAGATGGCTGGGGGGCATGCGGATGATCTGGCCTCGACTTTGCTGATGGCGACGGACACGCCAGTGATGATCGCCCCGGCGATGAATGTCCGTATGTGGGAACACCCGGCCACCCAGCGCAACCTGCAAGTGCTGAAGGCCGATGGTATCGCCGTGATTGGCCCGAACGAGGGCGACATGGCCTGTGGCGAATACGGCCCCGGCCGTATGTCGGAACCGCTGGAGATTGTCGCCGCCGCAGAGGCCGCGCTGACGGATGGGCCGCTGAAGGGCAAGCGGGTGATCGTCACCTCTGGCCCGACCCAGGAACCGATTGACCCGGTGCGCTATATCTCGAACCGGTCGTCCGGGGCGCAGGGCACCGCGATCGGACAGGCGCTGGCCGCGCTTGGCGCAGAGGTTGTTTTCATCACCGGCCCCGCCGACGTGCCCCCGCCATCCGGCGTGCAGGTGGTGCGGATCGAAACGGCGCAACAGATGCTGGAGGCCGTTCAGGCAGCCTTGCCTGCCGACGCCGCGGTTTTCGCAGCCGCAGTGGCCGACTGGCGGGCGGCGCAGGTGGCCGGTTCGAAAATGAAGAAGGTCAAAGGCGCCCTGCCGACCCTGAGTTTCGCCGAGAACCCGGATATCCTGGCAACGATCAGCCAGATGGCCAAGGGGCGGCCCGGTCTGGTCGTCGGCTTTGCCGCGGAAACCGATGACGTGATCACCAACGCCACCGCCAAGCGCCAGCGCAAGGGGTGCGACTGGATCGTGGCCAATGATGTTTCGCCGGGGACAGGAACCTTTGGCGGGGCAGACAACACCGTGCATCTGATTTCCGATCAGGGGGTCGAGGATTGGCCGCGCATGGGCAAGGACGAGGTGGCGCGGAAACTGGCGCTGCGGATAGCGGATGCGCTGGACAGGTAGGGCAGTCGCCTTCGGCGAGAGTATTTGGGCAAGATGAAAGGGATTGGTGGCCAATGGTGACGGTTGCGCTGCAATGGACAGGCGGGGCGGATCGCGAACTACCGTTGCCCGCGTATGAAACGCCCGGCGCGGCCGGGGCTGATCTGCGCGCCAATTTCGATACTGAACAGCGTGTTGACGGGGTGACCCTGTCGCCCGGCGCGCGCGCATTGATCCCGACAGGGCTGCGGCTGGAAATCCCGCTGGGCTATGAGGTGCAGATCCGTCCCCGTTCCGGGCTGGCCTTGAAACATGGGATCACCCTGCCGAATGCCCCAGGCACCATCGACAGCGACTATCGCGGACCGTTGGGCGTGATCGTGATGAATGCCGGGCAGGAACCGTTTCACATCCAGCACGGCGATCGGATTGCCCAGATGATCGTGGCCCCGGTGATTCAGGCTGGTTTTGAAATGGCAGACGAATTGACTGAAACCGCCCGGGGTGAAGGCGGGTTCGGGTCCACCGGGCGCGGTTGATGACGCTGGTCCTGTTCCTGGCGGTGACCCTCTGGGGCATCGGAATGGTGCTGAAGGCGCCGCTGCGCGCGCGGCTGGTGATGCTGGCGGTGCTATGGCTGGCCGTGGTCGGGTTGCACCTTGTCCTGCCAGACACGCATTCGCTGCGCCAGGAAACCGGCGGCAGCGCCGCGCCGTGGTTGCTGCTGGGGGGCGGTGTGGCCTTGGTGTTGGTCTATCGTTCCGGGCTGGACTGGCTGCGCAGACGCGCCCGCCCGCAGGTGGGGCCAGAAGCGACAGGCACATTTTCCGACACTGAACTGAACCGCTATGCCCGTCACATCGTGCTGAGAGAGATCGGTGGCAAGGGGCAGAAAAAACTGAAAAACGCCAAAGTGCTGGTGATTGGCGCGGGCGGGCTGGGGTCGCCCGCCCTGCTGTACCTAGCGGCTGCGGGGGTAGGCACCATTGGGGTGATCGACGATGACGAGGTGGACAATTCCAACCTGCAGCGGCAAGTAATTCACACGGATGCGGCGATCGGAATGCCCAAGGTATTTTCTGCCCAGAAAACGATGGAGGCGCAGAACCCGTATGTACAGGTACGCCCCTACAATCGCCGTCTGACGCCGGAACTGGCGGCTAACCTGTTTGCCGAATATGATCTGATCCTGGACGGGACGGACAACTTCGCCACCCGCTACCTGTCCAATTCCGTTGCGGTGGCGCAAGGCAAGCCACTGATTTCAGGCGCTCTATCCCAATGGGAGGGGCAGATCAGCGTGTTCGACCCCACCAATGGCGCGCCCTGCTACCAATGTATTTTCCCAGAGGCCCCGGCACCCGGCCTGGCCCCGTCCTGTTCCGAGGCAGGGGTGATCGGCCCGTTGCCCGGCGTGATTGGCGCAATGATGGCCGTTGAGGTGATCAAGCTGATCACAGGCGCCGGAGCGGCGTTGCGTGGAGAAATGCTGATCTATGACGCCCTCTGGGGTGAAACCCGCAAAATCGCGTTGAAAAGCCGCCCGGATTGCCCGGTTTGCGGCGATCTCACCCGATCCTGACCTGCCCGAAAAGAGGCCCGACATGACCAACCCGCTGCTGTCTGACTGGAATACCCCGTTCCAAATCGCCCCTTTCAATATGATCCGGGACTCGGATTTTGCCCCGGCATTTGCGACGGCGCTGGAGGACCACCGGGCAGAAATCGAGACTATTGCCACGACCCGGGGCACACCGACATTTGCCAACACCATCGAGGCGCTGGAAGCCGCAGGCCACGCGCTGGACAAGGTGTTGTCGGTGTTCTTTTCCGTTGCGGGGGCTGACAGCAATCCTGAACGCGAAAAGCTGCAGATGGAGTTTTCGCCGAAGTTGGCGGCGCATTACGCGGCGATTTCATCCAACAAGGTGCTATTCGCGCGGGTTGCAGACCTGTGGAACCGTCGGAATGATCTGGGCCTGACCGCAGAACAGGCCCGCGTGTTGATGCTGACCCATCGCGGCTTTGTCCGGTCAGGGGCCGCGTTGGAGGGCGTAGAGGACGCGCGAATGGCCGAGATCAAGGGACGGCTGGCGACGCTTGGGACTCAGTTCACCCAGAACCTGCTGGCGGATGAACGCGGCTGGTTCATGGAATTGACCGAGGCTGATCTGGATGGCCTGCCCGGATTTGTCATCAACGCGATGCGGGCGGCCGCTAGGGAAAAGGGCGTGTCCGGTCCAGTCGTAACCCTGTCGCGGTCAATCATCACGCCGTTTCTGCAGTTTTCCACCCGGCGCGATTTGCGCGAAACAGCCTATCGGGCGTTCGTTGCCCGTGGCGCCAATGGTGGTGACACGGACAACCGCGCCATCGCTGCCGAAATACTGGCGTTGCGTGCGGAACGGGCCAAGTTGCTGGGTTATCCCAGTTTTGCAGACTACAAGCTGGAAACCGAGATGGCCAAGACGCCCGCACGGGTCCAAGAATTGTTGATGGCCGTCTGGGAACCCGCCAAGGCGCGCGCAGAGGCGGACGCGCAGGTGTTGCAGGACATGATGCACACGGATGGGATCAACGGTGATCTGGAGGCATGGGACTGGCATCACTATGCAGCGCGCCGCCGCAAGGAAGAACACGATCTGGACGAGGCGGCGCTGAAACCCTACCTGCAGCTTGATCGCATGATCGAGGCAAGTTTTGCCTGCGCCAACCGTCTGTTCGGATTGGAGTTTTCGCCGCTGGACATTCCTCTTTACCATCCCGATTGCCGGGCCTGGGAGGTCACCCGGAACGGCCAGCATGTCGCTGTTTTCATCGGCGATTACTTCGCCCGCGGGTCCAAGCGGTCCGGGGCGTGGTGTTCGGCCATGCGCGCACAGGCGAAATTCCCGCGCAGGCAGGCGCCTGTCGTCATCAACGTCTGCAATTTTGCCAAGGGCGACCCGGCGCTGCTGTCCTATGACGATGCCCGGACGCTGTTCCACGAATTCGGCCACGCGCTGCATCAGATGTTGTCGGATGTGACCTATGAAAGTATCTCGGGCACCTCCGTGGCGCGGGATTTCGTCGAACTGCCTTCGCAATTGTATGAACACTGGCTGGAGGTGCCCCAAGTGCTGGCAGAGTTCGCTACCCATGCCGAAACCGGGGCGCCGATGCCGGCAGACATGCTGGACAAGGTGCTGGGGGCCGCGAATTTCGACCAGGGGTTCCAAACGGTGGAATATGTTGCCTCGGCGCTTGTGGATCTGGCGTTCCACCGCGGAAAGGCGCCCACCGATCCAATGGCCATGCAGACAGAGGTTTTGGCAGGCTTGGGCATGCCGTCCCAGATTGCCATGCGCCATGCGACGCCGCATTTCGCGCATGTGTTTTCCGGGGACGGGTACAGCTCCGGTTATTACAGCTACATGTGGTCCGAAGTGATGGATGCCGACGCCTTTGCAGCGTTTGACGAGGTGGGCGACGCCTTTGATGCCGCCACCGCGCGCGCGCTTGAGGCGAATATCCTGTCCACTGGCGGGTCGCGCGAAGCAGAGGATTTGTACATCGCCTTTCGCGGTCGGATGCCGGGGGTGGACGCGCTATTGAAAGGGCGCGGGTTGGCGGCCTCGGGGGCCTAGGCCCCGGCCTCGGAAGGGGCAAACTGCCGAAGGAATATCCCGCTGTCCCCGTACCCGCCCTTGATCAGTTTCCCCGGTTCAGCCACTTCGGGGAAGCTGTCAGCCCAGTCGCGAAACCGGTCATTGGTCACGATGCAGGTGCCCAGATCTCGGGCCGCCCGAAGAATGAACTGGTCGGCCGAAGTACCCTTTGGAACCACCACGACGTGCCTTGCAGGTATTCCCAGCAGGCGGGCGAAGTCGCGATCGTCCAGATACCTGTCCGCAACAAGATAACCGGCATTCGCGTCGAAAAAGATGCCCGGTCGAATGCCCCGGCTTTTCAGCAATCGCAGCAAGTCCTGCACGGCCTCCAGCCGGGGCGTATTGTCTTTCCAGTACAGGACGTTCGAACCGTCGATGACGACCGTCGTGGCACCTGTTCGCGCGCGGAATCGTTGGCGCAGCCAAACAAGAACCGCCGCCACGGTAACGGGGCCGGTCAGCAGTACGAAATCTGCCCATTCGGGCCGCAAAAGCGCAAATACAGTTGATGCGGCCGAAACCAGAGCCACCAATACCCACATCATACTCGTTACCTGCCTCGGATGGTTTGGTCGTAATCTCCTACGCCGGGTTCTGTGCGGATAACGGCGTCGACCTCGTTGAAGATCGCGCGCATTTCCTCCTCGCTTTCGCTGCTTTCGCAGACCACGACCAGGTTCGGCGTGTTCGAAGAGGCGCGCACGAGCCCCCAGGAACCGTTGTCGAGGATCACGCGGGCACCGTTCACGGTGACGACTTCCTTGATGGCGCGGCCGGCGAAACTGTCCCCGGCCTTGGCCTTGGCGACCAGTTTTTCAACGAGACGGGCGAGGATGTCGTATTTTTCTTCGTCCGCAGCGTAGGGGGACATGGTGGGGGTGGACCAGGTCTTCGGCAGCGCCTTGCGCAGGTCAGACATGGATTTGCCGGGGTTGCGGTCCATCAGTTTGCAGATCTCGACGGCCACCCGCATGCCGTCATCATAGCCGCGTCCGATCGGCTCGGCCAGGAAGTAGTGACCGGATTTTTCGAACCCCGCCAGCGCGCCAAGGGCGTGGACGCGGCGTTTCATGTGGCTGTGGCCGGTTTTCCAATAGTCCGCCTTGGCGCCGTGCGCCTGCAGGTCCGGGTCCGACGCGAACAGACCTGTGGATTTGACATCGGCCACGAAAGTTGATCCCGGATAGATCTTGGCCAGGTCCCGGGCCATGATCACGCCCACCTTGTCGGCGAAAATCTCTTCGCCCTCGTCATCCACGACGCCGCAACGGTCGCCGTCACCGTCGAAACCGAGCGCGAAATCGGCCCCGGAGGCTTTGACGCTGTCAGACATGTCGTGCAGCATTTCCATGGCTTCGGGGTTCGGGTTGTAATGCGGGAAGGTGTAGTCCAGCCGGTTATGGCTGGGCACCACCTCGACCCCGATCCGGCGAAACAGTTCGGGCGCAAAGGCAGAGGCAGTGCCGTTGCCGGTTGCGCAGACGACTTTCAGCTTGCGGCTCATCCGGAAATCGCCGACCAGGTCATCCATGTAGGCGTCCCAGATTCCGTCCACGAATTCGTACATCCCACCCGGCGCAGGTTCGCCCTGACCGGTCAGCACGATTTCCTTCAGCTCGGACATTTCGTCGGGGCCGTGGGTCAATGGGCGCTGAAAGCCCATCTTCACACCAGTCCAGCCGTTCGGGTTGTGGCTGGCCGTCACCATGGCGACGGCGGGGGCGTCCAGGTGAAACTGGCTGAAATAGGCCATCGGGGTGATGCAGGGGCCGATATCCCTGACCCGGATGCCCGCCTGTATCAGGCCGATCACCAGGGCGTTCTTGATGGACAGAGAATAGTCGCGGTAATCGTTGCCGACGGCGATGACCGGGTCCAGCCCGTGGCGCCGCATCTGCGTTCCGATGCCCAGCCCCAGGGCCGTCATGCCGGGCAGGTTGATTTCGTCTGGAAATTTCCAGCGCGCGTCATATTCGCGGAACCCGGTCGGTTTGATCATCGGGTCGCGCAGGAATTCCCAGGTGTTGGGGCTGACTTCGGAAATGGGCTTGGTCACTGTATGTCTTCTCGCTTTGGATAAAAATGTCTGGTTTCCGGGTCATGTATGGCGGTGGCGATCCGAAAAAACTACTTCGCACGTCGAGGCCTGTTTGCGGTTGTTGGAAGGCGCCGCGCCCGAGATCATGATGACACCTGTTCGCGCAGGATCGAGGCGGTCAGCGACACCATCAGGTAAATCCCGGAAAAGATCAGGAACGCCAGCAGGGTGCTTTCGAATGCGCGTGGATAGCTTGGGTCGTCCGGGGGGACCGGTCGGACGCTGGTTGTCAGATAGCGGACCTGACGGTTTGCCTCTTGCGCGGTCTGTTTTTCGTTTTGCAGGGCCGATTGCAGGAACAGATCCGCCGTTGCAAGGTCGGCCTGCGCAATCTGGATCTGCGCGGCCTTTGCGGCCAGCGAGGTGCCCCCCGCGGTGGCCTGGGTCAGGCGGGCGCTTTGCTTGGCCAGTTCTTCCTTTAACAGGCGGATTTCGGTGCGCAGCGCGTCCACGCGTGGCTTGGACGGGCGGGCGTTGTTCAGCAGCGTCTGCAGCTGCAGTTCCTTTTCCTGGATTTGCAGTTCAACGTTGTTCATCAGGGCGCGTATGCTGGCGATTTCACCCTCGGGGTCCAGCAGGGTGCCCTCTTGCAATTGTACCAGCGTCACCTGCGCTTCGCGGCGTTCGCGTTTGGCCTGTTCCAGGCTGGCGCGGGCCTCTTTCATCTGGTCCTCGCGCTTGCGGCGGGACAGTTCGTCTACGCGTTCCTCGGCATAGGAAATCAGGTGTTCGGAAAAGGCGGCGCTGACATGCGGATCGGCCGCGACCACTTCCATGCGGATCACGCCCTCGGTCGGGTCATACCCGATCGAGACGTTTTTCGAGAAGATGGAATAGGCCGCTTCGTCAGAGGCGCCGGTTTCCAGCCGCTGAATGGGATCGATCCAGTCCTGCGAGAAATGCGATTTGAACCCCATGTCGTTTTCCAGCCGCATCATCGCGTCGCGTGACTGCAGGTAGGACTGCACCGCGATGGCGTCCTGGTTGGTGGCAAATTGGGTGCCGCTCAGCAGCCCGCCAAGGGCTGAACCCCCAACGGCGTCCGCCTCAAGGATCAGGAATTCTGACTTGGTGGCGTACATCGGGCTGGCCACATTGAAAAAATACCACCCGGCCAGGATCGTCGGCAGAAAGACAAAGAACGCAAGACGGGACAGCAACAGCACCGATTTGCGGCGTCGGCGGCGGGCGATGTCGCGCTGAATCTCTGTGATTTCCTGCACGCGTCGTTCTGCCGGGCTGACCTCGGTCGAAGGCAGTTGCGGCTCTCGTACCGGGACGGTCTGCGGCAGTTGCACCTGTTGCTTGCCGGTCGGTTCCGGCGTGGTTTCCTGCGGCACCACCAGTTCCAGCATGGTTGACCGTTGGAACGGGTCGATCCCCTTGGCGCGCAGCAGCCGCACCGCGTCAAAGTCCGAGGTCGGGGCCAGACCGTTCTTTTGCGCAACGCGGCGGGCCATGCGCAATTGGCGGCCGGTCAGACCCTCGCGGCGGATTTCGTCGATCGTGTTTTCAGCTCGGGTCAGCTTGGCCGAGGACACTTCGGCCCTGGCTGACGATGCAGGGGCCGGGGCAGCAGGGCGCGGTGCTGGGTCGGACGGGACGGCGGACAGATGGCGGCGCAGGCCAGCATCACGGGCAGCAGGTTGGGCAGGTTGCTCTGTCGCCTCGTCCTGCGGTGCGAAGGGTTCGAACAGCGCGCCGGTGGCACCGCTGGGGTGCCCGCCCATCGACAGCGGTTGGCTGCGGCGGATGCGGAATTTTCTAGCCTTGGGTTTCGTAATCATAAAGCTGCTTGGCCTCTTCCAAGGTGTCGAACATGTGTAGCTTGCCGTTCATCAGAACGCCGGCGGTTCGTGCGAATTTTTCCAGCGTGCGCGGCTGGTGCGAAACAATGATCACCGTTGTCGTCCGCAGCCGGTCCCGCAGGATATCCCCGGCCTTCTTGTTGAACTCGACATCCGTCGAACTGGGCATGCCTTCGTCGATCAGGTATATGTCAAAATCCAGCGCCAGCATAAGGGCAAAGGAAAACCGGGCCTTCATGCCCGAACTATAGGTGCCCAACGGCTGGTCGAAATATTCGCCCAGCCCGCACAGCCAGCGGCAGAACGCTTCGACATAGTCTGGGTCCAGCCCGTAAAGACGCGCGATGTAACGGCTGTTTTCCATGGCCGAATGCTTGCCGACCACCCCGCCCATGAAGCCCAGCGGAAAGCTGACGTTGCAGGCGCGCCGGATCGCGCCTTCGTCGGGTTTTTCCAGCCCGGCCATCATGTTGATCAGGGTTGTCTTGCCGGTGCCGTTCGGGGCCAGGATCCCCATCGACTGTCCCAGTTCCACACGGAACGACACGCGGTCAAGGATCACCTTCCGCTGCGTCCCCGTCCAGAAGGACTTGCTGACATTTTCGAACTCCAGCATGACTGGCTCCGGCGCTGCTCTTGCCTTTCTCAATACGGGCCATGTCTTACGACGAGTTTAACCTTGCTGGCTGGTCCCGCATTGGAATGCCTGGAAAGCATACAATTCTTCTTGGCGAAATTAAGGCCCTTAAATGCGGAAACCGGCCCGTTTAGAGGCCGGTTTCCCAAGAAAATTGGCGCTACATGGGTCAGAGGTGGCGCTTCTCGACCCGGCAGACGATGCCTGCGACGATAGAAATCAGTGCCGCGGCAAAGCTGAACAGCGCACCCATCTTGGCCGCGTCCTGCACCGGCCCGCCGGGGAAGGCGACCGAGGCCACGAATAGCGACACGGTGAAACCGATCGCCGCAACACAGCCGATCACGAACAGGTCAATCGTGCGCATCCCCTGCGGCAGGCCGAACCGCATCACATGCGCCCCGATGATGCCCATGATAAGTACGCCAACAGGCTTACCCACGATCAGACCAGCCAGAACCAGCCAGGTCGGTTCCGAGATCGAGGAAAACTCGACCCCGGCGTTCATCAGGCCAAAGAAGAACAGCACGATTTCAACCGGATGCTTCAGCGCGTGTTCGATGTGGTTCAGCAGGTCGGTCAGGTATTGCTCGGCCTCGCTGAAAATGCCGAACGCGCGGTCGGCGTGCGGAATGGTCGGCACGATGGGCAGCAGGCCAAGGGCAGGGTGAATCCCCGCGCGCATGAAGCCATACCAGCTGATGCAACCCGCGATCAGGTAGGGCCAGAAGCTGATATTCTGGCGCACCCATGTCGAGTTCGGGCGATCCTGGTTGCCACGGTCCAGATGGCGCGGCAGCCAGTTGAACAAGGCGAAAACACCAATCGCAGCACCCAGCGACAGCAGCAGCCAGACAGGGGCCAGTTCCGCCGAGGGGTAGAAAATCGCCAGGATGATCAGGCCGGCCGCGTCATCCGCGATGGCCAGCAGCAGCAGAAAGCGCACGGCCGGGTGGCCCGCGCCGAACACGAGGCGGCCAACCAGGTAGGAAAACGCGATGTCGGTGGCGGTCGGGATGGCCCAGCCGTTCTTGACTGCGTCATAGGTTTCCGACCCCATGATCATCGCCAGGCCCAAGTAAACGGCAATCGGCCCCAGCATCCCGCCAGCGGTGGCGATCAGGGGTGTGGCGGCCTTTTTGCCGCGCAGCGAACCGTTTTCCAGGATCACGGCTTCCCAGACTTCCTTGGCCGCGATGGCAAAGAACAGGGCCATCAGCACGTCGTTCACCAGGTAGTGCAAGGTCAGCGTGCGGTGCCCGTCATGCAGGTGTCCGATCGGGGCGTGGTCCCACAGAGGCATTTCCACGAAATGGTGATAGCCTGTCGGATCGACATTGGCCCAGACCAGCGCGATCAGGGCGCCGATGATCAGCAAAAGCGAATAGTTGGTAACAAAATTCCAAACGCGGTACATACGGGTCCCCGTGTTGTTCTTGTTCTGGTTCCGCCGAGACCTAGGGCATTTGGCGCAGAACGGCAACCAAAAGCCATGCCATACGGATGGGCTGGCGGGGATTTTTTGACCGACTGCGGGCGTCCGGCAACTGGCAGGGTAGGAAAGTCTCCTGCCGCGGGGTATAGATGCGGGCATGGATGCGCTACGTGCGGAAATACGGTCTTGTCGCTTGTGTGAAGGGCAGTTTGCCCGCACCGAAACTGCGCATTCCCCGAATCCGGTGGTCTGGTTTCGTCCCGGGGCGCGGGTTTTGATCGCGGGGCAGGCGCCAGGGCTGCGGGTGCATGAAACCGGGGTGCCCTTCAACGACCCCTCGGGGGACCGTCTGCGCGATTGGCTGGGGTTGGACCGCGATGCGTTTTATGACCGGGGCCGCGTGGCGATCTTGCCGATGGCGTTCTGCTTTCCGGGGTATGACGCGGCGGGCAGCGATCTGCCGCCGCCCAAGATATGCGGCCAGACCTGGCACGCCAAGGTTATGGAATCACTTGGGAAAATCCCGCTGACGGTGCTGGTCGGGGGCTATGCGCACGCCTATCATCTGGGGGGGCGTCTGTCCGTCACCGACCGTGTCAAGGGTTGGCGCGACCATGCGCCCGGCGTTTTTCCCTTGCCTCATCCGTCTTGGCGCAATACCGCTTGGCTGCGCCGCAATCCTTGGTTCGAGGCTGATCTTCTGCCCGAACTTCGCAAGCAAATACAAATGGTTATGAATGACTGAGCAGACCCCACTCGATGCCGCCCACGCCGCGATGACCGCGAACGAAGCCGATGATGCCGCCCGCCTGCGGTTCTATGAGCGACTGGCCGATAGCGAGATGTTCCTGCTGCTGACCGAAGAAGCGAGAGGCGAAAACATCTCGCCCGAGGTGTTCGAACTGCAGGACCAATCCTTTGTCCTGATCTTCGACAGAGAGGACAGGTTGGCGGAATTCGTAGGAAAACCAGCGCCTTACGCGGCCTTGTCAGGACGTGTGGTGGCCTCTTTGCTGTCGCAGAACGGCATGGGGATGGGCGTCAACCTGGAGGTCGCGCCGTCCTCTATCCTGATCCCCCCCGAGGCGGTGGCCTGGCTGGACCAAACGCTGGGCAACGCCCCGGACGAAGCCGAGGCCCGGATCGTCGAGGTTACCCCGCCGGTGGGGATGCCGGAGAACCTGCTGACCGGTCTGGACGCGAAACTGACGACAGCCGCCGGACTGGCGCACAGCGCCTATCTGGTTGGAGTCATTTATGAAAATGGCGTTCGAACGCATCTTCTGGCCTTTGTTGACGCTATCCCGGGCGCGGAACACGCGCTGGCCAAGGCGGTGTCCGAGGCGCTTGTCTTTTCGGGGATCGAGGCAGGGGCGCTGGATGTCAGCTTTGTCCGCGCCAGCGAGGAACGCGCTGCGAGCTTCGCCAAATGGGGGCTGAAATTCGACCTGCCTCAGCCAGAGCAAGTGCAGGAAATCGGGCGCGCGGCCCCCGGCAGCGATCCCGGCAAGCCGCCGATCCTGCGCTAGCGATCGGGGGGGTCTGTGTGGTTCAGGCGCCGTTTCACAGGGATTGCCTGAACCGCCGTTTCAGTACCCTTGGGACCGATCCACCAGAAAGCGCATAGGCGCGCCCGCCTCGTTCCGGCGGATGTTTTCAGCCACGATCCGGGATGCCGTTTCGGGCCGGGTTTCCGCCGCGATATGCGGGGTCACCGTAACGCGCGGATGCGCCCAATAGGGGTGCCCCTTGGGCAGGGGTTCCACCCGGAACACGTCCAGCGTCGCGTGACCGACCTGACCCGTTTCCAGGGCCGCCAGCAGTGCGTCATCGTCGATCAGCGCGCCGCGTCCCGGATTCAGGATCGCCGCGCCGGGGGCCAGCAGGGCCAGCGTGGTTTCGTTCAGCGTGTTCTGCGTCGCCGGGGTGTTGGGCAGCAGCAGAACGACGATTTCCGCCCCGGTCAGGGCTTGGGTCAACCCGTCGTCGCTGTGCAGGCAGCGGATGTCCTGCACCTGCTTTGCGGTCCGGCTCCAGCCGGTCACGTCGAACCCCAGCCCGGCCAAGGCGCGGGCGCAGGCGGTGCCCAGTTCCCCCAGCCCCAGGATCGTCACCTTGCGGTCGCCAGCAAGCGGGGGCACCAGCGGCACCCAGTCGCCCGCCTGATGCGCAAGGAAGTGGTCTATGTTCAGGTGATACCGCAGGACATGTCCGCAGACCCATTCCGACATGCCCTGTGTCAGCCCGTGGTCCACCATGCGGGTCAGCGGCTGGGTCAGGGTTTGGTTGCAGACAATGTTTTCCACCCCGGCCCACAGGCTCAGCACTGCCTTGCATCGGGTGTAGGGGGTGAAATCCGTCAGCGATGAATTCGGGGCATAGACGATGTAATCCACCTGTTCGGGGGCAAATTCCGTCCGCAGGTCGACCTTCAGGGCGGTTTTGGCGAACGCGTCCTGCAAGGGGACCCGGTAGATTGGCCAGCGCGAGGGGTGAGCGGCGAAAAGGACGTTCAGCATGGGATTACCGGGGTCTGTGGACATGGGCGCTTTGGACCAGCCCGAAGGCTGCCAGCAGCACCAGCATCGCCGACCCGCCATAGCTGACCATGGGTAGCGGCACGCCGACGACCGGCGCCATGCCCATCACCATCGACATGTTCACCGCGAAGAACAGAAAGAACGTGGTGGCGATGCCCAAGGTCATCAGCGACGCGAACCGGTCCTTGTTGGCCATCGCGGTGGCCACGCAAAACACGATGATCAGCGCGTACACCATCAGCAGGGAAAACCCGCCCAGGAACCCGAATTCCTCGGCCAGGGTGGTAAAGATGAAATCGGTGTGCTTTTCGGGCAGGAAGTTCAGGCGGGTTTGCGTGCCCTGCATGAACCCGCGCCCGGCCCAGCCGCCGGACCCCAGCGCGATCTTGGACTGGGTGATGTGATAGCCCGCCCCCAGCGGGTCACTGGCCGGGTCCAGAAACGTGTCGATCCGGCGATACTGGTAGTCTTTCAGCAGTTGCCAGCCGGTGCCGCGCGACTGGAACACCGCGGTGACCAGCCCGACACCGGCCGCGATCACCGCGGCGAAATAACCCCAGTGGACACCTGCGAAGAACATCATCGCACCCCCGCCGGTCAGTAGCAGGATCGAGGTGCCAAGATCCGGTTGTTTCAGCACCAGCGCCGTCGGCAGCAGGATCAGGAACACGGGCAGCGCCACCCAGACCGGGTGCGACACCTTCTTCATCGGCAGCCAGTCGTAATAGGCGGCCAGCAGCATCACCAGGGTGATCTTCATCAATTCGGACGGTTGCAGGCGCATGAAACCCAGGTCGATCCAGCGTTGCGCGCCCATGCCGACCGTGCCGACCAGTTCCACCAGCAGCAGCAGCGCCAGCGATCCCAGGTAGGCCACCCCGGCGATATTGCGCCAGAACCAGATCGGGACCATGCCGACCATGACCATCACGAACATGCCCAGGGCAAAGCGTTTCATCTGGGGTTCGGCCCAAGGCTGCCACGATCCGCCCGCCACGGAATACAGCATCAGGAACCCGATGCTTGCCACGGTGGTCAGCAGCAGCGCCAGCGGCCAATGCAGGTGCAGCAGCTTGCGCAGGCCCGACGGCACCGTTTTGACACTGTATTCAAGATAGCTCATGTCCGGGCCTGCCCGCCCGAGCCGAAATCGGGGCGCTCGCGTTTGAGCCTGTCCTGCAGGGCCTTGATGCGGTCGCGGTCGCCTGCGGGATAGGCGGTCAGCGGCGGGTCTTCGCCGTAGAGCGCCTGAAGCGTGATGTCGCGGGCGATCGGCGCGGCGGCGGCCGACCCGCCCCCGCCATGTTCCACCACGACGGCCACGGCGATGCGCGGATTGTCGAAAGGGGCGAAGTTGACGAACAGCGCGTGGTCGCGGCGGTCCCACGGCAGGTCTTCGTTCCGGGTGACGCCGCGGGCGCGTTCGGCGGCGGTGATGTTGCGCACCTGGCTGGTGCCAGTCTTGCCGGCCATGCGGAATTCCTCGGCCAGGATGCGGCTGCCATAGGCTGTGCCGCGGCGGTTGTTGGACACTTCGAACATGGCGCGGCGGATGTGGCGCAGCAGGTTTTCGTTCAGCCCCAGGCTTTCACCCCGCCCCGAGGGCTGTTCCACCCCGTCGACGGATTTCAGCAGCCGTGGCGTGACTGACCGGCCGGTGGCGATGCGCGCGCTCATTACCGCCAGTTGCATCGGCGAGGCCAATACATAGCCCTGCCCGATAGAGGCGTTCACGGTGTCGCCCACGACCCAGTCCTGCTTGTAGTTGGCCAGTTTCCAATCCTTGGTCGGCGCGCGTCCGCGCGCCACGGCGGACATCGGCAGTTCGAACCGCGAGCCGATGCCCAGCAGTTCCGCCATCGCCGAGATCTTCTCGATCCCGGTGCGCATGGCGATGTCGTAGTAATAGACATCGCAACTTTCGCGCAGCGAACCCAGCAAGTCCATATGGCCGTGGCCGGCGCGTTTCCAGCAGTGAAAGCGGCGGTTGGACACTTCCATATGGCCGGGGCACCAGACGGTTTCCTCGGGTGCAACGACGCCCGCCTGCAGGGCCGCCAGCGCCGTGACCATCTTGAAAGTGGACCCGGGAGGATACAGGCCCTGCACCGATTTGGACGACAGGGGGCGGTGGTCATTTTCCGTCAATACCTTGTAATCGCTGACGGAAATTCCCTGAACGAACAGGTTCGGGTCAAAGCTGGGTGCGGATGCAGCGGCCAATAGGTCACCGGTTTCGCAGTCGATCACCACGGCGGCGGCGCTTTCATTGCCCAACCGTGCCTGTGCATAGTTCTGCAGCCGGTGGTCCAGCGTCAGTTGCAGGTTGGCGCCGGGCTGGCCTTCCTTGCGGTCCAGTTCACGCATGACCCGGCCCACGGCGTTGACCTCGACCCGCTTGGTCCCGGCCTTGCCGCGCAGGTCTTCCTCCATCCGGGCCTCCAGCCCGACCTTGCCGATCTGGAACCGGGGGATGCGCAGCAACTGGTCGGGGTCTTCGATCTTGGACAGGTCATAGTCCGACACCGGCCCGACATAGCCCACCACGTTGGCGAAATCCGGCCCTAGTGGATAGGTGCGCGACAGGCCGACCTCTGGCGTGATGCCGGGCAGGGCGGGGGCGTTGACCGCGACCCGGCTGATGTCTTCCCAACTGACGCGATCGGCAATGGTGACCGGCAGAAAGGGCGGGCTGCGCTTCATTTCGGTCAGGGCGCGGTTCAGGTCTTCGTCGTCCAGTTCCAACAGGGCCGACAGGCGGGCGATCACCTGCTCTACGTCGCCCGCGTCCTCTCGGACGATTGTCAGGCGGTAGGACGGTTCATTGCGGGCGATCACCAGCCCGTGCCGGTCAAAGATTTCGCCGCGCGCGGGGGGGATGAGGCGGACGTTGACGCGGTTTTCCTCGGCCAGAAGGCGGAACTGGTCGGCCTGTTCCACCTGCATATAGCGCATCCGGCCCGCCAGCAGCCCGGCAAACCCCAATTGCAGCCCACCGACGACGAGCGCCCGACGGGTCAGGCGGCGCGCGCTTTCGGCGGTATCGCGGGCGGGGCGTCTCATGTCCGGGCCCCGCTGGCGTCCAGGTCGCCCGGCTGCAGCTTGCGGACGCCAAAGACATAGTTGGTCAGCGCCGCGACCAGCGGATAGGCGATGATCGTCGCCACGGTCTGGATCACGGTCAGACCCAGCGGCGCCTGCGGGATCAGCAATACGGCCAGTGTCAGGCGATAGCACAGCATCAGGATCAGCAGGGTGATGCCCACCGTCAGCCATTCCACTGCAAAGGTCTGGTCGCGCAGTCCGGGTTCGCGTTTTTTCAACGCCTGCGTTGCCAGCACGGCCAGCACGGCCCACAGCCCAGGCGGGCGTTGCAGCAGCAGATCGGACAGCAGCAACACGGCGGCCACCAGCAGCACCGGCACGAAATCCGGCCGCCGCAGGGCCCAGGCGAAGGTAAAGGCGATCAACAGGTCCGGCCCGGCAAAGCTGCGCGGGACGGTTTCCAGTGGCAGAAGCTGAAAGAACAGGATCGCCAGCCCCAGCCCCAGGAACCCGGCGCGCATGAACCATGTTTGGGCCGAGGACAGATCGGTCATTGGGACGCGTCCTTTGCCGTTACCTGATCGGAAGGTGGGGTTTCAGCGGGCGTATCCCCGGATGGGGCGATCAGGCCGCCGTGGTCAGAGATCACCTGCGTCCCCGGATTGCGCAGCACGCGCAGAAACTCCAGCCGCTCGTAATCGGCGGCCAGGCGCACGCGTAGGCGGCCGCCCGGATCTTCGGCCAGTTGCCCGATCAGCAGGCCCGCCGGGAACACCCCCCCGTCGCCAGAGGATATGACCCGGTCGCCCGGGCGCACCATGTCGGGGTTTTCCAGGAAGGACACGATCGGCGCGGCGGTGTTGTCGCCCATCACGATCACTGTCTGCCCCGAAGGCTGCACCACCGCCGGAATGCGGGACGAGGTGTCCGTCAGCAGAATCACGCGCGCGGTGTTGCGCCCGACGCCGGAAATCCGCCCGACCAGCCCGATCCCGTCCATCGTGGCCCAGCCGTCCACGATCCCGTCGCGGTGCCCGACGTTCAGCAGCACCGACTGGCGGAAGGGCGATCCGCTGTCGGCCATGACCACGCCGGTCACGTAGGTCAGGCGCGGGTCCAGCCGGACATTGTTCAAATCCAGCAGGCGGGCATTTTCCTGTTCCAGCTGCAGGGCGGCCTCTTTCCAGGCTTTCATCTGCTGCAATTCGCGCCGCAATTCGCGGTTCTGGTCCACGATGTTCTGATACGAACGCACGTCGCGGGCCAGGTTGATCACCCCCGTCACCGGCGCCATCGCCCAGTCAAAGCTGGGCACGACCTTGTCCACCACCTGCGCGCGGAACCGTTCCACGCGGGGGCTGTCGATGCGCCACAGGATGAAGATACCCAGCAGGCACAGCACAACGACCCCCGTCAGCAACCGCTTCAGAGGGGCGACAAAATCCTCGCCTTGTGTCTTGTCCTTGGCCAAGCGTCCCCCTTTCAGGGAAAGTTGGGCATGTTAGCTATCGTAGTCAATCGCGTGACGCAGTTGCTTTTCGTATTCCAGCGCCTTGCCGGTGCCAAGGGCCACGCAGTTCAAGCTTTCGTCAGCGATCGATACGGCCAGGCCGGTCTGTTCGCGCAGCGCCAGGTCCAGTTCGCCCAGCAGCGCGCCACCGCCGGTCAGCATCACGCCCCGGTCCACGATATCGGCGGCCAGGTCCGGCGGGGTGGCTTCCAGCGCGGTCATCACCGCCTCGCAGATCTGTTGCACGGGTTCGGCCAGCGCCTCGGCCACCTGGGCCTGGCTGATCTCGGTTTCCTTGGGGACGCCGTTCAGCAGGTCGCGGCCGCGAATCTGCATCGACGCGCCACGCCCGTCATCGGGCATGCGGGCGGTGCCGATGCTGGTCTTGATGCGTTCGGCGGTGGATTCCCCGATCAGCAGGTTCTGCTGGCGGCGCAGGTAGTTGATGATCGCTTCGTCCATGCGGTCACCGCCGACGCGGACGGACCGGGCATACACGATGTCACCCAGCGACAGAACGGCCACCTCGGTGGTGCCGCCGCCGATGTCCACGACCATGTTGCCGGTGGGATCGGTGATCGGCATGCCTGCGCCGATGGCGGCGGCGATCGGTTCAGCGATCAGCCCGGCGCGGCGGGCGCCGGCGGACAGAACCGACTGGCGGATCGCGCGCTTTTCAACGGGGGTGGCGCCGTGCGGGACGCAGACGATGATCTTGGGTTTCGAGAAGGTCGAGCGTTTGTGCACCTTGCGGATGAAATGCTTGATCATTTCCTCGGCGGTGTCGAAGTCGGCGATAACGCCGTCGCGCATCGGGCGGATCGCCTCGATGCTGCCCGGCGTGCGGCCCAGCATCAGCTTGGCGTCCTCGCCCACGGCCAGCACCTTTTTCACGCCGTCCTTGATGTGATAGGCCACGACCGAGGGTTCGCTGAGCACGATCCCGCGCCCCTTGACGTAAACCAGCGTGTTGGCGGTGCCCAGGTCAATCGCCATGTCAGACGAAAACAACCCCGGCATTTTATCGAACAAAGCCATTGTGCGTGAAGTCCTGCGCTCGAATCCCCGATGCGGCCCCGACTCTGCCGGACGGGGCCAGATGTCCTTATAGGGATGGGGGGCGGATTGGGAAAGGGCCGATACCCTTCAAATCAGCGCGTTTTTGCCACCTTTGCACACAGGCAAGGCACGACGGGCAATTGCATCGCGGGGCGGGGCTGCGTAATCAGCAGGGAACCAGACCGGAGGCGGGCCATGCTGTCCTATCAGCACATCTATCACGCGGGAAACCTGGCGGACGTGCAAAAGCACGTATTGCTGTGCGCGATGCTGGATTACATGACCCGCAAGGACAAACCGCTTTGCTATATCGAAACCCACGCCGGGCGGGGGCTGTACCGGCTGGACGCGCCAGAGGCCGTCAAGACAGGAGAGGCCGCCGCGGGCATCGACCTGGTGCTGGCGCGTGGCCTGTTGCCCGCCGGTCACCCCTACTTGCAGGCGCTGGGGCGGGTGCGCGCGGTGCACGGGGCGCGGGCCTATCCCGGATCGCCGCTGCTGGCCGCCGAATGCCTGCGTGCGCAGGACCGGATGCACCTGGCCGAACTGCACCCGCAGGAAAACGCGGCACTGGTGCAGGTGATGCAGGGGACCGGGGCGCAGATCGTGCAGCAGGACGGGTTCGCCATGGCGCAGGCGCTGACCCCGCCGGACCCGCGCCGGGGGTTGATGCTGATTGATCCCAGTTACGAGGTGAAGGCGGACTACGACGCCATCCCCAAGGCCATCGCCAAGCTGCACCGGAAATGGAACGTCGGTGTGATCGCGCTGTGGTACCCGATCCTGACGGACAACCGCCACGCGCCAATGTTGGCGGCGCTGGAGGCCGCGGACCTGCCCAAGGCGCTGCGCCACGAGGTGACCTTTCCCCCGGCGCGCGAAGGGCACCGCATGGTCGGGTCCGGCATGTTCATCGTGAACGCGCCCTTTGGGCTGGCCCAGGACTGCGCGGCGCTGGACGCGGTATTTGCCGCGCTTTAGTGGTTACTTTTCGCTGGCGGCGGCCATCGCGTCCAGCTTGATCAGCAGCGCCTTGACCTGTTCGTCCAGCCAGCCGCGCCCAGCATCCACCAAGGCGGCGTATTGCTGCAGCGCGCCCTCCAACTGCGGTACTTGCGCGCCCAACTGGTCCGCGAAGGCATAGATCGACCACAAAATCGCGATTACCAGAACACCCAGCACGAACCCCGCGCGGAACCCGCTGCGGGGGGCGGTCCCGGCCCCCGGCACCTTGTGATCGTCGGCGCGCGCCGGGCGGCGGGCGTCAGCGTTCAGCGAGGAATTGATCTCTTCGATGTCGGGCAGCAGTTCGCGGCGGGAATGAATCTGCGCGTCCAGGTCCGCGTCGTCCTCTTCCTCGACCTCGTCCTGATCCTCGTCCAGCCCCTTGCGGCTGGCCATACGGCGGCGGGCTTCCTCGGCGCGGCGGGCCTCGGTGTCCGGGGCGGGGTCGTCCAACCCCAGTTCGGTCTGCATTTCCAGCCCCGATGGGGCCTCTTGCGCGCGCAGGCGGGCCTCCAGCTCGGCCTCTTCGCGCAGCAGTTCCGCGACGGTCGGGTCAAGTTCGCGCCGGCCTGCTGGTTTTTCCGCAGGGGCGGGCGCAGGCACCGGTGCTGGTTCGTCCTCGTAGGTTTCGTCGTATTCGTCCTCGGGCTCGTTCCAGGCCTCTGGTTCGGGGGGCGGCGCGGGCGCGGTTTTCGGTTTTGGCGCGGGTTCCTGTCCCAACTCCTCGGTCAGGTCGGGGTCATCGTCGGGATGGGGCTGAAACCAGGTGTGACCGCAATTGGAACATTGCACGTCGCGCCCCTGCACGGGGATCACCCCATCGGGTACTTCGTATTGTGCGCCGCAATTCGGGCAAATCAGCCGCATCCTGCCCCCTTGGAACCATTACCTGCCGCGCCGTGATGCGCGGCTTTACTATAGGGTGTACGCTGTCGGCGGAAAAGTGCAAAGCAATCATACGCCTGAGCGATTGCAACTGTGGCTTTCCTGATGCAGAACAGGGCAGCAACAGGGGAAACGATCCGTGATCGAGCTGGACAACGTGGCCTATAGCTATGGCGGGGGCGAACTGCTGAGTGAAATCTCGCTCAAGCTGTCGCCGGGATCGTTCCACTTTCTGACCGGCCCGTCGGGTTCGGGCAAGACCACCTTTCTGAAACTGTGTTACGGCGCGCTGCGGCCCACGGCGGGGCATGTAAGACTGTTCGGTGCAGACCTGCGCGGGATGACGCGCGACGACATCGCCCTGTCGCGCCGTCGGATCGGCGTGGTGCACCAGGATTGCCAGTTCCTGGATCACCTCAGCGTCACGGAAAACGTGGCCCTGCCGCTGACCGTGGCCGGGCAGGACACGTTGCAGGAACAGAACAACCTGCGGGAACTGCTGAAATGGGTGGGCCTGATGAACCGGGCCGAGGCGCTGCCGCCGGAACTGTCGGGCGGGGAACGTCAGCGCGCGGCGCTGGCGCGGGCGGTGATCATGTCGCCGGAGGTGATCCTGGCGGACGAACCCACCGGGAATATCGACTGGGAGATGTCGCAGCGGCTGCTGCAGCTGCTGCTGGAACTGAACCGCATGGGCAAGACCGTGATGATCGCCACCCATGACCTGAACCTGATCCGTGCCGCCAAGAACCAGGTGCAGGCGCGGGTGCTGCGGATTTCCAACCGGCGGCTGCAACTGGCGGGGGCGGACCTGTGAAGCTGTTCGGCCGCATCCTAGCCTTCGTCATGGGCGATGCGCAGGCGGACCGGACGGTGCCGCCGTCTGGCTTTACCGCGAACCTGACGTTGTTCAGCGCCGCCGCGATGGCCTTTCTGGCGGTGTTCGCATTGGCGCTGTCGCTGGCGACGGGGCGGTTGGCCACCCGCTGGGGCGAAGAACTGGCGCGGTCCTCGACCCTGCGGATTTCGGCCCCGGCGGATCAGCTGGAGACCCAGACGCAGGCGGCGTTGCGCGTTCTGGAAACCACGCCCGGTGTGACCAGCGCCCGCGCCCTGACAGCCGAGGAACAGCGCGCTCTGCTGGAACCATGGTTCGGGCCGGACCTGCCGCTGGAAACGCTGCCGGTGCCGCAACTGATTGAAATCATGGAAGACGGTGCCGGCTATGACGCTGCCGGCCTGCGATTGCGGCTGGCGGCAGAGGTGCCGGGCGCCGTGCTGGACGACCACACCCGCTGGCGCAAACCGCTGGTCCGCGCGGCGGCACGTCTGCGGCTGCTGGGCTGGCTGTCGATCGGGCTGATCGGCGGGGCGCTGGCGGCGATGGTGACGCTGGCCGCGCAGGCCGCGCTGGCCGCCAACAACCGGGTCATCGCCGTGCTGCGGCTGGTGGGAGCAACGGACAGCTATATTGCGCGGGCTTTCGTGCGCCGCTTTACCCTGCGTGGACTGACGGGCGCGATGGTGGGAACCGTGCTGGGCATGCTGGCGGTGCTGCTGCTGCCTGCGGCGCAGCAGGACGCGGGCGGGTTCCTGACCGGGCTGGGATTTGCCGGGCTGCATTGGTTCTGGCCGCTGGTCATTCCGCCGCTGGCCGCCACGGTGGCGTTCGCCGCCACCAGCGCCGCGGCGCGCAAGACACTGAAGGAGCTGCCCTGATGGCCTATTCCCTGCGCTGGTGCCTTTCGTTCCTGTTCATGATGCAGGTCTATGCCGCGATGGGGGTGATGGGCATTCTGGGCTTTCCTTTCGCGCTGACCAGCCGCAAGGCCGCGCGGTTCGTCTGCAAAAGCTATTGCCGCTGGGTGATCTGGACCGCGCGCTGGATGGTGGGCATCCGCTCCGAGGTGCGCGGCGATATCCCGACCGACGAGGTGATGATCGCGGCCAAGCACCAGTCGTTCCTTGACATCCTGATCATCTTTAACGCCACGCCGGCGGCCAAATTCATCATGAAGCGGGAATTGCTGTGGACCCCGATCATCGGCCAGTACGCGTATCGCATCGGGTGTGTCCCGGTGAACCGGGGCAAACGCGGGCAGGCCATTTCCAAGATGGTCGAGGACGTTCACAAGGGGGCCGCCCAGCCCGGGCAGTTGGTGATCTATCCGCAAGGCACCCGCGTCGCCGCCGGGATCAAGGTGCCCTACAAGGTGGGCACGGCGGTGCTGTACCAACAACTGGAACAGGATTGCGTGCCCGCCGCCACGAATGTGGGCGTGTTCTGGCCGCGCAACGGGTTCTATCGCAAGCCCGGCACCGCGATCGTGGAATTTCTGCCCCGGATCGGTCAGGGCCTGTCCAAGCGGGATTATATGGAACGGTTGGAGCAAGAGGTGGAAGCCGCCTCGGACGCGCTGATGCGGGAAGTCGGGTTCGATCCAGATGCGCTTCGTTGACAGTATCGAGGAACTGGAGGCGCTGTATGGGGCGCCGGGGACCGCGTCGTTGCGCAAGGTCGTGCATCGGCTGACACCGCTTTACCGGCAATGGATCATGGCGGCGCGCTATTGCGTGGTCAGCACGGTCGGCCCCGACGGGGTGGACGGCAGCCCGCGCGGGGATGACGGCCCGGTGGTGCTGGAACTGGATGAAACGACGCTGGCCCTGCCCGACTGGCGCGGCAACAACCGGCTGGACAGCCTGCGTAACATCGTGCGGGACGGGCGGGTTGCGCTGATGTTCATGGTGCCCGGTTCGGACATGGTGGTGCGGGTGAACGGCGCGGCCCGGCTGAGCATGGACGCGGATCTGCGTGCCCGGTTCGATAGGGACGGCAAGCGCCCTGCCACGGTGATCGTGATCCGCATCGCCGAGATTTATGCGCAATGCGCCCGCGCCCAGATGCGGGCGGGCTTGTGGACCCGTGACGATGCCGCGGGCCTGCCCAGCATGGGGCAGTTGCTGGCCGAAGCCTCTGACGGGGAAGAGGGCGGTCCGGCCTATGACGCGACCTGGCCGGGGCGGGCTGCGAAAACGCTGTGGTGAAGGGGCGCATTCGGGCGTCCCCCCCACCCGCCCGAGCCCTCATGCGCCCCTGTCGCCCTGCGGGCGACGTGACGTTGCGTTTGCATGCGCTGCGGCTGGTTGACCGTCTGGCTGCTATGGCCAACCCTGACCGGCGGAAACAGGAAGGGACCAGCCATGCAACTTGATCAGGCGATGCAGGAACGGCGCAGTATCCGGGGCTACAAGTCGGATCCGGTGCCGCGTGAGCTACTGGAAGAGATCATCGCGCTGGCCAACCGCGCACCGTCGTCGATGAACACCCAGCCGTGGCATTTCCACGTACTGACCGGCGAGGTGCTGGACCGGGTGCGGCGGGGCAATACTGAACGCATGCTGGCAGGTATCCCGCCGCAGCGCGACATCCCGGACCACGGCGCCTATGAAGGGGTGCATCGTGACCGGCAGGTGGAGATCGCCAAGCAGCTGTTCGCGGCCATGGGGATCGCGCGCGAGGACAAGGAACGCCGCCACGACTGGGTGATGCGCGGGTTTCGGCAGTTCGAGGCGCCGGTGTCCATCGTGGTGACCTTTGACAAGGCGCTGGAGAACAACGGTACCATCGCGCATTTCGATCTGGGTGCGGTGACCTATGGGCTGGTGCTGGCGGCCTGGGCGCGGGGGCTGGGCGCGGTGATCAACGGGCAGGGGATCATGCAGTCGCCGGTGGTGCGCGAGGTGGCGCAAATCCCCGAGGACGAGGTGATCATGACCTGCGTGGCCCTGGGCTGGCCCGATGACGAATTCGCCGCCAACACGGTGAAATCCCTGCGCCGCCCGGTGGACAAGGTGGCGCAGTTCAAGGGGTTCTGAAGGGGCGCGGTCGGGCGTCCCACCCGGACCCGCCCGAGTCCTCGCGCGCCCCTGTCGCCCTGACGGGCGACTGGGCGGAAGAAAGAAGGCCGCCCTGAACGGGCGGCCTTGGTGTAGGCAATGGGGGCGTTTAGGCGTGGATGGCGCCGTCGCCGCAGGCCAGGGCGGCTTCGCGCACGGCCTCGGAGTAGGTCGGGTGGGCGTGGCAGGTCAGGGCGATGTCCTGCGCCGAAGCGCCGAATTCCATCGCCACGCAGACCTCGTGGATCAGGTCACCGGCACCCGGCCCGATGATGTGACAGCCCAGCACACGGTCGGTTTCCTTGTCGGCCAGCAGCTTGACAAAGCCTTCGCCCTGGAACACGGCCTTGGCGCGGGCGTTGCCCATGAAGGGGAACTTGCCGACCTTGTAGGCGCGGCCCTCGGCCTTCAGTTGCTCTTCGGTTTTGCCGACGGTGGCGACCTCGGGGGCGGTGTAGATCACGCCGGGGATCACGTCATAGTTCACGTGGCCATGCTTGCCGGCGATACATTCGGCGGCGGCCATGCCTTCGTCCTCGGCCTTGTGGGCCAGCATCGGGCCGTCGATCGTGTCACCGATGGCGTAGATGCCGGGGACGTTGGTCTGCCAATGCGCGTCGGTCTTGATCTGGCCGCGCGGGGACAGTTCCACACCCAGCGCATCCAGTCCCAGCCCGGCGGTGAAGGGGCGGCGGCCGGTGGCGACCAGCACGGTGTCGGCGTCCAGCGTGTGTTCGCTGTCGTCCTTGCGCAGCTTGTAGGTGACGGTGGCCTTGGACTTGCTGGCGTCCACCTTTTGCACGGCCGCACCCATCACGAAGTCCAGCCCCTGCTTTTTCAGCAACCGCTGGAAGTTTTTCTGGATCTCGCCGTCCATGCCGGGGGTGATGGCATCCAGGTATTCCACCACGGTCACCTCTGCGCCCAGACGCTTGTAGACAGAGCCCAGTTCCAGCCCGATCACGCCGGCGCCGATCACCACCAGTTTCTTCGGAATCTTCGGCAGGTCCAGCGCCCCGGTCGAGGACACGACGACCTTTTCGTCAATTTCCACGCCCGGCAGGGTCGAGGGTTCGGACCCCGAGGCGATGATGATGTTCTTGGTGTCATAGACGTCGTCACCGACCTGCACCTTGCCCGCGGCGGGGATGGTGGCCCAGCCTTTCAGCCAGTCGACCTTGTTCTTCTTGAACAGGAATTCGATGCCGGTGGTGTTGCCCTTGATGACGTCGTCCTTGTAGGCCAGCATCTGTTTCCAGTCGACCGAGGGCGATTTGCCCTTCAGCCCCATCTTGGCGAAGTTATGTTCCGCCTCGTGCAACTGGTGCGAGGCGTGCAGCAGCGCCTTCGAAGGAATGCAGCCCACGTTCAGGCAGGTGCCGCCCAGGGTTTCGCGGCCTTCGACACAGGCGGTTTTCAGGCCCAGTTGGGCGCAGCGAATGGCCGCGACATAGCCGCCGGGGCCGGCGCCGATTACGATGACGTCATATTGTGCCATGGGGAGTCTCCGTCAGGTCTTGTGTTTGAATGAGGGGGAACGGGGGAGGGGGGCTGTCTGCCCCCCGCCGCTGACGCGGCCCCCCCGAGGGTATTTTGGCCAAGAAAAGCCTCATGCGCGGGCCTTTCTGTCGGTCAGTTCAGCGCGGCGGTCCGGGGTCAGGAAGGCGGCGCGGCGGGTGCTGAACCAGTCCTGGCAGGCGGTTTCCAGCGCGGCGGTTTCCGGGTCTGCGCGCAGGGCGGTCAGGCGGGCAGCCGTGTCCGGCCAGTGGCGCAGGATGGCGCGGTCCTCGACATCGTTGCGGTTGGCGATCCGGTGCCAGCGAGAATTCAACTGGTATTTCCCGCGCCCGCCCGTGCCCTGGCCGTTGCCGCGGTCGTTCTTGATCAGGAACAGATCCTGCGATTTGATCGCGTAATGGTTCAGCCGCGCGCGGCGGGCGCGACAGGCGATGTCGTGGGGGCGGAACCGAGAGGATTTGCGCTGATACAGCGTGGTGTTGGACAGCTTTTCGCCGTCGGGGTTCAGAACCACGGGGTTGGTCACCGTCGGGAACAGCGGGTTGTGATCGGTCGCGTGCAGGAAACTGGCCACGCGGAACAGGCATTTGAACTTGGTGACGCCCGCGGTCGGTTCCGGTTCGGCGCGGGTGAACCGCTGCAGCACGTTGTCGCCCGGGGTCCAGTCGGTCTGGCCGTTGTCGCCGAAATTGCGCCAGGGGATCGGAACCACGTCGGCGCTGGAAAGATCGGCCAGCAGATCGGTGATCCGTCCTGTGCCATGATCGATCAGCAGGAATTCGTCGCTGTCGATATGCAGCGCCCAGGCAAACCCGTGGCCGCGCAGCCATTGCAGGGCCAGGTCCATGCCCGCGTCCTGGGGGTTGCCGCCGGGGGGAACCGTCTGGTCGATGTGGATGACATGGCCAGTGGCGGCCAGCCGGGCCGCCAGCGTGTCGGTGCCATCGGTGCAGTCGTTGGTGACGATCACGATGGCGTCGAAACCCAGCCCCTGGTGATAGGCGACCCATTCCAGCAGAAAGATCCCTTCGTTTCGCATGCAGGAGACGAGGGCGACCTTTTCGGGAGGTGACGGGGGATTGGGCATCGGGCCCTCGGGGCTGGCGGGGCAGGGGTGGGCGCGCCGGGTGGGCCGGCGCGCCCGGTGTGGTCTTACAGGTCCATCAGCAGGCGGCGCGGATCTTCCAGCGCTTCCTTGACGCGCACGAGGAAGGTCACGGCGCCCTTGCCGTCGACGATGCGGTGGTCGTAGGACAGCGCCAGGTACATCATCGGGCGGATGACGATCTGGCCGTTCACCACCATCGGGCGGTCCTGGATCTTGTGCATGCCCAGGATGCCGGACTGCGGGGGGTTCAGGATCGGCGAGGACATCAGCGAGCCATACACACCACCGTTGGAGATGGTGAAGGTGCCGCCCTGCATTTCCGCCATGGACAGCTTGCCGTCACGGGCGCGCTTGCCCTTTTCGGCGATTGCCTTCTCGATCTCGGCGAACGACATCTGGTCGGCGTCGCGGATGACCGGAACCACCAGGCCGGTCGGGGTTCCGGCGGCGATGCCCATGTGGACAAAGTTCTTGTACACGATGTCGGTGCCGTCGATTTCGGCGTTGACCTCGGGGACTTCCTTCAGTGCGTGGCAGCAGGCCTTGGTGAAGAACGACATGAAGCCGAGGCGCACGCCGTGCTTCTTCTCGAACTGGTCCTTGTACTGTGAGCGCAGTGCCATGCATTCGGTCATGTCCACCTCGTTATAGGTGGTCAGCATGGCGGCGGTGTTCTGGGCGTCCTTCAGGCGGCGCGCGATGGTCTGGCGCAGGCGGGTCATCTTGACGCGCTCTTCGCGGGCGGCGTCATCGGCGGCCACCGGGGCGCGCGGGACGGATGCGGGCGCGGCGGGCGCAGCAGCGGCCGAGGCGACGGCGCGGGCGACGTCATCCTTCATCACGCGGCCATCGCGGCCGGTGCCCGTGACGGCGTCGCGCGAAATGCCGGCTTCTGCCATGGCTTTCTTGGCCGACGGCGCGTCCTCGACGTCCTTGCCGGAGGCGGCGGGGGCGGCAGCGGCGACCGGGGCGGCAGCCGGGGCCGCGGCGACAACGGCGCCAGAGGCCGAGATCACCGCCAGCTTGGCCGCGGCGGCGACGGTGGTGCCTTCGGGGGCCAGGATTTCAGCCAACACGCCGGCGGCGGGGGCCGGAACCTCGACCGAGACCTTGTCGGTTTCCAGTTCGCACAGCATTTCGTCCTGGGCGACGGCATCGCCGACCTTCTTGAACCAGGTCGAAACGGTGGCTTCGGACACGGATTCACCCAGCGCCGGAACCATCACGTCCACGGTGTCGGCGGCAGCGGCGGGGGCGGCGGCAGGCGCGGGTTTGGCGGCAGGGGCGGATGCGGTGGCGGCGCCGCCTTCGCTGATCATGGCCAGCAGGGCGTCAACGCCGACGGTCGACCCCTCGGCGGCGACGATTTCAGCCAGCACGCCAGCGGCGGGGGCGGGAACCTCTACCGTCACCTTGTCGGTTTCCAGCTCGCACAGCATTTCATCGGCTGCGACGGCATCGCCGGGCTTCTTGAACCAGGTGGCGACGGTGGCTTCGGTTACGGATTCGCCAAGGGTGGGGACGCGAACTTCGGTCGTCATGGGTTATTTCCCTTCGATGGTCAGCGCTTCGTCCACGAGCGCCTGTTGTTGTGCTTTGTGCTGGCTGGCCAGGCCGGTAGCGGGCGAGGCCGATGCGGTGCGGCCTGCATAGACCGGACGCGTGTGTTTGGCGCCGATGCGGGTCAGTACCCACTCGATGTTCGGCTCGATGAAGTTCCAGGCGCCCTGATTCTTGGGCTCTTCCTGGCACCACACCATTTCGGCGTTCTTGAACCGCTCCAGTTCCTTGGTCAGCGTCAGGGCCGGGAACGGATAGTACTGTTCAATCCGCATCAGGTAGACATCGTCGATGCCACGGGCGTCGCGTTCTTCCAGCAGGTCGAAATAGACCTTGCCGGAACACATCACCACGCGCTTGATCTTGTCATCGGCGACCAGCTGGGTGTCAGAGTTGCCTTTCTGCGCATCGTCCCACAGCACGCGGTGGAAGGACGAACCGGTGGTGAAATCCCCGGCCTCGGAAATGCACATCTTGTGACGCAGCAGCGATTTCGGCGTCATCAGGATCAGCGGTTTGCGGAAGGTCCGGTGCAACTGGCGGCGCAGGATGTGGAAGTAGTTCGCCGGGGTCGAACAGTTCGCCACGATCCAGTTGTCACCACCGCACATGGTCAGGAAGCGTTCCAGGCGGGCGGACGAGTGTTCCGGGCCCTGGCCCTCGAAACCGTGCGGCAGCAGGACCGTCAGGCCCGACATCCGCAGCCATTTCGATTCCCCAGAGCTGATGAACTGGTCGAACATGATCTGCGCGCCGTTGGCGAAGTCGCCGAACTGGGCTTCCCACAGGACCAGCGCGTTCGGTTCGGCCAGCGAATAGCCGTATTCGAACCCCAGAACCGCGTATTCCGACAGGGCCGAGTCGATCACCTCGTACCGGGCCTGGCCTTCGCGGATGTGGTTCAGCGGGTAATAGCGTTCCTCGGTGTTCTGATCCACGAAGCCCGAGTGGCGCTGCGAGAACGTACCGCGGGTACTGTCCTGACCCGCCAGGCGGATCGGATAACCCTCGGTCATCAGTGACCCGAAGGCCAGCGCCTCGGCGGTGGCCCAGTCAAAGCCCTTGCCGGAGGCGAACATCTCTTTCTTGCTGTCCAGCAGGCGCGCCACGGTCTTGTGCAGCGGGAAGCCGTCGGGCACGCGGGTCAGCGCCTCGCCGACCTCTTTCATGACCTGCGGCTTGATGGCGGTCTTGCCGCGCTGGTACTTGTTCTGCTTCTGGCGGTCCAGGTGCGACCAGCGGCCGTCCAGCCAGTCCGCCTTGTTGGGGCGGTAATCCTTGCCGGCCTCGAACTCCTCGTTCAGGTGGGCCTGGAAGGCGGCCTTCATGTCCTCGATCTCGCCCTCGGGGATCAGCCCGTCGGCGACCAGACGTTCGGTGTACAGTTGCAGCGTGGTCTTGTGACGCTTGATGTTGTTGTACATCAGCGGGTTGGTGAACATCGGCTCGTCGCCTTCGTTGTGACCGAAGCGGCGATAGCAGAAGATGTCGATGACCACGTCCTTGTGGAACAGCATGCGGAATTCGGTGGCCACCTTGGCGGCGTGCACCACGGCCTCGGGGTCATCGCCGTTCACGTGGAAGATCGGCGCCTCGACCATCAGGGCGATATCCGTCGGATAGGGCGAGGTGCGCGAGAAGTGCGGCGCGGTGGTGAAACCAATCTGGTTGTTGACCACGATGTGCATGGTGCCGCCGGTACGGTGGCCACGGATGCCGGACAACTGGAAACATTCCGCGACAATGCCCTGACCCGCGAACGCGGCGTCACCGTGCAGCAGGACCGGGATCACCGAATGGTGCGCCGGGTCGTTGAACTGGTCGGTCTTGGCGCGGCACTTGCCCAGCACCACCGGGTTCACCGCTTCCAGGTGCGACGGGTTGGCGGTCAGCGACAGGTGCACCTTGTTGCCGTCGAATTCACGGTCGGACGAGGCGCCCAGGTGGTATTTCACGTCGCCCGATCCATCCACGTCCTCGGGCTTGAAGCTGCCGCCCTGGAATTCGTTGAAAATGGCGCGGTAGGGCTTGCTCATCACGTTGGCCAGGATGTTCAGGCGGCCGCGGTGCGGCATGCCGATCACGATCTCCTTGGCGCCCATGCTGCCGCCGCGCTTGATGATCTGTTCCATCGCGGGGATCAGCGCCTCGCCACCGTCCAGGCCGAAACGCTTGGTGCCCATGTATTTCACATGCAGGAACTTCTCAAAGCCCTCGGCCTCGACCAGCTTGTTCAGAATGGCGCGGCGGCCTTCGCGGGTGAACGCGATTTCCTTGCCGTAGCCCTCGATCCGTTCCTTCAGCCAGGCGGCCTGTTCGGGGTCGGAAATGTGCATGTACTGCAGCGCGAAGGTGCCGCAATAGGTGCGCTTCACGATGTCCAGGATCTGCCGCATGGAGGCGACCTGCAGGCCCAGCACGTTGTCGATGAAGATCGGGCGGTCCATGTCGGCTTCGGTGAAGCCATAGGATTTCGGGTCCAGTTCCGGGTGCGGGGTCTTGTCGCGCATGTTCAGCGGGTCGATGTCCGCGATCAGGTGGCCACGGATACGGTAGGCGCGGATGATCATCAGGGCGCGGACCGAATCCAGCACGGCGCGCTTGACCTGTTCATCGCTGATGCTGATGCCCTTCTCGGCGGCTTTCTCGGCGATTTTCTTGCCGGCGCTTTTCGCTTCGACCGGGGCGGGCCACTGGCCGTCCAGCGCGGCGGTCAGGTCATCGGCGGGAACCGGCGGCCAATCGGTGCGGGCCCAGCTGGGACCGGCGGCCTCTTTCTTGACGTCCAGTTCCGAGTCACCCATCTGGCGAAAGAACTCGCCCCAGGCCGCGTCAACGGCATTGGGATCGTTCGCCCAGCGGGCATAGAGCTGCTCCAGGTACTCGGCGTTATGCCCCTGCATGAAGCTGGAGGCGTGGAACATGTCATTGGGGCTTTGGTCGGTCATGGGTGCACCTTTTGGCGGGCTGGTACCGGTATTGCTTGCAAGAAAGGCGGGGTTCGCCCCCGCCTTGCCAGAGGGCAGTCAAGTCTGCCGAACGATGGGGGCTATCAGCCCTTGGCGATCGCGGCCTGCACGGCCTCGCCCAGGGTGGCGGGGCTGTCGGCAACGACGATCCCGGCCGACTTCATGGCCTCGATCTTCGATTCCGCGTCGCCCTTGCCGCCCGCGACGATCGCGCCGGCGTGGCCCATGCGGCGGCCCGGAGGTGCGGTGCGCCCGGCGATGAAACCGGCGACCGGCTTCCAGCGGCCCTTCTTCTTCTGTTCGGCCAGGAACTCGGCGGCTTCTTCTTCTGCCGAGCCACCGATTTCACCGATCATGATGATCGACTGGGTTTCCGGGTCGTTCAGGAACATGTCCAGCACGTCGATATGCTCGGTGCCCTTGATCGGGTCGCCGCCGATGCCGACTGCGGTGGACTGGCCCAGGCCGATATCCGAGGTCTGCTTGACCGCTTCATAGGTCAGGGTGCCCGAACGGGACACGACGCCGACGGACCCACGCTTGTGGATGTGGCCGGGCATGATGCCGATCTTGCAGGCGTCCGGGGTGATCACGCCGGGGCAGTTCGGGCCAACCAGGCGCGACTTGCTGTCAACCAGCGCGCGCTTCACGCGCATCATGTCCAGAACCGGAATGCCTTCGGTGATGCAGACGATCAGTTCCATTTCCGCGTCGATCGCTTCCAGGATGGAATCGGCTGCGAAGGGCGGGGGAACGTAGATCACGGTGGCGTTGGCCTCGGTCACGTGCTTGGCTTCGTGGACCGAGTTGAACACCGGCAGGTTCAGGTGGCTGGTGCCGCCCTTGCCGGGTGTCACGCCGCCGACCATCTTGGTGCCGTAGGCAATCGCCTGTTCCGAGTGGAAGGTGCCCTGCGAGCCGGTGAAGCCCTGGCAGATGACCTTGGTGTTTGCGTCGATGAGGACTGCCATTTTCTTATCCTTTCACCGCTTTGACGATCTTTTCAGCGCCGTCCGACAGGTTGTCGGCGGCGATGACGTTCAGGCCAGAGGTGTTGATGATCTCTTTGCCCGCTTCGACATTGGTGCCTTCCAGGCGCACGACCAGCGGAACCTTCAGGCCGACTTCTTTCACCGCGGCGACAACGCCCTCGGCGATGACGTCACAGCGCATGATGCCGCCGAAGATGTTGACCAGGATGCCTTTGACGTTCGGGTCAGAGGTGATGATCTTGAACGCTTCGGTGACCTTTTCCTTGGTGGCGCCGCCGCCGACGTCCAGGAAGTTCGCGGGCTCGGCGCCGTACAGCTTGATGATGTCCATGGTGGCCATCGCCAGGCCCGCACCGTTCACCATGCAGCCGATTTCACCGTCCAGCGCGATGTAGTTCAGGTCGTACTTGGATGCGGCCAGTTCCTTGGGGTCTTCCTCGGTTTCGTCGCGCAGGTTGGCGACGTCCGGGTGGCGGTAGACCGCGTTGCCGTCAAAGCCCAGCTTGGCGTCCAGCAGCTTCAGGTTGCCATCGGGCATGACGATCAGCGGGTTGATTTCCAGCATCTCCATGTCCTTCTCGACGAAGGCACGGTACAGGTTGCCCAGCAGCGCGACGCACTGCTTGACCTGGCCGCCGGTCAGACCCAGCGAGAACGCCACGCGACGGCCGTGGTAGGGCATGTAGCCAACCGCGGGGTCGATGGTGAAGGACAGGATCTTCTCGGGGGTCGATGCCGCGACTTCCTCGATGTCCATGCCGCCCTCGGTCGAGGCAACGATCGAGATGCGCGACGAGCCGCGGTCGACCAGGAAGGCCAGGTACAGTTCGCGTTCGATGTCCGAACCGGCCTCGATGTAGATGCGGTTCACCTGCTTGCCGGCCGGGCCGGTCTGGTGGGTGACCAGGGTCTTGCCCAGCATCTTCTTGGCTTCTTCGGCGGCTTCTTCCACCGACTTGGCCAGGCGCACGCCGCCTTTTTCACCGGCTTCGGCTTCTTTGAACTTGCCCTTGCCGCGGCCACCTGCGTGGATCTGCGCCTTTACCACCCACAGCGGGCCGTCCAGCTCGCCTGCGGCAGTCTTGGCATCCTCGGCCCTCAGGACGGCGCGTCCTTCAGAAACCGGGGCACCGTATTCGCGAAGAAGTGCTTTCGCCTGATATTCATGGATGTTCATGAAAACTGTCCCGTCTTGCTACGATTGCGGGTTCGTATACCCCCAAGATGAACACGGTCCTAAGCGTTTTCTTTCGGAAAAGCGGATTTCTGCAATATTTCCGTCATATGTGATCACACTCTGAAAACCTGTGATCACATATGCTGAAATTGTTGATCCGGGTGATTCGAAATCGCCCCGGAAATGGCGGGCGGCCCGGCAAAAGAAAGGCCCCGCGACGGTTGCCGCGGGGCCCGGATGACGTGTTCGCAGGGCTTAGGCCAGCGAGGGGTCGATCTCTTTGCAGGCGTTGACCAGGCCCTTCACGGCGTCGACAGACTTGTCGAACATGACCTGTTCTTCCTTGTTCAGCTTGATGTCCACGACACGCTCGATGCCGCCGGCGCCGATCACGGTCGGGACGCCAACGTACATGTCCTTCACACCCAGCTCGCCATCGCAATAGGCGGCACAGGGCAGGACGCGCTTCTGGTCTTTCAGGTAGGCTTCGGCCATTTCGATCGCCGAAGTGGCCGGGGCATAGAACGCCGAACCGGTTTTCAGCAGGCCAACGATCTCGGCGCCGCCGTCACGGGTGCGCTGAACGATCGCGTCCATCTTCTCTTGGGTGGTCCAGCCCATCTCGATCAGGTCGGGCAGGGGGATACCGGCGACGGTCGAGTAACGCACCGACGGCACCATGGTGTCGCCGTGGCCGCCCAGAACGAACGCGGTCACGTCACGCATGGACACGCCGAATTCGACCGACAGGAAGTGACGGAAACGGGCCGAGTCCAGCACGCCAGCCATGCCACAAACCTTGTGCGGCGGCAGGCCCGAGAACTTCTGCAGCGCCCACACCATCGCGTCCAGCGGGTTGGTGATGCAGATGACGAAGGCGTTCGGGGCGTGCGCGGCAATGCCCTCGCCGACCGATTTCATGACCTTCAGGTTGATGCCCAGCAGGTCGTCGCGCGACATGCCCGGCTTGCGGGCGACACCGGCGGTGACGATGCAGACGTCAGCGCCCGCGATATCCGCATAGTCGCTCGTACCCGACATGGCTGCGTCGAAGCCTTCCGAAGGGCCCGATTCCGCGATGTCGAGCGCCTTGCCCTGGGGCAGGCCGTCGGCGATGTCGAACATCACGATGTCGCCGAGTTCTTTCAGGGCTGCGAGGTGGGCAAGAGTGCCACCGATGTTGCCTGCGCCGATGAGGGCAATCTTGGGTCTGGCCATGGAATTCATCTCCGGTCCGATTGATTTTCGCGCATGGCGTAGTCGTT
The DNA here is from genome assembly GCA_017792425.1 of Thalassovita sp. Lineage (GTDB taxonomy): Bacteria > Pseudomonadota > Alphaproteobacteria > Rhodobacterales > Rhodobacteraceae > Thalassobius. The sequence goes on from CP051233.1 coordinate 803,799, forward strand.
TCGCGGCTTCGTTTCAAGTCTGCTGCGATGCGGCGTCTGTTAATTTGTGACTGTGATGTAACGCGTGGACGGTCTAAAGCGGTGATTGATAGGGGTTTTACGGAATACAATGGTATGCAGTTGGACTGGGGGTTTTTTGCCATCGCCGCACCCGCCGTGGTTTTCGCGGGGGTTTCAAAGGGTGGTTTCGGGTCCGGTGCGGCGTTCGCGTCCGCATCGATTCTCGCGCTGGTTCTTGAACCGGGGCAGGCACTTGGCATCATGTTGCCCTTGCTGATGTTGATGGATGTGTCATCCCTGCGCCCCTACTGGCGGAAATGGAGCCTGCCCGACGCGCGCCGGCTGATCCTGGGCGCGCTGCCGGGGGTGGCCGTGGGGGCGTGGCTGTACCAGATCGCCGATGCGGACCTGTTCCGCCTGCTGATTGGCGGCATCTCGCTGGCATTCGTGGCGTGGCAACTGGGACTGAAATCGCGGCTGATCCGCCCACCCGCGCGGGAAATGCCCGGCTGGGGCGGGGTGCTGGCCGGGGCGATGGCCGGGTTCACCAGCTTCGTCAGCCACGCGGGCGGGCCGCCCGCCGCCGTCTACCTGCTGTCGCGGGGGCTGGGCAAAACCCCTTATCAGGCGACGACCGTGCTGGTGTTCTGGGCCATCAACATCGCCAAGTTCGTGCCCTACGCCTTTCTGGGCATCTTCAGCGCCCAGACCCTGCTGGCGGATCTGCTGCTGGCGCCGTTCGCCGTGCTGGGCGCGCTGCTGGGGGTGCGGGCGCATCACATGGTGCCCGAACGCGCCTTTTTTGGCCTGACCTACGTCCTGTTGACCCTGACCGGGACCAAGCTGATCTGGGACGCGCTGACCTAGGACGCGCCGTTATTTCTGCATTGCGGCGACATTGCCCTTGAAACAATCGCAGAAAATGGGGCATGTCTGCGCAAGATTATTACGAGGAAGAGACTCATGGACATGACCGCACGCCCCTATCGCTCTGTACTCTATATTCCCGGATCGAAGGACCGGGCGCTGGACAAGGCCCGCGGCCTGCCGGTTGACGCGATCATCTTCGACCTCGAGGACGCCGTGACCCCCGACGCCAAGGTCGCGGCCCGCGCCACCCTGAAGGCCGCGCTGGAACAGGGCGGCTATGGCAACAAGGCCCGGATCATCCGCATCAACGGGCTGGACACCGAATGGGGCGCCGGCGATGTCGCCGCGCTGAAGGACGCCGATTGCGACGCTTTCCTGCTGCCCAAGGTGAATTCTGCCGCCGATGTGCAGGCGCTGGCGGATCTGCTGGGCAACGGCAAGCCGATCTGGGCGATGATGGAAACCCCGCTGGGCATCCTGAACGCGCTGGAAATCGCCGCCCACCCGCAGCTGACCGGTTTCGTCGCGGGCACCAACGATCTGGCCAAAGAGCTGAACTGCCGTTTCCGCGCCGACCGTCTGCCGATGCAGGCGTCGCTGCAGATGATCCTGCTGGCCGCCCGCGCGCATGGCGTGGTTGCCATCGACGGTGTCTACAACCAGTTCAAGGATGACGAGGGCCTGAAATTCGAATGCGACCAGGGCCGTGACATGGGCTTTGACGGCAAGACCCTGATCCACCCGGCGCAGGTGGACGTGACCAACGCCGCCTTCGCCCCGTCCGAGGCTGAAATCGACCTGGCCCGCCGCCAGATCGCCGCCTTCGAGGAAACCGAGGCTTCGGGTCAGGGCGTGGCCGTGGTGGACGGCAAGATCGTCGAAAACCTGCATGTCGAAACCGCGAAAAAGATGCTGGCCAAGGCCGCGGCCATTGCGGAACTGGCCGGATAAGCCAAAACTGCGCCCGGAACGAAAACGGAGGTTTCCATGATCTGGCTTGTTCTGGGCGTCCTTATCTGGTCGGGCGCGCATCTGTTCAAACGCATCGCCCCGGGGGCCCGCGCCGGGATGGGCGACAGGGCCAAGGGGCCGGTGGCGCTGGCGCTGTTGGCGGCACTGGTGCTGATGGTGCTGGGCTATCGCATGGCCGATGGCGCGGTGTTCTGGGGCCGGTCCCCGGCCACCGTTGGTATCAACAACCTGCTGATGATCCTGTCGGTCTACCTGTTCGCGGCCTCTGGTCTAAAAACAAAGGCGACGCAATTCATCCGCCACCCGCAGCTAACCGCCGTCAAAGCGTGGGCCGTTGCCCACCTGCTGGTCAACGGCACGGTCGAGGATCTCGTGCTGTTCGGCGGCATCCTGGCTTGGGCCGTGGCCGAGGTCATCCTGATCAACCGCCAGACCGAGTGGACCAAACCCGCCCTGTCGACCGCCGCAAAGGAACTGCGCGCCGTGTTCGGCACCGTTGCCGTCTATGTCGGCATCGTCCTGATCCATAAGGCCCTTGGCTATATTCCATACGGATAACCCCATGAAACTGTACAGATTCCTGACTGCAGACGATACGTCCGCCTTCTGCCACAAGGTGACCGCCGCCCTGAACAAGGGATGGGAACTGCATGGCCAGCCCACCTATGCCTTCGATGCCGCCAACGGCGTGATGCGCTGCGGGCAGGCCGTGGTGAAAGAGGTGGAGGGCACCTATACCCCCGACACGAAGCTTGGAGAACACTGATGGCGAAAACCAACCCGGGCCGCTTTTTCGAGGATTACCAGATCGGCGACGTGATCGCGCACGCCGTTCCCCGCACCGTGGGTGAAGGTGAACGTGCGCTCTATCACGCGCTCTACCCGGCGCGTCATGCGCTGTATTCCTCGGATGAATTCGCCCGTGACAGCGGCCTGCCCGAAAGCCCGCTGGACGATCTGGCCGCCTTTCACGTGGTATTCGGCAAGACCGTGCCGGACGTGTCGCTGAACGCCGTCGCCAACCTGGGGTATGCCGAAGGCCGCTGGCTGAAACCGGTCTACGCCGGGGACACGCTGCGCTCGACCTCCGAAGTCATCGGGCTGAAACAGAATTCCAACGGCAAGTCCGGCGTCGTCTACGTCCGCACCCGCGGCTGGAACCAGATGGGAGAGGTCGTTCTGGACTATGTCCGCTGGGTCATGGTGCGCAAGAACAACCTGGACGCCCCCGCCCCGGAAACCGTGATCCCCGACCTGCAACAGGTGATCCCGGCCTCGGACCTGGTGATCCCCGAAGGGCTGGATTTCAGCAATTACGACTTCGTGCAGGCGGGCGAGCCGCACCGCTGGGGCGACTATGCGGTGGGCGAGGTCATCGACCACGTCGACGGCGTCACCATCGAAGAAGCCGAGCACATGATCGCCACCCGCCTGTGGCAGAACACCGCCAAGGTGCATTTCGACGCGACCTTCCGTCCCGACGGCCAGCGGCTGATCTATGGCGGCCACGTCATCAGCATGGCGCGGGCGCTGTCCTTCAACGGGCTGGCCAACGCGCAGATGATCGTCGGCCTGAACGGCGGCGCGCACGCCAACCCCTGTTTCAGCGGCCTGACCGTCAAGGCGTGGTCCGAGGTGCTGGACAAGGCCGAAACAGACGCCCCCGGCGTCGGCGCGATCCGCCTGCGGCTGGTCGCCGTCAAGGCGGGCGCCGAACCCGGCCAACTGAAGGGCGAGGACGGCAAGTACCTGCCCGAAGTCCTGCTGGATCTGGATTACTGGGCATTGATGCCGATGTGATCGCTGCCCCCCCCCGCCCGGCAAGATCCGGGCGGGGGGTCTGATATTCGGCTTGATCTATGTTAGCGATGCACATGCAGCATCGGCTGCGGAATCGCCGACATTCCCGACAAAAACTCTCTGGTCATTTTTGTGATCACGCTTGCGAATTGTGTGATCACGAAGCCGCGGATTTATGACATTTCCGTGTAATTTGATGCTGCAGCAGCATCCGTTCCGCGTGACAAAACCGAAAAATAGTCCCATAAGTCCAAGCAGCAAGGGAACCCTGAAAGGATCTGATATGGCCGATGTGAAACGGGTCGAGCGCCCACTTTCGCCGCATCTTCAAATCTACCGTCCCCAGCTGACCTCGTTCACTTCCATCCTGACGCGGATCACCGGGAACGCCCTGATTGTCTCCGCCATGCTGGTCGTGTGGTGGTTGCTGGCGGCCGCAACGTCCGAATCCTACTACGCCATCGCCAACGCGGTGCTGACCTCGTGGTTCGGTGACATCGTGTTCACCCTGTCGGCCCTGGGCGTGTGGTATCACTACCTGGCCGGTCTGCGTCACCTGTATTTCGACGCTGGCAAGGGCCTGGACATCCCCACCGCTGAAAAGCTGGGCTGGGCCTGCATCATCGGGTCGGTCGTCCTGACCGTCCTGACCATCGTGATCGTGTAAGGAGACCGGACATGCGTTACCTGACCGCACGCAAACGCGCCGAAGGCAAGGGCGCGTCCCACACCGGGACCGAACATCACTGGTACATGACCGTCAGCGCCGTCGGCCTGGCCTTCCTCATCCCGGCCTTCGTTTTCATCGTCGGCCGCGCCTTGGGCGGCAGCCACGCGGATGTGATCGCCACGTTCTCGCGCCCGGTTCCGGCGATCCTGACGGGCCTGACCCTGTTTATCGCCATGCGGCACTTCGCCAAGGGCGCAACCATGATGATCGAGGACTATGCACAGGGCACCGCCCGCAAGATGGGGATCATGTTCGTGATCGGCCTGTCCTATGTCCTGACCGCCGTGGGCCTGTTCGCCCTGGCCAAGATCGCGCTGTAAGGAAGCAAGAAAAATGGCAGCTTACGAATACGAAACACACGAATACGACGTAGTCGTGGTCGGTGCCGGCGGCGCTGGCCTGCGCGCCACGCTGGGCATGGCCGAACAGGGCCTGCGCACCGCTTGCGTGACCAAGGTTTTCCCGACCCGCTCGCACACCGTGGCCGCACAGGGCGGCATCGCCGCTTCGCTGGGCAACATGGGTCCGGACAGCTGGCAGTGGCACATGTTCGACACCGTCAAGGGCTCTGACTGGCTGGGTGACACCGATGCGATGGAATACCTCGCACGCGAAGCCCCCAAGGCCGTGTACGAACTGGAACACTACGGCGTTCCCTTCTCGCGGACGGAAGAAGGCAAGATCTACCAGCGTCCGTTCGGTGGCCACACCACCGAATTCGGTGACGGCCCGCCCGTGCAGCGCACCTGCGCCGCGGCTGACCGCACCGGCCACGCCATCCTGCACACGCTGTATGGCCAGTCGCTGAAGAACAACGCCGAATTCTACATCGAATACTTCGCCATCGACCTGGTCATGAGCGAGGACGGCCAGTGCCAGGGCGTTGTCTGCTGGAAGCTGGACGACGGCACCTTCCACGTGTTCAATGCCAAGATGGTCGTTCTGGCCACCGGCGGGTATGGCCGCGCCTATTTCAGCGCGACCTCGGCCCATACCTGCACCGGCGACGGTGGCGGCATGGTGGCCCGCGCCGGTCTGGCGCTTCAGGATATGGAATTCGTGCAGTTCCACCCGACCGGCATCTACGGCTCGGGCTGCCTGATCACCGAAGGCGCACGCGGCGAAGGCGGTTACCTGACCAACTCCGAAGGCGAGCGTTTCATGGAACGCTACGCGCCCAACTACAAGGATCTGGCCCCGCGTGACTACGTGTCCCGGTCCATGACCATGGAAATCCGCGAAGGCCGCGGTGTGGGCGAACATGGCGATCACATCCACCTGAACCTGTCGCACCTGCCGGCGGCGGCGCTGGCCGAACGCCTGCCAGGCATTTCCGAAAGCGCCAAGATCTTCGCCGGTGTGGACGTGACCAAGGAACCGATCCCGGTTCTGCCGACCGTGCACTACAACATGGGCGGTATCCCCACCAACTACTGGGGCGAAGTGCTGAACCCGACCGCCGATAACCCGACCGGTGTCGTTCCGGGCCTGATGGCCGTGGGCGAAGCGGGCTGCGCCTCGGTGCACGGGGCGAACCGCCTGGGTTCCAACTCGCTGATCGACCTTGTGGTGTTTGGCCGCGCCGCCGCCATCCGCGCCGGCAAGGTCGTCAACCCCGAGGCCCCGAACCCGGTCCTGAACCAGGCGTCGGTGGACAAGGCGTTCGACCGGTTCGACACCCTGCGCAACGCCAAGGGTGGCATTGCCACCGCCGATCTGCGTCTGGAAATGCAGCGCACCATGCAGTCTGACGCTGCCGTGTTCCGCACTGACAAGACGCTGGCCGAAGGCGTGGAAAAGATGACCGCCATCGCCGCCAAGCTGGACGACCTGAAGGTCACCGACCGCAGCCTGGTCTGGAACAGCGATCTGATGGAAACGCTGGAACTGACCAACCTGATGCCGAACGCACTGGCCACCATCGTCGGCGCAGAGGCCCGCAAGGAATCCCGCGGCGCCCACGCGATGGAAGACCACACCGCGCGCGACGACGAAAACTGGCGTGTCCACACCGTCAGCCGCGTCACCGGCAACAAGGTGGACCTGTCCTATCGTCCGGTCATCGTCGATCCGCTGACCACCGAGGACGAAGGCGGCATCAGCCTGAAGAAGATCGCGCCCAAGGCGCGGACGTTCTAAGCCACCGGGCGGCCCCTGCCGGGGCTGCCTCATCACCACAGGGTTCACGGCATGACACCGACGGCGCAGATGCAGGATCAGGCAGGGCAGGGGATCACCCCCGTCGCCCCGCGTATCCTGTGCGTCGGAACCCACCACAAGACCGGCACCATCTGGATGCAGCAGGTGTTCAAGGCGCTTTCGGGCACCTTGGACCTGCCGAAATTCTCGATGTGGAAACGGGCCGTGAAACGCATTCCCGAAACGGGGCGCGTCCTGGGCACCAACTGGGACTCGGCCTTTCCGGCGGACCTGATGCGCCGCGATGACGTGCTGTTCGTGCACATCATCCGCGACCCGCGCGATGTTCTGCTGTCGGGCGCGCGCTATCACGAAACCGCCCCCGCCACGAAAGAGGACTGGCTGCACGAACCGCGCGCGGAATTCGACGGCCTGACCTACCAGCAGAAACTGCTGGACATCGCGGACCCCGAGGATCGCCTCCTGTTCGAGATGGCGCACAAGCACGCCGAAACGCTGCAACAGATGCTGAACTGGGATTACACCAATCCCAACAGCATCGAGTGGCGCTATGAAAGCCTGATCGCCGACACGGACTGCACGATGTTCCGCGACGCGCTGACCCGCTTTGGCCTGACCCCCGATCAGGTCGAAAAGGGTGTTCGGGCCTTCTGGGACAATTCCCTGTTCGGCGGCATGGCGGACCCGGCGCAGCGCAAGGACGTTGTGGCGGGGCACGTCAGCTCGGGTGCGGCGCGGCAATGGCCGACGAAACTGCCGCATCGCGTGGCGCGGGCCTACTTGGACCGCTTTGGTGATGATCTGATTGCACTTGGATACGAGACAGACAAAAACTGGCTAGGCGCCCTACAGTGACGCCCGACGGGCGCCCAAGGCCAATGCCGATCGAAAGGTAAGAACATGGTACAATTCACCCTTCCGAAGAATTCAAAGATCAAGACCGGCAAGACCTGGCCGAAGCCCGACGGCGCGACCAACCTGCGCAAGTTCCAGATCTACCGCTGGAACCCCGATGACGGCGAAAACCCACGCGTGGACACGTATTTCGTGGACATGGACAAGTGCGGCCCGATGATTCTGGACGCGCTGATCAAGATCAAGAATGAAATCGACCCCACCCTGACCTTCCGCCGGTCCTGCCGCGAAGGCATCTGCGGGTCCTGCGCGATGAACATCGACGGGATCAACACGCTGGCCTGTATCTACGGCATGGATGAAATCAAGGGCGACGTGAAGATCTACCCGCTGCCGCACATGCCGGTGGTCAAGGATCTGATCCCCGACCTGACCCATTTCTATGCCCAGCACGCCAGCATCATGCCGTGGCTGGAAACCAAGACGAACCGTCCCGCGAAGGAATGGAAACAGTCGATCGAGGACCGCAAGAAGCTGGACGGTCTCTATGAATGCGTGATGTGCGCCTCGTGCTCCACCTCCTGCCCCAGCTATTGGTGGAACGGCGATCGTTACCTCGGCCCGGCCGCGCTGCTGCACGCCTACCGCTGGATCATCGACAGCCGGGACGAGGCCACCGGCGAACGTCTGGACAACCTCGAAGACCCGTTCAAGCTGTACCGCTGCCACACCATCATGAACTGCGCCAAGACCTGCCCCAAGGGTCTGAACCCGGCCAAGGCCATCGCGGAAATCAAGCGCATGATGATCAACCGCGCGGTCTGATCCAGTCCGATCCAAACCAAAGGCCCGCCACCCCGGCGGGCCTTTGTCGTTGTTGACCCAGGGAAAATTGCGCTTGCTGCATGGCGGCAATTCGGGATTGGCGGATGTCATCGCCGCTGCGATGGATATGTTCATGCCCAAGGGAGGACGTTGACAACCAAAGGCACACCGATGTCCGATACCGCGAAAACCCCCGAACAGATCGCCGCGCTCGAAGCGTTGGAACAGGCCTATGCCTATTACACCCCCGAACCCTACGAAACGGCCAGCGTCCCGGACGAACCCGTCGAGTATTACGAATACGCCGCCGCTGCCTGACGCAAGGTTTGATTTGGCGGCTTGTCCGCCGCGATTTAGCCTTCCCCTAAACGGGAGGGCTTTTTCATGTCTGATGTCATCGTGATCGGTGCCGGGCTGGCCGGTATGGTCACCGCCTGCGAGGCCGCCGGGCGCGGACGTAAGGTGCAACTGCTGGATCAGGAGGGCGAACAAAGCCTGGGCGGGCAGGCGTTCTGGTCGCTTGGCGGGTTGTTCATGGTCGACACGCCCGAACAGCGCCGCATGGGCATCCGCGACAGTCACGCGCTGGCCCTGTCCGACTGGATGGGCAGCGCGCAATTCGACCGGCCAGAGGATGAAAACCCCCGAAAGGTGGCGCAGGCTTACGTGGATTTTGCGGCTGGGGAAATGCGTCCGTGGCTGCATTCCCTTGGCATGCGCTGGTTCCCGGTCGTCGGCTGGGCGGAACGCGGCGGGGAAATGGCGCATCGCCACGGCAATACCGTCCCACGCTTTCACATCACATGGGGCACCGGGCCGGGCGTCGTGGCCGTGTTCGAACGGCTGTTGCGGTCGTATGTGGACCAAGGGCTGATTTGTCTCCATTTCCGCCACCGCGCCGCCAGTCTGATCGTGGAAAATGGCGCGGTCGTGGGGGTGGTCGGTGACATTTTGGCCCCCGACGCCGCCGAACGCGGCAAGCCTACCAACCGTACCCATACCGACAGTTTCGAATACCGCGCCCCCGTCGTCGTGATCACCACCGGTGGCATCGGCGGCGATCATGACATGGTGCGCGCCCACTGGCCGTTGGACCGCCTTGGCCCTGCCCCGAAACGCATGGTTGCCGGCGTTCCGAATTACGTCGACGGCCAGATGCAGCGCGTCGCCGAAACCGCCGGTGCCGGCATCATCAACGGCGACCGCATGTGGCATTATACCGAGGGGCTGGCCAACTGGGATCCGATCTGGCCCAACCACGGCATCCGCATCCTGCCCGGCCCGTCCTCGATGTGGTTCGATGCGCTTGGCAACCGGCTAGAGGCACCTTTCCTACCCGGTTTCGATACCTTGGGCACGCTGAAGCGCATCCTGTCCACCGGCCATGAACACAGTTGGTTCATCCTGACCCAGAAGATCATCGAGAAAGAATTCGCCCTGTCAGGGTCCGAACAGAACCCGGACCTGACCTCGGGCAGTTGGCTGCAGGTGTTGAAATCCCGCCTTGGCGCCGCAGGTGCCCCCGCCCCGGTAGAGGCGTTCAAGAAGCACGGGCAGGATTTCATCGTCGCCGACACGCTGGACGCGCTGGTGGACGGCATGAACCGCCTGACGCCTGACGCCCCGCTGGACCTGTTCCACATTCGTCGCCAGATACAGGCGCGTGACGCCCAGTTGCATAACGCGTTCTGTAAGGACGCCCAGATCACCGCGATCCGTCAGGCCCGCAGCTATCGCGGCGACAGGCTGATCCGTACAGCCAAGCCCCACGCCATCCTGGATCCCACCAAAGGGCCGCTGATCGCCGTGCGCCTGAACGTGCTGACCCGCAAATCGCTGGGCGGGCTGCACACCGACATCAACGGCCAGGTGCTGCGCCCGGACGGTACGCCCTTCGCCGGCCTTTTCGCCGCCGGAGAGGTCGCGGGTTTCGGCGGCGGCGGCTATCACGGTTATAACGCGCTCGAAGGCACCTTCCTTGGCGGTTGTATCTTCTCTGGCCGGGCGGTGGGCCGCGCCGTTTGACAAGCCGTGCCAACCGCGTCACAGCTAGGTCATGCACCTGTTACTTGGCCTTCTCATCGCCTTTCTGCTGGTCCTGCTGCTGACCAATCGCAAGACGCGCAACTGCCGCTGGCGGGCGAACCGCCGCGCGGACCGGGACGGGCAGGCTGCCTATCACTGCGTCACCTGCGGCGCACAGGCCCTGACGCCTGATGGGCGCGCGCCCCGCCAGTGCCATGCCGAAACACCCCCGCCAACCCTCTGAGGCCGCCATGACCCGACCCCAAGACGCCGACGCCCGCCGCGCCATCGCCCCGGTGATCTGCTATCCCACCGAAACCCTGCCCGCCGCGCCGCTGGACCTGTACCGCGCCGCCCGCGCCACCGCCCGGAAGATCGATCAGGTCACCGTTCCCGCGCGCGATGCCGCATCCTTCCGCGTTCCGGCCGGCCATTTCTTTCGCATCAGCAGCGTCGAAGGCCCGCAGGTTGGTGACCTGAACCTGTGGAACGCGCATGACTTGGCCGAACGCTTCTTTTCCGGCAAGACCCGCGCGCTGCACGGCACCCACGTGACCACCGGCGACAGGCTGTGGTCCTGCTTTCCCTACATGCGGCCGATGGCGACGATCATCGCCGACACGCTGGACTGGTACGGGATCGATTCCTACGGCGGGTCGGTCCACGATGTGATCGGTACCCGCTGCGATCCGTATACCCACAACCTGTTGTCCGGCGGGCACTATCACCAGTGTTGCCATTCGAACCTGACCCGCGCCCTGTCTGACGCCACCGGGCTGCCGCTGGCGCAGGTCGAACCGCATGTGCATGACGTGCTGAACGTGTTCATGTGCACCGGCTTTACCCGCGACACCGGCCAATACTTCATGAAGGCCAGCCCCGTCCGCCCCGGCGACCACCTGGAATTCTTTGCCGAGGTCGACCTGCTGGGCGCGCTGTCTGCCTGTCCGGGGGGGGATTGTTCGTCCGAACATTCGTCAGACACAGCAGCCTGCCACCCGCTACTGGTCGAGGTGTTCGCCCCCGTCGAAGGCGCGCTGCGCGGCTGGTCCAGCCCGCCGGTCAACGGCTATGACGGCACGCACGGCAGATAGGTCGGGACTCGTACGTTTCAAAGCGTGAACCGTACAGCTTGACAGGTTTTCAAACCGTTAAGTCAGCGGGCAAAGGCCGCTTCCAGCGCGATTTCCACCATGTCGGCAAAGCTGCTTTCACGGTCCTTGCTGGGCAGGGCCTCGTGCGTCAGCAGGTGGTCCGAAACCGTTAACACCGCCAACGCCCGCACGCCGTATCGGGCGGCCAGATTGTACAGTTCGGCAGCTTCCATCTCTACCCCCAGGATGCCATGCCGGGTCATCTGTTCGTTCAGGTCCGGGCGTTCATCGTAGAACACATCGGCCGAGTAGATGCCGCCAACATGGGTGGGAACACCTTTGTTTTCAGCGGCTTGCGCGGCGTTGCGCAGCAATTCCCAATCCGCGCAGGGGGCAAAGTTCAGCTCTTTGAAAATCCCGCGCGACGGGGTCGACAGGGACGATGCCGTCATCGCCAGGATCACGTCGCGGACGTTAACCTTTTGCTGCATCCCGCCGCAGGATCCGATGCGGATCAGCGTTTTCGCACCGTAATCGCGGATCAATTCGTTGACGTAAATGGACAGCGACGGCATCCCCATCCCCGACCCGTGGATCGTGACCGGATGGCCCTGCCAGGTGCCGGTAAAGCCAAGCATCCCCCTGACTTCATTGATTAATTTCGGATTGTCCAGAAAGGTTTCAGCCGCCCATTTTGCGCGGTAGGGATCGCCGGGCAGCAACACGGTTTCCGCGATTTCTCCGGGTTTTGCACCAATATGGATGGTCATTTCCTCATCCTTGATAACGGTTTGGCAAGGTTCCGGGCCTAGCCTCGGTCAACGCTGGTATTTGATGAAAGGGGTCAGATGCGCGACGCGATCATACAATTGGCGCGCTTTTGCGTTGAAATCCTGCGTCAGCCAATAGACGGCGGGCGTGCCATTCTTGTCGGCTGCCTGGTAAACCTTTTCTATCAACGCGCGGCCGACACCGGTGCCGCGCACGCTCGGATCGGCGTAAAGGTCTTGAAGATAAACAACTTTTTCTACCCGCCAATTGTGCGGGTGGGTGATGTAATGCACCAGGCCAACGCCCCGCCCGTCCTGGACCGCGATGAAAGCGTTCTGATCGGGATGGTCGTCTGACAGCAACCGGCCAAAGGTGGTATCATAGACCTCCTCGGGGACAGTGCTGTCGTAGAACTGCAGGTAGGCGGTCCAAAGCCGTCGCCAATCGGCGTGGTCATTTTGGCGAAGGGGGCGGATATCCAGCGTCATGTGACAAATTCCTTGGGCGATTTGCCGCCACAATGCAGAACCGCCCGCAGCATGGCAACCACGAGCGGCATCCTGTTTGCGTCTGACGCGGGATTACTCTGCGGCAACCCGCTGCGGATCAACCAGCGCCACGATGTCCATCATGATCGTGTTCAACTCGAAATCCTTGGGGGTATAGACCTTGGCGACGCCCATTGCCAGCAGGCGCTTGCTGTCTTCGTCCGGGATGATGCCCCCCACGACGACAGGGATATGCCCTAACCCGGCGGCGCGCATGCGGTTCATCAGGTCTTCCAGCAGCGGCATGTGCGACCCGGACAGGATGGACAAGCCGACGACATGGGCGCTATCTTCTTGTGCTGCCTTGACAATTTCTTCGGGCGTCAGGCGGATGCCTTCATAGGAGATGTCCATGCCGCAATCGCGCGCGCGGAAGGCAATCTGCTCGGCGCCGTTGGAATGGCCATCCAGACCCGGCTTGCCGACCAGGAATTTCAGGCGGCGGCCCAGGCGGTCGGAAACGGCATCAACGGCGGTGCGGATGTCATCCAGCCCTTCGGTTTTGTTCGACACGGATTTCGAGACGCCGGTCGGGCCGCGATATTCACCGTGGACCACGCGCATCTGCGCGGCCCATTCGCCGGTGGTGACGCCTGCCTTGGCGCAGGCGATAGAAGCAGGCATGACGTTTTCACCCTTGCGGGACGCCTCGCGCAAGGCGGCAAGCGCGGCATCCACGGCGGCCTGATCGCGGTTGGCGCGCCATTCGTTCAGGCGGCCGATCTGTTCAGCCTCGACTGCCGGGTCGACGACCATGATACCGCCATCACCTGCGGTCAGGGGCGAGGATTCGCCCTCCATCCAGCGGTTCACGCCGACGACGACCGTTTCGTTCCTTTCAATCCGGTTCAGGCGTTCGGCGTTGGAATCGACCAGGCGGGATTTCATGTATTCGATCGAGGCGACGGCGCCGCCCATTGAATCCAGATTGGCCAGTTCGTGGCGCGCGCCGTCTTTCAGCGCGGCAACCTTGGCGTCAACGGCGGGGTTGCCGTCGAACAGGTCGCCATATTCCAGCAGGTCGGTTTCGTAGGCCATGATTTGTTGCATCCGCAGCGACCATTGCTGATCCCACGGGCGGGGCAGGCCAAGGGCCTCGTTCCAGGCGGGCAGTTGCACGGCGCGGGCACGGGCCTTTTTCGACAGGGTCACGGCCAGCATTTCGATCAGGATACGATAGACGTTGTTTTCCGGCTGCTGTTCCGTCAGGCCCAGAGAGTTCACTTGCACGCCATAGCGGAAGCGGCGGTGTTTCGGATCGGTGACGCCGTAGCGTTCCAGGCAGATTTCGTCCCACAGTTCCACGAAGGCGCGCATCTTGCACATCTCGGTGACGAACCGGATACCGGCGTTCACGAAGAAGGAAATGCGTGCGACCATCGGGCCGAAATCTTCGGCTGGGACGCGGGGTTTCAGTTCGTCCAGAACCGCGATGGCGGTGGCCAGGGCAAAGGCCAATTCCTGTTCAGGTGTCGCGCCTGCCTCTTGCAGGTGGTAGGAACACACGTTCATCGGGTTCCATTTGGGCACGTTGGAATAACAATACTCGGCCACGTCGGCGATCATCTTCAGCGACGGCTTTGGCGGGCAGATATAGGTGCCGCGCGACAGATATTCCTTGATCAGGTCGTTCTGCACGGTGCCCTGCAGTTTGGCCACGTCGGCGCCCTGTTCCTCGGCCACGGCGATATACAGCGACAGCAGCCAGGGCGCCGTCGCGTTGATCGTCATCGAGGTATTCATCTGTTCCAGCGGGATCTGGTCGAACAGCGCGCGCATGTCGCCCAAGTGGCAGACCGGCACGCCGACCTTGCCCACCTCGCCACGCGCCAGCACGTGATCAGAGTCATAGCCCGTTTGGGTCGGCAGATCGAAGGCTACCGACAGGCCGGTCTGCCCTTTGGACAGGTTGTTGCGGTAAAGCGCGTTCGAGGCTTTCGCAGTCGAATGGCCCGCGTAGGTGCGGAACAGCCAGGGGCGGTCTTTCTGGGTCTCGGTCATGGCGGCCTCGTGAATCAGATTTGGCAACATTATTGCGTTCGGGTGTTGATACTTGGAATTTCATGTCGCTGTCAATTCGCCGCGTTGCGGCATTGCCGGGACGCCGCGACAATGATTTACGCGCGCGCGAAACGCGGGCAATCTGCCTGCATGACAACCACCGTGGAAATGCCTGTCTGGATGCTGGTGCTGTTGATCGCCTTTGCCGCGGTCACCTTCGCGTCGCATTTCCTGCTGCCGTCGGTGCGCTGGTTTTTTCGCAAAAGGATGGAGCGGCTGGTCGCCAAGCTGAATACCCGACTGACCCGCCCGATTGAACCGTTCAAGCTGGCCCGGCGCTATGACATGATCCAGCGCCTGATCTATGACCCCGAGGTGGGCCGCGCGATTGCCGCCCATGCGGCAGAGCGGGGCATCCCCGAGAACGTCGCATTTCAGACTGCGCGGCGCTATGCCGGGGAAATCGTGCCGTCGTTCAGCGCCTGGACCTATTTCCAGTTCGGGTCGCGTGTCGCGCGGTGGCTGAGCCAGGCCGTCTACAACGTTCGCGTTGTGGGGCGGGCCGAGGATGATCTGAACGGCGTGGACCCGGATGCGACGATCGTGTTCGTGATGAACCACCGCAGCAACATGGATTATGTGTTGGTGACCTACCTGGCTTCGCGGCAGGGGGCGATCAGCTACGCGGTGGGGGAATGGGCGCGGGTCTGGCCGCTTAGCCGCCTGATCCGGGCGATGGGGGCCTATTTCATCCGGCGCGAATCCGCGAACCCGTTGTATCGCGTCATCCTGGCCCGCTATATCCGCATGGCGACGGATGCGGGCGTGACCCAGGCGGTATTCCCAGAGGGCGGGCTGAGCCTGACCGGGGAAATCGCAGAGCCCAAGCTGGGGATCCTGAAATATCTGCTGGACCGGGGCACCGCACCCGAAAGGGATGTGGTCTTTGTTCCCGTGGCGCTGAACTATGACCGCGTGCTGGAGGACAGGATTCTTGTCCGTGCCGGGCGCGAGGGGAAGCGGCGATTCCGGGCGCGGATCGGGGTGATCGTGCGGTTCGTCCTGCGCAGGCTTTGGCTGCGGCTGACCGGGCGCTATCGGCGCTTTGGCTATGCCGGGGTCAGTTTCGGCGCGCCGCTGGCCTTGTCAGACTTCGAGGGCGGAGTACAGGCCCTGGCGGGAGAGCTGATGCGGCGGATCGCCGTTCAAACACCTGTCCTGCCCGTGCCGCTGGTGGCGTCGGCCCTTTTGAAAGCGGGCGGCGAGGTGGAAAGGTTGGCGCTGGATCAGGCCGTCAGAGAGCTGCTGGTGCATTTGGATGGGGCATCCGTGTACTTGCCCGATGACAACGCAGCCCGGGCGGTAGAGGACGGTTTGCGGTCGCTTGCCTTGCGGGGACTTGTGCAAGAGGATGATGGAAAGGTGCGTATCGCGCCCGGCCAGAAAGAGCTGTTTTTGTTTTATCATGCCTCAATTAGGCATCTTTTTCGCGATTGCAGCAATTGATATGGTGCCTTTCTGCACTTGCGAGGTCATAAAATTACAAAAACGGGCGAAATGCGATTGCATTGTTGCGCGCCCATCTTTATTTCAGCCTTATGGCGCCGCGATTCTGCATTGCGGCAAGAGATGAAAATGGAGGCTGAGATGGCTCTGGACACCAATATGGGCATTGCGCCCTACGAAGCGCCCGAGAAAGATCTGTACGAAATCGGTGAAATGCCCCCGCTGGGCTATGTCCCCAAGAAGATGTATGCGTGGGCGATCCGCCGCGAACGTCACGGCGAACCGGACAAGTCCTTTCAGGTCGAAGTCGTGGACACTTGGCAGATCGACAGCCACGAGGTGTTGGTCCTGGTGATGGCGGCCGGCGTGAATTATAACGGTGTCTGGGCGGGCCTGGGCAAGCCGATCTCGCCGTTTGACGTGCACGGTCAGGACTATCACATCGCAGGTTCGGATGCCGCGGGCATCGTCTGGGCCGTTGGCGACAAGGTAAAACGCTGGAAGGTCGGCGACGAGGTCGTGATCCACTGCAATCAGGACGACGGCGACGACGAAGAATGTAACGGCGGCGACCCGATGTTTTCGCCCACCCAGCGGATCTGGGGTTATGAGACTGGTGACGGTTCCTTTGCGCAGTTCACCCGCGTGCAGGCCCAGCAGCTGATGCCGCGCCCCAAGCACCTGACTTGGGAAGAAAGCGCCTGCTACACCCTGACCCTTGCCACTGCCTATCGGATGCTGTTCGGCCACCACCCGCACGAACTGAAGCCCGGCCAGAACGTATTGGTCTGGGGCGCGTCGGGTGGCCTCGGTTCTTACGCGATCCAGCTGGCCAACACCGCGGGCGCCAATGCGATCGGCGTGATTTCGGATGAAAGCAAGCGTCAGTTCGTGATGGATCAGGGCGCCAAGGGTGTCATCAACCGCAAGGACTTCAACTGTTGGGGGCAATTGCCCACCGTGAATTCGCCCGAATATAACGAGTGGATGAAAGAGGCCCGAAAGTTTGGCAAGGCGATTTGGGACATCACCGGCAAGGGTGTGAACGTCGACATGGTGTTCGAACATCCGGGCGAGGCGACGTTCCCGGTGTCCACGCTGGTCGTCAAGAAGGGCGGGATCGTGGTGATCTGCGCCGGCACCTCGGGGTTCAACTGTACCTTTGACGTGCGTTACATGTGGATGCACCAGAAGCGCCTGCAGGGGTCGCACTTTGCCAACCTCAAGCAAGCCGCCAGCGCGAACCGCCTGATGATCGAGCGCCGCCTGGATCCCTGCATGTCCGAAGTGTTCGAGTGGAACGAGATTCCTGCCGCACATGTGAAGATGCTGCGCAACGAGCATAAGCCCGGCAACATGGCTGTTCTGATCCAGGCCCCGAAAACCGGTTTGCGCACCGTCGAGGACGTGCTGGAAGCTGGCAAGAAGTAAGACCTGCCAACACAGTGGGAAAAAGAAACCGCCGGGACTATCCCGGCGGTTTTTTCGGTATTGGAAACCGGTATTTGGGTGCTGGTCCCCGGCGCGGGCAGGCTGTAGGGTCGCGCGCATGAATGTACCTGCGCTGACCTTTTCCCATGATCAGGCCGAAGCCTTTGATCGCATCGCCGAAGCGTTGCGCGGGTTCGGCGTGGATATAGAAGAGGGCACGCTGTCCCCGGCGACCGAAGGCAAGACGCGGGTCATGGCCGTATTGGGCAAGGCCGGGTCAGGTAAGACGCTGCTGCTGTCGGAACTGACCAAGGCGCTGAAGGCTGCGGGGCTGGACCTTGTTTCCGGCGATTACGAGGGCAAGAAGCGCAAGGACCGCCGGACGCTGGCAATCCTGGCCCCGACCAACAAGGCCGCCAGCGTCCTGCGCAATCGTGGCGTTCCGGCAACCACGATCCACCGCATCCTGTACACTCCGGTCTATGACCCCGAGTATGAAAAGATCGCGGAATGGCTGGCCGGGAATGGTGAACGCCCCGAAATCGAGGGGCTGACGGACGAGGCGCTGGACCGGGCGCAGGCGTTTTTTCAGGTGCACAAGTCCATCCCCGGCGCCCTGGCGGCCGCGGGTCTGCGGGGCAGCGA
This sequence comes from Thalassovita sp., assembly GCA_017792425.1. Lineage (GTDB taxonomy): Bacteria > Pseudomonadota > Alphaproteobacteria > Rhodobacterales > Rhodobacteraceae > Thalassobius. Next base: position 822,032 of record CP051233.1, read on the forward strand.
CTTCATCACTGGATGGAAACGGCGGGACGATCCGCTGGACATCGGGTTTATTGACGAAGCCTCGATGCTGGATGACAAGCAGTTCGAGGATCTGAAGGAAGTTTTTCCGGCGCTGGTGCTGTTCGGTGATCCAGCGCAGTTGGCGCCTGTGGGGCAATCCGGGCAGATGGTGTTTGACGCACTGCCGGAACAGGCCAAGATGGAATTGCACCGGGTCCACCGCCAGGAGGCGGATAATCCGATACTGGACCTCGCCCACGCACTGGCAGATCCCGCGCTGGGGTTCGAGGATTTCGAGCGTATGATCGAGGACGCCGCCCGCCGTGATGATCGCGTGGTCTGGGCGCAGCGGGTCGAGGTAGACCTGATGGCGCGATCCCCGGTGCTGGTCTGGCGGAACGCGACGCGCATTCGGTTGATCAACGCTTTCCGCGCCGTTCATGGTGCGCCAGAGGATGCCTTGCTGGAAGGCGAACCGCTGATCTGCGACGGGATTGAACTGCCCCTAAAACACCGCATGAAACGGGTGGACCTGGAAGCACGCGGGCTGATCAAGGGGGCGCAGGTGGTGTATCTGGGGCCGGGGCGCAAACCGGGGTTTTCTCGGATGCACGTTCTTGGGGCCGAAGATCCGCAGGTCAACGTCGCCTCTATCATCAAGATCGAAAAACCGGACGAGGAAGAACCGTTTATCCCGTACGCTGCGCGGATGGGGGCGGCGTTTCTGCACGGGGCAGCGGTGACGATCCACAAGGCGCAGGGCAGCCAGTGGGAAAATGTGCAGGTGTTTGCGCCAGACCTGTATGCTGCGGCGCGGATGGGCCGGAACGAGGCGGGGCAGCCATTGTGGAAACGCCTGGCCTATGTGGCGATCACTCGGGCCGAGCAGCGTCTTTACTGGGTGGTGCGGAACCGGCTGTCGAAGCCATCCGGGCCGCTGCGAGTGGATGATCTGAGGGCCGCGCCGGTGGCGCCGCTGGTCCTGCAACAGGAGGAAGAGTCATGAAAACCATTATCGTGACCGGTGCCAGCGCCGGGATTGGCGCGGCCTGTGCACGTATTTTCCTGGAAGAGGGATGGCGTGTTGGTCTGCTGGCCCGCCGTGCCGAGGCGCTGGCGGCCGTTGCCGATGGTCACGGGAACGCCGTTGTCCTCCCCTGCGACGTGACCAACCCGGCGCAGGTAGACGCGGCGTTTGACAGCTTCGTCGACCAGGTCGGGCGGCTGGATGTCTTGTTCAACAACGCAGGGATGTTCGGGCGGGCCGTGCCGATTGACGAGTTGAGCATCGAGGAATGGCGACAGGTGCGTGATGTGAACCTGGACGGGATGTTCTTGTGCGCCCGCGCGGCCTTTGGCCGGATGCGCCGGCAGGCCCCGCAGGGCGGACGGATCATCAATAACGGGTCCATCAGCGCGCATGCCCCGCGCGAAGGGTCGGTGAGCTATACCACCACGAAACACGCCATCACCGGGCTGACCAAGACCCTGTCGCTGGATGGCCGCCCTTTTGACATTGCCTGCGGTCAGATCGACATCGGTAACGCCCGGACAGAGTTGCTGGAAGGGATCATCGCCCGGAACCCGGATACCCCCCCGCCCACGATGGATGTTGCGGACGTGGCGCGCGCGGTGCTGCAGATGGCGCAACTGGGCCCCGAAGCGAACGTGCAGTTCATGACCATCATGGCAACGAAGATGCCCTATATCGGGCGCGGCTGATCAGCCCAGCCGGATCACCCGGAAGAAGGCCGATGCCCCCCAACCGGCGGCGATGGCGATGGCCAGCGACAGGATGCCGTAAACCAGGGGCTGCTGGTGCGCCAGATTGTAGATCCATCGTTCCAGCCCGACCTTGCTGACGGTGATGCTGGTGATATAGGTGTCGATCACCTCTCCGCCGCGGGTCAGGAAAATCCGGGTGAAATACGTGCCCTCGGTCAGGTTGGACGGCAGCGCGACACTGGTCCTGAAAAGCGTATCTTCTGTCAGTTCGACAGAGTTTTCGCGGATCTGGTACAATCCGTTTTCGCTGCGGATGCGGACAATGGCATCGACGTATTCGTTGACCTTGTCCGCGGACAGGGTGCCCCGTTGGGCATGGATCGCGCGCCCGATAGAGATATAGTGCTTCTGATCCTGCGCATCGGTCAGCGCATCGGACAGGGGGGCGGTGGTCGCCACGGCGTAAAAGGCCGGGGCGGTATCCATTTCCAGCGATTCCGTGTTGACCCAGATCCCCAGTCGCCGGTCCTTCTTGCGGACGGTCACCGGGTGCGACGGGCCGGTGATGGTGATGATCACGTTCAGGGGCGGCTCTTCCGGGATCGGGGCGGTGCGTTTCACCGCGCCGAAAACCAGGATTTCCGACCCTGCAAAGTTGGCAGTGATGGACACCCAGGCCTGACTGAGACCGGCCACGACGGTTTCGTTGGCCCGGGCTGGCATCGCCGCCAGCAGGCAGATCAGCAGAAGGCGCCAGAACATCAGTGGCCTCCTTTCGCGCCGATCGAGTAGAGCTCGGACGGTTCAATCAGAAGATCGAAGGCCAGTTTCAGGCAAACCGCCAGAACCATGATTGCCAGCAGGATGCGCAACTGTTCTGCCTTCAGCTTTACCCCAATCCGGGTGCCGATCTGTGCACCGACAACGCCGCCGATCAGCAGCAGAACCGCCAGCGCCATGTCCACGGTATAGTTCGTGGTCGCGTGCAAAAGCGTCGTGAAACCGGTGACGAAAATGATCTGGAACAGCGAAGTTCCAACCACCACCTTGGTTGGCATGCCCAGGATATAGATCATCGCAGGTACCATGATGAACCCGCCGCCGACACCCATGATCGCGGCCAGAACGCCCACGGCCATACCAACCAGTACCGGTGGAATGACGGAAATATACAGGCCGGAGGTGCGGAACTTCATCTTCAGGGGCAGTGTGTGTACCCAGTTGCGCTGACGGCGTTTGGGTGGGGCGCTCTTGTTTCTGGAGCGTCGGATCGCGGCCAGGCTTTCGATGAACATCAGCCCGCCGATCACGCCCAGGAACAAGACATAGCAAAGCTTCACCAACAGATCGACCTGGCCCATGCTTTTCAAGAAGTTGAACAGCATGACCCCAAGGCCCGCGCCGGCAAGCCCGCCCACCAGCAGAACTGTTCCCATTCGCAAATCAACGGTCTTGCGTTTCAGGTGCGCCAGGACGCCCGAGAACGAAGAGGCGACGATCTGGTTCGCCTCTGTCGCGACGGCCACTGCCGGGGGGATGCCGATAAAGAACAGCAACGGGGTCATCAGGAATCCGCCGCCAACCCCGAACATTCCAGACAAAACCCCCACGATCCCGCCAAGCCCCAGCAGCAGGAAGGCGTTCACAGAGACTTCGGCAATAGGTAGGTAAATTTGCATATGTATCAGTAGGCGCAGTTTTCGGAAAAAAGCAAGAATACGATTGATGGACTGCATTGAATAGAATTCCGGCAGTGAACTGATCGGGGCATGCTTTGTCCTTTTGTCTGTCTGTCGAAGCTGTCCGACAGCGGCTTTACGATTGGGCGGACCCGCGCGTCAATCCCGGGGCGGTAGTGATCCGTAGTCCGTGCGCGCAGGCCGCGGACGGTGACCAAGGGACTGGAACGGGCCAGATATCGTTCGTCCAAACTGAACACCAACTGGCTGCGGGATCAACCAGAATTAGTCGTCTGAACGCCGGGCGTCGCGCCATTCTCGGGTTTGCTACCGGGATTGGGGCGGGTTTTCCCACAGATGGCCGCCTCTGTCTTTGGACTAACGCTCTTTGACATAGGGTTCGCCGCCCGCGCGTGGGGGGATAGCTTTGCCGACGAACCCGGCCAGAATAACAACGGTCAGGATATAGGGCAGGGCATCCATGACCTGAACCGGAATGGTGAAAGCGCCCAGGTCGATGTTCTGATACCGCAGCGCGACGGCCTGCAACAGCCCGAACAGCAGCGTCGCCCACAACGCGTGCCACGGCCGCCATTTGGCAAAGATCAACGCCGCCAGGGCGATGTAGCCGCGACCGGCTGTCATTTCCTTTACAAAGCCGGCCTGTAACGCGGTCGCCAGGTAGGCCCCGGCAATCCCGCACAGCACCCCGCAGATCGCCACCGCAGCATAGCGCATCCGCACCACCGAAACCCCGGCTGTATCCACGGCGGCGGGGTTTTCACCGACCGCTCGCAGACGCAGGCCAAACCGGGTCCGGTACAGTATCCACCAGGTCGCGGGGACGCTGGCCAGCGCGAGGTAGACAAGGAACGTGTGGCCTGAAATCAGTTCGGAATACAGCGGGCCCAGAACAGGGACGTCTTTCAGCGTGTTCGCAAAGGGCAGGGTGACCGGTTCAAACCGCCCGCCCCCCATAAGTGACGGAGTGCGCCCACCTTGCCGGAACCAGTCCTGCGCAACCACGACAGTCATGCCAGCCGCCAGAAAGTTGATAGCGACACCGGAAATCAGTTGGTTGCCCCGAAAGGTGATCGAGGCCAGCCCATGCAGCGCCGACAGCACCAGCGACGCGCCGATCCCCGCCACCAGCCCCAGCCAGACGGAACCGGAAACCGCCGCTACAGCCGCGGAAAAGAATGCGGCGGCCAGCATCTTACCCTCTAGTCCGATGTCGAAAATGCCTGCGCGCTCGGAAAACAAGCCGGCCAGGCAGGCCAGCAGCAGCGGCGTGGCCAAGCGGACGGTGGAATCCAGTACCTGCAGAAGGGTCAGGTAGTCCATCGCTCAGCCCTCCTTTCGGCGCAGGGACAGGAACAACCGTTCCAGCGGCATACGTACCATGTTGTCCAGCGCGCCGGTAAACAGGATGACCAGCGCCTGGATGACCACGATCAATTCGCGGGGGATGGTTGTCCACAAAGCCAGTTCCGCCCCGCCCTGATACAGGAAGCCGAACAGGATCGCGGCCAGCAGCACGCCAAACGGGTGGCTACGGCCCATCAGGGCGACCGCAATGCCAATGAAACCTGCGCCCTCGGTCGCGTTCAGGACCAGGCGTTCGGCCTCTCCCATCGTGGTGTTGACGGACATCAACCCCGCCAGCGCGCCGGAAATCAACAAGGCCACCACGGTAATCTTGGTGGCGCTGATCCCGGCATAGCGGGCGGCGGATTCCGAATGGCCGAAGGCGCGGATTTCATACCCCAACCGGGTGCGCCAGATCAGCAACCACACCAGAACGCAGGCGAACAGGGCGATCAGCAGGCTGACATTGGCGGGGGCAGCCTTGGAAAACTTGATCCCCAGCGGCAACAGAAATTCGTGCAGGGTGGGCAGGTGCGTCGCCACCGGGAATTTCGCGGTTGCCGGGTCCATCGACCCGGCGGGGCGCATCACATTGACCAGCATATAGTTCAGCACAGCCGCCGCGATGAAGTTGAACATGATCGTGGTAATGACGATGTGACTGCCCCGTTTGGCCTGCAGGTAGGCCGGGATAGCGGCCCACGCCGCCCCGAACAGTGCGGCGCTGGCGGTGGCCCCGATAATGGCCAGCGTCCAGTGCGGCCACGGCAGGTAAAGGCAAACCATCGCCACGCCCAACCCACCCAACATGGCCTGCCCCTCGCCCCCGATGTTGAACATCCTTGCATGAAAGGCGACCGCGACGGCCAACCCGGTGAAGATGAAGTTGGTGGCGTAATACAGCGTATAACCCCAGCCGTAGGTGCTGCCCAAGGCGCCCTGCACCATCATCTTCAGCGCGGCCCAGGGGTCTTCGCCAATCGCCAGGATCACCAGTGCCGACAGGATCGCGGCCAGCGTCAGGGAAATCAGCGGGATCAGGATGACGTCAGCCCATTTCGGCATCTTTTCCATGTGCTTATGCCTCTTGCTCTGGTCTGGCTGCATCTGAGATGGCCCAGCCTGACATGGCCTGCGTGTCCAGTCCGCCCAGTCCCGCCATCAGGCAGCCCAACCCCACTTGGGATGCCGTTGCGGCAGGGCCTTCGCCCATGATCTGGCCATCGAACATCACCACCACGCGGTCCGACAGGCTAAGGATTTCATCCAGTTCGACCGACACCAGCAGAATAGCCGCGCCCTGATCGCGCAGTGCGACAATCTGGTTGTGAATGAACTCGATCGCACCGATATCCACGCCTCGGGTCGGCTGGCCAACCAGCAACAGCGTCGGATTCCGTTCGATTTCGCGGGCCACCACGATCTTTTGCTGGTTGCCGCCACTGAAATTCTTGGCGGTCAGCCAAGGGTCCGGTGGGCGGACGTCGAATTTTTCCATCTTGCGCCCCGTGTCGTCGCGCAGGGCGGCGTTGTTCATCAGCATCCCCCGCTGATAGACCGGATCTCGGTGATAACCGAACGCCACGTTTTCCCAAGCGTAGAAGTCCATGACCAGGCCTTCGCGCTGGCGGTCTTCGGGAACGTGGGCGATGCCACGTGCCCGCCGGGACTGCCCGTCAGAGTACCGACCGCCCAGGTCTATCGCCTGTCCATTCAGGGTGATCTGTCCGGTGGCGGGCCGCATGCCGCCCAGCACCTCCAGCAGTTCCGACTGGCCGTTCCCCGCAACCCCCGCGATGCCCAGGATTTCACCTGCGCGGATCGAAAGCGATACATCCCGTACCCGGTGCACGCCTTTCTCGTCTGTCACGTTCAGCCGCCGCACGTCCAACACCGTATCGCCGGGGGTGGCGGGGGCCTTGTCCACCCGAAGCAGCACCTTGCGCCCGACCATCAGTTCGGCCAGTTGTTCCGGGTTGGTGTCCGAGGTCTGCACCGTCGCCGTCATCTGTCCGCGCCGCATTACGCTGACCGTATCGGTAATGTCCATGATTTCGCGCAGCTTGTGGGTGATCAGGATGATCGTCTTGCCCTCTGCCCGCAGTCGGTCGAGGATGCGGAACAACTGGTCGGCCTCGGCCGGGGTCAGTACGCCTGTCGGTTCGTCCAGGATCAGGATGTCGGCCTGCCGGTAAAGCGCCTTGAGAATCTCGACCCGCTGTTGCATGCCGACGCCGATATCCTGGATCACGGCATCCGGGTTCACGTTCAGCCCATAATCCGCTGCCAGTTGTTTCAGTTCCCTGCGCGCCTTGGCCAGAGAAGGTTTGAGTAGTCGCCCGTCCTCTGCCCCCAGAACGATGTTTTCCAGCACGGTAAAGTTCTCGACCAGTTTGAAATGCTGGAACACCATGCCGATACCGGCTGCAATGGCGGCCTGGCTGTCGGGGATGGCCACCCTGTGCCCGTGGATGAAAATCTCGCCCTGATCCGCCTTGTAGAAGCCGTACAGGATGGACATCAGCGTGGATTTGCCCGCGCCGTTTTCGCCAATGATGCCGTGGATGGTGCCCGGCATCACCCGGATCGAAATGTCCTTGTTGGCCTGAACCTGTCCGAAAGCCTTGGAAATGCCCCTGAGTTCAATGGCCGGCGTCGCGTTCGTCATGCTCGCCCCGCTGAAAGGCCGGGCCGCGCCAAGGGTCAGGCACGGCCCGGTGTTGACTGTGGTCCGGTCAGATCAGAACTCGATCGCCGGGCAGCTGTCGTTGTCATAGTAGCTGACGACCTTCAGGTTGCCGTCGATGATCTGCTGGCGCGCGGCGTCCACCTTGGATTTCATCTCTTCGGTGATCAGCGCGGCGTTGTTGTCGTCCAGCGCATAGCCGACGCCGTCCTCTGCCAAGCCCATAGTGAAAACGCCGGTTTCGACAGCTTCGCCTGCTTTCATGGCTTCGTACACGGCCACGTCCACGCGTTTCAGCATCGAAGTCAGTACCTTGCCCGGGTGCAGGTGGTTCTGGTTGCTGTCGACACCGATGGACAGGATGCCCTCGTCCGCGGCGGTTTGCAGCACGCCCACACCGGTACCGCCTGCCGCAGCATAGACCACGTCAGCACCTTGACTGATCTGGGCACGGGTCAACTCGCTACCTTTCACCGGATCGTTCCACGCGGACGGCGTGGTGCCGGTCATGTTGGCGACAATCTTGACGTCAGGGTTGACCGCTTTGGCCCCTTGCGCATAGCCGCATCCGAAATGACGGATCAGCGGCACATCCATCCCGCCGATGAACCCGACGGTGCCGGATTTGGACGCCATCGCCGCCATCATGCCGACAAGGTAAGAACCTTCGTGTTCAGAGAACCCGATCTGCCGGATATTGTCGCCGGTAATCCATGTGACGTCCACGACGACGAACTTGGTATCGGGATAGTCAGGCGCGACGCTGCTGAGCGGATCGGCCATGGCAAAGCCCATCGTGATGATCGGGTTCGCGCCGGCCTCGGCAAAACGGCGCAAGGCCTGTTCGCGCTGCGCTTCGGATTGCAGTTCGATTTCGCGGAAGGTGCCGCCGGTTTCGTTCGCCCAGCGGGAGGCGCCATTGAACGCGGCCTCATTGAACGATTTATCGAACTTGCCGCCCAGATCGAAGATCAGGGCCGGTTCGGCCAGCGCGGCGCCGGCGGTCAGGGCCACGGCAGCAGCGGCCCCCAGGAATTTGGTCATCAGGGTCATTGGTACACTCCCACAGGTTTGGCTGGGCGCCTCATTCACGCGGGCGCCCGGATCCGAGCAGAACTTGTCTGTTCCTGACACCGATTTAGGCCGCAGCCCGCCAATGGGGTCAACTGGATTCTGGGGCTGAGGGTGTGAAGCGCGGGCTTAACCTTGGGGCAGGTTGCGCGACATCAGCACCGCGTCCACCTTGGCCCCGCCGGGCGTGAGGTAGTAGTCGGGCCGCCGCCCGTCCACGGTGTAACCTGCGGATTGATACAAAGAAATGGCTGCGGCATTGTCAGCGGCCACTTCCAGGAATGACCGGTGCGCGCCGCGTTTCTCTGCCGCCAATTCGTAAGACTGCAGTGCCTGCCGGCCCAGTCCGTGCCGCCGGTGGTCCGGGTCAGTGGCCAGGGTCAGCAACTCGGCCTCTCCGGCGATGGCGCGACCAAGGGCAAACGCGTGTGGCTGAGAAACCAGGAAAACCAGCGGGCTTCCCAGCAAATCCGAGAATTCCTGTGCGGACCACGGGCGTTGTGCTGAAAAGGCGCGTGCGTGAAGGGTGGCCAGCGATTCAGGCGTCATCAAGGATCACCGGTGGCGCATCACGCGACGGGGCGGCGTCTGCGGGTTTGACATACAGCGGTGCAGGGGCGGCAACCGTTTTTCCATCGGTCAGGATGCCGTGGGCGCAGCGGGCAATCGCGACTGCCAGCTCAGACGGTGCGGGGGGATAGGCGAGGGGGGCAAGGATTTCCGAGGCGTCAACCAGTTCCGGTTCCACCCGACGAATATACACCTGACCGCGAGGCCCTGGAACTGCGGGCAAGTCCGCCGAGTCCAAAGCGATGACGTCGAAAGTTGATACACCGATGGCCGGAATTTTCAACGCCAATGAAAGACCGCGCGCCGAAGCGACGCTGATGCGGATGCCGGTAAAATTTCCGGGGCCGACACCGACGCCGATTGCGTTCAGGTCTGCCCAGGTAGTTCCGGCTTCGGCAAGGACTTCTTCCAGCAATGGAAACAGCCGTTCTGCCTGACCCCGGCCCATCTCCTCGGTCCGGGTGGCCAGAATCTTTTCCCCGCATAGCAAAGCGGCCGCGCAATGCGCGGCCGATGTGTCGAATGCCAGGATCACCGGATCAGACATTGACCGGGCGCACCTCGGTCACTTCGGGAATGTAATGGCGCAGCAGGTTTTCGATCCCCATCTTCAGGGTCAGGGTTGACGACGGGCAACCTGCACAGGCCCCCTGCATATGCAGATAGACAACGCCCCGGTCAAAGCCGTGGAACGTGATGTCGCCACCATCCTGTGCGACTGCAGGACGCACGCGGGTGTCCAGCAGTTCCTTGATCTGGCCAACGATTTCCGCGTCCGGGCCGTCATGTGCCGCATGTCCGCCAGCGCCGCCCTCGTCGCCGGTCATCACCGGTTGGCCGGACTGGAAATGCTCCATGATCGCGCCAAGGATTGCCGGCTTGATATGGTCCCATTCCACGTTGTCTGCCTTGGTAACCGTCACGAAATCCGTGCCGAAGAACACGCCATTCACGCCGTTTACCGCGAAAATCCGCTGTGCCAGCGGCGATTTTTCCGCGCCTTCAGCCGTCGGGAAATCAGCGGTTCCCATTTCCAGCACAGTCTGACCAGGCAGGAATTTCAGCGTGGCGGGGTTCGGGGTGGACTCGGTCTGAATGAACATCTGTGCGATACCTCGTGTGTCTAGTCCAGGATATGCGCCCGGGTGTCTGGGAAGTCAAGGTTTGGAATGATTCTAATATTTCTCAGTCGGCCATGCCGGGCAATGCCGGGATGGTGAATGTGTGCGATGCAATCGGTGCCGATGGCCGCGCGATACCCCCGCCAGAGCCGCTGCCCGGCTGAGTCGCCGAACCGGGGGCGGGTCGGGAAATGCCCGCGCCACTGCCTGTGCCACCACCGGGCCGACCAGCGCCCCCCGGTGCAGGCCGGGAAATCCCGATGCCGCCGCCGCCCACTGGTTGCGACGGCCGTGCAGGCCTGTTGGCAAGCCGCAGGATTTCGGCCAGGGGGCTGTAGGAATCCAGCGACAAGGACGCCATCCCGTCAAAAGTGATCGAGGAAGAGATCAAAGCCCCACGTTCCTTTTGCCAGGGCTCGTACTGCACCAGCACCGTCACGATCGTTCCGGCGCGCGTGAATTGTGATCGCAGATACACCGTCTTGCCGCTTTTCAGAACGCCAGAGGTGATAAGCCGCGCATCGTCGTAGTTCTGGTACAGTTCCTGCTTGGTGCCTTTATGGTTGTCGATCAGCCATTGGTGCATTTCGATGGTCTTGTCTTTTTCCTGCTCGATCAGCCGGATTTTCAGGCTGCCATCGGGCGACGACAACGTGTACAGGTCAGACCCCCGATCCTGCTGAACGATTGCCAGCGGCGCCAGAAAGCTGACTTTGTCCGGGAAATCGGTTATGCCCTGCCAGAAATCCGCCTGGATCGAAAGCTGCGTGCGCTGAACCAAAGGGGCCAGATCGCGATAGGTGATTTGCTGACCCGAAACGCGACCCGCCAGAAACTTGTCCAGCGCGCGCTGACTGCCTGATCCCCATTCGCCGTCAATCAGCCCGACATACAAACCTTCCAGCGCCAGGCCGGTCTGCAGGTATTTCGTATCGTTCGGCGGCAGCCATTCGGGCTTGAACGGGTCGTCCAACTGTTGCGCCGCGACCGGCTGAGAAAGCAGGATCAGAAGGGGCAGGGCGATCTGCAGGATTTGTCGCAGGGCAGCAAACATCTGGGCCTCTTGTCGTTCTGGGGGTCAGGTGATGGCCTCTAGGCGTTCCTTGGACATGTCACCGGGCACGATCGTGATCGGAACCGGCAGGGTTCCGGCGCTGCGGCTAAGTTGCGTGACCAGCGGGCCGGGGCCTTTGCGGTCAACGCCCGCGCCCAGCACAAGAACGCCGATTTCGGGGTCGTCCTTGATCTGGCCAAGGATTTCGGTCACGGCTTCACCTTCGCGGATCACCAGTTCGGGGTCGATATTCTGGCGGTCATGCATCCACTTCGCAAAAACCTCAAAATGCACGGTGATGCGTTCACGTGCTTCCTCTCGCATGATGTCTGACACGCCGATCCAGTGGTTGAACTCGTCGGGCGGAATGATCGACAGGATCTGAACCCCCCCCTTGGTCTTTGCGGCGCGCATGGCGGCAAAGCGCATCGCGTTCAGGCATTCGCGGCTGTCATCGAGGATTACCAGAAATTTGCGCATGTTATGTCACTCCTTGCCGCGGATCATGGCGCAAGGTCGGCGGACTGGCAACAACAACGGCGATCAGCTGCAGGAAGCCGCAGCCGAGACGCCAAATTCCTTGTAACGCCGCCAGAACTCTTCATGGTGGGTGCTGCCGGATTGACGCATGTCCTGCGCCTTTTGCGGTTCGGTAAAAAACTTGGCGGCTATTTTCTGGTCGGACCGGGTGAGTGTCTGGTCGGCGACGCGCTGGATACACCCGCAAAGGTTCCAATCGCCGCTTTTTCGCGGGGCGGACATGCAGGCCTGCTCTATCGGACCCGCCGATGCTGCCACCGGGGCGAAGGAAAGGAGAATGCAGGCGACCGTCACGCCGAATGACGTATGCTTCATTGTTTACTGTCTCGACTTCTGGCGCCGCTGTCTGGATTCCCCTTGGTCCAGCGGCACAACTTTCACGTTCCGGCGGTACTATGTTCGAAACAGTGATATTTTTCAATCGGGCTGACGTGTGGCGCCTTTCGCCGGTTAGCGTCCCTTTCGCCGCCGGACCCCGCCGCGCTGGCCGGGACGGCCCGCTGTCGACCTGCCGCTAGCATTGACCGCGGCCTCTACCGCGTCGTCTACCGCCGATTGTCGCGCCAGTGGGTCGTCCGAGATCGCCAGATCCACCGCTTCCAACCGTTTGATCTCGTCCCGGATACTGGCGGCTTCCTCGAATTCCAGGTTTTCCGCCGCCTTGCGCATCTGCGTACGAAGCCCGTCCAGATGCGCCTCCAGGTTGGCACCGTGAAGAGGCTTGTCGATCTTCGCGGTGACACGGGCCATGTCCGTGTCGCCCTTGTACAGGCCGGCCAGGATGTCCTCTACGTTCTTCTTCACCGTTTCGGGGGTGATCCCGTGTTCAAGGTTGTAGGCGATCTGCTTGGCACGGCGGCGTTCCGTTTCGGCCAAGGCGCGTTCCATCGAACCGGTCATCCGGTCGGCATACATGATCACCCGCCCGTCGGCGTTTCGCGCCGCGCGGCCGATGGTCTGAATCAGGGACGTTTCGGACCGCAAGAACCCCTCTTTGTCCGCGTCCAGAATCGCCACCAGCCCGCATTCGGGAATGTCCAGCCCTTCGCGCAGCAGGTTGATCCCCACCAGCACGTCGAACGCCCCCAGCCGCAGATCGCGCAGGATTTCGATCCGCTCGATCGTGTCGATATCCGAATGCATGTAGCGCACACGGATACCCTGTTCATGCAGGTATTCCGTGAGATCCTCGGCCATACGCTTGGTCAGGGTGGTCACCAATGTGCGGAACCCGCGGGCGGCAACCTTGCGGACTTCGTCCAGTAGATCGTCCACCTGCATTTCCACCGGGCGGATTTCCACCTCTGGGTCCAGTAGGCCAGTGGGGCGGATCACCTGCTCCGTGAATACCCCGCCAGTCTGGTCCAGTTCCCACGCGGCGGGCGTGGCTGAGACGAACACCGACTGGGGCCGCATCGCGTCCCATTCCTCGAACTTCAGGGGGCGGTTATCCATGCAGGACGGCAGGCGGAAGCCATGTTCCGCCAGCGTGAACTTGCGTCGGTAGTCACCCTTGTACATGCCACCGATCTGCGGGACCGAGACATGGGATTCATCGGCAAACACAATGGCATGGTCGGGAATGAATTCGAACAGGGTGGGGGGCGGTTCACCCGGTGCGCGGCCCGTCAGGTAGCGGGAATAGTTTTCGATCCCGTTGCAGACCCCGGTTGCCTCCAGCATCTCAAGATCGAAGCTGGTCCGCTGTTCCAGCCGCTGTGCTTCCAGCAGCTTGCCTTCGTTCACCAGAATGTCCAGACGCTGGCGCAGTTCCTTCTTTATGCCCTGAATGGCCTGTTGCATCGTCGGTTTCGGGGTGACGTAATGCGAATTCGCGTAGACTCTGATTTGTTCAAATGTGTCTGTTTTTTCACCAGTCAGGGGATCAAACTCGGTGATTGTTTCCAGCTCTTCACCAAAGAAAGATAGCCGCCAGGCGCGATCCTCAAGGTGAGCTGGCCAAATTTCCAGCACGTCGCCGCGTACACGGAAGCTGCCGCGCTGGAACCCGTGGTCGTTGCGCCGGTACTGCTGGGCGACCAGATCCGCGATCACCGCCCGCTGGTCGTATTGCTGACCCGCCTTCAAATCCTGCGTCATGGCGCCGTAGGTTTCGACTGACCCGATGCCATAAATGCAGGAAACCGAGGCGACGATGATCACGTCATCTCGTTCCAGCAGCGCCCGCGTGGCCGAGTGGCGCATCCGGTCGATCTGTTCGTTGATCTGCGATTCCTTCTCGATATAGGTGTCGCTGCGCGCAACGTAGGCTTCGGGTTGGTAATAGTCGTAGTAACTGACGAAATACTCTACGGCGTTGTCGGGAAAGAAGCCCTTGAACTCGCCGTACAGCTGCGCGGCCAGTGTCTTGTTCGGGGCCAGGATGATCGCGGGGCGCTGTGTTTCTTCGATGACCTTGGCCATGGTAAAGGTCTTGCCCGTCCCCGTCGCCCCCAGTAGCACCTGATCGCGTTCGCCGGACAGAACGCCCTGTGACAACTCTGCGATGGCGGTCGGCTGGTCGCCCGCCGGGTCGAAGGCCGATTTCATCACGAACCGTTTGCCGCCTTCCAGCTTAGGCCGGGTTTTCACGTCAGGGGCTGGCTTGTGCATCAGCGGGTCCGAACGGTCGGAATGAGCATAGGGCATGAGAATCTCCGGGCAGTCGCCACAGATTTGATCTGTTTTTGTTCTACTTCAACCCCTGCGTTGTCCCGCGGAATTCTTTGGCCGAATCCGTTTGCTGTGCGGAAATAGGGCGAAGGGCATGAAATTGGTAAACCTTCTTGGCCGATTTGAAATAATTGAAAATATTTCGGGGCAAATTTGTAATTTCGTGATCGGAATCGCTTGCGAATAGATTCAATTCACACCTATGATTCAAGTCAGCAAGCAGCAGGCTTGGCCGTCATCGGGTCCGCGTTCACCCACCCCTCGCTCCCTGCGGGCCAGATGGCGGCCAACGCCCATTTTCCGAAGCGAAATGCGCTGGAAACGGGCGGTCTGCTCTTGCTGTTTCCCCGTTTTTCCCTGATAACCCTCGCTGTCAAAGAGGAGTTCCGAAATGCGTGCGCGTATTTACAAGCCTGCCAAGACCGCGATGTCCTCGGGGACGGCCAAAACCAAGTCCTGGGTTCTGGAATTCGCCCCCGCATCCAGCCGCGAGGTTGATCCGTTGATGGGATGGACCTCCAGCTCGGACACGCAATCGCAGGTGAAGATGAAATTCGCCACCAAGGAAGCGGCGCTGGACTATGCGGCTGAACACGGGATCGAGGCCATCGTGACCGAGCCCAAAACGCGCAAGCCGAACATCAGGATGGGCGGCTACGGCGAGAATTTTGCCACCAACCGCCGTGGCCCCTGGACCCACTGATTTCCCGGCGCGGGGCACCGCGCCACAGCGGCCCCGTAGCTCAACTGGATAGAGCAATTGACTTCTAATCAATAGGTTGAGGGTTCGAGTCCTTCCGGGGTCGCCACTTCAAAAAAATTATGCAAAACAAATGAGTTAGCGTTTGGTGGGAACCGACTTGTGGTGTAAAGGACACCACTGAGGGACACCACCGGAGCGCCGCAATGGATTATATCGAGCAACCCAAGGGGTCGGGAACCGCCTATCGGTTCAGGATGAAAACCCCGAAGGGGCTGAGAGAAACCCCAAATCCTTGGGCAAACGGCAAGCCTTTCGGGACGTGGATTATTCGGCCTATGGGTGGCGAACGGCACCTGCCGAGCGCTAAGAAGTTGCGGGACATTTACTTGGCCGAGGTGCGAAAGCTGGAGATCGAATATCGGGCACGGAATAGGTTCAGTCTGGAGAGGGCAGAACTCTGGGCGGATGCACTACGCGCTGACCGCGACGCCACCCTTGTGCGCGACCTCATCTACGACGAAGCCGAGAGGGCACCCAGGAGCGACGGCAGGGCATTCCTCAAGGTGGCCACGGCGACAACTCTACCGTTGTCCAAGGCGAGAGAGCAATATCTTGAGGCACGGGAGCCGGGCAATCCCTACGGAAACAAGCCGCTTGGCAAGACGTCGGCGAACGAGGTGGTGACGGCGGTCAACTACCTCTGTGCCTTCATGGATACGACGCCAGATGCCCTGTTTCTCGATGAAATCACCCCCGAACTGGTATCGAACTTCCAGCATGAATTTCTCCCCGCGCAAACGTCCAAGAAGACGGGCAGGCCGCTCACACCCGCGACCACTGAGAAGCTGATCTCTATGCTTCGGGGTCTCTGGCGCTGGGCGCTGGCTAGGCGGAAGGTGAAACTGGACGCCAACCCATTCAACCGGCCCGATGACGACGTGCCGATGATGAAGAAGCAGAACGAGCCAAAGCGCGACCAGTTCAAACCCGAGGAGACCCGAAAGGTACTCGCTGCAGTGCCTCAGGGTGACCGCATGGGTGATCTATTCCGGTTGGGGCTGGTGACCGGAGCGCGGGTGACGGAGATAGCGAAAGTGACTGTCGCGGAAACGAAGGAAGATGGGTCGGTATTCCTCATCGCTGGTGGCAAGTCGGAGAATGCGAAGCGTGTGGTCCCCGTGCCGAGGGTCGCACAACCCATCGTTCAGCGCCTTCGTGCCGCTGCGTTGGAGGGAGAACATGACCGGCTGTTCCATGCATTCCCTATCAACGCCGCGACGGGGACAGCCAAATCAGCTTCCAAGGCATTCACCGGATTGCGGCGGAAAGTGCTCGGCAGAGAGACCGATGAGCGCCTCGCGTTCCACTCCCTCCGCCATACATGGAAGACGACCTCACGTAGGGCCGGGTTGTCTATCGACGATGCCCACGATCTTGGCGGATGGGCCGGAGTCAAGAGATCGTCGAACCCATACGATCACGGGTTGAACGACAACGAACTTGCTGAGGTTCAGGAAAAGGTAGCAGGACTTCTGAGCCGTGAGGGGCATCTGGAAGGCTTCTGATTTTGGCCCGGCGATAGGCGTGCCGGTCAACTTTGGCCTTCATCTATCCATTTGGAAAACCACGAAAAACCTAAGAGTTGGTCTCGCATGTATCTCCTAATCAGAGGCGCAAGCAAGCCGGTAGAACATTCGGCGTTTTTCTAGCGCAATTTTTCATCCGGTTTTGATGGTAGTTGGGCAAGGCGCTGGTTAATCTCTTTCTTACGGCCATCGAATTTTGGCGGCTCCTCACCGCGATCCCATGCTGCGTTGACCTTCTCGAAGTGGGGTGCCATTTCGTCCATCATGATCTGAACCAGCGCGGACATGTCTATTCCGTTGGTGATGCCGGGGATTGATCCACCACCGACGCATTGGCGGTGGGAGAAAAAGTCATGCGCTCCGCCACCTTTGTGGGGACTTCCCTTTGCATTACGCCATACGACCAAACAATCAGGCCCAACTGTTCCATCTGCGGTTTCAAGATAGGACGAATACGCGATCTGTGCCAAATGCTCGGCCACAGCGCGACCAGTGATCTTTTTTCTATTGTAGGCTTTCACCATTCTAAGCAGGGGTCTTTGCCAATGATCGCGTCGAAGGAGTGGCATTGCTCCTGAACCAGCAAGGCCAATCGGAACAGTCACTTGGAGAGGAGTTAAGGCCCCGCCCATGATGTGGCGTGTATACCGAAACCGATACTCCCCATTAGTATGGACCATGTCTATGGTGTAGATATGGTGCCGGTCTTTCAGCAGTGCGGGAATGATGAAGCTATGTCGGCGCTGTTGCGTGTCGCGGATGCCGTCCATGTGCGGAATAAATTCTCGCTTCATGGCGTCTGCTACGATACCTAGCATTTGCTCCAAGGGATGATGCCTTCCGCGAAGAACATTACTTACCCACTGCGAAGGCTGGCTTCCGAAAGCGGTCGCGCCCAATCCGGCGTAGCCCATCATTGCAATGCCGTCGGTCACTTCAACCAAGGTTGCTTTCACCGCGTCATCGATTGGCCGTTTACCGGGGGCAGATAGTCTTCGGTCTGCCACAAGCCAGATAGAGCCTCGGGTCTGAACTGAAAGAATAAGTGTCATAGAAAACAGCGCGGTCCAGCAACCGAAGCGAGAAGTTCGCACTCAAGATAGCACGCCGCATCGGCTGATCGAGTACAATACCCTTTGCTGGCTTGTTTCGGTTCGTCAGGCCATTTGGACCCATCGACGTTATCCTTGACAATCACTTGAAGCTCCTAAGCCCAAAACGCCGCTGCCCGTTTAAAGCTACCATATGAGCCAAAACTGCGACTATACGCCACATGATATAGTGTTATGTAGTGTTGTGCCGTTGCTGGCTCAAGGGTTGAAGGCGGATTTTTGTTAGATTTCAATGCGGCGCTGCAGCTTGAACTTCGAATTTGTTTCATCGCGAAAATTTGGGAACCAGAGATTTATAGTGCTGCTCGCGTTTCATCCCCCCGGTGGGGTTGGTTGGCCCTGATTTGCTTGACGGACACAGACCTTTGTCAGGCCAATCTGTTCCCAATAGACCAAGGCTGAGTGCGATGGGCATGGGTGGGTCTTGTTGCGCCCCAAACGGGTTGTCTTGGTGTTTGGGCAGTGTTCTCCCAGCATTTCTAAGAGGTCTATTTGAAGCCAAGAACATGAGTGTGCGATAGGGTATACCTCAATGGGCAGCTTTGGGGGACGCCTCCGGGCTGCTCATAAGGGTTGACTTCCACCTGTGAACACTTCATGTATGTGAGCATAACTCTTGTGAACAGGATCGCCTATGCCCAGAACCATCCTCTACGCCCGCGTCTCCACAACAGAACAGACCAGCGACCACCAGTTGGAACAGGCCCGACAGGCTGGCTTCAAGGTTGATGAAGTCGTCTCGGACAATGGTGTGTCGGGTGTGAATACGAAGCTGGCGGAGCGAGAGAACGGAAAGCGGCTCTTCGACATGCTACGCGAAGGGGACACTCTCGTGGTCCGCTGGGTGGACCGTCTGGGGCGCAACTATCAGGACGTCACCGATGTCATTCGGCATTTCATGCGGAAGGGCGTGACCATCAAGACCGTGATCAACCGAATGACCTTTGACGGCGCGACCACTGACCCGACGCAGCAAGCCGTGAGAGACGCGCTGATAGGGTTCATGGCGGCGACGGCTCAGGCACAGGCCGAGGCCACCAAGGAAGCCCAGAAGGCGGGCATCGCCTATCACAAGGCCAATACGCCAGAGAAGTTCAAGGGCCGCAAACCCAGCTTCAACCGCGACCAGTTCAACGAGGTCCAGACCATGCTTGATGGGGGTCGGGGCCACTCGGCAATCGCCAAGGCCGTTGGCGTCAACAGGAATACCGTCATTCGGATAGCCGAGAACCCGGCCAAGGCCGAGGCGACGCTGGCCCGCTGGGGGATGTAGGACCACCTCAGGCGATTAACCCGCACTCTAGCCCCAAACACCACCTCTAGTCCGCCCCGGTAGCCCAGAAGCCGCCGGGGTGGTTTCGTTTCGGGACACATGTGCCGAGGGGTGATCTATTCCTATCAGCCCTCCCAACGCATCTACATCAACCCCGTGCTGGTCTGGCAGGAACCCGATGGCGACAGGAAGCCCTCGGGGCGCTAATCCGCCCTCCGCACATGAAATGTACCCCCACAGGTGCTACGGCTTCGCCTTCGCGAACAAGAAGCCGAACCATAAGGGTGACCATCAGTTAGCTCCAGCTACGCTGGCTGACCCTGAATTTGCCCGCTTAGAGGTGAAGACCTACTCCGATGGCTTCGCCACGGTCATATCGACGCCTCTAGCCATGCTAATACCTACTTTCAGTTCATCAACATCGCGGTAACAGCCGCATTGGGTCTTCAAGGGCGCAGCCCGTGCCTGAAAGCTCACCCTGATTGAGACCCTGAGAATCTCAGGTGATCATCAGGTCGACACCACGCGCACCTAAAGCGAGGGGGTCCGTCTTCGGCGGTCACGACCTCCCACCTCCGCATCCTCTAATCACCACCGAAAGGAACCCGTTATGTTCGACACCGTCGACCCTATTGTCGTGCCCAACGATGGCACCATCCAGTGCCCCGGTTGCAATGTGGCCTTCAAGCCCAAGCGGACCAACCAGCGATTCTGTTCTCGCGAATGCCAGCGCCGCTCTTCAAGGAACTCCTCAAGAGGCAGCCGCAGCAATGAGAACAAGGAACGGTCTTGGCAGCACTACGAGCGGGCGCACCGGCTCACTGAAATGATCCACTCCGCGCGACCGCAAGATCGCCTCGGCACCATGAAACACATCTTGGAGTTCATTCCCCGCGATGCAGGCCTCAGGAACATCCTTTCAGACCCGAAACTCTACAAACAGCGGCCACGCGCTGACAACCGGTTGAACATCACAAGAGCAGCGAACGCCTACACCAAGAAGTTCTTTGGCCTCTCAATCAAGCGCTACATCAACGCGGTTTGCTCGGGGCAAGAACCAGAAGGCGTCTATCTGCAAGACACACTGCAATAACCTTAGAAAACCGCAAGGAAACGCAACAATGACGAATACAGAGATCACCATTCACACTGATGGCTGCTGCCTTGGAAACCCCGGAATAGGGGGGGGGCGCCGCAGTTGTCCGCCGCTATGAAAATGACATCGAGATTGAAAAGCAGGCCGTCAGCAACAGCGCCCCAGATACCACAAACAACCAGATGGAGTTGAGGGCGGCCATTACAGGCCTGCGCCAAATTAAGCGAAACGAACCCGCCAAAGTCACTGTCTATTCGGATAGCCAGTATGTCATCCTGGGGATGACCGAACGGCTGCATAAATGGCGGGCTAAAGGATGGCGCACCTCAAGCGGACAGCCCGTCAAGAACAAGGAGCTTTGGGAGGCTCTTGTGGCTGTCTCCGACGGCCTAGACGTCGAGTGGCAATGGGTCCGTGGTCACAATGGTGACCCTCGTAACGAAGAAGCAGACGTCTTGGCCTATCAGGCGGCCTTAAAACAACCTCGGTAGCTAGCGCCCCCCATAGATGGACAGAGAGACAGACTGAGCGGCCCAACCCATGACAGCATAGAGTGTGCCAAAGGCATACCCTTGGGTGACCTTTCTCGACTAAGGGAGGGGCCACCCAAGGCAACCTAAGCGAGGTGTGCGACCCAAGCTTGGAGTAAACCGAGCGATTACTTCCCAGACAACCGCATACCACCACCCACACCGAACACTTAGGCGGCAATGAAGCAGACTAGATTGATTCACTTGGGCGAATACCGTTTTTTCGGTGGTGTACGGTACACCACAGGATGATGACACCACCGCGTTCTAAAAATTTTGATTTAATATCAATGGTTTGTCTGCGTATTTTGGATGAGTGCTTCCCCTCCTTCCGGGGTCGCCACCGATTTGCCTGATCTGTCTTTCGGCCAGAAGGACGGCCGCTAGGCTGGCTCGGCCTGTAGCCAGACTCCGCCTTCGGGACGCAAAGTCAGGATCATGACCGGTGCAGGTGTGCGGCCGGGCACCAGCGTAAAACGGTGGCGCGACAACAGCGTCGCAAGGATGATCACCGCTTCTTGCAGCGCGAAACTGGCCCCGATGCAAATGCGTGGCCCGTCCCCGAATGGCAGGTAGGCATAGCGCGGGATTGCCTTGCGGTCGGCAAAACGGTCTGGGTGAAACGCATCCGGGTCGTCCCACAGCAGACGATTTCGATGCAGCGCGTAGATGGGCAGGATCACCGTGTCACCCGGTCGAATCTCTCGTCCGCCCAGAGTGTCGGCGGCTTGGGCCGTGCGCGACAGCAAGGCCGCCGGGGGGTACAGGCGCAGGGCCTCGTCCACAATCCGCCGGGTATAGGGCAGGTTCGCCACATCGGCAGCCGTGGCCGGATCGCCATCGCGCAGAACCGATTGCGCCTCGGCCCGGGCGCGGGTCTGAGCCACTGGATCGAATGCACACAGGTACAGCGCCCAGGAAAGCGTCAGCGCCGTCGTTTCATGGCCGGCAACGATGAAGGCTAGCAAGTTGTCCCGCAGTTCTGCCGTGGTCATCGTGCGGTGGGTTTCAGGGTCTTCGCCTGCCAGCAACAGGTCCAGCAGGTCGGGTATCCCGGTTTTCGGGCGGGACTTGCGGCTGGTGATGGCCTTGTCGGCCACGGATTTCATCTGTTTCACGGCGTGGCCGGCAAAGACACGGCTGGGCCTGGGCATCCAGTCCGGCGCGCCGATCATGTCCAGCAGGCTGACCCGTCCCGCCTCGGCTATATAGCTGTCGATAGCGCGGTGGGTTGCGTCCCGGTCAAACCCTTCGTCGCCGGAAAATGTCACATCACCGATTACCTCGAACGTGGCGCGCACCATTTCTGCGTACATGTTCATGGCGCGTTTGCCTGCCGCTGTAACGCGTGCGTCGGCCCTTTCGGCGGCGGCGGTCATGATCGGGGACAGGTTGGTGACGTTACGATGCGAAAAGGCTGGCGCGACGGCACGGCGCTGCCAGCGCCAATGCGCCCCTTCCGCCACGAACAGCGACTCTCCGATGGCGGGGCGCAGCAGGTTCTTGGTGACGTCGGACTTGGGGTAGTCGTCCAACCGCTCCAGCAGCACGCGTTTCAGCGCGTCAGGGTCCATCACCATGTGCCAGCGTTTTCCGGTCTTGCCGGATACCATCGGCTGGCGCGTCGCTATGTCCGGGATGATGCCAAGGATATTCCGGCGCGCGGCGGCAAGGCTGCCCCACAGCCCCAAAGGGCGGGTGACCAGCGGAACCCGAACGGGCAAGGCGGTGGTATCTGTCATGGCTGTCTCCGGTTCAGACAACGATATATGGGGCAGAACGCCCCTGGCAAATCCCGTTGCGATTGCACGCCTTGCCAGAGTGCTTTATCCCGAAGAAAACGCCAAGCCGGAGACACCGTATGCCTCGTATCCTTGTCCTGTTCGCCCTTCTGTTCGGGCTGGCCGCCTGCACCAATGCCAACGACCTGAACGAACCGCCTGTCGAACTGGGTGATTTCAATCTTGGGCACAACATCGTGGTGGCGCCCAAGATGACGAAAGGGCCGGTTTCGCGCGACGCGACGCCAGAGGAATGGATCGCCTCTTTGACCGGGGCCATCGCGGAACGGTTCGACCGCTACGAGGGCGACAGGCTGTATCATTTCGGCGTCTCGGTCGAAGGCTATGTTCTGGCGCAACCGGGCATTCCGATCATCCTGTCGCCAAAATCCGTGCTGATCATCAATCTGACGGTCTGGGACGATGCAAAAGGTGCCAAGTTGAACGAAAAGCCGGAACAGATCACGGTGCTGGAATCGTTCTCTGGCGGGTCGATCATCGGGTCCGGCCTGACCCAAAGCAAGGAACAGCAGATGGAGAATCTTTCGCGCAACGCTGCCAAGCTGATCCAGGATGTGCTGGTGCGCAAACGCGCCGACGAGGGATGGTTCACCCCGCAGGAAAGCGATGAAAATCCCGTGACTTCGGCTGCTTCGGACAGTTGAGCGAGGCCCGGCGGGCACCGTGCCCGCGCTGTCTGGCAACTGCCCGCAACCAAGGCTTGATTTCCGGTCGCCAAACCAATAAATCGGCCCCCGATAGTAAACCCGGGCCGAATGGGCCCCCCAATGCGAGGCGCCTAAATATGGCAAAGGAAAAGTTTGCGCGTAACAAGCCGCACGTCAACATCGGCACGATCGGTCACGTTGACCACGGCAAGACCACGCTGACCGCAGCGATCACCAAGTATTTCGGTGACTTCAAGGCGTATGACCAGATCGACGGCGCCCCGGAAGAGAAGGCGCGCGGGATCACGATCTCGACCGCGCACGTGGAATATGAAACCGACGCCCGCCACTACGCGCACGTCGACTGCCCCGGCCACGCCGACTATGTGAAGAACATGATCACCGGTGCGGCGCAGATGGACGGCGGCATCCTGGTTGTGAACGCGGCTGACGGCCCGATGCCGCAGACCCGTGAACACATCCTGCTGGCGCGCCAGGTTGGCGTTCCGGCGCTGGTCGTGTTCCTGAACAAGGTCGACCAGGTGGACGACGAGGAACTGCTGGAGCTGGTGGAAATGGAAGTCCGCGAGCTGCTGTCGGCCTACGACTTCCCGGGCGACGATATTCCGATCGTTGCAGGTTCGGCCCTGGCCGCGATGGAAGGCCGCGACCCGGAAATCGGCGAAAACAAGATCCGCGAACTGATGGCGGCTGTTGACGAATACATCCCGACCCCGGCGCGTGCTGTTGACCAGCCGTTCCTGATGCCGATCGAAGACGTGTTCTCGATCTCTGGCCGCGGCACGGTTGTGACCGGTCGTGTGGAGCGTGGTGTGATCAACGTCGGCGACGAGATCGAGATCGTCGGCATCAAGGACACCAAGAAGACCACCTGCACGGGCGTTGAAATGTTCCGCAAGCTGCTGGACCGCGGTGAAGCCGGCGACAACATCGGCGCGCTGCTGCGTGGCGTTGACCGTGACGGCGTCGAGCGCGGCCAGGTGCTGTGCAAGCCCGGTTCGGTGAACCCGCACACCAAGTTCGAAGCCGAGGTCTATATCCTGACCAAGGAAGAAGGCGGTCGTCACACCCCGTTCTTCGCGAACTACCGTCCGCAGTTCTACTTCCGCACCACCGACGTGACCGGCACCTGCATCCTGCCGGAAGGCACCGAGATGGTGATGCCGGGCGACAACCTGAAACTGTCGGCCGAGCTGATCGCGCCGATCGCGATGGAAGAAGGCCTGCGCTTCGCCATCCGCGAAGGCGGCCGCACCGTCGGTTCGGGCGTCGTGTCGAAAATCCTCGAGTAATYACTCTCGTTGATCCGACTGCAGGGGGCCGCTGGAAACAGCGGCCCTTTTGCTGTGGGCGGTTGAAGTCCTGGGAATTGCCGGGGAAGGATCAGCCGCCCTTCGCCTTCAGATACTTATACACCTTTTTGTAGTTTGGATAAGACAGACCCCACTGCATCGCAGCCAGGCCGACTTGCTCAACCCCGTCATACGTATGAAAAATCATTCGGCCAGACAGCTTTCCATAGTTCGCAACTGAATAGGTGCGCTTGCCCGTTGAGGCCCCGTTGAGGAAGCATTCATTCGTGATGTTTCCTCCGGTTTTTGTCGGAACACCGACACCCTTGCAGGTTATCCCGATGTCCTGGTTCTCGAAGTAATGAAATGAATCTCCCGCTCGTTTTCCTGCCAGCACGCCATAGAGAACTGCGTAGCTGTCATCGCCAAGTTGAAGCACGATGGTTGAATTGATGCCAAGGTAGCCACTTGGATCACGCTTGTTGACTTGCGCGTTTTTAGTGAACAATTCGCGTTTGTCGGGCTTTGGGGCTAGTGCGAATTCTTGCGCGTTCACCGATGAAGCCAAAGTAGCGGCCAGAATAAGACCGAAGAGGCCTGAAAATGGAGTCACAAGGTTAATTCCTTCTGTATGATCAACAATCACAAAAAGGTACCCAAGAAGCTTTATTCGCAACAGATTGAAAACGTCTTGAGGTACGATCTTTTTGCTTGCCCCACGGCGCGGCCATCTGTATACGCGCGAAAGTTCCAGTTGGGAACGTGACGGCGGGGTGATTCCCGCCGTTTGGGTTCGACGAGGGTTTGCGATGAGCGTGAATCCTCCTCTCAACTCCAACGCCTGAAAAAAGGCTGACGAAATGCAAAGTCAAAACATTCGCATTCGGCTGAAGGCATTCGATTACCGGGTTCTGGACGCCAGCACCCAGGAAATCGTGAACACGGCAAAGCGCACCGGCGCTCAGGTCCGTGGCCCGATCCCGCTTCCGAACAAGATCGAGAAGTTCACCGTTCTGCGTGGACCCCACATCGACAAGAAATCCCGCGACCAGTTCGAGATTCGTACGCACAAGCGTATGCTCGACATCGTTGATCCGACCCCCCAGACCGTGGACGCGCTGATGAAGCTCGACCTGGCCGCTGGCGTGGACGTCGAAATCAAGCTGCAGTCGTAAGATCGGAGGGTATGTAAGATGCGCTCTGGTGTTATCGCCAAGAAGGTGGGCATGACCCGCCTGTTCATGGAAGACGGCAAGCAGATCCCTGTGACCGTTCTTCAACTGGAAAACCTGCAGGTTGTCGCACAGCGCACCACGGACAAGGACGGCTACACCGCCGTTCAGCTGGGTGCCGGTGCTGCCAAGGTGAAACGCGTTTCCAAGGCCATGCGCGGCCACTTCGCCGCCGCGAAGGTCGAGCCCAAGCGCAAGCTGGCCGAATTCCGCGTCACCGAGGACAATCTGATCGAAGTCGGCGCCGAGATCTCGGCCGAGCACTATGTTGCCGGTCAGAAGGTCGACGTTGCGGGCACCTCGATCGGTAAGGGCTTTGCGGGTGCAATGAAGCGCCACAACTTCGGTGGTCTGCGCGCCTCGCACGGCGTGTCGATCAGCCACCGTTCGCACGGTTCGACCGGTCAGTGTCAGGAACCCGGCAAGGTGTTCAAGGGCAAGAAGATGGCAGGCCACATGGGTGCCGTCCGCGTGACCACGCAGAACCTGGAAGTCGTCAAGACCGACGCCGACCGTGGCCTGGTGTTCATCAAGGGTGCCGTCCCCGGTTCCAAGGGTGGCTGGGTCACCGTAAAGGACGCCGTGAAGAAGAAACTGCCCGAGAACGTTCCGTTCCCGGCAGCTCTGAAATCGGCCGCTGTCGCTGAGGCTCCGGCCGCAGAAGCGCCCGCCGAAGGGGGTGAAGCATGAAACTTGACGTGATCAATCTGGACGGCAGCAAAGCCGGTTCGGTGGAACTGTCCGACGATCTGTTCGGCCTGGAACCCCGCGCCGACATCCTGCACCGCGTCGTCCGCTGGCAGCGCAACAAGGCGCAGGCTGGCACCCACGCCACGCTGGGCCGGTCCGAGGTCAGCTACTCGACCAAGAAGATCTACCGCCAGAAAGGCACCGGTGGCGCACGTCACGGTTCCCGCAAGGCGCCGATCTTCCGCAAGGGTGGCATCTACAAGGGCCCGACCCCTCGCAGCCACGCCCACGACCTGCCCAAGAAGTTCCGCGCTCTGGGCCTGAAGCATGCTCTGTCGGCGAAAGCCAAAGAGGGTTCGCTGGTCGTGATCGCGAACGCAGAATCCGACGGCAAGACCGCAGCCCTGGCCAAGCAGGTGAAAAACCTGGGCTGGAAGCGCGCACTGGTTATCGACGGTGCATCGGTCAACGAAGGCTTCCTGCAGGCATCCCGCAACATCGAGGGTCTGGATATCCTGCCGTCGATGGGCGCAAACGTGTATGACATCCTGAAGCGTGACACCCTGGTGCTGACGCAAGCAGCTGTCGAAGCTCTGGAGGCTCGTCTGAAATGACCACCAAAGCAGAACTGTATGACGTGATCCGCAAGCCGATCATCACCGAAAAGTCGACCATGGCGTCCGAAAACGGCGCGGTTGTCTTCGAAGTGGCGATCGACGCCAACAAGCCGCAGATCAAGGAAGCCGTTGAATCCCTGTTCGGTGTGAAGGTCAAGGCCGTCAACACCGTCGTTTCCAAGGGTAAGGTCAAGCGTTTCCGCGGCCAGCTGGGCAAGCGTAAAGACGTCAAGAAAGCCTATGTGACCCTGGAAGAGGGCAACACGATCGACGTGACCACCGGTCTGTAAGATCCACGGCTTTGAAGATCGAAAGGCCCCTCGGTGCAAACCGGGGGGCTTTTTACGTGGTCTCGGATCTAAGGCCGCTGGCCGCCTTGCGCGACGTCGTTGCACGGTTTGGATGAGCTGAGATTTGATGGGTGAAAACACCCTCCCTTCGGGAAAGAATCCTTAAGGGGCTATAGACTCCCCCTGTTACCCCTGCTAAAGACGCGCAATCTTCGGCCTCGGATTCGTTCCGGGGCCGGTGATTTTTGGACTCAGGGACCTTCGGGGCCCTATCAAACTGGCCACCTTCGGGGGGCTGTAACCTAAGGGTAGGCAATCGCCTGCCTCACAAAACGGAAGACAGAAAGCATGGCACTCAAGTCGTATAAACCGACTACGCCGGGCCAGCGTGGGCTGGTTCTGATCGACCGTTCGGAGCTGTGGAAAGGCCGTCCGGTCAAAGCCCTCACTGAGGGTTTGACCAAGAACGGTGGCCGGAACAACACTGGACGGATCACGATGCGCCGCAAGGGCGGCGGGGCAAAGCGCCTCTACCGCATCGTCGATTTCAAGCGTAACAAATTCGATATCGCCGCGACCGTCGAACGGATCGAGTATGACCCGAACCGGACCGCGTTCATCGCACTGGTCAAGTACGAAGACGGCGAACAGGCCTACATCATCGCGCCCCAGCGTCTGGCTGTCGGCGACCAGGTGATCGCCTCGGCCAAGGCCGACATCAAGCCGGGCAACGCAATGCCGTTCTCGGGCATGCCGATCGGTACCATCGTCCACAACATCGAGATGAAGCCCGGCAAAGGCGGACAGATCGCCCGCGCTGCAGGCACCTACGCCCAGTTCGTGGGTCGCGATGGTGGCTATGCCCAGATCCGCCTGTCCTCGGGCGAACTGCGCATGGTGCGTCAGGAATGCATGGCCACCGTCGGTGCCGTGTCGAACCCCGACAACAGCAACCAGAACTTCGGTAAAGCCGGCCGTATGCGCCACAAGGGCATCCGCCCGAGCGTCCGCGGTGTCGTGATGAACCCGATCGACCACCCGCACGGTGGTGGTGAAGGCCGGACCTCTGGTGGTCGTCACCCGGTGACCCCGTGGGGCAAGCCGACCAAGGGCAAGCGCACCCGTAACACCAACAAGGCGTCGCAGAAGCTTATCGTGCGTTCGCGTCACGCCAAGAAGAAGGGCCGCTAAGACATGGCACGTTCTGTTTGGAAAGGCCCCTTCGTGGATGCTTATGTGCTTAAGAAAGCCGAAGCATCGCGTGAGTCGGGTCGTAATGAAGTTATCAAGATCTGGTCCCGTCGTTCCACCATTCTGCCCCAGTTCGTGGGGCTGACCTTTGGTGTGTACAACGGCCAGAAGCACGTTCCCGTCAACGTGACCGAGGAAATGATCGGCCAGAAGTTCGGTGAATATTCGCCGACCCGGACCTACTATGGTCACGCGGCTGACAAGAAAGCGAAGCGGAAATAAGTCATGGGCAAGGAAAACAACCCCCGCCGCGTGGCAGACAACGAAGCAATGGCCAAGGTCCGTATGCTTCGCACCAGCCCGCAGAAACTGAACCTGGTCGCCGCCATGATCCGCGGCAAGAAGGTGGAAAAGGCCCTGGCCGATCTGACCTTCTCGAAGAAGCGGATCGCGCTGGACGTGAAGAAGTGCCTTCAGTCCGCGATTGCGAACGCCGAAAACAACCACAACCTGGATGTGGACGAACTGATCGTGGCCGAAGCCTTTGTTGGCAAGAACCTGGTCATGAAGCGTGGCCGTCCGCGTGCGCGTGGCCGTTTCGGCAAGATCATGAAGCCGTTCTCGGAGCTCACCATCAAGGTGCGTCAAGTTGAGGAGCAAGCCTAATGGGTCAGAAAGTTAATCCGATCGGCATGCGCCTGCAGGTGAACCGCACCTGGGACAGCCGCTGGTACGCAGATTCCAAGGACTACGGCAACCTGTTGCTGGAAGACCTGAAAATCCGCGAGTTCATCAAGGAAGAGTGCAAGCAGGCCGGCGTGGCCCGCGTGATCATCGAGCGTCCGCACAAGAAGTGCCGCGTCACGATCCACACCGCACGTCCCGGCGTGATCATCGGCAAGAAAGGCGCGGACATCGAAGTCCTGCGCAAGAAGCTGGCGAACATGACCGACAGCGAACTGCACCTGAACATCGTCGAAGTCCGCAAGCCCGAGCTGGATGCTCAGCTGGTGGCCGAGTCGATCGCGCAGCAGCTGGAACGCCGCGTGTCCTTCCGTCGCGCGATGAAGCGTGGCGTGCAGAACGCGATGCGCATGGGCGCCCTGGGCATCCGTGTGAACGTGTCCGGCCGTCTGGGCGGTGCTGAAATCGCACGGACCGAATGGTACCGCGAAGGCCGCGTGCCGCTGCACACCCTGCGCGCTGACATCGACTATGCAACCGCAGAAGCCTCGACGCCCTACGGCATCATCGGCATCAAAACCTGGATCTTCAAAGGCGAGATCATGGAACACGACCCGCAGGCTCGTGACCGTCGCCAGCAGGAAATCCAGGATGGTCCCGCGCCCCGCGGCGCCGGCGGCCGTCGTTAAGGAGACCTGAACGATGCTTCAGCCTAAACGTACAAAGTTCCGCAAGCAGCACAAAGGCCGCATCCACGGCCAGGCCAAAGGCGGTAGCGACCTGAACTTCGGTTCCTTCGGCCTGAAGGCCACCCAACCCGAGCGCATCACCGCGCGTCAGATCGAGGCAGCCCGCCGCGCGATGACCCGCCACATGAAGCGTCAGGGTCGTGTCTGGATCCGCGTGTTCCCGGATGTTCCGGTGACCTCGAAACCTACCGAAGTCCGTATGGGTAAAGGTAAGGGTTCGGTGGATTACTGGGCCTGCAAGGTCAAGCCCGGCCGGATCATGTTCGAGATCGACGGTGTGAACGAAGACATCGCCCGCGAGGCCCTGCGCCTGGCCGCGATGAAGCTGCCGATCAAGACCCGCGTCGTGGTTCGCGAGGACTGGTAAGTCCCTCGGGCACCCGCCCGCATGAATTCAAACCCCCGCCGGGCAACCGGCGGGGGTTTTCCTTTGCGAACAAGGAAAAAAGTGAATCTTTCCCTTGCCCCTCGGGGGGCGCTCCCTTATAGAGCGGCATCTCGCGGATTCCGGGAAACCGGGATTCGCGCGTCTGTTTTTTGATTCCACCAGAAACAAGGTTACCCAAGCGGGGCCTTCTGGTGTCAGAGAGAAGGAAATGGCGATATGTCCGCCAACGATCTGCGTGAAAAAACGCTGGACCAGCTGCGCGAGGAGCTGTCCAACCTGAAGAAAGAAGCGTTCAACCTGCGCTTCCAGCAAGCTACCGGTCAACTGGAGAACACCGCCCGCGTGAAAGCCGTGCGTCGCGATGTTGCCCGCGTGATGACCGTGTTGAACGAAAAAGCCGCAGCGGCAGCTAACTGAGGAGCCTGACAGATGCCCAAACGTATTCTCCAAGGCACCGTGACTTCGAACGCCAACGAACAAACCGTTACCGTTCTGGTCGAACGCCGCTTTACGCACCCCGTTCTGAAGAAAACCGTTCGTAAGTCCAAGAAGTACCGGGCTCATGACGAGAACAACCAGTTCAGCGTCGGTGACACCGTCCGTATCCAGGAATGTGCACCGAAGTCGAAGACCAAGCGTTGGGAAGTGATCGCCTAAGCCAGGCTTAGACGATCCCGACGCTTATTAGCGAAACCCTGGGGAAACGGACACCTGCATGTCCCCCCATAGGTCGGGAGAAACCAAATGATCCAGATGCAGACAAACCTGGATGTTGCTGACAACTCTGGCGCCCGCCGAGTTCAGTGCATCAAGGTTCTGGGTGGCTCGAAGCGCAAGTATGCTTCGGTCGGCGACATCATCGTCGTTTCCGTCAAGGAAGCCATTCCGCGTGGTCGTGTGAAGAAGGGTGACGTCCGCAAGGCCGTCGTCGTTCGCACCGCCAAGGAAGTTCGTCGCGAAGATGGTACCGCCATCCGCTTTGACCGCAACGCCGCCGTCATCCTGAACAACGCAGGTGAACCGGTCGGCACCCGTATCTTCGGGCCGGTCGTTCGCGAGCTGCGCGCCAAGAACTTCATGAAAATCATCTCGTTGGCCCCGGAGGTGCTGTAATGGCTGCTAAACTCCGCAAAGGCGACAAGGTCGTCGTTCTGGCCGGCAAGGACAAGGGCAAGCAGGGCACCATCGCTTCTGTTGACCCGAAAGCTGGCAAGGCTGTTGTTGATGGCCTGAACATGGCTGTCCGTCACACCCGCCAGTCGCAGACCGCCCAGGGCGGCCGCCTGCCCAAGGCCATGCCGATCCAGCTGTCGAACCTGGCCATCCTGGACGCAAACGGCAAAGCGACCCGCGTCGGCTTCCGCATGGAAGGTGACAAGAAGGTCCGTTACGCCAAGACCACGGGGGACGTGATCGATGCTTGATGCTGCTACCTACACCCCGCGTCTGAAGGCCGCGTACAAGGACAAGATCCGCGCCGCTCTGAAAGAAGAGTTTGGCTACAAGAACGATATGATGATCCCCAAGCTGGAAAAGATCGTTCTGAACATCGGCTGCGGTGCCGAAGCTGTCCGCGACAGCAAGAAGGCAAAATCCGCTGTCGAGGATCTGACCACCATCGCCGGCCAGAAGGCCCTGATGACCGTGGCGCGCAACTCGATCGCAGGTTTCCGCGTTCGTGAAGGAATGCCGATGGGCGCGAAAGTGACCCTGCGCGGCGACCGCATGTACGAATTCCTGGATCGTCTGACCACCATCGCAATGCCCCGTATCCGCGACTTCCGCGGCGTTTCGGGCAAGTCGTTCGATGGCCGTGGCAACTATGCCATGGGGATCAAGGAACACATCGTTTTCCCGGAAATCAACTTCGACAAGGTTGACGAAGTCTGGGGCATGGACGTTGTGATCGCCACCACCGCGAAAACCGACGCGGAAGCGAAGGCGCTGTTGAAGCATTTCAACATGCCGTTCAACAGCTAAGCGCGGGAGAGAAGAGTTATGGCTAAGAAATCCATGATCGAACGCGAGAAGAAGCGCGAACGCCTGGTGGCTCAGTACGCCGCGAAGCGCGCTGCTCTCAAAGAGGTCATCAATGACCAGGACAAGCCGATGGAAGAGCGTTTCCGCGCTTCGCTGAAGCTTGCGAAACTGCCGCGCAACAGCTCGGCAACCCGTCTGCACAACCGTTGTCAGCTGACCGGTCGTCCCCACGCTTACTATCGTAAGCTGAAGGTCAGCCGTATCATGCTGCGGGAACTGGGCTCTTTCGGCCAGATCCCCGGTCTGGTGAAATCCAGCTGGTAAGGGAGAGAGTGATATGAACGATCCTATCGGCGATATGCTCACCCGTATCCGCAACGCCCAACTGCGTGGCAAGTCCACCGTTTCGACCCCGGCGTCGAAACTGCGCGCCTGGGTTCTGGATGTACTGGCTGACGAAGGCTACATCCGCGGCTACGAAAAGGGCACCGACGTCAACGGTCATCCGACCCTTGAAATCGGCCTGAAATACTACGAAGGCACCCCTGTCATTCGCGAACTGAAGCGGGTTTCGAAACCCGGTCGTCGCGTGTACATGGGCGTCAAGGACATCCCGTCGGTCCGTCAGGGCCTGGGCGTGTCGATTGTCAGCACTCCGAAAGGTGTGATGTCGGACGCAGCCGCTCGCAGCCAGAACGTTGGCGGCGAAGTGCTTTGCACCGTCTTCTAAGGAGGGTCTGCAATGTCTCGTATTGGTAAGAAACCGGTCGAGCTGCCCAGCGGCGTTTCGGCGTCGGTGTCAGGCCAGACCATCGAAGTGAAAGGTCCGAAAGCGACCCAGAACTTCACCGCAACCGATGACGTCACCATCACCGTGGACGGCAATGTCGTCACCGTGACGCCGCGCGGCAAGTCCAAGCGCGCCCGTCAGCAGTGGGGCATGTCCCGCACGATGGTGTCGAACATGGTCAAAGGTGTGACCGAAGGCTTCAAGAAAGAGCTGGAGATCACTGGTGTGGGTTACCGCGCCCAGATGCAGGGCAACACCCTGAAGCTGAGCCTTGGTTACTCGCATGACGTCAACTTCGACGTGCCGGCCGGCGTGACCGTGACCTGCCCGAAGCAGACCGAGATCGTCATCGAAGGCAATGACCCCCAGCTTGTGGGCCAGGTCGCGGCAAACATCCGCGAATGGCGCCGCCCCGAGCCGTACAAAGGCAAGGGCATCAAGTACAAGGGCGAGTACATCTTCCGTAAGGAAGGTAAGAAGAAGTAAGGACGAGCAAAATGGCAAACAGCAAACGTACCCTGTTTCTGAAGCGCCGCCTGCGCGTTCGGAACAAGCAGCGGAAAGTGAACGTCGGCAAGCTTCGCCTGTCGGTTCATCGCTCCAACAAGAACATCAGCGTGCAGCTGATCGACGACGTGAAGGGCATCACCCTGGCGGCCGCCTCCTCGATGGAGAAGGACCTGGGCGTGGTTGGCAAGAACAACGTCGAAGCAGCGGCCAAGGTGGGCGCGGCAATCGCCGAGCGCGCCAAGAAAGCCGGTGTCGAAGAGTGCTACTTCGACCGTGGCGGCTTCCTCTTCCACGGCAAGGTGAAGGCCCTGGCCGACGCCGCGCGTGAAGGCGGGCTGAAGTTCTAAGACCTGCGGGGGGCGCCCGTCGCCCCCCCGATGATCCGGGATGGGCCCGCTTGTCGGGCCCCTCACTTGGATTGAACC
Source organism: Thalassovita sp. (assembly GCA_017792425.1). Taxonomy (GTDB): domain Bacteria; phylum Pseudomonadota; class Alphaproteobacteria; order Rhodobacterales; family Rhodobacteraceae; genus Thalassobius. Next base: position 856,127 of record CP051233.1, read on the forward strand.
AATTGGCGCCAGCGCGCCACCATGAAAGGAATGCCTTATGGCAGAACGTGAAAACCGCCGGGACCGTCGCGAACGCGAGGAAGCCCCGGAATTCGCAGACCGCCTGGTCGCGATCAACCGTGTATCGAAAACCGTCAAGGGTGGTAAGCGCTTCGGCTTTGCCGCGCTGGTCGTCGTCGGCGATCAGAAAGGCCGTGTCGGCTTTGGCAAGGGCAAGGCGAAAGAAGTCCCCGAGGCCATCCGCAAGGCCACTGAGCAGGCCAAGCGCCAGATGATCCGTGTCGCCCTGCGCGAAGGTCGTACGCTGCACCACGACGTCGAAGGCCGTCATGGCGCCGGCAAGGTCGTCATGCGCACCGCCCCGGAAGGGACCGGTATCATCGCCGGTGGTCCGATGCGTGCCGTGTTCGAAATGCTGGGCGTGAAAGACGTGGTTTCCAAGTCGATCGGTTCGCAGAACCCCTACAACATGATCCGCGCCACCATCGACGGGCTGAAGAAAGAAGCCAGCCCCCGTTCGGTCGCCGCGCGTCGTGGCAAGAAAGTCGCCGACATCCTGCGCAAGGATGAAGCGGCGCCTGCCGAAGCGTAAGGAGAGCGTGACATGGCTAAAACCATCGTAGTCAAGCAGATCGGTTCCCCGATCCGCCGCCCCGCCGTTCAGCGTCAGACCCTGGTTGGTCTGGGTCTGAACAAGATGCACAAGACCCGCGAACTGGAAGACACGCCCGCGATCCGCGGCATGGTCGCCAAGATCCCGCACCTGGTCGAGATCATCGAAGAGCGCGACTGAGCGTTCGCCGGGCATCAGCCTGTAAAATAGAAAAACGCCCCGCGAATCCCGCGGGGCGTTTTGCGTTGTGGGCCCCTGTTCCCGATCTGCCCAAAAGTTATGCGAATTGCGCATTGCGGCGTTGCAGCATTGTGCGTGGTTCTGACGCACCCGCAGGCGTATTCAGCGCATATCCAAGATGACTGAATACGGACAATTGAAATGGTACTCGCACAAACTCGCCTCGGCCAAATCCTGCGCGCATTCGCCAACCTCGGTCACCTGACGGCCCGCGCTGTCATGAACCCGGTTCCGCACTGGGAAGACTACCTGCGCCAGACCCGCTGACGGTCTGTTCGTCCCCAGGGACATGGAAAAAGCGCCCCGCGGTTTCCGAGGGGTGTTTTTTTGTGTCCGATGGGCAGTGACGATTCTGCCGCATTGAATCGGTTGGGGCAGGTTCCCAACTTAGGTGCCAAGGGGGATGTCATGGGAAAAATTAGGTTCACAGTCAGGGGCGCGGTCGGCGGGTTCGCGGTGTTCTTCGGCCTGCTGACCATGTTGTCTGGTAGTCTGGCGCTGTTCGGAGGCGAAGAAGCGAAAGCCGCCGCCGGGGATGTCGTGCCCTTCGTCTTGTGGTTCAACACGGTTGCCGGGCTTGCCTATGTCGCGGCGGGGTTGGCCATCTTGTCCCGATCACGGCTGGCGCTGCCACTTTCAGCGGCAATAGCGGTGGCGACCGGCGGGGTCATGGCGCTGTTCTATGTCCATGTTCTGCAAGGGGGCGCCTACGAGATCAGGACCGTCTTTGCGCTTGGCTTCCGGTTCGCTGTCTGGGTGGCATTGTCCGCGATTGCGTGGCGCGCCGTTGGCGGCAGTCACGGCACTTGATCCGGTCGCCCATAGGGTCTATACGCCCCCGGTGGCCCTGTGGCCGCACAAGAATCAACCAAGAAACGCCGTGGTTGGCCCATTCCGCTTCGAGGGTCACATCCGGCAAAGGAGAAGCGACATGAAACTGCATGAACTGCGCGACAACGCTGGCGCCGCACCGAAGAAAAAGCGCGTAGCGCGCGGCCCGGGTTCGGGCAAGGGTAAAACCGCCGGCCGTGGTATCAAGGGCCAGAAATCGCGTTCGGGCGTGGCCATCAATGGTTACGAAGGCGGCCAGATGCCGCTGTACCAGCGCCTGCCCAAGCGTGGCTTCAACAAGCCGAACCAGAAGAAATTCGCCGTCGTGAACCTGGGCCTGATCGCCAAGTTCATCGAAGCCGGCAAATTGGACGCCAAGGCCGCCATCACCGAGGACGCACTGGTTGCATCCGGTCTGGTGCGCCGCAAGCTGGACGGTATCCGCGTTCTGGCCAAAGGCGAGATCTCGACCGCCGTGAACCTGGAAGTCACCGGCGCCTCGAAATCGGCCATCGAAGCTGTGGAAAAAGCAGGTGGCTCGCTGAAGGTCGCTGCCGCGGCTGAATAACGGGTTGTGGGCGGCAAGAAGGCCGCTTAGATACAAACCCAGTTTTCCCTAGAACGCCGCCTGAGCTGGAAAACGCTCCGGGCGGCGTTGCTACATAAGAGAGACCGCATATGGTATCTGCAGTAGAGCAAATGGCGGCGAACACCAGCTGGTCCCAGCTGGCCAAGGCATCCGACCTTCGCAGCCGCATCCTGTTCACCCTTGGAATCCTGATCGTCTGCCGGATCGGTACCTTCATCCCGGTTCCCGGAATCGATGGCGCCGCGCTGCGCGACTTCATGGAAGGCGCAGCCGCCGGCCTGGGCGGGATCCTGTCGATGTTCACCGGGGGCGCACTGGGCCGCATGGGCATCTTTGCCCTTGGCATCATGCCCTACATCTCGGCCTCGATCATCGTGCAGCTGTTGACCTCGATGGTCCCGTCACTGGAGCAGCTGAAGAAAGAGGGCGACGCAGGCCGCCGCAAGATCAACCAGTACACCCGTTATGGCACCGTGGTGCTGGCGACGCTGCAGGCCTATGGGCTGGCCGCATCGCTGGAAGCCGGTGAACTGGCCACCGATCCAGGTCTGTATTTCCGCGTTTCCACCGTCATCACGCTGGTGGGGGGCACGATGTTCATGATGTGGCTGGGCGACCAGATCACCAGCCGTGGTATCGGCAACGGCATTTCGCTGATCATCTTCGTCGGCATCATCGCCGAAGTTCCCGCCGCACTAGCCCAGTTCCTGAGCCAGGGTCGTTCTGGCGCGATCAGCCCCGCAGTGATCATCGGCGTGTTCCTTATGGTTGTCGCGGTGATCGCCTTCGTGGTGTTCATGGAGCGCGCCTTGCGCAAGATCCATATCCAGTATCCGCGCCGCCAGGTGGGGATGAAGGTCTATGACGGCGGGTCTTCGCATCTGCCGATCAAAGTTAACCCGGCGGGCGTGATCCCGGCGATCTTCGCCAGTTCGCTGCTGCTGCTGCCGACCACCATCAGCACGTTTTCGGGTCAGCAGACCGGGCCGATCATGTCGACCATCCTGGCCTATTTCGGACCGGGTCAGCCGCTGTACCTGGCGTTCTTCATCGCGATGATCGTGTTCTTCGCCTATTTCTACACGTTTAACGTTTCGTTCAAACCGGATGACGTGGCGGACAACCTGAAGAACCAGAATGGCTTTGTTCCCGGCATCCGCCCCGGTAAGAAAACCGCCGAGTACCTGGAATACGTCACCAACCGCGTGCTGGTTCTGGGCTCGGCCTACCTTGCGGCAGTTTGTCTCTTGCCGGAAATTCTGCGTAGCCAACTGGCGATCCCCTTCTATTTTGGCGGAACCTCGGTTCTGATCGTCGTGTCCGTGACCATGGATACGATCCAGCAGGTGCAAAGCCATCTTCTGGCGCACCAGTACGAAGGTCTGATCGAGAAGTCGCAGCTTCGCGGCAAGGGCAAGAAACGCGTACGCAAGGGACCGGCACGTCGATGAACATCATTCTGCTTGGACCGCCGGGGGCGGGCAAAGGAACGCAGGCAAGCCATCTGGTGGAAACGCGCGACATGATCCAGCTGAGCACTGGGGATATGCTGCGCGAGGCCAAGGCCAGCGGTTCAGAAATGGGCCAAATGGTCGCCAAGGTGATGGACAGCGGCGGTCTGGTGACCGACGAGATCGTGATTGGCCTGATCCGCGAAAAGCTGCAGGGCGAGAAAAAAGGCGGGTTCATCTTCGATGGTTTCCCGCGCACCCTGGCGCAAGCCGATGCGCTGGCCGCGCTGTTGGACGAGCAGGGTGAAAGCCTGGACGCGGTGATTGAGTTGCAGGTGGATGACGAGGTTCTGGTTGGTCGTATCGTCGGTCGCGCCGAAGAGGCCCGCGCCGCGGGTAAACCCGTCCGCGCGGATGATAACGAGGAAAGCCTGCGTTTTCGCCTGATGGAATACTACAAAAAGACCGCGCCGCTGATTGGTTATTACCATGCCAAGGGGCAGCTAAGCTCTGTCGATGGGCTGGGCGGGATCAAAGAGGTGCAGGCCGCGATCGCCGCGATCCTGGACTAATCTTTGCTGCGATGAGGATGGGGGCTTGACGGCCCCCTTTTTTCTAAATACCCAGCCCTATCTCGCATGAGAACATGATTCTCGGCGCCTGCGTGCGCCGGCAATCGCATCACCTGGATCAGCTGAGGCCCGGCGCGGAATTCGTCGGGCTTACGTTGTGAAAAAAGGTTCTGGAGCTACGGAACCGCAACGAAAAGGAAAGTGACACGTGGCACGTATCGCCGGCGTAAACATCCCGACCGCCAAACGGGTACCAATCGCCCTTACTTATATCACTGGCATCGGCCCGGCTTCGGCCAAGGCCATCTGCGACGCTGTGAACATCGACCAGACCCGTCGTGTGAACGAGCTGTCGGATGCCGAGGTTCTGGCCATCCGCGAGCACATCGACGCGAACTACACCGTTGAAGGTGACCTGCGCCGTGAAGTGCAGATGAACATCAAGCGTCTGATGGACCTGGGCTGCTACCGCGGTCTGCGCCATCGTCGCGGTCTTCCGGTGCGCGGTCAGCGGACCCACACCAACGCTCGCACCCGCAAAGGCCCCGCAAAGGCCATTGCCGGTAAGAAGAAGTAAGGGAGGGCTGCACCAATGGCACGTGATACCCGTCGTGGGGGCAAGAAAAAGGTCTCCAAGAACATCGCAGCTGGCGTCGCGCATGTGAACTCCAGCTTCAACAACACCAAGATCCTGATCTCTGACGTGCAGGGCAACGCCATTTCGTGGTCGTCGGCCGGCACCATGGGCTTCAAAGGTTCGCGTAAATCGACCCCGTATGCCGCTCAGCTGGCAGCCGAAGACGCAGGCCGCAAGGCGCAGGAGCACGGTGTGAAGACCCTGGAAGTTGAAGTCCAGGGCCCCGGCTCGGGCCGTGAATCGGCTCTGCGCGCGCTGGCCGCAATCGGTTTCAACATCACCTCGATCCGTGATGTGACCCCGATCGCACACAACGGCTGCCGCCCGCCGAAACGCCGCCGGGTCTAATACGAACTTACCCGTTTTGGGGCTGTGCTTTCGCACGGCCCCATTCCGTCATTTAAAACCTCGGGCGTTTTGCTCTTTGGACATGGGAGCAGAACAGGAATGGAGGGACGCATGATCCACAAGAATTGGGCTGAATTGATCAAGCCGACCCAGCTGGACGTGAAACCGGGCAATGACCCGCTTCGCCAGGCAACCGTCGTAGCCGAACCGCTGGAACGCGGTTTTGGTCTGACGCTGGGCAATGCCGTGCGCCGCGTGCTGATGAGCTCGCTGCAAGGGGCGGCCATCACCAGTGTGCAGATCGACAACGTGCTGCACGAGTTTTCTTCGGTTGCAGGCGTCCGTGAAGACGTCACCGACATCATCCTGAACCTGAAGCAGGTTGCCCTGCGTATGGACGTCGAAGGGCCCAAGCGCCTGTCGATCAGCGCCAAGGGTCCGGGTGCCGTCACCGCTGGCGACATCAGCGACAGCGCCGGTATCGAGATCCTGAACAAGGACCACGTCATCTGCCACCTGGACGATGGCGCGGACCTGTACATGGAACTGACCGTCAACACCGGCAAGGGCTATGTCCCTGCGGACCGCAACAAGCCGGAAGACGCGCCCATCGGCCTGATCCCGATCGACGCGATCTATTCGCCGGTCAAGAAGGTTTCGTATGACGTGCAGCCGACCCGCGAAGGCCAGGTGCTGGACTACGACAAGCTGACCATGAAGGTCGAAACCGATGGTTCGATCAGCCCGGATGATGCCGTGGCCTATGCCGCGCGTATCCTGCAGGACCAGCTGTCGATCTTCGTCAACTTCGACGAGCCGGAATCGGCGTCGCGTCAGGACGATGACGACGGGCTGGAGTTCAACCCGCTGCTGCTGAAGAAGGTGGACGAGCTGGAACTGTCCGTCCGTTCGGCAAACTGCCTGAAGAACGACAACATCGTCTATATCGGTGATCTGATCCAGAAAACCGAAGCAGAGATGCTGCGCACCCCGAACTTCGGCCGCAAGTCGCTGAACGAGATCAAGGAAGTGCTGTCGGGCATGGGTCTGCACCTGGGCATGGATGTCGAGGACTGGCCGCCGGACAATATCGAAGATCTGGCCAAGAAATTCGAAGACGCGTTCTAAGCGCGTCTTCCCCCAATGCCCGGGATGCCGGGGACAACAAGGGCAATCCCGCCCCAAGGAGAGCGGCCCGCACGCATGGGCCGTCAGACAAAGCAAAACCTGAAGAAGGATTGAAATCATGCGTCACGCACGTGGTTACCGCCGCCTGAACCGCACCCATGAACACCGCAAGGCGCTGTTCGCCAACATGGCTGGCTCGCTGATCGAGCACGAGCAGATCAAGACCACCTTGCCGAAAGCCAAGGAACTGCGCCCGATCATCGAAAAGCTGATCACTCTGGGCAAGCGCGGCGATCTGCACGCCCGCCGTCAGGCCGCATCGCAGCTGAAGCAGGACGCCTATGTCGCCAAGCTGTTCGACATCCTGGGGCCGCGTTACGCCGAGCGTCAGGGCGGCTATGTTCGCATCCTGAAGGCCGGCTTCCGCTATGGCGACATGGCCCCGATGGCGATTATCGAATTCGTCGACCGCGACGTTTCGGCCAAGGGCGCTGCCGACAAGGCACGCGTTGCCGCTGAAGAAGCCGCCGCTGAAGAAGAATAAGATCACCGGCAGAGATGCCTGGATCGGCCCCCGCCTGTCTGCAGGCGGGGGTTTTTCTTTGGTGCAAATGCTCGTCGTGGCGGACGTTTTGTGGCATGCTGTCAGTGTTGTCCCGGACAAGGGAGGTGCGGTATGACCCAGTCGGATACGCTTGGTTTGAAAGAGAGGCTGCGGCGCAAGGCAGTGGCGTCGGTTGGGTGGGTGAACGCGACACCAGGCGCGTGTAACGCGGGCCGTTTCCTGGGGACGGATGATCCTGATCTGCTGGGTTGGGACACCATCCGGGCCTGTCTGGACGAGGACGGCATTTTTGGTTTCAGGCTGGTTGCCACCGACCGGTGCGATATTCTGAGCGCAAGACTGGCCAGGATGGGGTTCCGCATCGATTTCTGGGATGTGTTCACCGCTGGGGCAGACTCTGTCCGCGAAGCGTGCAGCCGGGAAATCGTGACCGATCCGCCGGATGGTGTGGACCTGCTGACCGGGGCAGAGGCGCTGAGCCCCGGCAACGTGGCCGAAGCTTTTGCCTGTATGGAGCGCAACGGCCTGGCCCCGATGGATGCGGCGTTTTTGTCCGGCGAAGCGATACCAAGCGCGCTGGTGACCGCAACCGAACCTTCGGGGCGGGTGGTCGCTACGGCCTATGGCTATTTCCCGCATAATGATTTCAGCCCGAATGCACGCAACGCCTGGGGCGGGCTGGTGTCGGTTGACCCGGATTATCGCGCCAGAGGGCTGGGTGTGCTGGTGAATGCGCATATGCTGCTGGATTGTATCGACAGGATGGGCGCCGAGAGGGTCCATGAGCTGGTGGCGCGCACCAACACGCCGTCGCGGCGTGTGCTTGAACGGTGTGGGTTGAAGCTGGACGAGGGGCTGCGCTGCGGGATAGCCCAGATGGGGCAGGAACGGTTTACGCGGTAGTGGCACACAACAGCCCCGCCGCTTGGCCCTTGCATCCTTTGCCGCTTGTTCGCATATCGATTGGGAACCAAGCAGGAGATCCCATGTTCCGCGCCACGATCACCGTTTTGGCCCTGTGCCTTGCCACCCTCGCCGCTGCAGAAACCCGCGTTCCGCAGAACCAGATGGAAATCCAGATGGGCTTTGCCCCGCTGGTAAAACAGGCCGCACCGGCCGTGGTGAACATCTATGCCAAGCGGATCGTGGCCGAACGATCCAGCCCGTTCCAGGACGACCCGTTCTTTCGCCAGTTCTTTGGCGACCGGGGACCAGCACGGCAAAGGGTGCAGAATTCGCTGGGGTCCGGGGTGATCCTGTCAGAGGACGGGATCGTGGTGACGAATTTCCACGTGGTGGGCGAGGCGACGGAAATCCGCGTGGTACTGAACGACCGGCGCGAATACGATGCCCGCGTGCTGCTGGGCGATCAAGAGGCCGATCTGGCGATCCTGCAACTGGAAGAGGCGGACAGCCTGTCCTTTCTGTCCCTGCGCGATAGCGATAGCGTCGAGGTCGGTGAACTGGTGCTGGCCATCGGCAATCCGTTCGGCGTGGGACAGACCGTCAGCAGCGGGATCGTGTCGGGGCTGGCGCGGTCCGGGACGGCAACGGGCAGCGCGCGCGGCTATTTCCTGCAGACTGATGCGCCGATCAACCCCGGCAATTCGGGCGGCGCGCTGGTGGATGTGAACGGGCAGTTGATCGGGGTGAACTCTCGAATCCTGACGCGGTCGGGTGGGTCGAACGGGATCGGGTTTGCCATCCCGTCCAACCTGGTGGCGCAGTTCGTGACGCAGGCTCGGGACGGAGAGGCCGTGTTCCAACGACCCTGGGCCGGGATGAACGGGCAGCCGGTGGATGCGGACCTGGCGGCCAGCCTGTCGCTGGATCTGCCCGGCGGGATCGTGATTTCCGATCTGCACGACGTCAGCCCGTTCCTGCAGGCCGGGTTGCAGCCCGGTGACGTGGTGCTGGCCGTGGATGGTGCGGCGGTGAACACCCCGGCCGAGATGATCTTTCGCATGACGGTGGCAGGTCTTGGAGCCAAGGCCAGGATTACCTTTGCCCGCAAAGGCAAGGTGGATACGCTGTTGGTGCCGATGCGCGCCGCGCCGGAAACCCCGTCGCGCGACACGCGCATTCTGACAGATCGCAGCGTTCTGCCCGGTTTGACCGTGTCCAACATCAATCCCGGCGTTCTGGCCGAGTATGGGCTGCCGTTGTCCGTGCAAGGCGTGGTGGTCGAAGAACCCGGCCCTTATGGCGCGCGGGCCGGGTTGCGGGCGGGGGATATCCTGACCCAGATCAATGATGACGTGGTGCGGACCTCTGCCCAAGTGGATGACGTGCTGACCAGACGTCTGAAAACCCTGTCGTTGGAGGTTCAGCGCGGGTTGAAGCGGCTGACCATGCGGTTCAGGTTGTAGGCATGGCGGATCTGTTCGACACCGGGGCTGCTGCGGCGGACATTTCGAATGCACGGCGGCCCTTGGCCGACCGGCTGCGCCCTCGCGCCTTGTCAGAGGTGATCGGGCAGGACCAGGTGTTGGGCCCAGAGGCGCCGTTGGGGGTGATGCTGGACTCTGGCTCGTTGTCGTCGCTGGTGTTCTGGGGGCCGCCGGGTGTGGGCAAGACAACGATCGCGCGTTTGTTGGCAGATGAGACCGATCTGCATTTCGTTCAGATCAGCGCGATCTTTACCGGTGTACCGGACCTGAAAAAGGTGTTCGAGGCGGCGAAGATCCGACGCGCGAACGGGCAGGGCACGCTGCTGTTCGTGGACGAAATCCATCGCTTCAACAAGGCGCAGCAGGACAGTTTCCTGCCCCATATGGAGGATGGGACGATCCTGCTGGTGGGGGCAACCACGGAAAACCCCAGTTTCGAACTGAATGCCGCCGTGTTGAGCCGCGCGCAGGTGCTGGTGCTGGAACGTCTGTCGCTGAAGGATCTGGAACGGTTGGCGCAACGGGCCGAGAAAGAGCTTGGCCGCAACCTGCCCTTGTCCGGCGAGGCGCGCGAGGCGCTGCTGGAAATGGCCGATGGCGATGGCCGGGCGCTGCTAAACCTGATTGAACAGGTTGCTGCGTGGAAGGTGGAGGGCAAACTGGACACAGAAGGCCTGTCCACCCGGCTGATGCGTCGCGCGGCCAAGTATGACAAGGGTGGAGAGGAACACTATAACCTGATCTCGGCTCTGCACAAATCAGTGCGCGGGTCTGACCCGGACGCGGCGCTGTACTGGCTGGCGCGGATGTTGGCGGGGGGGGAAGACCCGCGCTTCTTGGCGCGGCGGATCACGCGCATGTCGGTCGAAGATATCGGGCTGGCCGATCCGCAGGCGCAATCCATCTGCCTGCACGCATGGGAAGTATACGAACGTCTGGGCAGCCCCGAAGGCGAACTCGCGCTGGCGCAGGCGGTGGTCTATCTGGCGCTGGCCCCGAAGTCGAACGCGGCTTACGTGGGGTACAAGGCGGCGATGCAATTGGCGCGCAAGACCGGTTCGGCGATGCCACCCAAGCACATTCTGAACGCGCCGACCAAGCTGATGAAAGATCAGGGATATGGCACGGGCTATGCCTACGACCACGACGCCGAGGACGGGTTTTCCGGCCAGAACTATTTCCCTGACGGGGTGGCGCGGCCAGAGTTGTATCAGCCGGTCGAACGCGGTTACGAGCGCGAGCTGAAAAAACGGGTAGAGTACTTCAGCAAGTTGCGAGGGCGGCGCAGTTAGCGCGCCACTCGCGCGGTATTTGGCTGCTTTGGTCCTGTATTCCTTGACATTCCGGCGGGGGGCGACCACAGGAAGGCCCATGATGACAACGCTTTTGCAAGTGGCCTTGGGCGGCGCGATCGGCGCCTCGGGGCGGTATCTGACGGGTGTGGCCGCGATGCGGTTGATGGGGCCGGGGTTTCCTTGGGGGACTCTGGCGGTGAATATTGTGGGCAGTTTCGTGATGGGGATGATCGTTGTGCTGCTGGGGCATTACAGCGCAAACCGCTTCGCGCCGCTGCTGATGACCGGCATCCTGGGCGGGTTCACCACGTTTTCCGCCTTTTCGCTGGACGCCATCGCCCTGTGGGAACGCGGGCAGGCGGCTATATCGGTCGCATATGTTGTTGTTTCTGTTGTGTTTTCATTGGCTGCCCTGCTGCTGGGGTTGCTGTTTGCGCGGGGGATGGTGCAATGAGCAGGGTGCAAACCGTCATCGTCGGACCGGGCGAAGGGGATCAACGGCTGGACCGTTGGCTGAAACGCAAGTTTCCGCACCTGACGCAAGGTCAGGTTGAAAAAATGTGCCGCAAGGGTGAGCTGCGGGTAAACGGGGCGCGCTGTAAAACCAGCACCCGGATCGAGATCGGGCAAGAGGTGCGCATCCCGCCCCTGCCGGAACCCGGAGAGAAGAAATCCATTCTGAAACAACGGATTAGCCAAGCCGACACCAAGATGATGCAGGACGCTGTCCTGTTCATGGACGATCACATCATCGTGCTGAACAAACCTGCGGGTTTGCCGGTGCAGGGCGGCAGCAAGCAGGCGAAACACGTGGACGGATTGGCCGAGGCGTTAACCTTTGGCTATGACGAGAAGCCCCGCCTGGTGCATCGTCTGGACAAGGATACCAGCGGGGTGCTGGTGCTGGCGCGCACGCGTGAGGCCGCGGCGGCGCTGACGGCGGCGTTCCGGCATCGCGAAACGCGCAAGATCTACTGGGCCTTGGTGGCCGGCGTGCCGACGCCTTATCTGGGCGAAATCAAGTACGGGCTGGTCAAGGCCCCCGGTCACGGCAAGGGCGGCGAGGGCGAAAAGATGCTGTGCATCCACCCGCGCGATCTGAGCAATACCCCCGGCGCAAAGCGGGCGCATACGCTGTATGCGACGCTGTACCGGGTGGCCAGTCGCGCCGCATGGGTGGCGATGGAGCCGGTGACGGGCCGGACCCACCAATTGCGCGCGCATATGGCCGAAATCGGCCACCCGATCATCGGGGACGGCAAATACGGCGGGTCGGGGCAGGAAAACCTGGGCGATGGCTGGGGCGCGCAACTGGGGGGCATCATCAGCAAGAAGTTGCACCTGCACGCCCGCACCCTGCGGATCGAACACCCGGCGACCAAGAAGGTCATGACCTTTACTGCGCCGCTGCCGGACCACATGGCACATAGCTGGGACACCTTCGGCTGGACCGAGGATTTGGCCGCGGACGATCCGTTCGAGAGCCTGCTATGACCAAGCCCCTGCGGCTGATCGTGTTCGACGTGGACGGGACGCTGGTGGACAGCCAGGCCGATATCGTCGCGTCGATGGCGGCTGCATTCGATGCGGTTGACCTGGCGCCCCCGAGTCGCGCGGACATCCTGGGGATCGTCGGGCTGAGCCTTGACGTGGCGATCCCGCAGTTAATTCCCGGTAAATCCGACAAGATGTACGGTTCGATGATTGAAACGTACAAGTCCACCTATCAGCGCCTCAGGGTATCGCAGCCGGCAGATCAGAGCAGCCCACTGTACGCCGGCATGCGCGAGGTGCTGGACGGGCTGCAGGCGGTGCCGGAATTCCTGCTGGGCGTGGCGACGGGCAAATCCCGGCGCGGGCTGGATGCGCTGCTGATGGGGCACGGGTTGGAGCGGATGTTCCTGACGCAACAGGTGGCGGACCACCACCCATCCAAACCGCACCCGGCAATGCTGTTGGCGGCGTTGGCGGATACAGGGATCAGCGCCGAAAACGCTGTGATGATCGGGGACACGGAATTTGACATGAGCATGGCCCGCGCGGCGGGAATGAGGGCGATCGCGGTCGGCTGGGGCTATCACCCGGCGGAGCGGCTGGCGGGGGCGGATGCACTGGTGCAGCGCGTGACCGACCTGCCGCGGGCGATTGCCGGACTATGGGAGTAAGATATGAGCGGCTGGACGGCGAAACGGTTCTGGACGGAAAGCAAGGCGGCCGAGGTCGAGGGCGGATTCACGGTGCTGCTGGACGGGCGCGGGGTAAAGACCCCGGCCAAGACGCCGCTGGTGGTGCCCACGCTGGCGCTGGCGCAGGCGATTGCCGCCGAATGGGATGCGCAGGACGGCGAAGTCAAACCGCTGACCATGCCGTTCACGCGCGGGGCCAATGCAGCGCTGGACAAGGTGGCCACGCAGTTTGACGAGGTGGCGGCCCTGATCGCGGATTACGGCGGGTCGGACCTGCTGTGCTATCGCGCCGAAGGCCCCGAGGGGCTGATCGCGCGGCAGGCGCAGGCGTGGGATCCGGTGCTGGACTGGGCGGCGGAAACGCTGGGTGCGCGGCTGAACGTGGCGGCGGGGGTGATACATTTGGCGCAGGATGCGGCGGTGCTGGACAGGCTGCAGGCGCAGGTGCGGGTGATGTCGCCGTTCGAACTGGCGGCGTTTCACGACCTGGTGGGGCTGAGCGGGTCGCTGGTCCTGGGGTTCGCTGCCGTGCATGATCTGCATCCAGTGCAAGACCTGTGGACCCTGTCCCGGATCGACGAGACCTGGCAGCAGGAACAATGGGGCGTGGACGAGGAAGCGGCCGCGCTGGCCGAGACCAAACGGCAGGCATTCGTGCAGGCGAAACGGTTCTACGATTTGAGCCGCGCCTGACGATTTGATCATTTTTTCGTGTTGCCCCTAGGTCAAGAGCCGAAATGCGGGGATTCTAACCCGACGGTCCCTTGACCTTTCGGTCAGATTGCGCCCACACTTTGACCACTGAAAGGGAATTCCCTTTTCTCAGTGTCTTCACGCGGCCCGCAGGGGCCGGTCTAACCGCCGTATCAATCGGCGGACAATCAGGAAGAGGTAAACATGAAAAAATCCGTATTTCTTGGCGCGTTGACCGTGGTTGGCCTGGCTGCAGGCGTTGCCGCTGCCGGCACGCTGGACGACGTCAAGGCGCGCGGCAAGCTGAACTGCGGCGTGGCAACCGGTGTCCCCGGTTTTGCGACCCCCGACGCGAATGGCGTGTGGCAGGGCTTTGACGTGGCGGTGTGCCGCGCTGTCGCCGCAGCCGTTCTGAATGACCAGATGGCAGTGGAATTCGTGCCGACCACCGGCAAGACCCGCTTTACCGCGCTGGCTTCGGGCGAGATCGACATGCTGGCGCGTAACACCACGTGGACCTTCAGCCGCGACGTGGACCTGAAGTTCGACTTTGTCGGTGTAAACTACTATGACGGCCAAGGCTTCATGGTGCCCAAGTCGTTGGGCGTGGGATCGGCCAAGGAACTGGACGGCGCTACTGTCTGTATCCAGACCGGCACGACCACCGAACTGAACCTTGCGGATTTCTTCCGCATCAACAACATGAGCTACGAGCCGGTTCCGATCGAAACCAACGCCGAAGCGCAGCAGCAGTACCTGGCGGGTGCGTGCGACGTCTACACCACGGACGCCTCGGGCCTGGCTGCGACCCGCGCCACCTTCGAAGATCCGTCGGCGCATGTCGTGCTGCCCGAAATCATCTCGAAAGAGCCGCTGGGCCCGCTGGTCCGCCACGGTGACAGCGAATGGGGCGACGTTGTTCGCTGGTCGCTGAACGCGCTGATCGCCGCCGAAGAATACGGCGTCACCTCGGCCAATATCGACGAGATGGCCAAAGGCACCACCAACCCGGAGATCAACCGCCTGCTGGGCACCGAAGGTACGCTGGGTGAAATGCTGGGCTTGCCGGCCGACTGGGCGCTGAAGGCGATCAAGGCCAACGGCAACTATGGCGAAGTGTTCGAGAAAACCATCGGGACCAACACCCCGATCGGTCTGGCGCGCGGCCTGAACGCGCAATGGACCAACGGTGGCCTGCTGTACTCTCCGCCGTTCCGTTAATCGGATCCGAAAGACCGGAGGGCGCGGGTATCCCGCGCCCTTTCCACCACTTCACAGTCAATAATTCGGCCGGCCGGCCCGCAAAGGGACCGGGACAAAAACAAGGCCGAAAGACGGGGAACAACCCAGATGACAATATTGACCGACCCTCCGAAGGAGTCGTTTCGGCTGTCTATGCTGATATACGACACCCGGTATCGGTCCATGACCATTCAGGTCGTGGCGATGATCGGGTTCATGCTTCTGATTCTCTGGTTAATCAGCAACACGGCGCAGAACCTGTCCGATCTGGGCAAGGAACCCAGTTTCAAGTTCCTGGGTGAAAGCGCGAAATACGATATCAACCAGCGCCTGCTGGAATATGATTCCCAAGATACGCATTTGCGGGCCTCGCTGCTGGGGCTGCTGAACACGTTGCTGGTCGCCGTCATGGGCTGCATCACGGCGACGGTTCTGGGGGTGATCATCGGCGTGGCGCGCCTGTCCAAGAACTGGCTTATCGCGCGGATCATGACCGTTTACGTGGAAATGTTCCGCAACGTGCCGGTGCTGCTGTGGATCGTGTTCTTCATGGCGATCCTGATCGAGACCCTGCCTGCACCGCGCGCATTCCGGGGCGAAAACCCCGAAGCGACGATGAAACTGTTCGATACGGTCGCCATCACCAACCGCGGGATCTATGTGCCCGAGCCGCTGTTTTCCAACAGTTTGGGCAATGTGCATTTCTTTGGGGACAGCAGCCTGCGGTTCGACGTATCGCTGGACCTGATCGCGTTCCTTGTGGCGCTGGGGCTGGGCCTGTACCTGCGCCATTGGAACAACGCCCGCGCCCATGCGATTCAGGACAAGACCGGTGCGCGGCCTACGACGTGGCACGTCAATACGGCCTTCGTGGTCGTGCCGGTGCTGGCGGTGCTGGTCGCCTTGGGCTTTCACCCGGGCTATCCCGAGCTGAAGGGCTTCAACTTTCAGGGTGGGATCTACATGCGCAATTCGCTGATTGCGCTGTGGCTGGCCCTGTCGCTGTATACGGCGGCCTTTATCGCCGAAAACGTCCGCGCCGGCATCCTGGCCATTTCCAAGGGCCAGACAGAAGCAGCATCCGCGCTGGGCCTGCGCCCGAACCGCGTGATGAGCCTGGTGATCCTGCCGCAGGCGTTGCGGGTGATCATCCCGCCGCTGATTTCGCAGTACCTGAATCTGACCAAGAACTCTTCCCTGGCCATCGCCGTGGGGTACATGGACCTGACGGGCACCTTGATGGGCATCACCCTGAACCAGACCGGCCGCGAGCTGGAAACGGTTCTGATCGGCATGCTGATCTACCTGGCCATCAGCCTGAGCATTTCGGTGGTGATGAACTGGTACAACAACCGAGTCAAACTGGTGGAGCGGTGACATGAGTAAAGTTGCTTTCGTCCGCGAGGAAATGCTGCCACAGCAGGCGCCGCCGGCCAGTTCGGTCGGGGTGATCGGCTGGATGCGTGAAAACCTGTTTTCCGGTTTGGTGAACTCTGTCGTGACCGTGCTGAGCGTGGGGTTCATCCTGTACCTGGCGACTGGCCTGCTGGGCTGGGCGTGGACCCCGACATGGGCCTCTACATCGCTGACCGAATGCCGGGACGTCATCCGGGCGCTGGGACACGAAGGCCACGGCGCCTGCTGGGGCGTGATCCGTGACCGCTGGGTGCAGCTGCTGTTCGGGTTCTACCCGTCAGACCTGTACTGGCGACCGATCCTGGCCTTCGTGCTGCTGGGCGTGGCGCTGGCGCCGGTGCTGTATGCCGACAAGGTACCGGCCAAGCTGGTGTATTTCAGCATGGCCTACCCGTTCATCATGCCGTGGCTGCTGTGGGGCGGCACCGTGTGGGGCCCGCTGGTGGCCGCCGCCGGATTCGCCATCGGCTATGTGGTCTACAAGGTGGCTGACGCGACCTTGGGGGCGCTGGCCGCGATCATTGCGGCCGTGGCGGCTGCCGTGATCTGGTGGCTGTTCCTGGCCTTCCCGGTCGCGGGAATGCTGGGCAGCGCGATGTCATTCGGGCTGGAACCCGTGGCCAGCCGCAATTTCGGCGGGATGACGCTGTCGATCACCATCGGCGTCGTGGCCATCGCCTGTTCGCTGCCGATCGGTATCATCCTGGCGCTGGGGCGGCAGTCCGACCTGCTGATCGTCAAGGCCCTGTGCGTCGGCTTTATCGAGTTCATCCGGGGCGTTCCGCTGATCACGCTGCTGTTCGTGGCGTCGACCCTGCTGAACATCTTCATGCCGCCGGGCACGAATTTCGACATCATCATGCGGGTGATCATCATGGCGACGCTGTTCGCGTCGGCCTATATGGCCGAGGTGATCCGCGGCGGCCTGGCGGCCCTGCCCAAGGGACAGTACGAAGGCGCGGATTCGCTGGGGCTGAACTATTGGCAGGCGCAGCGGCTGATCATCATGCCGCAGGCGCTGAAGATTTCCATCCCCGGAATCGTGGGCACCTTCATCGGCCTGTTCAAGGACACCACCTTGGTATCCGTGATCGGCCTGCTGGACCCGCTGGGCCTGTCCAACGCCATTCGCGCCGATCAAAGCTGGAACGGAATCGTGTGGGAACTTTATGGTTTCATCGCGCTGCTGTTCTTTGTCTGTTGCTTCGGCATGTCCCGTTATTCGATGTACCTGGAGCGCAAGCTTCGGACTGACCACCATTAAGGAGATCGCACATGTCCGAATTGGCAATCGACCGCGATATCGACCGCTCGAAGATGACTGTCTCTGACGAGGTTGCCATCGAGATCAGCAACATGAACAAGTGGTACGGCACCTTCCACGTGCTGCGCGACATCAACCTGACCGTGAACCGAGGTGAACGCATCGTCATCGCCGGGCCGTCCGGGTCGGGCAAGTCGACGCTGATCCGCTGCATCAACCGGCTGGAGGAACACCAGTCCGGCCGGATCATCGTGGACGGGACGGAACTGACCTCGGACCTGAAGAACATCGACAAGATCCGGTCCGAAGTGGGGATGTGTTTCCAGCATTTCAACCTGTTCCCGCACCTGACCATCCTGGAAAACCTGACGCTGGCCCCGATCTGGGTCCGCAAGGTGCCCAAGAAGGAAGCCATCGAAACGGCGATGTATTTCCTGGAAAAGGTGAAGATCCCGGACCAGGCGAAAAAATACCCCGGTCAGTTGTCGGGCGGCCAGCAGCAGCGCGTGGCAATTGCCCGCTCGCTGTGCATGAAACCGCGGATCATGCTGTTCGACGAACCGACCTCGGCGCTGGACCCCGAGATGATCAAAGAGGTGCTGGACACCATGATCGAACTGGCAGAGGAAGGCATGACCATGCTGTGCGTGACCCACGAAATGGGCTTTGCGCGCCAGGTCGCCAACCGGGTGATCTTTATGGATCAGGGTCAGATCGTGGAACAGAATGAACCCGAAGAGTTCTTCAACAACCCGAAATCGGACCGGACCAAGCTGTTCCTGTCACAGATCCTGGGCCACTGAGCCTGCAACAGCAACAAGGGGCGCGGCCGGTCGTTGCCGGGCGCGCCCCTTGCATTTCATCTTGCCAAAAATACTCAAATTCCAGCCTGTCCGCCCAGAACCTCGCGCGGGATGGCGAAATCCACGGCGTGGCCCGTGCCGAACCTGACCCCGCTCCAGTCCGGCAGGTCGAAATCGGCCACCAGCGTCGCGCAGGTGGGGTAGTCATAAAACCGCGGATGCGCGGGGGGCTTGGCGACCAGCCGTTCGGCGCATTCCGCGATGCCGGGGTTGTGCCCCAGCATCAGGACGGTGGGTGCGTCGCCCGCGTCCTGCAGCACGTCCAGCATTCTAGCCGCCCCCGCGTGATACAGTTCGGGCAGGAATCGCACCGGGCAGTCCAGCCCCAGCCCGGCAAAGGTTTCGCGGGTGCGGGTGGCGTCGGATACCAGCGCCAGATCGGGCCGATAGCCACGCGCCTTCAGCCAGCCGCCCATTGCCGGGGCGGAGGCGCGCCCCCTGTCGTTCAGCGGGCGGGCGTGGTCTGGCAACAACGGATCGTCCCAGTCGGATTTCGCGTGGCGCATCAGGATCAGGCGCAAAGTCACAGGAAGGCCCTCATGTGGAATGCCGATTGTTCAGGAAGTCTGCCAAATTGCTGGCTGAGCGGGCAAGCACGGCGAGCGGCACAGCCCCTGGCCATGCAGTCCTGTCCCGGGTCGGTGGCCAGGTAAGCCTTGCAGGCCGCCACGTCATAGCGCCCGGTGGCAAAGGCATCCACCGGGCAGGCGGTGGCGCAGGGGGCGGCGCAGCCCGTGCAGGGGGCGTCGGCGGGTGGTGCGGGCAGGTCCAGCCGCGCGGCGAAACCCAGCGCGCCACGGTAAGAGATGAACAGCCCAGCCCGGTCATGCACCAGCAATTTGATGGGCGAGGTGAAGGCGCGGCCCGTGTCCTGCGCCCAGCGAAGGAAGGAATGCCACGGCGGCCCGCCGAACGGGAAAAAGGCGGTTGCGCCCAGATCATCGGCCAAATCCCCGATCACGCGGGCGGACCAGCGATCCATCGGATCGGGCTGGCCATCGGCCATTTCAGGGCTGGTGGTGAAGCCGGGCCAGAACGCCGGTTCATCCGGTCCCAGCAGGATCAGCGTGCCGATACCGGGCATGTCATCGGGGTGAAAGCCCCCACGGACACGCAAATGCCGCCCGAGGGCGGCATTCACGACAGTGGTATATTCGGCGGTCATTCGTCCTCGTGCAGTGGTTTGACCCGGGGCGGCAGCGAGCGGATGATCGAGCCCGCGCCGTGCTCGGTATACAGTTCCAGCAGGGCGGCGTTGGGCATCCGGCCGTCCAGGATCACCACGGCGCGCACGCCGCGTGCCAGCGCGTCCAGCGCGGTTTCGGTCTTGGGGATCATGCCGCCCGCGATGGTACCGTCGGCGATCATCTCGCGCACCTGTTCGGGGGTGATCTGGGTCAGGACAGAGCCGTCCTTGCCCTTGACGCCCGGCACGTCGGTCAGCAGCAGCAGGCGGTCGGCCTGCAGTGCGCCCGCGATGGCACCGGCGGCGGTGTCGCCGTTGACGTTGAAGGTTTCGTTGTCGTTCATGCCGGTGGCGACGGGCGCGATCACCGGGATGATCCCGGCGGCGCAAAGGTCGCGGATCACCTGCACGTTCATTTCCACCGGACGGCCGACAAAGCCCAGTTCAGGGTCGTCGGCAACGCAGACCATCAGGTCGTCGTCCTTGCCGGAAATCCCCACGGCGCGGCCGCCTTCGTCGTTGATGGCCTGCACGATGCGCTTGTTCACAAGCCCGGACAGGACCATTTCCACCACCTCGACCGTGGCCTTGTCGGTGACGCGCTTGCCACGGACCCAATCGCTTTGGATGCCCAGCTTTTTCAGCATGTCGTTGATCATCGGGCCGCCGCCATGCACGACCACAGGGTTCACGCCGACCTGGCGCATCAGCACCATGTCGCGGGCAAATTCCGCCATGGCGTCATCGTCACCCATCGCATTGCCGCCGAATTTGACAACAACGACAGCGCCGGTAAAGCGTTGCAGGTAGGGCAGGGCCTCTGACAGGGTGCGGGCGGTGGCGATCCAGTCGCGGTTCATATTCTGCTTCTTCATGGTTTTTGTCCCAAAATCCGTTTCGTGTTACAGGCTTGGCGCGGCTGTGCCAAGACCTACGTTGAAACCGGCAGGGGCCTGCCGGGGGATCGGGCATACCAAGGCGCGGCGGTTCGCCCGCGCGGGCTGGCGGGTGAATGTCGTTGCTCTGGGAAAGATCGAGCCCGCGAACCTGTCGCCGGACCCCGACGCGTCACCCTGCATCACCGAGACCGAGGTGAACGGCAGGCAACACGCCTGAGATCAGATCAGCGTGGCGATGGTGGCGCGCAGGGTCGGGATGCCGTCGCCCTTTTCGGACGAAGTCAGGATGATTTCCGGGAAGGCGGCCGGGTGTTTGGCCAGTTTTTCGCGCACCTGTTTCAGCACGTTTTCACGATCGGCGGCCTTGACCTTGTCTGTCTTGGTCAGCACGCACTGAAAGGTCACGGCGGAACTGTCCAGCAGGCTGAGGATTTCCTCGTCCACCTTCTTGATCCCGTGGCGGGCGTCGATCAGCACGAAGGCACGCCGCAGGTTCTGGCGGCCCGACAGGTACTGTTTCAGCAGCTTTTGCCATTTTTCCACCACCGCGACCGGCGCATTGGCATAGCCATAGCCGGGCAGGTCAACAAGGTAGTGATCCTCGCCCACGGTGAAGAAGTTGATTTCCTGCGTCCGGCCCGGCGTGTTCGAGGCGCGCGCCAGCCCCTTGCGCCCGGTCAGCGCGTTGATCAGGCTGGATTTTCCGACATTGGACCGGCCGGCAAAGCAGACCTCTATCCTATCGGCGGCGGGCAGGCCGGACATGGCGACGACGCCCTTGAGGAAATCGGTCTGGCCCGCGAACATCAGGCGGCCCTTTTCGCGGGTGATTTCGTCCGGGTCTTCGGCGATGGGGAAGGGCAGTTGCATCACAGCACCTCTATTGGGTCGTTGACGGCGATGGGGCCGGATTGGGTGACGATGGCGTAGACGCCGAAATCCTGGTGGCCCCAGGCGTCGATCAACGCGTTCAGCGTGTCGGCGTCCGCGTGGCCGGTGTCAGGATTGACCTTGGTCGCGGCGCAGCGGGTGATGCGCTGAACGATCTCCAGCTCTGCCCCGCCGATGCGGAGGCGCTGGCCGACCAGGTCGAATTCATGAAACGGGGGCCAGCCGTCCACCCACAGATTGCCGCGCCAGCGGTGGATGGACAGGTTACGGCCCATGCGTTGCGACAGTGCGCGCAATGACCCAAGCCCGAGGATCGCCACGAAGGGAACGGGCCAGTCGGCCAGCGGCTGGCCGGGAATATGGACCACGCCAGCGGCGGCGGGGCGGGTATCGGGCCACATCGGGCGCACCCAGTCCAGCAGGGCAGCGGCATCGGCCAGCGGATCGACCGTGAGCGTTTCGGCGCGCGGATGGGACAGGGTGACGGTGCCCGCCTGTTCATCCGTGCTGGCGCGGATCGCCATCAGCGCGGGGGCGGCGACACCGCGCACGAAATTGCGTTTCGGGGCCCATTCGCTGGGCTGCGCGCCAAAACTGGCGGCCTGATGCGCGATGGCCCAGTGCCTGTCAAAGGGCAGAGCGCGCCCCTTTGTCAGGGACGCGCTGTCAAGTTCCTCGTACCCGATGGATTTGATCGGGTGCCGGACAATATGGGAAAGGGTGGTCATTTCCCGCCGGATTTCTTTCGCTTGAAGCTGGAAGTTATGTTGCCGAACACGTCAGGCTTGTACCCGTGGCTGCGCATGATCAGGTACTGCTGGGTGAAGGTGATGGTGTTGTTGGTGATCCAGTACAGCACCAGGCCGCTGGCGAAACTGCCCAGCATGAACATGAACACCCAGGGCATCCAGGCAAAGATCATCGCCTGGGTCGCGTCGGTGGGTGCCGGGTTCAGCTTCTGTTGCAGCCACATCGAGATACCCAGCAGGATCGGCAGGATGCCAAGGCTGATCAGCGCGATGATGCTGTCCGGGCCGGGGGCCGCAAAGGGCAGCAGGCCAAACAGGTTCAGGATCGAGCTGGGATCGGGCGCGCTGAGGTCGCGGATCCAGCCGATCCACGGGGCGTGGCGCAATTCCAGGGTGACGAAGATCACCTTGTAGAGCGAGAAGAAGATCGGGATCTGGATCAGGATCGGCAAGCAGCCCGAGGCGGGGTTCACCTTTTCCTTCTTGTACAGTTCCATCATGGATTGCTGCATCTTCTGCCGGTCGTCGCCCGCAGCTTTCTTCAGCTCTTCCATCTTGGGCTGCAGTTCCTTCATCTTGGCCATCGATGAATAGGACTTGTAGGCCAGCGGGAACACGATCGCCTTGATCACAACGGTCAGGGCGACGATGGCCCAGCCCATGTTGCCGATATAGCCGTTCAGGAAATGCAGAAGCTGGAAGATCGGCTTGGTCAGGAAGAAGAACCAGCCCCAGTCAATCGAGTCGACGAACTTGGCCACGCCGGCGTTTTCATAGCCGCGGATGGCCTCCCATTCCTTCGCGCCGGAAAACAGCTGGGTTTTCGCAGTCACGGTGGCGCCGGGGGCAACGGTTTGGGTGGGCTGAACGGCCTCTGCCTGGTAGATGTCGCGGCCTTCGTCGTATTTCACGACGGATTTGAACGGAGTGCCGCTGGCGGGGATCAGCGTCGACATCCAGTAGTGATCGGTAAAGCCGATCCAGCCGGTTTCAGTCACTTGCGTAACGTCGGCCCGGGCGCCTTCGCGGGCGTTGAAATCCAGGTCTTCCAGGTCGCTATAAGTGGTTTCGGTCAGTTCGCCGTCGGCCATGCCGACAGTGCCTTCGTGCAGGATGAAGAATTTTTTCGCGTTCGTGGGTTCGCCGTGGCGGGCCAGGATGCCGTAGGGCGCCAGCGACACCGAACCTTCGCCGGTGTTGGTGACCGACTGTTCGATCGCGAACATGTAATTGCGGTCAATCGCGATGGTGCGGCGGAAGGTCTGGCCCTTGCCGTTGTCCCAGACCAGGGTGACGGGGGCGTCGGGGGACAGGGTGGTGCCGGATTCGACGGACCAAAGGGTGTTTGCGCCAGGCACATCCTCGGGCGCAAGGCCCGCGCCGGCGGCCCAGCCGAACAGCGCGTAATAGGCGTTTTCGCTGCCGACGGGGGACAGGACGGTCACGTTGCCGGAACCGGTGTCCAGGGTTTCCTTGTAGTCCTTCAGCGACAGGCGGTCGATGCGGCCGCCCTGCAGCGAGATCGAGCCGCTGACGCGCGGGGTTTCGATCTGCAGGCGCGGCGCGTCCGCGGCGGATTCGGTCACGGCGGGTTGCGCGGGCTGGGTCGCGGGGGCAGGCGCGGCGGGGGTGGTCGCCTCTGCCGTGGCGACGGGCGCGTTCGGGTCCACGTCCGCTGTTTCGGGCGGTGGGAAAAGAAGGAACCATACGAGGATGACGGCAAAGCTGAGGGCCGTTGCCAAAATGAGGTTCTTGTTCTGGTCGTCCATCGGGATCCTGGCCTGTCCTGGTGAAGTTCAGGCTGGTTCAACAGAGTGCGGCCCGAAAGGTCAAGCGGAATCCCCTCATTTTCCCCGCTCAGGCGGGCATTCGCGGGCTCAGAGTTGCTTGCGGCCGATGCGCGGGGGGTCTTTCACCTGCGACCGGTGGGCGCGCACCCAGTCCAGCGTCTGTTCAAAGGGCATGGGGCGGGCGATGCCGAAGCCCTGTACATAGCCGCATCCGAGCTGCGCCAGAAGCGCGTGTTCGCCCGCCGTTTCCACGCCTTCGGCGAGGGTTTCCAGCCCCAGGCGTTCGGCCATCGACAGAATCGCCGTCACCATGCGCTGCTGTTCGGGATCGCGGTCGACCTTCATGACGAAGGACCGGTCGATCTTGATGCGGCGCACGGCGAAGCGGCGAATCGAGGAGATCGAGGCGTGGCCGGTGCCGAAATCGTCCAGGTCGATGCCGCAACCCAGCTCTGCCAGCGCGTTGATGTTGCGCGCGATCATGTCGTCCGGCGAGGCGGCGACCACGGTTTCCAGCACCTCTATCGACAGGCGTTCGGGGGGCTGTTCGTGGCGGTCCAATTCCCAGCGGATGCGGTCGACCAGTTTGGGGTTGCGCAGTTCCTGTTCGGCAAAATTGACACCGACGGTCGGCACGGAAATCCCGGCGCGGTCCCAGTCGCACAGGGCCATCAGGGCGCGGGACAGCATGACCTCTCCCAGTCGTTCCAGCAGGCCGGCGTTTTCCAGCACGGGCAGGAAGTCGCCCGGTGGCACGATGCCGTGTTCGGGATGGACCCAGCGGGCCAACGCCTCGAACCCGGTGATCTGGCCGGTGTCGGTGGACACCTGCGGCTGATACCACGGGTGGACCTGGCCATTTTCCAGCGCGCCGGAAGCGCGATCCGCCAGGTTGGTGCGGGACAGGCGCGGGGCCTTCATGCCTGCGGACCAGGCGCGGATGGCCGAGGGCGCGTTGGCGCGGGCGTCATCCAGCGCGACCAGGGTGTTTTGCAACATCCGGGCCCCGTTGCGATGGGTGTTCTGCTGGCTGAGGCTGAAGCCGATCGAGCAGGAGATGAACACGCTGGTTGCGCCCATCGAAATCGGTTCCTCTATCCCCGCTTGCAGGCGGCGGGACAGTTGGATCGCGCTTTCAAGGTCCAGCAGCCGGACGGGGGCCAGCACGATGGCGATCAGGTTTTCCTCTGGGCGCAGGACCAGATCGCCCTGCCGCAGCGTCGCGCCCACGCGGTCCGACACCCGTTCGATCACGCGTTCCGTGGCCTCCTTGCCGTAGCGGTCCAGCAATTCATCATGGTCGTCCAGCGTGATCAGGAAGCAGCCGAACACCTTCTGCTGCTGGTGCGCGTCGTGCAGCCGGGTTTCGAGGATCACCTCCAGCGGCGGCAGCTCTTCCGGTGTCCTCCGGCGCGACAGCCGCCCGAACCCGCCCGCCAGCGCGTAAAGCACCGGAAAGCCAAGCGAGACTGTCAGCAGGTATGCCTCTCCGCCGATCCAGAACGATCCCAGCACCGCGGCCGGCAGGAAGGCAAGGATATGCGGCCCGGTCAGGGCATGGTGAAGCTGCGTGCGCAGGTGGGCCATATCCGGCCAGCGGGAATGCGACATGGGACGCCTTTCTTTCCGAGTTGCCGGAAAGCTAGGCCCCTGAATCTCAATGCCGCCTTAACGCAGCTTCGGGATTTCAGTGTCGATTTGCTGAAAATTTTTCGGACCTAGGTCCAGCCCGGCGAAGTCGAAAAGCTTGGGGTCCAGCATGTGCGAGGGGCGGATGTTCATCAGCGAACGGAACATCACCTGGCGGCGGCCGGGCGAATTTTTTTCCCACTGATCAAGGATTTGCTTGACCTGCATCCGCTGCAATCCGTCCTGCGATCCGCACAGGTCGCAGGGGATGATCGGGTAGTTCATGAGGCGGGCGAACTTGTCGCAATCGGCCTCGGCCACATGGGCAAGGGGGCGGTAGACGAACAGGTCGCCTTCTTCGTTGACCAGCTTGGGCGGCATCGTCGCAAGACGCCCGCCGTGGAACAGATTCATGAAGAAGGTTTCCAGGATGTCGTCCCGGTGATGGCCCAGAACGACCGCGGAACAGCCCTCCTCGCGCGCGATTCGGTAGAGGTTGCCGCGGCGCAGGCGGGAACAGAGGGCGCAATAGGTGCGCCCCTGCGGAACCTTGTCCACCACGACGGAATAGGTGTCCTGGTATTCGATCCGGTGCGGCACGCCCATCTTTTCCAGGAATTCCGGCAGGACGGTGGACGGGAATCCGGGCTGGCCCTGATCCAGGTTGCAGGCCAGCAGGTCTACCGGCAGCAATCCGCGCCATTTCAGCTCGTGCAGGACGGCCAGCAGCGTGTAGCTGTCCTTGCCGCCAGACAGGCACACCAGCCAGCGGGCGCCGGGCTGGATCATGCCGTATTGTTCGATCGCCTCGCGGGTGTGGCGGACGATCCTTTTGCGCAGCTTCTTGAAATCCGTAGAGGAAGGCGCGCCGTGAAACAGCGGATGGATGTCGTCAAGGTCGTCCAGCATGGTCACTTCTTCTTTGGGTCGGGGACCGGGTCATAGCCGTCGCCCCCCAGTGGATGGCAGCGCCCGATGCGGCGGAGCGCCAGCCAGCCGCCGCGGACCGCTCCGTGCTTTTCCAGTGCTTCCAGCGCGTAGGCGCTGCAGGTGGGCTGGTAGCGGCAGTTGAAGCCGACCCACGGGCTGAATAGCAGCCGGTAGGCGCGCACGGGCAGGGCGGCGATATGGGCCAGCGGGGTCATTGGTGATCCTGGTGCAGCTTCTTCAGCGCATAGATAAGGTCTGACTGCAGATCGGTGAAGGGGCGGGCGGCGGTTACCTCGGCGCGGCCGATCAGCACATAGTCCCAGCCGTCGCGCCCATGCAGGGGCAGGATCAGGCGGGCGACTTCGCGCAGGCGGCGCTTGGCGCGGTTGCGGGCGACGGCATTGCCGACCTTCTTGGAACAGGTAAAGCCCACGCGAATGCCTCGCGCGGGCTCTTCAGGGGCACGTTTTCGTGCCTGAACCATCATGCCCTTGGTTCCCTGCCGGCGCGCCTTGGCGGCCTTCAGGAAATCCGAGCGGTTTTTGAGAACCCCGAGACAAACGGAAACCGCCGGGGGGATCTTCCCCGGGCTGGCAGCGCCATCCACGGGAACCTCCGGCGGTGTCATGTCCGTCCTGTCGTCCGAGCTTATGCGCTCAGCGACTTGCGGCCCCGTGCACGACGGGCGTTCAGGACCTTGCGGCCAGCTTTGGTAGCCATACGTGCGCGGAAGCCGTGGCGGCGCTTGCGAACCAGGTTCGAGGGCTGGTAGGTGCGTTTCATCGCTCCGTCTCCAAATCATCTGTGGGCAGGCAAGCGGATTCGCCATACCCGTGGTATCCGAAGCCCGTCCTATAGGGGGGG
This sequence comes from Thalassovita sp., assembly GCA_017792425.1. Lineage (GTDB taxonomy): Bacteria > Pseudomonadota > Alphaproteobacteria > Rhodobacterales > Rhodobacteraceae > Thalassobius. Next base: position 883,388 of record CP051233.1, read on the forward strand.
CTTTCCGATAAGTCAAATCCCCCAAAGCAGTTTTGCAACAAAAATGCAGCGGTTTTTTCCGCGAATGTTTCAGGTGGCCGGGAAACACGGAAAAACGCGGCGTCAGGCGGCGCTGGCGTTCAAGCTGGCGTGATCAGCCTATCATTGCGCGCGGACTGGACGCATCTTGGCGAGACAGATTGCATGAGGATGGCCTTGGTACAGGAAAAGACGAAGCGTTCGGGATGGGGGCGGATGCTGCCCTTGCTGGTGATTCTGGCGGTGGCGCTGGCGGGGGGCTATCTGCTGCGCGATTACCTGAGTTTTGACGCGCTGCGCGACAACCGGCTGGTGTTGCTGGCGTTCCGGGATGCGAACTATGGCCTGGCGGTGGCCGGGTTCATGGCGCTGTACGTGGCGATCGTGGCGTTTTCGCTGCCCGGTGCGACGGTGGCCACGCTGACCGGGGGCTTTCTGTTCGCGACCTTCCCCGGTGCGCTGATCAACGTGACGGCGGCCACCATCGGGGCCAGCGTGATCTTTCTGGCAGCCCGCTGGGGTCTGGGTGAACGGCTGGCCGCGAAGATGGAGCAGGGCCACGGCGCGGTGAAGAAGATCAAGGACGGGATCGACGAAAACCAGTGGTCCATGCTGTTCCTGATCCGGCTGGTGCCGGCGGTGCCGTTCTTCGTGGCGAATCTTGTGCCGGCGCTGGTGGGGGTGCCGCTGCGACGGTTCGTGATTTCCACCTTTCTGGGGATCATTCCGGGGGGTGTTGTCTATACCTCGGTCGGGGCCGGGCTGGGCGAGGTGTTCGAGCGCGGCGAAACCCCGGACCTGGGAATCATATTCGAGCCGCAGATCCTGCTGCCCATCCTGGGCCTGTGCGCGCTGGCGGCGCTTCCAATCGTGATCAAGGGCCTGCGCGGCCGGAAAGGCACATGATGCGGGTGATCAAGACGGATTTGCTGGTGATCGGCGCGGGGTCTGGTGGCTTGTCCGTGGCGGCGGGGGCGTCCCAGATGGGCGCCGACGTGACCCTGCTGGAGGGCCACAAGATGGGCGGCGACTGCCTGAACTATGGCTGCGTGCCGTCCAAGGCGCTGCTGGCGGCGGGGCATGCGGCCCATGCGATGACGGTGGGGGCGGCGATGGGGATTCCCCCGGTCGCGCCGCAGGTGGACTATGCCGCGGCGAAGGATCACGTTGCGCAGGTGATTGCACAAATCGCCCCGGTGGACAGCCAGGAACGGTTCGAGGGGCTGGGCGTCCGGGTGATCCGCGAATTCGGCCGGTTCGTGGATGCGCGCACGGTCGAGGCCGGGGAATACCGCATCACCGCCCGCCGGATCGTGATCGCGACGGGATCGTCGCCATTGGTGCCGCCGATTCCGGGGCTGGCGGATGTGCCCTATCTGACCAACGAAACCCTGTTCGACCTGCGCGACAAGCCGGACCACCTGCTGATCATCGGCGGCGGCCCCATCGGGATGGAGATGGCGCAGGCGCATGTGCGGCTGGGCTGCAAGGTGACGGTGATCGAGGGCGCCAAGGCGCTGGGCAAGGACGACCCGGAACTGGCGGCCATCACGCTGGAGGCGCTGCGCGCAGAAGGCGTGGAGATCGTCGAGGGCGCGCTGGCGGAACGGGTCAGCACCGAGGGCGGCGTCACGGTTGAAACCTCCGAGGGGGCGTTCACGGGGTCACATCTGCTGGTAGCGGTGGGGCGCAAGCCGAATATCGAGCGGTTGGACCCGGAGGCGGCGGGGATCGTCCATACCCGCGCGGGCATTACCGTGGATGACCGGCTGCGGACCTCTAACAAGAAGGTTTACGCGATTGGCGACGTGGCCGGGGGGCTGCAGTTCACCCATGTGGCGGGGTATCACGCCGGGCTGATCATCCGCGAGGCGCTATTCGGCCTGCCCGCGAAGGTCAAGACCGCGCATATCCCTTGGGCCACCTATACCGACCCGGAACTGGCGCAGGTCGGTCTGACCGAGGCGCAGGCCCGCGAAGCCCACGGCGACAAGCTGGAGGTCGCGCGGTTCGAATACCTGCACAACGACCGCGCCATCGCCACCCGCCAGACCCGCGGGCTGATCAAGGTGATGGTGGTAAAGGGGCGTCCCGTCGGCGCGTCCATCGTGGGCCACCAGGCGGGCGAATTGATCGCCACCTGGTCGCTGGCCATCGCCAATGGCGTCAAAATGGCGGGCATTTCCGCCATGATTGCGCCCTATCCTACCATCGCGGAACTTAACAAGCGGGCTGCGGGTGCCTATTTCTCTCCGAAACTGTTTGATAATCTGACGGTTAAAAGGGTCGTGCGGCTGGTACAGCGCTGGCTGCCATGACCTGAATACGGAGGGCATATGCTGAACTCGCTTTCAGGCCGGTTCCTGATCCTGACAGTCATCTTCGTGATGCTGGCAGAGGTGCTGATCTTCGTGCCCTCTATTGCGCGATTCCGAGAGGATTACCTGCTGTCGCGTCTGGAACGGGCGCAGATTGCGTCCTTGGCGCTGCTGGCGGACGACATGATCTCGTCCGACCTGGAAGAGGAATTGCTGCGCAACGCCGAGGTGTTCAACGTGGTGCTGCGCCGGGACGAGGCGCGGCAGTTGATGCTGTCTTCGCCCTTGCCGCAGCCGATCCATGCCACCTATGATCTGCGCGATGCCCCGGCCTTTGACCTGATCCGCGACGCGATGCTGCGGCTGGCCGACCCTGAGCCACGGGTGATCCGCGTGATCGGCAATCCCGTGCGCGAGGCCGGGTTGTTGATCGAGGTCACGATGGAAACCGCGCCGCTGCGGATGGCGATGATCGACTATGGCCTGCGCATCCTGCTGCTGTCGGCGGTGATTTCGGCCTTTACGGCGGTGCTGCTGTTCCTGGCGGTGCGGCTGTTCCTGGTGCGGCCGATCAAGGGGGTGGTGCGGGTGATGCAGAACTATGCCGCCAACCCGGAAGACGCCCGCCGGATCATTCAGCCACGGTCAACGCTGCGTGAATTGCGCGAGGCCGAAGAGGCGCTGGCCACCATGCAGACCCAGTTGACCGGCGCGCTGAAGCAGAAGGAGCGTTTGGCGCAACTGGGCGGTGCGGTGGCCAAGGTCAGCCACGATCTGCGCAACATGCTGACCAGCGCGCAGCTGTTCACCGACCGGATCGAGATGTCAGAGGATCCCGGTGTCAAGCGTCTGGCGCCGAAGCTGGTGAACTCGATCACCCGCGCAGTGCACCTGTGCGAGGCGACGCTGGCCTTCGGCAAGGCCGAGGAACCCGCCCCCCGGCTGGGCCGTTTTTTCCTGGCCGATATCGTCAGCGACGTGGTGGACAGCGAACGCCTGTCGGTGGGGGATCACGATATCAGCTTTGCCGAGGACGTGCCCGCCACGATGCAGGTCCGCGCGGATTCCGAACAGCTGTACCGGGTGATCTTCAACCTGGTGCGCAACGCGCGTCAGGCCATCATGCAATCGGGCGACGGCGGTGAAATCTCGGTCCATGCGGAAGAAGACGACGCCCGCTGGCTGATCCGCATTTCGGATACCGGGCCGGGCCTGCCGAAAAAGGCGCGCGAGCACCTGTACACCCCGTTCCAGGGGGGCGCTACGAAGGGCGGCAGCGGGTTGGGTCTGGCGATCGCACAGGAGCTGATCCGCGGGCACGGCGGGGAGTTGCGACTGGTCCAGACCGGCCCCGACGGCACGGCGTTTGAAATCTCGCTGCCCAAAGGTGGTGACGTCCAATAAAACATGGGGTTTTCGGAGGTGGGAAAAAACTTCGGAAATTCCGGCGATTTTACCCTTGCATGTCCCGGCCACAGCGTCTAAATCCCGCCTCCACGGACTGGTAGCTCAGTTGGATAGAGTACTTGACTACGAATCAAGGGGTCGGGGGTTCGAATCCTCCCCAGTCCGCCACTTCCCCCTAGTATCCAACTGAAATTCAACGAAAATTAGTGACTTCGTTGAAGTCGTTCCCACACTTGTTCCCACATTTGGCGATTGTGACGATTGCGGTCATACGCCTCAATCTTCGTTGCTCGGTACGCCGGTAACAAGTTCTCGCATCCGGTCGCGGTCAATCTGACCATAGCTGCGCAAAGTGGTCAGCACATCGCTATGGCCAAGGTTTTGCGATGCGGCGACAAGTTCCGCTGGTGAGGTGGAGGTCTTGACGATGTGCCGGGCGAGCATGTGGCGAAAAGTGTGCGGACTGTAAGTGGGAAGGTTCGCGGCTGTGAAGGCCGTGTTGACGATCTGGCGCACCGGTTCCGTGGTTTTCCATGGGCCGCGCGTGAAGCCTTCGGCCTGGAATCCGGCGGATTGTGTGGCTCTCAGCGCCGTGGCCGGAAACAGCGGATCGTCGGGACCGTAGAGCGCCACCTCGTCGAGATAGGTGATCCACCGCGACATCGCCGCTTCGGCCTCGGGGAACCCTTTGACGAAAAACGTATCGATACGCTTGCCGAATTTGGTTGCCACCTCGCGCGGGTCTTGGTCAACGGATTTTTCGTCCAGATCAATATGCTTGACCCGTAACGAGATCAGCGCGGCGACGCGAATGCCAGTCAGGCAAAGCAGGGCAAATACCGCCTTGTCGCGCATCTGGCGCGGTGTTCCATCAGGCATAAGCGCCAGGGCGCGCTGAGCCTGGTTGACGCTGGGCGCGGCCCTGTGCGGTGCAGCGCGGGCCTCGGCCTCGTCGCGGCGGGACAGGTTGAAGTACTCTGCATCAGATGCCCTGATCTTGCTGCGAAACCCCTCTTGTTGCGACAGCCAAAGCACGAACTCGCGCAGCGTGGCCATAATCGCGCGCATGGTGGATTTGCCAAGCGGCTTGCCCGTACCGGATTTTGCCTGTTCCAGATGGGCGCGGAACCCCATCGCCCATTCGATGTGGAACTTCGCGAAATCCTTGCGCCCATTCCAGACATCAAAGCGTTCCAGCGCCGCGATCTCGCGGTCGAGTGTCTTCTCGGAAAGCTGACGCGCGTATTTGCGATACTCCAGGAACCGCCGTTTGATCCGCTCGTTTTTCTCGTTGGGCCGCTTACTCATGGTGTGCCTCCTTTGGGGCCAGATATTGGGTGAATTTGCTCTGCGGTTCGGCAGGGTGCAGAAGAGGAAAAACAAGGGGAGGTTTGCCGACTACCTTAATGCGCTCGAAAACGGTTGCGCCGGAGCGTGTCAGTTCATCCCACATGCCACGGTTTGGGATGTGGGCGGGAAGCGCCTGTGCCTGTCTCTGCTGGCCAGTTCCGGCCCGCTGGATGCGTGGCAGGGGTGGATTGCGCTGGTCTTTGGACTCTCTGATCCGCGCCGCAATCCCGGTATTCCCAGCATCACGCGCGCCGATTTCACCGGCGAATGCCTTGCCGAACACGCTTTCTGCGGTTTCGAACCCGGCACCGCGCACGGCGTTGCGGATGGCCTTGAGAATACGGCCGATCTTGTTGAAGGCGTTGACAAGGAGTGAACCGCTCGGCGGCTTCCGACTGGCGGCACGCTCCGCGAACTCTTCCGCTATCGCCTCTTCGATCTGTTCGCTTGGCGTCAGGTCAGGATAGCGGTTGGCGATGTCGTGCTTTTCGATCCAGTTCGGCTCACCGTTCGGCCCCTTCCTGATGGCGGCATGCTCCAGCGCCCGCCATTCTTCGGCAGTGAAGAGGTTCAACGCCCGCATGGCGTGAATGGCTTCGTGGTAGAGCGTCGCGCGCGGGTTCAGTGCGCGACCGATCAGGATAGCCAGGTGCGACGGCATGAACCGCCCCTGAACGTCTGACCCAAGGACGAATGCTTCCAGACCAACCCGCCTGAGGTTCAGCCGGTCAAGTTCGGCGCGCAGTTTCGGCATGATGACCGACATGGCGTCGTGGTCAGGCAAAGGAACGCCGTCATAAGCGCGTTGATAGAACGCGCCCGCGATCTGACCTGCTACCAGTTTACGCGGCTGTCGTAGAGCTTGTTCCAGTAGTCCGGGTCTTTGTCCGCTCTCTGTTTGTAGAATGGTATTGAGGAATATGCCTCTTTTAAGCGTTCTGACCCCTGCGCGCGCCTCTCGCACTCTTCCAAACTCAGATGACCATTCTCGAAGGTTTTCATCAGAGATGGGTGTCTCTTTAGAGCTGCTGATGGTTCCTGACTGGAAATCATATCTCGCACGGCGAAACTCCGGGACGCGCTGGGCCAAGCTTTCAACGCTGACCTCTATCAACGGTTGGATATTACCAACATGGTCACCATCTTTCCAGCGCAAAGGAGGGACGCCAAGGTTTTCGTCGCCCTGGAATGTCGTTTTCCGTGCTGCGGGCGTGGTGTGAGATTGGACGCGGTTGGTGGTCGAAAACTGCATTGAACGCGAACCCTAAGCGCCTTCGTCAAGGTCAAAGAGCCTGCGCAGTTCGGGCAAGTCGGCCATGGCCACGGGCTTGTGCAGGATCGTTTCGCATTCGTCGCAAAGCGCGATCAGAGACAAGCGACCGTCGGTTGACTGGCATTCGGCCAACCCGCCCGCCGCTGGGCGCGGTTGACGGCAGCGCAGGCAATAGAACCGGTCGAGGGACAAGCGATTTCTTCGAGCTTTCCGCTGGCCCTTGAGGAAGATCAGCAGAGCATCGCCGCGCACCAAGGCCGGTCGATCTTCATTCAGGACCGGCAGGCCGTCTGAGGCCCAGTTGCGCACCGTGCGCTCGGAGACGCCGCAAGCCTGCGCCGCCTCCGCGAATGTGTAGCACCGGAAAGCCTTGATCCGGTTGAGACGCGCCTGCTTTGGCATGGCGCGCTCCTATTCGCCGGTCTGGGTTTGGTTGTTACGGAGCCACTCGCGCAGCGTTTCGATCAGGATCAGGCGGCGCTTGCCAAGTTTGATGCTTTTCAGTTCACCCGAAGACAGGGCGGCATAAAGCGTGGTGCGCCCAATGCTGCAAATGCGCGCGGCTTCATTCGGGGAAACGGCAAGGATTTGGGCCGCTTGGTTAATCAGTTCCGGTGTGTTCGTCATCGCTCATTCTCCTTTGTAAGAGCATGAGCGAACACTCGGTCATCGGATGTGGTTCAATAAATCCCACGCATTTTGAACCACTTATGAACCATCCCTGAATATAGTGAGATAGCGCTTCACCGTGGAGAGGGACGGGCAGGAATGACGGGGGAACCGATCTACAAATTCTGACCTGATAGCCTTGGCCTCCGCGTTCAGCCCGTCCTGTGCGCGGCGCTGGGCTGATCTTTCCGCGATGACAATGCTCAAATCGGCTGCATAGGTATTTGGCCGACCAAGATTATTGTGCGTGGGCATTCCCACCAACTTGGCTGGGTCGGCTATGGCGCGCAGCGTGCCGGTCACGTTCTCTAATTCTATGGCCTCGGCAAGCGAGACGGTCTTTGCGCCCAATACTGGCAGACTGCCAGCGCCAGTCAGGAACAAGCGCCAATTCGACCTCACCTCGCGCGACAGCGCATCTTCGCAGCCGCGTAGATCGTCTTCATCGTGCAAACGCGGATGAAAGTAGAGCATCACCTCTCCGGCGTCGGTCTCTGCCGCGCCAATACGCCAAGTTTCGCCATGCAGAGGAGATGCCTTGCGACGCTTGCATTGAAACGCATTGGCCAGCCGGTCGATCAGCACGGGCATATCCGGCACGATGGCCCGGATATGCTGGCGCTCCAATGCCACGAAGCCAAGATCGGGGCAGAAATACCCGTAATGTTGCCCTTCATAGATTACTTGGGCGGAATGCGGGGTATCGCAGTTATCGCACACGACAGCCCCAACGACGCCAGCCTCAACAAGAAACCCGTGTTTGATCAGATCAGCCAGGGTGGGATCAGTAGTTGATTCCTTTCCTCCTGTGGCGATGATTTCGCACAACTGCGCAATCGCGCTCACTCGATCACCTCAAACAGATCATCGACCGCCGGGGGCGGGGCAAGAAGCTTCCAGCGCTCCAGAAGGGCGAAGACGAAATGCCTGTCCTGCTCGGTCTTGTTAGGCAAGGTCGTGGTGTTTGGCGCGCTCAAGGTGACAGTGAGGGTGCGGGCGCGCTTGCCCGCCACAGGGACCAAGCCGATACGCAGGTTAGCTGACAAGATCGACCAGCCGCCTGCCCGCAGCGGCGACGCGGCCCCAAACCGGCGATCTAGAAAGCCGTAAAGCGTTTCATCTCCGCCGTATTTCTCGATCCGCAGAAACGCCCCATCACCCGAACGGAACGAAAGCGATGACACCTCAACCCGCGAAATACCATCAGCGGGTTCGATCACGAAATCAGGCTCTTTGCGCAAACGGTCTAACAAGACATCGCGGCGCGGAACTTCGACCGGTAGCTCCGAGTTTGGCGCGAAATGCGTAGTGAAGGATTTGAGATATTGCTCACGAATTTTCTTGCCACCCTTGGCGCATATCTCGACCGTGCGTTCCTTGGGGTCGCAGGCAAGACCAACCTCCAACACTTTTTGCACGGTGTGGCGCTCAAGGCTTTCGGCCCCGAATGCCAATTCACTTTGTGCGCGTTCCTCAATGTAGATGGTGGCCTGAGTAAGCCTTGTTTCGTCGCCGGTTTCGGGATTGGCGCGGACAGTCTCATACCAATCCGCCTCTCGTTTTCGGTGGTTCGGTAGTTTCAAAATCTCAATCGTATCCGAGAGAAACTCCTCGCGCGCGGCTTGATCATCAATCACCCAAGGCTTACCGTCATCGGGAAACTGAAACCGCGCCCAGTTCCGCCCGCCATTGCGTCGCAGAAGTGACGCCTGTACTTGCACCCGGTCGATCAGGTGGCGATGCGCGGTTGCCAGCACCAAGAGTATATCTTGCACGCCCTCCAACCCCTCCAGGTCAACGCCCTGCCCAGCGCAAACTTGCTCGGCCCCGGTCATGCCTGCATCGTCGGCAAGGCTGGCCAGCAAATCGAGTTCCGCTTTCAGATCGTCCTGTTGTCTGTCTGGCAAGCTGGCAAGCAGGTCTTCGATGGACCAAACCAAAACGGTGCCGCGCCCGTCGCTCGACCAATCGAAATCGTTTGGGGCAACGACGCCACGGGCGGTCAAGAATTGCTGCAACCGCGCGGATGGAGATTTTCGAATGAACCCGCTGAATGATGCCATATTTTGCGCCTCAAAGTTGAGTCTTGCATAAATATGGGGTTCGCGATTGTCTATTGCAAGCTGCTTGAGTTCACCCCTATTCAAGGCCAAACTCTTGCGAGACATTCAAAATGTGAGGCCGCTTTGTACGAAAACGCATTCAATAAGATCGAACGTGATCTTCGCGCCGAAGAAGGCATTGCAAATGAGTTGGATTATGTCGAGCAAACCTCTTGGGTTCTATTTCTGAAATACCTCGACGACTATGAAACCGAACGCGCAGACCGCGCCGAGCTAGAAGGCAGCGATTATTCCCCCATCATAACTGGGAAATATCGGTGGGGCGCTTGGGCCGCGCCCAAGGTGAATGGCGAGTTTGACCACAACACCGCCTGGATTGGTGACGACCTGATCAAGTTCGTGGATCAGGAATTATTCCCGTTCCTCGCATCCTTCCGCCAATCCGCGACCAGTCCCCAGACGATCCAATACAAGATCGGCGAGGTTTTCACCGAGTTGCGCAACAAGTTTCGCTCGGGCTATATCCTGCGCGACGTGCTTGAAGCTGTGGACGGGCTTTCCTTCAACACCCAGGCCCAGCGCCATGAGCTTTCGGAACTCTACGAAACCCGCATCCGCCGCATGGGTAACGCAGGGCGCAATGGTGGGGAATACTACACGCCACGCCCGTTGATCCGCGCCATGATCAAGGTCACCGGCCCCAGGATAGGTGAAACCATCTATGACGGCGCGTGCGGTTCGGCGGGCTTCCTGTGCGAGGCTTACGACTACATGCGGACCGACACCTTATCGGCGTCCGAGTTCGAAACACTGCAAACCAAAACCTTCTACGGGCAGGAAAAGAAGGGCCTCGCCTACATCATCGGGATCATGAACATGGTCCTGCACGGCATCGAAGCCCCGAACCTGATCCACTCGAACACGCTCAATGAGAACGTGATGGATATTCAGGAGAAGGACCGCCACGATATCATCCTCGCCAATCCCCCTTTCGGTGGCGGCGAGCGGCGAGAAGTGCAACAGAACTTCCCGATCCGCACGGGTGAGACGGCCTACCTGTTCCTGCAACACTTCATTCGCAAGCTGAAGGCTGGCGGACGCGCCGCCGTGGTGATCAAAAACACCTTCCTCAGCAACACAGACAACGCCTCTGTCGCGCTGCGTAAGGAATTGCTGGAGGCGGCAGAGCTGCACACCATCCTCGATTGCCCGCAAGGCACCTTTCAGGGCGCGGGAGTCAAGACCGTGGTGCTGTTCTTCGAGAAAGGCGCGCCGACGCGGGACATCTGGTACTATCAGCTCGACCCAGGCCGCAGCCTTGGCAAAACCAACCCGCTGAACGACGACGATCTGGCGGAGTTCATCGAGCTGCAACGCACTCGTCCGAACGGGCCGAAAAGCTGGATCGTCAACCGCGCCGATCTGGACGAGGAAACCTTCGATCTGTCCGTCAAGAACCCGAACGCGCCCGAGGCCGAGGCGCTGCGCAGCCCCGAAGAGATCATCGCCGACATGCTGGCGCGGGACGCCGAGACCGCCCAAATCCTGGAAGACATCCGGGGGATGCTGTGAAGGACGCGAACTCAGCTAATAGCATGGCGTCGATAGGCGCAGTTTGCACGGTCATAGCAGGGCAATCACCGAAAGCTTCGTTCTACAACGATGCTGGGAACGGCTTGCCGTTCTATCAGGGTAAGAAGGAATTCACAGACCGCTACCTAGGCTCTCCCACGACTTGGACGACGAGCGTTACCAAGAGGGCTGAAACGGGCGACATTCTCATGTCGGTTCGTGCCCCAGTCGGCCCAATCAATGAGGCGACTGAGGAGATCTGCATCGGGAGAGGCCTCGCAGCGATCCGACCTGGAGACCAAGTGAACCGCCATTACCTTTGGTACGCGTTGCTTTGGCTTCAGCCCGAAATCAAAGGCAACGCAGGAGCGGTCTTCGAGAGCATAAACAAAGCTGGAATAGAAAAGCTCGAAATTCCCCTTCCGCCGCTCGAAGAACAACGGAGGATTGTTGCGGTTCTCGACAAGGCCTTCGAGGGTCTGTCCCGCGCCCGCGCCCACGCCGAAGCCAACCTCCAAAACGCACAGGAGTTGTTTAACAGCGCACTTATCGATGCCCTCCATTCAAGAAAGTCAGACTGGCGCACATTAAGCGTGGCAAACACACTGATCCGAACCAAGGTACCTGCAAAAATTCAACGTAAGGCATATTTAGCCGAAGGAGTATTTTCCATCGTCTCTCAAGAGGCTGGGCTGGTAAATGGCTACTGGAACAATGAAGATGATGTGATCCATTTGACGCGGCCTGTTGTTGTGTTTGGTGATCACACGCGGGTTCTGAAATACGTGGACTTCGATTTTGTGGTTGGGGCGGACGGTACGCAGATAATGGCACCTATCGAGTGTCTTGAGCCGCGCTATTATTATTATGCCCTAAAGACAATTGATTTGGAGGGTAAGGGATATGCGCGTCACTTCAGTCACTTGAAGAAGTGTGAGATTAACTTTCCGACTTCCATCGAAGCGCAGCGTAGTATTGCATCTCAGCTTGATGATCTTTCCACGAATACACAGCGTTTAGAAGAGCAATATGCTCGTACACTCCAAGACCTTGATGACCTTCGCCAATCGCTATTGCAGAAAGCCTTCGCGGGCGAATTAACATGAAGGAAGAAATGCCCAAGAATCTTAGTCGAAAACGCGCGAAATTGTTAACTGAGCTGGCCGAGCTGGTCGGTGGGCATTGTTACAACGGAAACATCCAGAATTATGGCCCCCACGGCATGTACGAAGGAGAAGGCCGAAGCTTCCAATACGCTCTGACCATCGAAGATCGGGAGGGCGGAAAGAGAAAATTCAAGTACCCAACAGTCGCAGACATATCTCCCGAATTGCTTGTCTCCGGTCACTTTAAGTTCGGCGCAAACCAATTGAACATCATCAACGCATTAGATCGGGTTCTTTGTAAACTCGAAGACGAGCACGAATTGAAATTATAGGCAACAGAATGAGCATTCACGACGAAACCGAAGCCGATACCCGCGCCGAGCGCATAGACCCCGTCCTTGCTGCGGCGGGCTGGGGGCAGAATGGCTCGAAGGTGCGGCGTGAAGTCATCTGCCCCGGACGCATTCAGTCAGGCGGCACGCGCGGCAAAGGGCTGTCTGCTGACTACGTGCTGATCTACAAAGGCCAGAAGCTCGCCGTGCTGGAAGCCAAGCGCGCAGGCGTTAGCCATCGCAACGGTGTTGGTCAGGCCAAGGACTATGCCACCCGTCTCGGCTCGCGCTACGCCTACGCCTCCAACGGTCTAAACTGGTATCAGATCGACATGGTCGGCGGCAGCGAGGGCGACATGGACTTGCCCTTTCCGTCACCCGATGAGCTTTGGGACCGCACCTTTGCCGTTCACGATGCCTGGCGCGAGCGTTTCGGTGCCGTGGATTTCGAGACGGACGGCGGCAAGTGGGAACTGCGCTACTACCAGCACAATGCCGTGAATGCTGCGCTCGAAGCTGTGGCCAAGGGCGACCGCCGTATCCTGCTAACGCTGGCCACCGGCACCGGGAAGACCTCCATTGCCTTTCAGATCGCGTGGAAACTGTTTCAGGCAAAGTGGAACCTCTCGGGCGAACCTGTGCGCCGCCCGCGCATCCTGTTTCTTGCCGACCGCAATATCCTTGCCGATCAGGCGTATAATGCCTTTTCGGCGTTTCCGAATGATGCGGTCACCCGCATTGATCCTGCAACGATCCGCAAGAACAAGGGTGTGCCAAAGAACGCCAGTCTGTTCTTCACGATCTTCCAGACCTTCATGACGGGGGAAGGGGAACCCGTCTATACGCAGTATCCGCCCGACTTCTTTGACTTCATCGTGATAGACGAATGCCACCGTGGCGGTGCGAAGGACGAAAGCGAGTGGCGTCGCTTGCTGGAATATTTCGAGCCAGCCGCCCAGCTTGGTCTGACGGCCACGCCGAGGCGTAAGCACAACGCCGACACTTATGCCTATTTCGGCGAACCTGTGTACACCTATGCCCTGCGCGACGGTATCGAGGATGGCTTCCTGACGCCGTTCAAGGTGCGCCAGATGGCCAGTACCATCGACGAATACGTCTATGACGGCAGCGATGATTTGATCGCCGGAGAGATCGACGAAGGGGACAAGTTCACCGAAGGCGATTTCAACACTCGGATCGTCATCAAAGAACGCGAGTTGAGCCGGGTAAAGGAGTTCATGGGCCAGATTGATCAGCGCCAGAAAACGCTGGTGTTCTGCGCAACCCAAGATCATGCGGCGCTTGTGCGAGACTTGATCAACCAAGTGAAGGACAGCACGAACCCGAATTACTGCCACCGCGTGACCGCCGATGACGGCGCAATCGGCGAACAGCACCTTCGCGATTTTCAGGACAACGACAAGACGATCCCGACAGTTCTGACGACTTCGCAAAAGCTATCGACCGGCGTTGATGCCCGCAATGTCCGTCATATTGTCTTGATGCGCCCGATCCGGTCGATGATCGAGTTCAAGCAAATCATCGGTCGTGGCACCCGGACCTATGATGGCAAGGATTTCTTTACGATCTGGGATTTCGTGAAAGCGCATGAGAACTTCAATGATCCCGAGTGGGATGGTGAGCCGCTGGCACCTGAACCTCCGCGTGACCCAAAGGTGATGCCCGTTGGACCGACACCTCAACCGGGGCAGGAGCCGGACGGTCCAGGGGGCGATGACCCGGAGGACGTTTCCCGCGAAAAGATCGTGGTTAAGCTTTCGGATGGGAAGGCCCGAACCATCATATATATTGCCACGACGACCTATTGGGGGCCGGACGGCAAGCCGATTTCGGCAGTCGAGTTTATGAACCGGCTTTTTGGCGACCTTTCAGGCCTGATCGCCGACGAGGACCATCTCCGCAAACTTTGGAGCGATCCTGACAGCCGTGAGCGGTTCCTCGGTCTGCTTTCGGACCGTGGGTACGGGAAAGATCGGCTCGAAGACATCCGGCGACTTGTGGACGCGCCTGACAGCGATTTGTTCGATGTCTTGAGTTACGTAATGTTCACGCAGCCACCTAAGACACGGTTTGAGCGTGCCGAGGGGGTTCGGGCTGGCGGACTAAGCGATGACATTGGGCTAGACATGAAGGAATTGCTGTTCGCAATTCTGGGCGCATACGAAACGCGCGGTGAAGCCGAATTGTCCGTCAACAAGCTGGGACAATTCCTTATAGCCCGCTACGGAAGTGTCAACGAAGGCAAGGTGCGGCTGGGTGAACTTTCGACTGTCAAAAGAGCCTTCATCAACATGCAACATGCCTTGTATTCGGACTAATCCGCGCGGTTTACCCCCTCGGCAGAGACACCACTTTGCTCCCAAGATCGGTCCGTATTGCGACCGCCGCCCAAGCCTCCATCAAGTTGCGGCGTTTGTCGAATAGGTCTGAACGCGCATAAGCCGCCTCGGCCTTGTCCTTGATGCCATGTGCTAGAGCCGCTTCGATCACTTCACGCGGGAAACCGGTCGTCTCGCCCGCCCAATCGCGGAAAGTCGAACGGAAGCCGTGAACGGTGATCGCCGTGCATTCCATCCGGCGCAGGACAGCCGTCATGCTCATGTCAGAAATGGGCTTGCCCGGCTTGGCTTCACTTTCGAAAACCAGTTTGTCGGCGTCACGCTTTTCCCCAAGTTGCGCGATTGCCGCTTTGGTCAACGGCACTCTGTGTTCCTTACCCGCTTTCATGCGCGAAGCTGGAATGGTCCAGATTCCAGCCTCCAGATCGACCTCGCCCCACGTCATGCCGCGCGTTTCGCCCGAACGGGCCGCAGTCAGGACCGTGAAGGCCAAAGCGCGGGCCGCAACGCCTTGGCGCTGTTCGAGCGCCGCCATGAAATCGGCAATCTCTGCATGTGGAAGGGCCGGATGATGCCTCACGGCGCGCATCTTGGTCGGCTTCGCAAGCAGGTTTTCTAAATGTCCACGCCAGCGCGCCGGGTTGTCACCAGAGCGGATGCCCAGCGCCGAGGCATAGTCGATCACGGCCTCGATCCTTTGGCGGACGCGGTTTGCGGTTTCTGGTTTGTCAGCCCAGATCGGCTTGAGCGCCCCGATCACGTCAGCGGTTTCGACTTTGGCGACCTGCATCTGGCCCAGCTTCGGGAAAGCATAGGCTTCAAGGGTAGAGGCCCATTGGGCCGCATGTTTGGCGTTTTTCCAGCCGGGGCGCTTGCTTTCGATTAGCTCTTGTGCCGCTTCTTTGAAAGTCTTGGGTTTAGTCTGTTGTTTCTTCGCTATCGGGTCTTCGCCCTCGGCAATCAAACGCCGCGCCTCCAGCGCCCGTTCACGCGCCATGGCGAGGCTTACTTCGGGATATGCACCCAGGCCAAGATCGCGCCGCCGCCCGTGAACCTGATACCGTAGTACCCAAGACCGCGCCCCAGATAGTTTGACGTAGAGAAACAGGCCTCGTCCATCCCCATGGCGACCGGGCAAGGCCGTTTCTACTTTGCGCGCGTTCAATGGCATGTTCGTTCCCACATTTGTTCCCACACTTGAGCATGATTTGGGGCGTGCGTAGGCGAACGTCAATAGACGGACGTGAATTTTTACCAATCAAATACAGCAGGTTAATTGGTCAATGGCGAACTTTAGCGAACCTCAAAGATCAACGGTTATACGGTTCCCCAGTCCGCCACTTTCCTAAAGTGAACCCGATCAAAGGCCCCTCCGCGGGCCTTTTTTCTTTTTGTTTCAAAGGGGTTTGGTGCCGGGCACGGGGCTGCAGAGACTGGTGCCGGGCTGGAAATTGGTCTCTGAACGGCTTTTGTCTCTGAACCAACGCCCTTCGGCACCGGCAGGTCCGTGGTTGAAAGTGTATTGAAATCAGTGACTTGCGATTTTCCCGCCACGGGGCTTTTCGCGATGAAACTTGCAGTGCGAATAACCTAAGAACCCAGAGGGCTTTGACACTTTGAGCTAGAAGGGCGGGAACCGGTCATTCGCTG
>CP051233.1:902401-2261641 GCA_017792425.1 Thalassovita sp.
ACGCAAAGGTTTGAATGGGTTCGGGCCGCATATTTCCAATCGAATCGCATCAGAATAGCACCAGTTGCTCCGGATTTTTTCGAGGCCCTCTGCGGCCTTGATCCGAGAAATGAACAATATCACGATATTGTCGGTCGGTAAAATTCAGGATCTGGATATCGCCCTTTTCCGGCAGATTGCGTTCGATCCGATTGATCCGGGTCTGAAACGCCTCCTTGCCGTTGACAAAACGAGCGTAGAGCGAAAACTGGCTGCGCTCAAACCCCTCGTTGAGCAGGAAATTACGAAAATCCGTGGCTGCCTTGCGCTGAGGTTTGGTGTCGGTGGGCAGATCGAACATCACGAGTATCCACATGATCCGGTATCCTGACAGATGGGTTGGGTGATGGGTCATGCGCCGAGCCCCGCAAGCGTCAGCGCGTCGGGCGGTGTTGGCAGGGGCAGCGCAAGTTTGCCTGTCTCAAAACTCTGGCCCAGAGATGTCGCGAGTTTCGACAGCGCGACCGAGACAGGGCTTTGTCCATCTCCCAAGGGCAGATCCAGGGCGATCAATCGGGCCAATGCCTGTTTCGCCTCAGTATCGACCTCGGTGCCGTTACGCGCCGCAAGCCCGTGGACGGTGCAATCCACCAGCGGGCGGAAAGGTTCCATGAGATCATCAGCCAGGGCGAAGGCGTTGCCGCGGTTGGAGTGATGTAGCCCGATGCCCGGGTGCAACCCGGCCCCCACGACGGCCCGCGCCGTGGCAGCGCGCAGCACAGTGTAGCCGTAATTCAGGAGCGCGTTGATGTCGGGTGCGTCGCGGTCCCGGCGAAAATCATCCCCCATCATCAGTGGCCAATAGTAACGCGCGGCCTGCGCTTCGAGATTGCTGCTGTCGCCGCTAGCGACCTTGCGCGCCATCATCTCCAGCGGGGCATGCGCGTGGCTATGCGCCTCAAGTGCGGCGGCCTGCATCCGGATCTTGGCCACGACCAGCTGTTTCCAGGCCTGTTTGATCAGCGGGGTTTTCGCCTGCCATTGCGCCCGCAGGCGCGCGCCCTGCGCGTGATGCCCATCGAGCGGCATCAGCACCGAGCGCGGAGCATGGTTGGCCGCGCAAAACACCACAGGCGCACCACGATCGGCAAGTTCGGCCAGAAGCGAGGCCGAACAGGTGGTGCCATGGGCATGAATGATGACGGCGGTGATCTCATCAAGCGGCACGCGGCCGATCTCGGCCCCGTCCTCAGTGACTTTCAGAAACCCTCTTTCGCGTGACAGGTGACGCCCGTCACTGGCGATATCAATGACCCGATCCAAATCGAAAACCCGAAATACACACGACAAACTATTGGAAGCGTGGCACAAATTTTCGATTCGCGCGAATCTGGTCAGATTTTTGGTGGACCGGGGTCGCGGATGCGGCCGATTTCATTGACCGTGACGCGCCGAATTTTGGACTTCACAAGTGTGCCAGTCCCCATTTGGAGGAATTTGAACGGATCGGTTTTGTCACGGTTGCGTGCGTCAGCGTTGGCCTCATTATGCGGAGCAATAAAGAGACCGTTTTTGATGTGCATGGATTGGACATATCCGATGAAAGTCTCGCCATTTCGTTCCAGAGCTACCATGTCTTTCTTGAATACCTGCAAAATGCGTTTTGCGGCGGGGTGTGGACGGGGCGCTACCCCGGCGTGGGCTTCATAGGTGGTGACAACCTGTGGCACGATCTTGCCTTCCGGCAGTTTCCAAAGCTCATAGCAGTGGTTGCTGTCGCCCTTATAGGCCTTGAGCGGCGTGCCCTTTTCCGTTTCACCGATCTCGACACGGGCGGATTTTTGTAGGGTCTCGATCAGGCGCGCCCGGCGTAAGCCCTGATAGGGGCCGGGTTTCTCGGAAAACGCGCGTAGGGCCAGCTCGAAGTCTTTGCCATCCTTACCTTTGGTGGCGACAGAAAGCGCCTGTTGCAGTTGCGGGTCACGGATATTCTTGCCCTTGGTGGTCACCTCAATGTCGACGGGTTTCAGGGACAGAAGCGGCGTGCGGCTGACAACAGTGAGATCGTCGACCACACCGTAAGCCGTGTCATTGTGCAATTGCCCCGCCGTGCTGTCCTTGCCCGTTTTGCGGCCCTCGACGTCGATACGTCCATGATCGGCGCGGTGGCTGACCACGATCTTGTCGAGTTGTGTGGCCATGTCGGTGCGGAAATGCTCCCAGGGCTCGGGCGTGTCGCGGGCGATCACCTCGGCGGATTGCGCTGCTTTTTCACCCTGACCAGCGGCTTTCGAGATCCGGTTGACCAGGCTACGATCTGTGGCGGCGATGACGGCGGCATCGATGGCGTGGTGCCGATGATCGGTGCGGTTCTTGGCCTTCTCCGCACCGCGTTCCTTGTCGCTCAGCAGGGAATTCAGCCCCCAGTGCCGCCGCAGCATCTCGGTCATCCGCCCGGGCACGACCCAGACATGGCCGCCCTCGGTGAAGAGCGTGTCGAGATAGGCGCGCGAGATGCGCGAGAGATATTGCGTGTCCACCAGCGCGCGGTCGAGAAAATCGCTTTCGCCCTCAAAACGTTCCATCGCGTCAGGACCGAAGCGCCATTTTTTACCGTCCGACAGGTTCTTGAGATTGGCCTCGATCACGGCCCAACGCTCTGGATCACCGCCCCAGGCCTCATAGGGGGTCTGGTCGCGTTTCTCGCGATTGGCCTCCTTAAGGCATAGGGTCTTGTTGGAAAAGCTGTCGTCCAGCGTGCGCGAATAGGGCAGGATATGGTCGATGTCGCAGTCACCATTCAGCACCATCGCCGCCGAGATCGGTGTGCCGGTATAGGGGCAACAGCGCGGACCAATGGCCAGGCCGAGCTCCTCGAAAAGGCGTAGGAGTGTGCGATTGTGTCCGGTGTCTTTCACTCCGTGTTCGCGCAACGTCTCACTACGCCGGATCGCATCCGCCGTGGTGTCGCGAATACGTTTGATCGCGTCCTTTTTCTGTTGCTCTGATTGTTTCAGCTCACGCGCCAGCTCGACGACGATCTGATCGGGTTTGCCATAGGTCTCGATGATCTTATTCACCAGCCGCCGGAGCTGGTTCAGTCCAATATGCACGGTCGGATTGGTGATCCGACCAAAACGGGTGATCTCGTCATCATCTTCATTGTAAGTGCCTGGTATGACATGTCGATCAAGCACCTCGCCATAGTAAGGCAGCGTGTCGAGACATTCCCCGGTGCGCTCATTGGAATGATGCCAGCCACTGGCTACCGCAGCTTCGGAGTAGGAGATCACGTCGGTCTTGAGATGCTCAAGGATTCGCTGCGTCGCGGTGAAGCCCAGCCGCCCGTAGCCTTCCGGCAGATGGGCGTTGGCGGTCTTTTCTGCGACCTCCTTGTCAAGCCCGTGTTGCACCATCAGCCAGTCAACAAGCTCTGCGAATTCCTGTTCACTTTGGACCTTGCGGATGCGGGAGATGATGTCCCATTGCGCTTGCCAGTCGAGTTTGGACCAGCCCGCCCCAAAGCTCATCAGCATCATGGCCCGCACCGGATCACAGGCAATCGCGTCGCGCACGCCGGTCTCCAAGGTAAACCGCTCGCCATCGTGCAGTTTCAGCACCTTCCCCAGAGCGTTCAGTTTCATGTTCATCGAGCTGAGCGACTTGGTCAGTTTCTTATTGTCCAGCACACGGATGATCTGATCGCGTTCTTCACGGCTGAGCGCCCGGGTCGCGCGCCCGTCCGCCGTCACTCTGAGCTGGTTCACCGTCTCATATAGCACCCGGCGCTGGGTCAGCGGATGCGCCTTCGCCAGCCGCTCCTCGGAAGTAAACAGGCACAGCCCGACCTTCGGCTCTTTCAAAGGCCGCTGGTAGAAGATCTTCTCGAACACGAGCGCGCGCAGCTCTTCAGTCAGTTCCGGGTGAAACCCGGCCTGTGCCGTCCAGAGCTCCTGAAACTCTTCTTCCATATGCCGCCGGTCGGAGTAGAAATCGTAGCCCGCTTCCTCTTTCGCATCAGGCCCACCGCGTTTACCGACCGACAGACGTGTGCGTACCGTCGGCACATGGCGTGGATCGGTGGCCTTTTGCCGCCGCATATGCAGGAATTCGCCATAGGTCCGCGCCTTGGCCTCATGCATCGCCCAATCAAGCCGTTTGGTTGCATCCTTGATCTTGCCGCTCTCATTGTCGCCGCGATCGGTCTTGCGGTTCGATTTGAAACCGCGCCGTTGGTTGAGATGAAACAAGGCGCGCCCGAAATGCGTCAGCGGCAGGGCCTCGGCCAACCCTTTGGCGCGCAGTTCATATGGATCAAGTAGTTCGAGCGCCTTCGCAGTCGCTGGATCGGCGGGCATCAACCCGGACCTTGCCAAGAGCTTCATCAGCGTCGCACGACGGCGCAGATAGCGATCCCGCCGCCGCCGCATCGCCCGCGCCACGCGCCGGTCGACGGCGAGTGAGGCCTTGGACTTCGGATCGCGTCCATCGGAAAAAATCCGCACCCCGCCATCAATCACGCCGGTGATCCGGGTGGAGGTGCCTTCGCCCTCCGTCTCATAGAGCCACCAGCCAATCGACGTCGTCCCAATATCCAAACCAAGCCGCATTTGCCCGTCCAAAACTTTAATCAATGCAGAGCAGTCTCGAAGCTAGCGCCCGATTTTGCAACTTGAATTTGGCTCGCGCCTATGGGAAGGTCATGTCAGTTCAGAATTCGCGGTCGAGCCGTTAACAAGCTCGAAGTAGCACCACATTGAAACGCGTCCCACGGGGCGCGTTTTCCTTTGCTCAGTCGTTGATCGAAGAAAACTTTCTCCTACATGCGAATGCGTTCACTATCGAAGCGGACATAGGGATTTGTTTCCAGTAATGACCGGTCAGGGCCGTTAATGAATGCAACCAAGATAGTTCTCGCCAAAGCGCTCCATAGCTGCGGCAGAGATTTGTGAGTTTACACTTTCGTCAATGAACAAACCCCAAGGGTAAACATCAACGTTTGCCAGGTCGAGGTCATCTTTGGGGTTCTGTTTGTTCTGGGCTAGGAAGGCGTAGCGGATATCTGCCCACATCTCGAAACCGAGTTCGACCTCCAAGCCGTCATAGACACTGTTCCCAGGCGCATTGACGGCAATCTTCTTGGTGACGTGACCAAGCGCCTCTAACAGCATGGTGCTACAAGTATGTGCAACAATATCGGCCAGCTGAATGCCCAAGTGCATTCGAGAGTCCTGCTCGAAATAGAATTCACACCGTTCGAATGCTGCGTCTCGTTCGGTCAAGCCAGCCGCAGCTTTGGATGATTTGAACAGTCCCTCGTCGAAGAACACCTTATGTGAATGATCTTCAAGTCTGGGATGGGACAATGCGGATTTCAATAGCCTGAGCGCTGCCGGTCCCAGCCTTTTGTCGCCATTCACAACACAAACAGCGATTTTGCACTGTCTTCCAATGAAGGATTTTAAGGCATCGCGCAGTGCTTGAAGTTGAGCGTCTCCCGCCATTTTGGCCGAGGACTTGTATTCAAACTGCGCGGGATCGAAACCAAGTCTCTGAAAAATTGCGCTTACAAGTTCTGTTGGCTCAGCGTCGCAGATTACAAACGCAGCCAACGAAAAACCAAAGCGATGATGCTTGCTGTCATCCAAGTATATAAATGCCATGTAGCAGAATTATGCACTCTCGGATGAGTCTTAAAGGTTGGTGCTTAAGGATATTGAGAGCAGCATTATGATTGGGCGCGAATGTCTGCTCTGTGTCTCTGCATTGCAGCGCGCCCAAATGAATACAGATGGCGGCTCTGGGCCGGGAGTGACGCTAACAGCGTTGCGCGGTGGGGCTATGCTGAAAGCATCTGCGGTCGCCAGTGAGCTTGAAGCACTAACTCATTGTGCTTATTTGATCTTAGTTGAATGGCGAAACGCGGCGGCCTAGGAGGACCAAAACAAAATCTGCCCGGGGGAGCCCGGCCAGATCATGCTTTCACGCATCTTGTGCGCCCATATGAACGGTAGACCAGATGTTGCTCGGCCTAACGCGATGGCGTCCTGCTCGGTTTCGGCGACCACGTAGCCCCATTTGCAGGCGATGCGTTCGTTATTCCGGCATGCTTCGAGTTTCCAGATTCTCATGAGTGAAGGGTATGCAAGCTCGGTTAAAGAAACCTTAACCTACGCACTCACCGCTTGAGAACAAACTCGCGATGGAACGCAAGATACGGCAACTGTTCGGACCTGAATGGGCCGTAGTTGCCTCCGGGCTCGATCCCCCATCGGATCAGCGTGTCGGCATCAGTCTGCGGCGACACTAGCAGCACACCGTCATCGGCAAAGCTGATGAAGCCTTGATCGAAAAGATGGTCAATATGGGGGCTCAGCAGCAGTCCATTGTTGCCATCGAGCTTCTCGAAGTTCGTTGAGGCACGCCAGGGTTTGATATGGCTAGCGCGAAGGTGGCGCCGATTGGCCACGCCCGTGATCCGGCAGGCTTCCTCGAAGCCTTCCAAGTTTTCCCGATAAATACCCTGCCCTCGGCGCGATTTGACGAGTTGTAGCTTCTCGGTATCGTCGAGATCGGTGCGGTTGCGCAGCTCACGTTCAACCTCCTCCTCGGACGCGTCGATTGTCTCAATCTGATGGGCCGGCTCGATGGCGTCGTCACGATCGATCTCGGCCCACCGAGGGCCAAGAAGATCGATTACTGCTTGGGCCATCTCAATCGGAACGGCTGCGAGATATGCACCTTGGTTCCCGTTCCCATCGGGCCGGATGGGGGAATATTTCTCCGGCAGCGTCGGTGCTAGGACATCCATATGGTCCTTCGGACGCAGCGGCTTGCTCAGGACGGTGAATTCCACTGGAAGTCGCCAACCCTCGCTGCCCCAGGCATTGCCCGCCGCACCAAATTCTCCGGGCTTCGGAGCAAGTGCAGTAGGGGCTGAACAAACGCCGACCGCCCTGATTTCACCACCAGCGAAGGCGAATATCACGTCCCCAGGGCGCACGCGCTTCATGTTCTCGTAGAACTCACTGCGGCCGCCGTCACTCTTCTCGGTCGGCGACCACAAATAATTGCCGCCAATCTCGTGGGCGTAAGTCTGCTTGTTGTTTACCCACCAATAAGCGAACCCATCGGGTGAAACGTTGTCGGCCGCGGCTGCCGCAGACGAGACGGCAGACACCTGAACATCAAAATCGAGGTCGCGAAGGGTTCGGGCGACTGTTACCTTGCCCCCCGAGAACTGCGTTGCAGAAAGTGGGTCCCGATCACCTGAAGAATACCCATGCGCGGCCCCAATGATCGCCTTAGAGTCGTAGAACTTGCCATCGTGCTTTAGGAAATACGCCTGCGACCGTCTGAATCCATACTTCTGCAAGAACACCTCGCGTCCGAGCCGGTCGAACTCCTCAATGGCGCGCAGGACCGCCGCCCGGTCGATGTCAGATAACGCCATCCAAACCCTTTAGGTCAAAAGTATTCAATCTGTTATTTAAGAGCCGATACCGGCGCTCGTTTCAATCCTTTGGTGTTAGTTTTGGTTGAACCAGTCGTCGAAACGAACGACTGTGTCGTCCTGGTGACTGTGTGCTCGCTACCCCTGAGATTCTGCAGGCGCAGCGAACGGCAGGTTCGACGGGCTGCACCGCTGCATTCAATGTTAATGCTGGACGGCAGTTATGGGCCGATATGGGCCGTCCAGGTTTGCCTTCTACAGAGTTCTGGAAGTGGACCGGAGTCGTCTGAAAAGCGTTTCGGTCAACTCAACCGTATTATGAAGCGTTCCAGCTGCATCGTTTGGCCCCACCAGACAGGCACCAACTTTATGACTAGCGGAGTTTCGGAGAGAGCGGGATGCGTGCCAGCGGGCTTGTTCTCTGTCACTGAGATACCCACTTTGCCAAGCCCATTCGATTAGTTGGGTGTACGGTTTGTTTTGAACGCCCTTAGAAGCACCCGCTTCCTTCACGGCTTCGCGCAGCGCACTTTCGTGGAAACGGAAAAGTTCTTCGCTTCCGAGCGTCAGGAGCGGATAGTGGTAGCAACCATAAACAAGACAAGCCCTCGCACGATCAAACATATCCCGCAAATACGCAGGGAGTTCGCAACCGATCTCGAAGGAGAGGAAGCCTGTCACCCAGTCTTCCGTCGTGTGGGAAATAGTTCCAAGTCCATGGACGGACCATCCATCAAGACGTGGGTCGCGTTCCAGGTGATTTTCTAAACTCAGGTCAATTGAACTCAAAGACACTTCCCAAAGATTAGCTCAGGTCGCGTTGGTGTTACATCCCATACCCTAGGGAAGCAACGGTTCTCATTAAGCTCTGAATACCTAGAACCGAATGGCTGCTTTGACGGGCTGCGTTGCGGCAACCCCGTTTGGTTATAAACCGCAGCTAAGGGCCGAAAGTGTAGTCCTTTTAACCTTCACCTCCGACGCGTTTACCCCCCAAACACCTCCGCCTCCTGATCCGCCCATGGCAGGGCAGCGATATCGGTCATCTCGCGAATGGTCACGGCCGGAACCTCGCGCTTGTAGACCAGCCGCCGCAGCACTGTGGGTGCGAGGTAAGCCAGCTTCAATTCCCTGGTGACATGCCGCTCAGCGAGGCCGATCACGGCTGCCAGATCCTTGGCGGTGTCGAACTCGCCAGCCTCCAGCCTGCGCCGCCAGCCCCAGGCGCGGCCGATGGCCCGCAGGATGTGCGGGTCCTGGAAGTTGTCCTCCTCGGGGACGGTCCCGGCCGGGGGCAGGATCTTCGGGCGGCCGTTCCTTTTGCGCAGGGTAAGGGGGACAAAGACCTGGATGCTGTCGGTGCTCATTCGGCTGCCTCCGCCCGGTGCGGGGTCATCATCTCGCGCATGACACCGGCAATGCCGTCGGTGCGAATGTCGATGATCAGCCCCTGTGCTGTCACCGTGACCCGGCGCACCAGAAGTTGGAGGATGCGGGTCTGCTCTGCCGGGAAGAGCTGGTCCCAGAGGTCATGGAACTGCTGCAGGGCGGTGACGACATCGCGTTCGGGAATGTCATGCCCCTCGCGGGCCAGTGCCGCCAGAACCTGCGCGGTGGTTTCGGGCGTGCGGATCACGCGGCGGATCTCGGCAACAACAGCCCCCTCGACCGTGTCGGCGGCCAGACGCTTCGGAATGCCGTCATCTTCGGTGTCCCGTGCCTTGATCGCGTCCATCGAGACGTAATAGCGGTAGCGGCGGGTGCCCTTCTTCGTGCTGCTGGGGGTCATGGCGGCCCCCGTGGCCGAGAAGATCAGCCCTTTGAGCGGGGCCGGGGTTTGCGCGCGGGTGTTGTTGGCGCGCTTGCGCGGGCTTTCCTGCAGGGTGGCATGAACCTTGTCCCAGAGGGCTTGCGCGATGATGGCCTCGTGTTCGCCCGGGTAGGAGACGCCCTTGTGCACGGCCTCGCCAAGGTAGAGGCGGTTGTTCAGCAGCCGGTAGAGCCCACCCTTGTCGAAGGGGCGCCCGGTCTTGCCGACGACACCTTCCGCGCGCAATTCCTTCACCAGCAGCGTGGCCGAGCCGATCTCGACAAACCGGGTGTAGATCCGGCGCAGAACCGTGGCCTCCTTTGGATTGACCAGCAGCTTGCGATTGCCGAGGTCATAGCCAAAGGGGATGTTGCCACCCATCCAGATGCCCTTTTTGCGCGAGGCGGCGACCTTGTCGCGGATGCGCTCGGCGGTCACTTCCCGTTCGAACTGGGCAAAGCTGAGCAGGATGTTCAGGGTGAGCCGCCCCATCGAGTTGGTGGTGTTGAAGCTTTGGGTGACCGAGACGAAGGTCACGCCATTGCGGTCGAAGATCTCGACCAGCTTCGAGAAGTCGGCCAGCGAACGTGACAGCCGGTCGATCTTGTAGACGACGATCACGTCGACCAGCCCGTCCTCGACGTCCTGCAACAGCTGCTGCAGGGCAGGGCGCTCCAGCGTGCCACCCGAGATGCCGCCATCGTCATACTGGTCACGGACCAGCACCCAGCCTTCGGACCGCTGGCTGGCGATATAGGCCTCGCAGGCTTCCCGTTGGGCGTGGAGCGAGTTGAACTCCTGCTCCAGCCCATCCTCGGTGGACTTGCGGGTGTAGATGGCGCAGCGCTGGCGCCGGACCGGGGATGGCGGGGTGCTCATCAGTGGCCTCCCTTCTTCAGGGCCCGCAGGCCGAAGAACCGATAACCGTTCCAGCGGGTGCCGGTGATGGCGCGGGCCACGGCCGACAGCGACTTGTACCGTCGTCCCTGCCAGTCGAACCCGTCTTTCAGAACCGTGACCGTATGCTCGATCCCGTCCCAGTCCCGGACCAGCCGGGTACCGGCCACCGGGGTGCGCTGATCGGTGATCTGGCTCTTGCGGGTTGCGATGCCGTCGACCTCATCCGCCAAGGAGTCCAGTAACCGCCGCGTGGGTTTGTCCGGCCCGCCATAGGCCAGCTCCTGGATGCGGTGAGCCAGCCGGGCCTCGAGATGGCGGCGGCTGAACGGTGGTGGTGCCCCGTCAAACAGGTCATGCCATTGCTGTTTCAGCTCGCCGATCGGCTGCAGTTTCAGGGCCGCCAGGCGGGCCAGTATGGGATCGTGCCGGTTCATGCGTCTCTCCGTCGTTTGGGAGCTGCAGTACCGCTCTGGTCGGCCGGGTTGTGTAGCGGAAAGTCTCCGCAAAGCGCACCCAGTTGCGCGGTATCCTCACCTTTGAGGCGCAGGATGCCGAGCGCCAGCAGACCGCAGAGTTCAGCGCGTCGTTCGTGGGGCGACATGAGCTCAGGAGAGCGGGGATTTGGGCCGGAGGCCTGTGTTCGCGGAGTCTTGGGCATGGGGTCGTCTCATCAGGTTTGATCCTGAAAAAGACGATCCGGCTCTGCACTCACAAGGAAAAACAGAGGCTTTCCGGGGTTCTGCGTATTGCAGCGTATGGGATAGGGTTTGCGACTTGCGCCTGATACGCCGAGGTTGTGAACCCGGTTTGAAGCTTTGGGTGTGCGTAGCGGCAACAATCGCCAAATTTGCACATTCGGGTCATTGAGCTGCCGCACAACCTGTCTACGTACCATCCTGTCCGTGAGGGGCGATTTCTATGACGATGGCCCGTTGCCCATCAGGGCAGCGGGTCTATTCTTTCAGCGTGTGCTGGTCCATGCAGGTGAAAACCCCCTCAGATCTCCCGCGCGAACCAGCGGATCCGTCCGACGATATGAACCTCGTCGGCGGTCCGCTCATATTCCGGGTAATGCCGGTTGTCGGAGATGACGCGAACGGCGGGCGGATCACTGTTGGGTACGTGCTGCAGGCGCTTGGCGACAAGCCCCATGCCGTCATCGAGCACGAATATGCCGGGAGGGCTGGGGGCGCGGCGTGTCATGTCGACAAGCACCGTATCGCCATCCTGCAGGGTCGGCTCCATGCTGTCGCCTTCGACGGTCATGATACGCAGCTGTGATGGGGAGGCCTTGAGGTCATTTTTGATCCAGGACCGGCGGAAGTGATAGGCGCGGCCAGGGGTCTCGTGGTCCTCAAGGACGACAGCCCCGCCGCCCATGGCAGGGCGCACACCGGCATGGGTGATCGAGACGAAGGTCTCATCGGGGTTCTCCATGAACGGGGAGGCGCCTTCGACATCGCCGATCCCATGGATCAGCCAGTCAAGTTCGACCTTCAGGACACGGGCCACTTCGGCCAGGCGATCCAGGCCCGGGCGTGTCGAGCGGCCGCGCAGGATGTCATAGACAAAGGACCGGTTCACGCCGGCCATCTCGGCGACATGGGCCGGGTTCAGCCCGAGCTGGCTGGTGCGGGCCTGCAGGCGGTCTGCGAGCGTGTGATGTCCGGTCATCTTATCCCCAAGGGTCTGTGGATTAGTTTGGATAAGATAGGATTGCGCCGAATCCGTCAAGAGGTTAGAACAAATCATAAACAAATGGGTGGGAGTCCGGAGGGCAGATGGACATCGAAAAGGCATATTTTTCCGTGGAAGAAATCCTGAAGCGGTGGTCCATTCCGGAGGAGGATCTTGTCTATCTGGCAGAGAATGACGAACTGCGTCTGTCGATCCGGGTCTATGGTCTGCCGCTGGAATTCGGGGAATTTGCGGAAGACGGCAGCGGGCGGGTGCACCGGATACCGACGGAGCGGTATTGCTACAGCGGACTTCTTGATCTTCATGCCAGTGATGTGTTCCGGATTTATCGCGCCGGGGAGGCATATCTGAGCGAGTTCCGGGAGGGGCAGTCGGACTATGTGACCCTCTGGGGGGCTGTGGATGCGCATTACGCGGTGATCGGGGATCTTGTACTGCGGCGGGATGAGCGGGATCGCTTTGAGTTGAAGGCGGGCTTCAGTTCTGGCGGTCAGCCTGAGGATCGGGCCTTCATCGCCTCGCATGACTATTCCGAGGTGCGCTGCAACGGGTGCAGGTTCCAGTTCGGGCCGATTCAGGCTGCTGTGGTGCGGGTGTTGCACGACAGAGCCCGGGCGGGGCAGCCCTGGCAGAATGGCAAGCTGATCCTGTCGGAAGCCGGCTCGAAGAGTCTTCGGATGGCCGATGTGTTCAAATCCAAGAGCAACTGGCGGGCGCTGATTCAGTCGGACCGGCGCGGCAATTACAGGCTTGGCATCGACTGATGCTCTGATGTCATCCCCTGGCAAGGGGATGAAACTGCACGCGGGCGGGGGACAGAGGGGGATGAGCATCCCCCTCTTTGCATTTTGGCCTTTGGTGGCGGGCGCGGGAACATCCCCCTCCGCATCCCCCGATGGTCCTGACGACATCCCACAGCAGAGTTTTGCACTCTGTCTCCAACACCGATCTGGAGACGACGATGCAAGAGAAGATCTGCTTCACCCAAAAAGAGCTCGCACGGCGCTGGACGATATCCCACCGGACGCTGGAGCGCTGGCGCTGGACCGGCGAGGGTCCCGCCTTCATGAAAATTGGTGGCCGGATCATCTACCGGCTGGAGGATGTGCTGGCCCATGAACAGGCGCAGCTGCGCCAGCCGGCACGATGCCCGCGCGCGAGGCTGTCATGACCGGGCCGGGCGAAGGGCAGGGGGCGCTGTCGGATATCACGCTGCTGGCCTGGGCCGAGGCGGCCGGTCCCGGTGCGCGGCTGGCCTATCACACCGGCTTTCTTGTGGTCGATGTCGCGGACGCGCTGTCGCGATTGCGCGGGGAGGAGCTGAACCGCCTGCGGGCGGTTGCGGCTGCAGCCTGCCGGTTGTCGGACGCAGGCCGGGTGCATCTCGTGCAGCAGCGTCTCGGACCGGACCGCTTTTCCTATCTCGCCATTGCCCGCCCCCGCAGGGGTGCCGCGGCTGTGCGTGTTGCCGACCTCGTTACGGCCGGCTGATCCATTCAAGTACAGGAGACCTCAATGACCTATCCCCAGAATATTCCGGGCGTGAACGAGATGCTCAGTTTGCCCGCGGGCGAGCTGGCGCAGGTGCCGGTGGAACTGCTGGCTGCGCTGCAGGCGGAGCTGGAGCATGCCGGCAAACAGCTGAAGGCGGCCACGGCGCGGTTCGGCACGGCGCTCGAGGTGCGCTATGCCACCCGTGCGGCTGAGGCGCGGCGCGCCTGTGGCAAGGACACCGGAACGGTCCGGCTTGTGGATGGCGATTATGCCGTGGTGGCCGATCTGCCCAAACGGGTGGACTGGGACCAGGACAAGCTTGCCGGGATCGCTGCCAGCATCGCTGCGGCCGGGGATGATCCGGCCGAGTTCATCGACACGAAGCTGACCGTTGCGGAGCGCAAATACAGCGCTCTGCCCGAAGCCTGGCGCAAGGGGTTCGAGCCTGCGCGCAGGGTCGGATCCGGCAAGGCGAGCTTCCGGCTCGAGCCGGTGAAGACCCCCTGAATGCGGCGGCGGGGACGCCCGGACCGAGAGGCTGGGCAGGCTCCCCTTCGGCGCCCGGTCACCCCCCGCCGCTGCAGATCTTTCTGTCATCTCAAGGAGAGCGCCATGGCATTGCGCATCATGACCGCCGACGAACGATTGTCGGCATCTGAAAACAAGACATCGCTGGCGGTGTTCGGTCCGCCGGGTGTGGGCAAGACCACGCTGATCCGGACGCTGCCCGCGGACAAGGCTGTCTGTCTTGATCTCGAAGCGGGTATGAAATCCGTGCAGGACTGGCGGGGGCCGAGCATCCCGATCCGAAGCTTCAGCGACTTCCGCGATCTTGTGGTCCTGATCGGAGGCGCCGATCCGTCTCAGCCGGCGGATGGCTTTTACAGCGCCGGTCACTTTGCCCATGTGCAGAAGGCATTTGCCGAAAGCGGGATTGAGGACTTCCTGAAGAGCCGCTCGATCATCTTCGTCGACAGCATCACCGATCTGACGCGCCAGGCGATGGCCTGGGCGAAACAGCAGCCGGAGGCGTTCTCGGACCGGACCGGCAAACCGGATGTCCGCGGGGCCTACGGGCTTCTGGGACGCGAGGTGATCCAGGCGCTCAAGCATCTGCAGCACGCCCGCGGCAAGACTGTGATCTTCGTGGGGGTGCTGGAGAAGGTGACCGACGAGTTCGGCGCCTCCGCCTGGGTGCCGCAGATGGAAGGATCCAAGGCGGGGCGTGAGCTGCCGGGGATCGTCGATCAGGTCATCTCGATGCAGCTTTTTGGCCGGGATGCCGAGGGCGGCTGGGTGCTCGACGAAAAATCTGCCGAACGCCGTCTGGTCTGCACCTCCGGCAATCCCTGGGGGCTGCCCGCGAAGGACCGCTCGGGACGGCTCGATATGACCGAGCCGCCGGACCTCTCGGCGCTGCTTGCCAGGATTGACGGGCGGGGCGCGCCGGCCGCTGCCCTCACCACTCACAGCACTTCTGTCTGAACCGGAAAGGACACCTCCGATGAGTTACGATCTGAATGATGCCGCGCCGCAAATGGCGCCGATGGGGGAGCTGATCCCCGATGGCACCTTTGCGAAGGTGATGATGAAACTGCGCCCCGGCGGGGCCAATGGAGCGAGCGCACTGGATGCGGGTCTTCTGAAAGCCTCGCCGCACAGCGATGCTAAGATGCTCGATTGCGAATTCACCGTGACCGAGGGACCCTGGGCGCGGCGCAAGTTCTGGCAGAACTATACGGTTGCCGGGGGCAAGCTCGATGAAAAGGGCCAGTCGAAAGGCTGGAACATCTCGAAAAGCGCCTTCCGGGCGATGGTCGACAGCGCGCTTGGGCTCAGCCCTGACGATATGAGCGAAGGGGCGCGGGCAAAGCGCGTGATCGGCGGGCTGAAGCAGCTTGACGGGATCATCTTTGCCGCGCGCCTCATGGTGGAGGCCTCGGACAACCCGAACTACCGCGACAACAACAAGATCGCCAATATCGTGCTGCCTAACGAGCCCGCTTATGGGGCGATCATGCGCGGGGAAACGGTGGCGCCCGAGCCGGTCAATGCACCGCCGCGCAAAGCTGCGGCTCAGGTGCCGCCGGCCTGGGGGGCGTCGTCCCCGGCACAGGGCGGATGGTCCGCGGCGCCGCAGAGCCCTGCAGCTGGGTCACAGCCGGAAAGTGCCGCGCCGGCCGCACCCCCGGGTGGCGCTCCGGCCTGGCTGAACAGCTGAGCCTATGAGCCCGGATGAGTGGCAGGCGCATGTGACGCGCGAAGCGGCAAAGGAGATCGGCACATGGCTCGAGGCTCGTGGCCGGCTGGACCGGCCCATCGCAAGCCTGCGGCTGGGGGATCTCGACGCCATGGCGTCGGTGGTCATCAGCCGCTTCATCGTCCTGGCCTCGCGCAGGATCCGGGACGACCCGGGCCAGCATCCCGATCTGGAAAACCTGCTGATGGGGTGAGCCCCGGCGTCTGCGCCGTTTGCGGCCGGGAGGCCCGGGGCTTCGGGTTCTGCCTGCGCCTGGAGCGGTCTCGCCACCCTTTCCATCAGTTTTGTTCGCGCCGGTGTCAGTCCATTGGCGCGGACCTTGCCCGGAGGACCTTTGGCATGATTGATAAAACCGCACGCGAGGCACAGGCCATTCGCGATGCCCGCAAGGATTTTGCCGAAGCGCTGACGGCGCTCGGCCTGATGGCGCCGTTCTTTGAGCGCACGGCTGCCGAGATCGATCAGCTGATCGAGGCGGCAGTCACCGGCTACATCGCGAGCATGCAGGGGCAGGGCGCGCGATCTGAGCGTGATGGCCGCGTGCCTGACGACCCTATCCCCTTTTGAGGTACATCATGATTGACCTGAACCACGGCTCAGGCGCGCAGTATGGGCCGCCCGCCCCCCTTCCCGACATCACCGCATCCCTGGGGGCAGTCATCGACACCGCATTGCGGTTGCGCAATGGTGCTGAGCGGCCCCGGAGCTATGTCAGCTCCTCGGGGCTGGGACGCGCCTGCCTGCGTCAGATCCAGTATGACTTCCTGGCGGTGGCGAAAGACGCGGGGCAGGAGTTCGCCCCGAAGACGCTGAGGATATTCGAAGCGGGCCATCGCGGCGAGGATATGGTGGCGGGCTGGCTGCGGCTGGCAGGGTTTGATCTGCGCACCGAACGCGCTGATGGACGCCAGTTCGGGTTCTCCTCTCTGGGAGGACGGTTCAAAGGGCATATCGATGGCTGTCTGGTCAGCGGCCCGGTCGCGATGGACTATCCGGCGCTCTGGGAGACCAAGGCGCTTGGAGCGTCGAGCTGGAAGGATACGGTCAAACGGGGTGTTGCGGTCTCAAAGCCGGTCTATGCGGCGCAGATCGCGCTTTATCAGGCCTATCTCGATCTGCCCCATCCGGCGCTCTTTACCGCGCTCAACCGCGATACGATGGAACTCTATGCCGAGCTGGTGCCATTCGATGCCGCTCTTGCGCAGCAGATGAGTGATCGGGCGGTCACGGTCGTCCGGGCATCACAGGCGCAGGACTTGCTGCCGCGTGAGGCGGCCGCGCCCACATCGGTTGTCTGCAAAGGTGGAATGGCGGCGGGGCACTGGCACCCGCCCTGTGCCTGGGCAAAGCGATGCTGGAGGGACGCATGACCAGCTTTACCCCATCGGCGGAACAGGCGGCGGCCATGCGGGCGATCAGAACCTGGTTCGAAACCCGCACGAAAGACCAGCAGGTGTTCCGGCTGTTTGGCTATGCCGGCAGCGGCAAATCCACGGTTCTCAGGTTCGCCCTCGGGGAGCTGGGCCTTTCGCCTCACCGCAGCGCACGGGATGGGATCTGTGTGCCCGGTGTTGTCACGGCGACCTTCACCGGCAAGGCGGCGCTGGTTCTGAGCCGCAAGGGAACGCCCGCGCGCACGATCCACAGCCTGATCTATTCCGTGGCGGAGGCGACGGAAAAGGAGATTGAGGCCGCGGCGCAGAAGCTGCGCGAGGCCGAGGTGAGCATCCGGACCCTGAGCGGGTTTGACCGCACCGCCGCCGAGGCCGGGATCGAGGCAATGCGTCAGGCGCTTTCGGCGATGAAGAAACCGCGCTTTGCGCTGAACCCGCAGAGCGATGCGGCGGATGCGCGGCTGATCGTGCTCGATGAGGTATCGATGGTGGGGGAAGACATGGCGCGTGATCTGATGAGCTTCCGAAAACCCATTCTGGTGCTGGGGGATCCGGGGCAATTGCCGCCGATCAGAGGCGAGGGCGCGTTCACCAATGTGGCGCCCGACATCATGCTGACGGAGATCCACCGACAGGCAGCCGGGAGCGCGATCATTCGCCTGGCCACCATGGCGCGCGAAGGCCGGCCGATCGGCTTTGGCCGCTATGACGCCCATGTCGCCAGGATGCGCAAGGGCGACATCACGCCAGATCAGGCCCTGCGGGGTGGGCAGCTCATCTGCGGGATGAACGCAACGCGTCTGCAGCTGAACAATGCGATGCGTGCGGCGGCCGGGCTGGCAGGGGGCATGCTGCCCTCGGGGCCTGCGGAAAAGATCATCTGCCTGAAGAACCAGAATGATCTCGGGCTCATCAACGGCATGTTCATCTCGCTTGAGGACATAGTCGACGAGGGCAGCCAGTACTTCTCTGCGATCGTCCGTGATGAGGATGGCCGGCAGGTCGGGCCCACGGACGCCAGGGGCGAGCCCGGCCGTCTGCGCCTCTACAAGGGGCATTTTGAGGACCATCTGTCCTTCGACCGGAATCGCCATGACCGGGACTGGAAGGAGAAGAAGCACCTGACCGAGGCGACATTCGGCTGGGCAATCACGGCGCACAAGGCTCAGGGGTCGCAATGGGAGAATGTGATCGTCTGGGATGATGGGTTGGGGCGCAGCGAGACCGACCGCCGCCGCTGGCTTTACACAGCCATCACCCGGGCCGAGCGCGGCCTGGTACTCCTCGCCTGAGGTGCGCCCCGGTGATTGATCTCAACGATGTCTACGTGCCCTCAGCACGCCCTGATCTGGGTGTCGTCCGGGACAGGCTGGCGGCGACAGCCCGTGACTGGCTGCCGGGGCTGTTTCCCGAGGCACGGCTGACCCATGACCGGCGGGCCCTGCGCTGTGCGGATCTGTCGGGGCGCCGTGCCCGCGCAGAGGGCTCCTGTCTCATCCATCTCGACGGGCCTTATGCGGGCTGGGGATTTGATTTTGCCACGGGCGAGCGCGCGGGGCCGATCGACCTCATATATCATGCCACGGGCCTGTGTGACGGGCGGCTCTATGAGGAAGCGGCCCGGCTGGCGCAGATGGCGCGCGATGTGCCGGAGAGGCCGGAGGCACCGCGACGCCCTGACCACAGCCTGGAAATCCGCCGGATCCTCGAGGGCTGCGCCCCATTGGCAGGCAGTGTGGCGCAAGCCTACCTGCAGTCGCGGGGGCTGGCGGACCCGCGGTCACCGGACCTGCTCTGCCATCCGGATCTGACAGATTACGACAGCCGTCGCGGCTGGCCGGGCATGGTGGCGATCCCGCGTCTGGCCAATGGCGAAGCTGCAGGTGGCCTGCACCGTACCTTCCTGCTCGATGACGGCAGCGGTAAGGCGCCGGCTGGCAAGAAGATGCTGGGATCTGTTGGCGGAGCGGCCGTGCGGCTCCTTCCGATGGCGGAGGACGGGCATCTTGGCGTTGCCGAGGGGATCGAGACGGCGCTCGCTGCCCGGGCGATATTCGGCATTCCGGTCTGGGCGGCGCTTTCCGCCGATGGTGTGGCGCGGTTCCAATGGCCCGAAGGCACGCGGCGCATCACGATCTTTGCCGATGCGGGCGCCGCCGGGCGTCAGGCAGCGGCCGGGTTGGCGGACCGCCTGAACAGGGCTGATATCCCAAACGGGATTGTTGCTCCGCTGCATGGCGATGACTTCAACGACGATCTGCTCAAAGGGGCCCTGAAACCCGATTACGATATTGGGGCGGCTGTGCCGGAAGTTCAGCCTTCGGTCACTGCTGCGGCGCCCGACCCGGAACACCCGGCCGGGGCGCTGGCCGCTGCGACAGAGGCGCTGACGAACCCGCCCGATCTGGCGGAACTCGGCAGCCTCATGGGGCGCATTGTCATGGCGCGGCTCGAGCCGATGGAAGAGCGCCATGTGCTGTCGCTGATCAAGGCCCGCACCGGCATCGCCATGTCGATCCTCGACAAGCAACTCGGTGTGCTGCGGCGCCGGCTTAACAGCTCCGGAGATCTTTTGAAACCGGTGGCGCGCCCCGCCTGGGCCAGCCGGTTGCGGCTGGACCTTTCCGGCACACCCGAACGCAATGAGGCCAATGTAATCATCGCGCTCGGTTCCGATCCGGCCTTCGCAGGCGCAATCGCCTTTGACGAGTTCCGCCAGGAGGTGGTGGTGCTGCGTCCCATGCCTTGGGAGGAGGCAGGAACGGTTTGCCCGCGACCCTGGGAGGACAGCGACGACATCCGGCTGGCAGAATGGCTGCAGCATCGGGAGGTCAATGTTGCACCGCTGGTCGTGGGCCGCTCGGTGGGTGCCGTGGCGCGCGAACATCGCATTCACCCGGTGCGCGCCTATCTCGATCTGCTGCAATGGGATGGAACACCCCGTATCGAGACCTGGACCAGCCGCTATCTCGGGGCAGAGCCCACCGATCTGAGCCACGCCATGGGCAGCCTCTGGCTGATCTCGGCGGTTGCGCGCATTTGTCGTCCCGGTGCGAAGGCCGACCACATGCTGATCCTTGAAGGTCAACAGGGCGCGCGTAAATCCACAGCGCTGAAGATCCTTGCCGGCGAGGACTGGTTTACCGACGAGCTGCCCGATCTGGGCTCCAAGGATGCGGCCATTCACATGCAGGGGGTCTGGATCGTGGAGATTGCCGAGCTCGATGCCATCGGCCGGGCCGAGGTCTCGCGGATCAAGGCCTTCCTCACGCGCACCACTGACCGGTTCCGCCCCCCTTATGGCCGTCACACCGTCGAGATCAGGCGCCAGTGCGTCTTTGCCGGCACCGTAAATCCTGACACCTACCTGCGCGATGAAACCGGCAACCGCCGCTTCTGGCCGATCCGCTGCGGCGAGATCGACATCGAAGCGCTCCGCCGGGATCGCGATCAGCTCTGGGCCGAGGCTGTGGCCCGCTTCAGGGCCGGGGCCATCTGGTGGCTGGAAGACCGGGATCTGCTCAAAGCTGCGCGCGACGAGCAGGACAAGCGGTACCAGTCAGATGCCTGGGATGGGCTGATCGATCGCTGGCTCACCCATGAAAAGCGCGCTGTAAATCGCGGATATGCTGGTGTTGATGACTGGCAGGACGAAGAAATCAAACGCATCGATCCGATCCGGGATGTCTCTGTCGGGGAAATACTCGAAGGGGCGCTTGCGATCGAGCCGGCCAGATGGACCAAGCTCGACCAGATGCGCGTCGGGGCCTGGCTGAAATCCAGAAACTGGGAGAGATATCAATGCAGGACGGGGGACGGACGCGAATGGAGATACCGCAAGACGGGTCCGACGCCGGAGTAAGTCTGCCTCGCGCGGCGTGTTTGCTGGGGACTCCGCCTGATGACCTTCTGTCATACCTGTTCCGGGCCGGATATCTTTACCGCTATACCGGCGTGGGTCAGCCGCGTGCCTATGTGCGGTGGGTGCGCGAAGGTTTGTTCGTGAACAGGCCGTACGAGGTTCTGATGACACAAACGGGACTTGATCGGATCCGCAGGGCGCGTGATCTCTGCCGGGATTGCTGAGCACGCTATCATCCCGTTTTCTCTGCGAGGGCACCCAGACGGGTGCCCTTTTTGCTTCGGGCTGTCACCACCTTGCGTTTGTCACCACCTTACAGATCAGGTGGTGACAGAAAAAACGCAGCAAAATCAATCGTGTCACCACTGTCACCACTTTGGCGGCCATCTTCCTCTCTTATACATATACAGGTGTGTTGGTCACCTGGTTCACGCTCTCTCATATGGACAAAGGAATTTGGTGGTGACAGGTGGTGACAGTGGTGACAACGTTGTTTTTAAACGGCTATTTCTGTCACCACCTGCGCTCGAAGTGGTGACAGGTGGTGACACCTGAACACCGGCTGAATTCTCTTGTTCCTTCATGTCGCGCAGGATAATTTGCCCATGACCAAAGCCGAAGGCCCACCCGAACTCGTGAGCCTTCACAATGAACACACAAGAAGAGATCCTGACCCACGCACTGCCGCAAACCGCTGTCAGTGTCCGCACCATCCTTGCCCTCGATCTGGGCACCGCAACCGGCTGGGCGATCCGCGGCTATGACGGGCTGATCACCAGCGGCACTGTCAGCTTCAGGCCCGGTCGCTACGATGGCGGTGGCATGCGCTACCTGCGCTTCACCAACTGGCTGACTGAGCTTGACCGGCTGTCCGGGCCGGTGGAAGCGATTTACTTTGAAGAGGTGCGCCGCCACGCCGGGACCGACGCAAGCCACGTCTATGGCGGTCTGATGGCCACGCTGACGGCCTGGGCTGAACTGCGGGGCATCCCGTATCAGGGTGTGCCGGTCGGCACCATCAAGCTCCATGCCACCGGAAAGGGGAATGCGTCGAAACAGGCGATGATCGACGCAGCACGCGCCCGTGGTTTCCACCCAGATGACGATAACGAAGCGGATGCCATTGCCATCCTGCTCTGGGCGCTGGAAAGCCAGGGAGGGCTGGGCTGATGGGCATGCGGTTCACGCCCAGAGGCTACGGCGGTCATCGCCGAAGCCCCGACGAGGTCAAGCGCGATGGCTGGCAGGAACAGGGCGTTCTGGCGGTCAGCATCGATGATCACCGGCTGACCTGGCCGGAACGGGAACTGGTCCGCCAGCTTGGAGAGAAGCTCTATGGCCGGCGGGACGGGGAGGTGAGCGATGACTGACTGGACCCGTGCCCGTGTGGCCGATCGGCTGGATCTGGCTGCAGAAGTGATGCGCGCTCTGCCGCCGGTCCGCCCGCAGGGCTATATCAGCACCTGGCCGGCTTATTTCCACAGCTTCGCCGATCAGGTGGGGCAGGAGGCAAAACTCAAGCGCCCGCAGCCGTCACCGCGCATGATCACCGAGGCCGATGAGGCGATGCTCTGGCTGCGCTGGGTGGACAGGGACATTGGCCAGATTCTCTGGGCGCGCGCAAACCGCAAGCCCTGGAAGGGGATCTGCTGGGAGCAGGGGATCAGCCGGGCCACCGCAAACCGGCGGTACGAATACGGGCTGGCCGTGATCGTCTGGCGGCTCAATGGTATGGTGCCGCCGAAGAAGCGGTCGATGGAATATGTGATTGAACGGACTCGGTAAGTTTTAACAGGGACGATCCGTTATTCAGGCTTTTCCCTTTATTCTTTAATAAGAGGGGGGGCCAATTATAGGTTGCCGCGAAGAGGTGCGGGCAGAACCAGAGGCTGGACCAGTTCGTTGAAACAAGCGCTGGCGATGAGCGCGTCCGGACTTTGTGCTGGCCTCGTTGCCGCCAGTCCCACCTCTGGAGCTGATGCAACTCATAGCGGTCGATGGAATATGTGATCGAGCGGACAGCCTGATGGTGGCGCCGTACCGGGATGGCGCGGCACCTCGACCTTGACCTTTCCAGGTATGGGTGTATATACTATTGTATGCTCATAGGGGGTAATCATGTTCGAAACCCGAATTCGCAAAGTCGGCAATTCTGCTGTGGTCACGCTGTCTGCTGAAATGCTTGCCGCTTTGGATGCGCGGGAAGGTGACACCGTTTATCTGGTGCGCGGAGATGATGGCAGTCTGAAAATCACGCCGCAGAACCCTGAGCTGGCCGCTGCCCTGGCGGCTGCCCAGATCGTCATGGACGAAAACCGCGATATGCTTCAGGCTCTGGCGTGAGCGATCTGATCTGGGTGCCGCTGCAGGCGGTCGTGATCATTCATGATCGCCAGATCGCACGGCATGGCGGCGCGGCCGGACTTCGGGATATCGGGTTGCTGGAGGGCGCTCTCGAGCGGCCGCGCAACAAGGCTGCCTATGGCAAGCCCGGTCTGGAGGAGGTGGCTGCCGCCTATGCCTTCGGTATTGCCAAGGCGCATGCGTTCGTTGATGGCAACAAGCGCACGGCTTTCGTCACCTCGGCGACGTTCCTGCGGCTGAATGGCTTCGGCTTGCGGCCTGATCCGCTCGATGGTGTCAGGGCAATGGAAGATCTGGCGTCCAGCCTTCTCTCAGAGGACGAGTTCGGTGCCTGGCTCGGAAAGCTCATGGTTCCGATTGCACCGTGACCTGTTTGTCGTCCTGTCAACCCTGTTCGCTCCTGCGAGACAGTTTCCGGTGAGACACTGCAAGCTGTGACAGATGCCAGGCGAGAGGCTATAGAAACGATAAGATGGTTGTCGTGTGGCCGGGCGAGACCGGCTGGTCTGAACAGGTTTGCGGGGGTGCAGATGGGTATCGGTTGGCGGAACAAACTCTCTCCGGTCGATTTTGCGAGACACGCAAGCTGTTGATAATTAACGGGTCCTTCCCCGCGACCAACGTATTCGGGGGGGCGCAGCGCGGCGCTTTCCCAGTCACACCCTAAAAAATACCCGTTTCGTTTCGCTTTGAGCGCTGACGCAACAAAACAAGGGCCTGAGGGTTCTTCAAATACCCTCTGAACCGAAACGAGGGGGGAGACCCCATTTCGGTTTGGCAGCCAAAGCCGTTTCGCTTTCGCGGAGCTCCAGTTCGCCTCGGGACAAAGATCAGGACATCACCATGGACGTCGTCGACCTGCCGCTTGAGCAGATCATTCCCTATGCGCGCAACCCGCGCCACAACGAAAAGGCGGTCGCCACGGTGGCGGCATCGATTGCGCAGTTCGGCTGGCGCCAGCCCATCGTGGTGGATGAAGCGATGGTGGTGCTGGCCGGGCATACCCGGCTGCTGGCAGCGCGGCAGCTCGGGCTGACTATGGTGCCGGTGCATGTGGCGAAAGGGTTGAGCGAAGCGCAGGCCCGGGCGTTCCGGATCATGGACAACCGCTCGGGTGAGAATGCCGAATGGGACAAGGATCTGCTCGGGCTTGAGCTTGGGGATCTGCTGGAGGCCGAGTTTGATCTCGGGCTGACGGGCTTTAGCGATGACGAGCTGAACGCCCTGATGCGCGGCCTTGACGAGGAAGCCGGGGCGCAGGAGGGGGAAGATGACATTCCCGACGCGCCTGAGGATCCGGTCAGCCGGCCGGGAGATCTGTGGGTCATGGGCTCGCACCGTTTGCTCTGTGGCGACAGCACCGTGGTGACGGATGTGGAGAGGGTGCTTGGGACAGTAAAACCGCTGTTGATGTGCACAGACCCACCCTATGGAGTTGAGTACGACCCCAGCTGGCGCAACCAGTCTGGGACTGCCAGGACCAAACGCACCGGCAAGGTGCTGAATGACGACCGGGCCGACTGGCGCGAGGCCTGGGCGCTGTTTCCCGGGGATGTCGCTTATGTCTGGCACGGTGCGCTGCACGCAGCGACGGTGGCCGAAAGCCTCGAGGCCTGTGGCTTTTCCATCCGCTCTCAGATCATCTGGGCCAAGGAGCGACTGGTTTTGAGCCGGGGCGATTACCACTGGCAGCATGAACCGGCCTGGTATGCTGTCAAAAAGACCGGCAAGGGTCATTGGGCGGGGGATCGCAAGCAGACGACGCTGTGGCAGATCCCGAACAAGGACCAGGACGCAAAGACGGTGCATGGCACCCAAAAGCCGGTCGAATGTATGCGCCGACCGATCCTGAATAATTCGAGTCCGGGTCAGGCGATTTACGAGCCCTTCATGGGATCGGGCACGACACTGATCGCCGCCGAGACAACTGGACGGGTCTGCTACGGCATTGAGCTGAACCCGGCCTACGTCGATGTGGCCGTCCAGCGCTGGCAGAAATTCACCGGGAAGCAGGCCATTCTTGATGGAGGCGAGCAGTCCTTCGGTGACCTGAAAGCTGAGCGCGAGGCGGCATGAAACTGACCCGCATCATGTCTCTGGTTGAGGCCGTCGCAAACGTGATCGTCGGCTACGGTGTTGCGGTCGTCACGCAGATCCTTATCTTCCCGATCTTCGGTTTCCACACGGCACTGGCGCAAAACCTGAAGATGGGTGCGGTGTTCACCGTGGTGTCGACAGTGCGTTCGTTCGCCCTGCGGCGGGTGTTCGAGTCGATCCGGATGGGCACAGACGGATAGACAGCCCGGGTGGATTTCTTGCGATGCACTTGCTCGAATGACGCGACTCCAATTATTAACATGCCAACATATGGACGGTTGACAGGAGCGCTAGTGCTCAACGAATTCCCTGAAACTTTAGAAGGTTTGGAGCGGGCTAAAGAGCATCTTGAACGCCTCGAAGAGCGAGACGGTTTGGATACCTCGGGCAATCCTGAAAAGTATCACACACGCATTAATGCGGCTCGCATGGAAGTCAGGCGACTTACTGAAAGCCTGAAGGCGCAGGGTCTCATACCTTACTCGGATCAGGAACTGCTGAACAGAAAGCTGGATAAGGCGTTTCCGAAGGCGCGTTCGAAGGACATCGTCGATTTCGATGGAGCCCAGTACCAAAAGCGGTTCAGTCCTGCGACGAAAAGCCGATCTGGGAAAACTGTCACATCTTGGAACCAATGGTGGCAGAGGTTCCCGGACGAAAAATAAGGCGTCATTACCCGAATTCGGCAAGGACGCGTTCGCCGATGAGAGTGAACGCGTTCTCGAACTGACGACTTTTGTCAGGCAGCCGGAAGCCGATAGACTCTTCCACGCCCCTCGACCTTCTCCGAGGTCACTTCGAGTCCGAGCCTCTTCTTCAGCGCGCCTGCCATCGCGCCGCGCACGGTATGCGGTGTCCATTGCAGGGCGGCGCTGAGCTCTTCTATGGTCGCGCCATCCTTCGCGCGCAACATGGTGATCAGCGTGGCCTGCTTGGTGCCCTCGCGCGGCGTTTGCGTCTTGGTCGTGGCGTCGGTTTTGGCCTCGGCTGGTGCCGAAGCATCGATTTTCGGTTCGGGTTTGGTTCGTCTGGTCATGGGGTCGGCTTCCTTGCGTTCAGACAGAAACGGCGCGATGTCGAGAATTGGCCCGGGATCAGTCTCTGCCAGTTCGCAGGCCATGGCCAGCGAAGGGCAGATGCGCGGATCGCCCGAGCGGGTGAGCCCATGGACATGGAATTCCCAAACCGGTCCGTGGCCGTAGTCCTCCCGAACCGCCCATATCTGGGTCCGGGATCCGTTGGCATCGTGGACAAGATACATGCGTGTCGCTTCCGTCATGGGACACGCAGGATGCGCGCCCTTCTACGGGGTCAGGCCCGCCAGTCAGGCGGGCAGGTCGCGATGCGGGATGACATCAACTGGCGTGTTCGCCCTCGCCAAAGGCGCTGTCGGTGATCTGGCGCAGAAGGCCGGCGTAGTGGTCAAGCGTGCCAACCGTCGCCCAGCCCACCTCGTCGGGGTGGCAGTTAAAATGTTCGTCGCTGAGTGCCTGAAGGCGCGCCAGCATCGCGTCGATCTCGGCTTTCTTTGCAATGAAGGCGGCGAGGGCTGCCTCCCGGTTCCGCCGGGCGGTCTCGCTGCGGAGCTGGCTGCGGGCGGATTGTGTCGGGCGGTGGGTGGTCATGGCGGCGGTTCCTTCGGGTGCGTCGTTTCTGTATGACCAGCTTCACTCTCCAGGGGCTGCATATCCAGTATAATCGCAGCAATAACATGGCTTTAATCGGAGCATCCGGATCATCTCATGTCATCAGCGAGCCAGCCCATCGGGGTGATTGCAAAGCTCCTGGATCTCTCGGAGCGGCGGGTGCAGCAG
Organism: Thalassovita sp.; assembly: GCA_017792425.1. Classification (GTDB taxonomy): domain Bacteria; phylum Pseudomonadota; class Alphaproteobacteria; order Rhodobacterales; family Rhodobacteraceae; genus Thalassobius. The sequence goes on from CP051233.1 coordinate 929,527, forward strand.
CTGAGCCGGGAAGGCGTGATCCCGAAAGCCACACGCGGTCAGTATGACCTGATCGGGTCTGTGCGTGGCTATGTGCGCTATCTGCGGGAGCAGGCGGTCCGGACTCAGGCCGGGGCCCCGGACTATGCGGTTGAGCGGGCCCGTCTGATCCGGGCGCGCGCGGATCTGTCAGAAATGGAAGCGGAGGCCAGACGGGGCGCACTGATTGCGGCGGACGATATCGAAGCGGCCTGGATCGCGGTGCTGGCGCTGTTGCGCACGCGGCTTCTGGCGCTGCCGGACCGGCTGGCACCGGTTGTGCATGCGCAGGAGGGCCCGGCGGGGGTGCGCGAGGTGATCCGGGAGGCGATCCGCGAGGCGCTGGAAGAAATGGCGGAAGCGGATGTGCGCGTTGAAGAGGAAAGCGGCGGGACCGGTCCTGATCCTGAAGGGTGGGACGGTGCTCTGTCAGACGATGCGGCGCGCCCTGACGGTGCTGACGCCTCCGCCTGACCTGACGATCAGTGACTGGGCGGATGCCAACCGGCGGCTGAGTTCGGAGGCGAGCGCCGAGCCGGGGCGGTGGCGCACGAGCCGCGCCGAATTCCAGCGCGGGATCATGGAAGCGGTCTCGGATGCCGCCACCGAAACTGTCGTGATCATGTCCAGTTCACAGGTGGGCAAAGCCCTGGCGCTGGATACGCCGCTGGTTACGCCGACCGGCTGGACCACGATGGGCGATGTGCAGGTCGGCGACATTCTTTTTGATGAAACCGGCGCGCCTTGTCGCGTTACTGCCGCCACGGATGTGATGCGCAACCGGCGCTGCTACCGTGTGCGGTTTTCAGACGGAAGTTCGATCATCGCCGATGCCGAACACCTGTGGGCGGTGGACAGCGATACGCCAGTGCGCGCGCAGGACGCGATGAGGGATCTGTTCCATGACTATCCACCGGGCGGTCCTAACGACGAAGGAGATTGCTGAGACAGCCCATTACTTTGGTGCGAAGAAAAGGAACAGATACGCCATCCCGGTAGCTGGGCCGCTTCAACTGCCCGAACAGGCATTGCCAATCCCGCCTTACGCCCTTGGCGTCTGGCTGGGGGACGGCCACAGCTACGGCTCGCAGATCACCTGCCATCAGGATGATCTGGAAATCGCCGATCATCTCCGCGCCTGCGGCATGGAAGTTGAAGCCAAGTCGAAGGACAAACGGGTTCCGCATATCCTGACGCTGAGGCCCATGCTGCCCTGGCCCGACAATATTTGTCGCCGCGGGCATGACATGGATGTGCTGGGTCGCCATGGCAATGGACATTGTGCGGAATGTGGGCGGCAGTTTTCAATGCAGTGGAAGCACGGTTTTCCCGTTGATCCTGTTCTGGAAGAAGGAAAGCCGTTCAGCCTGCGCTTGCGGGAAATGGGACTGGTCAAGGATCGGAAGACACCAGAAACCGGCAAACACATCCCTCCCGCCTACCTGCGCGCATCGATAGATCAGCGCTTGGCTCTGCTGCAGGGGCTGATGGACACGGACGGTTATATCGCTGAATGCGGTCGCTGCGAGTTCATTACGGTTCATCCGCGTCTGGCCGGGGGCTTCGGCGAGCTTCTTGCCTCTTTGGGCATCAAGTTCACCGCTGTCGACAAGCAGCCGACGGTGGTGATCGATGGCGAACGGCGTCTTGGCAATCCCGCGACGCGGTTCTCCTTCATGATCTATGACGACACGCCAGTGTTCCGACTGGCAAGGAAGCGCGCGCGTCAGGTCTCGCGCGCGGGGCGGCGGACGACGGAAACCGAGCGGCGCCGCATTGTCGCCGTCGAGCCGGTCGAGAGTGTGGCTGTGCGCTGCATTCAGGTGGGCAGCCCGAACCGTTTGTATCTGGCCGGGCGTACCATGATCCCGACGCACAATACGGAAATGCTCAACAACGCTGTTGGGTTCCACATCGACCAGGATCCGGCACCGATCATGGTGGTGATGCCGACCGAGCGGGATGCGGAAACCTGGTCGAAGGACCGCTTCTCGCCGATGGCGCGGGACACGCCGTGTTTGCAGGACAAGATCGCCAACCCGAAGTCGAGGGATGGCAACAACAAGATCCTGCACAAACGGTTCCCGGGCGGGCATCTGACCATTGTGGGCGCCAATGCGCCCTCGGGGCTGGCGAGCCGCCCGATCCGGTTGCTCTTGTGTGACGAGGTGGACCGGTATCCGTTCAGCGCAGGCGCTGAAGGCGACCCGGTGAACCTCGCAAAAAAGCGGACCGTGACGTTCTGGAACCGCAAGATCGTGCTGGTCTCGACGCCGACGAACAGGGGGGCAAGCCGGATCGAGGCGGCGTTTGAGGAAAGCGATCAGCGCCGGTTCTGGGTGCCTTGCCCGGACTGCGGAGATGAACAAATTCTGACCTGGGGAAAGGTGAAATGGGACAAGGACGAGAACGGCGGCCATCGCCCGGAAACTGCGCGGTATCACTGCGCAGAGTGTGATGCGGCGTGGAAGGATGAAGCCCGCTGGGCAGCGATCTCCAAGGGCCGCTGGATCGCGGAGGCGCCTTTCAATGGGATCGCTGGGTTCCATCTGAACGAGATCTATTCGCCCTGGGTGCGGCTGGAGGCGATGGCAAAGGCCTTTCTGTCTGCCCGTGACGGTGGTGACGAGACCATGAAAACCTTCGTCAATACCTCGCTCGGCGAGACCTGGATGGAAAGCGGCGAAGCGCCGGACTGGCAGCGGCTGCAGGGGCTGAAGGAGGACTGGCCGGCAGGCACAGTGCCCGGGGGTGGTCTCATTCTGACGGCCGGGGCGGATGTGCAGAAGGACCGGATCGAAGTTGATGTCTGGGCCTGGGGGCGGGGGCTCGAAAGCTGGCTCGTGGATCATGTCGTCATCGGGGGCGGTCCGGGGGAGCCGGCCTGCTGGCAAGGGCTTTCGGAACTCCTGAACCGGAGCTGGCTGCATGCGAGCGGAACACCGATGACCATCGCAAAGCTGGCGGTTGATACGGGTTATGAGACGGCGGCGGTGTATGGCTGGGCGCGGCAGGCGGGATTTGCCCAGGTGGCCCCCGTCAAGGGGCTGGAGGGGTTCAACCGCTCGAGCCCGGTAACGGGGCCGAGCTATGTGGATGCTACGGTGGGCGGCAAACGGCTGCGCCGCGGGGCGCGACTCTGGTCGGTGGCGACCTCGACCTTCAAGGCCGAAACCTATCGCTTCCTGCGGCTCGACCCGCCGGAGAACTCCGGGCTGGGAGGAGCCGTAGCCGGGGCGTTTCCGCCGGGCTTTCTGCATCTGCCCGGATGGGTTGATGCCGAATGGCTCAAACAGCTGACGGCCGAGCAGCTGGTCACGGTCAAGAACAAGCGCGGGTACGCCAGGCTTGAGTGGCAGAAACTGCGCGAACGCAATGAGGCGCTGGATTGCCGGGTCTATGCGCGGGCGGCGGCCTGGATCCTCGGGGCGGATCGCTGGCCAGAGACGCATTGGGCGGCTCTGGCGGATGAGCTGGGCGTGCTGGCGGCTGAGACGGCGCCGATGATGCCGCAAAGGCCGGATGCTGCCGCACATGCCCCACGGCAGAATGCGGCGCGGGAGGGTCGCTGGGTCAGCCGGCGGCGGGGCAGTTGGCTTTGAGGATGTGATCATGAGCTGGACGCAAGAGGAACTGGCGGCCCTGAAACAGGCCTATGCCAGCGGGACGACGCGGGTGAGCTACGATGGCAAGTCGGTGGACTATGGCACGGCGGCGGATCTGCTGCGCCGGATCCGGGTGATCGAGGCGGAGCTGGCGGCAACTGCGGGCCGCTCCAGGCCAAGGCGCAGCTTTGCCAGCTTCTCGAAGGGCTGAGGAGCACCTGTCATGAACTGGTTTGACCGGACGCTCGGGGTGATCGCGCCGGGTGTGGGACTGCGGCGTGCGCGACAGAGGCAGGCGCTCGAAGTGTTGGCGCGCGCCTATGAAGGGGCAAAGACCGGGCGGCGCACCGAAGGCTGGATCACGCCCGGCACCGGGGCCAACAGCGAGATCGGCCCGGCGCTGGCACGTCTGCGGGCGCGTTCGCGCGATCTGGTGCGCAACAATCCTTATGCCGCCAAGGCCGTGCAGGCACTGGTGAGCAACATGGTGGGAACAGGGCTGATGCCGCGGGCGCGGGCCGGGGAGACGGAGCTTGCCCGGCAGGCCGATCGTCTCTGGGCGCGGTTTGCGTCGGAATGCGATGCGGACGGGCTGACGGATTTTGCCGGTCTGCAGGCGCTGATCGTACGGTCGCTGGTGGAAAGTGGCGAGGTGCTGGTGCGCCTGCGCCCGCGCCGGGTGGAGGATGGGCTGGCGGTGCCGCTGCAATTGCAGGTGCTGGAGCCCGATCATCTGGACACAGGGCGCACTGAGGAGCTGCCCGGTGGCGGGTATATCCTGCAGGGTGTGGAGTTCGACCCTCTCGGGCGGCGCGTGGCCTACTGGCTTTATCCGCGCCATCCGGGCGAGGCGGGAGGGCTGTCGGGATTGGGTCATCCGGTGGCGCGGCGGGTTCCGGCCGATCAGGTGCTGCATCTCTTTGAGCGGCTGCGCCCGGGACAGGTGCGCGGGGTGCCTTGGTTTGCGCCGGTGATGCTGAAACTGCGCGATCTGGACGACTATGATGAGGCCGAACTGGTGCGCAAGAAGATCGAGGCCTGTTTTGCGGCCTTCGTGACCGGGGCTGAGGACGAGGAGACACTGGGCCGGGCGCAGCTGGATGCAGCGGGCCGGCGGGTGGAGAGCTTTGAGCCGGGGATGATCGAATATCTCGAGCCGGGCAAGGATGTGAAGTTCGCAAGCCCCGCCGCCTCGGGCGGCTATGCCGAATATATGCGGATGCAGCTGCATGCGGTCGCGGCGGGCGTGGGGCTCACCTATGAGTTGCTGACCGGGGATCTGAGCCAGGTGAATTACAGCTCGATCCGGGCAGGGCTGATCGAGTTCCGCCGCCGGATGGAGGCGCTGCAATGGCAATTGCTGGTGCCCGGGCTCTGTCAGCCGGTCTGGCGGCGGTTTGTCCTGGCGGCCCAGGCGGCCGGGGCGCTGCCGGACGGGGCCGAGATTGCGGCGGAATGGACCGCGCCGCGGTTCGAAGCGGTGGATCCGCTGAAGGACATCCAGGCGGATGTGCAGGCGGTGCGGGCCGGGGTGATGACGCTGAAGGAAGCCATTGCGCGCCAGGGCTATGAGCCGGCGCAGGTCCTCAGAGAAATCGCCGAGACCAATGCCGAGCTCGATGCGCTGGGGCTCATTCTCGACAGCGATCCCCGGCGTTCCACGAAAACTGGGCAGGACAGCGGGCGCGAGGTTGCGCCCGCATCATCAGATGAGGATCGCAATGACACGGAATGATCCCCCACCCGGGGGCGGGCAAGAAGAGCGGCCGGGCAGTGGCGAAGACAACCGTCGCCTCGGGGTGCAGCTGCGCAGCGATGTGCGGCTGATGCCTGAGACAGTGGATGCGGCGGCGCGGACAGTGGAGCTGGTCTGGTCGAGCGGGGCGATGGTGCGCCGGCGGGATGCCTGGACCGGCAAACGCTATGACGAGGTTCTCTCGCTCGAGCCGGGGCATGTGGATCTGAGCCGCCTCAACGGCGGTGCGCCGCTGCTCGACACCCATGGGGCTTATGAATTGAGCCAGGTGCTGGGGGTGGTTGAGCGCGCCTGGGTGGAGACGGACGGGTCCGCACCGGTGGGCAAGGCGCGGGTGCGCTTCTCGGAAAGGGCGGATGTGGAGCCGGTCTGGCGCGATGTTCAGGCCGGGATCATCCGCAATGTCTCGGTGGGTTATGCGGTGCGCCGCTTCGAGATCACCGAGGAAGAAGGGCAGGTGCCGGTCTGGCGGGCGGTGGACTGGCAGCCGATGGAGCTCTCGGCGGTGCCGGTGGGCGCGGATGCGCAGGCCGGGTTCCGGGCCAGCCCGGACGCAGAGCAGGACTGCACGCTGGTGCGGCGCGCAGCACCAGCCCCCGGTCGTGACGTTCAGGACAGAGTGCAAAAGTCAGATGCTGCGGAGCGCAGCGATGGAGGGGATCAGCCTCCGTTACAGGATGGGAAGGACAAAGAGATGAGCGGATCAGCAACGGAAGGCGCACAGGGTCAGCAGGCCCGCGGTGCGGAGCCCGGGATGGTGGCAGGGCGTGACGCGACGGCCGGCCCGGGCGGGCCCATGGGGGCCGCGCCAGAAGCCCCGGCACCGGCGACTGACAATGCTGCGGGCGCCGGACAGGTGCAGCGCAATGCTCCGCCACAGGACGGCCGGGCCGGAGTGCCCGCTGCGGAAAACAACAATAACGTTGAGCCGGCCGCATACCCTGTCTCCGCAGCAGATATGCGGCGCATTGCGCAGGAGGCGATGGAAGGTGAGAGGGCGCGGATCGCCGGCATTCAGGAGGCGGCGCGCAAGCTTGGTGTGGGCGAGGAGGTCACGGCGGATCTGGTGCGCCGGGGTGTCAGCCTCGATGAAGCGCGGGGAGCGCTCATCGAGGCGGCCGCGTCTCTGGACCGGTCGGTGGACACCCGGCCGCATATCCGTATGGACGGGCAGACCGAGGTGGAGACCCGACGGGCGGCGGTGGAGGCGGCCCTGATGCATCGCTATGAGCCAGGGCGGCATGAGCTGAGCCCGGCGGCACGGGAATGGCGGGGTCTGTCGCTGATCGAGATGGCGCGTGAGTTCCTCGCGGCCGAAGGGGTGCGGGTGCGCGGTCTGGGGCGCGATGAGATTGCCACGCGCGCACTGCACACGAGCTCGGACTTTCCGCTCATCCTGGCCTCGGTCACCAACCGGACGCTGCGGGCGGCCTATGAGGCGGCGCCGCGCAGCTATCAGATGGTGGCGCGGCGCACCTCGGTGGCGGACTTCAAGGCGGTTCAGCGCCTGCAGCTGGGTGAGGCGCCCCAGCTCGAGAAGGTCAACGAGGCGGGCGAGTTCCGGCGGGGCACGATCGGAGAGGCGAAAGAGAGCTACCGCGTTGAGACCTATGGCAAGGTCGTCGGGATCACGCGGCAGGTCCTGATCAACGACGATCTCGATGCGTTCACCCGTGTCCCGGCGCTCTTTGGCACAGCGGCGGCGACGCTGGAAAGCGATGTGGTCTGGGGGATCTTCCTGCAGAATGCGGCCATGGCCGATGGCAAGGCGCTGTTCCATGCGGGTCACGGCAACCTTGCAGCCAGCGGCACGGCGCTCGATGTGGTGAACCTTGCAAAGGCCCGCACGGCGATGTCGCGCCAGACCGGGCTCGATGGCAAGACGCTGCTGAACATCCGGCCTGCATATCTGGTGGTGCCGTCGTCGCTGGAACTGGCCGCCGAGCAGTTGCTCGCGCAGAACCTCGTACCGGGCAAGCCTGCGGATGTGGTGCCGGGCAATCTGCGCAGCCTGACGATTGTCTCCGAGCCGCGGCTCGATCCGGCGAGCGGGGCGGTGCCCTGGTATCTGGTGGCCAGCCCTGCAGCGATCGACACGATCGAATATGCGTTCCTCGAAGGGCAGGAGGGTGTGTTCATGGAAACCCGCATGGGGTTTGACGTGGACGGGGTCGAGATCAAGGCGCGTCTGGATTTTGGCGCCAAGGCCATCGACTGGCGCGGGCTCTACAAGAACCCCGGTGTCGCACTCACCTGACCGGCTTGAGAATGGTCAAGGCCGGGAGAGGCGGGGCAGGTCAGAGTGATCCTGTCCCTTTTCCTTCTGAACATCTTCAGACGGGCAGCCTGACGGGCTGCCCTTTCTTTTTTACAAAGGGACCAATCCCATGAACTCTTATATCCAGCCGGGCGGCACGCTGACGCTGACGGCGCCGTATGATGTTGTCTCCGGCGCCGGTCTCAAGGTGGGCGCGATCGTCGGCGTGGCTGCGCATGATGCGCTTGCCGGTGTTGCGGTGGAAACCGTTCTGAGCGGTGTGTTCGATATGGCCAAGGCGGCAAGCCAGGCCTGGAGCACTGGCGCAAAAATCTACTGGGACGATACGGCCAGGGTGACGACCAGTGTCGCCACCTCGAACACGCTGATCGGCGTGGCGGTGGCGGATGTGGCCGGGGGTGCCAGTGACGTGACCGGGCGGGTGCGTCTGAACGGGGCCTTCTGATGTCGGTGTTTGACGGGGCGTTGGGACGGCTTTTTGCCGATCCCAATCTCTCGGTGGAGATCGTCCACCGGGACATGGAGGGGCGCTTCACGCGGGGCAGGGGAATTCTGCGCCGGCCCGACGAGATCACCGGGTTTGGTGCGGCGCGGCTTTTGTCGGAAACCACGCGGCTAGATGTGCGGGTGGCGGATGTGCCGGCCCCGCGTCCGGATGAGCAGATCCTGATCGGGGAGGACACGTTCCTCATTCAGGGGGAGCCGAAGCGGGATCGGGAGCGGCTGATCTGGACGCTGGAGCTGTCTCCTGCATGAGGCCGGGCAGGCGCTTTGCTGCGGATTGTGAGGACTCGATGGCAGCCGGATCCCGGCTGCCATCTGCCTGCCGGCCTCTCCCCACGGGACTGGAGAGGCCAGCCCATCCGGAAGAATATTCCGGACATCCGAAGACTGGATGCCCGATGTGGGGTCTGTCCAGTCCTTAATCAGCGGGGCTGAGCGCAGATGCAGCTTGGTGTTGAGATCAGTGGTGATCTGGTCGCGATGATGGCGGCCGAGATCCGCGCTGGTGAAAAGGCCGTGAGCCTCGCGATGCGGGAGGCCGGATCCGGGCTCAAAGCTGACTGGCGCGGGCAGATCACCGCGGCCGGGCTGGGGCAGCGCCTGGCAAATTCGATCCGCAGCGCCTCCTACCCGAAATCCGGCGACAGTCTTGAGGCGGCCGCTCTGGTCTGGTCGAAAGCACCGGTCATTGTGGGGGCGCATGATGCGGGGCCGCTCATTCGCTCGAAATCCGGCTTCTGGCTGGCGATCCCGCTGCCGGCGGCGGGCAAGGGCGTGGGTGGCCGGCGGATGACACCCGGCGAATGGGAAAAGCGCCGCGGGCTGCGCCTGCGCTTTGTCTGGCGCCGCCGTGGCCCCAGCCTGCTGGTGGCGGACGGGCGGCTCAGCAGCCGGGGTCTAGGGGTGGCCTCCCGCGCGAAATCAGGCCGGGGCCGGGCCAGTGTGCCGGTCTTCCTGCTGGTGCCGCAGGTCAGGCTGCGCAAGCGACTGGATCTGGCGCGGGACGCGGCGCGTGCGCAGGCGGAGCTGCCAGGGCGGATCGCAAAACACTGGGTGGCGGGGAGGTTGGGATAAAGAAAAGGCGACGACACAGGGAGGAGGAGGTGTCGTCGCCTTGTTCGAACTGGCTCCAGGGAGGAAGAAAAAAGCCATCCGAGTTTCTGCGACTTGAAATAGGGAGTTTCTGCGCGTGCACAACAGGGGGAGGGCGAATAGCCGATCTGCGCTGAGCGCAAGGCCCGGCGAGGAGCTGTCGTGAAGATGGCGTGGTGCCCCCTGCCGGACTCGAACCGGCACGCCCGCAGGCAGAAGATTTTAAGTCTCCAGCGTCTGCCATTCCGCCAAGGGGGCTTTGGTAGGCCCGGCAGGATTTGAACCCGCAACCAAAGCGTTATGAGCGCTCTGCTCTGACCGTTGAGCTACAGGCCCGCGCCGGTCTGAATGAAGGAATCTGAACAGGAAGGCAACCATCTCTCCAGGTTTCGCGAAGCTGTTGTGGCTGTCCGGAATACGCTTCTTGTGAGCATTCCTTTGGGGTGCCGCAAAGGTTGGAAACCCGCGGCGCCATCCAATTTGAGCAGAGAGAATAGATGCCTGGGCCCTTGTCTCAACAAACTGGTCCAGTTTGTTCTTGATCGGTTTCGGATCCATTTTTGCGCGAAGCGGCTCTGGAAAATCCGCCTTGAGGTGGCGCAGCGCTATGTGCTTAAAAGGTGAGCAATGGATCTGATACCAATAAGGCACTAATAAGCATGAACAAAATATCTTCCTTGATTGCCGGGGCTTTTGTTTTTGGGGTAACCGCAACGGCCAGTAACGCACAGGATGTTAATGTCTATTTGCCGGCAACCGAGCATGAAGAGCAAACTTTGGGGCCGTTTTTCAACATTGCTGACAAGAAGTTTCTTTTCTCGGATGGTTCGGTCCTTGAGATTGAAGAGCTCGGCAAGCTAACGGATGACAGCGGGTTTCTCTTCAGGCTGAAAAACCTGAACGCCGTCAGCGAAAAAGTCAGGAACGCTATGTGTGGGGGCGAAGCGACGCATTTTATTTGGACATCTGGCTTTCTTCAAACGGAGCTGACTGTTCTGAGTGTGTTTGTTCTCCTTAAGTCCGATGTTGCTCCTGTTCCTGCTGACGTCAAAATCACAAGCTCTGACAGCTGTGGCCATCTGTCGTTTGCCTTCAAGGACGGGAAGATTGGTCCTGAAGCTCTGGACGGGTATTTCTCCCGGAAGGGGATACCCAAAGCGAGTGTGAAGCCTCAGGAGCAAAACGACGCTGGCGATGACGCAGTCGAAAAACAAGTGGACAATGCCGTTCGAACGGCGCTTCGGGGTGATAACGGACGCGATCTTGTTCAGACGATCCTGAGGGCTGACAATGTCGGGGGCTTGACGCCTGATGAGCTGGAGAAAGCAGAGCAGAAGCTTCTCGCCTATGTGAAACCACTTCCTGCAGCTCAGACGGAAGAGAACCGTGACGGCTATGCCGCGCTTGCGCGGCTTTTTCCGGAGAACTCGACCTATTCGGCCAAGGCAGACGGCTATGCCAGGAAAATCGAGGAAAACAGACGCTCGATTGTGAAGCGTATGAAAAAGAAAACGGATGAGTTTAGAGGGATTACATTCTACCATCATCCCAGCGAGCCGCGGTATGCCGATACGCGGTCTTATGTTCTCCCTTATATCGGAGAAAAGGCGGGACGGATCGCAATGCGGTTTGTCGTTCACTATACCGCAGATGACTGGCTCTTCATTGAGAATGCAAGCTTCAAAGTCGATGGGGAAATCATCCCGCTTTCTGCTGGCGAATGGATGCGGGACAACGACTCCGAGATTTGGGAGTGGGTAGACCTGCCGGATACGCCTTCCATCCGGACACTGATGGAAAAAATCGCGAACAGCGAGGAAACGATCATCCGGTTCGAAGGCAAGCAGTACTACAACAATGTCACCGTCAAAAAGAGTGATAAACAAGCTATCAAAGATATGTTCCTGCTCGAGGAGGTCCTCAAGGAGGGGCTATAGCACAATCCGGGGCGAGACCTGGTTGTCGCGTCCAGGCTGTTTTGTTTTGACAGAGAATGCTTAGTCATGCCCACCCATCGCGAAACCATCCTCGCCGCGCTGCACGCGCGGCTGTCAGCCCTGCCTGCTGCGGTTCTGCGCGGGGAGGTGCTGCCTGAGCGGGTGCCGGCGGGAGGGGTTGTGATCCTGAGGGATGGTGATCCGGGGGAGCCGAAGGTGACGCTGTCACCGCTGAGATATCACTATGCGCATCGGGCCGAGCTCGAGGTGGTGGTGCAGGACAGGGAGCGGGATGCGGCCTTCGACACCCTTTGTGCAGGCATCGGGACAGCGCTCGCTGCCGACCGTACGCTGAGCGGGCTGTGTGACTGGGTGGAGGCGGAGGCGCCGCGGCCGGTGGATCTGCCGGTGGAGGGGGCGGCCAGCCTGAAGGCGGCCGTCATTCCGGTTGTGCTGCATTATACGCTGGCAGACCCGCTGGCGTGAATGCCCAGGTCGTAGGCTGCGAGCTTGCCGATCCGGCCCCCGATCTGCGCGCCGGGCTCGATACAGATCCGCTCACAGGTGAGATCTGCGGAGACGATGGCCGAGGGTCTGAGGGTGAGGTTCAGCGCTGCGGCCGAACCCTGCAGCGTGCCTTCGATGGTGAGATGGCGGGCGCGGATCTTGCCGTGAACGCGGGCGGTTCTGGAGAGTGCCAGGGTATCGGCGGTGAGCTCACCGCGGATCTCGCCGCCGAACTCGAGAATGCCCCGGGTGGTGAGACTGCCGGTGATGCGGACATCCTCGCCGATCAGCGAGCGTTTGCGCTCGGGGGTGGTCTGGGGGATGGCAGAGCTGGTCATTGGCGTTTCTTTCCCGGTTTGTCCGTCTGATGGCCGTGGGGGTGCCCGGCTGTCAAGCGGATTGGGCCCTGAACAGATCTGAGCAGACAGGAGAATGGAATGGCACGAGCCCAGGGGGCGCGGGCGCAGATGGCGCTGGCGTTCGAGAGTACATATGGAACGTCGCCGGTGGGCGGGTATACGAAGATGCCCTTTGCGACGGCGTCGCTGGGGGCCGAGCAGCCGCTGCAGGCTTCAGAGCTTCTGGGATACGGGCGCGATCCGCTGGCGCCGATGCGCGATGCAATCACCGCCGATGGCAGTATCGTGGTGCCGGTTGACACGGAGGCCTTCGGGGTCTGGCTCAAGGGGGCATTTGGTGATCCTGTGACCACTGGCACCGGGCCCTACACCCATGTCTTTACCAGCGGCAGCTGGGCTTTGCCGAGCTTCACGGTGGAGACAGGGTTGCCGGACGTGCCGAGCTATGCGCTCTATGGCGGCTGCATGGTCGACAAGATCAGCTGGCAGATGGCGCGCTCGGGTCTGCTGACGGCTTCGGTGGAGATCGTGGCCCAGGGCGAGACGCTGGGGACGGCATCCGGGGCGGGAACACCGGCAACTGTGGACCTGCAGCGCTTTGGTCACTTCAACGGATCGGTGACGCGCAACGGGACGGCGATCGGCAATATTGTCGGGGCGGAACTGAGCTATTCCAACACTCTCGACCGGGTGGAAACGATCCGGGCGGACGGCAAGATCGAGGGGGCGGATCCGTCGATCGCGGCGATGACAGGCCGGATCGATGTTCGTTTTGCCGATACGGTGCTGCTGAGCCAGGCGATCTCGGGCACGTCCTGCGCGCTGGAGTTTGCCTACAGCCTGGCGTCTGGAGAAGCTCTGACGGTCTCGGTGCCGCGGGTCTTCCTGCCGCGGCCGCGCCGGGAAATCACCGGCCCGCAGGGGGTGCAGGTGAGCTTTGACTGGCAGGCTGCACAGCAGACCAACGGCGATCCGATGGTGACAGTGACCCTGATAAATGGCCGCGAGGCCTATTGACGGTATCCGGAAGGCGGGATTGCGTGTAGCATACGGGTGTATGCAGCATTCAGTGTTTACCTCGCCTTCGGTCTTGTCAGGGGCCGGAGGCTGCTCCCTGACCTCCGGTGCCTTAGGGCACCGTTTTTTTTTGGAGATGTGACATGCTGAGACTTTCTCTTTCAACCGAGCCGCGCTGGATCGGGCTGGCGGGCGGTGCGCGCGTGCGGGTCCGGCCCCTGAGTTCGGCGATGATGCTGGCGGCGCGCAATGATCCGCGCGTTCAGGATCTGGTGCAGGCTGAGGAGCACCCGGACGAGGATGCGGTGGCGCTGGCGGTGGCAAAGATCCTCGCGGGGCTGGTGATCGAGGCCTGGGAGGGCGTGGGGGATGAGACGGGCGCACCCGTTCCGGTGACGCAGGACTGGATCGATGCGCTGCTTGATCTCTGGCCGATGTTCGAGGCTTTCCAGGAAAAGGTGGTGGCGGATGCGATGCTGGTGGACGCGGAAAAAAACGTCTGAGCGTCCTTGCCGACTGGGAGTTCGGCGGGGGCGGCGACTATTGCGCGGCTTGTAATGGGATTTGTCCTGAGTGTCCGCGGATCATGCATGCGCCGCAGAGCATCGAAGGCTGGCAGGTCTGGGACCTGGTGCAGCGCTCGGGCGGACAGCTGCGGGTGGCCGGGGGCCTTGCGCCACAGGTGCTGGGCTTTGACATGACAGCGGTGCTGGCGCTGGCCGGCGCCCTTGGGGTGCCGCCTCTGGCGGTGGGCGAGCTGGTGCCGGCCGTGGAGGCGGCGATGGTGCGCAGGATGAATGAAGCCGGTGAAGCTGATCCCCGGGCTTCGGGCTTCTTGCCTTAAGGGGTGAGGGTGCGCTGCACGATTTGCGGGTCTTTCGCGATCAGTGCGAGCAGGACGCGGGCAGGCCCTTCGGGATGGCGGCGACCTTGCTCCCAATTGAGCAGGGTCGCTTTTTTGACACCGATACTGCGCGCAAAGGCAACCTGTGACAAACCGGTGCGGGCGCGGATGGCCTGAACATCGGGGTCGGGGATCTCGATCTCATGGAGTACCGCGGCGCTCTTGTCACCGCGTGCGTGCGACAGGGCTTCTTTCAGCCCCTGTTCGATGCTTTTGAATGCGTTACTCATGTCTTCCTCCGGTAGGTCTCTGACAGCAGGCTGCCGAGCTTTTTTACGGTATCCGTTTCCGATTTGGTCAGGTTGGCTTTCTCGTTCTTGGCGAACACGGTGATCAGAAAGATCGGCGTTCCGTCGTCGCTGTTGTAGAAATGGATCACGCGGAAGCCGCCGCTCTTGCCTGCGCCTTCGCGTGCAAAGCGGAACTTGCGCACACCGCCGCCCAGCGGCACGCCCGACATCGGATTGCGGGCGATGAAATCGATCAGTTCCAGCCGCTCTGCTTCGCTCATAAGGGCATGGGCGCGGCGCTGGAACTCAGGCGTTTCGACTACAGTCACGATGGTCATGGCTCAATATGTGCGCCAATGACGCATATGTCAATGGCGCATAGTCTGATGAGGAAAACCCATGTCTGAGAAGACCCTTTCGGTCCGCCTGTCCGCCCGGGGCGGGGGGCAGGTGAGGCGTGAGCTGCGCGGGGTCGGCGAGGCCGGGGCGCAGGCATTCGGGAGGATCCCGCGCGAGGTGGAGCGGGCGAATGCAAAGCTTGCGGCGTTTGCGGGCAAGGTCCGGCTCGCTGCGATCGGAGCTGCGACGGCTGCCGCGGCGGGGGCGGTGGCGGCCACGCAATCGGCGATGACGCGGGCGTTCGAGGTGCAGCGCCAGGCGCAAGTGGCCAATGCGGATCCTGAGCTGTTTCAGGGCTGGGCGGCCGGGGCGGCGACGGTGGGGATCGAGGCCGACAAGCTGGCGGACATTCTCAAGGATGTGAACGACCGGGTGGGGGATTTCCTGCAGACGGGCGGCGGTCCGATGAAGGACTTCTTCGAGAGCATCGCGCCGCGGGTCGGGGTGACGGCAGATCAGTTTGCGCGGCTGTCCGGGCCTGAGGCACTGCAGCTTTACGTGTCGTCTCTGGAACGGGCCGGTGCCAGCCAGCAGGAGATGACCTTCTATCTTGAAGCCATGGCGTCTGACGCCACGGCGCTGATCCCGCTTCTCAGAAACAACGGGACGGAAATGACGACGCTGGCGGCCCGTGCGGCGGATCTTGGTGTGGTGATGGATCGCAGGACGGTGGCGGCGCTCAACCGCTCGCGTCTGGCGCTGGCGGCGGTGGGGCAGGTGATGACGGGGATCGGCAACCGGGTGGGTGCTGTGCTGGCGCCGGTGCTGGAGCGGCTGGCGGGGATCCTTGTGAATCTGGCCGGTGCGACCGGGCCGGTCGGCCGGGTGCTGTCGGCTCTGTCGGATCAGATCGGCCGGCTTTCGGCCTGGACCGGAACCTTCGTGGCGCTGATTGGCGCGCGGTGGGTGGCGGGGCTGGCTGCTGCGGCGGTCACGACGCTGCGCCTTGCGGGTGCGCTGAGCGTGCTGAAGGGCGCGCTGATCCGCACCGGCATTGGCGCTCTGATCGTGGGGGCGGGGGAGCTCGTCTACTGGTTCACCCGTCTGGCGGAGGGTGCCGGGGGCTTCGGAGAGGCCATGCGGCTTCTGAAGGATGTTGTCGTCGAGGTCTGGGACCGGATCCAGCTGGGGGCCGCGGCGGCGGGGGCGAGGTCCGCGGCGATGTTTTATGACCTCAAATCCGATGCGGCCTCGGCCATGGCGTCGGCGATTGAAAGCGTGGTCGCCTTTGGCAATGCGGCGGCGAACACGTTCGAAGGGGCGCTGCTGGCGGTCAGGGCGATCTGGTCACGCCTGCCGGAGGTGATCGGGGATCTGGCTTTTGTGGCGGCGAACCGGATGCTGGACGGGGTGGAGGCGATGCTGAACGGGGCGATCCGGCGCATCGATGCCTTCACGGGCCGGATCCGCGAGGCGCTGGCTGCCGTCGGGATTGAGACCACCTTCGGCCCGATCGGCGAGATCGATCTCGGCGATATTGCCAACCCGTTCGCCGGGGCCTCTGCCGAGGCCGGGACAGCTGCCGCCGAAGCTTTCCGGCGGGCGTTTGAAGACACCCCGCTCACGGTTCCGGATCTGGGACTGGAGGGCATTGCCGCCGAGGCGCTGGCCACGGCCGGCCGGTTCCGGCAGGCGGCGGAGGATCTGATTGCCGCCGGCAGACTGCCGCTGGAAGCCTGGCAGGCGCTCAGGGAGGCGGTCGCGGGGGCTGGCGGGGCGGGAACAGCGGCGCTCGATGCGGCGGCGGCTTCTGCCGACAAGGTGACCGGGGCGCTCGGGCGCGCAGGGGGAGCTGCAAAGGGGGCGAAGGCCGAGCTGACAGGGTTTGCCGCGGTTCAGAAGAGCCTGAGTGCGTATGCCAGGGACGCGATGAACTGGGGCAAGGGGCTGGGCGAGACGCTGGTCTCGGCCTTTCAGGGGGCGGAGACAGCGCTGCGGGGTTTTGTCGAAGGCGGCAAGCTCGACTTTCGGTCGCTGATCCGCTCGATGATTGCCGATCTTGCGATGCTGGCGATCCGGCGCAATATCCTGGGCCCCCTTGCCACGGCGCTTGTGGGCGTGTTTGGCGGGGGCGGGTCGGGGCTGGTGACAGCGGCGGTCTCGCATACGGGCGGGATGGCGGGGCTGTCCGGGGTCACGCGGTCTGTGCCGGCGGCGGTCTTTGCCGGCGCCCCGCGTCTGCATGGCGGGGGCTGGGCCGGGCTGCGGCCGGACGAGGTGCCGACGATCCTGCTACGGGGCGAGCGGGTGCTCTCGCGCCGGGAGGTGGCGCAGGGCGCGGCCGCGCCGGCCGGAACGGTCGACGTGCGGGTCTGGGTGGATCAGAGCGGCAGCTGGCAGGCGGCGGTGGAGCGGATCAGTGGCACTGTTGCGGCCAGCGTGATGCAGGCGGGGCTCCGGCAGTATGACCGGGAGGTTCTGCCGGCGCGGGTCGGGGCGATCAGCGCCGATCCCCGGAGGGTGGGCTGATGGCGCTGAGCTATCCGCTCGACCGGGATGACTTTCTGGGCGCCTTGCGGATCCGGAGCTTCAGCCTGGAGCTGGGGGAGCGGATGGAGGTCTCGGGGCTGGCGGACGGGTCCGTGCTGCGCGATCAGCTGGGCCCGCGGCTCTGGCGCGGGCGGGTGGAGCTGCATCCGGCACCATTTGCGCAGGCCCGGGCCATGGCGGCACGGCTGGCGCTGTTGCAGGAACCGGGACGCAGCTTCCTGGCCTGGGCGGTAGATCAGGCCGGGCCGGCGCGGGACCCCAAGGGAACGCTGCTGGGCGCGGCAGTCCCCCAGATTGCCAGCCTCGCGCCGGATGCGCGGGACTTGTCGCTCTCGGGCCTGCCTGCAGGCTATGAGCTGAGCTGCGGTGACGGGCTGAGCTTTCTCTATGGCAGCGATCCGGTGCGCCATGCCTTCCACCGCATTGTCACCGGGTCCGTCGTGGCTGACGGGACGGGAGCGACCTCCGTGTTCGAAGTGGTCCCGGCGCTGCGGGCCGGGGCTGCCATTGGCACGCCGGTCACGCTGCTGCGCCCGGCCTTCAAGGCGGTGCTGCTGCCCGGCACGGTCACGGCGGGCAGTTCGGAACGCATGCGCACGGGCGGGGCGTCCTTCGAGTTCATTCAGACCCTGAGATAGGAGAGACTTGTCATGCGGGCCCTGGCCTCACCGGTTCTCGCGCGGCTGGCGGCGCGCGAAGGGATTTGCGCGCGCGTGCTGCTTTGGGTGAACGCCCGCGAGCGCGACAGCGGGGCCGAGGCCTGCCTCGGGCTCTGGTCGGGCGAGGATCATGCGGTCTTCGTGATCGGCGGGGAGAGCCGGAGCTATTTTGGCGCCGGCGGGCTGATCTCGATGCCGCCTCTGACCTCGGAGGTGGGGCTGAACGTGCGCAGCCACCGGCTGGTGCTCTCGCCACTGGCGCCGGAGGTGAGCCAGCTCATCCGTGGCTATGATCCGCGTCTCGCGCCTGTCGAGATCCATGTGGCCAGTTTTGATCCCGCCACCGGGGCGCTGCTGGCCGAGCCTGCGCGGGTGTTCCGGGGGGTGATCAACACGGTCACGGTGGAAACCCCGCCCGAGGGTGGCGAGGCGCGGGTCGAGCTGGAGCTGCTGAGCGCGGCTCAGGCGCTCACCCGCACGCTGGCCCTCAAGAAATCCGCGGAAACCCTGCACCTGCGCGCGCCCGCAGATGCGTTCCGCCAGTATATCGCCGTCACCGGCGCTGTGGAGACGGTCTGGGGCGAGGCGCGCGCCACCCGGCCCGCGAACGGCTGACCCTGCGCGTTCCTGCGCGCGCGTCTTGCCACCCTGACGTTCCTCACTCTCGGAGAGATCCCGATGACCCGTCTGCCCGACTGGACCCCGCGCCTTGTGCGCTGGCTCGCCCTTACTGCGCCGCGTCCCTTTGTGCCGGGCACGCATGACTGCGCGCTGTTCCTGGCGGGGGCTGTGGCGGCGATGACCGGGGTGGATTATGCGGCCTCCTACAGGGGGCGCTATACCACTCTGCGCGGGGGATTGCGCATCCTGCGCAGGGACGGGTTTGCCGATCACATCGCGCTGGCTGCGCATCATCTGCCGGAGATCTCCCCGGCTGCGGCCCGCCCGGGGGACGGGGTGGTGGTGGAGACGCCGGACGGCCCGGCGCTGGGGCTGCATCAGGGCGAGGCGGTCTGGGTGCTGAGCCCCGGGCGTCTGGCGCTGGTCCCTGCCGAGCGGGTGATCCGCGCCTTCGGGGTCTGAGCCATGCCCCAGGTTGGTGCATTCTTTGCGGGCATGTTCTCGGCCGCGGCCCCGGCGATCGGGTCGGCCACCTTCGGGGCCTGGGCGGCAGGCGCAGGGGTGTCGGGCTTTCTTACCACGACGGTGCTGGGCCGGCTTCTGAGCACGGTGGCGCTGACGGCGCTGTCGCGCGCACTTGCTCCCAAACCCACGGTGCCGGGGATCCGGACGACGCAGACCCTGACCGGGGGCGTGACACCGGCGAGCTTCATTCTGGGGCGCTATGCCACCGAAGGCCAGCTGGTCTGCCCGCCGATGAGCCACGGGCGCGATGGCGGCACACCGAATGCCTATCTGACTTATGTGATCGAGCTTGGGGATGTGCCGGGTCAGACCCTGGAAGGGGTCATCGTCGATGGCCGTGCCTGTGTGCCCGACAGCGAAAACCCACACGCGGATTATGGCTTTCCGCTCCCGGAGCTCAGCGAGAGCCGGACCCGGACGCAGGTGGTGGGCAGTGATCCGGTGGATGGCTATCCGATCTATGACGAGGTCACGACCGAGACTCCCACGGCCTGGGTGCGGTATTACGATGGCACGCAGGTCGCGGCCGATCCGATGCTGATGGACCGGTATGGCGATTATCCCGAACGGCCGTGGACGGCGGACATGGTGGGGACGGGGATCTGTTATGCGATCCTGACCTTCCGGCTGGCCCGGGCGATCTACACGGGCTTTCCGCAGGTGCGCTTCGTGCTGGGGGGCATTCCGCTTTATGACCCGCGGGCTGATGACACGGCCGGTGGTGCAGGTCCCCAGCGCCGGGAGGATCCCGCCACCTGGACCCCTTCGGAAAACCCAGCCGTGCAGGTCTACAATATCCTGCGCGGCATTGCCCTGCCGGGCGGTCATGTCTGGGGCGGGGATATGGCGGCGGAGGACCTGCCGGCCGGGAGCTGGTTTGCTGCGATGGCGGCGGCGGATGCGCCGGTGGCGCTCGACGACGAAGGTGCCAGCGAGCCGGCCTGGCGCAGTGCTTACGAGGTCTTTGTCGCCGATGAGCCGGCCGGGGTGATCGAGGAGCTGCTCAAGCCCTGTTCGGGTCAGCTTGCAGAGATCGGGGGCGTGTGGAAGATCCGCCTCGGGGGACCGGGCCTGCCGGTCTTCTTCTTCAGCGATGCGGATGTGAACATCTCCGACAGCCAGCAGTTCGATCCCTTCCCGGCGCTGGCGGACACCTATAATGGCGTGCATGCGAGCTATCCCGATCCCGATGCGCTCTGGAACAGCGTCGATGCGCCGCCGCGTTATGATGCCAGCGCTGAGGCGGCCGACGGACACCGGCGCCTCATCGCCGATCTGAGGCTGCCGGCCTGTCCCTATGCCAATCAGGTGCAGCGGGTGATGCGGGCTTATCTTGAAGAAGAGCGGCGCATGCGGCGTCATGTTCTGACGCTGGCACCCGAGGCCATTCCGCTCGAGCCGCTCGATGCGGTGGCCTGGAGCTCGGCGCGCAATGGCTATGAGGCGAAGATCTTCGAGGTGGTCACGATCGTCGATCCGCTGGTCACCTCGAAACCTCAGCTCAGTCTGCGCGAGCGCGATCCGGCCGATTATGACTGGCAGCCGGGGTTCGCGCTGCCGGTCAGCTTGCCGAGCCCGGCCACGGTGCCGGCGCTGCCTCTCAGTGTCGGTCTGTGGTCGGTGGCGCCGACCAGCCTGCGCGGCGCCGATGGCACGGCGCGTCGTCCCGGGCTCTTGCTGAGCTGGCAGGGGGCGGATCGCGATGAGGCGGCGGGCTTGCGCTACCGGGTGCGGCTGGCGGCCACGCAGGAGGTGGTGGCCACCGGCCAGACCGAGGATGCGACCGAGGGGGCGCGGGTGATCTCGGAAGGAGTGCTGCCGGACACGGACTACCAGGTCCGGGTGGCCTGGGCCGCGCGGGACGGGCGCGAGTGCCTCTGGTCGGACTGGGCTGCGGTCACGACGCCCGACACGCGGCTGGCCCCGCCGGATCTCGATCCGGGCGTGCAGGGCGCGCTCAGCGATGCGGTGAGTGCGCGGGCCGATCTCGATGCGCTGACGGATGGCTATACCGGCACGCTGGCGGGGACGATGGCGGGTCTCGAGGCTTCGGTCGACGCGGCCATCGCTGCGGCGGAGGCTGCGGTTGCGCCGCTCGGGGCGGTGGTGCCTGCAGCGCCTTTTGCCAACTGGACCAATGACAGTACGTCCGGGGCGCCGGCCGGGATCCGGGATGCGGCGCCTGCCGCACGGTTTGTCAGCGATGATCCGGTGTTCGGGCCGGCCTATGACTTTCCGGGCAACAATTCGACACTGGGCCCGGCCGCTCCCTTCGCCTTCAGCCCGGTGGCGGTCTACCGACTGACGGCGCGGCTGCGAGTCACGGATGATGGTTCGGAAACGCCTGGCGTGCATGTCCGGCTGGGGATCACCACCTTCTCCGACGCCACGACCCCCGCCGAGACAAATGCCCAGAAAACCCATGGCATCGTGACCATGGCTGACGGGGTGCAGGAAATCACCGCCTGGTTCTCGGCGGACCTGGCGCGGCTCGGGGCGGCCGGGTTCGTTATCGGCAACGGGAGCGGCGAGCAGGCGCGCCATCTCTCCGGATCGGGACAGGCGGTCATGGCCTGGGGGCATATCCGGGTCAACGGCGGAGCCACCAACGGCACCGCCCGGCTCGCCAGCCTCGAGATCCGCGACGTGACCGCGGCCCTCGATGCGGCTGACAACGTGCGCACCGCGCTTCAGGCCTCGGTCGGGACGCTCTCGGCCAGTCTGGCGCAGGACTATTACACCATTGCCGGGGTGGAGGGGGCGATCGCGGCGGGGATCGGGACCTATGATGCCACAGTGGCGGGCGGACTCACGGCGACAGTGAGCCAGACCGCTGCGGCGGTCTCCGCTCTGGAGGGGATCGCCTCCGCAGCCTGGGTTCTGCGGGCAGAGGCGGGCGGGTCCGCAGCCGATCTCGAGCTTGTGGCCTGGTCGGATGTGGCGGGCGGCGGTTCGGCGATCCGGATGAATGCCGACAAGGTGATGGCCCGGGGCACGCTCTCGGCCGACCGGCTGGCGGTAGGGCTTGGCGGCAATCTCATCGAGGATCCGGTCTGGGCTGCGGGCACGGCGGGGGTGGGCAGCTGGTGCGGCAGCGCGCCGCTTCTGGCGGAAACCACCATCGGGATCCGGCCACCCGGGACCTGGGCGGGTCCGAACGCGCCCACACTTTACATCAGCCAGACCGGCGCCGTGCAGGGGAGCTTCTATCTCTACATCAGGCGGGTGGGCGCGGGACTTGCCAATGGTCATGCCTTCACGGTAACGCCCGGGGGCTGGTACGAGGTCAGCGCCCATGTCTCCACCCATCGCTGTGGCGGGCAGCTGCAGCTGCGCTGGCGTGACCGCATGGGGACCGATCTCAACGGGGAAGCCGGTCAGGCGGATCTGGCGCAGAACCTGCCGGGGGATCCTTACAACCCGGACAGCTGGCCGCGCTATTTTGCAAAGGCGCAGGCGCCGGCCGGGGCGGTGATGGCGCAGTTGGTGATCCGCAAGGATGGCACCAGCCCGGGCGGGACCGACAGCTGGGTGTTTCTGCACAAGCCCATGCTGGCGGCCACGCATGAGGAGGCGACGGGGCCCGCACCCTGGTCCCCCGGCGGGCAGACCACGATTGCCGGGGATCAGATCCGCACCGGGGCGATCCGGTCTGCCAACTTCGTCCCGGGCGTGGTGGGCTGGAGCATCGACACCGGCGGCAATGCCGAGTTCAACAGCCTGATTACCCGCGGCGCGCTGATTGATGGGGCGGCCTCCGACGGGGGCGCGATCGTGGCCCATGCCGGCGGTACGGTCGCGGTGCAGAATACCGTGGCGGCCGTTCTGGCCACGGGCCCGCTGCAGCACGGGCAGCTCTGGCAGATCGGCGTGATGTCGGAATACCGCCGCCATTCAAGCTACAGCTACGAGGCCAAGACCACCGTGACGGTGAACGTGGAGACCCGGTTCCGGGTGCAGACGCGTGTGAAAAGCGCAGGGGTCTGGTCGGGCTGGGCCACGGAGTTCACCGCCCCTTACAGCTCGGGCCCGGTCTGGACGTCGGACAATTCCCTCTTCAGCCGGATGGGAAGTTTTGAGGATATGGAAATCCGGCTGCTCTGCGAGCTCTCGGCCACGCCGGATCCGGCCGCTCCGGGCCAGAGCAATATCCGTAATGCCTCGGTCTTTGCCCGGGCGCTGGAGCGTTAGACATGCCTCTCTTCGTCAAACTCGATGCGGCCGGTCTGGTGACCGGGGTCCTGCGCCATGCGGCACGCCCGGGGCCGGACTGGCTGGAAGTGGTGCCGGCCCGGGATCAGGAGGTCCCGGCGCAGGTGGTGATGCAGCCCGATGGGGTGGAGGTTCTCGAGGAGGCGTACGTGCTGGCCTTCGTGGCCCCGCCCGGAACGATCGGGCTTCGGGATGGGCCTGCCGGTCTGGTGCGCCTGTCGCGCATGCGTGCTCAGGGCGACGAGCTGCTGTCCCGGCCACTGCCCGGCGTGCTGACCGAAGAGGCGGGGGGCTGGCGGATCACGGATCTGCCTCAGGGCGCTCAGGTCGAGATCCATGATCTGAGCGGCGGCGAGGTGCTGGCGCGGGTCATGCCGGAGGGGGGCGGGGCGGCGGTCAGCTTCTCTCTGACAGATCCCGGGCGCTACGCGGTCGAGATCACGGCTCCGGCGCCCTACCTGCCGGTCACCCATCTGATGGAGGTTCCCTGACATGCTGATCCTGGCCCGGTCCGGGCAAAGCAAGGCGCGCGAGCTTGAGCACCATGCCAGCGCGGGCATTGCGGCGATCAATGCGGCGGTGGATCAGGCGCGGCGGCGCTATATCACCCCGATTGCCGGTCAGGACATGATCTATCGGGAAAAACAGGCCGAGGCGGAGCGCTTCCTGGCGCTGGATCCGGTGCCCGATGCGGAAAGTCTCGATCCGGGGGTGTTTCCCTTCATCGCGGCCGAAAGCCATGCCACGGGGCAGACACCTCAGGAGGTCGCTGCCCTCTTTGAGCGTCTGGCAGACGAGTGGCGCCAGCTCGGCGCGCAGATGGAAGCGCTGCGCATCGGGGCCATCGCGCGGGTGCGGGCCGCCGCAGACCCTGCGGACATCGAGGCTGCGGTTGCGGAGGTCGTGGCGCTTCTGGAGGGTCTGTCATGATCACGATTGAGGCTTTCGATCTGGCCGGATTGCGGTTGCGCTGGCCGGACATCGCCCGGCTGCAACAGGACGTGCCACACGAGCAGGACCTGCATTACCTCGCGGATCTGGCTGGTCGTGGCACGCGGGCGGTTCTCGCGCGGCAGGGCTGGCGCATTGTCGGCAGCTATCTGCATCTGCCAGCTACAGAGGTGCCGGCTCTGGCCGGGAATGCGGAGTTTGTTGCGGAACTCGCCATGCTGGAGATCGGGCTCGGGGAGCTTAGCGTGGCCACGCATATCTATGTTGATCGCGCGGTCCGGGGGCAGGGGCTCTCGGTCCGCCTGGCCGCGGCGCGGGCCCGGGATGCGCTGGTCCGGGGAATGACCCATGGCGTGCTCTTCGCCGCCCAGACCCCCGAGATCCGGAGCTGGGCCGGGCGCTGGCCGGGAACCCTCACGACCGGTGTGGCGGACGCAGACGGCCGGGCGATCTGCCTTTTGCCGCTCGACGGGCTGCGCGGGGCGGCAACGCCACAGAGCTCTCACGCATAGAAGGACAGGAAACATGTTGGACAGGATCGAGGACGCGCTCTTCTGGGCGGTCAGTTCTCTTGTGGGGGCGATTGCCTCGGGCACGCTCTGGCTCATACGGCGGGTGATCACCAATCAAAAACAGATCGAATTACTGCAAGCCGAGCTCGGCACCAGAGAAAAACAGCGCGATGAGGATCGCGAGCGCATGGCCAAGATCGAATCCGGTGTCGAGCGGATCGAGGGCGTGCTCATGAAACGGGGAGCAGACAGATGAAATTTTACGGGAAAGCCGGGCTGGGTCTCGCCAGCGCGGCGGTGCTGGTCGCCGCCATTCCCGGTGTCCGTCACTGGGAGGGGCGCAGCCTGCGCGCCTATCAGGATATCGTCGGGGTCTGGACGATCTGTGACGGGGTCACCGCCGGGGTGAAGCCCGGTGATCTCGCCACCCCGGCGGATTGCGACGCGCGGCTGATGCGGGAACTGCGCCTTCATGCTGAAGGGCTCTCGGCCTGTATCGACGATCCGCTCGAGGCGCAGATCCCGCGTCAGACCGCGGCAGCTCTTCTCTCCTGGACCTATAATGTCGGGGTGGGCGCTGCCTGCGGCTCAACCCTGGTGCGGCATCTGAATGCCGGGAACTGGGCCCGGGTCTGTCCCGAGCTCTCGCGCTGGACCCGGGCCGGCGGGCGGGTCATCCGCGGGCTTGTCAACCGCCGCGCCGCCGAGCGCGCCGATTGCGAGGCCGGACTGCATGAGGCGGGACTGATATGATCGGGCGGTTTGCGGTTCCGGTGATGATGGGGGTGCTGGGGGCGACCCTCGGCTGGGGAGCGCTCCTGCATCGTGAGAACCGGCAGCTCGTTCGTCAGATATCCGTGCTCGAAGGGCAGATCTCAGGCTGTCAGGCCCGCGCCCGCAACATCACAAAGGACAAACAAAGCGATGCGACTGTTGCTGATCCCCGCACTTACCACGTGCCTGAGCGCTGGCTCCTGCCTGAGCCCGACGCCGCCCGCGATTGAAGCGGCGCTCTTCTGCGATGTCGAGGAACCCCGGAGGTTTGCCCAGGACGAGATTGACTGGCGTAGTGAAAACGCGCCGTGGAACCTCGCGCGGGACTTCAGGACCAACCTCAGTTGGGAACGGGAGTGTGAGGGAGGGTAGTGCCAACTTGAAAATGTGCCGCTCCAACAAGTCAGGCACTAAAGACATACAGACCAAACACATTGCGAAAGCGCCTCGGAAGTTTGATCTCGCTTCTTTCGAGTTTGCAGTTTCACATTCCACCTTTGTCCAACATCCTCCAGTGGGTTATCGATAGGCCCTACCCACCGCAATCGTCCGTACCGTTGTATGAAATGAGAGCTCCGTGCGCTGTGTCGTTGCTTAGCTTGCGCCAAATGGCACGATAAACCAAATGGGCTCCGTTCGCGGCTGGATGAAAGTTCAGTTTTAGGTCAACGGGTCATACAGATCGGTTCTTGGAAAATTCTTACGCGAAATCGGGCGTAGAGCCCTCGACAGTCGGTCAAGGTGCGGACATTTCCGATGCCGGATTGACTGTATAGCGCGTTGATATTTGACCTGAACACTCCTTGACCAGCATGCGTGTCAATAGAGGCAGCAGATTGCGTAAATCGAAAACTTATAGCGATAAAATGCTAATAATTCGCTAAATATTGAGAGTATTTGAAATTTCAGATGAGCATTTCCGGGGTACATCGAAACAAGCAGTATATGGACCTGTCGCGGTTTGATGCCGCCCCGAGTGCTCGTTTAAGCCACTTTCCGTTCGAAAGCGACGGGACTTTTCCAGCCCAGTGCTGAGTGCCTTCGACGCGGATTGTAGAACCCATTGATGTATTCGAAGATGGCCATCTCAGCCCGCTGCCGCGTTTCCCATGATCGCCGCCAGATCAGCTCGGCCTTGATGGTCTTGAAGAACGTCTCGACCGCCGCGTTGTCATAGCAATTACCCTTGCCGCTCATCGATACCTTGAACCCGTGCTTGCGCAGGAGTTTCTGGTAGTCGTGTGAACAATATTGCGACCCACGATCCGTGTGATGAATGCAGCCTTTGGGTGGTTGCCGGAACGCGATGGCCATCTTCAACGCCCGGATCGCGAGGTCACGCTTCATGCGGTTACTCGCAGCCCAGCCGATGACGCGTCGGGAATGCAGATCCAAGATCACGGCAAGATACAACCAGCCCTCGCGCGTCCAGACATAGCTGATGTCACCGGCCCATTTCTGGTTTGGTTGATCCGCCGTGAAGTTCCGATCCAATAGGTTGGGCGCAATGTTGAACTTGTGATCGCTGTCGGTCGTCACCTTATGTTTGCGTGTTCTCACAACAGATATGCCGTTCTGACGCATCAATCTGCCAACACGGCGGTGCCCGACATCCAAGCCGATCTCCTTCAGCTCTTCCGTCATCCGCGGCCTGCCGTAGCTGCCCAGGCTGAGACGGGACTGTTCTTTGATATGTGCCAGCGTCACCAGATCAGACCGCTGTCTGCGGCTGGCTGGCCGACTGCGGAAAGCCCGCAACCCACGCGCACTCACGTCCATAACCTTACACAAGCGTTCTGTTGGAAACTGATTACGGTGTTCTTCAATGAACCTAAACCTCACGGCTTTTGGCTCGCGAAGAACACCGTGGCCTTCCTAAGAAACAGCCGGTTCAGGCAGAACGGGTTCCAAGGCGTAACCCAATGTCCTAGCGCGCCGCTGGAGGTTGGTGAGAACACGTTGCCGGTGCCTCTCGTCGTAGGCTGCGGCACCCTGATCCCGATAGGTCATTCCGTGCCGGACGGCGTTGTAGAACAGGACGGCGATCTTGCGGGCGGTCGCCGTCACCGCCTTCTGCTTGCCGATCCGCGCCGAGAGACGGCGATAGAAGGCGCCCAGAGCGGTGTCGCTGCGTCCGATGGTTGTGGCGGCCAACCGCAACAGGGCCGCCGCTCGGCTTGAGGAGCGCCGCGTCTTCGACGACAGAAGCTTGCCGCCCGAGATCTTGTTGCCCGGCGCCAGGCAGAGCCAGGATGTGAAGTGCTTCGCCGTCTTCCACGCGCTCAGATCGGTTCCACACTCGGCCACCAGCTTCAGCGCCAGCGAAGGTCCGAGGCCGTGGATCTGGGTCAGGTCAGTTCCCAACACGCGATAGAGCGCCGCCCGTACGTCGAAGGCCGGTGCATTGACCTGCCTGCCTTTGATGCGGGCCTTCTGGAGCGGCGGCAGATCGTCCCCTCCCTTGACTGAGAGGGAGGCAACAGCCTCTTCCAGCCGCTGATCGCATTCCTCGATCTTGGCTTTGTAGAAGTCGTAAAGTTCGAGCGACTGCGCCAGAGCGAAGACGTGTTCCGCCCGATCGTTGCCCACAAGTGCCGCGCGGATCGTCTCCGGCGAGGATTTGCACCGCACATCACGGTATTCGGCCAGCACGTCCGGATCGCGCTCACCCGCGACAATGGCACGGATGATCTTCATGCCGGTCGCACCGGTGATGTCGGAGACCACGTGATGGAGTTGCAGGTTCATCTCCATCAGGGCCTTTTGCATATGTTGGATATGTGCCGCCGCATATTCCGTCAGGCGTTCGCGCTGGCGCATGTAAGCACGCAGGGTGGCGATCTCGGCTTCGGGGCGGAAGCTACCACGCAGCAGGCCGTAGGAATGCAACTGGCGCAGCCACCCTGCATCGCTGACATCGGTTTTGCGGCCGGGCACGTTCTTGGCATAACGGGCGTTCACCAGGATCACCTCGAAGCCTCGGGCCTCGAGGATCTCGAACGCCGGTATCCAGTACACGCCGGTGGATTCCATGGCCACGCTGGTGACGCCGCAAGACCGGAACCAGTCTGCGAGGTCGTGCAGATCCTGGGTGAACGTGCCGAAGGCGCGCACCGGCATGTCACAGGTAGATGGGTTCACTGCCGCCATGTGCATCGTGGATCCGATGTCGATCGCGGCCGCATCGGGATTGACCATCTTCAAGTCCGGGTGGCCGCCGGTTGTCGGTCTGGGCATGACATCTCCTCCGTTCAGAACGAAGGGCGTGGGCCATGCAAGTTCGTCATCTTCCTAACCGGGATCACCGCGAGCGCGCCGTCACCACTCTCAAGTGCGCATCAGCCCATGTGCCACGTTTTTTAACGGGATCCAGCCCACCAATAAGCCATCGGCAACTGCCCTTCGCCAAGAGCATACCATAAGCTGTTGCTACCGCGCACAGGCGGGCTGCGGCCCGGAACGGTTTTTTAAGATTTCCCTTTCCTCCTTGAGAATGCGGTTCTCGCGTCGAAGCCGATCATTCTCTTGGGCAAGGCTCAAATCTTCCTTCGACACTACGTCCGTGTCTCGGTGCGCTGTGATCCACTTGTTCAGCGTCGACATCCCGACACCCAGATCGTCAGCCACCTGTTTGCGCGTCAGCCCACTGGTCAGCGCAATGCGCACCGCATCCTTGCGGAATTCGTCAGTTCTTCCACGTCCCATAGTTCGTCTCCTTTGTTGCAGTAAATGCTATCAAAGGGGCGGCATCAAACCGCGACAGGTCCAATAGGGAGAAGTTGCCATGCCTACGGATTATCTCAAAACTCTCGAACAGCGGCTTTTGTGGCTCTTCCACTGGATGATCCACAACGCCAATCATATCCGCCCCAAAGAGGACGCGATCAAGATTGGGGGGCATCAGGCGTCGTCAGCCTCGATGGTGTCGATCATGACTGCGCTCTATTTCTCGGCTCTGCGGCCAGAAGACCGCGTCGCTGTCAAGCCGCACGCCGGGCCGGTTTTTCACGCCATACAGTATCTTATGGGAAACCAGACCCGCGAGAAGATGGAAGCCTTCCGTGGCCTTGGCGGGGTTCAATCCTATCCTTCCAGAACCAAAGACGTCGATGACGTTGATTTCTCGACTGGGTCGGTCGGGCTAGGTGTCGCTGTGACATCTTTCGCATCTATCATTCAGGACTATTTCGCTGCGAAACCGTGGGGCGTGAACACTCCCAAAGGACGAATGGTGGCGCTTGTCGGTGACGCCGAGTTGGACGAGGGCAATGTATATGAGTGCCTTCAGGAAGGTTGGAAAAACGATCTGCGCAATACCTGGTGGATTATCGACTATAACCGTCAGTCGCTTGACGGTATTGTTAGAGAAGGGCTGTTCCAACGGATCGAGAACATTTTCACCGCATTTGGTTGGGATGTGGTGAAAGTCAAATACGGTGCTCTGCAACGGGCGGCCTTTGATGAACCCGGCGGTGGGGCGCTGCGCGAATGGATCGACCGGTGCCCGAACCAACTTTATTCTGCCTTGACCTATCAGGGCGGCGCGGTCTGGCGCAAACACCTGATGGACGACCTCGGGGATCAGGGGCCGGTCAGCGATCTGATCGCACGGCGGACAGATCGCGAGCTGGCCGAGCTTATGGAGAATCTTGGCGGGAATTGCGTCCACACAATGGCAGAAACCTTTGCCGCAATCGATCATGATCGCCCGGTCTGTTTCCTTGCTTATACGATCAAGGGGTGGGGAACACCGATTGCAGGCCATAAGGACAACCACGGCGGACTGATGACCAAATCCCAGATGGACGCATGGCAGACGCATATGCAAGTTCCGCAAGGGGAGGAATGGGAGCCATTCGCCGGCGTTGCGGATGTGGAGGTCCTTAAGGCATTTCTGGATCAGGTGCCGTTTTTCTCTAGGGGGCGTCGGCGGTTTGCGGATGACCGTCTTGAAGTTCCGGCCATTGGCATAGAAACCGCCCAGAACCTGTTCAGACGAACCAAACCACCTCTGACCACATTGAAGAACCGACCCCGGCGGCCCTCCCGGATGCATGTCCGGGCGATTCTGACGGCGAGATGGGTTTTGCCGGTACCTGTGCCTCCGATCAGGACAAGGTTGCGTTGGTGATCCAGGAAGTCGCCGGTGGCCAGGACGCGGATCAGCGTCTCGTTGACTTGGGCCGCCTCGAAGTCGAGCTCTTCCAGTTCCTTGGCGAGCGGCAGTTTGGCGATGGTCATCTGGTATTTGACTGACCGGGCCTGCTTCTCTCGGATCTCGGCGGTCAGCAGATCGCCGATGATCCGCTGGGGCTCGTGCTGGCGTTTAACGGCGGTGGTCAGCACCTCGTCATAGGCGGCCTTCATTCCGTAGAGCCGCAGCTTCCCCATCGCGTTGATTACGTCGGATCGTTCCATCTGTTTGTCTCCTCAAGCTGTCATATCGGTTGCAGTCGGCAATGGGCTCGCAGGCCAGCTTCAGCGCATCCGGTGTGGCGATTGTCAGGGGCGGTGGCGGCTCGCGGCGCCGGGCCAGGATGTTGAGCACGACCCCGGCGGAATGGACGTTGTGGGCAAGAGCTTCAGCACAAGCCGCTTCGACGGCATCGACCCCATCGGTCAGCACGGTGCTCAGGAAGTCGACCATCTGCCGGTCGCCGCCAGGCTGGCGTTCCAGTTTGCGCCACACGCGACGGATCGGGAGCGGCAAGTCCCATTCCTTGAAGCGCGCCCCGTTGCGCAAGGCGCCGGGTTTGCGGGCCAGGACGGGGATGTAATGCAGGGGATCGAAGATCGTTTTGTCCCGCCCTAGGAGGGCCCGCTCATGCTGGCCAACGATTTGCCCATCCTGCCAGCATTCCAGCCGATCGGCGTAAGCCCTGATCTCGACCGGCCGCCCCACGGCACGGGCATCGACCGAGTATCGGTTCTTGTCGAACCGCACGATGCAAGTCTTGGACACCGAGGCCGGGAGCGCATGGAATCCATCGAACGGGCCGATGTAAGGCACAAGGTTCGGGTGTTCTTCTTCGAACACCTCCCAGATCGTTCTGTCCCGCAGTTCCGGGTGCTTGTTCGCCTTCGCGTAATCCCGGCACCGGTCTTCCAGCCAGGCGTTCAACTCGGCATAGGATCTGAACTTGGGACGCGGCACAAAGAAGCGCCGCCGGATCACGCCCACCTGGTTCTCGACCTGACCTTTCTCCCAACCGGAGGCCGGGGGGCAGGCCACCGGATCGACCAGGTAATGCCCGCACATCTGCTGGAACCGCCGGTTATAGGCCCGATCCTTGCCGACAAAGATCGCATCCACAGCGGCCTTCATGTTGTCATAGATGCCCCGGGCGCAGGCCCCACCGAAGAAGGCGAACGCCTTGTCGCGGGCATCAAAGACCATCTCCTGCGTCTCACGCGGATAGGCCCGGACAAACGGCATCCGGCAATAGCTCAGGCGGACATGCGCGACCTTGACGGTCGTGGTGACGCCATCGATCAGGACAACCTCGTGGCTCCAGTCGAACTGATAGGCTTCCCCAGGGTCAAAGCTCAGCGGCACATAAGCCGCGGCGGAGGCTTCCCGGGCCGCCTTCGACCAACCCGCCGCATAGCGACGCACCGCATCATAGCTGCCGTCATAACCCCGGTTGCGCAGCTCTTCGTAAATCCGAACCAGTGTCAGCCGCTGGCGTTTGGGTTGCCGGTCATTCTCGGCCAGCATCTCATCCAGAACGGACCGCCACGGGTCGATCTTGGGGCGGGGTTGGCTGGTTCGATCATAGCTGAACTCGGTTGCCCCGGACCGCACCACCTTCCGCACCGTGTTCCGTGATACCCGTAGTTCCCGGCAGATCTGCTTGATTGGTTTCCTCTGAATGAAATACGCCCGCCTGATCTTCGCAATCGTCTCCACAACCAACATCCCCAACTCGCTCCCTCAAATCCGTCGAGGAAGCTTCTGAACAGAAATATCAGGGGGGTCACTTTTGGACGCCGATTACCCCAATACAGGGGTCAATCTTGCATGCCGGTTCACACACATTCTCTTCGCGCTCGACCCATTCACGGCGTGCCAGGTCCAGCATCATCTTGTTGAGGCTGGCGGTGGCCTTGAAGACCAGGCTATCCAGTTGCGAGGTTGGCCGACAAGAAGTGTGAGTTGAGAAAAACTAAATGACATGGCAAAGAAAGAAATTGCCACACACCCCACCGACCCATACCCTTTTTGCGTGTCTGAACGTGTCGTTCCAGTTCGAAAGCACCCGAGACCGGATCAACCTCGACACCTGAACAATGGTTGGGAGACCCTATGAAAAAGCGAATTTCCGTAGCGCTGATCGGCGCGGTGCTGGCGATGGCCGGCATGGCACCGGCGCAAGCCCAAGATGACTTCCCCTCCAAGGAGGTGACGATTGTCGTTCCCTATTCACCCGGCGGGATCGCCGATACCTTCACCCGCGCGGTCGCCGACCGGTTGCAGGAGGCCCTCGGCCAGCCGGTGATCGTCGACAACCGCCCCGGCGCCAGCCAGATGGTCGGCGCAATGGCCGTGGTCGAGGCCGAGGCCGATGGGCACACCCTGTTTCTGGGCTCGACCACCAGCCTCGCCGTCAACGTGCACACCCAGAAGAACCTGCGCTATGATCCGCTCAAGGATCTGACGCCGGTGACTTTGGGCATGACGATGCCGCTGTTTCTGGTGGTGAACCCCGAGGTGCCCGCCGACAGTGTCGAAGAGCTGGTCGCGATGCTGCGCGCCGAGCCCGGCAAGTTCACCTTTGCCTCGATCGGCAATGGCTCGTCGACTCATATGGCCGGCGAGATGTTCATGCAGATGACCGACACCGACATGGTTCACGTGCCTTACAAAGGATCGACCCCGGCGGTTGCCGATCTGGTAGCCGGGCGGGTCACGATGAATTTCGATGTTGGCAAGACCAGCCTGCCGCTGGTGGAATCCGGCGATCTGAAGGTTCTGGCCGTGGGCAGCAAGGATCGCTTCTCGCAACTGCCTGATCTGCCCACCGTGGCCGAAGCCGGCGTGCCCGGATATCAGGCCACCGTCTGGTTCGGCTTTGCGACGACCGCGGGCACACCGCAGCCGATCGTGGACCGTCTGTCGGCGGAAATCGGTGAGATTCTGCGCACCGAAAAGATGCGGGCGACGTTTGCCCCCTCGGCCATCGAACTGACCCCGAACACCTCCGCGGAGTTCCGCGAGATGATCCAGGGCGAGATCGACCGCTGGGGCGAGGTTCTGCGCCGCGCCGGGCTTCAGCCGAAGGGCTGATCCTGCATCCGGGTGGCCCGCGTCTTGCGGGCCGCCCGACACCGCCGAGGCCAGCGCCCAGTCACCGCGCCCATACAGCAAAGCCGGTCAATGTGGCGCCCCGCAGAGTCGCCACCGCCACGGCCCAAAGACCCCGAATCGACGCCGCATATCCCCCCGCGCGCATGATCTGACACCAGAAGACCCCATCCGTTTTTCCCGGTCATCGGGCCAGCCGGACAGATTTGTTGATCCGCGCCCTTGCCCGTTCGACCGCCCGCCCGAACACCCCATCACCGGCCCCACAGCCGAAAAGAAAACGCGACGAAACCAAGAGGACGAACCATGCAACCCAAACCCTATTCAGGCCTGCGCGTCGTTGATTTCACCACCACCCTGGCCGGGCCGCATTGCACGCGGATGCTGGCCGATCTCGGGGCCGATGTGATCAAGCTCGAAGCGCCCGACGGCGAAATGATGCGCCACCGCCTGCCCGTGCGCGATGGCGCCAGCACGATTTTCGGTCATCTCAACGCCGGCAAGAAAAGCGTCGTGGTTGACCTCAAGACCGACGCGGGGCGCGACACCGCGCGCCGGCTGGCGCTGTCGGCGGATATTCTGGTGGAAAACTACCGCCCCGGCGTGATGAAGAAATTCGGGCTCGACCACGAGACCCTGCGCAAAGCCAATCCCGGGCTGATCTATTGTTCGATCTCGGGCTTCGGGCAGGATGGCCCGCTGGCGTCCTTCGCGGCCTATGCGCCGGTGATCCACGCCGCCTCGGGCTATGATCTGACCCATCTGAGCTATCAGGATGACCGCGAAAAGCCGGATTATTGTGGCATTTACATCGCCGACGTGATCGCCGGAACCTATGCGTTCGGCGCCATCGGGGTGGCGCTAAACATGCGCGGGTCCACCGGCGAGGGGCAGGTGATCGACGTGTCGATGCTGGAAAGCATGTTGAGCCTTCTGCCCAACGAGATGCAGCAGGCGCAGTTCGATGTGGTGCGCCAGAGCCGGCCGTTGTTCGGCCCGGTCGAAACCAGCGACGGCTACGTGATGCTGGCGGTTGGCAGCGAGAAATCGTTTCAGGCGATTGCCCATGGTATGAACCGGCCCGACATCCTGACCGATCCGCGGTTCATCAAGTATCTTGAACGGCGCACCAACTGGTCGCAGTTCATGGAGATCGTCGAGGATTGGTCGCGCGGGTTCACATCGGCGCAATGCCTGCGGAAATTCGCCGAAATGGGCGTACCCGCGTCGGCCTACAAGACCATGAAAGAGGTGCTGCGTGATCCGCAACTGGCGCATCGCGGCGCTCTTGTCGAGGTCGAGGATGCCGGCGGCACCTTCCTGTCGCTGAACCCGCCGTTTCAGATGTCGGGCGCGGATGTCTCGGTGAACCGTTGGGTGGCGTCGCTGGGCGAGCACAGCGGCGAGATCGCGCGCGAACTGGGCTCGGAAGCGCGGCTGGCCGCCGTGGCGGACCCGCAATGACCCAAAGCCGCACCACCTCGCGCGCTGACGCTTTCGCCGCCTTGCGAGTGCCGGTTGTCTGTGCGCCGATGTTTCTGGTCACCGGGCCCGACATGGTGATTGCCGCCTGCCGGGCGGGCATCGTCGGCGCCCTGCCTGCGGCCAATGCCCGGCCCATCGAGGTGCTTGACGACTGGATGCGCCGCATCACCGACGCGCTTGACGCGGCGCGTGCGGCGGGTGAAAACCCGGCGCCCTGGGCCTTCAACTTGATGACCCATTCAACCAACTCGCGGCTGGATGACGAGTTGGCGCTGGTGGCCAGGTATCGCCCGCCGGTGGTGATCACCGCGCTGGGCAGCCCCAGACCCGCGATTGAGGTGGTGCATGGCTATGGCGGGCTGGTGATTGGCGACGTGATCAACATCAAGCTGGCGAAAAAGGCGGCGGCGGTGGGGGTTGACGGGCTGGCCTGCATCAGCAGCGGCGCGGGCGGCCATACCGGCAGCCTGTCGCCCTTTGCCTTTGTCACCGCGGTCCGGCGGTTTTTCGACGGGCTGGTCATTCTCGGCGGCGGGATTTCCGACGGGTTCGGCGTTGCCGGGGCGATCGCGGCGGGGGCCGATCTGGTCTATATGGGCACGCGGTTCATCGCCTGCAAAGAGAGCCTCGCGCCAGAAGCCTACAAGCGGATGATGGTGGAGTGCGACATCGAGGATCTGGTGGTCAGCGCCAGCATCACCGGCACCCCGGCCAGCTGGCTGAAACCGTCGCTGAGTGCTGCCGGGCTTGACCCCGACAACCTGCCCGACCCGCAGGCGCGCAATTATGACGGCAACCGCCCGATCAGCGCGCGCCGCTGGGTCGATACCTGGAGCGCCGGGCAGGGCGTCGGCGTGATCGATCGGGTCGCGCCGATGGCCGAGATCGTGACCACGCTGGAACAGGATTTTCACCGCGCGCAAAGCCGGTTTCAACGCCTGCATCCCACCGAAGCGCCCGCTGCGGCGGAAAAAAACCCACAAATCACACCCAAGAAGGACCGTTCTCATGCGTGAAGCCGTGATCGTATCCACCGCGCGTACCGCGATGGCCAAATCCCACCGGGGCGAATTCAACATGATTTCCGGCCCCAGCCTGGCCTCCTTCGCGGTCAAGGCCGCCGTCGCACGCGCCGGGATCGAGCCCGATCTGATCGAGGATCTGGTGCTCGGCTGCGGCTATCCCGAGGGGCGCACCGGGCGCAATATCGGGCGCCAGACGGTGATCCGCTCCGGCCTGCCGATCTCCATTGCCGGCAACACGGTCAGCCGGTTCTGCGCCTCGGGGCTTCAGGCCGTGGCGATGGCCGCCGACAATATCGTCGCCCAGGGCGTGCCGGCGGTTGTGGCCGGCGGGGTCGAGAGCATTTCCGGCATCCGCCCGCGCGGGGACGGCGACAACGGGGTCGATCCCTGGATCGCCGCGCACAAGCCCGATTTCTACATGCCGATGATCGAAACCGCCGACATTGTGGCGGCGCGCTACCGCATCAGCCGCGAGGATCAGGACGCGTTCGCGCTGGAAAGCCAGCGCCGCACCGCCGCCGCGCAACAGGCGGGTGTGTTTGCCGGTGAAATCGTCCCCGTGACCACCACCATGTCAGTCACCGACCGCGAGACCGGGGAGGTCAGCCAGCGCGAGGCAACCATCGACATGGACAATTGCAATCGGCCGCAAACCACGCTGGAAAGCCTTGCCAAGCTGGAGCCCATTCGCGGCGACGGGCAATTCGTCACCGCCGGCAACGCGTCGCAGCTTTCGGACGGTGCCTCGGCTTGTGTCCTCATGGACGGTGCCGAGGCTGCGCGCCAGCACCTGTCGCCGCTCGGCGCATTTAGGGGTTTTGCCATGGCAGGTTGTGAGCCCGACGAAATGGGTATCGGGCCGGTCTTTGCGGTGCCCAAGCTTCTGGCCCACCACGGCCTCAAGGTCGAGGATATCGACCTTTGGGAGTTGAACGAGGCGTTCGCGTCGCAGGCGCTTTATTGCCGCGACCGCCTTGGCATCGCGCCCGAACGTCTCAACGTCAATGGCGGGGCGATTGCCACCGGCCACCCCTATGGCATGACCGGCGCGCGGCTGGTCGGGCACGCGCTGCAGGAAGGCCGCCGCCGCAAGGCGCGCTATGCGGTGGTGTCGATGTGCGTTGCCGGCGGCATGGGGGCGGCGGCATTGCTTGAGGTTTTCGATGGCTGAGCCAGCAGCGATCTCATCACCAAAGGCTGAAATGATCTGCGGGATCGAGGGGATCGTGCTAGGCTGGACCGGTTGAGACAACCAAGGACGCGAGGTGCAGGATGATACATTTTGACAAACAGGACATGACCGCCGGCGCGGTTCTGGGCGGGTTTGGGCTTTTTGTCGCCGTCTATGCCGGGCGCCATTATGACTTTGGCACCACCGCATCCATGGGCCCGGGCTACTTCCCGGTGGTTCTGGGCGCGATTCTGGCGGCGCTGGGCGGGCTGATCATGCTGTTGTCGATCCGCCGCGTGCCGGGGGCGCCTTATCAGGCACCGTTTGGCCTGCGCCCGCTGATCGCGGTGCTGTTGGCGGTTCTGGTCTTTGCCGGGCTGATCCTCAAGCTGGGGCTGGTTCCGGCGACCATCGC
Source organism: Thalassovita sp. (assembly GCA_017792425.1). Lineage (GTDB taxonomy): Bacteria > Pseudomonadota > Alphaproteobacteria > Rhodobacterales > Rhodobacteraceae > Thalassobius. The sequence continues at coordinate 967,278 of CP051233.1, forward strand.
GCTGACCCTTGTGGCGTCCCTGGCCGAACCGAAGTTTCATCTGCAACGGGCGACCCTCTTGGGTATTAGCCTCGCGCTCCTATCGTGGCTGATCTTCAAGGTCGGTCTGAAAATGCCGCTTCCGGCGTTTTTGTTCTGATCGGGGCGGGGCGAAAACCATGCGCACCTTTGTGACAATAGCCCCAACCGCAGGCGCCGGACATTACCGGCCAGCGGACAGAGCCGTGCCAGAGCACCGGGCAGAATTTCAGACAGGCCAGCCGTGGCCCGACACCGTTCGAAAGGCATAAAGATGGACCTGTTTGCGACCTTCTATTCAAACCTGGCGCTGGGTATGGGCGAGGCGGTGACGCTGTCCAACCTGTGGTATTGCCTCATCGGTGTGACGCTGGGCTGTCTGGTCGGGGTGTTGCCGGGGCTCGGCTCGATCATCACCATTTCGCTGTTGCTGCCGATCACCTATCATCTGCCCACCAGCGGCGCGCTGATCATGCTGTGCGGGGTCTATTTCGGCGCCGATTACGGCGGCGGGACGACCTCCATCCTGCTTGGCATCCCCGGGCATCCGGCGGCGGCGGTGGATGTGCTGGACGGCTATCCGATGACCAAACAGGGGCGCGGCGGGGTCGCCTTGTTCATGAAGACCATCGCCTCGGCCTGGGGCTCGTTTGTCGGCATCGTGCTGTTGATGCTGTTCGCGCCGATCCTGTCGAAATTCGCGTTGCAATTCGGCCCCGCTGAATATTGCGCGCTGATGCTTCTGGGGCTGGTGGCGGCGGCGACGGTCGGGCAGGGCTCGCCGGTGAAGGGCGTGGCGATGATGGTGCTCGGCCTGATCCTCGGCACCGTGGGCACCGATATCAACACCGGCGAACTGCGGTTCAATTTCGGTCTGATGGAGCTTTCGGACGGCGTCGGCCTGATCCCCATCGCCATGGGCATCTTCGCGCTGGCCGAGGTGATCAAGAGCGTCAGCAACCCGTCCGACACCTCCACCAAAACCCGGTTCCGGTTCCGCGATCAGCTGCCAACGCGCGAGGATTGGCGCCGCTCCTTCGCCCCGATGCTGCGCGGCTCCGGGCTTGGCGCGTTTTTCGGCACATTGCCCGGCACCAGCGGCGGCATGGCGACCTTCCTCGCCTATTCGGTGGAAAAGCGGATCTCCAAACACCCCGAGGAATTCAGCAATGGCGCCATCGAAGGCATCGCCGCGCCCGAAGCCTGCAACAACGCCGGCGTCGGCACCGCGTTCATTCCGACCCTGACCCTCGGCATCCCCGGCGACGCGATCATGGCACTTATCCTGGCGGCGCTGGTCATTCAGGGCATCCAGCCGGGCCCGCAGGTGATGACCAGCCACCCGGAGCTGTTCTGGGGCCTGATCGTCAGCTTCTGGATCGGCAACATCTTTCTGGTGATCCTTAACATTCCGCTGATCGGGATCTGGGTGCGGCTGCTGCAAATTCCTTATACGCTTCTGTTTCCGGCGATCATGCTGTTCACCTGCATCGGCGTCTACTCCACCAACCGCAACGTCTTCGACCTCTATGCGCTCATCGTGTTCGGCCTGATGGGCTGTGGCATGTTGATGTTGCGGCTGGAGGCGGTGCCGTTGCTGCTCGGCTTCGTGCTCGGCCCGGCGTTCGAGGAATACCTGCGCCGCTCCCTGTTGTTGTCACGCGGCGATTACGGCGTGTTCATCGACCAGCCCATCAGCCTCGCGGCGCTGAGCGTTGCGGCGCTGGTGCTGGTCTCCTCGCTCTGGTCGTTCCTGCGCCGGCGCCGCAAGGCCGCCAATGCGGCGCTTGCAGCGGCGCCGGACTAGGGCTGCCTGCTGGCGTCATCCTGTCCGCATCGTTCCCGGCGTCAGGCGGAGGCCTTGCCGGAGGTGGCGGCCGACATCTGGTCGAGCGTGGCGGCGATCTCTTTGGTGAGAAAGGAATTGAGGTATTGCAAGCGCTTGTCGAGATGTGAGTTCAACCGGCGCGACAGGAAATAGGAATACAAGTTGGTGTTCAGATCGGGAATGTCGAGCGGCACCACAAGCCGCCCGGAGGCCAGACGGTCGGACACGCAGAATCGGCTGGTGATGGCTATGCCCATGCCCTGCGCGGCGGCCTCGATCGCCGGAAGCGGGCGCAGGGTAGTGAAGCGAGGGGCATTGAGCGCCCGGCCGACACCGCCGGCGTTGAAGATCCGATACCAGTCGGCGTTGCGCCGCTCGGTATAGATCAGCGGCGATTTCGCCAACTCGTTCATGTTGGTCACCGGCCCGTGGGTTTCCAGAAAACCGGGGCTGCACACAAGGCACAGCTCATCGCGCACCAGCAGATCGAGATCGACGCCGGTCCAGTTGCCCTCGCCATAAAGGATCTGGGCGTCGACGTTCTCGCTTTCGAAATCGACCTTGCGGATGGTGTCGATGACGCGCAGGTCCAGAACCCCGTAACGTTTCACGAAACCCGCCAGCCGGGGCAGGAGCCACGCGGTCAGAAAATGCGGCGGCACGGCGATGGTGAAGGTGCGGGGCACGCCGGATTCGCGGATGTCCTTGGTCGCCGTGGCAATCGCCTCCAGCGAATTGGTGATCCGGTGGAAATAGGCCTCGCCTTTGGGGGTCAGACGCAGGCCGCGGCGCAGACGCTGAAACAGCGTGAACCCCAGATGCAACTCCAGCGCCTTTATCTGGTGGCTGACGGCGGGCGGCGTCACGTTCAGCTCTTCCGCCGCGCCCTTGAGGCTCAGATGGCGCGCTGTCGCCTCAAAGGAACGCAGGGCGTTGAGCGGTGGGAGGGCCTGATTGATCATGGTTGTGACTATAGTTTTTCTAAAGCCCATGATCAAGAAATCAATTGTTTGACCCGATCCCGGAACCTATTGTCGGAGTGACTGAAAACACCATCAGTTTCACCCGATGGGCGCTCGCAGTGGCAGGTTTGACAGGCAGGGATCAGGGCGCAAATCACCCCGCTCTTTCGGCCGGTTCCACCCGCCCCAGACGCCCGTGATCAACGTTCTGGCCCCCGGCTTTGAACGGTCCGATTCGCTTGCGCGGACACCATCGGGCTGTGTCTGCGCAAGGGCGCGCCAAGGCCGATGTAAAGGCGGTGACAGGTGGTGTTCTCAGACCGCGCGCCCGTGGCAATCGCTGCGCGCCGCGACGATGAAACGCCTGTTTCGGCCGTATTGGCCGCAACGAAACCGCAAGCGAAGGGACCAAGGCAATGACGCTTTATCAGCATCTGGACAAATATATCGCCACCAAGAAACAGAAGGAGTTCGAGCGGAATTTCTTTCTCGACGTGGATCAGTACGAAATCTGGGAAGAGATCGAGATCGGCCCGGTCAACGAGGCCGCCAACAAGTTCGAAGTCACGGTCGAGGATATCAAGTTCTTCTCCGAGGCCATTCTGGACCCGAACCCGCTTTTCCACGACGAGGAATACGCCAAGACCACCCACTGGGGTGGCCTGATCGCGCATCCGCTGTTTTTCCACTTCATCAGCCTTTATTGCATTGAGCGCGGGTTCTGCAACTGGATGCGAATTCCGGGCGCGTTCAATCCCGGTCAGGTGAACGAGCTTTACGAGCCGTTCCGTCCCGGCGACGAGATTACCCTGACTCTGACCTCGACCGACAAATGGATCAAGCGTGGGTTGCACTACGTCCAGTGCCAGCAGGACTTCACCGACCAAAACGGCGTTCTGAAGGTGCGGCGCTGGCCGATCCTGTCGGTGCCCCATTCGCGCGCCGAGATCCAAAAATACCTCGACTGAGGCAAAAGAATCGCCTGGCCCGGGATGCGGGCCGACCCCTTGCCGTTTCGCGCGCACCTGAGGGGCCACGCGACTAGATAAATCAATGGAGATCGAAATGTCACTGAGTTTTGAAACCGTCGAATGTGAAACCCAGCTTCCCGAAATCACCCGCCACTGCGATCAGGAAGTGATCGACCGCTATGCGGTGGCCTCGCTGGATTATCACCCCATTCACATCAACCCGGAATGGAAGAAACGCCACCCCAACCTGCCCGGCGGCAAGGCCACGATCGTGCATGGCCAGATGACCATGGGCTTCATGGCGACGGTGATCACCGACTGGTCCTATGCGTCGGGCGGCAAGATCCGAAAACTGCAGGCCAAATATTTCCGAGCAGTCAAGGTCAACGACACCGTGACCGCCGGCGCCAAGGTGAAGGAAAAGCACTTTCACGGCCCCGGCAAGGATTACCTGGTGCTGGAAATCTTTGCCCGCAATCAGGACGGCGAAGCTGTTGCAGCGGGCACGGCGGAGCTGCTTCTGCCCTGATCCGGGCGTGCCGGGATCGGTGCTGCCGTCGGGGCAATCTGCCCGCCGACCGCAGCCCGCGCCCGGCCCCCTAAAGGTCGGATATCCGGAGAACGTGGCATGACATCGAGCTTCGAACAGGTCTATATCGTCGGCATCGACATGACGCCGCTTGGCAAGTTTCCTGACCGCACGGTCAAGGATCTGACCGCCGAGGCCGTCAATGGCGCGATGCGCGATGCCGGTTGCGACATCGGCGATATCGACGCGGCCTGGTTTTCCAACACGCGGCAGGGCATTCTGGAAGGCCAGAACACTATTCGCGGCCAATGCGCGCTGCGCCCCATGGGGTTTGGCGCCATTCCCATCGTCAACATCGAAAACGCCTGTGCTAGTTCGAGCACCGCGCTGCGCGATGCGGTCGCCCATATCCGCGCCGGCATGTGCGATGTGGCGCTGATCGCCGGGGCGGAACGGATGTTCTACCCCGACAAAAAGGCCGAGATGCTGCGCGCTTTTGAGGGCGGGTCGGACATTGACTTGCTTGATGTTTCGCGCATGTGGCTGGCCGGAATCGGGCGCGATTTGCTGGCGCAGATGGAACCCGAAGACGGCGGGGTCACGCATAGTTTCTTCATGGACTACTATGCCGCCATGTCGCGGCTGCACATGGAGCTTTACGGCACGACGCCGCGCCAGATTGCCGCCGTGGCCGCCAAGAATCACTTTCATTCGACGATGAACCCGCTGGCGCAGTACCGCCGCGACATGACGGTCGACGAGGTGCTGGGCGATCTGGCGATCCGCTATCCGCTGACCCGCGCCATGTGTGCCCCGATCAGCGATGGTGGCGCGGCCGCGATCCTTTGCGGTGCGCGCGCGCTGGACCGGTTCGACCGGTCCCGCGCCATCCGCGTCGCGGCGACGGCGCTGGCCAGCGGCACGGACCGCGATGGTGCGAATTTCGACGGCCATATCGGTCAAGTCGCAGCCAAAGACGCCTATGAACAGGCCAATGTCGGGCCCGAGGCGATGGATGTCGCCGAAGTCCATGACGCCTGTGCCTTCGCCGAAATCCTGCAGACCGAAAACCTCGGCTTTTTTGCCCGTGGCGATGGCGGGCCCGAGGCCGAACGCGGCGCCACACGTCTGGGCGGGCGCATTCCGGTCAACCCCTCCGGCGGGCTGGTGTCCAAGGGCCATCCGGTCGGCGCGACCGGCATCATTCAGATCCACGAACTGGTGGCGCAATTGCGCGGCAGTGCCGGAGCGCGCCAGGTCGCGGAGGCGCGCTTTGGCGTGGCCGAGAACGGCGGTGGCTTTTGGGGCGTGGAAGAGGCGGCGACCACGGTGACCATTCTTGAAGGCCCGCCGCGCCAAAAGCCGCGCCCGGGCCGCGCGCCTTGAAATGAAGGAGCCAATGGCATGACCGATGCATCCCAAAACCCCGCGCAGACCCCCGCTTCCGGCGGCGATCTGGCCACATGGCTGCGCCAGTTGTCGCCCGATACCGGCGCAGCCGATCCCGGCGGGCGGCCCTGCGGCTCTTCGCAGCTTCCGCTTCAGGATTTCTATGGCCCCGAAGGTGCCGAAAAGCCCGGCCATTTCCCGTTTTCGCGCGGTGTCTCGGCGCGCGGCTATCTCGACGAACATTGGGTCATCGGCATGTATTCCGGCTATGCCTCGCCGCGCGAAACCAACGCGCGTTTCAAGGCGCTGCTGGCGACCGGACAGACCGGGCTTTCCATCGCGCTCGACCTACCGACCCAGGTCGGCATCGATTCCGACGACCCGCAATCGCTTGGCGAAGTGGGCAAGGTCGGGGTTCCGATCAACTCGGTCGACGACATGCTGGCCCTTCTGGACGGGCTGCCGATCGATCAGGTCAGGCAGATGCGCTCCACCGCCAACGCCATCGCGCCGATGTTTTTGGCCATTGTCATCGTCGCGCTGGAAGAACTGGGGATCGACCCGGCCAGTTTCCGGCTGTTCCTGCAAAACGATCCGCTGAAGGAATTTCCGGCCCGGGGCACATGGATCTTTCCGCCCGCTGCCAGCTTGAAGATGGCCGTGGATGTGGTCGAATACATTGCCATAAACCACAAGGGCTGGCAGCCGCAGCAGTATTGCGGCTATCACATCCGCGATGCCGGCGGCACCGCCGTCGAGGAGGTCGCCGTCGCCACCGCCAACGGCCTGGCCTATCTCGAAGAGGCCAAGCGGCGCGGCATCGACATCGCCACGCTGGCGCCGACGATGTTCCTGTTTCTGGCCGCCGGGGTCGATATCTTTGAAGAGGCGGCGAAGTTTCGTGCCGCCCGCAGAATCTGGGCGCGGCTTTTGAATGAACGCTACGGTGTTCCGAAATCCGCCTGCAATATCAATATCTTCGCCTATACTCTTGGCGGCGCGCTTCAGGCCAGGGAGCCGTTCAACAACGTCGCGCGGATTTCCTATGAGGCGCTGGCGGCGGTGCTGGGCGGGGTGCAGACGCTGGCCACCTCTTCTTGGGACGAGGCCCACAGCCTGCCATCGCAGGAGGCCGCCAACCTGTCGGTGCGCACCCAGCAGATCCTGGCCCACGAAAGCGGCGTGGCCAATGTCGTCGATCCGCTCGGCGGGTCCTGGTATGTCGAGGATCTGACCACGCGGCTTGAAGCTGAAATCCTCCGCCAGGTGGCGACGATCGTCGATCACGGCGGTGCGGTGCGCGCCATCGAGAACGGCTATGTCGAGGATATGCTTGCACAATCCGCCTACCGCGAGTTTCGCGATATCCAGAGCGGCAAGAAACCCATCGTCGGGGTCAATTTCAAGCCGCGCGAGGTCGAGGCCGAATGGAACGCCGAATTTGTTCTGCCGCCGGGCATTCTGGACGAGGTCATGACGGCGCTCTCCGAAACCCGCAAGAGCCGCGAGGAGGCTGCCGTGCGGGCCACGCTTGATCACCTGAAAGTAGCGGCAAGGGAAGGTGAGAACCTTATCGCCAGCCTGATCGACGCCGCCCGCGCCCGTGCCACCATGGGCGAGATGACCGACACGCTGGCCGAAGTTTTTGGCCGTCACGGCGGCTCGGCGATGACCGTGGCCGCGCGCGCCGACACATCCCGGACGGGAGATGCAAAATGACTGCGACAGACAGAAAGAACACCCGTGGGCGCGTGCTTGTGGCCAAGGTCGGGCTCGATGGCCATGACCGTGGTGCCAAGGTTCTGACCCGGATGCTGGGTGATGAGGGCTTTGACGTGCTCTATCTCGGCGTGCGGAGCACCGCGCGCCAGATTGCCGAGACCGCGCGCGAGGACGGGGTCGACGCGATCGCGATCAGCCTGTTGTCCGGTGCCCATGTCGAAGTGGCGCATGCGATCCGCGCGGAACTGGACGCCGCCGGTATCGCCCATGTCGCGGTGTCGATGGGCGGGCTCATCCCGGTGGGCGACGCCGAGGCGCTGCATGCCGCGGGGGTAAGCCGCTGCTTCCATCCCGGGCGCGGCGACGACAGCCCGGCGGGCGTGGCAAGTGTCTTTGACGAATTGGTGGCGCAGAGCCGCGCCGGTTCGCCGTCCAAATCCTGAACCAGAAAAGAGGCCATCATGCTGACCACCCAGGTACTCGTCGAACGCTGCCTCAGTTCCTTTCGCGATCGCATCGCGGTCATCGATCAGGGCAGGCGGATAACCTATGGCACGCTGGCGGATCGCTCCGCGCGGCTGGCCAATGCGCTTCTGGCACGCGGCGCCGGGCCGTGGCGTCCGGTTGCGGTTTATCTGGAAAACGACGTGCATTTCATCGAGGTCGATCTGGCCTGCATGCGCGCCGGGATCATGCGCGTCGGGATCAGCTCGCGCCTGTCGGCCGAGGAATGCAGCTTCATCCTCAACCACTCCCGCGCGGCAGTACTGGTGACCACATCCGACAAGCTGGAAACGCTGGATCGCGCCCAGCTTGACGGGCTGGAGTTGATCGCACTGGTCGACAAGCCGGGCACCGGGAGCGGCAATCCGGCCAGTTACGAGGCGTTGATCGCGGCGGCCTCATCGACGCTGGACGTGGAACTGGTCGGTCCGGATCACCCGGCCTATGTGCTTTATACCAGCGGTACCACGGGTCGCCCCAAGGGCGCGCTGCACAGTCAGGGCAGCCGGGTTGCGTCGCTGGTCAACATGCTGGCCAATGAAATTCGCGCCGACAAGAATTCCGCGATGATCCACGCCGCCGCGCTGACCCATGGCAGCGGATCCAAGATCCTGACCTTCATGGCGGTCGGTGGCTGCAACATCATCCTGCCGAAATTCGACCCCGGCTTGTTTGCCCGCGCCATCACCGAAGATGGCGGCACCCATAGTTTTGCGGTTCCGACGATGCTGCAGATGCTGCTGGACGCAGGCCCCGAAGCCGCTTCAGCAGTGCGCAAGATGCATCAGATGTCGTTTGGTGGCGCGCCGATCACCAACGCCGCCTTTGCCCGGGTTCTGGACGGGTTCGGCAACAACCTGACCCAGGTCTACGGCACCTCCGAGGCGCCGCATCCGATCACGGTTCTGGCGCCGGGCGACTATATGGACGAGGCCGATCCCTCGGCGCTGGCCGAAACCGCCGGCAGACCGGCGATCGGCATGGGTGTCGCCATCTTCGGCGATGACGGCAAGGAACTGGCGCGAGGGGAAGAGGGCGAACTGGTGGCGCGCGGCGCGTCGATCATGAAGGAATACCTGCATGACGAGGCCGCCACGGCGGAGGTTTTCACCGCCGACGGCTGGTACCGGACCGGCGATGTCGCGGTCATGGACGAGGCCGGTTTCGTGCGCTTCCGCGACCGCAAGCGCGACATGATCATTTCCGGCGGGCTGAATGTCTACCCGTCCGAGGTCGAACGCGTGCTGGCCGACCACCCGTCGGTGCGCGAGGTCGCGGTGATCGGCTATCCCGACGATCGCTGGGGCGAATCGGTGATGGCCTTTGTGGTGCCGGCCCGGCCCGGGGAAACCTCGGGACAGGAACTGATCGGTTGGATGGAGGGCCGGATTGCCGGGTACAAGAAACCACGCGTCATCAACTTTGTCGACGAACTGCCCAAAGGCACGACGGGCAAGGTGCTGAAGCGCATCCTTCGCGACTCTGCGTGGTCCGGCCAGAAACGGCGTATCAACTGATGGTTTGGCCAGCAGCCAACAGCTATAAAGGGGACCGAAAACTGCCGAATCTCGTAACCTGTGCACCGACGAACATACTGGCGCACAGCATCCAGTGGATTGAATCCAACATTTGGAACCCTCGGTTTCTGGCGGCGATGATGTCGACCGGGTCGCGCTTGCGCAGACCGAACATGCGGTCAATGAATGCTTTGCGTCAGGCGATGGCACTTCGACGAGGCTTGTACGAAACTCAACGGTGAGCGGCACTCTTTCTGACGGGTTGTTGACCAACTAGGCGCGGGGGATGAACAGATTTAGGTTGGATGTTAGTCGTGTTTGAATCAGTTGGAATCCGAACTTACAGTTCAGCGTAATAAAATCAATACATTACGACCCAGAGCAGGTTCGCTGACAGCCGCGTTTCCTCCGGGAATTCTTCAGGCAGAGCTGCGCCAACGAGTTCGCCTTCAATATGGGGGTCTTGATGGCGGCGGTCTGGCATTTGACGGGGATGGTGGTCGTTGGGGTGGCGACAGGACACTCGGTGTAATGATGGAATTCCGAAGGTGCCAGTCGCCCATTTGTCATTTGGAGGCAGTTGTCGGCCTCGGCTTTTACATTCGGCAAACGGCAAAGATTGCAAGCCAAGGCGTCGGTGATGCACACCGCTCGTTACTCCGGTCGGCGTCGTCTCCGTGTTGCGCGATCTGCCGGTCTGGCTTTGGTAGCTTTCGCCTTTCCAGTACATGTCGGATAGCGAACGCAGCCGAGGAACTTGCCATAAGTACCGCTACGCTCGACCAGCCTCCCGTCTTCGCACGCAGGGCAAGTAGGATAGCAGGCACCACACCCACATCGAACCTCGCTCGTCCCGTCGGCTTGGCGTGGCAGCTCTGTGCCGCATGATTGGCAGGCGGGCAAAAGGTTTCCGCAGTGTTGTATATGCTCACAGCGATACCAAATTCGGCCGTCTTGACCCGTCACGCCCAGCAATCGCCCACCGCATTCTCCGCAAACGTGCTCTTCAAGTTCAGCTCCGGATGCTGTCACGATCCCGTAGGCTGGGTCTTTGCGCAGTTCGGTTACGAAGGCAGACGGCCGGGCATTTGAAGCAAGGATGACCAGCGTATGACGGGCCCGCGTCATCGCCACATACATGACGCGCCGCTCTTCGGCGTTCTGGAACGCCTCCTCTTCGGGCGAGACCAGCGATAATAGCGGGTCATCGACGATCTCTGACGGGAACCCCGTGCGGCCGCTGTCTGCGTTGAGCAGGATGACATGGTCCGCTTCCAGCCCCTTGGAGGCATGAATGGTCTTGGAGTTGATTTTTATCCGCGGAAAACTGCGCCGTAGACCCTGCATGTCCGGTTCGTTGAATCGGTAGCGTCCGAGGAGCAGTACCGACGAGGGTTTTGCCTCCGGTGGTGCGGACGCGGACAGAGAAGCAAGGACCTCGTACAGTTTTCCCTCATCTTCGCCCCTCGAAACGGAAATGACTGCTCGGCGCATACCAAAATGGGAAAGCGATATGAGTACGCTGCAGACGGTTGTAGAACTTCCGGAATTTCAGCGCCGGGCCAAAGCAGTCATGTCCGATGATGAGCGCGAATCCGCCATCGTGTGGATCGCCGAGAACCCTGAAGCAGGGAATTCGCTCGGTGGTGGATTGCGGAAGGTGCGTATCCCTCGGGAAGGTGGGGGCAAGCGCGGCGGATTTCGAACGATTTACGTCTTTGGCGGTCGGCATATGCCGATCTTTCTGGTTGCGGTCTTCGCCAAGAATGAGAAGGCAAACCTAACGACCAAAGAGCAAGCTGCGGTCGTCGAGTTGAGCAAGGAGATCGTAAGCATGTGGAGTGACAAACAATGAGTGCGTTCGAAAGCATCAAACAAGGTCTCGAAGAAGCGAAGGCGTTCTCGAAAGGGCAGGGGGCTGACGCCAGTGTCCACGAGATAGCCGTTCCGGATATTGATGTGGCAAAGGTGCGCGCCAAGAATGGTCTGTCCCAGGCTGAGTTTGCTCGCAGTATCGGCGTGGCCAAAGGCACGCTGCTAAACTGGGAGCACGGGAGGCGCAGTCCTACGGGACCGGCTCAGGTCCTGCTTGCGTTGATTTCCAAGAAGCCTTCGGTTGTTCAAGATTTCTTGAAATGAATATCCAGAATAGCCCTAATAGCGAGAATTTCGCACATATTTGATCATTGTTGAATATTGAGCTCGTATCTAGGTGTGACAAAAAACGACCCTCCGGGCGGTTGCTCCGCCAAGATCGAAGATGTGCAGTCGGACGAACATCTTCGATCTTGTCAAATTGTTAGGACGATCTTTCCAATATGCGCACCGGTGTCCAACCGAGTATGTGCCAACCGAACATCCCCAAGTTTGAAAGTCGAGTCGATGACGGGAATCGCCTTCCTTTCGCGGAGCAGTGGAAGGACATGATGCTCAAGCGCCGAGGCAAGTTCGGCCTTCATGCTGACTGGCCGGGCGCGTAGGGTCGACCCGATCAAGGCCAGACGTTTGACTAGGATAGGGCGCAGGTCGAATGTGCCCTTCGATCCGCTGAGAAAGGCGATCTGGGCAATTCGTCCGTCCACCGCCACCGCGTCGAAGTTTTTTTGCAGGTAATCGGCACCGACCATGTCAAGCACCACATCGGCCCCGCCGCCATCGGTCATGTCCAGGGTTGCCGCGACGAAGTCTTCGGTCTTGTAATTGATCACCCGGTCAGCACCCAGCCCCCTGGCCGCCTGGGCCTTCTCTGCTGACCCAACGGTGGTGATCACCCGGGCCGAAAAACACTTGGCCAACTGGATCGCGGTAGTGCCGATGCCTGAAGTGCCGCCATGAATAAGGATGGTTTCGCCCGCAGTAAGGCGGGCGCGTTCGAAGACATTGCTCCAAACGGTAAAGTAGGTCTCAGGAAAAGCTGCGGCTTCAACCATCGACATGCCTTCGGGCACCGGCAGTGCGTTTGTTTCGTCGACGATGGCCGATTCGGCATAGCCGCCGCCCGCCACCAACGCCATCACCCGGTCCCCTTGGCGGAACCGGGTCACATTGCGGCCCATGGTCTCCACCGTTCCGGCCAGTTCAAGGCCGAGGACATCCGAAGCCCCCGGAGGGGGCGGGTAATTTCCTTGGCGCTGGACAGCGTCGGGCCGATTGACGCCCGCCGCCGCGACCTTGATCCGGATTTCTCTCGGTCCTGGTTCGGGAATCGGGCGATCAACGACTTGGAGAACGTCTGGCCCGCCAGCTCCGTTTGCGACAACTGCTTTCATGTTAGGTCCTTCCATGGCCTTGGGTTGATATTCAAACATCTGCAATTACAGCGAAATACGTCTCTGCACGGTGACGTGAACGGTCGAGCCACCGCTTGGGCCTTGCCGGAAAAAAACGCAGCGCTCCGCAATAATCTCTTGCGGGAATTTATCTCTATATGATAGAGGTGTCAAATAATGATAATCTATGCTGATCAGGATCGCACCATGCTGAAGAGAACCGACGACGTAAATTTTTCATTGTCCGCCTATCGCAGAATGTCCCTGATCCGCGGAATTGAGCGCCTCTGCCTGGAGTTCAGCACCGGCGACTCCCCGGTGGCCGTCGGATCGATACATCTTTGTGCAGGACAGGAGGCGATTCCAGTGGGCACCGTCGAGGCGCTACATTCCGACGACCAGATCTCGGCCACTTACCGCGGCCACGGCTGGGCGCTGGAATCCGGCATCCCGGCCTTCGAGGTGCTCAGCGAGATTGCTCACAAGGCGACGGGCATAAACGGGGGGCGGGCAGGCTCGGCCATGATGATCGCGCCCGAGCATCGCTTCATCGGTGAGAATTCGATCGTCGGCGCCGGCTACCCGATTGCCGCGGGTGTGGCGCTGGCGCAGAAACTGCAGGGCACCGGTGGGATCTCGGTCGTCAGTATCGGTGATGGAGCGATGAACCAAGGTGCGGTGCACGAAGCGATGGCTTTTGCTGCGCTCAACAAGCTGCCGGTGCTCTTTATCTGTGAAAACAACGGCTGGGCAGAAATGACCCGCGCCGACGCGGTGGCACCGGTGCCGCGCCAGGCGCAGAGGGCACGCGCCTATGGCATCCGATCCGCCACCGTCGACGGCAACGACCCGATTGCCGTCCGCGACAGCGTTGCCTCCGCCCGAAGCCATATACTCGACAACGATGTTCCGGTCTTCCTCGAGTTCACTACGGCGCGTCTATGGGGTCACTACAACAAAGACATTCAGCATTATCGCCCCCGGTCGGACGCGAAAGATGCCGAAGCCCGCGATCCGATTGCTGCGCTTCGCGCCCGTATTCTGAATGAGGGCATGATAGCCGAGGGTGATCTGGACCGGATTGACGATGACGTTGAGGCCGAATTGGAGCAGTTGCGTACCTCGGTAGTCACGGCGCCCAATCCCGATCCGGCTACGGCGCGCGATCACGTCATCGGCACCGCGCCCTCTGATTTTCTGGTATCAACGCAGGAGAGAGAACCGAGCGAGACAACCTACGGCAAGGCGATCGCCGCTGCGCTGCAAACCGAACTCGCGGCGCGGTCTGAGATGCTGGTTTATGGCGAGGATGTCGGTGTTGGTGGAGGCATCTTCGGATGTACCCGCAATCTGCAAAAGGAATTTGGCGCGACCCGGGTTTTTGATACGCCGATTTCCGAAAGTGCGATCCTTGGGTCGGCCCTGGGGGCGGCGATGATGGGGATGCGCCCGGTAGTCGAGATCATGTGGGCGGATTTCATGCTGGTCGCGCTGGACCAGATCATCAACCAGATGGCCAACCTGCGCTACATCACCCGCGGCACCTCTATCGCGCCGCTGGTGGTCCGGATGCAGCAGGGCGTCACCCCAGGGTCCTGCGCGCAGCACAGCCAGAGCCTGGAGGCACTGCTGTTCCATACGCCCGGATTGCGCATCGGGCTGCCATCGACTGCGCAGGATGCGCATGACATGTTGCGCGCGGCCATTGCCTGCGACGACCCTACTATCATCATTGAATCGCGCGCCTTCTATCAGCGCAAGGAAGAGGTTGATTTCGCGACGCCGGTACAGCCGATCGGCGGGCTGCGGACTCGGCGTGCCGGCAATGACATCGCGCTGGTCAGCTGGAGCACTGGTATGCCGGTGATTGAAAGGGCCGCCGAGTTGCTCGCCGACTCCGGTGTAGAGGCGGCGGTAATCGACCTGCGCTGGCTGTCGCCGTTACCGGAGTCCGAGTTGATTGAGGCAATTGGCAAGGCCGGCAACGCGGCCTTCGTGATGCATGAAGCCAACCAGACCGGCGGCGTCGGCGCCGAGCTACTCTGCCGCTTGCGCGACGCCGGGATCGAAAATGTAGGTAGATTGGGAACGCCGGACATGCGCATGCCTGCCTCGCCGGTCTTGCAGCAGGAAATTCTGCCGAATGCGGAAGCCGTCGCCGCGCGGGTTATGGCGCAACTGGGAAAGGTCTGATCCATGAGCTTGCCAATCGATCTGACTGGTCGACGCGCCATTGTCTGTGCCTCAAGCAACGGGTTGGGCCGCGGATGTGCGGAAATGCTGGCAAGGGCAGGGGCTTCAGTTGTTCTGAATGGGCGCGACGAGGCGCGGTTGGAGCAAACCGCAAAAGACTTGATCGCGGCGGAAACCGGCGTCGAGATCATTTCGGTTGCAGGTGACATCACCGATTCGGCCACCCAGAACCGGCTACTGAAGGCCTGCCCGAAACCAGACATACTCGTAAACAATAATGGAGGCCCGCCGATCAGCGATTTTCGGACGCTTGACCGAGAAAACATGGAAGCGGGCCTAAGGGCCAACATGCTGGCGCCAATCGAGATGATCCAGCATGTGATTGACGGCATGATGGATCGCCGGTTTGGGCGCATTGTCAACATCACGTCTGTTACGGTGAAGATGCCGATCTCGGGACTTGACCTGTCCAGTGGCGCACGAGCCGGGCTCACGTCCTTCCTGGCAGGGATTGCCCGTGATGTCGCCGGAGCCAACGTCACCATCAATCAGCTTATGCCCGGCTACTTCGATACCGAGCGCTCGCGTGGCGGACTTCGGGCCCGCGCCGAACGCACGGGGCGGACTGTCGAAGTACTCGCGGCCGAGCGCCGCGCCAGCATTCCCGCCGGACGTCTGGGAACACCGGAGGAGTTCGGCCATGCCTGTGCCTTCCTGTGTAGCCCGCAGGCGGGCTTCATTACCGGTCAGAACCTGCTGATGGACGGAGGGATGTTCCGCAGCGCGTTTTGAGAAAATTCTGAGACACGAAAATCTGGAGGAGAAACCATGACACTGACAAGACGACAGTTCACCGGAGCGGGCCTGGCCCTTGCCGCAGCGCCTTTCCTAGGAAGCGCGCCGCTCTTTGCCCAGGGTGCACGCACCAAGCTGACATATGCCACGCTCAAGACTGGCGTAAGCGTCATCATCAACGAGAACCTGAAAGCGAAACGCCCAGATCTCGACAATGGCTTGGAAATCGACATCACCAATGAATACACTTCAGTGTCGAGCTACTACAGCGACTTCATCTCCGGCACCTTCGAATTGGGCATCGGTGCGTGGGACACCTATCTTCGGATGCACCGGAAATCCGTCCCGGCACGGATGGCGACAACCTTCACCACTGGCGAGATGATCAACATCGTCAGCCATGGCGACGGCCCGTCAAGCGTCGAGGAGCTGCGCGGCAAATCGATCTCCGGCATCGCCGCCTCCGGTGCCTTCAACATGTGCAAGTCCGCGATCGCCAATATCCACGGCATGGACTTGGGCGCCGATGTGACCGTCCAGAATGTTCCCAGCCCGGCACAGGCGATGACGCTCCTCATGGCCCAGAATGTTGATGCCGCATTGTCCTGGGAGCCGAATGTCTCGTCCTCGATGGCAAAGGTCGACAGCCTGCGCACAATCTTCAATCTCGGTGAAGCCTATCGCGGCGCCACCGGCAAGGTGCTTCCATATTTCGGCTGCGCGGTGCGCGAAGAAGCGATCGAGCGCGATGCGGAAATCGGCGCCAAGGTGCATGCCACCTTTGCCCTGCTGATGGAGCAGATCAATGCCGATCCAATGGCGGCTTTCGAAATCGCCGCGCCACATCTGAACCTCGATGCCGCAGTGCTGATGGGCGCCCATGAGGCCGGTCGGCTGCAATTCGAATCGCACTCGATGCGCGAGGCCGAGGGCCGCGAGCTGATCCGCGCAGCGCAGGCCTACATCGACAAGGACAATGCCGAGATCGAAGATGGATTCTTCGTGTCCTGACGACAGCCCAGCCATGGCGGCAACCCGCCCCGTGCGGGTTGCCGCCCGGCCAACCAGATGGTGAACCCATGTCATCCAACGACAGCACAATGACGCGCTCGAATGCGCCGCTCTTCAACTTCGGCGATCTGATCAAGCGGGATCGCTTCGCTGGCCTCGCCGTGATCCTGCTGATCGTCGCGGCCCTGCAGATCGCCAGCCTGTTCGCGCCCGACTATATTGCGCCGCCGCCGCTGCTGATTGCCGAAAAGCTCTGGACCCAGATCTTCCCGCTATGGGACGAGATCCTCATTACCTTGGTCCGGCTGCTCGTCGCCTTGGTATTCGCCATGGTTGTCGGCACGCTCTTGGGCATCGTGATGGGCATGTTGCCAGGACTGCGCCCCTATGTCCGCTCGCTGGTGGTCATCGACACCGGCATTCCGGCTCTGTCCTGGATGCTGATCGCCGTATTCTGGTTCAAAGAACCTGAGATCCGGATCTTCTTCATCATGTCGGTGATCCTGATCCCGTTCTATGCCCTGAACGTCTTTGACGGCATTCGCGCGCTGCCGAAAGAGTGGCTGGAGATGTGCGAAAGCTTCAGGCCCAGCCGCTGGCAAGTGCTGCGCTTTCTGATCCTGCCGCATATCGTGGCCTATGTCTTCACCACCACAAGGTCGGTGATCGGCTATGCGACACGAATGGTGATCTTTGCCGAGCTGATCGCTTCGGCCGTAGGCATCGGCGCCCAGATGGGCCTAGCGCAGGCCAATTTCGACATCGCCGCCGTCTTCGCCTGGACGCTGCTGCTGGTGGTCCTCAACATCCTTTCCCAATCCGTGGTCGCACTCGTCGAAAAGCGCGTCCTGAGCTACAGACCCGACGTCGAGGTACGGTGATGAACATGCATGCAGATTTCAAGCCGGTTTCAACCGGGGAACCGGCCATCCAGATCGAACAAGTCAACAAGCAGTTCGGCGCAGTCACGGCCATCGAGAATTTGTCCTTCCATGTCAACCGCGGTGAAATCGTCTCGTTCCTGGGACGCACCGGCGCGGGCAAGAGTACGGCGCTCAACCTGATAATGGGCAACATGAGCCCGACCAAGGGGCGCGTGCGGGTTATGGGGATGGACCCCAACAAGGATTTCCGCAAGCTCCGCCGAACCATCTCGGTCGGGTTCCAGACCGATCGCCTGCTGCCTTGGCGGACCGCGCTGGAGAACGTGGAACTGGGCCTGCAAATCCTGCATCATCCCAAGGGAGAGATCCGGGAAAAAGCGCAGGAGTGGCTGAAGCGGGTGAACCTGGCCGATGCGGCGGGTCTCTATCCGCACGAGTTGTCCGGAGGGATGCGCCAGCGGGTCAGCCTGGCCAGGGCGCTGGCCATCGATCCGGAAATCCTGCTGTTGGACGAATGTTTCAGCCAGTTGGACCACGTCACCTCGCAGACGCTGCGGGCGGATGTCAGCGCGGTCATCCGTCAATATAACAAGACCTGCCTGTTCATCACTCACCGCATCGACGATGCCATCGAGATGGCGGACCGCATCCTGGTTCTGGGGGCTCCGGCGAAGCTTCTGCTCGAAGTCAGCCCGACCCCGGAAGACCGGACGGACCGTGAAAAGTTCCAAGTCCTGCACGACAAGATCGCCGATGCACTCGGCGTGGATGCCTGAGACGACCCAGAGGAGGAAACCAACATGTTGACCGCAGAGAAAAACGCCATCCTGACCGAAACCGGTCCCGACCGTCCGATGGGCCAGTTGTTCCGCTTCTTCTGGCAGCCTGCGCTTCTGTCGCGCGAATTGCCCGAACCGGATTGCCCGCCGCGCCGCGTGAAGATCCTGAACACCGACATGGTCGCGATCCGCGACAGCGGCGGGCGCGCGCAACTAATCACGCCCACCTGCCCGCACCGTGGCGCGAACCTGTTCTTCGGACGGGTGGAAGAGGGCGGTATCCGCTGCGCCTACCACGGCTGGAAATTCGATG
The DNA here is from genome assembly GCA_017792425.1 of Thalassovita sp. GTDB lineage: Bacteria > Pseudomonadota > Alphaproteobacteria > Rhodobacterales > Rhodobacteraceae > Thalassobius. The sequence goes on from CP051233.1 coordinate 985,962, forward strand.
CCGACGGCAATTGCCTGGACATCCCGACGCTGCCCGACAACGGCCAGCGCGAAAAGATGTGCGAGAAGATCAAACTGCAGACCTATCCGACGCGTGAGGCAGGCGGGCTGATCTGGGTCTATCTCGGACCCGAGGAGATGATGCCCGAGATGCCCCAGTTCGACTTTCTCGACATGCCCGAAGATCAGGTCTACGTGTCGAAGAAATACCAGTTTTCCAACTGGGCGCAGGCCTGCGAAGGCGCGCTGGACACGGCGCATTTCTCGTTCCTGCACATGCCGTTGGTCGGCGGCAAGATCGATTTCGGCAAAGACGCTTTCGTGGCTGAATCCTCGGCCGACGAACGGCGCATTGGCTGGATTCGCAACGACGGGTCTCCGCGCTTCTCCATCACCAAGCACGAGGCCGGGCTGGTCATCGGCGGGGCCCGTTACGCCGACGAGGGCGACACCTACTGGCGCATCAGCCAGTTCCTGATGCCCAACCACGGGCTCGCGCCGAACGCTTTCCCCGGCGAGAACATGCACGGTCAGTGCTGGGTGCCGATCGATGACGAAACCTGCTGGATTTTCAACTACACTTGGAACCCCGACCGGAAGCTGGGCGAGGACGAGGTCGAGCGGTTTCGCAACGGCGCCTCGATTCACGCGGCAACCGACGAAAACTACGTGCCCATCCGCAACATCACCAACGATTTCATGATCGACCGGGAAGACCAGAAGACCCGCACCTATACCGGCATCAAGGGCGTGTCGGAACAGGATGCGGCGATCCAGGAAAGCATGGGGCCGATCGTCGACCGAACCAAAGAGCACCTCAACTCCTCGGACCTGGGCGTGGTGCAGTTCCGACGCTACATCCTCGACGCGGCCAAGACGCTGGAATTCGAAGGGCTGCTGCCGACGGCGCATTCGCATCCGCAGAACTACCGCTTGCGCTCGGGCAGCCATGTGTGCAGCGACACGATCCCGTTCGACGACGTGATGGTGGAGCGGTTCGGCCACAGGCTGGGCATGGCCCCGGCGGCGGTGGAAGCCGAAGCCGACACTCCGGCAAAGGTCGACGCAGAATGACCGGGCCTGACAACGTGACCCCGAAAAACGCAGGTTTCCGGCGGCGCCTGTCCGCCGGAGAGCCGCTGCTGGGCCTGTTCAACTGCCTGCCCGCCTTCCAGGTGGCCGAGATCCTCAGCCATTCGTCGATGGACTACCTCGTCATCGAGGCCGAACATGGCGCGACCTCGCTGCCCGCGATGCATGCGCAGGTGTCCGCGATCGCCGAGCGCATGCCGGTCGTCATCCGGGTCGCATCGGACGAGCCCGGCGCCATCAAGCCGATCCTCGATCTCGGCGTGACCGGCATCATGGTGCCCGATGTGCGCAGCGCCGCCGTGGCCCGCGACATCGTGGCCCAAACCCGCTTTGCCCCCGAGGGCACGCGCGGCATCGGCGGCAGCATCCGTGCCTCGCGTTACGGCATGGACAAGGGCTATTTCCGCGACGGTCCGGCCGAGCCGGTCACCGTGATCCTTCAAATCGAAAGCCAGGAAGGCCTCGACAACACCGCCGAGATCGCGGCGGTCGACGGGGTCGATGCGGTGTTCTTCGGGCCGATGGATCTGTCGGCCCAGCTTGGCCACAGGGGCAGGCCCGACGCGCCCGAGGTGGAGCAGGCCATGGCAAAGGCCATGCGACAGCTCGCAGAAACCGGCTGCATCGCCGGCTGCCTCTGTCCGCCCGGCAAGGTCGCGTATTGGCGCGAAAGGGGCGCGAGCCTGTTCCTGCTGGGCTCCGACATCGGCGCCCTCGTGGCCTCGGTCGAGACCATGGTCGACACTGCAACATGGCCCCCAAAGGAGTATGCGGCATGACGCTGTCGAGGCAATCGGAAGGTCGGAAACTGTTGATCGAATTCTACAAGGCGATCGATGAATACCGGTTCGCGGATGCGGCAAGGCGATTTGCCTCGGCTGGGGAATGGCACCGCAAGGGCGAGGTCCTGATCGGGCCGGACGAAGTGGAACGCGCCTACGAGGGGCGCAATGCGCAGCTGCGCACGCGGCATATCCTCAGCAACATCCTGATCGACGAGACTCCGGATGGCCTGCGTTTCCACCTGTGCATCACGCTCTACGCGGGCAATGCGGGCGCGGACGAGACCCCGACCGTTTCCGGTCCGGCGATGGTCCTGACCTCAGACGGTCAGCTGACCCGCAGCGGGGGGCTTCTGAAGATCGCGAGAAAGCGCACCGTTCGGCAATTTGTCGTGCAACAGCCCAACGCATGAGGAGAGATGCCATGAAGGATACACTGGACGTCCTGGTCGAAGCGATTGATCGCGAGACCCCAGAAATTCTCAGTATCACCCTGGCCTCTGTAAAAGGCGGCTCTCTACCGCCCTTCGAGTGCGGCTCGCACATCGACTTGCACCTGTCCAACGGGTTGATCCGGCAGTATTCGCTATGGGGATCGCCCGAAGACCGGGACCGCTACCGGATTGCGGTGAAGAACGAAGCCAACTCACGCGGTGGGTCGAGGCATGTTCACGAAGCCCTGTCGGTCGGTGATGTCATCCCGATATCGCATCCGCGCAACAATTTCCGGATGACGCCGGGGGCCGAGAGGGTCATCCTGCTGGCTGGCGGCGTGGGGATCACACCGATTCTGCCGATGGCGGAAGAGCTGGAACGCAATGGTACGACTTACGAGTTGCATTATTTCACCCGCGCCCCTGAGCTCACGGCATTTGCCGATCACATCGCGACTTCTCTGATAGCTGACAAGACATCGCATTATTTTGGCCTTGGCCCGGCGGAGGTTCATCGCGAAATGGCGCGGATCCTTGCGCCCTATATACCCGGGTCGCATCTGTACCTGTGCGGTCCAGCTCCCTTCATCGAAATGGTTCTAACTGAAGCGGGCAAGAATTGGCCGAAAGAAGCTGTCCATCTTGAATATTTCAGCGCCGCGCCGCCGACGTCAACAGACAGGCACGAGGGATTCGAAGTTCATCTTGCAAAGACTGGCCAGAGCTTTAACGTCCCCGCCGACATGAGCATCGCCGAAGTCTTAGTGGAGAACGGTATCAATATCGAACTGTCCTGCGAACAGGGCATCTGCGGCACCTGTCTGACGCGAGTCATGGACGGTGTACCTGACCATCAGGACATGTTCCTCTCGGATGAGGAGCACGCGCGGAATGATCAGATGACGCTCTGCGTTTCTCGCTGTAAGGGCAAAAGGCTGGTACTGGACATATGATGAAAAACGTCATTGAAGACATCGACGAAACCACCCCTGAAATGCTCGAAGCCAGTGGAAAGACGAAAGCGGTGACGGTCAAGCCGCGGGTACAATCCGTGGCGCGTGCGGCAAAGATTCTTTTTTGCGTCGCCGAAAGTGAAGCCGGCATGAGCGCGGCAGAGATCCGCGAAACCACTGGATTGCCAACACAGGCGACCTATCATCTGTTACAGACTTTACAGGCAATCTCCCTGCTTCGTCGGGGCACCAACAACAATTACGTTCTGGGATTGCGTGTCGGCGACTTGATCGACGGTTTCCGCAATCATTTCTCTTGCCCAGACGAATTGCGCTCGATTGTCAAACGAGTGGCGGAAAAGACCGGCGAAACCAGCTATGCGTCCGGTTGGTATGATGGCGATCTGGTATCATTGGCTGTCGAGACCGGGACAAACCCCATTCACGCGTCCATCGGTCAGAAACACTTGGGCGGTTTTATTCATGCCAGAGCTTCGGGAAAGCTATTGTTGGCATTGTCGGACGAGAGCTCCCAGCAAGCCTTCTTTGCGAGCCACGATCTCGACCCGCTCACTGAAAACACGCTCACCACAAAAAGCCAATTGATCTCCGAATTTCAGGAAATTCGAGAAACAGGGTATGCCCTGGATCGTGAGGAATATGCTCTTGGGTTGACCTGCTTAGCCGTGCCGGTGCGCCTCGCAGGAGATACGTACGCGCTGTGCGTCTCCGGGCCGACTCCCCGTATGAAAAAAGAATTTCGGAAAATAAAGGGTATCGTTGACAGAGAAATTGGAGTTCCCATTTGAACGGCTCACAGCCCGATACTATCGTCCAGCTTCGGTGCCGGTTTCTTTCGAGCTCGTTCTACTTCTCCCGCTCTTCCCTGATCTCGTTAGCGCAGGCGTTGTCCAGACCGACTAGGTGGGGTCGATTGCGGCTGAGTGCTCAATCCCCCTTTTGGGGTCACCGCATAAAAGTGACCATATTGTCCGACTCGCACGAACTTTAGGGGAACATCTGTGTTTTCAGCCTGCTTTTTGGTCACTGAGTGCATTGTAGAGGCTGGTTTTACTGATTTTGAGGCGGGCAGCGGCCTCGCGGACCGTCAATCCATCGCTGATATGAGCTCTGGCCTGCTCCAGCTTTTTGGGGGTGACGACAGGCTTGCGTCCGCCTTTTCTGCCGCGCGTTGCGGCGGCCTTCAAACCGGCCTGTGTGCGCTCGACAATGAGGTCACGTTCGAACTGCGCAAGCGCACCGAACAGATGGAAGATTAATGTGCCGCCGGTGGTGGTCGTGTCCACGCCCTCGGTCAGGGATCTGAATCCAACGCCGCGGTCGCCGAGCTCTGTCACGGTTTCCACCAAGTGCTTCATAGACCGGCCCAGGCGGTCGAGTTTCCAGACCACGAGCGTGTCGCCCTTGCGCAGAAAGGCCAGGGCATCATTCAGGCCCGGGCGGTCTGCTTTCGCGCCGGAAATGACATCCTCAAACACGGTTTCACATCCGGCAGCTTTGAGCGCATCCACTTGCGGTTTCAGCTTTTGGTCTGTTGTCGAGACCCGCACATATCCAATCAGTGCCATGAAGATAGCCTTGTCCGTTTTCCTGTCCTTAAATCAACTTTTCCGCCTTCCCGTTTTCAAGCCATATTGGCGGACGGAACGGGAGGTTCCAGCAAACGAGCGTTTCACGGACAGGGATAGGAAGAGGGTATTTCATGGCACGGCGACAAATATTGACGGCAAGTTTTTTGGTCTCGACTGATGGCACCGCCCTCTGAGGATCGAGAGGTTGCGATGTATTGTTTCCTCACCCCAGACAAGATTGAGGCTGTTGCCAGAAAGCGAACCGTGGCCGCCCGTCTGAGCTATAGCGTGTCATTGGCTTACTTGCGCCATCCTAGGCGAGTTCGTGAGGTTGGAGAGCAGCCCAATCATGCGATTCTGGCCTTTCTTGTATCTCAGGTTGATGCCAGCATATTCCAATTTCACGGACTATGATCGGTGCCCGCAGACGCAACGTGAACATATTGAGAAGTTATGGCCTGGTTCGGATATCAGGCCTTCTTTCTTGTGGTGACGGACCGGAGCTGATCGACAGATTGATCGCTCATGGGTTGGCGCGGTTTTGTGATCGAGCTCTCGACTAGTAACATAGCCAGTCTGCCCCTGACCTTCGTTCATTTCAATGACTGAGGCCCGGATCACGGTCGATCTCCCTGTCAATCTCCCGGTCGTTCTCGACCTCCTGATCCTTCTCCTGGTCGCGGTCGCCCTCGATCTCCAGCTTTTCGCGCGGCTTGTTCAACACGACCTTCAGCCGCTCGTTGACGGACGGCTTGCGCTCTTCACGCCCGGTGTCCTCGCCAAGCTCCGGATCGCTGTGCCCGTCCAGCTTGTGAACCGCCGCCTGGCCGTTCCGGCCCGCGTCCTTCTCCATGATCTCTTTCAGGCGCTCCCGCGCATAGTTGCGCCCGCGCGTCTGTTTTTCGTCGCTCTGCCCACCGCGATCCTTGCCCATGACCCGCGCCAACCGTTCCCGCATTTCCTCCGGCCCGGCCCCCGCGCCGCGCTCTTTCGCAGCCGCTGCCCTGTGCTTGCAGGGGCATGCGTTCTCTCTCTGTTTTCTATGAAGTTTGAATGGGGCGACGATGTTCGCTGCCAGAGGCAAGCGACCAAAAGGGATTACAAGCGACAGGTCGTGCGAATGATTTCAATGACTTAATGGGTAGAGAGGGTTGGATTCTAGACCCATCTCCTCCGCCACTTTCATAAAGTGAACCCGATCAAAGGCCCCCTCGCGGGCCTTTTTTCTTTTTGTTTCAAAGGTATTTAGCCTTAGGCACGGGGCTGCAGAGACTGGCGCTGGGCAGGAAATTGGTCTCTGAATGGCTTTTGTCTCTGAACCAACGCCCTTGGGTGTCGACAGGTCGGTGGTTGAAAGTGAATTGAAATCAGTGGCTTGCTATTTTTTGACCACGGGGCTGTTGGAAAGAACGCTTGGTCGGGTGAAAGGGATAGCAACCCGAAGATCACTCGTGTGCGAATATTGGCTCAACAACAAAGACAATGATCGAAGTCCAGAAAACGACCGCCAGCAGCACCACCAAGCCCAGACCAGCACCTGGCTTTGCTCTCTTTTCTCTGAGTGTGGTGACTTGATCTTGCGCAGTTTCAGCAGAGAAGTCCGGAAGCCGTTTCTTCATTGTTCTTTTTCCACCTTGTTGGGTTGTGATACCCATCGGGCACAGAGGATTGACCTTACGTCAACGATCGCGATAAAAAAAGTTGACAAAAAGTTTCCTGAGTGACAACACTTCAGCAACAACTGGAGGAGGTTTCATGCAAAGCGCTCGGCTGTATCGGCCGTGCACCCATTCTTGCAGCCATTCGCTGGAGAATAAGGGTGCTCGACCATGACCACTATTGACCGTGTCTCGGAGTTTTCCCGCGTTGTCGGGAGGCTGGTGTCTTGGGTGCTTTTCGCTTTGATGCTGTTGTCCGTAGCCGACGTTCTACTGCGGAAGTTCGCAAACTCCCCCATCCCTTGGGCTTTCGACGTTGCGACACAGCTTTTCGCTCTGCACTTTATGTTAGCGACTGCCTATGCGCTGGTCGATGGTGAGCATGTCAGCGTGGGGCTTGTGCGCGACCGCATGTCTCCGCGCGGAAGTGCGCTTCTCGATATCGTCGCCTACCTTGCTCTTTTCCTGCCCTTCTGCATCGCTCTGATCTACTACGGTTGGAATTTCGCGGATCGCGCCTGGCAATACGGTGAACGTAGCCAGAGTGCTGCCGCGATCCCGGTAGCATGGATAAAGACCATCATTCCGATCACCGGTGCCATTCTCGCTTTGCAGGGTCTCGCCATCTTGGCGCGCGCGTTTCGCGTGTTACGGACGGGAGTGTCGGTATGAGCCCTGAATTTCTGACTCTCGCGATGTTCGTTGGATTGCTGATCGGCATCTTTTCGGGACATCCGTTGGCCTTCGTTCTCGGCGGCTTGTCGATCATTTTCGCCTGGCTGGGTCCGGGGCTTCGGGTCATGCCGATCCTAATCGGTCGTATTTACAGTCAGATGGATAATTACATCCTGATCGCCATCCCGATGTTTATCTTGATGGCGCGGCTTCTGAGCGACTCTGGCGTCACGGACAAGATGTTTGACGTGCTCAGATTGGCCTTCGGGCGCCTCACCGGAGGGGTTGGGATCGCCGTGGTCATCATTTCGGTCATTCTCGCCGCCACCACCGGTATCATTGGTGCGTCGATGACCGTAATGGGGATGCTAGCACTCCCCTCGATGCTGAAATACGGCTACCAGAAAGAACTGAGCACGGGCGTTATTGCCGCGGGCGGATCTCTGGGTATTCTGATCCCGCCTAGCATTATGTTGGTTATTCTCGGAAGCTATGCGCAGATCTCGGTGGGGCAGCTTTTTGCGGCAGCATTGTTCCCTGGCCTCATGCTGGCCTCGCTTTATGCCTGCTACGTTTTCGTCGTGACGCGGTTTCGCCCTGACTGGGGACCTGCTGCAAGTGACGAGGAACTGGCGGCGGTCAGCAAGGCGGAGCTTTACAAACAGGCGCTCACCTCGGCTGTGCCGCCGCTTCTTCTCATTCTTGGCGTACTCGGCTCCATCTTTGCAGGAATTGCGACGACGACCGAGGCGGCGTCGATCGGAGCGTTCCTCACGCTGATCCTCGTGATCGCACGCGGCATGTTCTCGTGGAAAATGCTGGCCGAGGCGCTCTGGGCGTCGGCCAAGACGTCAGCGATGGTGCTGTTCGTCGTTGTCGGTGCGACTGCCTTCACCGGGGTATTCTTTGCCATCGGCGGGGCCAAGATCGTCGACCAGTTCATTGGCGACCTTGGGCTCGGCCCCTGGGGCACTTTCCTGATCATGATGGTGGTGGTGTTCCTGCTCGGCATGATCCTCGATTGGCTCGGGATCGTGCTAATCTGCCTGCCTGTCTTTTTGCCCATCGTCATCAGCTTCGGGTTCGACCCGATGTGGTTCGTGATGATGGTGGCCATCGTTCTTCAAACCTCGTTCCTGACGCCGCCCTTTGGCTATGCGCTCTTCTACCTCGAAGGCGTTGCGCCCCCAGGCGTCACGATCGGACACATCTACCGCGGTATCCTGCCTTTCGTGGCGCTGATCGTGGTAGGTGGCACCCTCTGTGCCGTCTTTCCAGGGATTATCACTTGGTTGCCGGAGCAGATTTTCGCGCGATGACAGCATCGCTTTTCAGAGCCCAACGGGAGGAACTTACATGCATATGAAAATTGGAAGCGCGGCTCTGGCTGCCGCGCTGGCGGTCGCATCGACAGCCTACGCTCAGGAAGAGGTTACGCTCAGCATGACCACGGTCTGGCCAGAAGGTATCAACCTGATCGACAGCGACAGGCACTTCGTCGAAACGGTTAACGCCATCGGTGCTGGCAAGGTGCAGATCGACTTCATGCCCGGCGGCACGTTGGTGCCGTCGACAGAGGTCTTCGGTGCAGTGCAGTCGGGTGGTGTCGATATGGGCACCGATTGGCCGGGCTATTGGGCCGGGACTGACAGTACCTTCTCACTCCTTGGATCTTTTCCGATGCTCTTTACTCTGCCCGACTATGTGCTCTGGGTCACCGAGTGGGGAGGGCAAGAACTCTTCGACGAAGTCTACGGAAAATACGGTATGAAATACCTGCCAATCCTAGTGGTTTCGACCGAAAGCGGTCTGCGCGCAAACAAGTCGCTCCCGAATCTGGCTGCACTGGAAGGGGCGCGTATCCGCATGTCGGGCCGCCCGCAGGGTCAAATCCTGGAAGCGCTTGGAGCCGCACAAGTCACGCTTCCAGGCGGCGAAGTGTATCAGGCCCTCGAACGTGGTGTGGTGGATGCCGCCGAATTCTCTGGCCCTGGCATCGATCTGGGAATGGGATTCCAGGAAGTCACCGATTTCTGGCAGTCTCCAGGATGGCACCAACCGGGGTCTTTGAACGGGGTAATGATTGATCTTAAAGTCTGGAACAACCTATCGGAAGAGCAGCAAGCGATACTCGAAACTGCGGCGCACGCCAATATGCTCTGGACCATCGGCTACTACGAGAAGGGTGCCACCGAAGCGGTGAAGGCCTTCGCCGAAGCGGACACTCAGGTCGAGACGCTGTCTGATGAAGATCTCTCGCGCCTTCAGGATATTGCCAATAGTATCTTGGTCGATGAGGCGTGCCAGAATCCAACCTACGCCAAGGTAGCGGCAAGTCAGATCGAGTATCTTCAAGACTACGGACAATGGCGCGGGATGCAGGGTGAATTTGCCATGGGGCGCAATCTTTCGAGCCTTCCTGACCTGGAAGCTATCAAGGCCTGCGCGACTGAGTGATTGTCAAGCAGACCTGAAAAGAAGAAGGGCCCGGTTTTCGGGCCCTTCTTCTATTTGTCCGAGCGGTTGTGCTGCGGTTTAGTCGCGGATGATCACCACGAAGGCACGCGCCTGCCTGCCACCAATGGCGTAGCCATAGTGATCCTGATCTGCGTCGAACTGAATGCAGTCGCCTTCGTTTAACACCAGTTCCATTCCCATGTATTTGAACATCATCTGCCCTTCGAGCATCAACAGCACCTCTTCGCCTTTGTGGCGATTGATCGGCGGTCGCTCCTTTTTGGTCCAGATCGGTAGGGTCAGGAAATAGACCTCGGCGCGAGGATTGGCCTTCGTCAGGTCGCCGATTTCGTATCGGTAGCCCACATTGCTCCCATTGCGGTTGACGGGGCGAAGCTCACCCGCTCGCAGCACGCTGATCGGTTTTCGCTCGCCTTCTGGCATGAATACTTCGGCGAGAGATACTCCATAAGCTTCAGAGAGCTTGGTCATGACTGCAATCGATGGCGAAGCCTGTCCGCGTTCGACTTTGGAAAGGTAGCCTTTGGTGACGCCAATCTCGTTCGCTGTCCAGTCAAGCGTATAGCCGGCCTTTTTTCTAACATCCCGAAGCCGCCGTCCGAGTTCTTGCGCCCTATCGATTTGTTCCAAGTTCCACCCCTTTTGTGTCCTCAAAGTATCATAGAAGGAAAGGCGATTTGGACAAGTTTTTAGCGGCGTCCGAGTGAGCCGGGCTCTTGTGGAACCCGCAACACACCTGCCAGGTGCTGGAGAGGTTTCATTTATGTATCATAAAGTGCGAAGGCGTGGAAACTTATAGTTGACACTTAGTATTTTTAAATGAAACACTAAGGAAACTTTTTTAAGTTCGGGACCTGCGCCAAGGGAGGGGCGTTCCACGATGCAACTAATCAAGACACTTAGATTGGGGCATGAGCGGATGTCCAATGGCGGGGAAGTCCTGCGCATCAAACGGACTGTGCACTGATGGCCTTGACGGACTTCACGCAACAACATCCCGCGATAGGCGGCACGGTCGGGGGCTTGTTTCGCGATACAGCCAATGCAACGCCGGAAGCGGTCGCTCTGCGCTGCGGAGATTTGAGGCTGAGTTATGGCGCGCTGAATGAGCGGGTCAATCGACTTGCGAATGCATTGGCTTCGCGGAATCTTGTGCGAGGTGATCGCGTCGCGATTCTATCCGAGAACAACATAGACTATGTCGTGATCTTATTGGCGGCTGCCAAGCTCGGACTGATCGTCGCCTGTGTGAACTGGCGCTCTGCGGCCCGCGAAATCGCGGCCAATATCGGCCTGACAAGACCAGGCTTTGTCTTCGTTTCGGATGCCTTTGCGGACAATCTGGGAGATGATGTCCCCTGTGTGCGGATAGGAGATGAGCTGGATCGCCTGATTGCCGATGGCGAGGCGCACGAACCGGCGGGCGAAGTCGCCAGCGAAGATGGGCTGATAATCCTTTATACTAGTGGGACCACAGGCCGATCGAAAGGCGCGCTCGTGTCGCACCGGGCGATGATTGCACGCGGTTTGCTGATGCGGGCCGATTGGGCGATCCGGCGCACCGATGGATTCATCGCGTGGTCCCCGTTGTTCCACATGGCTTCTGCTGACCCGACCTTCGCGACATTGGTCCAAGGTGGCACGGTAACGATTGTCGAGAAATACGACCCTGCGGCGATTGCTGATGCATTGACCGAACATGACGTAGGTTGGCTTGTGTTGATGCCCGGAATGATCGAAAGCCTTTCGGATGAGTTGGAGCGCCGCAACGCGCGGATCAAACGGGTGGCGGCGGCTGGCTGTATGGCTAACCTCGTTCCAGCGGCTCAAATTGACAGGGTCACAAGGCTCTTGAACGCGCCGTTCCTCAATTCTTTCGGGTCGAGTGAAACTGGTATCACGCCCGCTTCAGGCAATTGGATCGAGGTTGGCGAGCCGATTGGGAATCTGGGCAAACTCCAGAACACCGCCTGTGAGATCAAGCTGGTGGGGGATGACGGCGAGCTGGTGGAGCCCGGAAAAGTTGGCGAAATCTGCCTTCGATCTCCAACCCTGTTCTCAGGGTATTGGAACGACGTCGAAGCCACGCGAGCTGCCTTCCACGATGGTTGGTATCACATGGGCGATGCTTTCTACCGCGATGCACGTGGGCTTCTGCATTTTGCCGATCGCAAGAAATATCTGATCAAGTCGGGCGGTGAGAACATCTACCCAGCCGAGATCGAAACCGTGCTGCGCAATGCTGACAGTATCGAAGATGCCGTAGTTGTGCGGCGCACCGATCCGATCTGGGGCGAAGTGCCGGTGGCTTTTGTTGTGCCCGCAGTCGACGACCTCACCAAAGAGGATGTTCTTGCCCAACTCGACGGAAAGATCGCCCGGTTCAAGATGCCGAAGGAAGTGGTGTTGATCACGCCTGACGAGATCGAGCGCAACCCAACCGGAAAAATCCGACGCGACATCCTCGAAGCGCGTGCAGAGGTGTCATCAGGGGCATCAGCGTCCGGTGACTCAGCGTGACCATTTATTAAGGCTGCCCGCCAGTTTGATCTGCGGAAAGTCGAATTCAGCACCTACTCGGTGGTCGCCCAATGAGCGCCGGATCGCGCGAACAAAAAGGAGAAACAGATGAAGAAAGTGACATCGGCCGTCGTCGGGATTGGAGAGGTGCCTTCGGGGAAATTCCCCGAGCGCTCCGAGCTTGACGCAGCCATGACCGTGGCTCGCGGAGCCATTCTAGACGCGGGCCTCACCACCCAGGATATTGACGTCATTTTGCCGGTCGGCGCGCTCGCGCATTCGCATTGGAATGTGGACCTCGTGTTTTCGCGCCTTTGCGAGGAACTGGGAATGCTGCGTAGCGTCAAGATGAATTGTCAGGTCATGGCAGGCGGCGCGACGAGCTCTTCGGTTCTGGCCGTTGCAGATGCACTTATCGCTTCGGGTCAGGCTCGGCGGGTTCTCGTCGTTCATTCTGACGCTGTCGGTTCCCTGCCGAAACAGCGAGGCATCGACCTTTTTGCAACCACCGGCGTGTCCGAAGAGTGGGAAGCGCCCTATGGCCACAACATGAACGCTGTGGGGGCGCTAGCCTCTGCGCGCTACATGCATGAAACTGGAACGACCGAGGCAGAACTGGCCTCTGTCGCCGTATCCCTGCGCAGGTGGGCGCAACTCAATCCGCATGCCATGTATCGTGACCCGTTGACGGTCGAAGAGGTGCTGGCCTCCAAAATGATCGCCACCCCCCTCCGCTCGCGCCACTGCAACATGCTAGCCGATGGGGCCGCCGCCTTCGTCGTTGCCGCCGCCGAGGACGCACCCAAGATCACCGACACACCAGTCTATGTTCGCGGACACGGGTCGCTGGTCACACATTACACCCTGAGCCAGGACACCGATCTTGCTAAACTGGGCTTCCGCGAAGCCGGACAACAGGCCTATGCCGAAGCCGGGATCGGACCGAAGGACATACAGCTTGCCTCGATCTATGATGCCTATCCGGTCTGGCCGCTGATTTCGATGGACGGGTTGGACCTCTGCCGCGGCGAACGCGCGGGAGCTTTCATCGCCGCTGGCGAAACCTCGCCGGGCGGATCACTTCCAATGACCACGAACGGGGGAATGCTTTCGCAGGGGCACACTGGTGTCGGCGGCGGTATTGCCGTCATGGTCGAAGCCTTCCGACAACTAATGGGCAAGGCCGGGGAGCGGCAGGTGCCGAACCTTGTCAATGCCGTTGAAACCGCATCCGGGGGAACCTGGATGGATAGCCACGTCACCATTCTTTCGAAGGAAGCAGCATGACCGACGCACCCCGCCCCCTTCCGCAGCCCACCAAGTGGTCCGCTCCCTATTGGGAGGCCGCGCGCGACCGTAAATTTGTCATCCAGACCTGTGCCGACTGCTACACGCCGATCATGTATCCGCGCAAGTTTTGCCCAAGTTGCCTAGGTGAAAACCTTGAATTTCGTCCCTCCAAAGGCACGGGCGAGATCTATACCGTGACGACGCAGCTTGCAGGCCCCCCATCGGGTTTCGCTGATAAATTGCCCTATGTGATCGCCGTGATCCGGCTCGACGAAGGCGTTCAGCTCATGTCGAACATCGTAGGCGAGAACCGCGAGAGCGCCGCCATCGGTGGCCGCGTCACGGTGGATTTCGAGATTGCACAGGATGGCGAGACCGTGCTGCCTGTGTTCCGGCTGGCGAAGGATTGAGCCATGAGCGATCAAAGTAAACCCATTGCCGTTGTGACGGGCGGTGCGCAGGGAATCGGCGGGTCTTCTGGCCGATCGCGGGTGGACGGTCCATGCGCTTGACCTGAAACCCAACCCGCGCGACGATATCATCAGCCACATCTGTGATGTGACCGACGAGACCCAGCTGATGGCCTTGGCCAAGAATATCGGAGCCTTGGATGCGCTGGTAACCGGTGCGGGCATCAACCTGCGACCGCATGACAATCGCGCCGAAGAGCTTGAGCTTGACGCTTGGGACAAAACCCTCGCGGTGAACCTAACCGGAACGATGCTGACGGTTCGGGCCTTTAGGCCGAAGATGCGAATGGACGGTTCGATCGTGACGTTGGGCAGCGTGGCTGCGATCCGCGCCATGCCCCTCGCTGATGCCTACACGGCAACCAAAGGCGCCGTCGTCGCGCTGACCCAGACCTGGGCCGTGGATTATTCGCGGTTCGGCATTCGGGTGAATTGCGTCTGTCCCGGTCCCGTCGAAACCGAGATGATGTCCGGTGTGATCGAGCGGTTTGGGAAGTCACAGCAAGTGCAACTTCCGCAGCAACGCATGGCCGCGCCGACTGAAGTCGGTAATGTTATTGCATTCCTATGTTCGCCGGAAAGCTCTTATGTGTCGGGGACGATCATTCCTATCGACGGGGGGGCCACGGCCCATAGCGCCGGGATGCCGTTTCCCAAACGGCGGGAGGGCCAGACGTGAGTGACCGAGATAGCCAAGAATCCGAGGCGTCCGCGCCCGGGATTCCCACCCATTCAAACTTTTCCGAACTCATCGGTTTCCGCCTGATTTCGGCCAGCGCCGAACGTGTAGAAGCGACGCTTGAGGTCACCGAAGCCCTTATGAACCGGAATAATGTGCTTCACGGTGGTGCAGTCATGGCATTTGCCGACCACCTCGGCGGCACGGGGGCGTTTTATCATATGCTTCCTGGTGACAGCACGGTCACCATCGAAAGTAAGACCAACTTCCTACGTGCCGTCAGCCTCGGCGATACCGTGACCGGGGTGTGTGTGCCCCTCCACGCCGGACGTCGCACAAGCGTGTGGCAGACCACCCTGACCCGCCGGGACGGTAAAGTCATCGCCTTCGTTTCGCAAACCCACCTTCATTCCGGTGACCTCGATTTCTCGACGAGGTAACGTCTATTTCACCCGCGCTTTTCCCCTCGTGATGCGATTCGTTCGCGGGCTTATGCCTTCTCGGCAGTGCTCTGCGCACGATCTTTCTGGTAGACCTTTTGGCAGCTCTCGTGGGGTGCCGCTTCTCTTCGGCAGCCCTATAATGTCTATGCAACTGGCCTCGGTCATGGGAACCTCTTGTTTGTCGATCGAGAGACCTCAATCGTCAGGCAGGTGCCCACATTCCCAAATGCAAAGGATGGCGATCAGTCGAGTACGCCTGCCACAGACGCGATTGCCGCGCGAGCGGCTTCGTCCTTGGGCCGAACGATTAATCCGCTCAGTCAATTCGGCGGTTTTCACCCCCCAAACACCTGCGCCTCCTGCTCCACCTAGGGCAGGGCGGCGATATCGGTCATCTCGCGAATGGTCACCGCCGGAACTTCGCGTATATAATCAAACCAACCAGATGAGCTAGGCCCTCTCTTAGGTCACGCCGCCATCTGTCCCATAATCCCTGACGGCGGACAGTGCCGGGTTTCTCTTCACCACTGCCTGGCGGCCCTGAACCCAAAGCCGACGAAGCGGAAAGAAGAAACGTCGAAAAACGTTGGATTGCGACGCTTAAGGAAGGTAGTCTAACGTGCGATACGCCTCTTTATGGAAGGGCTTCAGCGCCTTGAGCACGTCGCCAGCGCAGGCTCCCTTTTTAGCGGGCAGGAGAACGATCATGCCATTGAGAGTCTTTTCTCATAAACTTGTGATCATTGCGCTCTGCGTGCTTTTCCTCACGCCGGCAACGGTTGTTTCAGCGGATGAGGATACAAGGGATGTTCAACAAATCCTCTCGGCGCTTGGGTATAATCCTGGTCCGCTGGATGGGCTATGGGGCGGAAGTACCGCGCGAGCGCTAGAAGCCTATGCGGCCAGTGAAGGTCTGGCCTTTGAGGGTGCCTTGACCACGGAGCTTTATGACCACCTCGTTGCGCGTCATCCCGGGCTAGCAACTGGATACCGCCATCTAGAAGCCGCTCTTGATATGCCGCAGCCGCCCCTATTCCCCCTAGAGAACGACAGGTGTCTTACCGGCCAGAGTTTCGACAGTGTTTCTTCCGCCAATTACTACAAAGTCGTCGACCGCGACGTCCATGGCGCGACCCGCATCGGTGGTTTCATCAAAGTGATCGGGTACGTTCTGGCGAACCACATTAGTGCAAGATCTCGAGAGACGCCTGCCTACCAGTCAGGCCGTCCAGACGAAGATTTTAGATCATTCCTCGCCCATCTAGAAAACGCTGCCGCCGATCATGCATTTACGGAGTTGTTCTTCGCGCCCGGGGGCGGCCCGAGTCCCGCACATTGGGTGTCGGCCCTACTGAACAACCTGTCGTACCTCGTCAATTACACAGATCGTGTCGGCTTGTGGCGTGATGACGACCAGCGCGCGGCCCTCATTTCTTGGGGAAACCGCATTTACCACGTGTCGCACAACGTGTCCGGGCCAGGTAAGGGGCGCGAAATCCCGTCGGTGAGGTGGCCCGATACCCTGGCTCTGCAGGCTCTGGCCTATGTCAATTGGGGACTCGCGACGAGCAGCCCCGCTGCCTTCTCTGAAGGCGTAGAAGATTGGTTCACCCTTTTCAACCTCTTGGAGGCAAATGGCGGATTGCGGACCTTTCTGAATGGCGGCCGTTGGCAGGGTGTCGCCGGCCCAGAGAACAACGATTTCTACTACGACAATGCCCTTGGCTTCATGGTGATCGCAGCGGTTTCAAGCCAGACCGTCGGGATCGATCTGTTTAGCCAGGTTCGCAACGGCGCAACGCTGCATGATGCAATCGAGTGGCGTCTGCGCTATGTGACGGATTGGGAACGATTAGCGAACGTATCATCGCAGCCGCTCTATGATGATTACGAAGGGCGTCGGCGTTACTGGCAACGGTCTTCTTTCGGCGGCAACTGGGGTTGGACAGAAGCGTATATCGGAGCGTTTCCCGACACTGATCTTGCAATCCGTCTTGCAAGGGTAAACAGCGAAAGGGTCGGAACAGGTCGATATTCTTCCGCAACGATGGGACCGGCCTCGTGTCTGTATGGCCTGCATCGCTAAGCTCGAACGCATAGGTTCCAAGCTATTTCGTTTAAGCCCCCCTTTGTACAACAACTGCTCCGCAGAGAGGTCATCAATGGAAGTCATATCGAACGGCGGCTTCGCCCCGCAAACTGTAAATTCGTTGCAATCAGGATTTCGCGAACGAGGCAAATGGCTGGCTCTATGAAGGCGCGAAGCAGCGAATGACAAAGTGATAGAAGTCCGCACTGGGCCGGAACCGACTGCAGGGTAACTGTATACGACTGGGGCTTGTTGACGGATATGGAGAGACTAGGCATACTTGAAGAGCAGTTCAGAGTCTGAAGGCATGTTCTGCGGGGAAAGACCAAGGCACTGAATCCATAAGGCGGTGCCTGTGAGGAGTGTAACACCTTCGCACCCGGTT
Source organism: Thalassovita sp. (assembly GCA_017792425.1). Classification (GTDB taxonomy): domain Bacteria; phylum Pseudomonadota; class Alphaproteobacteria; order Rhodobacterales; family Rhodobacteraceae; genus Thalassobius. The sequence goes on from CP051233.1 coordinate 1,003,501, forward strand.
CTCGATATTGTTCGAAAACAAAGGTGTAAGATGTCTACAAATCTACAAAGAATTCGAAACCACAAATACGGCACACAAGGGTGCCGATGTTTCTATTGTGATCAACCAATGTGGTCAGGATCATCCGAGAATTTCCGAAAAGTCCATTCTATTTCAGAGCGTAAGGCTCGTTGGTTTCAATGCACAGCGGAACATTTGTTGGCAGTCTCCAGTGGTGGGCCTACCTCGTCCAGCAACGTCGTAGCTGCCTGCAAATTCTGTAACTCCCGCCGCCACCGAACGAAACAAGTGCTTGCGCCCAATGCATATAGGCAAAAAGTACTCAACCGAATGGAACGTGGGCGCTGGATGCAGTTGGAATGACTTTAGATTGGGCCGAGCAGCGACAGAAGGTGGCTGTATCCGGAAAATCCCGAAATGAATAATTGAGAACACGCCTTGATTTTGAGTTCGCAGCGAATGGCCGCAATATGGGTGGTACACGGCTTTCCGGCATTATTCCCGAGGTCAGCTTCGAGCCGCCAGCGTAATCTGTCTAACCATCGTATCCGCAGCCTTCACCCCCCAAACACTTCCGCCTCCTGCTCCACCCAGGGCAGGGCCGCGATATCGGTCATCTCGCGAATGGTCACGGCCGGAACCTCGCGCTTGTAGACCAGCCGCCGCAACACGGAGGGCGCAAGGTAAGCCAGCTTCAACTCCCTGGTGACATGCCGCTCCGCGAGGCCAATGTCAGCTGCCAGATCCTTGGCGGTGTCGAACTCACCGGCCTCCAGCCTGCGCCGCCAGCCCCAGGCGCGGCCGATGGCGCGCAGGATGTGCGGGTTCTGGAGGTTATCCTCCTCGGGGACGGTCCCGGCCGGGGGCAGGATCTTCGGGCGGCCGTTCTTCCTGCGCAGGGTGAGGGGGACGAAGACCTGGATGCTGTCTGTGCTCATTCGGCAGCCTCCGCCCTGCGCGGGGTCATCATCTCGCGCATGACACCGGCAATGCCGTCGGTGCGGATGTCGATGATCAGTCCTTGGGCTGTCACCGTGACCCGGCGCACCAGAAGCTGGAGGATGCGGGCCTGCTCGGCGGGAAAGAGCTGGTCCCAGAGGTCATGGAACTGCTGCAGGGCGGTGACGACATCGCGTTCGGGAATGTCGTGTCCCTCGCGGGCCAGTGCCGCCAGAACCTGCGCGGTGGTTTCCGGGGTGCGGATCACGCGGCGGATCTCGGCAACAACAGCCCCCTCGACCGTGTCGGCGGCCAGTCGCTTCGGGATGCCGTCATCTTCGGTGTCCCGTGCCTTGATCGCGTCCATCGAGACGTAATAGCGGTAGCGGCGGGTACCCTTCTTCGTGCTGCTGGGGGTCATGGCGGCCCCCGTGGCCGAGAAGATCAGCCCCCTGAGCGGGGCCGGGGTTTGCGCGCGGGTGTTGTTGGCGCGCTTGCGCGGGCTTTCCTGCAGGGTGGCATGAACCTTGTCCCAGAGGGCCTGCCCGATGATGGCCTCGTGTTCCCCCGGATAGGAGATGCCCTTGTGCACGGCCTCGCCAAGGTAGAGGCGATTGTTCAGCAACCGGTAGAGCCCACCCTTGTCAAAGGGGCGCCCGGTCTTGCCGACGACACCTTCCGCGCGCAATTCCTTCACCAACAGCGTGGCCGATGTGTTTCACCAGTCTGACGATCACCTGCGTCGCTCGCCGGTCGTCCAAGGTTCGAAAGCATCGGCGAGATGTCTTCGATCCGCTCGGCAATCACATGGACGACCTGCCCCTCACGTTCGATCCTGCCGGTGACGCGCAGCAGCCGCCCAGCGATCACCGCCTTGCGGAAGGCCTCGTAGACCCGGCTCCAGACCACCACGTTGGACACGCCGGTCTCATCTTCGAGCGTCAGGAAGATCACGCCAGAGGCCGTGCCAGGTCGCTGGCGCGTGATGACGAGGCCGGTCACGGTGATGCGCCCGGTGGCCCGATCCAGCCGTTCATGGGGCAGGCTTTCCGGCAGGCATGGCCGCAACAATTCCATGGGATGGGCGCGCAGGGAAAGCCGCAGCGCCAGGTAATCCTCGATTACCTCCTGGCCGAGGGTCATTGCTGGCAGTGAGACCACCGGTTCCGCTCCGCCTTCACCGTCAGCACCGAACAGGGGCAGGGGTTTGGGTCCGCGCAGCGCCCGGGCGGCCCAGAGCGCGTCGCGCCGATTAAGGCCGAGAGTGGCGAAGGCATCACCTTCTGCCAACCGTTCCAGCGCATTTGGCCGGACGCCGGCCCGACGCCAGAGGCTTTCAACATCGGAATAGCCGTTGCCGCGGGCGGCATCGATCCATACCGCGTCTTCCTCACGCATCCCCTTGATCTGCCGGAACCCGAGCCGCAGCGCCAGGGCACCGTCGCCGCGTCGCTCCAGGGTGCAATCCCAGTTGGAATGGTTGACCGAGACGCCACGAATTTCGACGCCATGCTCGCGCGCATCACGGACGAGTTGAGCTGGGGCGTAGAAACCCATTGGCTGGCTGTTCAGTAGCGCGCAGGTAAAGACTGCCGGGTGATGGCGCTTTAGCCACGCGGAAATATAGACCAGCCGCGCGAAGCTCGCCGCATGGCTTTCTGGAAAGCCATAGCTGCCGAAGCCCTCGATCTGGGCAAAACACCGTTCCGCGAATCCCGCTTCATAGCCGCGGGCCAGCATCCCCGAAATAAACCGTTCACGGAACGCGCCGATGATGCCCATCCGCTTGAAGGTCGCAAGCGAGCGGCGCAGTCGGTCCGCTTCGGCGGCCGAGAACCCGGCGGCGACTACCGCGATCTGCATGGCCTGTTCCTGGAAAAGGGGGACGCCATAGGTGCGGCCAAGCACTTCCATCATGGCGGGACCGAGGTCTTCGACCTTCTCCTTACCTTGACGGCGGTTGATGAATGGATGAACCATGCCGCCCTGGATCGGGCCGGGGCGAATAATCGCGACCTCACAGACGAGATCGTAGAACTTGCGTGGCTGCATGCGCGGCAGGAAGTTGAGCTGTGCCCGGCTCTCGACCTGGAATACCCCGATCGCATCGGCCTTGCAGAGCATGAGGTAGACGGCCGGGTCTTCGGACGGGACGTTGGCAAGGGTCAGTTGCAGTTGGCGGTGATCTTCAAGGAGTCCGAACGCCTTGCGGATGCAGGTCAACATTCCGAGCGCCAGCACATCGACCTTCAGCAGACCGAGCGCGTCTATGTCGTCCTTGTCCCATTCGATAATGGTGCGGTCCTCCATCGCCGCGTTCTCGATGGGGCAGAGCTCGTCGAGCCGGCCATGGGTGATGACAAAACCGCCGACATGCTGGCTCAGATGCCGGGGAAAGCCGATAATCTCGCCGATCAGCTTCGCCGCCAGCGCCACGCGCCCATCCGCCGGATCGATACCTGCATCGCGCATCCGGTCCTCGCCCGGTGCGCTGGAGGACCAGCCCCAGATCTGTCCCGAGAGTCGGGCAATCACGTCCTGGCTCAGCCCCATCACCTTGCCGACTTCCCGGATCGCGGCGCGAGATCGGAAGTGGATCACGGTCGCGGTAAGCCCGGCACGATGGCGACCATATTGCCCATAGATCCACTGGATCACCTCCTCGCGCCGTTCGTGTTCGAAATCCACGTCGATATCCGGCGGTTCGCCACGCTCTTTTGAGATGAATCGCTCGAAAATCAGGGTGATGCTCTCTGGAGGCACCTCGGTCACGCCGAGCAGGTAGCAGACCACCGAATTGGCCGCAGATCCGCGACCCTGGCAGAGAATCCCCTTCGAGCGTGCAAAGGCCACGATGTCATGAACCGTCAGGAAATACGGCGCATAGCCCATCTCGTCGATGAGCTTCAGTTCCTTGTCGACCCGCGTGACGATCCGGGCCGGCGGTCCCTCGGGATAGCGCCAATGCAACCCCTCCCTCGAGAGCCGTTCGAGCCGATCCTGCGCCGGCTCACCGTCCCGCGCTTCGTCGGGGTATTGGTAACGCAGGTCGTCCAGCCGGAATGCGCAACGGTCGGCGATTTCCAGCGTGCGCCGGATCGCTGCGGGGTAGCGATGGAACATTCGCGCCATTTCTGTCGGGGATTTGAGACGGTGCTCGCCATTCGTGAGGCGACGCTCGCCGATCGTGTCGATCGTGCAGCCCTCGCGCAGGCAGGTCAGAACATCGGCGAGCGGACGTCGGGCCGATCGATGCATCATCACCTCGCCGACAGCGACTAGCGGCAGGCCAGTGTCGTGGGCAAACTTCGCCAACCAGTTGAGGCGCTGGGGATCACGCCCGTCATAACGAGGTGCTGCTCCGAGAAAGCACTGACCTGGGAAGGCCCGCAACATGTGCCGCAATTCGTTTGCAGACGCCCGGGTCGAGTTCTCCATCGGGTCGGGGGGTAGCGCGATCAGCACCATGCCCTGCCCCCAATCCAGGAGATCCTTGCGCGTCAGATGGCATTCGCCTTTCGTGGCCCGTCGCTTGCCGAGAGAAAGGAGCCGGGTCAGCCGCGACCAGGCCGCGATATCCGTGGGCAGGGCGAGCCAGTCGACCTCGCTGTCTGTCAGCACGATCCGGGCACCGGGGATCAGCTTCGGCAACACCAGATCCGGCGGAATCCGGGGGGCGTCGCTCGGTGACATGTGCTGCACCGTTTGGCGGCTGGAATGATCGGTCACCTGCCGGGACCGGACGACCGGACCCACGTCGGTTTCGCCGCTCGCCGCACAGGCTTCATCGCGCAGGCGAGCCAGTTCCTTCAGGGCGGAGAAGGCCCGAACCACGCCTGCCACAGAGTTGCGGTCTGTGATGGCGATGGCAGCAAGGCCCAATTCTGCGGCGCGCGTGATCAGTTCCTCGGGATGCGAGGCCCCGGTCAGGAAAGTGAAATTGCTGGTCACGCAGAGTTCGGCGTAGCTGGTCATGCGAACTCTCCCTGCGCGAACCAGCTTTGGGCTGGCCAGACCGCCGCCTGCGGCGTGTGGAAAAGCCAGAGCCGTGCGCCTTCGCGGGTTTCCACCCGCCAGTAGTCGCGCAGGCCCGAACGCCAAGCCGGATCGTCGAACCACCATTCCGGCGCGATCCGCTCCGGCCCATCTGCACGCAGGGTGGTGAAGGGCATGCGCCGCCAAGCGAACCGGGCCGGCGGATGCCCGGGCTGACCCATCCCTTTAGCCGTAACCGGCTCAGGCGGGAAAAGAATGTTCGGCCGATCCGGCCCACGATGCGGCGGCGAGGATTCTGCCGTGCTATAGGCGGCCGGCGCCACCAGAAAGCTCCGCTCGGGAATCTTGCTGGTGGCCGGCAGAAGCCGCAAAACGCGGTCGAAGCCCAGCCGGTTGCCGAGCCGGGAGAAAAGATCAGCCAGCGCGTCCTCGCGGGCGATCGTTCTCGACCCGCCAATCTGCTCAGGCGGCAGATCCTCGGTCACATGGGCGACAAGGCGCATCGCCTCGATTCCGAACCCGGCCTCGACTGCTGCCACGCCCTTTGCAAAAAGTGCCGCAATACGCTCGGGATCGCGCATCGGCCGGGCCAGTCCGATCTCGACCTGTGCGGTCTCCCGGTCGACCCGGTGCAGCTCGAGCCGCAGCCGCCGTGCTCCGCGATGTTGATGGGCAAGCGTTCCGCAGAGCCGGTCGAGCATGCGTGCGAGACCCGACATGACATCGGCCTCTAGACCGATGGGTTCCGGCATCGTCATTCGCACCCCGAAATACGGCGCGTCTGCCTCGGGGGAGACCGGCTCCGGCTGGAGACCGAGTGCCTGATCGAGTCGCAGCACGAGCCCCGGGCCGAACCGTTGCGCGAGCGGAGCACGCGGCAGATCGACGAGATCCCCGATCCGGTTCAACCCCATCCGGGCGAGCCCCTCGGCTACATCACTCGCGATCCTGAGAGCCGATACCGGCAGACTGGCGATGCCGTCCTTCGCCGCTCCCTCGGGCAGGATGCCACCGCCGTGGCGGGCGAGAGCCTGGGCCGCGCCACGGGTTTCGGCGATGGCGCTCGAAAGGGTCAGGCCGACCCGTTCCAGCCGCGCATGAAGATCTGCCCGCAATTCTGCTTCGCCGCCAAAGAGGTGCGGCACGCCGGAAATGTCGGCGATGAGCCCGTCCGGGCCATCTCGTGCCACCATCGGCGAATAGCGACCCGCCCAGCGTCTGAGATTCGCCAGCGCCTCAGCTTCCCGCACAAGATCAGCAGGTCGGGTGATCAGCTCGGGGCAGATGGCACGGGCATCGGCCGCCGCCATGCCAGGATGCAATCCCCGCGTTTCGGCGGCCTGATTCAGGCAATGCACATGATCGGCATTCCCTGATCGATGGATCAGGGCGAACGGTCCCTCAACGGGACGTTTCCGCAGGCTCGTGTCGCTCGCCAGCCGCGGAAACCGGATGGACAGCAGTCGTCTTGCCATTCCAATGCACAGTCCAGGTTTTTAATGTTCCCTTTTTGTTCTTACTAAGATCCCATCGGTGAAGAGTCGAGTCCCGTCGCTTCGCCGCAATCGGTGCGCAATGCCACCGCGTCTCTGCAGCATTGCTGCCCTGGCCTTCGCGGATCAGCATCAGCCCAGTGGTCCGGCCCGCCTCGGCGGCCAGTTGCAGACGCCGCCCGGTGATCAGGGACAGAGGTTTTTCCGGCTCCGCGATCACCAACCCCACCCCTTTGGAGCGCAGGGACTCCTCAGTTGCCCAGAGCAGGTCGGCCTCATTCGCTGGGCGGATAAGGAGCAGTCGCTCCCCGACGCCCTCCGGCAGGCCCCGTAGCATCGGCTGGTGAGGGGCATGACCGGGGATGATCCAGATCAGCGCCTCGGTATGCTGTGCGGCCTGCAACAAAGCGAAGCTGCGCCGGCCCGGACCTTCGGCCTCATGGACCCGATGCCTGGCCAGCGCGAAGGGCTCGCCCGGGGGCGGATCAAACCGCATCTTCGCGCCCCCCCTCGGCAACGATCTTCAACATCCCGTCCGGCAGGGGGCGCTGGAGCTTCTGGGCTTCCTCGGTCGGAGTGGTCAGCCAGCGCCGCCATTCGTCGGGCCGGGTGAGGATGACAGGCATGGCCTTGGGATGGGCCGGGGCGACTTCGGCATTTGGCGGGCAGGTTAGGAAGCCGAAGATCTCCGCCGTCACCTCGCCTTCCTTCAGCTTGCGCACCGAAGTCCATTCGGTCCGCAGTCCGGCGAAGAAGGCGAGCGGTCGATCTTCTCCCAGGGCGAACCAAATCGGGGAGTTGCGCGGAGCGCCGCGGCGCCCGTCGATCTCGGAAAAGCTCGTGAAGGGCACAAGGCAGCGATGCTCAACACCAAGCCAACGCCGCCAGTGAGGCGAGCCGACATTGCGGATATTGGTGACTCCCTTGTCGGTGCGTTTGCCTTCAAGGAACTTCGCCGGCGTCGGCATACCCCAGCGTGCCATGGTCAGTTGCCAGGCCGTGCCCTCGCCACGCCGAATGATCGGTGCCGGGTAGTCGGGCCAGATCCCTGGCAGTCGGGGGAGGTTCCCAGTGCTGTCGACGAATTCCTCATCGTGCTCGAGCATATCGTCGAACAGGTGCCGCATCGCGTCCTGGCTCTTGGTCTGGGAATAGAGATTGCACATCTGCGGCACGCTCGGGAATCGGAACGGGGGCTGGATTAAGAACAATGCCAGAACATACCTGGGTTGGGAAGCCACGCCGCACCATCGCAAGACACCCTCGGCTCAATGTTCGCCTCGTAGAACCGCCGCGCCAACGCGACGATGTGCGGAACGTCCGCAATCGTGGCTGTTCTCACTGGTCAGTATTCCCGTTCTTGCTGGGGTGCCGCTCTTAGAAAAACGTCGCCAGATCATTGAAAAACAGCGCGAAAACCCTATATCTATTGGGTATTCTGCGAAAAGGTGCGCACCAAGTGTTTCACACTTATGTCAACAATTTCTGCGGCAATTCCATCGACCTGGACCGCGCCAGATTCCTCATGGACAAGGGCTTGGAGCTTGAAACTGCTGAGTGGTTGAAAGCCTCGTGGCCCGAACTTGAAAAGCAGGGTGCATCAACCCGCGCACAGGCTTTCTTTGACCATTATTGCTTCCTTCATCACCGCAAGTACGACGCGTCATTTGCGCCGGACGTTGACAAGAATTGGTCGTGACACTTAAGCGAAGTTGCCAAACATCGACGTGAGCAAGCTAGAATGAATGTCGCGGCGATCCACTTTTGACGGATCAAACTCAGCATCTTTCAGCCTGATTCCGTGGCGACGATTGATCCGCTCACGCTTCAGCGGGTTTAAGAAGCTCTCGGTCATGCGAGTTGTAGAGCGCGGGCCCATTACGGCAATTGGGCCGCCTGTCTGTCCCGGAAACCGCAACGCAATCGCGGTAGGCCAGCTCTTGTCGCGGAATCCGAGTAGCCGTTGGCAAACGACATCACTACTCAAACCCTGCCTGCAAAGCATGCAGTATCGCGGCGACAGCCGGGGCCATGACGTTCGACTTTGAATACACGATGCCTTGCCGGTCGCGGCGCGAGTTGAAGGGGTATTCGTAGCATTTCAGCCATGAGAAGTTGAACAGGTCGAGCGTCAGCGGCGAATCCTCGCGCAAGATAGCCGGGAAGAGCGCATAGCGGTCCATTTGCAGCAGGAACTCGGCCATCAGGAAACCGTTGTTTGTTTCGATACGGTCGGCGGGCAGCGGGCAATCGTGCGACGCGCAAAACCGGTCGAAATTTTCGCGCATGGGTGTGCCCGGCAAGGGAATCGCCCAAGGCTTTTTCAGCAGTTCCACCGGGTCGGCGGGCGGCGGTGGAACGCCTTCCCGCGCGCCGATCAGCATCACCGTTTCAGCCAGGGTCTCAAACCCGAAGCCGCGCTGTTCCAACATCGGTTCAAGCCGTCCCAACACCAGATCCAGCCGCCCATATTGCAGGTCTTCCAACAAATTCGGCAGCAAGCCATCGCGGAGTGTGATCGTGATGTTGGGATGGTTTGCCTTGAAGTCAGCCATCACCGCCGCAACCCGCCCCAGCAAGGAAACGTTGTGCACGCCAATGGTTACCTGACCGTGGCCCAGCGATTGAACCTGCTCCGCCAAGCTTTCAAGCGCGTGAATACTCCCGACAACCTTGCGCACCCCCAGGACCAGTTCGCGGCCGGTCTTCGTGCGCCGCAATCCTCGCGGGTGGCGCTCAAAAATCTGCATGCCGAACCCCTCCTCGATTTCCGCGAGCGTTCGCGAAACCGAGGCCTGCGCGACATTGAGAGATTCGGCCGCCCGGCTCACGCTCAAGGTATCGTCCAGCGCGATCAAAACATACATGTGCCTGATTTTCAGCCGGTTACGAACAAATCTGGAAACGTCCATTCTGACCATCTCTCTGAAATTGCTTCGATATAATAACTTTGTTATGTCAGTGGCGGTTAATGTCAATTTATTCCTATACCTAAGCATCTAGGGTCGCGCCAATGCGCCTGCCCTTGGGCGGCGTCCCCTGTCATTACGGAAAGAGAACGAGATGTCCGGAGCTGCAATGTCGAACGTTCTACAGGCTTTTGCCCTGCTGGGACTGTTCCTGCTGATTGGCACCTTCCTACGTGCCAAAGTGAGCTGGCTACAGAAACTGTTTATCCCCGCCTCGGTTGTTGGTGGCTCGGTCGGGCTGCTGATAGGACCGCAAATCTGGGGTGATCTGACTCCGATTCAGTATCCCGCCGACTGGATTGCGATGTATGGGCTGCTGCCCGGAGTCCTGATCATTCCGGTGGTCGCGTCGGTGCCGCTGGGCATTGACCTGTCCCAGAAAGACAACTCGGCTGGCACGGTGCGCAACGTGTTCAACATGTTCTTCCTGATGGTTGCGCTGTTCGGTTTCCAACTGGGGGTTGGCGGTGCGGTTGGCGCATATTTCGCAACTTCGATGCCCGATCTCGGGATCTACGCGACCTTCGGTCTTGAGATGCCGCTCGGCTTCTCTGGCGGACACGGCACCGCAGGTGTGATCGGCAACATGCTGAACGGGATGGGTCTCGAATACTGGGAAATCGCGCAGGGCGTCGCGGTGACCTACGCAACGATCGGCCTTTTGGGCGGGATCATTTCGGGTATCGCCATCATCAAATGGCTGAACACGCGCAACATGCTGGAAGGGTCCGCCGACCCGGCGAACCTGCCCAAATCCTGGCTGACCGGTCTTGAGCCTGACGCCGAAAAGCAGCGCATTGCCGGTCGGGAAAGCACCGTTTCGACCTCAATCGACGTGGTCGCGTTCAACTTCGCGCTCATTCTGGCCGGGTCGGGTCTGGCGATCGTGCTGCGCGCGTGGGTGCGGTCTCTGCACTTGCCGCTGGTGGGATCAATCCCGGTCTGGGCCTATGCGATTATCGTCATGTGGCTGATCTGGGCCGCCATGACCCGCCTTGGCATCTCCTGGCTGGTCGATCCCGGCACCAAAAGCAAGATCGCCTCGATGTTGACCGACTTCGCCATCGTCGCGGCGCTGGTTTCCATGCCGGTTCAGGGTGTTCTGACCTATGCCGCCCCGATCCTGATCACTGCGGCGATCGGTTTTGTCGGCACGGTTGTCATCGGCATTTCGTTCTCGCGGAAACTGTTCTCGTCGGAGCCGTTCGAACGCGCGATGCTGATCTTCGGCACGGCCACGGGTGTGTTCCTGACCGGCCTGCTACTGCTGAAAATCTGCGATCCGGACTTCAAGAGTGCGGCGATGCGTGACGGGTCTTTGGCCTATTCCATGAACACCGTCTTCGGCTTTGTGCTGATCCCCGTCATCGTTGGCGCCGCAGTTCAATCCGGCCCCATCGCCTTGGCTGGCATCGGCGCCGTCCTGCTGGTTGGGGCGATCGTGGGCATGTTCGCACTAACACGACTGCGTGGTGCAAGCCCCGCATCGCAGAATTGAGAAGGGACGTGACATGAACGCATCCGTACACACCGACCGCCTGATCGACGACTTGAAACCGGGCTATATCGACCTGAGTGATCGCATCTGGGATATGCCAGAACTGCGTTTCATGGAAGAGAAAGCCGCTGCTGCCCAGATCGAGATGCTCGAAGCAGCAGGGTTCCGGGTGACGCGCAATGTTGCCGGCATCCCGACCGCGTTCATGGCCGAGGCGGGGTCGGAAGGGCCGGTCATCGGGTTTCTGGGCGAATTCGACGCGCTTGCTGGCCTTTCGCAGGAGGCCGGAATCGCCGAGAAGCGCCCGATCGAGACGGGTGGCAATGGTCACGGGTGCGGGCACAACCTTCTGGGGGCGGGTGCCATGCTCGCCGCCGTCGCCACGCGGGATTATCTGGCAGAAAGCGGCAAGTCGGGCCGCGTGCGTTATTTTGGTTGCCCGGCCGAAGAAGGCGGGTCGGGCAAGACCTTCATGGCGCGGGACGGTGCTTTCAACGGTCTGGACGCCGCGTTCTCGTGGCACCCCGCATCGTTCAACAGCATCATCCCCAGCAACTCGCTCGCCAATATTCAGGCTTATTTCCGGTTTTCCGGTCGGGCAGCGCACGCCGCCGCCTCGCCCGAGCTTGGCCGTTCGGCGCTTGATGCCCTCGAACTGATGAGCGTTGGCACCCAGTATCTGCGCGAACATATGCCGGAGAAGGCACGCATCCACAGCGCGATTACCAAAACCGGCGGCATATCGCCCAATGTCGTGCAGGACCACGCCGAGGCCCTCTATCTGATCCGCTCGCCTCAGCAGTCTGACGTGATGGCCCTGTTCGAGCGGGTTGTCAAAGTGGCAAAGGGTGCCGCGATGATGACCGAGACGAGCGTTGAAGTCGAAATTGACAAAGCCTGCTCCAATCTTCTGCGCAACACCACTCTGGAAGAGCTAATGCAGGCACAAATGGAGAGGATCGGCGGCAGCGACTTTGACGAAGACGACATCCAGTATGCGGCGGAAATCCAGAAAACCCTGCAGCCGCAGGACATTTCAGCGGTCTACACAATGTTCGGCATCGAGCGGAACGGCGACACGCCGGCGCTTGCTGGGCATGTGTTACCCTCCCCAGGCGCAAATCTTGCGCTGCCCGGCTCGACCGACGTCGGGGACGCGAGCTGGCAAACCCCGGTCGCCCAGGTGATGACCGCTTGCCACGCTCTCGGAACCCCTTTTCATAGCTGGCAACTCGTTGCGCAGGGGAAATCAGCGGTGGCCCATCGCGGCATGGTTTTTGCCGCCAAGACTATGGCTGCCAGTGCGGTCAGCCTGTTCGAAGACCCTGCGCTGCTGGCTCGTGCGCGCGAAGAATTCGAAGCGCGGACCCAACACACGCCCTATGTCTGCCCGATTGCTGACGACGTCGAATTGCCTTTCCGACGCGCCCACCGCGATTGAGGGCCTCACAAGAAGCTTGCAAAAAATACGAGCGGAGGGAGCCAACCTCGCCTCGAGCTTTCCGGGCTAGAGTCAGCCCTAGTGCGCTCCCGAGAATTGCGGCGAAGGTAGGTTCTTCGACAGCGTACGCACGCCGTAATCTCTGAAGGGTACGTCACTCCGCAAGGAACAGAGGAAGCCTTCTACGCAAACTTGAACGCTGCCGGCAAAGCAGCCTAACAGGATGCTGAAATAGTCGCGGCTCGACAGCGATTTGAGAACATGATTCATCCTCTTCGCGGCAACGACGGGGGTGAGAATGCGCGGGACGGACGAGACGATCGGGTCGCTGTTCAGCTACGTTGATCTGAAGGAGCGCATCCCGGCTCGACACTCATTGCGTAAGAACCGGCAGTTTGTAGATGACGCATTCGCCAGTCTCAGTGGCGAATTCGAGGCGCTTTACACCGATTTCGGGCACGCCTCGATCCCGCCCGAACGCTTGATCCGGGCGAGTCTGTTGCAGATCTTGCTCTCGGTCCGCTCCGAGCGGCAGTGGATGGAGCAGATGGACTATACCCTAATGTTCCGCTGGTTTGTCACGGGAGAAGTTAGCATCATCGGCGTCGATCTGGCTAAGAGCGAAATTCAGATGCATGGCGCTCCGTCGGACGGTTCTGTCGTATTCTGGAAGAAGCTGTCGCGGCAACAGCTTAGTGATTTCGTTGCCAGTCCCAACTGACCCAGATGACCGTTCAAACAATGGTTATTTCAATGATAACAACACTCTAAGAACGAGAGAAGGTTCGACGTCAGACCCGCTCCCTCCGCCACTTTCCCCTGAAAAGATTGAATGAATCGTCCAGCTGAACGATTTACCCGCCAAAAAACCCGCCAAAAGATTTGCGCTTGGTGAAGGGTGGCTAGGCCCCCCCTTGGAAACCTCAACCTTTGCTACGAGTGGGTCGGGTTCGCTAGGATACACCTTTTGATGTAATTGGCACTCGGTTTGAGATGCAAGGTCTTGAAAGAATCTCTTTTGTGGCGAATGAATGAACGCAAAGCTTATTGAAAATTGAGATGCTTGTTGGAGGACTTATGATTTTTCGGTTGATTGGCATTGGTTTCGCTTTTGCGTTAGCGGGGTGTGCGAGTACTGCTGTAACTCCGATGGCGGCAAACCAAGTTATGATTTCGACTTCAGCAGCGCCTGCTTGCGGAATGTCAGGCGCTCAGAGAGTAGCTGCCCAAATGGCGGCAGTTGAAACCTTGAGGCGTGGTTTTGAACGCTTCACAATCGTCGGAATGGGTGCACAGAACAACGTCCGCATGGCAACTCTCCCACCAACGATGGCCACAACGACCGGGACTTTGAACACCTACGGAAATACAACATACGGCAATGCGACAACCACTTTTTCGGGTGGTGGGCCGATTGTGTTTGGCTCAAACGACGCAAACCTAGTCGTGGTCATGTATCGCAAAGGTGAATCTGGCTATAGAAACGCTGTGGATGCCCGAAGCACTCTTGGCGAGGATTGGCATGAAAAAGTAGAAAAAGGCATCAACACCTGTAGCTAAACAATCGGCTTGGCCGACCCAATGACACAGCTTCAGACGGTTAGCGTATTACCCGAGACAGCGGCGCTCTTTTCGCCTTTTCGCAACCGCTCCCAGCGGCGCTTCTGAGCCTCAGAAATGCGCTTGCGGCCCTCTGCCGTTCTCGGCCCGGTGCTGGCCCCGCCGTGAAACTTGCAACGCTTCTTTCCCGGCAACGACTTGGCCCGGCATGGCGTTCCTTTTCGGGTCTTTGCACCGCAACGGCGCTGGGCCTGGGAAGGTCTAAAATAGCCTACTTTAGATAAGACCCTATCCCACGCGCGTGTAGTGGTAACATTATTCCCCCGGTTTTCCGGCTGAACGATCTGGACGCCCAGCGCGGACAGCAACCGCCTTGGGCCGTATTCATAGGGGCGAACACGGGGTTTGCCCTCCCAATACTTCACCGTGTCAGGATGCAGACCAGCCATCTTTGCCAAGGCAGGGCGCGACAGCCCTATTCCGGTTCTCAGTGCCTTGAGTTCGTCACCTGTCATTTCGCAGTCCTTCCCGCCATCACGGCAAATCCCAAGGCACCCGCTCCCATGTCAATCAGACTGTCCAGCACCACGACACCAGACCACCCTGCTATCGGAATGTCTGCACCCAGTTCCTTGACCAGCCACAGCAAGAAGAATCCAAATGCAAACCACCTGGGCAGAAACCCGAACGCAGCGCCTACGCCAAAGTGGGCGAACAGGAGCGTAAGCCAGAGCCAGGCACCCGCCGAACCGTCGCATTGGTCCGAGATGATGAAAGGCCAAATCCAGTCTGGAAGGTGTAGCAGCCACGCGGGAAGCTGGCATGTGACCAATCCCGGCCCGGTCATTGCCGAACCCTCCCAGAATTGGTTTCCAGCCCAGAGCCTATGGCTAGATGTATATGTGGCACAGTATTTGTGCCGCCAATCTGGGGAAACCCGGCTTTCGCGTCACAATGATTGTGATCCGCTCCCCAGACTTCTACCGCCCGTAGGCAGAGTTTCCCGGCTTTGCTCAGGGTGACGGGCTGGTGACGCCCCCCGATTTCGTCAGCGTGATCGGGGCCTTGTTCCCGATCGCGCCATGTGGCCGTTCCTCATTGTAGTATCTACGCCAAGCCTCCAACTTTTCGGCCGCATCCGCAAGGGTGAGGAACCAATACTGGTTCAAGCACTCGGTCCGGAACCGGCCGTTGAACGCTTCGATGAATGCATTGTCGGTCGGCTTGCCGGGGCGCGAGAAGTCGAGGGTCACGCCACGTTGATAGGCCCAGAGGTCCATGTCGCGAGACACGAACTCGGCGCCCTGATCGACTCGGATAGTCTTCGGATAGCCTGTTAGTCGGCACACCCGGTCCAGCGTTGCGACCACATCCTCGCCGCGGTAGCTGAACCGGACATCGAGCACTGGCACGTAGCGTGAGAAGGTGTCGATGACTGTCAGAACCCTCAGCTTCTTGCCGGTCGCGAGCTGATCGTGAACAAAGTCCATTGCCCAGACGTCGTTCGGGCCGACCGCCTCGGCGCGGTCGTCACGCAGCTTGGCCTTCACGCGGCGCTTCGGCGTCTTGTTCCTGAGTTGCAATCCCAACTCCCTGTAAATCCGATAGACTTTCTTGATGTTGATGTTCCAGCCCTCACGTTCGAGCAGGACGTGAACGCGCCGGTAGCCATACCGCACGCGCGTTTCACTGATCTCCCTGGTCCGCTTGGCGACGGCAGCCTGATCGGCGCGGCGAGATTTGTAGTGGAACGTCGAACGGTCGAACCCCATAGCCCCACAGGCTTTTCGGATCGAAACCGCCCAATCGCTACACATCCCGCGAACCAGTTCGCGCTTGCGATCAGGCTTCAGAGCTTTCGGCGGATGACGTCTTGCAGCATCTCCCGATCCAGCGTCAGGTCCGCGACGATCTTCTTCAACCTGGCATTCTCGTCCTCGAGCTGCTTCAGTCGTCGCATCTCGTCAGGCAGAAGGCCCGCGTATTTCTTCTTCCAACTGAAATAAGTCGCCTGGCTGATCCCCGCCTTCCGACAGATCTCCGCGACCGGCGTGCCTTCCTCGCCTTGCTTCAAAATGAACGCCTTCTGCGCGTCCGAAAATTTGCTCGCCTTCATGCGATTCCACTCCTCTTCCAGCCAAGGAAGCGTAGCGGAAAACTCCAGCTTCAAACGGTCCAGTTTCCGGGGATCAGATCAAGGCAGAGCAGTGTCGGAGAGGGTCGACTACGGTTCGCTTCTGAAGCTTGCAGCCCTCGCCCTCCCGGACGATACTACTCGGACAAAAGTGTTTCGCGAAACGGCTGAGCGTGTGTTCTGGGGGCGGTTGAGGATGAACTAAGCTCGATATAGTCGCCATCTCAAGTTTCGAAACGTTAAGATTTGCAAACCATGGAAAATAACAGAGATCTGCGTGACGTGCATCTGAAGGCACTGGCCTATTTCGAGGCCGTTGCCCGTCTTGGCACGGTAACCAAAGCAGCGCAGGAGTTGTCGGTGTCGGCTTCTGCTGTCAGCCAGCAAATTCGGATTCTAGAAGAACAATTCGGTGTCAAACTGTTCCGTCGTGAAAAACAACGCCTGATCCTTTCGCTGGAAGGGGACATTCTGTTTCAGGCCTCAACTGATGCGTTTCGTGGCCTGCGGAATGCGCGCGATGCGATTGCCCACCAGAAATCCGCGCTCGGCATTTCGGTGCGCACCAGCCCCAGTATCGGGGTGCGGTGGTTGGCCCCTCGGATCGCCGGGTTTTCACGGCTGAACACCAATTACAAAATACGGGTCGACGCCACGCCTGAGTTCTCGGCTTTCCAGACAGAAGCATTCGATTGCGACCTGCGATATGGGCTGGGGCAATGGTCTGGCCTGACGGTCGAATGCCTCATGCATGACTTCCTGCTACCTGTCAGCAGCCCCGAATATCGTGACCGCTTTGCGCGCGACGTCCCCCCTGAAGAAGCGCTGGCTCAAGTCAATCTGATCGACAGCGTCAAGGCGCTATACCGGTGGAATTTCTGGCTGAACGCCAACCGTTTCGACGTGCCTGACTTGGCGTTTGAATTTCGATTTGACCGCTCTTCCATGTCAATCGAAATGGCCAAACAGGGGGGCGGTGTCGCGCTGGAAAGCGCGATCCTGTGCGAGAAAGAGCTGAAACGGGGCGAATTGGTTCCCTTCCTGCCAGACGCCATGGCGCTGGAATTTCCCGCCTATTGGTTCGTCTGTCCGTCTCGGCACCTCAACAGACGCATCGTCAGCCGGTTCAGGGATTGGATTGCCAGCATGGCAAAGGATCAGGAAGAAGATTCCCGTGCCACGCTGGCCGGTCACAACTGTCGGATTATTCCGATCGCCGCTGATGGTCTGGCTGGAACCGATCAATAAATGGTCATGGCTGGTACGAAGGACAGCAAGGCCAGAACAATGATCGCGACGATGTAAAACGGTACCAATGCACGGACGATTTCCCCTATCCCGACCTGTGCTATGGCGGAGGAGATGAACAACGTCGTCCCGATCGGCGGCGTGTACAGTCCAATAGACAGGTTCACGACCATGATCAGGCCAAGTTGCACTGGGTCCAGTCCAATGGCTTGTGCGATGGTCACGAAGATTGGGCCAAGCAGCAAAACTGCAGCTGGCAGGTCAATGAAGGCCCCGACGACCAGCATCACGATATTCAGCGCCAGGATCACCAGCCAAGGCGATTCAATTGTGGCGGCCACCCATTGGGCCAGTTCTTGCGGCACGCGTTCGGCGGTCAGAATCCACTGGATCGTGGACGAGGCCATGATGATGATCATCACCGCGCCGGTCATCATCGCAGTGTTCACCATCGCTTCCCAAAGCGCTTTCATCGTCAGGTCGCGATAGATCAGCGTGCCCACCATCAGCGCATAGGCCACGGCCAGAACGCTGACTTCGGTCGGGGTGGCAATGCCAAACCGTAGAGTCCCTATGACGAACACTGGCATCAGCATCGCTGGGATCGCGGAATAGACCTGTCCTTTGAAGGCGGCAAACCCACCCTCCAGCGGCGCACGCGGAAGGTTCTTGCGACGCGCTACCAGCCAGACGGCAGTGAACATGCCGATCCCAAGCATCAGCCCCGGCAGGATTCCTGCTACAAACAGGTCGATGACCGAGGTGTTCGACACCAGCCCGTAGAGGATTAGAGGGATCGACGGCGGAATCATCACCGAGATCGTCGAAGAAGACGAGTTGATCGCAGCGGCGAACCCGGCCGGATACCCCGCTTTTTTCTGCACCGGGATCAGAGCGTTGCCCAAGGCCGTAGCATCCGCCACCGCAGAGCCGGACACCCCGCCAAACATCACCGATCCAAGGATAGAAACCTGCCCCATGCCACCCTTGAAACCGCCGACAAGAAGGCGGGCGACGTTGACCAGATATTCGCCGAAACGGCCAGCCATCATCAAGTTGCCAGCAAGGATGAAAAAGGGCACCGCCAGCATCGGGAAGCTTTGGGTGGGCGAATACAGGCGCTGTGCCAGAACCGCCAGTGGCTTGCCGTCCATCCACAAGGCCAGCGCGGCCCCTCCCAGCATGGCGTGGGCAACCGGGACGGACAGGATCAAAAGGCCAGCAAAGGCCCAAAGAAGCACAGAGGTCATTAGCTTAGACTTTCGACGTTGTTTTCCACCCGGCCACCGGCAAAGACCCGTAACAGGTCAAGCGCGGCAACAATCGACAGCGCGCCAAAGGCATAGGCAAGGCTGGAGTACCCCCAGATCTGTTTGACCCCAAGGGTCGACAGTGTCTGAAACTTCGACGCGTTCAGGATGGGTTGGCTTGACCACAGCACGCTGACACTGATGATCAGAACGGCCAGTTGCACTGCGATGTTCAACACTTTGCGTGCGTTCACTGGGATCAAGTCGGGTAAAAGGGTTATCGCAATCCCGCGCCCGTTGGCCGATGCGATCACCACCCCGCCTGCAACCAGCCACGGCAGCAGGACAGCGTGAATTTCATAGGCCCAAGGAATCCCGTTCCCGGCCGCATAACGCATCACGACGTTGATGAACAACAGGATGAACATCACCGACAAACAGGCAACGGCAATTAGCCGTCCGCTCCAGTCGAAGGCGGCAATCGCCAGCGCCAGCGTTGTGGGGATGAGGCCCGAAGGCCCCATCAGTTTTCTAGGTTCGGAACTCATTCCAGCCCTGCAGCCGCTTTCAGCGCAGCAACCAGTTCCGGGAAGTCCTTGGCATACGCGTCATAGACTCCAGACGTTGCTGCCTGATACGCCGCTTTGTCGGCTTCGGCGAAGATCGCGCCATCGGCTTCCATCGACGGACGCAGAGTAGCGTCACCCTTCAGCGATAGCGCGCGCTGCACGTCGCCTGCGTAAGCGGTGGCCTGGGTCACGCAGTTCTGGGTCTTCTCGTCAAGGCTGCTCCACCATGCCAAGCTTGCGATAACTGGGGTGGATTCATATTTGTGCCCGGTCATGGTCACATAGGGTGTGATGTCATGCAGTTTGGCTGAGTTGATGTTGGTCAGCGGGTTTTCCTGACCTTCGAACACGCCCGATTGCAGTGCGGACGGCAGTTCCGACCATGCCAGCGGCGCCGGGTTTGCACCCAGAGCTTCGAAAATGGCCAGAGTCATCGGATCCGGGGGGGTGCGGATCTTCATGCCCTTGACATCAGCGGGGTTGGGAACGTTCTTGCCGGTGTGGGTGATGTTGCGGATGCCGTTATCCCAGAAGCCGATGATCTTCAGACCAGCATTCTGTGCCTTGGCGTCCAGCATGCCACCAACTTCGCCATCCAGAATGGTCCAGGCGGTGGGCAGATCTTTGAACAGGAAGGGCAGGCCCAGAAGGCCGATTTCGGGCACAACCTGCGACATGGCACCTTGGCTGTTGGCCGAGATCTGGATGACGCCGGCTTGCGCCGAGGTGATCATTTCCGAGTCGTTGCCCATAGTGGCAGAGGCCGCGTGGTTCACGGATTCGCCAGAGCATGCTTCGAATTGCGACGCCCAGATTTCCGCCGCGACATAGCGCGGGTTACCGGGGTTCGCACCGTGGGCAAAGATGACCTCTGCTTGAGCGGCCCCTGTCATGACGGTCGTTGCCGTCAATACTGCGGCTATTTTGGTCTTCATTTGAATCTCCTCCTTGTTCAGACCCTATCGAAGTGCCAGCTATGATCGCCAGCACCGTTTTAGTTGAGTATTCTCACAGGGCTCCCTGCCAGAAATGCGTCGATGCTTTCGACGACCTGCCGCCAGACCTCGGCCATAGCCTGATCGCTGGCCCAAGCAGTGTGCGGCGTAATGATCACATCAGGGCGTGCGGCAACCTGATAGATCGGATTGTCCGCCGAGGGTGGTTCGGTCGTCAGAACGTCGAACCCCAGACCCGAGATCAGCCCCTCCTCCAGGGCCGCGACTGCGTCCGCTTCGTTGACCAGTCCGCCGCGGGCTGTGTTGATGATGATCGGACGGCGTTTCATCTTGCGGAAATCGGCCATTGCCAGCACGTCACGCGTCGCCGGGGTCAGCGGTGCGTGGCAAGTGATAACGTCCGATTGCTCCAGCATCTGATCGAAGGGGGTGTAAAGCGGCCCCAGCCCCTCGACCCCTTTATGTGCGGCAAACAGGGGGTGCATCCCAAAAGCCTGAGCAAGTCGGGCCACGGCCTGACCGATCACACCTTCGCCGATGATGCCGATATTTGCCCCTGCCAAATCGCAGATTGGGTAATCGAAGAAACAGAACTGGTTCTCCTCTTGCCAGCGCCCGTCCAGAACCGCCTGCCGATAGCCCGGGATCGCACGTTTCAGCGACAGGATAAGCGCCATCGTATGCTCCGGCACCGTGTTGATCGCATAGCCGCGTACATTGGACACAGTCACGCCGTGGTCCCGGCACGCAGCAAGGTCGATCACGTCATAGCCCGTGGCGGCCACGGTGACGAACTTCAACTCGGGCAGTTGTTCCAGGGCCGCGCGGGTGATCGGCACCTTGTTGGTAATCGCGACCTGCGCACCAGCCAGCCGGGACACAACATCATCGGCAGAACTGCGATCATGCTGGTCCCAGTCATGGGGAGCTTGGGGCCGGGTCAATTCGACCGAAGGCCCCATGGTTGCGCGATCAAGAAAGACAATCTTGGTCATATCACCCTCAGTGGATCAGTGAGCCGCCGTTCACATCGACTTCCGACCCCGTACAATAGGCCGACAAGTCCGACGCAAGAAACAGCGCACAACCCGCGACATCCGATGCAGTACCTGCGCGGCCCATCGGGATGCCTTCCAGCACCTGCGCGCGCATCTGATCGGTCAGTTTGCCAGCGGTGATATCGGTGGCGATGAAGCCCGGGCAAATTGCGTTCGAGCGAATGTTGTCGGGTGCCAGTTCGCGTGCCATCGCCTTGGTCAGCCCCAGTACACCGGCCTTGGCCGCCGAATAGTGCGGGCCACCAAAGATACCACCACCACGCTGCGCCGATACCGAAGACAGGTTGACGATCGAGCCCGACTTCTGCTTACGCATCGCCGGGATCACGGCCTGGCTCATGTAAAGCGTGCCGCGCAGGCTGACATCGGTGACCGCGTCATAGTTTTCTGGCTCAATGTCCATCAGCTTCAGCGGTTGGGTGATTCCCGCGTTGTTCACGAGAATGTCGACCCGGCCAAAGGTGGCCAGCACCTTTTCGGCAATCGCATTGCAGTCGTCCTTACTGACCACATTGCCGGAAAGACCGATATGGCCTTCACCCGGCAGATCGGCGGCGGCGGCTTGCGCTTGTGCGGCGTCCAGATCGGTGATGACCACGGTCGCGCCGTGTTCGGCAAAAAGTTGTGCAGTTGCCTTGCCAAGGCCACGCGGGCTGGCAGCGCCGGTGATGATGGCGATTTTGTTGTCCAGAAGGCCCATGTTCTTTGTCCTTATTTTCTCGTTGTTCAGGGCGGCTTACAGCCAGCTTTTGATCTGTTGGATGACGGCTTTGACTGACAGCCCGTACATGTCATGCAGGGTCGGCAGCGCGCCAGCTTCCAGAAATTCGTCGGGCAGGCCGATCATGCGGAAGGCTGGGTGAACACCCGCCATCATCAGCTCTTTGGCGACCGCTTCGCCCAGCCCGCCGTTCAGCGTGTGGTTCTCGGCGGTGACCAGAAGGCGGCCTTTTGCGGCCTCGGCGGCGATGGTGGCGACATCCAGTGGTTTGATCGTCGGAACGTGTAGAACGGCCACGTCGACATTGTCCTTGGCCAGTTCCACTGCCGCATCCAGGGCGCGCATGGTCATCAAACCGGTCGAGACCACCAGCACGTCTTTGCCCTCGCGGATCATCTGCGCCTTACCAAGTTTGAACTTATAGTCGGGCTTGTGCCGCGTCAGAACCGATGGCACCTTGCCGCGTAGAAGCCGCGCATAGACAGGGCCCGGTGCATTGATCATCGCGGGTACCATGCCCGCCACGTCGCAGGCATCGCAGGGGTCGATCAGCGTCATGTTGGGAAGGCCACGGAATATAGCCAGATCTTCGGTCGCTTGGTGGCTGGGGCCGTAACCCGTAGTCAACCCCGGCAACGCGCAGGCGATTTTTACCGGCAGGTTTTCCTCGGCAATCGCCATTGCGATGAAATCATATGCGCGGCGCGAGGCGAACACCGCATAGGTCGTGGCAAAGGGAATGAACCCTTCGCGCGCCAGACCGGCCGCAGCCGAGAAGAGCAGCTGTTCAGCCATTCCCATCTGATAGAACCGTTCCGGCATTGCTTTGGCGAAGATATGCAGGTCAGTGTACTTAGCCAAATCCGCTGAAAGTCCAACAATCCGGTCGTCGGTCTTGGCCTCGGCCACCAGCGCCTCGCCAAAAGGCGCGGCCACGGTGTCATACCCTTCGGCGGCCAGCGAGGCGATCATCGCAGAGGTGGCGACCTTCTCAGTCGGAACAGCGCGCGATTCGTATTTGCGCTTCATGGATGCCAAGGTCATTGCGGGCGCCCCTCTTCCAGTTTTTCAAGGGCCTTGGCCCATTCGTCGGGTTCGACCCGCACGAAGTGGTTCATCTCACGCGCCTCAAGGAATTCGACGCCCTTACACATCTTGGTGTTGCAGATGATGACGCGCGGCTTGGGTTCTTGCAGGTTGCGGGCCGCATCAAAGGCGGCAACCAGCGCACCCAGATCGTTGCCGTCCACTTCCTGCGCGTGCCAGCCAAAGGCCTCCCACTTGGGGGCTTCGGGGCCAACGGCCAGCGCGTCGCGGGTGGGGCCATCGGCCTGCTGGTTGTTGAAGTCAACGACGCAGATCAGGTTGTCCAGTTTCCACTGAACGGCGGACATCACCGCTTCCCAGGTGGAGCCTTCGCCTAGCTCACCATCCGACATCAGGTTGTAGACGAACGCCGGGTTGCTCTTGCGCTTCAGCCCAAGTGCAGCACCAACGGCGATGCCCAGACCCTGGCCAAGCGAGCCCCCGGTGATCTCCATCCCCGGGGTATAGCTGGCCATGCCCGACATAGGCATGCGGCTGTCATCCATTCCATAAGTGGGCAGTTCCTCTTCCGGCAAGATCCCAGCCTCGATCAGAGCTGCATAAAGTGCGATGGCATAGTGGCCGATGGACAGAAAGATGCGATCGCGACCTTCCCACTCGGGCTCTTCCGGGCGATATTCGGTCGCGTGAAAATAGAGCGTCGCCAGTGTATCGGCAAAGCCAAGCGCCTGACCGATATAACCCTGTCCCTGCACCTCACCCATCAGCAACGCATGCCGACGGATGTTCCATGCGCGCATTTCGAGCGATATGTTCGTGAGTGTTCCCGAACCAGCCATGTGTCCTCCCTCGGCTGAAATTTGAGGCAACCTAGCAGGCGGTTGTTGGTGTGGCCTTATTAAAAAATGAAATAGTTATTTAGATAATCTTCATAACATACGCCAGAAAGCCTTGTTATATGTCTGCGCTGAACGTGGAGGAGGCGCCGCTATGGCAGACATTAGGAAGATGGCAGATGCCATCCGGTTTCTGGCAATTGATTCCATCTTGAACGCTGGCGAAGGGCATCAAGGTGTGCCGCTTGGCATGGCCGAGATCGCCGCAACGCTGTATGCGCGCCACCTGAAGGCCGACCCCAAGAACCCGCTGTGGCACGACCGCGACCGAGTGGTTCTGTCGAACGGTCATGGCTCTATGTTGTTATACACCCTGTTACACCTGTCAGGGTACGAGGCTGTGTCGCTTGACCAGTTGAAAACCTTCCGCCGTCTAGGCTCGATCTGCGCGGGCCACCCAGAGATCGAGCAACACGCCGGAATCGAAATGACCACCGGTCTTTTGGGGCAGGGCATCTGCTCGGCCGTCGGCATGGCCATCGCAGAGGCCCGGCTGGCCGCGCAATTCGGCGCTGATCTGGTGGATCACCGCACTTGGGCCTTTGTGGGTGATGGGTGCCTGCAAGAGGGGATGGGACAAGAGGCGATCTCTCTCGCCGGGCACCTACAATTGGGCAAGCTGACCTTCCTATGGGACGACAACCATATCACCGATGATGGCGAAACCGACCTGTCGATCTCGGAAGACATCCCCGCAAGGTTCCGCGCCGCCAACTGGCATGTGCAGGAGATTGACGGCCACGATATCGAGGCCATTGATCTGGCGATAAGACTGGCGAAGGCCGATCCGCGCCCGTCGATGCTTGCCTGCCGAACAACGATTGCGCGCGGTCTGCCCCGGCTGCAAGGCCTGCGCGGCGGGCATAGTGCGCCGCTGATCCCGCAAGACCGGGTTGAGGCGGCTGAGGCACGCGGCTGGACTAACCCCGCGTTCGAGGTGCCCGCAGAGATCTACAACGATTTCACCCAGTCCCTGACCCGTGGCGCACAAGCTCGGCAAGACTGGCAGGGCCGATTGTCGTCCTCCCCCAACCGGGTCGAGTATGACCGCTGGATGTCCGGCGACATTCCGACCAAGGCACAGGAGGTTCTGGACAACTATCGCGCTGATGCACTGGCTGCTAAGGCTGCGGCACCAACGATCCAATCCTCGGGCGAGGTGTGCGATGCCCTGCGCGATGCGCTGCCCAACCTGATGATCCTGTGCGCCGACCTGGAAGCCCCCACAAATCACAAACGCGGGCGCGAGGCATTCACCATGCAGAATCGCGGCGGGTCTTACGTCCATTGCGGCGTGCGTGAGCATTTGATGGGCGCCATGGCCAACGGGATTGCTGCCCACGGCGGCTTGCGCCCAGTGAACGTGACCTATCTGGCATTTGCCGATTATGAGCGCGCCGCGATGCGCATGGCAGCGGTGATGAACCTGCCGGTGATCTACGTCTTCAGCCATGACTCTATCGGCGTAGGGTCCAACGGACCCACCCACCAGCCGGTCGAGGTTCTGGCCAGCTTCCGCGTCATGCCCAATATGAACGTCCTGCGTCCCGCCGACGCGGCGGAGACTCTGGACAGTTGGCGGCTTGCGCTGGCCCATCGGTCGGGACCGTCGATGTTCGCCCTGTCCAAGCAGCCGGCCCTGCCCGTAGCAGGCGAACAGGATGGCGTAGCCAAAGGCGGCTATGTCGTGACCGAGCCAAGCGCGCCGCGCGACCTGACCCTGATGGCCACTGGCACCGAGGTTGCCATTGCGACAGAGGCTGCGGAAACTCTTGCAAATGAGGGGCTTAACGCCGCCGTTGTGTCGATCCCCTGTTGGGAGATCTTCGACCAGCAGCCTGAGATCTATCAGGCGCAGGTTCTGGGCGCCGCCCCGCGTCTGGCGATCGAGGCCGCCCTGTCGTTCGGCTGGCAACGCTTCCTGCGCGAAGGCGACAGCTTTCTTGGCATGACCGGCTACGGGGCCTCTGACAAGGCTGAAGCGCTGTATGCACATTTCGGTCTGACCGCTGAAAACCTGGCCGCCAAAGGGGCAGAGTTGGTGCGCGCACAGCGCCCGCTGATCTCTGCTTAAGGACCACCGGGATGACCGCCACCTTGCTTCAAGCCCGCACGCATTTACTGGAGCTGTTTCAGGCCGGTGTTGCCGCTGCCGATCCGTTCGACTGTGTCACACGCCACATCGACCAACTGCCCGGCTCGCCGTCACAGATCATCGCCGTGGGCAAGGCGGCTGTCCGCATGACGCAAGCGGCATTAACTGCCTTCCCCGGCACCCCTGCGCTGATTGTCACCAACTATGAGAACGCGCAAGAGATACCGGGCGCCAGGATCTATGCCGCCGCGCACCCAGTGCCCGATGCCGGCGGGTTGCTGGCCGGGGCTGCCGTGACAGCCGCCTTGCAAAATGCCACCGGTCCGGTGCTGGCGCTGATCTCGGGCGGGGGGTCTGCCTTGCTGCCTGCCCCGGCAGGTGATCTGACCCTGAAAGACAAGGCAGCAGTCAATGCCGCGCTTTTAGGTGCGGGGCTGGATATTCGCGAGATGAACGTGGTGCGCCAACAGCTCTCCGACCTAAAAGGTGGAGGTTTCCTGCGCCATGCGGCGCCCCATCCGGTTTATGCTTTTATCCTGTCGGATGTAATCGGCGACGATATCTCGACCATCGCCAGCGGCCCCACCGCGCCGCCGCTTGGCACCTGTCAGCACGCGCGTGATGTTCTGCAGGGTGCGGGGCTGTGGGACAACCTGCCTACCGCTGTCCGAGACCACCTGTCCCGGAACGCACCGCCTGCGCTTCCACCCGGCGATGCACTGAATATCCTTGTGGGGTCGAACAGCCAAAGCCTTGAGGCGATGAAACACCTTGGCCGCGCCACTGCGCTGCCTTGCCCAATCGAGGGCGATGTACAGGACGCCGCCCGCCAAATTTGCGACCAATGCCTGCCGGGAGTCACCGTTTGGGGCGGCGAAACCACAGTGCGTCTGAAGGGGTCTGGCACCGGGGGACGCAATCAGGAACTGGCCCTGCGCATCGCGCAAGAGGCCAAGGAGCGAGGCTGGAAAGATTGGGCCTGCCTTCAGGCGGGCAGCGACGGGCGCGACGGCCCTACCGATGCCGCCGGGGGCCTGGTCGACTCCGAAACCCTATCACGCCTTTCGGCCGCCGGTGCCGATCTTGACGCGCTGTTGGCCAACAACGACAGTTACGCCGCGCTGCAGTTTGCGAAGGACTTGGTGATAACCGGGGCCACCGGTACCAACGTGGCCGATCTTGGAGCGATGATCCGACTGAGCTAACCCCAACCCCTTGGACAAGAGGATCCGGATGCTGACTAGTTGTGTCGGAGAGGGTTTCACGGGGTCCAGCGACCCTGCCAAGACTCTGGCCAAACAAGGGGTGCGGGTCTGGGCCGAACGCGTTATCTACTCAGCCAACGTTTACGCAGCTTTCGAACTCCAAACACCTCTGCCTCTTGCTGTCCAAAGGGCAGCGCGGCGATATCGGTCATCTCGCGAATAGGCACCGCAGGGACTTCCCGTTTTTTAATCAACCGCCGCAGCACGTCTGGCGCGAGGTAGGCCAGCCTCAGTTGCCGGGTGACATGCCGCCTTGCCACGCCGCTCTTCAATGCCGGTATCCTGACGCTGGGGGATCGCACGGCGCTTGCCGCCTATTGCCAGGCCTATGGGCGCTGGGTCGAGGCGGAACGGAAGCTCGCGGAAACCCCGATGTTGCTGAAGACCCCAAGTGGTTATGTCCAGCAATCCCCCTGGCTGATCGTGGTCAACAAGCAGCTCGAACTGATGGGGCGTTACATGACGGAACTGGGGCTGACCCCGGTCGCACGGGCGCGGCTCGGGCTGCAAGAAAAGAGCGCCATCGATCCGGCCAGGAAGATCGAGTTTGTGATCGTCTCGACGGACGTGGATGGCAATCAGGTGGAGCGCCCGCTCGATCATTGGTCGTCTGCGGGGGCACATATCTCTGCGCGCGATTGCCGAAGAACTCAATAAATGCAGCCTCCTCAGCCGCAGGGGCGGGAGGTGGCATGTATCGACTGTCAGAAATTTGCTACAGCGGGTGAGTTGACGCGAGTAAACTATTCCCTTTCCGCTGGTGTATAGTTGGAAAACTTACCGGCTTTCGTAACACAGAGGATTGATGACCCTGACAAAGATCAGGGCACCAATCGAAATCAATTCATCAGGAAAGTCAAAATCAGGATTGTGCAAGCTTGGACTGTCAGTGCCAGAGCCAAGCAGAAACATTGCTGCTTTTGCGTGGTTCCGAAAGCGTCCAAAATCCTCTGATCCTCGCATCGGAAGTTCTGCGCGTGCAAGCGGAATACCCTCTGCCTGCATGGCCTCTTTAAGCCTATCCGCGGCATCAGGGTCATTTTCGCAGTGGTTGAACACGTCATGGTAGGTGATGGTGTGTTTCAAACGGGAATTCGAGGACGCCACAGCCACTGCGTGTTCTGCGCGTGCGACGAGCGCGGCCATCGTTTCATCTTTCTGTGTACGCAGTGTCACGCGTAGCTCGGCGTGACCAGGAGATATGCCGAAGGCAGGTTCCCCCAACTTCGCATGGGTGACCGTGACGAGCGCAAAATTTGGGTCTGCCGCGTCATCGCCATGTCCAAGCGCCGCCAATTCGGTGAGAAGGGCAGAAAGTGCAATGGCGGGCGAACTGCCCTTTTCAGGTTGGGATGCGTGCGCTGTGAGCCCCTGCAATATGATTTTCATACCGCGCGAGGCGCAATTCATTGGCCCTGCAGCCACAACGGCGTGACCCAGCGGCAGACTGGGGAAATTGTGCATCGCAAAGGCGTAGTCGGGGACGATATTATTGAAACGCGGATCAGCGATCACGTTCTCGGCACCAGAGCCATCTTCTTCGGCGGGCTGGAACAGCAGGATTACGCGACCACGGGTCGGTCGGTTGCGGCCCAGCCATCGGGCGGTGCCTGCCAAGGTCGCCATGTGGCCGTCATGGCCACACAAGTGGCCTTTGCCAGGCTCTTGGGAACGATGCGGCAGTTGTGGGTTGATCTCTTCAATCGGCAGGCCGTCCATCTCGCAACGGAGCAGGACTGAGGGGCCGCTCACACGGCCTTCGTAAATTGCAGCCACACCGTGTCCGCCAAGCGGAGTCAGAATTTGATCCGGGTTCGTGTCTTGCAGCATTGCAATGACGCGCTTGGCAGTTTGTTCTTCTTCCCCAGAAAGCTCGGGGTGACGGTGAAGTTCGCGGCGCCATTCGGTTAGCGCCACGATATCACTATTAGTCAGAACCGCTTTGGGGCTGCAAATATCAGACATCACTTATGCCGCCATGTGGGCTTGTTTTCGCATCACCATCCCGAACAGATCACGCGGATCGTTTGGGTCAGCCAGTAGATCAAGGTTGGTGAAGTAGGGGCGGGACTCCAGTTGGTCCCGTACATAACGCAATGCGCTGAAATCTTCGGTGGCGAACCCGACGCTGTCGAAAAGCGTGATCTGCCGGTCCGATGTACGCCCCGTGGCTTGCCCGGTGATCACCTGCCACAGTTCGGTCACAGGGTGGTCCGCATCGAGTTGCTGAATCTCGCCTTCGATGCGGGTCTGCTCGGGGAATTCAACAAAGATGTCTGAGCGTAGCAGGATGTCACGATGCAGTTCGGTCTTGCCGGGGCAGTCGCCACCAATTGCGTTGATATGAACGCCAGCGCCGACCATGTTGTCAGTCAGGATCGTGGCATATTGCTTGTCAGCGGTACAGGTGGTGATGATGTCAGATCCTTCAACGGCTTCTTCCGGTGTTCTGCATTTAATCAGTTCCAACCCACTGCTGGATAGGTTGCGGATTGCCTTTTCAGTGGCCAAGGGATCGAGGTCGAAGAATTTGATCCGCTCGATGCCACAGACCGCTTTGAACGCGAGGCACTGGAATTCTGATTGTGCTCCATTGCCGATCATCGCCATGGTGCGCGCACCAACCGGCATTAAGTGCTTAGCAGCCATGGCCGATGTCGCCGCTGTACGCAGTGCGGTCAGAATCGTCATTTCGGTCAACATGAGCGGATAGCCTGTTCCGACGTCGGAAAGCACACCAAAGGCAGTAACTGTTTGACGACCGCTGCGCGTATTCTTTGGGTGGCCATTGACATACTTGAAGCCATAAGCCTGTCCATCCGAAGTTGGCATCAACTCGATCACACCTTCGTCGGAATGCGCGGCAACGCGGGGCGTTTTGTCAAAAAGCTCCCAGCGCCGGAAATCAGCTTCGATTGTATCGGCCAACTCACAAAGCATCCGCTCAACGCCGATGTCGAGCACCAGTTTCATCATGTCATCGACACTTACAAACGGAACAAGGCTGAACGGTCCCGGTAGATGATTTGTCATTTTGCGAATCCTTTCATGGCGGCAAGGGCTGAAGTGTGGATGACAGGTAAATTGATAATTGTAAACTGTCAACAGTTGACAGAAAGAGATTCGGATGGCAGGTTCTCCTGCATTGAAGGCGTTCGGGATTGGACGCGTCTGACAGGAGGAAACTACGTTGCGTATCTTCAAACTTATCGCTGCTGCCAGCACAGCCATCGCGCTGGCGGTATCGGCATCTGCCCAAGAGAAAGGGGGCGTTCTTAAGGTCGCTCTGCATCCGGAACCGCCAAGTGCAGTCGCTGGTATTTCCGGTCTGGGGGCCGCAGAAATTCTGACGACCAAAATCTACGAAAGCCTGTTTTCCTACGATTTTGACCTGACCCCGCAACCGAGCTTGGCAGAAACCTGGTCAACGTCAGAGAACGGCCTGACCTTCACCGTCCAGCTAAAACCGAACGTACGGTGGCACGATGGCGAGGCATTCGATTCCGCCGACGTCGTGACCTCGTACAACGTGTTTTCAAAGGCGAACCCGAACCTTGCCGTTCTGGTCCCCCAAATTGACTCTGTCACCGCAACCGGTCCGCTGGAAGTGACGTTCAAACTGAAAAATCCCGTGCCAGCCCTGATCTACGGCTTGGCACCCGGTGGGATGTCGATCATTCCTGACCATATCTATGGCGGCGATGCGCCTTTCCGTGAAAACCCGGCCAACAGCACACCCGTCGGAACCGGCCCGTTCAAGCTGGCGAATTGGGAAAAAGGCAACTTCATCAAGCTTGTTCGCAATGATGACTATCACGTTGATGGGCAGCCCTATCTGGACGAGCTGTTCTTCGTCATCATCCCCGACAGCCAAGGGCGCGCCGTCGCCTATGAGCAGGGTTCGATCGATGTGGTCTCGGCCTCGAACCTTGAGCTTTTCGATGTTGCGCGATTGGCAAATCTGAAGGGCTCATCGAGCACAAACAAGGGCTGGGAGTTCTTTTCCCCCCATGCGTTCTTGTGGGTGAACAACGAAAAGGCACCGTTCAACGATCGGAATTTCCGTAAGGCGCTGAACTATGCGATGGACAAGGAATTCATTCGCGATGTGGTGTTCAGTGGTCTGGCCACGCCGCCCAAAGGCCCGATCGGTTCGCGGACCCGGTTCTTTGATGCGGAAACCGAAGGCTACGAGTTCAACAAAGACAAAGCGCGCGAGCTGGTAAAAGCGTCGTCCTACGACGGTCGTGAAATCCAGTTGATGCCATCGTCGTTCCTTGGTTCCAGCTGGGGGCGCCTGGCCGAATACCAGGTGCAGGCGCTGAAGGATGTGGGCATCAATGTCAGCCTGAATTCGATGGACCCAGGTTCGTTCCTGAAACGTCTGGCCGATCGTGATTACGACATGGCGCAGATGTACCTCTATCAGCGTGCTGATCCGGCAATCGGCGTGTCGCGCAACTTCCTGTCGGTTGCTGCAAAGTCCGGTTCTCCTTGGAACAACGTCGCGATGTACAAAGATGCCGAAGCGGACGCTCTGATCCAAAAAGCTGACTCGGAAACCGATACGGCCCTCCGTGCAGAGCTTTACAGCAAAGCACAGCGCCGGATCGCAGATCAGGCCCCTGTGGTCTGGCTGGGCGAGCTCGAATTCCCGACGATCTACAAGGACAAGGTGAAGAACCTCATCACCAACGCTGCAGGTCTGAGCGCGAACTTCGCGAACGTCTGGATCGAAGACTGATCCCCATGGGTCGGACGGCCAACCCCGTCCGGCCTTTCCATTCCCAGAAAGGAGACGAGCCAATGGCCAAGACCTTTGTGATAGAAACGCTGAAGCGCATCCTGGTCATTGTGCTGGTGATTGCGGGAACCTTCTTTCTTATCCGCTCGGCACCGGGCGACCCCGCAGAATTCATTGCTGGCGAAGCTGCCTCGGGCGATCCGGCCTTTATCGAACAGTTGCGGATGCAGATGGGGCTCGACAGGCCGGTCATCGTGCAGCTTGGGATTTATCTGAAGGACGTTGCTGCTCTTGATCTGGGTATGTCGTACCGCGAAGGCCGCCCTGTTCTGGATATCATCCTCGAACGGTTGCCCAACACGCTTATCCTGGCTGGAACGGCTTTCGTGCTAGCCTTGGTTCTGGGAACAATCGCCGGGTTTGTCGCTGCCGTTTTTCGGGGCACATGGATCGACCGGGTGATCTCGTTGGGGTCTGTGCTGTTCTTCTCGTCACCCTATTACTGGGTGGCACTGCTGGCGATCATCCTTTTCTCGGCGAAATTGGGCTGGCTGCCATCGGGGGGAACCCAGACTATCGGTGCAGACTATGAAGGGTTCCGTGCCGTTCTGGACTATGTGCACCACCTGATAATGCCAGCGACAGCATCGGCCCTGTTCACCATGGCGATCTATGCCCGTCTGGTCCGCGCCTCGATGACGGATGTCGCGAATTCCCTGTTCGTCAAAGCCGCCCATGCCAAGGGCATGGCCCCAGGGCGGATCTGGTTTCGTCATGTCTTGCGGACGTCCCTGTTGCCGATCACGACGATGGCTGGCGTCCAAGCGGGACAGCTCGTCGCGGGCACTATCCTGACCGAAACCGTCTTCGCTTGGCCTGGAATTGGGCGGTTGATGTACGACGCCCTGATTGCACGTGACTATAACGTCGTGATCGGTGTCTTCATCATGACCTCTTTCATCGTCATCATCGCCAACCTTGTCGTCGACGTGCTGTACCGTTTCGTCGATCCGCGCACGCGCGCTGCCTAAGGGATACCGACTATGCCAATCTGGAAATCAATTCTCATGCGGCCGGACGGTATGATCGCCGTACTGTTTCTGGTGCTTACAACCTCGCTGGCAATGCTGGCCCCCGCCATGTTCCCTGATGGTCCATGGCGCATGGTGGCGCGGCCCTTTCAACTGCCTTTTCAAGACATGAAACACATGTTGGGCACCGACGCGCTTGGCCGTGATATGCTGGCCATGATGATGTACGGGGCGCGGACCTCGCTGGGCATAGGGTTGGTGTCGACCGTGGTTGCGGTTCTGTTGGGACTAACGGTTGGCGGCATCGCCGGTTTCTTTGGTGGACGCGTCGATAGTTTCCTGATGCGGGCGACCGAGCTGTTCCAAACCGTGCCGAACTTCGCCCTCGCGCTGCTGTTGATTGCGGTCTATTCCCCGTCTCTGTCGTCTGTGGTGATTGCGATTTCTATCGTCAGCTGGCCACCTGTTGCCCGATTGGCCCGCGCTGAGTTCCTCAGCCTGCGTCGTCGTGAGTTCGTGCAAGCGGCCCTGTTGTCCGGCCAATCCAATCTGCGTGTCGCGTTTAGCCAAGTGCTGCCCAATGCGCTGTCCCCACTGATCGTGATGGCGGCGCTGATGGTGTCAATGGCAATCCTGTTCGAAAGCGCCCTTAGCTTTCTGGGGCTTGGCGATCCGAACGTTGTCAGTTGGGGCTATCTGATCGGTGCCGCCCGCGCCGTCATTGCCCAAAGCTGGTGGCTGACCTTCATGCCGGGTCTGGCGATCATGCTGACGGTTGTCGCCATTTCGATCATCGGGGATGCGATCAGTGACAGCCAAGATCCATTCTTTGAACGCCGGGAGTCTGTCTGATGAGTGTTCTTGATATCAACAACCTCCGAGTCAGCTTCGCGGGTAAGGCCGAAATCGTCAAAAGTGTCAGTTTCAGGGTCGAAGAGGGCAAGACCACTTGTCTGGTTGGGGAAAGCGGCTCGGGCAAATCGATGATCGCCAATGCGGTGATGGACCTTTTACCCTCGTCAAAACTGGCGATCTCCGGTGGTGACATTCGGTTTGGAGGGCGGTCGCTGGTCGGTTTGCCCGCGCAAGAGATGCGTGATTTGCGTGGCAAGTCGATCTCGATGATTTTTCAGGATCCGATGTCGGCCTTGAATCCGGTGCGCGGGATACGCACGCAATTTGACGAAGTTTTCTCGAGCCACGGCATCGAACCGACGCAATGGCGTCGGGCCCGGATGCTTGAGCTGTTGGAACTTGCACGGCTGCCAAACCCGCCGCGCATTCTTGATGCATATCCGTTTGAACTGTCCGGCGGGCAACGGCAACGGGTCATGATCTCGATGGCGATGGCGCTGAACCCGGAATTGTTGATCGCCGATGAGCCGACGACGGCGCTGGATGTGACGACCCAAGCGCAAATTCTGCGGCTGATCAGTGATCTGCAGCGCGAATTCGGCACGGCAGTTCTGTTCATTACGCATGATTTCGGCGTGGTCGCGCAAATCGCAGATGATGTTGTGGTTCTGCGTCAGGGCGAAGTTGTTGAGCAAGGTAGTTCGAACCAACTTCTGCGGAATGCGCAGCACGATTATACGCGCGAACTGATCGCCGCTATTCCTGACTGGATGCCCCGCACGGGTCTGAAACCCGCAACGCCGGTCATTGATGCGCACAACGTGATGAAGGCCTTTGAAACCAAGGCTGGCACCGTTGCAGCATTGGATCACGTGAATATCTCTGTTCAGCCCGGTGAGACGCTGGGGATTGTGGGCGAAAGCGGATCGGGAAAATCGACCTTTGCAAAATGTCTTGTCGGGTTGGAGGAAGCCGATGGTGGCTCGCTCCTGCTTGAGGGAACAGACCTTCTGACCCTATCGCATGCGGAGCGGCGCAAGGTGCGCCACCAGATGCAGGTTGTGTTCCAGGATCCAAGCGCGGCGCTGAACCCGCGCCATACGGTTGGGCGCACCATTGTCGATGTTCTTAAGGTTAACGGTCACGATCGTTCATCCGCGCGCGAGGTCGCGATGAACTTGCTGGATGACGTCAGGCTCGAGCGTGAATTTTTCGACCGTTTCCCGCATGAACTTTCCGGGGGGCAACGGCAAAGGGTGTGTATTGCCCGTGCTCTGGCGGCAAACCCGAAGATATTGATCGCGGATGAGGCCCTGTCGGCGTTGGATGTGTCTGTGCAACGGCAAATGATCGCGCTGTTTGCGGATTTGAAGAAAAAACGAAACCTGACAATCCTGTTTATTACGCACGACCTGCGTGTTGCTGCCGAGATCTGCGACAACCTTGTCGTGATGCAATCGGGCAAGGTTATCGCCAATGGGGCACCGGCAAATGTGCTGGAAGGTGAAATGCCCCCCTATGTTCGCGAGTTGATGGATGCCATACCGGGGCAGGAATGGTTCCCGGTAGGGCCGCAAGCCTTGCCGCACGCGGAGGGTATTTGAATGGCTGCAGAAATCGGAAAAGTAAAAAGCAAGGGACTTGCTGAAACCATCAGCGAAGAATTGGTTCGGCTAATCGCGTCAGGAGGGCTGAAACCAGGTCAGCGCCTGAACGAAGTGCATCTGGCAGAAAGCTTTGGCGTCAGTCGTGGCCCGGTGCGTGAAGCCGCGCGCGAACTGGAAGGGCAGGGGTTGATTATCAGCCGTCCGCGCCAAGGGTTCTATGTTGCCGATTTCACCGCCCAGCAGATCGTGGACCTGTACGAGGTAAAACGCTGGATCGAACACGCCCTGATCCACGATGTCCTGACCTATTCGGAACCTGAAGCGCGCAAAGAGGTGCTGGCCGATATCGACACCATCGACACCAGCGAAAAGGTGGCTTTTGCCAACTCTCTGTTTGCGTTTCGCCAAAGGTGGGTAGCCCGGCTTCATAATCGCATTTTGGCCGCGCATGCGCTTTCACTTTATCGCCAATTCCACATCGTGACGGCCCTGATTGATGTGACGGACTCTGATGCCCGGATCGAACGTATCGTCGGCACGCTACGCGCATTTTGGACGGCGTTGGTGAAAGACGATGGCGATGCCGCAAAGAAGATCATGCAGGACGATGCAGAGTTCTGGCGTCAAGATGTTGCGCCACGTTTCGGCACCCAGTCCGATGAGTCCCCCAAGACGAGTAAATTGAGGCAAGCCACCCCATGAACCTTCCCCTCCCGAACTCCATTGCGTCGTCGCTGTCCGAATTCGTGGCCGTGCGTCGCGACCTACATCAGCATCCCGAATTGGTCTTCGATTTACCGCGCACTGCCGGAATCGTTGCACAAACCCTAAAAAGTTTTGGCTTTGACGATGTGGTCGAAGGCATCGCGAGAACCGGGGTGGTCGGTATTCTGCATGGCAAATCAGGACCAGCGGCCAATACCGATCAGCGCGTGCTGCTGCGCGCCGATATGGACGCTTTGCCCATTGCCGAAGCGACCAGGGCCGACCATGCCTCGACCATTGAAGGGGCAATGCACGCCTGTGGACATGACGGTCACACGGCGATGTTGCTTGGGGCCGCCAAACATCTGGCGGAAACACGCGACTTTCACGGTACGCTTGTGTTTTGTTTCCAGCCCGCCGAGGAACTCGCTGGTGGTGCGAAGGTCATGATCGACGAAGGGCTGCTGGACCGGTTTCCGGTCAAAGCGGCCTACGCCATCCACAACTGGCCTGAAATGCCCGTTGGCCATTTCGGGGTAATCCACGGCGGTGCGATGGCCTCTGCCGACGGAGTCATGATCACAGTGAAAGGCAGCGGTGGCCATGCCGCCCAACCCGAGAAGGCCCGCGACCCTGTGGTCTGCGCCGCCGCTATTGTGACCGCCGCACAAACGATTGTGTCCCGCACGGTCAGCCCCTTTGATCAGGCGGTTGTGTCCATCACCTCGATCCATGGGGGGGATGCGTGGAATGTAATCCCTGACCAGGTGCAGATGCGCTGCAATTTTCGCTGCTTCTCTGAAGAAGTGTCGGCGCGGCTGGAAAGCGAATTGCGCCGACTGTGCGCCAGCACCGCCGAGGCGCACGGTTGCACCGCCAGTGTCGATCGCCCGCCGTTGACCCCCTATCCCCCGACGATCAATCATCCTGCTGAAACAGCGATCGCGGTTCAGGCGATGACCGCTGTTGTCGGTGCCGAGAATGTCCATCAGAATTTGCGCCCTGTGATGGGCTCCGAGGATTTCGCCTTCTTTCTGCGCGAAGTGCCTGGGGCCTATGTCTTTATCGGGAATGGTGACAGCGCCCCGCTGCATAACCCTGGATATGACTTCAATGACGATGCCTTGGGCTATGGCATTGCTTATTGGGCCGAACTGGCGCGGCGTGTCCTGCCAGCCGCGGTCTAAGTGAACCACCAGAACGGAAACATCATGACAGCCATGCACTACTGGTCGGTCGCCCAGACCGCAGAACAATTGCGCCGTAAAACGGTTTCGGTACAGGAAATCACCGAGGCCCAGATCAAACGGATTGAGTTGATCAATCCAAAGGTCAACGCCGTCACGAGTCTCGTTGACGAGGCGATGGACGTTGCCAAAGCGTTGGACAAGGTTGGCCGACCTGATGATGCGGGACCACTGTGGGGCGTGCCTGTCACGACCAAGATCAATATCGATCAGACCGGGTGCGTGAACTCCAACGGCGTGACGGCCTATGCTGGAATAGTGGCTGATGCGGACTCGCCCGTTATCACCAATCTGAAAGATGCGGGCGCGGTGATCGTGGGGCGTACCAGCACGCCGGAATTTTCGATGCGGTGGTTCACGTCAAACCCGGTCAATGGTGTGTCGCTGAACCCGTGGAACCCCGAATTGACGCCGGGCGGCTCAAGCGGTGCCGCCGCCGCCGCTGTCGCATCTGGCATTGGCGCAATCGCCCACGGCAACGATCTGGGCGGATCCTTGCGTTACCCGGCCTATTGCTGTGGCGTTGCGACCATCCGGCCCTCTTTGGGGCGCATCCCCGCAATGAACCCAAGCCAATCCGCCGCCGGGATCGAACGGGGCCCGTTCACGCAATTGATGGCCGTACAAGGGCCGATTGCCCGCTCGATTGCCGATGTTCGTGCTGGGCTACAGGTCATGTCCCGTCGTGACATTCGGGATCCGCTTTGGGTGCCGCCGCTTGATCTGCATCGGGACGCAAATGCCAATTTGACTATCGGCTATGCGATGAACCCATTTGGTGAGCAGATCGACCGATCGGTCGAAACCGCCATGCAAAACGCAATCACGGCCTTCAATGACGCGGGCGTGCGGCTGAAACAAGTTGATCCCCCATTCGCAACAGATTTGCCTGCTCTTTGGGGAACCCTCATGTTCACAGAAAGCGAAGCCCTGCTGCGCGAAGATGTCAGGGCCAAGGGTTCGGCGGCAATGTGGCGGTATTATCAGGAATTTGCGGCTCTGTTCGAAGTTGCAGACGCCACCGGTTTGCTGCAGGCGATGCAGCGTCGTGTTGTCTGCCAACGGGCTTGGGCTGAAATGTTTGCGCAGGTCGATGTGCTGTTGATGCCGACGTCACTGCAGAAACCCTTCCGCAATGATCAGGATTTTATGGAACCGGGGACTCTCGGTGATATCCTTGCTGCTCAAGCGCCGCTTTTAGCGATCAACGTTTTGGGTTTGCCTTCGGCGGCCCTACCCACGCATCTGCAAAACGGATCACCGCGTGGCGTGCAATTGGTCGGGCCGATGCATCAGGATGCGTTCGTTCTGGATGTTGCAGAACGGTTAGAGCGTGAAATCGGAACCCTTTGGCAAGAATTAGAACGACAGGAGAAGGTCTAATGGCTGAAATCAAACGCGCACATGTGAACAAACGCATGTCCCAGATCGTGACCCACGGCGACACGATTTATTTGGCTGGCCAAGTCGGTACGGCTGGAGACAGTGTCGCTCAACAGACCCAAGATTGTCTGGGTGCGGTGGAACGTCTTTTGGCCGAGGCAGGGTCTGGCAAAACCCGTATCTTGCAGGCCGTCATTTGGTTGGATGATATGAACAATTTCGACGAAATGAACGCCGTCTGGGATGCTTGGGTGCCCGAGGGCCACGCACCTGTACGCGCCTGCGGAGAGGCCCGTCTGGCCGCGCCTGAATATCAGGTGGAGGTCATCATCACCGCCGCGAAAAACACAGAATGAAATCCACCTTGCTGCATATTACCTAGGAAACGTCTCTCGGAGAACCGGGCTGGCTTTTGTGGAGAGTGTTGAGCTCACTTGCCCGGGCAAGTCCACAACATCTCGACTGTGCGTAAGATATCATGTGTCCGCATCCTAAAGGCTTAGTCCCAGTTTGCGCCCCTCGTAGATAGCAGCCGCCGCCGATCTGGGGGCAAGTGCGTCGCCAATCAACTGCGCCGGGAGTCCCATGTCGCGCAGCGTGTCGGGCAGAGTGTGATCCGCCTGTCCGCCTGTGGAAAGCACTAGTGCATCAGCCTCGATTTGGAATGCCTCTTGCGTCAGCAAGGAAATGCAATGCGCGTTGGTGCCCGTCCATTCAATAATTGCGCTTTCGCAGACGAACCGCACCCCCAGTCGCGCCAAGGTTTGCCTAGCCGTGAAGTCGGATGCCGTGCGTGCCAGTTCCTTGCCCACCATCGGATCGGGGGTCAGCAGGGTGACCGCGTGGCCAGCTTGCGCCAGATGCCAGGCCGTGCCGACGCCGCGCCAATGGCCGCCTTCGTCCAGCAACAAGACATGGGTGCCCAGCCTGGCGGTACGCTCCATGACATCCTGAACGGACCATACGTTGGCTTTGCGGACCCCTGGAAGCTCTGCCACCCGGGGAAGTGCTTTTTGAAACCCGGTCTCGGCGGGAAGAGCACCCGTCGCCAGCACCACGATATCGGCGCCCTGCGCGGCGATCTCATCGGCCTCCAGATAGGTGTTGAAGCGTAGATTGACTCTCAGTTTGTCCAATTGGCGGGTGTACCAGGCGATCAGGTCGGCGATCTGGCC
The DNA here is from genome assembly GCA_017792425.1 of Thalassovita sp. Lineage (GTDB taxonomy): Bacteria > Pseudomonadota > Alphaproteobacteria > Rhodobacterales > Rhodobacteraceae > Thalassobius. The sequence goes on from CP051233.1 coordinate 1,043,383, forward strand.
GCGCCGGGGCTGCAAACCGGCCAACCGGAATTGCCCGCCGGCATCGGGGGCGGCCTCAGCCAAGGTTACGCGGTGCCCTCGTTCGGCGGCGACGCGAGCGCATTCAAGCCCAGCCGGGCCAGCACCGACCACCAGAACGGATTTGGGCGTTTCAGCAGGGACAAAGCAATCCCCGCCCCACAGGTATTCATGTCCCGCTGACGGGTTGATCAGGCAGGAAATGTAATAGTCGCGTCCACGTCGGCCCCAGCATTGCTGATTACAGCTCAGGCAGCCGCGGATATCGTCGGTGCGATCCTCCTGGGCCTTGGTGACTAGATACGGGTCCGCGATTTGGCCGCGCACGATGGACACCAGATCCGCTTGACCGGACCCAAGCAGGATATTGGCGTTTTCCGGGGTGCGGATATTCGCCTCGGAAATGATGCGGGCGGACAGGTTTGCGGCTTTCGCCCGTTCGGCCAGATCGGCGGTCAGGTTTTCGGCGAACTGAAAGCTGGGGATGATCTTCTGGAAGTTGATGTAACTGCCCGCACCTATGGTGACGTAGTCCATCAGCCCTTCGTCATCGTGCAGGCACAGGATTTCCAGCATTTCATCTTGCGTGGGAAAAACGCCGGTTTCCTGATCGTCCGAGACGGACAGGCCGATGATGAAATCGTCCCCGCATGCCGCGCGTATCCTGCCTAGGATGTCACGAGAAAACCGGGTGCGGTTTTCAAGGCTTCCGCCCCAGTTGTCTGTGCGTTGGTTGGAAAACGGAGACCAGAACTGATCCAGAAGGCAGTTGTAGGCGGCCCAGACCTCGACCCCGTCAAAGCCCGCTTTCTGGCAGCGGATCGCGGCGTCGACAAAGGCCTGTATGGTTTCCTCGATCTCAGTGGCGGTCATCGGATGGCTGCCGTCATTGTCATGGTAACTGGGGCCACCGGATGGCGACCAGGGCGCGTACCAGCTGTTGTCCCAATCCCCATGGGCACCGACGTGATAAAGCTGCTGGATCATCACCGCGCCAAGAGCCTGACAGCTTTCAGTGATGCGGCGAAATCCCGGGATCACCTCGTCTGACCCTGCCCGGAAGTTGCCGCGCGTCAGCACTGCTGCGGGATGCACTGGCATGGGTTCCACCGTGATCATCGCCGCCCCACCGCGCGCGCGTTCCAGGTAGTAACCAAGATGCTGATCGCCCGGCAAACCGTCCTTGGCCATGTTCGTGGTGTGCGCCCCAAAAACGATCCGGTTTTTCAGCGTCTTGTGACGCAACTTCAGAGGCGAAAAAATATGCGGTAGGGTCATGCGTTACTTTCCAGACCGTGCAAGCCCTCGGTCAAGGATGTGCTTGTCCCCGCTGCATCCATGTGCTGGCGCAGGCGTTGGTTAAAGCCACCTTCGGTGTTCAGCGCCACAATCAGATCGCTTGCCGGGGTGTCATGCAGGCTGGAGGCGACAAGTGCGCGCAAGAACGCTTCGCCCTGCGCGGGGTCATTGACCCGTTTGCCAAGCCAGTTCGCGGCATCTTCGATCATCCGGGCGACGGGGGACAGCACTGCCTGCGCACAAATATAGGCGGATAGTTCTTCAGCGGTTTCCAGAACGAAAAGGCTGTTGCGCGCCCCAAAGAGGCGGCCTACGAGATTTGCGTCACCCTGCATCATCAGCGGGCTGCCACCCTGAGCGCTCCCCGGAAATGGCATCATGATCGCTGCTGCTCGGGCCGGGGTGACCAAGGAGGCGAGTTCAGCCAGCGAGACACCAGCCATGACGGAAATGATCTGTTGATCCGCCCGAAAGCTCAGACCAGGCAGAATAGAGCGCCCCACATCGGCCATGAGGCCGATGATCACGATGTCGCTTTGATCCAGTACGTTCTGGTTGCTGCCGATCTGAACATTCGAGTAGCTGTCAGCCAGTCCCCGAGCCTTGTCCGCGCTGCGTTCAGATACCGTGATCTGGTGCCCGTCCTGCGCAATGCCGTGCACGACTGCGCTGGTGATCGTGCCGGTGCCGATTATCCCGATTTTCATTTGGCCCCCCATGTGTCGCTCAACCTGTATCCGCCGGGCCAGGGGTCATCCGGGTCCAGCATGTGTTGATGGATGCCCGTGATCCAGCCGCGCCCCGAAATTTCGGGCAGGATGGCGGGCGTGCCGTTCAGATCAAGGGTGCCCGCGATGCACCCATCAAACCGGCTGTCGATGATCGAACGGCACTCGAGTCGATCGCCCACGTCCATCTGCCCGCGTGCGGCCATCACGGCCAGCCGTGCCGAGACGCAGGTTCCGGTGGGCGAACGGTCTATCTTGCCCGGCTGAATGGCTACGGCGTGGCGTGTCTGGCCATTCAAAACCGGCGTCACGAACCCGCAAAAGCTGATGTGCCTCCAATCGGGGTTGGTCGGGTGGTAGAAGCCCAGCTGTTCATTCGCTGCATTGGTGATCTTCACGCCCAGACAGGCCAGATCCGAGGTTTCGTCCGGGCGCAAGGCAAAGCCGAGCGACGGGGCATCGACAATCACGAAACTGTCACCGCCAAAGGCCGTGTCAACCTGTAGCGTGCCGTGACCCTCGACCTCCAAATTCGCATCCAGATGTTGTGCGAAGGAAGGCAGGTTCTGCACCGTGATCTTTTGTGCTTTGCCGTTGGAACATTCGGCGCGGATTCGCACAAGCCCGCCGGGGGCTTCGAGCGTCAGTTCGGTGACGGGTTCCACCATCGGGATGATCCCGCCATCCAGCAACACGGTTGCCACGCAGATCGAGTTGGAGCCGGACATGGGCGGCGTGTCTTCCGGCTCCATGATGATGAAGGCCGCGTCGGCCTGCGGATGTTTCGGAGGCACCAGAAGGTTCACATGCCGGAACACGCCGCCGCGCGGTTCGTTCAAAACGAAATTGCGCAGGGTTTGGTCCTGCGCAATCCAGTTGCGCTGATCCCACAGGGTTGCCCCGGGGGGCGGGGTGATGCCCCCGACGATCACGTCGCCAACCTCGCCTTCGGCATGGGCGGAAATGACGTGAACTGTCTTGGACGAGCGCATGTTAGATGTCCTTCATCAGCCGCAGGGCATCGTAAATCGCGGCGTGGGTGTTGCGGGCGCTGACCGCGTCACCAATACGGTATAGCTGGAATGCTCCTTCGGGGTTGCGCGTGACCGCCTGCGGCTGACCGTCTATCAGCGCGTCATAGTTCACCGCCCCCCCGTTCGAGGACAGGGGTTTCAGGTCGAAATACAGTTGATCCAGTGGTAACGTCCCGTAGTTCACAACCACCTGATCATATGTCTTTTCGCTGGTGAATTCGCTGTAGTCCGTGCCGATCTTGGCCTTCAGCAGGTTGCCGTCGCGGGTCACATCCAACAGGCGTCGCGTGACGGTAAAGGTCACGTCCTTGTCCTGAAGCGCACGCATGTAGGGGACAAGGTTCATCGCCATAATGTCCGGTGCGAAGGTACGGTCGGGGGTCATGACTTCGACCTTGCTGCCTGCGTTGGCGGCGATTTCAGCCGCCATCAGGGCAGGGTGATCCCCGCTTTCATCATAGACCAGAACATTTTGGCCCGGCTTCACATCGCCCGAGATAATGTCCCAAGAGGTTGTGACCAGATCCTGATCTTTGCCGGATTCGTACAGTTCCACATTCGGCATGCCTCCGGTTGCAATCACCACCACATCGGGGTTCAGCGCGATCACATCCTCTGCCTCCGCCCATGTGTTGAAGCGGAACTCCACATCCCGGGCGGCACATTGGGACATGCGCCAGTCGATGATGCTGATCATCTCACGGCGGCGAGGGTTGAGTGCGGTCAGGCGAATCTGCCCGCCCGGATCGGATTGCGCTTCGAATACGATCACATCATGGCCGCGGTCGGCGGCAACACGGGCGGCCTCCAACCCTGCGGGGCCAGCACCGACAATCACTACCTTTTTGCGGGTTGGTGCAGGGGTGATTTCGTGCGGCATGGTCAGTTCGCGGCCGGTGGCGGCGTTGTGGATGCACAGGGCCTCGCCTGCGGCATAGATGCGATCCAGGCAATAGGTGGCGCCGACGCAGGGGCGGATGTCATCCTCGCGCCCTTCGACGATCTTGCGTACCACGTGCGGATCGGCCATATGCGCGCGCGTCATGCCAACCATGTCCAGCAGTCCCGAGGCAACGGCATGGCGTGCCGTGGCCACATCGGGGATTTTCGCGGCATGGAACGTGGGCATCCCAGTGGCAGCGCGCACCGCGCCCGCAAAATCCAGATGCGGTGCGTTTTTCATACCCTGCACGGGGATCATGTCCGTCATCGCTGGGTCCGTGTGGATGCGCCCGCGCACCACGTTCAGGAAGTCCACCATGCCGCTGTCTTTCAGGCGTTTGGAAATCTCGATCCCCTCTTCTGGCGTGATCCCCCGATCCTGCATTTCGTCGGCGGTATAGCGAACTCCCACAATGAATTCGTTCCCTACGCGCTTGCGGATGCCGCCCAAGACGTCCATCAGCAGCTTCATCCGGCTGTCCAGGGTCTGCCCGCCATAGGGGCCATCCAGATCGTTGGTCAGCGGTGACCAGAATTGATCCAGCAGGTGCCCGTAGACCTGCAATTCGATGCCATCCATGCCACCTGCCTTCATCCGTTCGGTGGCGTCTGCGAAATTGGTGATGATGCGTTCAATGTCCCAATCTTCAGCCAGTTTTGGGAAGGCGCGGTGTGCGGGTTCACGATGCTTGGACGACGAAACCGACGGCAGCCAATCCCCCTTGGACCAACCCGTGCGGCGGCCCAGATGGGTCAGTTGGATCATCACCGCGCAGCCGTGGTCATGGCAGGCATCTGTCAGCTGTTTGATCCACGGCACAACTTCGTCTTTGTAGGCGAGAATGTTGTTGAACACCGGTGGGCTGTCCTTGGATACAGCAGCGCTGCCCGCGGTCATGGCCAGCGCCACGCCAGCTTTGGCGCGTTCGGCATGATAGGCGGCATAGCGCGCCTTGGGCATGCCATTCTCGGGGTAAGCAGGTTCATGGCTGGTGGTCATGATGCGATTGCGAAGCGTCAGATGCTTAAGCTGGAAAGGCTGGAGAAGGGGGTCATTGGACATCGGTGTGCTCCCTGGTTGATGAGCCTATCAAAAATAAAATGTTCATTAGTGTCAAGAAAGAGTTCAGCAAAGAACATTTTTCTTGTTCCGTTGCCCCGGTACGGTTATGAATATCCTTATGAAGGCATCCCCTGAATTCCCGACTGAGACTGAAAAGACTACTGGCTGGCGTGGTTCGCGCGACGTCTGGTTGGAGGCCGCGCGGAAGGCGCTGATTGCCTCGGGTGTCGATTCGGTAAAGGTCCAGCCCCTAGCCAGCGCGTTAAGTATTGCGCGTACAAGTTTCTATTGGTTCTTCAAGGACCGGAATGCGCTGCTTGAAGCTTTGCTTGATGAATGGGAAACCAAGAACACGGGCGCGTTCGTCGATGCTTGCGCTGCCTACGCCGAAACGATTTCAGAAGCGATTCTGAACCTTATTGTTGTCTTTCACGATGACAGCGTTTTTGAACCGCAGCTGGATTTTGCGATCCGTGGCTGGGCGCACCAGTCAGATGCCGTCGCAACGCGTGTCAACTTGGCGGACGAGACACGTCTGGGGGCGATCCGGGCGATGTTTGCACGCTTTGGATTTGAGCCCTCCGAAGCCGACGTCAGAGCGCGCACCGTCTACCTGACGCAGATCGGTTATATTTCGATGCAGGTGCAAGAGGATCAGGCGACCCGCATGGCGCGCGTCGCGGCCTACGTAAAGACCTTTTGCGGGCAATTTCCGACCGAGAATGAACTGGCTCGTTTCCATGCACGTCTGAAATTCCAACCTCTGCCATCCCCGTAAAACGCCGCGGCATAACCACAGGTGACTGACTTTTTGGGTCAGACCACGGACACTGGTATAGGCAGCGATTTACGGCCATCCGATCTTTAACAGAAAGAAGATCAGAGAAGTTGAAGAATTGTCGCAAGTGGTTGATCAGGATCTGATTTTAGCCCCTGACAGGTAAGCTCCATCTTGATTTCGTGCGGGGTGCAGGGGCTAGGTTTTCTCCCATTGACAAAGGAGGGCGCTGATTTCCGAGACATCCGTTGTGCCGGCCAGCGCCATAGAGACCTCCATCTCGCGTTTGAACGCGTCGAGCAGGCTTGCCACACCGGTTTCACCCCGTGCCGCCACAGCAAAGGCCCAAGGCCGTCCGATCATGACGCCGCTTGCGCCTTGCGAAACAGCGCGAAACACATCGAGGCCGCTGCGCACGCCCCCATCCATCAACACCTCTGCCTTGCCGGTCAGGGTTTCGGCGATTGCAGCAAGAGCGGCAATGCTGGAGGTCACGCCATCAAGCTGCCGTCCCCCGTGATTGGAAACCACTACCGCATCGGCGCCCGCCGCAACGGCGCTGGTGGCGTCCTCGGGTGTCAGGACGCCCTTGATGATGAGCTTGCCTTTCCAGATTCGGCGTAGCCATTCGATATCTTTCCATGTCACCGAGGGATCGAACTGGCTTTCCACCCAACCCCGGTATTCGGGAATGCTGGTGGCGGCGGGAACGTAGTCGGCGAGATTGCCAAAGAGATGCGGTTTTCCCTTTATGCCGACCTCAAGCAGCCATTGCGGGTGGCTGAGATAGGACAGGAGTCCCGATCGGAAACGTCCCCATGTGCTGGCCCCGCCCGTGATGCCATTGCGCGTATCGCGGTAGCGTTCACCCACCACGGCAAGGTCGACGGTAAAGACCAGCGTGCGTACCCCGACACCCCATGCGCGCTCTAGCATTTCCTGCACGATTTTCCGGTCGCGCAACATGTAGAGTTGGAACCAGAACGGTGTGTCGGACACTGTCGCCACCTCTTCTAGCGAACAGATTGACACAGTGGACAGCGTAAACGGTATCCCGGCCTTGTCCGCGGCACGCTTGGCCTGCACTTCGGCGCGCCGGGCGAACATGCCGGACATGCCTACCGGGGCGAGCGCGACCGGCAGATTGGTTGCAGTCCCGACGAGGGACGTCGCGGTAGTGACGCTCGAAACATCCCGCATCACGGTCTGGCGCGGCGACAGACGTTGGAAATCATTGACATTGCGCCGCATTGTCTTTTCGCCATAGGCGCCGCCGTCGATATAGTCGAACAGGGCGCGGGGCAGCTTGCGTTCGGCAATCCGGCGATAATCATCACAGGTGACGGGAACGAGGTTCATTGTCGACATGTCTGGCCTCTTGGTTGAAAAGGAACGGCTAGGGTTTGGGCAGCGGGACCGGATTGAGCGGCTGGCCTTTGGTCAGGAAGGCCGTCACATTGCCGATAAAACACTGAACCATATCTGTGCGGCAGGCAGCCGTTGCACTGCCGATATGCGGGGTCAGAACCACGTCGTTTCGTGCCAAAAGACTAGCGCGGACGGTCGGTTCGCCATCGAACACATCCAGTGCGGCGGCGGCTAGATGCCGGCGTTCCAATGCGTCGCACAGCGCGACCTCGTCCACGATTCCGCCGCGTGCAGCGTTGACTAGTACGCTGCCTGGCCGCATGGCGGCCAGCGCCTCGGCGTTGATCAGGTTGCGGGTCGCTGGGGACAGCACCGTGTGGATTGACACGATATCGGATTGCGCCAACATTTCGTGCAGGGTTGCCACATAACGGGCGCCGATCTCGGTTTCGGTATCTCGCATCCGTGTCAGGTCGGTATACAGGATTTCCATCCCGAACCCCTTAGCGCGGCGTGCAACAGCCTTGGATATGGCGCCAAAGCCGACAAGGCCCAGTGTCTGGCCATGCACCCGCACGCCGAGAGGTGGCGCGGAATGGGTGTCAATCCACTGGCCGCCACGCAGGAAACGTTCGCCTTCGCCGATCCGGCGGCAGGCGGCCAGGATCAACGCAAAGGCCAGATCGGCGGTGTCCTCGGTCACGGTGGGCGTGTTCGAAACCGCGATGCCGCGTGCGGCGGCGGCCAGCAGATCGATATTGTCAAAGCCGACACCGATATTGGCGATTAGCTTGACGCTGTCAGGCAAGGCTGCAATCGCCTTGCTGTCGACCGGGTCCAGCGCGGTACAGCCATAGATGCGGGTGCCGTCGGGCACTTCGGCGGTAGCGGTGACAGGCCGGAATTTCAGCGTGCCCTCGGTCAGGGGAATCTCTGGCAGGGGCAGGGGGCGGGAAAGAGCGACTATATGGTCCATGTCAGATCTCCTGTTATCCTTCAGCTGACAGGCGTTCCAGCCGCGCCAGTCGATCCTTGTCACGCGCGCCGCCTTTGTCGGCTGATGACGCCATCAGCCCGTAAACCCGCAGCGAGGTCGAGACTTCGCGCAAGCGGGTTGCGGGCCGCCAAGCCTTGTCTCCGCGTGCGTTCATCTCGGCGCGGCGGCGTTCAAGTTCCGATTGCGACACGTTCAGCGTCACGCTGCGGTTGGGGATGTCGAAACTTATCTCGTCGCCATCCTGCACCAGCGCGATTACACCGCCCGCCGCCGCTTCGGGCGAGACGTGACCAACCGACAGGCCCGAGGTCGCCCCGGAGAACCGCCCGTCGGTGATCAGTGCCGCCTTGTCGCCCAATCCACGAGCTTTGAGCATTCCGGTGGGTGTCAGCATTTCGCGCATTCCCGGTCCTCCACGCGGCCCTTCGTACCGGATCACGACTACATGGCCCGCTTGAACAGTGCCGTCCTGAATTTTTTCCAGCGCATCTTCCATGCTTTCGCTGACAATCGCCGTTCCACGGAATTTCCAGAGGTTGTCTGGCACGCCCGCTGATTTCACAACGCAGCTGTCCGGAGCCAGATTGCCACGCAGAACGGCAAGCCCGCCATCTTCGGTAAAGGCATGTTCTGCGCTGCGGATCACCCCGGTGGCGCGGTCGGTATCAAGCTCTTTGAATCGGCTGGATTGCGAAAATGCCCGGATCGAGCGGATGCCGCCCGGTCCGGCGGAGAAAAGCGTGCGCGCCGTTTCATTTTCGGGGTTGGTGATGTCCCAATCTGCGCAATACTCGGTCACGGGCTGGCCCAGCACAGTCGGTACATTGCCATTATACTTGCCCGCCTTGAGCAACTCATGCGCCACCGCCATGACTCCGCCTGCGCGGTGCATGTCTTCGATGAAAATTTCATGAGCGGAGGGCGAAACCTTGCACAGACAGGGCGTGTCGCGGCTGATACGGTCGAAATCGTCGATGTTGAAATCCACGCCGCTTTCCTGCGCAACCGCCAGCAGATGCAGGATCGTATTGGTCGACCCGCCAATTGCCATGGTCATACGCACGGCATTCTCCAACCCTTCGCGCGTGCAAATGGAGCGTGGCAGGACGCTTTCGTCTCCATCACGGTAGTAGGCCTTCGCCATGTCCACGATGCGATGCGCGGCCTTGCGGAACAGGTCTTCGCGGTCCGTATGCGTCGCTACGATGGTGCCGTTTCCGGGGAGTGCCATTCCCAGCGCTTCGGTCAGGCAGTTCATCGAGTTGGCCGTGCCCATAAGCGCGCAGGAGCCACAGGTTGGACACGCGCTTTCCTCAACCGCGTCAATCTCTGCCTGGGTGGCGTCCGGCGCACCCGCGACATAGATCGTATCAATGGCGTCGATGCGCTTCGACGCGCCGCGATAATCGAACTTGCCGCTTTCCATCGGTCCACCGGAGACGAAGATCGTTGGGATATTGAGCCGGTTCGCGGCCATTAGCATCGCTGGGGTAATCTTGTCGCAATTCGACAGGCAGATCAGTGCGTCGATGGCATGGGCGTTGGCCATGTACTCTACCGCGTCCGCGATGATTTCGCGCGATGGCAGGGAATACATCATTCCCTCGTGCCCCATAGCGATGCCGTCATCCACAGCGATTGTGTTGAACTCTTTCGGCACTCCGCCAGCCGCGCGTATCTCGCGTGCGACCAGACGCCCCAATGCTTGAAGGTGAACGTGACCCGGCACCATTTCGGTAAAGGAGTTGGCGATGCCTATGATCGGGCGACCAAATTCTTCGGGCAAGGTGCCGGTGGCGCGCCACAGGGCGCGCGCCCCGGTGTTCATGTGGCCTACTGTAACCTTGTCTGATCTCAGCTTCATTCTATGGCTCCTGTTCAAGCGGCGTCTGCCACTGGGGCTTGGAGATTGGCGCGCAGCGCGGCGCGTTTCTTTTCGACGTTTTCGGCGTGGCGTTCGCGCACATGGCTGTAGCCGCGAATGTGTTCCGGCAGGTCAAGAAGCGTGGCAATGCTTTCGGAATTGCCCGGCGTGGCCTGGGCGATGGCAAGTTCGATATCCGCCTCGTACTCTGCCAGTAATTTGCGGGAAAGCTTGGCCTCGGCGTTGTTGCGGAACGGATCAAGCGCCGTGCCACGCAGACCGCGCAAGCGGTTCATCCAGCGGAAGAAACGCAACGCCTTCTTGCCCTTGACTGCACCTTTTACGTGTTTGCCGGTTTTTTCATCGAAGCCGCCAAATGGCCAGGCGCCGAAGTAGAAGGTCAGGTCGAAATCACCCTCGAAAGTCTCTTCCAATCCCTTGATGAAAGACGGTTTCGAATAGAGCCGCGCAACTTCCCACTCGTCTTTGACCGCCATCAGCTTGTACAGCCCCTTGGCGGCGGCCATTTGCGCGACCTCATCCAGACCGGCCTGCTTTATGCGCGCCAAGGTGTCGGTATAGTGTTTGGCAAAAACGGCGTTCTTGTAGGAGACCAACTCGCGGCTGCGGTGGGCGATTACCTCGTCCAGTGACTGGGTGCGGAGAGTTTCCAGGATGATCGGCGTATCATCCCCGGCCAATCTGGCTGCGCTTTGCGGTTCGGCTACGGCGATTCGACCGAGGTCAAAGGCCTGCTTGTTCTTCTCGGCGGCTACCCCGTTCAATTCAATGGCGTGATGGATTGCCTCAAGCGAAAGCGGAATGCCGCCCTGCTGCCACAAAGCCCCCATCAAAAGCATGTTGCTATAAACGCGGTCGCCCATGACCTTCTCTGCCAGGTGCTGGGCGTTAACGGCGCTTGCAGCGCTGCCGAGAACACGGATCAGGCGTTCAAGCTGTTCCTCTGCAGATAGCTGCCAGTCGGGGTTCTTGGAGAACTCGGATGTCGGGACGACCGTGGTATCTGTCACCGCAATGGACCGGCTCGGTGTCAGCTTGGATATCGCTTCGTCGCTGGCAGCCACCACCAGGTCGCAGCCGATTAGGGCGTCAGCTTCGCCAGCGGCGATCCGGGTGGCACGCATCTGTTCGGGGCTGAGGGCGAACTTGATGTGCGAATGCACCGCGCCGTATTTTTGGGCCAACCCGGTGATATCAAGGTTTGATGAATAGTAACCATCTGCATGGGCGGCAACGGCCAGGGTTTGTCCCACTGTCACCACGCCTGCGCCACCAATGCCAGAGACCAGAATCGACCACGACCCGTCAATTGACCGTTGGGCGGGGGTGGGCAGATGGCTGGCGTCGATCGGTGCGCGCGATGCCTTTGCCTTGCGCGGTCGTGCACCAGAGACGGTGACGAAAGAGGGGCAGAAACCTTCAACGCAGGAAAAATCCTTGTTGCATGATGACTGGTTGATCTGTCGCTTGCGGCCTAGGTCAGTTTCCAAGGGCTCGATCGCCATGCAGGCGGACACGGTCGAGCAATCGCCACAGCCTTCACAGACCTCCGGGTTGATGAATGCGCGCTTGTCGGGGTCGGCCCATTTGCCGCGTTTGCGCAGGCGGCGGCGCTCGGTGGCGCAGGGCTGATCATAGATGATTACCGAGACGCCGGGCTTGTTGCGGAACTGGCTTTGCACCATTTCCATCTCAGAGCGCGGATGCAGGCTGACGCCAGCGCCTAGCGACTTGCCAGTGTATTTCTCGGGCTCGTCCGCCACCAGCGCAATGCTCTCCACGCCCTCAGCGCGCAACTGCGCTATCATTTGAAGGGGGCCTATATCGCCGTCATGCGGCTGGCCGCCGGTCATGGAGACAAAGCCGTTGTGCAAAAGCTTGTAGGTCATTGGCGCGCCCGCCGCGATTGCGGCGCGAATCGCCAGCAGACCCGAGTGGAAATATGTGCCATCGCCCATATTGGCAAAGACGTGGCTTTCGTCGGTGAACGGAAACTGGCCCAGCCACATCACCCCTTCGCCGCCCATATGGCTGACCGAGTTGGTCTTCATCGGGTCGCGCAGCATCGCCATGGTATGACACCCTATTCCAGCCAGGGCCCGGCTTCCGTCCACCACTTGGGTCGACCGACCATGTGGGCAGCCGGCGCAAAAGGACGGCAAACGCATCGCGCCGGTGCCAAGTGCGGGCGGCGCGTCACTGCGGTTGGGAAGGAACACGCCACAGTCCGGATCGGTTTCGGTTGCGACGCGCACCAATACTTGGGTGACCAGGTTGGGGGTGATCTCTCCGGCGTTGGGAAACGCAACGCCGCTGTCCGGCGAGCCGTAAGTCTTGCCCACGAGGCGGGGCGCAATGCCCGAACCATAAAGGCTGCTGCGGATCTGATCCTCCAGCAGTGGGCGCTTTTCCTCGACTACGATGATCGTATCCAGCCCGTTGGCAAAGTCGCGAACCAACTGCGGATCGAGCGGCCAGACCATGCCGACCTTTAGCAACCGAACCGGCATATTGCCGATCTTGCCGTCACGGAATCCCAGCCCCGCCAAGGCTTGGTTCAGGTCTTGCCACGCTTTGCCAGCGGCGGCGATCCCGAGGCGCGCGCCGTCAGGTGCAGTAATCCGGTTAAGCTGATTGGCCCGGGCGTATTCCTGCACCTTGCCAAGCTTTACATCCCATAGCAGCCGTTCCTGTTCAGGGATCGGGGTGAAGGGTTTGATGCTGGTGTCCGGTCCCTCGCTTTGCGGCATTACAATCTTGGGGCTGTCGGGCGCCACATAAACCGACCCGCCACCTTCGACCACGTCAGTGACCAGCTTCATGCCAACAAGGGTCGAGGAATAGCGGCTCATGGCGATGCCGTGCAGCCCGAAATCCAGCACATCCTGGGCATTGGCTGGTGCCAGGAGCGGTATGCCGAGTGAGGCGAAGTTCAGATCGGAATAGCAGGCCAGCGTCGACGATTTCGCACCGTGGTCGTCGCCGACCAAAAGCAGACTGCCGCCTTTGGGGTTGGTGCCGGCAAGATTGGCGTGGCGCAACGGGTCCATCGAGCGGTCCATGCCCGGTGCCTTTCCGTACCAGATCGAAAACACGCCCTCGACCTTGGCGCCGGGAAACAGTCCGACCATCTGTGAACCCCAAGTCGCTGTGGCCGCGAGGTCTTCGTTCACGCCCGCCTGAAAGAAGATGTTATGTGCCTTCAGCGCGGCCTCGGCCTGCCAAAGGTTCATGTCATATGTGCCCACGGGGCTGCCACGATATCCCGAGATATAGCCGCCGGTATTCATCCCCGCCGCCGCATCACGCTTGCGTTGCTGGATTGGCAGCCGCACCAGCGCCTGCATTCCTGTCATGTAGACCCAGCCTTCTTCTTGGGTCAGACGGTCTTCCAACGTCATTTCAAGACGCTTTGTCGGCAGGTGCTGTGTCATATGAGGTCTCCTGGCAAATCGGGTTGGGCGAACAGATCGCTGGTGGCGATCCGACGCAGGTAGCGGGTCATTTGCATGGTTTGCGATGTCGAGAAGTATGCAATCACCAGATCGCGGTCAGGCGAGACATAAAGCCCCTGGTCCATGAACCCGCCTTTGTACAGGTCGCCATCGGGCCAGATGCAGTCCCACTGGCGCGCGTTGCCCAACATGGTGTCGTCACCAAGCCGGTCGACAAAGACAGGACCGTCATAGCCGTTCATGAAGAACCCTTTGTCACGCACACCTTTCCGAATTCGCGCGAGAACAGCGTCGCTGACCACCTGTTGGTCGGCCACACGCGACCAACTGGGTGTGTAGAGCATTCCGAACCGCGCCATGTCGCGCAGCCGTGATGAAACCACGCCATGCGCCAGCGCAATGCCATCCGGTGACAGATGGACCTGCACCGGGCCGTCGGCGCGCAAGTGTGACCAGACATTCCGACGCAGCTGTTCGGCCCAAGGTAGCTCGGCGACCGCTTCGGCAAGATAAACCAGCACCTGTGTGCAAGGCGAGCCGTATTCGAATTTTTTACCGGGCGTGTCGATGCGTCGGCTGGATTGCAGCACTTCCAGCAAGGTTTCAACCTTGCCGTTCACCGGGTGGTTGAACTCGGCACGGAAAGCGCGGATCGCGTTCGAAGTCGGGTCGGCGCGGGTTTGCTCGTTTTCTTCGCAGTCCATGCCCGGGGTCATATCCATGACCTGCCTTACAGAGACGTCATGCCAATCGGTATCGCGCAGGGCGGGGACATATTCTCCGATGCCGTGAGCATCGTCGATCCTTCCGGCGTCGATCAGGTGTTCGATTATCAGCCCCGCCATCGGCTTGGCGCAGGAAGCCCAGAGATGCGGCTGGTCTGCGCGCAGGTCGGGGTAGCTCTCGGCCACCACCTTGCCAGATTTGATCACCACGATGCCGCGCGCCCCGCTTTGCGGGTGGGCCAGAAAATCACGCAACGTCAGCGCACCAAGATCAGTCTCGGCGGTGATCTCCAGCACCGCGTCCATCTGTGCGTCTTCCAACCCACCCGGAGCAAGAGGCGAATGGGCTAGGGCGGTGGGCATGACTTCCGAAATATGCGTGCACCACCAATGCGCCACCTCGCCACATTCCAGTAATTTCGGCACCGAGACTTGCGCCCGCATACGGTACCTGTGTTCGGCAGTTCGATCGGCCATGACAATCTCCTGTTAGTTCACCAACGCGTTCTTGTGAATCACGCTGGATTTCATGATCAGATGCAGCGTCTGGGAGGGCCGGGTTGCGCCCACGCTATCATCAAGCGGGTTGCCGTCGATCAACAGAAAGCCGGCAAAGCTGCCTACCTTGATCCCGCTCAATTCGCTCTTGTAGAGATTGCGCGGCCCCGCCAGCGCGGTCGCCTGGTGCGAGTGTGTGATTGCCTCAGGCATGGTTTCGGTTCCATTCTGACATCTGAGAAAACCGTCGTGTTCTAGCCCGATCGCGTCTTGTGCGAACGTCTCGTTTCTGGTGGAGGCGCTGCTGCTAATCCCGTTGTTGTCCGGGGCGAACAGCGCGCCGGAACCAGCCATCCTGACTGAATCTGCGTGCTGGCCCAGGACCGTGAAACCAAGGGCTGCCACGCTTGGGAGGCACCGCCGTTTTGCAATGTTCAACTGGGCGGTATCGGCCACCGGATAACCGAAATCGAACCGTCCGAGATCTTCGGCCCAGTGGTTCGGGGCTGAGTTGATGCGCGGCATTACAGAAGTCCCAGAGACAGCCAAGGAAAGACAGTGATCAGGATCAGCCCGACCACCATTGCCGCGATATAGGGCAGCACCGAGATCACCAACTCGCCGAACTTTTGCTTGAAGGTCACCATTGCGACCATCAGATTCATCCCGACCGGTGGTGTCAGATATCCGATTTCCAGGTTGACGATCATGATGATCCCGAAATGCACAGGGTGGAAACCATAGGCTTGTGCCACCGGCATCAGGATCGGTGCCAGGATCAGGATCGCCTCGTTCGTGGTCATGAACGCGCCGACGATCAGCAGCAGCAAGTTGACGATCAGGATAAAGGCCAGCGGGTTGTCGATCCATATTTCAGCCAGCTCCACCATCTGCGCCGGAACCCGGTATTCGGTTAGGATGAGGTTAAGCGACAAGGCAACGGCGATCAGCGGGAATAGCGCCCCGCCGAGCTTGGCGGTTTCGGTGACGACCCTGAAATAGCCCGCCAGGTTCATCTCACGGTGAAGGAAAAACTCTATGGACAGCGCGTAAACCAACGCGACAGCGGCGCTTTCGGTGGGCGAGTAATAGCCCGAATAGATGCCGCCCAACAGGATCACAGGGAACAGTGCGGCCCATATCCCATCCCTGGAGGCCGCCCACAGCTCTGCCCAGTCCATCCGTTGCGGCGGTTGATGGCGGTTGGCCCAGACCG
This sequence comes from Thalassovita sp., assembly GCA_017792425.1. Taxonomy (GTDB): domain Bacteria; phylum Pseudomonadota; class Alphaproteobacteria; order Rhodobacterales; family Rhodobacteraceae; genus Thalassobius. The sequence goes on from CP051233.1 coordinate 1,059,389, forward strand.
CATAGACGATCATCAGGCCAATTAGCAACAAACCGGGCAGGATACCGGCCAGGAACAGGTCGACGATCGAGGTCTCGGTGACGAGACCATAAAGTATCAGCGGGATTGAAGGCGGGATAATAATCCCCAGCGTGCCACCCGATGCCACTGTGCCCAACGCAAAGCGGTTGCTGTACCCCGCTTCTTTCATCGCTGGATAAAGCACTGAGCCGACGGCGATCATGGTCACGATGGACGAGCCTGAAATCGCGGCGAATACCGCGCAAGAGACGATGGCGGCTACACCCAATCCGCCGCGGGTCGGAGCGGTTATGGCCCGCACGATGCGTACCAGCCGCCGTGCAGCCGTGCCTTCTGTCATCACCGCGCCGCAGAGCAGGAAAAGTGGCACAGACAGGATCAGTTCCTTGTTGAGCGAGGTCCACATGTCCTCGACGATGTAGTCGAGATAGCCATGCCCCCAGACCAGATGCACATATGCAATCGCAACGATCAGGATAACGGTCAGTGTCTGACGCATGACCAGCAGGACAAGGACAAGGGCAAGCAGGCCAAGCGCGCTCATTCCGGGGTCTCCTCGCGTTCGGGGGCGGTTGCGGTCCAGATGGCAAAGATAAAGTAACGAATGGCAGCCGAAAGGAAGCCGATGGGGATTGCGGCCTGGAAGATCCAGACGGGCGTATCAAGCCCAGGCATCACGGTGCCGACTTCGCGTGAGGCGCTGACGAAGATCCACCCATAGTAGGCCACAGCGAGAAAGACCCCGCCGCTAAGCAGGTTGGACAATCGATCGATGTGCGCTGCCCATGAGGCAGGCACCCAATTGAAGGCGATGCGGGGAACGATCTGGGTGCCGGTCGCGACACTTACACCAAGCCCGGCAAAGGCGCCGATGACCAGAAGGAACAGTGAAATCTTGCGGGCGCCGTAGACCCCGGTTGATCCCATGTCGAACCCAAAAAGGGTTCCTACCGGCCCGACCAATTCGCGTCCGGCCACGTCGGCGAAGATCAATACGCCGATCAATGTGAAGGCGATAACGGCTATCCAGCGTTCCAGGATATGCCATACCTTTAGCAGTGCCGACACTGGCACGGGAATGGATCGGTCTGTCATGGGGTCTATCTTCCGCTTGGCCAGGGTGACGCCCCACGCCGCAGTTGGGGCGTCACCACGGGTTGCATCAGGATCGGACTCAGCCGTTGCAAGCGACCTTGGCTTTTTCCATCAGCGTCAGGATGGCGGTGCCATCGTCGCCATAGTCGGCCGCCATTGCTTCCCACCAAGGCGGGAGCTTGCTGCGGATCTCTGCGACCTGCTCAGCACTCAGGCGGACGATCCTGCCTCCTTGCGATTCATGTAGCGCGCGCATCTTGTCCTCAAAGGCAAAGACCTCGTCCATGATGGCTTTCGATGAAAAGGCCGGGTCTGCAAATACACGCTTGATGGCCGCCTGATCGTCTTCGCTCAGCTTGTCCATGATGCGCTGGCTGACGGCGAACATGCCGGGGCCGTTGGAATAGTTATACTCATTGGCAATCGGATAGATCTTGTTGAGACCCGAGGGGATATAGAAGGTATAGACAGTCGGGTACATGTCAATCAGACCTGTGGATGCCGCCGAGGCAGCCTCTCCGGGGCTAAGCGGCACCGGGTTGGCGCCAAACAGTTTCCAGTGCTCCGTATTGATCTTGTTGACCGAGATACCAACCTTCATACCCTTGAAGTCGTCTGCGCTGGTAATCTCGCGATCTGACATCAGGTAGCCATTGCCGACTTCGGCCCAAGACCCGAAAAATACGCCCTTGGGTGCAAGGCGCTTGCGGATTTCGTCGGTCAGGAACTTGTCCTGCACGCAGGCCCGCTGATCGTTGTTGTCATAATAGCCGTAAAGCTGCATCAGGCCGACTTCTGGCGCCTGTTGCCCCGCAGCGGATATGGTGAACAGGCCCATTTCGATCCGGCCCCGCGCCAACTGCGCAAGTGTGTCGTTTTCTGTGCCGAGCTGAGAGTTGAAGTAAGGTTCGACCCTGATCCGGCCTTCGCTTTCAGAGGCGATTGCTTCTGCCAAGCGGTTGACCTGGGCGCCCCATGGAGTTTTCTCGGGCGCGGCGGTAGCAAGCTTCAGTATGGTTTCCGCCTGCACGGTTGTCGCAGCGGCCAACGCCATCAGACCTGCGGTTGCGATTGTCTTGAATACTGTCATCGTTTCTCCTCCTTGACGCGTTGAGGCGTCGGCTGGGGGATTGTCGATGCGAATTATCATTCATTCAAATTTACTTTTATAAATTTAACATTCATACTGTGAATGATTTTAATGTTCCCAATGCGTTTCAGCAGGTTAGGCGGCGCCGGGCGCAAAGAGACGTAACGTAAGTTGTATGCGGCGAGGCAGGACGCGGGACGAAATGCAGAACCTAACACAGTTAAATCACTTCAAACTTGTCGCGCAGGAGGGAAGTTTCGCCCGCGCTGCGGAACTGGCGAACATCTCGCAACCCGCTCTAAGCAATTCGATTCGCAGCCTGGAGAAGCGTTTGGGGATGAAGCTGTTCGAACGATCCGAACGTCCCGTGCCTTTGACGTCTGCGGGGCGAACTATATTGAGCCGTGTTGAGGCCATACTGTTCGAAGCCCGTAATCTTGAGCAAGAGCTTGCCAATCTCAGTGCGGGACAAAGCGGGCACATACGGGTGGGCATGACCGCAGTTTTTTCCACGTCTCTGGGCGGACCCATCATCGCGGAATGGCATGATGCGTACCCGAATGTGAAGCTCGACTTGATCGTCGCCGAAACCGTCGATCTGGTGACAGGCTTGCGGGATGAGTCACTCGACCTCATTGTTGGTGATGCACGAGATTTGCGTGAAGACGTGGACGACCTAAGCCTGACAGAACTACAGCCACAAGCCGGTGGTGCCTTCTGTCGCAATGGGCATCCGATCCTGAATATTCGATATCCCAAGCCGGCGGATCTTGCGCGTTATCGGTTTGCAGGGACGCATTTCCCGGCTGCGGTGACGCGGGCCTTTGCTCGGTTTCTGGGGCGCGATAGCGGGTCGCCGGAACCGATCATAGCGATAGACAGCCACAATATCGCGGCGCTGCGCGATGCAGTGGCGGAAAGTGATATCATTCTTCTTTCAACCCCGGGCACCGTGCGTAATGCTCTTGCTTTGGGGTTGTTGAAGCAAATCCCCATAGAATTGGGTATCGATGGCGTTTGGTCGATCGCTATCCGCCGAGGTAGAACCCAGCACCCCGCGGTTTCGGGCCTGCTCAGCAAGATCATCGAAACCGGTCAAAGAGAGTTCGATGACAGGCTCGCACCATATGCGTGGCGTGTCGGCAAGAGCGACTATTGATTGACGATTCATTTTGGCGCTGGATTCAGGAAACCGGATCACCAACCACGTAAATGGCAACACTTATTCCGCATACGGCGATGCCAGTCGGGCGGGGTCGAATAATCTCGGTTGAGAAGCGGGAAACGCGTCAGCCGACGACCTTCGCGGATATTTTTCCGTGTCCAAAGTCGCTTAGTCATCGGCATAGGGTTGTATGTTCCGTGCCGCCTCGGTGATGCGCAGGCAAACCCTTTCGGCGTCTCCAAGGTCATGCGACAGCAAGAGAACAAGTTTCGCCAGGAAAAGATCGCGCCGTTTCGGATCAATGGCATCAAGCTGTAGCGCAAGGGCTTCGTAAACGGTTTCAACTTCTCTGGGGGTCATGTCCGGCTTTCTCCTAGGGATTTTCCCAAGGCTTCAAGAATTTGGGTGGATGAAGGGTGAGCCCAACGCGCCGCGATGTGACTGTCCGGGCGGACCAGATAGGCGGTTTGGGGTCCGGCGCCGAGAACTTCTGCTGCTTCCGAGCCTGGTTGAAGCGTGACAGTGGTCAGGTCTTCGTGAAAAATCGCCTTGGCCAGTCTCGGGTCAAAGGTGATCAGGGTGAACCCTGGACCCAGCAGGTCTGACAGGTATCCGTCCCCAACTCGGGCTTCTGGCAAGGACGCCCCGGTCACCGGACCGCTGCAAAGTTCGGCGTCATCGGTCGAAACGATCGGACTGTCTGAATAGGTATAGGGCGTCATCTGGCGCGGGTTGGCCAGTTCGCCGGCGAACGGGTGGGTCAAAGAAAGGTTCAGAGCCGCGTCCCGCATCAACTGCCAACCGGGTGTCGGCGGAGTCATGAACCGTGCTGACTTTGACGCATTGGCAAAGACATCCAGCGTAGCGCCGCGGCGCTCGGGCGAATAGCTGTCCAGAAGCGCCTGCGGGGCCTTGCCCTTCAACACCCGCGCCAGTTTCCATGCGATGTTCTGGGCATCGGCAAGGCCGTTGTTCAACCCGCGCACCCCGAAGATGGGTACGATATGGGCGCTGTCGCCGATGAAAAAGACCCTCCTGTCGCGGTAGTCATCCAGCGCAAGTGTATTGGCGGAATAGATGCTCCACCATTCCAGGTCCCAGTCACCGGTGAACCCCAGATCGGCAAGGACCGCTGCCACAGATGCACGCACGTTGTGTTCGGCTATGGCTTCTGCCTCGTCCTCGCCGTCGTGCAACTGATAGTCGATGCGCCAGATATTGTCGGGTTGTTTGTGTACCAGAACCGTTCCGCCTGGCCGGCAATTGGGATCGAACAGCGCCCGGCGGATGGTGGGATAGTCGTGGTTCATCTGTACATCGGCTATGATGTACTTGCCCTCATAGTTTTTACCGTTGAGCCTAAGCCCCCGCATCCTGCGCAATGGGCTTCGGGCTCCATCGGCCGCGAGCACCCAGTCGGCGACAATATCATAGCTGCCATTCGGATCGCGGACCGACAATTGCACACCGTTTTCCATGTCTTTGATGCCTATCACTTCGCTTTGCCAACGGGCCTCGATCAACGGTTCACTATCGACGGCGTCCCACAGGTACTGCTCTATGTATTGCTGTTCGATGTTGTACATCGGGCGATATTTCTCTCGTGGGCTGTCCGGCATCTCGAACTCAAGGATCTGTTGGCCACGATAGAAGCTGCGGCCCGTCGTCCAGCCCAGCGATTTCTTCAGAAACGGTGCGACGGCGCCCAGACGTTCCAAGATGTAGAAGCTTTGACGGGCGACGCAGATCGCGCGGCTGCCGTCGTTGAAGGTCGGCTTAGTATCAAAGATCACCGAGGATATCCCGTCTCGGGCGAGTGCAAGCGCGGCGGTCATACCCACGGGGCCTGCGCCGACAATCGCAACCGGACGGGGTGCGGACAGCCGTGTGCGATCGCTGGGAGGCTCAAAATACGGGTAGTTGAAGTAAAGCGAGTCCGTTTCCTCGCGTCCGGCAGGTCTCATTTGGTATTCTCCCTCTTTTCAGGGACAGACATAGCCAAATTGGCAGGCCAGTGTCTGTCCCCTTTCCGGGGGGACATGTTAATATCGAAACATGTCATTGCCGGTTCGCAAGATCGACGCCTGTCTCGAAACCCTCGGTTCCGACGCCTTCGCGCCGGTTTTTGTGGATTTCGTCGCCACATTCGGTGTCGACCAGATCATGGTTTTCTCTATCGAGGGTGAGCGCGCGCGCTGTTTGCTATCATATCACTTCGCGAACGCCGCGCTCGCCGGAAAACTCGCGACGGCTTACCTTGACGGGTGGTTTCGGCGTGACCCTCTTTTGCCTGAACTTGCAGCCGCCAGAACCAACAGCGTTCAGTTGCGAAGTCTGGATGCAATTACCGGTGAAATGGACGTAGATTACCGCCGCAAGTTTTTTGATGCGCCCGGCCTTGTCGCCAAGACAACGGTTCTTGCCGTCGGCGAAACGCTGCGTCTGTTCGTCAGTTTCTATGCCTCTGCCGGATCTGCCGACGGCTGCGACCCTGATTTGGCCCGTGTCGCCGGTCGGCTTGCTTTGTTGCATTTCGAACGCGCAGAGGAGAACAGCACCCCCGCGCCGCTGAGGGTTCTGAGCGAACGCGAACAGGCCGTGTGCCTGGGCATCCTTTCGGGGCGGAAGGCCGAGGCCATTGCCGCCGATCTGGGTGTAGCGTCTTCCAGTGTAGTCACCTACCGAAAACGCGCCTATGGCAAACTGGGGATCACATCGCGTGCGGGCCTCTTTGCAATCTGTTCGCGATAGACCCCCAAATAGGCCTGAGAACGCTGGACAAGGCCATTCGCGTCCATTGGTTCAAGAAGTTACGGTCGTATGGCTATGAGGGATGGGTTTCAACAGGATTTGACCGTTGGGTGCGCATTGCTAGGCGAACAGCGTCGCGTGCTGGTCCCGCAGGATGTTCTTTTGCACCTTGCCCATCGTGTTGCGGGGCAATTCGTTGGCGATGATCACGCGTTTGGGCTGCTTGAACCGCGCCAGATCGGCTGCGATTCCGGCCATCACCTGCGCGTCGGACAGGGTTGCGCCCGGCTGCGGAACCACAACGGCAACCACTGCTTCGCCGAAATCGGTGTGCGGAACACCGATTACCGCGCTTTCGCTGACGCCCGGCAACTGGTCGATCAGCAGCTCTATTTCCTTGGGGTAAACGTTGTAGCCGCCGGTGATGATCAGATCTTTGCCGCGTCCAATGATGTGGACATAGCCATCGCTGTCGATCCGGCCAAGATCGCCGGTGATGAAGAACCCGTTGTCGCGTAACTCTTCGCGTGTTTTTTCGGGCATCTGCCAGTAGCCGGCAAAGACGTTGGGGCCGCGAACCTCCAGCACGCCGATATCGCCCTGCGGCAGTTCCGCGCCGTCGGCAGGGTCGGTGACGATGACCTCTATCCCCGGCAGCGGAAAGCCCACGGTTCCGGCGCGGCGGTCGCCGTCATAGGGGTTCGAGGTGTTCATGTTGGTTTCGGTCATACCGTAGCGCTCCAGGATCGCATGACCGGTGATCGCCCGCCAACGGTCATGGGTTTCCGCCAGCAACGGGGCAGAGCCGGAAACGAACAGCCGTATATTCGCGGCGGCGCGCGCCAGCCCTTTCGCCTCCAGCAGGCGGACATAGAAAGTGGGTACACCCATCAACACCGTCGCCAGCGGCATATGGCGCAGGATCGCGTCGGCGTTGAACCCCGCCATGAAGATGCAGGACGATCCCGCCATCAGCGTGATGTTGGTGGCCACGAACAGCCCGTGGGTGTGAAAGATCGGCAACGCGTGGATCAGCACGTCATCGGCGGTGAAGCGCCAGGTATCCTTCAGGGTTTCCGCGTTCGACGCCAGCGCCCGATGGGTCAGCATCGCGCCCTTGGACCGGCCCGTGGTGCCGGATGTATATAGGATCGCGGCCAGATCATCCGGCCCGCGTGACACCGGGACAAAGCCGGGCGCCTGCGCATCGCGGGCTTGCACCAACGTGCCGTTTTCATCGGCGGCAAGGGTGAAAACCCGTGCCACCCCGGCCTTGGCGGCGATTGGGCCCAATCCGGCCTGACGCCCGGGATCGCACACCAGGATGCGCGGGGCGGCGTCAGTTAGGAAATAGGTCAGCTCGGCGTCGGTATAGGCGGTGTTCAGCGGCAGGAACACCCCGCCGGCCAGCACGGTTGCCACGTAGAGTTCAATCATCGCCTGCGTCTTGGGGGCCTGCACGGCGACACGATCACCCGCCTGCAACCCGGCCTGAACCAGCGCAGCGGCCATCCGTTCGGCATTGGCGAAAAACTCGCCGTAGGTTCGGATTTCGCCCGTTGTGGCGCTTGTGAACAGTGGGGCGGCGTCCGCGCCGACACTGGCGCGGCGCAGACGTGCGGCAAGGTGGTTTTGGGTGTACATCAGCGGTATTCCTTCAATCCTTGGCCAATGCGCGCACGGCGGGCGTCATGGCGATGTCCTGATGGGTGGCATAGGCCTGGTGGCGGGCTTCGATCTGGGTGCCGTCATATTGATAGTTGACCATGACCCCCCAGGAATTCAGCATTCCCTGCGGGCCGGGATCCGCATCTGGATGGATGGCCTGCAGGATGGCCCCGTTGCCGATGTGGAAATGCGCGACCGGGTCAAAGGCCGTCCCCGTTTGCCGCTTGGCCCGCGTCAGATAACGCGCGGCCAGTTTCACGGTCAGTTCGGTGGGAGGGCGGGCATCCTTGTCCAGCGTAGCCAGGGTGGCGCGGTCCTCTGCGCTGATCAGCGGATCGCCGTTTTCCACCGCCGCCATCACCCATTGCCGCATCAGCGGCACCGGCGACAGGGTGACGAATGTCGTGATATCGGGCAGTTCGCGCTGCAGTTCGGTGACGACCTGCTTGATCAGGAAGTTGCCAAAGGAAATGCCGCTCAGCCCCTTCTGGCAGTTGGAGATCGAGTAGAACACTGCCGTGGTGGCCTGCGCCGGATCGAAACGGCTCCGGTCCGGGCGCAGTATATCGCCGATCGCGCCGGGGATTTCACCGGTCAGGGCGACCTCGACGAAGATCAGCGGTTCTGACGGCATGGCCGGGTGAAAGAAGGCGAACAGTCGCCTGTCCGGGTCGCCCACGCGTTGGCGCAGATCGTCCCAGCCGGTGATTTCATGCACGGCCTCGTATGCGATGATCTTTTCGAGAATATTGGCCGGGGTAGACCAGTCGATCCGGTGGATATGCAGAAAGCCGCGGTTGAACCACGACGAAAACAGGTGCCGGAAATCCCGATCCAGCCCGCGCAGCGCCGGGGTATCGTGCAGCATAGACAGCAGGCAAGCGCGCAGCCCTACCAGCCGCGCGGTGGCCCCTGGCACCCGGTTCAGCGCACGGATCAGCTCTTGGCTGCGCGGTTCCGCCGCGAAATGGATATCGCGCGCGGCGTCCACATCTCCGGGGGACCATTTCGCAATGGCGGCGGTCAGGGCGTCTTCATCCACGCCCAGTTCTCGTGCCACGCGCAGGAAAAACGCGGTCTTTTCGGCATCGGTGGATCGGTCCAGCCGATCCAGAATGCCTTGGGCGCGGTAAAGACCGGAAATTTCGCCCCGGTCGGTTAGTAGATCCTTGCACAGTTTGACCAGATCACCACTGGTCGACAGCCCAGGTGTCTGGCCACGCCGGTTTCTGACGACGCGGCGGAACAGATCGTTCAGTATGTTGCGTTCAGCCATGCGGATCATTCCCTGCCGGGGATGGGGTCTATCGGCCCCAAGGGACCACCCACCGCCATTTCAACCGCGCGCGCCGCGGCCAGTAGCCCGGCCTCGTCCCGCGGGCGGCCGATCAATTGCAGCCCGATGGGCAGGCCGCAGGCCCCGATCCCGGCGGGTACCGAAATGGCGGGCAGGCCGGTCACCGTGGAAAGAAAGGCAAAGCGCAGCCAGTCCATGTATCCGGTTAGCCTTTGGCCACCGATATCGCGCACCCATTCCTGCGATTGCGGGCGCGGCAGGCAGCCGACCGTGGGCATGGCCAGTACGTCATAGGTTTCGAACAGTGCCAGCATGTTGTTGTAGATGGTGGAACGGTTCAGGTGGGCGTCGGCCAGATCCGCCATCAGCAGCCGTTCCCCGTCGCGCGTGTTCTGTTCCAGCGTGGCTTTGAAATGCTGTCGGATCAAGGGATCAATCCGCCGGGACAAGGTGGCCCACATACTGGCGCGTAGCGTGTGATAGGTGGTTTCCAGATGCGGTAGATCGGGGCAGGTTTCCTCGACCCGCGCACCGTTCTTTTCCAACAGCCGCAGGGTGGCGCGCAGGTGATCCACCACTTCGGTGTCCACCGGGGCAAAGCCTTCCAGATCGGGAGTGAACGCGATACGGATCTTGCCGTCAGCACGGATCACCGCATCCTGAAAGGGCATATCGGGGGCAGGGAAGCTGATTGGGAAGCGCGGTTCGTAGCCCGCCATCGAATCCAGGAACAGGGCGCAGTCCCGGACTGACCGGGCCATCGGCCCCTGCACGCCTTCGATCTGGAACCCCATGTCGGGGGACGCCCCTCCGGCTCGGCCGGGGCTGGGGCGCAATCCTACTATCCCGCAGAAAGACGCAGGGGTGCGCAGGCTGCCGCCATGATCGGACCCGTGGCTGAGCCAAGTTTCACCCGCCGCCAGCGACGCCGCCGCCCCGCCCGAGGATCCGCCGGCGTTCAGCGCCGTGTTCCAGGGGTTGAAGGTTGGCCCGAACACATCGTTGAACGTGTTGCCACCAACGCCGAATTCCGGGGTGTTGGTCTTGCCTGTGACAATCCCGCCGCGCTGCTCTAGCCGTTCCACCAGCGGATCGCTGGCATCCGGCACGTATTCGGCCAGTCCCCTGGTGCCAAAGGTGGTGCGCACACCGGCAACCGGGGTCAGATCCTTTATCCCGATGGGTAGGCCCGCCAGCCAGCCAGGATGATCCGCATCGTCCTGCGGCAGGCTCTGCGCGGCGCGATACGCACGATCCGGGCAGGTAATCGGCATGGCGTTGATTGACGGGGTGGTCTGCGCGATCCGGGCAAAGGCGGCGTCCAGCAATTCCGCTGGCGACACCTCGCGCCGTTTCAGCAGGCGCACCGCTTCATGCGCCTCAAGGCGGCACAGGTCCGGTCCGGTAAATGTCATCTGCGTCATGGGCATCCCCCTGGCAATGCGTGTCCGCATATGGCGGTTTTCGGGTTCGCATGCGAATCCCGGCTCTCGTGGTCAGGAAATCATTTAATAGCATTTAAAGCAATCATAATTATAAATATAATGTAGATTATTGCATTTCTTACTTCAGGCGGCGCAGTACTCCCTCTATGATCGTCATTGTGACACACACGAAAGGCGGCAGGCATGGGCGCACAGGCGGATCAGGTTCGTGACGATATTCTGGGGCGGGTGATGTCCCGCTGCCTGTTGCCAGATGATGCCATTGATGAGGCTGACCTGCGCGACCGATTGGGCCTGTCAGGCACCCCGATCCGAGAGGCGCTGATATCGCTGGAGGCAACCGGTGTGATCCGGCGGATTCCCCGTGGTGGCGCACGGGTGATGTCCTTGTCGCTGGAACAACTGATGAAGATGGTTGAGGTGCTGGCAGAGGCCGAGGGCGCAGCAGCCTATCGCGCGGCCCGCCGGATCAACGCAGCGCAGGCACAGCGCCTGCGGGCGGCGGTGCAGTCGTGCCTGAACAGTGCAGAAGGCCGGGGCGAGGCCGGGATCAGCTACTATGACGTGAACCTGCGGTTTCACACCGTGGTGCTGGAGGCGACGGGAAACGAATACCTGCAACAGGCGGTGTTTGGCACGGCGAACCGGCTGATCGGGTATCTCAGCACCCGCCACGACCTGCCCGGCGAACCGCTGCGATCGGCCCATGACCATGCCGCCATAGCGCAAGCGATCCTTGATGCCGATGGCGATCGGGCGCGGCAGTTGATGATGGATCACGTCACCTTCAGCGATACGCTGGCGCTGGACACGTTCAATGCGCTGGGGGCGCGGACGGGCTGATGGCTCATGCCCCCGGCTTTGCGCCCCATTGATTGAAATCGTCGTCGAACCCCGGCGGATAAGCGGACGGGAAGCAATCGTTCAGCAGTTCCGACATCCGCTTGATCGGCCCCTTGAGCGACGTTGCCACCCGCCAGATCACCGCGAAACGCGGGCGGTTCCAATCGCTGATGTCATGGCAGTTCAGTTTCACAAGGGCACCGTCGCGCAAGTCCTGCCAGATAAGGCTGTGATGGATATAGGCCCAGCCAAGACCGCGCCGGACCAGCTCGATCTGCATGTCAGAACTGCCCGCCGTCCAGACATCTGTGCGATGCACGATATAGTTTTCCTCGCCCCGGTGAGTGGAGCGCAAGACATGAAATATCTGTCGGTGATCTTCCAAAGCCGTCATGGCGAACCCATCGGGCATACGGGCCAGAGGATGGTCCGGTGCGGCGACCAGCACGTTTTGCGTCGATCCGATCTGGATCGCGTCGATATCCGTGAAGGTCAGCCGTGAATCGACCGAGATGACCCCCAGATCACAGGTGTTTTCGCGCACCGCGGCGGTTGCTGTTGCCGGGTCGCTGAACCGCAGCTTTACCGCGACGTGCGGAAATTCCCGGCTGAAGATTTCCAGCGCATCAACAATCACGTTACGTGGAAACAACGTATCCACCGCCAGTTCCACATCCGCCTGTGCACCGTCCGTCATCAATCCCACCCGCGCCTGGAACCGATCCACGCGGCGCTGAATCAGGTCGGCGTCCTCGTACACGGATACGCCGTGTTCGGTCAGGGTAGGGCGATAGGCGCTGCGATCGAACAGGGGCAATTGCAGGTGCTTTTCCAGATTCGCAATGGTGTAGCTGATCGCCGACGGGGTCTTGTTCAACTTTTTTGCGGCCTCGGTGAAGGACTGACAGTCCGCCACTACCCGGAAAACCCTTAGCTGTTCCAAGAGGTTCGGAAACATGTTCGAATTTCTTTCACATGTTGAAAAGATTTATTCAATTTATCTCACAATATTTCCTGCAGTACAACGTGGTTGACGCCCGGTCAGGGCGCGTTTTCATCGCTTGGAAACCATGACGATGACCAACATGGGAGAGAGAAATGTTCAAAAAGATCGTGATGTCCGGCTTGCTTGCCGCTGGCCTGATGTCCCCCGCCGCACAGGCCGAAACCGTACTGCGTGCCTTTGCTCCAGTCAGTGAATCCCGTCCCGAAGGGAAGATGTTCCAGAGCCTGTTTTCCGCCAAGGTCGAGGAACTTTCAGGTGGTGACCTGAAAATCCAGACCTTCTATGCCGGCGGGCTGGGGTTCGAGGTCAAGGACTTGCTGCGCCACATGAAAAAGAACACTGTCGATATCGGCATGGTCTTGGGCGCCTACTATCCGCGGGACGCGGAAGCCCTGTCTTTGATGCTGGTTGATGGCGCGCTTACCACTGCGGACAACCTGGAAGCCTATCGAAACGTGTTCAGCGAAGGGTTTGACGAGAGCCTTGATCGTTGGGGGGTCGTGAATGTGGGCTTCATGCAGCCACTGATCCTTGATCACGCGATCTATTGCAAGGAACCCGTGACGACGCTGGAACAACTGCGCACCAAGAAGCTGCGCACCTGGACCAAGCACCAGTTGGAAACTTTCAAAGCGATGGGTGTTTCCGCACAGATGCTGCCCAAGGAGGATTTGTACGTCGCCCTGCAGACTGGGGTTGTCGATTGTGCGATCTACCTGGGTGAGGTGGCGACGCTGTTGGGCCTGCACGAAGTGGCGCCCTATGAAACCTACATGCTTCCCTTCATTTCTGCGCCCGCAGGTATAGGTATCAGCCAGATTTCCTGGGACAAGCTTTCGGATGAACAGCGGGCCATCATCAGCGAAGCGGGTGCTTACGCGACCGTCGAATCCACCAAGCAAGCAATTGCATTTGGCCAGAACAAGGAACAAGCCCGCGCCGACCGGTCCGAAAAGGGCATCATCATCACCGAAGGGTTTTCCGATGCTGACCGCGAGGCCATCGTTACCAGCATGCGCGAAACCTGGAAGGTGATGGCAAAAGAAGCCGGACCTGACACCGTCGCGCTGGTCGATCGCGTTCTTGCGGTCAAACAATGATGACCGACAGCACAACAGAAGGGGGGGTAGCCCCCCCTTTCCCGCAATCCGAGAGGACAAACATGTTCCGCTTCATCCTGACATGGCTTGACCGGCTGTTCCTGCTAGAGGTCGCGGCCTCTGCGTTGCTGGCATTTCTGATCGGCGTGTTCGTTTTCGTATCGGCGTCGATGCGCTATGTCTTTGGCGCGCCGCTGGATTTCAGCGATGAACTGGTCGCGCTGATGTTCGTTTCCTCGGCCTTTCTGGCGCTGCCCTACGCCGCGCGGCGGGGGATCAACATCCGTCTGGACATCCTGGTGCGCCGCCTTAGCGCCCCGGTGCAAGGCAAGCTGCAGGTGATCACGGGGATCGTAACCATCGTGATTTTCACCGCCTTCGCCGTGGCCGCGGTAGAGGACATCGCCATGGCGATCGAGTTCGAGGAAGTCACCGACGTAGCCGAAGTCCCGGTCTATCCCTTCAAGGCGCTGGTCCTGTTCAGCGGATTTTCCGTGATCCTGGCGCTAATCTGCAACCTGTTCGTGGCTCCGCTTCCCTCTGCCAACGGGGAGCTGGACACGATGGAGGCCTTCGAATGATCTGGCTTATTATCGTTGCCGGCCTGACCATCCTTGCACTTAGCGGTGTGTCCCTCGGGGCGACGCTGGCGGGGACCGGGCTGATTCTGTACCACTTCTTCGTCGGTGGGGGCGGCAACATGTCCCTGGCGTTCGAAGGGGTCTGGAACACTTTCAACAACTTCACCTTCAGTTCCATCATCCTGTTCGTGCTGGTCGGCGATCTGTTCTTCGCCAGCGGTCTGAGCAAGAAAAGCTATGGCGCGCTGTCGCCGCTGTTCCAGCGGGTTCCGGGGCAGTTGCTGCACACCAACGTTGTGGTCTGCATGCTGTTCGGCGCGGTCAGCGGCACCAGTTCGGCTACCGCGGCCGCCGTCGGGGCCGCCGCCTACCCGGAACTTGAACGGCGCAGCTATCACCCGGCGACGGTTGTCGGGTCGCTGGCCGCATCGGGGACGCTAGGCCTGCTGATCCCGCCCAGTCTGGCGCTGATCCTGTTCGGTGCGATGACGGACAATTCCATCGGTCGCCTGTTCCTGGCCGGCGTGGTGCCGGGCATCCTGTTGGGACTAAGCTTCATGGTGCTGATCGCCCTGAAAACCAAGCTGCGCCCGGATCTTTTGCCGAAGGTGACAGAGGTGCCGGGCTGGTCTGAAACCATCCGTTCGCTGATGGACCTGTGGCCGCTGGTGGTGCTGATGTTCGCGGTTCTGGGGCCGCTTTATTCCGGCCTTGCCACGCCGACTGAATCCGCTGCTGTGGGCTTTATGGCCGTGCTGGCGCTTGGTTGGACTGTCGGCGAAATCTCTCATCGCAACCTGGGGCGTATCCTGATGGAAACGATGATGAAGTTTGGCGCGATCGGTCTGGTCGTCATCGGGGCCGTGGTGCTGAAAAACGCCGTCGCCATCCTGGGCTTGCCGCGCGACCTGATCGAGGTCGCCACCAACAGTGGGCTGGGCAAATACGCGGTGTTCGCGTTGATCGTGCTGGCCTATGTGATCCTGGGTTGCCTGTTTGACGGCATTTCGCTGCTGTTGCTGACGGTGCCGTTCATCGCGCCGATGCTGATGAACCAGGGGTTTGATCCGATCTGGCTGGGGGTCATGGTTACGATCCTGATCGAGATCGGGATGATCACGCCGCCGGTGGGGCCGAACCTGTTCATCCTGTCCACGATTTCCAACAACCGTGTATCGGTCGGCGAAGCGGCGCGCGAAACCCTGCCTTACTGGCTGTTGCTGCTGGGCGGCATTGCGTTCTTCACGATGTTCCCGGGGGTCGTCACCTGGCTGCCCGATCTTGTGTTCGGCTAATCCGTCAGAAAGAAAACAAGGATAATCAAATGAGTACGGACTTTATCAGTCGCGTCATCGAGAACGTGCGCGAGGACTATATACGCATCGCGGACAATATCTGGGGCTACTCGGAACTGGGCTATACCGAACAGAAATCCGCTCGTGAACATGCTGAGGCGCTGGAAAAGGCCGGGTTCAGTGTTCAGCTTGGCGTCGCCGGTATCCCGACCGCCATCGTCGCCGAGGCGGGTAGTGGCAGCCCCGTGATCGGCTTTCTGGGCGAATATGATGCGCTGGCGAACCTGAATCAGGTCAGCATGTCGGAAACCAAGGATTCCCTGAACGCCGCGGACAATGACAACGGCCATGGCTGCGGCCACCACCTGCTGGGAACCGCCGCACATCTGGCCGCCGTCGCCGCCAAGAAGTTCCTGGAGGAAAACAACCTGCCCGGCACCGTGCGTTTCTATGGCTGCCCCGCCGAAGAGGACGGTAACGGCAAGACCTTCATGGTTCGCGAAGGGCTGTTCGACGACGTCGATTCCGCTATCACATGGCACCCGATGGTATTCAACGGTGTCTGGGCAGATACCGCATTGGCGCGCAAGCAGATCGAGGTTCGCTTCAAGGGGGTGGCCACCCATGCCGGGGCCTCGCCACACCTGGGCCGCAGCGCGCTGGACGCGTTGGAACTGATGAACATCGGCGTGAACTTTCTGCGCGAACACATCATTGACGACGCCCGCGTGCATTACGCCATCACCGATGCTGGCGGGGCGGCGGCGAACGTGGTGCAGGCCACCGCCGCAGGCACCTACATGATGCGCGGGCCGGATAACGATATCGTCGAGGATCTGTTCGAACGCGTCATCAACATCGCCCGGGGTGCGGCGCTGATGACAGATTGCGAAATGGAATTCGAGGTCGTGACCGCCTGTTCGAACCTGATCCGCAATGAAACCCTGCTGAAGCTCATGCAGCGGAACCTGGAAAGCATTGGTGTGCCTGACTACACCAACGAAGAGCTGTCCTACGCTGAAACCATGTATCAGACGACCACCAAGGCCGAACGGGCTGCGGCGACCAAGTTCGCGCGGGGAGAGACGCCAAATTCCGCGCCGCTGTTTCGCGGGATCGTGCCGCTATATCTGGATGACCGGATCATGCACGGGTCCACCGATGTCGGGGATGTCAGCTATGTCACGCCGACAGTGCAGTGCATGACGGCTTGCTATGCCTTCGGGACGTCGCCGCATTCGTGGCAATGGGTGGCGCAGGGTAAGACATCCTACGCGCACAAGGGCATGTTGCTGGCGGCGAAAACTATGGCGGCGACAGCGGCGGACATGTTCACCGATCCGTCGCTCGTGGATGCTGCCAGACAGGAATTTCTGAATGACCGCAGGCCCTTGCCCTACAAATCGCCGCTGCCGGCGGACCTGCCGCCACCCATCCCGGCGGAATAGTGCTGAAACGGATCTGACGTAACACACAGGGGGGGCAAGTCCTTGTCAGCTCTGCGACTGCGTTCAGGTTGGTTGATGGCAGATGCGGGCGTCCTCGTCCGCATTCTGGCCTTCAACTGACCGCCCGCGCGACAGTTCGGCCTGCATTGATATTGCGGATTGCCCAATCCGGGGCTTCGCTATAAGCGGGCATTAAGGTGATTTTTTTCGCCATTTTCGGGCTTTGACCCGACCGCTGTTGCCCGGAGAATTTTCATGACGACCTATACTTATTCCGTTCCTGTTCTAAGGATCAACCAATACGGCACCATTTTTGGGGCAAGAACGGGCGAATTGCAGTTCGTCGTCAACGATGATGGGCAGACTTTCAGCTATCAGACGCTTGCAACGGATACGCTTCTGGATGTTGTGTCGATCGAAAAGCAGGATTTGCTGGCGATCAACGCCGATGGTGACAACCTGCTCTCTACCGGGTTGGCTTCCGGGCAGGAAACCTTCTTTGAAGTGTCCTGGGACAGCAACAGGAATACCGCCTTCGTCTATACCTTGGCCGAATTGGAAAGCTACTACAGCGCAGAGGTTTATTTTTTCGCCGCTGGCGGAACAGCCTTACCGACGATGAACAGTGCGTCGACGGCGAATTACTTTTTCGACTACCGAATTTCAGACGCCGACGGGGTTCCGGCGGGCGAGGCTTTCGGACCCGGTTCGGCCATCCGCTTTGGCTCTGCCCCGGGGGTGCGCATCACAGAGGATGACGTGATCGAAGCGTCGTTGCTGTTCGGGCCAGAGGTCATTCGTGCAGGGGTGGGGAATGACACTATCAGCGCGAACGGGCTGACTCTTCAGACTATCGACGGTGGCGAGGGGACAGATACCTTCAGCCTGCGCGGTTACATGTTGGAAGATCTGGAACTGGAAGTGACGGACCAAGCCGTCCGTATTTCCGATGGCGTCAGTTGGATGACTGTCCGCAATGTCGAACATTTCGAATTTAGCGGGCTGTGGGGCGGAACGCAGACCTATACCAGCGAAGAACTTTGGTTCATCGCCACGCGGGATGAAGTTGTAAACGCGATCGGCGACGAGTTGGGCAATTCCCTTGCCGGGGGCAACAACCATGACCGGTTGGAAGGATTGGCCGGAAACGACAGGCTGAACGGGCAGGACGGAGATGACAGCCTGTTCGGGGGCGCTGGGGATGACAGCCTGGCGGGTGGCGATGGCGATGACTCGCTGAATGGCGGATCAGGCGCTGACACGTTGCGCGGTGGCAACGGCGAGGACACCGTTGTCGGCGGCGACGGGCGTGATCTGGTGTGGTTGGGCGGCGGCAACGATCTGTTCATCGACAACGGGCAGGGCGGGCCCTACGGCCGCGATACCGTTTATGGCAATGGCGGTAACGATACGTTCCGTGGTGGCAACGGGGATGACCGGTTTGATGGACAGAACGGCCACGATCTAATGATTGGCCGTCTGGGCAATGACAAGTTGTTCGGGGGCAACCAGAACGACACGTTGATCGGCGGTGATGGCAACGACACGATCGCCGGTGGCAATGGTCGGGACCGTGCCTTTATGGGCAACGGGAATGACATCTGGTGGGACAACAGTCAGGTGGAGTTCGGGGACGATTTCGTTGCCGGCGGGGCGGGTGACGATGCCTTCCATATCGGAGGAGGCGATGACACCATTTCCGGCGGGGCAGGGGCGGACACCTTCCTGTTCACGGGTACTGTCAACGACGATATCGTGACCGACTACGAAATCGGGGTGGATGCTCTTGGGTTCGGTGCAGACCTTTGGCGCGGTGCCTTGGACCAGGCGCATCTGGATGCCTTGGCGTCTGTCGTTGATGGTGATCTGGTTCTGAACTTCGGTGGCGGGAACAGTTTGACTCTGGTCGGGTTGACCGGCACGGACGGGCTGCTGGCCGATATTTCCCTGATCTGAACAAAGCGATGGATGCTGGTGCCATCCGGTCCTTGTCCGTGCCACCTTAGGGGGGTAAACGCTGAACTGTGCGAAGCCAATGGTGGTGACGTGCCGTGCGTTTGAGTGATGTAGCCGACCGGGCCCCCCGGACCGAAGTCCCACATTCGTTAGGTGCGTTCATGCCCGACAAAAAGTGACGATTTCGAATGACTTGTATCGGTATTGACCTGGGCACCACCAACTCGCTGGTGGCCGTTTTCGAGGGTGAAAGCCCAAAGCTGCTGCCCAATGCGGTGGGCGAATACCTAACCCCGTCTGTTGTGGGGTTGGCCGACGATCACCGGACGCTGCTGGTCGGGCGTGCGGCGCAAAAACGCTTGCTGCGTTACCCGGAGCTTACCAAATCCCTGTTCAAAAGGCACATGGGCAGCGGCGCGGGCTTCACGCTGGGCAAGAAAAAGCTTTCCGCCACAGAACTGTCCGCGATGTTGCTGGCGGCGCTGAAGAAAGACGCTGAAACCTATCTGGGGTGTGAAGTTACCGAAGCGGTCATTTCCGTTCCGGCCTATTTCAACGCGATCCAGCGGCAAGCGACCAAGGACGCCGCCGAAATCGCCGGGCTGCAGATCAGGCGACTGATCAATGAACCAACTGCAGCCGCCTTGGCCAGCGGGCTGTTGGATCGGGCGGCGGAAAGCCTGTTCGTGGTACTGGACCTTGGCGGGGGAACGTTCGATGTTTCCATCCTGGAAATGTTTGACGGCGTGATGGAGGTTCGATCCAGCGCGGGCGATTCATTCCTGGGCGGCGAGGATTTCACCCAGGCGATTGCGCGGCATTTCGGGGATCAAGTTCATCTGGACTGGGCCAAGGCCAAGCCCAAGGAGCGTGAAACGCTTCTTTCCGTGGCCGAGCAAATCAAACGCGCCTTGGCCTCGGCAAGCGAAGCAGAAGTGACCGTATTGTTCCGGGACCAAGAGCGCCGGTTTGCGTTGGACGTTGACGGGTTCGAGCAGCTTGTGGGCGGGCTGACCGGTCGTTTGCGCAGACCGATCGAAAAGTGCCTGTACGACAGCGGCATTTCTTTGGACCAGATCGACCGGGTTATTCTGGTCGGTGGCGCCACGCGTATGCCCATCATTCGCAGCATGGCTGCGCGGGTGTTCCGCAAACTGCCGGAAAGGACGGTTGACCCCGATCATGCCATCGCGCTTGGCGCGGCTGTTCAGGCGGGTTTGGTCGATCGTCATCAAGGGCTGGACGACATCGTTCTGACAGATGTCGCACCGTTTTCGATGGGGATCGAAAGCGATGACAAGGCACGCGGGCTGAAGGGTATTTTCTCGCCGATCATCGAGCGCAACACGGTGCTGCCCGCCAGCCGAACGCGAATCTTTTCAACAACGCAAGACAATCAGGAAAAGGTGGAGCTTCGTATTTTCCAGGGCGAATCCGCGATCGCCCAAGACAATGTCCAGATCGGGAACCTCATGGTTTCGGTTCCGCGCAACAAGGCAGGCAGAGAAGGAATTGAAGTACGCTTTACCTACGATGTAAGCGGTTTGCTGGCCGTCGATGTGACTGTTCTGTCAACAGGCAGGGTTTTTTCCGAGGTCGTGGACCAATTGGCCGAAGCAATGCCTGAGGCGCGCAAGCAGGCCCTGTTGAAGGAAATGGAAAAGTACAAAGCACATCCACGCGAGGACCAGAGCAACATTGTATTGGTCGAAACGATAAAGCACCTGTATGAAATGCTTCTGGGCCCGGACAGAGAGTTGGTGATGTCTTTGCTGGGACGTTTCGAGGCCGCGCTGGACACCCAAGACCCAAGAATCATTGAAAAAGAGCGGGCGGAAATCGCGCAACTGCTTGCCGAGATCGAGGCGGGATATGTCCGGTAAACCGCGCCCGATCTGGCCGTGGAATGTTCTGGGGCTGGATGAAAAGCCGGACGATCCCAAAGAGGTCAGACGGGCCTATGCGCGTACCTTGAAATCCATTGACGCGGACAAAGACGTGCAGGCGTTTGAAAATCTGCGCAACGCCTATGAACATGCCCGCGCGATCTGTGAAGGCGGTGCGCGGTCGCAACGCCCGATACTGGCCACGCGGGATACCGAGCCTGTTCCGCCGTTGCCTGCGTCGTCGCCACCCGCTTCGCCGGAAGATGTTCCAAGCGAAACCCCTGACACAGATGCCGTGCGGGACTCAGCGCCGACTGATCCCCTGGCGGACCTGGACAAGGTTATCAAACTGGCCGTCTCACTTGCCGAGGTGGGCGATCTGGACCCGGCAAAATGGCGATCTTTGCTCTATTCGACCGCACTGGATGATCCGGTATCGGCACGACATTTCGAGCAGTGCTTGGTTCATGTGCTTGTGCAGTCTGACCGCCGAACGGTATTCATGCCGACGCGTGAATTTGCGCGCCTTCTGGATGACCGTTTTGGCTGGGCGAGTGACGGGATCGGGTTTTTGCGTCGATTCCCGCAGGCGGGCGAATTTCAATCCGGTTTCCCGTTGGCGCTTAACCAGGGGCAGGGCAACCGTAGGGCGCGGAATATTGCACTGCATGGGCGACCGATCTCTGGGTGGGCATGGTTTGCCTTGTTCCTGGCATGGGCCGTCATTGCCAGGATAATAAGTTGAGTGACGCTGGATGAATTTGTTGGTTCCCCTGATATCGGCGCTGATTTTTCTGGGTATCGTTTATGTCGGGTTCAAGCTTCTGCGGGCAGGCCTGTGGGGGTTGGGATACCTGATTGGGTTAGTAGGTTTCGTGAACCCACTGCGGCATTATTCACCCGCACCCCTGTTCGGTTTCAATCGAAAGCAACTGTATGCCTTTTTCGGGGTCGCCCTTGCGCTTTGCGCGCATCTGATTTGGTATTCCCAAGTCTATCTGCCCGTCCCCGCCGTTCGCCTGTCTCAGATCAATTCCGCCCGCAAGAGCACTTCGGACAGTTTGTTGCCGGCGTTTCCTATCAGATGGGGCGATCGCATCCGCCCCGAGGATGCGCATTCCGGGCAGTTCCCGTTTCCGAGGTTGGAATTCAGTTTTGATGACCCGAATTACCTGTTTGCCGCCAAGGGTTTCTCAGGTCTCCGGCAATATGATGACAACGGACCATTGCCAGTTGATACCAAAACCGGGCGACAGTTGCGCGCATTGATATGTGGAAACCGGCCGGGCGAAATTCCTTACTGCCAAATTTGGGGGAAAGTGCCGACTGTATATGCTGTTACCGCCCTATCCGGCGAAGAAGGATACCAGTATTCACGTATGCAATCCGGTGCGGAAACACTGGACTTCAACCTAGAAGTGTCCGGCGCTCTGGCGTCGGTAAGCTGGGCCGATTTGTTCAAACTAAGAACATTTCAGGGAAAGGGTGCATTAAGACCTATAGCCGACAGCCATTTCCAGATCGCCCTTGACGGTGGGCGCCGTCAACCCGTGGACAGTCTTCAATACCTGGCTGACGTAGCTTTAGGACGTGCGGACATGGGTCTGCGGGTTTTTCCGAAAGACGAATACCTGAAAAAGGCGGTGGAGCTTCTCTGCCTCTCCCCAAAGACCTATGCGGAACAAAACCACTATTACAAAGAGTTTTGTGGTGAAACTGGGCAAAACCAGATCGAGTATTTGGTCGGGGACTGCGCCCGCCATCCTGACCGACCGCAGGTTCGTGTCTGTCCCAAGTGGCTGTATTCTGGCCCGTCTGGCCTGGTATGGAAACCGCTGGAAAATGCAGCGGACATGTTGTTCACGCTCAATCGACCAGAGGACCGCGAACTTGTCATCATGGCGCTGAGGGGGGCTGGGCACGATGTGCCGTCGCCGGATCTGACCAGCCCGGGCGTGACACAGAGCATCCGCCGGGTGATCGAGGACTACCGTGTCGTTCTGGGAATGCCAGAGGCAGGCAGCAAGGCACTGGATCGGTCAATGATCAAGGCGGCGCTCATTCGGCAGCCGCATCTTTTTGCCTACTATGTCGACCGTGCCTACTGGGGGCCGATCATCATGGATGACCTTTTCAGAAAGCTGGAAAAACTGGGTGTCGGATCAGTTGCTTTCAGCGCAGATCAAATCGGGGAAGAACGGACCAGAGCGCCCATTGCACAGGGTGATCAGCGCTGATTTAGCCAAGGCCTTCCTGTGCCAACCGGGTGCAAAGCAAAGGGTCCAGGCGGGAATTGACGAATTTGGTTTCAGCCTCGGTATAGCCCAACAGGTCGTGTGTTGCGCCTGGCTGCGTCCAATCGGGGTCGCCTTCAAGGAACGGGATTGCAGAGGGCGGAAAACTGATTTCGCTGTGTTTCGGTTCAAGGTACTGCGCCAGAATGTCCAGAAGCCCGCGATCGGCCCGCTGCAGCATTTCGAACGGAACGATATGCGTGGGTGAAGGGCAGATATCCTTGAAATCAAGATAGCTTCTCAGTTTGGCCTGATAGACCTCGACGGGGGTTGCCTCGAACCGGGTCTGCACCCTGTCCCGGGCAGAGATCGGGAAAGGCGAAGAGATGAACTGCATCAGCGATTGCTTGGCCGGGGTCAACCGAAGCGGGTTCGGCATATCCCGCCACATCGCGTGCATCCATGCAAACGGATCGCGAGACATGCATAGGAACAGCGTGTCGGGCAGATGGACAGAGTTCAGAACGATGTCAACGGGTGGGGAACCCGCATGCCAGCCCAAACCGCCTGTGGCCGCGATCTGTTCCACCAGATCGAAGGGTGTCGGGATCATCATGCCCTTCGGTTGCGCCAGTGCATGCCGGACAGAGGCCGGGTTGCCGACGGGATTAAGAATGACGTGGCAATCGAAATTCTCTTCGATCAGCGCGCGCAATTCGGTGGTGCCGCTGTGCCGTTCACCCCAGATCTTGACGAAGGGCTTCTTGCCCGGCGGAATACGCTTGCGAATGATGCGAATGTGATTGGCAATACGTTCGCGTTCGAGGGTGCGCAGATCGGTGCCCAGTTGCCGGTCCAGCACGCGCTCGGCCACGCGGAAGGCGCCGCTGAGGTATAGGTAGTTTTGGGTGTAATGCGCCAGAACCGTATCTTTCAGGAACCCACGCCGCGGGCGCACGTTGAACCCGCCGGTTGCGGGCGGGCTGATCAGCGGCCCCCCGGCAAATGGGGTCACCGGCAGGGCGATCTGGTCCAAGAAGGGACGTTTTTCTTGAATTTTCGGATGTGCATCAATGGCTTGTGCCGTTTTCAACCAGACCTGCGCAAACCCGCCGCGCCTGTCAAACGACACCATGCCCGCGTTGAAATAGCTTGGCACCTCGCCCCCGTTGGGTGCGGGCATGTGAGGGATGTCGGACTCGGCGACGCCGAATAACTTGTAGGCCGCGTTCCAATTTTTGTCCTGAATCCACTTTTGCCCCAATGAACCACACAGAACCAGTGGTTCCTGCAGAATGGGGGCAAGGTCGGTCTTGCGCAGGAACAGCATGTCGGAGTCCAGGAAAATGATCCTGTCCTCGTCATACTCGGCCGCGCAGACAAGGATTTTGTTCCCGTGCGGATAGGGTGTTTTCCACACACCGGATGCATCTATTTCGCGCAAGGCGACCCCCAGCTGCGCAAAGATTTCACGGTGGCGGTCCGTCACGTCAGCACGGTCCTTGCGTTCGATGAACGCGTAAATATTGACGGGAACGGTGACGAAATGCCGGATCGAGGCCGCCAGCAGGATGGCTTCGGATTCCAGCGAATGGCCGGGTTTGAACATGAAGGAAATTGCAATGCTCAAATCGTCACCTCTGCGTCACTCGGCCCGTACAATTCGCCCCGAGATCGATAACAACCTGCGCAACTAAGTCAAGCGAGGCATCCGCCCGCGAATAGCGGGCGCGATGCCGGGTCGCCTAGAGGAACTGGAAATCGTCAGCCACCATGTTCACCAGGTACGTGTTCAGGATCGTGATCGTGTTCAGTCCGTCGCCATTCAGGTCATAGACGATGTTGTCGCCAACCTGGGTCGCGGCGGCAACGAATTCGTCGAAGGTCTTGACCTCGGACGTATTGGGGGCAAAGCGCAGGATATCGTGCGCATCCGCGTTCGCACCGAACGGGGTGAAGTTTTCAACCGTGTCATTACCCCAATCGGCGCCACTGAACACGAACACATCCGCCCCTTGTCCGCCGTTCAGGATGTCGTCGCCGGACATGCCGTTCAACAAGTCATCCCCGACTCCGCCATAGAGGCTGTCATTGCCGTCCCCACCGAACAGCCGGTCATTGTCACCCTCGCCGAACATCTGGTCATCGCCCAGGCCGCCGCGCAGTTCATCGAAGCCATTCCCGCCCCAAAGCGTGTCCTGATCTTCGTGTCCCTGCAGGGTGTCGTTCCCTGCGCCGCCGAACATCAGGTCATCTCCGGTCAGGCCATGAAGGTTGTCATTGCCGGCATCGCCATAAATGCTGTCGTTCTCGCCTCCGCCAGCGACGTTGTCGTTGCCGGCGCCGCCACGCACCTCATCCGCTCCGGCCCCACCAAAGACGAAGTCGTCGTCGTCCTGCCCGTTCAGTGTATCCGATCCGTTCCCGCCGAAAAGCTGGTCCGCACCCGCGCCCCCGAACATCTGATCGTTGTCTTCGATGCCGAACATCAGGTCATCGCCGTCATTGCCATTCAGTACGTCGTTGCCGCGGTTGCCCTTGATCAGGTCGTTGCCATCGCCGCCGTGGATCGTGTCATCATCGGCCTGGCCGCGTATGTCGTCGTCACCTTCGTTGCCGAAAATGACGTCAAAGCCTGCACCGCCGCGCAGGATGTCCTGCCCCGCACCGCCGACCAACGTGTCGTTGCCCGCCTGGCCGAACAGGCGGTCATCGCCGTCTTCACCAAACAGCCGATCGTGGTCTTCCATGCCTTCCAGCAGATCGTTGCCGGCATTGCCGTTCAGCACGTCATTGCCGCGGTTGCCGCGAATGACATCTTCCCCGTCGCCCCCTAGCAGCGTGTCGAAACCGGCCTCGCCAAAGATGGTGTCGTTGTGGGTACCGCCGGTGACCACATCATTTCCTGCTCCTCCCCGGATAAGGTCGCGCCCGGCATCGCCGGAAATCGTGTCGGCACCACTGCCGCCCATGAAGGTGTCGTCACCGGACCAGCCCTGCATTAGATCGTTGCCAGCGCCGCCGTCCAGGCTGTCATCGCCTTGCCCGCCCTTCAGAACGTCGTGACCGCCATCGCCATACAGGCTGTCGTTGCCATATCCCCCGAACAGCGTGTCGTTTCCATCCGCTTCGGCAATGGTGGCGGGGATGACGATGTCATGCCAGGAACCCGCCAGTTCCGGGTCGTAGAATTCGGGCCTGATCTGCAGGTTTTCCAGGTCCAGGTATCCTGTCGAATGCACGGCCGGATCGTAGGCGTCCAGAGTGGGCAGGTCGTAGAAAACCAGGATGACCCATTCCCGGAATGTCTGCAGGTCAAAGCTGGAATCGCCGCGCAGGACGTCATTCCCCTTGGAGCCGTCCAGCGCGTCGTTGCCGGCCCCGCCGACCAGCGTGTCATTGCCGAAATCCCCGGTCAGCGCGTCGTCGCCGTTGCCGCCGTCCAGCATGTCGTCACCGAAAACGCCCAGCAGGTTGTCGGATCCGTCCTCGCCCCACATCATGTCGTCGCCACGGTTGCCTTCACCGCGGTCATTGCCGGTGCCGAACAGGACGAAATCGGGCTTGTCGTCGCCGTGCACCTCATCATCGCCGCCACGCATCACGAAAATGTCGCGCCCGGCGTTGCCGCTCATGACGTTGCCAAGCTCGTTGTCGAAATAGATGTCGTCGCCAAAGCCCAGCGTGCGCCCGGCAGATCCCAGCTCCAGTTGGTCATCCAATGGATTGGTTGATACCAACCAGACATGATCATGGCCCGGCGTTTGGCCGATGCTGGTGGCGTCGTCGCCGACAACCTGCACCGCGACCGTGGGATCGGCGGGCGTGTCGTCAATCTCGATCGGGGTGCCGATTTCAATGAAATCATCAAGGAAAGTTCCCGCGCCCGCCAAGCTGGGACCGTCCAGATCGAAGATATCCACCGACAGATCGCTGAGTTGGGTATTCAGCAGGATCACTGTGCCGCGCGGATAGTTCAGCACAACATCGTCCCCGTCCTGAACCATCAGGCTGAACAGGTTTTCGGCACTTCGGCCCACGGCGGACATGTCCAGCTTGTCCAGCAAGGGATCGAAATCGACGATTGTGTCCACCCCTTCGGAGGGGCTGGTGACGACGGTGGCGGTACCGGTTGCGCTGTCATAGGAAAAACTGTGGTTGCGACCGATCACGAAAATATCGGAATAGGCGGTCACGGTTTCCGCCATGTCGACATCCTGCGTCAGCAGCGCGTTCTGCGGATCAAAGATCCAGTCGACGTTCGCTTGCCATTCGGCGGTGTTCGCCTCGGCGCCAACCAGCGCCTCCAGCGCGGCGATACGTGGGTCCAGCCGCACCGAGCGGTCGCCATAGAACATGTCCTGCTGGGCCGACCCGATCAGGATGTCCTGGCCCGCACCACCAAAAAGGCGTGTGCCGCCCGTGATCTCGAATATCGCGTTTTCGGCATCGGTCATCGTCGCCCAGGTGTTTGACCCATCCACAAGGTCCGCCCCGGTTCCGCCGTCCAGAAAACCCACCAGCCCGACACCGCGCACCATGTCGTTGCCGCCACCGCCGCTTGCGCCGCCAAAGGCATACTGTGGACCGGATGTAAGGGAAATGTCGGAACCGACAAAGTCGCCGCCGGGCTGGTAGACGTAGAACACCGCGTCATCGCCATCGCCACCATCGGCATAGCGATCGCGGCCATAGTTGGTTTCGAGGTAGTCATCGCCGGTCCCGCCGAACAGGATGTCGTCGTCGTGGTCGCCGAATACGAAATCATCGCCAGCGCCGCCGTGGGTGAAATCGTTGCCGCGGTTGCCGCCAATATGGTCTGCATCCGCGCCGCCAAACAGGTGGTCGTTGCCGTCGTAGCCGGAAACCAGGTCGTGTCCGGCATCTCCCCAAACCGTGTCGTCGCCCTCGTTGCCGGTCAGGAATTCATCCCCCGCACCGCCGCGGATCAGGTCGTTGCCAAGACCGCCACCAATGATCGGATCCGATCCGTCACCGCCCAGCAGAGTGTCATCACCATCGCCGCCATAGATCTCGTCTTCGCCGCTGCCGCCTTCTATGCTGTCGTTCCCAATGCCCCCTGACAGAAGATCATGCCCGGCGTTGCCGAAAATCGTGTCGTCATCTTCATTGCCGTTGATTTCGTCGTCGCCCAGCCCGCCATACAGAAGGTCATTGCCAACACCGCCGGACAGCAGGTCATCGCCATCACCGCCTTCAAGGGTGTCAGCGCCTGCTTCGCCGATCAGCGTGTCATTGCCAGCACCGCCCGTCAGCGTGTCATCGCCTTCGTTGCCGTTCATCAGGTCGGCCCCCGCGCCGCCGTTCAGTGTGTCGTCGCCCAGCCCGCCGTACAGCTCGTTCCCTTCGTCGTTTCCGGTCAGCGTGTCATTGCCCGCGCCGCCCACCAACGTGTCGATGCCGGTGCCGCCGACCAGCAGGTCATCGCCGTCGTCGCCGTACAGGCTGTCGTTCCCCGCGTCGCCCTGCAGCGTGTCGTTGCCGGTGCCGCCGTACAGTGCGTCGTCACCCAGGCCGCCGGACAGGCTGTCGTTATCCTCGTTGCCGTTCAGCGTGTCGTTGCCCGCGCCGCCATCCAGCAGGTCGTTGTTCTTGCCGCCGGACAGGATATCCGCGCCCGCACCGCCCACCAGCGTATCAAGCCCGCCGATCGAGTCCTCGTCTGCGTCGCCGATCAGCACGTCATCGCCGCCGTTGCCGCTCAGGCTGTCGTTGCCATAGCCGCCGTACATCGAGTCGCCCTGGTTGCCGCCCAGCATCGTGTCGTCGCCGGATTCGCCGATCAGGGTGTCGGCCCCGTCGAACGCCTGCATCAGGTCGTTGCCGTCGCCGCCGTTCATCAGGTCCGCGCCCGCGCCGCCGTTCAGTGTGTCGTCGCCCAGCCCGCCGTACAGCTCGTTCCCTTCGTCGTTGCCGGTCAGCGTGTCATTGCCCGCGCCGCCCACCAGCGTGTCGATGCCGGTGCCGCCGACCAGCAGGTCATCGCCGTCACCACCATTCAGGCTGTCATTACCCGCGCCGCCTTGCAGCGTGTCCGCGTCCTCATTGCCATTCAGGGTGTCGTTGCCGTCACCCCCGTCCAGGCTGTCGGCGTTGCGCCCGCCTGACAGGGTGTCGTTGCCGGCCCCGCCCAACAAGGTGTCCAGCCCGCCCAGCGTGTCCTCGTCCGTATCGCCAACAAGGCTATCCGCGCCGGATCCGCCGATCAGCAGGTCGTTGCCATAGCCACCGAACATGGTGTCGCCGCCTTGGGATTCAGCGGTTGAATCCGCTTCGCCAGAAATCAACGTGTCGTTCCCGACCCCGCCGGTCAGCAGGTCCGAACCAAAATCAGGAATGTCGCCGATACTGCCAAGCGTATCATACTCGCCGACCAGCATATGCGTCGTGTCCCAGCCGCCCGCGATGAAATCGTCGCCTTCGCCACCGTGCAGCGTGTCGTTGCCGTGCATCCCGAACAAGGTGTCATTGCCGTCGTTGCCATCGATGCTGTCATGGCCCGCGATATCGAACGTCCCGTCATCCGGGGCATCCTCGCCATAGATCCTGTCAGCCCCCTCTGCGCCGGTGATCGTGTCTGCGCCCGCGCCGCCGTGGATCACGTCCAGGCCCAGCCCCCCGGACAGATCATCGTCACCAGCCTGTCCCGAGAGGAAATCGTCGCCGTCTTCGCCAATGACCGTATCATTGCCCGCCCCGGCATACAGGAAATCGGAATCGGCATTGCCGTTGATCAGGTCCGCGCCAGAGCCGCCATAGATATGGTCCGCCCCCAGCCCGCCGAAAAGGCTGTCGCCCAACCCATCGGGGTCATTCTGGGTAAGGGTGAACGCGCCCTCGGAAAAGCCGGTCGGGTCCAGCCCGAATCCGTAAAGCGTGTCATCACCTTCCGCGCCGATCAGTTCGTCACTGCCCGCGTTGCCGTATAGCAGGTCGTTGCCGTCGCCACCGACCAGGCTGTCGTTTCCGCCGCCACCAAACAGCGTGTCGTCGCCGCCATTGCCCAACAGAGTGTCATTTCCGTTGAATGCCGCGCCCGGATTGGCCGGATCGAAATCGCCGGCCATCAGGTCCGCCCCCGCGCCGCCAGACAGCGAATCCACGCCATCCCCGGCCAACAGCGTATCGTTGCCATCTTCGCCGATCAGCGTGTCGTCCCCTGATCCGCCTTCCAGCTGGTCGTTGCCGTCATTGGCGTTCAGCAGGTCCGCACCCAACCCGCCGATCAGCGTGTCGTTGTCGAGTCCGCCAAAAACGTTGTCATCGCCATCGCCGCCGTCCAGCAGGTCAGTCCCTGCCGCCCCGATCAGGGTGTCCAGACCGTCGCCGCCCCAAATGCTGTCATCACCGGTGCCGCCCAGCAGGCTGTCGTCGCCGTCCTCGCCCAGAACGCTGTCATTGTCGCCACCTGCCTGAACCGTGTCGTTCCCAGCCCCGGCCTGGATTGTATCGTTTCCGGCAAAGCCTTGGATGGAATCTGCCTCTGCCGTGCCCAGCAGGTTGGGATCATCGTTCGGGGTGCCGTTCACGATTGCCATTCTTCGATACGCCTTTGGTTGCCTGTTCGGGTTCTAGCGGGATAAATTCCAAGTTTGACCAAAGTGTGGCCCAAGCTTTGCAGGCATGATCCGAATTCTGGCTAAAATATGGAAAAATAGACGAAATCTTAATACCATTGGGCAACGACCTTGGCCATGTCCGACCGCCGCTCTTGACCGCGCCAGTAGGGTTTTGCAATAGAACCGGAACAACCAAGGGACGACCCGCAGAAAGACGAGACGACACCCAATGGGAAAGACGCTTTACCTGCATATCGGGCACTACAAAACCGGCACGACCGCGCTGCAACTGTTCCTGCAAAACTCAGGCCGGTTTCTGCGCAAGAACGGTTTCAACTATCCCGACGTCTGGATGCGCAATTCCAAGCATTCGCCGCTGGTCTTTTCCGTGCTGCGTGCCGCGGGTGTGGAAAAGCAGATGTACGATTTCCGCGATCCTACGCCGCCCGCGCAGATGTGGGGCGATCTGTTCGACACCATCAACAAATCAACCCTTCCCGGAACCATCATATCCTCGGAAGAGTTTATGCGCATTGGCCAGTTCCCGGCGGCAGAAGCGATCCTGAAACAGGTGCTGGACATGCGCCCGATGGGCTTGCGGGTTTGCGCTGTCGCGTATTTGCGGGAACCCGACGCCCATCTGCGTAGCTGGTACAACCAGTTGGTGAAGATGAATCAGCAGGTGTCCAACCTGAATGCGGCGGTTGACGGCGATATCGAGGATATTCACATCGACTATCGCTGTGCGCTTGAACCATGGCAGCGGCTTCTGGGACGGGAAAACGTGATCATCCGCCCCTATGTGCGCAGTGCCGATGAACCCGACGCGCTGCACCGCGATTTCATGGCTGCGCTTGGGGTGTCCCTGCCCAAGGGACAGGTCAGCCCGCAGCGCGACCCGAACCCGCGTTTTGACGACCGGGCGCTGGAACTGGTTCGCCTGATGCAGAACCTTGGGCTGCCGCGTGGTTCTGTCCACGCCATCCGCAGCCGGGCGATTGCCTATCTTGAGGCGCAGGATGCGCAGGTTCCGGGACGGGCCAATGGTATGGCCGCCGCGCAGGCCCGCGCCCGCGCCGGTCTTGACTGGCTGGCTTCGCAGGTCAATTGCACCGTTCCAGTTCGGGATTTCGCCGAGCATCTGATGCAACCGGTTCCCCAGCATGAGGTGGATCAGAACCTGTTGTTGGGGTTCGTCTTTTCCGAGTTCATCCAATTGCGCCAACGATTCAATGCCGCAGACCTGGGCGACATCAACGAGCGGCTTGAAAAACTGGAAGCGCGGTTGAAGGCGCTGGACAAACAAGCCTGAAACAGAGGCCTGTGGGTGGCTTCGCCAAAGGCGCGGCGACCCAGACAGCAGCCTGTATGATTGGACAAGTCGCGTGCAATGCTTTCGGGCGTTGCGAGGAAGCTGCGACTAATGTTGCCGGTACGCCGACCTTCGAAATTCCGGCGGCGTTGGCCTGCCTGCCCGACACTGTTCGTTAGAGTATCGCGAATCTCTAGGCGCTTGGCACGTGCACCGGACCAGATCACCGTTCCACAACGCTAACCCGATTTTTGCCAATGCGGACTTAACGCCAACCATGCGGTTAGCGATTTTCATTTTGTGGGGTTTTATGTGGAGTAAGCCAGAATAATTGAAATTTTACCGAATGATTTCAATGGTAATGGCGGAGACGAAGGGATTCGAACCCTCGATACCGTTCCCGGTATACTCCCTTAGCAGGGGAGCGCCTTCGACCACTCGGCCACGTCTCCGCCGCCGGGTATAGCCGTCCAAGCGGCGGAGACACAAGGCCAATTCTCCTTGGCGCGCAATTTTCCTTGCTGGACCCACAACCGCTTGTAATTGTGCGCTTCAGGCAGGGTGGCAACAGGTTTGGGTGGGGTGTGGCCGGGTTGGTCTGGCGTTCATCAGTTGAAAAAGAGGGGTTGATCCTGAATCACCCTTTCATTCGGACGTTTACCACGTGATCACGATAGCTTGGCCTGCACCTGAACCAGCATCAGGCGATACTGCCAGAAATCCCATGACCGACCGCCGTGGTAATCAGGACCACCGAGCTTATTTCTCATCTGTGCTCGACAGAGGACGCAGGATGCGCAACCTTTGATCGGATTTATTCGCATTTGCGCACAAACGACATTCGGATGCACCCAGACAGCATCAAGATTGATGTGGGCGTCCCGGACGTGATTTGTAAGTATTACACCTGTCCGGTGTGAACCAAGCCACTTAACGACTTGTCCCCACATGTCAGGCAGGGTCGCAGCGGGCACGGTAACTTGGCGTCTGAAAATTTGTCCAGGTTTCGGCTAAGTCGCGATTTACCGGGGAGGCATGCACCTTGG
Organism: Thalassovita sp.; assembly: GCA_017792425.1. Taxonomy (GTDB): domain Bacteria; phylum Pseudomonadota; class Alphaproteobacteria; order Rhodobacterales; family Rhodobacteraceae; genus Thalassobius. The sequence continues at coordinate 1,092,208 of CP051233.1, forward strand.
TAAATCGCACCCCTGCAGCCGGGCGCTTTTCCTATTCTATCAGAGTCGACAGGACACGCCTTGGGCATGACGGGTGACCCGTGAAGTACAGGCATTTGAAGGGGAAAACCCTTCTGCAACAACCTTAGTTGCCTCCAAAAACCCGAAAGATTCCAACGCAATCCAAAGATGATCGATTGCGACCGAAGAGCGATTGAAGGCGATTTACGGGTTTGAGAACACTGGAAGAACATGCCCCTAAAAAACCGGTAAACGTCTGAGGTTAATAAATGATTGCTAAAACACCCATTGTCTTGATCGGTTCGTTGGTGGGGTTGGTGCTGGCGGGTTGCGATGCGCCGGTGACTCAGGAAGAACTGTTTTGCTGGGAAGAACGGCATCCGGGTCAAATCCTGGATGACGACTGGCGCCCTTCGCGAGAGAAATGGCGCCGTTCTGCACCAGTGTACTGCACGCCAGTAAAGCGCAAACCGCTCGCGGCCATGGATGGCGCTCAAAGTTCCGGTGCCGCCTCTAACGGTACAGGTGGCTCTAGCGCGAGCGCGGGCGGAGGTGGTGCCTCTGCATCCTCGGGTGGCGCGTCGGCAAGCGCGGGCGGCGGCGGTGCATCGGCAAGTGCAGGCGGATCGGCCGCCAGTGCTGGCGGCGGGGGGGCGGCGGCTGCGTCAGGCGGCGCCAGCGCGTCCGCCGGGGGCGGTGGTGCATCGGCCAGTTCCGGGGGCGCCAGTGCGTCCGCCGGGGGGGGTGGCGCTTCGGCCAGTTCCGGAGGCGCCAGCGCGTCCGCCGGAGGTGGCGGTGCCTCGGCCAGTGAGAGCTGACACGGCATGCCCCGCAGAACACTGAACGCCATCGCGCTTGAAGGGTGAAAGAGATGACTGAAAGCATCAGGAGGCTGATTTCCGCGGCCTGCCTTTTCCTTGCCCCGGTTGGCTGGGAAGGGTGCTACGCGCAGTCCTATACCGGCAGCGGGGCAGGCTGGTCGTCCAGCTATGGGTTTCCGTCGGCAACGGATCGTAGCGTCGGATTGCAGACGGCCACGGCCATCCGGTCTGCCAAAAACCCAACGACATCAAACTACTACTACGATTACCGCAGCGGGTACGTTGAATACAATGCCGCAGCCGGGTCATCAATGACTTCGGATTTCCAGTTTGGCGACACGAACACCAGTTCCGTTGGGGCCATGAACACCGGAGACATGAATGTCACGGTCGAAGGCGAGGGCAACAGCGTCACGACCACAAGTGCAGCAGAAAGCCAGGGCTGTATTGATGGCAGTATCGGTTCGGCCCTGTCCTCGATGCAAAACACGTCGGATATTTCTGACTACCTGCTGCATGGCGTCGATGCGAACAGCCGCGAAGGTTGCTGACCATGAAAATCGTCAGGCATTCGGCGCGTATCCCGGCACTTCTGGTGATGTCCTTGATGATGTCGGGGTGTGGCTTCACGTCAAAGTTTTTCTCACCGGCGGATGAGAATATGGACTTGGTGAAAGGTCCGCCTATCGAGGATGTGGTTACATCATTCGATGACGCCCTGACTTGTTTGCGCGGGCGCATCCCGTCGGGGATCACGTTTGCCGTGGGGCAGGTCGTCGATGCAACCGGCAAGGAAACCTATGCGGAGGGGGGCACGGGCAAGTTTGTCACCCAAGGCGTGGGGGAAATGGTGCAATCGGCGCTGTTCCGCGCCGGTGTGTCCGTGGTCAACCGGCGCGACCCACAGATTTCCATTGTCGAGGCAAATTGGGGCATTCGGGATATCAAGCGACAGACGCCGGTAAATTTCTACATTTCGGGGTCGGTCAACAGCCTTGATTTCATCCCAGGCGGCGGGTTCACGGCACAGGTTGGCGGTATTGGCCCCAGGGTCCGGCAAAACCGCATGCTGATCGCTTTGGACCTGTCGATCACGGATGCCTATACCGGACGTGTCGTCGCCAGCATTCCGTTGCAGAAACAAATCTACACCCGCGAAATTGGCGGCAGCACAAATACGTTCTTCGGAACGACACTGGTGCAGCTTGATGCTGGCGGGATGGAGCGCGAGGCGCTGCATTTTGCCCTGCGTCAGATGTTGAATTTCGCGACATTCGAATTGTTGGGGCAGCTGATGAAGGAATCCGCCTACGACGAGTGCCGCGAAAAGATCACAGCTTCCGAAGGGTTCCTGACCAAGATGGGAACGGCCGACCGGGCCGCAGTGGCGCATGCCATTCGCGCCATGAAGGAAGACGCCCCAATCCCCGAAGCATCCAACATCGCGGTTCCGGTTTCCCAGCCTGCCGCGGCGCCGCGCCCTCAGCAAGGTGGAGGTGTTACGCAGAACCGGCAAAGCCCCATGCCGACGCCTGCGCCGCAGGACAATCTGACCACGAAACAGCGTCAGGCAGCGTTTCTGGCGAAAAAATCCACGTCTGCCGCAACGGATGCAATCCGTGTCGCGCGGGATTCCGAAAAGGCGACAGAGCGGTCAGAGGCGGTCAGAAAAGCGGCTGAGGCCCTGAACCTGTCCAATCTGGCGCTGAAATTGTTGCAGAAAGCGGCTGAGTTCGGATTTGGCGGGGACGAAGGTGAAGTGGCGGCCGTGGTCGTGCAACAAGCCATTCAGGCGGCCCAGAAGGCCGGAACCGCAGCAGCCGCCCGCCCGATGGATGGTGAAGCAATAGAACAACCTGATCCAGAGGTGGAAGCCCCGGTGACAGAGCCGGCAGGCACGTCCGGGACAGAGCCAGCGGTCAATATCGCCCCCGGTGGGCCAATTCAAGACAAGCGAAGGATCAACCAGTGATGTCGTGGCCCACTTTGTGGGCCACCGTCCCTTTCCATTCTGTACCGCAGGTCATGGAAAAAAACGGGCTCCCCTAATTCCCAAAGATCAAAGCTGCCGCAGGGGAGGCGCGCAGCATCAACAAAGAGGTAAGACATGAAGAAGCTTCTTGCAACTACCGCACTAGCCACACTGGCAATGTCCGGTCACGCCTCAGCGCAATCCCTTCTGGAATCGCTGCTGACGAACGCCGACGAACTGTCGGCGTCTATCACCAACCTGGCCCAAAACTCGGGCACATTGAATGCGTCGATCAATGTCGACACTTCCCGCAATATCGCAGGCATCGACGCTATCGTCGACACCCTGATGGATAGCACCGATCAAGCAGCTGGTTTCGGTTCGGTCTCTACGGTTGGAACCAACGTTGCGCGTGATTTCGCGATGCCGGACCTGTCGTTCCTGGCACCGCTGGAAATGACGATGGGCGATCTGGCCACCACCGGTATCGGCGCCATGCAGTCGGGCAGCATGGATGTGTCGTTTGACGCCAGCGGGCTGGAAAGCCGCCTTGCTGACCGCACCGAAGCCAGCACCACCATGGCAGAGTCGATCGACGAAACCTATGGTTCGATCGACGCCGGGCTGAGCTTCCAGAACCTTGCTTATAACACGGCGGATATCGAGGCGGATATCAACCTTGCGCTGGATGATGTCAACGCAACCCTGGGCAACCTGGCCACCACCGCGATCGGTGCAATGGGGTCGGGTGATCTGGCTGCAAGCATCACCGGTCAGATCCTTGATGGTGAAAACGACACGATCAACGGTGACGATATCGACGTGGCCGGCGCTGCCAGCGACAACCTGATCGAAGCTCTGCTTGCCAGTGTTGGCGACGTGTCCGCATCCATCAGCAACATTGCCGAAAACTCTGGTTACCTTGACGCAAGCATTGACATTGACACGTCTCGCAACCTCGGTGCTATCGAGGACGTAATTGCAACGCTGATGGATTCCGACGGCGACAACACCATCGAGTCCGGCGAAGGCTTTGGTTCGCTGGCGCAGGTTGGTGACAACATCGCACGTGATTTCGCAATGCCGGACATGTCCTTCCTTGATCCGCTGCAGCTGACGCTGGGCGATCTGGCAACGACTGGTATCGGCGCGATGCAATCGGGCAGCATGGATGTGTCCTTCGATGCCAGCGGTCTGGCGACCTTGGCGTCTGACGTTTCCTCTGGCAGCACCACGATGGCAGAAAGCATCACCGAAACCTACGGTGCAATTGACGCTGGCCTGAGCTTCCAGAACGTGGCGTTCAACACGGCTGATATCGATGCAACGATCAATCTGTTGCTGAACGACGTGAACACCACCGCCGGCAACCTGGCCACCACCGCCATCGGTGCGATGGGTTCGGGTGATCTGACGGCAAGCATCACGGGCCGTCTGGCTGATACGTCCGAGTCACTTAACGTTGGCGGTGACCAAGGTTCTCAGCTGAACGCATTGCTGGGCGACGCAGAGGATTTGTCTGCGGCGATCACCAACCTGGCAGAAAACCAGGGCCAACTGGATGCGGATGTCGATATCACGACCACTCAATCTTTGGCTGACATCCTCCTCGTGCTTGAAACTCTGGGCCAACCGGATGGTTTCGGGTCGTATTCGGAAGTTGCGGCGGACGTCTTCGCGCGTGACAACGAATTCCCGAACATGGCGTTCCTGGCACCGCTGGAAGCAACCATCGGCGATATCGCGACCACCGGCATCGGTGCGATGCAGTCGGGCAACCTGACTGTTTCCTTCGACGCCAGCGGTCTGATGCAGATGACCAGCGACATTTCCTCGGGTGAATCCACCTCGGCTTCGACCATCGCTCAGAACTATGGCGGTATCGAAAGCGGTCTGGCGATCCAGAACGTCGCTTTCAACGACCTTACGACTGGCAATCCCTGGGGTGATATCGATGCAAGCATCAACCTGGCTCTGAACGATGTGAATGCGACCGTGGGTAACCTGGCCACCACCGCGATCGGTGCGATGGGTTCGGGCGATCTGACCGCGAACCTGGTTGGCCGTCTGGTTGGCGATACCTCGATCGCCAACTAAGGCTGATCTGATGCACCGGCATCTTTGACATGAAAAGGCCAAGCCGGGGCGTGTTTCCCGGCTTGGCGCATCCATAGCCTCGTACTGGCTGGTTGGACTGTTGTTAATCGCAACTGGAAGGTTCAGATCATGAAACGTCTGGCCATTATCGCATTTCTTCTATCCGGTCCCATGACAGGGACCGCATCCGCGCAGTCCTTGCTGGATGCCTTTCTGGCGCAGGCAGATACGTTATCCGCTTCCATCACGAACCTGGCCCAGAACCAGGGGGATCTTGACGGATCAATCCATGTGGACAGCAGCCGGGATTGGGCAAAGATCCATCTTGTTCTGAGTATTCTGGCGCTGGACGGTGGGTTTGGGTCCGAAGCGCAGGTGAACGAGGATACCCTCGCGCGCGACTTCCCCATGCCTGACAGGTTGTTCGAACCTGGCCCCGACATGGCGCAGGTCACACTAAAGGATCTGCTGACCACTGGGCTGGGGGCCATGCAATCAGGGACTATAGATGTTTTCTTTGACAGCCGGGGGTTGGCAACGATCAGCGAAAGCCACGGTACCAATGCTGGCACAACGACCGACAGCGTGACTCTCAGATACGGAGCGATTGATCCGGGCGTCATGGCTCAGAACATCGCCTATAACACGGCAAACCTGACATCTAGGGTAGAGGTTGTCTTGAATGATGTGGTGGCCACCACGGGTTCTGTGGCGACAACCGCAATTGGCGCAATGGGGACTGGGGATGTTGCGGCGACCCTTCTTGGCCGGTTGGTAGGAGAGCGTTTCGAGTAAGCCCGCGTGGTTTCAGCACACGTCCAATCTGATGGACGGCCCCGTCTCGGCTGGTGAAAGAAGGGCTGCCCATAGGGCAGCCCCGCTTGTCTACTTGTTCCGATCCAGCAAAGCAAAAAGCGTCAGGATGTCGGGTACGCCCGTCTTTTGTATTCTTCCCGTTTTCTCTTGAAATTTCAAAATGGCCTGTGATGTCTTTGGCCCGAACTCACCGTCCACATCTTCTTTCGGCAGGTATCCTTGCGCGGCCAACAACCCTTGGACAACCTCTATGGTCTCGGGTCGAATCGCAACTTGGTGGGACTCGGATTTCACAACCTGAAAGACGCCCTTGTTGTGGACATGGTAAGGTTCAAAATGCCTGCCAAGCGCGGCAACGACGTCCTGAATTTGATAGCTGGGCTGGGATTTGCACAGAATTGAAACCAGTGCGGCAAACTGGGACGTGTCCCCGATAGGAAGCCAATCAACAATCGCATCGGTTGTCTTGTTCGTGTGCGTGACATATCCAGATATCCAGCTGGCAAGCTCCATCTGCTTGATATTGTTCTGCGAATAGTCTTGATTGATATAGGCGCACTGCTGATAGCCGATGCCGCGAATGACAAATTCGCCATCTTTGCCCCCGGCGTGGCCAAATTGGGGCGGCACCAGGCAAGCAAATGCCATAGCGCCGCACAGATTTTTCAAAGTCGTCATCGTCTTACCTTTCTGGCCGAACGGTACCGGCAGCGTCTAGTGCCCGCACCTGAAAACAAAGTCAGCCGGATGCTAGCGGTTTCCGGCGGGGTCAGCGAGTTGTCCAAAGTTTAGCAGCGGTATCATAAGAGAGCGGACCGGCTGCACGGACTTGACCGCCTTGCGCAGCGTGGCTGCCATCTGGCCGTTTTTGAAACTTTGGATACCTATGACCATCGAATGCCCGCGATTGACGACTTTTGGCTGCGCGACGCGTGGCGTTCACATCGCTACGATCAGATGGAAAGGACAAGGGAGGCGGCCCATGCGAAGCAACGAAAATCATCTGGATTTGGCTGGGTCATACAACGCCGGAACTTTGCTCCACGAGAAGCGCCACAGCGCGTTGCCATCCGGGTGGTGGATTATTCCGCTGGCAATTCCCGGCGCGGCGATCTGGGTCGCCTTGGCCATGCTGCTGATCTGAACCCCCCAGCCCATTTTTTTGGGCTTTAGCGGCGCCTTACCTTTTTCGGTTTGGCGCCGCTATTCTGTTCGGACACATTGTACAAGGATGTGTCAGGCACAGGCGTTGAGATCGTCCAGACGCTTGCGGGTAATTTCAACCAGCGGACCCAGACCAGGATCGCGGCCCCGGTGCGCCATGTTTTCAGCTTCGGACAAGGCCTCTGAAAGCTCGTGCAAGCCGACCACGGCCGCCGAGCCTACCGCCTTGTGGATGATTTCGATCTTGCGGGGGATCGGCAAGGATTTGTCCTGCATTGCCGCCAGCGCCGAGCGGGCGTCGTTCACCGTGGCGATGATCAATTGACGGGCGTCCTCTTCGTTCAGCAGCTTCGCCAATTCATGCAGCGCGTGTTGAAACGGGGTCTGCTCTTCCGTTGTGTCCGGGGTCTGGGACTTCGGGGCCTTCGCCCTGCACAGCGCCGCGGCCAGTTGTGCGTGGCTTACGGGTTTCACCAGCACCTCGTCCATATCATAGGACGCCGGATCGTTCGAAACGGCCTCGATCAGTGCGGTGACGCCGACAATGCGTGCATCCGCGGACAGGCCGTTGCCGTTGCGGATTTTCGCCGCTGCCGTGGGTCCATCCATTTCCGGCATAGAGAAATCCATCAGGATCACGTCATAGGCAGTGCGCTGCGCCCGTCGCAGAGCCTGAACTCCCCCGCTTGCGATACTGGCTTTGTGGCCCATCTTTTCAACCATTGCCTTCATCAAGGTCAGGTTGGTGTCATTGTCATCCACCACAAGCACCTTCAGCAGGCGCGCGGTGTCGTCAGGGTCTGCCTTTCCAAACTGTGCCCCGGTTGACAGCTCGGGGCTTTTCGACAGTTTTTTCAGCGGTACGGTGAACTGGAATGTGCTTCCAATTCCCACCTTGCTTTGCAGGGAAATCTGTCCACCTTGCTGCCGTACCGCCAAGTCCGCGATGCTCAGGCCCAATCCGCTGCCGGACTGATGGCCAGAGTGCGCAAGGGTTTCGAATTTCTGGAAAATCCGTTCGTGGTGTTGCGGGTCAATTCCGATTCCGTTGTCCTGAACCGTCACTGTCATGCGCGCCTGGTCCTGGGTGATGTCGTCCAGCGTCAGGAATACCTTGACGCGGCCATTCCTGGTGAACTTCACCGCGTTTCCGACCAGGTTGTACAACGCGCGGGAAAAGGCGACGCGCAACCCTATCAGGTGCAGGCTCTGGAAGGATTTTGCTGTTTCCAGGCTGATTTCTGTCCCGTTGCGCCGGGCCAGCGGCTGCAATTCATCCACGATATCGGCGGCGATGGACGGGGGCGAAAATTCTTCGGGGCGGGGCTGGCTTTCCCCCATCCGCGTCAGTTCCAGAACATCGTTGATCTGGTCCAGGGCGCGTTCGCTGCAGTGTTTCGCGGTGGCCAGATAGCCGCGTGTTTCGGGTTCCAGCTTGTCCGCGTCTATCAGTCCAAGCGCCGCCATCAGCCCATGAAGCGGGGTGCGCATTTCATGGCTCATGGTGGACAGAAACATGCCCTTGGCCTGCGAGGCGTCCTCGGCTTGTTTCAGGGCCTCTTTCAGACGCTGTTCATCCGAAACCTGCTTGGATATGTCGCGCAGGAAGCCCAGCACGATGTCTCGGCCTTCCATGTCGGTGTCCGCAACCAGGGCGATTTCGACCGGGAATTCGGTATTGTCCGCACGTTTGGCCACGGTTTTTGTCGGCCCTGCGCCGATCAGGCCGGTTTTGCCCTCTTGCGCATACATCTGGACGGCTTTCCTGTGGTGCTCGGCCAAGCTGTCGGGGATGATCAGATCCTCTACCCGCGCACCGTTGATCTGGGCGCGGCTATAGCCGAACATTGCTTCGGTCTGGTCGTTGCAGGACAGGATGCGCCCGGTCTTGTCAGTCACGATCACGGCGCTGAGCATTGAATCAAAAGCCGTTTCAAGCATCGTCGCCATCCGGGCCGCCTGCTGCGTCCGTTGTTCCAACACCCGCCACAGGTATACGACAATGAACGCCCCACCAGAAACCACCAGCGCCAGCAGCATGGATTGAATGAAGAAGCCCCGGAACAGCATCTGTTCATCATTGCGGGCTTCGGTGAATTGCTGCGAAAACGACTGCAACGCCTGCACAGCAACCTGACGGGCCAGTGGGTACATATCTTCTATGTTGCGGCGCAGGGTTTCAACAGTCTGTACGTCCGACACGGTCAACATATCTACCAATGTCGCAAGTTGATCCCGTTGCGCGGTCAGCCTTTGCAGAGTCGATTGCAGATCGTTCGTTTGGGGCAGCCGCCGTAAGGTGCCTGCCGTGATATCCACTCGACTGTAGAAAATATCGAATTCCCGCAGAACGTTGGTCAACGCGTTTTCACGTTCTTCCGGTGCGCGCAGGAAATACTCTACGGCCAGGTTCAGATCCTGCAGATCCACCTCCAGTTGGGCGACGACCCAGCCTTCGTTATCCGTGTCCGCGCTGCGGATGGCTTCCAGCCGGTCCCGGAACTGCAATGCGCTGATGATCAGGGCGATGCTGGCGCAGGCCATCAACACCAGCAGAACCTTGGCGCTGCGGCGGCTATAGGATCTTTTTGTTCGGCCTTTCACCCCATCCGCGCGCGCCGAAGCCTCGGTTGCGGTCATTCGGCTATCGCAGCGATCTTGTTCAGCTGCCAGACACACAGCGTATAGTTGGTCTCGGTCCGCAGGGCGGGTTCGGAATCGAAAGGAAACATAAGCCAAAGAGGGCCTTTTTGCCGGACTGGAAAGGGCTTTCCATTAATCCGGTTGGCAAGGATTGGCCATTTGTCTTTCAATTGGCTCGCCGGTACAGTGACGCTGTAATCGTTCACGGCGGAGATGCGCAATTTTGCGTTCTGGATGCCCGCATCTTGCAGCACCGTCAGCAGGCTGGGGCCGGAAAACGTATCCTTGCCTTCGGTCCAGATCGTTTCGGTGACAAAGCTTTCTTGCTGCAGCGCCATCAGGTCGTCGTCCGTGTAGTGCCGGGTCTTGCCGGACAGTTCATCCACGACGGTCAGCACGGGGGCTTGTGATAGACCCTGCTGTGGCAAGGCGGACATCAGGCCGCAGACAGCTGCCAATCCAAGAAAATCTCTGCGCTTCATCTGCCAATCCTCCTTTGGGGTGCCGGGCGGCGTTGTCCGGGTTCGTGCGCGAAAGAGTATAGGGGCAGCGGCAGGAGATGAAAAAGTATCTTACGATAGTCAATAAGTGAGATAACTCGGGCATTTAGCTCGTATTTATTCCAGAAACTATCTTTCGATAGTTTCACAGCCGATCGAAGCATTCCTGCCTCCGAAGCGCGCAAATCCCAGCGTTAGAGCGTCCGCGCTGCCGTCCTGCACGCGCTATCCTTTCCGGTGACAGCAATGGGCGGATAGAAAATGGTAGCTGCAATCAAGAAGCATGTTGGTCAGCTGGGCTTTCTGAGGAAACTGGTATCCTTGCCCGGGGAAGGAAAGGTTTTTTCCTTTCCGCCAGTGACAAACGCTGATCAGGCGCCGCTGGGGGGCTTGGCGGGGCAGGGCGCGGAAAGGCCCTTCCTTGGCGCGCCAGCCTTGGTCGTTGCAAAGGATGCCAGTGATCTGACCATGATCAGCTGGCTGCGCTCTGCCGGGTTAAAGGTATCGCTGAGCGGTGATTTCAACCGCGCCATTCAATTGGTGCTGACACCGGGCGACAGGTTTCGCCTGCTGATCGTTGAGATTGACGATTTCGGGGGTATCACGATGGTGATCGACGCTTTGCGGTTTCTGCGTGACAGCCGACCCGATCTTCCGGTCCTGCTGGTCAGTCACAAGGTGGCCGCGCATGATTTTTCAGTCGGGCGCCTGCCGATCTGCGATGTGACCCTCAAGGCGCCCGCGTCCCCGACGGCGATGAAAGAGGCATTGTCGGAAGCGGTCAGCAACAACCTGGCTTGGCAACAGCGCAGCGCACAACTGCACCCGACCGGCTTGCAGTCCTGATCTTTTTCGTTTTTTCGGCGCGCCGGTCTTTTGGATCGGCGCGTTTCTGCATCTTTGCAGGCTGCGAAAAAATAGCGCCCGGAAAAATCCGGGCGCCAGTCAAAGACCGCCACGAGCAGAAGCGATCAAGAGCAGAAGCAGCTACCAGGCTGGTCAGCCACATGCGAAGGTGTGAGTTGCGTCCGTGAGTGGTGGCAGACCCCGTATTCGCTTATTCAGCATAGACGAATTACAGGTGCCGGACGAAGGTGCGCAAAAGGATCTTCGGGCGCTCTTTTGGAAAAATCCTATCCAAAGATAGGACTGCGACCCGCGCGGTATTCCGTGCCCTTCTTCGCGGTCGCGCGACTGGTGGGCTTGCCCCAACGCCGCACCGCGCGGAGATTATCCTTTCATTTTCAGCGCATTGTTTCTCGGTTCGCAACTTTTGATGGTCGGGATACTCCAAAGAATAGGTGGATGTTATTTGGTTTCTCGGGGATACACGGAGCAGGCGAGATTGGTTATCGAAGGTAGCGAACTATGACAGCTTTTGGCTTTGCAGGGGTCGGGGCCGCCGCATATCCGCGTGCCCGCGTGCTGCGGGTCAACTGTCCCGAAGCAGACGAACAAGACAAAGAATACGACATGCAGGTACTTATCGCTGATGATCACAAGCTGGTGCGCGAGGCTATTTCCGCGCACATGGAGACTTCGGGCGGGTTCGAGGTGTCGCAGGCTGAAAACGTCTCTGATGCGCTAGAGATGATCGCCAATTCCGGCGGCTATGATCTGGTGCTGCTTGATCTGATGATGCCCGGTATGAATGGTCTTGTCGGGCTGCGCGAGGTGCTGAAAGCCAACAAGAAGGGGCGCACGGCGATTTTCTCTGGGACAGCGCGCCATCAGAACATTGCGGAAGCCATAGCGATGGGGGCCAGCGGGTTCATCCCCAAGACGTTGTCCGTCGCGGCGCTGGTCAGTGCTGTGCACCTGATCGGGTCGGGCGAAGTTTTCCTGCCTGCCAACTTCAATTCGGATCTGGGGCAAGAGGCGGTCGGCCGCGACATTCTGCAGGCGTTGAAACCGCTGGAGCGCAGTGTTCTGCTTGCGCTGAGCGGGGGCGCCACCAACAAGGAAATCGCCCGGTGCCACGACATCACCGAAGTGGCGGTGAAAATGCACGTGCGCGCGATCTGCGCCAAGCTGGGCGCCAAGAACAGAACGCAGGCCGCGGTGATCGCCTACGAAAACGGATTGACCTGACCCCAAGGCCCGAGCTTGTCGAGATATTCGTGCCAGTTCGGCAGCGCCCCGGCCAGCCCCTGCCGAAGCCCGGCGCCCAGATCAGTGGCTCCGGCGAGCCGCCGGCTCGATCTGGGAAAGGTGCCTGGTCGCCATGTGAACTTCCTTGGGATTTCTGCGAATACGCGGGGGCTCAACATAGCGGAGGAGGTGGGAGGCCCTGGGGAGGCAGCCGGGAAGTAAACCGGGAACTCGGGAAAACCTTCGCGCCGAAATCATAAAAAGGCCGCCCCGAAGGACGGGCTTTTTCAACCATCATGCAGGCGCGGCGTTGCCTGTCGGGCTGATCGAATATCTTCGAGTGCTGCATAGAATGCGGGCAACACCAGCAGGATCAGAACCGTCGCCGCCAGAAGTCCGAATACAACCGAGATGACCAGCGGCTTGAGCGTCTGGGCCTGGGTCGATGTTTCCAGCAGCAGCGGCGCCATTCCCATGATCGTTGTCGACACCGAGACGAAGATCGGGCGGAACCGCGACCGCACGGCCTCGCCTGCCGCCAGCGCGGCAGACATTCCCTCGGCGCGGCGTTCGTTGATAACCCCGACCAGTAGGATGGCGTTATTCACCACGATCCCTGCCAGCGACGCGGCCCCAACCAGTGAAGGCATGGAGATATTGTAGCCCATCAGCACATGGCCCCAGATCACACCCAGAAATGCCAACGGGATCGTGATCATCACGATCAGCGGTTCGACATAGCTGCGGAACTGGAAGCTGAGCACAAGGTAAATCCCCACGAGTCCGATCAGGAAACCACGCAGGATCGAAGCGACGGTTTCAGCCGAATTCGCGGCCTGTCCGCCAATGTCGAAGCGGAGGCCGGGGGTGGAGGCGCCAAGGTCAGGAAGGAAGGCTATGGCCAGCCGTGCGGTGATCGCGTCGGCATTGCCGATCCGGCCATCCACGTCAGCCGAAACGGTCAACGTGCGCAATCCGTTCCGGCGCGTGATGCTGCCCCAGCCGCGCGCCTCGGTGATGGTGGCGACGCTGGAGAGCGGCACGGTGCCCCCACCAGGCAAGGCGATTTCGAAAACGTTCAAGTCGGCGCGGGTGGCACGGTCGTCATCAGAAAGCCGTACCTCCAGATCCCAGGCCAGATCTCCGCGCCGGATTTCAGCCAATTGCGTGCCTAGGAACGCCGCGCGGAGTTGGCTGGCCACGTCCGTGGCGGTCAAACCTAACGCCTCGGCCCCTTGCGACAGGGTCAGTCGCAACTCGGGCGCGCCCGGGCGCAGGTCGAGGATGGCGTTGCGCACGCCGGCATAGGTTTCAAGTTCCGCCAGTGTGGCGCGACCTACGGCTTCCAGCGTGACAAGGTCTGGATGGCTAAGGCGCAACTCCACGGCGATGCCCTGCGGGCCGATCCCCGGCTCGGTCAGGATAAGCGAGGCGACGCCCGGCAACGCCCCGATCTCTTCGCGCCAGAGCGTGACAATGTCGTCGAGAGTGCTGGTGCGCGTTTCGGCCCCCAGAAGGTCAACTCCGACGGTGGCGACATGGGCGCCACTTTCGCCGACCGACAGGTTGCGACCTAGGCGCGTGATGCGGCGGATCACCAACGGTTGCGCCTGCGGCTGTTCCGGCGTCAGGCGAGCGTTCACGCGGTCAAGCGCGGCTTCCACCTGTGTGACCGCTTCGATTGTGCGGACCAGCGGAGTACCCGCCGGCAGCATCAGCCTCGCCTCCAGAACGTCACCGTCGATCTGGGGCATTGCCTCGCGCTTGACGACACCGCCGCCCAATGCGCCGATGGTCAGGATCAGCGCCCCTATGGCCAGCCCAGCAACCAGCCAGCGGCCCCTGATCGCGGTATCGGCCAGACGGCCCATGCCTTCGCGCCAGACACCGAATCCTGCATCAAAACGGATGCGGAATCGCGACGGGGCGGTTTCCTTCATCCCTCCTTTCAAATGGTGCGGGAGGATCAGGAAGGCTTCGATCAATGACGCAAAGAGTGCGGCAAGCAGAACGACGGGCAACACCTCCAGTACAGCACCCAATTCGCCCGCCAAAAAGGCCAGCGGCAGGAACACCGCGAGTGTGGTCAGGAAAGACGAGATGACGCCCGGTGCCACGGCGGCGACGCCGGCTGCGACGGTTTCCACGGTTGCACCCTTGGCGGCATGCACCGCGATGGAGTCCGCAATCACGATGGAATCGTCCATCACGATCCCGATCGCCATCAAAAGCGCCACAAGCGTCATCATGTTCAGGCTGAGCCCTGTCAGCGCCATCCAGACGAATGCACCAGCGAAGGCCACGGGTAGCCCCATCGCGGCCCAGATTGCGAAACCGGGACGAAAGAACAGGCTCATCACGGCGACGACCAGAATAAGCCCGATCACCCCGTTCTGCACCAGCATGACCAGCCGGTCGCGGATGATGGATGTCACGTCCTGCACCACTTCGACCTTGATCGTGGCAGGCAGGCGGGCGGTTTCCTCGGCCACCAGTTCTGCGACGCCGTCCAGCACGCGCAGCGCGTCGGCTTCGAGTGCTTTGGCCACGTCGATCACGATGGCGGGCGTGCCATCGACAAGGGCGCGGTCCTGCGGCGGCTCGAAACGCTCCTCGATCACCGCCACATCGCCCAGAGTCAGGGTCGCGCCATTGGGCAACACCAGCACGGGGATTGTGGCCAGTGCCGCGGCCGTGTCGCGTTCGGCCGTGAAGCGCAGCGTCAGGTCCGCGCCCGGACCTTCCAGCGTTCCGGCGGGCAGGTCTATGTTCTGTGCGCCAATCGCTCCGGCCAATGCGGCGGGTGTCAGGCCATGGCTGTCGAGTACGGCGCGGTCCGCCGTGATAGAGAGCGTTCGGGCACCCAAACCCCCGCGGGCCACGCTGGCAACGCCAGGCAAGGCGGTCAGACGGTCGGACAGGTTATCGGCATAGAGATCCAACTCGCCCAACGGCAGATCGCCCGAGATGGCGACCGACGTAACCGGATCGGAGCGATGCAATTCGCGCACCACGGCAGGATCGGCGCGCTCGGGAAAGCTGTCGATAGCAGAAACTTCGGTCCGCAGCGAATTGACGAAGCGCAGCGCATCATTGCCCGCCGCCATCGTCGCTACTGCGCGCGCGCGACCGGTCTGTGCGGTGCAGGTGAACGTCTCCATCCCTTCCACACCCTGCACCCCGTCCCAGAGCGGCGCGCAGATGGCGGTTTCAACATCTTCGGCGGCGGCACCCCTATAGGGCACGGTGACCTCGGCCTCGACCGCGCGGAAATCGGGAAAGGTTTCACGCAAGAGACCAGGGGCCGCAAAGACGCCAGCCGCAAGGAACAACAGCAAAAGCAGATTGCCTGCCGTCGGGTGGCGAGTGAACCAGCGGATCATTGTTGGGCCTCGACAGGGGTCAGTGCCATGCCTGGGATTGCGGGGGCGATGTCGTCGATCACAACGCGGTCGCCGGGGAAAAGCCCTTCTGCAACGACAACGCGCCCGTCTTGTGCAAAGGCGGCGGTAACTGGTCGTAATTCAAGCAGGTCATCGGACCCAACAATCCGCACCATGCTCCCGTGCAATGCCGCTTCAGGGATGACGATGACCGCTGGCAGGGGCGCGCCCGAAAAGGCAAGTTGCACCTGTATGTTGGGGACCAGCGGCAGGCGGTTTGGCGGGTCCGCGCCCTCATAGGGTGCATCGACCGCCACCACGACTGGCACGGTGCGCGCGCGCGCATCCAGCGCACCCTCGATCCGGGCAACGCGAGAGGGCCATTCCTGCGTCGGGTCCGACAGGGGGCTAAGCGTCACGTCGATCAATGTGGCGGGACCATCCCGCATCATGTCGGCAAGTGTCATGTCCTGGACCGCATCGCCGATCAGGCGGCGAAAGCTGTGGATTGGCAGATGTGCCACGACCTCGGCGGTGGCGATGCTGTCGCCACGGATCAGAACCTGTCCGGGGGCCACGGTTTGAAAGCGTTCTGCACCCACATCGGTCACGCGCAGACTGAAGGGTGTGGTCAGCGTAGCGCGCGCCAGCGATCGCTCTGCGCGTGCAATGGCCGCCTCGCTTCGTGCGATCTGTGACGCGACCCGTGCCTCGCGCGATGGGATCAGCGCGAGCGTGTTCTCCAGTTCCGCCACCGTGCGACGGGCCAGAAGTGTGGCGCGCTCGGCCTCGTCGGCGCGGGATTGCGGGACAGTGCCCTGTTCGGCCAACGTGCGGATACGCGTCAGGTCGGCCTCCGCCAGTTCCAGCCGGGCACGCTCAAGGTCGAGGATGCGGCCCGTATTCGCGGCCTCGGCAGTCAGTTGTGCGCCCTCGGCGGTAAGTGCCGCGAGATCGGCCTGCGACTGTGCGAGTGCCAGTTCGTAATCGGCCGGGTCTATCCGCAACACCTCGGTTCCGGCCGGGATCATGCGTCCGGCTTCCAGATCAGGATGGCGCCAGATCACCTCGCCCTGAACCTCGGCCACGGCAACCCAGGTATCGGCCGCGCGCAGATTGCCCCAGGCCGTCGCGGTAGGGCGGAGATCTTCCAAAGCGATCGTCATCACCCGGACGGGCAGGGCAGGCGGGCGCCCTTCTGTCTGGGCCGGACCGGGAGCCGATGCGATCATCCAGGCCGCTGCGGCCATCCCGAGGACGATGGGCGGCAAGGCAAGGAGCGGGGCCAGGCGCATGGGCTCAGCCCTGCGCGCGGCGCATCCGCGCCAGCGTCCCGTCGCGCAGCACGAACTGGTGGTAGAGCGCGCCGACAACGTGCAAGGCGACCAGCGCCAGCAGGATGATCTTCATCACGTTGTGGCCCTGCGCGGCGGCCTCGACCCCGCCAAACCACGCAACCGCGCCGCTGACCGGCATCAAGATCATCAAGGCATAGAGGCCGACATGGATCAGCTTGGCAAGGATGCCTTGCAGCTTGCTGGCCTCGATCGCCGGGGGAACGCCACGCCGGGCGCGTAGCATCAACCGCCACAGCGCAAAGATCATCACCAGCGCACCGCCTGCAACATGGGCGAGGACGAGCGGGTCGAAACCGGCTTCCAGCCCATCGGTGACGCGGTCCCAGGCTGCCGACATCGCGTCCTTGAATAGGTATTGCTGCGCGATCAACGCGAAGACAACCCAGTGCAGCGCGATCTGAAGGCGGGAATAGCCTGTAGGGACGGTTGTGGCGGGCATGGGACGGTTCCTTTCGATCATGAAGGTGCGACTCGGGATAGAGGTTGTAGCTACCAATACTATATGTTAGTGAGTTATAACTAACAATAGGGGGCCGCATGTCGGGTCGTCAGAGTGCGGAAGAGCGAAAGGCGCAGATCGTGGCCGAGGTGCTGCGGCTGGCCGATGAGATCGGACCGGATCGGCTCAGTACCACAGATGTCGCGCGTGCCATAGGCCTCAGCCAGCCCGCGATCTTCCGGCACTTTCCGACGAAGGGCGCGCTCTGGCTCGCGGTGGCCGAAGATATCGCGGACCGGTTGCAGGGCTATTGGACCCAATCCGAGGCCGGAGCAGGCGGGCCACACGCGCGCCTGAAGGCACTGATCGGTGCGCAGCTGTCAGCCATATCCGAAACGCCCGCCCTGCCTTCGATCCTGTTCTCGCGCGAATTGCAGGTGGAAAATCACGCTCTGCGCGACCTGTTTCGCGGGCTTCTGGGCGCGTTTCAGGACCGCCTTGTTGCTGCAATCCAGGACTGCCAAGCGAAGGGCGACTTGCGCAGAGACGTCAGCCCAGAGGATGTCGCTATCTTGCTGACCTCGCTGGTGCAGGGCGTCGCCATCCGCTGGACACTCGGCGCGCGGGGCTTTTCGCTCCTGCAAGAGGGGTTGCGACTGTTCGACGTGCAGTTGGCTCTGTTGAAGGCACAGGAAGAGGTTTTTGAAGACGCAACAAGGTAGACTGTTGCGTATTGCAGGGGGGCGACAGCCTTCGGTCTTCTGACGGTTTTTCGGGCAGCGCGCCGGTGGCCGTTCAGAAAGGGTATTTGAGATCTGCAATCGACAGGATTGATGTCGGTGAAAACTGTATCCGGGTCAAGGGAGATGCTTTCGCAGACCGTTGTGTCCCCGCAAGAAGCCGGTGATGTGAGTTACGTACGCGGAAAGTGCGCAGGCTCGGGATATAGACATACCGGGGCCAATTCCCTTAACGCCTCGCTGAACGACACCCTTCATCGCCTGCGCGCAACCTCAAATATACTTACGCCGAAGACCGTTTTCAAGTCAGGGAAGTCACCTGCTGCGTTCAAAGACCAGCGCTATCCGGCCGTGCCGCGCATCCAGCGGGCGGGCGCTGGCCAGCAACAACAGGCGCAGGCCCTTCCCACTCATATCCCAGTCTGTGGGCTGTGGGACGAGTTAACGCGATCCGGCGCAACCGTATTCGAGCGCATTCATGGCACGCCACGCGAACTTGCACCTCGGTGGCGAAACTGGTGGCGACATCACAAAGCCTGGGTCACACCGATGTTCTGACGACTTTATGCAGCTACGGTGAAATCGACCGCGATCGGATGCGAGCGCTGATCACCGGCGATTCTTGCGTCGATCTGGGAGGCGATTAACGTGGAGCGCACGGATGCCAGGCGTGGGAACAAGTGTGGGAGTGATGGATTTTTACCGGTTTTATTAGTAATTACAATGCTTTGAATGGAATATTTGGCGGAGGAGGTGGGATTCGAACCCACGGTGGACTTTCACCCACGTCGGTTTTCAAGACCGGTGCATTAAACCACTCTGCCACTCCTCCGGTTTGCCCCGTCTAGCGGCTGTGATCTGATTCTGAAAGGTGCCTTGATGCGGGAAAATCCGCCGATGTGGCGGCGTGGACTTTTCTTGGCCAATTCCACCCGCTAAACTGCGCGCAAGAGCAGAAGGCCAGGGCCGATCCAACGGGGCGATCCTGCGGCCGCAGGGATGAAAACGGCGGGCAAACCGCCTCGAACGGGCAGGGTGCAATGATGTCAGGGATGGAATGCTCGGTGCGGCGCGCGATGCGCCTTGTGCTGTCGGTCGTGGCCGTCGCGGGGCTTGCGGCCTGCCAGGCCGATGATTTCCAACTGTTCAACAAGAAACCAGCGGACGGGGATGATGGCGCACGCGCGGTCCGGCTGATCGAACGCGACGTGGAGGCGCCGGATGTCTTTCAGGTGACAGAGGCGGGCCTGTGGGACGGTCGGCCGTCGCTGGGTGGGGTCTGGGTGGCCCATCCCGACGTGGTCGAGCCTGAGCGCGTGATCATCCGCAGCACCTCCAGCGACAAGTTCGTCATCGGGGCGCTGTTCCGCCGCGAACGGGAAAACCCCGGGCCGCGGTTGCAGGTGTCCTCGGACGCGGCGGCGGCGCTGGGCATGCTGGCGGGACAACCCGCCAATCTGAATGTCACCGCCCTGCGCCGTGAAACGGTCGAGGAAACCCCGCCCGAACCCGCCGCCCCGGCAGATGGCAGGGCGATCGCCACAACCGAGATCGAGGAAAAGCCGCTGGACCCGATCCAATCGGCCGAGAAGGCGATCGAGCAGGCTGAGGAACGTGCCACCCCCGCACCAGCGCCGACACCGGCGCCAAAGCCCGCGGCCGTCAAGGCAGCCAAAAGCAAGCTGGAAAAGCCCTATATCCAGATCGGTATTTTCAGCGTGAAGGAAAACGCCGACGCGACCGCCCGGACGATGAAATCCGCCGGGCTGAAGGCCGAGGTGAAGGAAGGCGATTCCAACGGCAAGGCGTTCTGGCGCGTGGTCGTCGGCCCTGCGCAGACGGGATCCGAACGGACCGCGAACCTGAAGAAGATCAGGGACAAGGGCTTTGCCGACGCCTATGCCGTCACGCACTGACACGGGAAAGGACAGGGTATGAAACACCGGGTTCTCGGGCTGCTGGGCGCGTTGGCCGCCAGCGCATTGATGGCCTTGCCGGCGCAGGCCTTCGACACGCGGGCCAGTTCCGCCTTCGTGATTGACCAGACCACCGGCACGGTGCTGCTGAACAAGAACGCGGACGTGCCCTTGCCGCCCGCCTCCATGTCCAAGCTGATGACCCTTTACATGGCGTTCGAAGCGATCCGCGACGGGCGCCTGACACTGGATGAACGCCTGCCGGTGTCGCAGCACGCGATGAACTATGGCGGGTCCACCATGTTTCTGGACACCACGGATCGTGTGCGGGTAGAGGACTTGCTGCGCGGCGTTATCGTGCTGTCGGGCAATGACGCCTGCGCCGTGCTGGCAGAGGCGCTGTCGCCGGACGGGACAGAGGCCGGGTTCGCCCGCATGATGACCCAGCGGGCCGAACAATTGGGCATGCAGAACTCGACCTTCGCCAATTCGAACGGCTGGCCCGCCGCCGGGCACCGCATGTCGATGCGTGATCTGGCCATTCTGGCGGATCACCTGATCGCGGATTTCCCAGAGTTTTACCCGCTGTTCGCTGAACGCGAATTTGCCTTCGATGGCCGCGCCCCGCAGAACAAGCAGAACCGCAATCCGCTGCTGGGTCTGGGGATAGGCGCGGACGGGCTGAAAACCGGCCACACCGCCGAGGCGGGCTATGGTCTTGTCGGCTCTGCCAAGCAGGGCGACCGCCGGGTGATCTTCGTGATCTCGGGTTTGGACAGCGCCACCGCCCGCGCCGAGGAATCAGAGGCGATCGTGAACTGGTCCTTTCGCCAATTCGTTCAGCGCCCCGTCGCCAAGGCCGGAACCGTGATCACCAGCGCCCCGGTCTGGATGGGCGCGGAACCCACCGTCGGGCTGACACCTGCGCAGGATGTCAGCGCGCTTCTGCCGGTGCTGGACGCCAAGTCCGTGCAGGCCGAGGTCGTCTACCAGGGTCCGATTTCCGCGCCGATCACCAAGGGCCAGCAGGTCGCCACGCTGATCCTGCAACCCGGTGATCTGCCCGAATTGCAGGTGCCGTTGGTGGCGGACCGCGACGTGCCGCGCGGCGGGTTCATCTCTCGGGTGACGACCGTGGCGAAAATTCTTGCCAAGCGGATCAGCGACGGGCCAGAGGGCGCGTTTTGACCGGGCTGTTCATCAGCTTTGAAGGTATCGACGGGTCGGGCAAATCCACCCAGGCGTGGCACTTGGCCGAAACCCTGCGCGGGCAGGGGCTTGACGTGATCCACACCCGCGAACCCGGCGGCAGTCCGGGGGCCGAGGAAATACGCGCCCTCGTTCTGCAGGGGGACCCGGATCGCTGGTCCGCCGAAACGGAAATCCTGCTGTTCACCGCCGCCCGCCGCGATCACCTGGAACGCACGATCCGACCGGCGTTGCAGGCGGGCAAGATCGTGATCTGCGACCGCTTCGCCGACAGCACCCGGATGTACCAGGGGCTCAGCCGTGGCGATCTGCGCGCGCTGGTGGACCAGTTGCACGCCCTGATGATCGGGCAGGAACCCGACCTGACAATCCTGATCGACATGGACCCTGCCGTCGGCCTGTCCCGCGCCCTGTCCCGCAACGGGACAGAGGAACGGTTCGAATCCTTCGGACAGGATCTGCAGGAAAAGATGCGCCAGGGCTTTCTGTCGCTGGCGCGCGAATACGCTGACCGCTTCGTGGTGATCGACGGTGCGCGCAGCATGGAGGCTGTGGCGGCCGATGTGCTGGCCGTGGTACAGTCCCGCCTGACATGAGCGATACCGACCTTCCAGAACCCGACCGGACCGAAGGCGCCCCCCATCCGCGCGAAACCCTGCGCGTGATCGGGCAGGGCGCGGCGCAACAGGACTTCCTGACCGCCTACAATTCGGGACGGCTGCATCACGGCTGGCTGATCACCGGCCCGCGCGGTGTCGGCAAGGCGACTCTGGCCTGGCAGATCGCGCGCTTCCTGCTGGCCACACCCCCTGATACCGGCGCCGACATGTTCGGCGCGCCGTCCAAGCCCGACACGCTGGACATCCCGCCCGACCACCCGGTCGCGCGACGGATGCTGGCGCTGTCCGAACCCGGCCTGTTCCTGTTGCGCCGGGGCGGCGCGGGCAGTTCCGACAACGACCGCGAAAAGAACCTGCGCGACGGCAAGTTCGCCGCCGAAATCCGTGTGGACGAGGTGCGCAAGCTGGCCAACTTCTTTCACCTGTCCGCCAGCGACGGCGGTCGGCGCGTGGTGATCGTGGATGCCGCCGATGAAATGAACGTGCAGGCCGCCAACGCCCTGCTGAAGATGCTGGAAGAGCCGCCCGCCAACACCACCCTGCTGCTGGTCTGCCACCAGCCGACGCGCCTTTTGCCCACGATCCGGTCGCGTTGCCGCGAATTGCGGCTGGCCCCGCTGTCGCCGCCGGACATGGCGCAGGCGCTGCACCAGGCGCAGGTGGACATGCCCCCGCACCCCGAAGGCCTGTCCGAACTCGCCGCCGGTTCGGTGGGCGAGGCGATCCGCCTGATCAACCTGGGCGGGATGCAGATGTACCGCGACCTGGTGGAACTATACGGCACCATGCCCCGAATGGACCGCGCCCGCGCCCTGAAACTGGCCGAATCCGCCGCCACCCGCGGGGCCGAGGCCAGGCTTGACCTGCTGGTCGGCCTCAATGACCTGCTGCTGACCCGGCTGGCCCGCACCGGGGCGCTGGGCCACCCCCCGCAGACCGAGGCCACCCCCGGCGAGGCCGCCCTGCTGACCCGCCTGGCCCCCGATCCGATGAAAGCGCGGGCATGGGCCGACACCGCGCAGCAGATCAGCGCCCGGATGCAGCATGGCCGGGCCGTCAACCTTGACCCTGCCGCGCTGATCCTTGATACGGTTTTCAAGATCCAGCAAACCGCAGCGGGCTGACCGCGCAGGAATTTCATGACTGACCTGATCCAGATAACCGACAGCCATTGCCACCTCGACTTCCCCGATTTCGCCGAGGAACGGGACCAGGTGGTCGCCCGCGCGTTGGCCGCCGGGGTGACGCGCATGGTGACGATCTGCACCCGCCTGCGCAACGAACCGCAGGTCCGCGCCATCGCCGAAGCCTATGACCCGGTGTTCTACGCCGCCGGCACCCACCCGATGAGCGCGGCAGATGAACCCATGGCCACGGTCGATGAACTGCTCGCACTGGCCAAGCACCCGAAATTCGTGGGCATCGGCGAAAGCGGTCTGGATTATCACTATACCGCCGACAGCGCCGAGGTGCAGAAGCAATCCCTGCCGATCCATATCGAGGCCGCCCGCCAGACCGGCCTGCCCCTGATCATCCATTCGCGTGATGCGGATGCGGATATGGCCGACATCCTGTCCGCCGAATACGCCAACGGCGCCTATTCCTGCGTGATGCACTGCTACACCTCCGGGCCCGAACTGGCCAAAACCGCGCTGGACCTGGGCTTCTACCTGTCCATGTCCGGTATCGCCACCTTCCCCAAAAGCCACGAGGTCCGCGACATCTTCGCCGCCGCCCCGGTGGACCGCGTGCTGGTGGAAACCGACAGCCCGTACCTCGCGCCCAAGCCCTACCGCGGCAAGCGGAACGAACCCGGCTACACCGTCCACACCGCGCAGGTCGGGGCGGAAATCTACGGCCTGGACTACGCCGCCTTCGCCGCCCAGACACAGGCCAATTTCGACCGCCTGTTCTGGAAGGCCGCGCAATACAAGGCGGCCGCCTGATGGCCGAGCTGAAGTTCACCATTCTCGGCTGCGGATCGTCCGGCGGGGTGCCGCGCCTTGGCGGGCACTGGGGCGACTGCGACCCCGCGAACCCCAGGAACGTGCGCAAACGGTGCTCGATGCTGGTTGAACGCATCACCGACGCCGGCACCACCACCGTGTTGATCGACACCAGCCCCGACATGCGCCAGCAACTGCTGGACGCCGGGGTCGGGCGGCTGGACGCGGTCGTCTATACCCATTCCCATGCCGATCACGTGCACGGGCTGGACGATCTGCGCATGATCGTCTTCAACATGCGCCGCCGCCTGCCGGTCTGGGCCGATGGGGACACGCAGAACGACCTGTTCTCGCGTTTCGGCTATGCCTTCATCCAGCCCGACGACAGCCCCTATCCACCGATCCTGGACATGCACACGATCAAGGGCGACGTCACCATTTCCGGCAAGGGCGGCGACATCCTCCTGACCCCGTTCAAGGTCAACCACGGCTCGATCGACGCGCTGGGCTTCCGCATTCACGATTTGGCCTACCTGCCGGATGTGGCCAGGATGACGGACGAGGCCTGGGACGCCGTGCAGGAACTGGATTGCTGGGTGCTGGACACGCTGCGCCGCACGCCGCATCCCACCCATTCGCACCTGGAACAGTCGCTGGACTGGATCGCCCGCGCCGCGCCGCGCCGCGCCGTGCTGACCAATATGCACATCGACCTAGATTACCAGACCCTTCAGGACGAAACGCCCGATCACATCACCCCGGCATATGATGGCATGACGATCACCTATCGCGTCTGACGTCTTTCATCTTGCCCCAAATACTCCCGCCGGAGGCGTCCGACCCCTCCGCCCGCACCAAGGCCGCTCAGGATGCAAGACCTGTTCAACGTCGTTCTTCCGGTCTTTCTGGTGATCGGTTTCGGCTATGTCGCCGTCTGGCGCGGGCTGCTGAACGATGCCCATGTGGACGGGCTGATGAAATACACGCAGGGTTTCGCCATTCCCTGCCTGCTGTTCTCGGCCATCGCCAACCTCGACCTTGGCCAAAGCTTCGATCTGAAGCTCCTGCTGTCCTTCTATACCGGCGCGACCACCGGGTTCCTGCTGGGGCTGCTGGGCGCGCGCTACCTGTTCGGCCGCCCGTGGGAGGACAGCGTCGCCATCGGCTTCGTCGGGCTGTTTTCCAACTCGCTGTTGCTGGGCCTGCCGATCACCGAACGCGCCTACGGCACGGACGCGCTGTCGGGCAACTACGCCATCATCTCGGTCCATTCGCCGTTCTGCTACCTGCTGGGCATCACCGTGATGGAATTCGTCCGCGCCCGCAGCCGCAATCCGCTGGTGCTGGCGCGGCAGGTGGCCGGGTCGATCTTCCGCAATGCGCTGGTGGTGGGGCTGATCCTGGGTTTCATCGTCAATCTTGGCGACATCCCGCTGCCCGGCCCGCTGACCTCGGCGATTGACCTGATGGTGCGCTCGGCCCTGCCGGCGGCGCTGTTCGGGCTGGGCGGGGTGCTGTTCCGGTACCGCCCCGAGGGCGACAGCAAGGTCATCGCCTATATCATCACGGTCAGCCTGATCGTGCACCCGCTTATCACCTGGGGCTTGACCCGCCACTTCGACCTGTCGGTTTCCGCGCAACGGTCCGCGGTGATCACGGCGGGGATGGCGCCGGGGGTGAACGCCTATATGTTCGCCAACATCTACGGCGTGGGCAAACGGGTGGCGGCGTCGTCGGTGCTGATCGGCACGGCGCTGTGTACCCTTACCGCCTGGGTCTGGCTGCATGTCCTGCCGTAACGGTATGTCGCTTTTCATTGTGTTCGCGGACGCATCGGATAACCTGAACGTGTCCAGAGCACGGGTGAACAGGTGGCCGACTCCAGTCCCAAATCCCCGATCCCGGCCTTCACCACCAAGGGTCTGACCAAGACCTACGGCGAAGGCCCCGCCGCCGTGCATGCCCTGCGCGGGGTCGATCTGGTCATACCGGACGGTGAATTCGTGGTTCTGCTGGGGCCTTCGGGCAGCGGCAAGTCCACGTTGCTGAACATCCTGGGCGGCCTGGACCGCCCGACCGAAGGCACTGCCCATTTCAAGGATATGGAACTGACCGCCCTGTCGGACAACGACCTGACCCGCTACCGCCGCGATCATGTCGGTTTCGTGTTCCAGTTCTACAACCTGATGCCCAGCCTGAACGCGCGCGAAAACGTGGAACTGGTGACGGAAATCGCCCGCAACCCGATGGACGCAGGCGAGGCGCTGGCGCTGGTCGGGCTGGACAAACGCGCCCATCACTTCCCCTCGGAAATGTCGGGTGGCGAACAGCAGCGTGTCGCCATCGCCCGCGCCGTGGCCAAGCAGCCGACCGTGCTGTTCTGCGATGAACCCACCGGCGCGCTGGACAGCACCACGGGCCGCGCCGTGCTGAAAGTGCTGACCGATGTGAACGAAAAGCTGGGCACCACCGTGATGATCGTCACCCACGCCGCCAGCACCGCCGCGCTGGCCGACCGGGTGATCCATTTCGCCGACGGTGGCATCCGTGAGGTCATCACCAACGACACCAAGCTGACGGCGGAACAGATCGAATGGTAAGCCCGCTGGACAAGAAGCTGTTTCGCGACCTGGCCCGGATCAAGGGGCAGGCGGCGGCGATCGGGCTGGTGATCGCGCTGGGCGTGCTGATGCTGGTGATGATGAAGGGGCTGGTCAACACGCTGGATGAAACCCGGCTGGCCTATTACGACCGATACCGCCTGGCCGATGTCTTTGCCCCCGTGACCCGCGCGCCGGAACGGATGCTGGACCGGCTGGCCGCGCTGCCCGGCGTCGCCGCGGTCGAGGGGCGCGTTTACGGCGGTGCCCTGATCGACATCGGCCCGCGCGTCCTGCCGGTTCGGGCGCAGGCCCTGTCGCTGCCCGATACCGGACGGCCCCGCCTGAACGATGTCTACCTGACCCGCGGGCGGCTGCCCGATCTGGGCCGGTCCGACGAAATCCTGCTGCTGGAAGGGTTTGCCAAGGCGCGCGGGCTGGGCCTGAACGGCCGCCTGACCGCCACCATGAATGGCACCCGGCGCGTCTTCCGCATCACCGGGTTCGCCCAATCGCCGGAATTCCTGTATTCCACCGCCCCCGGCGAAATGGTGCCTGATGACGCGCGTTTCGCCGTATTCTGGATGCGCCACGCGGCGCTGGCGTCGGCCTATGACATGCAGGGCGCGTTCAACCAGGCCATCCTGTCGCTGACCCGCGGCACCAACCCTGACGCGGTGATCCTGGCCGCGGACCGGCTGCTGGCCCCCTATGGCGCAGCCGGGGCCTACGGGCTGGAGGATCTGATCTCCAACCGCTTCGTGTCCGAGGAAATCAAGGGCCTGCGCGGCACCTCGACGGTGATCCCGCCGATCTTCCTGGGGGTGGCGGCGTTCCTTCTGTACATCGTCATCAACCGGATGGTGCAGGCCGAACGTGAACAGATCGGCCTGCTGAAGGCGTTCGGCTATTCCTCGGCAGAGGTCAGCCTGCACTACCTGAAACTGGTGCTGGTGATCGCGGTGCTGGGGGCCATCGTCGGCAGCCTTGGCGGGATCGCGGCGGGCAGTTCGCTGGCGCGGGTCTACCAGATCTATTACAAGTTCCCCTTCCTTGTGTTCAGCGTCGACCCGCGCAGTTTCGTCACCGGGTTTGCCGTGTCGATCCTGACCGCCTCGGCCGGCAGCCTGTTCGTGCTGCGCGGGGTGTTCCGGCTGACCCCGGCCGTCGCCATGCGCCCGCCCGCGCCGCCGGACTATTCGCGCGCCTTCGATCTGGCCGCGCGGCTGAAACGCTGGCTGGACCAACCCACCCGCATGGTGCTGCGCCGCCTGACCCGCTATCCACTGCGCATGATCGGCGCGGTGATCGGCATCGGCACGGGCATGGCGCTGTCTGTTGCCTCGCTGACGCTGATGGCCGGGTTCGATACCACGCTGGATCTCAGCTTCAACGTGATGGACCGCAGCGAAATGACCCTGTCCTTCACCAACAAACAGACCGACAAGGCGTTGCTGGAACTGGGCCGCCTGCCGGGGGTGGAACATGTCGAACCGGTCCGCGCGGTTTCGGCGGTGTTTCGAAACGGCACCCACAGCTATCGCGGCGCGATCGAAGGCCGCCCGGTATTGCCCGTCCTGAACCGCGTGATCGACGCCGACGAACAACCCATCGCCATGCGGTCAGAGGGGCTGATCCTGTCCAAACCGCTGGCCGAAATCCTGCACCTGTCCCCCGGCGACACCGTCACAGCCGAGATTCGCGAAGGCGCGCGGCCCCTGCTGCACCTGCCGGTGATCGGCGTGGCGGAAACCCTGATGGGGGCGCCGGCCTTCATGGAACTGGGGGCGCTCGCCCGCGCGCTGAACGAACCGGGGCAGGTGACGGGCGCCTACCTGACGATAGATGAATCCCGGCTGGCAGAATTGACAGAGGATTTGAAATCCATGCCCGACATCGCGGGCATCTCGCTGAAATCGGACGTGCGCGCCGCGTTGCTGGAGATCATGAACACCGGGCCGGGGTCCGTGCGCTTCGTGATGCTGGCCATCGCCGCGATCATCACCTTCGGGATCGTCTACAATTCGGCCCGTATCGCCTTTGCCGAACGGCTGCGCGACCTGGCCAGCCTGCGCGTGATGGGCTTTTCGCGGGCCGAGGCCACCTATGTCCTGCTGGGCGAACTGGCGGTTGTGACGCTGGCGGCCATGCCGTTGGGTATCGGGCTGGGCTACGGGCTGACTTACCTTGCGGTGCAGGGGTTCTCTACCGACATATACCAGATACCGGTCACCTTCAGTCCGCAGAGCTACGGATTGGCAGTCTGCGCCGTTCTGGTGGCGGCCGCGTTCTCAGGCTGGCTGGTCAAACGGGAACTGGACAAGGTGGATCTTGTCGCCGCTCTGAAAACACGGGACTAACGTCATGGCACAAAGAAAACGCTCCAGGATAGTCGTGATGCTGACGCTGGCCATACTGGTCGGCGGGGCACTGACCTGGGCCTTCTGGCCCCGTCCGATGCTGGTTGACATGGGCACGGTCATCCAGGCCCCCATGCGCGTCACCATCGACGAAGAGGGCCGCACCCAGGTACACGAACCCTATGTCGTGTCCACCCCCATCGCCGGAAGGCTGTTGCGCCTGACCGCCGAACCGGGCGACCCGGTGCAGGACGGCACGGTCGTGGCGCGGATGCTGCCGACCTCGCCCTCGGCGCTGGACGTGCGCACCCGTGAACAGGCCCGCGCCAACGTCACCGCCGCCGAGGCCGCCCTGCGCGTGGCCGAGGCCGATGTGAACAAGGCCAGCGCCGACCGCGACCTGGCGCAGGCCAACCTGGAACGCACCCGGCGTCTGTTCGAAAGCGGCATCGTTTCGCAGGCCGGGCTGGACGCCGACGAACGCGCCGCGCGCGCCGCCAATGCCACGCTGGACACCGCCCGCGCCGCGATTTCCATGCGCGTGGCCGAACTGAATAATGCCCGCGCGGCGCTGATTTCCTTTGATGATACCGGCCTCGCCAAGGCGCTGGAGGCCGACCACGACCAGATCGTGCCGCTGAAATCCCCGGTGCCCGGCACCATCCTGCGCATCATGCAGCAATCCGAAATCACCGTGCCCGCCGGCACCCCGATCCTGGAAATCGGCGACATCGAAAACGATTTGGAGGTGCTGACGGAACTGCTGTCCACTGACGCGGTGCAGGTCCGGCCCGGCGATCCGGTGATCATCGACAACTGGGGCGGTCCGAATGAACTGATGGGCGAAATCGCCCGCATCCAGCCCTGGGGCTTTACCAAGGTGTCGGCCCTCGGGGTCGAGGAACAGCGCGTCCGCGTCACCATCCGCTTTACCACGCCCTGGCAAGACCGGCAGGCGTTGGGCCACGGGTTCCGCGTCGAAACCCGCATCGTGACCTGGCAGGATGACAACGCGCTGACCGTGCCCGCCGGGGCGCTGTTCCGCGCCGCGCCCGATCAGTGGGCGCTGTTCGTCGTACAGGACGGCATGGCCCGCCAGCGCCCGGTGCGGGTGTTGGCCAACAATGGGTTGACCGCGGCGATCAGCGACGGGGTGGCGGTCGGGGACGCGATCGTGCTGTACCCGCCTGCGGGCCTGATGGACGGCCAGCGCGTCGCTCTGCGCAGCGCCTACCAGTAATCGCGCGCCCCGGCGCAATCCTGCCGGTTTCCGGCGGCTTGCCGCCGATTCCGCGTGTACTCTCTGACCGAACCCCCTATCCTTGACGCACCTGATTTGCCTGTTGCTGCCGTGGCCCGTTTGAAACCGCTTTCCCGTTGCCTGTCCGCGCTGACCCTTTCGCTGGGCCTGTGCGCCGTCCCTCTGCACGCGTTCGAGTCGCTGGACATCACCCTGTCCGGCCCGCAGAACGACGATCTGCTGTCGCAACTGCGCCGTGCCTCGCTGTTGCGGATGGCCAAGCGCGAACAGGTCACCGATCCGCAGGACGTGTTTTCCACCGCGCTTGCGGATTACCAGCGGCTTCTGGAAACGCTCTATGCCAACGGCTACTATTCCGGCGTGATCCGTATCCGCCTTGACGGGCGCGAGGCATCGCAGATTCCGCCACTGGACCCGCCCGCCCGGATCAGCAAGATCGACATCGCGGTCGCCCCCGGTCGCCAGTTCCGCTTTGGCGCGGCCAGCGTGGCGCCGCTGCCCGCAGGCACCACCCTGCCCGAAGGGTTCCGCACCGGGCAGCCCGCGAAATCGACCGCCGTTCTGGACGCCGTGGAAACCGCCGTGGACGGTTGGCGCATGGCCGGCCACGCCAAGGCGCAGCCCAGCTATCAGCACCTGCTGGCCAATCATCCCGCGCAGACGCTGGACGCCCGCATCGGGATAAACCCCGGCCCCGCCGTCCGCTTTGGCCCACTGACTGTGACCGGCGACAGCCGCGTGCGCGCCACTGCCGTACGCCGTATCTCGGGCCTGCCGGTCGGCCAGCCGTTTTCCCCGGCAGAGGTGGAAAAGGCCGCCACCCGCCTGCGCCGCACCGGCGCGTTCCGGTCGGTCTCGCTGACCGAATCCGATACCGTCGCCCCGGACGGCAGCATGGGGATCACCGCCGCCGTGGTGGATGAAAAACCCCGCCGCTTCGGCGCGGGGGCGGAACTGTCCAACTTCGAGGGGCTGACCCTGTCGGGCTTCTGGATGCACCGCAACCTGCTGGGCGGCGCCGAACGGCTGCGGATCGAGGCGCGGATTTCCGGCATCGAGGGCGACACCGGCGGCATGGATTACAGCCTGTCCGCCCGCGTGGAACGCCCCGCCGTGTTCGGCCCGGATACGAAATTCTACATCCATGGCGAAATCGAGAGCCTGGATGAAAACGACTACCGCTCGGACAACATCACCCTTGGCGTCGGCGCGTCGCGTACCTTCTCGGACCACCTGGAGGGCGATCTGGAACTGGCCGTCAGCCATTTCGATACCTCCGACGCCTTCGGTGACCGCACCTTTACCCTGTTCAGCACGCCCGTGTCGCTGCGCTGGGATCACCGCGACGACGTGCTGAACCCGACGCGCGGCCACTACGTGAACGCGAAACTGACGCCCTTCCTTGGCCTGAGCGGTGAAGCAGGCGGCGCGCAGTTGAAGCTGGACAGCCGCATCTATCGCCCGCTGGGGGACCGCTTTGTTGCGGCGGGCCGGTTCCAGCTTGGCTCGGTCGTCGGGCCGTCCCTGTCGGAAACCGCGCCGGACTACCTGTTCTACTCCGGTGGCGGCGGCACCGTGCGTGGCCAGCCCTACCAGTCGCTGAACGTGGATCTGGGCGGCGGCGACACCATCGGTGGGCGCAGCTTTCTGGGCGTTTCCGGCGAACTGCGGGCGCGCGTCACCGGCGCGATCAGCGTCGTGGGCTTTGCCGACGCCGGTTACATCGGTTCCGAAAGCCTGTTCGACGGCTCTGGGAACTGGCATTCGGGTGCGGGCATCGGGTTGCGCTATGACACCGCCGTCGGCCCGATCCGGCTGGACATCGCCGGGCCGTTGTCGGGCGATACCGGCAGCGGGGTGCAAATCTATATCGGGATCGGACAGGCTTTCTGATGCGTAAACTGGTCCTTGCTGCCTGTCTTTCGGCCCCGCTGGCCCTGTCCGCACAGGACGCGTCCCAGCCCGAACCCGGCTTCTTCGAGGGTCTGCTGGAAGAGTCCCTGTCCGGCCCCGGCCGCGTCGTGGATGTGCAGGGGTTTTCCGGTGCGCTCAGTTCCACCGCCAGTATCCAGACCCTGACCGTCGCGGACGCCAACGGCATCTGGCTCACGCTGAACGGCGTCACCCTGAACTGGACCCGCAGCGCGCTGCTGTCCGGTCGGTTGGAGGTGACAGAGCTTTCGGCCACGGAACTGATCGTGCCGCGCCGCCCGCTGCCCTCGGACGCCCTGCCGCAGGCCGAGGCTTCGCCGCTGGCCCTGCCGGCATTGCCCGTCTCCGTCAACATCGGCAAGCTGGCAATCGCCCGCGCCGACCTGGGCGAACCGGTGTTGGGGCAGGCGGCGCTGCTGCAGTTGCTGGGCAGCGCCACGCTGGCCGACGGGGCAGGGCAGGTGGACCTGTCGCTGACCCACCTTGCCCCGCGCAGCGGCGGCATCACGCTGAAAGCTGGCTATGCCAACGCCACGCAGGAACTGGCGCTGGACCTGTCGCTGAACGAACCGGCGCAAGGGCTGGTGGCGACGATGCTGGGCCTGCCCGGACAGCCGCCGCTGGACCTGACGGTGCAGGGCACCGGCCCGATTACCGACTATGCCGCGCAGATCGCGCTGGCTTCGGACGGCCAGCCACGGCTGGCCGGGGTTGTCAACATCACCCGCCCCGACACGGATACCCGCTTCAGCGCCGACCTGGGCGGTGACATCGCACCGCTGTTCGCCCAGGAATACCGCGCCTTCTTTGGCCCGGATGTGCAACTGGCGCTGTCCGGCAGCCGCACCGTCGAAGGCGCGCTGGATCTGGACCGACTGGCGCTGACCTCTGACGCGCTGCACCTGAGCGGTCAATTGAAGATGGACACGCAGGGCTGGCCCGAACTGGCGCGGCTGACGCTGGACCTTGCGGGCCGCGATGGCGCGCCGGTGCTGTTGCCCATGTCCGGCCCACGCACCCGCGTGACCTCGGCCCACCTGCAGATCGGCTATGACGCCGCCAGCGGTGACGCCTGGACCCTGCGCGGCGATCTCACCGGTCTGGACCGCCCGGACCTGACCCTGCAATCCGCCGTTCTGGCCGCGGGCGGCACGCTGACCCGCGCCAGCGCCGACAGCCCGGTCCCCGGCCAGATAGAGGGGCGCGTGCAGCTTTCCACCCGCGCCGCCCACAGCGCCAACCCGGCGCTGGATCAGGCCTTTGGCGGTGACCTGGACACCACGCTGCGGTTCGACTGGACGCAGGGCCAGCCCCTGCGGTTGATCGACATCGCCGCCAACGGCCCCGGTTTCGGCCTTAGCGGCGATGCGACGCTGGCCGCCGCCGCTGGAACGGCGGACCTGCGGATTGAAACCGACACCACCCTGCGCACCCCCGATCTTACGCGCTTTGCCGCGTTGGCGGGGCGCCCGCTGTCCGGCGGGGCGGACCTGTCGGTCAAGGGCCACCTGAACCCGGTCAGCGGCGCGTTCGACCTGGCCCTGTCGGGGCGTACGGCGTCCTTGTCCGTAGGTGAGGCACAGATAGACCCGCTGCTGGACGGCACCGGCACCCTGGCCTTGTCCGCTCGCCGCGATGCGGACGGGCTGCAGGTGTCGGACCTCGCGCTGATCACCACGCATGCCCGGATCACGGGCAGTGGCCGGCTGGGCAGCCGCACCGCCAGCGGGCAGTTCAGCGCCAGCCTGACCGATCTGGCCCGCGTCCTGCCGGACCTGTCCGGCGCGGCCAGCCTGCAGGCGCAGGCCACGCGCGACGGGCAGGGCTGGACCCTGACCGCCACCGGCACCGGGCCGGGCGGCGTGCGGGCGCACCTGGACAGTACCGGCACCGGCCTGACGTGGGACAGCCTGCGAATGGAAGGCACCGCCAGTGTCCATGCCGACACCCTGATCGCCTATTCCAAAATCGCAGGCCGCCCGCTGGCGGGTGCAGTTGACCTGCGTGTCAGTGGTACCGGCCAACCCGCCCGCCGCGTCTTTGACGGCACGCTGGACCTGACCGGGCGCGACCTGGCCGCCGATCTGCCGCAACTGGATCAGCTTCTGCGCGGCGCATCTGAACTGCACCTGCAGGCCGCCCGAGACGGGGCAGGCCGCTACACCCTGACCTCCGCCAGGCTGACAACGCCGGAACTTGCCGCCACCGCCGAAGGCGACCCGGACAAGTCGCTGCGCTTCACCGGCAAGCTGCGCGATCTGGCCGTGCTGGCCCCCGGCCTGACCGGCCCCGTGACCACCAGCGGCACCGCCGTGCTGGAGCGCGACAATTGGCGGCTGAAGGCAGACGGCACCGGGCCCGGCGGCACCAGCATGGCCGCTTCCGGCACCATGGCGCAGGACGCCGCGATGATGGACATGGCCCTGACCGGCACCGCGCCGCTGGCGCTGGTCAATGACCTGATCCGTCCGCGCACCGTCACGGGCCTGGCCAGCTATGACCTGCGGATCAATGGCCGCCCGGCGCTGTCGTCGGTCACTGGCCGCCTCAGCACCCGCGACGCCCGTTTCGCAATCCCGGATCAGCGCCTCGCGCTGGAAGACATCAGCGCCGACGTCACCCTGAACGGCGCGCAGGCGCAGGTTTCCGCCAGCAGCCGCGTCGCATCTGGCGGGACGGTGCAACTGTCCGGCCCCATCGCCCTGACCGCGCCCTTTACCGCCAAGCTGACCACCCGGATGGCCGGCGTCGTCATCACCGAACCCCGCCTATTCGAAACCACGGTCGACGGCGCGCTGGACCTGTCCGGCCCGCTAAGCGGCGGGGCGCAGATTTCCGGGCGGCTCAGCCTCGGTCAGACCGAACTGCGCGTGCCCAACGCCTCGGGGACCAGCTATGCCGACCTGCCGGGGCTGCAGCACATAGGCGAACCCGCCGCCGTGCGCCAGACCCGCGTTGCCGCCGGGCTGGTGTCGGACGAACAGGACCGCCCCGCCACCCCCACCACCTACGGGCTGGACCTGCAGGTGCTGGCACCCGACCGCATCTTTGTCCGTGGCCGTGGGCTGGACGCTGAACTGGGCGGTTCGCTGCGGCTGCAGGGCACCACCGCCAACGTCATCCCCCAGGGCCGGTTTGACCTGATCCGGGGACGCCTGGACATCCTCGGCAAGCGCCTGACCCTGGACGAAGGCCTGATCCGCCTGCAAGGCGCGTTCGATCCCTACATCCAGTTCAAGGCCAGCACCCGCAGCAGCGACGTCACGGCCTCTATCGTGATCGCGGGGCAGGCCAGCAAGCCGGACCTCAGCTTCACCTCTACCCCCGAACTGCCACAGGACGAGGTGCTGGCCCTGCTGCTGTTCGGGCGCGACATCAGCGCGATTTCACCCCTGCAGGCCGTGCGCCTTGCCGCCGCGCTGCGCACCTTGGCCGGTAAGGGCGACGGGCTCAGCGGTGGTATCCGCAAGGGGCTGGCGCTGGACGATCTGGACGTCACCACCGGCGACGACGGCGCGACAGAGGCCCGCGCCGGCAAATACCTGAGCGAGAATATCTATTCCGAGATCACCGCCGACACCGAGGGCAACACCCAGATCAACCTGAACCTGACCATCAACCGATCCGTCACCGCGCGCGGTCGGCTGGGGTCCGACGGCGAAACCGGCATCGGCGTGTTCATCGAACGGGATTACTGACGCCTATTCCTTCACCGTCCGCAGGATCAGGTTGGTCTGCGCATTGGTCACCGCGCCGGTGCTGAACAAGAATTCCTCCAGGAACCGATTATAGGCGTCCAGGTCCGGGCAGACCACGTGCAAGTGGTAATCCGCCGCGCCCGTCGTGGCATAGCAGGCGCGGATTTCCTCCTTGGTGCGGACGGCCTGCACGAACTGTTTCACCAGCCCCTGATCGTGCCGCGCCAGTTGCACATGCACGATCGCCTTGATCTGCATCCCCATCACGGCGTCGTCCAGATCCACGGTGTATCCCCGGATCACCCCGCGTTCCTCCAGCGCCTTCACCCGTCGCCAGCAGGACGACGTGGACAGCCCCACCTGTTCCGCCAGATCGGCGGTGGATATCCGGCTGTCACGCTTCAGCAGCGTCAGGATATGGGCGTCAACTGGATCGGGATTCGGCATAATGTTTCAGTATTTCCTGCAATATGACACATCTTACCAATAAAATCCGAAATCACCACCAATAATGGTCAGAAAATCCACGCTGTCTGAAATATCATTAACAGGAACAGGAAAACCCGTCATCAGGGGATACGCGCATGACCGAACACACCAAATTCGACACCTACCAACTGTCCGACCGCTATGACCGCGAACAGGGCCGGGTTTTCCTGACCGGGACGCAGGCTCTGGCGCGGATCATGTTCGACCAGGCCCGCCGCGACCGCGCCGCCGGGCTGAACACGGCGGGGTTCATCTCTGGTTATCGGGGCTCGCCGCTGGGGGGGCTGGACCTGGAGCTGTGGAAGAACGGCAAGCGGCTGGAGCAGAACAACATCCAGTTCATGCCCGCCGTGAACGAGGACCTGGGCGCCTCCGCCGTTCTGGGCGCGCAACAGGCCGCGCTGGACCCCGATGCGCAGGTCGAAGGCGTGTTTTCCATGTGGTACGGCAAGGGGCCGGGGGTGGACCGGTCCGGCGATGCGCTGAAACACGGCAACGCCTATGGCAGTTCGCCCAAGGGCGGCGTGCTGGTGGTGGCCGGGGATGACCACGGCTGCGTGTCCTCGTCCATGCCGCATCAGTCGGACGTGGCCTTCATGGCGTGGTTCATGCCCACGCTGAACCCGGCGACCATCCAGGAATACCTTGAATTCGGGGAATACGGCTTTGCCTTGTCGCGCTATTCCGGCACCTGGGTCGGGTTCAAGGCGATCTCCGAAACGGTCGAGGCGGGGCAATCCGTGGACCTGCCCGCCGACCGTACCTTCAGCTATCCGCCGTTCGAAGGCCCGGCAAACGGCCTGCACGTCCGCATGGCCGACCTGCCCAGCCCCGAGATTGAAACCCGACTGGAACACAAGCTGCGCGCGGTTGAAACCTTTGTCGAAGCCAACCCGATTGATCGTCACATCTACGAAATCCCCGACGCCCGGTTCGGCATCGTCACCACCGGCAAGGGCCATCTGGACACGATGGAGGCGCTGCGCCTGCTGGGTCTGGACGAAGCCGCCTGCCGCCGCATCGGCATCGACATCTACAAGGTCGGCATGGTCTGGCCGCTGGCCCGCCGCGACGCGCTGGATTTCGTGACCGGCAAGGAAGAGGTGCTGGTGATCGAAGAAAAGCGCGGCATCATCGAAAGCCAGTTCAAGGAATATTTCTATGACTGGCCCGGCGCCAAGCCGAAAAAGATGGTGGGCAAGCACCGCGCCGCGGGCGATCCGCTGCTGCCATGGACTGGCGAAATGCACCCGCTGATGCTGGTGCCCGTTCTGGCTGAACGTCTGCACCCGTTCTGCCCGGATATGGACCTGCCCGCCCGCGCCGCCGCCCTGACCGCCACCCCCGCACCTGTCCTGCAAGTGACCGGCGCCACCCGCACGCCGTATTTCTGTTCGGGCTGCCCGCACAACACCTCGACCAAGCTGCCAGAGGGCAGCACCGCCGCCAGCGGCATCGGCTGTCACGTCATGGCGTCGTGGATGGACCGCAGCACCTCTGGCTATGCGCAGATGGGGGCCGAAGGCGTCCCCCGTGCCATTGCCCAGCGGTTCAACGGTGGCAAGCACATGTTCCAGAACCTGGGCGAGGGCACGTGGTATCACTCGGGATCGCTTGCCATCCGGCAGGCCGTCGCCGCGCAGGCCAACATCACCTATAAAATCCTCTACAACGACGCCGTCGCCATGACCGGCGGCCAGCCGGTCGACGGCCCCGTCAGCGTGCAGGGCGTCGCGTGGAACTGCCGGGCAGAAGGCGTGCAACGCATCGCGCTGGTGTCCGATCACCCGGAAAAATTCAGCCTGCGCGATTTCCCCGCCGGCACCACCAAGCACCCCCGCGCCGATCTGGACACTGTCCAGCGCGAATTGCGCGACATCCCCGGCGTCACCGTGCTGATCTACGAACAGACCTGCGCCACCGAAAAACGCCGCCGCCGCAAGCGCGGCAAGATGGAGGATCCGGCCCGCTTCCCGTTCATCAACGAACTGGTCTGCGAAGGCTGCGGCGATTGTTCCGTCGAATCCAACTGTCTCAGCGTGGAACCCAAGGAC
Source organism: Thalassovita sp. (assembly GCA_017792425.1). Lineage (GTDB taxonomy): Bacteria > Pseudomonadota > Alphaproteobacteria > Rhodobacterales > Rhodobacteraceae > Thalassobius. The sequence goes on from CP051233.1 coordinate 1,130,317, forward strand.
ACGCCGCTGGGCCGCAAACGCAAGATCAACCTCAGCACCTGCAACAAGGACTTTTCCTGCCAGAACGGGTTCTGCCCCAGCTTCGTCACGGTCGAAGGCGGCCAGCGACGTAAACCCAAACCCGCCGGGCTGGACATGGCCGCGCTGACGGCTGACCTGCCCACGCCGCCCGAACCTGACTTGTCAGACCCGTTCGATCTGCTGGTTGCGGGCGTTGGCGGCACCGGGGTTGTCACCGTGGGCGCGCTGATCACCATGGCCGCACACTTGGAAGGCAAAGGCTCCAGCGTGCTGGACTTCACCGGGTTCGCCCAGAAATTCGGCACCGTTCTGGGCTATGTCCGCGTGGGCCGCACCCCCGCCGACATCCACCAGGTCCGCATTGAAACCGGGTCCGCCGACGCGGTGATCGGCTGTGACGCGGTGGTCTGCTCCTCGCCCAAGGCGTCCATGCACTATCGCACCGGCACGCGCGTCATCCTGAACCAGGCCGAAATGCCGACCGGCGATCTGGTCCTGCACCGCGATGCCGACCTGAAAATCGCGTTGCGAGAGGCGCTGATCCGCAAGACCGTCGGCACCGGCAACGTGATGGCGCTGGACGCCAACATCGCTGCCGAACGGCTGATGGGCGACGCGGTGTTCGCCAATATCATGATGCTGGGCGCGGCGTTCCAGAACGGCATGGTCCCGGTCAGCGAATCCGCTCTGAAACAGGCGATCCTGCTGAACGGCGTGGCGGTGGAAAAGAACGCCATGGCCTTTGATCTGGGCCGCGTGCTGGCCACCAACCCGGAGGCGCTGGCCAGCCACCTGACCGACACCGCCGAACCCGCGCCGCAGACGCTGGACCAGTTGATCGCCCACCGCGCCGCCTTCCTGACCGATTACCAGGATGCCGCCTATGCCCGCCGCTACACCGATCGGATAGCCCGCTTCCGCGCCGCCCTGCCGGCGGACGCAGGCGACGCCCCCGTGATGGCCGCCGCCCGCAGCCTGTTCCGCCTGATGGCCTACAAGGATGAATACGAGGTCGCCCGCCTGATGACCGACCCCGCCTTTGCCCAGCAGATCGCCCGGAATTTCGAAGGCGACTACCGCCTCAGCTATCATATGGCCCCGCCGCTGCTGACCTTTGAAACCGACACGCGCGGTCGTCCCGTCAAACGTCGCTTTGGCGCGTGGATGGGCGGGGCAATGCGCCAGCTCGCGCGGTTTAAACGCCTGCGCGGCACCGCGCTGGACCCGTTCGCCCGCACCGTGGACCGCAAGCTGGACCGCGAATTGCTGAACTGGTTCGAAACCGTGCTGACCCATGTTGAAACCCGCTATGACGCGGATCAGGCATTGGCGGTGTTGCAGGCCCCGCAGGACATCCGCGGCTATGGCCCGGTCCGGCATCAGGCGGCGCATCAGGTCCGCGCAAAGGTGGCCGCGCTGATCGACTGACCCCTAGGCGAACAGTGCCACCAACTGCTTGGCCGCGCCCAGCAGCCGCCCGTCACGGTCGCGCAGGTCCATATCCTGCAGCGAATACCCCTCTGCCGCCTGCTGGCTGGTGGTGCGGATGCACACCCAGTCCGGCTGCGGCGGGATGCGGGCAAGGTCCACCTGCCAGGTAATCGTGCTGATCGGCGCGGGCTGGGTGAACCCCGTCATGGCCGCCGGCGGCAACACATCGGCAAGACAGACCAGCGCGATTTCCGCCGGTACGCCCTCGGTTTCCTTCAGCCGCCCCCAAACCGACATTTCCGGCCTGCCGGAGCCCGAGATCAACGGATCGCCATCTGCCTGTTTCACCTCGAAGTTCCAGATGAAACTGGGCGATGTCCCCCGCCGCGCGAACTCGGGGCAATCCTCGGGGCCGGGCAGGGCAGGGGCGGTGGCAAAGTCATGCACCTGCGCGCTGTCCCGCGCCGCGCCAAAGACGAACATCCCCTGCGCCCCCATCGCGCCGTCCGCCAGCACCTCGGCCCGGACGAAACTGGCGGTACGTCCTGCCCGGATCAATTCCACCCGCACGGTAATATCCGCCCCGATCGGCCGCAGATAGGTCATCTGGACCGACCGCAGTTGCGGCAGGTCCGGCAGGTTGCGCCGGATCGCCGCCAGCGCCAGCGCCGCCGTGATCCCGCCAAACGCTGTCCGCCCCTGCATCCAGTTGGCGCTGATATGCCCAACCGTGCCTTCGGGGCCGGGGGTCAACCGGTTCACCAACTGGTGCAAGGTCTGGTGCTGATCGTCGCTCATCTGTCCCCTCCGCGCGGTCATGGCGCGTTCAGTCTGCCGATCCGACAGGGCGGCGCAATGCTTGAACCACCGTGTGATGTGACGTCATTTTCGATGCCAAAGGCGCAAAGCAAAAGGCCCGCCGTTGGGCGGGCCTTTCAGTCGTACGTTTCAAGGCGTGAACCGTACAAGTTGTCGGATTAATCAAAGCTTACCGGTCAGTTCCGGGACGGCTTCGAACAGGTCCGCGACCAGGCCGAAATCGGCGACCTGGAAGATCGGGGCCTCTTCGTCCTTGTTGATGGCGACGATGACCTTGGAGTCCTTCATCCCCGCAAGGTGTTGAATTGCCCCGGAAATCCCGACCGCGATGTACAGTTCCGGCGCCACGACCTTGCCGGTCTGGCCAACCTGCCAGTCGTTCGGCGCAAAGCCCGAATCCACCGCCGCGCGCGAGGCGCCAACAGCCGCCCCCAGCTTGTCCGCCAAAGCTTCGATGATGGCAAAGTTTTCCTCCGAGCCAACACCGCGACCGCCGGAAACCACCACCTTGGCCGAGGTCAGTTCAGGCCGGTCAGACGCCGCCACCTTGTCCTCAACCCATTGGGAAAGCGCGGGATTTTCGCCCGTCGCCGCCGCCTCGACAGGGGCCGCGCCCTGCTCGCCAGCCGCGTCGAAGGTCGAAGTCCGGAAGGTGATAACCTTCTTTTCATCTTTCGACTTTACGGTCTGAACCGCGTTCCCGGCATAGACGGGGCGTTCAAACGTATCCGCATCCACAACACCAGAGACATCCGACAGAACCATCACGTCCAACAGCGCCGCAACCCGCGGCATGATGTTTTTCGCGTCCGTCGTCGCAGGCGCCACGATATGGCTGTAACCGCCCGCCAGACCGGCGATCAGCGCCGCCGTGGGTTCCGCCAGACGGTGGCCATAGATCGCGTCCTCGGCGACCAACACCTTGGAAACGCCCGCGATTTTCGCAGCTTCAGCGGCAGCATCCGCCGCTTTCGCCCCCACGCACAGCGCGGTCACGTCGCCCAGGGCGCCTGCCGCGGTCACGGCCTTGGCGGTTGCATCCAGCGCCAGCGCGCCATCGGTCACTTCGGCAAGGAGAAGAACAGCCATCACACGATCCCCTTTTCTTTCAGTTTCGCCACCAGCTCGTCGACCGAGCCGACCATTTCACCGGCAGAGCGCGCGGCGGGTTCGGTGGTTTTCACGATCTCCAGGCGCGGGGTGACATCGACGCCGTAATCGGCGGCGGTTTTCTCATCCAGCGGTTTTTTCTTGGCCTTCATGATGTTGGGCAGCGACGCATAGCGCGGCTCGTTCAGGCGCAGGTCCGCGGTGACGATCGCCGGCAGCTTGACCTTGATGGTCTGCAGGCCGCCGTCCACCTCGCGGGTCACGACCGCGCTGTCGCCGTCGATGCCCACCTCGGACGCAAAGGTCGCCTGGGACCAGCCCAGCAGCGCCGACAGCATCTGCCCGGTGGCGTTCATGTCGTTGTCGATCGCCTGCTTGCCCGCGATGATCAGGCCGGGCTGTTCTTCCTCGGCAACCTTGGCCAGGATCTTGGCCACGGCCAGCGGCTCGATGTCCTGGTGTACGTCGTCAGCGGCCACGACCAGGATCGCCCGGTCCGCGCCCATCGCCAGCGCCGTGCGCAGCGTTTCCTGCGCCTGCTTCACGCCGATGGACACGACGATAACCTCGTCCGCCTTGCCCGCTTCCTTCAGACGGATCGCCTCTTCAACCGCGATCTCGTCGAACGGGTTCATCGACATCTTCACATTCGCAAGATCGACACCGCTACCATCCGCCTTGACGCGAACCTTAACGTTGTAGTCGATCACTCGTTTGACAGGTACCAGGACCTTCATCAGCAGGATCTCCCTTCAGTGACTGGGGCCGCGAAACGACTCCCTCTCAAGCTCTCAGCGCGTTGATATATTCTTGCGCGTCGGTGAAACAGGGCAAAAACGTCACGTTAGCGCCAACCGACGCCGCGTTTTTTTGTTTCGCCCCTGCGTCACCCCACAGGCATGCTGGCTGGCACGCAAGAGCGCCCATGTCCAGCGAAAATTACGCTAGGTAAGCTTGCAGAACCGCAAAGCCCGCTCAGCGGTTCGCGCCCGGTACCCACAACACGTCCGCAGCGCCATTGTCGTTGGCCACGCGGGCGGCCACGAACATCCAGTCGCTCAGGCGGTTGAGGTATTTCACCGCCGCGGGGTTCACGCGTTCGACCTGCGCCAGTTCCACGGCCAGCCGTTCAGCCCGGCGCGACACGGTGCGGCACAGGTGCAGGTGCGCGGCCAGCGCCGACCCGCCCGGCAGGATGAAACTGCGCAGCGGCGACAGCGCCTTGTTCATGGCGTCGATCTCTTGCTCCAGCCGGTCCACCTGCGCCTGCGCCATGCGCAGCGGCGGGTATTCGGCCTGGTCGTCCTTGTCCATGTCGGGGCGGCACAAGTCCGCGCCCAGGTCGAACAGGTCATTCTGGATACGGGCCAGCGCGGTCTCCATGTCACCCGTCGCATGCAGGCGGGCCAGACCCAGCGTGGCATTGGTTTCGTCCACCGTGCCATAGGCGTTCACGCGGGCCGAGTTCTTGCCGACGCGCGATCCATCGCCAAGCGCGGTATCGCCCTTGTCGCCGGTACGGGTGTAGATCTTGTTCAGGACGACCATGTGCTTACCCCTTGCGCAGCCAGACGAATAGCAGGATCAGGACCACGGCCACGAATTGCGCGGCAATACGCAGGCGCATGATCTTGTTGGCGTGTTTGCGGTTGAAATCGCCGCCCTTGGCGAAGCCGCCGATGCCCGTCATCAGGATCACCACGACGGCCAGGCAGGCCGCGGCGACGACATAGAACAGGGGATCATCCTTCATGTGGTCCGGTCCTTTCGATTGCGTGTGCCTGATGTAGACCGCGCCGGTGCAAAAGCGAACCGGTTTTTTCGCCGCGTCAGCCGCGCGACAGGATCCGGTCCAACGCGCGCGAGGTCAGCACCCGCCGCAGCCCCCCCATGATATGGGTGGCCGTGGTCACGTAATAGCGCGGCCGCGGGTTGTCCGAATTCAGGATGCGCAGCAGTTTTTCCGTCACGGCCGCGGCCGGCAGTTCGAACAGGTCGCGGCCTTCCTTCTTGGCATACAGGCGCTGGATCAGCGAATTGCGGTACTGTTCCGCGCGGGGCGAGTTTTCCCAGTCGATCCACTTTTCGAAATGCGGGATGGAATTGGCACGGATGCGGGATGTCACCGGACCGGGTTCCAGCAGTACGACCTTGATGTTGGTGTCGCGCATTTCGATCCGCAGGGTGTCGGTCAGGCCTTCCAGTGCGAATTTCGACGCGTTGTAGGCGGAACGCCACGGCGCCACCACCAGCCCCAGAATGCTGGAACAGTTGATGATATGCCCATGCCCCTGCTTACGCATGACCGGGATCACCTGCCGGGTCAGGTCGTGATAACCGAACAGGTTGACCTCGAAAATCTCGCGCAGGGCGGTGCGGGGCAGGTCCTCTGCCGCGCCGGGGCTGGCGAAAGCGCCGTTGTTATATAGGGCGTCCAACGTGCCTCCGGTCCGGTCCAGCACCCAGGCCAGCGCGTCTCGGATGCTGTCCTCGTCGGCGTAATCCAGTCGCGTGCTTTCCAGCCCTTCGGCGATCAGGCGGTCCACGTCCTTCTGCTGGCGGCAGGTGGCAAAGACGCGCCAGCCCGCCCGTTTCAGCCCGTGCGCCGCGTCATACCCGATGCCCGAAGAGCACCCGGTGATCAGGATGGATCTGCTCATCTGCCTGTCCCTGTCCGGTTCCGCACCAAGGGCTAGGCCAAAGCGGACGCAGATGCAATTGCGCGACTTCTCCACAGAAGAATCCGCTGTGCGGCGGGGATCATCTTGCCGCGTCGGGCGTTGAACGGTACACAACATCCATGAGCGATGTGCTGGATGACCCCAACATGAACCCCGCCGAAGTGTCCGAGCCCCTGCGCCGGGCCATTGGTGAACGCTATCTGACCTATGCGCTGAGCACGATCATGCACCGTGCCTTGCCGGATGCGCGGGACGGTCTGAAGCCGGTGCACCGGCGAATCCTCTACGCGATGCGGGAATTGCGGCTCAGCTCCACCGGCGGTTTCCGCAAATCGGCCAAGATCAGCGGCGACGTGATGGGCAACTATCACCCGCATGGCGACGCTGCGATCTATGACGCGATGGCGCGCCTGGCGCAGGATTTCAACGTCCGTTACCCGCTGGTGGACGGGCAGGGGAATTTCGGCAATATCGACGGCGACAATCCGGCGGCCTCTCGCTACACCGAGGCGCGGATGACCGCCGCCGCCGAGGCGCTGCTGGAAGGGCTGAACGAAAACGCCGTCGATTTCCGCGAAAACTATGACGGCACCCTGACCGAACCCGTGGTGCTGCCCGCCGCCTTCCCGAACCTGCTGGCCAACGGCGCGGCGGGGATCGCGGTGGGGATGGCGACGAACATCCCGCCCCACAATATCGAAGAGCTGTGCAACGCCTGCCTTCACCTAATCAAGGCACCGGACGCCCGCGACGATACCCTGCTGCAATACGTGCCGGGGCCGGATTTCCCCACCGGTGGCGTGATCGTCGAACCAAAGGACAGCATCGCCCAGGCCTATCGCACCGGGCGCGGCAGCTTCCGCCTGCGCGCCAAATGGGAGGTCGAGGATCTGGGCCGCGGCACCTGGCAGATCGTGGTCACGGAAATCCCCTACCAGGTGCAGAAATCCAAGCTGATCGAAAAACTGGCCGAGGTCATCCAGACCAAGAAGGTGCCGATCCTGGCCGATGTGCGCGACGAATCCGCCGATGACATCCGCCTGATCCTGGAACCCAAGTCCAAGAACGTGGACCCGCAGGTGCTGATGGGAACGCTGTTCCGCAACTCCGACCTCGAAGTGCGATTCAGCCTGAACATGAACGTGCTGATCGACGGGGTGACGCCAAAGGTGTGCAGCCTGAAGGAAGTGCTGCGCGCCTTCCTCGATCACCGCCGCGAAGTTCTGCAACGCCGATCCCGCCATCGGCTGGAAAAGATCGACCACCGGCTGGAAGTGCTGGAAGGCTTCATCATCGCCTTCCTGAACCTGGACCGCGTGATCGACATCATCCGCTATGACGATGACCCCAAGGCCGCCCTGATGGCCGAGGACTGGGCCGTCAAACGCGCCCGCGCCACGTCGGAAAAAGACTATGTCTCGCCCCTGCCCACCAAGGGCGAAGGCGAACTGACCGAGGTGCAGGCCGAGGCGATCCTGAACATGCGCCTGCGCAGCCTGCGCCGGTTGGAAGAGATCGAACTGGTCCGCGAACGCGACGCCCTGATGGAAGAACGCGCCCAGCTAGAGGATCTGCTGGCCGACGAGGGCTTGCAATGGGGCCGCATCTCCGAGGAACTGCGCGACACTCGCAAGAAATTCGGCCGCGACTACGTGGGCGGCGCCCGCCGCACCCAGTTCGCCGAGGCGACCGAGGTCGAGGACGTGCCGCTGGAAGCGATGATCGAGCGTGAACCGATCACCGTGGTCTGTTCCCAGATGGGCTGGATCCGCGCCATGACCGGCCACATCGACCTGACCCGAGAGTTGAAGTTCAAGGACGGCGACGGTCCCCGTTTCATCTTCCACGCGGAAACCACCGACAAGCTGTTGGTGTTCGCCACCAACGGGCGGTTCTACACCATGCAGGCCAGCAACCTGCCCGGCGGGCGCGGCATGGGCGAACCGCTGCGCCTGATGGTGGACCTGCCGAACGAGGCCGAGATCCTCGATATCCTGATTCACAAGCCCGGCCAGAAACTGCTGGTCGCGTCCTCTGAGGGCAACGGCTTCATGGTGGCCGAAGAGGACGTGCTGGCCCAGACCCGCACTGGCAAACAGGTGCTGAACGTGGGCGACGGGGTGAAGGCGCAACTGGTGCGCCCGATCGCGGGCGACCACGTGGCGATCGTCAGCCAGAACGGCAAGTTCCTGGTGTTCCCGGTGGACGAATTGCCGGAAATGGGCCGCGGCAAGGGTGTCCGGCTGCAGAAATACAACATGGCGCGCGGGCGTCAGGGCACGCTGGAACTGGACGGTGGCCTGTCGGACATCACCACGTTCAACTGGGCGGACGGGCTGAGCTGGGAAATGGGCGGCGGCAAGACCCGCCACGAACCCGACCTGACCGAGTGGCTGGGCAAACGCGCCGGTGTCGGCAAGAAGGCCCCCTACGGCTTTCCTCGGTCGTTCAAGTTCAGCTAAACGGTGCGCCTGCGGCGCGCAGGTTGTCTCGGACTACGCCTGCGGCTGCGTCCTCGGGAAAGGGGGCCAGCCCCCTTCTTGGCCTGCGGCCAATTCACCCCCTTTGACGCTTGGTGACAGGCCGGGGGGGCGGTGGAAATGTTGCTCTCTGTGTCGGTTTGTCGCGTTACCGCTTGACCAATGCGCAGGAGCGCGCGGCGGGGACATGCAAATCTTCGGTGTCAACCCAACCTGACCGGAGAATACAAGTGACCCCTACTGTAAAAACCGAATCCACGTCCTATCAACGCGTGATGCAGAGCCTGGCCGGAGCGGCCGCAATCGGGCTTGTAACAGCCTCGGCCGCCCTTGCCTGGTCAGAGCAGACCACCAACGAGCGCGACTATAACACGGTTTGCGAATACCAGCCCGAAGCCCAATGCGCCGGGGCGATCCGCATGGACGCGGATTTGTCCGGGGTGGACATGCAAGACGCCTCGATGACCACCATGCGGCTGGACCGCGCCAACCTGTCGCGCGCCAACCTGACCCGCGCCATCCTGCACATGTCCAATCTGGTGGATGCGAACCTGATGCTGGCCAACCTGACCGGCGCGGCCATGCATGCGGTCAATCTGCAGGGCGCGGACCTGACCATGGCCAACCTGACGGGTGCGAACCTGCTGGACGCAGACCTGCGCGGCGCCAACTTCCGCGGCGCGAACCTGACCAACGCGATCCTGATCCAGGCCAAGCTGGGCAACGCGACATGGACCGATGGCCGTATCTGCGCCGCCGATTCCGTGGGCGAATGCCGCTGAGACGGGCATAGCCGGCGGCGCGCACCATCGTGTCATTGATGAAAAAATCAGTCAGCCCGGGCTGCCAGCCGCAGTCCGGGCTTTGCGTTGCGGTCTTGCACACTACATTTACTTGGGACAGGTATCGGAGTCATACTGACGCCATCTGCCTGCAGTTCGGTAGCAGAGTTTCAAGAGGAGGAACTCGAGATGAAGCAGTTAACCATGACGCTCCTGTTTGCCCTGGCCGCCAGCCAAGCGCCTGCGGGGTCTTGGGAAACACGCTGTGAAACGCAATCCGTCCCGTACCAGGATCAGGTTCAGGGCGGCAAGCCGGGTGAAATCATCGGCGGTGCGGTAATCGGCGGTGTGCTGGGCAAGGCAGTGACCGGCAAGAAGGGCGGCGCCGTGGCCGGCGCCATCATCGGCGGCGCCGTGGCCAATGAGGCCAGCAAGAAAACCGTCACCAGGTATAAGGACGTCGAAACCTGCCGGCAGGTCTTCGTGCCGTCCCAGATCTATGACAGGGCGACCTTGCAGGACACCATCCTGCGCCTGAACGCGGGCGAGCGCATGAACAAGGAACTGGTCATGGACGTTCAGTACACCATCGGCGTTTCGCCCGACGGGATCTGGGGGCCGCAGTCGGTTCGGGCCTCGAATGCCTACCTGGCCGGCGACACCCCCGCCACGCCGCCCGCCGCAACGGACGCCAGCCCGCTCTACTCGCTCATGGTGAATGATGTTGTCGTCGTCAGCTCGTATGATTTGGCCGCGATCGACGACATCAAAAGCGGGCTGTTGCGCGCCGGTGTCGAGTCGAAGATCCAGGTCGATATGGAGTAGTGCGAACTGATCAAGGAAAAGGGAAAGGGCCGCGGCGGAGCCTGCGCCAGTTCTTTCCCTCTATGAAGCCGGGTCCGTGAAACGCCTTGAGACTACACAGGTTAGGACTCGAAGGGCGATGGCTGCCAAAGGCTAAGCAAATGGCGGCCGAGCTGGCAAGCTGGTTCGGGATTCATCCGACGATGATCCACTCCTCGAAACGGGCCTCCCCAGGGGGTGCTCTGCCTACCAACTCTGGACCACCCGAAGCAGGAGTTTTCGGGATTTTGTCACGATAACGGGCTGGTTGCGTCACCGAGAAAGTGTAGCGCGCTCGGGACGTTGTATCCGATGGCGGGATTGGCAGCGGCTGCCAGCACTCTTTTTCCGTGCTGGATCAATTGTTCCTTCACAACTCTGTCCGACTTAAGTCGGGTGCGTAGGTCTGCGGTGTTCGGTAAACTCCAATGAGACGACGCATAACCAGGGCCTGTCCCTGTCCAGTTTCGGAAGGATAGTTGGGGCAATGAGCGCATGGACCGGGAAACTGGCGACTTGGTTGCAGCGTCACGATATTCTCCCCCGCTATCGGGCACGCCCGCTTCACATCCGTTTTGCCTTTGTGGGGGGCATGGTCAGCATCGTCAGCATGGTGATCCTGGGCAGCTTCGTAAGCAGCCGAATAGAGTCGAGCGTCGTACGCAATTCCGCGATCTCGGCGGCGATTTACATGGAGAGCTTTATCGCGCCGCTTTCACAGGAACTTGTCGCGCAAGACGATCTTTCCCCCGAGAGCCGCGACAGGCTGACCGCGACGCTGGAACAAGGGGCTGTTGCCGAACGGATTTTGTCGGTCAAGATCTGGAAGGAAGGCGGCTATCTTGCCTATGCAAGCGATCCGGACCTGATCGGGCAGCGTTTTGAACCGACCTCCTCCCTGATCGAGGCTTGGTCCGGTCGGCTGATCGCGGATTTCGACGATCTGGACCACGCCGAATCCGAGGGCGAGCGGGCCAGCGGTGTACCCCTCGTCGAGGTTTACAATCCGATCCATTCGATCAAGACCGGAGAGATAATCGCCGTCGCCGAATTCTATCAGAACGCCCACGAACTTCAGAACGACCTGAGGTCCTCGCGGCTAAGCGCGTGGGCGGTGGTGGCAGCGGTGGCAAGCTTGACCTTCCTGACGCTGTTCGGGATCGTGCGGGCGGGCAGCCAGACGATCCAGCGCCAGCATGGCGAACTGCGTGACCGGATCGACGAGGTGACGCGGGTTTCCAACCAGAATGACCTTCTGCGTCAGCGTATCCAGGGGGCATCGGAACGGGCGGCTGCCCTGAACGAACAGCTTTTGCGGCGCATCGGCGCCGAGCTGCATGATGGTCCTGCGCAGGCGCTGGCCCTTGCCAACCTGCGGATCGCAAGCCTGAACGGCGGCAGCCCGAGCACGGACCGGGACAACGAGGTGCGCGAAATCCACAACGCGCTGGAATCCGCATTGACCGATATCCGCGGCCTGGCGCGGGGGTTGGTTCTTCCTGAATTGGAAGGTCTGTCCATCCCTCAGGTCATACATCGCGCCGCCGATGCCCACGCAGCCCGAAGCCAGACCGACGTCGCGCTGGAGGGCAGGGACGAGATCGGCCTTGAACGCGCCGTCGGCCTGCCTCATCTGATTTGCATCTATCGCTTCGTTCAGGAAGGGCTGACCAATGCCTGGCGGCACGCGGCGGGGAACGGCCAAATCGTGACCTGGAACCAGGACGGCGACGATCTCTTGGTCACGGTCTGCGACGAAGGGCCGGGGTTTGAGCCCGAGAAAGCCCTTGGCAGGGGGCGGCTTGGCCTTGAAGGGCTGCGCGAAAGGGTCCAAAGCGCGGGCGGTGAATTTCATGTGCACAGCCGGTCTGGCCACGGCACCTGCCTGACAATGCGACTACCCCTGCCCGGAGCCAGCGAATGACGATCCGTATCCTGATTGCCGATGACCACCCGCTGTTCCGCGACGGCGTTGCCCGGACCCTCGAAGAAGCAGGCGACATCGACGTGGTCGCCTCGTGTTCGGACACCGAAGAGGCGCTTGCCGCGGCTGGACAGTACCTTCCGGATATCGCGCTTCTGGACGTGTCCATGCCCGGAGGCGGGATAGAGGCCGCCCGTCGCATCGGGATCGAATTTCCGGCGGTCCGGGTGATCATGCTGACCGTTTCCGAACAGGACGACGACGTGATGAACGCCCTGAAATGCGGTGCCTCTGGCTATGTGCTCAAGGGCGTGACCGCCAAAACGCTGGTCGACGCCATTCGCAACGTGCATGCCGGGGAAAGCTATGTTTCGCCCAGCCTGGCCGGGCGGGTTCTGTCCGCGATGGGGATGGGGGGGGCGCGCCGGGTGCGCGATTCCGATCCGGTTTCGGACCTGACCAAGCGGGAAGAGCAGATCCTGAGGTTTGTCGCCTTGGGCGCGTCGAACCGTGAAATCGGCGCGGAACTGGGGCTTCAGGAGGCCACGGTAAAGCACTACATGACGAATATCCTGCAAAAGCTGCATGTCCGGAACCGTGTCGAAGCAGCGATCCTGGCCCGCGAAAAAGGGATCTGAGCTTTCTGCCCTTTGCCGACCCTGAAACCGGGTTCCAGACGGCCTGCCTGACTGCCTTCAGCTTGGCCGGTATCACGATCTCCGCACCGCATCGCATTCTGTGCCCCGGGTCTGGCTGTCGGATCGGTGTTTTTCCGACCTTGGTCGGAAAAATGACCAGACTATCGCGGGAAGTGCGCGCCCCGGCATTGATCTACGGATGTTTCAGATCTGCTAGGAGGCATGCAAATGGATATTTTTTCAATCGAGGTCTTTGACAACCATATCAAGATCGAATTCGTCGACGGCTCTGTTGAGGAAATCGACGGCGGGCAGTACGAGGCAAAGGACGCGGACGGCAAGACGCAGCAAGAACGGGTGGCAACACAGGCAGATTTCGATCGTCTGGCCGCGCTCGGGGCGGAATTCGAGGCAAATCTACCCCCGATCGAGGCCGAGGTGATCGAGGTGACGAACCTGGCCGGTGTTCTGGAGGTGAAATATGCCGACGGCACCAAGGAAGAAATCGAGAACGGTGTCTACGAACGCAAGAATTCGGACAACGACACCATTGTCGAACGCGCGGCGGACCAGACCGACATCGACCGCCTGACGGCCCTGATTGACGGTCCGGGCGCCCCCGGCGGGGACGACGGCACCCCGGACCAGGGCCCAGGCGACGCGCCGGGGACCGGTACGCCGGGCGATGACGACGGCACGCCGGACCAGGGTTCGGGCGACGCGCCGGGGACGGCTACGGTTCCGGGCGGGGGTCAATCCGGTGTTCAAAGTGGTGGCGCCGGGGATGACACTCTGACAGGCGGTGACGGCAAGGACAAGATTCGCGTCGGTGCCGGGGATGACGAGATCGACGGCGCGGACGGAAACGATCGCTTGCTTGGCCAGAAAGGAAATGACACCCTGTCTGGCGGCAATGGCAACGATCGGCTGAAGGGCCATTCCGGTGATGACTCTCTGGACGGCGGTGATGGCAACGATCGGCTGAAGGGCAACGGTGGCGACGACACTCTGGATGGCGGCAACGGAAGTGACCACTACCACGGTGGCCAGGGTGCGGATGTGTTCATCTTCGCGCCGGACGGCGCGGTCGACAAGATCCATGACTACGAGGATGGCATCGACCTGATCGACGTTTCGGCCTACGGGTTCTCGGGCGTAGCGGACTTCCTGTCGACGGCGACAGAGGAAGGCGGCGATGTCTACATCGAACTGGCTGCCGGAGATGTCCTGATCATCGACGACACGAGCCTGGTCTCGCTCGGGACAGAAGATTTCCTGCTTTGAGCAGGTTAGAGGCAAGCGGACGGAAATATCGTCCAGGGAAATGAAACAAAGGGCAGCCTAATGGCTGCTCTTCTTTGTTGCGGAAACTGGGGCCTCCCTAGGGGCACTCGCCAGCCGACCGCAAACCCTCTCTCCATCAGAGAAAGACAATCACGAGCTATGCGAGAAAGTGGCTGGGGTGGTAGGATTCGAACCTACGGTACGCGGTACCAAAAACCGTTGCCTTACCACTTGGCTACACCCCAACGGTGAGGGCGTAGATACTGCGGTCGTTTGGCGGGCGCAAGCCCTGAATCGCGAAAAATCCGGCGGGTCAGAGAGAAATCCGGGGCCGCGGTTTGCGGTTGCAAATGCGGGGTTTGGGACGCGCGTGTGTGACGCTTGCGACCGTCAATGGCGCGCAAGCTGAAAGGTCCGCGCCCGCCGCGCCCGAGTCGGGTCAGTCGCGAATCTCATCCGGGGCCACGCCCCACAGCGATGCCTTGCGGGCCCAACCGCGATAGCCCCCGGCGGACAGGCGGCACCAGTCCGCGCTGCAATCCTCCAGCCGGGCGATGACGCCCATTTCAAGCCGCGCTTTCACCGGGGCGGCCGGGTCGGGCCGGGCGAACAGGTCCAGCAGGTCCTGGTCCACGATCACCGTGCGTGCGCCGGACAGCAGCGAATAATGCACCCAGCCGCCCGCGCCGTCGCGGTCGCGCACCCGGCGCCAGTGTTCGTATTCGGCGGTGATTTCCACCGGCATGTCCTTGCGCGTGAACACCCAGTCGATGCGGTGGGTCAGGCCGGGGCCGCGGCGGACGTTGGCCTCGGATGTCTTGACGGAAACAAAGCGGGGAATCGGCAGGTTGGTCACCTGTCCACGCTCTTTGGCGGCGGCGGGGCCCGCCAGCAGGATGCCGCACAGTGCGGCCCGAAAAAGTTTCGTTATCATCATGTTGCCCGTTGATTGCCCGGAATTTTTCGCGCGGGGTTCTTGTGCCTCGGCCTTACATCGGCCACTCTGCCATCCAAGCGCGCCGTTTGAAAGAATTGGGAGGGCCGAAATGGCATCTGAACGCCTGAGTGTTGTTGTTACGCGACGCTTGCCGGATGTGGTGGAAACGCGGCTGAAAGAGCTGTTCGACGTCAAGCTGCGCGAGGATGACGCCCCGATGAGCCGGGGCGAACTGGTGGACGCGGTGCAGGACTGCGACGTGCTGGTGCCGACGCTGACCGACCAGATCGACGCCGGGCTGATCGGACAGGCGAGCGACCGGCTGCGGCTGATCGCGAACTACGGCGCGGGGGTCGATCATATCGACGTGCATACCGCCCGGCAGCGCGGGATCCTGGTGTCCAACACCCCCGGCGTTGTGACTGACGACACCGCCGACATGACGATGGCGCTGATGCTGGCGGTGACCCGGCGCATCCCGCAGGGGCTGGCGGTGATGAAATCCGGCGCGTGGCAAGGTTGGTCGCCGACGGCGAACCTGGGTGGCCGGATCGGCGGGCGACGTCTGGGTATCCTGGGCATGGGCCGGATCGGCCAGGCCGTGGCGCGCCGCGCCCGCGCTTTCGGGATGCAGGTGCATTACCACAACCGCAAACGCCTGCGGCCCGAGGTCGAACAGGCGCTAGAGGCCACCTATTGGGAAAGCCTGGACCAGATGGTGGCGCGGATGGACGTGATTTCCATCAACTGCCCGCATACCCCGTCCACCTTTCACCTGATGAACGCCCGGCGGCTGGGCCTGATGAAACCGTCCGCAGTGATCGTGAACACCTCGCGCGGCGAGGTGATCGACGAAAACGCCCTGACCCGGATGCTGGCCGCGAATGAAATCGCCGGGGCCGGTCTGGACGTCTATGAACGCGGGGCCGAGGCGAACCCGAAGCTGCGCGAACTGCCGAACGTGGTGATGCTGCCGCACATGGGCTCGGCCACCATCGAAGGCCGGGTCGAAATGGGTGAAAAGGTGATCATCAACATCAAGACCTTCGCCGACGGTCACCGCCCGCCGGACCAGGTGGTGCCCGCGATGCTGTAAACGCCGCGTTGACAGAAAGGAACAGGCCCATGAAACACATGCTGCATGCCGTTTTCATGGGCCTTTTTCTTGGCCTGCCAGCAGTGGCCGAACAGGCTGCCGACCGGGTCGCCCCGGAACTGGGCGGGGCAGGGGTTCAGGCGCTGTCCCCCGCCGTTCAGACCGCGCAACAGGCCAAGGCCGCGGGGCAGCCGGTGCTGGCGGATCACTGGATGATCACCGCCGCAAATCCCTATGCGGTGCAGGCCGGGGCGCGGGTGCTGCGCGCGGGCGGCACCGCCGCCGACGCCGCCATTGCCGTGCAACTGGTGCTGGGATTGGTCGAACCGCAGTCCTCGGGTTTGGGGGGCGGGGCCTTCGTGGTGTGGTACGATGCGGCCAGCGGCGCGCTGACCACGCTGGACGGGCGCGAAACCGCGCCGCTGCAGGCTACGCCCCGGCTGTTCCAGGACGCGGCGGGCGAGCCGCTGAAATTCTTCGACGCGGTGGTGGGCGGTCTGTCTGTCGGCACCCCCGGCACCCCCGCGCTGCTGGCTGACCTGCACCGCAAATGGGGCCGCCTGACATGGCCCAGCCTGTTCGACGAGGCGATCACCCTGTCGCGCGACGGCTTTACCGTGTCGGACCGCATGGCCGGCTCTGTTTCCGCCGATGCCGACCGGCTGGCCCGTTTTCCGGCCACGGCCGCCTATTTCCTGCCCGGCGGCCAGCCGCTGCAGGCGGGCCAGACCCTGACCAACCCGGCCTATGCCGACACGCTGGCCCTCCTGCGCGATCACGGGGCGGGGGCGTTCTATGCCGGGCCTGTCGCCGATGACATCGTGCAGACCGTGCGCACCGCCCCCGGCAATCCCGGTGTCCTCAGCGCGCTGGACATGGCGATCTATCGCCCCAGGGAACGCCCCGCCACCTGCGCCCCTTACAAGGCGTTGCAGGTCTGCGGCATGGGGCCGCCGTCCTCGGGCGCGCTGACCGTAGGGCAGATCCTGGGGATGCTGCAGCACCACGACCTGTCCGCAGGCCCGGATGATCCGCAGGTGCTGCGTCTGATCGGCGACGCCAGCCGGCTGGCCTTTGCCGACCGCGCGCGTTTCATGGCCGACAGCGACTATGTCCCCATGCCGACGCAGGGCCTGCTGGACCCGGCCTATCTGAAGGACCGCGCGGCCCTGCTGAACGGCGACCGCCTGAAGGACACGGAACCAGGCAACCCCGGTTTCGACCATTCCCGCAACTGGGCCGACGATCAGGCGCTGGAACTGCCCTCGACCTCGCATATCTCGATCGTGGACCAGTACGGCAACGCCCTGTCCATGACCACGACCATCGAAAACGGCTTCGGGTCGCGCCTGTTCGTGCGCGGCTTCCTGCTGAACAACGAGTTGACGGATTTTTCGTTCCGCTCGCATCAGGGCGGGGTGCCCATCGCCAACCGGGTAGAGCCGGGCAAACGTCCCCGGTCGTCCATGTCCCCCACCATCGTGATGCAGGACGGGCGGCCGGTTCTGGTGGTCGGCAGCCCCGGCGGCAGCCTGATCATCGGCTACGTGGCCGGGGCGATCCTGTCCTGGGCCGAATGGGGGCTGGACGTGCAGCAGGCCGTCAGCCGCCCGCACCGGATCAATCGCTTTGGCCGCTATGACATCGAACCGGGGGCAGGGGCCGATCACACCGCCCGCGCGCTGGAAACCCTGGGCTATCCGGTCAAGATCACTGACATGACCTCGGGTCTTGGGATGATCCAGATCGGCCCGCGCCTGTCAGGCGGGGCCGATCCGCGCCGCGAAGGGATCGTGCTGGGCGACTAGCTCAGCCGTGCTTGATGAACGTGCCAGTCTGCAACTCGCGGAAGGCCTGGCGCAATTCGTCCTGCGTGTTCATCACGATCGGGCCATGCCAGGCCACGGGTTCCTGGATCGGGCGGCCCGTCATCAGCAGGAACCGGATGCCTTCATCGCCCGCCTGAACCGTGATCTCGTCGCCAGACCCGAATCGCACCAGCGTCCGGTTGCCGGTCATGTCGCGGATGTTCAGCTCCTGCCCGCGATATTCCTTTTCCACCTTGATCCCCACCGGATCGCTGGCATCGCGGAACGTGCCAGACCCGGCAAAGACATAGGCCAGCGCGTTGGATCGCGTGTCCACCGGCAGCACCTTGCGCCGCCCGGCGGGGACAGAGACATCCAGCAGCATCGGGTTGGCCGCGATCCCGTCCACCGGGCCTTTCTTGCCCCAGAACGATCCGATGATCACCTTGACCGTGGTGCCGTCATCGTCACCTTCAATCGGGATATCCGCCCCGGTGATGTCCTGATAGCGCGGCGCGGTCATCTTCAACGCCGAAGGCAGATTCGCCCACAGTTGAAACCCGTGCATCCGGCCCAATTGGTCGCCCGCCGGCATTTCCTGATGCACGATCCCTGACCCGGCGGTCATCCATTGTACGGACCCCGGCCCCAGCAGCCCCTTGTTGCCCAGGCTGTCGGAATGTTCGACCTGGCCTTCCAGTACATAGGTGATGGTCTCGATCCCGCGGTGCGGGTGCCAGGGGAATCCCTTGGAATAGAACCGGGGATCGTCATTTCGGAAATCGTCCATCATCAGGAACGGGTCGGTCAGCGACGGATCGTCGAACCCGAACACGCGATGCAGGTGAACGCCCGCCCCTTCCATCGTCGGCTGGGCAAGGCTGGTGGCGGCAACAGGTCTGAAGGTCATTGTGGCGCTCCTTTCAATCTTGACCCTAATCTGGGCCTTGCCGCGGGGAATTCAAAGGGGGGCGGACGCGCGGAGACTTGTGCGTTTTCGCACAGAAGCCGCTGTCGATCGAATCGTCCGTTTCAAGGCTTGAACGGTACGGGTTGACAGGTTTCCCGAAGATGAACGCCGCGTGCAAGAGGGGGGCGCTGCCCCCCGGCCTGCGGCCTCCCCCCGGAGTATTTGGGGCAAGATGAATGGGCTGTCAGCGGTAAACCTGATCGGGTCCGGGGAAGGCGCGGGACTTGACCTCGGCCGCGTAGTCGCTGACCGCCTTTTCGATAGCGGGGCCCAAGTTACCGTAAACCTTGACGAATTTCGGCGTCCATTCGTTCAGGCCCAGCATGTCCTCCAGCACCAGGATCTGTCCGTCGCAGTCGGCGCTGGCGCCGATGCCGATGGTGGGGATGGGAATCTGTTTCGTGATCCGTGCGGCCAGCGGTTCAACCATGCCTTCCAGAACCACTGCGAAAGCGCCCGCCTCGGCCACAGCTTTCGCATCCGCCTCGTGCAATGGCCAGCTTTCTTCCTCTCGTCCCTGGGTCTTAAACCCCCCCATCGTGTGGGTGGATTGGGGGGTAAGCCCAATATGTGCCATCACCGGGATGCCGCGTTCCACCAGGAAACGGATGGTGTCGGCCATGCGCGCGCCGCCTTCCAGCTTGACCGCGCCGCAGTTGGTTTCCTGCATTATCCGGGCTGCATTGCGAAAGGCGATCTGGGGGCTTTCCTCGTAGGTGCCAAACGGCATGTCCACCACCACCAGCGCGCGCTGCGTGCCGCGCATCACCGCCCGGCCGTGCATGATCATCAGGTCCAGCGACACGCCCAGCGTGCTGTCCATCCCGTGCATCACCATGCCCAGGCTGTCGCCAACCAGGATGAAATCCGCGTATTTGTCGACGATGGCGGCGGTATGGGCGTGATAGCTGGTCAGGGACACGATCGGGTCGCCGCCCTTACGGGCGGTGATCTGGGGGGCGGTCAGGCGGCGGATTTTGGTCTGTACGCTCATGGCAGAATAACCCTTTGATCAATAAGAAGAATATCGCTGAACTGTGCCGACAGCATGATCGCCATCGGTTCGGTCAGTGGGCCGTGAAGGTAGTCCAGCGTTTCCGCGTGGACGGTGTCCAGACCGCGCAGCGTGGCGCGGGGTTCGGCGGTGATCGTGTGTTCGATGGCGTCGCGGATGGTTTCCACGGTGGCCGCGGGGTCGCGGGCCAGCGCCTCGGCCCGGTCCAGCGATTGGCTGAGGACGAGGGCGGCCAGCCGGTCGGCGGGCGACAGGCGCACGTTGCGCGACGACATCGCCAGCCCGTCCGGTTCGCGCACAGTCCGCCCACCGATGATGCGGATTGGGAAATGCAGGTCGCGGACCATTTGCTGGATCACCAGAAGCTGCTGGTAATCCTTTTCCCCGAAAACAGCCACGTCCGGCTGCACGATGTTGAACAGTCGCGCCACGACCGAGGTCACGCCCCGGAAATGCCCCGGACGCACTTTGCCGTGCAGCATGTTGGCCAGTTCGGTGGTTTCGACGATTGTTTCATCGCCCTCTGGGTACATGGTCGTGACCTCGGGCAGGAACACGATGTCCACTCCGGCGTCGCGCAGCATGTCCAAGTCGCGTTCCTCGTCCCGGGGATAGGCGTCCAGGTCTGCCGCCTCGCCGAACTGGGTGGGGTTGACGAAGATCGACACCACGGTGGCGCCGGTCTGGTTCCGGGCCTGTTTCACCAAGGATAGGTGGCCTTCGTGCAGGAAACCCATCGTGGGAACGAACCCGATGGATTTTCCCTGTGCGCGCAGGGCGGCGATGGCGGCGCGGGTGTCTGCGATGCTGCGGCAGATCTGCATTCTGGCGGGGCCTCTTCCGGTGACTGATACCGTAGTTTTACGGTAACTGCTGCGATGCGGCAAGGGGGAAGGCCGGATTCATGACGCAGTGTCGGTTTCGCGCGATCAGGGGTCGGCTGGTGCATGCGCGGCGCGTGGCATTCGGTAAACATCACTTGCAAAACACCGCAACCGGAGTCGTCTGCGAATGAAAACCCATGTCAAAGCCCTAGTCGTTGGCGGCGGCGCCGTTGGCACCTCTGTCGCCTATCACCTTGCCCGCGCCGGCTGGTCGGACGTGATGCTGTTGGAGCGGGACGAGCTGACAAGCGGCAGCACCTGGCACGCCGCGGGGCTGTTGCCGCTGTTCAATATGAGCTTTGCCACGACCCATATCCACAAGTACTCGGTCGAGTTCTACAAGACGCTGGAGGCCGAAACCGGGCTGAACGCAGGGTTTTCCATCGTCGGCAACCTGCGGATGGCGCAGACCCAGGCGCGAATGGACGAATACATGGTCTATGCCACCACGGCGGAAACCTGCGGCGTTCCCTATGAATGGCTGAGCCCGGCGCAGATCAAGGAGCGTTGGCCGCTGCTGCGGACCGAGGATCTGAAGGGTGCGATCTATCACCCCACCGATGGCTATATCAACCCGGCGGACGTGACGATGGCGATGGCCAAGGGCGCGCGCCAGCGCGGCGTGATGATCGAGCGCAAGTGGCAGGTGGATGGCTATGAATGGACCGGCAGCGAATGGCGCGTGACCGTCACCAAGATGGTGGAAAAGGGTGGCAACCTTGTCCCGTCCGAGGAACAGCAGGTCATTACCGCTGAACACGTCGTCACCGCCACCGGCAACCATGCGCAGCGCACGGCGAAACTGCTGGGGATCAAGATTCCGGCGATTCCGGTCGAGCACCAGTTTATCGTGACCGAACCCGATCCCGCGCTGGTCGAATACCGCAAGACCCACGGCGAACACCCCGTTCTGCGCGATGCCGACGCCAAGTGGTATGTGCGCGAGGAACGCGGCGGCTGGATTCTGGGCCCCTATGAACGCAACGCGCCCGCCCGCTTTGCCTATGGTGTGCCCGACAGCTTCCGTGCGGACCTGTTCCCGCTGGATCTGGAGCGGATCGAAGAAGAATACATGTCGATGATCCACCGGTTGCCCTCGTCGGAAACCGTTGGTTTGAAAGACGATTTTAACGGCCCGATCTGCTATACCCCCGATGGCAACCCGCTGGTCGGCCCGGCACCCGGCTTGCGCAACATGTGGCTGGCCGAAGGGTTCAGCTTTGGCATCACGGCGGCGGGCGGTACGGGGTACTACTTGGCGCAGCAAATGGTCGAGGGCGAGGCCGAGATCGACATGGCCTCGCTGGATCCGAAGCGGTACGGCGGCTGGATGACCACCGAATATGCTGTGAAAAAGAACGAGGAATGCTACGAGCACGTCTTTATCCTGCATCACCCCGACGAGGAACGCGAAGCCGCCCGCCCGCTGCGCACCGCACCTGTCTATGATCGGCAAAAGGCGCTGGGGGCGCAGTTCGGCTGTGTGAACGGCTGGGAACGTCCCAATTACTATGGCCCGGTCGATGCCCCCGAAGGGTTCGATCACGACGCCCGATCTTTCCGTCGTGGCGGCTGGTGGCAACATGCGGTGGACGAGGCAAAGGCGATCCGCGAAGGCGTCGGCCTGATCGACGCAACCGCCTTTACCAAGCATATCGTCAAGGGCCCCGGTGCGACCCAGTTCCTGGATTGGTTCACCTGCAACAAGCTGCCCAAAGTGGGCCGGATCAACCTGACCTATGCGCTGACCACGGCAGGGACCACGCGCACCGAATATACCATCGTGCGCCGGGCCGAGGATGAATACTACTTGGTGTCGGCGGGCGCATGGACGGCCTATGACGCCGATTTCCTGCGCAAAGCCGCCGCGGACAAGGCAGGCGAGTTCGGCTATATCGAGATCCAGGATGTCACCACCCAATTTGGCGTGTTCGCCATCGCCGGACCGAAATCGCGCGACGTGCTGAAGGAACTGATCCGCGACGCCGAACCGGACACTGCCCTGTCCAACAAGCGTTTCCCCTGGCTAAGTGCGCAGCGGATTGAACTGGGTATGTGCCCGGTCGATGCCATCCGCGTCGCCTATACCGGCGAGTTGGGCTGGGAACTGCACCACCCGATCGAAATGCAGCGTTACCTGTGGGAACAGTTGCTGGCGGCGGGCGAAAAGCACGGGCTGAAACTGGTGGGTGCGCGGGCGCAGAACTGGCTGCGACAGGAGAAAAGCTATCGCGCGTTCGGCAACGAATTGGGCCGCGACGCCACCCCGGCAGAGGCGGACCTGCCGCGCTTCATCGATCTGGAAAAGGATTTCCACGGCAAAGATGCTATGCTGGCCAAGGGTATGCGCTCGAAATGTTGTACGCTGCTGATCGACGGGCCGGAGGATGCAGACCCCTGGGGCCGCGAGGCGCTGTACTTGGAAGATGGCACCCGCGTCGGGCGCCTGACCTCTGGCGGCTATTCGGTGGCTTTCGGGAAATCCATCGGAATGGGGTACGTCCGCCCTGACCTGGCGGTAGAAGGCCAAGCCCTGAAGGTGAAGATGTTCAACCAGTTGTGGGATGCGGTGGTGACGTGCGACAGCCCCTACGACCCCAAGAACGAAACCATCCGCAAGGATGGTTGACCCAAAGGTGCGCCCCTGCGGGGCCCGCCTGTGGCGGTCCCCGCGGTTTTCCGCCTCCGGCGGGAGTATTTCAGGCAAGCTGAAACAGTTTTTCTTGGTCCAAAGAACCCTGGGGGAGGCGCCTGAAAGGCGGCGGGGGTGACACGCCCCCTTCCACGGGTCGGATCAGGTTGACGTCATCTCGTCATAGCATTCCAACGCCTTGGCCGCGTACATCATGGCAGGGCCACCGCCCATCTGGATGCTCATGGCCAGAACGTCGCCGATTTCATCACGGGTAGCGCCGGCGCGGACCAGGGTTTCGACATGCAGGACGATGCAGGCCTCACAGCGTTGCGACACGGCGATACCGAGGGCGACGAATTCCTTGGTCTTGAAATCCAGCGTGCCGCCTTCCTTTACCGCCTTGCCAAGCGCGCCGAAGGCCCGGGTGGTGTCAGGGATACATTTGTTCAGGTTGCGCAACTGGTTGCGGGTGTCGTTCAGCTTGTCGGTCCAGGTCATATTCTATTCCTTTGATATTCCTGGGGTTGGAAGAACATGCGGCGGAAGTGGCGGCTTTGATCCTGATCAGATGGGGTGAAAATCCCGCTGCGTCAGCCGGGTTTGCGCGTCACGAAGCACAGGTTGTTGGCGGGCATTTCAACCACCTGGACAAGTTCCAACCAGTTCTGGTGCAGCCAGTCGATCACGTCCCAATCGTTCTTGTAGCCATTGGCCGGGTTTTCGGCCTGGATCGCCGCGTGAAACCGCGCATCGCCGTCCGAGGTCGTTTCCCCGTCTCGCAGGAAGGGACCATAGAGGATGAAGCAGCCGTCCGGGGCCAGGGCTAGTGCGGCTTCGGCGATCAGGGTCTTGGCCGCGGGTTCCGGGATCAGGTGCAACAGGTTGACAGTCAGGATCAGGTTCTGTCCGGGGAGGATGTTGGACCAGCCGGGGTGGGCGGCGTCTAGGTTGATGGCGGGCAGGATGTTCGGCGCCCCCTTTGCGTGACCGTCGATCGAACGGCGTCGGTCTGGTGCCGGGTCGCTGGGTTGCCAGATCAGGCCTGGGAGGCGGCGGGCCAGCGCCGCAACATGTTCCCCAGTCCCCGAGGCGATTTCCAGCGCGGTTCCGGTTTCCGGAGCGTGCTGCGCGACGATATCGCAAATCGACCCGGCATTGCGTGCGGCTGACGGGGCGTACATACGCCCGTCGGGGGCTGTTTCGGCCTGCGAATGGATGGATGAGCGGGTCAAAGGGGCCTCCGGTGCGGAAAAATGCCGCCAAAGAGTGGCACGCCGAAGCTGGCAAGGGAAGGGCAGGCCACAGAATCGCCCGCCCGGCCCGAAAATCATTCCGCGACGCAATCGGCGAAGTAGTGGATTTCGCCGTTCGGTGCGACCTCTTGTACCAGACCATGAATGTCGGTTTCGAATCCCGGGCATTCCTTTGCGAAGGCGCGGTTGAATCGCAGGTATTCGACGATCTGGCTGTTGAAAACCTCGCCCGGGATCAGCAGCGGAATGCCGGGGGGATAGGGGGTGACGAGGCTGGTGGTAATCCGCCCTTCCAGATCGTCGATGCCAACACGTTCCGTCTTGCGGCGGGCAATGTGGGAATAGGCTTCGCTGGGGGTCATCGCCGGGTGATGGTCGCTGAGGTAGATTTCCGTCGACAACCGGGCCACGTCATACTTGGCATAGAGCGCGTGCACGTGCTGGCACAGATCGCGCAGGCCCATTCGATCGTAGCGGGGCTGTTTTTCGCTGAACTCCGGCATCACGCGCCACAGCGGCTGGTTCTTGTCGTAGTCGTCCTTGAACTGCTGCAGAGAGGCCAGAAGCGTGTTCCACCGCCCCTTGGTAATGCCGATGGTGAACATGATGAAGAAGCTGTAAAGCCCGGTTTTTTCGACAACAACGCCGTGTTCAGCCAGGTACTTGGACACGATCGAGGCGGGAATGCCGGAATCGTCGAAATGCCCCTCGATATCCAGGCCGGGGGTGATGATGGTGGCCTTGATCGGGTCCAGCATGTTGAAGTCGCGAGCCATGTCCCCGAAGCCGTGCCAGCTGTCTTTGCCGCCGGATTCGTGGCCTTCGCTGTCGGTGCGGTTCAGCTGCCAGTCCTTGGCTCGGCCCATGCCGTCTTCGTTCTCGTCGAAGTCTTCGGGGCCCCAGACCTTGAACCACCAGTCGTTGCCGTATTCCTTGCCGACCTTTTTCATGGCGCGGCGGAATTCCAGGCTTTCGACGATGCTTTCTTCGACCAGCGCGGTGCCGCCCGGCGGTTCCATCATCGCGGCAGCCACGTCGCAGGATGCGATGATCGAATATTGCGGGCTGGTCGAGGTGTGCATCAGGTACGCTTCGTTGAACAGGTGGCGGTCCAGCTTGGTTTCCTCGGAGTCCTGAACGAGAACGTGGCTGGCTTGGCTGATCCCGGCCAGCAGCTTGTGCACGGATTGCGTGGCGTAGGTCACGGAATGCTGCGTGCGGCCCCGCTTGCGGCCCATAGCGTGGTAAGAGCCATAGAACGGGTGGAAGGCAGCGTGGGGTAACCATGCCTCGTCAAAGTGCAGGTTTTCGACATAGCCGTCCAGCGCCCCCTTGATGACTTCGGTGTTGTACAGCACACCGTCATAGGTGGACTGGGTGACCGTCATGATCCGGGGCTGCGCGGCATCGGCGTCCACGCCTTCCAGCAGCGGGTTGGCGCGGATTTTGGCCTTGATCGCCTCGGGCGTGAATTCCGACCGCTGGATCGGGCCGATGATGCCCCAGTGGTTCCGCGTCGGTTTCAGGAAAACCGGGATTGCGCCGGTCATGATGATCGAATGCAGGATCGACTTGTGACAGTTGCGGTCCACCACGACAACGTCACCGGGGGCGACAGTGTGGTGCCAAACCATCTTGTTGCTGGTCGAGGTGCCGTTCGTGACGAAAAAGCAGTGATCGGCATTGAAGATGCGGGCGGCGTTCTTTTCGGATTCGCCGATGGCGCCATTGTGATCCAGCAACTGGCCCAGTTCTTCGACCGCGTTGCAGACATCGGCGCGCAGCATGTTTTCACCGTAGAATTGGTGGTACATCTGGCCGATTGGCGATTTCAAAAAGGCCACGCCGCCGGAATGGCCCGGGCAGTGCCACGAGTAAGACCCGTCCTCGGCATAGTCCAGAAGCGCCTTGAAGAACGGCGGCTGGATGTATTCCAGATAACTTTTGGCCTCGCGGATGATGTGGCGGGCGACGAATTCCGGCGTATCCTCGAACATGTGGATGAAGCCATGCAATTCGCGCAGGATGTCGTTGGGCAGGTGGCGGCTGGTCTTGGTTTCGCCGTAGACATAGATGGGGACATCCGCGTTTTTCCAGCGCACCTCTTCGATGAAGGCGCGCAGGCTGACCACGGCGGGGTCAAGGTCCGGTCCGGGGCTGAATTCTTCGTCGTCGATCGACAGCACAAAGGCCGAGGCGCGGCTTTGCTGTTGGGCGAATTGCGACAGGTCGCCATAGCTGGTGACGCCCAACACCTCGAATCCCTCGCTTTCGATGGCGTCCGCCAGGGCGCGAATGCCCAGGCCCGAGGTGTTTTCGGATCGGAAATCCTCGTCGATGATGACGATGGGAAAGCGGAATTTCATTAATCTCTCCTCAGGGTGGGCGCAGAAAACGCGTACCTTTCTTTCCGTCCCTGCACGCGGCGTCAAGACCTGTCATCAGGGCGGGGGCGGGGAAGCGCCTGAACGAGCCGGAAACGGATGTGCGGTGGCCTAGAACCGTGGCGACTTTGACGTTGGCGGGGCGTTTTTCATGCACCGTGCCCATTCCTGTTGCAGGTCGTTCCGGTCCGTTCGGTCCAACAATAGCAGGCGGGTTGCAAACCGGTCTGTGACAACGGCAACGATGGCATCTTCCGGTCGGTGGAACAGTGTGCAGCACGGGGCATGGGCAAAACCATTTGCACCGTTTTCGCCCACAGGGGCGGGCAGGTGTGTGGCAAAGGTTTCAAGAAGGGCCAGATCGGCCGGGGTCTGGGCTTGCCGCGATGAGTCCGTGTTGTGCGAAAGCAGCAACCATGCCCGTGCCCGCGACTGAAACCGGGCAAAGACCTTGTCCGCTGGGCTGCTGACAACCGTGGCTTGGGCGGATTGAAGGTGAGACGCGAAACACAGCGGATCGGTCCCGGGGCCCAGCGTGACCGGCCCGACGCGATGTATTTGAAAAGGGCCTGCCGCAGGGCAAAGACCCAGCAGACACCGCAGGAAATACTCTGCCTCCGCCTGCGCGTTCGTGGAGCCCGGGGCAAGCTGGTCTTTCGGTGGTGTGGGAAAGGAATACCCGACCAGCCCCCTGTGCGCCACGGTCAGGCTGCAGAATTCCGTGTCCGGCCCGGACAGCGACAACTGCCGGGGCAGGGCGGTTTCTTCGATCTCTTGCACCAAGGCGTGGATCAGGCTGTCGCAATCCGCGTGCTGCAACGGCGCCGTTGGCAGCGTGCGCAGCAGTTGGATCGCCCGCAGCGTGCTGTCATCCAGAGGAACGGGGTCCGTTTGGTTGGCTGCGGACAGGGCCATGTCAAGCACCGTCGATATTGTTCAGGAACTGGCGGGCGGCGCCCTCGATCTCTGCAATCGGTGAGTTCAACGGGACGGCGCAGCACAGGAAATCTGCCTTGTTCCGGTCTGATCGCAGCAGCAAACGGGCCTCTGACGGGGTAAGCACCACGATGCCTTCTTTGCATTCTGTCGCGTTCATATCAGGCAAGGCTGTGTCCTGCAGTGCGAACATCTGCGCGGCATTGCGTGCGATCTGGTCCAGCTGTTCCTGTGGGCGAAGCTGGGGACCGCTGGTTCGCAGGATCAATTGCGTGCCAAGATCGCCGAATGCAACGAAATCACAGCCTGACATGGCTGCGCGAAGCGTGTCCAACTGATCTGCGATGTGCAATTTTGGGCCTTTCGACTTGGGTTAGCGGATCATGCCAACCCATCCGCGCGCGGTTCAGCGCGAACCGGTCGCGTGCGGGTTCGGGATGGGCGTGGCACCCGGCGCGGCACAATCGGTTGATCGGGCATGGCCGTGTCTGCCGGTGGTTCCGTCGGTTCCATTTGGTCCTGTGCAGATGGTTTGGCCGGGGTGAAATGGACCACCCGCGCCGATCCGGCCTTGGACAGAGGCAGTTCTGGCGTCGTGACCCAGGTCAGTTCCTGTTTGCGCTTGGCGGCGAGGGGTTGGAACAGCAAGTCGACGAAATGCCCCAGAAACGCCGGGGCACCGCTTTGTTCCAATAGGTCGGGGTCGTCGTCTGACTGCATTGCCTGCAGGGTCGAGATCGGGAAAACCTCGTGGAACAACCCTTTGGTTTCCCGGGTGACGCGTTGGATGACGCGGTTGCGGTCGCGTTCCGTTTTCAGCTTGTCGATCTGGGTGATCAGCAGGATGCTTTTGCCGGTCATCGCTTCGCGGGCGCGGTCCCAGATGGCGGCCTCGGACTGGCGCCATGCCTGTGACGCCTGTGTGCACCAGATCACGATATCGATTTCCTGCAACAGCGGCAGCCAGACATGGGCGGGCATATTGGGGTCGGACACGCCGGGCATGTCGATCAGGTCGCAGAGTTCAAGGATATCGTTCTGTTTGTGCAGCCGGATCAGCCGCGCTTTTTCCAGCGAAACGCGCGAGATCTCTTCGATTTCGATGGGGGTTTCGGTGCCGTCATGCGCCACCACAAAGGCCGCGTCAGCGCCCAGAGAAGTCCATACGGGCGGCAGCCGGGTCGCGGTGACCTTTACCGGAAAGGGTTCGTCATCCAGCAGCATGTTCAGTAGGGTGCTTTTTCCGGCGCTGAACTCCCCCATCAGGGCGACTCGTGGTTTGCGCTGCTGTTGCGGGCGATCCGTCATGTCCTGCATGGCTGTTACGATGCCTCCTTCTGGCTTTGCTGTGCCATTGGCTCCAGTGCGTTGACGACCTGTTCCATCAGCGCAGCACGACGATCCCGTTCCTGACCCAATAAGCCCGCGCTGGCCACGTCCGGGGTTTTCCGGCTAAGCAAATCCGAAACCAGGTTGCGGTAGTGTTCAATTTCCGCGGACAGCCGCTGCCTGATGGCGTCTCGGACTTCGGTGACCTGTTCGGACTTCACATGGGTGATGAAGGTTTCCGTTTCGGTGTTGATCAGGCTGCGGAACTGCTCGGCAAAGGCGTCATAGCCGCGCCGCCGCCGCCACCAGTTCACCCACCAGCCGTTGTCGAAATCCAGCGCGATGGTCTGGCCAAGGGCAACGGGCGGCGGGGCCTTTGGTACCTCGGGTATGGCGATGCGAATGCCTTCTACGGAGTCACCAAAGCCAGCGTACAAGAGCTCTGCGATATCCTGTATCGCGTTCTGATAGTGCTTGGCCGCAACCGATCGTGTCCGCATTGCCAGCCGGGAATAGGCAGATCGCAACAACACCCGCAGGCCCGAGGGGTCGTACTCCCACACGACTTTCTCACCCTTTTCCAGAAGGTGCTGCACCAGAGCCTGCGTCGCGCGGTCCACGAACTTGCCGTGGGCCCGGTCTGCCTGCAGGTTGAAGTCGTCCACATGGCCGGTCAGGTCTCTTTCAAGACGCTGGGTGTTTTCACGCTCGATCCGGTTGAACCGGCGCTGAATTTCATCGACTGGCAGCAAGGCATGATTTTCAAAGCCCTGCACGCGCACGATCCGTTCCGCCGCCTGCTGCGTGGTGGCGATCGTAATGGCGGAACTGGCGATATCGGCGATGAACGGCTCTGCCACCAGCTTGGTCACCCTGTCAGATATCGCTGACAGCAACTGAGGGATGCCTGACAGGTTCCACACCATGTCCGCTGGCGATTGTTCCGCGTCACAGGTCGTCAGTTGTGCCTTGGCCCAGTTAAGCAGCGCGGCAGATCCGGCCTTGCCCATGTTTTCGATGTCCCCGCTGAGGGCGCGATTGCCCCATTCGGCGCTGCCGAAAACAATGCTGACGTCGGTTGGGCTGTCATGGGCCTTCAGGGTGGCGCGAATGCTTTGCTCGATCTCCGGGACTTCGGTGGCGGGGTCGCGCAATTCGTCTATCCGGTTGACGAAAAAGATCACGTCGCGCGATTTCAGGTTCGAGATCAGGCGGATCAGCCCCATGTCAACAGAGGTCAGCGCCTGCCCGGCGGACAGCACTACAACGCACAGCCGACTGCTGCGCAGGGCTTGCAGCGTGATCTGTTCGCGCACCATGAACGTGTCATTTACCCCCGGCGTATCGCGCAGGCACATCGGCAGGGGCAGGGTGGGGCAGTTCAGGTGCAGTTCGGCGGTTCGCGTGATGTCAGCAAAGCGGCCCTGCTCGCGAGAGGTGTCGCCGTCATCAAGCCCGAAGTCGTCGCCCAGGCAGATATAGCGTTCCAGCAGGTTCTTGTCGAAATACTCGTACCGGTGTTCCTGCCCCATCAGCAGTTCAAAGTTTCGGCCAAGCCGCGCCTTCGATTTCGCTTGCATGGCTTCAACTTGCTGGCGCAGGCGTTCCAGTTCGGTTTCGGCCCCGGCCCGACCGGCGAGCTCACCCATTCGCCCGCCCTTGGACAGCAGGCTGGCCCATTCTTCTTCGGTCATGAAACGAAAGACAGCCCCGAAATCGCGCTTGGCCCGGCCCGGTGTCAGATGCAGCGATGTCACCACAGAAGTTAGCGGATTCACGTCCGAAGGCAGCAGGTCGGACCACCCGGCCAATGCGTTGATCAGGGTGGTCTTACCGGATTTCACCTGCCCCAGGATCGTGACGGTCGGTTCAAATTCGTCCAGACGCGCCCGCAGGCGTTTGATAGACCGCAATGCGCCTTCGTCCGCAACCTGTTCCAGGAGGTCCAGGTGTTCCTCCAGCGCGGCGATTTGCTGGGCGCATTGCGTCAGCGCAGCCGATCCCGCCCGAAGATTGGTCGGCCCTGACCGTCCGTGCAGTTCAATCGCGGGTTTGAAATCGGTTGTTATGTTCATGGTTCGGCAGCATCTTTTCGGTTTCCCATCCCAAGCACGGAAAGCCCCCCGACCTTCGCGTACCTTTCAGAAATGGCGCAGAAATGTGGTAATTGTTGGGCCTCGCAGTGGATTCCGGCCCGCAATACAGTCAGGCGGCGGAATCCGCTCCGGTGCCGATTTCCCTGCGCATCTGCAAAAGCACCGTGATCGCGTCGAGAGTGGCCGTCGTCGCAGTCGAATCGACAAGGCTGCGGATGGCTTTTTCCCCTTCGGCGACCAGTTTCCTGATTTCCGGGCGGATGGTCTTGTCTTTGGCCAGCATGTCCTGAAGCGCGCGGGCCGTGTCGGCGCAGCAGGACAGGATTTCTGGCGGGGTCAGTACCTGCCGGGTCGCGCGCCGGTTCAGATCGTCACCACAGGCGGCCAGCAGGTGATCGGCCTCTTGCAGCGCACGGCGGATGCGATGTGTGTTGTCGCGTGGTGCTATGACGGGTCGCCGCGCTTCCTGCGCTTGGGTCTTTTCGAATTGGACCAGAAATGCCTGGGCATGGTCGACGTCAGCCTCTATTCCCTGCTCGACCTGCTGCAACAATGCGGACTGAAGATCAGCCAGACCGCTGGCCTGCCAAAGCCGTTCGTTCTTGGTGGAAATCGCAGACGAAGCCCCCCGCAGGTCAACCCTATGAACCGCACGGAACAATCCGTTCACAAGAGTATGCCTCACCTCAGCCCTGTCGCTGGTCAGAACCAGAAAGCTGTGATCGTGAAGGGTTTGCGGGGCGGTGGCCCAAATCCGGTGTTCATTGGCACTGAATTCCTGGCTGCACCAGATCACCATGTCCACGCCTTTGACAAGGTGCAGGAAGGCGGCAACATCCTGAGGCAGCGGCGCCGTGGTACAAGCCATGGCAGGATGCGGCTGCTGCGTGCCAATCGGATCACTGTTCAGCAGTCCGACAAGTCGTGATTTCCCAGTGCCTTCCGCCCCGGTCAAAAGCACTCTGACAGGTCGCCTGAGGTGCCGGGCCAGATGTTCTCCCCATCGGCGGTACTGGGCGGGGACATTCCCGTTGGTCAGGGTTGCGTCGATCCGGTTTGCAAGCTGTTCGGTTCCAGCCCTCATCTGCCAGCCCCGGCGCTGCGGGCAGCATGGTCCATCAGGGGGCGCGGCAGGACCGAGCGCGCCACCGCGCCCCGCCCGGCATTTGCGGCAAGATTCCGAACCTTGATGACGCAGATCGTCACGTTGTCCTGATTGGGATCGGCCAAGTCTTCGATCGCGTGCAACAAGGCGTCCCCGATTTCGCAGGCCGGCAAGGTGCGGGTGTCGCAGACGGCCTTGGTGATTTCGTCTTCGGTCAGGGTTAGCAGGCCGTCGCTGGCCGCGACCAGTATGTCGCCGTCCCGCAGGCGCAAGGGGGTGGTAGGGCAGTCAATCTGCGCTATCACCCCGCCGCCAATGACAGAGGTCAGGCAGTTCTGATCCGGGTAATTCAATACTTCGTCCGGTTGCATCAGCCCGTTCCTAACCAGATAGTCCATCTGAGATCCGATGGCATGTTCGGCATTCAGGCGGGTCAGAACCCGGTTGCGGATCAGGAACAGGGGGGAATCGCCGACCGAAATCCAAAACAGACGGTCCGCAATGAAAACCGGCGCCAACAAAGTCGCGCCCATAGAGGCGCTGTCCGAATGCTGCGCACTGTATTGTCCGACACAGGCGTTCGCCCCGTGCACCGCATCGTGTAAAATCCGCGTGATGCCCTGTTCAAGCGCCAGGGTGTTTCCGGATTGCAGCTTCAGTTCACTGAAAACCTCAGTCACGACGATCTTGCTGGCCACATCTCCGGCGGCATGACCGCCCATGCCATCCGCCAATACCGCGAACCCCATGCCCGGCCCTACCGGGAAATCCGCGATTGCCGCGTCTTCCTGCCGTTCGCGGGCGCCTTGGCTGATCGCCGTCGCCGCGTCATAGCGAAATTCACCCCCGTCTGGCATGGGACTTCTCCGGTGCGTCGCTGGCGTCCCACTGGAATCCGGGTCCGCAAAGCGGGACAAATCGCAGGGTCGTCTCTCCGATGCGGATGCTGTCGCCAGGTTCCAGTTCCTGCGTGCTGAGAACGGGCCGATTGTTGCAACGGACGATGTTCGCCTTACCGCCATGCCCGATGAAAAAGCTGTTCTGTTCGGCGTCATAGGCAATCGCGGCGTGGTTTTCGCGGGATATCGCGGTGTCGCCGAAATCCAGCCGCAGTGTCTGTCCTTCACCCCGGCCGATTTGCGCCACGCCGGGGTAAAGGGTGAACGCCGTACCGCGCCCGGGGCCATGCGTTATCACCAGCCAGGCAACGGGAAACCCGGGCTGGGATTGCCTGGCTTCGTTGGGGGCGGCGCCAAACGGATCGGCTCCTGCACCCATTCCCGCGCTGAAGCCCAGTATTCGGGTCTTTACCCGGCCAGCCCTTGCCTGACCCTGCCCGGCAATGGCGAAACCGTCCGGCCTTGGCATGGCCGCCATGCTGGTCGCTGGCGCGGTTTCAGGCGTTTCCTCATCCGCGGCGAACATGTTGAACGCGCTGTCTGGTCCCGGCCCGGACAAATCCTCGTTCCCTGGTTCATCCTCCTCCCAAGGGGGCAGAATGGTTTCGCCGGTGGCTTGCAGAGGTTCCGGTGGGGCGTCATGCTGTTCGGCTTCCAGCAAGGCTGAAATGTTTTGCTGCGCGATGTTCGACTCTGGCTGGTGCTGGACGAGCTCTGTCTGTGGATCTGAGAAATCAATGTCGTCTGCAATCGTTTCGTCGTCCGGTTCAACTTGCCAGTCCTGCAATTGCAGAGCGCCGGTTTCGGCGAAGTCCTGGGGCGACGTTTGTACCGCGTCGGCCTTCTGCTTGATCATGTCACGAAGAAATTTCATGTGGTTGGCTTTCAATTATTGGAATGCGGCAGCGGCGCGCCGTGCTGGCGGCGACGGCCCAGCCGAAACCAGGACAAAAGGGATTTGCGGGGCGTCGCAGGTGTCGGCGCGATTGGCGGGGCAGAGGCGGCTGCCTGTTTCTGCTGGCGCTTGGAAATGATGCGGTCCTGTTCACGCATCCAGGCGTCTACATCTTCGATCGGGTTGCCAAAGATATCGACGGGCTGCCGCGCTGGCTGTTCCCGGACGGTTGGCGCGGGGTCAGCGGCGGCCGGGGCTGGGGCAGGTTTGGCCATTTCCGGGGTTGAATTGGCGGCCTGAACCATCCGCGAAATCACCTTGGCCAGTTCCTTTTCCGGCATCAGCGGCTGCGTCGTCCTTGGCCGCGCCTGGGCCCGCGTCCCGGTTGGGGACTGGCAGCCAAGACCGGCAAGCCACGCTTCGGCAGAGTGCAAACGGCGGGCGGGATCAACAACAAGCGCCTGATCTATCAGGGACAGGAACCTGGGTTCGAATGGCCATTTGCCCACTGACAATGGCCGGTACGGATCTGCCTGGCCCCGCTTCAGACACTGATAGCGCGTGTTGCCATCGTGGGGCGCATGCCCGGTGATCAGCCGATAATAGGTTGCCCCCAGCGAATACAGGTCGCTGGATGGACGGTGCGGATGCCCGGCCCCATAAAATTCAAACGGGGAATAGCCGTCTTTCACCGCCAGCATCGGCTTTGACCCGGTCTGACCGGATCGGGATGCCTCGCGCGATGCGCCGAAATCAATGAGGGTGATCTTGTCCCGCGCGTCCAGCAGCAGGTTGTCCGGTGAAATGTCGCGGTGCAGGACGCCCACCTGGTGAAGATAACGCAGCGCCTCCAGCACTTCCTTCAGTGTCTTTTCCAACAACTGAGGGGTCAGGCGGGTCGGAGTCACGTCACGAACGTCCAGCAGCTCTTGTCCCTCGACATAGTCCATCGCCATGTAGGCGGTTCCGTTTTCTTCGAATACCTGGTGGACCTTGACGATGTTGGGATGGTTCAGACGGGCCAACTGGCGGGCTTCGGCGACGAAACTGGCGACGAACTCTTCGTGGTTTTCCTGAAGGGCTGTGAGGCGGGGGCGAACCTGATGGTGCTCGCGGGTGCACAGCTCATAGGGGAAGCATTCCTTGATCACCACCATCCGTTCCAGGCTGTCGCGCGCAAGGTACGTGATGCCGAACCCACCTTCGGCCAGGTGGCCCAGCAGTTCATATTGCCCCTTCAGCAGGCGCGTCCCGACGGGCAGGAGGAATGCCTCTTGGGTGGTTACTGACAGTCGCGTTTTCTGCACGGTGCTGTTTCCCGAATGGCAGCGGGGAAAAACGTGCCAGCCCAAAGGCCGACATCCCCAAAGTGCCGTCGGAATGTGGCCGCAAAGTGGCGGAACAAGAGCATCCGTTGGGCGCAGGGGCGCTGCCCCTCTGCGCCTGCGGCGCATTAACCCCGGAGTATTTTGGGCAAGATGAACGGGTTTTCTCTGGCTCAGATACACAGGGCCGATCGTTCAACAGAAAAGCCCCGCCAGCGGGGGCGGGGCTTGGGCTTGGGCCTGCTTATTGCGGGATCGCGCCTTCGATGCCTTCAACGTAGAAGTTCATCCCGGCCAATGTGCCGTCATCGGCGGTTTCGCCCGCGGCCAGCCAATCGGAACCATCCTGTTTCTTCAGCGGGCCGGTGAACGGGTGGTAAGACCCGTTGGCGATTGCCTCTTTCAGGGCAAGTGCTTCGGCTTTCACATCTGCGGGGACGGCGTCCGAAATCTCGCCGATGCCGACCATGCCTTTGCCGATACCGTCCCAGGTATCCACGGATTCCCAGGTGCCGTCCATCACCGCCTGGGTGCGCGCGATGTAATAGGGCGCCCAGTTGTCGATGATCGAGCTGACGCGTGGCATGGGTGCGTATTCCCCCATATCCGAGGCCTGGCCGAAGGTATAGACATTGCCGGCAGCCTGGGCCGCAGCCTGGGGGGCGGTCGAATCGGTGTGCTGCAGGATCACGTCGGCACCCTGTTCGATCAGAACCTTGGCGGCGTCAGCCTCTTTTGCGGGATCGAACCAAGTGTAGGCCCAGACAATCTTGAACTGGATGTCGGGGTTCACCTTCTTGGCGTGGATATAGGCCGAGTTGATGCCGCGGATCACTTCGGGGATCGGATAAGACCCGATATAGCCGATTACGTTCGATTTGGTCATGCGGCCCGCGATGGTGCCCTGAACGGCGCGGCCTTCGTAGAAACGGGCCGAGTAGGTCGAGACGTTGGCGTCGCGCTTGTATCCGGTGGCATGTTCGAACTTCACGTTGGGGAACTTCTTGGCCACGTTCAGGGTCGGGTCCATATAGCCAAACGAAGTGGTGAAAATCAGGTCAGCACCTTCAAGTGCCATCTGGGTCATCACGCGTTCGGCGTCGGGGCCTTCGGGGACGTTTTCCACGTAAACGGTTTCAACCTTGTCCCCGAACGCCGCCTCTACGGCGAGGCGGCCCTGGTTGTGTTCATAGGTCCAGCCACCATCGCCGACGGGACCGACATAGACAAAGCCCACCTTGGTCTTGTCGTCGGCCATCGCGCTGGTCGCCAGGCCTAGCGCCACGGCGGCGGTGCTGAGAAGTTTCGTCAGTTTCATTCAGGGTCTCCCTGGTTGATTGCAGGATTGAATTGGCCTCAGTTCGAGGCGTGGAAGGATCGGCCCAGCGAAGCAGGCGCGCTGCTGCGATCGGCCGACATGATAACCAGCACGAGAATGGTTATCAGATAAGGCGACATTGCCAAGTACTCGACCGGGATGGCGACGCCGGCGGCCTGCAGATTCAACTGCAGCACGTTGACACCGCCGAACAGGCATGCGCCCAACAGCACGCGCCAGGGTTTCCAACTGGCAAATACCACCAGTGCAAGGGCGATCCAGCCAATACCGGCGGTCATGCCCTCGGTCCACTGGGGAACGCGGATGAGGCTGATGTACGCGCCGCCGAGCCCGGCGCAGGCGCCACCGAACAGGATCGCCAGAACGCGGATGCGCACCACCTTGTAGCCCAGGGCATGGGCCGCTTCGTGGTTTTCTCCGACGGCCCGCAGGATCAGGCCCGCGCGGGAATATTTCAGCGCGGCCCAAACCCCGGCGGTCAGAAAGAAGGCCAGGTAGACGACGAAATCCTGGGTGAACAGGATCGGGCCCAGTACCGGTATGTCCGAAAGTAGCGGCAGATCAAAGCGGGGGAAGGCGGGCGGCTTGATCCCTTGGTATCCTTGGCCGATCAGCGCTGACAGACCCAGTCCGAACAGCGTCAGCGCCAGCCCGGAAGCGACCTGGTTGGCCAGTGCGAATTGTGTCAGCACCGCGAACAGCAGCGACAGCGCTGCCCCCCCGAAGGCCGCCGCCACCAGCCCCAGCACGGGGGATCCGGTATTGACCGCGATGGCGAAGCCGCAAATCGCCCCGGTGATCATCATCCCCTCTACGCCCAGATTCAGAACGCCGGATTTTTCCACCACCAGTTCGCCGATTGCGGCCAGCAGCAATGGGGTTGCGGCCACGATCAAAGAGGCCAGCAACAGGATCGGATTGATCGAGGACAGGTCCATCATGCCACCTCTGCTTTCTTCAGACGGATGCGGAAATTCGTCAGTACGTCCACGGCCAACAGGAAAAACAGCAACATGCCCTGAAACAGCTGGATCGCCGCCGAAGGCAGACCCATCTTGGACTGTGCGATGTCTCCGCCGATATAGGTCAGCGCCATCAATCCCCCTGCCAACAGGATGCCCACCGGATGCAGGCGACCAAGGAAAGCCACGATAATGGCGGTGAAACCATAGCCGACGTTGAAATCGATGCTGATCTGCCCCGACGGCCCGGCTACTTCGAATAGGCCAGCCATGCCAGCCAACGCCCCCGAGGCCCCAAGACAGAACAGGATCACCCGCGCCGGGCGCACCCCTGCGAACCGGGCGGCGCGCGGGGCTTCGCCGGTCAGCCGGATGTGAAAGCCGAGCATGTGCCGGTTCAGCAAGACATAGGCGAAAATTACCGCGATCAGGGCAAAGACAACGCCCCAGTGCATGCCGGTTCCTTCTATCAGGTCAGCGTTATGGGCGCTGGCGTATTGCTGCAGGTTGCGTGAGCCGGGGAACCCGTACCCCTGCGGGTTTTTCAGCAACCCCAAGGACATAGAGGCCAGCAACTGCTCTGCGACATAGACCAGCATCAGGCTGACCAGGATTTCGTTGGTGCCGAACCTTACCTTCAGCAGCGCCGGGATCATCGCCCAGGCCCAGCCGCCCAAGGCACCCGCGATCACCATCAGCGGAAACAGCCATGCGGCCTCTAGCGGGTAGAAGGCCAGCGCGACAGCCGCCCCGCAAATGGCGCCGACGATGTATTGCCCTTCTGCACCGATGTTCCAGATACCGGCGCGGAAGCCCAGGGACAGGCCAATCGCGATCAGCACCAGCGGCGCCCCTTTCACCAGCAATTGCGGGCGATAGTAGAAGGCGAATTCGGAAAACAGCGGTTCGACAAAAATCGTGCGGATGGCGACCAACGGATCCTTCCCCAAGAAGGCGAACAGTGCGCCGCCTGCGATCATCGTCAGGGCGACAGCCAGAACCGGGGTCAGAAAGGTCCAAGCGCGGGATGGTTGGGGGCGTTTTTCCAGTCTCAGCATGGCTACGCTCCCCGCGTCATCTTGCTAACAATACTCGATTGCGGAAACGGTTCAGACATGGGCGACCTCCATACCGTGTGCGCCGCCCATCATCAGGCCGATTTCTTCAACACTCAGCCCCTTCGCGGGCCGGATATCTGACAGGCGCCCCTCGTTCAGGGCGCCAAAATGGTCAGAGATTTCCATAAGCTCGTCCAGATCCTGGCTGATCACGATCACTGCCGCACCGCCTGCCGCAAGATCCAGCAGCGCCTGACGAATGGCCGCCGCCGCTGCCGCGTCCACACCCCAAGTGGGCTGGTTCACCACCAGCACGGTCGGGTTTTGCAATACCTCGCGGCCAATCACGAATTTCTGCAGGTTGCCGCCGGACAGCGAACGTGCCGCATTGCCCGGTCCGGGCGTGCGTACGTCGAACCGCTTGATGATCGTTTCGGCGAAATCGCGCGCCTTGCTCCATTTCAGAAACCCGCGCGTTTCCAGACCCTGCCGCACGGACCCGGTCAGAACCGCGTTTTCAATCAGGCTCATGTCCGGGGCGGCGGCGTGGCCAAGGCGTTCCTCGGGTGCGGTCAGCAGCCCCAGTTTGCGCCGCGTGACCGGGCCAAACGCGCCGACGGGTTGGCCTTCCATCATGATTGTCGCGGAGGGCGTCAGGATTTCGCCGGACAGAGATGCCAGCAATTCATCCTGCCCGTTGCCCGCGACGCCGCCCAATCCCAGAATTTCACCGGACCGGACCTGTAGCGTGACCCCTTTCAGCGAGGTTCCGAACTCAGACGGTGATTTCACCGATAACTTTTTGATTTCCAACAAGACCGGCCCGATATCACCGCCTGTGCGTTCAGGTACGTGCAGCGAACTGCCCACCATCATTTCCGCAAGATCGCGTGCCGAAACTTCGCGCGGGGTGCAGGTGCCCACCTTCTTGCCCAGCCGCAGGATCGTGGCGGTGTCGCAAAGGGTGCGGATCTCTTCCAGCTTGTGACTGATGTACAGGATGGCGACGCCTTCGGCCGTCAGTTTGCGTAGGGTCTGGAACAGGATTTCCACCTCTTGCGGGGTCAGAACGCTGGTTGGTTCATCCATGATCAACAGACGTGGGGATTGCAGCAGGCAGCGAATGATTTCCACGCGCTGGCGTTCCCCGGCAGACAAATCGCCCACGGTGCGATACGGGTCCAGCGGCAGGCCATAGGTTTCACTGACTTCGCGGATGCGGGTGGCCAGGTCGCGCATTCTTGGCGGGTTTTCCATGCCAAGGGCGATGTTTTCCGCAACGTTCAGCGCCTCGAACAGAGAGAAATGCTGGAATACCATCGCCACGCCCGAGGACCGTGCGACACGCGGTTCCGAGGGAGCAAAGGGCTGGCCGCGCAGGGTCATGCTGCCACTGTCCGGTTTGACCAATCCGTAGATCATCTTGACCAGGGTGGATTTGCCCGCCCCGTTTTCCCCCAACAGCGCGTGGACCTCGCCTTCCTTGATGTCGAACGAGACCGAGTCGTTGGCGACGACCCCCGGATAGGCCTTGGTCAGCCCCTGTATCGAAAGCAGCGTCCCTGTCACGCGGTTTTCCCCTTGTATTGCAGAGTCTTGTGGGTTTTTCCCCTGAGTACCTCGGCGGCTACCCCGATTGCAATTGCCTGCGGGTCTTTCCCCAGCGACGGCTGACCGATCGGGCATTCGATCCGCGCGATGTCGTCAGCGGCGTGGCCCAATGCCGCCAGCCTGTTGCGGAACCGTGCCCATTTGGTGGCGGATCCGATCAACCCGCAGTCAGCAAACCCGCGGGCCAGCAGGGCGTGGCACAGTTCAAGGTCCAGAGTGTGCGAAAACGTCAATACCAGGTGGTGGGCGTCCAGGGGGGCATGTGTGGCCAGCAGGCTGGGCTGGCCCGCCGGGATCGCGGTGACGTTCGCGGGAATGTCAGCCGGAAAACGTTCAGCGCTGATGTCTACCCATGTGATCGCCAGGTCAGGCAGGGGAGCGAGAACCTGAACCAGCGCCCGCCCCACATGTCCCGCGCCCCAGATCCATAGGCAGGTTTCGGGATGATGGACGGGTTCGATCATCCAGCCGTTCAACAGTTGCGCATCCGGTCGGCACCCTTTGGCGCGGGCATCGGTCAACACGCGCTTGACGGGCAGGGGCATCGCGCTGCCGTCGACGGGGCGCGCGATCACATGATCGGGTAGTGCTGCGACGCGTTCTGCATCATAGATTTCCCGCCACAAGCCGATCCGCCCGCCGCAGCATTGGCCCAGGTCTGGACCCAGGGCGTGGATGCTGTACTGGTCCTTGTCAGATTGCCGCGCCTGTTGCGCTGCCAAGTATTCCAATGCGCCGCCGCCGATCGTGCCGGATTGCCCGTTCTGCCAAA
The DNA here is from genome assembly GCA_017792425.1 of Thalassovita sp. Lineage (GTDB taxonomy): Bacteria > Pseudomonadota > Alphaproteobacteria > Rhodobacterales > Rhodobacteraceae > Thalassobius. The sequence goes on from CP051233.1 coordinate 1,171,639, forward strand.
TCAGCAGCGCCGCCCCGACCTCTCTTGGAGAAGAGCCTTCGACCCGCGCGATTACAACGCGCGCCACCCGGCCATGCGCCTCGACCGCCGCCTTAAGTGCAACTACGTCAAATCCCATCGCGCTGCCTCCGAATTGCGTTCAGAAGGCGCTCGGGTGTCGCTGGCGCATCCAGAGCGGGATAGCCCGGCCCGCAGGCGGCCACGGCATCTGACAGCGCCAGCAAGGCCGAAATGCCCAGCATTAAAGGTGGCTCTCCGACAGCTTTTGAACGATAGATCGTGTCTTCGGTATTCCGCTCGTCCCACAGGGCAATGTTGAACACCTCTGGCTGGTCGGAAAATGCCGGGATCTTGTAGGTCGAAGGCGCGTGCGTCGTCAGCCTGCCCTTGTCGTCCCAGGTCAGTTCTTCTGTCGTCAGCCAGCCCGCTCCCTGCACGTAGCCGCCTTCTATCTGGCCGATGTCCAGCGCGGGGTTCAGCGAAGCACCGGCATCATGCAGGATATCCGCGCGCAGGATACGGTTTTCGCCGGTCAGCGTGTCCACGATCACTTCGGTCACGGCGGCGCCATAGGCGAAATAAAAGAAGGGCCGCCCTTCGCCCTTTATCCTGTCCCAGGCCAGTTTTGGTGTCTTGTAGAACCCGGTGGCGGACAGGCTGATCCGATGTTCGTAACAAAGTTTCGCCGCTGCTGCGAATGTCAGGGTGGTGTCATCCGCACGCACTTTGTCGCCTTCGAACGCCACTTCGCTTGCGCCGAAATAGTCGCGCAGGAATTCTGCCATCCTCTCGCGGATCGTTTCACAGGCAACTTTCACCGCCATCCCGTTCAGATCCGACCCCGAGGAGGCCGCCGTGGCAGAGGTGTTGGGCACCTTGGCCGTGTCGGTCGCGGTGATCCGCACCGCCTGGATTCCAACTCCGAAACAAGTCGCCGCGACCTGTGCGACCTTCTGAAACAGCCCTTGCCCCATCTCGGTGCCGCCGTGGTTCAGATGGATCGATCCGTCCTGATAGACATGCACCAAGGCCCCGGCCTGGTTCAGGTGGGTCAAGGTAAAGGATATCCCGAATTTCACCGGGCTGAAGGCGATCCCCTTTTTCAACACCGGATTGGCGGCATTCCATTCTGACACCTTGGCCCGGCGCGCGTCATAGTCCGATTGCTGCAACAGCGCGGCTGTCATCTCGTGCAGAAGGAAATCCGTCACCTCTTGCCCATAGGGGGTGCGGTTGACCTTGGTCCCGTCTTTGCGAGGGGCGGGGGCCGGGTTCATGTGCGGCGGGTCGTAGAAGTTCCGTAAACGCAGTTCCACCGGGTCCATCCCCAGCGCATGCGCTGCGTGATCCATGACCCGTTCAATTCCCACCATGCCTTGCGGGCCACCGAACCCGCGAAAGGCGGTGGCGCTTTGGGTGTTGGTGCGCAACCGGTGGCTTTCGATCCGCACATTAGGCAGGTAATAGGCGTTGTCCGCGTGCAGCATCGCACGATCTGCGACCGGCAAGGTTAGATCCTGCGCCCAGCCACCACGGGTCATCTGCACGAAATCGACCCCGACAATCCTGCCATTGCCGTCAAACCCTGCGCGGTAAGAGATGCGGAAATCATGCCGCTTGCCGGTGATGATCATGTCATCATCGCGGTCATAGCGCATTTTGCAGGCTTCACCCGTCAGTTGCGCGGCGATGGCGCAGGCGCAGGCCAACGCGTTGCCTTGGCTTTCCTTGCCTCCGAAGCCCCCGCCCATGCGACGGGTTTCCACCCGGACACGGTGCATCGGTACACCCAAGACATTGGCCACCTTATGCTGAATTTCGGTTGGGTGCTGGGTAGAGGAATGGACCAGCATATCGCCGTCCTCTCCGGGAACAGCCAGAGCTGCCTGCCCTTCAAGGTAAAAATGTTCCTGCCCCCCCAGATCCAACGTGCCTTCGATCTTGTGAGGAGCATCAGCAATAGCGCGGTTCGCGTCGCCGCGAGCATAAATGCGGGGGCCGTCCTCGAACCGGCTGCCGGCTTTCATCGCCTGTTCATAGGTCAGGATCGGCGTTACCTCTTCATAAGAGACAACGGCCTTTCGCGCGGCCTTGCGGGCCTGCAGATGAGACCGGGCGATTACCAGGAATATCGGCTGCCCGGCATAGTGAATGGTGCCGTCAGACAGCAACGGTTCGTCATGTGCCGAAGGCGAGACGTCATTGGCAAAGGGCAGGTCATCGGCCGCCAGAACGGCGACAACCCCGGGGGCGGTTCGCACATCCGCCAGATCCAGCGCCGCGATCCGTCCGGCCGCGATGCTGGACATGCCAAAGGCCAGGTGCAGCGTGCCGGCAGGGGTGGGGATATCATCGACATATCTGGCCTGGCCAGTCACATGCAGGCGCGCGGCATCATGGGGCAGGGGGGCACTCACGCTCATACGCGCACCTGCTGAACGTTCGTCTGCGCGCCTATGTCCTCCAGGAAGTAGCGGCTGAGCATGTTGCGCGCGGTTTCCAGCCGGTATTCAGCCGAGGCCCGCATATCCGAGAGGGGTGTGAAATCCTGTTCCCACGCGTCCCAGGCGTTTGCTATCGTATCCTCGGTCCAGGGCCGCCCTGTCAGCGCCAGTTCGACTTGGGTCGCGCGTTTGGGGATGCCCGCCATGCCGCCAAAGGCGATGCGGGCGCTGGATACGACCCCGTTTTCGACCCTTACGTTAAAGCATCCACAAACGGCAGAGATGTCTTGATCGAACCTTTTTGAGAGCTTGTAGCATCTCAAGCGGTCAGGTTCTTTTGCAAAACTGATCTTCTCCACAAATTCGCTGGGTGTACGGTCCTGTTTGCCATAGTCAAGGAAGAACGCTTCCAGCGGCAGGGTGCGGCGGTTGTCGCCCCGGCGCAGATGAAGCGTCGTGTCCAAGGCGATCAGCGCCGGTGGACCATCCCCGATGGGCGATCCGTTGGCGATGTTGCCGCCAATGGTTGCCGCAGCGCGCACCTGCGCCGAACCGAACCTTCGAAGCATTGCCCCAAAGGACGGATGCAGCCGATCCATCAGCGGAACCATCCGTGCAATGGTCACCCCGGCGCCGAGTGTAATCGAAGCGTCGGTTTCCTCAATCTGTTGCAGGTCCGTGCATCGGTTCAGGAAAGCGGCTTGCGGCAGGTCACGCAACCGCTTGGTTACCCATAGCCCGACATCGGTGGCACCGGATATCAGGGTGGCGCGTGGGTGGTCCTGATACCACGCCGCCAGGTCGCCGGCTGTTTCGGGCTGCACCACATCCCCCCGGATTTGGGCAGCGACATCGGGCAGGTCCGCCGTGGCCAAATGAGAGGGCGCAGGTTCGCCTTGTGCAGCGCGGGCTGCCCGCAAAATGGGGGCGTACCCGGTGCAGCGGCACAGGTTTCCGGCCAGCGCGGTTGCGTGGTCCGTGTCACCGTTCAAATGCGCGACAGCCATAGAGGTGATGAAGCCCGGCGTGCAAAACCCGCACTGGCTGCCATGGTGGTCTATCATTGCCTGCTGAACGGGGTGAAGCTCCCCCAAGGGCGAGGCGATGCCTTCTACTGTACGGATGGATTTGCCATTCAGTTGCGGCAGCAGCAGAATGCAGGCGTTTAGCGCGTGGGCGCCATCGTGATCCTGCACCATCACGGTGCAGGCACCGCAGTCGCCCTCGTTGCAGCCTTCCTTGGTGCCCGTTTGGCGGCGATTGTTGCGCAACCAATCCAACAGGGTGACGGTCGGGGACACGTCACGCAGTTCTACGCTCTCTCCGTTCAGAAGAAAGACGACATCCATTGTGCAAAGCCCGCCGCCTTACCCATGATTTGCCTTTTTCGCCCGTCTTCGATGCGGCGTAGAAAACGGACAGGCCCCTGTTGGTTCCTGACAGCAAAGCGCGGATTTGACCATTTGGCAAGAAAAACCCCCTGTGCGATGATGCCCGTACAGCAAACGCCTGCGTATTGGGCGGTGGGCCGTATTGGGGTGTCTTGATGAAATGGTTGGTGTTCGGCGCGGCGGTCATCGTCTGCCTTGCGGTCTTGCAGGCTGTGGGGCTTTGGCGGTCTGCACGCGTAGTAGATGGGCTGGTGGTGCGGCTGAATTCTCCGCCCCCCAACCTCTCGGTGGAACTGCCCGAAGCGGTGCGGCGCTACGCAGAGCGTGCGGGCGCCGATGGTTCAGTGCGGCAGGTGCGCTTTACTCAGGATACCGAGATGGAGTTGAAGCCAGGCGAAGGATGGCAACCCTTCGCGGCCCGGCAGTGGGTGGATACCAGCCGTGCGGGCTTTGTCTGGTTGGCCGAACAGCGGATGCTTGGCCTGCCGATTGTTCGGGTGGTGGATTCCTATACCAAGGACAAGGGGCTGTTGGTGGCGTGGCTGCTGGGGTCTATCCCGGTGGCGCGCGCCGAAGGGGCCGAAGCGGACCGCGCAGAGGCGATGCGCTATCTTGCGGAACTGCCCTGGGCGCCCGACGCAATGTTGCGCAATGGTGATCTGGCTTGGCAGGTGCTGGGCCCCACGCAATGGCAGGTGTCCCTGAATGGCGCCACGGTGGACATGCACCTGAACGCGGATGGCGACATCGCCGAGATTACCGCCAAAGACCGCCCCGCCAAGGAAGGCAATGTGATGATCTTGCGCGATTGGCGGGGGATCTTTCGGGACTATGCGGATTTCGGGGGGCGGCGTATTCCGATGTCGGCAGAGGTTGGCTATGTCTTCGACGAAATCACCAAACCCTATTTCAAGGGGCGGATCACCAGCTACACGATGGAGTAGGGCCGGGTTCAGGGCAGCAGCATCACCCCCGGCAAATCCGATCCCTATGTCAAGAGCGCCATAGGAGAGTTGAGCAAGGAAGCCCGCGAACAGAAAGACGAAAAAGTCGCCCATGATGCCCTATGACAGGGCGGTCGTCCGGGCGTAATTCATGCTGTTTCTCGCGGTTTGCAAGGGAGGGCGAAAAATAGTTGGCTGGTGGTAGGGGGATGCTCCACTTTGGTCCACCAATCGGCTAGTTTCAGACCATGACAACAGCTCCCCGATTCATCCATCTGCGCGTTCATACGGAATATTCCCTGCTGGAAGGGGCTGTGCGGCTGAAAAAGCTGCCGGGGATTTGCGCAGACATGGGAATGCCGGCCGTCGCCGTGACGGACACCAATTCAATGTTCTCTGCTTTGGAATTCTCGGTTTCAGCCTCTGGGGCAGGTATTCAGCCGATTCTGGGGTGTCAGGTGGATGTGGCCTGGCATCAGCCGGAACCCGGAGAACGGCAGAAGCCCCCTGCGCCGATCGTACTGCTGGCGCAAAGCGAGCAGGGGTACGAAAACCTGATGCGGCTGTCCACGTGCCTGTACGTGGACAAGGGCGGGCAGGAACCGCAAGTCACGTTCGAGGAGTTGCAGGAATTCTCGGATGGGTTGATCTGCCTGACCGGTGGGGCGCTGGGGCCTGTGGGTATGGAACTGCAAGCCGGGCATCGCGCCGCGGCAGAGGGCATGATGCGCCGGTTCGGTCAGATTTACCCGGACCGCTGCTATGTCGAATTGCAGCGGCATCCCGGTGAAAACGGCCTGCCCGAGGCAGAGCATCTGACTGAACGTGGATTTGTAGAACTGGCCTATGACCTGGGTTTACCATTGGTGGCCACCAATGATGTCTATTTCCCCAAAGCGGAAATGTACGAGGCCCATGATGCGCTGATCTGCATCGCGGAAGGTGCCTATGTGGACCAGGTGGAGCCGCGCCGCCGCCTGACGCCGCAGCACTATTTCAAGTCCCAGCAGGAAATGATCACCCTGTTTGCCGACCTGCCGGAGGCGATTGAAAACACTATCGAAATCGCGAAACGCTGTGGCTACAAGGCACCAAAGCGCGATCCCATCCTGCCGAAGTTCGCCGATGACGAAGTGGTGGAGCTGCGCCGTCAGGCCAACGAAGGGCTTCAGGCGCGACTGGCCGTGATCCCACATGCCACCAGCATCGAGGATTACCAGAAGCGGCTCGATTTCGAGCTGGATATCATCGAGGGCATGGGTTTTCCGGGGTATTTCCTGATCGTGGCCGATTTCATCAAATGGGCCAAGGACCATGATATTCCGGTAGGGCCGGGACGGGGCTCGGGTGCGGGGTCGCTGGTGGCCTATGCACTCACCATCACCGACCTTGATCCGCTGCGCTATTCGCTGCTGTTCGAACGCTTCCTGAACCCGGAACGTGTGTCCATGCCTGACTTCGACATCGACTTCTGCATGGACCGGCGTGAAGAGGTGATCCGCTATGTCCAGCAGAAATACGGGCGCGACAAGGTCGGCCAGATCATCACCTTCGGCGCGCTGCTGTCGAAGGCGGCGGTGCGTGACATCGGGCGGGTTTTGCAAATGCCCTATGGGCAGGTGGATCGCTTGTCCAAACTGATCCCGGTGGAAGGTGTCAAACCGGTGTCCATCGCCGAAGCTCTGAAGCAAGAGGAACGCCTGCGTGAAGAAGCCCGCAACGAAGAGGTGGTGAACCGGCTGCTGGACTATGGTCAGCAAGTTGAAGGGCTATTGCGGAACGCATCCACCCACGCGGCAGGTGTCGTGATCGGTGACCGCCCGCTGGACCGGCTGGTACCGCTGTATCAGGATCCGCGCTCGGACATGCCGGCGACGCAGTTCAATATGAAATGGGTGGAACAGGCCGGGTTGGTGAAGTTCGACTTCCTTGGCCTGAAAACCCTTACGGTGATCCAGAACGCGGTGGACCTGATCAAGAAGAACGGTCGTCATCTGCATATCGGGCCGGACGGATCGCACCTGTATGACCCGCCCGAAGGCGCGGTGGACGATATTGGCGCGATCCCACTGGATGACGAGGCGACCTACAGGCTGTACGCCAGCGCCAAGACTGTCGCGGTGTTCCAGGTGGAAAGTTCGGGCATGATGGACGCGCTGCGGCGTATGAAACCCACCTGTATCGAGGATATCGTGGCGCTGGTGGCGCTGTATCGTCCCGGCCCGATGGAAAATATCCCCACCTATTGCGAGGTGAAGAACGGGCTGAAGGAACGTGAATCCGTCCATCCGCTGATTGACCACATCCTCGAGGAAACCCAAGGCATCATCGTCTATCAGGAACAGGTGATGCAGATCGCGCAGGTCATGGCCGGGTATTCGCTGGGTGGCGCGGACCTGTTGCGCCGCGCAATGGGCAAGAAGATCAAAGAGGCGATGGACGCCGAGCGCCCGAAATTCGAGGAAGGCGCGGCCAAGAACGGGGTGGCAAAGAAGAAAGCCAGCGAAGTCTTTGACCTGCTGGAAAAATTCGCTAACTACGGGTTCAACAAATCGCATGCGGCGGCCTATGCAGTGGTCAGCTATCAGACAGGATGGCTGAAGGCCAACCACCCGGCAGAGTTCATGGCCGGCGTGATGAACTGCGATATCCACCTGACCGACAAGCTGTCGATCTATGCCGAAGAGGTGCGCCGCGGGCTGGAGATAGAGATCGTGCCGCCCTGCGTGAACCGTTCGCTGGCCACTTTCGACGTAATGGACGGCAGGCTGATCTATGCTCTGGGTGCACTGAAAAACGTGGGTCTGGAGGCGATGAAACTGATCGTGGACGGGCGCGGAGACAAGCCCTTTGCGACGCTGTTCGATGTTGCGCGCAGGGTGGATTTGAAACGGGTGGGAAAACGTCCGCTGGAAATGCTGGCCCGCGCCGGGGCCTTCGATCAGTTGGACAGCAACCGCCGCCGGGTGTTCGAGGCGCTGGATGCGCTGGTGGCGTATTCTGCCGCTATCCATGAACAGAAGGCCAGCAATCAGGTGTCGCTGTTCGGGGATGCCGGGGACGACCTGCCTGAACCGCGGATCATGCCAGTAGAAGATTGGTTGCCCGGCGACCGTCTGGCCGAAGAGCACAAGGCTATCGGCTTTTATCTGACCGGCCACCCGCTGGATGACTACCTGCCTGCGTTGAAACGGAAAAAACTGCTGACCCTCGAAGGACTGCGGAAAAAGGCAGAGGCCGAAGGCGCGGCGCTGGATCGCGTGGGTGTGCTGGTGTCTGGGTTGCAAGAGCGCAAATCCGGCCGTGGAACCCGCTTTTTCCGCATGAATATATCCGATCCGACGGGGCAGGTCAGCGGCATGGTGATGTTCCCCGAAGATTTCGACGCCACCCGCCGCGTCTTTGACCAGACCAACCAGGTGGTGATGACACTGGAGGCGCGATTCAACGAAGGCCAGTTTGACCCGATGGGGCGCTCTGTAGCTGCGATGGATACCGTGATCGCGGATGCGGGTAGTTCGGGGCTCAAGATCCTGATCGAGGATGCGGCCGCGATTCAAAGCGTCGCCAATGTCTTTGAACGCGCCAAAGAGGCGGTGAAAGGCGCAGGCCGAGGTCCGGTTTCCCTGTGCTTGATACACCCTGATCTGCCGGGCGAAGTAGACATTGACGCCGGGGTGGATTTCCCGGTGAACCCTCAGATCAAGGGCGCTATCAAGAGCCTGCCCGGTGTTCTGGGAGTCGAGGAGATCTGAAAGCAGGCACCCGAAGCCACCAGATGACCGTGGGTATGTCCCCCCGGTGGTCTGATTTCTGACTTCAGCGCGTGCCGCAGGTCAGGGCCCCGGAAAAATCGAATTTTTTTCACTATAAATCAGAGTCTTATGAGTTGTTCGCCGGCTGCTTGGATGCGTGAAAGTCACCACGTTTCACTTCGGCCCGCCGGAAGAAATCGGATGGGGATCTGGAAACACCGGGCCAGATTTCTTTGTGCTGTTCATTTTGCCATGATTTGATGGTGCTGCTGGACAGGATTGAACTGTCGACCTCTCCCTTACCAAGGGAGTGCTCTACCACTGAGCTACAGCAGCGCCGTTCCGTGTCGTCCGGCATGTCCCGTTCGACCGTGGAGCGCTGATTAGCGGTAAATGAATCGGTGTGCAAGCCCAATCTGGACGGTTTTTTCCCCCTATTGTATGTACTGTCCATGGAGCAGAAATCACCCGGCAAGAAACAACCGAAAAAGGCCGAGTCCAGAGAGGACCGGTTGAAAGCTGCGTTGAAGGCCAATATGGCCCGGCGCAAGGCTCAGGCGCGTGCGCGCGCTGATGCCAGGCCAGAGCAGAAAAACGAAGGGCAGGACTGATGGATTCGATTATCGTGACGGGAAACGGCCCGCTGAACGGCAGCATCCCGATTGCCGGCGCCAAGAACGCCTGCCTGACGCTAATGCCCGCGACCTTGCTGAGCGATGAGCCGCTGACACTGACCAACGCTCCGCGGCTGAGCGATATCCGCACCATGACCGCGCTGCTGCAATCGCTGGGGGCAGAGGTGACCACGATGCAGGGTGGGCAAGTGCTGGCGATGTCCAGTCATGACCTGAACAACCACACGGCGGATTATGACATCGTGCGCAAGATGCGGGCCTCGATTCTGGTGCTGGGGCCGATGCTGGCGCGCGAAGGTCATGCGGTTGTATCGCTGCCGGGCGGCTGTGCCATCGGTGCGCGGCCCGTGGATCTACACCTGAAAGCACTGGAGGCGATGGGTGCGGAACTGGACCTGCGTGATGGCTATGTGCACGCGAAGGCACCTACGGGTGGATTGAAGGGCGGCGTGGTGGAATTTCCCTTTGTATCGGTCGGAGCTACGGAAAATGCGCTGATGGCGGCGACCCTGGCCAAGGGTACGACGGTTCTGAAGAACGCCGCTCGAGAGCCCGAAATCGTCGATCTGGCGCAATGCCTGCGCAAGATGGGCGCGCAAATCGAAGGCGACGGAACCAGCACGATCACCATTCAGGGTGTGGACCGGCTGAACGGCGCCACTCATCCGGTGGTGACGGATCGGATCGAGCTGGGAACCTATATGCTGGCCCCTGCAATCTGCGGCGGCGAGGTGGAACTGCTGGGGGGGCGGATCGGCCTTGTCCGGTCTTTCGTTGAAACCTTGGACAAGGCAGGCATCGGCGTGACCGAAACCGACACCGGGCTGGTCGTGAAGAACCGCGCCCACCGGGTAAAGGCCGTGGACGTGGTGACCGAACCTTTTCCGGGTTTCCCGACCGACCTGCAGGCCCAGATGATGGCGCTGCTGTGCACGGCGGAAGGGACATCCGTGCTGGAAGAAAAAATCTTTGAGAACCGTTTCATGCACGCGCCTGAACTGACGCGCATGGGGGCAAAGATCGAGGTGCACGGCGGCACCGCCAGGGTAACTGGGGTAGAGAAGCTGAAGGGCGCGCCGGTAATGGCGACGGACCTGCGCGCAAGTGTGTCGTTGATCCTCGCTGGTTTGGCGGCCGAGGGGGAAACCATCGTGAACCGGGTTTACCATTTGGATCGGGGATATGAGCGCGTCGAGGAAAAGCTGGGTAATGTCGGCGCCAAGATCGAGCGGGTGACGGGCCAATGACGCAGGATGCACGGTTCGAAGATGGGCGTGAGGCGCCGCTGAACCTCGGGGCGCTGGACGGGGACGACCTGAAGGTCGTCTCGGCGCTGGTTCAGGACGCTGTTTTCCCGGCATCTGAAATGCGATGGATGCCGAAAGAACGGCGGTTTGCCTTGCTGGTGAACCGGTTCCGCTGGGAGGACGCTGGACGGGAGCGGCATGGAGCAGAGCGTGTGCAATCCCTGCTGGTGTTCCAGAATGTGCAGAAGGTCGCTTCGCAGGGGGTGCCGCGCGGGGACAAGGATGTGGTCTTGTCGCTGTTGTCGCTGGACTGGCAGGCAGGCGAGTCACCCTGTGGCGTGATCGAGCTGGTGCTGGCCGGGGATGGCGGTATCCGGCTGGAAGTCGAGGCGCTGGAGGTGGGGCTGAAGGATGTCACTCGCCCGTATCGCGCACCGTCAGGCCATGTGCCTGTTCATATGGACAAGGGCTGATCGGGACAGGGGTTTCGCCCGGTCTGATTGCCCGCTGGTTTGGCATTGCCGAAGGGCGCAGCAGAGGTGACGCTGCCCGCTCGGTTGAAAATCGTGGGTTTTCAACCTCTCCCCCAAGGTATTTTCACCAAGAAAAAGCACGATGCGCGCAAACGCTTGAGGCCGGGACGCTGGGCGGCTATGTCGGGGCGACGACCCCGGAGGGACCATGCCTTTATTCCTGAATGCATCTGACGCGGATTTCGAAACGGATTTTGTTGCGCTGCTAAGCGCGAAGCGCGAAGACAGCCCCGATGTTGATGATGTCGTGGCGGGGATCATTGCGGATGTGCGCGCCCGTGGTGACGCCGCCGTGATCGACCTGACCGCCAAGTTTGACCGGTTGGAGTTGTCGTCGGAAACCTTGCGGTTTTCCGAAACCGAGATTGACGCCTTGGTTGCGCAGGTGCCGGCACATGAACGCGCTGCGCTGGAATTGGCGGCGGAGCGGATCCGGGCCTATCATGAACGCCAGATGCCAGAGGACGCGCTGTGGCAGGATGAAAACGGCGCCAGTCTTGGCTGGCGCTGGACGCCTGTGTCCGCGGCGGGGCTCTACGTGCCGGGTGGGCTGGCGTCCTATCCGTCCTCGGTTCTGATGAACGCGATCCCGGCCAAGGTCGCGGGTGTAGGACGGTTGGCCATCGTCGTGCCGACGCCGGATGGTGTTGCAAATCCGCTGGTGTTGCTGGCGGCCCGGCTGGCGGGGGTCGATGAAATCTATCGTATCGGTGGTGCGCAGGCAGTTGCTGCGCTGGCCTATGGTACGGAAAGCATCGCGCCGGTGGACAAGATCACTGGGCCGGGTAACGCCTTTGTCGCAGCGGCAAAGCGGCGGGTCTTTGGCAAGGTAGGCATAGACATGATTGCGGGTCCGTCTGAAATCCTGGTGATTGCCGATGCGGACAACGATCCTGACTGGATCGCCCTGGATATGCTGAGCCAGGCCGAGCATGACGAAAGCGCCCAGGCGATCCTGATCACGGACAGCCCCGCGATGGCGAAGGCTGTCGTGGCTGCGGTCGAGCGCAATCTGCAAACCTTGGAGCGGCGCGCTATTGCTGGGGCAAGCTGGCGTGACTATGGGGCGGTGATCGTTGTTGACTCTCTGGCACAGGCGGCAGAGTTGTCCAATCGCGTGGCACCAGAGCATTTGGAACTATGTGTGACTGACCCTGATGGTCTGGCCGAACGGATTACCCATGCCGGCGCGATTTTCCTGGGGCACTGGACGCCAGAGGCGATTGGCGATTACGTCGGCGGGCCGAACCACGTGTTGCCGACGGCGCGTTCGGCGCGTTTTTCGTCGGGTCTGAGCGTGATGGACTTCGTCAAACGCACCACATTGGCGAAAATGACCCCTGCGGCGCTGCGCGCCATTGGCCCGGCCGCCGAAACCTTGGCAATTTCCGAAAGCCTCGAGGCGCACGGCCTGTCCGTGCGTGCCCGCCTGAACCATCTGAACGAGTAAGGACGATGATCATGTCCCGTATCAGCCATATCGAGCTGGATGACCGCAACTTGCCGCCGCCGACGCCTGAAATCGAACAGGAACGCAAGGTGGCGATGTTCGACTTGCTGGAAGAAAACAGCTTTGACCTGCCCAAGCGGGACGACCGGACCGTGCCGGAGGGGCCGTATCGCGTCGGCCTGTCGATCAAGGAAAAACGGCTGGTGTTCGATATCATGACCGAGGCCGAGGAAAAGGCCGCCGAGTTCCATCTGAGCTTGTCGCCGTTCCGCCAGGTCGTGAAGGACTATTGGTCGATCTGCGAGAGCTATTTCGATGCGGTGAAAAACCTGCCGCCCAGCCAGATCGAAACCATCGACATGGCCCGGCGGGGTATTCACAATGAAGGCGCGCGCATTCTGCAGGAACGACTGGAAGGCAAAGCCGAAGTTGACACGGATACCGCGCGCCGCCTGTTCACACTGATCTGCGTGCTGCATTTCGGAGGTTGATGGCCTTGGTTCAGCCGCTGCCCCAATCTGTACTGTTTTGTTGTGATCACAATGCTGTCCGCTCGCCTATGGCCGAGGGGATCATGAAGAAGTTCTATGGTACCGGTACATACGTCCAGTCAGTCGGCGTGAAAGGGGATCTGGAAATCGACGGGTTCGCCATTGCCGTCTGTCAGGAACTGGGGGTGGAACTGTCGCGTCACCGGGCCCGCAGTTTCGAACAACTGGAACAATGGGGCGATGCGCTATCCTCTTTTGATCTGATTGTGGCGCTGTCTCCGACCAGCCGCGAAATGGCGACTGAACTGACGCGTGTTTTCCATCTGGACGTGGAATATTGGCCGATTTTCGACCCGACTGCGCAAGGAGAAACACGCCAGGCAAAACTGGACGCCTATCGGAAAGCGCGGGATGAGATCGTTGAGAAGCTCTTGGCGCATTGGGGGCCGCCTTTGGAGGAAAGATGAAAACCACGGTTCAAACTTATTTCGATGCCTTTAATGCCGGGAATGTGGACAGCATGTTGGACTGTCTGGCGGACGATATTGCGCATCACGTGAACGAGGGGACGGTGCGCGTGGGTAAGGACGCCTTCGCCGAATTCTGCGCCCACATGAGCCGCTGCTATCGGGAAACCCTGACCGACATGGTTATTTTCGACGCCGATAATGGCACGCGAGCTGCGGCGGAATATATCGTGAATGGCACCTATCTGGAAACCGATCCCGGCCTTCCACCGGCCAAAGGGCAAAGCTATCGGTTACCTGCCGGTTCTTTTTTCTCATTGAAAGGTGGGAAGATTTCACGGGTCGTGACTTATTACAACCTTGCCGACTGGGTGGCGCAGGTATCGAAATGATCCGGGTAGAGGCGCTGACGGCAGAGGCGTTGGACGCTGCACTGGATGACGTGGCGCGGCTGCGGATATCGGTTTTTCGGGCATGGCCATACCTGTATGACGGTGATCTGGACTATGAACGCCGGTACATGGAAAGCTATCGCAACAGCGAAACGGCGGTGTTGGTAGGGGCATTCGATGGCAACCGGATGGTTGGCGCAGCCACCGGCACCCCGATGGAAGATCATGCAAAGGATTTCGCTGCCGCCTTTGATGGCGCTGGAGAGGATTTAGGCAGCATCTTCTATTGTGCCGAGTCTGTCTTACTGCCCGAGTACCGGGGCAAAGGTATCGGTCACAGGTTTTTCGACTTGCGAGAGGCGCATGCGCGCAATCTGGGCAGAACAAAGTCTGCCTTTTGCGGGGTGATCCGACCGGCGGACCATCCGGGACGACCGGCTGAATACGTTCCGCTGGATACGTTCTGGCGTAAACGCGGGTATTGCCCCTTGGCCGGTGCAATTGCCCGTTTCCGTTGGAAAGATGTTGGTGAGGCAGAACAAACTGAAAAAGAGCTGCAGGTCTGGATGCGTACTCTTTGAACTAGCCCGAAGAGATTTGGTCTGCTGCCAAGTGCATGGTCTGCAAGAAGGAGATAGCGGAAATGAAGATCGCGACTGCTGCATATTCTCTGGACTGGTTTCAGGACTGGAGGGATTACGAATCCAAGATGCGTCGATGGGTGGCTGAGGCCGCCGGGCAAAATGCGCAACTGCTGGTTTTCCCGGAGTATGGCGCGATGGAACTGGCGTCCCTGGCAGGGGCAGCTATAGCGGCGGACCTCAAAGGCTCTATTGCAGCAGTTTCCCAGCGGGTTGATCAATCAAATGCCATTCTGGCAGGGCTTTCCAAGGAGTTCGGGGTGTATGTGCTGGGTGGTTCAGCACCCGTGTCCGAAGAGGGCAGGGTGGTAAACCGCACACATTTCTTTGGGCCAGATGGCGGCGTAGTCTTTCAAGACAAGCAGATCATGACCCGTTTCGAACGCGATGAATGGGGTGTTTCCGGGGGTGGTCCGCTAAAGGTCTTTGACACCGCCCTTGGCCGGATTGGTGTGCTGATTTGTTATGACAGTGAATTTCCCCTTCTGGGACGCGCTCTGATTCAGGCCGGTGTGGAAATCCTGCTGGTGCCGTCCTGTACAGAGGCGCTGGCGGGATACTGGCGTGTCCGCATTGGCGCGATGGCCCGCGCGCTGGAAGGCCAGTGCGTCGCCGTCATGGCGTCCTTGGTCGGGATGCGCCCAGAAATTTTTGCGGTTGAAACGAATACCGGGATGGGGGGTGTTTTCGGCCCTCCTGACATGGGGTTCCCTGCAACAGGTGTAATCGCCGAAGGAACGTTGAACCAACCGGGGTGGACCTATGCCGATGTGGAGCTTGCTGCCGTTCGGGCGGTGCGTGCGGATGGGCATGTCCTGAACATGACGCATTGGGGCGAACAAGCGGATCGGATCACTTCTGTGCGTCCGGTTGTCCTTAAATAGAGATTCCGCTTGAAAATCTGGTAGAATACCCCCATCTAACGCGCGTCCCGCAAAAGGGCGGGATGCAAAGATCAGGAGAGATCATGGCCAAGGAAGACATTCTCGAATTCCCCGGTGTCGTGAAGGAACTCCTGCCGAACGCGACGTTCCGGGTCGAACTTGAGAATGGCCATGAGATCATCGCGCATACGGCAGGGAAGATGCGCAAGAACCGCATCCGTGTTCTGGCGGGCGACAAGGTTCAGGTGGAAATGACCCCTTACGATCTGACCAAGGGTCGGATCAACTATCGCTTCAAGTAAGTGCGCCTGATCCTGGGATCGGGTAGCCCGCGCCGCAGGGAACTGTTGGCGCAGATCGGAGTCGTGGCGGATGACATCCGCCCGCCCGAGATTGATGAGACCCCGAACAAGTCCGAACTGCCGCGGCCCTATTGCAGCCGCATGGCGCGAGAAAAGGTACAGGCCGTCCCTGCGGATGCCGGTGACGTTGTGCTGTGCGCAGACACCACTGTGGCGCTGGGGCGTCGGATCATGGGCAAGCCCAGGAACGCGGGCGAAGCGGCGGAATTCCTGCTCGCCATGTCTGGACGACGCCACAAGGTGATCACTGCCGTCGCCGTACGCCGGGATGGCCGCCTGTGGGAACGTGACGTCGTGACGGATGTGAGGATAAAGCGCCTGTCGGATGAAGAACTGAATGCCTATCTTGCCACCAATGATTGGCAGGGCAAAGCCGGTGGATACGGGATTCAGGGGCCCGCCGGGGCGCTGATCCCCTGGATTTCAGGGTCGTTTACCGCCGTTGTGGGGCTGCCCTTGGCGGAAACCGCCGGGCTGCTGCAAGCTGCAGGTTACCCGGTATGGAGGCAGGCATGAAAGGCCGTCAGATCATTCTGGACCATATTCAGGGGCGCGAAGCTGCGGCCCTGATGGTGGATGGACGACTGGAGGATCTGCTGATCGACGCAGATCAGCCGAGCGTCGGGGCGATTTACCGCGCCGTGGCGGATCGTCCGATGAAGGGGCAGGGCGGATTGTTCCTGACCACACCCGATGGTACCGCCTTCTTGCGACAGGTAAAGGGGATCGCGCCGGGGGATAAGCTGTTGGTGCAGGTGACCGGCTACGCCGAACCGGGCAAAGCCATCCCCGTTACGACCCGAGTGCTGTTCAAAAGCCGGTACGCCATCGTCACGCCTGGCGCGCCCGGTCTGAATATCAGCCGCCGGATCAAGGACGACGACCTGCGCGACGAACTGACCGGCATCGCCAAAGCGGTGTTCGAAGCAGAGGACACCGGATTGATCCTGCGATCCTCTTGCGCGCATGCCAACCCCGAAGATATCGCCGAGGATATCGTGGCGATGATGGACCTTGCAAACGTGGTCATGGCTGATACCGATGGCGATATCGAGAAACTGACAGACGGCGACAGCCCGCATGAAATGGCGTGGCGTGAATGGACCGATCTGGCGGATGTGGTCACCGATCCGGGCAGCTTTGAAACACTCGGAGTTCTGGAACATATCGAAGCGCTGGCGTCGCCGCAGGTGGCCTTGGCGGGTGGCGCCTCCATGTTTATCGAGCCGACCCGTGCGTTGGTGGCTGTGGACGTGAACACCGGGCGCGACACGTCCCCGGCGGCCGCGCTGAAGGCCAATATCGCCGCCGCGCGCGATCTGCCGCGTCAATTGCGGCTGCGTGGATTGGGTGGGCAAATCGTGATGGATCTGGCGCCGATGCCCAAAAAGGACCGCCGCACGTTCGAAATGTCGCTAAAGGCCGCCTTCCGCGCCGATTTGATCGAAACGGTGCTGGCCGGTTGGACGCCGCTAGGCGCGTTCGAATTGCAACGCAAGCGCGACCGCCTCCCCATGTCCGAGGTATTGTCGTGACCTGTCCGATCTGCAAGAAACCCTCCGATCCGGTATACCGGCCCTTCTGTTCCAAGCGATGCGCCGACGTGGATTTGGCCAAGTGGCTGGGTGGGGAATATGCCGTTCCGTCGAACGACCCCGAAGATATCGAAAAGGCGATAGAGGCGACAGAAGACGCCCTGCGCAAGCTACACTGACCTCTCAGCAGGGGGACAGCCGTGCGGGAAGGCTGGAATAGCCCCGGAACCGCATACGCCCGCCCCTGATGCGCCCGTCCAGTATCCGGTAGTCAGGGAAGCGGCGCAACAGCCCTTGGATGGCGATCCGTCCTTCCAGCCGGGCCAGTGTCAGGCCGACGCAGATATGCGGCCCCCCGGCGAAGGCCAGATGCCGGTTTGGTTTGCGAGTGATGTCAAATACCTGCGGGTTTTCGAACACCTCAGGATCCCGGTTCGCCGCGCCAATGCACAGGTGCAGGTTGGTGCCCACCGGCAGGATTATCCCGTCCAGCTCTATCTCCGCCGTGGTCTCTCGGTTGCCAAGCTGGTTGGGCGAGCGATAGCGCAGGATTTCCTCTACGGCGGATTGGATCAATTCGGGCCGCTCCAGCAAAAGCGACTTCTGGTCAGGGTGGTCATTCAGCAGCGCCAGCCCATTGCCGATCAGGTTTGTGGTGGTTTCGTGGCCCGCGTTCAGGATGAAAACGCAATTCTGGATCAGTTCGACCTCGGTCAGTTTTTCCCCGGATTCATCACCGTTGATCAGACGGGTCAGGACGTCCGTCTCGGGGTTTCCAGGCTTGGCGCGTCTGCGCGCGATCAGGTCCGTCAGGTAGGCGCTAAACTCCTCAACCGCCTGGTTTCCCCGGTTTAATTGATCCGGGGTCAGCGAAGGTTCCAGCGCGCCCAGGATCGCCAATGACCACTCGCGCAAAGGCCCGCGCTCTTCCAACGGAACATCCAGCAGGTTGCCGATGATCTGGATTGGTATGGAAGAGGCGAAGTCCTCTATCAAATCCACCGCTTTCCCGGCGGTTTCGCGGTTTTCCATGCGGTCCAGCAAATGCCCCACGGTCTTGATCAGTCCGGGCTCCATCTGGGCGATGGCGCGGGGGGTCAGCGCAGAGGTCATGATCCGCCTTACACGCGTATGCAGTGGGGGGTCGCTGAACACCAGCGACGTCGTGTGATGCACGAACAGCGGTGAGCCCATACCAAACTTCGGCCCGAACGTCGCCTTCTTGTCGGATGAATACAGTGTCGTGTCTTTGTAAATCCGATCAAGGTCCGCATGGCGCGAGAGCAGGACCGAACCGTCCGCTTGGCGTTTCACCGGGGCGAAAGCCAGAAGCGCATCGTAGACCGGGAACGGGTTCTCAACGAACCCAGGGGGTGGGGAAGCCAACTCGAAGGCCTCGGCAATCTGGCGCGTCCAAGCCTGTTTTGTTTGGTCACTACCCATGCGCTCCTCCCGCCTTTGGTGCAACTGTAGCAAGCCTGCGTGCGTTATGTCATCGATGTTTTCCCAAAGGCCAGGCTGCGTGCCGGTGCCGTAGCATCCGCCGTGCGCGCGGCGTGATTTTTTTCCGCGAATTCTGCGTTATCCCTCTGGACACCCCTGTATCTCTCGCCTAGAACGCCTCCACCCGAACGCAAGTCGTTCACCCGTGCCCGGGTAGCTCAGGGGTAGAGCAGTGGATTGAAAATCCTCGTGTCGGTGGTTCGATTCCGCCCCCGGGCACCATTCAAACTCTTGATATTGCTCGATTTTCATTTTTGAGCCTCTTAGGGTTTGACAGTTTTGTTGAAGGGTTTGACAACTTTCAATCTGCGTTCGTTCTCCTTTTCGAGAGTTTCCATCGTGATCCGGTTGCGGTCTGCAAGGTTGGCGGACCGGGAATAGTGGCGGGCCATCGACGGGGTTTTCTGCCCCAGAAGGTCTGCAATCTGGCGTTCTTCGAGCCCCGCCTCGCGCAGCGTTGTCGCAACGGTATGTCGCAGCCCCTTGAGGGTCAGGCCAGGCTGCACAACGCCTTCAGCTTCCAGCTGTTTCTTGAAGCGGTGCCAGACTGTCGAAAACCCGTTGTAGGTCCAAGGCTTCCCGTTTGACGTGGCAAGGATCGTCACGGCGTCGTGGCCCGGAGCTGCGTCCAGAGCCTTTTGCAGCGTCGGGCCGATGGGAATGGCAACCTCTTGCCCTGTCTTGCCCCGAACGCCCCAGATCGTGCTGCCGTCAATCTGGCGACGGGTCAGTCTGAGTGCATCTGAGGGATCAAGCCCGGTATTCATTATCAGCGCGACCACCGCCCTGACGTGGGGCGCGGCCCGATCCAGCACAACGGCGCGTTCTTCGATGGTCCAAGGCCGGTTGGCGTAGGGCCGGTCTTTCGGGCGCGGCTTGGGAATGACGCCCGCCGCATAGTCCCGGTCAATCAAGCCTTTCGGAATGGCGTAACGAAATACTTGGCTCAGGAAGGTGCGAAGCATATTTGCCCGCCGCCAGCCGATTTTGCTAGTTGCTTTGTCGTGAATGCCAGCCACGAGCGGCGTGGTGATTGCATGGACCGGTGTATCACGGATTGGGTCCAGGAAGGCCGAGCATTTCGCATAGTCCCTACGTGTGGCCGGGGCCAGGTTCTGAAAATGCTCGGTGGAAAAGTAGGTCGCCATTAACCCCCCGAGCGTGCCAGGCTTCGGAGCTTGCGATTTCCTGGCCTCAGCTAAAGCCACTATTCGGGCGCATTCAGCAAAGAACTCTGCCGATCCCAGTGGAACTTTCTCCAAATCAATCTTGTGACCCGTGGCACGATGGTAGCAGCGCGGTTTCCCGTGCCGGTCATCGAAAATCTTGAAGCCCCTAACCCTGACTCGAGTCATTACAGCTTGCCCAGAATGGCGTCTTGTGTCGCCATCTCGGTCCCTTCCTTCATTGCGTCGATCCACTTGTCCAGATCTCGCTTGTCCCAAAGGATTGTACCTGGACGCATCTCAATGGGTTGAACCGGGCATGCGACCTTGAAATGCTTGACTGGCAAGCCGGTATAGTCGGCAGCTTCAGACTGCTTCAGCATCCGCTTCTCGGTGACGGTGATGTTGAGATTCGCATTAGCCATCAACTTCACCTTCCTCGCGCTGATCTGCCTTCTCTTTGATTCGTGTCGCGATAGGCTTAAGCAGATCATCAAAATAGGCGGGAAGCGCCCTCCCCATCGACTGTAGGTCAATCAAGAGGCAAGCTGCGCCTCTATCCGGTGTATTGTTCAGCATATTGACATGGAAAAGCGTTTCGACTTGCCACCCAGCTGGGGCTGCGTCATCCGGGTAGGCTACAGAGAACCGGCATGCCCCGGCCGCACTCATGATTCCCTTTTCATGAATAGCCCAAACAACAACTCGAGAGGTTATCAGGGTCGAAATTCTGCGGGCCGCAAATAGTTCCACGTTCGACGCCGCCAGCTCGCGCATCACGCAAATGATCAGAACGTCGAAACTGTCATACAGCCACCGCCCGTTGGGTTGTAAGGTACCCAGACCTTCAAAAACGCCACGCCGCCTCCAGTCACGCTGAGTATCCGGCGAAACGCCCGTAATCTCCGCCAACTTCGCTGGCGTGATAGAGGGCTCGGAATAGAAAGTTGTATCGCGCATGATCTCATAACCGTGGCACTGTCCCACGAACATATCGTGGGATTGCGCCACGGTCAAGATTCATTTACCTCGCATCCCTCCAACAACAATCCGGCTAGATCCTCTGCCAGCTCCAAAGTAATCCGCGTGTTCTCGCAGAGACTATGTTCCGCGCGATCGGCCTCCAATGCTCTGCGAGCTGTGGCGACAAGTGCATGGATCGTGCGGGCCAGATCAACCGTCATGACTTCGGGCCGATCGTTCCGCAGTTGTTCAACCGTGATCATGCCCGCACCTCCGGCAAGGCCGAGATATCCAGGGCCTCGTTCAGATTGGCGGCCATGCGGTGAGCCGTGCTGATGATACCCATTTGCGCAGCAGCTCCGATTTCGTTTTCATGGAGCAGCCACAGGGCTTCCAGCAGGGATTCCAAGTCTACGGCTAACCGTTGCTGTTCCTGAATGTGCTTCATGAGCGAGGGCAAGCCGGTAGGGTTCGCGCTGGCGCGTTCGTTCGTCATTGCTTTGGTCTCCTAAAGTGATATGATGCTAAAAGTATCAACACGCGAGGGCGGGTAGTGTCAATACCAAAAGTATCAATTGAGCAGGTGAAAGCGGCGCGGGCGCTTCTTCGGTGGTCTCAGAATGATCTTGCTGAAGCGTCTGGCATTTCAGCACCAACGATCAAACGACTGGAGTCGCAGACTGGCCCAATGGGCGGGCGGGAAGATACCGTTTCCGCCATCCGCGCGGCGCTTGAGACCGCAGGTGTGGAGTTCATCCCCGAGAACGGCGGCGGTGCAGGAGTAAGGTTGAGGAAATGACAGAGCGTCCAGAAACAACAGACATGCAGCACGAAGCCGGGGACCGCGCCTTTGTTGCTGGCCAGCATTTCACCGATTTCGTGAAGGATCATCCGTTCGTCCAATCTCATGCCGATCTGGCAGCTCTGGCGCAGGACATCGAGGACCAAATCGCCGCGCTCTATCAGGCGATCTGGAACGCCGAAACGAAATAGGCCGGGAGCAGAACCCCCGGCCATTGACCGCCCCCAGACCCGAAGCTGTGGCGGCCTGCACCGCGCCCGAAAGGAGTTCAGGCCGTGCCTTGTCGGGGTTTGCCCACTCACCGACTAACGGGGATGCTTGGCGCTGCGATCCGCAGGGCGCATCCTGCCCTATTCCCAGTCCACCAGCTTGAGTGCCAGGGACGGATCAACGTCCGCCTCTTTCGCCAGCGCCAACGTCTGCACAATCGCGCTCATTGCCCTTGAACGGCCTCCCGCATCGAATGCCTGCATCGGGCGCATCACGTCCAACTTGATCGGGGTTGCCAGCTTTGCAGAGGCTTCCTCGGCAATCATCGCGGCGATCGGTTGCAGCACCCACTGGGCCAAGTGGCGTTGCGCCTCTCTGACCATTGGCCCGGTAGTGGCCGGGGAAGTCAGGCCGGGAAGGATACCGAAAGCCATGTTGATTGCGTCCCGCGCCGCTGCCAGCGTTTCGCGGGTCATGGCCTTGGACAGGTCCGGGGACAGGTCGTGGGGCTTCCAGTCTTGCACGGGGGCAGGCCCGCCCGCCGCCGCGACGTTCACCGATTCCCGGATCAGCACCTTGCCCCGGCTGCCACGAAACGCACGGGCCATCTGTTCCAGGTCGGTTTGCGGGGCCTCGGGGAACGGCACGATCTGGCTGGCCAGCGGTGCGTTCTCGTAAACCTCGGCAAGGGCAGTCTCCACGGCATTCAGCAATCCTGCCGTGAGCTGCGACCGCTTGAGCGGGGCCGTGCCGTAGTAGGGCGCGGACACGTCGCAGCCGATCCGCAGGTGCATCACCTCTGCCGCCAAGGCGGTTTCCGTGCGACCGCCCCCGGCCTCGGAGACCGAAACGCGGTAGGCCGTGGGCCGTCCATCGCGGGTTTTCAGATCCCAATCGGAGCAGGCCACAAGGCCCGTTTCCCTGATCAGAAACACAGCGTCCCCGCGCAGCGCAAGGGAGCGGGCGCAGAGGGTCAGGAAGCGCCTATCCAACAGGTCGGTGCCATCCACGTCCGCAAGCCCCAGAGCGCCCTCCCAGAGCGTCACAGCGCCTTGCGCTGTGGCGGTCAGTTCTGCAATGCCCCGCCGCCCGGAAACGTAAGCTTCCCGCGCCGCCATGATTTCCGCCGTGAAGCCAGATCCGCTGGACCGGGTTTCGCGGGAAGTCTTTCGTTTGAATGGCCACATGCTCACGCCCTCCGCCGGTATGGGCGCAGCAGATCCGCCGCACCGCTCAGTTGCAGCGCCCGCGCTGCCCAGGTTGAATCGCGGGCAAAACTCTCCTGGACGCTTTCCCCCAGCTGAACGGCATGAGACTTGTGGGCGGGGTGCCCGGACATCATGCTATTCTCGCCCAGGTCAGCCGAGTATTCGGCCAACCGCCGGAATGCCTCGGTCACAGCTGCCGGAACATCTCCCCCGCCAACATCTGCCGTGACCCGGTAAGGCCCTTCCCCGAGAAACTCGTAGCCTCCCCAAGGTGACGGTGACGGATAGGGAGAGCATTCCACCCAGGCGAAATTCTCCCAGACCTCGACTGTGTTCAGGGTCGCAGGCCACAAAGGCACGTTCCAATCGCCATCGCCCTCGATCGTCCAGACGACTTCACGCGGCGTCCACCTGACCCGGCAATAGGATTCAATGCGCTGCCAGAGCGCATCCTCATTCAGTGCCGCCGCCGCAGCTGACAGACCCGATACCGCCGGGTAGCTGGCGGGCAAGGCCTCGGCCTCAGTCCACGTTACCGCCATTTCAGGGCACCTCTGGTCTTGCCAGGCATGAGAACCTGGGATTGCGGCTCGATCTTCCAGTTGCGTTCCTCGATCTGCGTTTCGCTATAGGCGGGGCGGGTCACAACGCTCAGCTCATAGAGCAGAGCTGCGAGGATGGTGCGGATCAGCGCCATGCCCTCCGCCGGATCTTCTTCTTCGACCTTCTCCGCATTGGGCACCGCACGTTCCGGCGGGATACGAAAACCGGGGCTGATGCCGATGATCAGGCCCGCCCGCATTGCGGCCAGGAAGTCCCGCACGTAGCTGACTTCCTGCATTTCGTCGGTGATCATGGCCGTGAAGGTTAGCGCCTCCTCGCTATCCGCCAGTTCAAGCGTTCCGGCTTTGCGTGATGCAAGGGGCCGGTCATAGCTGTGGCCGATCAGCAGGTGAATATCCTCCTCGGGCCGATCCACCCGGTAGGAGAAAGCCCGCGGTGCGAACACCTCTTTGCGGGGACGCCCGGTCCTGCCCCCATCGGACAGGACCGCGCGCTTGCCATAGGGAAAGCGGCCATGAAGCGCCAATGCGCCCGACGCCCGCTTGCGCAGCTCTAGGCCGCCCTCATGACCGCCCCAGAGCATTATTGCAGCCCCGTCAGAATGCGGGTTTGCACCGCGCGGGAAATGGTCACGTCCATCGTGGCCAGCGCGGTCAGCCGCAAGGCACCGGATTGCGCATCGCTGAACGGATCTCGGATCAGGTCAATCGCCCCCCAGGTGCCAACGAAGAACGGGGGTACACCGCCAGCGGTGGTGGTCATGACCGCGCTCGTGGCCAGCGGGGTGCCCGCCGGGTCGGCCAAAGCGTTGTGGCTCATGGTCACGCTGTTCAGCGCGGCGGTCATCCGGTCCCATTCGGTGATGCCGCTGCCTGCGTCCCAGATGTCCGCATCCATCGTGTTCCAGACCTCGGGCCGGATCAGCAAGCGCACATCGCCGGGTCCGCTGGCGGCGTTTCCGGTGATGAAGTTGACCACCTCGGAGCGGAAAGCCCCCCAGGTCGGGGCCGCGTCAACGGCTTCCTCATTGATGCCCCAACCCGACGCGCCAACGAAAAGCCCGGTCGGTTCGCCGGCCGATCCGCTGCCCAGGAACACGGCCCGGTCAAGGGCTTCCTCGATCGCGCCGTTCATGTCGCGCCGCACCGCCTGTTCCAGCCCGGCCCCGGATTGCTTCAGGGTCTTGCGGGTGATCCGCATCTGGACGCCCAGATTGTGATCAGGCTTCAGCGGGCGGTCCACGGTCGCGTATGCGCTGGGCCCGGGCACATTGCCGGTTTCGGTGGCGGCCCAACCTGCCGTCACGGCAGAGGTTGCGACGGGGTATTCCTGTTCCCCTACGCCCACGTTGACCATCTGGCCACCCATGCGGGCCGCGACGGACCCGGCAAACAGGCGTTCGATGATCGGCGCCGTACGCAGCGGGTTCGGAGTGCCAGCGGCAATCGTTTCCCCGGCCCGGATTTCCAGTGCTTCCCACGGTACCGGAACACCGCGATAACCACCCCGGGACCGCAGCTCGGTCACGATCTCGCCCGTGCGGCCATCCAGTGCGCGGCCCTCATCCAGGGACAGCGCCACCTGCCGCATTTCGAAACCGGCCATGATCTCGGCCCATTCCCGATCGGAACGGGTTTCCAGATCCGCCCCGGCCTCGCGGCGTTCGGTGTCCTCGGCAATCAGGGCCGCCCGGTAGCGGGTTTCGTTGGAGCGGTATTCGCGGTCCAGCTCGTCCATCTGGCGGGTTTCGTCCTCGGACGGGCTTTCCTTGCCCACCAGCTCGGACAGGCGTTGGCGGATTTCGCTTTGCCGCCGGGCGATCTTCACAGAATCAAGCATCTTTTTTCCTTTCATGCTCGACAGGGTTGTGGCCCGTGTTGCGGACCAGTTCTTTCCACGCCTCGCGGGCGGGATTGGGCTGGCCTATGCCAACCTCAATTCGGGTCTTGCGGGCATGACAGCGCCCGCAGAGCGTTTGCAGATTCGAGAGCGTGTAGGCCAAATCCGGGCGGTCCCTGACCGGCTCGACGTGATCGATTTCCAACCGCCGCCGTTCGCCGCACCGGACGCATTTCCAATCGTCGCGGTCCAGCGCCTGCATCCGCAGGGCCTTCCAACGCGGTCCGCGTGTGACCTTGGCCGAATGTCTGGCGTAGTCGCGGCGCTTGCTGTTCATGACCATGCCATACGCCCCCCGCGTCCAACCGGGCGGCCCATGATCCGCGCCCCCTCGGCAACGGCCAAGACGGTCGCCGCCGCCGCGTCGATCCGGCCCGTGGACCGGGCCTTTGCCAGTTTCAGATTGTTTGCCGGGTCTCGCAGCGTGACAGCATCCGCGAAGGCAGAGCGCAGCAGCAGGGACGGGGCAGTTTTCACCTTGCCGTCATAGGCCGCGCGGCGGAACCGTTCGCAGTCCTCGCCGCCGTCCCGGAAACCCTGACCACGCCAGACCAGCGGGGCGCGAATGCCAGCCTTGTCGATTGCCTCTCCCAGCTCGGCCTGCTTGTAGCGGTCCATCGTCAGCGCCGCGACAGGCTCCCCGGCAACATGCGCCATGACCTCGCCCAGCCACGGTGCCACTGGCACCGTCTGATCTCCCAACGTGGACAGCTCCCCACGGTCTTGCATCTCGACATAGCGCCCGGACACGCCGTCGCTCTGCCCACGATCCAGCAGGGACGGTTTGCTGGGGAATGTGCCAAGGCATTCCAGACGCCCGCTCTCCGGCCAGTAGAACGCCGCCGCCGTCATCGATGCAGATCCGCCCAGGTCGATCCCGATCACGACTTGTCCTTGCCGGGGTGGCAACTCCGAAGCCTCGCAGGCAAGCCATTCATCAACGGTCAACAGAAGGTCGCGGGTTTCCCCGCTCACCCGCTCATTCCGGTTGTAGAGCCGGAAGCTAGTGAGGGTCGAACCACCCCGCGCGATTGCCCGCCGTGCCTGACCCTGCAGCCATTCCAGGGAAGATCCGATGCCATGCGCTGCGCCGGGGTTGGCCAGCTTGAGGCTTTCCATTTCGTCCGCAGGAAGGCCGGGGGTAGGGCGATGCTCCTGGCGATAGACGCCTTCCTGGTCCTCGTCCAGCCACACCGAAAACGGGTGCGAGTCATCCGCCGCACTGGTCGAAATGATCAGCGCCCGCCCCGCACGTTTCCCCAGACCGGACAGCAGCGCGTGTTCCAGCGCGTCCCCCTGGTCCGCTTGCCAGTGTCCCCGCTCGTCCATCAACACCAGCGTGGGAGCTGACCCCAGCGCCGACTTGCCGTCAGCTGCGATGACCTTGATCAGGTGTCCGTCCCCGTACTCGATTTCCAGCCGGGGATTGCGCCGGATCGTGAAGCGCTCCTGTTCGTCCTCGGGCAGATGATCGATGAAGCCGGTGATGAAGTTGAACGCAATCCGCCCCTGGTCGCGGGTCCGGGCTGCGATGATGATTTCACGCCGGGGCTGATCGTCCCATTTTCCCATGACAGCCCCTAGGGCGATCCCGGCTGACAGCGCGGTTTTCGCGTTGCCCCTGCCGATCGACAGACAGGCCACGCTGACCCCATCGGCCAGAGCGCCCTTGACGAATTGCTTTTGAAAGGGAGCCAGCTTGATCGGCTTCCCCGAGTTCGGCCCCTCGGGAATCTTGAGGCTTTCGAGGAATCGGATTGCCTTGGTGGACGCCATCATGCCGCCACCCCGCGCCCTGCGAGTGAGCAAGGATAACCCCGCCCCGCGATCCACACCCTCCCCCCCAAGGGGGGCATTGGGACCAGATCAACAACAAGGGTTGAGCGCCCCTCCAAGGGGGCGTTCCAACCCCTTAGGGTATAAGGGATAGTGGAACACCCCGGTTGGAAGGGGGTTGGTAGGGGGTTGGAACACACTAACGAAGGTGGGTTGGAAGGGGGTTGGAAGGGGGTTGGAACGCTGTTCACTGGGCCGCCTCCACAATGAAAGAACGCCGCTTCGAGGCGGGTCCGTCCGTCTCAATCTTGATTGTCCCGGCGGTCAGCAGCGTATCCATCGCGCCTTTCAATGCCCGCTTGGTCATGCCCTCAGCCTCATGATGCTCGGAGAATAGCTTGGGTGCGTAGGTGCTGCCCCCGGCATGGTTCACGGTGCGGCCCTGTTCCGTGAACAGGCGTAGCAGCTTGAGGAACACCCGCTCGGCCTTGGTGGTCTCGGCCATGCGGTCCAGCCCGGTTTCGTGCGGATCTGCAATGAACACGCCATCTTGCCAGGTCATGCCGATCTCGGTGCCGGTGCGCCCATAGTTGGCCTTCTTGGCAGACAGCATCCGGGCGTCTGGATTGGCCTCATATCCCTCGCTCTCTATGCGCTCCAGGTAGAGGCGTGACCTCACCTTGCCGTTCCATGCGGTAGACCCGCCATCGCCCTTGCCGGTGGCTTCACCGCTGCGGGATGGGTGGGCCAGCAGCAGCACGGCACAGTCATGCCGTAGCGCCAGCCTGATCAGCAGCATGACAAACTGTGTGACCTGTGCCCGGTTGTTCTCATCGCCGGGGAACAGGTCTGCCAGCGTGTCCAGCACAAGGAGCGCCGGGGCGTCCAAGGCCATGCGCTTGTCGATTTCTGTGAACAGAGGTGAGGGGATCAGCGTCCCCGTCTTGCGGTCCAGATAGGCCAGCAGGGCGTCCGCCCCGGCAAGGCTGCACAGGGTCAGCCGGTCCAGATCCAGGAACGATCCGTTCTCAGCGGCCACGATGTCCGAAAGGCGGCGGTGCAGCTCGGCCGCATCGTCCTCGGCAGAGATGAACATGACCGGCCCGCTATGAGTAGAGCGCCCCAGCCACTTGCCCCCCGTTGCGACGGCATAGGCCAGCTGCAGGGCAACCAACGATTTTCCGACACCCCCTGCACCATAGAGCGACGTGACAACCCGTGATGGCACCAGACCCGGCACCAGCCATTCACGTTCCGGCACATCGCGCCCGTCCAGGCTTGCCGCCGAATAGAAGCTGGTGATCTGCCCCTGATCGGGGTCAGCGGTGGGATGATCCTCAAACTCACCGGCATATGCGTACGCGGGCGGGACACGATCGTCCGGCATTTCAGTGTCGCTTGCTGGTTCCTGCCGGAACTGGACAACACTCCCATTGCGGAGGGGTTCAGCGTCGTTCAGCCATTTGTCGTCCGGGCAGCCTGCATTAACCCAGTCGCTGAAATGATCGGTCATGCCACGGCCTCCCCGTCGAACACGCCGAAGATCGCCAGTGTCGCCGTTTGATAGGCCACGTCCTCGGGAAGCCCTCGCAAGGCTGCATAGGCCAACCCGGCCCGTTCCTCTGGTGTCAGGCGGTTAGCCAGGATGAAAGCCAGGTCGGCCCAAGCGTCCGCACCGCCCAACGTCAGGGCGTACCCCAGGGCCTTGACTGCCCTGAGGTGAGGTGCGCGAACCAGTGCTGAGAAAGACGCCTTCTTGCTCACCCCAGCGCCCCCCAGTGCATTGCCAAGATGGGGAAAGCTGCGATATACTCGCCGCCGAGACAGACGCCTTGCAGAACGTCTTTAGCCCCGGTTGCGATTGCCGTCGCGCCGGGGTTTTCGTTTGTCAGATTGGCCCGAGCCGGTTTGACATTTTCCTTGTAAGTATTTGATCTGCCGTCAGGGGTTTGACGCGCCTTTTCTGCGTAAGTGCTTGCACGTGCTTGAAAAGTGCCGGATTGAAAATCCTCGTGTCGGTGGTTCGATTCCGCCCCCGGGCACCATTTTTACCAAACAGAAACAAGTACTTAACTGATTGCTTTGATCGCGTGCTTTCTGCTGTTTCGGGCATGGGTATCAACTGGGTAGCATTTTGCAGGTACTGGCCGCGGACTGCGAACGTGGTTGCGGCAAGCTAGGTAGTTTCTTGCTTTCACGGCATCAGGTCGCAATTTGTCAGAAACTGCGGTTTTGAAGCTGCCGCCACAAAAGTGCTCTAGCTGACTACCGACCATCTTGTCGTCGCCCGTAGCGTTGCGCCCTGCTGTATGGTTTCATTGTACGTGGATCTAGTTGGGTAAATGTTTCGTCCACCCAAACCTTAGCCGACTGCTGCGGGTTCGTAGATCTGGAGCCGAAGACGGTAGGCACTGAATGGTATTTGACGCCGACTACCAGACCCGTTCCGGTTTCATCTAGCTTCACAAGCTGCGGGTACCCCCCGGTCATGATGTCATTGCGTGGCTTTCCATCAACGAGATCGCACAGCGACCAAAAGCATGTGCGCGCAACATTTCCTTGGTCGCCGGAGGCAATCCATCCTTGGCGTTGGACACTGGTCTGTCCACCAAAGCCACCTGCAAACACCGGGGTAGACACGCCTTTAGTCAGCTTATCAATTGCGACGGCTCGCACGCCCCAAGAGTCGGAGGAGTTTCCAGTGTGAGTGAGTTGGTGCAAATGGAAACTTGCTGATCTTCCAGTACCTTCGCGAACAGCGTAGAAGACTTCCAGCGCACTCGCTGCACTTTCTGGCGGTCGTGAACACGCGAGATCAGAAATTTCCTGAGCGCGTTCGGTTGATCCGATTGACGCCAACACCTGTTCATTTTTGATCTTCGCGACCAACGTTCTTAAGAACCTCTGGCCCCAGCCAACATCACCAGAAAACGAAAATATCTCAGGCGTTGTGCTAGAAAACCAGACCTTTCTGACATTATTTGAAGCACGTGCGCCGTTCGTCACCGATGTGCCTTGACTGTCAGCGCCGATGTAAAGTGTGCGTTTGCGCGTCCCTGAAACGGAGAGCCAAGAAACCATTGTAGTCATGTTGGCACAGCATCTCGCTTCCTAGATTTGGAGATTGGTCGAACATCAACCAGCAACACTAGCTTCCTCGTTCAGCGACACAAAGAGGACTTGGGCACCTTGCGTCCACGCTTCCGCACCTACTGCTGCGGCCATCCCCATCCGATGATCCTCAAAGCGAGAGAGGATCTGATCACGACGCCTTAGGGATAATCGGCTTATGCGACGAGAAGAAGGCTCGCGGTCGAAAATTCGCTCAATACTCTTCTCTAGCGTCATGTCTGAATACTGAATCCGATATCTGATCTTCGAAGCGAGATCGTCCGGGCGATACTCAGGAAGCTCTGTTGGCTCAGAACAAACATACCTCCTTGTACGGTCGTACACGATGCGATGTGGGCCTGCTGAGCCACCCTGCGTAGCCACGGCGGTCTCTATGTCGGACGGTCTTAGAAGCAGTGAGGCGTCTAGAACCTGCCCGGCCTGAAACACTCGATCATAGGTTCCCCAATCAGCGAAACGAGGTGCTACATAAAACGTGTCGGCGTTCTCGTCCTCAAATTCCCGCAGTCGTTGAAATTGGTGTCCCAGCGTGTCTATCGAAAAGCGCCAAAATGGGCGATCGAGCTCCGGTATGGTCTGTAATGGATTCGCTCGATGGAAGCGCTTTAACTGGTGCCCTAGCTTGAACTGCAAGACCACCACACTTCCGCGATCACTGAAGCCAACGTCGAACCCCAGTTCCTTCTCGTGTAGTAGATTTGGCAAGAACGGTGTGGGCTTAAGGCCTATTCCTTCCAAAAGTGACTGGACCTCGCGCGTCACCCCAAAGCCGTACGAGTATTCGGATAAGCGCTCATGAAGGTCAATCATCAGCCTGAAATCCCCATAATTTGCGACATCGGAGGGAGTCGGTTTCGCCCACAATGTAAGCCTGTGAATAGTTTCATTCCCCGAGAAGAACCGCTCTGGATTTCATCGCTCCAACCTAACCCGAAGTCGTCTTGCTCGCTCTTGAAATGCCACTTCGCCGCCCTCAAGGATATCGCAGACCCTTTTCCTGATTTCTGCGTTTTCAAGCCCTCCTGAGCTATAGGTTATTGGAGGTAATGCCCCGTGAGGGTGTGGACCCGCCTCTGCAATTATTACTTGGTCAGCATTAGTATTGATCACTAGGTTGGCATTGTGCGTGACCATAATTACTTGCCGGTGAGATTTTGCCGTAACGAATAGATCAACCAATTCATCGAAGACCGATTGTGGATCAAGGTTTTCCTCGGGTTGGTCAATCAGCAATGGACGATCATCTTGGTCATCAAGGCCAAGGTACAGCAGCAAAAGAACGATTCCACGGGTTCCCGGTGACAGCTTGCGGATGTCTACACCATCATAGTCGATCCCGTACTGTATTTCGATGTGGTTGATACTAAACAGCCACTGAGCAAAGCGTTTGGACCACGCCCGAAACTCCGGCTGGTCGTTTCGAGCAACAGGTGAATGATCAAGTAAATCTTTTTGGTACTTCTGCCGGAACTCCTGCATTGCCTCAATGACAGTAGTGGAGTCGCCGCTTTCCCAAGCAGATCTCAGCACCTCACAGGCTTTTTGCTGGAGCGTTCCCTTCCCTCTAAACGCACCGGTCTTCCTCAGGTCGATAAGGCCCCCCTCTGCTTGCTCTGCCCATTGACTTACGTCTGCGATACGCGCGACCGAGAATGAAAGCTTCTTCAATGTCCCGGAAGACTTGGCGAGCCGTGCCATCAAAGGCGCATAAAGCTCTTCCAATACCGATTGTTCGGCTACTAGGGCGTCAAATGCTCGACCATACGAAGCCTCGCGATCTGATTGAAGTTGACGGGCCCTGTCTTTCGCGCCCTTTGCGTCTTCCAGCTTACCTTTCAGTGTTTCGAGAGCAGCAGTTTCGGTGGCAATGCTTTTCGAAAGTGCGGCATACCGACGTTGCGATTCTTTGTCAGCGTTTACCAAACTTTCGAGCCTTTTCATTTCGGTTTCGAGGACCGCCTGTGATAGTGTGCTAAGATCAACATCGCTCGGAAAATACGCGGTGGCCTGGTCCGTTTCCTGGGGTGGGCTCCCCTTGAGTTTCGCAATCTCTCCGTCTACCCACTTCACGTAGCCTTCAAGATTTTCATCGACCGGCCCAGTATAGTCCATCAAGAACGCGGACCATTGATCGACGGTCATGCCGCTGTGCTCATGGCGTGCTTGAGCTTGCCGAAGTGCTTCTGGAGCTTGATTCCGGCGCATATCCTTGACTTCGTCCTGCAGAGCAAGAAACGTCTGCTTCTGACCGGAAAATCGCCGAAGTTTCACACGGATTTGGTTCGCCGCCTCGGCAAGCTCCGCGTGGCGAGTTGCTCTTTCCTCACTGCCTTTGGATACCAGCTTCGCTCGGTCAGCGGTGTATGCACCAATCAGCTTTGATTTCTTCGCAACTTCGGCTTCATAAAAGGCGACGAGTTTTTCCTTCTCAAGCTCTGAACTGATCCGGTCAGAGATTTGTGCGACCGCTTCGGCCTCCCTAGCACGAGCGAGGCGATGCCGTGAGGCACGCTGGTCCAACAACTCTCTGAAGTTCAATGCGCCGTCCCGACTATCCTCTGGGTGGGATTCAAAAATAACGCGTTCGATTTCGCGAAGTAGGCCATCTGTCAATCCGCTCGATGAACATAGTTCTTCAACGAACTGCTGTGACAGATACCGTAGGCGCTCATAGCTGAACGGTCCGTTGGCATCTGATCCATCCAACGAACGTATTTCAGGTTCGCCTGCCGCCCAATTAACCTTTACCCTCTCCGCACCAATGAGCGGTCTAGCGCGAACAAGGAAGGAAGGGTTGGCCCATTCGTCTGCGCTCCATGCTTCCTCGGAAATCGCATCGCAGCCAGCAGCGATAATGTCAGCTAGCGCTGTTTTGCCAGAACCCCGGGCACCGATGATGGCAACTAAACCCGGGTTAAGCGGAATCGTTGGTGTTTGCATCCACGGTGCTTCGAGGACATCCACCTCGGATATCACTTGAGACGGCGTCGCTGATGCAGGTGGTTCGGCACCGACGTGTGCCCTGTCTGCCGGATCGATGCACGCTTGGCGCAAGGAGTCAAACTCCAACTCCCCCTTCACCCAAGAAAACCGGTCGCCGAACGGTGTGGCAACTGTCTTAAGGTCGTGTGCATCACTGCCGTGCAGGCACGGCTTCAAGCCCCCATATGCGTCACGAATTTCATCTGCGGACATTGATGGTTTGCGGCCCAGCCAAAACTCTCGCTGAGCTTCGCTGCTGGCGAAAATCACATGTGCAAAGCCTTCGATCTCTCGCCGAATTGTCTGGTCCGCCGCTTCTCGAACACCAGAGGTTCCGTCTGTAGAACCGCCAGCCACACCGATCAGTACGTTCTGCTTCGCCCAACCGCTTTCTTTGTAAACTTCGCGAAGCTGATGAAAATTGACCTTGAACTGGCTTGCTCCGTACGTGAGCGCCGCACCTTCATCGGAAATGGAGCTATCAGCTTTCTTGCCCAGCCTAATCAGATCGGTGCGAGTACAGTCAAAGCGGTCTTGCATAACATTGAACTGGAGACGAGACAGAAGTCGCTGAAGTTCTTCGATATGATTTGGATCTTCAGGGCTGACGAACAAGTGAAGGTTTACAAAGCCACCTCTAGAAGTCGCCACATCTAGTCGAACTTCCACGTTCGGAAAAATTAGCTTAGCATTTGGTAGGCGTCCATTGTTCCAGTGCTGCAAAACTTCCTGATAGGTATCGGTGACGTAGTAGTCTGTGACAGCAATGGCCTCGATAACGGGTGAGGCCTGCTCGATTGCCGTCAAATAGTCGTCCCAAGCATTGGGTCCGCTGAACTGATTATTCATTATGGTGCCGGGCGCGTGAATATGGGGCTCCCAACGCCGCCATTCGGATCCTCTACCAAGCATTTTTGGTCAATCTATTAAATTGGCATGGCTCAATCATATTCGGAGAATCTTCCTCTGCTTTAGTTAACTAAAATAAACCGATGGCATTTTCCGCCAGCAAAGCTGAGCGGTTGAGGACAACCATTATTGGTCGCTTGAGATGTTAGATGCCGTTCCTTGCAAACTCCAGTGTCGAACTTTGAAAAAGGGCGCAGTCCGCGCCCTTCTGGGTGTTCGTTTGGGTGAAGTAGACGCTCTACGCAGACCTCTTTGGGTGCAAGACGTTCCGCGCCTCCTTCTCCGCAGCGGACCCCTTCACCCACTGCCACGGGCTACGCGGCTTCCTCGCCTTCGCCAGTTCGGGGTTCGCCTTGGCATCACTGGCGGCAGCGCGCAGACGTTCACGGGCCTCGCGTGGGTCGAGTTTGAGTTCATCGCAGATTGCTTTGAGCGTCACGATATCAGCCATTTTCCGATCTCCTTTGGTTCTGATGAGGATCGATAAGATGAGGGCCACGCGCTTGTCAGGGATAACCCCATCGCATCTTTAGCTTTTCTCGTTCTGCTGCTATGAGTGATCTCGACATGGCAGACGCGGCCATGTTGGGGCGTGGAAACCCCTCGATAGCTAGGCCGAGCAATCGGCTGAAACCTTGACCCTATGGTCGGGGTGCCTGTGTTATACAACAGGCCCCGGCTAAAGGCACAGGGTCCGTGCTATCGCGGATTTCCAACACCCCGATCACCAGTCAAACGCGAGGGCGCTCGCAGTTCGGGTCGCGGTGGAGTTCAAATTCTCGCAGTCGGTTTGTTGGGAGGAGCGTGGCAGTTTGCCTGACGCCGCTGGTGTGTATGTAATTTCTCAACAAGCCAATCCTGTGCCGATCTACATTGGGTTGACCGCTGAAAAGAGGGGCCTTCGCGGACGCATATCGAAATTCCATCGTTCTGCCATCAACGGGGTCGGCAACCATGCGGGCGGTCGCACTTACCATCGGCTGTTCGGTGCTGAAGTGTCTGGCTTGTCGCTGCGATACCATCAGGTCGAAGATTTCAAGTTCGAAGCAAGCCTTGTCCACGCCTACGTGGCCTATATTGAAAGACGGCTGATTTGGGAGCATGTCGAGGCGCATGGGGCATTGCCGGTGTGCAACTCGGAATGACCTGCAACTAACCCCGATCATCGAGAGCGAAACACGCGCGCGGCGGCGTTGTGTTGAGCCAGAAGCGCCGGGGCGTGCCTCGGGCATGGTGATCCCGCCGCAATCCCGGCTGGCGCGCTGTGTGGCGCGCTCGCGGCGGTAATCCCGACATCCGCACGGGCGCGGCGCATCGGCATGGCTACCTCTGTGGTCTCCCTCAAAGGCACGGGAATTACCCTGACGGGCGATGGTCCCCGATCTTATTGCGCTGGCATCAAAACCAGTCAGCGAGGAAATCGGCAATGACGATACGTGCGACATGGGCCTTCAACGGCCAGACGAAAATCATTTTGGGCAACTGGCATCGTCTGTGGAGCCTGCTGTTCGGCCCATTCTACTACCTGTTCAAGGGTATGTTCCTGTGGGCGATCTTGTCGCTGATCACGGCCAACGGTCTGTGGGTCGGCTTCCCCCTGTTCAATCGCGCCATCGTGCTGCGCCACTACCATCGTAAGGGGTGGGTGCAGGGATGACCGCCAGCACCTTCGCCCAAGCAGTTTGCCACCCGAGTGGAACCCGGCGCGCAATACCGAAACCCAGCGCGAATGCGGACTGCATGAAAAGGCTCGGCAATTTGGGTCCGGCTTGCGCCCGACAGACTGATAGATAGTCAACGGGTCGGTCTGACGTGTTCCGCGCACTGCCGGAAGCGGCACCGGCGAAAGGCGACCACAGGGGCATGGGGGGAGGCGTTTTTTTTTTTAACGGCACGCGCCCTGTGGACGGGCAAGGGGTCATATCGACTGCCGAGGTTATCGGCCCTCAGCCGCTCGTTTCGTCATAGGTCATCCGCCAGTAGAGAATTGGGCGCAGGCCACCTCGGATGACAGCCCCCGCCATGATTTTAGTTTCTGAAGCTGATCTATGGGTCAGTTCAATTTCTGCCCATCGACACATACATATTCGGAAAGCTCTTCGTCGCTCATCATATCAAATGACATGTGGGCGTGTGCAATCTCAATCAAGATTTTCGCGATTTCCATACAGGTCAAATCGATCTGCAAGTTTTCCTGCCGCTCCAACTCGATCTCAATAGCGTCAAAAATTGCATTTCCTAGTTGGGTTAGGTGTTCTGCACGTTCGGGCATTTTGTCCTCTTTCTCTTCCAATTTGCACTCGTCGGAGCGCGGTTTATTGTGGGGATGAACACTTGCTCAAAAATCCCACACGTGTGCGACTTCTGAGCAAGTGATGCTGGTGGCATGGTTCAGGGCAGCGCCCAAACAGAAGCTTTCCCGTCCTTGGACTTCACCACGCCGAGTGCTTCGCCTGCGCGCCGGAGCGTCGGGAGTGAAACCCCTTCCTCCTTGGCCCAGCCGTCTAGCACCTTCTTCTTGACCGGGCCTTTGCGCAGCACGCTTTCTAGCCACGCGGTCGCTGTGTCACGTTCCCGTGGTGGTCGGCCCCGTTCGGCCTCGGGAGGCGCGAGTAGTTCGCCCACCGTCAACTCAGGCTCACAGGCATGCCATTTCACGCGGGGATGCGAGCGCGGGCCAGTGCTCTGCATCTCGAACACGATTGTCGGCCCGGGTTCGGCATAGTTCGACTTGGCATGGGCTACCGCGCGCAAGCGCGGGTCGTCGGGATGCGGCGCGAGGATCAGGCCCGACCGCACTCGAGCCGATATCGAAATCGACCCGATACCTTGGTGCATGGCATGGTCAGCCCGCGCCTTCCGAAGGTGCCGCACGATCAGGATGGCCGTGTCGAAGTCGCGCGCCAACTGGTCGATCTGCACCATGAAGTGCATGGTCTCGGTGGCCTTGTTCCCGTCCGCACCTTCCTTCATGAAAGCGATGATCGGATCGATCACGACAAGGGCGGGCGTGTTTGCCGAAAGTTCTTGCCGGAGCAATGCCAAGCCGCGCTCGTCCAAGGAAAACGGCTCCTGTTGGAAACGCACCTTCGAGACATCGGCCCCGGCCTGCATGAGGCGGGGTTTGAGCACTCGCGACGGGTCGTCCTCAGCAGACATGAACAGGACCGAGCCTTTTTCGATGTCATCCACAAAAGGCGGGGGTTTCCCTGTCGTCACAGCGGCAGCAATAGCACAGGTGAAGGTGGATTTCCCTTGCCCCATATTCCCGTCGAGAACGGTCAGTGCGCCCTTCACGATATAGGGATTCGCAAGGAACTGCGGGGTGGACTCTTCAATATCGCCCAAGCAGCCGAAAGCTGCCTCGTGCCCGGCCTCGTATTTGCCGACGCTGGAGGCGATACGCTCGACTTCATCAACGCCGAGGGGCGGACTGCACGCCGCCGCGTTGATCGCCTGCAAAGCGCCAGCGATGGCCGTTTCCGCCAACCCGCGAAACCTAAGTGATCCGGCAATCTTGGTCAGTTCATTGTTGCGGTTTCCCGCTTTGAAGGCCCCAACTGTGTCGAAACTCGCTGTGCGGGCTTTGTCGCGCCTCAACGTATGGACGAAATCGGCAGGCAGCGCCGCCAAGCGACCCACACCGGGCTGAACGCGATACCGGTGACCGCATTTGTGCATACTGGGCGCGCCGACGAGATATCCGCTGGCATTGTCCTTGATATCTATGCCCTTAAGCGGGGCTTTCCTCTTGGGCAACGCTTCTGAGGCGCGGAAGTAGTAGTGCGTACCGCGACCAGTGCGGACCGACAGAGTGGGTGGCAGGTTCAGTTTCTTGAAGGTTTCGTCCCCCTCCGGGCCGTCAACATCGAGCACAACCAGCCCCGGCGGAAGGATGATACCGAAGTTCGCCTTAGGGTATTTCTTAAACGCGCGGCGGATTTTAACCGCGCTGCTCGTGGCGCTATGCTGCCCCTTCGGAAACAATTCCGCGATGGGATGCTTGCCCGGACTCTTGCAATCAGGCTTGCCGCAAGTGCATTGGCCGTCATCGCCAATGCCATGCAAAGCGACGATTTTGCCGCCATGCCGCACCCAAGCGAGCGCGGCTTTGATAATCGAAGATGACAGCATATCACCCTCAAAGCGAAACGCTTTACGCATCCCGGTTCTCCTTGTCTGGGTGATCAGTAGTCGGCGTAGTGCGTGCGAGTGCGTTCCTCGGCACGCTCTTTCAGCCAGTCCTCGATCTCAGACAGGAACCACGCGACAGTGGTGCCCGCCATGCGGATTCTGCGCGGGAACCGTCCGCGTGCTTCCCAGCGAAGCAGCGTAACGTTGGAGACTTTGATGCCCATGCGCTTCAAGTCGTCGCGCGTTGCCAGCATCTTACTTGCTTTGTCGTCTGTCATGATTTTCCCTTTCTGACTAAAGGGAACCGGTTCCTGACAAAGCAGTCGCATGGATTTCAGGGCGTGTCATTTC
Organism: Thalassovita sp.; assembly: GCA_017792425.1. GTDB lineage: Bacteria > Pseudomonadota > Alphaproteobacteria > Rhodobacterales > Rhodobacteraceae > Thalassobius. Next base: position 1,210,409 of record CP051233.1, read on the forward strand.
GGCACTATGAACGGGATGGGTCCATTTGAAGCCGTTTTGTTCAATCGTAGAGGCGGTAGGCAGCCACAGCCGCTTGTATCTGTCTATTCAGATTTTCGAACCGCTTCGCGTCTTTCGAGGATTTGGAAAAATAGGCGGCCAGAAGTGGGTGCGCTGCCGCTCGGATGAACTCTGGAAACTCACCATCGATATGGCCGGATGATGCAGAACGTTTCACGTTTTCGATCCCCTTGAAGGCGATGAAAACCTCTGTCAATCCATCGACAGTCAATTGAATTGTCTCGGCATATGCAGTCGCAACTCCGTCTTCTTTGGGTGTGGCGGAAACCGCCTGAACCAATTCAAGAAGAGCCGAAACGGCATTTCTTGCCTTATGCACCCTTTGCCGCATTTCGGACGCAGGAACGAAGCGCGAGGTCTTGTTCCGCCCGGAGCGGACAACCACCGACGATAACAGGTCGTCGGACTCGGCCAATTCTGTTAATAGGCGGCGGGAGGTAGTATCGATCTTTGCGGCCCAAGCGTATTTTTGGGCCGGGGTCGCGGCACCACCTGCGAAATTGAAAACAGACAGAAGGTATTCGGCTGTGGCGGCGAGTTGGAGGCGCAACGCAGTGATGTCGGCTGGGTTCTCAAGCCTCAACGTGCCTGCAATCTTGAGCGCAGCGTCATCAGTGTAGATTTCGGACCACGGATTATGACCGCAAGGGAAGACCTTGCTGGCTTCACCAACCCAACGCTCAGGCGTGATGTCGCCTTTCAGCTTGCTGATCATTCTTAGGCGCTGTGATTTTTTCGATACGCTCATTCCACTTGCCCAATGCCTCGCGCTTCTCGTCCGCGTATGAATAGACATTGTAGATAGCGGCCACGCCCGAGACCACACCCGTTTTGTGGTTCAGCAGCGCCTCGGTCACGGGCTGCGGGACGCCCAGCATCGCCATGTTCGTGGACATCGTGCGGCGCAGGTCGTGAATGATCCACGGGGCCGAGCTTTCGGGAAGCGCCTTATCGAGTCGGGTCTTCAAGCGACCGAACCCCGAAATGGGCGTTTTACCTGTAGTTGTGAACACGTAGTCTGAATTGAAGAACCTCGGCGTCTTGCGCAACACCTCAACCATAGCGTCTGTGAGCGGAACAGTGTGCTGCTTGCCGTTCTTGGCGCGCTGCGAAGGCAGCGTCCAAAGGCGTTTTTCGAGGTCGATTTCCGGCCAAAGCATTTCAGCGACCTCGGCGCGTCTCTGGCCGCTGAGCATAAGGAACTTCATACAATCCCCGAAAGGATAGCCTTCGTCGCCAAAGACCTCCCACAGCGCGCCCAGCTCGTCGTCGGTCAGTACACGCTCACGCGACCGTTCCTTCGACAGCGGTTTCATCCCGGCAATGGGGGAGGCGTCGATCATGCCGCGCTCGACGCACCAACCCATCAAGTGCTTGAGGTGGGCCAGCGCACGGTTCGCGCTGACCGGCGCGGATTTGTGGATCTCGTCGCAGGCTTTTACGACATCGGCGCGCTTGATCTCGTCGATCCGTTTGCCGTGCAGGGCGGTGAACTTCGCCAGCAGGGCTTCCTTACGTATCCAATCGCGGTTGTGAACCTTGGCGTGCTTCTCGATATAGTCGGGGATCACGTCGCCCAGCGTGGGCTTCGTTTCGACCTCGACGCCGGTGCGATCCTCGAACCGTCCCGCCTCGATTTCGTAGAGGACCTGTCGCACCCGTTCGCGCGCCTCGGCCAGCGACACGACGCCGAACCGACCGATGGTCAGGCGACGCATCTTGCCGTTGATGCGCTTGTGCAGGCAGAACGTCTTGGTGCCTGACGTGCTGATGCGCAGGACGAGGCCCGGCATCAACTCGTCACGAAAATCGAGGCGCTTCGTCGGGTTGGGCTTCTGCCCCTCGATGAACTTGGAGGTGAGTTTGCGTTTCATAAGCCCATGATAAGATGGGCGGACGAGCCACGTCAGGGACAATCCTAGATGCGTTGAGGCGAGATGACTCGCTCTGAACTGGCGGTCTGGTGAGCTTGGTGCTTTTGGACGGCTTCAATCTTGGTTGACTCTGTGTCGATATGCACGACCTTCTTCGGTTGCGTTTCAGAGCATAAGGCAGCGCCTGACGCCGTGTTTCATGTCTGCCAACAACAACCGGCACCAGATCGAGTAGTCTGGGGAAGGCCGAGGCGATTTTACACTGGAGAGTGTGATGCCATCTTTGGACCAATCGAATTTGCCAGTGGTCGATCAAGATCACCTGCTTGAAGTCTACGAAAACGAAATCGAAGTTGAATATCGAGGTGAGCGGTATCTCGTTCGCGATAACGGCGCGGGTTACCGCTTCAATGAATATCGAAAGCGCGCCCGTCCACTGGACAAAACCTGGACCTTCGGGCGCCAAAACCAAACAACTGGGTATCAGTATCTGTCGGGTGTCCCTGTTCACCGCATTGTTTGCTCTGCATTTCACGGCGAGCCGCCCACCCATCAGCACGTGGTGGATCACATCGACACCAACCGAGCGAACAACCGACCGGAAAACTTGCGATGGCTGACGAGATTAGAAAACGCCCTGTTGAATGAGATCACCGCGCGACGCATTGAACTGGTCTACGGTTCAATCGAGGCTTTCCTAGCTGATCCGTCAAAGATCCAAAGTGAAGCTTCCTATCCAGACGTATCGTGGATGCGAACTGTATCGAAAGACGAGGCCACCAAGACAAAGTCACGCTTCGAAGCGTGGGCACAAAGTGGTTCGGTTCCCAGTGGAGGCGCAATTGGTGAATGGCTGTACGGTACTGCTGAACGTGCGGATTTCGAGCCGGACCCAGAAGAGTACGAGTCTCTCACCCCTTCGGTCATCCAAGTTCGCTGGCGGGTGCCAACGGAGTTTCCCGAATGCCCAACGGAAGTGACCGACGATGCGCTGGAGCGCTATGCAGAGAGCCTTGTGTTCGGAAGGGTGTTCGCACGAAATGACATCTACCAGAGCTTGGTGGTTCAACGATCTCTTGTCGAAGATGCATTGATCGTCCTGACCCACAACCCTGGCCCAAATGCGATCAAAGATTGGGCAGTCGCACAGATTTCCGTTCGCGGCGAGTTCTTCTACCACCGCAGTGAACACCAATATTTCTCGTTGCAGGGCGCGCTGAAGACGTTTTGCGAGCTGACCGGAGATAGTTACGAAGACTGTATGGATGACTACTGCTGAGCCGAAGGGGAAAGGGTGCTGATGACAACTGTTTGTGGCTACTGAAAGAACACGGGTGAAGCCCAATCGAAAATGTCACCTGGAGCGTTGAAGTTTTCAAAGCGTTCCATGATTTCGCCTTCGAACTGGTCTCGCAGCGCCGCAACACGTTGCTCCCAAGGTTCTCGAACTCGTTTTAGGGTTTCAGAAAATGCACCAAAATGGTCACTTTGCGCAGCGATCAACTCGGAACAAATTGTCAAACCAAAGGCTGAAGCCACTCGGGGCTCAACGGGCCAAATGTGGGAAACAGCCGCTTGTGCTGGTGAGGCCAATGAAGGTGCGAGCCCCAGTTTTTGTATCCCACCCAAGCCATCTGAAACGCCGCCATCACAAATGTTCAAACAAAGAAGGCGCCTCCCTTCCTTTTCTGGGTGGAGGTCAACTAGGTCGTCTACAGTAACAACCTCACCCTGATTCACGAGGATTTTTGACGAACCGAGTTGCCAGTGGTCGAAAACTCCATGCCCAATTACATGAATGAAGTCATAGGCAGGATCGCGGTACATTGCCAAGAAGTCATCTCGACCACTCTCACGCCCAAGATAGACATGTGCATCGACACCGTGCCTTTGCAGAAACTCTGACGCAGAGGCCGCCTCCATTTCAGAATACAAATCATCACAAGAAGCCCAGATGGCTGCCCGCCGAATTCGGCGATCAGGAAGCGGCGTCCGTAGACTCGAACTCAAAGGCCAGCACTCATTCGCCTCCCGCGACAGTAGCGCTTGAAGCGGGTGGAGGTTGTGGGGGAAACATGCAAAGGCAGGCGATCCAGCCAGTTTCTCAACTAAAACTGGAACATTGTAGAAGTCGGTCAGAGCCTCCTCAAACGCGGTCGCAGAATCTCTGTTGGGCTGCCCGGGACGCTCCGGTGCTTCTTCTATTTCGGGGCCAGCTTGTACAGTTCGCGTCGTTCCCAATGCGCTGTTGGTTATGTCATTCATTGTTTCAACTGCTTTGGTTTCTGCTGTCAGTTCACCGCGAAAATTGACCATTTCAGCGTTGTTCCCGAGAAAACCAACACCGGAAATAGCAGTCGGCAAAATGACACTGCATCCAGATGAAGCCGTTTCAATTTCACCATCATACCAAGCGGCAAGAATTTTCGCGAAGTCTGCCGCTCGATCATTGTCCAACGCGAACTTTGCCAAGGGGCTCAACAAGCTGGACCGCTGATCGAGAGCAATCGCCCAATCAGTATGGGCCGGGAAACTGGCTCGAATTCGATCTGAGTAATCTTGGGCTGTCTCGATCAATCGCTCTACATTTTCATCCCAATCTCTCACGTTTTCGAAAGATGCAAAGAGGTACTGAAAGGGTTCGTGCTGAATCAGTAGGTCGGCGTAGTCTCGCAGAACGATCTTTGCCCACGCGTGGTGCGCCTCTCCAATCAAGTCGCAGCTCCGCGTGGAAAACGCTTTAGCGATCAGAGCTTTGGTGTCTCTTGGCAACGCATCGCTATCGTAGTGTTTTCTTAGAGCTACCGCGATGCCAACTGCGCTTCGATGCCCCACATCTCTGCCCCAGCACATTAGGCTAGTCGATGCTTTTACTGCTAAGCTCTTGTTGGCTGGCAGCTCAAAAACCGTGGCTCCCAAGAGTGTAGCAATCTGGTCTGCCGGAGCTTGCAGTGCGGATTGATGACGGCAGTAATAGAAAAAAACGTCTGCCCATTCCAAGAAGGAATTTGGAAAGTTGTTTGGCAACATGTCAACTAGGTCACCAATGAAACGAAATGGTCGTTCGAGAAAGAACTCTCGCTGAGCACTGGAATTCACGCTATCACTCAGGCCATTGTGTATCCAGTCGAAAGCAAAATCAAAGCGACCTCTTCCAATTGCAGCCCTAATCGGTGCAATGGATGTTTCGAGTTGAAGATACTGGAGCAAAAGGAGTTCGATGTCGCCAGTCGCGCTCGCCTGAGCTTGAATGATCTCCTCCGCAACTGCGGCACTGACTCTATGGAGTTCGTCAAACGATTTAGCCTGAGCAGCAGCTTGTAGGTTGTTTAGTTCAAGCAGCAATCCCGGAACCTGAGGCACCGAGATTGGACATTCTACATCAGGAAGCACAAAACCGTAGCCCGCAGAGAGCTGTCGCCAGTTTGATAAATCGTACAATTACCGTTCCTTAAAAATTGGATCAAACGACAGCTACATCGGGTATGGTCTATAGCCGCGTGATGCAACCCTAGTGAGATTTGGGTGAGGTTTGAATAGGCTTCGTACTTTCGACGGAGTTAGGATAGTAGCGGGATTCAAGTTTACTAGGCACCACGCAATTGCCGGGAACTGACACGGTAGCTACATGTACTCCCCGGGCACCTCGGGTATCACTGGGGTATCAGAAACGGTGTGCTTGTGTGCTACGGCGCGAGATGCGGCGAGACGGTTTGCCGAGCGCAAAGCACAAGGTTTTCAAAAGGCTATGTGTCGGGTTGAGCAGCGTTGAAAAAGCGCGCATGGATCACAAGGCTAATTGAAAATCCTCGTGTCGGTGGTTCGATTCCGCCCCCGGGCACCATATAATCAAAGAAAAACAATAACTTGGGGCGCGCCGCGCGTCGTTTGCCAGAGTGCTATTTCGCTGTGGGTATCATTTGGGTATCAGTTCCATGCCCGTTACGTGGTCTGCGCTTGGCCCGCTCGCCTTGGACGCGAAAGTTCATCCCATCCATCATCGCCGGACTTCACAGATCAAGCTCGCTCGACTATTGGTTGAGGCAAGAAAACTTTGGAAAAACAATATGTCAAACGAACGAGCAAATGGCGATCTGCAATTCGAGGCCGACCTGTTCAAGGCTGCTGACAAGCTTGATCCGCTCCCCAGACTTCTACCGCCCGTAGGCAGAGTTTCCCGGCTTTGCTCAGGGTGACGGGCTGGTGACGCCCCCCGATTTCGTCAGCGTGATCGGGGCCTTGTTCCCGATCGCGCCATGTGGCCGTTCCTCATTGTAGTATCTACGCCAAGCCTCCAACTTTTCGGCCGCATCCGCAAGGGTGAGGAACCAATACTGGTTCAAGCACTCGGTCCGGAACCGGCCGTTGAACGCTTCGATGAATGCATTGTCGGTCGGCTTGCCGGGGCGCGAGAAGTCGAGGGTCACGCCACGTTGATAGGCCCAGAGGTCCATGTCGCGAGACACGAACTCGGCGCCCTGATCGACTCGGATAGTCTTCGGATAGCCTGTTAGTCGGCACACCCGGTCCAGCGTTGCGACCACATCCTCGCCGCGGTAGCTGAACCGGACATCGAGCACTGGCACGTAGCGTGAGAAGGTGTCGATGACTGTCAGAACCCTCAGCTTCTTGCCGGTCGCGAGCTGATCGTGAACAAAGTCCATTGCCCAGACGTCGTTCGGGCCGACCGCCTCGGCGCGGTCGTCACGCAGCTTGGCCTTCACGCGGCGCTTCGGCGTCTTGTTCCTGAGTTGCAATCCCAACTCCCTGTAAATCCGATAGACTTTCTTGATGTTGATGTTCCAGCCCTCACGTTCGAGCAGGACGTGAACGCGCCGGTAGCCATACCGCACGCGCGTTTCACTGATCTCCCTGGTCCGCTTGGCGACGGCAGCCTGATCGGCGCGGCGAGATTTGTAGTGGAACGTCGAACGGTCGAACCCCATAGCCCCACAGGCTTTTCGGATCGAAACCGCCCAATCGCTACACATCCCGCGAACCAGTTCGCGCTTGCGATCAGGCTTCAGAGCTTTCGGCGGATGACGTCTTGCAGCATCTCCCGATCCAGCGTCAGGTCCGCGACGATCTTCTTCAACCTGGCATTCTCGTCCTCGAGCTGCTTCAGTCGTCGCATCTCGTCAGGCAGAAGGCCCGCGTATTTCTTCTTCCAACTGAAATAAGTCGCCTGGCTGATCCCCGCCTTCCGACAGATCTCCGCGACCGGCGTGCCTTCCTCGCCTTGCTTCAAAATGAACGCCTTCTGCGCGTCCGAAAATTTGCTCGCCTTCATGCGATTCCACTCCTCTTCCAGCCAAGGAAGCGTAGCGGAAAACTCCAGCTTCAAACGGTCCAGTTTCCGGGGATCAGATCAAGAGCTACAACCGTGTTGCTCTGTATGAACTCGAGGTATACGCGAAACGCCTCATTTCGATCGACCCCCTCCAAGACCCTGTGCCAAGCATCAAAATTCCTCGCGTGAATTGATAGGGAGTTAATCGAGTTCGCAATATCAAGAGCCTGGAACTCTGCAAGTTCAAACCAAAGAAACGCACTCATACCGTGGGGTTTCATGAGGTCGTAGTTTTCAGGAGTAGAAAGCCACCGGTACGGTAGTGGTGGGCCGCAGAAAGCGACACCATCGCGTACCTCTGTGAACTGTTGATAGTACTCGACTAAACCCTTGTCTTTCATGACCCTAAATTTTTTGACCGGAACTGGTGGAAACCTCGTGACAGCCCTTGCGCAGGCTTATGGTTTCGCCTGCGCACGGTTATGGTTTTTCTCGGTGTTCCGCCACTGGGTCAGCCGCATTTGGAGTGCCCGCAGCTTCCACAGGTCATGCAGCCTTCCACCATGCGCATGTCGTATTGGCCACAGCTGGGGCAGGCCTTGCCGCGCGGGGCGTTGTCCAGGTTCACCACTTGGGCTTGCGGGTCGGTTTTCAGCCCCATGCCCTCGCCCTCGATAAAGCCGATGCGGATCAGGTGTTGTTCGATCACGCCGCCGATGGCCGCTAGGATCGAGGGGATGTATTTGCCTTGCATCCATGCCCCACCGCGCGGGTCGAACACGGCTTTCAGTTCCTCCACCACGAAGGACACGTCGCCACCCCGGCGGAACACGGCGCTTATCATGCGCGTCAGGGCCAGAGTCCAAGCGTAGTGTTCCATGTTCTTGGAGTTGATGAACACTTCGAACGGGCGGCGGTGGCCGTTGATCAGGATGTCGTTGATCGTCAGATAGATCGCGTGTTCGCTGTCGGGCCACTTCAGCTTGTAGGTATGGCCTTCCAACGCCTGCGGACGGTCCAGGGGTTCGGCCATATAGATGACCTCTGCGCCGGTGTCGGCTTCTGGGGTCTTTTCGCTGGATTCGCTGACGGACAGGACTGAACCGGTCACGTCATTCGGACGGTAGGTGGTGCATCCCTTGCAGCCGGTTTCATAGGCTTGCATGTAGACGTCCTTGAAATCGTCGAAAGAGATATCCTCGGGGCAGTTGATGGTTTTGGAGATCGACGAATCCACCCATTTCTGCGCGGCGGCCTGCATCCTGACATGAGCCAGCGGGGCCAGTGTCTGCGCGTTCACGAAATAGCCGGGCAGAGGGGTGTCGCCGTACTTGTCACGCCACATCTGCACGGCGTAATCCACGACCTCTTCTTCGGTGCGCGATCCGTCCTTCTGCAGCACTTTGCGGGTGTAGGCATAAGCGAACACCGGTTCGATCCCCGAGGACACGTTTCCAGCATAAAGGCTGATCGTTCCGGTGGGGGCGATCGAGGTCAGCAGGGCATTGCGTATGCCGTGGGCGCGGATTGCGTCACGCACGTCATCATCCATCTGCATCATGGTGCCCGAGGAAAGGTATTTTTCAGCGTCGAACAGGGGGAAAGCCCCCTTTTCCTTGGCGAGGTCGACAGAGGCCAGATAGGACGCACGGGCAATCTGTTTCAACCAGTCCTCTGCCTGTGTAGCGGCCCTGTCGGTGCCGTATTCCAGCCCCATCATCAGCAGCGCATCGGCCAGTCCCGTGACACCCAGACCGATCCGGCGTTTGTTCCGCGCTTCCTGAGCCTGCGCATCCAGCGGGAACTCGCTGGCGTCCACCACGTTGTCCATCATGCGAACGGCAGTGCGCACCAGATCATCCAGTGCCGCCAGGTCCAGCCTGGCATCCGGTTCAAACGGGTTCGCCACCAGCCGCGCAAGGTTGACGGAACCCAGCAGGCACGCACCGTAAGGGGGCAGGGGCTGTTCGCCGCAGGGGTTGGTGGCGGCGATGGTTTCGCAATAGGACAGGTTGTTGGCCTGATTGATCCGGTCAATGAAAATCACGCCCGGTTCAGCGAAGTCATAGGTGGACTTCATGATCTTGTTCCACAGGTCGCGCGCCTGCAGCGTATGGTAGATCTTGCCATTGTACTTCAGATCCCACGGGCCATCCGCTTTTACCGCCTCCATGAAATCATCGGTGACCAGAACGGACAGGTTGAACATGCGCAGGCGGGCGCTGTCGGACTTGGCCGTGATGAACTGCTCGATATCGGGGTGATCGCAGCGCATGGTCGCCATCATCGCGCCGCGGCGGCTGCCCGCTGACATGATAGTGCGGCACATCGCGTCCCACACGTCCATGAACGATAGCGGGCCAGAGGCGTCCGCCGCCACCCCCGCCACCGGTGCACCCTTGGGCCGGATGGTGCTGAAATCATAGCCGATGCCGCCACCCTGCTGCATGGTCAGCGCCGCCTCTTTCAGCATGTCAAAGATGCCGCCCATGCTGTCGGGGATGGTGCCCATGACAAAGCAGTTGAACAGTGTCACCTTGCGCCCGGTGCCTGCACCGGCTGTGATCCGGCCAGCCGGCAGGTATTTGAAATCCTCCAGCGCGGCATAGAACTTGTCTTCCCAGACCTCGGGTTCATTTTCCACCTGCGCCAAAGAGCGCGCGATTCGCCGCCATGTATCCTCGATCGTGCGGTCGATCGGGGTGCCGTCCGCCTCTTTCAGACGGTATTTCATGTCCCAGATCTGTTCGGAAATCGGGGCGGCAAATCGAGTCATGGCAGGTGTCCTGTTGGTCCGAGAGTTGGTATATTATCCGAAAGGCCGGGCAGAAGCAGCCCCTACGGGCAGTCTCGTCTAGGCTCTGGTTTCACGTCGGTCAACGATGAATCCGGGTCAGGTGAAACTTTGTTTGGATACTGCATTTAGTGTTTGACCTGTGCAGCCTACACCAATTATGGATGGATGTCATGCCTAACCCCATCAACCTGATCAAGCTGAGCGTCGGCACCGAGAGCGTGGACGACCTTGCCGAATGGCAGGCGTTGCCGCGTGCGCAAACGTCTGACGGGTTGCCGCGCCATGTCACCAGGATGTGGCCAAAACGAGAGGCGGAACTGCTGAACGGCGGGTCAATCTATTGGGTGATCAAAGGTGTAATCCAATGCCGTCAAAGCGTATTGCGGCTGGATGAGGCTGAAGGCGCGGACGGCATTCGCCGCTGCGCCATTGTCCTGGACCCTACGTTGCATCGCACCGCACAGGCATTGCGGCGGCCGTTTCAGGGTTGGCGCTACCTGAAACCAGAAGATAGCCCCGCCGACCTTGCTGTGCGGCGCGCGGAACAGGCGCTACCGCCCGAACTGTCAGCCGCTCTTGCCGAAATTGGCGTGATTTGAACGGCCTCGCGAAAACCTGTTGCGAAACCGACGGCGACGTCTCAGCATAAACGGCAACCAACCACGTTTCGCGGGAAAGACCACGTGTTCCGACCTCAATTGCTGACCAGCCTGCAGGGATACTCTGCCGCCGTCTTTCGGGCGGATTTGCAGGCGGGTATTTCCGTTGCGCTTGTTGCTCTGCCATTGTCGCTGGCCATCGCCATTGCGTCTGGCGCGGCGCCCGAACAGGGCTTAGTGACCGCGATAGTCGCGGGGTTCCTGATCTCCGCCCTAGGGGGCAGCCATGTGCAGGTCGGCGGGCCGACCGGAGCGTTCATCGTTGTGGTCGCCGGGGTAATCGCGGAACACGGCTATGACGGTCTGGTCCTGGCAACACTGATGGCAGGGGGTATCCTGCTGGTCGCCGGCCGGTTGAGGCTGGGGTCGCTGATCGCCCATGTCCCCGAGGCCGTGATCAACGGGTTTACCATCGGCATTGCATTGATCATCGCGTTTTCGCAAATGAAAGACCTGCTGGGATTGCGCCCGGTAGAGGATCCGGCGGACCTTGTGCACAAGGTGCCTGCGTTGTGGGCTGCGCGCGATACCGTGAACCTGTCTGCGCTGGGGATAGGGCTGCTGACAATGGTGTTGATCGTGACCTTTCGCCGTGCCGCGCCACGCTGGCCCGGGTTGATCGTCGCTGTTGCCATTGGGTCTGCCCTTGTGGCTGTCGGCGGCCTGCAGGTGGAAACCGTTGCTGATCGCTTTGGGGCGTTGACGGGTAAGCTTCCCCTGCCGCAACTGCCCAGTATATCAGTGGCGCGAATGCAGGAACTGTTTCCCTCGGCCTTGGTGATCGCCTTTTTGGCGGGGGTGGAATCGTTGCTGTCCGCAATCGTCGCGGATCGGATGACGGAACGCCGGCACAAGCCAAATGCCGAACTTGTGGCCCAGGGAACGGCTAACCTTGCGTCGGCTCTGTTTGGTGGTTTGCCTGCGACAGGCGCGATTGCCCGGACTGCCACCAATATCCGCGCCGGGGGGCAGACACCGGTTGCGGGAATGGTGCATGCCCTGGTGATCTGGGCGTTGATGGCTTTGGCGGCGCCCCTGGCCGGTGCGATGGCGATGCCCGCGATGTCCGCCTTGTTGATCCTGACCGCTTGGAACATGTCCGAGCCACACAAATGGCGCGGCTACATGTCCGCGCGCCACTCGGACAAGGTGCTGCTGGTCCTGACGCTGGGGCTAACCGTTCTGGTGGATTTGACCGTCGCCATCGGAACCGGCGTCGCACTGGGTCTGGCCTTCCGCTTGCGTCGCCGTCAGGCCCCGGCCCAGAACTGGGATCCGCGCGATATGTGACCTGCTGGAATCGCACCGCGTGACAAGCTGTTGCTTGCCCCTTGGGGCTGCATCCGATAGACGCGGGCGCGAGTTCATTGGCAAGGACGCGAGCGATGGCCAAAGAGAAGAAAGCCCCCCGCCCCAAGGCAGAGACGCCCAAGGGGTTCCGCGACTATTTCGGCGCCGAGGTGACCGAGCGCACCGAGATGCTGCAAAAGATCGCCGGGGTCTACCATCGCTATGGGTTTGACGCGCTGGAAAGCAGCGCCGTGGAAACGGTTGAGGCGCTGGGAAAATTCCTGCCCGACGTGGATCGCCCGAACGAAGGCGTATTCGCCTGGCAGGAAGCGGATGAAAAGGACAACGGCGACTGGTTGGCGCTGCGCTATGACTTGACCGCGCCGTTGGCCCGCGTCTACGCCCAGCACCGCAACGATCTGCCCACACCTTACCGCCGTTATGCGATGGGCCCGGTCTGGCGCAACGAGAAGCCCGGTCCGGGTCGTTTCCGCCAGTTCTATCAATGCGACGCGGATACCGTCGGCGCGGCCAGCGTGGCGGCGGATGCGGAGATTTGCGCTATGCTGGCGGATACGCTGGAAGAGGTCGGCATTCCTCGCGGTGATTACTTGGTGCGTGTGAACAACCGAAAGGTGCTGAACGGGGTGCTGGAGGCGATGGGCTTGAATGAAGACGCGGGCACTGACCGCGACGCCGTTCTGCGTACCATCGACAAATTCGACAAGGTCGGCAAGGATGGCGTTCGCGAGTTGCTGACCAAGGGCCGGCTGGATGCCTCGGGCGCGTTCATTGACGGCGTTGGCCTAACCGACGCGCAGGCAGACCCGGTGGTGGCATTCCTGACCTCAAAGGCAGCGGATGCAGCTGGAACTCTGGCCAACTTGCGCGCCGCAGTCGGGGCATCGGTGATCGGGCTGAAAGGTATAGAAGAATTGGAAACCATAGCGGAGTTGGTACAGGCGCAAGACTATGGTGCTGACCGGATCGAGATCGACCCTTCGGTCGTACGCGGTCTAGGTTACTACACCGGCCCGGTGTTCGAGGCTGAACTGACCTTTGAAATCTTCGACGAAAAGGGCCGCAAACGGCAATTCGGATCTGTCGCGGGCGGTGGACGTTATGATGATCTGGTCAAGCGTTTCACCGGACAGGAAGTACCCGCCACCGGTGTGTCCATCGGGGTGGATCGCCTGTTGGCCGCCCTGCGTGAAAAGGGCCGCATCCAAAGCCAGTCCACCGGCCCAGTTGTCGTTACCGTGATGGATCGCGACCGTATGGCCGACTATCAGGCCATTGTCGCAGAACTGCGTAACGCGGGCATCCGCGCAGAGGTTTACCTGGGCAACCCCAAGAACTTCGGCAACCAGTTGAAATACGCGGACAAACGCAATTCCCCCGTCGCCATCATCGAGGGCGGGGACGAAAAGGCGCGCGGCGTGGTGCAGATCAAGGATTTGATCCTGGGGGCCAAGATCGCCGAAAACGCCACGCTGGAAGAATGGAAGGAACGCCCCAGCCAGTACGAAGTATCGCGGGCAGACTTGATCGCCAAGGTACGCGAAATCCTTGAAGGACAGGGCTGATGCCAGAACGCGCCGTCATCCGGGCCAAGGCGGCAAGCCTGCGCGCCCTGTTCGAAGCCGAAGGGGCGCAGGTGGTCGAAACCGCGATCCTGCAACCGGCCGATACCCTTCTTGATCTCTATGGTGAAGATATCCGTGCTCGTGCCTACGTGACCTCGGACGCGCTGCGGGGTGAACAGATGCTGCGCCCGGATTTTACCGTGCCCGTCGTGCAGATGCACATGGCCTACGGCGCGGAACCGGCCCGCTATACCTACGCAGGCGAAGTGTTCCGCCGGCAAGAAGACAGCGCCGAACGCGCCAACGAATACACGCAGGTCGGGTACGAGGTCTTTGACCGTGACAATCCCGTGGATGCCGATGCCGAAGTGTTCACCCTGATCCGGCGCGCGTTGGGCGATCTGCCCGTACGGGCGGCCACCGGGGATATCGGTGTCCTGATGGCTGCCGTGGACGGGCTGGACACGACAGAGGCGCGCAAGGCCGCGTTGCGGCGCCACATTTGGCATCCGCGCCGGTTTCGCGCCCTGATAGATCGCTACGCGGGGCGCAGCCCCGTTCCGCCGACGCGCGCTGCCTTGCTGGCAGCCACGGATCCTTTCGCAGAACAGTTTCCCGAAATCGGCCTGCGTACCCGTGCCGAGGTCGAAACCCGTATCGCCACCCTGATGGCCGATGCCCAGGCTGCACCGCTGTCCGAACGTGAGGTGCAGTTGCTGGACGCGATCCTGTCGGTCCGGGAAAACTTGCCGAACGCGCTAGAACACCTGCGCGACATCGCGGTCGACATGCCCAGCATACACCCGGCCGTGGAACGTATCGCGGCGCGGATGAAGGCGCTGGAAAAACGGGGCGTGGACGTTGCTCTGCTGGATTTTGAGGCCAGCTATGGCCGGACCTCGATGGAATATTACGACGGTTTCGTTTTCGGGTTTTACGCCGAAACCCGCGCCGATCTTCCGGCTGTCGCGACAGGTGGGCGCTATGACGCGCTGACTCGCGTACTGGGGCAGGGGGCGGAAATCCCAGCCGTGGGCGCGGTGATCCGTCCGGGGCTGATGCTGGAACTGGAGGGTGGACAATGAGCGTGAAGCTGGGTGTGCCTTCCAAGGGCCGACTGATGGAAAAGACGTTCGACTGGTTCGGTGAGCGCGGCATCAAGCTAAGCCGAACGGGGTCGGACCGCGAGTATGCAGGCGCTGTGGATGGTGTGGCCAATGTCGAACTGGTCCTGCTTTCCGCTGGTGAAATTCCCCGCGAACTGGCCGCCGGGCGCATCCATCTGGGTGTCACCGGCACCGACCTTGTGCGTGAAAAACTGGCGCAATGGGATCAGCAGGTCGAGGAACTGGCCGAACTGGGCTTTGGGCACGCCGACCTGATCATCGCCGTTCCGAACGCTTGGGTCGACGTGGACACGCTGGATGATCTGGATGCCGCATCCGCCGCGTTCCGTGCGCACCATGGCTTTCGTTTGCGTATCGCAACGAAATACCACCGTCTTGTCAGAGAGTTTCTGCGAGACAACGGCGTTGCCGACTATCAGTTGGTGGACAGCCAGGGTGCGACAGAAGGCACGGTCAAAAACGAAACCGCCGAGGCCGTCGCCGACATTACTTCGACCGGGGACACGCTTCGGGCCAACCATCTGAAAATCCTCGCTGACGGGCTGATCCTGAAGTCGCAAGCCACGCTTTTCCGGTCGCGCAAAGCACCGTTGGACGAAGCTGAACGTGAGGCGCTGACCGAACTTTGTTCCAGGTTGAAGGTCGATTGAGGCTCGGATATCGACGCTAATTGCTCGTCGCTCTGTTGTTGATGCTGATCACGTGAATACGCGGCTTTTTGAATGTTTCCTTTTGGCAACATCCGATTCGGCGTCTCTACGCATGGTTGGGTTAATATTTGATTAACGGCTCGCAAAGGCGCAGATTCTTCCCAGGTAGCATTTGGTGGGTACTGAAACGATGCGCTACTTACTCTTTGCTCCCAATAAAAATATAAACTACAGCAAGGATTTACAGGCATGAAACAGAAACTATTGACTACTGTGTGTGCGCTGGCGTTCACACTTCCAGCTGTCGCCTTCGCGGGGGATTGGCAGGGCAATGCAACTCTCGGCTTCGCCAGTTCTGACATTGACGGCGCGCCGGACAACCTGACCGCAACCACCTTGGACCTTCACGGAGAATACGACACCGGAGTCGGTTTTGTTCTCGGGGTCGACGCGGCCATCGGTAAATTGAAGATGTCAGGTACTCCGATCGATGAATCCGTCAACTATTTTGCTTTGACCGGTATGTATGGTCTGTCCAATGGTCTGAGCGTCGGGGCCTATGCCGAACGTGGAGCGGTGTCAGATAGCACGCTGATTCCTGTTGATCTGGAGATGACCTCTTTCGGGCTCGTTCTCGGCTATTCCCTCGGAAGCGTCGACGGTGAGATTTACTATGGGACCAGCGATACCGACCCGTCACTACCTGCTGGTATCGATGTGAATGACCTGGGCCTTCGCGCTGCATTCTCGCCGGTACAAAATGTCGAGGTGAACGCCGTGATTGCGCGTACACGGATTTCCGGTGGCGGCCCGGACGTTGACCTCGACTTGATCGGGCTGGGTGGTAGCTATGCCATCAACCACGCCTTGACCGCCTTTGGCGGAGTGCAGAAAGCGTCTCTGGACATCCTTAGTGCCGATGCCACGACAATCGGTCTCGGGTTGGCCTATCAGACTGCTGCACTTGGTATCCCGACCACGCTGTCGCTCGAAGTTGCAAGAACCAGTATCGATGTGGGCGGCCCGAGCGAGGATGTAGATACCGTACGCGTTGGCATCAGCATTCCGCTAGGCAAGTCGGCTACTTCTGTGCCGTTGAACAGTGTTGCAGGCGCAGTGGCAAATGGTGGCCATAGCGTTCTGACCTCGGCTTTGCTGGGTGTGTTCTAAGATACGTTTCCCATGACAACCAAGCAGCCCGGACAGCATCCGGGCTGCTTGGTCGATCCGCTGCTAGATCTCGTCAAATCGTCCGCCACGCCCCATGCCCGATGCAAAGCGCGCGGCGCCGGCCACGCCTTCTGCGGCCAGTACTGCGACAGACGCCCATTCGCGCTTCAGTGCTGCCCCTAATTGCAGTGGGGCAGGGCGGGCCGAAAGGTGGTCGGCGCGCATGCACATCTGCGGAAACTTCAGCAGGCTTTCCGCCAGTTCCATTGCCCCGGACAGCGCTTCGCCAGAGGGGGTCAGCCGGTTGATCAGCCCCATGTCCATCGCCTCATTCGCTCCGACTGCGCGTCCTGTCAGGATCAAGTCATTCGCGCGGCCCTGACCGATCAAAGCGGGCAGGCGTACCGTGCCCCCGTCGATCAGCGGCACCCCCCAGCGGCGGCAATACACGCCCAGGCTGGCATCTTCGGCCGCGACGCGCATGTCGCACCAGATCGCAAGTTCCAATCCACCGGCAACGGCGTGACCCTCGATTGCCGCGATCACGGGTTTTGACAACATCAGCCGGGTTGGGCCCATCGGCCCCGGTATCGGATGTGCCACCGGATCCCAGTTCGGTGGTATGTCCAGCGACCTGATCCATTCCGCGCCATTCCCGTCAGCGGCGGCCTTCAGATCGAACCCGGCGCAGAAAACGCTGCCAGTTCCGGTCAGTATCGCGATGTCCGCCGACGCATCCCTGTCAAACTCTTGAAAGGCCGTGAACAGCGCCAACGCGGTTTCCGGGTCCACCGCGTTGCGCACGTCGCGACGGTCAATCATGACCACGCGCACGCGGCCTTCGTTCCTGATCAGAATCCCCATTTTCCGATCCTCCCGCTACAAAGTTAGCCGCAGCGGCCCGTCTGGGGCAAGCGAAGGGATTTCGCGCGGCCTGACCCTGTGTTAGAACGCAGCCCTCGCCAGCAGGAGCCTACCATGACCGAGATCGAAGAAAGACTCGCCCACCTGATCCGCACGGTGGATGACCTGTCGGACATGGTTGCCGTCCAGCAAAAGACCATAGCATTGCTGGAACGCCGGGTGCAGATGTTGCTGGAACGCGCGGCCACGCAAGAGGCGGATCAGGGCAGCTACATCTACACCGGCCCGGAAAAGCCGCCGCACTACTAGGTCCGACGCCTCAGATGATCTCGTCCTCGTCGAACATCGGATCGTCCTCTAGTTGCGCATTCAGGCCCACAACCGCGTTTTCCGCCTTGGTCACGGATCTGACCCGGCCCAAGTGAAACACGGCGTCGCCCTCGTTGACGATGGGCATGACCGCGCGGCCAACGATGATTCCGTCAAACGGGGCTGTAATGTCGCGTTCTTCCTCGCCGAAGGGATCGGACACCGTGGCCATCAGGTCGCCTTCGCGCACGAGTTCGCCATCGGCCTTGTAGACCCGCAACAGGCCGCCCATCGGGGCGCGCAACCATTTGCTGGAGGGGCAATACTGTGGGGCGGCCTTGGGCTTGGAAATACCCTTCGCCGGGACCATGTTCAGGTGACGCATGATGCGCAGAATACCGGCAAGGCCAGCACGGACAGACATTTCATCAAAGCGTAGCCCCTCGCCTGCCTCGTACAACAGGATATCTTTTGCCCGGCTCTTGGCCGCCTGTCGCAATGACCCGTCGCGCAGGCTGGACTGCATGACAATCGGGGCGCCAAAAACCTGCGCCAGCTCCATCAGCCGGTCATTGTCGGGAGCGATACGCACCTGCGGATAATTGGTCCGGTGGATCGCGGCTGAATGCAGATCTATCCCCATATCGGATTTGTCCACGATTTCCGACATGAACAGGTGCGCCAGCCGGGATGCCAGCGGCCCCGTCGCGCTTCCGGGGAACATGCGGTTCAGGTCGCGCCGGTCGGGCAGATAGCGTGAATGGCTGATGAAACCGAAGGCGTTGACGATGGGCACCGCGATCAGCGTGCCACGCATCGTGACCAGGTTCGGCGCCTTCAGCAGGCGGCGGATGATCTCTACCCCGATCACCTCGTCGCCATGCACCCCGCCACTGACGAAAATCGTCGGCCCCGGCTGGCGCCCATGCACCACATGGGCGGACATCGTCACCGGTGTGTGGTCCGACATGACGCTGACCGGCAGGCCCACGGTGCGCCGCGATCCCGGCGCAATCCGGGTTGTGCCCAGCAGGAAATGGGGGCGGGGCTTCATCAGCCCTTGCCCCGCGTCTTGGTCGCGCCTGCCTTGGCGTTCTTCTCCAGATACTCGATCATCTTGCTGGCGATATCCAGGCCCGTGGCTTTCTCGATGCCCTCAAGCCCGGGTGAAGAGTTGACCTCCATGATCACCGGCCCGTGGTTCGAGCGCAGCATGTCCACCCCGCAGGCATTCAGGCCCATCGCCTTGGCCGCCCGTATTGCCGTGGCGCGCTCCTCTGCCGACAGTTTGACCACCTGCGCCGATCCACCCCGGTGCAGGTTGGAACGGAAATCGCCTTCGGCCCCGGTGCGTTTCATTGCGGCGATCACCTTGCCACCCACCACCAGCGCGCGGATATCGGTGCCGCCTGCTTCCTTGATGAACTCTTGCAGCATGATGTTCACGCCCGCGCCGCGGAACGCCTCGACCACCGATTTTGCGGACCGGTCGGTATCGGCCAGCACGACGCCGATGCCTTGGGTGCCTTCCAGCAGCTTGATCACGATCGGTGCGCCTCCGGCCAGTTTCAGAACTTCCTCGGTCTGTTTCGGATCGTGGGCGAATGTCGTGACCGGCAGGCCGACACCATCCCGTGCCAGCAACTGCATCGAGCGCAGCTTGTCCCGTGACCGGCCAATCGCCACGCTTTCGTTCAGCGGGTAGACGCCCATCATCTCGAACTGGCGCAGCACGGCGGTGCCATAGAAGGTGACAGAGGCGCCGATGCGTGGAATGACCGCGTCATACCCTGTCAGCTTTTCACCGTTGTAATAGATTTCCGGGCGACGCGAGGCGATGTTCATGTAGCAGCGCAGCGTGTCAATGATGTCCAGTTGGTGGCCGCGCAGTTCGGCGGCCTCTTTCAGACGCCGGTGCGAATAAAGGTTCGCGTTGCGGGCAAGCATGGCGATCTTCATTTTGGGGTCTTTCCTTTTGGGCTAAGGGGGCGTTGGGTCATCAGGTAGGCGCGCCGCGTATGCACCGCAATGGCGTGGTTCTTCAGCGCTGCCCGTCCGACAATCATCGGGAATGTCATGTTCATCCGGTCGGTCAAAGACAAGTCGATTTCCCAGGCTCTTGCCCCGAAACGGGCCTTGGTGCGGATGACAAAGCGGTCTTCGGGGATACCGCTGGTGTTCTTGATGGCGCGCTCGCTGTGCACGGGGGCCTCCAGTTCCACCTCGTCGCGGCCATCGCCGATCAGTGTGCGGAACCGGACCCATCGCTGGCCATTTCGCCGGAAAGGCACGATCCCGGTTGCATGCAAGGCAGAGGTCCGCGCACCGGTGTCGATCTTGGCCTTGATCTGGCTCAAGTTCAGGTCCGGCAAGTCGATGCTTTCCATCCAGCCTATCACAGTCAAGGGCCGGTCTGCCTTGCCGGGGTTCGCTACGGTTTGTGTTTCCATCACGTCAACCACGGCATCATCAGTGTCGCGAAACTGAGCACGAAAAAGAACCCGGCCATGTCGGTGATCGTGGTCAGCAGGGGGCCACTGGCGGCGGCGGGGTCTTGGCCCACGCGTTTCAGCAGCAACGGCACCACGCCCCCGATCGACACGGCCAGCATCGTGTTCAGCGCCAGTGCCAGTCCGATCACCAGCCCCAGCGCCGGGTTGCCTTTCCACGCCCAGGCGACGATCCCGATCAGGATGCCAAGCGCGATTCCGTTGATGACCCCGACCGAGATTTCCTTGACCCATACCCGGACCGCATCCATCGGGCGCACCAGGCCCAGGCTGAGTTCACGCATCGTTACGCCCACCGCCTGGTTGCCGGAACAGCCGCTCATGTCAGACACCATCGGCAGGAAAACCGCCAGAGCGATTACCGCAGCCAGGGTTTCCTCATAGGCGGAAATCACGCTGGCCGCGATGATGTTCAGCACGATATTAGCCGATAGCCACGCCAGGCGACGACGCGACCTAAGCCACAGGGGCATGGACCGCAGTTCATCCCCGACGACACCCTGACGTTTCAGGCTTTCGGTTTCGCTGCGTTCAAGCACAGCATCCGCCACGGCAGAGCGTGATACCACCCCAACCAAAACGCCCGCCGCGTCAACCACCGGCACCCCTAGGAACGGGTGTTCGGCAAAGATGTCCTCCAGTTCCACCAGCGAGGTTTCGACATTGACCGCCAGCGGTTCCATCATGATCGTCGTCAGCAGCGCACT
Organism: Thalassovita sp.; assembly: GCA_017792425.1. Taxonomy (GTDB): domain Bacteria; phylum Pseudomonadota; class Alphaproteobacteria; order Rhodobacterales; family Rhodobacteraceae; genus Thalassobius. The sequence goes on from CP051233.1 coordinate 1,231,302, forward strand.
ACGCTTGGCTGTCAACAGACCGCGCAGCGATACAACCCCTACCGGGTGGCCATCCTCGTTCGTCACATAAGGGTGCTGGCCACGGTAGCGTTCGAATTCCTCGTCGTCAGAGGCCAATTCACGCAACACCTTGCCGACCGTGGCAGTGTCCGGGAAGGCGAACACCTCTGACATCATCAGGCCGCCAGCGGATTCGTCGTCGTAGGTCGCCAGACGCCGGACGTCTGCCGCGTCTTCCTCATCCATCTCGGACAGGATCGCCTCGGCGTCCTCTTCGTCCATCTCGCCAATCACGTCGGCCTTGATGTCCGAATCCAGCTCTTCCAGAATTTCTGCCGCGCGATCCGGCTCCAGCCGTTCCACCATGTCGACGGCGACTTCGTTCGGCGCTTCTTCGATCAGTTCGGCGGCCAGTTCAGCCGGAACCAGTTCCAGAACCTTGTTGCGGTCGTCCGGCGACAGCGCCAGCACTTCGCGCAGCGCGTCGCTGTAGGACAGCGGGTCCAGCAGCCCGGCCAGCCTGTCCGCGTCACTTTCTGCAACAGCGGTCCGAATCTGGACCGAGATGCTTTCTTCTACCGGTTCGATGGAGTCTGTCTGTGTCATGGCTCTGTGAATTGTTGGTTGTCGGGGCAGTATATAGGTGATATTTTTTTGTCTATAGATAAAACATCATCACGTGATCATAGCATGGACCATGACAAAACCGCCACGATCCTGGCGCGGCTCTATAATCAGGAATTCGGTGGGAAGCCATCGGGCAGATACCGGATCGCGGACAAGATCCTGCGCGAAATCACGGGGCGGCGCAGGTTGTATGCAGAAGACATACAGGCCTTGTCCCGCGCACTGTTTGAAAAGGGCTGCATCCTCATCGACATGGAAACCTTCTTTGTCGTGATGAGCGCGAAATCTTTCGTCAATTACAGACGGGTGGCCAAGGAAACGCTGAGCGACAAATGACCGCCGCCGGGTAATGGGTGTCAGCCCAGGGAAATGTCCTCCAATAGACTGTCCATCAGGGTAACGCCCCGCAGGGTCAGTGAATTATCGCTGTCGAAGGCAATGACAACATCCAACCCGACCTGGGAAGCCAGCGCTTGCAGGTGTGTCAGGTCCAGTGGACCATTCCACAGTTCTGGCGCAAACTGCAGCGCGTCCATTCCGGGGGTATAGTCGGTGATGATGTCATGCCCGATCCTGTCGGCAAAGACAAAGCAATCCGCCCCGTCCCGCCCGGACATGGTATCGTCGCCTGCGCCGACGTACAGCGTATCATCGCCGTCGCCCGCTACGACATAGTCGTCGCCGGATGCTTGCGTGTCATCGTACCAGATGTCGTCGCCTTTCCCCAGAAAGGCGCGGTCGCTGCCCTTGCCGCCGATGACCGTGTCGTTTCCACCACCGGCCACAAGCCTGTCATTGCTGTTGCCGCCGTCCAGCAGGTCGTTGCCGGCACCTCCGAACAGCAGGTCGCGACCGCGGCCCCCGGACAGCACATCGTTGCCCTCGTTGCCATGCAGTTCATCGCGACGGCCCTCGCCGATCAGCGTATCGTTCAGGTCGCCGCCCAGCAGTGTGTCCTTTCCTGCCGTTCCGGCGAGCGTGATCCCCGTCATCGGGTCCGCCACGAAATATTCGTTCGCCACGTATTCGCGCTGCACCCATTCCAGGTAGGGTTCCAGAATACTGCCGTCCTCTCCCAGTACGTGGGGGTCATATCCTGCATAGGCTTCGAATGCGGCCAAGACTTCTGCGTATTGCTCTGGGGTCAGGTTTTCCTCAAGTCCCCAGCTGGCATAGCCGACATAACTGGTGACGGTGACATCGGCCAGATACCCGGACAGCGCGGCGATGGCGAACAGGGCGGTGTGGATATGGTCCGAATGCTCGATCCCGGCCAGCTCTGAATCGTGGTCCTGCAGGTGCACTTGTTCCGGTTCGTGCAGGGTCATCAGCGCGCCCAGCAGAGAAACCAGTTGATCTGCGGAATAGCTGGCCGATCCATCAACGGCGGTCACGGATTCAATGGCGCCGTCCCAAAGTAATTGCAGGCTCTCAAAGCCGTATGTATCAGTACCGGTTCCGGTGCTGAACCCATCTGGCAGGCGCAGAAAATACAGGCGGATTTCCGGGCGGCTTGCCAAGTAGGAACTGGCCACGGAAAAGCTTTGTCCCTCAATATCCAGCGTCACGACCTCGTCCACCCAGTCGTCTGTACCCGCCATCAGCGCAAAGGCCGCTTTCTTGCCCGCCTCGCGACCGGTCCAATAGTCGGCGTTTTCGCCCGCGTCACCGGCCGTCAGATCAATCGCCACCACAGGTACACCACTGTCCATGCGGCTCTGAAGGGTCGGGTTCATGAACAGCAGGTTGTCATCCTGATGGGCTGCGATGAACATGCTGCCGCCGCTGACTGGCGTCTGAGGGTCAACCGAAACAGGCATTCGCCTCGTCCTTTCTTAAATCCGCATCTGACGGTTCGGGCGGCGTAATTGGGCCCGCCAGAGGTGTTTAGGCTAAAATCAATTGTGCGCAGCTTATCACAGCGAGGCGAAAATTCGGCTGCGGGAATTGTGAAAATTGGTGCATACCGCCTGTTCGTGCACAGTTCAGCCTATTCCGGTAGCACAAAAAAGCCCCGCCAGATGGTCTGGCGGGGCTTGGAATGTCGGCGCTGAAGGGGCTTATTCGCGATTGCCAAGCAGTTGCAGCAGGAACATGAACATGTTGATGAAGTCCAGATACAGGTTCAGCGCGCCCATGATTGCGGCCTTACCCAGCCATTCGCTGTCACCGCTATGGGCATGTGCCAGGTAGGTGTTCTTGATGCTTTGGGTGTCATAGGCCGTCAGACCCGCGAAGATCAGCACGCCCAGCACCGAGATCGCAAAATGGATCGCCGGAGAGCCAAGGAAGATGTTGATGATCGAGGCGACCAGGATGCCGATCACGCCCATGATCAGGAATGACCCCATGCCGGTCAGGTCTTTCTTGGTGGTGTAACCCACCAGCGACAGGCCCGCGAAGGCAATCGAGGTCACCAGGAACACCTGTGCGATCGAAAAGCCGGTGAACGCCACGAAGATCCAGCTCAGCGACAGGCCCATCACCGCCGCGAAGGCGAAAAAGAACAGCTGCGCCCCGGCGGCGGACAGCCGGTTGATAGCCGCGCCAAAGGCGAAAACCATGATCAGGGGGGCGAACATGACAATCCAGCCCAGGATGTTGGGTTGCAGCGTCATCGGGTCGCGCAAAACACCCAGCAGGGCAGGGACGGTTCCCACGGCCCATGCCACGGCAAAGGTCAGCAGCATGCCGATCGACATGGTGCCATACACCTTGTTCATGTGGGCGCGCAGGCCCGCGTCAATCTGGGCGGTGCGGGTGCCGGCAGCCGTCCGGATCGTGTTGTAGTCAGCCATCTAAGCCTCCGTTGGTGATCATTTTTCCCATTCTGCGGGAATTGCACCAAATATCGGGCAGGTGAGACCCGTTTTCAAGGCCCCCGGCGCGAAATCCTGCGGCTGCGGCGCAGGTCACAGCATCCAGTTGTCCGGCGCATCCCACAGGGGGCGGCGCGCTTCGCGCAGCGCCTCGGCGCGGGTCAGTCCGATGTCGGCCAGCGCCGCGTCATCCAGTTGCGCCAGACGCGCGCGCTGGCGGCGCAATCCGATGGCTGCGGCCAGTAGTGCAAACACCGAAGGACGGCGGCGGGACTCGGTGGCCAAACGGACAGAGCTATGTGCAGAGATCATATCAGCTTTCCTTTTCTGTGATGAGTCGTGTGAAATTCATCATTTCTGTTGATATACATGCGCCTCTATGGTTCATATTGGAAATGAATGTTTTTGGAATGAAGCATCAATAATGGTGATGAAATGCGAAATCTGGACGTAACGACGTTACGCTCTTTCGTGGCAGTGGCTGATCTGGGTGGGGTGACGCGGGCGGCTGGCGTGCTGAATCTGACGCAATCGGCCGTATCCATGCAGTTGAAAAGGCTGGAGGATCTGCTGGGGGTGATGCTGATGGACCGTTCGAACCGCGCCATCGGCCTGACTGCCGCCGGGGAACAGTTGCTCAGCTACGCCCGACGCATGGTTGACCTGAACGACGAAGTGCTGGCCCGCCTGACCGACCAGGTGTTCGAGGGCGAAATCGTGCTGGGGGTGCCGCATGACATCGTCTATCCGGCGGTCCCGCAAGTGCTGCAACGGTTCAACGCGCAGTTTCCCCGTATGAAGGTGCAGTTGGTCACCTCTTTCACGCGCGAACTGAAGGCGCAGTTCAAGCGCGGCGAATGTGATGTGATCCTGACCACGGAAACCGGCCTGGATGCTGGCGGGGAAACCCTTGCCACCAAACCCTTGAAATGGATCGGCGCGCCGGGTGGGACCGCGTGGAAACAGCGCCCTCTCAGGCTGGCCTTTGGGCGGTTCTGCATCTTCCGCACCGGTGCCATCGCCGCACTGGATGACGCGGGGATAGACTGGGAAATCGCGGTGGAAACCGAATCCGACCGTACGATCGAGGCGACGGTCGCCGCCGATTTGGCCATTCATACGATGATCGAGGGGACAGAACCACCGCATCTGGAACCGATTGACCACGGTGGCAGCCTGCCGGACCTGACGGTTCAGCAAATCAACATGTATATCTCGGACAAGGGCCGCAAAGAAGTGATGCGCCACCTTGGCGATCAACTGCGGCAGGCGTTCCGCATGATGTAGCCCTATGGGGTGATGACGACCTTACCGGTGGATTTGCGCGCGCGCAGCAGTTCCAGCCCTTCGTCCGCCCGGTCCAATGGCAAGACGTGGCTGACATGGGGCTTCAGGCGGCCCTGTTCGTACCAGCCCAGCATGGTTTTCAGGCTGTCCGTAATCACCTCTGGCCGGAATTTAAGGTAGCCGCCCCAATAGACGCCCAGCACGGTCAGGTTTTTTACCAACAGATGGTTGGCCGGTATTTGCGGCACGTCTCCGCTGGCGAAACCGATTGGAAGCAGGCGTCCCTCGGGCTTGCAGGCGCGAAAAGCGGCTTCCCACTGATCCCCTCCAACGGCGTCATAGACCACGTCTGCACCACCCAGCGATTTCACGACCTCGCGGATGTCCTGATTTGTTGCGTCGATCAGGTGATCGGCCCCGGCCGATTTGGCGACCGCCAGCTTATCGGCCCCGCGCGCGCAGGCGACTACGGTGGCCCCCATCAGCTTGCCGATTTCTACGGCGGTCAGACCTACACCGCCCGCGGCACCGGTGACCAGCAGCGTTTCGCCCGGTTGCATGCGCGCCCGGTGGTCCAGCGCGACGTGGCTGGTACCATAGGCGATTTGAAAGGCGGCGGCATCTTCGAAACTCATCGCGTCAGGAATCGCCACGCAGCGGTTGACGTCGAAACAGCCAAAGTCGGCCAGCCCGCCCTGACCGCCGAACACCGCAACACGCGTGCCGACGGCGGGCCCATCGGTATCCGGCCCCTGCGCGTCCACAGTGCCGGCAACCTCCATCCCCAAGGTAAAGGGCGCCTGCGGGGTGTCCTGGTACTTGCCCTGGATCATCAGCAGATCAGCGAAATTCAGCCCGCAGGCTGCGATCTTCAGCCGGATCTGGCCCGGCCCGGGTTGCGGGATGGCTAGGTCGATCAGCTTCGGCGCCTCTCCGGCAGAGGCGATGTGAAAAGCGCGCATGGGATCCTCCGGAGTTTGCCACGTTATGCGAACTGCTGCGACGATAGTCAAACGGGCCTGTAGCAACCGTTTGGAATGAATATGGCCTTGCGCCTATAAATTGTTCTTGATGAGAGAAAATACGCCTTTTTGTCGTATCTTTTCTTGCGCGTTAGGGAAAAATTGATAGCTTTGTCAGAACGTAACCCCGAATTGGGCGGCGTTCGCGCGGATTGGTTTCGTTGCATGGTGTTCCACGTAGTTCAAAGAAATAAGAGGAAGCGGTCTCATGACTCATCCGGTTGATGCACATGTTGGACAGAAAATTCGGCAACAGCGTTGGCTGATCGGAATGACGCAGCAGCAACTTGCGGAACGCGTCGGGATAAAGTTTCAGCAAATCCAGAAATATGAAACCGGGGCCAATCGCGTCAGCGCGTCCCGGCTTTGGGGTATATCAGAGGTACTGGGCGTTCCGGTTAGTTATTTCTTTGAAGGACTGGACGGCGTATCCAATCAGGCCGGCGCAGGTGGCGCAATTCCAGAGGACGTGATCCTGAATCGCGAGGCGCTGAACCTGGTGCGGTCGTTTCAATCCATCCCCGAAGAACAACGCCGCCACCTTGTCGAATTGGCGCGGGTGCTGTCCTCCGCTGCTTGAGCGCGCGCGCCGCATGGTGTAGGCGCGGGGTGTCTGCACCGCCGGAGGCCCCGATGATCGATCCCGACAGCCTGATTGCGACCGCCCACGCTCTGGCCGACACCGCCCGCGACGCGGTGCGTCCATATTTCCGTCAGCATGGCCTTGCGGCTGAAAACAAGGTTGCAGGTGGTTTTGATCCGGTGACCCAGGGCGACCGCGCCGCCGAACAGGCGATGCGCGCGGTACTGGCCAAGTTGCGCCCCGATGATGCGATCATTGGCGAAGAATTCGGCCGGACCGAGGGCCGCAGCGGCATCACCTGGGTGCTGGACCCGATCGACGGCACTCGCGGCTTTCTGTCCGGCACGCCGACCTGGGGGGTGCTGATCGCCGCCGCTGACAAGACCGGTCCGGTATTCGGTGTGATCGACCAGCCCTATATCGGCGAACGGTTCTGGGGCGGGCTGGGGCAGGCCAGTATGGACGGCCCCTTTGGTCAGCGGCCCCTGAAAACACTCGGGTCTCGTCCCTTGTCTCAGGCGATCGTTTTCACCACCTTCCCCGAAGTCGGCACCCAGTCAGAGGGCCAAGGCTTTCACGCGGTCGCGCAACAGTGCCGCCTGACCCGCTACGGCATGGATTGCTATGCCTATGCCTTGCTGGCCGCAGGTCACATTGACCTGGTGATCGAGGCGGGGCTGAGCAATTACGACATCCAGGCGCCGCTGGCGGTGATCCGGGCGGCGGGGGGAATCGTGACCGATTGGCAGGGTGGTCCGGCACATGAAGGCGGCCGCGTGATTGCCGCGGCTGGCGAAGAACAACACCGCGCCGCGCTGGATATCCTGCGCCGCGTTCCCCTTGATTGACGGGGCCTGAGCGGGGATAACGGTCTGGCGGCCCGAGTCCTTCGTCCCTTTCTGTCGGCCCGCGTCACACTCTGACCGAAGGGGGCGGAACGGAGTGTGACGATGAACAACAGTGAAATCCTGATCCGCAACGCCGACCACGTGCTGACGATGGACGACCAGCGCCGCGAACTGTCGGGCGCGGATATCCTGATACGGCAAGGGCAAATCCTCCGCATCGGCCAAAGCCTGACGACCACCGGCGCAATCGTCGATGCCCGCGGCTGTGTGGTGACCCCCGGCTTGGTGAATACCCACCACCATCTCTACCAGACGCTGACCCGTGCTGTGCCCGGCGGGCAGGACGCGTTGTTGTTCGGTTGGCTCAAAACCCTCTATCCGATCTGGGCGCGTTTCGGCCCCGAGGAGATGCGCATTTCCGCCCAAATCGGGTTGGCGGAACTGGCCTTGTCCGGCTGCACGCTCAGCTCGGACCACCTGTATCTCTATCCCAACGGCGCGCGGCTGGAGGATACGATTGACGCCGCAACGGAACTTGGCCTGCGGTTTCATCCCACCCGCGGCGCGATGAGCATTGGCGAAAGCGCCGGGGGATTGCCGCCTGACAGTCTGGTGGAGGCGGAAAACACCATCCTGAATGACTGCATCCGCGTCGTGGACGCCTTCCATGACCCGTCCGAGGGTGCGATGGTGCGAGTGGGAATTGCACCCTGTTCCCCGTTTTCGGTCAGTCGTGAATTGATGCGTGACGCGGCGCTGCTGGCGCGTGACAAGGGGGTGATGTTGCATACCCACTTGGCCGAAAATGACGAAGACATCGCTTACTCGCAGGAAAAATTCGGCTGCCGCCCCGGCCAGTACGCGCAGGATCTGGGTTGGACCGGCCCGGACGTCTGGCACGCCCATTGTGTAAAGCTGGACAGGGCAGAGATTGACCTGTTCGCCCATACCCGGACCGGGGTGGCGCATTGTCCCTGTTCGAATTGTCGGTTGGGCAGTGGCATCGCTCCCGTTCGCCGGATGCGCGACGTTGGCGTGCCTGTCGGGCTTGGGGTGGACGGTTCCGCCAGCAACGACAGTGGCAACATGGTGCAAGAGGCGCGACAGGTGATGCTGCTGCAACGGGTCGCCAACGGCGCGGACGCCATGAGCGCCCGCGAGGCGCTGGAGATCGCCACCAGAGGCGGCGCCGAAGTGCTGAACCGCCCGGATTGCGGCCAAATCGCGCCGGGTAAGCGGGCCGACATCGCCATCTGGGATGTCACCGGGATCGATTCGGCTGGCAGCTGGGATCCTGCGGCGCTGCTGCTGGCAGGGCCCGCCAAGGTGCGGCACCTGTTCGTCGAAGGGCGGCAAATCGTGCGCGATTGGCAAATTGTCACCATAGACCTGCCAGCGGTGATCCGGCAGCACAACAGGCTGGCGCGCCGGCTTGCCGAAATGCTGTGAACGCCCGGTGCAGAATTACGGCGTCTGTTGCACTTGCCCGCTCACATATGTCGCGGCAATCGCCCGGTCGTCCCCCATCATGATCGTCGGAAAGACCGCTTCCCAGATATCGTTGGCACGGGCCGCGCGTTGCGCGATGGCGGGGGTGGATTGCAGGTCCAGCACCACCAGGTCGGCCTCCAGCCCTTGGGTCAGGTTCCCGATCCGGTCCTCCATGCGCAGCGCCCGCGCCGATCCGGCGGTGGCCAGCCACAGCAGTTGGGCGGGGTGCAACGGGGCGTGGCGCAACTGCCCGATCTCATAGGCCGCAGCCATCGTGCGCAACATCGAAAACGATGACCCGCCCCCAGTGTCCGTTGCCAGACCGATGCGATGTCCGTCCGCTTTCAGCCCCGTCATGTCGAACAGGCCCGACCCGATAAAGGTGTTCGATGTGGGGCAGTGGATCAGGGCCGCGTCCACTTCGCGCAGGCGGTCCCGCTCGCGCTGTTCCAGATGGATCGCATGGCCATACAGCCCGCCGGTCCGCAGCAGGCCATGCGCCTCGTACGTGTCCAGGTAATCGCGGGCGGCTGGATACAGGGATTTGACCCAGGCGATCTCGTCCACCTGTTCGGACAGGTGAGTTTGCATCAGGCAATCGGGGTATTCCGCCCACAACGCCCCCAATGCTGCCAACTGATCCGGTGTCGAGGTCGGCGAAAACCGGGGCGTGATGGCATAGGACAGCCGATCCTGCCCATGCCATTTGTCCAGCAGCCGCTTGCTGTCGTCATAGGCGGATTGCGCCGTGTCGCGCAGCCCTTCGGGAGCGGTGTCGCGATCCATGCAGGTCTTGCCTGCGACAACCCGCATCCCCCGTGCCTGCGCGGCGCTGAAAAATGCCTCCACGCTTTCGGGGTGGATGGTGCAATAGCTGGCGACGGTGGTGGTGCCATTGGCCAGCACCAGGTCCAGGTAGCGGCCCGCGACTTCGGCGGCATAGCCCGGATCGGCAAAGCGCATTTCCTCTGGGAAGGTATAGCTGTTCAGCCAGTCGATCAGCCGTTTACCCCAACTTGCAATGATCCCGGTCTGCGGATAGTGCACATGGGCGTCCACGAACCCGGCCATGATCAGCCCGTTCCCGTGATCCGTGACTGCCGCGCCCGGGTGACGGCGGCACAAATCATCGGCTGTGCCGGTGTCCGCGATTCGCCCGGCGCGGATCAGAACCCCGCCACGGCTGTCATGCCGGGCCGCCTTTGGCCCTTCGGTAAAAGGATCCGCATCAAATCCGAGCGTCTGGCCCAGCAGCAGTAGATCATTCGTCATCGGCGTTTCCTTTCCCTGTCACAGTATTGTGCCAGAAATCATAGGTAAATTGCCCGTAACCATTGTTTCGAAGGCGGGCCTTCCTTTATGAGAGGCACAGGCAAGCAGGGGGGCGTCATGAGCGAAGACCAACACATCGACAGCATCCGCCCGGAAGAGCAGGAAGAAGCCAGTTTTCGACTGGACCGCAAGACCGTCGCCGCCATCCTGGATGCGGTAGAGGAAAACGATGCGGCGCTGCTGACAGAGCTGATGGAGCCGCTGCATGCCGCTGACATCGCCGACCTTCTGGAACAGCTTGGCACCTCCGAACGCAGCCAGCTTGTCCAGCTGTACGATCGGGAATTCGACGGTGAAATCCTCTCGGAACTGGACGAGGGCATCCGCGAGGACGTGATCGCCGTTCTGCGCCCTGATGTTCTGGCCGACGCGGTCCGGGAAATGGACTCGGACGACGTTGTCGATCTGGTCGAGGATCTGGATTCACCCCAGCAGGCGGCCATCCTTGGCGCGCTGGAGGTCGCCGACCGGGTCGCCGTCGAACAGGCGCTGACCTATCCCGAACAATCCGCCGGCCGTCTTATGCAGCGCGAAGTCGTGACCGCCCCGGAACACTGGACCGTGGGCGACGCGATTGATTTCCTGCGGAATGCGCAGGAATTGCCGGACCAGTTCTATCATGTGACGCTGGTTGATCCGCGTATGCACCCAGTTGGAAACGTGACGCTGGGCAAGCTTATGTCCTCGCGCCGGACGGTGCCGCTGAAGGACATCGTCGAAGACACGTTCCAACTGATCAAGGTGCTGGAGGACGAGGGCGACGTTGCCTATGCCTTCAACCAGTATCACCTGATTTCTGCGCCGGTGGTGGATGAGAACGGCCGTCTCGTGGGGGTGATCACAATCGACGACGCCATGGCCGTTCTGGACGAGGAACACGAAGAAGACATCCTGCGACTGGCGGGGGTCAGCGACGAATCCAGCCTGTCCGACACCATCCTGGAGGCCGCGAAGGGCCGGGCGCTGTGGCTGTTCGTGAACCTGCTGACGGCGATCCTGGCCTCGCTGGTGATCGACCTCTTTGCCGAAACCATCAACCAGATGGTGGCGCTGGCGGTGCTGATGCCGATCGTCGCCTCGATGGGGGGCAATGCGGGGACGCAGACCATGACCGTGACGGTCCGGGCGCTGGCCACGCGCGACCTGACCGCCCAGAACGCCCTGCGCGTTGTCTGGCGCGAAGTGTCGGTGGGGGCGGTGAACGGGGTGCTGTTCGGGCTGATCATGGCGCTGGTGACCGGGTTCTGGTTCGGGGTGCCGATGCTGGCCGTGGTGATCAGCGTGGCGATGCTGTTGACGCAGGTGTCCGCGGCTGTCGGCGGGATTGCGATTCCGATGGCGTTGGACCGGCTGAAGATCGACCCGGCGCTGGCGTCGGGCCCGTTCGTGACGACGGTGACGGATGTTGTTGGCTTCTTTGCTTTCCTCGGTCTTGCCGCCTCGGTGTTGCTATGACCGGGCTGGCCGAAGCCAAGGCCGCCGCCCGCAAGGCCGCCTTTGCCCGCCGCAAGGCCGCGCATGAATCCGGGCTGCACGGACGCGCCGCGCATCTGTCAGAGGTGCTGGCCGGTTATCGCGGCGTCCCGCTGTCGGGTTACATGCCGATCCGCACCGAAATCAGTCCGCTTCCGGCGATGGAAGAGGCCGCCGCGCATGGCCCTGTTGGCGTGCCGGTGATCTTGGGCCAAGGCCAGCCGCTGAAATTCTCGCGCTGGGAACCGGGCTGCGTGATGAGGGACGGCCCATTCGGCGCGCGTATCCCGGCAATTGACGATTTTTTCGAACCGGAAATCCTGATTGTTCCGTTGGTTGCCTTTGATCGCCGGGGCGGGCGTCTGGGCTATGGCGGCGGGTTCTATGACCGGACGCTGGAATTGTTGCGATCCCGGCGGGCGACACTGGCGATCGGCTTTGCCTATGCCGCGCAAGAGGCTGACAACTTGCCACTGGAACCGACAGACCAGCCACTGGACATGATCGTCACCGAACAGGGCATACTAACCTTCTAAGCGCCCTGGCGCTGCCACCAAAGGAACGCCGCATGGTAAAGGAACACGCCTATACCTCTCGTATCGTCTGGACCGGCAACCGGGGCGAAGGAACGGCGCATTATCGCGCCTATGACCGGACGTGGAACATCGAAACGCCGGGCAAGCCGGTCGTCCACTGTTCCAACGACCCCCTGCTGGGGGGCGATCCGTCCAAGCCCAACCCAGAAGACCTGCTGATCTCGGCGCTTTCTGCATGCCATATGCTGTGGTACCTGCACTATGCCAGCGACGCGGGTATCCAGGTGCTGGCCTATGAAGATGCCCCGCAAGCCGTAGGTGAAACCCATCCGTCCGGGGCAGGGCGATTCCTGCGGGCGGAACTGCGGCCGCGTATCACCTTGGCCATGGGTAGCGACGCCAATGCCGCCGACCAGATCCACGGGCGCATCCACCAGGTCTGCTTTATCGCCCGATCGGTGAATTTCCCGGTGACCTACGCGGCGGAATACCTGTTTGCTTAACGGCCACAGAGCCGAAAAACCGTTCCGATTGCTGGCGGTTCCGTCGGTTCGCTCTTGCCTGAACCGGGGCGGGGGCCTAGGCAATGCGCATGAGAATTCTTTTCCTTGGCGATGTGATGGGGCGGGCCGGACGGCGCGCTGTATCAGAAACCCTGCCGCGCCTGCGTCAGGACTGGCGGCTGGATTTTGTCGTGGTGAACGGCGAAAACGCCAGCAATGGCGCGGGGCTTAGCGGTGAACACGCGAAACTGCTGCTTGAGGCGGGCGCCGATTGCGTGACGCTGGGTGATCATGCCTTCGACCAGAAGGACATGATGCAGTTCATCGAAAGCGAACCGCGCATCTTGCGTCCCCTGAACTACGCAAAGGTTGCCCCCGGACGCGGCCACCGCGTGTTCGAGGATCGGCGCGGGCGCAAGATCCTGGTGACGCAGGTGCTGGGCAACGTGTTCATGAAACGCGCCTTCGACGATCCGTTTTCCGCCATCGACGACGTGCTGCGCAAGCATCCGCTGGGTGGGGCCGTGCAGGCCGCGCTGGTGGATGTCCATTGCGAAGCGACCAGCGAAAAGATGGGCATGGGCCATTTCTGCGACGGGCGGGCCAGCCTGATCGTCGGCACCCATACCCATGTTCCCACCGGCGACACCCAGATCCTGCCCAAGGGCAGCGGGTTCCAATCCGATGCGGGCATGTGTGGCGACTATGACAGCGTGATCGGCATGGAAAAGGAAGAACCCATGCGCCGCTTTGTCACCGGCATGGCCAAGTCCCGCTTTACCCCCGCGAACGGCGAGGCGACCCTGTCCGGCGTCTTCGTGGAAACCGATGACCGCACCGGTCTGGCCAAGGATATCCGCATGATCCGTCAGGGTGGCCGCTTGCAGCAGGCCGGTCTGTGATCCTCTCTTCGCCACCTGCCGGACTGGCTTTGCCCCGCGCGGCACTGCCGCCCCGCCCCCCGAGGTAGCTTCATGGAATTGCTTCAGCTTTCACACTCCTTGCAGGCGGTCATGGCGCTGTTGGTGGTAGTCGCCATGTTCGCCCTTTTCGTGAAAGAGGTGTTCCCGACCGAGGTTGTCGCCATCACCGGCGTCGCGTTGATGCTGGTATTGGGGCTGCTGCCCTATCAGGCCGCGCTGGACGTGCTGTCCAATCCCGCGCCGTGGACGATCGCGATGATGTTCATCGTGATGGGGGCGCTGGTAAGGACCGGCGCGCTGGACGCGTTCACCGTTCTGGCGGATCGCAAGGCGCGGACCAATCCCAAGACGGCGATTGTGATGCTGCTGGTCGTCGTGGTGTTGGCCTCTGCAATCATGAACAACACACCTGTGGTGGTGGTGATGATCCCGGTCTTTGTACAACTGTCCAGCACGATGGGGATCGCCGCCAGCCGCTTGCTGATCCCTCTCAGCTATGCCGCGATCATCGGGGGCACGCTGACGCTGGTCGGTACCTCGACGAACCTGCTGGTGGACGGCGTGGCGCGGGCGCAGGGGTTGACCGGGTTTTCCATCTTCGAGGTGACGCCGCTGGCGGTGGTGCTGGTGATTTGGGGGATGATCTATCTTGGCGTCTTTGGCCGCTTCCTGCTGCCGGAACGCACCAGCATGGCCAATATGCTGTCCAGCAAAAGCCGGATGAAATTCTTCACCGAGGCCGTTATTCCGCCTGATTCCAACCTCATCGGGCGCGAGGTGCTGAGCGTGCAATTGTTCAAGCGCGAAGGCGTGCGCCTGATTGACGTCATCCGCGGCGATCAGTCCTTGCGTCATGGCCTGGAAGGGGTCGAACTGCAGGTCGGTGACCGGGTCGTGCTGCGCACCCAAATGACCGAGCTGCTCAGCCTGCAGCGCGACAAGAGCCTGAAGCGCATGGACCAGGTGTCGGCGGTGGAAACCGAAACCGTAGAGGTGCTGATTTCCCCCGGCTGTAAAATGGTGGGCCGATCGCTGGGGTCGATGCGTCTGCGCCGCCGCTACGGTGTTTACCCGCTGGCCGTGCACCGCCGGAACCAGAATATCGGCAGCAAGCTGCAGGAATTGGTGGTGCGCGTCGGCGACACGCTGCTGCTGGAAGGCGCGCCCGAGGATATCCAGCGCCTGGCCGCCGACATGGATCTTGTGGACGTGTCGCACCCCGCGGCCAAGGCGTTCCGCCGCAGCCAAGCCCCCGTCGCCATCGCTGCGCTGCTGGGAGTTGTGGTGCTGGCCGGGTTCGGCGTGGCGCCGATCCTGCTGCTGGCGGCGCTGGCCGTGGCGCTGGTGCTGATCACGCGCTGTATCGATTCAGACGAGGCGTTTTCCTACGTCGATGGCCGCCTGCTGGCGCTGATCTTTGCCATGCTGGCCATAGGCGCGGCGCTGGAACATACCGGCGCGGTGGAACTGGTGGTGGGCGCGATCCAGCCGTGGCTGTCCATGCTGCCCCCGGTGCTGATCGTCTGGGCGATCTATCTGCTGACCTCGGTGCTGACGGAAATGGTGTCCAACAACGCCGTGGCCGTGGTGGTGACCCCGATCGCCATCGGTCTGGCCAATGCAATGGGGATTGATCCGCGCCCACTGGTGGTGGCGGTGATGATCGCGGCCTCCTGCAGCTTTGCCACGCCGATCGGGTACCAGACCAACATGCTGGTTTATGGCCCAGGCGGGTACAAGTTCACCGATTTCCTGCGCGTGGGCATTCCGCTGAACCTGACGATGGGGATGCTGGCCTCGGCGCTGATCCCGTTCTTCTTCCCGTTCTAGGCGCGTCTTACAACGGCCAGAATACCAGGATCAGCGGGATCGAGACCGCCACGACAAGGATTTCCAGCGGCAGGCCCATGCGCCAGTAGTCCCCGAACCGATAGCCGCCGGGGCCAAGCACCAGCGTGTTGTTCTTGTGCCCGATAGGCGTCAGGAACGCGGATGACGCGGCAATCGCCACCGCCATCAGGAACGGGTCGGGGTTGACCCCCAGTTGCTGCGCCATCTGGATGCCGATGGGGGCGGCGACAATCGCCGTAGCGGTGTTGTTCAGCACATCCGACAGGGTCATCGTCACCACCATCAGCACGGTCAGGATTGCCCAGGCGGGCATGCCTTCGGTCAGCGACACCAACGCTCCGGCAATCAGGTCCGTCCCGCCAGAGGTTTCCAGCGCCGCCCCCAACGGGATCATCGACCCCAGCAGCACCACCACCGGCCACTCGATATGGTCGTAGAGTTCCTCTAGCGGCAGGATGCGCGCCAGGACATAGCCCACCACCACCAGACCCAGCGCGATTGGCAGGTAGATCAGCCCGACGCTGGCCGCGAACACCGCGGTGGCGAACAGTCCGATGGCCAGCCAGGTTTTCGTGTTTTCGGTCACGGACAGGCCCCGATCCGCCAATGGCAGGACACCCAGCCATTCCATCACGTCCGCCCCGGTCCCGCGCGGCGCCAGCAGGAGCAGGATGTCACCGGGCTGCACTTCGGTCTTGCGGACCTGATCGTTGATCTGCCGCCCTTGGCGGGAAATGCCCAGCAGCACAGTCCGGTGCCGCCATGCCAGCCCGATGGCCTGTGCGGTCCGCCCGGCCAGGCGGGATTCCTGCGGTACCACGGCTTCGATGATGTCCAGCCCTTCCCCTTCGGCCTTCAGCAGAGATTCGCGCCTTTCATCCGAAAACGCCAGCGACAGGGCCGAGCGGAATTCATCCAGCGCGTCCGGCTTGGCTTCCAGCACCAGCGCATCGCCGGCCTTCAACACCGCATAGCGCGATGCCCCATAGCGTCGCTTGTCATCCCGGATCAGGCCAATGACGGCCACGTCGGCCTTTTCGGCGTCCTCGTACAGCTCCTCTACACGCTTCCCGATGAGTTTCGAGTCCTCGGGGATGGTCAATTCGGCAATGTAATCCCCGATGTCCGCCATCTGGTTGGTGGCGTCCTCGCGTTTCGGGATCAGCCGCCAGCCGATCACTGCCACGAAGGCCAGCCCTGCCAGCGCGGTCAGCGCGCCAACCGGAGCGAAATCGAACATGGCAAAGGGTTCGCCCAGCGATTCCTCGCGGATCGCGGCGATGATGATGTTTGGCGGGGTGCCGATCAGTGTGGCCATGCCGCCCAGAATGGTGGCGAAACTCAGCGGCATCAGGCTCAGCCCCGGGCTGCGGTCCGCCTTATGGGCGGTCTGAATGTCCACCGGCATCAGCAGCGCCAGCGCCGCAACGTTGTTCATGAAGGCCGACAACACGCCGCCGATCCCACCCATCAGCGCGATATGGCTGCCCAGGGCGCGTGAACTGTCCACCATCGTGCGGGTGATCAGGAACACCGCGCCGGACCGCACCAGCCCGGCGGACACGATCAGCACCAGCGCCACCACCAGGGTGGCCGAATGGCCGAACCCGGAAAACGCGTCCTTGACCGGTACGACTCCCAGCACCACCCCCAGCAGCAGCGCGGTAAAGGCGACAAGGTCGTACCGGAACCGCCCCCACAGCAGCAGGACAAAGACAGCGCCGAACAGGCTGAACAGGATGATCTGGTCCGTGGTCATTGGGGGGGGCCTCCTGCCGTACACACAATCGCAGGTGCAGAGCGAACGCAACCACCTTGCAGGCAAGGCCCCTGCTGGCCTATAGAGGCGCGACGAAATTATCAGGACGATGGAGGCAGCGATGGCCGGCCACTCAAAATGGGCAAACATCCAGCACCGCAAGGGGCGGCAGGACGCCGCCCGCTCTAAACTTTTTTCCAAACTGTCGAAGGAAATCACCGTCGCCGCGAAAATGGGCGACCCTGACCCCGACAAGAACCCCCGCCTGCGCCTGGCCGTGAAAGAGGCCAAGTCGAACTCGATGCCCAAGGACAACATCGACCGCGCAATCAAGAAGGCCGTGGGCGGCGACGCCGAAATCTACGAGGAAATCCGATATGAAGGCTACGGGCCGAACGGTGTCGCCGTCATCGTCGAAGCGATGACCGACAACCGCAATCGGACGGCCTCGAACGTGCGCTCTACCTTCACCAAGAACGGCGGCAACCTGGGGGAAACCGGGTCGGTCGGGTTCATGTTCGACCGCAAGGGCGAAATCGCCTATCCGGCGTCGGTCGGGGATGCGGATACCGTCATGATGGCCGCGATCGAAG
This sequence comes from Thalassovita sp., assembly GCA_017792425.1. Taxonomy (GTDB): domain Bacteria; phylum Pseudomonadota; class Alphaproteobacteria; order Rhodobacterales; family Rhodobacteraceae; genus Thalassobius. Next base: position 1,248,949 of record CP051233.1, read on the forward strand.
CCGGGGCCGAGGACGTGGAAAGCAGCGAAGACGGCCATATCATCTGGTGCGCCGACACCGACCTGAACGAGGTCTCCACCGCGCTGGAAACAGAACTGGGCGAGTCGGATTCGACCAAGCTGGTGTGGAAACCGCAAACCACCACCGAACTGGGCCTTGAGGATATGCAAAAGCTGATGAAGCTGTTGGATGCGCTGGAAGACGACGATGATGTGCAGCGCGTCACCGCCAATTTCGAGGCTTCCGACGAGGTCATGGAACAGCTCTGACCCGTCAAGAATTCCACAGATTGCGAAACCGGCCCTTAGGGCCGGTTTTCGTTTTCGGGCAAACGGTTGGGGCTGAAAGTTGATTTGGGGATTGTAGGCCGGCCCCGTCAGCCAGGGAACGGGGCCAGAAAGTTATCCATAGAAGGGTCTTTGCACCCGGTATCGAAAATGAGTCATTTGAGATGAAGATTCAACCGACCTCGCGCATGACTCTAACAGAAATCGAACAAAATCAGGGTTATCCACAGTCTTTTGGTGCGTTTGTGGATGGATTTGTGGATAAATCAATCGCTGCAAAGCGGGGGCATCAATGGCCATCTGCTGCGTCAGAATTTGTTGGAAATGTACTTGAATCCGGCTTAAGGCGCTGAAATAAATTGGAAATACCCTGTGTTCGTGGCTTGGGTCCAACGTCGGTGCACAGGCAAATCGCGATTGCGCCTTTGCAGGATTCCAACAGTTTACGGCGCGATCTTCATTCTTTGAAAAGGGCAATGCAAATGGACTCTGCACTCGCAGGCTTTGGCTTGGGGCTGTCTCTGATCATGGCTATCGGCGCGCAGAACGCCTTTGTCCTGCGGCAGGGCATCCGGCACGAACATGTGTTTGCCGTCGCGCTGACTTGTGCGCTGTCCGATGCGATCCTGATCGCCGCCGGGGTGTCCGGGTTCGGGATACTGGTCACCAAACTTCCCCTGCTGGAACCGGTGATGCGGTGGGGTGGGGCGGCTTTCCTGATCGTCTACGGCGCGCGGGCCTTTCTTGCGGCGTGGAAAGGCGGTGAACATCTTGATGCCGCCACTCAGGGCCGCGCCAGCCTGAAGGGGGTTCTGGCGACCTGTCTGTTGCTGACCTGGGCCAATCCACATGTCTACCTGGACACGGTGGTGCTGCTGGGCTCGGTCGCGGCGCAGTATCAGGATAGGCTGGCGTTTGCGCTGGGGGCGATGTTCGCCAGTTTCCTGTTTTTCTTTTCGCTCGGGTACGGGGCGCGGATGCTGGCCCCATTGTTCGCCCGACCTGCCGCATGGCGGGCGTTGGATATCTTCGTCGGGTGCATCATGTGGACGGTTGCCGCCAGCCTGCTGCTGTGACCCCTTGCAGCCCCTGCCGAAGCGTGAATTGATAAGCATATGAACGATTCTTTCTCGTCCCGCCCCGTTGCAGCAGTGCTTTGGATGCTGGTCACTGGCGTGTTGTTTGTCGGTGTGACTGCGCTGGTCAAGACACTGGGGCCGGTGATTCCCGCGTCCGAGGCGGCGTTTCTGCGCTATGCTATCGGGATGGTGTTCGTGCTGCCCGTGATCCGCCCGATCCTGCGGGCGCGGTTGACCCGCCGCCAATGGGGGCTGTTCGCCTTTCGCGGACTGGCCCATGCGGGGGGCGTGGCGCTGTGGTTCTATGCCATGGCCCGTATCCCCATCGCGGATGTGACGGCGATGAACTACCTGTCGCCGATCTATGTCACCATCGGCGCGGCGCTGTTCCTAGGGGAAAAACTGGCGTTTCGCCGAATTCTGGCCGTGGTTGCGGCGCTGGTCGGTGCGCTGATCATCCTGCGCCCCGGATTCAGAGAGATCGGGCAGGGCCACCTGGCAATGCTGGGAACCGCGTTTGTGTTCGGCGCATCCTACCTGTTGGCCAAGCAACTGAGCGCTGAAATCAGCCCCTCAGTCGTCGTGGCGATGCTGTCCGTTTTCGTTACGATTGGCCTTGCCCCGATGGCCGCGTCGGTTTGGGTGATGCCGGATTGGCGGGCGCTGGGGATATTGTCTGCGGTGGCCTGCGTGGCGACGGCGGGGCATTATGCGATGACGCTGGCCTTTGCTGCGGCCCCGGTGACGGTGACGCAGCCGGTGTCGTTCCTGCAACTGGTCTGGGCCTGCCTGTTGGGTTATTTCGTGTTCGACGAAGGGATTGACCTGTGGGTCATCGTTGGTGGTGGGGTCATCATCGGGTCCGTCACTTTCATCACTTGGCGCGAATCCGTGCTGAAACGGCGCATGCGCACGCCGCCAGCCGAGATCACCAAGATCTGATCACGCCCCGCGCGGGTCCAGCAGTTTCGCCAACACGGTTTCCGGGGTGATCTGCCCCAGTATCCGGCCGTCCTGCAGTACGCCGACGGGGCCTTGGCGCAGGGCCTGCATCACGTCCTTGACCGGACTGTCCGGCGCGACCGTGACCGGGTGATCCGCCGCAGCCGGTTCCATCACATCCAGCGCGCGCAGTACCCCCAAAGGATTCATATGTGCAACGAATTCAGCCACATAGTCCGTTGCCGGGGCGGTAAAAATCTGCTGTGGCGTCCCACATTGCACGATCCGCCCGCCTTCCATGATGGCGATCCGGTTGCCGATCTTAAAGGCCTCGTCCAGGTCATGGCTGACAAAAATGATGGTGCGTTTCAGCGATTTCTGCAGGTCCAGTAGTTCATCCTGAAGATGTGCCCGGATCAGCGGATCAAGCGCCGAAAAGGGTTCGTCCATCAGCAGGATCGGGGCCTCTGTCGCAAAGGCGCGGGCCAGTCCCACGCGCTGCTGCATGCCGCCTGACAATTCTCCGACGCGGCGGTCGGCCCAGTCGGACAGGCCCACCAGTTGCAGTTGCGTATCAACGCGGGCGGCGCGTTCGGACCGGGGCATACCGGCCAGTTCCAGCCCAAGGCCAACGTTTTCGCGTACGCTGCGCCAGGGCAGCAGGCCGAATTGCTGAAACACCATCGCGACGCGCTGCATACGGATACGGCGCAGGGTGGCCTTGTCTGCGCTGGTGACATCCACCAACGCGTTTCCGTCACACACCAGTGTAGACCCACGGACCACCGGGTTCAGCCCGTTCACCGCCCGCAGCAAGGTGGATTTACCGGACCCGGACAGGCCCATCAGCACAAGGATTTCGCCTTCTTTCACGTCCAGCGAACAGTTGTGCACGCCCAGCACCTGCCCAGTCTCGGCCTGAACTTCGGCACGGGTTTTTCCGGCGTCCATCAGCGGCAGGGCACGATCCGGCCTGTCGCCGAACACGATAGATACATTATCAAATTTTACTGCGATTCCAGCGGTTTGGGCGGGGTCTGTTACTTGGATCATTTGTCCCGCTCCACCCGCAGCATGCGGTCCAGAAGGATCGCCAGCACCACGATCACGAACCCGGATTCAAAGCCCAAAGCGGTGTTCACCTGGTTCAGCGCACGCACCACTGGCACACCCAGCCCGTCAGCACCGACCAGTGCCGCGATTACCACCATTGAAAGGGATAGCATGATGGTCTGGTTCAGCCCGGTCATGATCTGGGGCAGGGCGTAGGGCAGTTCCACCTTGATCAGCGTCTGGTGGGGCGTGGCCCCGAAGGCCTGCGCCGCCTCCAGCAGCGGTTTCGGGGTCGAGGTGACGCCCAGATGCGTCAGGCGGATCGGCGCGGGCAGCACGAAGATCACCGTGGCAATCAGGCCGGGCACCATGCCGATGCCAAAAAACACAATGGCTGGAATAAGATAGACGAAAGTGGGCAGGGTCTGCATCAGGTCCAGCACGGGCCGCATCGCGCGGTAGAGCCGGGGACGGTGGGCGGCGGCGATGCCGATGGGGACGCCGATCCCCATGCAGACGACACAGGCGGACAGCACCAGGGTCAGGGATTCGGTGGTTTCTTCCCAATAGTCCTGGTTGAGGATGAACAGGAACCCCGCGGCCACCAGTGCCGCAGGTTTCCAGCTGCGCTGGATGCCCCAGGTGATCGCGGCAAATATGGCAATGATCACAAGGGGGTGGGGGCTTTGCAACACCCAGAGGATGGCGTCGATCAACGCTTCCAGCGCATCGGACAGGCTGTCGAAGAACAGCGCGCCGTGGGTTTGCAGCCAGTCGAAAATCTTGGCGGCGGCCTTGCCGATGGGGATTTTCGTTTCGGTGATCCAGTCCATGTGTCCATCCCGGCTAAGGCCCCGCGCGGGGCGTTCAGAAAGAAGAAACCTGTCAACTCGTACCGGCCGCGCCTTGAAACGTACGAGTCGGGCGCGAAGGGCGCGGCCTGATCCAGCGGTCAGGGCTGCGCCCTGTCACGTCGCCTCGGCCCCCCTCCTGTCCTCCCCCCGTGGCCGGGGGGAGGGAGCGTGTTGCGACCGGCCCCGCCTTAGAGGCCGAGTGCCGATTTGACAGCGGCCATCGCGTCACCGCCGTCCTTGGTGGTCACGCCATCCAGCCAGCCGGTCAGGGCGTCGGGGTGGGCCGTCAGCCAGGCGGCGGCGGCCTTGTCCGGGTCGGTGCCGTCGTTCAGGATCGCACCCATGATCTCGTTCTCCATCGCCAGCGAGAATTCGAGGTTGGTCAGCAGCTTGCCGACATTGGCGCATTCGGTGACATAGTCCGCGCGGGTGTTGGTATAGACCGTCGCACCGCCGAAATCTGGACCGAACCAGTCATCGCCGCCCGACAGGTAGGTCAGGTCGAAATTCGCATTCATCGGGTGCGGTTCCCAACCCAGGAACACGACCGGTTCGCCCTTGCGGTCGGCGCGGGCGACCTGGGCCAACATGCCTTGTTCGCTGCTTTCCACCACTTCGAACCCATCCAGGCCAAAGGCGTTGGCGCCGATCATGTCCATGATCAGGCGGTTGCCGTCATTGCCCGGTTCGATCCCGTAGATCTTGCCGTCCAGCGCGTCCTTCTGGGCGGCGATGTCGGCGAAATCCCTGATGCCCAGATCGGCGGCAGCCTTGTTTACGGCCAGCGTGTATTTCGCGCCGTGCAGGTTGGCGCGGACGGTGTCCACGGTCTTGGCCTCGCGGTAAGGGGCGATGTCGGCCTCCATCGTCGGCATCCAGTTGCCCAGGAAGATGTCCACGTCGCCGCCCGCCAGCGAGGTATAGGTGACGGGTACGGACAGCACCTTGATGTCGGTGTCATACCCCAGCGCCTCCAGCACGACGGTGGTGGCGGCGGTGGTTGCGGTGATGTCGGTCCAGCCCACGTCAGAGAAGGTGACCTTGCCGCAATCGGCAAGCGCGGGTGTCGCGGTCAGCAGAGCCAGCGCGGACAGGGTGGTTTTCAGGGTCATTCGGGGCCTCCCGGTTTTTCTTGATTGACGAGTCAATAAAAATACATCTAGCTTAACAAGGCAAGGAGAAGTTCATGCCTAAGCTGGGAATGGAGCCTATACGGCGGGCCGCACTGGTAAAAGCGACAATCGCCGAGATCGGCGCGGCGGGCTCGCTGGATGTGACCGTCAGCCAGATCGCGAAGCGCGCCGGCATGTCCAGCGCGTTGGCGCATCATTATTTCGGCGGCAAGGACCAGATCTTTCTGGCGGCGATGCGGCACACGCTGTCGGTCTACGGGGCCGAGGTGCGCGGTGCGCTGCTGATGGCAGACAGCCCGCGCGGGCGTGTCGAGGCGATCGTGCGCTCCAGTTTCAGCCAGACCAGTTTCCGGCGCGACGTGGTGGCGGCGTGGCTGAACTTTTACGTGCTGGCGCAACGGTATGACGACGCACGGCGGTTGCTGACGATCTATCAGAAACGCCTGCGGTCTAACCTGCGTCACGCGTTGCGCCCCGATCACGGCGATGCGGCAGGCGAACTGGCCGAACGGCTGGCGGCGCTGATTGACGGGGCCTATCTGCGGCAATCGCTGGGACTGGGGCTGGCAGACGGCAGCCGTGCCGCCAAGCTGGTTCTGGGCTGCCTGCCCGATGCGCCGCCTAGTGTCTGACCGCCCCGCCCTGATCCGAACTTGTCTTTCATCTTGCTGAAAATACTCAAAAAATGACCTATCCAACACAGCCCCCCGCCAGCCATTTCATTGATGGCCAATATATCGAGGACATCAACGGCGCGCCGTTGCCGGTGATCTATCCCGCCAACGGCGAGGTGATCGCCACCTTGCACATGGCCACGCCGCAGATCGTGGACCGGGCGGTGGCCTCGGCCCGGCGGGCGCAGGCGGACTGGGCGGCGCTGTCGGGGGCGGAACGCGGGCGCATCCTGCGCCGGGCGGCGGACATGATCCGCGCGCGTAACCGCGACCTGTCCGTGCTGGAAACGTGGGACACCGGGAAACCGTTGCAGGAAACGCTGGTGGCGGATGCGTCCAGTGGTGCGGATGCGCTGGAATATTTCGGCGGGCTGGCAGGGACGCTGACCGGCGAACATATCCCGTTGGGGGACGGGAACTGGGCCTATACGATACGCGAGGCGCTGGGCGTCTGCGTCGGGATCGGGGCGTGGAACTATCCGACGCAGATCGCCTGTTGGAAGGCCGCGCCGGCGCTGGCCTGCGGCAATGCGATGGTGTTCAAGCCGTCCGAGACGACGCCGCTTTGTGCCCTGAAAGTGGCGGAAATCCTGCACGAAGCCGGGCTGCCCGCCGGGTTGTTCAACGTGGTGCAGGGGGCCGGAGAGGTTGGCCGCGCGCTGGTGACGGATGCGCGGGTGGACAAGGTTTCGCTGACCGGTTCGGTGCCGACGGGGCGCAAGGTTTACGCGGCCGCCGCCGAGGGGATGCGGCATGTAACGATGGAACTGGGCGGCAAATCTCCGCTGGTGATCTTTGAGGATGCGGATCTGGAGGATGCCGTTGCGGGCGCGATCCTGGGGAATTTCTATTCCACCGGGCAGGTCTGTTCCAACGGCACGCGGGTGTTCGTCCAGAAGGGCATCAAGGAGGCGTTCCTGCAGCGGCTGACCGAGCGGCTGGCGCGGGCGGTGATCGGCGACCCGCTGGACGAGGCGACGAGTTTCGGGCCGATGGTCAGCGAAGGGCAGCTGGGGATCGTGGAGCGGTATGTCGCCAAGGGGGTCGAAGAGGGCGCGCGGTTGGTGACGGGTGGCAAGCGTCTGCCCGGGAACGGGTTTTTCATCGAGCCAACGGTGTTCGCGGATGTCTCGGACGACATGGTGATTGCCCGCGAAGAGATTTTCGGCCCGGTGATGTGCGTGCTGGAGTTCAACGACGAGGCCGAGGTTCTGGCCCGGGCCAATGACACCGAATATGGGCTGGCGGCGGGGGTGTTCACCCGCGACCTGGCGCGGGCGCACCGGATGGTGGCCGGGCTGCGGGCCGGGACGTGCTTCATCAATTCCTACAATGATGCGCCGGTGGAGGTGCCGTTCGGCGGCGTGAAGCTGTCGGGTGTGGGGCGCGAGAACTCGAAAGCGGCGATCGAGCATTATTCGCAACGGAAATCGGTTTTCGTGCGGATGGGTCGGGTCGAGGCGCCGTTCTGAATACACTGACGGGCCGCCGCCCATGCGGGCCGGCCCACCCGCCCACCCCCGTCCCGCATGGGCGGCTGCGCGTGGGCACCCAATGGAGCAAGGCAATGGAAGCGGATTTCGTGATCGTGGGGGCGGGCAGCGCGGGCTGCGCGATGGCCTATCGCCTGGGCGAGGCGGGTGCGAGCGTTCTGGTGATCGAATACGGCGGCTCTGACGCGGGGCCGTTCATCCAGATGCCCGCCGCGCTGTCCTATCCGATGAACATGGGGATCTATGACTGGGGGTTCCAGACCGAGCCCGAGCCGCACCTGGGCGGGCGCGTCCTGGCCACCCCGCGCGGCAAGGTGATCGGCGGGTCCAGCAGCATCAACGGGATGGTGTTCGTGCGCGGGCACGCGCGGGATTTCGATCATTGGGCCAAGGCAGGTGCCGATGGCTGGGGCTATGCCGACGTGCTGCCCTATTTCAAGCGAATGGAGACCTGGCACGGGGGCGCGTCCGAATTCCGCGGCACCGAGGGGCCGCTGCACGTGACGCGCGGGCCGCGCAGAAACCCGCTGTTCCACGCCTTTGTCGAGGCCGGGCGGCAGGCGGGCTATCCCGTCACCGACGATTACAACGGCCAGCAGCAAGAAGGCTTTGGCCCGATGGAACAGACCGTCTGGCGCGGGCGGCGCTGGTCGGCGGCGAATGCCTATCTGAAGCCCGCGAAGAAGCGGTTCAACGTCGGCGTGGTGCGCGGGTTCGCCCGGCGCGTGGTGATCGAGCAAGGCCGCGCCACCGGGGTTGAGATCGAGCGTGGCGGCGCCCTGCAGCTGGTCCGGGCCCGGCGCGAGGTGATCGTGGCGGCCTCGTCCATCAACTCGCCCAAGCTGCTGATGCTGTCCGGGATCGGGGCGGGGGCGCACCTGGCGGACCACGGCATCCCGGTGGTCGCCGACCGACCCGGTGTGGGGGCGAACCTGCAAGATCACCTGGAGCTGTACCTGCAGATGGCCGCTGCTCAGCCGGTGACGCTGTATAAGTATTGGAACCTGTGGGGCAAGGCGCTGATCGGGGCGCAGTGGCTGTTCACCGGCACCGGGCTGGGGGCGTCCAACCAGTTCGAAAGCGCGGGGTTCATCCGGTCCGCCGCCGGGGTGGATTACCCGGATATCCAGTACCACTTCATCCCGATCGCGGTGCGCTATGACGGCAAGGCGGCGGCCGAGGGGCACGGGTTCCAGGCCCATGTCGGGCCGATGCGCAGCGAATCGCGCGGGACGGTGCGGTTGCGGTCGGGCGACCCGAAGGCCGCGCCGGTGATCCGCTTCAACTATATGTCGCAGGACAGGGACTGGCGTGATTTCCGCCAGTGCATCCGGCTGACGCGGGAATTGTTCGGGCAGGAGGCCTTTGCGCCTTACGTGAAGCACGAAATCCAGCCCGGCGCCGGGCTGCAAAGCGACGGCGAATTGGACGGGTTCATCCGCGAGCATGTCGAGAGCGCCTATCACCCCTGCGGCACCTGCCGGATGGGGGGGGCGGACGATCCGCTGGCGGTGGTCGACCCCCAGGCGCGGGTGATCGGGGTGGACGGGTTACGGGTGGCCGACAGTTCCATTTTCCCGCGCATCACCAATGGCAACCTAAACGCGCCCTCGATCATGGTCGGGGAAAAGGTCAGCGACATGGTGCTGGGCCGCGATCCGCTGCCGCCCGAACCGGTGGCGCCGTGGCTGCATCCCGACTGGGCCGGGGCGCAGCGATAGGATCAGGCGGGAATCAGCGCCTCGCAGCGGGCGGCGGGATGGTGGGCCAGCGTCCGGGCGATTGCGTCCCGCGTCATCAGGCAGAACCCGGTGGACAGGGCATCGGCCAGCGCGGCAGAGGGGGCCGAAACGCTGACAGTGGACCATACCGGGGCCTGCCCTGTCGGTGACAGGATATGCCCGCGCCCGTCCGGCAGGACCGTGCCGCGCGGGGACGAGGTGGCCAGCGCCCTGTCGGCCAGTTCCACCCGCGCCAGTTCCCGGCCCTCGGGCGATTGGATGGCCGCCTGCCAGGGGTGGCCCGGCGCGGGGCCGCCGATGCCCACGATTTCGCCCATGTCCACCAGCACCTGCGTCAGCCCCGCCGTGCGCAGCAGATCCACGATACGGTCGGCGCACCAGCCCTGGGCGATTCCGTTGAAGGTCAGCGCCATGCCGGGGGGCAGGCGTATTTCGGCGGCGGAGAGGGAGACGCGGTCCCAGCCGACATGGCGGCGGGCGGCGGCGCTGTCGGCCCGGTCCAGTGCGGCGCGCCACAGCACCTGAACGCTGGGATCGAAGGCGCCGCCGGTGTCATGGTGGATGCGGCCCGCCAGATTGCACAGCGACAGGAAGGCGGGCGCGGGATAGGCCAGTCGGCCATCCCGGTTCAGCCGCACCAGTGCCGAATCCCGGAACAGGGAAAACTGCCGTTCGGTGTGATCCACCAGCGCCGCGATCCGGCGGGTCAGCCGATACCAGGTCGCGGCATCCACCCCGCGCAATCGCACGGACAGCGCGCCCCCCAGCCCGGCACCGGACCAAAGCCGGGTATCGTCGGCGCGGGCCGGGGCGGCCAGCGCGGCGGCGCTGATTGTCAGAAAGCGGCGGCGGGTGACGGGTGGCGTCATGGTGAAACCTGTGGCTGGGGCGCGCGGGCGCGGCGTTTCAGGATCGGGCATTGCGCGCCATCGTTCATCGTGACCTGGCAGCGCAGGCACAGCACGCATTCGTTGGGGTTGATCCGGCCGATGGCGTCTATGGCGCCGACGGTGCATTGGGTTTCGCACAGGCGGCATTCGCGCCCGCATTGGGGGCGGCGGTGCAGCCAGTCAAAGATCTTCAGCTTGGCCGGGATCGCCAGCCCCGCCCCCAACGGGCACAGGTAGCGGCAGTAGAACCGTTCGATGAACAGGCCCATTCCCAGGATCACCGCGACGAACAGCAAGAACGGCCAGGCGCGGATGAAACGCATCGAAATCGCGGTCTTGAACGGCTCTGCTTCGGCCAGGATCAGGGCGTCGGTCATGGAATAGAAGGACAGGGCCACGATGGCGACGAACAGCGTGTACTTGATCACCCACAGCCGTTCATGCACCGATTGCGGCACCGCGATCTGGCGCACGCCCAACCGCCGGGCCAGCGCGTTCGTCAGCTCTTGCAGCGCGCCGAAGGGGCACAGCCAGCCGCAATACACCCCGCGCCCCCAGAACAGCAGCCCAAGCGCGGTAAAGGACCACAGCAGGAAGATCACGGGTTCAACCAGGAAGGTTTCCCAGTGGAACCCGTTCAGCAGCGAATGCAGGAAGGCCACCACCTGCACCACCGACAACTGGCCGTTCAGCCCCATTCCCAGCACAAGGAAACTGGCCGCCAGAAAGCCCAGCCGCAGGCGGCGCCACAGCCGGGGGCGGCGGGTGATGCTTTCCTGTGCCAGCAGAATGCCCCCCAGCGCCGCGACCATCACCGCGACCACGGCGGCATGCAGGCGCTTGGCAGTCCACATCTGTCGCCACAGCGGGTCTGGCGGGGCAACGTCCATGCGCAGGGCCGGGGGCAGCGCATAGGGCAGGGTGGTGGTCATCGTCACATCCGGCCCGCTGGCGGCGGGGCGCGTGGCGGTGATTTCCACGGTCAGAGGCTGGGTGGGATCAATCCGGGCGGGCAGGGCGAACACGCTGATTTCACGCAGGTTGGGCGCGTCATCCAGTGCCAGCTTGCGGATCATCCGATAGTCGTCCGCGGTGGGCTGCCAGGTGGTACTTCCCTGCCGGACGGTGATCCGCTCGAACACGCCGGTTTTCTTCCAGTCCGTGCCGCGATGCGACTGCACCCCGGTTGACGCCACCAGCAGCGCCACCTGTCCCGGTCCCAGCGCGCCGATCACGCGTCCGAATTCGGATTGTCCCAGCAGGTTCGCCCCGACTGTCGGCGTGTCGATCACCCCGGCCCAGATGTGCAGAAAGCTGCGGTCTGACGGGCGCAACGGCACCTTGGCGCCCTGTAACGCCTGTGCCGCCGTGGTCATGGAAACGCGCACCCCCGCCAGTGCGCCCTGATCCAGCAGATCCTGCCATGTCGCGGGCCGAAAGCTGACCCGGTCCACGCCGCCGCCGGGGATGATCCCCCGCGCCATCGCCAGCGTGCGCCCGGTCCGCAGGATGCTGTCGCGTAGCACCCCGGTGGACACGGTGGCCCGGCTGATGATGTCGGGCAGGCGTGTGTCCGCGCCGGTTCGGGCGGTCAGGTCATAGCCGATGAACCCTTGGACATAGGCGGTGATGTCGTCATCCGATATCCCCAGCGTCAGGACGGGTTCGTTGTGCCGCACCAGTTGCGCGCCGATGATCCGGCCTTCGGGCGGCACAGCGATCAGCACGTCCAGTGGATGCCCCGAATACCCCAGCGACCCCGAGATTTCCCAGCTAGAGCCGATATGTGCCACGGTGCGCCCCTCTTGCAGGACGGACCAGCCCGGCACGCCGGTGTCAATCCGCTGCACGGAGAGCTGCCCCGTCAGCCCCAGCGTTCGGGCAAAACGGGTGACGGTGGCCAGATCGGGGGCGATGTCCTGACGCGCCTCGCCGACAAAGGGGGGTTGGGCGGTTGCAGCCAGCGGCCAAAACAGGGCCAGCGCCATCAGGATGCCGCACACCCCCTGCCAAAGCGGGCGTGACCGGCGCCTGTGCTGCGATCTGGCGGGCGATTTCGGGATATAACAGTTGAAAGATGTCAATTTTATTCCGTCATTCCGTCGCATCTTGTGTTTCAGAAAACCCCTTTATTTTATGCGTTTAGAGCTGGTTTCAGGGTCGATTTCCAGCACGATACAAAAATTTACCTTGTTATGAGTTGATAAAAATCAAGCAAAAACTAGTGCCGTCGCTTCATCAAGGGGCTGCCAACCCCTGTATTGAGGAGAATCACATGCCAACTCATCCAGCCAAATCCAGGATGCGCCTGCTGGGCAGCGCGGCGGTCGCGCTTGCCGTACTGGCCGGCCCGTCGCTTGCGCAGGACAAGCCGAAGGATCACGGCGACACACCTGGGGCGTCCTATGCGCCCTCGATGACCACGCTGGGGGAACTTCAGCTGGAAATTCCGGGCCGTAAACCGGACGATCCCGTCATCACCGCCGAGGAATTCGCCCGCGCCTCGACCATCTATTTCGAACGCTGCGCCGGCTGCCACGGCGTGCTGCGCAAGGGCGCGACGGGCAAGCCGCTGACCCCCGACATCACCCGCGAACTGGGCTATGACGCGCTGCAAGCCTTCATCACCTACGGTTCGCCCGCCGGGATGCCGAACTGGGGCACCTCTGGCCAGCTGAGCGAAGAGGACGTGGACCTGATGGCGCGCTATGTGCTGATGGAACCGCCCGCGCCGCCGGAATTCGGCATGCCGGAAATGATGGAAACCTGGAAAGTCCTGGTCAAGCCAGAGGATCGTCCCACCCAGAAGATGAACGACTGGGACATTGAAAACCTGATGTCCGTGACCTTGCGGGATTCGGGCGAAATCGCACTGATCGACGGCGGAAGCTATGAAATCCGCCAGGTCATCAAGACTGGTTACGCGGTGCATATCAGCCGGATTTCCGCCTCTGGGCGCTATCTGTTCGTGATCGGGCGCGACGCCAAGATCGTGATGATCGACCTGTGGATGGAAACCCCCGCCCCGGTGGCCGAAATTAAGATCGGCACAGAGGCGCGGTCCATCGAGACCTCGAAATTCGAGGGCTACGAGGACACGTATGCCATCGCGGGTGCCTATTGGCCGCCGCAATACGTGATCATGGATGGCCAGACGCTGGAGCCGAAAAAGATCGTATCGACCCGCGGCAATGTCTATGACGAACAGGTCTATCACCCCGAACCGCGGGTGGCGTCGATCCTGGGGTCGCACTATCGCCCGGAATTCATCGTCAACGTCAAGGAAACCGGCAAGATCCTTCTGGTGGACTATACCGACCTGAAAAACCTGAAAACCACGGAAATCGAGGCCGAACGCTTCTTGCATGACGGCGGGCTGGATTCGACCCACCGGTATTTCATGGTGGCGGCCAACGCCCGCAACAAGATCGCGGTTGTGGACACCAAGGAAGGCAAGCTGACCGCGCTGGTGGATACCGAAGGCACCACCCCGCACCCGGGGCGCGGCGCGAATATCAACCACCCGGTCTATGGGCCGGTCTGGGCAACCTCGCACCTGGGGGATGAATCGGTGGCGCTGATCGGCACCGACCCCGAAGGCCACCCGGATCAGGCGTGGAAGATGGTGGACAGCTTCGACGCGCTTGGCGGCGGATCGCTGTTCATCAAGACGCACCCCAAGTCTGACCACCTGTACGTGGATGCGACACTGAACCCCGAGGCAGAGATTTCGGCATCGGTCGCCGTGTTCACGGTCAGCCAGATGACGGCGGATGCCGACCCGGAATTCGTGACCCTGCCGATTGGCGAATGGGCCGGGATCGCCGAAGGCCAGCCGCGCGTGGTGCAGCCGGAATACAACAAGGACGGCACCGAGGTGTGGTTCTCTGTCTGGAACGCCAAGGACAAGGAAAGCGCCATCGTCGTCGTGGATGACAAGACGCTGGAATTGAAGCACGTGATCAAGGATCCGCGCCTGATCACCCCGACCGGCAAGTTCAACGTGCTGAACACCGGTAAGGACATCTACTGATCCGGCCTGCGGGCGTCGCAAAGGTGCGGCGCCCGTCCGCAAAATCCAACCACCCGGCGCAGGTCTGTCTTGCGCCGGGTTCTTTGCGCCTAATGATTGATAATTATCAATCATTCTTGATGCGTTTGCCGTCTGGGGCAGGAGTCGGGGGTCGGGAAAGGAAAGGGCCGGACGCTTGTTGCCTCACCGCGTCCGGCCCTAGGAGTGAGTCTCGTCATGCGGTCAACGCATCGGAACCCTGTTGTTTGACGACTGCCCTCTGGGACGCCAGAAAACAGAACTCACCAGCAATGCTTTCTGCCCGGTCCAGGCGGCTCAGGTCTGACGGGAAGAGGGTGATTAATCCCGTCAGTATCTGAACGAAGTGTCAGCGGTAACCTGTGTGTCGCTGCCTGGTCCGGGTAAAGGATCATGTCGTCGATGGGGTCTTATTGCCACGCTGCAAGGGAATCAGACTTGATAAAAATCAAGCCATGAATAAAAACACCTCAGCTTCGTTGAAATCGGCGGGGTTTTCGGGTCCGATGGGGGGTGGAAAATGCCGGTTACCGGCGCACAGGCCGACAAGCCGACAAGACAGCAAGGGACGGGCAGCGGGACATGAACAGCGGGGATCTTACCTTTATCCGGCGCCTGCCGTTGTTTCGCAACATGACCACCGCGCATTTCGAGGAAATCACCCAAGGCCTGACCGAGGTCGAAGCGACCGAGCAGACCATCCTGATCGAACAGGGGGCGGCGGCGGACCACCTGTATATCGTCGTCGACGGGCTGATCGAGATGTTTGCCCAATGGGGCGGGCGGGAATGCACGATGGGCGTGGTGCGCCCGGTTGAAACCTTTATCCTGGCCGCCTGCATCCGCGACGCGCCTTTCCTGATGTCGGCCCGCGCGCTGCAGCCGTCGCGCGTGCTGCTGCTGCCCGCGCCGGACCTGCGGGCGATCTTTCGCCGCGACCCGGAATTCGCCGTCTCGGTGATCGAGGAACTGGCCAATGATTTCCGGCGTGTCATCCGCCATGCCAAGGGGCTGAAACTGCGCGACACCCGCCAGCGCATCGCCGCCTACCTGCTGGACCAATCCCGGCTGGCGCAGAACGCCGACGTGTTCCAGTTGCAGGTGGAAAAGCGGCATGTCGCGTCCTTCCTGGGCATGACGCCGGAAAACCTGTCGCGTGGACTGCGGGCGCTGGCGCAGACGGGGGTAAAGGTGAAGGGGAACACCGTCACAATCCACGACCGCGCCAGCCTGGTGGGGTTCGTCAAACCAGATATCCTGATGGACGGCCCGGATTTCCCCGGCAGCAGTTCCGGCGTCGGCCTGCCCGGCCCCAGCCATGACGGCGCCTGGCCCCCGACCTGATAGCGATCCGGGAAGGTTCCATGCACAAGCTTCGCTCTCTTGGTCCCGCTGTCGCGCATGTCTCGCTGGTCGAGGCCGCGCGCGCCGGTATCGGTGCGTGTGTCGGGCTGGCACTGGTCGGGCTTTTCGTGCTGTCGCCGGCGGTGGACCTGGACCTGGGCCTGTACCTGGTGGCGCCGTTCGGGGCCAGTTCGGTGCTGCTGTTCGCACTGCCCAACAGTCCGCTGGCGCAGCCCTGGTCCGCCATCGTCGGCAATACCGTGGCCGCGCTGGTGGGGGTCGCGGTGTGCCTGGCGGTGGCCGATCCGGCGCTGCGGGTGGCGCTGGCGGTGGGGCTGGCCATCACCGCCACGATCCTGTGCCGCGCTCTGCACCCGCCCGCCGGGGCGGTGGCGATGACCGCCGCGCTATCCCCCGAGGCGATCGATCGGCTGGGGTTCTGGTTCGCGCTGGCCCCGGTCGCCTCCGGCACTGTGCTGCTGGTGGCGCTGGCGGCGGGTTTCGCGCGGCTGACCGGGCGGCACTATCCGTTCCGGCAATTCGACGACCCCGGCACGCACCTGACCGCCGACCGCAACCCGCCCGAACGGCTGGGCCTGTCCGAAGCGGACCTGAGCGGCCTGCTGGACCGCTACCAGCAGTCCTTCAACATGGGGGTCGAGGATCTGTCCCGGCTGATCGGCGCGGCCGAGCTGACCGCCGCCGCGCGGCATACCGGGCCGCTGACCGCCGGGGACATCATGTCGCGCAACCTGATCACGGTGCGGCCCGACACCCCGCTGGACGAGGTGGCGGACCTGTTCAGGAAGCACCGGTTCGCCTCTCTGCCGGTGACCGGGCCGGAGGCGCAGTTTTTCGGGGTCATCTTCCAGATCCACCTGATCAGCCATGCCCGGGCAGACGCATTCCGCCTGAACCGCGATTTCGCCGCCGCCGCCCGGCGTCTGCTGGACCGCAACCGCGAAGCGCCGATCCGCGCCAGCGACGTGATGAACGTGGCCGGTCCTCGTGTGACCGCGCACAGCCCGATCAGCACGGTGCTGCCGATGTTGGCCGATGGCGCGGTAGAGGCGGTGCCGGTGTTGGAGCGCGGGCGTATCATCGGCATCGTCACCCGCACCGACCTGGTAGCCGCCCTGGCGCGCGAAACCGTGCGTCCCGTGTGACCCGGTCGGGCAGGGGGCGCTGCCCCCTCTGGCCTGCGGCCATTCACCCCCGGGGTATTGGGGCCAAGAAAAAGCGGGCAGGGGGAGTGTCAGGCGGTGCGGCGGATCACGGCGGCCTGGTCCGGGCGCAGCGCCGTCGGGTGCAGGTGTTCCGAGGGATCGGCGCCAACGGTGCGGGCGCGGCGCAGGATGAACATCTTGCCCCAGTCGCGCCATGTGCCGACCGAGGGCGAGTCCGCGTCGCAGGGAAAGCGCGCGCGCCAGCCCTCGGGCAGGGGCAGGCCGCAGGATTCGGCGCGGTCCAACATCCAGACCAGCGGGATATTGGCCAGCGGCCGGGCCAGCGCGAAGGCGCCGACCTGGCCGCCCACGTCACCATGCGAGCCGCGGAACCAGACCTGTTCCATCGTGTCGGCGTGGCACGCGTCGCTTTCCCACATCACCGGTTCGAACACCTGTCGCGTTTCATCCAGCGCCAGCGCGTGATAGCCGTGCCGGACCGAGGGGCCGAGCGCATGGTTGTGAAAGCTGTGCTGGGTTTCGGACCATTTCCACAGCAGCGGCAGGCGCAGGCCCAGCGATTTCACGGTGTCCCAGACGCCGACCATTTCAATCTCGACCGTCGGTTGGCAATAGGCGCGGGCGAAGGCGCGGGCCGTTTCGCTGCCCGGTGTGAACTGGTAGTGGCGGTAGGCCTGGGTGATATTGCGTTCAATCGCGTGTTCGGGGCGCAGCAGGCCGACGCTGTCGATCACCCCGGCCAGCGAGCGCACCGCGTAGGCGCCGCGCGAATAGCCCATCAGGAACACCTTGTCGCCGGGGCGATAGCGCCCGGCAAGATAGCCGTAGGCGCGGCGGATCTGGCGGTTGATGCCGCGCCCCATCATCACGTCGGGGGTGCTGCGCCAGTCTTCCCATTGCACGCCGGCTTCGTAGTACAGGGACACGCGCGCGCCCATTTCCGATAGCAGCCGATAGGTGATCCCGGCATTGGTTTCCAGCCCGGGCGCCAGGGACGACATTGTGCCGTCAAGGATGATCACATGTGTCAGGGGGCCGCGAACGCGCGGCTGCGGGGCGGATTGCCCCGTCCGCTGGCCGGGCAGAACCCAGCCGAAGATGCGTCTGCTAAGCCCTTTCAACATGTTGCAGATACTCCCATATCCGTGCGGGGGTCAGCGGCATGTCCACTTGCCGCACCCCGCGTTGCCACAGCGCGTCCTGCACCGCGTTCGTGGTGGCCGCCATCGCGCCGACGGTTCCGGCCTCGCCGCAGCCCTTCATCCCCATCGGGTTGGCGGTGGACGGCACCGGTTCGGTTTCGAAGCGGATGAACGGCAGGTCCGCGGCGCGCGGCATCGCGTAGTCCATGAAGCTTGCCGTCAGCAACTGGCCATCCGCGTCATGCACCGTGTGTTCCATCAGCGCCTGCCCCGCGCCCTGGGCAACGCCGCCATGCACCTGTCCTTCGGCCAGCAGCGGGTTGATCAGGTTGCCGAAATCATCGACCACGGTATAGCGCACCAGGTCCACCTTGCCGGTGTCGGGGTCCACCTCGACCTCGGCCACGTGGGCACCGTTGGGGTAGGACCGCCCCGGCAGGGTGGCGCGCTGTTCGTGGCTCAGCAGGTCGGTGCGGCCATCGGCGCGGGCCATATCCGCGGCTTCCAGCAGGGTCGGGGTCATGTTGGACCCCGGCGCGCGGAATGTTTCGTGATCGAACCGCACGTCATCCGGCGACACCCCCATCTTTTCCGCCATATAGGGGGCGAAGGCGGCCACCATCGCATCCACCGTGGCCAGCGTGGCGTTGGCCTGCGTGGTGACGGACCGCGACCCGCCGGTGCCGCCGCCCTGCGCGATCAGGTCCGAATCGCCCTGTACGACATGGATCATGTCCATCGGGATGCCGGTCTGATCGCTTAGAAACTTGGCATAGACCGTTTCATGGCCCTGTCCGTTCGACTGTGTTCCGACATAGATCGTCACGGTGCCGTCCTCGTTGAATTCCACCTTTGCGCCCTCGGAAGGATCGCCCAGAATGCTTTCGATATAGTAACACAGCCCCAGCCCGCGCAATTTCCCGCGCGCTTCACTTTCGCGTTGACGTGTTGCAAATCCGGCGCGGTCGCTGGCGCGTTCGGCGTGGTCCAGAACGCGGGTGAAATCGCCCACGTCATAGGTTTCGCCGGTGGCGGATTTGTAGGGAAACCTGTCCGGCGCGATAAAGTTGATGCGGTGCAGATCCCACACGTCCACGCCCAGTTCGCGCGCGGCCAGGTCCATCATCCGTTCCAGCAGGTAATTCGCCTCTGGCCGGCCGGCGCCGCGATAGGCGTCGGTATAGACGGTGTTGGTATAAAAGCCCTGCGACCGGATATAGGTGGCTTGCACGTCGAACGTGCCCATCAGCACGCGCGAGAATAGCTGCGTCTGCATCAGTTGCCCGAAATTCGAGTTGTAGGCGCCAAGGTTGCAGCGCGTGTCCACCCGGTAGCCGATGATACGGTTCGTTTCGTCAAAGGCCAGCGCCGCCTCGCTGATCAGGTCACGCGCATGGTGGTCGGACAGCATCGCCTCGGTTCGGTCGGACATCCAGCGCACCGGGCGGCCAAGCTGCATCGCCGCGTGGGCGGCCGCATAATATTCCGGATATGGAGGCGTCTTCATTCCAAACCCCCCGCCCACATCGGGCATCGTGATACGCACATTGGCCGGGTCCAGGTTCAATGCCGTCGCGATCTGCTGCTTTGGCAACCAGACCCCCTGACCGTTGAAACACACGTGCAACCGTGTGCCGTCCCATTCTGCGTAACACCCGCGCGGTTCCATCGCATTGACGATGATCCGGTTGTCGGAAATTTCTGCGCGCACCACCCGCGCGGCGCGGTCAAAGGCGGCCTGACAGGCGTTTTCGTCCCCCAACCCCCAGTCAAAGGCGCGGTTGTCGGGGACATCGTCATGCACGGGTTCGCCGCCCGCGGCCATGTCCAGTTTGGCGGGCAGGTCGTCGAAATCCAGCTCGATCAGCTCGGCCGCGTCGCGGGCCTGGTCCATCGTTTCG
Source organism: Thalassovita sp. (assembly GCA_017792425.1). Lineage (GTDB taxonomy): Bacteria > Pseudomonadota > Alphaproteobacteria > Rhodobacterales > Rhodobacteraceae > Thalassobius. The sequence continues at coordinate 1,268,721 of CP051233.1, forward strand.
GCCACGATCACCGCAACGGGTTCGCCGACATAGCGCAGCTTGTCCACCGCCAGGATCGGGCGGAACGGGCTGGCGGCGGGGCTGCCATCGCGGTTCTTGATGATGACGGCGTGCAGGTTCTTGTCGATCCCCGCCGCGATCAGGTCCGGCCCGGTCAGCACCATGTGTACCCCGTCCGCCTGCCGCGCGTCCTCGACGTTCAGCGCGGTGATCACCCCGTGCGCCACCGGCGAGCGGACCACAAAAGCGTGCAGCGCGTCCGCAGGCGCGATATCGTCCACATAGCGGCCCTGACCTGTCAGAAAGCGCAGATCCTCGACCCGTGTAATGGGCTGACTCTTACCAAATTTTTCCATTGCTCGATCCCTCGTTCCCCTATGGGGTCCGAGAGTAGCCCGTCAGCCCGGCCTGTCCAGTGCCCGCGATCAGAGTGACGCGACGGTGACCGGATCGCCCAGCCCGTAGCCGTTGAACCGGGTGGAAATCGCCAGCGAATAGGCGCCCATGCCGGAAAACAGCACATAGTCGCCTTCCTGCGTGTCGGACGGGAAGGGGATCGGTTCGGGCAGGCGGTCCAGGCTGTCGCAGGTCGGGCCGAATGCCACGCGGCGCACGGGGTCGCCGGCGCGCGGCAACCCGTCCGGGCAGATCACCTGCACGCGGTCGTTGCCGCAGATGTCGCGCAACTCGGACAGCGCGCCGTAGATGCCATCGTTCAGGAACACCGCGCCGTTGGGGCGCAGCGCCTTGACCCGCGTGGCCAGCGTAAAGGATTCCGCCACCAGCGCCCGACCCGGTTCGCAGACCAGCGCGGGGGGCGTGTCGAACACCTCGCGGGTGACTTCGCCGATGCGGGCGAACACGCGCTCCAGATCCGGGGCGGGGCCGCGCCAGTGGCTGGCGAATCCGCCGCCGACGTTCAGACGCGCCAGCGGCACGCCCGCGCGTTTGGACACTTCTGCCGCGACGCGGATATAGGCGACCCAGGCTTCGGGGTCGCGGCACTGGGTGCCGGGGTGAAAGGTGATCGCCGGGACATGGCCGCGCCGCGCCACCTCTTGCAGCAGGTCCACCGCCGCATCGGGGCCGACGCCGAATTTTTCACCGAAATCATAGGCCGCACCCTTCACCGGCAGGGCCAGCCGCACCGATACCTCGATCGGGCCCAGCGGGGCCAGCTTTTCCAGCTCCGACAGGCTGTCGACAGAGGCCGAGGCGACCTTGGCGCGCAGGGCTTCGCGGACTTCTTCGGGGGTGCGGACGGGGTTGTTGTAATGCAGCACCGCATCCGGGCAGACATCGCGCACGGCCCACATTTCCGGCGGCGAGGCAACGTCGAACCCGGTCACGCCCGCCGCGACGAGGTTCACCAGAACCTCGGGCCGGGTGTTGGCCTTCACCGCGTAGGTGACAAGCCCCGGAAATCCCTGGATGAACCGCTGCGCCTGCGCCTGCAGGACGGTCGGGCTGAAATACATCACCGCGTGGTCGGGGCGGTGACGTTTCAGGTGGGTCAGCGGGGTCAGCCAATAGGGTTCTGGGCGCATATGAGTCCTCTCCTGTCCTGCGTTACTTCACAATGCAACGAAAACTGGTCGATCTGCAGAGGCATTCAGACTATACTACCTCTTGAATCAGACAATTCGCAGGTCAAACAATGCCAAACGACGAAACGGACGCCGCCCTGCTGACCCTGCTGGCGGAAAATGCCCGGATGCCGGTGGCCACGATGGCCCGGCGGCTGGGGCTGGCGCGCACCACCGTTCAGGCGCGGCTGGACAAGCTGGAAACCAACGGCACCATCGCCGGGTACACGCTGCGGCTGGGGGCGGCGCTGCGGTCACGGCTGCGCGCGACGGTGCTGCTGTCGGCGGAACCGCGCGCCAGCGCCGGAATCCTGTCGCGGCTGAAATCCCTGCCGCAGGTCGAGGCCGTGCACAACGCCAGTGGCCGGTTCGACATGATCGTCGAGGTGTCCGCCGACACGACCGAGGAACTGGACGACGTGCTGGACCGCATCTGCGAGGCGCAGGGGGTGCGCAGTTCCGAAAGCCTGATCCACCTGTCCACCAAGATCGACCGGCGTACCTGATCCGGGCGTCAGCCCAGCTTCATCACGATGCAGGTGGTGGACCCGGTGGCATAGAGCTTGCCATCCTTCGTGCCTCGAATTTCCCCGTTGGCGATACCGGTGGACCGGCCGACGTGCTGTGCGGTGCCGATGGCCTGCACCTCTGTGCCCAGCGGGATCGGCCGCAGGATGTTGATCTTGTATTCCAGCGTCGTATAGCTGCTGCCCGCCGGAACCTTGGTCATCACCGCACAGGCCATGCAACTGTCCAGCACGGTGCCATACCAGCCGCCATGTACCGTCCCCATCGGGTTGGTCATGTCATGCGTTGGCGTACCGGTAAAGGTGACGCGCCCGTCCTCGACCTCGCTGATGCGATAGTTCAGCAGAAGCGCGATAGGTGGCGGCGGCAGGTCGCCCTCCAGCATGGCGCGCATCGCCTCCAGCCCTGAAAGCTTGCGCAAATCCTCTGGCCGGATCATCTTGTCGGCTACTTGTGCGGGCTCAATGGTCATGCCGCGCCTCCTCACTTGTTCGCATGTGAAGAGTGGCGCGGCGATGCCGGTCCGACAAGGGGGTGTTACGCAACGTTTTCCAGGCTGACCTTGGGCGTGACACCCAGGGCATGACACACGTCGCGCGTCAGTTCCGGGCGGTTCAGCGTGTAGAAATGCAAAGAATCCACGCCGCCATCCAACAGGTCGCTGCACAGTTCGGTGGCCAATGCGGTGGCCAGCAGATCCTGGCGGTCGTCGCGCTCGGCCTTGTCAAAGGCGTCGTCCAGCCACGCCGGCACATCGGTGCCGCAGCGGCGGGCAAAATTGCGCGCGCCCTTCCAGTTCTCGATCGGCAGGATGCCAGGGATGATCTTCTTCTCGATCCCGGCCTTGGCGCAGGCATCGCGGAAGCGGAAAAACGTGTCCGCCTCAAAGAAGAACTGCGTCAGCGCCTCGTCCGCGCCCGCGTCGAACTTGCGCTTCAGGTACTCCACGTCGGCGGCATGGCTGCCTGCCTCGGGGTGCTTTTCGGGATAGGCGCCGACGCGGATCTTGAACTTGCCGGTGGCGGCCAGCGCCTCGATCAGCTCGACCGAGCTGTTGAACCCCTCCGGGTGGGGCTGGAACGCGCCGGTGCCCTTGGGCGGGTCGCCGCGCAGGGCGACGATCTCGTTCACACCCGCCTCGGCGAACTGGTCGGCGATGGCCAGGGTTTCGGCCTTCGTCGCGTTCACGCAGGTCAGGTGCGCGGCCACGTTCAGGCCGGAATGCTTGTGGATCGTGGCCACCGCATCGCGGGTCAGGTCACGGGTGGTGCCACCCGCGCCATAGGTCACGGATACGAAACGCGGCGCCAGCGGGGCCAGCACCTGCACGGTGTCCCACAGGCGGAACGACGCCTCCAGGTTCTGCGGCGGGAAGAATTCGAAGGAAACGGCAGGCACGGTCATCTCGGTATATCCATCTTCTGAACTTGCCCCCTTGTCGCCGATTCCGGGTTGTGAGACAACTTCATAAAATTAATCACCAACATGAGCCGCGCTCACATATGTACATCGAGTTCCGCCACCTGCGCACCGTCAAGGCCATCCACGAGGCCGGCGGCATGGCCCGCGCCGCCGAACAGCTGAACATCACCCAGTCCGCCCTGTCGCACCAGATCAAATACCTGGAGGACCAGACCGGGGTGGAACTGTTCGTGCGCCGCTCGAAACCGCTGAAACTGTCTGCGGCCGGGATGCGCCTGTTGCGCGCCGCCGACAAGATCCTGCCGGAAATCGCCGCGCTGGAAGAGGAATTCAAGGGCATCATCACCGGCAAGGCCGGGCGGCTGCACATAGCCATCGAATGCCACGCCTGTTTCGAGTGGCTGTTCCCGGTGCTGGAACATTTCCGCAAGGCCTGGCCGGACGTGGACGTGGACATCCGGCCCAACCTCGCCTTCGACGCCATGCCCGCGCTGATCAAGGAAGAGGTGGACCTGGTGATCTCCTCGGACCCCGAGGACATCCCCGGCGTCGAATTCATCCCGCTCTTTGATTATTCGCCGGTGTTCGTCGCCTCCTCGCAGCACCCGCTGGCGCAAAAGGCCTATGTCGAGGCCGAGGATTTCCGCAATGAAACCCTGTTCGCCTACCCGGTGGACCGCTCGCGGCTGGACATCTTCAAGATGCTGCTGCAACCGGCCGGGGTGGAACCCGCCAACATCCGCCGGGTGGAACTGACCGCGATGATCCTGCTGCTGGTCGCCTCCAACCGTGGTGTCGCCGTGCTGCCCGACTGGGTGGTGCGCGAGGTCAAGTACAACTCGGATTACGTCACCCGCCCGATCACCCGGGGCGGACTGACCCGCCGGCTTTACGCCGCGATCCGCAGCGATGACGCCACCCGCCCCTATTTCGCCCACTTCACCCGCCTGGCCCGCACCGAGGCAGTGAAACTGCAACGCCAATAGGCCCCCGACCGGCTTTTTCTTGGCCCAAATACCCCGGGGGTGAATGGCCGCAGGCCAGAGGGGGCAGCGCCCCCTGCACCCTATCCGGTTGGCAAACCGGTTTTGCCCCCTTATCCCTTGGCAAACAGGGCCGTGGGCGCTATAGGCGCGGCTTGACCAAACAGGAGCCGACCGATGCAAGGCAGTGCAAACCTCAACATCATGATCAAGGCCGCGCGCAAGGCGGGCCGTTCGCTGATCAAGGACTTCCGCGAGGTCGAAAACCTGCAGGTCTCGATGAAGGGCGCAGGCGATTTCGTCAGCAAGGCCGACATCGCCGCCGAGACCATCCTGAAAGAGGAACTGCTGGGCGCACGCCCCACCTATGGCTGGCTGGCCGAGGAAGGCGGCGAGATCGCCGGACAGGATCCCACCCGCCGCTGGATCGTCGATCCGCTGGACGGCACCACCAACTTCCTGCACGGCCTGCCGCACTGGGCGATTTCGATCGCGCTGGAACACAAGGGCCAGATCGTGTCCGCGGTGATCTACGATGCCGCCAAGGATGAAATGTTCTATGCCGAAAAGGGCATGGGCGCCTGGCTGAACGATTCCAACCGCCTGCGCGTCTCGGGCCGCAACCGGATGATCGAATCGATCTTCGCCACCGGCATCCCCTTCGCCGGCAAACGCACGCTGCCCGCCACGCTGCAGGATCTGGCCCGCATCATGCCCGAATGCGCCGGCGTGCGCCGCTTCGGATCGGCCGCGCTGGACCTGGCCTATGTCGCCGCCGGCCGCTACGACGGCTTCTGGGAACGGGAACTGAACGCCTGGGACATCGCCGCGGGCCTGCTGATCGTGACCGAGGCAGGCGGCATGACCGGCCCGATCCGCGACGGCCATGACCCGCTGGAACACGGCGACATCGTCGCCGCCAACGGCGAGATATTTGACCGTTTCGCCAAGATCATCCGCGCGCGCGACTGATCCGGCGGTGCGCGCTGACGCGCGCGCATGATATCTCGTCACCGGCCTGCGGCCGCTTCCTCGGCGCCGGGGCTCTGCCCCGGACCCCGGGGTATTTCCTCCAAGAAAAAACCCCTTTCATCTTGCCCCAAATACTCCGGGGGGAGGCCGAAGGCCGGGGGGCAGCGCCCCCCTTCCCCCTGGTTCAGCCGCGGCGGTCGCTGGGATGGTTCACCCCGTCCGTCCACGGAACATCGCCCAGGTCGCGTGGGTTGACGCCGTCCAGCGCGGCGGCGTTCACGCCGTATTCGTTCGGATTGGACCGGCGCTGGTGGTGGGTATAGATGCCGCAGACCGCGCAGAAATAGTGTTTCGCGGTTTTCGTGCCCCATTGGTACAGTGTCAGCCTGTCCGCGCCCCGGACGATGCGGATCCCGTCCAGCGGGGCGGAGACGGCGATGGCGCCGCGGCGGCGGCAGAACGAACAGTCGCAGCGCCGGGCGGTGTTCAGGCCGTCGGACAGGGTCACTTCCATCTCTACAGTGCCGCAATGACAGGTCAGCCGGTGGCTCATTTGCGGCGCCGTCTGACGATGGGGATCGAGGATTTGGCGAAGTCGTACTTCGCCTCCGGGTGGGGGGGCTGACCGTGGGTGCGGGTCCAGTAGCCCACCCCGCCGCGTTTCAGCCACACCGGCAGGGTCAACGCCAGCCCCACCACGAATCCCCCGGCATGCGCCCAGTAGGCGACCCCGCCGGTGGACGGGTCTGCGGCGCTGCCGGCGAACAACTGCACCGCGAACCACACCCCCAGCATCACGAAAGCCGGGACCGAGAAGATGCGGAAGAACACGATGAAGATGAACAGGATGTCGATCCGGGCGCGCGGGTACAGCAGCAGGTAGCCGCCCATCACCCCCGCGATCGCGCCGGACGCCCCTACCGTTGGCACCATCGAACCGGGGGCCGAAGCGATATGGGCAAACGCCGCCCCCAGCCCCGAGGCCAGGTAGAACAGCAGGAACCCGAAATGCCCCATCGCGTCTTCCATGTTGTCGCCGAAGATCCACAGGAACAGCATGTTGCCGGCCAGATGCAGGAACCCGCCGTGCAGGAACATCGTGCTCAGCAGGGTTTCATAGCCGTCTCCGGCGGCGATGCGGGCGGGGATCAGCGACCATTGCGCGAAAAAGGCGTTCAGCGCCCGCGGTTCGTTGAACAGGTCGGCATAGCCCAGGAAAACCACCACGTTCGCCACGATCAGCGCATAGGTGACAAAGGGCCGGGTCAGGGACGGGTTGTGGTCGCGGATCGGAAACATGGGGGCACGATCCGGGGTTTTCCGTTCCGGGTCAAGCGGCGACCGCTCGCGCCGCTGTGACTTGACCGGATCGGGAAACGTGGCACCATGAAAGACATGTGGAAACCCCTTGCCATATCGCTTTGGCTGGCCGGGACGGGGGCTTGGGCCTGCCCGTCGCCGCCGGATCATTCGGCCGCGCTGGATGCGCTGCTGACCCAGGTGCAGGCCGCCGAGTCCGAGACAGAGGGCCGCCTGATCACCAACCGGATGTGGGAATTGTGGGCGACGGCCCCGGATGACGCCGCGCAGGCGGTGCTGGACAGCGGGCTGCGCAAGCGTGCGTCCTATGATTTCCTGGGCGCGCTGGCCGAGTTCGACAAGCTGGTGGACTATTGTCCCGACTATGCCGAGGGGTACAACCAGCGCGCTTTCGTCAATTTCATCCGGCAGGACTATGCCGTCGCGCTGGAGGATCTGGACCGCGCGCTGGACCTGTCGCCGCGCCACGTCGCCGCGATGGCCGGAAAGGCGCTGACCCTGATGGGGCTGGGCCGGATGTACGAAGGTCAGCAAGTGTTGAAACAGGCGCTGGCGCTGAACCCCTGGCTGCCGGAACGCCGGATGGTGCTGCCACCGCCGGGCAAAGACCTGTAAGCCGCTGCTTTACACCCCCGCGTGATCCGCTATTGTCCGCCGCGCGTGTCAGGCGGGCGTGGTGGAACGGTAGACACAGGAGACTTAAAATCTCTAGGCCGCAAGGCCATGCCGGTTCGAATCCGGCCGCCCGTACCAGAAATGCCTTCGCGAAACAGCCAGACGCCCTGACGGGCCGCCGGGCCGCATGTCAGGCGGCGGAGTCCAGGCAATCCTCGTGCGCGGGCAGGGTGAAGGTGAACCGTGAACCGATATCCGGGGTGCTGCTCAGCTCGATCTTGCCGCCTTGCAGCGTCACCAGGTCACGGCAGATCGACAGGCCCAGCCCGATCCCGCCGTGGCGGCGAGCATTGGTGTTGTCCACCTGGACAAAGCGATCAAAGATCGTGGCCTGCATGTCGGGCGGGATACCGATGCCGCTGTCCTCGACCACGAATTGCACCTGGCCGCCGTCCAGTTGGCTGGAAACCCGGATCGTCCCCTGCCGCGAGAACTTGATCGCGTTGCCGACCAGGTTGAACAGGATTTGCCGCAGGCGCACCTCGTCGCACAGGACATGGGTGTGCGCCACATCAAAGCACAGCCTCAGGCCCTTTTCTTCGGCCAGCCCCTTCATCTGGTCCACGATCGATTCGATCACCGGGCGGGTTTCCACCTTGCGGATGTCCAGCTTGACGGTGTTGGCCTCGATCCGGGCCAGGTCCAGCATGTCGTCGATCAGCACCTGCAACTGCCGGCCCGAAGTCTGCATCTTGTTCAGGAACCCGCTGATTTCAGCGATCAGCGCCTCTACGCGGGCCTTGGTCAGCGCGTCGTCATTCTGGGCCAGCCGTTGCGCCAGCTCTTTCGCGCTTGGCAGGACTTGCAGGTTGGACAGGATGGCGCTGTAACCGATGATCGCAGTCAGCGGCGTCCGCAATTCGTGGCTGATCACGCTCAGGAACTGGGTTTTCGCTTCGTCGGCGCGCTCGGCCTCTTTCAGGGCGGTGTACAGCGGCGTGATGTCCGAGGCCACGCCCCGATAGCCGACGAAGGCCCCGTCCTGGTCAAACACCGGTTTGCCGCTGGTGCGGATCCACTGGGTCTGATCGTATTGTTCCGAGGTCCGGTAGATGAAATTGCGGAACGGTTCGCGATTCTCCATCGCCGCCAGCATGTCTGCACTGTCCTGATCCGGCTCTTGCCGCGCAATCAGCTCGCTTCTGGTTTTGCCCAGCACGGTGGCCGGGTCGATCCCGGTGGACCGCTGGAACCCGCTGGACAGGAAGGTGAACCGTGACCGGTCGTCCTGTTCCCAGAACCATTCGGACGCGGTATCGGCCACATCGTCGAACCGCCGCTCTGCCGCCTCCTTTTCCGACAGCACCTGTTTCAGAGAGTCATTGGCGATCTGCAGGTTCTTGTTGCTGCGGTTGAGATCCGAAACATCCGCCCAGATCACGACCATGCCCCCTTCCGAGGTCGGGTGCGAAAAGCACTTGTAAGCCTCGTCGCCGTCCAGATCCACCTCGAACTCGAACGACCCGCAGCGCAGTCGCGGCGCGATCTCCTGCAGCGTGGTTTCCGCGCCCCCGTCCACCAGAAAGCGCGGGTTTCCCTGCCACGGGCTGTAGATCAGGTCGTCCAGGTTCAGCACCTCTCCCTTGGGCCGGGGCCGCCCGCCCTGCAGCAGGGGCAGTTCGTTGTTCAGCACCAGATTCCCGTTGCTGTCGAACAGGCAGAACCCGACCGGCAGGTTGCGGATCGCATCCTTCAGCCGCTGTTCGGCCAGTTCCGCGCGCTGGCGGCTGACCACCTGGTCGGTGATGTCGATGCGGATGCCGACCCGGCCGCCGTCGGGGGTGGCCTTTTCATAGATCCGCAGCCACTGGCCGGAATCCACCTTCTGTTCCAGCACGGTGTCGGCCTCGTTATGCGCGGCCAGGCGTTCCTGCAGCCATTGCTCCTCGCGGCCCTTGGCCTCGGGGTACTGGCCGTGTTCCAGCCCATGGCGCAGGATGTCCCGGAAACGCGCGCCGGGGAAAATCGCCGGGGCGCTCTTGGCATAGATTTCCTTGTAGCGTTCGTTATGGGCAATCAGCCGACCGCGGTCGTCGAACAGCACGAACCCGTCCGGCAGCACCTGCACCGCCGCCGCCAGCCGGACAGAGTTGCGCCACGCCACTTCGCGCAGGCGCATGATCTGCCAGGCCATATAGGCCGCGATCAGCCCGGCGGTGATGATGACGATCTGGGAAAACCGCCAGGGTTCCGGTTGCGCGTTGGCCGCCAGATTGGGGGCGGCGGCGATGGTCCAGCTCGTATTCTCGATCTCAAAGCTTTGGGTGAAATTGTCGCCGTCGAACAGCGCGGCGTTCCCGGCGATGACCGGGCTGTGCCCTGCCGGCCCGTTATAGCGCACCGCCAGGCTGACCGGGTCAGAGCCGATGTTGCCCACGATATCGCTCAGGAATTTCTCTCCGTCGATGACGACGGACACCGTGCCCCACAGCATCGGCTTCTTGTCCTTGCCGGCCGGAACGAACACGGGCTGACGGATGATATAGCCGGGAATGCCCTGCAACAGCTGGATCGGACCGTGGATCGCGGTCTTTCCGGTGCGCTGCGCCTCGGCGACCACCTTGGCCTGTTCGGGCACGTTGCGCAGGTCGCGGCCCAGCAGCGCCAGGTTCTTCTCGTGGGGGAAAACGCGGGTGATCTGGAAATTCTCGACCGTCGCAATGTCGATCACCGATGGTTCATCCAGCACCATCGTTGCCGCGAACACAGAAAAATCCTCTTGCGACATGTTCGGGCGCAGGCTGATCGCACTTTTCAACGCCCGCGCCACCTGCAATTTCCGGCCCAGGCTTTCGGCCAGTTGGTTGGATACGTCCGTCACCGCCCGCGACACCTGCGTCTGGATTTCCGATTGCGCCTCGATTGCATGGATTTTCTGTTCCAGCCCCCAGAATACCGCGCTGGCAGTCAGGATCGCGATGGCGATCAGACCAGAGGTCAGCCTGTGACTGCGAGAGAAGGATAGGTTCTGCTGCATGATCCTGTGTCAGGGCCTGTTCTTTCCGGGGTGACGCGCCCCCACAGCCATAGGGTGTGCGACATGGGTGGGGTTTTCGCACGCAATGATGGTGACAATGAGGCGCAGGGGCAGGAAACCGGCGGGGGTGGAAAAAACACGCAGCCCGGCGGGTGGTGAAATGTCTGACGATTTTGTCGGATGCGGTCTTGAACGACTCGCCCGGATATGATCGTCTGACGATCATTGCCGGACCGGCGCGGGCCTGTGGGGATGGGTCCGCCGGTTCGCGGCCGACGGAAAGGGAGCATGTCGCAGGCCCGGCGCGCGAGGGGCGCAGCCTGCCGCGATTGCGTGGGTTTCCGGTTGGCGCGGGGACCACCGGTCCGGCAGCCACCTTTGTCAGGCGGTTGGGGCGAAAGGGGAGGCGTCAGAATCGTACGGTTCACGCCTTGAACCGTACGGCTTGACAGGTTTCCGAACCATGAACCCGGCGTGCGTCCCGGTCAGGTTTCCATCCAGATCGTGACCGGCCCGTCATTCAGCAGGGACACGGCCATATCGGCGCCGAACTCTCCGGTTTCAACGGGAATATCATGTGATTCCAGTTGTTTGGCAAAGTATTCATACAGCCGCTTACCTTCGTCCGGGGCGGCGGCGGTGGAAAAGCCGGGGCGGTTTCCGCGCGAGGTGTCCGCCGCCAGCGTGAACTGGCTGACCACCAGGGCAGAGCCGCCGATGTCCCGGACAGACAGGTTCATCTTTCCAAGATTATCCTTGAATATCCGCAGCTTAGATATTTTCGCCGCCAGATGATCCGCTTGCGCGTTGGTGTCGCCCTCCATCGCGCACACCAGGATCAGCAGCCCCGGCCCGGTTTGCCCGATCGTTTTTCCGTCCACCTCTACCGCAGCATGGCGGACCCGTTGCAAAAGCGCGCGCATTCGTTTCCTCCAAAAAAATTCTGTTCTTTTTACCCGCGCCCGCAGCAATGGTGTTGTGCGGTGGAAAGCGGTTTTATATCAATGGTCTAAGTGGTTGTTCCGCGCCAGTCGATGACCTCTGACATATCCGCGCGTTCGGTGCGAAACTGGTTGGCGGGGTGTGTCTTGTCCTCATACCCGAAGGAAATCGCGCACAGGATGGTGCGATGTTCGGGAATGTTGAAGAACGCCCTGACCGTCGGCCCAAACGCCGCCACAGCCGCCTGCGGAATAGCCCCCACCCCAGCCGCCTCCGCCGCAATTGTGAAGGCTGCGATGAAGCCGCCGCAATCCATCACGCCATAGGGGCCAAGGTCCGCCTCAGAGGTCACGATGGCCACATGTGGGGCGCCGAATAACTTGTAATTTTCCAACATTTGCCGGCCTGAAGCCACGCGATCACCCAATTTTATCCCCACAGAATCGTACAATTGTAGCCCGCAGGCGCGGCGACGATCCTGATAGACGCCTTCGTAGCGTTTGGGCCATTCCATGTCCGGTTTTGCCTGCTGACTGGTCGCTGCGGCATAGATTGCAGTGCGGAATCTTTCGGTTTCCTTGCCGCTGGTCACGATCAGTTGCCAGGGTTGCGAGTTGCACCAGTTGGGCACGCGCGACGCGGCGCGGGTGATTCGCTCTACCACTTCCTGCGGCACTGGATCGGGGCGGAACCCCCGGCACGAATGTCGTCGGTGCATCAGGGCGTCGAACGCCTCGAAGTCTTGGTTCATGTCTGGGCCCCCGGACAAATCACTGATTTTGAGCGATAAAGTATCCAGCAATTCCGGCCACGACCAGCCCCAGCACGACAGCGAACGCGATTTTCCATGCCGACCATGGGCGTTCACCCTGCACCCGCCCGGTCTGGCCGTTCACTACGAAGCGATAGGTCTTGCCCCGGTACTTGTACGCCGCCAGCCAGACCGGCAGCAGGATATGCTTGAATGTGACATCACTGATCGTGGTCTGGATGTCGTGGATGCGCTGCTGGTCGCCGCCGATGTCAAATCGCACGTCGCGTTCGATCACCCGGTTCATTTTTTCTCTTGCCAGATCAAAGCCTTCGTCCAGATCCACCGCATAGCCCTCGGCCCGGAACCCGGCCAGGAATTGCGGCTGATAGGGGGCCAGTGCGGACAGATCCCACGGTTCCAGCGCGTCTGTGTACCGCTTTGGCAGGCTGCGTGAGGCCAGCACCAGCACATCGTCAAAGAACCTTGCGACGTGACCGGATCGCGGGGTCCAGCGGACCTTGGCCACGGTTTGCTGCACAGGTTTGCCTTCGCGCATCACCGTGCGGGTTTCATGGTAAACGGTGCCGCGTTCGCCATGATAGCGGGATTTGGTATCGGCATCGAAGGTCCAGTAGGGGACATAGATACCATCCATCCGCCGCCCCTTACGGGCATATTCCTGCAACCCGCCCGGCGCGAACCACAGCCGACCCAGCCAGTCCGTCATTGCCGCACGCGCCTGTTTTTCGGATAGGACAAAGGGCAGCACGCCGCGTGGTTTGATATGCCGGTGCGTGCCGGTGCCGGTCACGACAGGTGTCGCGCAAAACGGGCACTCCAGTGCGTGGGTGGTTTCGTGAAATTCGACCTGTGCGCCGCAGTTGGGGCATTTGGTGACGCGGGTTTCCTCTGTTTCCTGTGCGGGCAGCAGATCATTCAGCGCCTTCTGGAAATCCAGTTCCTTTATTGCGCCGTCCTGCCACGGGCCTCTGTCGATGGCGGGTTCGGTGTGGCCGCAATGATCGCAGACCAGTTGCGCTGCGCCGGGATCAAAGCGCAGGTCCGCGCCACATTGATCGCAGGGAAAGCGGTGTTCCGCGTCATCCGCCATGTTTGTCCCCGGCGTGTTCAAAGCTGACGACCTGCGCGATTTGATCTGCTGCAGCAGAGGTGAAGCGAACCACGTGACAGAACAGCCGTGTTCCTTCGCCCGCGCGTGTCAGCACCCCGGATGCGGTGCCCGCCTTGCCGTGGCTGACCACCTGATCGACATGGATGGTTTGGCAGGGGGAGACAGCAGCGCGGGCGGCCAAAATCGCCGCGCGACCGGAAACGGCCCCGCCGGCCCGATCCCAGACCGCGCCTTCGGACAGGACAGTTTCCGGCAGATCCACGGCCCCCAACAAGCCCAGTGCGATTTCCTCTACCAGACTGTTTTTCAACGATTTACCGCAGTCCGCGCCGCGTGTCACCTGAACCATCGCTTAGCCTGCAGGGGGTGGTGGCGGGGGCAGGATGGTGAACAGTTGTGCCAGTTCCTGCACGTCCTCGGCCCGCTTCCAGCCGTCTTGTCCCGCAGTCCAGACAAAGGTTTCGCGGGTCAGGCTGCCCTCCGAGGCCATGCGCCCCATCGTGGCGCGCGAAAAAGGCCCCTGCGTCTGTCCGTCCACGGCAATATGCCAGACCTTTTCCACCGGCGGGGGCGGCGGCGCGGTGGGCGCGGCCTGCGCAGGCGCAGTCGCCGAACGGGCGCCCCACGGGCCCTGATTGGCCATCTGTTGCGCCATCGCCATGCCCATGCCCATGCCCATCCCCAGGCCAGCGCCCATGCCGCTGCCGGGAGTCTTGGCGGCGGCAGTCATGGCCTCGGCCGCGGAATACTGGGTGAACTTGCCCAGATCGCCCGCCAGCCCCATCGAGGTCCGCTTGTCCAGCGCCTCTTCCACCGCTGGGGGCAGGCTGATGTTCTCTATGTAGAGTTCCGGTACCGACAGCCCGTAGTCCGCCAACGTGCCAGAGATTTCCGCCGCGATCAGTTTGCCCAGATCGGCGGTGTTCGCAGCCATGTCCAGCACCGGGATGCCCGATCCGGCGATCACGCGGGAAAATTCCTGCACGATGATGTTGCGGATCTGAAAACTGATCTCGTCCATGGTGAATTCGCCGTCGGTGCCGACGATCTCGGTCAGGAATTTCGCCGGGTCGGCGACGCGGACGGAATAGGTGCCGAAGGCGCGCAACCTGACGGGGCCGAATTCCGGGTCACGGCAGATGATCGGGTTCTTGGTGCCCCATTTCAGGTCATTGAACCGGGTGGTGTTGACGAAGTAGATTTCCGACTTGAATGGCGATTTGAAGCCGTGATCCCAGTGGTTCAGCGTCGTCAGCACAGGCATGTTGTTGGTTTCCAACATGTACAGGCCGGGGGTGAACACGTCGGCCAATTGCCCCTCGTGGACAAAAACAGCGGCCTGTCCTTCGCGCACGGTCAGTTTCGCGCCGTACTTGATTTCATGGCCTTCGCGTTCGAAGCGCCAGACCATCGTATCGCGGGTGTCATCTGTCCAATGGATGACGTCTATGAATTCTCCGGTCAGAAAGTCGAAAATACCCATGGTTCGGGCCTCCTTGGTTCAACTGGACCCACCCAGCAATTCGCGGGCGATCTGGCGGACGATCGGGCGGGCCTCTTCAGGGCTCATGCCCGCGCGCAACCGGCGGTCATACAGGATTCTCAGCAGCATTTCGTCGTGCGTGGTCAGCAGGGCGAATTCGTCATCGTCATTGAAGATCGACGGCCGCGCGGCGGGGCTGTCGTTGGCCAGGCCCAGACCTTGGGCGATTTCTTCATGGATGCAGGACAGGCGCAGCAGGTCGGGGTGTTCGGACCGCACGATGGCGATGGCGCGGGCATAGTCGTGGTCGTTGTTGACATCGGAAAACGCCAGCACAAGACAGTGGATAGAGCGCGGGATATTTTGCAGCAACGACATCGAGGCCGGGTTGATATTCGGCACCAGTTCGCGCACGCGGGACAGGGCGGTGGCGCGGTCGTCCTCGGACACGATCAGCACGTGGAAATTGGCGTTCTCCGGCCGGAACGAAATCGGGTGGCGCGTGATCCGTTGCAGCCGCCTGGCATAGGCGGAAACGTCGATCCGGTCGCGCACCTGCTGGTCCTTGGCCACCGTGGGGCCGAATTCCACCGTCAGCCGCACCGGGCCGGTCCAGCGCCGCAGGGTGCCCGCATTGCCATTGGAGGCGCGCAGCCCCTCGCCACGTTCGTATTCGTCGAAAAAGGCGATGCGTTCAAAGTTCCGCGCCAGGGTATCGGCGTCATAGGGTGTGTCCGGCCCGCCGCCATCCTTGCGCAGCAGCCCCTGCGCCAGCAAATCCGCCTGCATCCTGGTGTAATAGCCTTTCAGCGCCCGGCTTTGGGCCGAGGGGATGTCTGTTTCCAGCCGGGCCGGGCGAGTCTGCGGTTTGGTGCTGGGCATCTCCAGGCAGCCGGTCAGGGCCAGTGCGGCCCCAAGCAGTACGATCGAGAGCGGGCGGATCTGGACCAAGAGAGTTCAGGCCCCCGGAACGGCGGTTCCGGCAGTGTCGCCCATCCCCGTCTTGCGCGCCTTGGCGGCGGCCAGCGTGTCGCGCAGATCTGCCTCCATCTTTTTCAGGTCGGCCTCGGCGGCGGCGCGCTTGGCCTTGCCTTCGTCCGCAATCTGCAGGCTTTCGTTGATGGTGGCGATCAGGTCGGCGTTGGCTTGCTTGACCGCATTGATGTCGAAAACACCGCGTTCCATTTCTTCGCGGATCATCTTGTTGCTTTCGCGCAGGTTCTTGGCGTTGGCAGTCAGCAATTCGTTCGTCAGGTCGTTGGCGTCACGCACGGCAGCGGCGGCCTCGGCGCTGCGCTGGATGGTGACGGCTTGCGCCAGTTGGGTTTCCCACAGCGGCACGGTATTCACCAGGGTCGAGTTGATCTTGGTCACCAGTGACTTGTCGTTTTCCTGTACCAACCGAATCGAGGGCAGTGACTGCATCGTCACCTGGCGCGTCAGTTTCAGGTCATGCACCCGGCGTTCCAGATCATCGCGCGCGGCGCGCAGGTCGCGCAACTCCTGTGCCTTCATCACCTGTTCGCCTTCCGGCGCGGCCTGAACCTCGGCCTCTTTGGCGGGGATGGTGGCGGAGTCCAGCTCGGCCAATTTTGCTTCGCCCGCAGCTATGTACAGCGCCAGTTCGTCATAGAAGGCCAGCGTCTTCTGGTACAGCAGGTCCAACGACTTGATGTCCTTCAGCAGCTTGTGTTCATGGTTCAGCAGATCATCCGTGACCTTGTCGATCTGGCCCTGCACCGTTTCGAACCGGGCGGTGAACTGCGCGAAGGGGGCGGCGCGGCCGATCAGCTTTTCCCACCACGACCGGGTGCGGCGCACATCCAGTTCGCTGACGGCAAAACCACGGATGGTGGTCACGATCTGGCGCAGACTGTCACCGGCGGGGCCGACGTCCTTGTTGCGCACGTCCTGAAGCATGGCCTGGCTGATTTCCTGCAGTTCCGCCTGCGCGGCAGACCCGAAATGCACGATGGACCCGGTGTCGGACATGTCCAACTCGGCCATGCGGGTGCGGATTTCTTCGGACGCGGCGGCGTCGGCCTGTTCCAGAGGAACGACTGCGTCGGCCCGAACGGGTTCAGGCAGGATCACTGCGGTGACTTCCTCGACGGCGGCCAGCGCGTCCTTTGCCTTTTGCTGAATGGATTCGGACATTAATTTCCCCTTCGTAATCGTGACAACTGGTTATTGCGAGGTCAGGCCTTCGCGTTTCAGGCGGTCGCGCAGCACGTCGATTTCGATATTCAGGTCGCTGCGGTCGTCCAGCAACAGCTTTCGCGTGCGGGCGGCAAAGTTCTGCTCAAGATCGTCCAGCAGCGCGGCATAGTCGGTGCGGGCCTGCGCGTCGCCAGTGCGGGCGTAGATGTCGGCGAACTTGATCGTCGCGTCGCGCGCGCCCATCAGGTAGACCGACAGGTACTTCCGCGCCGCAGTCAGATCGCGGGGGTCGTTTTCGACGGTGCGGAACAGATCACGCGCAGTGGTCTGGAACTGGGTCAGCCGGGCCAACATCTGCCGGTCACCGGCGCGTTTCATGGCATCGGTCATGGCGGACAGGTGCTTTTCCGCCTCGTCCACGGCGCGTGCCACGCGGTCGGTCTGGAAGGTGTCGATGCCCTCCATTCCCTTGTCTTTCATCGGGTCGGGGCCAAAGGAAAGGAAATGCAGCACCGCGCCGATCACAAAGTATATTACCGGCGCGACCAGATCGCCGGTGGCGGCGAACCCGGCCAGCCCCAAACCCAGCCCGATCAGCAGGCTGCCAGACATCTTGCGCGGAAAGGCGGGGCGGCGGGCGACCGTGCGGGCCTCGTACGCCTCTTGCGCGATCAGGCCTTCGCGGGTCAGCCACGCGGCCAGCAGCAGCAGGCCAAGGGCGGCCAGGTTCAGTGCGAGCGCGGTGGGGCCGTTGCCGAAGGCGGACCAGATCAGCGGCAGGGGGGCAAGGAACAGCAGGTTGACGCGGCCCCCGGCGCGGGTGCGCTTGGCCGCGCGAAACTCGCCACCCGGTTTCTGTACCGGTTCCTGCCCGTCGGGGCTGTATTTTCCGCCGTACCTTTGCGCCATGTCACACGCCCCCCGCGACCGAGACGTAGAGGATCAATATGACAAGCAGGACAAAGGCCAGCTTCTGCAGACCGGTTTCCGACATCCGTTCCCCAAACAGTTGTACAAGAATAAACTTAGGGGATCACAGGCGCGCATACTAGGGGGAAGATTGAGACAGGCGCGTCACTTGCGCCTTTGGCCGGGCTTTTCACCGCGCGGGCGACGGGTGTCCGATGGTGCGTTCTTACGGCGCTCTCCGCCGGGGCGGGTGGACAGTTCGGGCACGCCGGTTTTGCCAGTGCGGCGGGGCTTGCCTGCCGGTTTGTCCGCTGGTGCCGGGCGGCCGGGCTGACCGGGGCCGCCGAATGTGCTCTTGCGGGGCTTGCGGCGGATTTTCGGTTTCTCGGTCGGCGTGTCCTCCAGTGCGGCCATGCCTTCGGCGTCCAGACCCAGCTGGTCACGTACCACCTTGCGGCGGATTTCCTCGACCTCGCCAGCCTTCAACTGGCCCAGTTGGAACGGGCCGTAGGATACGCGGATCAGGCGGTTCACCGTCAGGCCGATCGCCTCCATCGCGCGGCGGATTTCGCGGTTCTTTCCTTCGCGCAGACCCACGGTCAGCCAGGCATTCGCGCCCTGCTGGCGGTCCAGCGAAACGATCATCGGCTGGTAGGTGATGCCGTCGTGGGTGATGCCTTTGCGCAGGGGGTCCAGTTTCTCTTCGCTGACCTGACCGTTCACCCGGACGCGGTACTTGCGCAGCCAGCCGGTCGAGGGCAGTTCCAGCTTGCGCTTGACCTCTCCGTCATTGGTCAGCAGCAACAGCCCTTCAGAGTTCAGGTCCAGTCGGCCCACGGTCATGACGCGGGGCATGTCCTCTGGCAGCTTGTCGAAAATCGTGGCGCGACCCTGTTCGTCGCGAGCCGTGGTCACAAGGCCCGTGGGCTTGTGATACAGCCAGATGCGCGCGGGTTCGGCGGCGGCTAGTGGCTGGCCGTCGACGGTAATCACGTCCTTCGGGGTGACGTTCAGCGCGGGGCTGGTGATCTGCTTGCCGTTGACGGTGACGCGCCCCTCTTCGATCAGGCGTTCAGCGTCGCGGCGGCTGGCGCGGCCCGAGCGGGCGATGATCTTGGCGATGCGGTCGCCCTTGGGGGTGGTCTGGGTCATCGGTCTGGTCCTGAATGCGGCAAGACCCCGAGGTATACCATTTCCACCCATTGCGAAAGCAGGCATTGCAGGGCAAGACGGGGCATGGTGTTTCGCAGTTTCATGGATATTGCGCTGGAAGAGGCGCGCGCGGCAGCCAAACGGGGCGAGGTTCCCGTAGGGGCCGTGCTGGTATCGTCTGACGGGCAGGTCGTTGCGCGCGCGGGCAACCGGACGCGCGAGCAGTCTGACCCCACGGCCCATGCGGAAATTCTGGTGATCCGTGCGGCCTGTGCGGCGGCGGGCAGTGAACGGCTGCCCGGCCATGACCTGTACGTAACGCTGGAACCGTGCCCGATGTGCGCCACGGCCATTTCCGCGGCGCGCATCGCACGGGTTTATTACGGGGCTGCCGATCCGAAGAGCGGCGGCATCGCGCAGGGTCCGCGCATCTTCAACCATCCGCAGTGCCACCACGTCCCCGAGGTGTATGACGGCATTTCGGCCGCAGAGTCCGAGGTGCTGCTGAAACGGTTCTTTGCAGAGAAACGCTAGGGCCCCGGTTCCGGTCACATCGTGATCGGTACCATTACCTGCGGCTCGATCACGTTCACTCCTTGCAACTCCTCTTTCATCAAGGCGGCGGATTGTTCCAGCAGCGGGAAGGTCCGGTAATGACAGGGGATCACGGCGGCGAAGTTGAAGAAGGTCTTGGCCGCGTAGGACGCGCGCTTCATGTCCATGGTGAAATGCCCGCCGGAACACAGGATGCCGATGTCGGGCTTGTGGAGATCGTTGAAGATCTTCATGTCGGCCATCACGTCGGTGTCGCCGGAAACGTAGATCGTGTGCCCATCGCCCGCGATCATGTAGCCAGCCTCTGACCCGCAATAGACCGGCCCGTTCGGCCCGTGCATCGAGGAAGAATGCACCGCGTTTACCATCGTGATGGCAACAGTGCCCAGTTTCACGGTGCCACCCTTGTTGAAGCCGGTGACGGCGATACCCTCGGTCTTTTCGAAATGGCTCATCAAGTCGTAGATGCCCAACACCGGGATATTCAGTTCCTTGGCAACGGCGATGGTGTCGCCCACATGGTCGCCGTGGCCGTGGGTCAGCACGATGGCGGTGGCGCCCTTGATTGCGGTTTCGCGGCTGTCCTCGGGGAACATCGGGTTGCCGGTCATCCACGGATCCACCAGCAGGATCTGGTCGCCGATCTCGATTCGGAAGCCGGAATGGCCCAGCCATGTGATTTTCATGTGTCGCTCCTTTGGTCGGGTGTTGGATGCAGCCTAGCATGGGGCGGGCGCTTGACCAGACGGGTTTTCGCCCGGAACCTGCGGCGGACCGCCTCCGGCGGGGGTATTTGGGCCAAGAAAAAGCAGCCGTGACGGGCAGGCGGCAGGGGGCGGATGCTTGCGGAGCGCGGGGGAGGGCGTTAAACGCTTCCTCGACTGGAAAACGGAGACTTGCCGATGTCGATCGACACGCAGACTGCCGCCAAGGTGGCCAAGCTGGCCCGGATCAAGGTGGAAGAGGAGGCGCTGCCCGCGCTGGCCAACGAATTCAATACCATCCTGGGCTTTATCGAGCAGCTGAACGAGGTGGATGTCGAGGGCGTGGAGCCGATGACCTCGGTCACGCCGATGCGCCTGAAGCGGCGCGAGGACGTGGTGACGGACGGCGACATGCAGGACAAGATCCTGAAGAACGCGCCGGATGCGCGCGAAGGGTTCTTTGCGGTTCCGAAGGTGGTGGAATAATGACCGATCTGAACAAACTGACCCTGGCCGATGCCCGTGACAAGCTGCGCGCCAAGGAGATCACCAGCGTTGAGCTGACCGAAGCCTGCCTGAAGGCCGTGGATGCCGCCGATGCGTTGAACGCCTTCGTGCACAAGACCCCGGAGATCGCGCTGGCGCAGGCCAAGGCCGCCGATGCGCGGCTGGCGGCGGGCGACGCGCCCGCGATGTGCGGCTTGCCCGTGGGTATCAAGGATTTGTTCTGCACCAAGGGTGTGCCCAGCCAGGCGGCCAGCCGTATCCTGGACGGGTTCAAGCCAGAATATGAATCCACCGTGACCACCAAGTTGTTCGAGGCGGGGTCGGTCATGCTGGGCAAGCTGAACATGGATGAGTTCGCGATGGGCTCGTCGAACGAGACCTCGGTTTATGGCAATGCCGTCAACCCGTGGAAGGTGGATGATCGTCGATTGACCCCCGGCGGGTCGTCGGGCGGGTCTGCCTCTGCCGTGGCGGCGGATCTGTGCCTGGCCGCGACTGGCACCGATACCGGCGGGTCCATTCGCCAGCCCTGCGCTTTTACCGGCACGGTGGGGATCAAGCCGACCTATGGGCGGTGTTCGCGCTGGGGCATCGTGGCCTTCGCATCCTCGCTGGACCAGGCCGGGCCGATGACCAAGACCGTGCGCGATGCGGCGATCATGCTGGGGGCGATGGCGGGGCATGACCCGAAGGATTCCACCAGTGCCGACCTGGCCGTGCCGGATTTCGAGGCGCTGCTGACCGGCGACATCCGGGGCAAGAAAATCGGTATACCCAAGGAGTATCGCCTGGACGGCACCCCGGCAGAAATCGTGAAGCTGTGGGATGACGGCGCCGCGATGCTGAAGGACGCGGGTGCCGAGATCGTGGATATTTCTCTGCCGCATACCAAGTACGCGCTGCCCGCCTATTATGTGATTGCACCTGCCGAGGCGTCCTCGAATCTCGCGCGTTATGACGGTGTGCGCTATGGCCGCCGGGCAAAGCTGGCCGCTGGTGATGGCATCACCGAAATGTACGAAAAGACCCGCGCCGAAGGCTTCGGCCACGAAGTGCAGCGCCGTGTGATGGTTGGCACCTACGTGCTGTCCGCCGGGTTTTATGATGCATACTACAACCGTGCGCGCCGGGTTCGCGCGCTGATCAAGCGCGACTTTGACGAGGCGTTCGCCGCCGGTGTCGACGCGATCTTGACCCCCGCCACCCCGTCCGCAGCCTTTGGCCTGGGCGAGATGAGCGAAGAGGATCCGGTGAAAATGTACCTCAACGACGTGTTCACCGTGACGGTGAACTTGGCCGGTCTGCCTGGCGTCAGCGTTCCCACGGGTCTGGATGCCCAAGGGCTACCGCTGGGGCTGCAATTGATCGGACGTCCGTGGGAAGAGGGCGATCTGCTGAATACCGCCTATGCGCTGGAACAGGCAGCGGGCTTTGTGGCCAAGCCGCAGCGTTGGTGGTAAAACCCGGCGAAACAACATCAGGCAGGACGTTTCCGATGCGGTATCTTTTGTGTGGCGTGGCCTTGATCGGGCTGGCGGCGTGCGAACCTTCGATCCCGGATAGCGGTGCGGGCGTTGGGTTCGGCAGCTATTCCGACTACCAAAAGGACAGGGCGCAGCGCGATGCGTCGCTGGCTGGCCAATCGCTGCCCGCGCCGATGGCCGTGTCGCAGGAACAACTGGCGGCCAGCCGGACGGGTGTGTCTGGTACGCTGCCTGCCGCCACGGATAAGCCCAAGGATGAGGTGGAGCGTATCGCCGCTGAAACCGCTGCGGCGTTGAATTCGGGGGAAAAGCCGGTAGAAGCCAGCCCGTCCAACCCGGCACCGCTGCAGATGAATTCGCCGGGGATTTCGTCAGAGAACGATTTCAACCGGGTTTCCGAACAACGCACCATCGAAGGCGATGCCGAGCGTCTGGCCCAGAATCGCGCGCAATACCAGGTGGTGGCGCCGACCGCCGTGCCGACGCGGACAGGCGGGACGGAACCGAATATCGTGCAATATGCGCTGACCACCCGGAACGCGGTCGGAGAGGCGATTTACCGGCGATCCGGGCTGAGCCCGGCGGGCCGGACCCAGCGCAACTGCGCCAAATACCCTTCGCCGGATATGGCGCAGACCGATTTCCTGAAACGCGGCGGCCCGGATCGCGATTGGCTGGGGTTGGACCCCGATGGAGACGGGTTTGCCTGTGACTGGGATCCTCGTCCTTTCCGCAAGGCTTCGGGGGGCTGACGCCGCGTGGTTGCGCCGACGCGCCTTGACATCGTTCAATGTCCCTCGCCGTCCTATGGCGAGCGTCGGGACAATGCGCGGCCGGATATGATCGTTCTGCATTACACCGCGATGGACAGCACCAAGGCCGCATTGGACCGGCTGTGCGATCCCGAAATCGAGGTGTCCTGCCACTACCTGATCGGCCCGGATGGAACCGTCTGGCAGATGGTTTCCGAGGAGCATCGTGCCTGGCATGCCGGGGCGGGCAAATGGGGATTGGTGACAGACGTGAACTCTCGTTCCATCGGGATCGAATTGGCGAACCTGGGGGACCATCCGTTTTCAGAACCGCAGATGGCGGCGCTCGAACGACTGTTGTCCGACATCATGGACCGTTGGCATATTCCGCCAGAGCGGGTGATCGGCCATTCCGACATGGCGCCTGATCGAAAAAGCGATCCCGGCCCGCGGTTTGACTGGCGGCGCTTGGCGTTGCGGGGGCTGTCGGTCTGGCCAGATGTCCGCCGTGCGGATCATCTGAAAGAGGAGGGTTGGGACGCGCTGCGGATTCTGGAGGTCGGGCAGGCCTTGCGCAGCTTCGGGTACGTCATGCCGGACAATGATATGGCGCCGCTGCATGTCTACAACGCGTTCTGCACCCGGTTTGGCTGCGGCGGGCCGGAAAATCGTGGCTATGCGATCGCCGTGGCGCGCGATCTGGCGGAACGCTTCCCGGTTGACCACTCCGCTGACAACGCCTAAGTGAGCCCTGCGCGGAGGGCTGGATGGCCGCTTGGGTCGCCTGACCCGGGAGGAAAGTCCGGACTCCACAAGGCAAGGGTGCCGGGTAACGCCCGGCGGGGGAAACCCCAGGGAAAGCGCCACAGAGAACAGACCGCCTTCATGCTTCTACGGGGGCGCTGAAGGTAAGGGTGAAACGGTGGAGTAAGAGCCCACCGCGGGACTGGTGACAGGACCGGCACGGCAAGCCCCACCCGGAGCAATGCCGAATAGGGGCCTCGCGCGGGCATGATCGGGTCCGCCCGATATCACCGCAGGGTACGCCTTGACCCAGAGGCCCGGGTTGGCAGCTGTAGGCGCGTCGGCAACGGCGCGTTCAGATGAATGGCCATCCAGAGGGGGTAACCCCTTGGACAGAATCCGGCTTACAGGCCCTCCGCGCGTATTTATCCTGATTTTGTTTGGCGCGGGACCGAATGTCGCTCAGTATGGCGGTATCGTTCGCCATTCAAAGGAGTTCCCCATGAGTTTTGTCAGAACACTGGCCACGCTGGCCGTCGGATTCGCTGCTGCGCGCGGTGTGGACAAGTTCCGCCAGATGGGTGGTCTGGAAGGAATCCAGGAGGCAATGAAAAAGGCGGGTGCGGGCCAGGCTGGCCTGGGCGGGCAGATGGCCGAGATGGCAGAGAAACTGGGCATGGGCGGTGGCAATGAGGCGCTGACGAACATGATGGGCCTGTTCAATCAGCAGACAAAGGGGGCCTCTGACGCGGCGCAGGCGGGCATTGGCAGCCTTCTGTCCGCGATGACGGGCGCGGCGGCGGCAGGGGCAGGCGGCATGTCGTCCATGTTCGAGGCAATGACCGCAGGCACGCCTGTCGGCGCGATGGCCGAGGAAAATGCCCGCCTGATGATCCGCGCGATGATCCAGGCCGCGAAATCCGACGGCGAGATAGATGCCGATGAACAGAAGGCGATCCTTTCACATCTGGAGGACGCCTCGGACGAGGAAATCACCTTTGTGCAGGCGGAATTGAATGCCCCCTCGGACGTGGCAGGGCTGGCGCGCGATACCGGCGAGACGGCAAAGGCGCAGGTCTATTCTGCGGCACTGATGGCGATTTCGGTGAACACCGAAGCGGAAAAGCAATACCTGGCCACCTTGGCGTCCGCCCTTGGACTGGAGACCGCGAAGGTGCGCGACATCCACGCCGCAATGGGCAAGCCAAGCCTTTGAGTGACCGATGAACAGCCGTGGCAATTTCCGCCTGCAAAGGCGCGGAATTGCTGTTGACTCGGGGCTAGGAACGCTTAAAAGGCAGGCTTCAAGGATTCCCCGGGCGGCCCGACTGACCCGTTAGACCAAGACTGGAGTTTTAACATGGCGAAGCCGACGACGATCAAGATCCGTCTGAACTCGACCGCAGGTACGGGCCACTTCTACGTGACCAAGAAGAACGCACGCACCATGACCGAAAAGATGACCGTGCGTAAGTACGACCCGGTCGCGCGCAAGCACGTCGAGTACAAGGAAGGCAAGATCAAGTAATTGATCCATGCGTTCTGCGAAGCTGAGGGCCACGCGATTGCGTGGCCTTTTGCGTCTTACCCCCCGCGCAACTGAGTTGCAGGAGCAGCGCCATGCCGAAAGAGGGCCACTTTATCACCCGGTCAGCCTGGCTGCGTGCGGCCATGCTGGGGGCAAATGACGGTATCGTATCGACGGCGAGCCTGCTGGTGGGGGTGGCCGCGGCGGGGATGGACCGCAGCGGTATTCTGCTGACCGGATTGGCCGGGCTGACAGCGGGTGCCTTTTCGATGGCGGCAGGGGAATACATCTCGGTTTCCGCGCAATCCGACATTGAAGCGGCGGACCTGGATCGCGAACGCAAGGCGCTGGAGGACGACCCGATCTACGAACTGGGGGAACTGGCCGACGGGCTGATCGCGCGCGGTGTGGATCGCAAGATTGCGCGCGAGGTGGCATTGCAGATGACCGCCCATGACGCGCTGGACGCCCACGCCCGCGAGGAACTGGGCCTGACCGAGCTGGCCAGTTCCAACCCGCTGCAGGCGGCCATTGCTTCGGCGCTGGCATTCGCGTTCGGCGCTGCGTTTCCGCTGGTTGGGGCGGCCGCTTCTCCTTTGCAGGCGCTGTCGCCAGTCGTGGCGGTGGTGACCCTGTTGGCGCTGATCGTGCTGGGTGGCACTGGTGCGCGCCTCGGGGGGGCTCCGGTCTGGCGTGCGATTCTGCGGGTACTGTTCTGGGGCAGCCTGGCGATGGGTGTGACCGCAGGCGCCGGACAGTTGTTCGAAGCAGTGCTGTAGACCGCACCGGTGCAGTTTTCCCAAGACGGACCCAATGATCTGTGCCAGAAACCCAGCAGGATGACTGATTGCACCATCTTCCACGTTTCAGAGGACAGCCGCCTGCTGACACCCCTTGCGTCGGGCCTGTCGCGGCTGGTCGATTTGCTGCGTGCGGGGCAATCGTTTCTGGCGCGGCAATCGGTTGGGGAACCGATCCTTGGCCGGTCAGATCAGCCGCAGGTATTTTTCTGTGAAAGCTCGGGGTCTACGGGCGGGGCCAAGACGGTGCGCCGCCGTCCCGAAAGCTGGATCCGCAGCTTTGATCTGAACGCGCGGTGCTTTGGGCTGGGGGCCAGCGATACATACGCGACCTTCGGGAATCTGGGGCATTCGCTGACTCTGTTTGCCTCGCTCGAGGCGTTGCACCAGGGGGCGGATCTGCTGTCGCTGCACGGGATGCTGCCTAAAACACAGGCGCGACAGATTGCGGCGGCGCGGGTCAGCGTCCTGTATGCCACGCCGACCCAGTTGCGGCTGTTGGTGGGAGGGGCGCAATCTGCCGAAGTGCGGGAATTGGCGGCCGTTCGGCGGGTGTTTGCGGGCGGGGGCAAGCTGGATGGCCAGTTGCGTGCCCAACTGGCGCAGCTATGTCCGCGCGCCGAGATACGGGAATTCTTTGGTGCCAGCGAAACCAGTTTTGTCACGATCTCCGAGGCGGACACGCCTGAAGGGTCGGTCGGGCGAGCCTATCCGGGGGTGACGATCCGAATTGGCGACGGTGCCGCGGCGGGACAGACCGGCGAGATCTGGGTGGCCAGCCCCTACCTCTTCGATGGCTATGCAAGCGGCAAGGCTGCGGAAACCAGGCGCGATGGCGATTTCCTGAGCATTGGTGAGATGGGGTGCCTGGATGCGGCGGGTAACCTGTTCCTGCGCGGGCGGGTTTCCCGCATGGTGACGGTCGCCGATGTCAATGTCTTCCCCGAAGAGATCGAGCGCGCAGTCATGCAGATGCCGGAAGTGTCGCTCTGCGCTGTGCTGGCCTTGCCGGATTCCAGCCGGGGTCATCGTATCGCGTGCTTTATTCAGGCGCGCGACGACGGCGGGTTGGCGGCGCGGATACGCCAGCATTGCCGGAAGGTTCTGGGGGCATCTTCCGTGCCGCGACGGATCGAATTTATGTCCGAACTTCCAATGCTACCCGCCGGGAAACCCGACCTGCAGATGCTGCAGAGGATGCTGGAGGCGGCGCAATGAACGCCGTGCATATCCTTGCCGCGCGGCGGACGGCGGTTGTGCCACGCAACGGGGCCTTTGCGGGTCTTGCCCTGCATGAAATGGCGGCCCCGGTCATCACTGCGCTGCTGCAGGATTCGGGGTTGCAGGCGGGGCAGGTGGGTGAAGTGATCGTTTCCAACGCCTTGGGAGCAGGGGGAAACCCCGCGCGCAGCGTGGCCCTTGCCAGCGGTTTGCCGCAAGTGGTGGCCGGGCTGACGCTGGACAGGCAATGTGCGGGCGGGCTGGATGCGGTCCTCTTGGCGCAGATCATGGTGCAATCCGGCATGCACGATGTGGTGATTGCCGGCGGTGTCGAGAGCTATTCCCGCCGCCCCCTCCGTCTGCGGACCTTTGCAGATGGGCGTGCCCCGGAACCCTATGATCAGGCGCCGTTCACCCCTTGGCCGGACCGCGATCCGGGCATGGCGGAAGCGGCTGACAGGTTGGGCCACGAGTTGGGCATTCCGCGCGTGGCGCAGGATGAATGGGCGATGGACAGCCACCGCAAGGCGCTGGAATGCCCGGCCGGAATTCTGTCGGTCGAGATCGTGGGCCTGCTTGGCCAGCATCGGGATGGCTTTGCACGCAACCTTGGTCCCCGGCATTGCGCGCGCGCGCCCGTTGTCCATGGGGAAATTACCGCCGCGAACATGGCGGTTGCGGCGGATGCGGCGGCTTTTGTGGTGGTC
The DNA here is from genome assembly GCA_017792425.1 of Thalassovita sp. GTDB lineage: Bacteria > Pseudomonadota > Alphaproteobacteria > Rhodobacterales > Rhodobacteraceae > Thalassobius. The sequence goes on from CP051233.1 coordinate 1,296,718, forward strand.
GTGTCAGACCGGGTGGCGCGCAAGTCGAACGGACCGATGGCGCAGATCATCGGCGGCGCGACCTTGGGTGGCGATCCCGATTTGCCCGGACTTGCCCCGGTTCAGGCAATCGGGTCCGTCCTGTCGGGCGCGGGGATTAAACCGGATGATTTGGCCGTGGCGGAGGTGATGGAGGCATTTGCCGTGCAGGCCATTGCCTGTCAGCAGGGGGCGGGGCTGCCTGCCCGGATCGTCAACCCTTATGGTGGTGCGCTTGCGCGCGGGCACCCCGTGGGCACGTCCGGGGCTGTTCTGGCGGTTCGTCTGTTTCACGCGATGCAGCGCGATCCGGGGTATGGGCTGGCGACCATCGCTGCTGCGGGCGGCCTTGGTACGGCGTTGCTGCTGCGCGTTGGTTAGGCCCCGTCAGCCAGACCAGTTTACCCCGGCTGGCCCCTTCAGGAATCCGTCCGACAGTTGGCCCCCTGGCACCAGCGCCGCAAGACGCGCGCCAAACACGCCAGCATCTTCGCGCCCCTGTAACAGGGCGTCATAGCCTTCGCAGACTGCCCGGAAATCGCGTGATTGTGGCGATATTCGCAGCGCGGAAACCCCTGCTTCGCGCAGCGCGTCTACGTGGTGAACAAGGCTGGCTGTGGTCTGGCTGAGGGTCTGCACGCCGTTCACTGTCAGGAAGCGTTGTCCGTCCAGCGTGTCCACATCCCGTCCATCTGGGTCTTCTTCGCAGATGAACTGACAGCTATCCTTGGCCCGGTCATGCAGGCGTGCGTGATAGCAGCGTCCCGAGATCGCCAGCGGCAGTCGACCGTGGCCCCAGACTTCGACCGCGACACCCTCCTCGCGCCCGGCCTGCACCAGAACACTGACGGAGTCCATCGTCAGTTCGGGCGGCAGGCACACACGGGTCGCGCCGCGTTTGGCCAGCCAGCGCAGGGTGCCCTCGTTGTAGACGTTCACCAGCGGCCCGACCCAGAACGGCGTTCCGGCAGGTATGTGGTGCAGCGCGGACAGGTCGTTCACCTCGACCGGCAAACCCATGTCCAGCAGGTCGGCGGTCAGCTTGCGTTCGCGTTTCAGCGTGATCAGGGCCAGGCTGGTCAGGGCGACGTCCTTGCCGCCGTTCTGCAGCGCCTCGACCGCGCCGGGGATTTCGTCTTGCCAGAAGGGCAGGCGCTTGGAACACACGAGTTCCCCCAACACAACGCGCGCCACCGGCGCCGAGGCCAGATCGCCATAAAACGTACGCACGGATTCGGCGTTCCAGAAGAACTGGTTCGGGCCGACGGTCAGGTCCATCATCATCTCCATGTCTTGGCGTACGCGCCGGTGGTTGCTGCCTGTCCTTCGGTCAGACGGGCCAACGCACTGGCGGGCAGGGGGCGGCCTGCCTCTTGCGCCTCTACAGCGGCGCGAAATGCGCGGACCACCTGGGTGACATAGGCGCGGCTGCGCTGGCGGCCCTCGATCTTAAGGGCGGTCACGCCAGCCTTGGCCAGTTGCGGGATCAGGTGGGTGGCATCCAGACTGACTGGATCCTCGAAGATGTGCCCCGTCTGCGGACCAGAGGTGAAGCAGCCCTTGCACAGCGTCGGATAGGGGGCCGGGGCGTTTTTCGGGGTGCGGTGGATGGTGAACCCACCCAGCCGTGCCGCCAGGTCGCGGCCTTCTTCGCTATAGGCGACGTGGCTGGCGGGGGAACACACCCCATTCATATTGGGTGACTGGCCGGTGGCGTAGGACGACAGCGAACAGCGGCCTTCCGCCATCACGCACAGGCCGCCGAACACGAACACTTCTGTTTCGACGTCGATTTCACGGTTGATTGCTGTGATTTCCCCCACCGTCAGGACGCGCGGCAGGACGACCCGTTTGACCCCGAACGCCTCGGCATAAAGGTTGATGGCATCCGGGTTGGCGGCTGCGGCCTGAACGGACAGGTGGCGGCGCAGGCCGGTGTGGTTTTCCGCGGCATGGGCCAGCAGACCGATATCGGCCAGGATCACCGCGTCAGCCCCGCAGGTTTCCGCGTCGGCGATGGCGCGGTGCCAGATCGGTTCCGCCCCGGCGCGGGGGAAGGTGTTGATCGCCACCAGCACTTTGGACCCGCGCGCATGGGCAAAAGCGATCCCCTCACGCAACTCATCCCGGCTGAAGTTCAGGCCAGGGAAGTTGCGGGCGTTGGTTTCATCGGCAAAGCCGCAATAGATGGTGTGGGCCCCGGCCTCGACAGCGGCACGCAGGGCGGCGGGGGTGCCTGCGGGACAGACGAGTTCCATCATGTGTAATCCTCCCACGGGTCGGTTCGGTGCAGCGAAACGCCGCTGATTTTCTCGGCCCGGCCAAGGGCGCGGCGCAGGGGGTTCGACAATGGTCCGGCCAACCCCGCCAGTTCCTCTGTCAGGTCCAGTTCCGCGTCGTCGATGGCATTGCGCAGGGCCAGCACGGCGGCGGTGTCGCCTTCGACCGTTAGATCGCGAGAAAAGAACAGCGCGTCCCCGTCCTGCACGCCGTGCATCATTGCCAGAAAGGCCGACAGCGTACCGGCGATGCGGGCGTCATGCGCGGGCGGGTTGCGGCGGCGATGGGCGGTCATCTTCAGGCTGGCGGGGTGAAGTAGCAGCACGACGGGGAAATCCACCGGGTCGATCAGAAACCGGCGGTTGGCGTGGTCCCCCATACGGCGCAGCATGTCTGGGTGGGCCTGGGACAGGCGGCGGGTCAGCGCGCCCAGGCCAAGGCTAAGCGGCGCAAGCGGCAATGGCGTTGCGGCAAGTGACAGGGCGCGGGGAAAGCGCGGAAGTGTTTCGGGCATGAGTACCCCTGTTGGTCTTTTTTGTCGTCATAGGACGGAACGGGTCAGGCCAACTTGACTATAGTCAATTTCGGCAAACTTGGGTGCTGCTACGTCGGGACACCTGCCTGAACGGAGCCATGATGCGCCAGCTACCTCCCTTTCCAGATCTGCGGGCCTTTCTGTCCTGGTCGGATGGTCAGGGCGACCTTGCGCGGGTAAAAGAACCAGTTGACCTGCGCCACGAGATGACGGCCGTGCAGCTGGCAGCGTTGCGATCCGGAGGGCAGATCCTTCGGTTCGATGACGCCCGGCAGGACGGGCAGCCTGCGCCGATGCCGGTGATCGCGAACCTGTTCGGCACCCCCGAAAGAGTAGCCGCCGGTCTGGGTTTGACGCTGGACCAAGTGCCCGCCTTCGGAGAATTCCTTGCCGCCTTGCGAAGCCCCGCCCCGGTGGAGGGGATGAAGGATGCCCTGTCGCGCTGGCCGATGCTTAAGGCGGCGCTGGCAACCCGGCCCAAGGTGCTGCGCAGCGCCCCCGCCCAGCAGGTAGAGGCCGCGCCGGACCTGTCGCTGATCCCCGTGCAAACCCCCTGGCCGGGCGATGCAGGGCCGTTGATGACATGGCCCGTGGTCATTACCCGCCCGTACGGAACCGAGCCTGCACAGGTCGCGCGCTACAATCTGGGGGTTTACCGCGCGCAGGTTATCGACAAGGACCGCCTGATCATGCGTTGGCTGGCCCACCGTGGCGGGGCCGCCCATGCCCGGACTTGGGAACGTGCGGGCGAACCGATGCCGGTGGCTATCGCCTTGGGTGCCGATCCGGCCACGCTGCTGTCCGCCGCGCTGCCGTTGCCGGAAACAGTGTCCGAACTGACCTTTTCGGGTGTTCTGCGCGGCGCACGGACAGAGGTCGTTCCCGCCCGCACAGTCCCGCTGATGGTACCCGCCAATGCCGAGATCATCGTCGAAGGCTGGGTTCATCCTGGTGACACCGCCCTTGAAGGCCCGTTCGGAGATCACACCGGGTACTATAACTCGGTCGAGCCTTTCCCGGTGATGCGGGTGTCGGCGATCACGCACCGGCGCGATCCCCTGTACCTGACCACCGTAACCGGGCGGCCGCCGGATGAACCCTCTGTCATCGGCGAGGTGTTCAATGCTCTGACCCTGCCGGTGATCCGCCAGCAAATTCCCGAGGTGCGCGACCTGTGGCTGCCGCCCGCAGCCTGCTCCTACCGCATGGCGGTGGTGCAGATTTCCAAACGCTATCCGGGGCAGGCGCGGCGGGTGATGATGGCCCTGTGGGGGATGCTGGCGCAGTTTTCCTATACCAAGACCGTCATCGTGGTGGACGAGGATATAAATCCCCGTAGCTGGGATGACATTGCGTGGGCCATGGCTACGCGCATGGACCCTGCCCGCGATGTGATGGTGCTGGACGGAACGCCGATGGACTATCTGGATTTCGCCTCGCCGCGCGAAGGGCTGGCGGGCAAGCTGGGGATCGACGCAACCACCAAGATCGGCGCGGAAACCACCCGCGAATGGGGCACCGTCATGGAATTGCGCCCCGAACACGAGGCGCGCGCCAAAGAAATCCTGTCGCGACTGGAGGGCACCGCATGACGGGGGCTGTAATCCTTGGCGTGTCAGGGGCATCGGGGGCGGCGCTGGCGCTGGATTGCGCCCGCAGTCTGCGGGCGATCGGGGCGCGGATTGAGCTGGTCCTGTCGCCCGCCGCGCAGCGCACGCTGGAACTGGAAATCGGGACGGACGCACTAGCAGATCTGACTGCGCTGGCCAACCGGGCACATCCGGTCTCCGACGTCGGCGCAGCCATCGCCTCGGGGTCATTTCCCGTGCATGGGATGATCGTGGCCCCCTGTTCGATGCGTACGCTGGCCGCTATCGCACATGGGCTGGATGACAACCTGATGACCCGCGCCGCCAGTGTTCAACTGAAAGAACGCCGCCCGCTGGTGCTGCTGACCCGCGAAGCGCCGCTGACGCTGGCCCATTTACGCAACATGACCGCCGTGACCGAGATGGGCGCGGTCGTGATGCCGCCTGTTCCCGCTTTCTATCTGCGCCCGGAAACCACGGCGCAGATCACTGCGCAGATTGCCGCGCGCGCGGTGGATTTGCTGCGCCTTGGCCCACCCGTAGCCCAGTCATGGAACCCACCTGAAGGAGACCCCGCATGACCCCGCTTTCCCTGGACGCCCTTGTTGGCGATCTCGCCTCTGATCTGCCCGGCGCAGCCGAAGTGTTCCGCCAGAACGGCATCAGCTTCTGCTGCGGCGGAAATCAGTCACTGGCCGAAGCGGCCCTGGGCGCCGGTGTCTCTGCCGCCGGGCTGCTGGAAACGCTGCAAGGCCTGGTCGCCGCCGCCGACCGCGACGCACCGGAACAGGCATCAGACCTGATCGATCACATCCTGAGCCGCTATCACGCTACTCATCGGTCCGAACTGGAATGGCTGATTCCGCTGGCCCAGAAGGTGGAAATGGTGCACGGCGATCACGAAGAAGCCCCGCTGGGCCTGACGCAGGCGCTGATTGAACTGGCCGAAGAACTGGACGCGCACATGCAGAAAGAAGAACAGGTTCTGTTCCCGATGATGCAGCAAGGCGGACACCCGATGATCAGCCACCCAATCGCCGTGATGCGCCATGACCACGAAACGGCAGCCGATCTGCTGCGCGGGATCGAACACGCGACCCATGGGTTGAACCTACCCGAAGGCGCCTGCCGGTCCTGGACGGCGCTCTATATCGGGTTGAAGAAATTCTCGGATGATCTGGTGACGCATATGCACTTGGAAAACAATGTGCTGTTTCCCCGGTTCGAAACCGCGAATTTGACGGCCTGAGCGTCGGCGCTTTTCCTGTCGGATTGACCGTCAGCGGATTTTGAAAGCCACATGTTTGCGCTGAAACAACCCGCCCTCGCCAGTGCCGGGCGGGTTGCTTGGCCAATCGCCACCGCAGTTAGCTTTTGCCGCTTTGGTTCTGGTTGGCATTCTCGTTTTGATTGGTGTTCTGGTTCTGGTTCTGGTTCTGGTTCTGGTTCTGATTTTGGTTCTGGGTGCCGCCGCCTGCGCCGCCACTGTTGTCCGGCTGCACCCGGCCATCCGGCGCAACCACCATCACGACGTTCCCGTATTTGTCGTAAACTTTTTCGGGCGTGATCGGTTCGGGTTGCGAACAGGCGGTCAACCCAAAAGATGTGGCAAGCACCAGAGCTGCGTAATGCGTTGTTTTCATGGATAGGTTCCCCTTCGATCTTATTTCTTGCCAACAGCCGTTTCCAGACCGCCGGCGTTTTCCCCACCAAGGTGGGAGTCCCGCCGAACTGGCGAATTACCGCTTACATTCCAAAGTGATTGTATATTGGCATTGCGTAACATTCCAGTGCCGTGATGTTTGCTGTCCGGTGTATGAAACCAACGAGGTGAGGAAATGGTGACACGAATGATTTCTTCCTGGCCACTGACACCGGCAAGTCGAAGCAATTTTGCCACGTGTTGCCGGTTTCCTTAACGGAAATGGCGATTTCCCGAACCGGAATGCGGTTGACCGTCCGGCGGTTCTTGTTTGTCGGAGACCGGCATTCTACATGAACCCTCATGAAACGCTTCATTCCCTTCCTGAAACGCCCCCCGCGGGTGGCGGTGATCCGCCTTGCCGGAGTCATCGGTACCGGAAATCGTGCACCTTTGAACGACGCCGCCCTGGCCCCGGTAATTGAACGCGCCTTTCGGAAAGGCAAACCGGTGGCGGTGGCGCTGATCCTGAACTCTCCGGGTGGGTCGCCGGTGCAGTCCGCCCTGATCGCAGCGCGCGTCCGACGCCTGGCAGAGGACAGGAAAATCCCGGTTCATGCCTTTGTCGAGGACGTGGCGGCCTCTGGTGGGTATTGGCTGGCGGCAGCAGCGGATGACATCTGGGCCGACTACGGGTCTATCGTTGGGTCGATTGGCGTGATCTCGGCCGGGTTCGGCGCGCATGATCTGCTGGCGAAACATGGGATAGAGCGGCGGGTCTATACCTCGGTCAAATCGAAATCGATGCTGGACCCGTTCCAGCCGGAAAAACCCGAGGACGTGGACCGGCTGAAGGAAATCCTGGGCGACATGCACAGGGGGTTTGAAACCTATGTGCGTGACCGTCGCGGTGCAAAGCTGTCCGATGACGCGGATTTGTTCACCGGGCGGGTATGGCTGGGTGAAAAGGCGCGCGACCTGGGCCTGATCGACGGGTTGGCGCATGCCGAACCCAAATTGAAAGAATTATATGGCGACAAGGTGCGGTTCATCCGCTATGGCCGCCGCCGTGGTCTGTTTCAACGGTTTGGTATGGAAATGACCCAGGACGCGCTGGCCGCACTGGAAGAACGCGTCGCCTTTGCACGGTTCGGACTGTGACATGGTGCTGAAGGTCGTCATCCTGTTTCTTGTCGGCATGGGCGTGCTGGCCATGTTCGGCAAGTTGAGCCTGCCAGGACAAAAAAAACTGATGTCGAACCGCTGCCCGAACTGTGGCCGGTTCAAGATCGGCAAGGGCCCTTGCCCCTGCCGCAAAGGAGATCGCTGATCATGGATTGGCTGTATGCCGCGCTGGGTCTGGTGATCCTTTTGCTGGCTGGCGACGCGCTGGTCAAAGGTGCCGTGAACCTGAGCCTGCGCATCGGGATTCCTGCGCTGATCGTCAGTCTGACGATTGTTGCCTTCGGCACCTCGGCACCGGAATTGCTGATTTCCATTACCGCTGCACTGGAAGGTGTGCCGGGCATCGCGCTTGGCAATGTCGTCGGTTCCAACACCGCTAATATCCTACTTGTGCTCGGGATTCCCGCGATGATCACGACGATGCACACCAGCCAGTGTGAGACGCACAAAAGCTATGTGATGATGATCGGCGCGTCGGTTCTGTTCATCGCATTGGCGTTTGTCGGCGCTTTCGCCTGGGTCAGTGGCCTGGTGCTTTTGGTGGCCCTCGCCTTTGTTCTGTTCGATGCGGTTCGGGATGCGCGCGCCCACCGTGCGGCCTGCGCTGACCTTGAAGACCCCGAAGGCGCAGACCCGGATATGCCGTGGTGGAAGATTGGCGTGTTTCTGGTTCTGGGACTGGTCGGCTTGCCGCTGGGGGCAGAGCTGTTGCTGGATGGCGCCGTCAGTATCGCCCGGCATTTCGGGATCAGCGAAACCGTGATCGGGCTGACACTGGTCGCTGTCGGCACCTCTTTGCCGGAACTGGCGACAACGGTCATGGCGGCGCTGCGACGTCAGGCGGATGTTGCGCTGGGGAACGTAATTGGCTCCAACATGTTCAACCTTCTGGCGATCATCGGGATTGCGTCTCTTGTCAGCCCTATCCCGGTCGATCCCGCTTTCCTGCGGTTCGATCTGTGGGTGATGCTGGGCGCGTCGGTATTGCTGGCCCCGTTCGTTTTCCTGCGCTGGGACATAAACCGGCCGTGGGGGGTGGTATTGACCGGCCTCTATGTTCTTTATGTCGTCAGCGTGCTGCACTAGGGACGGAGGAACGCCAATGCCACTCGCGCTGGTAACAGGCGGAGCAAGACGACTGGGCCGGGCGATGGCTGTTTACCTTGCCCAACGGGGTTGGGACGTGGCGGTGCACTATGCCAGTTCACAGTCCGACGCCGAAGAGACTGTGGCCGCCATTCGCGCGCTCGGTCGAGAGGCACACGCCTTCCCCGCTGACATTCTTGACGAGGCGCAGACCCAGGCGCTGATCCCGATTGTCGCCGCGCATTTCGGGCAGCCGGTAACCTGTCTGATCAACAACGCGTCGATCTTTGAATATGACCGGCTGGAAACCGCCAGCCGTGAAAGCTGGGACCGGCATTTTGAATCGAATCTGCGCGCGCCTTTCGTACTGACGCAGGAAATGGCCAAGCATGTCCCCGACCCGCTGAGCGACGATTTCGGGGAACCTGTCGCGCAGGGGCTGGTGGTCAACCTGATCGACCAGCGTGTACGAAAACTGACGCCCGAGTTCATGACCTATACGCTGGCCAAGATGGGGCTGTGGGCCTTCACGCGCACCGCTGCGCAGGGTCTGGCCCCGCGTGTCAGGGTCAATGCGATTGGTCCCGGTCCCACCTTGCAGGGTGGACGACAATCACCGGATCATTTCCAGAAACAGCGCAGTAATACGGTACTTGGCCGGGGGGCGAACACGTCGGATGTCACTGCCGCATTGGGGTTTTTACTGGAATCCCCGGCGGTCACAGGGCAATTGATTTGCGTTGACGGCGGTCAACATCTGGGGTGGAAAACCCCCGACATTCTGGGCCTGGAGTAGTGTCGATTTCTGGTGGTCCACTTAAGTTGTGCACCGGTCACACCTTTGCAACAAAACCGTTACAAAAACCCCAATGATATCAAGGTTTTGTAGAATATGAAAATTTTAGTTGTTTAAAAACAATAAGTTAATTGGTTGCCTATTATTTGAGCAATTCGCTGAAGCGGCAGAGAAACAAGGGAAAATCTGGTTTGCAGACAAGTTATCTGCAGAGTTATCCACAGATTCGGTGGAAGCTTTCCCCCTTGCGCCATTCGGTCAAAGATTGCAGCCAGTGATGAAGAATCATAACAGTTGAAACATGCAAGACACAGACCCCGCATCCAACGCGGATCGCGCAGCCCAAACTGGGCATAGGCTGATCCAATCCTATTTGAAAACGCTGGATGCGTCGCCCGGCGTCTACAGGATGCTGGATGCGCAGGCGCGGGTTCTGTACGTGGGCAAGGCGCGTAATCTGAAGGCGCGTGTGTCCAACTATGCGCGGGCGTCGGGGCATTCTGCACGGATCGAACGAATGATCCGCGAAACCGCCGCAATGATGTTTCTGACGACCAAGACGGAAACCGAGGCGCTGCTGCTGGAGCAAAACCTTATCAAGCAGTTGAAGCCGCGCTACAACGTGCTGCTGCGAGACGACAAGTCTTTTCCGAATATACTGGTGACGACGGGGCACGCCTATCCGCAGATCAAGAAACACCGGGGCGCCAAGAAGGAAAAGGGCGCCTATTATGGCCCCTTCGCCAGTGCCGGGGCGGTGAACCGGACACTGACCCAGTTGCAGCGGGTATTCCTGCTGCGGAACTGCCCGGATTCGCAATTTGACAGCCGGACACGGCCCTGTCTTCTGTTCCAGATAAAGCGATGCTCCGGGCCGTGTGTCGGGCGCATTTCGCAGGATGACTATGCCGCGTCTGTTCAGGATGCCCAGCGGTTTTTGTCCGGGCGCTCGACCGAGATTCAGGAAACGCTGGCGGCACAGATGATGGCGGCCTCCGATGCGATGGAGTTCGAACGCGCGGCGGCCCTGCGGGACCGGATCAAGGCGTTGACGCAGGTGCAGACAGCCCAAGGCATCAACCCGCGCACCGTGACCGAGGCGGATGTTATCGCCCTGCACCTGGAAGGAGGGCAGGCCTGTGTGCAGGTGTTTTTCATCCGCGCGGGGCAGAATTGGGGCAACCGGGATTTCTATCCCAGGGTGAGCGCGGACAACGAGGCCGCAGAGGTGCTTGAGGCGTTCATCGGTCAGTTCTACGACACCAAGGAGCCTCCGAAATGCTTGATCCTGTCCCACGCGATCGACGACGCTGACCTGATGCAGGACGCCTTGGGGCAAAAACTGGGGCGCAAGGTGGAAATCCTGGTGCCGCAACGGGGCGAAAAGGCGGAACTGGTGGCCAGCGCTGCCCGCAACGCCCGCGAAAGCCTGGCGCGGAAGATGTCGGAAAGTGCTGCCCAGTCAAAGCTGCTGGCGGGCGTGGCTGAGGCCTTTGGTCTTGACGGCGCGCCCCAGCGGATCGAGGTCTACGACAACTCTCACATCCAGGGAACCAACGCAGTGGGCGCGATGATCGTGGCCGGGGCTGAGGGGTTCATGAAGGGGCAGTACCGCAAGTTCAACATTCGTGGCGACGAACTGACCCCCGGTGATGACTTCGGCATGATGAAAGAGGTACTGACACGGCGGTTCAAACGGCTGCTGAAGGAAGACCCCGACCGGGACAAGGGGCTGTGGCCGGATCTTCTGCTGATCGACGGCGGTGCCGGGCAGGTCAGCGCGGTACAAGAGATCATGGAAGAACACGGGGTCGAAGATATCCCGATGATCGGCGTCGCCAAGGGGGTGGACCGCGATCACGGCAAAGAGGAATTCCACCGACCCGGTGAACGCCCGTTTGCGCTGCGGATGAACGACCCGGTCTTGTATTTCGTTCAACGCCTGCGCGACGAGGCGCACCGGTTTGCCATCGGTACGCACCGCGCCAAGCGCGCCAAGGCGGTCGGGGCGACACCGCTGGATGATGTGCCGGGGGTGGGGGCAACGCGCAAACGGGCATTGCTGGCGCATTTCGGATCAGCCAAGGCGGTAAGTCGGGCCAACCTGGCGGACCTGAAGGCGGTCGAGGGGATTTCCGATGCGCTGGCTGAAACCATTTACGGTTTTTTCCACGAGAACGGGTGATCAGGCGGCGGGCAGGGTGACGATAAAGGTCGTGCCTTGTCCCAACGCGCTTTCATAGCGGATCGAACCGTGGTGGGCTTCAAGGATTTCCTGGGTGATGTTCAGACCCAGCCCGGACCCGCCGCGTGATCGGGTCGCAGCGGAATCCACCTGGCTGAAGCGGCCAAAGACCTTGTCTTCGCAGCCCGGGGGAATACCGACGCCGAAATCGCGCACCATGATGGCGAATTGCCCTTTTTGCTGGCGCAGTGCGATCTTGACCGTCTTGCCATGATCCGAAAACTTCGCCGCGTTGGACAGCAGGTTCGCCATCACCTGCATCAGGCGTTTCTGATCGCCCAGCACGGAACAGGGTGCTCCTGGCAGGTCGGCCTCGGCCTGGATGCCAAAGCCGTCCAGATAGCCCTGATTGGCCATGATGGATTCGCGCACCATCGGCACCAGATCCAGCGGTTCCATCTGGAATTCCATCAGGCCCTGTTCCATCCGCTGCAGGTCCAGCAGGTCGTCGATCAGGGTTTTCAGACGGCGGGTGTTGTTCGCGGCGATCTCTATCAGTTGCGCGGATTGGGTCGGAACAGAGTCGCCCGCGGTCATGCGGAATATGTCCAGCGCCCCCTGGATCGAGGTCAATGGCGTGCGCAGTTCATGGCTGACCGTTGAGAGGAAGTCGGACTTGGCGATGTTCGCGGCCTCTGCCTTGCGTGCGGCGCGCGCCATAAGATCGGCTTGGGCCTGCTGTTCGGTGACATCAACAAAGGCAATGGTCCATCCCATCGGTGGACCATCCGGGTTGATCGGACTGGGCAGGGGGGTCAGGCGTGGATCAAAGCTGTGGTCGTTGCAGATGACCAACGATTGTGCGGGCAATTTGTGGTGGCGCAGCACCTCTTGCACGGTTTCTTTGACCTGCGGAACTTCTGTCAGCATGGTGCCGATGGCAAGGTCTTGTTGCCGCAGAATGCGCCCGGCGGCTTGGTTGCTGCCCGATAGCCTGCCCTCGTCATCGAAGATCAGGATGGGGCTGGTGGTATCGTCGAACAGCAGGTCACGGGCAATGGCGGTGATATCCATCATCCGGTTGTTCGCAACCATCCATCCCAACGCCAGTATGACAAAGGCGAACATGAACGGCGTCGGGTCAAACCCGAACAGTGTGATCCCCCACAGGACATAGGTCAGGTTGGCCACGATGGGAACTGCCGTAATGACCAGCATCATCACGAAGAAGGGGCGCAACTGTGGTCGCGCCCGCCGCACAGATGCCACGACTATCCCCAAAGAGGCCAGCATGAACGCATAAACATAGGACACGGCCATGTAGAATAGCGGTCCATGATCGTAGGCTCCCGAAAGCCGTCCGTTGACAACGATCAGGCGGGTGTTCTCGGTGTACATCAGGTGGTGAAGGCCGTTGGTCAGCGCCACCGCGGAAATCAGTGTCGGCCCCACCCAGATGGAAAAGAATTTCAGTTGCGGCAGTGAATCGTCCTGACCCAGTGCATAGTGAAACAGGAACATCGCCCAGGCCGATGGCATCAGGATGATGCCCGGCCAGGCCAATTGCGACCACAGCATCTTGCAGTCCATACTCTCGTTCGACAGTTCCATGCTGGCTGCGAAAAGCCACCACAACATGCCGATTTCGGCGGCCATGAATTCGCGTTTGCCGGCGAACTGGTGATTGCGCCAGACCCACAGCGCGAACAGCAGCGTTCCCAGGAATACCGATATCGTCCCGAGAACAGGAAAATCGATGAGGTCCGGTGCGAGACAGGTCACTGCTTGGTTCCTTTGCCACCCAGAGAAAGGAGTCGTTTTTTGTTTCGAATATTGGCTCAATTTAAGATTGCGTATGTGTCAAAACTTGGGCTGGAAGAGGTGTTTCCCAAGGATTTAGCGCCACCTATTCCTGTGTGGACAGCGTGAAAGGACGCTTTCCAGCGACGCGCGAACCGTTTAGGAAAGCTGCATGAAATGGACGATCCCCAATATCCTGACGGTTGGCCGTCTGCTTGCCGCGCCCGGTGTTGCGGTGATGTTCCTGTATTTCAACCGTCCGTTCGCGGATTGGTTCGCTTTGGCTTTGTTCATCGGCGCCGCGATTACCGATTGGTTCGACGGGTATCTTGCGCGGGCGTGGAAGCAGGAAAGCAGGTTCGGCGCGATGCTGGACCCGATCGCGGACAAGGCGATGGTGGTGATCGCGCTGGTCGTTCTGACGGGATACTCTGGCATGAACCCATGGCTGATCCTGCCCGCGACCGTGATCCTTTTCCGAGAGGTTTTCGTTTCCGGCCTGCGTGAATTCCTAGGATCGGACGCCAGCCTGCTGAAGGTGACAAAACTGGCCAAGTGGAAGACAACTGCGCAGATGGTTGCGATCGCCATCCTGTTCCTGGGCACTGGCCTGGCCTATCTTGAAGAAGGTCGCGCGCCGCGCGCCGGTGAGGGGGATATTCCGACAGGCGCCAGCCTGGCCGATCTTGCCACCCATGCGGGGTTGGCCCTGATCTGGGTTGCCGCGATCCTGACCGCCATTACCGGCTGGGATTACTTCCGCAAGGCGCTGCCCTATCTGAAGGATGAACGCTGATGGATATTCTGTATTTCGCCTGGGTGCGTGAACGCATCGGCATCCCGCGTGAAAAAGTCGAAACCGATGCCGCCACCGTTGCCGATCTGGTGGCCGAACTTCGCGCGCGTGAAGACCGCTATGCCGCTGCGTTTGCTGATCTGGCGGCTCTGCGGGTGGCGGTGGACCAGGAGCTGGCCGATTTTGACGCCCCACTGGCTGGCGCGCGCGAGGTGGCCTTTTTCCCGCCGATGACCGGGGGCTAGGATGACGGTCCGAGTTCAGCAGTCCCCATTCGATCTGGGTGCGGAAACCGTGGCCTTTGCGGATGCGCAAGCGGACATGGGGGCCGTTGTTACCTTCACGGGAATCGTGCGCGATTTGCCCGGCGACACGCTGGATCGGATGGTGATTGAACATTACCCCGGCATGACCGAAAAGGCGCTGGAAAAGATCGTTCAGGACGCCCGCGACCGCTGGTCCTTGGGCGATGTGCTGATCATCCACCGCTTTGGCCCGATGAAGGCCAACGAGCGGATCATGATGGTTGCTACTGCTTCGCCGCATCGCAAGGACGCGTTCGAAGCGGCAGAATTCCTGATGGACTATCTGAAATCCCGTGCGCCGTTCTGGAAAAAGGAATTTACCCAGTCCGGGGCAGAGTGGGTAGACGCCAAGGATGAGGACGAGGACGCGTTGTCCCGCTGGTGACCTATGCGGTCAACGCGCGGCATTTTCTCGCTCGATATAGGCGCGCAGTTCCTCGGCCTCGTGGCGGGCTTCGCGCAGGCCGTCCATCGTGGCGCGCAATTCCGCTTCGCTCTGGGATAACTGGTTCGACAATTCCGCTTCGCGCTGCTGCAGATAGGTGATGGCCTGATCCCGGGTTTCCTCGGCATCGTGCAATTCCTGCGCCATCTTTTCCAGCTCTCCCATGTCGGATTTCGACACGCGGGTAAAGCGGTGGATCAGCCAGTTGGCGAACCAGCCCAGGCAGAAGGCGATGAACAGCACAATCGCCGTCGCGAAAATGAACTCGGCTCTACTCATCCTGGGATCCTCCATCCTGCGCGGCGTCTGCGGGGTCCACCGGTTCCTCCGTTTCGCCCTGAAGCTCTTCTTCGGCGGATTGCTCGGTGGATTCAAGTGTGGTTTCCGTCTCGGCGACAGGGGTTGGTCGGATCACGCTGAATTCGATCCGCCGGTTCGCCTCTCGGCCTTCTTCGGTTTCGTTTTCCGCGATGGGCCGTGTTTCGCCATAGCCCACCGCGGTAAAGGTGCTGGTCAGAACCTGGCGTTGGCGCAGCGCATTCAGAACGGCCTGCGCGCGACGCTGGCTTAGCGCCTGGTTCATTTCTTCGCGACCCTGGCTGTCGGTATGGCCGCTGATTTCCATGCGGATGTCGCCGCATCCCTGCAAGATTTCTGCAATGTCATCCAGAATTCGCTCGGCCTCGCTGTCGGGCTTGTCGGAACTGGGTTCGAAGTTGATCTTGCGGGTCTTTACGATTTCCTTGATCTTTGCCACGCATTCTTCGGGTGTGGGGATCGAGGCGATCGGATCCAGGGCTTCGACATAGGTGATATTCAGGTCAAAACGCGCTTTCTCACCCAGCTTGGCAGCGAAAAGGCGGGCGATATCGGCGCTTGTGTCCGGGTTTCCGGTGTTGCCGGACAGGGTGATAATGTCCGAGGTGACGGAAACGAACCCATTTGACAGGCGTGAAAGCCCATCCAGGGCGGTCAATACGCGCAGGCTCCAGTTCGCGGGCAGGGTATCGTCCAGACGCGCCGCATTGTGGATCGCTTCGGACCCGAACCGCGCCTTGGCGAAGGTTTCAGTGACGGTGCGGGTCAGTTCGCTGTTCAGCCGCCCGCGCAACTGCACCTGCCCTTCGGGCGACAGGGTTGCGGTAAATTCTGCGATGCCTTCGGTTTTATCCTGCTGTTGCGGCTGCGGAAGGACGGAATGTAGCGCAAAGACATCGGGCAGCTTGTTTTCCAACTCACCCACGACACGGTCAAAAACAGCCTGTCGCGTGGTTTCCGCAGCGACCAGCGTGATATCCGCATCGGAAAACGTTACCGCGCCCTGACCGATTTCCGCCAGTGCGGCGATGGCCTGTTCGACTGCTTCGGCCCAGTTCGGGGAGGGCACGCCCAGCCCGATGGTGCAGCCAGCCTCGTCCGACAGACCGGCTTTCTCTGCGGCGGTCAGAATACGCCTGCGGGCGGCGTCATCCTGAGCGGAACAGGCGTCAAAGCGGGCGCCGGTCTCGTCGATCAGGAACCGCAGGGTAAACGGTGTGATGACCGGGCGGGGCGCGGTGATCTCCAACGTCAGGACGATGTCACCGGGAACGCTGCGTTTCAGTTCCGATTCCAGCCTGCGTTTCTGCTCGGCGCTGTCGGTCATGGCGCGTATTTCCAGCGTGCCCGCCGCCACCGACACCTTGCTGCGCGGCAGGGCTTTCAGGGCTTTCAGCGCATAGTTCAACGATATTTCCCATGTGTCGGGAACCGGATAATCGGCAGTTTCCAACAGGTCTGCGATCTGTCCACCGTTGGCCAGGGGGCTTAGCCTGTCCATCAGGGCGGCGCGGTCGGTTGCGGCGGGGACCAGCCCGATCAGGGAAATGCCGCTGTCATTACGCAGGATTTCAACGGAAAAGTTGGGCGCGGTCAGTCCGGCGCTGGCCCGAACGCTCATGTTGTCAATCACGCGGGCCGCGTCCACCACCGTGCCTGCCATTGACAGGGCATTGAAGCGGATGGCCTCTGACGGGGCGGTGCCGGTCAGGAAAACCTGCAGCCCGTCGGCGTGGACCTCGGCCCAGTGCATGCCCTGACCGTCCAGCGTGCGGCGCACCCCCAGCTCCGAGCTGTCCTCGATCACGTTAACGGCGAAGGCTGCGCCGATCAGGCTCAGGCCCGCGCCTACGGCGAAGGCCGCAGAAATGATGGCGATGGAAGAAAGTCGCATTGGACCCCGTCACGATTTCCGTTCCCGTTTCTTTAGGGGCAGAGAACGGCCTGTGCAATCAAAGGAACATGGCACCGGCGAAAAACAGCAAAGGGATCAGCCCGGTATCCCGATTGGCCCGGAACAGTTTCAGGCAAATGCCGCTGTCGTCGATGTCCAACTGACGCATCTGCCAGACCATGTGTGCCCCCATTGCCCAGGGGGCGACCAGTGCCAGCAGGATTGCAAAGGGCCGATCCGGCTGTCCGGTCATCGCCAGCAGCACCGAAAGCGCCATCAGAATCACTGTGCCGACCAGAAACCGGCGCAGCCAGCGGGGGGTATTTTCGGCAAACAGGCGCGCGGTGGATTTCACACCGATCAGCGCGTCGTCCTCCTTGTCCTGGTGGGCATAGATCGTGTCATAGAACAGGGTCCAGACAATCCCCGCCAGATACAGGACCACCGGGGCGGGATGCAGCGACCCGGTATGCGCGACCCAGGCCAGCAGCGCGCCCCAGTTGAACGCGATGCCCAGGAATACTTGTGGCCACCATGTAAACCGCTTGGCGAAGGGATAGATGGCCACCGGCAACAGCGAAATCACGCCCATCAGGATCGCCCCGGTGTTGAAGGTCAGCAGGATGCCAAAGGACACCAGCGCCTGCATCCCCATCCACGCCGCCGCCTGTTTGACGCTGACTTGCCCTGCAGGAATGGGACGTGACCGGGTACGTTCGACCGCGCCGTCAAAGTCCCGGTCGGTGATGTCATTCCAGGTGCAGCCCGCGCCACGCATCAGCCAGGCCCCTGCGGCACAAGCGACAAATATCCACAGATCAGCCAGCCGCGGTTGCCCGTCATGCAATATCGCCAATGCCAAACCCCACCAGCACGGCAGCAGCAGCAGCCAGGTGCCGATCGGGCGGTCTGCCCGCGACAGCCGCAGATAGGGGCGTGTGGCTGCCGGGGCCAGGTGATCCACCCAGTTGCCCTTTACGGCGTCTGAAACCTGGCCTGCTGGCTCTGGCATGTGGGGATGTTCGGGCATAAGAATGGTTCCATGACAGCCAAGATCCGCCTCTATGTAGATCATCCCTTAGGGGATGGGCAAACGGTTCCCCTGAACCGCGACCAGGCGCACTATCTGTTCGGCGTTATGCGCCAGACCGAAGGCGCGCAGGTGGCCTTGTTCAACGGGCAGGACGGCGAATGGCTGTCCGAGGTGACCAACGCCGGAAAGCGTGGGGGTGAACTGACCTGCCGGTCCCTGACCCGGCCCCTGCGGCTGCCGCCTGACCTGTGGCTTCTGTTTGCGCCGATAAAAAAGACCCGGACAGATTTCATCGTTGAAAAAGCTGCAGAAATGGGGGCGGCCCGTATCATCCCCGTGCAGACCGAATACACCAATTCCGAACGCATCCGGCAGGACCGGCTGCAGACCCATGCCATTGAAGCGGCGGAACAATGTGGCGGTACCTTCGTACCAGAGGTGACGGATCTGCAGCGGCTGGACAGGATTCTGGCCGATTGGCCCGCCGACCGGCAACTGATGTTCTGCGATGAGGCGCAGGCCGGTGCAGCCCGGTCGCTGGGCGAGGCTCGGCGCGGTCCCTGGGCGATCCTGATCGGGCCCGAAGGTGGGTTTTCGGATGCCGAGCGTAAGCGCCTGCACGATCTGCCCTTTGCGCATGTGGTCAGCCTTGGGCCGCGTATCCTGCGGGCGGATACGGCGGCGGTCGCGGCGATGACAGTCTGGCAACAGGCGTTGGGGGACTGGGATGGCTAAGGGCCTGCTGGAACGTCTTTTGGTCGATGGACAGCAGGCCGAAGCGGTGCAAACCCTGTTGAACGCGCGCTTCGGCCCCAGCGCGGCAGAGATTGACGAAACGCTAAAATCCGGTGCGGACTCACTGGTATTGAAGGGCCGGTTTAAAGGGCAGCCCGCTGTTTTCAAAAGGTTCCTGACACCTGAAGCCGCCCGCACGATCTCCCGGATGCAAGAAGAACTCAGCTTTCTTTCAGAACATCTGACTGACAGGTTTCGAGCGAACCGCCTTCTGGCGGCGGTGCCCGATCAAGGGTTGGCGGTGCTGGAACTGGCGCAGGGGGAACGCGTCAGCCTAATCTTTAAATCCGACGACGCTGTGCGCCGCGCTCAGGTCTTGGCGCTGTGTGGCCAATGGCTCTCTGCCACCGCCGCACTGCGCAACGAACCACGCAAGCTGGGTACGCGTCGGCTGGAACGACAATTTACGGACCTGTCGCTGGAAATGCTCGTCCCAGAGGACCGGGCGCTTGCGCAGCGGGTCATGGATGCGGCGCGGGGTTTCTCCCGTTCTTTTGCTGGGATGCAGGCCGTTCATGCTATTGCGCATGGGGATTTTGCGCCGGTCAACATGGTCAGCGACGGGGAAACCGTTTGCGCTGTGGACATTCAGGGTGCTGCGTGGTTCCCGTTGGCGCGGACGGTGGCGCGGTTTCTGGTGGCAAAGGATCTGTATTCCCAACGTGCGGCGCCGCGCCTTTGGGGGGTGGATGCCGACGACATGGCGGCTTTCAATCCGGCGGAGATCCTGCCCGGCGTGGAAATGACCACTGCGTTGCCGTATTTCATTGCCCAGCAAATGGTGCGCCGGTTCGTGACCACCTATCGTGATCGAGGAGGTCATCCGGCTGCCCGCTCCCGGTTGCAATCCTGCCTGCAGTCGCTGGAGTCCGCATGAACCTGATCCGACCCGGTGCCCGAAAAATGTTGAAACGCTGGGCTGAACCGCTCATCGCCTCGGTTCTGGCACTGCTGGGGCTGTGGTGGGCGATGTCAAGTTTCGGGTTGTTCCGGTGGCTGGGCTTCGCGTTGTGTTGTCTGGGTTGTGCACTGATAGTGCTGGGTATTCGTCGGGTACGGTTTTGGGGTGGTGCGCAGGGCGTTGGGCATGTCGAGGTGGACGAGGGTGAGATTAACTATTTCACGCCAGAGGGCGGCGGTGCTTTCCCCGTTTCCGCCTTGCAACGAATCGATCTGGTGCAAGGGGGCGACGGCCGCGGCCTTTGGCGTTTGTCCGCGCCTGGCCTGGTGCCGATGGCCATTCCCACCGATGCCAGCGGGGCCGAGGTTCTGTACGACGTTTTCGCCAATCTGCCGGGAATTGACATGCAAGGGCTGTTGCGCGCGCTGAACCGGCCCCTGGAGCGGGATGTCGTGATCTGGCAACGAAAGGCCGCCCCGCTGCATTGACTTTGGCGGGCTTAGCCCTCAATTCTGCCAGACCTGAGGGACAAAGACCGGAGCGAGACATGTCCATTCCCCAATCCGGCGGCGGGCCGATCGAGCATATGGGCCAACTGGCCGAGTACCTGGAATCCGGCTGCAAGCCCAAGGACAACTGGCGTATCGGCACCGAGCACGAGAAGTTCGGATACTGCAAAGATACTTTGAAACCAATTCCTTATGATGGCGAAAGGTCGGTTCTGGCCGTGCTGGAAGGGCTGCGCGACGGTCATGGCTGGACCCCGCTGGAAGAAGGCGGAAAGCTGATCGGCCTTGCCAAGGACGGCGCCAATGTGTCGCTGGAACCGGGCGGGCAACTGGAATTGTCGGGCGCGCCTTTGGAGACGATCCACCAGACCTGTGACGAGGTGAACCAGCACCTGCGCGACGTTAAGGATATCGCGGACAAGGTGGGCGTCGGATTCATCGGGTTGGGGGCGGCGCCGATGTGGACGCATGACCAGATGCCGATGATGCCCAAGGGCCGTTACAAGCTGATGAATGAATACATGGATCGCGTCGGTACCATGGGCAAATCCATGATGTACCGGACCTGCACCGTGCAGGTGAACCTGGATTTCGCGTCCGAGGCGGACATGGTCAAAAAGCTGCGCGTGGCGCTGGCGCTGCAGCCCGTGGCGACCGCGTTGTTTGCCAATTCCCCGTTCTTCGAAGGCAAGCCGAACGGCCACAAATCCTGGCGGTCGCGCATTTGGCGGGATCTGGATTCTGCCCGCACCGGGATGCTGCCTTTTGTCTTTGAAGACGGGATGGGGTTCCAGCGGTACGTGGACTATGCCCTTGATGTGCCTATGTATTTTGTCTATCGCGATGGGAAGTACATAGATGCGCTGGGGCAATCCTTTCGCGATTTCCTGAAGGGCAAACTGCCCGCGCTGCCCGGTGAAACGCCGACGCTGAGCGATTGGGCGGACCACCTGACCACCTGTTTCCCCGAGGCGCGGATCAAGAAATACATGGAAATGCGCGGGGCGGATGGCGGGCCCTGGCGGCGGATTTGTGCGCTGCCGGCGTTCTGGGTCGGCTTGATGTATGACCAGAACAGCCTGGATGCGGCCTGGGATCTGGTGAAATACTGGGACGCCGAAACCCGTGAAGCCTGGCGGGTCGAAGCCAGCGTTCTGGGCCTGAACGCCAAGGTGGGCGGCCGCAGGATGATTGATCTGGCGTCAGAAGTGCTTGATATTTCTCGCAAAGGTCTGATCGCGCGGGCCTGTCCGGGGCTGGGCGGCATGGTGCAGGACGAACGCCATTTCCTGCACGCGCTGGAGGACAGCATCGAAACCGGCAAGACCCCGGCGGATGAATTGCTGGACCAATACCACGGCGACTGGGCGGGCGACCTGAGCCGAATCTACGCCGAATACAGCTACTGAGGGGCGCGTTCGTTACCGGGGCGGGCGCAACCGGATTTGGCGAGGCATTCTGTCAAGACGTACGGTTCACGGCTTGAAAGGTACGATTCGGGCAGGGGCAGGGGTCACGCCGGGCTGGGGCCGTCGTGGGCGGGACGGGCGGGATCATTTCTTGCCGATTTTCGGCTCTGTCCCCTTGCGGATTCGGGCGATGTTGGCGCGGTGGGTCCAGAAGATCAGGAGCGTCAGCGCGCCGCCGAGGGCGACCATGTTGCCGTGGCCCAGCAGCACCATCCACAGGGTCGAGGTGGCCGCCGCCATCAGTGCCGAGAAGGACGAGATGCGCACCGCGAAAGCGGTGACCAGCCAGGTCGCGCAGGCGGCCAGACCGACCGGCCACGCCAGCCCCAGCAGCAGGCCAAGGAAGGTGGCGACGCCCTTGCCGCCCTTGAAGCGCAGCCAGACCGGGAAACAGTGACCCAGGAAAGCCAGACCGCCCGCCAGTTGGGCCGCGTCCTCTGCCGCGAAGGCGCGGGCCAGCAGCACGGCCGCCGCGCCCTTGCCGCCGTCCAACAGCAGGGTCAGAACGGCGGCGCGCTTGTTGCCGGTGCGCAGCACGTTGGTGGCCCCGATATTGCCGGACCCGATCTGCCGCAGGTTGCCCAGCCCCATGACCTTTGCGATCACCATGCCAAAGGGGATGGACCCCAGCAGATAGCCGATCGCGGCCCAAAGGATGAGGACGGTATGGGCAGAGGTCAGTTCGGGCATTACAGGTCTCCGAAAACGTTTTTGCCTGCGACGAAGGTTGCCAACACCTTGCCTTGCATTTTCGCGCCGTCAAAGGGTGTGTTCTTGGATTTCGAATGCAGTTTCGCCCGGTCCATGACGAAAGGCGCGTCCGGGTCGAACAGGACCAGATCGGCCGGGGCGCCTTCGGCAAGCGTGCCGCCGGGCAGGCCAAGGCGCCGCGCGGGGTTCAGCGACATGGCGCGGAACAGTTGCGGCAGGGTCAAATCGCCCGCGTGGTACAGGCGCATGGCGGCGGGCAGCAGGGTTTCCAGGCCCACGGCGCCGCTGGCGGCCTCTTCGAAGGGCAGGCGCTTGGATTCCTCGTCCTGCGGGCTGTGCATGGAGCAGATGATGTCGATCAGCCCGTTGCGCACGGCGTCCACCACGGCGGTGCGGTCGTCCTCGGAGCGCAGGGGCGGGGTCAGCTTGAAGAAGGTGCGATAGTCGGCGACGTCCAGTTCGTTCAGCGTCAGGTGATGGATCGAGGTGCCGGCGGTGATGTCCAGCCCGTTGCGTTTCGCGCGTTCCAGCGCGGGCAGGGCGCGGGCGGTGGTGATCTGGTCGGCGTGGTATTTCGCGCCGGTCATTTCCAGCAGGGCGATGTCGCGGTCCAGCCCCATGCGTTCAGCCATGGGCGACACGGCGGGCAGGCCGCGCAGGGAAGCGAATTTGCCGCTGGTGGCGGCGGCACCCTGTGACAGGACGGGTTCCTGCGGGTGGGCGATGACCAGCGCGCCCAGCGACTTGGCGTAGGTCAGCGCGCGGCTGAACACCTTGGTGTTTTCCACCACGCGGGCGCAATCGGTGAAGGCGACGGCCCCGGCGTCCAGCAGAAAGCCGATTTCCGTCATTTCGCGGCCCTCTCGGCCCTTGGTGAGGGCGGCCATGGGGATGACGTTCACCGGGGCGGCCTCGTTCGCGCGGCGCGTGACGAATTCCAGCGTTTCGGGGCTGTCGATGGCGGGGAAGGTGTCGGGGCGGGTGACGATGGTGGTCACCCCCCCGGCGGCGGCGGCCAGCCCGGCAGAGCGGAAGGATTCCTTGTGCCGTTCGCCGGGTTCGCAGACCTTGACGCCGATGTCGACGATGCCGGGGGCCAGGTACTTGCCGCGCCCGTCGATCACCCGCGCGCCCTTTGGCACCGCGATTTCCGCGCCACGGGCCGTGATCTTGCCTTTTTCCAGCAGGATCGAACCGTGGTCGATCGCGCTGGCCTGCGGGTCGATCATGTGGACGTTGGTGATCAGGATGGCGGTCATGGGCGTTTCCCCTTGAGGGCGGTTTTGAGGGCCGCGTCCAGCGCGGGCATTTCGGTGACGGCGACGGGCCATTTCAGGCTGAGGCTGCGCATCACGCCGGTCTGGCTGTGCAACTGCAGGACGCCCGGCAGGTTCAGGGCACGGCGGATCGGGCCTCGGGTCAGGGTGTAGTTGACCTCGGCCCCGAACGGAAGGCTGGATTCAAAGGCCCCCTGGTGGCGGATGGCAGCGGCGCCGGTCAGTTCAAAGCGGATGCGGTGGCGTTCCAGCAGGTGCGTCACGATCAGCGGCAGGAGGATCAGGATCAGGGCGACCAGCGCGCCGATCAGCGGCGCATCATAGCGCAGGGCCAAAGCGGTGCCGCCGATGATCCCCAGTGCGGCGGGGGCGGGGCCCTTGGCGGTCAGGCCGTAGGCCGGGTGCGCCGTAATCACCTGATCGAGTGTCTGTGTCCAAAGGGTCATTGGCGGCCTTCCTGCCGTTCGGCGCGTTGGATGTCGCGCATCAGGCGGTAAACCTGCGGGCCATCCGGGATGCGTTCGAACCCGATGTTGCGGGTGCGGTTGCGGCCCTTGTGCCGGTAGGCGCGGGTGGCGAAAGTGATGGTGGACAGCGCGCCCTGGTCCATCGACAGCTGGGTGTCGCCGTTGATCGGCCAGGACTGCAGCCGCCGCCCGCGGATCGGGTAATCGGTGGCGATGAAGGCGCGTTTGTTGGATAGCGAATACCACGTGCGCCGGTTCTGCAGCGGTTTTTTCAGGAAGGCCCCGAAGGTGATGCCGACGCCCACGGCAAAGTGGATCAGGCCGAACATCCAGAAGAACCCGCCCGCCTGCGCGGCCATGATCATCCAGAACAAGGCGAAGCCGGCAAAGAACAGGCCGAAGATCGTCATGACGATGGACTCCACCCGCAGCACGATGGCCGGGTCGGGGCGGCCCTGCCACAGGATTTCCTCGTCCGGGTCGAGGATGCCGGTCCAGCCCTGCGCGGTTGTCATGGGCGGCCCCCGGCCCTGGTGCGTTGGATGGCTTGCCGCGTGGCCTCGCGGTCGGGCAGGTATTTCAGCAGATGTTTGTCGCCGGACAAGGTGATGACCTGGAGGGCCGATCCCAGCGTCTTCATCTGCTTGATTTCCGCCAGGCGGATGATGCGGGCCTGCGGCCCCATCAGGCGCTGGTTGGTCAGATCCCAGCGGACCTTGAGTTCATCCGAGGCGACATAGAAGGCGCGGATCGCCACGGCGGCCAGCCCGCCAACCGCGCCGGTCCAGACATGTGGGTTGCCCATGAAGAACAGGATCGCCATGCCGCCCGCCATGGCGATAACGGCCATCCATGCGTGATCGCGCCAATAGGTCGCGCGGTCGGGGCGGATTTCCAGCAGCACCTGTTCGCCTTCGTTCAAGTCTGCGGTCGGGGTCAGGGAACCATACATGCGTCACCTGTTGTGCGGGGACAGATAAAAGATCAGCGCCCCGAGCGCGATCCCGGCCAGCGGCAGCGCCCAGCCCAGCCAGCGCGGAAAGCGCGGTTTCGTGGCAGGGCCGCCGATGTCGCCGGTGGTGCCCTGTGCGGCGTCAGTGCGGAGCGGGGTCAGGTCCAGTTCAGGGCGCGGTTCGGACCAGGTGCCGATCCAGCGCAGCGGGTGGTGCAGGCGCAATGTCTGGGCCTTGCCACGAAACGCCCCCGAAGAGATCAGCGCCACGTTGCCCCGGACCTGGTGCAGAAAGGCGCGGTCATCCCTCAGATCCTTTGGGGCGATATTGTAAGCCTCGGTCAGGTAGTCGGGCAGGGACATGTCATCCAGCCCGTCCACTGCAAAGATATCGACATAGGACGGGTTCAGATCATAAATGCCCAGGGCCGCGATCAGCGGCCAGCCCTCGCGCTCGAAATCCGCGAAATCGGCCATGTCTTCGGGTGGCAGGTCCACCGTGAACAGCCGGACCACGCCGGTTTCGTTCGCGGGAACCTCGATCCGGTCGCTCACACCGCCACCTCTTTGGCGGCGCGGCGCGTCTCGCGCAGGTTGCGGGCCAGAAGGTCCATCGCGGCCATGCGGACGGCGACGCCCATTTCCACCTGTTCCTGGATCACCGAACGGTTGATGTCATCGGCGATTTCGCCGTCGATTTCCACGCCGCGGTTCATCGGGCCGGGGTGCATGACGATGGCGTCATCCTTGGCGACGGACAGCTTTTCCGCGTCCAGCCCGTAGCGGTGGTAATATTCGCGTTCCGACGGGATGAAGCCGCCGTCCATGCGTTCCTTTTGCAGGCGGAGCATCATCACGACGTCCACGTCCTTCAGCCCCTCGCGCATGTCGTGATAGACCTCGACCCCGAAGTGTTCGATCTGGCTGGGCATCAGGGTGGGCGGGCCGACCAGGCGGACGCGGTTTTCCATCTTGCCCAGAAGGATCAGGTTGGACCGGGCGACGCGGCTGTGGGCGATGTCGCCGCAAATGGCGATGTTCAGGCGATGCAGGCGGCCCTTGGCGCGGCGAATGGTCAGCGCGTCCAGCAGGGCCTGCGTGGGGTGTTCGTGCTTGCCGTCGCCGGCGTTCAGCACGGCGCAGTTCACCTTTTGCGCCAGCAGGTCCACCGCGCCGGAATGCGGGTGGCGCACCACCAGCAGGTCAGGGTGCATGGCGTTCAGGGTCAGCGCCGTGTCGATCAGGGTTTCACCTTTCTTGATGCTGCTGGCCTGCATCGACATGTTCATCACATCCGCGCCCAGCCGCTTGCCCGCCAGTTCGAAGCTGGCCTGCGTGCGGGTGGAGTTTTCGAAGAACATGTTGATCTGGGTCAGGCCTGCCAGCGCATCGGCGTGTTTCACGTCGCGGCGGTTCAGATCCACGTATTGATCGGCTAGGTCCAGAACGGCGGTGATCTCGGTCGGGTGGAGGGGCTCTATCCCCAGAAGATGCTTTTGCGTGAACGTCATCGCCGCCTCCGTGTTGCCTGTGCCGCTTATAGGAGCGGGCCGGTGCGGGGGCAAGATTTGGCGGTGCTTTTGCCGCCTTTCCGCGGCGGGCGCGGCGGGATAGCTTGGGGGCATGGAATCGGCACTGGATTATCACACGGCGGCGGCGCTGCTGCGCTGGCAGCTCGAACTGGGCGCGGACGAGGCGATCGGCGATGCGCCCGTCGACCGCTATGCCATTGCGCCAGAGCCCGCCAAGCCCGCGAAGGGCGCCGCGCCGCCGGTGGTGCGGGCCGCGCCGAAGGTGGACCCGGTGCAGGAGGCTGTGCGGATGGCCACGGGGGCTGCGGACCTGGGCGCGCTGCGGGCGGCGATGGATGGGTTCGAGCATTGCGAGTTGAAGCGCGGGGCGCGCAACCTGGTGTTCAGCGACGGCAACCCGGCCGCGCGGGTGATGATCATCGGCGAAGCGCCGGGCCGGGACGAGGACCGCGAGGGGCGGCCGTTCGTGGGCCGGGCCGGGCAGTTGCTGGACCGGATGCTGGCGGCGATCGGTCTGGACCGGCGTGCGGAGGGGGCGGGCAGCGCGGTCTATATCACCAACGTGCTGCCGTGGCGGCCTCCGCAGAACCGTGATCCCAAGCCCGAGGAAATCGCGATGATGCGGCCTTTCCTGAAGCGGCACGTCGAACTGGTGCAGCCAGAAGTGCTGATCCTGATGGGCAATATTTCCTGTGACGCGGTGCTGAAGCAGCGCGGCATCCTGCGGCTGCGCGGCACCTGGGCAGAAGCGTTCGGCCTGCCGGTCCTGCCGATGACCCACCCGGCCTATCTGCTGCGCACGCCGCAGGCCAAGCGCGAGGCCTGGGCGGATCTGCTGAGCCTGAAGGCGCGACTGGACGGTGCGGAATGATCGTCGATCCCCTCGTTTTGCTGGCGTTCATCCCCGCCGCGCTGGCGCTGAATCTGACACCGGGGGCGGACATGCTGTTCTGCCTGGGGCAGGGGCTGCGATCCGGGGCGGGGCCAGCGGTATCGGCCAGCGCGGGCGTGTCGCTGGGCGCGTTCCTGCATACGCTGGCTGCCGGGCTGGGGCTGAGCGCGGTGGTCGCCGCGCTGCCCTGGGCGTTTGACGTGATCCGCTGGGTCGGCGTGGCCTACCTGCTGTGGGTGGCGTGGCAATCGCTGCACGCAGGGCCGGTGCGTGGCGCGGTGCGGGGTGTTTCTGCGATGCGGGCCTTCCGCGAGGGGCTGGTGGTGAACCTGACCAACCCCAAGGTCATCCTGTTCGTGCTGGCCTTCGTGCCGCAGTTCGTGGACCCGGCGCATGCGGTGCTGCCGCAGTTCCTGGCCTATGGCGCTGTGCTGGCCGTGGGCGGATTCATCGTGAACGGGCTGGTGGGCATCTTCGCGGGCGGGATCGGCAAGAAGCTGATGGGCAACGCGCAGTTTTCCACCTGGCTGGGCCGGGTGAGCGCGGCAATTTTCGTGGCATTGGCGGTGCGTCTGGCGCTGCTGCAAAGAGGCTGAGATGGCAAGAATAGATGAAAGCAAGGAGTTCATCCCGGTGCGGATCGCGGTTCTGACGGTTTCCGACACGCGGGGCCTGGACGAGGATCGTTCGGGGCAGACCCTGGTGGATCGGCTGACGGCGGCGGGGCATAAGCTGGCCGACCGCAAGATCGTGAGGGACGAGCGCGCGGACATCGCGGCACAACTGCGCGACTGGATCGCCAACCCCGAGGTGGACGTGGTGATTTCCACTGGCGGGACCGGGCTGACCGGGCGCGACGTGACGGTTGAGGCGCACCGCGACGTCTATGAAAAGGAAATCGAGGCATTCGGCACGGTGTTCACCATCGTGTCCATGCAGAAGATCGGCACCAGCGCGGTGCAAAGCCGTGCCACGGGCGGCGTGGCGGGCGGCACTTACCTGTTCGCGCTGCCGGGAAGCACCGGCGCGTGCAAGGATGCGTGGGACGAAATTCTGCAGTACCAGTTGGACTACCGTCACATGCCCTGCAACTTCGTGGAAATTTTCCCGCGGCTGGAAGAGCACAAGCGACGGAAATAATTCGCCTCTGCGTTTGATCCTTGTGGCTTGGCAAAATTACATATGCCGCTAGGTTCATGTGTCGTGGCCGCGTGGCCAACAGCACGAGGATAAGAGACCGATGCGATTCCTGCGCCAGAGTTTGACAGGGCTGTTCCTGGTGGCCGTGACCTTGGGGTTGCTGGTCTATGCCGGGGCGCTGGTGCGCGACGCGATCGAGGCGCGGATGTCGCGCGAGGCGAAGGCGCCGCAACAGCGTGAAAGGGTATTCGCGGTTTCCGTGGTGACGGCGGTGCCGCTGACGGTGCGGCCGGTGTTGACCGCCTTTGGCGAGGTGCAAAGCCGCCGCACGCTGGAAATCCGCGCGGCGCTGCGCGGGACGGTCATCGAACTGGCCGAAGGGTTTGTCGAGGGCGGACAGGTGCGTGCGGGGCAGGTGCTGGCGCGGATTGATCCCGCCGACGCCGAGGCCGCGCTGGAACGTGCCCGCGCCGATCACACCGATGCGGAACTGGAAGGCCGCGACGCCGTCCGCGCGCTGGAACTGGCGCGCGATGAACTGGCGGCCACCGAGGAACAGGCCGCGCTGCGCGAGCGGTCCTTTCGGCGGGCGCAGGATCTGGCGGCGCGCGGGGTGGCCACCGACGCCACCGTCGAAACCGCCGAGTTGAGTGCAGCCGCCGCGCGGCAGGCAGTGGTGTCGCGTCGGCAGGCGCTGGCGCAGGCCGAAGCACGGGTGGATCAGGCTGGCACACGGCTAAGCCGCGCCGCGATTGCCCTGTCGGATGCCGAGCGCACGCTGGCGGACACGGTGATCCGCGCGGGCTTTGACGGGACGCTGTCCAATGTGGCCATCGTGCAGGGCGGGCTGGTGTCGCAGAATGAAAAGCTGGCAGAACTGGTGGACGGCAATGCGCTGGAGGTTGCGTTCCGTATCTCTACCCCGCAATACGCGCGGCTTCTGGATGGCGACGGGCAGTTGGACAAGGCCCCTGTGCAGGTGACGCTGAATGTCTACGGGGAAAACCTGACGGCTGCCGGTCAGATCAGCCGCGACAGTGCCGCTGTGGGCGAAGGCCAGACCGGGCGATTGATCTTTGCGCGGCTGGACGCGGCGCGGGGGCTGAAACCGGGGGATTTCGTATCCGTCGCGGTGCAGGAACCGCCGCTGGAACAGGTGGTGCGCCTGCCCGCGTCCGCTCTGGACCCGGCGGGGCGCGTGCTGGTGCTGGGCGCCGAGGAACGGCTGGAGGCGCTGGAGGTCCGGCTGGTGCGTCGGCAGGGCGACGATGTGCTGGTGCGCAGCCCCGACCTGCCCGGACGCGAGGTGGTGGCGCAGCGCACGCCTTTGCTGGGCGCGGGTATCCGGGTGCGGCCCTTGCGCGGCGAGGGCGCGGTGCAGCCCGAGGAACCGGAAATGGTGGAACTGACAAGCGAACAGAGGGCGCGGCTGGTGGCCTATGTCGAGGGCAACGCGATGATGCCGCGCGACGTTCGGGACCGTATCCTGGGGCGCTTGCAGCAGGACAAGGTTCCGGCGGACATGGTGCGCCGTCTTGAATCCCGCATGGGGGGTTAACCATGATCCGGCGCATTCCCCCGTCGGCGGGTGGTATCCTGAGCTATTTCACCCGGCACCGGACGGCGGCCAACCTGCTGCTGGTGGTGCTGTTGGTGCTGGGCATTGCGGCGGTGCCGCGGATGCGGGCGCAATTCTTTCCCGACGTGGTGGTGGACAATGTCAGCGTCAGCGTCGTCTGGGAGGGCGCGGGGGCCGAGGACGTGGACGCCGCGATTATCCAGGTATTGGAACCGGCGCTGCTGACGGTGGAAGGCGTCGAAAGCAGCGCCAGCCGCAGCACCGAGGGGCGCGGCACGCTGACGCTGGAATTCGAACCCGGCTGGGACATGGGCCGCGCCGCCGACGAGGTGCAGACGGCGGTGGACCTGATCACCACCCTGCCAGAGGATGCCGACGACCCGGTGGTCAAGCGCGGCGCGTGGCGCGACCGGGTGACGGACGTGGTGATCACCGGGCCGGTGTCACCGCAGCAACTGGGGCTGTTCGCGGATGAATTCGTGGCACGGCTGTTCGCGGCGGGCGTGACGCGGACCACGATAAGGGGGGTGGCATCCTCGGAAATCCTGGTGGAAGTGCCCAGTCTGAACCTGATGGCGCATGACGTGACCATCGCCCAGATCGCCGCCGCCATCGCCGAAGAGGTCAGCGCCGACCCGGCCGGGGACGTGACCGGGGCCAATGCCCGCGTCCGCACCGGGGTGGAAAAGCGCAGCGTCGATCAGGTGGCGCAGATCGTGCTGCGTACCCGCGACGATGGATCGGCCCTGCGGGTTGGTGACGTGGCCACCGTCAGCTTGCTGGGCAGCGACCGCGAGCGGGTCTATTTCGTCGGCGAAAATCCCGGCGTGTCGGTGCGGGTGGATCGGTCCGACAGTGGCGATGCGATCAAGATCCAGGCGCAGGTGCAGGACATCGCGGACCAGATGGAGGCGACCCTGCCGCAGGGCGTGCAGGTGGACCTGATCCGCACCCGCGCCGAGGCGATCACCGCGCGTCTGAACATCCTGATGGACAACGGCATCATGGGGCTGGGGCTGGTCCTGATCCTGCTGTTCCTGTTCCTGAACGCGCGCACGGCGTTCTGGGTGGCGGCGGGCATCCCGGTGTCGATGCTGACCGCCATCGCGCTGATGTACGTGGCAGGGCTGACGATCAACATGATCAGCCTGTTCGGCCTGATCATCACGCTGGGCATCGTGGTGGATGACGCGATCGTGGTGGGCGAACATGCCGACCACCTGTCGCGCCACGGCCATTCCCCGATGAGCGCCTCGGAAACGGCGGCGCGGCGGATGGCATTGCCGGTGTTTTCCGCCACGCTGACGACGATCATCGCGTTTTTCGGGCTGACGGCGATTGGCGGGCATTTCGGTAACCTGATCGGAGACGTGCCCTTTACCGTGATCGTGGTGCTGGCGGCTTCGCTGGTGGAATGTTTCCTGATCCTGCCGAACCACATGGCGCACGCTCTGGCCCATTCGACCAAAGAGCATTGGTACGATTGGCCTTCGCGCACGGTGAACAAGGGGTTCCGCTGGGTGCGCACGCACCTGTTCCGGCCGTTCACGGCGGCGGTAGTCTGGGCGCGCTATCCGGTGGTGGCGCTGATGTGCCTGATGCTGGCCAGCCAGGCGGCGGTGTTTATCCGGGGCGAAGTGCCGTGGCGGTTCTTCAACGCGCCTGAACGCGGCAGCGTCACCGGGAATTTCGCCATGCTGCCCGGCGCCACGCGCGCGGACAGCCTGGCGATGATGCGTGAACTGCAGCGCGCGACCGAAGAGTTGGCCAAGGAATACGAGGACCGTTATGGCGCCAACCCGCTGACCTATGTGCTGGGCGAGGTGGGGGGCAATTCCGGTGCGCCGCTGCCGGGGGCGGACACCACGGACCCGGACCTGCTGGGCGGCATCGCGATCGAGCTGATCGACGCGGACCTGCGGCCCTATTCCAGTTTTGCCTTCGTGGGGGATCTGCAGGACCGTGTGCGCAACCATCCGCTGGTGGAAACGCTTAGCTTTCGCGGGTTGCGGGCCGGGCCGGGGGGCGAGGCGCTGGACGTGCAGTTCCACGGCGCCACCGCGGAAACGCTGAAAGCCGCCAGCGAGGCGTTGAAACAGGCGCTGGCGCGGTTCCCCGAGGTGTCGGCGGTCGAGGATAACCTGGCCTACGACAAGGACGAGCTGATCCTGGAACTGACCCCGCAGGGGCAGGCGCTGGGGTTCACCATCGACGGGCTGGGCCGGGTGCTGCGGCACCGGCTGAACGGACTGGAGGCGGCGACCTTCCCGGACGGGCCGCGCAGCGCGGCGATCCGGGTGGAATTGCCGCAATCCGAACTGACGGCGGATTTCCTGGAGCGGATGCAACTGCGCACCGCGCGCGGCGAATACGTGCCGTTGGCGGATATCGTCAGCGTAGCTTCGCGGTCCGGGTTTTCGACGGTGCTGAGGGAAAACGGGGTGCGGGTGATTTCCGTCACCGGCGACGTGTCCGAGGACGACCCCGTGCGCGCCGAGGAAATCATGCACGCGCTGGAAACCGAAATCCTGCCCGCCATCGCCAGCGAAAAGCAGGTGGAATGGCGCATGGCCGGGCTGGCGGAACAAGAGGACCAGTTCCTGACCGAGGCGATGACCGGGCTGACCCTGTGCCTGCTGGGTATTTACCTGGTGCTGGCCTGGGTGTTCAGTAGCTGGACGCGGCCCGTGGTGGTCATGGCAATCATTCCGTTCGGCCTGATTGGCACGATTTGGGGGCACCTGCTGTGGGACGTGCCCTTGTCCATGTTCACGGTGATCGGGCTGGTGGGGATGACCGGGATCATCATCAACGATTCTATCGTGCTGGTCACCACGATCGACGAATACGCCGAAGAGCGCGGGCTGATCCCGTCCATCATCGACGGAACGGCGGACCGGTTGCGCCCGGTCATGTTGACGACGCTGACCACGGTGATGGGGCTGGCGCCGCTGCTGTATGAAACCTCGCAGCAGGCGCAGTTCCTGCGGCCGACGGTGATCACGCTGGTCTATGGGCTGGGGTTCGGCATGGTGCTGGTGCTGATGCTGGTGCCCGCGCTGGTGGCGATCCAGCAGGATATCGGGCGGCAGGTAACGGCGCTGCGGCGGTCGCTGAAAGTGCGGGTGCTACGGGTGCCGGTGGGGTTGGGCGTGGCGCTGACAGCGATCTGGCTGGGGCTGAGCATGGGCTGGCCGCTGGTCACCGGCGCGGCCCATCCGGTGCTGGCCCCCTATGCGGGTGGCACCCCGATGGTGGGCGGACTGGCGCTGTTTCTGGGCGGGGTGCTGGCCGGTATCGTGGCGCTGTTCGTGCTGTCGGGCCTGGTCTATGTGCTGCGGCGGCGGGCGGCGTGATCAGTCCGCGGGGCACCCCTGGATGTCAACCGCGCGGTCGCTGCCCAGAATCGTCAGGCGCAGGCCGGACCGGTCCAGCGCAAAGGCGCCGCCGTCCATGTGGACCAGTTCGGTGGTGACGGTCAGCGTGTCGCCGCTGCGGCGGGTGGTGCTTTCGGCGACCCAGACCTGCGGGTCGGCGGTTTCCACCACGGCATATTCCTGCGCGCCCGCGGGGGGCATGATCAGGCGGGCGGTCAGTTCCAGCCCGTCCGGGCGCAGGGTCAGGTCGCAGGTGACTTGGCCCACCCCAGCTTGGTGGGCCGGGTAGGGCTGGTTGGCCAGTGCGGCCGAAATCGCGCCGTCCCGATGGCCGGTGACCGGCAGGCGGGTGTCAAAGCTGAATTCGGCCGGGACGCAAATGTCGTTGCAGATACCGATCTGAAGCTGTCCGGCCAGGGTGATCGGCTGGTCCGCGTCGCGTGGGGTCAGCACCACGGGCAGCACCAGTTCACCCTTGTACCCGATGGAATTCATGCCGTTCTGGGAAAACACGCTGGGGGTGGGCCAGGCAGGCAGCATGGCGGCCAGGTTGGTGGAGGCGGACCAGTTGATCAGCGGCGGAATGCCCGCGTCGCCGGGCGCGCGCCAATAGGTTTTCCACCCCGGCGCCAGTTGAATGCGCAGCGCGGCGATATGGGTGCCGTCGGCGGTGCGCCAGCCAGGCAGAACCTGCAGGCTGACGACCGTCTGGGCCGGACCCTGCGCGGCGGCGCCGGTGGCCAGGCCAAGGGCCAGCAGGGCGGAAAGGGCGAGTGTTATGATCATGCTTATTCAGATGGGGGAAAACGCGGGCAATGCCAATTCACTTTCGGGCGAGTTGATGTAACAGAGCCGCTGTGTACGGAAATATTATCGCGGGCGCTGGACCGGGCGGGGGCGCGATCTTATCTTTGAATCATGGAGATACCGAGCACACCACTGGACCTGACAGGAAAACTGCTGATCGCGATGCCCGGCATGGGCGATCCGCGGTTCGAGCAATCCGTGGTGCTGATCTGCGCCCATTCACCCGAGGGGGCGATGGGGCTGATCGTCAACAAGCCCACCGAAGAGGTGCAACTGGCGGACATGCTGGAACAGCTGTCGATCGACCACGGGCCGGAAAGCCGCCAGATGGCGGTGTCCTTTGGCGGGCCTGTTGAAACCGGGCGGGGATTCGTGCTGCATACGCTGGATTATGTCAGCCTGGTCAACACGCTGGAGGTCACCGGCGGGTTCGGCATGACGGCGACGCTGGACATCCTGGAGGCGCTGGCCGAGGGCAAGGGGCCGGAACGGGCGCTGGTTGCCATCGGCTATGCCGGCTGGGGGCCGGGGCAACTGGAAGAAGAGCTGTCGCAGAACGCCTGGCTGACCTGTGACGCCAACATGGACCTGGTGTTCAACCTGCCCAATGCCGGGAAATGGGGCGGGGCGCTGAAATCGCTGGGGGTGGACGCGTTGCTGTTGTCGCCGGACGCCGGGCATGCCTGACATCTGAAGATTTCGCCTGCGGCGGGCGGGGAAGGGGGCGCTGCCCCCTCTGGCCTGCGGCCATTCACCCCCGGGGTATTTATTCCAAGAAAAAGCTGCCGGATGGTTTGCTATGGCCGGGGCGCGGCGGCGCGCGCGAGCCGGTCGTTGATGGCGATGCCGAGGCCGGTCAGGGGGATCGGGCTGACGGCGATGCCATCCGGGGCTGTTGCGTCCAGGGCATGCAGGTGGTGGAACAGGTTGGCGGCGGCCTCGACCAGGTTGCCGGTTTCGGAGAGGTTCAACGTGCATGCGACCGGGCCGAAGCCCAGCAGGACTTCGCCGGGGGTAATGGAGGTGGCATTCAGGCGGACGCGCGCGCCGGGGGCGTAGTGCGACAGCATCTGGCCGGGGGCGGTCAGCGGGTCGGATTGATTGCGCTGTGCGAGAGGGTGGCCGAGGGTGGTCTCGATGTCCTCTGACGCGATGCCGCCCGGGCGCAGCAGGGTGGGGGCGCCCGCGAGACCGACGATGGTGGATTCGACACCGACCGGGCAGGGGCCGCCGTCGAGGATGGCCTCTATCCGGCCGGACAGCCCGTCAATCACATGTTGCGCGGTGGTGGGGCTGATCTTGCCCGAGGGGTTGGCCGAGGGGGCGGCGACCGGGCCGTCGAAGGCCGTCAGCAGCCGCTGAGCGACCGGGTGCGCGGGGACGCGGATGGCCAGCGTGGGCAGCTCTGCCGTGACCAATGGCGACAGGCCCGCATCGGCGCGGAGCGGCAGCACCAGCGTCAGCGCGCCGGGCCAGAAGGCTTCGGCCAGTGTCTGCGCGGTGTCTGACCAGTCTACGTAGCGGCGCGCCACGGCGGCAGAGGCGACATGCACGATCAGCGGGTTGAACCGGGGACGGCCCTTGGCCTGGAATATCCGGGCGACGGCGTGATCGTTGCGCGCGTCCGCACCCAGGCCATAGACGGTTTCGGTAGGCAGGGCGACGAGCCCTCCTGCGGAAAGGATTTCCGACGAGCGAAAGATGCCGGTGTCATCGGGGGAAAGCAAGGCGGTGGTGATCTGTGACATGGGCTTTGACGCGGCGTTTTGGTTGATGCATGCGGGCCGATATATATTTCCTCGAACCAAGAAATTGCATATCTGCGGTGACGCAGAATTCCAACCCGTCCTGCAAGGAGGAGACCCCGAATGCCGTTCCGCGCCCCGGTAGAGGATTACCGCTTTATCTTCGACAACATTGTCGACATGGCCGCCGTGGCGGGTACTGACAGGTTTGCCGAAGTGGCCAGCCCGGACATGACCCAGGCCATCCTGACGGAGCTGGGCCGCATGGCCGAGGACGTGCTGTACCCGATCCAGCGCAACGGCGACCTGACCCCGGCGGTTCTGGAAAACGGCGTGGTGCGGTCCTCGCCCGGTTATGCAGAGGCATTCCGCGCGATGGCCGAAGGCGGCTGGCTGACGGTTTCGGCGAACCCGGATTTCGGCGGTATGGGCCTGCCGATCGCGATGAACACCGCGTTCAACGAGATGACCGCCGCCACCTGCATGGCGCTGGGGCTGTGCCCGCTGCTGACGCAGGGCCAGGTCGAGGCGCTGGAGCATCACGGCAGCGACATGCTGAAGGATCTGTACCTGCCCAAGCTGATCAGCGGCGAATGGACCGGCACGATGAACCTGACCGAACCGGGGGCCGGTTCGGATGTTGGGGCGCTGAAATCCAAGGCGGAACCCAATGGCGATGGCACCTATGCGGTGACCGGCCAGAAGATCTTTATCACCTGGGGCGATCACGATTTCGGCGGCAATGTCTGTCACCTGGTGCTGGCGCGCCTGCCTGACGGGGTGCCGGGGACCAAGGGGATCAGCCTGTTCATGGTGCCGAAGTTCCTGCCGAACGAGGACGGTTCGCTGGGCGAGCGCAACAGCCTGGGCGTGGTCAGCCTGGAACATAAGCTGGGCATCCACGGCAGCCCGACCTGCGTGATGCAGTTCGACAAGGCCAAAGGCTGGCTGGTGGGCGAGCCGCACAAGGGCATGGCCGCGATGTTCACCATGATGAACAACGCCCGTCTGGGTGTCGGCACGCAAGGCGTGGGGATCGCGGAAGGGGCCTATCAGCACGCGCTGGCCTATGCGCAGGAACGTGACCAGATGGGCAAGATCATCAACCACGCCGACGTGCGCCGGATGCTGCTGACCATGAAGGCCGACACGTTCGCGGCGCGCGCGCTGGTGCTGGATTGTTCCGTCGCGCTGGATATGGCGAACGCCACTGGCAAGGACACCTGGCAGGCCCGCGCGGCGCTGCTGACCCCGATCGCCAAGGCGTTTTCCACCGATGTGGGCGTCGCGGTGGCAGAACTGGGGGTGCAGATCCACGGCGGCATGGGCTTTGTCGAGGAAACCGGCGCGGCGCAGTTCAGCCGCGATGTGCGGATCACCCCGATCTACGAAGGCACCAACGGCATCCAGGCGATGGACCTTGTCGGACGCAAGATGATGGACGGCGGCGAGGCGGCATTCGCCTTGCTGGACGAGATCGAGGCGCACGCCGAGCAGGCTCGTGCATCGTTGCCTGAGCTGGCGGAACCTGTCTGGCAGGCTACCGAAACCCTGCGTGAAGGTGTGGAATGGCTGGTGGCGCAGACCGACATGAATGAACGTTTCGCCGGATGCGTGCCGTTCCTGACGGCCTTTGGCCGGGTTCTGGGCGGGCATTACCACCTGAAGGCCGCGATGGCCGAAGGTGGTAAGGGCGTGCGCACCAAGGTGGCGCGGTTCTATGTCAACCGCCTGTTGCCTGCGCATGTCGCCCTGCTGGAACATGCTCAGGCTGGGGCGGCCGATCTCTATGACATCACGACCGAAGAGTTGTGCGCGTAATGGCAGGTTCACGCGGCGGCATCCGGTATCCGTGGGATGAGCCGCCCGCCGAAGGGCAGGCCACAGAGGTTGCGGAGGGCGTGCTGTGGCTGCGCTTTCCGCTGCCGATGGCGCTGG
Source organism: Thalassovita sp. (assembly GCA_017792425.1). Classification (GTDB taxonomy): domain Bacteria; phylum Pseudomonadota; class Alphaproteobacteria; order Rhodobacterales; family Rhodobacteraceae; genus Thalassobius. The sequence continues at coordinate 1,334,716 of CP051233.1, forward strand.
ACCACGTCAACATCTATGCGCTGGACGAAGGCGATAGCTGGACGATCATCGACGCGGGGGTTTATTCCAAGCGGACCGAGGCGATCTGGGAACAGGTGCTGGCCGGGCCGCTGAAGGGCAAGCCGGTGGGCCGGGTGATCCTGACCCACCACCACCCCGACCACGTGGGCATGGCAGGGTGGTTCATCGCGCGGGGGGCAGAACTGTGGACCACGCGCACCGCCTACCTGATGTCGCGGATGCTGATCCTGGACGTGGAACACAAGGTCACCGAGCAGGTGAAAACCTTCTGGCGGCGGGCTGGCATGGCCGAGGAGGTGTTCCAAAAACGCATTCAGGACCGGCCCTTCAACTTTGCCGACATCAGCCACCCGCTGCCGGTGGGCTACCTGCGTGTCCAGCAGGACGAGGTGATCCGCGCGGGCGGGCGCGAATGGGACATCCATATCGGCAACGGTCACGCGCCGGAACACCTGACGATGTGGAGCCGCGATTGCAGCCTTGTGCTGTCCGGGGACCAGATCCTGCCCTCGATCAGCCCCAACATCGGCGTCCACGCGACGGAACCAGAGGCCGATCCGCTGGCCGACTGGATGGAAAGCTGTCATCGGCTGGCAAAGCTGGGGCGCGAGGATCACCTGGTTCTGGGGGGACACAAGCTGCCCTTTACCGGGCTGCCCACGCGGATGCGCCAGTTGATTGACAACCATGACGGCGCGTTGCGCAGGCTGCGCAAGCATCTGGACGAGCCCAAGACCGCGGCAGAGTGTTTCCCACCCCTGTTCAAACGGACAATTGATATCGGCACCTACGGGCTGGCCCTGGTCGAGGCTGTCGCCCACCTGAATCATCTGTATCATGAGGGAGAAGTCAGCCGCACCCCGCGCGAGGACGGGGCGTGGCTGTGGCAGATGAAGGAGTAAGGCGATGGGCGGCGAAACCCGGAACGAGATCAGCACCACGGCGGAACTGCACGAGGCATCGGCCATGCCGCGCTGCCACGAGGTGCATGCGGACCCGGACACACCCATGGTTTCCGACGTCCCCGCAAAGGTGACGGCCAAGCCGGTCCAGCAGAAAAGCGCGGCCGAATGGGCCTATGAACGGCTGATCCTGTATATCCAGAACTTTGAAAAGCAGTTGGACAACCAGCACGAGGTCGCCATGGGGTTCGCCGGGGGGGATGCGGGCGTTCTGAGGATCGAGGGGCTGGGCTATTTTGACCCCGATATCGTCACCTTTTATGGCTCTGACGAAAGCGGAGCGCGCACGCAGCTGATTCAGCACGTCAGCCAGTTGAGCGTGATCCTCAGGGCCTTTCCCAAGGAGGTCGGCAACGAAGCGCCGAACCGCATCGGGTTCCGTCTGGCGCGGGATCTGGAAAAGGGCTGAAGCGCAACAATCCCGGCAAAAACGGCAGAGTATCGCGCATGCAACGCGCATTTCGGCGGAAAACGACCGCATTTTTTCGCTGCGGTTGCCGTCCTGATCCGTCCTGTGCAATCGAATTTGCGGGGCACGGACAGAAGGAAGAAACATGTCGATTGCTAACGAGCTCGAGCAGTACATGCTCGACCTGATCAACGCTGAGCGGGCCGCGAACGGTCTGGCGGCGCTGAAACTGGAACAACATCTGAACGATTCATCGGAAGACCACAGCGCGTGGATGGTGGACAATGCCGTGTTTTCACACACCGGCGCCGGGGGCAGTACATCCTATCAGCGGATGGTGGCGGCTGGGTTCGATTTCTCGGGCAGCTGGCGCTCGGGCGAAAATATCGGGTACCAGAGCATTCGGGGCGAAGCAGGGTATTTCGACGATGTCGAGGATATTCACGATCGCCTGATGGACAGCACCGGGCATCGCTGGAACCTGCTGAATCCCGATTATGAATACGTCGGTCTGGGGATCGAGATCGGCGTGATCAACGGCCTGACCATCGTTATGGTCACCCAGAATTTCGCCGATACCAGCGGGTCCGTTTTGCTGGACCCCTACGGCGACGGGTCCGGCAGCAGCGGCGGTGGCGCAGAGCTTCCGTTGGTTCTGACCGGGGATGGTGGGCATAACGTGCTGACCGGAGGCGCGCTGGATGACGTGATCCGGGGCAAATCAGGCCGCGACACCCTGACAGGTCTGGATGGGCAGGACACGCTGAAGGGTGGCGGCTGGTCGGACGCGCTGGACGGCGGAGCCGACAACGACAAGCTGTTCGGCGGCAGCGGCTATGACACGATTTCCGGCGGGTCGGGCAACGACAAGCTGGTCGGCGGCCGGGGCAAGGACGTGATGTCGGGCGGATCGGGCAATGACACCCTGAGTGGCGGCGAACACAGCGACATCCTGACCGGGGGCGCGGGCAACGACACCTTCGTGTTCACCGATGCCGATCACAGCCGGACAACCGCGCATCGTGACGTGATCACCGATTTCGACACCGTCACCGACCGGATCAAGCTGAGCGGCGTAGACGCAAATGATCTGGCGTCCGGCGATCAGGCGTTTGATTTCATTGGCACGGCCGCGTTCAGCGGCACCGCCGGAGAGCTGCGATACCAAGCGGTCAACAGCGGGGCGGACAGGGAAATCCAGGGCGATACCGACGGCGATGGCGTGGCCGACTTCCTGATCCTTCTGAACGGGCAAGTGACGCTGAGCGCGGGTGATTTCCTGCTGTGACGGCCCCGGTGGCGGGGCTGGTGTCCAACCGGCCCCGGCCTGCGGCCCCGGTGTGCTTTTCCGCTGGTGACAGGCTGGAAAAAATCGGCTAGTCACGGGGGACAAGTCTATCCAAGGAACGCGAAAATGGCAGCACACAAGCACGGCGAAATGGACACCACGGTTCAGGAAAACACCTTCAACGGGTTCATCAAATTCGTGAACTGGTCGGTCGTCGTGATCATCGCCGTCCTGATTTTCATGGCGCTGGTCAACAGCTAAGCGTCCTGACAGGGAAAATCCCCATGCGTAAATGGTTTCTGGTGATGGCGGCTGTCGGTTTGACAGCCGGCTGCGCGGTCAAGCATGACCCGCCTGTCACCGATGCCCAGATCGCGACCGCGACCTACCGGCATCCCGCCCCGCCCGAGTTGACGCTGTACACGATGATCAACAACCAGAACGGTTCTGGTGCGCATTCGTCGCTGATGATCAACGCCAGCCAAAGGGTGATTTTTGACCCGGCGGGTTCTTTCCGCGACAAGGCGATCATCGCGCGCAATGACGTGGTTTACGGCGTCACCCCGTATGTCGAGGACGTCTATACCCGGTTCCATGCGCGCAAGACCTATCACGTTGTGATCCAGCGGATGCAGGTCAGCCCGGAAGTGGCGGAACAGGCGCTGCAACTGGCGCTTGGCATGGGCGAGGTTGGCGACGGGCAATGTGCGGCTTCGACTTCTCGGATCCTGAGCCAGTTGCCGGGCGTGAGCGTTTCCCCGACGATGTTCCCCAACAAGCTGATGGAACAGTTCGGGCAGGCGCCGTTGCTAAGCACCCAGAGCCTGTACGAATACGACGACGAGGACCGGTTCAAGGCGCTGCGCGAATACGATCCGCAGAAGGCGCAGGAAAGCTTTGCCCGGCTGAAAGAGCGCAAGAAGGCCGAGTGAGCCAACCGACAGGCGGTCAGCCCAGTAGGTACATCGATCCATAGAGGCTGGCCGCGCCGCAGAAGATTGCGGCCAGCACGTTCTTCCCGAAATATCCCACGGCAACCGTGACCACCGCCGCGATCAGGCGGGGGGCGTCGGGCTGACCGCCGGTGGCGGCAGGCCACATCACGGCAGGTGCGACAAGGCCGGGCAGAATGGCCACGGCGGTATAGCGCAGGTGACGCAGGATCCATTCGGGCAGGGGCCGGTCACCGATGATGCCGGTAAACACGAAGCGCATGCCGAAACTGCCCAGCCCCAGCCCGATGATGACGATCCATATGGTGGTGGTGTCGATCTGGGTCATGCCGCGCCGCCTTTCCGGGTGGTCCACAGTTCCACTTGGGCCCCGGTGATCATGCCGCCGACCCCGGCCACCAACAGGCCCATGTTGTAAGGCAGGAAGGCGAAACCCAATGCCAGCGCGACCGAGACCAGCGCGGCGGCGCGGTGGGCGGTGGTGTGCAGCATCGGCGCGATCAGGGCCAGAAAGGTGATCGGCACGGCGAAATCCAGTGCCAGTTCCGGCGGGATCGCCGATCCGATCAGCGCCCCGGCCAGCGTCGCCACGTACCACATCGGGCAGACCGGGGTGACCACGCCAAAGAAATAGGCCAGTTTCTGCCCCAGCGTCCAGCCAGGGTTCTTTTCATAGGCGATGATCGAGGTGGCATAGCTTTGGTCCACGGTGAAATAGGCCGCCACAGCCCTTTGCCAAAGCGGCGCCGCGCCGATATGCGGGGTCAGCGAAGCCGAGTACATCGCCATCCGCAGGTTCACCGCCAGCGAAGAGGCCAGCACGATCAGCGTCGGTGCGTCCTCTTTCATTAGCTGGATGGCGGTGAACTGGGCTGCCCCGGCGATCACCACGATTGAAAACGACAGGGTTTCCAGCACGTTCAGCCCAGCCTCGGTTGCGACGACGCCGAACAGCAGGCCGAAGGGGATGATCACCAGCAGGAACGGCAGACCGTCGCGGACGCCTTTCCAGTAGGTAGGACGGATGGAGGGGCTGGGCATGAGGAACCTGAAATTGGACAACAGGTAAAACCCGTACCCGCGATTGGTCGGTAGCGCAACCAAAAAGGGTCAGTCTTAGTGACCTTATGCTTAGTCAAACATCCCGGTGACGCGGCCCAGCAGCATGAAGGCGCGCGAGGTCCGGGTGTCGGACAGGTCCGCGATTTCGCTGTCAGTGGCGTTTTCTGCGAACTCGGCCAGCATCTTGTCAAACCGGCGCAGGAAATGGTGTGCGGTGTCGCGGAAAATCGGATCCTGCTTCATCCGTCCGGCTGCCAGCGCCAGCGAGGACCGGTCCCGAATCCCCCCAAGGGCCGCGATCTGGCGTCCACGTTCACCGGTGGCGAAGCGGCGCCACAGTTCAATCCGGGCGCGGTCGGGGCGCAGGTCGTCCATGTAGATGCCATCCTGGCTGAGCAGGGTCAGGATGTCCTGGCTGGCCTGGATCAGTTGCGATGCCTGCCGGTCCTTGAGCGCCTTGCGCAGGGCGGCGAATCCCTCCTCGTCCTCTGCGGTTTCGGGGAAGTTCAGGGCGCGAATGAAATCGCTACGCTCCAGCGGCGGGGCCATGTCCTCTATCGGGGTGCCGAGGGGAAGCGGGGCCTGGTCCTCGGGCTTGTCCTTGTCCTCGGGTTTCGGGGCGGGGCGCAGCAGGTCGGCGGTGCGGTCCCGGTCGCGAGTCGAGGTGAACTTGGCCAGCGCGATTTCCGTCTTTTTCTGCGCATCGGCGATTTCGGACAGCTTGCGGGCGATGGTGGTGTCGCCATTTGTCTGCCGTCCCTGCGCCTGCGCCAGGTAGGACTTGCGCATGGCGTCTATTGCAGCCTGAAGGCGTGCGCTTTCTTCGCGCATGATACGGGACGACCGGGTGGCCGTGGCCGCGACCCAGATCATCGCCACCGGCAGGAAGATCACCAGCAGCGTCATCATGAACCGCAGCGCCTGATCTCCGGTGGTGGCAGAGCCGAGCAGGAGGAAGAACACGCCCGCCCCCAGCAGCCACAGCACGCTGAGGACCAGGGCCGTCAATTCGACACCAGTGATGCGCCCGCTGGACGGGCGATCATACAGCCCCAACGGCGTGGAGCGGCTTTCTTCCTTGTCGGCCATCGTCGCGGACTGCCTGTGGTCAGATGAACTGAATCTTCAGCACTTCGTAGGATTTCTCTCCGCCGGGGGTGCGGACCTCGACACTGTCGCCTTCGTCCTTGCCGATCAGGGCGCGGGCGATGGGGGATTTGATGTTCAGCAGGCCTCGTTCGATGTTGGCCTCGTGTTCGCCAACAATCTGCCAGGTCTTTTCTTCGTCGGTGTCCTCGTCGACGAGGGTCACGGTGGCGCCGAACTTGATGGTGCCGGACATCGAGGTCGGGTCGATCACCTCGGCCAGGGAAATGATGCCTTCAAGCTCTTTGATGCGGCCCTCGATGAAGGACTGCTTTTCGCGGGCAGAGTGGTATTCGGCGTTTTCCGAGAGGTCGCCCAGTTCGCGCGCCTCGGCGATGGCCTGGATGATGGCCGGGCGTTCCACGGACTTCAGGTGCTTCAGCTCTGCTTCAAGCGCGGTGTGGCCCGCGCGGGTCATCGGTATCTTTTCCATAGGCCTTTTCCACGAAAGGTGCGGCGGGCGTTGGACGCCCGCCGCATCGGTGTTCTTTGGTTCGGGATTATCTGACCCGAAGCCTTGGCACAATGCAAGACATGCCGACGTGGGCGCAGGTTTCGGTGCATTCTGGCCCGTGCGCGGGGAATTGGCTGCAAGTGTCGTAAATCTGGGGTCGAATCGTCTGACGCCCCGTGCTTTCCCGTCGTTTTACGCTGTGTTTGCATTGACGGGTGATGCTGCAGCGCGGTAACCACTGGCGAAATAAAGTTACGCGCGTGATCCAAAGGAGGGCCACCCATGTCGGAAATCGAACGGGAAGCGATGGAATATGACGTTGTGATCGTCGGGGCGGGCCCTGCGGGCCTGTCGGCGGCCATCCGTCTGAAACAGCTGGACGCCGATCTGAGCGTCGTGGTTCTGGAGAAGGGCTCGGAAGTGGGGGCGCATATCCTGTCGGGCGCGGTGCTGGACCCCTGCGGGCTGGATGCGCTGATCCCCGACTGGAAGGAAAAGGGCGCGCCGCTGAACACCCCGGTGACGGCTGACAACTTCTATATGCTGGGCGAAGCCGGGGGTGTCCGCATCCCCAACTTCCCGATGCCGCCGCTGATGAATAACCACGGCAACTATATCGTGTCGATGGGCAACGTCTGCCGTTGGATGGCTGAGCAGGCCGAGGAACTGGGTGTCGAGATCTTTCCGGGCATGGCGTGTTCGGAACTGGTTTATGGCGAGAACGGCGAAGTGAAGGGCGTTGTCGCGGGCGTCTTTGGCCTGGAAGCGGACGGGTCGTATGGTCCGAACACCGAGCCGGGGATGGAACTGCACGGCAAGTACGTGTTCATTTCCGAAGGCGTGCGTGGATCGCTGGCCAAGGAACTGATCGCGAAATACGACCTGAGCGCCGGGAAGGAGCCGCAGAAATTCGGCATCGGCATGAAGGAAATCTGGGAAATCGACCCGGCCAAGCACAAGCAGGGCACCGTGACCCACACGATGGGCTGGCCGCTGGGCGGCAACGCGGGCGGCGGGTCGTTCATCTATCACCTGGAGAACAACCAAGTTTACGTCGGATTTGTGGTGCACCTGAACTACAAGAACCCGCACCTGTTCCCCTACATGGAATTCCAGCGTTTCAAGCACCATCCGATGGTGGCGGAACTGCTGAAGGGCGGCAAACGCGTGGCCTATGGCGCCCGTGCGATTTCCGAGGGCGGCTATCAGTCGATGCCGAAGATGGTGATGCCGGGGGCGGCGCTGCTGGGCTGCTCGGTCGGTATGGTCAACGTGCCGCGCATCAAGGGCAACCACAACGCGATGCTGTCGGGCAAGGCCGCGGCCGAGGCGGCGTATAAGGCGATTCAGGATGGGCGTTCGGGCGACGAGCTGACCGCCTATGAAACCGAGGTGCGCACCGGCGCCATCGGCAAGGATCTGAAGAAGGTGCGCAACGTGAAACCGATGTGGTCCAAGTGGGGCATGCTGCCCAGCCTGGCTCTGGGCGGGCTGGACATGTGGACGAACACGCTGGGCTTTTCTTTGTTCGGCACAATGAAACACGGCAAGACCGACGCTGCCGCGACCGAACCGGCGGACAAGCACAAGCCGATCGACTATCCCAAGCCGGACGGCAAGCTGTCGTTCGACCGGTTGACCAACGTATCGTTCAGCTTTACCAACCACGCCGAGGAACAGCCCTGCCATCTGCGGCTGGCCGATCCGAACGTTCCAATCAGCGTCAACCTGCCGAAATTCGACGAACCGGCGCAGCGCTATTGCCCGGCGGGTGTCTACGAGGTGCTGGAGGGTGAAAGCGGGCCGGAATTCCGCGTCAACTTCCAGAACTGCGTGCATTGCAAGACCTGTGACATCAAGGATCCCAGCCAGAACATCAACTGGGTCACTCCGCAGGGCGGCGACGGTCCCAACTATCCGAACATGTAAGCGCAAAGGGCGGCCCCGGTGGCCGCCTTTTTTCTGTTTTTCGCCGATGTGATCGAGTTTGCCCGGGGCCGCATTGCCTTTGCCGCCCGGAACGTTAGTCTGGCGCAAAGAGGGAACATAACGCAGGCGGAGAACATATGCGTAGACGGCTTTGGGGATTGGCATTGGCGCTTGCGTTGGGCGGTGTCGCCCCGGTTCAGGCGCAGAGCCTGGCCGGAGCCTATCTGGCGGCACGCAGCGCAGGCATGTCCAGTGACTACGGCGCAGCGGCGGACTATTTCACGCGTGCGCTGGCCCGTGATCCGGCCAATGCGCACCTGCTGGAAAGCACCGCCCTGTCGTTGCTGTCGCTGGGGAAGGCCGCCCGCGCGGTGCCGGTGGCCCGCAAGATCGAAGATGACGGGCTGAAAAGCCAGATCGCCCGCATGGTGCTGATTGCGGACGAGGTGCAGGACAGCCGCTATGACGCCTTGCTGACCCGCCTGGACGAAGAGCGCGGTATCGGCCCGCTGGTGGACGGTTTGCTGCGGGCGTGGGGACTGATGGGGGCGGGCAAGGTGTCCGCCGCGCTGGACGCGTTCGACAAAGTGGCCGAAGAACGCGGTCTGAGCGCCTTTGCACTGTATCACAAGGCGCTGGCGCTGGCGTCGGTCGGCGATTTCGAAGGGGCCGAAGCGATCTTTGCCGGAAACGCGGGCGGGCCGTTGCAGATGACCCGGCGCGGGGCGCTGACACGTATCGAAGTCCTGAGCCAACTGGAACGCGGAGACGAGGCGAAGGCCCTGGCGGACAAGCTGCTGGGCCTGGGCATGGACCCAACCGGCAGCATTGTGCTGACGAAGCTGGAAACGGGCGAGAAACTGCCCTTCACCATGGTCCGCGACGCCCGCGACGGGGTGGCCGAGGTGTTCTATTCCGTTGCCGTGGTGCTGAGCGGTGAGGCGGGCGAGGATTACACGCTGTTGTATACCCGGATCGCGGAATTCCTGCGCCCCGGCCACGAGGACGCGATCCTGATGAGTGCCAACTTGCTGGATGCCCTTGGGCAGCATGATCTGGCCGTGGCCGCCTATAAATCCGTGCCGCAGGGTAGCCCGTCCTATTTTTCGGCGGAACTGGGCCGTGCGGACAGCCTGCGCAAGGCTGACAAGACCGACGCCGCCGTCGAAGTGCTGGAACAGCTAAGCCGCAGCCAGGGGCAAACACCGATTGTCTGGGTCACGCTGGGGGATTTGATGCGGCAGTTGAAGCGGTTCGACGAGGCGGTGAAATCCTATGACCGGGCGCTGGATCTGTATGGCTCTGACACGCCCGACCAGTGGTTCCTGTATTACGCCCGCGCGATCAGCCACGAACGCCTGTCGCAATGGCCCGAGGCAGAAGCCGATTTCCGCAAGGCGCTGGAGCTGAGTCCGGGGCAGCCGAACGTACTGAATTATCTGGGCTATTCGCTGGTCGAGCAGCAGATCAAGCTGGACGAGGCGCTGGCGATGATCGAACAGGCGGTCGCCGCGCAGCCCGACAGCGGGTATATCGTCGATTCCCTTGGCTGGGTGCTATACCGGCTGGGCCGCTATGACGAAGCGGTGGGCCACATGGAGCGCGCCGCCGAACTGATGCCGGTGGATCCGGTGGTGAATGACCATCTGGGCGATGTGCTGTGGGCCGTGGGCCGCAAGCGCGAGGCGGAATTCCAGTGGCGGCGGGCGTTGTCGTTCGCGACGGACCAGCCTTCGGACGACGTGAAGCCGGACCGTATCCGCCGCAAGCTGGAGGTGGGTTTGGACACGGTTCTGGCCGAGGAAGGCGCCCCGCCGTTGAAGGTGGCGAATGGCGACCACTGAGGCATTTGCCCCGGCGAAAGTGAACCTGACCCTGCATGTCACCAGCCAGCGCAGCGACGGCTATCACCTGCTGGATTCGCTGGTGATGTTCGCGGATGTCGGTGACAGGGTGACGGTGACGCCCGCGCCGCGGATGTCACTGAGCGTGACCGGTCCGTTCGCTGAAGGTGTCCCCACCGATGCCAGCAACCTGTGCTGGCGCGCGGCCGAGGCGTTTGGCGAAACCGCGGCGATCACCTTGGAAAAGAACCTGCCTGCACAGGCCGGGATCGGGGGCGGGTCGTCCGATGCGGCGGCGGTGATCCGGGCGATGGAACAGATGTTTGGGCGTCCCTTCCCGAATGATCCGATCATTCTGGGCGCGGACGTGCCGGTGTGCTGCGTCGCCCATGCCGCCCATATGCAGGGGATCGGGGAGTGGGTGCTGCCGCTGTTCATGGAGCCGCTGCATGCAGTTCTGGTGAATCCCGGTGTTGGTGTGTCCACGCCGCAGGTGTTCCGCAGCATGGTCAGCAAGTCGAACCCGCCCATGCCACCCTGGCCAGAAGGTGGCGGTGGTCCGGCGGCGCTGGACTGGATCAACGCGCAACGCAACGACTTGCAGGATGCCGCCATCGCCCTGCAGCCGGTGATCGCAGATGTGCTGACGGCAATCGGAGCCTGTGCGGGCGTTCGGGTGGCGCGGATGTCGGGATCTGGCGCGACCTGTTTCGGATTGTTCGACGCGCGCGGAGCGGCAGAGGCAGCAGCGGGTGCGCTGGCGCATCCCGGCTGGTGGGTAACGCCCGTCACCCTGCGCTGAGCGCGCGCCCGTGGCGGCGTCGTGTCGTGAGTATTTTGGGCAAGATGAAAGGCGTAGGCCGGGATCAGTTGATCCGTGCCACCACGTAATCGGCCAGGTCGATCAGCATCTGGCGCACCGGATGTTCCGGCAGGGCATTCATGGCCGCCTTGGCCTTTTCGGCCCAGTCCAGCGCGTCGCGGCGCGTGTCTGCCAGCGCGTTGTGCTTGTTCAGCAGGGACAGCGCGTGTTCCAGATCGCCTTCTTGCTGTTTTCCCTTTTCAATCGTCCGGGTCCAGAAGGCGCGTTCTTCGGCATCGGCCCTGGCGACGGCCTTGATGACCGGCAGGGTCAGCTTGCGTTCGCGGAAATCATCGCCGACGTTCTTGCCCGTCGCCTTGCTGTCGCCCTGATAGTCCAGCAGGTCATCCACGATCTGGAAGGCGATCCCCAGCGCGTCGCCATAGTCGAACAGGGCCTGGATCTGGTTTTTCGGGGCGTTCGCGATTTCGGCGCCGGCTTCGGTCGCGGCGGAGAACAGCGCGGCGGTTTTGCCGCGCACCACCTGCAGATAGACCGATTCATCGGTGCGCAGATCCTGGGCCGCGGTCAGTTGCAGCACTTCGCCCTCGGCGATGGTGGCGGCGGCGTTGGACAGGATTTCCAGCACGCGCAGGTTGCCGGGTTCGACCATCAGCTGGAAGGCGCGGGCAAAGAGGTAATCCCCCACCAGCACGCTGGATTTATTATCCCACAGCAGGTTGGCGGTGGGGCGGCCGCGGCGTTGGGCGCTTTCGTCCACCACGTCGTCGTGCAACAGGGTGGCGGTGTGAATGAATTCCACCGTGGCGGCCAGGTGCACGTGGTAAGGGCCGGAATAGCCGCACAGGTCAGCGGCAGCCAGCGTCAGCATCGGGCGCAGGCGTTTGCCGCCAGCCTCGACCAGGTGGGCCGTGACCTCGGGGATGCGGGGGGCGTGCTTGCTGGCCATCCGTTCGCGGATCAGGGCGTTGACGGCGTCCATGTCCCCGACCAGATGGGCGGCCAGTTTTTCATGCGGTTTGGTTGCGGCTTGATCCAGGCTCATCACTGTCTTGTCACATGGCTCGACAAATGTTTCGCCATGCCCTTAATTCCCCACTATGAAACAGCTTCTTTCCACCACAGACCCGACCGTGATCGCATTTGCAAAGGCGCTGCTTCAGGGCGAGGGTATAGACTGCTTTGAAATGGACGTAAATATGAGCGTCCTTGAAGGCGGCATCGGAATTTTCCCGCGCCGCATCATGGTCGCGGGGGATGACCACGCCGACGCCGTGCAGGTGCTGCGGGACAATGGGATCGCGGTGGATGACTGAGGTGACCTGTGATGACTTCCTGGGCGGCCGGGTGCGCGTCTGGCAGCCACGGTGCGGGTATCGCGCTGGTCTGGACCCGGTGCTGCTGGCGGCGTCTGTTCCGGCACGGGCGGGGCAAAGCGTCTTGGAATTGGGCTGCGGGGTGGGGGTGGCTTCGCTGTGCTTGATGCAGCGCGTGGCGGGTGTGCGGGCGACCGGGCTGGAGATTCAGCCCGATTATGCCGAACTGGCGCGGCGCAACGCAGTTCTGAACAATGTCGCGTTTTCCGTTGTGACAGGGGATTTGCGCGTCTTACCCGACGAGTTGCGGCAACAACAGTTTGACCATGTGATCGCCAATCCGCCGTATTTTCGGCGTGAGGCCGGCACAGCGGCGACCGATCCGGGGCGGGATATGGCCCTGGGTGGCAATACCTCCCTGAAAAGCTGGGTAGAGGTCGCAGCGAAGCGCTGCAGGCCACGCGGGCAGGTGACGTTCATTCAGCGGATTGAGCGGCTGCCGGAACTTATGTCCGCGATGAACGAAGTGCTGGGCAGCCTGGAAGTGCTGCCGCTGATCCCGCGTGAAGGCAGGGCGCCGCAGTTGGCGCTGATTCGGGGCCGCAAGGGCGGGCGGGCAGAGTTTCGATTGCACCCCGGATTGCTGGTGCATCCCGGCCAGCGGCACCAGGACGGCGGCACAGACTATACCCCGACCCTGCAGGCGGTTCTGCGCGAGGGGGCGGCGCTGCCGTTCTAGGCTGCAGTTTGCCGCATCCCGTGGATTCTAGTGATTTTTGCTGCGCTGCCGCGTGACAGGCTGGCTGCTTTGTGGTGCAGTTGTCATACGGCTATTACAATGAGAGGAGTACGCCCATGAGCTTGAGTTCGCATGTCGAAGAACTGAAGAAGAAACACCTTTCCCTCTCGCAGCGAGTTGAAGAAATTCAGCGCGCCCCGGGTTCCAGCGATGGAGAAATCGCAGAACTGAAGAAGCAGAAACTCCGCATCAAGGAAGAGATCGCACGGCTGAGCACCGTGTGACCTAGGATTTGAAGCTGGCGCGCGCGGCCAGGGCCGCGCCGCCGGTGATCAGCAGCGCAGCAAGGGCCAGAACCCAACCCGGTTCCGCCACACCCGCCAGCACCAGCACCAGTGTAGACAGCAGCGGCGCAGCGTAGGACGCCACCCCGAGAAGCTGGATGTCGCCGCGCTTTACCCCGATATCCCAGACATAGAAGGCCAGGCCGACCGGCCCTAGCCCCAACCCGATTGCAGAGGCCCAACCGATCGCGCCGATGGGCCAGACGGTTTCCTCGGTCAGCAGGTGCAGGACGGCGGACAGGATGGCGGTTGCGACGCAGAACACGGCCACCGATTCTGTGGGCGCATGGCCAAGCTTGCGTGACATGACCGAATAGGTGGACCACGTCAGCGCACAGCCAAGCGCCAGCAAGTAGCCGGGCAGGGCGGCCATGTCGAACCCCGCCCCGCCGCCGCCGATGATCAGGGCAGCCCCAAGAAAGCCCACCGCCCCCCCGGTCAGGTGCCCCGCCCGCAGGGTTTCACCGGGCAGCAGGCCGGACATCAGAACGATCAGCAGCGGCCAGAGATAGGCGATCAGCCCGGCCTCGGCCGCAGGGGCCAGACGCAGGGCGCTGAAATACAGGGCGTGATAGCCGAAAAGCCCGAGGGTTCCGAAGGCATAGACCCGGAAAGACACGCTGCGCAGCCGATGAAAGCCGCCGGTCATGCCGGTCCAGATCAGCCCGATTGCGCCGCCGATGGCAAAGCAGATTGCATTCAGCAGCAGCGGGGGCGTCGGAGCGGTTCCGACGGTGAACAGCGCCAGAAGCGCCCACAGCAATACGGCGGCGAAACCGATGAATGTTGCCTGAAGTCGGGTCATGCGGGGGCAACGTCCTCTACCGGGATAAGCGTAAGTTGCCCATGTACTGCAGCGGTTTTGCGGATCTCTGCAACCATCCAGTCGCGGAACGCCGCGATCTGAGGCCGGTTTTCTGTTCCCTCGCGGCAGAGAAAGCGGAACCTGGCCTTGGTTTCCAGCGCGATTTTGTAGGGAGCGACCAGTCGGCCTTCGTGGATATCCTTGACCACCATCGCACGGCGGCCCAGCACAACACCCACCCCGGCCAGCGCGGCGTCCACGGCGTGATCCGCCTGTGAAAAATGCGGCCCATGTGTCGGGGTGAAATCAATGCCGACGGCCCGGAACCATGTGGGCCAATCGCAGGGCGGGTCCAGGAAATCGACGGATTCGTCGAACATCAGCGGGGCCTGCGTCAGGCTTTGCGGGGTCGGGTACTTTTCCGCCAGTTCCGGTGTCATGACCGGGGTGACCCACTCTTTGTCCAGGGGCATGGCCCACAGCCCGTCATCCGTACCATAACCGAACCGAATGGCCACATCGACCTCGTCCCGTTCGAAATCCATGATCCGCAGCGACGCGCTGAACCGCAGGTCAACCTCTGGGTGGGCGCGGGCGAATTCATACAGGCGCGGCGCCAACCACTTGGCCGTGAAGGCAGGGCCAGCCGTCACATTCAGGGTAGAGGTGTCCTGCAACCGACGGGCCGCGCGCCAGGCTGTGGTCAGGGCCTGGAACCCCTCGGTCGCGCCGGGGGCCAGGGCGCGGCCGGCCTCGGTCAGTTTGACGGCGCGATTCAGGCGGATGAACAGGGGTTGGCCCAGGTGTTCCTCCAGCGACTTGATCTGAAACGACAGGGCGGCGGGCGTGACGTTCAATTCTGCCGCGGCCATCGCAAAGGACATGTGGCGCGCGGCGCTTTCGAAGGCGCGCAAAGCGGTAAGGGGCGGGAGGCGATCACTCATTTCAGTTAAGTACACCTTAATTGAAGGTCTGAAAAGTCTCGTTTGCGCTGTATATTGCAAGGGAGCATATTAAACGCAGTTAAATTTTCACGCAGCCTAGGAGGCGACCATGCACGAAGCAACCACGACCGCCCGCACCCAGCAGGCCCTGCAGAAAGCCCACGCAGAGCGTGCCAAGATGTTGCGCAACTTCGTGCGGGCGCTGTTCCGTGGCCGCGATTTCCCGCTGAGCGGATATGCACTTACGGGATCGCCCCGCTGACCCCGACCGGGGACTTACGAGGCACGAAAAAGGGCCGGTCGCTGGACCGGCCCTTTGCGTTGATCCGGCGCTGTATCAGACGAAGAATTGCGCGCCGTTGGCCGAGATGGTCGAGCCGTTGATGAACCCGGCGTCATCGGAGGCCAGGAAGGCCACACAGCGTGCGATTTCCTCGGGTTCGCCCAAACGGCCTGTGGGGATTTGACCGATGATCGATTCCCGGACTTTTTCCGGGACGGCCATGACCATTTCAGTGGCGATATAGCCGGGGCAGATGGCGTTCGCGGTAATGCCAGCGCGTGCGCCTTCTTGTGCCAGCGATTTGATGATGCCCAGATCGCCCGCCTTGGTGGCGGCATAGTTCACCTGACCGAACTGGCCCTTCTGACCGTTGATTGAGGAGATCACGATGATGCGGCCAAACTTGCGTTCGCGCATCCCCGGCCAGACCGGATGTACGGTGTTGAACACGCCGGTCAGGTTGGTGTCGATCACTTCCTGCCATTGCTGCGGGGTCATCTTGTGGAACGGCGCATCGCGGGTGATGCCTGCGTTGGCGACGACCACGTCGATGGGGCCCAGGTCGGCCTCGACCTTGGCGATGCCTTCGGCGCTGCTTTCGTAATTGCCGACATTCCACTTATAAGTCTTGATGCCTGTTTCCGCAGTGAACTGCGCTGCGGCTTCGTCATTGCCGGCATAGGTGGCCGCGACGTCGTAGCCCTCTGCTTTCAGGGCTTTCGAAATGGCTGCGCCGATGCCGCGCGAGCCGCCGGTGACGAGTGCTACTCTTGCCATGGTGTTCCTCCAGTTTGGCGTGATGCGTTGGTAACTCTGTTACTTAATGTGTCTGAAATGCGCAATAATATTGCGCGAAAAAATGGTGGTTGAGGTGCTTTTTTTCCGCCACAGCAACCGCGGGCTGAAAAAAGGGGCGCTGGATCACAGCGCCCCCGGTATTTCTGTCAGATCGTCAGATTGTCAGGGACGTTCGAGGCACATGGCGACGCCCATGCCGCCACCGATGCACAGCGTGGCAAGGCCTTTCTTGGCTTCGCGGCGCTTCATTTCAAACAGCAGCGTGTTCAGGATGCGGCAGCCCGAAGCGCCGATCGGGTGGCCGATGGCAATGGCGCCGCCGTTCACGTTCACGATCGACGGATCCCAACCCATGTCCTTGTTGACGGCGCAGGCCTGCGCGGCGAAGGCTTCGTTGGCCTCGACCAGGTCCAGATCACCGACGGCCCAGCCCGCCTTGTCCAGCGCCTTGCGCGAGGCGTAGATCGGGCCGACACCCATGACCGACGGGTCCAGACCAGCGGTGGCATAGGACGCGATGCGCGCCAGCGGTTCCAGACCGCGCTTTTCGGCTTCGTCTGCCGACATCAGCAGCACAGCGGCGGCCCCGTCGTTCAGGCCCGAAGCGTTGGCCGCGGTCACCGACCCGTCCTTGGTGAAGGCGGGGCGCAGTTTCTGCATGGCTTCCATGGTGGCGCCGTGACGGATGTATTCATCGGCGTCCACGACGATGTCACCCTTGCGGGTCTTCACGGTGAAGGGAATGATTTCGTCGACGAATTTGCCTGCTTTCTGCGCGGCTTCGGCCTTGTTTTGCGACGCAACGGCGAATTCATCCTGCATGTCGCGGGAAATCTGCCACTGCTCGGCCACGTTTTCTGCGGTCTGACCCATGTGGTAGCCGTTGAACGCATCCCACAGGCCGTCGCGGATCATCGAGTCGATGTATTTCATGTCGCCCATTTTGACGCCTGCGCGCAGGTGCGCGACATGGGGGCTGAGGGTCATGTTTTCCTGGCCGCCAGCAGCGACGATGGCCGCGTCACCCAGTTGGATGTGCTGGGCGCCCAGGGCGACGGCGCGCAGGCCGGAACCGCAGACCTGGTTGATGCCCCAGGCGGCGCTTTCGATCGGCAGGCCGGCGTTGATATGGGCCTGACGGGCCGGGTTCTGGCCCTGACCAGCGGTCAGAACCTGACCAAGGATCGTCTCGGACACTTCGGATTTGTCGATCCCGGCGCGGGCAACGATGCCTTCCAGGACTGCGGCGCCCAGATCGTGGGCCGGGGTATTTGAAAAAGAGCCACTGAACGACCCTACCGCGGTACGGCCGGCCGAGACGATAACAACATTGGTCATGTATATCCTCCACCAATTGCGGTGCCTGAGCGTTGGACGCGCGGTGTGCGGACCACGGACGCTGCACCTTCGGAACCGTGATAGAGCAACTGCCGCAACGCGGCAACTGCGGAGAATTGCCGCGCCGCAGCGAAACTTTATGCTCTGTGACGCAGCGTCGTGTTGGAATTATCTTTCCAAGGGGCCTGGATCGTGGGTGCGCCAAAATAATAGCCCTGCAAGCAATCGACGCCGTTTTGTTGCAGCCACAGAACATCCTCCTGTGTTTCAACGGATTCCGCCACAGTGAACATGTCGAACTGCTGGGCAATGGCGACCAGCGCGCGGGTCAGAACCTGGTTGTCCGGGTCCGCGTGGACGTTCCTGATGAACTGGCCATCTATTTTCAGGATGTCGAAAAAAAAGTCCCTGAGGTAGCGGAACGAGGTGTACCCCGCACCAAAATCGTCCAGCGCAAAGCTGATTCCCTTGCGTTGCAGGTCTGTCATGAAGCGCACCACCAGTTCGGGGACGGCCATCGCGGAGGTTTCCGTGATTTCCAGGATCAGGCGTTCAGCGACCGTGGCATCTGCCATCAGGCCCTTGCGCAGGCTGCTGGTCCAGCGCGGATAGCCGATGGAACGGGCCGACATGTTGATGGACAGGCGCAGGCCCGGTGCTTCGCACAGTGCGCGCAGGCCCATTTCCAACGACAGGCAATCGACGATGCGGCCAAGCTCGGTTTCTTCGATCTGGCCAATGAAATCGCGGGCCGGGATGACGCGCCCGGTTTCGTCAAAGATGCGGATCAGCCCTTCGTAGAAGGCAGGGCGAGTCGGCTGTGACGCCTGCACCACGGGTTGATAGGCCAGGGTGACCTGTTTGTGCTGAACGGCCTCTGCCACCATCGTCATCACCCCGGCATCGCGTGAGGAAACGGCGAATTCCAGCGGGGAGTGTTCCCCAGACTGAACGGCATTCCACTTGCTTCCCTTGCGTTTGCCCACGACTCACCTCGTTCCGGTTACGGGGTCACATTGCCGCCGCAAGCGTTACTGGTTGCTTAAAATTCACATTTTGTTCTAATTGGCCGGAAGGTGTGAAACAGGAGCACGCGATGGGTGAAAGATGCGGCTGGGCTGGCCCTGAACAGATCTATCTGGACTATCACGACACCGAATGGGGCGTACCCGAAACCGACAGTCGTGCGCTGTGGGAAAAGCTGGTGCTGGATGGCTTTCAGGCCGGGCTGAGCTGGATCACGATCCTGAAGAAGCGAGACAGCTTTAGAGAAGCCTTTCAAGGCTTTGATCCCGATGTCATCGCCAGTTGGGGCACGCCGGAGGTGGTGCGGCTGCTGGAGAATCCGAGTATTGTCCGTCACCGGGGCAAGATCGAGGCGACGATCACCAACGCGCGGGCTTGGCAGCGGATCGAGGCGGACGAAGGCTTTGCTGATTATCTGTGGAAATACGTTGACTATGCCCCGCTGCAGAACCGTTGGGCCACGATGTCAGAAGTTCCCGCCGCAACGGATATTTCTATGCAAATTTCGAAGGATTTGAAAAAGGCCGGGTTCAAGTTCTGTGGCCCGACCATCGTCTATGCCTTTATGCAAGCGGTTGGTATGGTGAACGATCATGTGACGGGGTGCCCCTGCCACGGTCGAGTTGCCCAGATGGGTGGTCGGGTCCGCTTGTAGCGGCGCGGCTAAACGCGGCCTTCCATTTCCTTGCGCCAGGAGTTGATTTCATCCGGGTCCAGAGACAGTCTGATTTCGGGCGCGCGATAGTCAGGCAGCGAAAGCATCAGCCCGTTTTCCATGTCCTGTATTTCCACACCCAGCAGGAGGCGCGCGGCTCCGTCCATCCCATTTGGCCAAACGACCCCCATGCCCGCATTGCAACGCACCAGGGCGGCTTCCTGCCTGCGCGAAAGCCAGATTTTCTGAACCTGAGTGTCAGGGTATTCAGCAGCCCATACTTGCCTGACCGCGTCTTCGTCGGCGAAGGTTGGCGGTTTGCCCAGTCCGATCAGGTGCAGGAGGATGGCGACAGAGACGATCCCACCGGACACCAGCATGATCAGCGTTGACAGCGTCATTCGGTCCTCCGATCAACAGGAAACCGCATGAGGGCGAATTTGTCAAAAATTGGCGGGGTTTGGAGGTTTTTCACGTAGAAAAGCCGGTCGAACAGTCCGATTGTAGACTATCTCAGCGTCGTCGGGTAGCGAAGGAACTATGACGCGGGTTGTCCTAGCAGGGCGCGCACAAGGGTACGCGCCTCATCGGAATGCCAATCTGCATCCCCGATCAACCGCCCGATTTCCTGGCCTTCTGGCGTCAGCACCACCGTGACTGGCAGCCCAAGCACGGCCATCTGGCGCGCCAGCGCCTGTTTCGGGTCGCGGTGCAGCGGCAGGTTGGTTACCCCGGCCTGATCAAAGAACTTCTGCATCGCCGGGGGCGGGTTGCGGCCAGTGGCGATGGTAACAACAGCAAAGGAGTCGCTGCCAAATTCAGCCTGCAGCGCGGCCAGCGACGGCATTTCCTTGCGGCACGGCGCGCACCATGTGGCCCAGAAATTCACCAGCACGGTTTTCCCACGATACGCGGCCAGGGTCATTGTGCTGCCGTCCTCGGCGATGAAGGCGACCTCGGGCACGTCCCTGGGCGCTTCGTGCAACACCAATTTCTTCATGTCGCCGGCGCGCAGGGCCTCTAGCGCCGGGTCCGCCGCCCATGTCGCGTTTGCACCAAGCGCCAAGGCCGTATAAAGGACGATCCGGAAAAACCTGTGCATGACACCTCCTAGGGGCAGACGATGAGTGACAAAACCTCGAACCAGATGTGGGGCGGCCGCTTTGCCGCCGGTCCGGACGCGATCATGGAGGCGATCAATGCCTCGATCGGGTTCGACCAGCGAATGGCCGCGCAGGACATCGCGGGTTCAAGGGCCCATGCCGCCATGCTGGCCGCCACAGGCATCGTAAGTGATAGCGACGCGCAGGCCATTCGGGAAGGGCTGCTCACGGTCTTGTCAGAAATAGAGGCGGGGACGTTCCAGTTTTCCACCGCGCTGGAAGACATCCATATGAACGTCGAGGCCCGGCTGAAGGAAATCATCGGCGAACCGGCGGGGCGTTTGCACACGGCCCGGTCGCGGAACGACCAGGTGGCGACTGATTTCAAGCTGTGGGTGCGCGACCAGATGGATGCCGCCATCGCCGGGGTGGAGGCGCTGATCCGCGCGTTGCTGACGCAGGCCGAAGCGGGGGCCGAATGGGTGATGCCCGGTTTCACCCACTTGCAAACCGCCCAGCCGGTGACCTGGGGCCACCATATGATGGCTTACGTGGAAATGCTGGGCCGCGACCTGTCGCGCTTTCGGGATGCGCGCGCGCGGATGAATGAATGCCCGCTGGGGTCTGCGGCGCTGGCGGGAACCTCTTTCCCGATTGACCGGCACATGACCGCCGCCGAACTTGGGTTTGACCGGCCCACGGCCAATTCGCTGGATGCCGTGGCCGACCGCGATTTCGCGCTGGAGTTTCTCTCCTGCGCCTCGATTTGCGCGATGCACCTGTCGCGCTTTGCCGAAGAGTTGGTGATCTGGTCCTCGGCGCAGTTCCGGTTCGTCGCCATGTCGGATAAATGGTCCACCGGGTCGTCGATCATGCCGCAGAAACGCAACCCCGACGCGGCAGAGTTGATCCGCGCCAAGATCGGCCGCATCTTCGGCGCCAATGTGGCGCTGATGACGGTGATGAAGGGGCTGCCGCTGGCCTATTCCAAAGACATGCAAGAGGACAAGGAACAGGTGTTCGACGCTGCTGACAACCTGATGCTGGCGCTGGCGGCGATGACCGGGATGGTCAGCGACATGACCGCACGGCAGGACAATCTGGCCGCTGCGGCGGGTTCTGGCTTTTCCACCGCCACCGATCTGGCGGATTGGCTGGTGCGCGCACTGAATCTGCCGTTCCGCGATGCCCACCATGTGACCGGGTCACTGGTGGCGCTGGCCGAGACGAAGGGCTGCGATCTGCCGGAACTGACGCTGGCGGACATGCAATCCGTTCATGCGGGTATCACGAATGATGTCTTTGGTGTCCTTGGGGTTGATAATTCGGTGGCCTCGCGCATGTCCTATGGGGGAACCGCACCGGAACAGGTGCGCATCCAGATCGCACGGTGGAAGGAAGCCCTGAAATGAAAGCCATTGTCGGGTTGTTGGTTCTGGCGCTTCTGACGGCATGTGGCGCGGATGGGGAGCCGGTCCCGCCCGGTGGCGACGAGGTGAAGTTGAGCTTGCTGCCAAATGGCAAGCCACTGTTGGGCGTGACACGAGCGTTCTGATGTCACCCTTGCGGATGGCATATCTGGCCCTGGCCGTCTGGGGCGCGGTCCATCCGGCGTGGTTTTTCCTTCAATGGGGTGTGGAAAACGGGCTGGCACTGCAGTCCCTTTTGTCGGCGTGGCAGGCGAACATGGCCAGCACCGGGTTGTTCTGGGATCTGGTCATCGCGGCCATTGTCCTGACGCTCTGGATACTGGCCGAGGTGTCGGTTCGCCGGAATTGGTCCGCGCTTTGGGCAATCCCGGCGACTTTCTGTATCGGGGTCAGTTGCGGGTTGCCACTTTACCTGTTTCTCACGATGCGACCGATCTGAACGGTCTTGCTGATCAAAACCGTTCCAGCAAGCGGCGCAGGTAATCCAGTTCTTCGTCCGTCCGCTGTCCTTGGCCAGAGCGGCGGCGGATTTCTTCTAGCAGTTCGCGGGCGCGGCGATAGACGTCTTCGCCCTGCAATAGATTGTCATCCGTGCCCACGTCGCCCCCGCGCGATCCGGGGTCACGGCCCAGCGGATCCCGGCTGCCGGCCCGCGCTTCGCCGGTTTCGCGCCCGTCGCCACCGCGTTGGCGGCGTCCGGCCTCGGCCATTGCCTCGCCAAGATTGCGCATGCCTTCGCGCAGGGCCTCCATTGCTTCGGATTGCTTGTCGATGGCTTCGGGCAGATCATCCTGGCGCAGCGCCTCTTCGGCGCCTTCCATCGCCCTTTCCGCTTGTTCGAGGGATTCGCGTGCTGCATCGCCGCCTTCCGTTCCGGCGCCGGGCAGGCGGCCGCGCTGACGTTCCAGTTCTTCGCGCAACGCTTGCTGCCTGTCGGCCAAGGAACCCTGGCCCTGACCATCACCTTCGTTTTCACCCTGTCCTTGGCTGCCGTCTTGTCCCTCGTGGCTTTGACCTCGGCCCTGGCCGCCGCTTCGGCCTTCGTTTTCCCGCGACTGGCCGGAATTGGCGCCGGGGTTGTGACGTTCCTGCAGGTCGCGAAAGGCTTGATCGGAAAGGCCCTGCTGTTCGCGCAGGGTCTTGCCCAACTCCTCCATCGCCTGTTCGCCGGGAGATTGGCCTTGGCCACCCTGCGTGACGCGCATGTTTTCCATCATTTCCTGGAATTGGCGCATGGCTTCCATCGCTTCGGCCATGCGGCCCTGTTCGATCAGTTCCTGGATGCGGTCCATCATGCGCTGCAGATCATCCATGCCCATCTGCATCGAATCGCTATCCGGCATCTGCATGTCGTCGCCGGATTGTTCCTGATCTCGCTGGGCCTGTCGGGACAACTGGCGCAGGTAATCCTGTGTCGCGTCGCGCAACTCTTGCATCAGCCGGGCAATTTCCTGTTCCGAGGCACCGTTCTTCATCGCCTCGCTCAGCCGTTCCTGCGCGCGCTTCATTCGTGCCATCGCATCGTCCAGATCACCGTCTTCTATACTGACGGCAAGATCCCATAGCGCGGCGGCCAGTTCCTCTTGCTGTTCGGTAGTCATGGCGCTGGCTGCGTAGCTTTCCAGCCTGCGCAGGATCGTCCGCAGCCGCAGATAGTCGGACTCGTCCGGGAAAAGCTGTTCCTCGGGCGTCCATGAAATCGCCCGCAGCAATTGGGCGATGCGCGGGGCATTGGCGCGGGCCCACAACAGATCACGCCGCTGTTCGATGATTGCGGCGGCAAGCGGGTCAAAGAACCGGCGGGCGGGCAGGGGCATGGTTTCAGGGGGGCTGTCGCCGGATTGGCCCGCTGCATCTGTGACAGTCAGTTCGAATGTCACGGGCAAATGCGCCCAGGGGTGCTGTGAAAAATCCTCGATCAACAGTTCGGTGAACTCTGCGCGGCTGCCGGTGATCGGCATGGGCAGGTCCATTTCTATCGGTTTGCGCGGTTCGGGGTCGGCGGACAGGCCATAGTGCCGTTCCACAGCCGCCATATCCAGCGTGATCCGCACGGTGCCGCCCGTAACGCCGTAATCATCCGTCACGTTGAATGGCAGGCTCATTTGTCCGTCCACATTGGTTTCCGGCGGACCGGCCAGTTGAACGGTTGGGGAAAGATCGGGCAGCAATGCGATGGTCCATTCCTTGCCGCCTTGGCCAGTGATGGACATTGTGCCTGACTGGGTGACAATAAAATCCTGTGCGGGATCGGATGCCGGGGGCACCTGTCCAACCCGGCCGGACACGGTTTCCGACAGGGTCAGGGCCCCGAGTTCACCGTAGAACCGCAGGGTGACCCGGCTGCCCTGCGGGACGGTCAGGTCAGTGGTCTGATCCGCCAGGTAGAGGACCGGCAGGCCGGTGTAGACAGGGGGCTCTATCCAGCCTTCCCAGGCCGGACCGGTGGCCAGGCCACCCGATCCGCCGGGGCCCATGCCGGTGACCGAGGCCACCTTGCCGAAAGATCCGAACAAAAGAGCGACCGAAAGACCCAGAACCGCGACATACCGAAGCGCGAATGGGTCGCGGGTGTTCAATGACAGATCGGGCTGAACTGGTTTGGCCGCTGCAGCGCGTTCGGCCATGCGGTTCTGGTGCGCGCGCCACAAGGCAACTGACGCTGCATCGGTCGCACCGATAGCCTGACGGTCCAGAACGGTGCGCACAGGCCGACCCTGCATCGCGTTGTCCAGCCGCTCCAACGCCTCGGATTGGCGGGGAAAGCGGAAGCGCGTTGCGCCCAGAACCGCGAACCAGAGACCGGACAGCAGGATTGCCAACGCAGTGGCCCAGACCAGTTCCACGGCGAGGTGATCCTGCACCCCCAGCATCAGAAGGGCCGCCGCCAGCATCAGTACCGACCACAGGGGCCAGAAGGCGCGGGTCACGCGCTCGGCAATCAACCCCGCCCAAGTCAGGCGGAGCGGCCAGCGAATCCGGGTCAGTATGGTGCGACCAGCGTCAGACATGCCTTTTCCAGAACGCCCGGACGCGGGGATCGCGTCAGAGCCATTCTGGAATGGTATCGCGGTTTATGATTTCGTCAAAGCTGGGACGCGCCCGGATGACGGCGAATTGATGCTCATTCACCAGAACTTCGGGGATCAGCGGGCGGGTGTTGTATTCGCTTGCCATCACGGCGCCGTAAGCCCCGGCAGAGCGGAAGGCGACCAGATCACCCGCTTTCAGGGGTGGCATCTGGCGCTGTTTGGCGAAGGTGTCGCCGGATTCGCAGACCGGGCCGACGATATCAATCGGGGCCTGTTCCACGCCGCTGGCGGGTTCGATCACCGGGATGATGTCATGATGGGCGTCATACATCGCGGGGCGGACCAGATCGTTCATGGCGGTGTCGAGGATCAGGAAATCGCGGCCTTCACCGTGTTTCACATAGACAACTTCGGACACCAGAATGCCTGCGTTGCCCGCGATCAGACGACCGGGTTCGATTTCCACTTCGCAGCCCAGGTGGCCGACTTCTTCGCGAATGACCTGACCCCATTGCAGCGGCAGGGGCGGAGCCTCGTTCGAGCGGGTATAGGGAATGCCCAGCCCGCCGCCAAGATCCAGACGGCGGATGTCATGGCCCTCGGCGCGCAGGGTTTCAGTCAGTTCCGCGACCTTGCGATAGGCCAGGCGGAAGGGTTCCAGATCGGTCAATTGGCTGCCGATATGCACGTCGATCCCGACGACCTGAAGGCCGGGCAGGCTGGCGGCGCGGGCGTAGACCTCTGAGGCGCGGGCAATCGGGATGCCGAACTTGTTTTCCGATTTGCCAGTGGCGATCTTGGCGTGTGTCTTGGCGTCCACGTCCGGATTGACGCGGATGGTGACGGGAGCGGTGATACCGAGCGACAGGGCTACCTCGTTCAGGCGCTCCATTTCCGGTTCGGATTCCAGATTGAACTGGCGGATCCCGCCGGTCAGGGCGTCGCGCATTTCCTGCCGGGTCTTGCCGACGCCGGAAAAGACGATGCGTTCCCCTGGTACGCCTGCTGCCCTAGCGCGGGCGTATTCGCCGCCCGAGACAACATCCATCCCAGCGCCCGCCTGGGCCAGGGTTTTCAGGACGGCCTGGTTGCTGTTGGCCTTCATGGCGAAGCAGACCAGGTGATCGAGACCCTTAAGCGCCTCGTCGAACAGGCGGAAATGGCGCAGCAGAGTCGCGGTTGAGTAGCAGTAGAACGGGGTGCCGACCTGCGCCGCGATATCCGCGACGGGGACGCCTTCGGCGTGCAACGCGCCGTTCTGATACAGGAAATGATCCATCTGGTCCGCCCTCTGTCTGGTTGGGACGCCTCATAGCAGACTGGCGCGGCAATTCAATCGACCAGTCGGAGTGCGCTGACGCGCACGCTGGATATCTCGGGAAAACCTGTCGGTTTTCCCTCGGGGTGGTAATGGCCGGTAGGGACCGAAAAACCCCGGCCGATGGGGCCGGGGTGCAGGTGTCAGTGGACATCCTTGTAGTTGATTTCCCGCGTGTCGCCGCCGGGACCGGTTTTCTGGCGCCGGACGATCAGCCGGTTCAGCGCGCTGATATAGGCCTTAACGCTGGCAACCACGGTATCGGTATCGGCGGAAGAGCCTGTGGTGATGCGGCCGTCTTCCTCGATGCGGACGGACACGGTGGCCTGGGCGTCAGTGCCTTCGGTGACGGCGTGGACCTGGTAAAGCTCCAGCCGCGCCTTGTGCGGGTAGAGCATTTTCACACAGTTGAACGCGGCGTCCACGGGGCCGTCGCCGGTGGCGTCGATGGCATGATCCACACCGTCGATGGACATGGTCATCTCTGCTTCTTGCGGGCCGTCGGTGCCGCAGACCACGCGCAGGCGTTTGAGTTGCAGCGTGTTGCCTTCGTCCTGGCCTTCCTGGTCCTTGACCAAGGCGACCAGGTCGTCGTCGTAGACTTCCTTCTTGCGATCGGCCAAAGCCTTGAACCGGACGAAAACGTCGTTGAGCTGGTTTTCACCAAGATCGAACCCCAGCTCTTCCATCTTGGCGCGAAGGGCGGCGCGGCCCGAATGCTTGCCCAAGGGAAGCGAGGTGCCGGACAGGCCGATATCCTCTGGCATCATGATCTCGAAGTTTTCGCGGTTTTTCAGCATACCGTCCTGGTGAATGCCGGATTCATGCGCGAAAGCATTTTTACCCACGATGGCCTTGTTGAACTGGACCGGGAATCCCGAAACCGTCGACACGCGGCGAGAGATATTCATGATCTTCGTGGTGTTGATGCCGGTGTAGTAGGGCATGATGTCGTTGCGCACTTTCAGCGCCATCACCACCTCTTCCAGCGCGGTGTTGCCGGCGCGTTCGCCCAACCCGTTGATCGTGCATTCGATCTGGCGCGCGCCCGCCTCGACCGCAGCCAAGGCATTGGCAGTGGCCATGCCAAGATCGTTGTGACAGTGGGTGGCGAACACCACCTCGTCCGCGCCGGGCACTTTTTCGATCAGCATTCGGATCAGATCTGCGGATTCGCGCGGCGCGGTATAGCCGACGGTATCGGGAATGTTGATCGTGGTCGCCCCGGCCTTGATCGCGATTTCGATCACGCGGCACAGATAGTCATGTTCCGTCCGGGTGGCGTCCATGGGCGACCATTGCACGTTGTCGCACAGGTTGCGCGCGTGGGTCACCGTTTCATGGATCTTTTCGGCCATTTCATCCATGCTGAGGTTTGGAATGGCGCGGTGCAGCGGCGAGGTGCCGATGAAGGTGTGAATACGCGGCTTTCCCGCGTGTTTCACCGCTTCCCAGCAGCGGTCGATATCCTTGAAATTCGCGCGCGCCAGCCCGCAGATCACCGAGTTTTTGGACCGTTCGGCGATTTCCTTGACGGCGGCAAAGTCGCCTTCCGACGCGATGGGAAAGCCCGCCTCGATGATGTCCACGCCCATTTCGTCCAGAAGCTCTGCGATTTCCAGCTTCTCGTCATGGGTCATGGTGGCGCCGGGGGATTGTTCGCCGTCGCGCAGAGTCGTGTCAAAAATCAAGACGCGGTCTTGTTTGCTGGTATTGGTCATATCGGGTCTCTTTGTTTAGGTCTGCTTAAGCCTGTGGCGCGAAAACATGCACATCCTCTGAGCGGTCGCGCCGGGAACTGGCACGCTCAGAGGCGGCTTAGCAGTAGCAGGGCAGCAAGGGACGGGGCGCAGGCAAAGCGGCGCGCGTCGAAGGTGATATGGCCCTGAATGTTCATGACGCGAGTTTATACCTGCGGGTTTAGAAAAGAAAAGACCGAATGTGCGATGATTTTTCCCAAAACACATTTAAGAAATGATATATGATTAAAGTAAGGATGCGCGTGAACAATTCAGTGAAGACTGCGCCGCGCCAGCGGTGGCGATTGAGGGAGGAAGATCGCGGACATGGCTGATATTGTCGTATTGGGGGCTGGGCTGGGTGGCACTATCCAAGCCTATGAATTAAAGGAAAAGCTGTCGCGCAATGACAAGCTGACCGTCATATCCAACAAACCGTATTTCCAATTCACACCGTCCAATCCCTGGGCCGGTGTGGGTTGGCGCAAAAAGGATGAAATCACCATCGAGTTGGAACCGGTGATGCGTCGCCGGGGAATCGAGTTCATCTGCGACGGCGCGGCGAAGCTGGACCCTGATGCGCAGGTGGTCACTTTGGCCAGCGGCCAAGAAGTTCGTTATGACTATCTGATTATCGCCACGGGTCCAGATCTGGCGTTCGATGAAATCGAGGGTTTCGGACCGGAGAAATACACCAATTCCGTCTGCCACATCGAACATGCAGAGGTGTCTGGCAACAAATGGGACGCATTCTGCGCCAATCCAGGCCCGATCGTGGTGGGTGCGGTGCAGGGGGCCAGTTGCTTTGGTCCGGCCTATGAATACGCGATGACCATCGACACTGACCTGCGCCGCCGCAAGATTCGCGACAAGGTGCCGATGACCTTCGTCACCTCTGAACCCTATGTCGGGCATCTTGGCCTGGGGGGGGTCGGCGATACCAAGGGGATGCTGGAAAGCATCATGCGGGATCGTGACATCAAGTGGATCACCAATGCCAAGGTGAACAAGTTCGAGGAGGGCGCGGTTCACGTCACCGAACTGAACGAGGACGGGGCAGAGAAGAAGCAACACGAAGTGCCGTTCAAATATGCGATGATGCTGCCAGCGTTCCGCGGTATTCCGGCCCTGATGGGAATCGAAGGGCTGGTGAACCCGCGCGGATTTGTGATCACCGACCAGCATCAGCGGAATCCGAAATACCCCAACATCTTCGCCATCGGGGTTTGCATCGCCATCGCTCCGCCGGTGGCGACACCGGTGCCGACAGGCGTGCCCAAGACCGGATTCATGATCGAAAGCATGGTGACCGCGACCGCGCACAACCTGCCCTTGATCATGGCGGGCAAAGAGCCGACGCATATTCCCACCTGGAACGCGCTGTGCCTTGCCGATTTCGGAGATCGCGGGGCAGCGTTTCTGGCCATGCCGCAAAACCCGCCGCGCAACGTGAACTGGACCTCGCAGGGCAAGTGGGTGCACTGGGCAAAGCTGGCGTTCGAGTGGTACTTTCTACGTAAGATCCGTCAGGGCGTATCCGAGCCCTACTACGAGCGGATGGTGATGAAAATGATGAAGATCACCAAGATCAAGGCCTGAGCTATTGATTGCCAAATGTTGGGGGGCGCAGTTGAATGGCTGCGCCCTCTATCTATTGGGGATTTTGTTCGTCAAGATACATGTTTTGATTGCCCTTCCCCCGGGGGAAGGCGCTATGGGTTCGGGAAGAGCCAGGGGCAGGAGAATTCGGATGAAACCAGTTCGTTTGGAGAAGATAGCCTTGGTAGGAACAGTGATTGGCGGCGGAAAAGAGTTCGTCATTCGCGCGGCTTTTGACCCATATGCATTCATCGATCTGGCGGGGACGATGGGGCGTGTGACCAGTAGTGCGGTGGTATTTGCGATCGTGTATGTGCTGTTAGGAAGTGTCTGGAATTTCTTCGCATGACTGGTCTCAGGGAAACCTTCGGGCGGAGCTTGATTTTCGTGTAAGGGGTATCTTACTTACGCCCTTGTTTCTTTAGCGGTGGATCACTCTTTCACCAGCGCGCCGTTTTCCCAGTTGCCGGTTTCTTCCTGGCCGCTGGCATAACGCATGGTGCCGCTACCCTGACGCTTGCCGTCCTTGAACATGCCTTCGTAAACGTCCCCGTTCGCGTAGGTGGCCTTGCCTTGGCCGTTGATCTCGCCGCCTTGCCATTCGCCTTCGTACTTGAACCCGTCCACGGCGGAAATGATGCCCAAGCCTTGGCGCTGGCCGTCCACGAACTGACCTTCGTAGATCATGCCGTTGGGATAGGTCGCCTTGCCCTGGCCATGCCGCTTGCCTTCGGCCCATTCGCCTTCGTAGCGATAACCGTCGGGGTAAGTCATGATCCCGATGCCGTGGTTCTTGGCGTTGACAAAACCGCCTTCGTACACCGCGCCGGTCCGATATGTGGCTTTGCCCTGCCCCTCGATCACACCGGTGCGCCATTCGCCTTCGTAGGTGGCGCCGTCGGGGTAAGTGATCTTACCAACGCCGTCTTCCGCCCCGGCGCGGAACTGGCCTTCGTAGACTGAACCGTCGGGATAGGTGACCTTGCCCTGTCCCTCGATCTGGCCTGCAACCCAACTGCCTTCGTAGCGATAACCGTCCGCACCGGTGAACACACCTTGGCCTTGCCGCTGGTCATCCGCAAATTCACCGTCGTAGGTGTCGCCATTGGCATAGGTGACTTTACCCAGTCCGGCGCGGCGGCCGTTGACAAGCGCACCTTCGTAGACGTCGCCGTTGCTTTGGGTCAGCTTGCCCTGACCGTGGATCTGCCCGTTTGCCCATAGGCCGGTATAGACCATCCCGTCTGGCATGGTCAGGGTGCCCTGTCCTTCACGGGTGCCGCGTTTGATTTCGCCTTCGTAAACCGCGCCGTCGGGATAGGTGATCGTGCCCATTCCTTCCTTTACGCCGTTGGTCCAGTCTCCGTCATAGACGTAGCCACTGGGGGTGCGCATCACACCGCGGCCATGGTGCATGGCGTTCTTGAAGGCGCCCTCGTACCGGGTGCCATTGGCATAGACGGCGACGCCCTGACCGGTGATCTTGCCCTCGACCCAGGTGCCTTCATAGGTGGACCCGTCCGTGAAAACGATCTTGCCGATGCCTTCGGGTTTACCCTTGGCGAATTCGCCTTCGTAGACGGATCCGTTGGGAAAGCGCGCAACACCTTTGCCGCGAATCTCTCCGTCCACCCAGTCGCCGGTGTATTCATAGCCATTGGGTAACCGATAAGTCCCGGTACCGTGCTGCAATCCGTCCTTGAACGAGCCTTCGTAAACGCCCCCGTCATCGTATTGCTTGGTCTGGACATCTCCGTCCTGTGCGGTGGCGGGAAGGGCCAGGAAAAGTCCGGCCACGGCTGCGGCGATGAATTTACGCGGTTTTGCCATGTCTGCCCCTGTCAACGGTCTGGCGGCTGTCTGATCAACTTGCCCGAAATCTAGTGGACCACCCCGCCAGTGACAACGCCTTTTGCCCAAATGGCTTTCCCTCGGCGGATAGTCTGCTAAATCGGGGGGGACGATGCGAACCGGGGGCCTTGGGATGTCCGACAAATTCCGCCTGACACTAGCGCAACTGAACCCGACGGTGGGGGATCTGTCCGGGAACGCCGGCAAGGCGCTGGACGCCTGGCACGAAGGCCGCAAGGCAGGGGCGGATATGGTGGCCCTGCCAGAGATGTTCATTACCGGGTACAATACGCAGGATTTGGTGATGAAGCCCGTGTTTCATCAGATGGCCATCGCCGCTGTTGAAAAACTGGCTGCGGACTGCGCGGACGGCCCTGCGTTGGGAATCGGCGGACCCGTGGTTGAGGACGGTAAGCTGTTCAACGGATACTACATCCTGAAGGGCGGGCGGATCGTCAGCCGGGTGCTGAAGCATCACCTGCCCAATGAAACCGTCTTTGACGAGGTACGGGTGTTCGACAGCGGCCCCTTGGGCGGCCCTTACGCCGTGGGTGGCGTGCGTATCGGCACCCCTGTATGTGAAGATGCCTGGCATGAAGACGTGGCCGAAACCTTGGCCGAAACCGGGGCAGAGTTCCTGCTGGTGCCCAATGGCAGCCCCTATTTCCGTGGCAAGATGGATATTCGCCTGAACATGATGGTGGCGCGGGTTGTCGAAACCGGCCTGCCGCTGATCTACCTGAACATGGTGGGCGGGCAGGATGACCAAGTGTTCGACGGCGGAAGTTTCGTTCTGAACCCGCATGGGGACTTGGCGGTGCAGTTGCCGGTTTTCGATCAGGCGATCACGCATGTGGACATGGCTCGTACGCCCGATGGTTGGCGGGTAGAGGAGGGCGCCAAGGCCCATCATCCCGACGATATGGAGCAAGACTATCGCTGCATGGTCGAAGCCCTGCGCGACTATTGCGGTAAGACGGGCTTTGATAAGGTCTTGCTTGGCCTGTCGGGGGGAATCGACTCTGCGCTGGTGGCGACGATCGCTGTGGACGCCCTGGGCGCCGAAAACGTTCGTTGCGTGATGCTGCCGTCCGAATACACCTCTCAAGGGTCGCTGGATGATGCAAAGGACATCGCGATACGCCTAGGCTGCCGCTACGACTTTGTCCCCATCGCTGAGGGGCGCAAGGCGATTACCAACACGCTGGCCCCGCTGTTCGAGGGAACGCAACCGGATATTACCGAGGAAAACATCCAATCCCGCCTGCGCGGTCTGTTGCTGATGGCGCTGTCCAACAAGTTCGGGGAAATGCTGCTGACCACCGGCAACAAGTCAGAGGTGGCGGTAGGCTATGCCACGATCTATGGCGATATGGCTGGTGGCTATAACCCGATCAAGGATTTGTACAAGACCCGCGTTTTCGCGATCTGCCGTTGGCGGAATGCAAATCGGCGGGACTGGATGAACGGACCCGCAGGCGAAGTCATCCCCGTTTCCATCATCGAAAAGCCGCCTTCGGCGGAACTGCGCCCAGATCAGAAGGATGAGGACAGCCTGCCCCCCTACGAGGTGCTGGATGCGATCCTGACCTTGCTGGTCGACGGCGAAGCGAGCATCGCCGATTGTGTCGCCGCAGGATATGACCGGGCCACGGTCAAACGGGTCGAACACCTGCTGTACATCAGTGAATACAAGCGCTTCCAATCCGCCCCGGGGACACGTCTGAGCCCGCGGTCCTTCTGGCTGGATCGACGCTATCCCATCGTGAACCGCTGGCGCGATCCCTCTTAGGAGCGGCCCGGGATGAGCGGAAACAAAACCGTCCCGACAGACGCCAGTGTGCAGGATACGCTGAACAGCCTCGGCAATCCTACCCGAAGAACGGACGCGTTGCGCCTGCTCAGCCTGTTCCGGGATGTGACGGGGTATCCGCCCGTCATGTGGGGCAGGTCGATTGTCGGGTTTGGCCGGTATCACTATGTCTACGAAAGCGGTCGCGAAGGCGATTTCCTGGCGACCGGATTTTCCCCGCGCAAGGCGAACCTGTCCATTTATATCATGCCAGGATACCAAGACTATTCTGCGATCTTGTCACGTCTGGGGAAACACAAGCTGGGTAAGTCCTGCCTGTACATCAACAAGCTGGAGGATATCGACCTGGACGTTCTGGCAGAACTGATCAGCGCCGGTTTGAAAGATCTGAATGCGAAATGGCCGGTTCAGCCGGTCTGATTATTCCCACCAGCGGTCTACGCTGGCGATGTCATCGTCGCTCCAGCCGAAATGGTGCGCGAATTCGTGGACAGTCACATGCGCGACCAGTTCCTTGAGCGTGACGTTTCCACGTTCGCGCAGTTCGTCCAGGATCGGTTCCGCGAACAGCCATACTACATCCGGGCCATAGGGTTGGTCGAAAACGGATTTTTCAGTCAGCGGGATGCCTTCGTAAAGTCCGGTCAGTTCCAGTGGATTCTCAATGCCCAGATCATCCAGCATGCCCTGATCCGGCCAGTCCGCGACGTACAAGGCAACCCGTTGCGCAGCGGCGCGAAAGGCGGGTGGAAACCCTGCGACAGTTTGGCGTGCATAGGTTTCGATACGGTCGTGATCTGAAGACTGGTTCATGCCTTCCGATATGATAAGAGCCGCGCCAATTGCAATCTGCCGCATGCAGAATTGAGGGCGATTCGGGCCTTGCAGAAAGGTCCGGCGTCAATGGGGCTGCGGCACGGGACTCTGAACATGTTGACGGTGCACTCTATCCCCACTGCATTCTCTGTAGAGGAATGCGAACTGATCCGGGCTGTTGTGGAACAGCAGCCCGCGAACGATGCGCGGCTGGTCGGCCAGAACCGTGACCATGACATTCGTCGGGCGGAGCTTGTCTGGCTGGATGACGTACCCGGGATGGACTGGGTGATGGACCGCATCATTGACTTGGTGCGAACCGCCAATCGTGAGGTGTACGATTTCGACCTGCGTGAATTTGCTGAAAGCCCGCAGGTGGCCCGCTACAGCGCAGAGCGTCAGGGGCACTTTGGATGGCATTCTGACATAGGCGAGGGCCAGCTGGCCGCGAAACGAAAGCTGACGATGGTCGTGCAACTGACGCCGCCCGCAGAATACGAAGGCGGTGTGCTGGAAGTTATGCCCAGCCACCATGTGGTCACGGGCGATCCCGCCCAAGGGTGCGCCACGTTGTTCCCGTCGGTTCTGTTGCACAGGGTTACACCGGTCACTCAGGGGGTGCGGCATTCCCTATCCATCTGGGCGCACGGGCCCGCATTTCGGTGACGTGTGGCTGCGCGGTCTGTCAGGTGCGATGCCGGTCCAGCCGGTTGATCAGCATGTTTAGCGCGACCCCGGCGATCAGTACCCCCGGCAGGCCGGAATAGGCCCATACCACCACCAGTACCCACAGCAGGTTCACAAGGCCCATCACAAGGGCGGCAGTCGTGTAATCAGGTGCTTCGCGCATGGCCGTTTCCGAAGGTAGACGCCCAAGAATAGCGCGATTTCACCAATTTCTGAATGAAATCCGCGTGAACCCTAGGCCCGTGCCGCGGCCAACGCCTTGGGCAGGGCGGTTTCCAGCAGGTTCAGATCCTCGGGGCGGCCTGCGCTGACGCGGATGCAGCGATCCTGCGGCGCAACAAATGGCATGCGCACGAACAGGCCAAGCGCCGTCAGTTCCTGCAGGACGCGCCGTGCGAACGCTCCGTCCTGCCCGCAATCAATGGCGACGAAATTTGTGGCCGAGGGTAGGCAGGACAACCCGTTCGCCTGCGCAATCCGCCCGATCCGTTGACGAGCGGCGGCGACATTCGCGATGGTCTGCGCCAGATAGTCCGTATCCTGAAGCGCGGCCAGCGCGCCGATCTGCGCGGCGCGGTTCATCCCGAAATGATTGCGGATCTTGTTGAACGCGGTAATCAAAGGTGCCGCACCGAGTGCATAGCCAACGCGCGCGCCGGCCATTCCATAAGCTTTTGAAAAAGTGCGCATGCGGATCAGTCGCGGGTCGTTGATGTCCACGGGGGCCGCTGTGCCGGCGGGCGCGAACTCGACATAGGCTTCGTCCAGCACCAACAAGGTGTCATCGGGCAGGTGTTCCATTGCCGCCACGATATCCGCACCCCTGTGCCAGGTTCCCATCGGGTTGTCCGGGTTGGCAAGATAGACCAGCTTTGCGTCCACCTCGGCCGCCTTGGTGAACAGGGCGGCGGGATCTTCGTGATCCCCCTTGAACGGCACCTTGTGCAGCACGCCGCCGAATCCCGCGACATGGTAGTTGAAGGTGGGGTAGGCGCCCTCTGATGTGACCACGGTGTCGCCCGGGCCGACCAGCAGCCGCACCAGGTAGCACAGCAAACCGTCGATCCCTTCGCCGACGACGATGTTTTCAGGGCGGATGTCGTGGTGAGCGGCCAGCGCATGGCGCAGGTCATGCGATTCCGGGTCACCGTACATCCACTGATCCGCAGCAGCCTCTGCCATTGCCGCGATGGCGCGTGGTGAGGGGCCAAAGACGTTTTCGTTCGCGCCCAGGCGTGCCTTGAATGGCATGCCGTTGGCGCGTTCCTGCGCTTCGGGGCCGACGAAGGGCACGGTGGCGGGAAGCGAGGCGCAAAGCGGGGTGTAGCGAGGTCCGGTCATGGCTGCCAGATAACCGCAAGCGCGTAATGCGGGCAAGACCGATCAACTGCCCCAACGTCCTGGTGGATTTCAGACGTGTTTGCCCGATACTGCGGCCAGATTGAAGGAGGAACCCCAATGGCCCGCGTATCTGTCGAGATTGAAAACCACATTGCCCGTGTCACCCTGACCCGGGGCGACAAGATGAACGCCCTTGACATGGATATGATCGAAGCCATCGTCGCAGCCGGAGAAGGCCTGATCGGGAATGATGACGTGCGTGTGGTGGTGCTGTCGGGCGAGGGGGCATCGTTCTGCGCAGGGCTGGACGTATCCAATTTCGGCAAGTTCGCCGGGCAGGATCCGCTGGAGATGTTGGTTCCGCGCAGCCATGGGCAATCCAACCTGTTTCAGCGCGTCTGCATGGTCTGGCGTGAACTTGAGGTTCCGGTGATTGCGGCTGTGCAGGGTGTCGCTTTCGGCGGTGGCATCCAACTGGCGTTGGGGGCGGATGTCCGTTTTGCCCACCCTGATGCGAGGTTTTCCGTGATGGAGATGAAATGGGGCCTGGTGCCGGATATGGGGGGGATGGCGGTGTTGCCGGCACTGGTGCGTTCGGACGTGCTGCGTAAGCTGGTGTACACGGCGGACCCGGTTGGCGCGCAGGATGCCTTGGCTATGGGCCTCGTGACGGAATTGGCCGAGGATCCGCTGGCTGCGGCGATTGCCCTGGCGGAAAAGCTGGTCCTGAAAAGTCCGTCAGCCATCCGCGCTGCGAAGCGACTGATAGCAGTCGCGGAAAGCGGCGTTGGTGAAGCCGGGATTCTGTTGGCCGAGAGCCGCGAACAGGCGGCGCTGATCGGCAAACCCCACCAGATGGAGGCGATCATGGCCAATATGCAAAAACGCGTGCCCAATTTCAAATAGACGTTGTCAAACGGTGCGCGCTGGCGCGCGCGCGCGATATCTCGTCATCGGCCTTCGGCCGCTGTCTCGGGTGGAAGGGGGCCAGCCCCCTTCTTGGCCTTCGGCCAATTCATCCCCCGGAGTATTTCGAGCAAGATGAATGTGTTTTTTCTTGGCCCAAATACCGATCATCGGCGGTTTCGCCGAGCGGGCCGTTGCCAAAATGGCGCTGAAAAGACCGGGCGCAGCCCGGCTTCCCTGCCCGCCGCAGGCGATGGCTGATCTTTGATCAGCCCAGTTCGGCGAGCCGCGCCAGGGCGGATTTCAGCTTCGCTTCCTCGTCTTCTTTCAAAGCCAGCGCCTCGCGGGTTTCTTCGACGATTTCATCGGGGGCGCTTTCGATGAACTTGGGATTGTTCAGGCGACCGCGCAGGCCGCCCAGTTCCTTGGCCAGTTTGCCCAGAGCCTTTTCCAGTCGGGCTTTTTCCTCGGTTACGTCGATGATATCCGCCAGGGGCAGGCCGAATGTTGCGCCCTCGGCGGCGATGGTGGCGGTGCCTTTGGGGAAATCCGCTGTCTCGGTCAGACTGTCGATGCGGGCCAGACGTTTGATCAGCACCTCGTTGCGCATCCAGGCCGTGCGCGCGCCTTCGTCCAGGCCGCTGACCAGCATCGGCACGTGCAGGCCAGCCGGAACGTGCATCTGCGCACGGGCCGAGCGGACATCTTCGATCAGGGCGATCACCCAGTTCATTTCCTTATCCGCAGCGGGGTCGATCAGACCGTCCGGGGTATAGTCCGGCCAATCGGCATGAACCAGCATCTTTGGCCGCTCACCTGTGACGCCCCACAACTCCTCGGTGATGAAGGGCATGATCGGGTGCAGCAGGATCATGCACTGGTCCAGCACCCATCCCATCACGGCGCGGGTTTCGGCCTTTTCAGCGTCGGTGCCGTCCAGTAGCAGGGGTTTGGAGAACTCGACATACCAGTCACAGACCTTGCCCCAGACGAAGGCATAGAGCGCGTTGGCGGCGTCGTTGAACCGGTAGGTGGTCAGGGCCTCGTCCACGGTTTCGCGGGTGCGGGCGACTTCTCCGATGATCCAGCGGTTGACCGTGGCATTGGCCGGGGGGATGTCAGACGAGGGCGCGCCATTTTCGTAGACACCGTTCATCTCAGCGAAACGGGTGGCGTTCCAGATCTTGGTGCCGAAGTTGCGATAGCCTTTGATGCGGTCCTCGGACAGTTTCAGGACGCCGCCGATCGCCGCCATCGAGGCGTTGGTGAAGCGCAGCGCGTCGGCACCGTATTCATTGATGATTTCCAACGGGTCGATGACGTTGCCGGTGGTTTTCGACATCTTCTTGCCCTTCTCGTCGCGCACCAGCTGGTGCAGGTAGACGGTGTGGAAGGGGATGTCATCGACCACGGCCAACTGCATCATCATCATCCGGGCGACCCAGAAAAACAGGATGTCAAAGCCGGTGATCAGTACATCGGTGGGGAAGTATTTCGCCAGTTCCGGGGTTTTTTCCGGCCAGCCCAGCGTACCGATCGGCCACAGGCCGGAACTGAACCAGGTGTCCAGTACGTCGGGGTCGCGCCAGACCGGGTAGACCAGCTTGGTCGGGTCCTGCTCGACGGCGTATTGCGCCAGGGATTCCGCGAACGCATGAATGGCGGCGTGCTTGTCAGCAACCTCTGTCACGGTGGCGTGGGACAGCGGCGCGGGGATGCGAGCGTTGTCGTCCAGGAATTTTTCCGTCACATCTGCGAAAGAGGGGGCGCAATGGTGTAGGTCGCCCCGGTGCAGCATCCCCCCTTCGTTCAGAAGGCGCCCCAGTTTGACCACGTCCAGATCGCCGTCGCCCTCATCGTCCACGAAATCCTCGGCGGCCAGGTCCAGCCCGTACCAGACCGGGATCTGGTGCCCCCACCAGAGCTGGCGCGAGATGCACCAAGGTTCGATGTTTTCCAGCCAGTGGTAGTAGGTCTTTTCACCCGATTCCGGGATGATCTTGGTGCGACCGGTGCGGACGGCCTCCAGGGCGGGGCCGACCACCTTTTCGGCATCGACAAACCATTGGTCAGTCAGCATCGGCTCTATCACAACCTTGGAACGGTCGCCGAAGGGCTGCATGATCGGCTTGTTCTCGACAAAGGGAACCATGCCGCTGTCAAAGCAGACCTTTCCGTCGGAATCGTCGGGTTCGCCTGGGATCAAAACGGCAAGCCCTTCGCTGGTGATCTGGTCGACCACCCGTTTGCGGGCTTCGAACCGGTCCAGTCCGCGCAGATCGTCGGGGACCAGGTTCAGCGCGTCCACTTCCATTTCGGTGAAAGGCGCGCCACCGGCGAAGGCCTGCGCCCGCAAGGCAGAAGTCGCATAATCCGGTCCGTCGGCGCGCATCTGGCCACGGGTGTCCATCAGGCGGTACATCGGGATATTGCCGCGCTTGGCCACCTGGTAGTCGTTGAAATCATGCGCGCCAGTGATCTTTACCGCGCCCGAGCCAAAAGCCGGGTCGGGGTATTCATCCGTGATGATCGGGATCAGGCGGCGGTGTTCCCTGGGGCCGACCGGGATTTCACACAGCTTGCCGACGATGGGCGCATAGCGGTCGTCCGAAGGATGCACCGCCACCGCACCGTCGCCGAGCATGGTTTCCGGGCGGGTCGTGGCGATAGAGATGTAGTCGCGTTCCTCGGAGAAGGTAACGTTGCCCTCGTCGTCTTTCTCGACATAGGTGTAGGTTTCGCCGCCAGCCAGCGGGTACTTGAAGTGCCACATGTGCCCGGCGACTTCGATGTTTTCCACCTCGAGATCGGAAATCGCGGTTTCGAAATGCGGATCCCAGTTCACCAGGCGCTTACCGCGATAGATCAGGCCCTTTTCGTACATATCTACGAAGACCTTGATGACGGCATCGTGGAAATTGCCGTTCTGATCCGCCATGGGTGCGCCGGGGGCGCCGGACATGGTGAAGGCATTGCGTGACCAGTCGCAGGATGAACCCAGCCGTTTCAACTGGTTGACGATGGTGCCGCCGTATTGCGCTTTCCATTCCCAGACCTTTTCCAGGAATTTTTCGCGTCCCAGCTCACGGCGACCGGCGTTGCCCTGCGCGGCCAGCATCTTTTCTACCTGCAACTGCGTGGCGATCCCCGCGTGGTCCTGGCCGGGTTGCCACAGCGTGTCAAAGCCGCGCATCCGGTGCCAACGAACAAGGATGTCCTGCAGCGTGTTGTTGAAAGCATGTCCAACGTGCAGCGCACCAGTCACGTTCGGCGGCGGGATCATGATGCAGAAGGTCTCGCTGCGCGAGGCATTCGCCCCGGCTGTGAAGCAACCGGCCTTTTCCCATGCCTCGTACAGGCGGCTTTCGGCTGTTGCCGCGTCGAAGGTCTTTTCCATCGCCATGATCCAGAACTCGCGTCAGATAATTCGTTGCGGACCCGTCTAGCGAATTGGGCAGCGAAGGGAAAGCGGCTTGTCCTTTGCAGGATGCCGCCTTGGCTGAAATGGTTGGTTCGTCGGCGACGCGAAAAAGAGAGAGGGTTGATCCGTATCAAGGTGCAGCGCGGTGCTGGCTGGCTATGTTCTGGCGTAACGTAGAACAAGGAGACCGCGCGATGTCCAACACCCCGCACGAATTGCACGAAGAGTTCCCCGAGCATGCCCAGAAGATCAGCGAGTTGAAACAGGCCAACGCCCATTTCGCAAAGCTGACTGACGAATACCACGAAGTGAACCGTGCAGTGCACCGGGCTGAAACCAACGTCGAACCGATAGAACAACTGGCCGAAACCGATCTGCGCAAACGCCGGGCCGCGCTGAAAGACCAGATTTGGGGTATGCTATCGGTATAGCCGATCCCGCCCAGAGTTTTCCGGGAAGGCCGTCCTTTGGGACGGTCTTCTTTTTTAATCCACCCGGTAGGGCAGCACCCCGCGTTCGTCCGCATCTATGGTCAGGCGGCGTTCCAGCGGCGGGACGGATCGTTGGTGGCAGCTCTTGCGCTCGCAAATCCGGCAAGAAATGCCGATCGGTTCATAGGCGCGGGGGTTCGAGATATCCAGGTCGTCAGCATATACCAGGTCCGCCGCATGTCGAACTTCGCATCCCAAAGAGATCGCGAAACGTCGCACAGGTGCACCGAAGGAACCGGCCGGTTTGGACACATCGCGGGCCAGGCTGATATAGCGCACACCGTCAGGGGTTTCGGCCAGTTGGCGCAGGAAACGCCCCGGAGTTTCAAACGCCTGGTGGACGTTCCAAAGCGGACAGGCGCCGCCGAAACGCGCGAATTGCAGGCGGGTGGCGGAATGTCGTTTGGTGATGGTCCCGGCCTGATCAACGCGGACAAAGAAAAAAGGGATGCCCTTGGCGCTTGGACGTTGCAGCGTGGACAGGCGATGCGCGACCTGTTCTATCGAGGCGCTGAACCGGTGGGCCAGCAATTCCAGATCGTGGCGGGTATCCTGTGCAGCCTTCAGAAAGCGCCCGTAGGGCATCAGCGCCGCCCCTGCAAAATAGTTGGCCAGCCCGATCTTGGCGATGGCGCGTGCCTCTTCGGATTGGAATCGGGCCAGATCCAGCGTTGCTTCCAGCAGCTTGTCCTGATGCAGCAGCGCGATTTGCAGCAGTAGCTGAAAGGTCTGGGTTTCCGGTGCGGCGCGGCTGGACAGGGTCAACTGCCGCTTGTCACGATCGAAATGGCGCGTGCTGGCGGTTTCCTCGAATCTGGCGGTGACGCCTGCGGCGCGCAAAGTGTGCAAGGCGTGGGATCTGATGCCCTGATCGCCCGCGCCCTGGGCGAACCTTTCGGCCGCACGGTCGACTGCATCGATGTAGTTGTCGCAGTAGTGGAAGAAGTCGCGCACCTCGTCCCAGGGCGAGGGTTGGGTGCGGCTATCCTCGCGGCCCAGGGCCTCGTCCAGGCTGGCCAGTCTTTCATGGGTTTGCCGATAGGCGCGGTGCAGGTCCAGAAAGGCGCGCGCCAGTGCGGGGGCGTTGGACGCGGTCAGGCGCAGATCGGCCAGCGGCGGGGCAGCGTCGGCGAATACCGGGTCCGCCATCGCTTCTCTCATGTCGCTGACCAGACGTTCTGAATCGCCCGTGGACAGTTCAGTGACGTCGAACCCGAATTCCTGCGCCAGGGCCAACACCACGGTTGTCGACACCGGACGGTTGTTGTTTTCCATCTGGTTCAGATAGGGCAGCGAAACACCCAGCTTGGCGGCGAAATCCTTTTGAGTCAGTCCCAGCCGGGTACGGGTTTCGCGCAGCTTCGCGCCGGCATAGAGTTTCTGAGTGGCCATGAGGTGCCTTTGCAAAAGAAGCGTCGTTTGATGCTAGCTTTGCAAATCACTGGCAGCAAGGGCTTCAGAGGCCCAGGCTGCGTTCGCGCAAGATGACCATCAGGATCGAGGCCATCGACAGGATAGAGGTGACCATCATGATCGTCAGCAACGGCATTTCCGTCATGCCGGGGGTCAGGACCGAACCAGCCAGCGCGGCCAATGCGGCGCCGCCACAGATCATAATCGTTCCGCCCAGCCCGGATGCCGTTCCAGCCAGGTAAGGGCGCACGGACAACATACCTGCGTTGGCATTCGGGTTAACCAGGCCATTGCCAACCCCCACAAAAATCATGCTGCCGAAAAAGCTATTGGCGGAACCGGCCCCCATCAGGCTGATTACGATCGACAACACCAAGCCACCGGTTGAGATGGTCGTCCCCCACAGCACCATACGGTTGATGCCGACGCGGGCTGAAAAGCGGCCCGAGATGAAGTTGCCGGCGAAGTATCCGACACCCGGTGCTGCGAAGTACAGGCCCAGTTCGGCGGCGTCCAGACCGTACACACTTGCGCCAACGAAGGGAGCCCCGCCCAGGTAGGCAAAAAAGGCCCCGGACCCCAAGGCCGCCGCAAGGCAATAGCCCCAGAACCGGGGTGAGGTCAGCAATTCCGGGTATTCGCGGAACTGCTGCACCAATGAGTTTTCGGACTTGGGTGCGGTTTCGCCCAGATCCCGCCAGGCCAGCCAGAACAGCATCAGCCCCAGGATCAGCAGCAAGGTGAACGAACCCTTCCAGCCGAAATTGAGCTCCATATAGCCGCCAATCGCCGGGCCAACCATCGGTACAAGTGACATGCCCATGGTCACGTAGCCCATCATCGACGCGGCCTGATCCGCTGGCACCATGTCCCGAACAACCGCGCGTGACAGCACCATCGCCACGGCGATAACCGCCTGCAGCATTCGGAACACCATGAAAACCACGCCGTTCGGGGCCAGAAGGCAGCCGAGGGTGGCAAGGCAAAACAGGGCCACACCTGCAAGGATTACAGGACGGCGGCCATATTTGTCAGACAAGGGGCCAACAAATATCTGCAATCCGCCGTTCACCGCCAAGTATAAAGCGATGGACAGTTGCGCGAAGGAATAATCCACCTCGTAGTACCGGGCCAACCCCGGCAGCGAAGGCAAATGAATATTCATCGCCAGCGCGGACAAACCAGCCAGCAGGATCAATGTGGAAAGATGCGGTGGGGTGGCCCGATCCAAATAGCGGACCACGGGTTTTTCGTTCATGTGCGAATGGGTAGAGCGCGCGCGCGGCCTTGTCCACTCGGTCGCGCCTGCCTTTTGAGGTTGACGTAACGGAAATTTACAGATTTGCGTTTAGCTGAGCTTCGCTTGCCAATATTTTGCAAATTTGCGGAATTTGTCTTTGAGCTTCGCTTGGCGGGACGTATACACCAACCAACTCACAAGGGGACAGCCATGAAAGATATCCTCCAGGAACTGGAAGGCCGCCGCGCCGATGCCCGTTTGGGCGGGGGGCAAAACCGTATCGACAGCCAGCACGCCAAAGGTAAGCTGACTGCGCGCGAACGTATTGAACTGCTGCTGGACGAAGGTTCGTTCGAAGAGTTCGACATGTTCGTGTCGCACCGCTGCACCGATTTCGGCATGGAAAAGCAGAAACCGGCTGGGGACGGTGTTGTCACGGGCTGGGGCACTATCAATGGCCGCATGGTCTATGTGTTCAGCCAGGACTTCACCGTTTTCGGCGGGTCGCTGTCCGAAACCCACGCGCTGAAAATCTGCAAGATCATGGATATGGCGATGCAGAACGGCGCGCCGGTGATCGGTCTGAACGATTCGGGCGGTGCGCGTATCCAGGAAGGCGTTGCCTCGCTGGCCGGGTATGCCGAAGTGTTCCAGCGCAACATCATGGCCTCGGGCGTGGTGCCGCAGATCAGCGTGATCATGGGGCCGTGCGCCGGTGGCGCCGTGTATTCGCCCGCGATGACAGACTTTATCTTCATGGTGAAGGATTCGTCCTACATGTTCGTGACCGGCCCAGACGTTGTGAAGACCGTCACGAACGAGGTGGTGACAGCCGAGGAACTGGGCGGCGCGTCGACCCACACCCGGAAATCTTCGGTCGCGGATGGCGCGTTTGAAAACGATGTCGAGGCGATGGCCGAGGTCCGCCGCTTGGTCGATTTCCTGCCGCTGAACAACCGCGAAAAGCCGCCCGTACGTCCGTTCTTCGACGAACCTGGCCGCGTCGAATCCTCGTTGGACACGCTGATCCCGGAAAACGCCAACACCCCCTACGATATGAAGGAACTGATCCTGAAAATCGCGGACGAGGGTGATTTCTACGAGATCCAAGAAGACTACGCCAAGAATATCATTACCGGCTTCATCCGCATGGAAGGTCAGACCGTCGGTGTCGTGGCCAACCAGCCGATGGTGCTGGCGGGCTGTCTGGATATCGATAGTAGCCGCAAGGCCGCGCGTTTCGTGCGCTTTTGTGATGCGTTCGAGATTCCGATCCTGACGCTGGTGGACGTGCCAGGCTTCTTGCCGGGGACCAGCCAGGAATACGGCGGCGTCATCAAGCACGGTGCGAAGCTGCTGTTCGCCTATGGCGAAGCGACCGTTCCCAAGGTGACCGTGATCACCCGCAAGGCTTACGGCGGCGCTTATGACGTGATGGCGTCCAAGCACCTGCGCGGGGATTTCAACTATGCCTGGCCAACTGCGGAAATCGCGGTGATGGGTGCCAAGGGCGCGACCGAGATCATTCACCGCGCCGACTTGGGCGATGCGGACAAGATCGCGGCCCACGCGGCAGAATACGAAAAGAACTTCGCCAATCCGTTCAAGGCGGCCGAAC
Organism: Thalassovita sp.; assembly: GCA_017792425.1. Taxonomy (GTDB): domain Bacteria; phylum Pseudomonadota; class Alphaproteobacteria; order Rhodobacterales; family Rhodobacteraceae; genus Thalassobius. Next base: position 1,379,673 of record CP051233.1, read on the forward strand.
GTGGCTTTATCGACGAGGTGATCATGCCCCATTCGACGCGCAAGCGGGTCGCGCGGGCGTTCGCGTCGTTGCGCAACAAGAAGCTGACCAACCCGTGGAAGAAGCACGACAACATCCCTCTGTAAGTCGGATGTCGCGCGTGGGGGCTGCCTGCCCCCACACCCCCGGGAGTATTTGGGCAAGATGAAATGCGCTGTGGGCCGGGGTTCTTGGTGGTGCGCGGATAAGGTGAAACATGAGCCGGAACGATTGGCACATTCTGCATGAAGAGGGCGCGCTGATCGTGGCGCGGTCCTTACCTGTGCGGTTTGATCTGTCGGTCGAGACCGTATTGCCGTTTTGCGGCAAGGTCCGGCTTGCCCGGCAAATCCGTCAGGATATGTGGCGCGCGCTGCAACGGATCAGGGGGTTTTCCCCGGCCGTTCGGGTCGCAGAGGAGCAGGGTGGCCTGCGGGTCACAGCGGGCGGACGCATGGAACATGCGTATCCTCGCCGTCTGGCAGAGGAAAAGTTGCGCAACCTGATGCTGGATGGAAATAATCGTGCGCGATGGGTGGCCTGTGCTGGGGGTTTCTGCTATGCGTAGAACGTCTCGGGTTATCGCCGCGCTTTGGGGATGCCTTTTGGCAAACGCGGCCACGGCAGTGGGGCAAGAGGAGGCCCCCGCCGTGCCCTCGGGATTGGCCTTCAGTCTGCAAGAGTATTTTATTGATATGCAACCGGATGGCGTGCGCCTGGCCCGGTTCCGCTTCGTGTCTGCCGATCTGGTCAACGGGATTGCCTTTGCGCAGGTCGAGCATGATTTTCCGGTATTGTGCGCCGAGTATGCCTTGCCCGCGCTTGTAGCGGCACAGGAGCAGGTTTCGCAGGTGGTGGTTTCGATGGCTTCGGAAGCTGTTGAATTCGGCGCTTCGGACCCATCGGTCACCCAGTTTTTCGAGGCATTCCGCATTGAAAGCGGGCTCTGCATCTGGGAGGGCTTCTGATGCAGGCACAACATGTTGCGGGCCGTTCCTCATGTTCTCCGCGTTCTGCGGCTTTCGCGTCACAGCCCGGCCGCTCTGCGGAGGGCGCGTATCTTTCATCATCAGCTTCGGCTATGCTTTCCGTGGGCGGCGCTTGCGCGGCCTGCAATTCGTTGAGGCAGTCGGGGAACCACCCCGAACAACAACAGACAAGCAACTGGAGAAGCAGATGTCGAACAGCATCAAAACATTGTTGGCCCTGTGCACTGTCGCCTTCGTGGCGGCCTGCGCCCAGCCGCAAGAAGAATACGTCGTGGTCGAGCCCGAACCGATCTCTCACGAACCGGCCTACACCGGCAAATACAAATAAGGGCCAGTCCCTCATGCAGGCAGACCGGGCGGTTTCGCCCGGTCTGCCCAGCCGCGCGGCTGCCCCGGGAGAAACCCCATGCTGAAGCATCGCGGCTTTCCGGGCAGGATGCCCGGCACCGATTTCCAATTCACCATCCGCCGCGCCAATCCCAAGGGCGTGACGCCGCTGATCCGGCGCGAACGGTTCCGCGACCGCAAGGCGGTGGACCGGCGTGCCGACCTGGCGTTCATGATGGCGCTTTGGAACCATTTCGGTTCCGAACCGTTCGAGCGCGGCAACCTGGATGCCGGTCGGCTAAGCTGGCTGTTCGGCCGTGAAGTCGTGGCGGTAGATGACCCGTTCGACGCGAAAAGCTATGACGCGCTGCTGATTATCGACGAGTCCGTGGCCCGTGCGTCCTTCCCCGAAGCATTTCAAGGGGATGAGGCGTTTTTCTTCGAAGATGACGAGGATGAGGACTGGTGATCGGCATGATTTCGCGCAGCCATCTGCAGTTTGAGCGGGAAGCGGCCCACACTGACCGGTGCGCAAATGCGCGCTTGGCTGCCCGCGCGCTTTGCGGCAGCGTGAAAACAGTAGTGGCGACCCGGGATGAGCGGGTCGGGACTCTTTGTCTTTACCGTTACCCTTCCCCTGTTGGGCGGTCTGGCTTGCAGATAAGTCAGCCGCCCGTTTTTTTTCTTTCCCGCAAAGAACTTGCTGCGGATAAGCAAGGGCTTGCCGACACAGTTCCGACGGCGATTTCGCGCTTGATTGCAGGGTCTCAGGGTCCGAGTATGTGCGCAAATCACATAAACGAGCGGGAAAGGACAAAACGATGTATCTACGGACATGGATTCTGGGCCTTGCGGCCTGCGCGGGCCTTGCGGCCTGCGGCGATACCTTTGGCGAACAGGCCTTGCTGGGGGCAGGGTCTGGTGCTGCGGCAGCGGTCGTGTTGGACGGTAGTGCCGCGACCGGCGCTGTCCTTGGCGCTGCGGCCAACGTCGCCTATTGCAAACAATACCCGTCGCGCTGCCGTTAAGCGCGCGATGCCGGCGTTCGCGCCGGACCTGAATCGGAAACCCGCTTTGGCTGATGGCCGGGGCGGGTTTTTTGTTGCCATTGCTGCGGGCACAGGCCCCCAGCCAAGACCGGAAGGGACGAGAAATGTTCAATAAGATCCTGATTGCGAACCGGGGCGAAATCGCCTGCCGGGTGATCAAGACCGCCCGCAAGATGGGTATCCAGACGGTGGCCATCTACTCGGACGCGGACAAGCACGCGCTGCATGTGCAGATGGCCGACGAAGCCGTCCATATCGGCCCGCCACCCGCGAACCAGTCGTACATCGTGATCGACAAGGTGATGGACGCCATCCGCAAGACCGGCGCACAGGCAGTTCACCCCGGGTATGGCTTCTTGTCCGAAAACTCGAAATTCGCCGAGGCGCTGGCCGCGGAGAACGTGATCTTCGTTGGCCCGCCGGTCGGTGCGATTGAGGCAATGGGCGACAAGATTACCTCCAAGAAGATTGCACAGGAAGCAGGGGTCAGCACCGTTCCCGGCTACATGGGTCTGATCGAGGATGCCGACGAGGCCGTCAAGATTTCGAACGAGATCGGCTATCCGGTGATGATCAAGGCGTCTGCCGGCGGTGGTGGTAAGGGTATGCGGATCGCCTGGAACGATGAAGAAGCCCGCGAAGGTTTCCAATCGTCCAAGAACGAAGCGGCCAACAGCTTCGGCGATGACCGGATATTTATCGAGAAATTCGTAACCCAACCGCGCCACATCGAAATTCAGGTGCTGTGCGACAGCCACGGCAACGGCATTTACCTGGGTGAACGTGAATGCTCGATCCAGCGCCGGAACCAGAAGGTCGTGGAAGAGGCCCCCAGCCCGTTCCTGGACGAAGCCACCCGCAAGGCGATGGGAGAACAGGCCGTCGCACTGGCCAAGGCCGTTGGCTATGCCAGTGCCGGGACCGTGGAATTCATCGTTGACGGACAGCGGAATTTCTACTTCCTGGAAATGAACACCCGTCTGCAGGTGGAACACCCCGTGACCGAACTGATCACCGGTGTTGATCTGGTGGAACAGATGATCCGCGTCGCCAACGGCGAAAAGCTGTCGATCACCCAGGATGACGTGAAGCTGACCGGTTGGGCAATTGAAAACCGGGTTTACGCCGAAGATCCCTATCGGAACTTCCTGCCGTCGATCGGGCGCCTGACGCGCTATCGCCCACCAGCCGAAGTGGCCGCTGGCCCGATGCAGGTCAACGGCAAGTGGGCGGATAAGGCGTTGCAAGGCAGCACAGCGGTGCGCAACGATACCGGCGTCTACGAAGGCGGCGAGATCAGCATGTACTATGACCCGATGATCGCCAAGCTGTGTACCTGGGCGCCCACCCGTGATCAGGCCATCGAGGCGATGCGCAACGCGTTGGACGGGTTTGAACTGGAAGGCATCGGTCACAACCTGCCGTTTGTCAGCGCCGTTATGGATCACCCGAAGTTCATCGGCGGCGACATGACAACCGCCTTCATCGCCGAGGAATATCCTGAAGGCTTCGAAGGCGTTACCCTGCCCGAAGACACCCTGCGCAAGATCACGGCGGCCTCTGCCGCGATGCATCGCGTTGCGGAAATCCGGCGTACGCGCGTGTCCGGCCGCATGGATAATCACGAACGCCGTGTTGGCACCGAGTGGGTGGTAACGCTGCAAGGGCATGAATTCCCTGTAACCATCGCGGCTGATCATGACGGGTCTACCGTGGCTTTCGAAGATGGCAGCAGCCTGCGCGTGTCCAGCGACTGGACGCCGGGCGATCAGTTGGCAAAAATCCACTTCGAAGGCACCGATGGTCTTGTTCTGAAGGTCGGCAAGATTTCCGGCGGGTTCCGCATCCGCAGCCGTGGCGCGGATCTCAAGGTGCATGTGCGCACGCCGCGTCAGGCCGAGCTGGCCAAGCTGATGCCGGAAAAACTGCCGCCCGATACCTCGAAAATGCTGCTCTGCCCGATGCCGGGTCTGGTGGTGAAGGTCAACGTGGAGGAGGGTCAGGAAGTGCAAGAGGGACAGGCCCTCTGCACCATCGAGGCGATGAAGATGGAAAACATCCTGCGTGCTGAACGCAAGGGTGTGGTTTCCAAGATCAACGCCGCCGCCGGTGACAGCTTGGCGGTTGACGAAGTGATCATGGAATTCGAGTGATCCGATGACCCAGACCGCGCCGTACATGTCAAATTGGGCCGCTCCTGCGAAGGGGGCAACCCAAGGTGATTGGCGCGGTCACTCTTTACCCAGTTGTTCGCGCAATTCCTGCTGTCGCGTGGGCCATTTGTCGATAGAGCGGGTGATTTCGCGGACGGTCCACGGCGCGGGTTTACGCAGTTTGACCTGTCCGTCCTTGTCGATCAGGACCAGCATGAAACCACGCGGCCGCAGCGTTTCCCGCAAGGCGCTTTTCTGTTTCGGCGATGTGTCGATCAGCACGACCACATCGCGCAGCAATAGCCCGTCCGGATCGGTGGAAAGAAACCGCAACTGTTCGATGAACCGCGGATCGGCAGGGCTGTCAGCAAAGACGACGATGGGCCGCGCCGTCCACAGAAACTGGTCCAACGTTGTTTCCGCCCCGTCCACGATAGAGAGGGTAGGCTGGGGAACTTCAGAGGGCTCTGACGTTGGTGCGGGCGCGGTATCCGCAATGGCCGCGCCACCGAAAAACAAAACGATTCCAAGCAACAGTCGCGTGATCATGGGGCCTCCTGTCGGAAATGATATAGGAAGTCCGCATGAAATTGCGACCGCCAAAAGCGCCATTGCTGCTGTTCCGCCCTGCGCGAACTTCGGTGTTGGCGATACTCCCTGTACGGACGTTCTGCGGAACGGCGAAAAGAAAAGGACATGACCATGACCACAAAGGACGCGTGGCGCAAACTGGCGGAGAAGGAACTCCGTGGCAAGCCGCTGGACAGCCTGACCTGGCAAACCCTGGAGGGGATCGATGTACAGCCCCTCTATACCCAGGAAGATACCCAGAACCTGCCGCATCTGGGCAGCCTGCCTGGGTTCGGTCCATTCACGCGCGGCGTGAAGGCCACGATGTACGCGGGCCGTCCCTGGACGATCCGCCAGTATGCAGGTTTTTCAACCGCAGAGGAATCCAACGCTTTCTACCGTCGCAACCTGGCAGCGGGGCAGCAGGGTGTGTCGGTCGCCTTCGATCTGGCGACGCACCGGGGGTACGACTCGGATCACCCGCGCGTGGTGGGCGATGTCGGCAAGGCCGGTGTGGCGATTGACAGCGTCGAGGACATGAAGGTTCTGTTCGACGGCATCCCGCTGGACAAGGTCTCGGTGTCGATGACCATGAACGGCGCGGTGATCCCGATCCTGGCGAACTTCATCGTCGTGGGCGAAGAACAGGGCCACGACAAGGCGTTGCTGGCGGGCACCATTCAGAACGACATTCTGAAGGAATTCATGGTGCGGAATACCTATATCTATCCGCCGGAACCATCGATGCGGATCATCTCGGACATTATCGAGTATACCTCGAACGAGATGCCCAAGTTCAACTCCATCTCGATCTCGGGCTACCACATGCAAGAGGCGGGCGCGAACCTGGTGCAGGAACTGGCCTATACGCTGGCCGACGGGCGGGAATACGTCCGCGCCGCGATGAATGCAGGCATGAACGTGGACAAGTTCGCGGGCCGCCTGTCGTTCTTCTTTGCCATCGGCATGAACTTTTTCATGGAGGCTGCCAAGCTGCGCGCCGCGCGCCTGCTGTGGCACCGCGTGATGACCGAGTTCGGTGCCAAGGACGAGCGGTCCAAGATGCTGCGCACGCACTGCCAGACCTCGGGCGTGTCGTTGCAGGAACAGGACCCCTATAACAACGTGATCCGCACCGCCTACGAAGCGATGTCGGCGGTTCTGGGTGGTACACAGTCGCTGCACACCAACGCACTGGACGAGGCGATTGCGCTGCCCACCGACTTCAGCGCCCGGATCGCGCGGAACACCCAGTTGATCCTGCAGGAAGAAACCGGGGTGACCAATGTGGTCGACCCGCTGGCGGGGTCTTACTATGTCGAGGCGCTGACAGCGGAACTGGCGGAGAAAGCCTGGGCGTTGATGCAGGAAGTCGAGGAAATGGGCGGCATGACCAAGGCCGTGGCCAGCGGTATGCCGAAGCTGCGGATCGAAGAATCAGCCGCCAAGCGTCAGGCCATGATTGACCGGGGCGAAGAGGTGATCGTCGGCGTCAACAAGTACCGCAAGGACAAGGAAGACCCGATCGACATTCTGGATGTGGACAACGTCAAGGTCCGCGAAAGCCAGATCGCGCGACTGGAAAAAATGCGCGCCGCGCGGGACGAAGCGGCCTGCCAGGCCGCCCTGTCCGAACTGTCGCGCCGCGCCAAAGAAGGGGGCAACTTGCTGGAGGCCGCGGTGGAGGCCGCGCGCGCTCGGGCATCTGTCGGGGAAATCAGCATGGCTATGGAGAAGGAATTCGGCCGCCACCGCGCCGAGGTGAAAACACTGGCTGGCGTCTATGGCGCGGCCTATGAAGGCGACGAAGGGTTTGCCGCGATCCAGAAGGACGTGGACGATTTCGCCGAGGCCGAGGGCCGTCGCCCGCGGATGCTGGTGGTGAAGATGGGTCAGGACGGCCACGACCGAGGCGCCAAGGTGATCGCGACCGCCTTTGCCGATATCGGGTTTGACGTGGACGTTGGCCCGCTGTTCCAGACCCCGGAAGAAGCGGCGCAGGACGCGCTGGACAATGACGTGCACGTTGTCGGGATTTCCAGCCAGGCGGCTGGGCACAAGACGCTGGCGCCGCAACTGATCGAGGCGCTGAAGGCCAGGGATGCGGGGGATATTATCGTCATCTGCGGCGGGGTGATCCCGCAGCAGGATTATGAATTCCTGAAAAGGGCGGGTGTGAAGGCGATTTTCGGGCCCGGCACCAATATCCCCGCAGCGGCAAAGGACATCCTGCGCCTGATCCGCGAAGCGCGCGCCTGACCGTAAGGCGGTGGGGGCTGGCTGCCCCCACACCCCCGCGAGTATTTCTGGCAAGATGAAAAGCGCCGGACGATAGCTTGGGCGGGGACCGGTTCCGACCGGTCCCTTTTTGTTGCGCCTCAGGTCGCGGTATTTTCGGCGGCGGGGGATTTGTGGCTGGCCAGCATCAGCGCCGTATATCCCAGTATCGCGGACAGGATGGACCCGGACAGCACCCCCAGCCGAACGCCATTCATCATGCCAGGATCTGAAAAGCTGAGCCCTCCGATGAACAGCGACATGGTAAAGCCGATGCCCGCCAGGCAGGCGATACCGTAGATATGCAGCCAGTTCGCCCCCTTGGGCATTCCGGCCAGTCCCAGTTTCACGATCGCGAAGGTCACGCCGAAGACGCCTATCTGCTTGCCGACGACAAGGCCCAAGGCGATCCCCAGCGGCAGGGGCGCCAGAAGGTCGGCGACCGTCAGCCCGGTCAACACTACCCCGGCGTTTGCAAAGGCGAAGATCGGGACGATCAGGTACAATACATAGGGCGCCAGGCCGTTTTCCAGCGCATGTAGCGGGGATTTGCCCCACTTGTCACGAAGCGGGATGAAGAATGCCGTGACCACCCCGGCCAGTGTCGCATGGACCCCGGATTTCAGCACGAAGAACCACATGATCGTACCCAGCAGGATGGCGGGGGCGATGCGGTGGCTGCGGGTGATGTTCAGCCAGGTCAGCCCGGCCAGCGGGATCAGCGCAAGGAAGAGGTAGTCCAGTTTCAGTTCAGCGGTGTAAAAAAGCGCGATGATGATGATGGCCCCAAGGTCGTCCAGGATCGCCAATGTCAACAGAAAGACCTTGAGCGCAGCCGGCGCGCGCGTTCCAACCAGTGCGAGGATACCCAGTGCAAAGGCGATGTCGGTAGCTGCGGGAATGGCCCAGCCGGAAATCGTCGGCTGGCCCCAGTTGAAAGCTGCATAGATGACTGCCGGAACCAGCATGCCGCCGATGGCCGCCAGCCCAGGCAACATGACGTCGGAAGGGTTCTTCAGCTTGCCTTCCAGTAGTTCGCGTTTCAGTTCCAGTCCGATCAGAAAGAAGAACACCGCCATGAGCCCGTCGTTGATCCACAGGATCAAGGGCTTTTCCAGGCCTTCACCGTTCAGCGTGATGCGCAGGTAGCTATTCAAGGCGCCCGCATAGACACCTTGCAGCGAAGAATTGGCGACGATCATCGCTGCCGCTGCGGATAACATCAGCAGAATGCCCCCGAATGCCTCGTGTCTGAAAAACCTGTCTATCGCGCGCAGCAGCATTGAAATTCCTCTTTTGTGGTGCCTTAGTTGCAGGAATAGGTGGGACGCATGAACCACGGATCAATACCGAGTTTTTGGGAGGTCGGACTGAATGTTGGTGCTGGATCACCTTGCGGTGGCCGCCCGGACCCTGAAAGAGGGGCGGGCATACGTAGAGGCGGCGCTGGGGATCACCCTGCAGAAAGGTGGCCAGCACCCTCGGTACGGCACGCACAACCTGCTGGTCGGACTGGAGGACGGCCTGTACCTGGAGGTGATCTCGGTTGATCCGCAGGCCGATCTGCCACCGGATCCGCGTTGGTTCCGGCTGGACGAGTTCGACGATGCGCCGATGCTGCACAACTGGATTTGCCGGACCGAGAACATGGTCGAAACCTTGAAAGTCATGCCCAAAGGCATTGGTCGACCGGTGGCGCTGACCCGGGGCGATTTGCGATGGAAAATGGCTGTGCCAGAGGATGGCCGGTTGCCTTATGACGAGATGTGCCCCGCTGTCATCGAGTGGGGCGGACGACATCCGGCGCCGTCGCTGATCCAATCGGGGGCGCGGTTACTGCGGTTGGTGATCCAGCACCCGCAGGCCGGCGCCTTGGCCGAGACGCTGTCACCGCAACTGGATGATCCACGGTTGCAGTTTGAAACCACGGATGACCCCGGGCTGCGCGCCGAATTCGAGGTCAACGGCAAGGTCCGCGTGTTGTGATCCTCCGCGATGCGACGTTGAAGGATGCCGACAGCATCGCGGCGATCTGGAACCCGCAAATCCGTGACACTTCTGTTACCTTCAACAGCGTTGAAAAAAGTGTCGAGGGGTTGCGGGCAGACATCGCGGCCAAGGCGGATTCGGGGCACGCCTTCCTGGTAGCGGAACAGGCTGAGAGGGTGATTGGCTTTGCCCTTTACGGGCAATTCCGCGCAGGGGTGGGCTATGCCCATTCGATGGAGCACACTGTCTATCTGTCGCCTGCGCAACAGGGGCAGGGGGTCGGGCGTGTATTGATGCGTGCGCTTGAAGCGCGCGCCGCCGCTGCAGGGGTGCATTCCATGCTGGGCGGGATCAGCGCCGAAAACGTTGGCGGCATCGCGTTTCACACTGCTATCGGCTATGCAGAGGTTGCCCGCATCCCGCAGGTCGGGCGTAAGTTCGGGCGCTGGATGGACCTTGTCCTGATGCAAAAAATGCTGTGAACGCGAAAACTTGACCATTCGCGCGATGACACTGTCGGCGCATCAGAGTAGGGTGCCCGCATGTCGATCTGGACCCGCATAACAGAGGCGCTGTCGGCGCTGACCAGTGGCGAAAGCCTGGCTTCGGTTTTTGAAAAACTGCGCACGCCGCCGGAACGAAGCGTGGCCTTTACCATCGCGGTAATTGCGCTGTCTGCCAAGATGGCAAAGGCGGATGGTCAGGTAACCCGGGACGAAGTGACCGCCATGCGAGAGGTGTTCCAGATCGCGCAAGAGGACGAACCGGGGGCTGCGCGCGTGTTCAACCTGGCGCGCCAGGATGTGGCGGGATTCGAGGATTACGCTCGCCGCATCAAGGCGATGTTCGGGGATGGCGATTCGTGTTTCTGCGACCTGATGGAAGGGTTGTTTCACATCGCGATGGCGGATGGCACCTATCACCCGAACGAGGACGCGTTCCTGCATCGGGTGGCTGAAATCCTTGGCCTGCCGGAAACCGAATTCCGGGCGCTCCGCAGCCGTTTCGTACCCGATGCCGAACCCGATCCCTTCTCGGTGCTGGGGATCGCACCGGATGCCACGCTGGAGGCTGCTCGAACCGCCTGGAAACGGTTGGTGCGGGAATCCCATCCTGACGCGATGATCGCGCGTGGTGTGCCCGAAGAGGCGGTCAAGATGGCGGAACGGCGGATCATTGACTTGAACCGCGCATGGGAGCAAATCCGGGAGGCGCGGGGCTGATGCGGATCGCCACCTATAACGTTGAATGGTTCAACAACCTGTTCGATGACAAGGGGCGGTTGCTGGGCGACGATGGATGGTCTGGCCGACAAGACGTCACCCGCATCCAGCAGATCGAGGCCCTGGGCATTGTCTTTACCGCGCTGAACGCCGATGCAGTTATGGTGATCGAAGCCCCGGACCACAACGGGCGCCGGGCCACTGTTCCAGCACTGGAAAATTTTGCCCAGATGTTCGAATTGCGGGCGCGCAAGGCGTTGCTTGGATTTCACAACGATACCCAGCAGGAAATTGCGCTGCTTTATGATCCCGATGTCCTCAGTGCGGTGCATGATCCGCTGGGGGATCCGACAGGAAAGAAAGGGTCGGAAAGCTGCCCCCGTTTCGACGGGGTGTTCCGCATTGATCTGGACATTGATGATACCGAGGATTTGGTGCGGTTTTCCAAGCCGCCGCTTGAAGTCGCGTTGAAAACGAATTCCGGGTTCGCGTTTCGTATGATTGGCGCGCATCTTAAATCCAAGGCGCCGCACGGGGCGCATGGCAAGGACGCGGTCATGCGCTTGGCCATCGCGAACCGACGCAAGCAGTTGGCGCAGGCGATCTGGCTGCGCCGCCGGATTGAAGAGCACCTGCAGGCCAGCGACCCCCTGATCGTTCTGGGGGACATGAACGATGGCCCGGGACTGGATGACTATGAGGACTTGTTCGGCCGCTCCTCTGTCGAAATCCTGATAGGAGAAGGCGGCCCGCTGAGGCTGTACGACCCGCATGCGGCGACCGCCCTGCATTCCCGGATCGGCGCGATGCCTACCACGGCACGGTTCTACATCCCGTCGCAGCGGCGCTATCTGCAGGCGCTTCTGGACTACGTCATGGTGTCAGAGGACCTGAAGGCGTTGCAGCCCCGGTGGCGCATCTGGCACCCCCATGACGACGAATACTGCCTGAAGCTGCCTGAACTTTGCACTGCCCTGATCACGGGATCGGATCATTTCCCTGTGACACTGGACATTGACCTGCCGTGATATCGGCGGGGAACAGCCCACCCCTGTGAAATCCTGCGCATCGCATCTATATTAGGCGCATGAAACAGCTACTGACCCCGATTGCCGTCTTGTGCCTGTGCGCCGCCCCCGCCTTGGCCGAAGAGCCGAGCGAGGATCAGGGGCTGTCGCTGATGGAAGAAGGGGCCAAGCTGTTTTTCCGGGGCATCATGCAGGAAATGGAACCCGCGATGGAGGATCTGAAGGCGCTGGCGGATACGATGGAACCTGCCGTGCGTCAGTTCATCCGTGAAATGGGCCCCGCGCTGGCCGAGGTCTTGGGCAAGATTGATGACTTGTCGATGTACCATCCCCCGGAAATGCTGCCGAATGGCGACATCATCATGCGCCGTAAACCCCCCGCAGAAGTGCAGGCCGAACCGGAAAACCCCGAAATAGATCTGTGATCAGCCGCGGATGCGGACCTCGGTTTCTGCTTCCAGAGAGTTTGCCAGCGACTGAAACCGCGCCGCAGCCACCTCTCCGAACAGGGGGGCGGCGTCGGCGGATAGTATCAGCTTGAGCAGTTTTTTCTTGGGGTGCCATTGCAGTTCGCCCATTGGCTGCTCTTTCTGCAGCCACAGCATGGCGCCGAACCGCATCGCCTTGCCCACGATTTCCGCCTGCTTTTGCGTGCGTTCGTCGATGAGGCTGAAAATCGGCTCGAACGAGGTGCCAGAGCGGGAATTCTTGTAGCGGTGCAGCAAGGCCAGCCCCAGAAAGACGCGCTCTGAATGTTTCAGCCCGCCCAAGTTGGCACGGGTGGCGTTGTCAAAGCACACTTCGGCGCGATAGTCCGGGTGCGCGCGCCAACTGACGTCATGCAGCAGGCAGGCGGCCTTGATCAGGCGTTTGCGTTCCAGCGTGGCGGCGTTGAACAGGGGCAGGATGAAGGCGTACAGCATCTTGCCGAAACCGGGGATGCGGGCGTCTTTCGACTCGGCGAAATAGCAGGATTCGATCAGCGGGTCGCGGTCACGCAATTGCTGCGGCATCTGTTCGTATAGCATCCCCTCGCGGATGCCATAGCTGGATACGGCGATGTCGTGCGGATGGAACGTCCGCACGATTTCCCGCAAGACCTCTGCCGCGTAAGGCACCAACGCCATGCGCGACGACGACACGCCACAACGTGCGCGCAACTCGCTTGGGTCGTTTTCCTCGATATAGCGCAGGGTGGCGTCGATAGATCGCACGTTCATCCGGTATTCATGCAGGACATGCAGCGGGTACTTGCGCCGTTCCATGTCGATACGGGCGATGGCACGCCACGATCCGCCGACCAGGAACAGGCGGTTGCGTTGCGGACCCAGGGTTTCCGACAATTGGGCAACCGTATCCTGGATATACTGCTTGCGCCCTTTCTTGCCGCCGTGAAGGGTGCGCAGCTTCAGCGGCCCCAGCGCCGAAGTAACCCGCCGCCCGACCTGCCCGCCGCCGATTTCCGCCAGTTCCATGGACGACCCGCCGATATCGCATACCAGCCCGTAGGAACCGGGCCAGCCCAGCAACACACCCTGTGCAGACAGACGGGCTTCTTCCTTGCCGTCGATAACGTGAATCTGCATCCCGGTTTCGCGCGCCACCTCGGCCACGAAATCCGCGCCGTCGCTGGCTTCGCGTACGGCGGCTGTCGCCACGGTGGTCAGCGGGCTGATGCCCAACCCCCTGGCCAGGTGCTGAAACCGGCGCAGCGCGGCCAGCGCGCGGCGGCGGCCCTCGGGGTTCAGGTGCCCGGTTTCGGACAGGCCCTCGCCCAGAGCGCACATGATCTTTTCGTTGTAGAAGTAGGCCGGGCTGCGGGCGGCGCCATCGAACACCACCAACCGGACAGAGTTTGATCCGACATCCACGACACCAACACGCGACAGCGCCTTGGCTGATGGATCATTGAATAGCGGGCGCCCGAACGGCCCCCCGTCTTTCGGGGTCGAGAGCGTCGTGTCGTTCATGCCAGTATTCCTGTGCTTCCGGTCAAGGATGCGTCACGGCCCGCAGATAGGTCAATCATCTGTATGGGTCAATTGCGGAACGTCCTTCGCCCCCGCTGATCCGCGCCCGGACAATGACGGATATTCCATGAAGAACCGGTGGCAGTTGAAGGCGAACTCGCCCTCGGGCCATGTGGCGCGGTCAAAATGCCCGTCTGGTCGCATGACCCAACTTTGTGCCACATCCGCCATGTTGGCGGCCATGATCTGACTGACGATCTGCGCTTTCACGGTGGGGTTCTCGATCTCGACCAGGGTTTCGATCCGGCGGTTCAGGTTCCGCCCCATCCAGTCGGCGGACGAGATATAGACACGCGATTTCTTGGACGGCAACCCCTGTCCATTGCCGAAACAGACGATACGAGAATGTTCCAGGAAACGTCCGACGATGGATTTCACGCGGATGTTTTCGGACAGGCCCTTGATGCCCGGTCGCACCCCGCAAATCCCCCGGATCACAAGGCTGATCTTCACTCCGGCCTGGCTGGCGACATACAGCCCATCAATGATTTCCGGGTCGATCAAAGAATTCATCTTGGCCCAGATTTCAGCAGGCCGTCCGGCGCGGGCATGTTCCGCCTCTGCTGCAAAGCCTTCCAGCAGGCGCTGTTTCAGGCTCATCGGTGAAATGGCCAGGTTTTCCAGACCTTCGGGTTCGACATAGCCGGACAGGAAGTTGAACACCTTGGTCGCATCGCGCCCCAGCGCCGGGTTGCAGGTAAAGAACGAAAGGTCCGTGTAAATTCGTGCTGTGATGGGGTGATAGTTGCCGGTGCCATAGTGGGTATAGGTCACCAGCCGGTCGCCTTCGCGCCGGACAACGGTGGAAATCTTGGCATGGGTTTTCCAGTCAACGAAACCATACACCACATGCGCGCCGGACCGTTCCAGCCTACGCGACTGGCGGATGTTCGCGGCCTCGTCGAATCGCGCCTTCAGTTCTACCAGTGCCGTGACGGATTTCCCGTCTTCCGCCGCCTCGCACAGCGCCTCGACGATCGGCGAGTTCTTGGAGGTCCGGTACAGCGTCTGCTTGATCGCCACGACGTCGGGATCGCGTGCCGCCTGTTGCAAGAAGCGGATCACCATGTCGAAGGTTTCGTAGGGGTGGTGCAGCAGCATGTCCTTTTGCTTGATCGCCGCGAACATGTCCCCGTCATGGTCCTGAACTCGTTCCGGTACGCGGGGTGTAAAATTGGGCCACAGCAAATCCGGGCGGCTGTCCAGCACCAGTTCCTTGACATCGGCGATGCCGATCATGCCGTCAATCTCGACGATTTCCGAACTGGTGACGTGCAATTCACGCATGATCACGGATTTCAGCGCCTCCGGTGCCCCGGCCGAGATTTTCATCCGCACAACTTCACCCCGACGGCGGCGTTTCAGCGCCACTTCGAACTCGCGCACCAGGTCTTCGGATTCCTCTTCGACTTCCAGGTCGCTGTCGCGCAGCACGCGGAAAGCGCAATGCCCCTTCATCTTGTAGCCTGGGAACATCTTGTCGATGAACAGCAGCAGCAGTTCTTCCAGCGGTACGAACCGGTGGCCGCTTTCGGTTTCGGGCAATTCAACGAAGCGCGCGATCTGCTGAGGGATGGGCAGCAGCGCCATCAGCATTCGCTGGTCGCGTTTACGTTCCAGTTGCAGGGCCAATGAAAAGCCGGTGTTGGGAATGAAAGGGAACGGGTGCGCGGGGTCCACCGCAAGCGGAGACAGAACCGGGAACACCTGGTTCAGAAAGAAATCCAGCAAAAAGGGCATTTCCTCTGCCGGGACGTCGTCGCGGGTCAGGATGACGATCTTTTCTTCAGCCATGTCGGCGCGCAGGTCATCGAATACCCGTTGCTGCGCATCTATCAGGCGGCGGGCGTCCTCGTTGATCAGCACCATCTGTTCGGCAGGGCTTAACCCGTCCTGCGCGGGGGTGGTATTTCCGGCCCGCGCCAGTTCCCGCAAGCCCGCGACGCGGACGGTGTAGAACTCATCCAGATTGGTCGCGGAAATGGACACGAAGCGCACCCTCTCCAGCAGCGGAACGCGCTTGTTTTCCGCCTCTTCCAATACGCGCCAGTTGAAACCCAGCCAACTGAGTTCGCGGTTATAGAACCGTCCCGGACCGGCGGGGTCCAGATCAGGCAATTCTACGGGCTCGGCAAAGGGTGCCTTCAGGAAATCAGCTTGGGTCATACGCGGTAAATAGTCTGCTCTTGTAACGCGGATATGGCCGAGTCTGCGCTTACTCGTCCGGATTGTCCAGATAGGGGAGCATTGGCGTCTGGGACAGGATTTCAGCCGCCAGTCCGCGATTTACCGGGCGTTTTTCATCCAGCGCCGCCTGATCGACCCGCGCAACCAGATCCCGGGCGGCGTCAAAGCTGCGTTCCATATGGGCAACCATGTAGGGAATTGTTCCGGCAGCGGGCGCAACCTGGCGGTCTGCAAACATCTTGGCCACGATTGCCGCCAGCAGTTGATCGTCCGGCTGGTCCAGGGTGGCGGCGTTGGTCCCCTGCATCCGCGACAGCAGATCGGGCAGGCCCAGCCCCCAGGCCAAAACGGGCCGGTCTGCGGTGATCAGCAGAAACTGCCGTTCTGCCAGCAAGAGGTTGTGCAGGTGAAACAACGCCTCTTCAGCACGCCGGTCGCCAGCGATGGCTGGCACGTCCTCTACCGCGACCGGAGTGCACGCCAGTTCGGGGATATCCGCCTGCGCCAGATCGGCCGCCGGCAAGATCCGCGCCCCGGTGGCCGCCGCCCAGACATGCGCCAGGTGGGTCTTGCCCGAACCGGCTGGCCCGATCAGCGCCAGCTTGCGCCCGGCCCAATGCCGCCAGTCCTCGATCAGCGCCACGGCGAAGGCATTGGTTGGCGAGACAAAGAAATCCTCGCGTCCCAGCGCCGGGCGCACGGGCAGGTCAAAACTGAGTTGCGCCGCCATCAGTCCCCGGTCTTTCCCGATAAGCCCTGATACAGGCGGCTATCCTTGTAATTCTCGATCAGGAACCGCGCCACGACCCCCAGTGCCGCCGCCACCGGCACCGCGACCAGCATGCCGACAAACCCGAACAGCGCCCCGAATACTGACAGTGCAAAGATCAGCCAGACCGGGTGCAGCCCGACGGAACTGCCCACCAGTTTCGGCGTCAGCACATTGCCCTCGATCACCTGTCCCAACACGAATACCCCTGCAACCAGGCCCAGTTGGATCCATTCACCCCAGAACTGGAACAGGCCTAGTCCGATCGCCAGCGCCCCGCCCACGAAGGCCCCCACGTAGGGGATAAAGGTCAGCGCCCCGGCAACAAACCCCACGACCAGACCGAACTGCAGCCCCACCAGCATCAGCGCCACGGCATAGTAGGTGCCCAGCACCAGACAGACAGTCCCCATCCCCCGGATGAAGGCGGCCAGGGTCTTGTCTATCTCTGCGGCCAGCCGGCGGATGACCGGCGCATGATCACGCGGCAGCAGGTCGTCGATCTTGCCCACCATGTTGTCCCAGTCGTACAGCAGGTAGAACGCCACCACAGGCACGATCACCAGCAGCATCACCACGTTGATGATCGACATGGCCGAGCTGAACACCGCCTGCAGCAGCTCTCCGCCCTTGGACTGGATCGTTTCGCCCACCGTTTTCAGCGACTGATGCAAGGTAGAGGAGCTGTCCAGAAGATCGGGAAAGCGCGTCGTCAGAAAGGTGCGCAAGTCCTCGAACACTTTGGGAATGACATTGAACAGCGCGATGGTCTGCTCGATCAGGGTCGGCACCACCAGCAGGACCAGCAGCACCGCCACCAGCAGCCCGACCAGCGTGATGATCGTCGTCGCCACCGCGCGTGACGCGCCCATCTTCTCGATCCGGTCGGCGACCGGGTCCAGGAAATAGGCCACCGCGCCGCCCAGCACGAAGGGCAGGATCACGTCCCCCAGGAACCAAAGCACCACCATGAACACCGCCGCAGCGACGCCCCAGTATTTCACCTGATCCCGGACCGGAAGGGCCATGAACTCTCCTGTTGCTTCGGCGCATTATGTCGCCTTTAGACCCGTTAAGCGCAACCCTGTCCACGCGGATTTGTGGTGCCAGCACCGTTGTGCGTCTTGTCTGCCCGCGCGCAAAGCCATAAACGGGGGCAAACCCATTCCTGCAGAGGTCCGCGATGCGCCTGTCCCGCTATTTCCTGCCCGTTCTGAAAGAAAATCCCTCCGAGGCCCAGATCGTCAGCCACCGCTTGATGCTGCGCGCCGGTATGATCAAGCAGCAATCCGCCGGGATCTATTCCTGGCTGCCGCTCGGTTTCAAGGTGCTGCGCAAACTTGAAAACATCGTGCACGAGGAACAGGTCCGCGCCGGGCACATCCCGATGCTGATGCCCACCCTGCAATCGGCGGACCTGTGGCGTGAATCCGGCCGCTATGACGACTATGGCGAAGAAATGCTGCGCATCACCGACCGCCACAAGCGTGACATGCTGTACGGCCCGACGAACGAGGAAATGATCACCGACATTTTCCGCAGCCATATCGGCAGTTACAAAGATTTGCCGATGACACTCTACCACATCCAGTGGAAATTCCGGGATGAGGTCCGCCCGCGTTTCGGCGTCATGCGGGGCCGTGAATTCCTGATGAAAGACGGCTACAACTTCGACCTGACGAAAGAGGACGCGCTGCACGCCTACAACCGTCACCTGGTCAGCTACCTGCGCACCTATGAACGCATGGGGCTGCAGGCGATCCCGATGCGCGCAGACTCTGGCCCGATCGGCGGCGACGACACCCATGAATTCCTTGTGCTGGCCGATACCGGCGAATCCGAGGTGTTCTATGACAGCGCCGTCACCGACATCCGCCTGGGCGAGCGGGATATCAACTATGACGACAAGGCCCAGTGCCAGGCCATCATGGAAGAATTCACCGCCCTCTACGCCCGCACGGATGAAACCCACGACGAAGCCACTTTCAACGCCATCCCCGAAGACCGCCGCCGCAGCGCGCGCGGCATCGAGGTCGGCCAGATCTTCTATTTCGGCACCAAGTATTCCGAACCGATGGGTGCCACCGTGCAAGGCCCGGATGGCAAGCCGGTGCCCGTCCACATGGGTAGCCACGGCATCGGCGTGTCGCGCCTGATCGGCGCCATCATCGAGGCCAGCCATGACGACAACGGCATCATCTGGCCCGAGGGCGTGACCCCGTTCCATGTCGGGATCGTCAACCTGAAACAGGGTGACGCCGAGGCCGACGCCGCCTGCGACGCGCTGTACGGCAGCTTCACCGCCCTGGGGCTGGAACCGCTCTACGATGACCGCAACGAACGCGCCGGCGGCAAGTTCGCGACGATGGACCTGATCGGCCTGCCGTGGCGCATCACCGTTGGCCCCCGCGGGCTGAAGAACGGCGTCGTGGAACTGACCTGCCGCCGCACCGGCACCTCTGAAGAACTGCCGCCTGAACAGGCCGTCGAGAGAGTGGCGAAAATCTACGCAGGCCACATGGTGCGCGGTCTTTGACCTGACACAACGGGCATTTTCAGGCCCAAGTACCCATTACGCCGCCCCCTTCGTCCGTGCTGGCGTTGGGGGCGGTTTCTTTTCGGTCATCCGGGTCATCCACGCACCGCTTGACCTTCGTGCTGCGGGCGTCCACTTACTTCCTCAGGCAGCAAGAGGACCGCCCATGACGAACTCCACCGCCCCTTTCGCGCGTTTCGAATGGATGATCGCGTGGCGGTATCTGCGCGCCCGCCGGGCCGAAGGCGGGGTCAGCGTCATGACCTGGATCAGCCTCATCGGCATTACCCTTGCCGTGTTCGCGCTGATTGCCACATTGGCGGTCCGGTCTGGTTTTCGGGCGGAATTCGTGGATACGATTCTGGGCGCGAATGCGCATGTCACCGTTTACAATATCGGCAGGGTGGATGCTGTCACCGGGCTGATCGACCGGACGTTCCCTGACTATGCCGAACGGGCTGATGCTATCCGTGCGATCCCCGGCGTCACCCATGTCGCGCCGCTGGTCAAGGGGCAGGTCATGGCCAACGCACGTGGCCGAAACGCGGGGGTAGAAGTGTTCGGGATCGCGCTGGAAGATCTGAAGAACATTCCCCGCATCGCTCACCCCGAAGACTTTGCCGGTACGCTGGATCATTTTGACCAAGGCATCGCCATCGGGTCCGGTGTGGCGCGTGAACTGGGGGTTAGCATTGGCGACAAGGTGAAACTGATCTCGCCAAACGGGGTCAAGACCGCCTTTGGCACCAGTCCGCGCGTGGTGGCCTATGACGTGGTCTATGTGTTTACAGCCGGACGCTATGATATCGACCGTACGCGGGTCTACATGCCGTTCAGGGCTGCTCAGGATTTCTTTAACCGCGAAAGCGTGGCGGATGAGCTGGAGGTCATGGTTGCCGATCCCGAAACCGTTGACGACATGGCGCTGGCATTGCTGGAGGTCAGCGGCGAGCGTGGACAGATCTGGACCTGGCGCGACGCCAGCGGCGGCTTTCTGCGGGCCTTGGATATAGAGGACAACGTGATGTTCGTGATCCTCTCGATCCTGGTGCTGATCGCGTCCATGAACATCGTGTCCGGCCTGATCATGCTGGTGAAGAACAAGGGCCGGGACATCGGCATCCTGCGTACGATGGGCCTGACCGAAGGCGCAGTTCTGCGCGTGTTCTTCATCTGCGGGGCGTTCACCGGGGTCATCGGCACCGTGTTCGGGGTGATCCTGGGGTGTCTCTTCGCGGTCTACATCGACCCGATCTTCAGCTTTGTGAACTACGTGGCGGGTGGGGGCGTCTGGGATCCGGCGGTACGTGGGATTTACCAATTGCCCGCGCAATTGCGGCTGGCTGATGTCATGTCCGCGGTGACTCTGTCGTTGTCACTCAGCTTCATCGTGACGATCTTTCCGGCGCGCCGCGCCGCCCGTATGAACCCGGTAGAGGCGCTGCGCTATGAATGATCCCGTGCTGGAATTGGCTGGTGTCCACAAAACCTATAACAAGGGCCTGCCCGGAGAGGTGCAGGTGCTGCAAGGTGCCGACCTGACTGTCAGGCACGGTGAAATCGTCGCGTTAGTCGCGCCTTCGGGGGCAGGAAAATCAACGCTGTTGCACATCGCGGGGCTGTTGGACACGCCGGATGAAGGCGCTGTCAGGATTTGCGGGGCGGACATGGTCGGCCAGTCGGATCGCAAGCGGACAGCGGTGCGGCGGAAGGACGTGGGATTTGTCTATCAGTTTCATCACCTTCTGCCAGAATTCTCTGCGCTGGAAAACGTGATGCTGCCGCAATTGGCCGATGGCGTGTCCCCGAGCGAGGCGCAGGTCCGTGCGGCGGACCTGTTGTGCCGCGTCGGTGTCGAAGCCCGCGCCGAGCACCGCCCCGCGGCCCTGTCCGGGGGGGAACAGCAACGCGTCGCCTTGTGTCGGGCGCTGGCGAATGAACCCAGGTTGCTGCTGGCGGATGAACCGACTGGCAACCTTGACCCGGAAACATCTGCGCATGTGTTTGACACCCTGTTGGGGCTGGTGCGTCGTACCGGAATGGCCGCGCTGATTGCGACGCACAACTTGGAACTGGCGGCCCGGATGGACCGGGTATTGCGCATGGACAAGGGCGTCCTGACCGCAGGCTAGGCCTTTTGCGCCATATAGACACCCGCCGACATCAGGAAGATGCCGATGGTCCGGTTCAGCGTCAGCGGGTTCAGCCGGGCGCCGAACAGGCCATAGTGGTCGATCACCGCGGCGCTGATCAATTGGCCCAGCAGCACGAAAAACACCGCGTTGCCAACGCCGAATTTCGGCGCGACCCAGGTGACGGACAGCACGTAGAACAACACAAGAAGCCCCGCCAGGAACAGGTGTTTCGGTGCGCTTGCCGCCAGGGCCAGCGGGGCCGGCCCATGGAGTATCACTGCGATGCAAGCCCCTGTAAAGGCGACACAAAACAGGATGGCAGCCGCCGCAACGGGTGATCCGATCCGCACCCCCAACTGGGCGTTCAGCGCGGCCAGGATCGGGATGCCGATCCCGGCGGCCAGCATGGTCAGGGCATAGGTCATCGTGGGGGACATGGTCATTCCTTACGGGCAGAAGAAAGTTGCCGTAGCGGTGGCGACGGGTTTGTCCGAGGGCAGGGCGGTCATCATCGCGTTGCAAAACATCAACGCCTTGCCTGCCCGTACCACGTGCGCTTCGCAGCGGATGCTGTCGCCGGTACCGGGGCGCAGGAATTGCGTGTCCAGGTTGGTGGTGGCGATGGGGCGGAAGTCCCCCAACGCCCCTAGGCAGGCGATCGCCATAGACGTGTCTGCCATTGCCGCAAGTGCTTGGCCGGAAACGATTCCTCCGTGTCGGGCCAGTTGATCTGTCAATGGCATGGTCAGTACGGCATGTTGGTCACTGATGTCCGTGATCGTCAGGTCCAGCGCCTTTACCCAAGGGGCAAAGCCATCTTCCAGAAATGCCTCGGCCTGCGCTATGGTCAGCGTCATGTGGTGGATTCTCCCTCGTTCCGCGGCAGAATGGCGAAGGGTCGCGGGTTTGTCACGCTCCGATGCAGGCAGGCGACATGATACGGATCAAAGCCGCCCCGCCCGAGATGTGGGACCATGAGCAAAGGGGCAAGCATGGAGGATACGATGCGGGTTCTGACTTTGGCAGCAGCAATCACAGCAGCCGCAACAGGTGTGTGGGCGCAAGATGTGGGGTATGGGCAGGAATTGTACACCAAGCATTGCGCCACCTGTCATGGCACGGCAGCGGATGGGCAAGGGCCGATGGCCCCGGCGCTGGTGGTGCAGCCAAAGGATTTGACGACGCTGACGGCGGAAAACGGGGGCGAGTTTCCCTTGCTACGGGTGATCCGGCGCATTGACGGGCGTGAGCCGCTGGTCAGCCACGGCAGCGCTATGCCGGTTTACGGCGAGTTTTTCGAAGGCGATGACACCGCCATGAAAACCACCAGTGGGCAGCCGGTGTTGATGAGCCGGGCGATCGCCGATCTGGTCGCCTTCCTGATGTCTGTCCAACGCTGAGGGGGCCGCGATGCGCAGAGCATTTTTATTGTCCGGGGCGTTCATCCTGGCTGCGTGCCAGCCGGACTGGATGCCGGAACCTGTTGAAGGACAAAGACTTTTCGCGGACAATTGCGCGGTATGCCACGGGATGGACGGGCGCGGCGGCGGGGATTTGGCGGCTGATCTGGACACGGCCCCTGCGGACCTGACGCTGATCAGCCGAAGGGCGGGCGGGGTGTTTCCGACCGCCGGGGTATTGTCGCAGATCGACGGCTATACGCGGATGAAAGGGCGCGACCAGGTGATGCCGGAATACGGTGCCTTGCTGCGTGGCGATACCGTGCCGGTGCAATTGGCCGAAGACGAGTTTTCCCCCGTGCCACGCCCGTTGGCAGCATTGGTGACCTACCTGGAAAGCATTCAACGCTAAGTGCAGATGCCCTGCGTCCGGGCGTCTTTCCATGGGACAAAGGCATGATTTTCAACGATTTCTGACAACCTGGCCACGGGCATGTGCTGGGCCAGAAGGGCATGCAGCCGCTGTGTCCGGGCGGCCTTTGGGGCCAAGGCGCGGCAGCATGTGTATTCCTCGACGATCGCGGCCTGTTGTTCGTAGGGGTAGGACAGAAAATCAGGTTTCGACGTGATCTCAAAGAGATAGGGGTCATGTCCGGGAGCATGTTCCTGCGCGGCCCGCAGCGGGTGATAGCCGGTCCGGTCGCGGTTCTGCCACTGCCAGACATGGGTCATTTCATGCGCCAACAGCATCAGCGCATAAAGGTTTGCCTTGCCGCCAGATCCGTGGCCGTAGTCATTCAGATACAGATCGCGGCGATAAAAAACCTTGTTGAACAATGAGATAGCGCCCGGACTGGTGGTGAATTCGGGGCCGGGCGGGGGTGGCATGACACGTTCCATGCAGGTCACGCGGGGGCGGGCGCGGTAGCGGACGGTATAGCTTTCGGCGATGTGACCACGGACAAAACGAACGCGGGAGGTGTCGATCTGGGCACCGAAAATCGTGCTGGAAAAGGCCATTTCGTTCGGCGTCATCGGACGTCCGCAGGCAGCCAGCAGCAGGAATAAGAGCACGAAACGCATGCGGTGATTAGGGCGGAAACGAGGCGGTAAGGAAAGGTTAATCTGTCAAGCCGTACGGTTCAGCACGTGAAACGTACGAGTCGCCTACCGTGAAACACCTCACTCGCCGCAAGCCTTTGTTAACGGCTGGCCGGTATCGTCGGATCAGGCGGACAATGTCGCGGGATTCGCGTGATGGACGGGGATGATGGGTAGTTTGTTAGTTTCAGTTCTTGCCGGATGGTCACTGGCGGCGCTTTGGTTGGGCCGCATGTGCCTTGGCGCGGTGTGTGTTCGCCAGCCCTTGTTGACTGCTCACGCTCTGGCCTGTCAGGCATATGTATTACCAGCGACAGCGCAACACAGGCGCCGACGAAAAACGCCCGCGGGATGTCCGCGGGCGTTTCAAGGGTCCGGTGCGCCAGGATCAGCCGATGATCGCGTTCAGCGTGGCCGAGGGGCGCATGATCTGGGCCTTCAGCGCGGCCGAGGGGCGGTAGTAGCCGCCGATGTCGGCAGGCTGGCCCTGAACGGCCGCGATTTCGGCCAGGATCGCCGCTTCGCCGTCGGCCAGCGCCTTGGCGACGGGCGCGAACTGGGCGGCCAGGTCGGCGTCGTCGGACTGGGCGGCCAGTGCTTCGGCCCAATAGCGGGCGAACCAGTAGTGGCTGTCGCGGTTGTCCGGCTGACCCACCTTGCGCTCGGGCGAGCGGTTGTGGTCCAGGATGCCCTGGGTCGCGGCCTCGGCGGCGTTGCCCAGAACGCCGGCCTTGGGGTTGCCCTTGGCGTCGGCCAGGAAGTTCAGCGATTCCGACAGGGCGCAGAATTCGCCCATCGAGTCCCAGCGCAGGTGGTTTTCGTTGACCAGCTGTTCGACGTGCTTGGGGGCAGACCCGCCGGCACCGGTTTCGAACATGCCGCCACCGGCCATCAGGCCGACGATCGACAGCATCTTGGCCGAGGTGCCCAGTTCCAGGATCGGGAACAGGTCGGTCAGATAGTCGCGCAGCACGTTGCCGGTGATGGCGATGGTGTCACCGCCCGCGGTGATGGTTTCCAGCGAGGCGCGGGTGGCTTCGCGGGGGGCCAGGATCTCGAACTTGTCGGCGACGCCTGCGGCCTCCAGCGCGGGTTTGACATAGGCGATCAGCTGGGCGTCATGGGCGCGGTTGGCATCCAGCCAAAAGATCGAGCGGTAGCCGGTCAGGCGCTGACGGTCGATCGACAGCTGGATCCAGTTCTCGATCGGGGCCTTCTTCACGGTGCAGGCACGCCAGATGTCCCCGGCCTCGACCTCGTGCGCGTGCAGGGTTTCGCCGTTGGCCAGAACGACGCGGATGGTGCCGTCTGCGGGGGCCTCGAACGTGGTCGGGTGCGAGCCGTATTCCTCGGCCTTCTGGGCCATCAGGCCGATGTTCTGAACGGTGCCGGCAGTGGCCGGGTTCAGCGCGCCGTTGGCCTTGAAGAAGTTGATCGCCTCGTCATAGACCGGGGCATAGCAGTTGTCGGGGATGACGCAGTTGCTGTCGCCCTCGTTGCCGTCCGGGCCCCAGCCCTTGCCGCCGGCGCGGATCAACGCAGGCATGGAAGCGTCGATGATGACGTCCGAGGGCACATGCAGGTTGGTGATGCCCTTGTCCGAGTTCACCATGTACATCGGCGGGCGTTGGGCGGTCAGGGCGTCGATGTCGGCCTGGATCGCGGCAGCATTGGGCATGGCGGCGATTTTCGCCAGCACGTCGCCCATGCCCGAGTTCGGGTTCACACCGGCGGCTTCCAGGTCCGCGCCGTATTTTTCGAACACCGGGGCCAGCCACACCTTGACCGCATGGCCGAAGATGATCGGGTCAGAGACCTTCATCATGGTGGCCTTCATGTGCAACGAAAACAGGATGCCGTCCTTCTTGGTGTTCTCGATTTCCTGCGCCAGGAAGGCCGACAGGGCCTTGGCGGACATGAAGGTGGCGTCCACGACTTCGCCGTCGATCAGTTTCCAGCCGTCCTTCAGCACGGTCACGGCGCCGTCCTTGCCAACGAATTCGATCTTCGCGGCACCGGCCTGCGCGGCGGTCAGGGTGGCGGAGACCTCGTTGGCGTAGAAATCGTCGCCCGACATGGAGGAAACGTGGGTTTTCGAGGTCGATTCCCACTTGCCCATGCGGTGCGGGTTCTTCTGGGCGTAGTTCTTCACGGCGCGGGCGGCGCGGCGGTCAGAGTTGCCTTCGCGCAGGACCGGGTTCACGGCAGAGCCCTTGATCGCGTCATAGCGGGCGCGGATCGCCTTTTCGGCGTCGGTCTGCGGGGCCTCGGGGTAGTTGGGGATGTCGTAGCCCTGCGCCTGCAGTTCCTTGATCGCGGCGTTCAACTGCGGCACCGAAGCCGAGATGTTCGGCAGCTTGATGACGTTGGCGCCGGGGGTTTTCACCAGTTCACCCAGCGCGGCCAGGTCATCGGACTGGCGCTGCGCGTCGGTCAGGTTTTCGGGGAAGGTGGCAATGATGCGGCCCGCCAGCGAAATATCCGGGGTGCCAACGGTGACGCCCGCCGCCGAAACGAATTTGCGGATGATGGGCAGGAACGAAGCGGAGGCCAGCTCGGGCGCTTCGTCTACAATGGTATACAAAATGTCGGGGGTCGCGTTTTCAGCCATTTTTTCTACCTTTCTTTGTTTTGGTAGCAGAGATGTGACGAAGAGCAGCGGCGCTGCATCCCCTTTGGAGGCCCGTGTTGGCCCGGCAATGCGGGGCGGGCGAGTGTTTCCGAGCCCCCAATAGAACAAGGGGCGCAAAAGATCAATTCGTCAGTGGCGGTTTTCTGCGGTCTTGGTGCCGCAGGGGTCAGCCGTCGAACCGGATAGACAGGTTGAAGCCGTGGCTGGCGCCGGACAGGCCCTGCGGGGCGGCGGGGAAGCGGCCCGCGCGCTGGACGGCCTGCACGGCGGCGCGGTCCAGCGCGGTGTTGCCGGAAGGACGGCGGACGCTGACGCCCAGAAGGCGGCCATCGGCAGCGACGGACAGCTGCAGCCCAACGGTGCCACTGCGGCCGCGGGCGGCGCTGGGATAACGTTTGCGGCGTTCGATCCGGGTCAGGATCTGCGCGCCCCATTGCGCGGTCAGGCTGCGGGTCTGGGCAGGGGACAGGCTGGCCTGCGGTGCATTGGACTGGCCCGCCGCGCCTGATTTCCCTTTGCCGGCCGCGGTCTGTTTCGGGCTGGGGGCGGGGGCGGGTGGTTTCGGCGCTGCGGTCTTGGGCGGTTCGGGCGGCTGGGGCGTGGCCGGGGCGGTGTCCAGCGTGGGCGGTGTTGCGCTGTCCGGCTGCGGCAGTGACAGGCCGGGCTGCGACGGGCGCGGCGCGGTGGGGCTGTCCGTGGCGCGGGGCGGGGTTCGATCGGACGCGGGGGGCAGCGGGGCGGCGATGGCGGGGGTGACCTGCGGCGGGGTTTCCCATTTGCGCACAAGTGCGGCCATGCTGGCGCTGGTGGCTGTCAGGGTCAACCGGTCCTGCCCGCCGTCGCCTGCCGCCCCGGCCGCACCCGACGGGGCGGTGACGAAGGACAGCGCCAACAGGTGCAGCCCGGCCGCCGCCCCAAGGAACAGCGCGGCTTCGAACGGGCGCTTCATGGCGACACCGTGACCAGATGCACGCGGGTCAGACCCAGCGCGCCAAGGCGGGGCATCAGCCGCGCCATGGCGGTAGCGGGAACCTGTGCGTCCGCGCGCAACTGGACGCTGTCCGCGCCGTCCAGGGCGGCCTGCAGGGCCAGCAGCGCCGCATCCCCGCGCGCGTCGCGGAAGCCCAGTTCGCCATCCGCCGACAGGTACAGGGTCAGCGGGCCCTCGGCGGGGGCGGTGGCAGCGGACTCGGGCGGGGTGATCGCGAACGGGTCCGGTGGGGTGATCTGCGCGGTCATCAGGAAGAAGATCAGCAGCAGGAACACCACGTTGATCATCGGCACGATGCTTTCGGACCGCGGTTTGCGTGGGGGGGGCGGGAACAGCATCGGCCTAGTCCACCAGCACCAGGGCGGTCAGGCCCGCCGTTTGCAGCGCGTCCATCAGCGTGATGAGCTGCTGCAGCGGCACGTCGTCGCCCGCGCGCAGGACCACCGTGTCGGCGGGGCTGTTCATCAGTGCAGACAGGGCATCGGGCAGGGTATCGGCGCTGACCGGGGTGCCGTTCAGGCGCAGCCCGTCCGCGGCGATGTCCACCAACCGGGGCGGGCCGTTCCAGTCCGCGCCGCCGGTCCCGGCAAGGTTCAGCGTCACCTGTGTATCCACCCCGAAACGCGCGGCCAGCATGAAG
This sequence comes from Thalassovita sp., assembly GCA_017792425.1. Taxonomy (GTDB): domain Bacteria; phylum Pseudomonadota; class Alphaproteobacteria; order Rhodobacterales; family Rhodobacteraceae; genus Thalassobius. Next base: position 1,407,717 of record CP051233.1, read on the forward strand.
AACACCAGCAACAGGAACACCACGTCGATCATCGGCGTCAGGCTGGGACGCCGCTTGCGCCGGGCCTGGCTGAAATCCATCACTCGGCCGCCTTCAGCGCCTGTTCGCCGCGGGATGGTGGGCGCAGGAAGATGCGGGTGGCGGCGTCCTCCATTTCCAGGCGCAGGCGGTCCTCGACGCTTTCGAACCAGCTAAGCGCCATGGACGCGGGGATCGCCACGGCCATGCCCGCAGCGGTGGTCAACAGCGCCTCCCATATGCCGCCGGCGAGGGTGGCGGGATCGGCGCGGGCGCCGGCGGTTTGCAGGGCCTGGAAGGCGGCGATCATGCCCAGCACGGTGCCCAGAAGGCCCAGCAGCGGGGCGATGGTGGCGATCAGTTCCAGCGGACGCTGGCCGCGTTGGGCATGGGCCAGGGTCTGCCGCGCGACGCGGGCGGTTTCGGCGCGGGCGGCGTCATCGTCCAGCGTGGCGTCGCGGCGCGCCGCCATGGCAGAGCGCGCCAGCAGCGCCCGGCAGGTGCGCCGGTCGGCCAGCGAATCCAGCGCGGCGCGTTCCTGTCCTTCGCCCCAGAGCGCCACGGCGCGCTGCACGTGGCGACCGCCGTTCCAGGCCCCAAGGCGCGACAAATCCCAGGTTTTCCACAGAATCAGCGCCAGGGTGATGACGGAAAGCGCCGCGATGGCCCAGATCGCAGGGCCGCCCAGCCGCAGGAATTCCCACGCGGTTTCAATGCCTTGGGTTAGGCTGAGCGGGGCCGGTGCCGGGGTCTGGTCCATGCCGGGGATCCTTGCGGGCGGTGACGGGTCTGGGCAGGTTTCCGGGATTCGGGCCTTGGTTGTCAACTCCGGGGGTGATCGGGCGGGTAATCGGCGGCAGATATCCGGGCAAGGAACCCCGGCGGGTACAGCCGATCCGGGCGCTGATCTGCCGGTTCAGCAGGCGCCTTGCGGTACGGCGGGAACCCGGCCACGGGATGTTCAGGCAATCACTGAAATCGCGGTCACGATGATGGCGCAGGCCAAAATGATGGCTATGAAACGCATGAGGTACTCGGAAAATCCAACCTGTAATGGTTTCAGGATAACCCCGGCGAGGGGTCCGGGGACAGTCAGGGTTTCCAGACTCTTTGACGTTTGGTTATCGCGGGCGGGTCTTGTCCGGCGCGGCGGCGGGCCGCACTCTGTTCCCGAACCGGGAGGGAGGATGCGATGAAACGCGTACTGGTTTCGAGAACCGATATCACGAGGGCCGCGCTGGATGACGCGCCGGACGGGGGGCTGCGGGACGGGCAGGCGCGGCTGGCGCTGGACAGTTTCGCGCTGACCACCAACAATATCACCTATGCGGCCACCGGGGACGTGCTGAAATACTGGCAGTTCTTTCCCAGTGGGATTGACGGCCAGGGGATTGTGCCGGTCTGGGGCGTGGCCGTGGTGACGGACAGCCAGTGCGCCCTGCCGGTGGGGACGCGGCTGTACGGGTTTCACCCGATGGCGGCGGGGCAGGTCATCGCGCCGAAACAGGTGGCGCCGGGGGTCTGGGTGGACACGGCGGACCACCGCAAGGGGCTGGCGCTGGTCTACAATACCTATACCGAGGTCAAGGGCGGCGACGCCCGCCAGGACCACCTGCGCGCGCTGTTGCAGCCGCTGCTGGCGACGTCCTACCTGCTGTTTGACTGGCTGCTGGACAATGACTGGTTCGGGGCGGAACAGATCATCGTGGGCAGCGCGTCATCGAAGACCGGGCTGGGGCTGTGCAAGTACCTGGCGGAACCGGAGGGGCGGCCCTATCGCATCGTCGGGCTGACCGGCGCGGGGAACAAGGCGTTCGTCGAAGGGCTGGGGGCCTGCGACCAGGTGCTGACCTATGATCAGATCGAGACTCTGGCGGAGGTGCCCAGCGTCTACGTGGACATGGCCGGGAACGCAGAGGTCAAGGCGCGGCTGCACGCGCATCTGGACCAGGCGCTGCGGCATTCCGCGGCCGTGGGGACCAGCCACTGGGACAAGTTCGCCCCGCCGCAGGATTTGAAAGGGCCGAAACCGCAGTTCTTTTTCGCGCCCTCACAGGTGGCCAAGCGGCAGCAGGACTGGGGCCCCGGCGGGATCGAGGGCCGCATCACCGCCGCCTGGAAACGCGTGGCCGAAGAGGCCGGGGACTGGCTGGACGTGGTTGAACATGACGGGCTGGACACGGCCGTCGAGGTCTGGGAACGGCTGGCCGACGGAGAGGTCAACCCCAGAGAGGGACACGTGGTGCGGGTGTCGTCCGCCGGTTAGGCTGAGTGATCCAAGCGGGATGCAACGCATCCCGCACGCGCCCGACCCGCCCCCCAGGGCGGGCGCGTTCCGCACCCACCCTCGGGCCGGGCGCGATTCAAGCTGAAACGGGATTCAATTCCGAAGGAAACGCGGTTTGTCCTGCAGGCACAGTTGGGCATCTGTGACAGAGAATGGTGGGTTGCCCCGGGTCCCAAACTCGAGCACTAGACGGTCGACGAGTTCCTTTTTTTCTTTCAGGTAGGAAAGCGGACGCTCTTTTCTCTGATCGAAATTGAAAGCCTCATTTGCTTTCCTGTTGGTTTGTTCACCAGCGAACGTCACCGTTAATCCGTCATCAGAAAGATTAAGGCTCTGATGGGCGAATTCATTGCGAAGTTTGGAGCATGTGTCTACTTGCGCAAGGAACTGAGAAACTGTTGTTTTCTCTGGTTCTTCAACGAACTCAGAAACGAGCTGTTCAATCATAGTTAATTTTGATCGAAAGTTGGTGAGGCAAGCCCATATCACTCTTGCGCGCTTCTGATCGGTTTTCATGAGCCGCCCGAAGTACATACTCAACGAAATATCCAACAACGCCCAAGCTCGAAAGTACTGGCCAACGACAGAATCCAAGTCCGAGTTCTGTTCCTGCTCGCCAGAGATGTAATTGATTTCTATCGATTCATCTTCACTCAAACATCCAACTCCTCCACGAACCGGGCGTTTTCCTGGATGTATTGGAACCGCAGTTCGGGTTTCTTGCCCATCAGGCGCTCGACCAGATCGCCGGTTTCGCCGGGTTCGTCCTCGTCTATCGTCACCCGGATCAGTTTGCGGGAGCCGGGGTCCATGGTGGTTTCCTTCAGGTCCTTGGCGTCCATTTCGCCCAGGCCCTTGAAGCGGGAGACGTCGATCTTGCCCTTGCCGCCCAGGCCCTTGGCCAGCCATGCCTCTTTTTCCGCCTCGTCGATGCAGTAGACGCGCTTGGCGCCCTGCGTCAGGCGGAACAGGGGCGGGCAGGCCAGATAAAGGTGGCCCTTGTCGATCATCGGGCGCATCTGGGTAAAGAAGAAGGTCATCAGAAGCGAGGCGATATGCGCGCCGTCAACGTCGGCGTCGGTCATGATGATGACCTTGTCATAGCGCAGGTCGTCGACGTTGAATTTCGTGCCCATGCCGACACCCAGCGCCTGGCAGAGGTCGTTGATTTCCTGGTTGCTGCCCAGTTTCGACGAAGCCGCGCCCAGCACGTTCAGGATCTTGCCGCGCAGGGGCAGCAGGGCCTGGTTGTGACGGTTGCGGGCCATCTTGGCCGACCCGCCGGCGCTGTCGCCTTCGACGATGAACAGTTCGGTGCCGTCGCGGTTGGTGGCGGAACAGTCGGTCAGCTTGCCGGGCAGGCGCAGTTTCTTGGTCGCGGTCTTGCGGGCGGTTTCCTTTTCCTGGCGGCGGCGCAGGCGTTCCTCAGCCCGCAGGACAAGGAAATCGAGGATGGCGCCCGCGGATTTGGTGTCGGCCGCCAGCCAGTTGTCGAAATGGTCGCGCACGGCGTTTTCCACCAGCCGCTGGGCCTCGACCGTGGCCAGGCGGTCCTTGGTCTGGCCGACGAATTCCGGTTCGCGGATGAAGCAGGACACCAGCGCGCAGCCGCCGGTGATCAGGTCGTCGCGGGTGATCTGGGCGGCCTTCTTGTTGCTGACCAGTTCACCATAGGCGCGGATGCCTTTCAGGATGGCGGCCCAGAACCCGGCCTCGTGCGTGCCGCCCTCTGGCGTGGGGACGGTGTTACAGTAGGACTGGATGAACCCGTCGCGGGACGGGGTCCAGTTGATGGCCCATTCGACCTTGCCGGGGGTGTTGAACTTCTCGGTGAAATCGACGGTGCCGGCAAAGGGTTGATCGGCATAGGTGGTGGACCCGTTCATCGATTCCTTGAGGTAATCGGACAGGCCGCCGGGGAAGTGGAAGGTGGCCTCGGTCGGGGTTTCGCCGTCGTCGATCGCGGATTTCCAGCGGATTTCGACGCCGCTGAACAGGTAAGCCTTGGATCGGATGGATTTGAACAGGCGCGCGGGTTTGAAACGGTGGTGGCCGAAGATCTGTTCGTCCGCGTGGAAGGTGACGGTGGTGCCGCGCCGGTTGGGGGCGGCGCCCACTTTTTCCACTGGCCCCTGGGGCAGGCCACGGCTGAAGCGTTGTTCGTAAAGCTCTTTGTTGCGGGCCACCTGAACGACCATGGAATCCGACAGCGCGTTGACCACGGAGGCGCCAACGCCATGCAGACCGCCCGAGGTCTGGTAGGCCTTGCCCGAGAACTTGCCGCCCGCGTGCAGGGTGCACAGGATCACCTCGAGCGCGGATTTGCCGGGGAATTTCGGGTGCGGGTCAATCGGGATGCCACGACCGTTGTCGCGCACGGTCAGTGAATAGTCGTCGTGCAGTTCCACCTCGATCCGGTTGGCGTGACCGGCGACGGCTTCGTCCATCGAGTTGTCGAGGATTTCCGCCACCATGTGATGCAGCGCCCGTTCGTCCGTGCCGCCGATATACATGCCGGGGCGTTTGCGGACGGGTTCCAGCCCTTCCAGCACCTCGATCGAGGAGGCGTCGTAGGTTTCGCCCTGGGTGGCGTCGAGGAGATCTGACATCGGCTGCTCTGCATCGTTCTGGTTGGAAATGGATCATAATCCAGTGGCGCGCGCGGGGGAAGCCACAATGCCTTGGGTCCGGGCAATCGCTGTTGCGCTGGGAGTTTTCACAATTTTGCCAGAAAGCATCGGCAAAATGCCCGTTAAGCGCGAGAATCTCTTGTGCGAAATCCATTGAGGGTGTGGTCATGTTCGACAGGCGAAATGACGGGGCGGCGCCAGAGCCGCAGTGGCCGGACCCGGCGGCGCGGTCGCCGGATTTCAGGGTGGAAACCACGCGCGGCAAGCTGCGGTTCGCCACCTGGGCGGCGGGGCACTGGGTGTACCTGTTCAGTTTTCCATCCACTTTTGCGTCGGTCTGTTCGACGGAACTGGTGGCACTGGCGCGGCGCAAGCGGGCCTTTGCGGCGCGCGGCGTACGGGTGATGGGGATCACCGGGGCCGGGCTGCAAGAGGTTGCGGACTGGGTGATGGACCTGGAAAAGGTGTTTGGACTGGAAATCGGGTTTCCGGTGGCCGCTGACGAAGGCGGGGACGTGCTGCGCGCGCTGGGGATGATCGGCGGGGGCGGGGGGCAAATGAATTCCCGCCAAAGCCTGTTCCTGGACCCGGAACGACGGTTGCGGATGCGGATGGACTATCCGCTGCGGCTGGGGCGCAATTCCAACGAGGTGCTGCGCTGCTTCGAGGGGATGAAGGATGCAGACTATACCGGGCTGGCTATTCCCGGCGATTGGCAGCCGGGCGATGACATGGTGGCCCCGCGCGGCGTGCAGGCGGACCAGATGCAAGAGGTCTTTGGCGAGGATTGGACCCAGCTGAGCGACTATTTGATGATCGCCCATGTGTCCGCCCCCGACTGAACGCCCACGGAGCGCGAGATGTCGTTTTCAGGCATGACAGCGCGCCGGGGGACGGCGATTCTGCCCCGGTGACTCGGAGGGCCGGATGCAGGACACCAGCGAACAGCGGCGCGTTTCGGACCAGCCCGACTGGTTGTACCTGCTGCGCGAATACTATGAGATGTACAGGTTCCTGCCCGCGGGCGGCAGTCGTGCGATCCGCGCGCATCAAAAACAGGTGCGCGAGGCGATCAGCCGCCTGATGCGGGCCGACCCGGTGTTGCGCGATAGCCCACCCGCCAGCCTGCCCGTGACGGCGCATCTGCGGCGTGCGCTGGACGAAGGGCGTTCGGGCGTGCTGGCCCCGGTGGCGCGGTCGCTGGATGCGGTGCGGGCGCGGCTGCACTGGGAATACGGCTATGACAAGGTGCCGAAAGGGCTGGCGCGGTCCTATGGCTATGCGGAAATCGCCGGGCCGAACGGGCCGGTTCCCAGCGCCGAGGTGATATTGGGGCTGGTGCTGTTTGCGCCGGGCTGCACCTATCCGGCCCATGCGCATCACGACATCACCGAAAGCTATATCGTGCTGTCCGGGTCGGTTTCAGAAAACGACTATGGCGTCTATGCGCCGGGATCGTCGATCTACAACCCACCGGGTCATGCGCACCGGATCACCGTGTCGGACATGGAACCGGCGCTGCTGGCCTATGCCTGGATCGGCAATCCCGCGGTGCTGGCGGGCAACAAGATGGTGCTGGGGGTGTCGCGGCCCAGGGGCTAGGGGTCAGGCGGTCGGCAGGCGGAACTTGCGGAAGGTCTGGCCGCTGTGTTCCACCATGCCTTCGGCGTGCGCGCCCATGCGGGCCAACGCGCCCAGATGCCTGCGCGAAGGCGGCAACAGGAAGGTGACAGAGGGAATGCGCGGGTCCGACCGGGCGAAATCCAGCGCCTGCCGGGTGATCGCCAGCCCCAGCCCAAAGCAGTCGGGCCGCAGCACCAGCCCGTAATCCCAATCCGTGCCTTCTTTTTGAAAGCCGCCCCACCCCGCATAGTCCCCGCCGTGCAGGATCGCCCAATGGCCCAGCCCGTCGCGTTGCCAGCAGGACTCTTTCGCCGCGACAAAGGCGGCAACGGTGTCCAGCGTCCAACCGGGTGTCAGCAGCGGCAGGTGGTCTGCAAGGCGCGGGTCGGACATGTGGGCCAAGATCCGCGCGGGATCGACCTGCGGCAGGCGGGCAAAGGTGATCGGGGCCATGCGGGTTCAGCCCTGTGCGTCCAGCCAGTCGGTGATGATCTGCGCCACCTTTTGCGGCTGCTGGTGGGCAATCCAGTGGTCGGCGTCCGGCACCTCGACACGGGTGAGGGCGTCGCAATAGTCCTCCAGCCCCTCTGTCGCCTCGGGCAGCAGGGCGGTGTCGTCCAGGCCCCAGATCAACAGGTGCGGCATTGGCACGCGGAACTTGTCCGTGGGGAAGCTGGGGGCGGGCACCGTTTCGCCCGGCCCGCCGTATTTCAGCGGCGAGGCGCGGTACCAGTTGACCATGCCGGTCAGCCGGCCAGGACGCGCCCATTCGGTCTTGTAGGCCGCCAGCTTGTCGGGGGTCAGCCAGCGCATGTCCATCTTGGCGGAAAACGCCCGCAGCATGTTGGCGAAATCGTCCTCGGCCAGCCAGTCCTCTGACCCGTCGCGTTTCAGCACGTGCATGTATTGCGAGGCGTCGGTCTGCGCCCCGCCCGCCGCCAATGCGCGCTGGAACGGGCCGGGGTGGACGCCGTTCATCACGATCAGCCGGTTCACAAGCTGGGGGTGGAACATCGCCAACCCGTAGGCCACGGCGGACCCCCAGTCATGCCCGACCACGGTGACCGGCCCGCCGCCCAGATGGGCGATCAGCGCGGCCATGTCGCCCACCATTTCCCCGGCGCGGTAAGCGTCCACCCCTTGCGGCGCCCAGCTTTGGCCGTATCCGCGCAGGTCGGGCGCGACGCAGTGAAACCGGTCTGCCAGCAGCGGCGCAAGGTCCATCCATGCGCCGGAATATTCCGGGAAGCCGTGCAGGAACAGCATCACCGGCGATCCGGCCTTGCCCCAGCCCAGATAGTGGAACGGGTGGTCGTTCAGCTCGATGTGGTGGCTTAGCATGGGGTCTCCTTTGCCTGGCTTGCCGCAGGGTAGCAACACGCGCGCCAACGGCAAAGCGCGCCGCCGCGTCAGGCCGCGTGAAACCTTACATGTTCAGTGAATTTTGATGTCCATCAAGGCGTGGTTGGCCGGTTTGCGGTAAGATAACCCTAATATCAGATAAGGAGATTCATATGACCGTGACGCCCGCCGCCACGCAGGACAAATCCATTTTGAATTCCAAGACATCCGCCGATGCGGACCCCGCGCAGCCCGCGCAGAAAACCACCCGGATACGGCATCCGAAGCCCACGCCGGACCAAGTGCGCCATGCGTTTGAATCCGGTGAATACCCCTATGACACCAAACTGTCGCGCCGCACCTATGAACGGCAGAAGGCCGAATTGCAGGCCGAGTTGCTGAAGGTGCAACTGTGGGCGCAGGAAACCGGACAGAAATTCGTGCTGCTGTTCGAAGGCCGCGACGCGGCGGGCAAGGGCGGCACGATCAAGCGGTTCACCGAACACCTGAACCCGCGATCCGCCCGCGTGGTGGCGCTGAACAAGCCCACCGACGAAGAGCGCGGACAGTGGTATTTCCAACGCTATATCCAGCACATGCCCACGGCGGGCGAGATCGTTCTGTACGACCGGTCGTGGTACAACCGTGCCGGGGTGGAACGGGTCATGGGGTTCTGCGAACCGAACGAATACCTGGAATTCATGCGCCAGACCCCGGACCTGGAGCGGATGTTGGTGCGGTCGGGTATCCGCATGTACAAATACTGGTTCTCGGTCACGCAGGACGAACAGCAGGCGCGGTTCAAGTCGCGCGAAAGCGACCCGCTGAAACAGTGGAAGCTGTCGCCGATCGACAAGGCGTCGCTGGACAAGTGGGAGGACTACACCGAGGCGAAGGAGGCGATGTTCTTTTACACCGATACCGCCGATGCGCCGTGGACGGTGGTGAAATCCAACGACAAGAAACGCGCGCGCCTGAACTGCATGCTGCATTTCCTGAACTCTCTGGATTATCCCGGCAAGGATCCGAGAATCGCCCATGCGCCCGATCCGATGATCGTGGGCGGGGCGAACCATGTGATCCACCGGGCGGACCATATCCTGGGCACGGCCCTGCACCCCGACCAGCGCAAGCCACGCTAGGGCAGGGTGCGCAGCCAATCCTGCACGGGCATCACGCGGGTGAATTCCGCCAGCAGCGCCGCCGGAAGGTCATCCGGCGGCGTTTGCACGTCCTTCAGGAAGATCAGGGACTTGCGGCGCAGCAGTTCACCCTGCGGGTGGTTGGGGGCGTGCGGGGCGGGTATGCGCTTCAGCTCTGGTTCCCGCAGGTAGAAGCCCACGGCCAGCAGCGCGGTCAGGTGCGATTGCAGGGTGGCGCCCTCTGGCCCGGCGATGCGCGCGCGCCAGTCGGCCAGCCGGGCAGACGAGAACGCCATCATCCCGCCCCCCAGCAAGATGCGGCCGGGTTCGATCCCGAAGAAGAAGGCCGGCCCGTCGGCCCCACAGGTCCAGATCATGTGCAGATGCGTCTTGTAGGGGCTCTTGTCCTTTGAACAGCGCACATCGCGGTTCTGGCGGAACAGTTTCGGGCTGACCGGCGCGGCGCACAGCTTTTCCAGTCCCGCGCCGACCACGTCCAGCAGCGCATGGGCGGGCGCCTGCAGGTCGCGCTGGAACCGGGGTTTGTTCGCGGTGAACCAGTCGCGGGTGTTCTGCGCGGCCAGTTCCGCCAGGAAGTGCTGCGCATCGGGGATCAGCGTTGCGAAGGGGCTTTCGGGCATCGGAACCTCTTGTGTCGGGGGCAGTCTAGCGGGATGGATCGCCCCCGCCAAGCTGGGCGGTGACAAGGGGCGCACGGCCTTCTAACATGGGCCGACACGGCGGGAGGAATGCCATGACCCAACACAGCTTGATCACCCGTCTGGGGCTGAAAGGGCCGCTGCTGCAGGCCCCGATGGCGGGGGTTGCGACGCCCGCGATGGCGGCGGCAGTGTCCAATGCCGGGGGACTGGGTGCGCTGGGGCTGGGGGCGTCCTCGGTCGAAGTGGCGCGGCGGATGATCCGCCAGACCCGGACGCTGACGGACCGGCCCTTCAACGTCAATTTCTTTTGCCACCGGCCAGCGGTCCGCGACAGCGCGCGCGAGGCCGGATGGCTGGCGCGGATGAAACCGGTGTTTTCGGGGTTCGAGGCGCATCCGCCGCAGGGTTTGCGCGAAATCTACGGCAGCTTCCTGACCGATGACGCATTGCTGGACATGGTGCTGGAAGAACGCCCCGCGGTGGTCAGCCTGCATTTCGGCCTGCCGGATACAGAACGACTGAAGGTGCTGAAAAAGGCGGGTATCCTGCTGCTGGCCACCGCCACCAACCTGGAAGAGGCCCGCGCGATCGAGGCGGCGGGGCTGCACGGGATCGTGGCGCAGGGGATCGAGGCCGGGGGACACCGCGGTATCTTTGATCCGGCAGGGCCGGATGCCGGGCATGGCACGCTGGCGCTGACCCGGCTGCTGGTCCAGAACTGTTTCCTGCCCGTCATCGCGGCGGGCGGGATCATGGACGGGGCGGGCATCCGCGCTGCCTTGGCGCTGGGGGCGCAGGCGGCGCAACTGGGCACGGCGTTCATCGCCACGGATGAAAGCGCCGCGGACGAGGAGTACCGCGCCGCGCTGACCGGTCCGGGGGGCTGGCAGACGCGGCTGACCCCTGCCGTTTCGGGCCGCCCGGCGCGCTGTCTGCGCAACAACTATATCGCCTGGGCCGAGGATGCCGATCCCGCCGATGTGCCCGATTATCCGGTGGCCTATGACGCGGCCAAGGCGCTGGCCGAGGCCGCCAAGGCCACGGGGCGCAGCGGCTGGGGCGCGCAATGGGCCGGGCAGGGCGCGCCGCTGGCCCGTGCGATGGGGGCCGGGGCGCTGGTGGAAACCCTGCTGCGGGAACTGAGGGCCTGACCCATCCGCGCAGTGTCACCGTAGTATTCCGGTTGCGCTAACGCGAAGGCTTGTCAGCCCTTGGGTGCGGGGATAGGGCAGGGGTATGGATACCCGCATGTCTTATCTGACCCATGCCCGCGCCATCCTGGCCCTGGGCCTGCCGCTGATCGGCAGTCACGTGGCGCAATTCGCGATCACGCTGACCGATGCGGTCATGCTGGGCTGGTACGGGGTGCAGGAACTGGCCGCGCAGGTGCTGGGCGGCATGGTGTTCTTCGTGCTGTTCATCATGGGATCGGGCTTTGCCTGGGCGGTCATGCCGATGGTGGCCGAGGCCGAAGCGGCGGGCAACCAGACCCAGGTGCGCCGCTACACCCGCATGGCGCTGTGGCTGTCGATGCTGTTCGGGCTGGCCGTGACGCCGCTGATGATCTTTCCCGAACGGGTGCTGCTGGCGCTGGGGCAGACCCCGGAAATCGCGTTGCTGGGCGGGCAATACCTGGCGATCGCGGGCTGGGGAATCTTTCCGGCGCTGATGGTGATGGTGCTGAAATCCTATCTGGCGGCGCTGGAGCACACCCGGATCGTGCTGTGGATCACGCTGGGCGCGGTCGCCTTCAATGCGGTGATCAACTATGCGCTGATCTTTGGCAACTGGGGCGCGCCAGAGCTGGGCATTCGCGGCGCGGCGGTGGCGTCCGTGCTGGTGCAGGTGCTGTCGATCGTGCTGATGGCGCTGTATGCCGCCGTGGTCACCAGCGAACACCAGTTGTTCGTGCGTTTCTGGCGCCCGGACCGGGAAGCCTTCGGGCAGGTGTTCCGGCTGGGCTGGCCCATCGGGATCACCAACCTGGCCGAGGTCGGCCTGTTCGCCGCCGCATCCACCATGATGGGCTGGATGGGGGAATTGCCGCTGGCCGCGCACGGGATCGCGCTGCAGGTCGCCTCGCTGACCTTCATGGTGCATCTGGGCCTGTCGAACGCCGCCACGGTGCGGGCGGGCCGGGCGCTGGGACGCGGCGACGCCGAGGACTTGCGCCGGGGCGCGCAGGTGGTGGTGGCGATGTCGCTGGGCATGGCGGGGCTGACGGTGATCGCCTTCCTGACGCTGCCGGAACTGCTGCTGAGCGGGTTCCTGTCCCCCGGCGATCCGGACCGCGCCGCGGTGATCGCGCTGGGGGTGCCGCTGTTGGCGGCGGCGGCGGTGTTCCAGTTGGCGGACGCCAGCCAGGTGATGGCGCTGGGGCTGTTGCGCGGGGTACAGGACACGCGCGTTCCGATGGTGATCGCGGCTGTCAGCTATTGGGGGATCGGGGTGCCGGTCAGCTATGTGCTGGGTTTCGTGCTGGACTGGCAGGGGCCGGGGGTCTGGGTCGGGCTGGCGGTGGGGCTGTTCTGCGCCGGGATCTTCATGATGTGGCGGTTCTGGGCCCATTCGGTCAGGCGGGTGCCCTTGGCCTGACCAGCGGCATCAGTCCTTCTTGTCTGTCTCCAGCCGGTCGGCCTTGCGCCGGACCAGAACGCCGCGCAGGTCGTGCATCGCCAGCAGCAGCGCGTCGGTGACGCGGTCCAGCTGGTTGTCTGTGGCGCGGGTCTGGGCCCAGTGCGCGGTCTGGTTCAGGTGGTCGATGGTGCGCAGGATATCCTCTATCTCGCGCTTGTTCAGCACCTTGTTGCGTTCATCCATCCAGTCCTTGATCGCCTTCATGTCCGCGTCCGACAGCACCCGGTCGCCCTGCGGCTTGATTTCGCCGTTGCGGATGTTGACCGTGGCGATCTGGTCCATGTCGATGCGGCGCTGGCGGTTTTCCGTATCCACGCGGAACACGAAGGCACCGTTTTCACGGGTGCGAAAGAAGTATTGCGGCAGGTCGGTCATGTCAGCCCCGCGCAGAATTTCTGAATCCGGGTGCAGGCGTCGCGCAACTGGTCGTCCGAGGTGGCATAGCTGATGCGGAAGGCGGGCGACAGGCCGAAGGCCGCCCCGAACACCACCGCCACGCCGGTTTCGTTCAGCAGTTCCGTTGCGAATACCTGGTCATCGGTGATCGTCACGCCCGACGCGGCGGTCCTGCCGATCAGGCCCCGGATGAACGGGTAGACATAGAACGCGCCATCGGGGACGGGGCAGGTGACGCCGTCAATGTCGTTCAGCATTCCCACCACCAGATCGCGACGGCGCATGAACATCTGGTTATGCGGTGCGATGAAATCCTGCGGGCCGTTCAGCGCCTCGACCGCCGCCCATTGGCTGATCGAACAGGGGTTCGATGTGCTTTGCGATTGCACCTTGCGGATCGCCCCGATCACGCTTTCCGGCCCGGCGGCATAGCCGATGCGCCAGCCGGTCATGGCATAGGCCTTGGACACGCCGTTCACGGTCAGGGTGCGGTCATACAGGCGCGGTTCGACCTGCGCCGGGGTGCAGAACCGGAAATCGCCATAGGCGAGGTGTTCATACATGTCGTCCGTCAACACCCAGACATGGGGGTGGCGCATCAGAACCTCGGTCAGGGCCTTCAGTTCGTCCCACGAATAGCCGGCCCCGGTGGGGTTGCTGGGCGAATTGAACAGGAACCACTTGGTATTCCGGGTGATCGCACGGTCCAGCTGGTCCGGCGTGATCTTGAAGCTGTTTTCCAGCGCCGCCTCTATGAATACGGGGGTGCCACCGGCCAGCAGCACCATATCGGGATAGCTGACCCAGTAGGGGGCGGGGATGATCACCTCGTCATCGTGGTTCAGCGTGGCCATCAGGGCGTTGTACAGCACCTGCTTGCCGCCGGTGCCCACAGTCACCTGTTTCGGTGTGTAGTCCAGCCCGTTGTCGCGTTTGAACTTGGCGCAGATCGCCTGTTTCAGTTCCGGGATGCCATCGACGGCGGTGTAGCGGGTCTTGCCCTCGTTGATGGCGCGGATCCCGGCGGCGCGGATGTTGTCCGGCGTGTCGAAATCGGGCTCGCCGGCGCTGAGGCTGATCACGTCGCGGCCCTGCGCCTTCAGCTCCATCGCCAGTCCGGTGATGGCCATGGTGGGTGACGGTTTCACGCGCGCAAGCGTCTGTGACAGGAAAGACATGGGCGGCCTCGGGTGTTTGTGTTCCTTGCGAACCTGTCATAGGTTGCGCGCAATGACCGATCAAGCGGGATCGGCAGAAAGGATTATTATGTCAGACGAACACGACTGGTACGGACCGGAAACCGCCACGTTCGGAGATCGCGTTGCCGCGGCGCGCGAAGCGGCGAGCATGACCCAGAAACAACTGGCCAAGCGCATGGGGATCAAGACCGGCACCCTGCGTGAATGGGAACAGGATCTGTCCGAACCACGCGTCAACCGGCTGATGATGATGGCGGGTATCCTGGGCGTGTCGATGGGCTGGATGCTGACCGGCGAAGGCGATGGCGTGTCACCGCCGCAGGACGAAGGCACGGTATCCCCGGATGTGAACGAACTGCTGCTGGAAATCCGCGACCTGAAGGGGCAGATCGCCGGGACGGCGGATCGTCTGGGGCGGCTGGAAAAACGACTGCGGATCAAACTGAAGGGCGAAAACGCGTGACCGAAGAAACCCACGAACACCGGCTGAAACGGCTGACCATGCGGTCCATGCGGCGCGGGATCAAGGAAATGGACATCATCCTGTCGCGCTACGCCGCGGCGAAACTGGGGGCCATGTCCGACGCCGAACTGACCGAATATGACGTGCTGCTAAGCGAGAACGATCAGGATCTGTATCAGTGGGTGTCCGGCCAGATCGCGCCTGACCCGCGTTTTGCCGGGCTGATCCAGGACATCCGCACGCTGATCGGTAACGCCGAATAGTTCGCATTTTACGGAAACCCTTCGGGGTTTAACCGAATTTTGGGGATTGTTGTTCAGTTTCTGTTCCAGTTTTCCCGGACGGAGATCATGGATGAGCTTACACAACCCCATCAGCACGGGCGACCGCGCCACTTTCATGGGCAGCTACCTGGAGGCGCTGGCGCTGGTCGAACGGCTGCACCGGCTGCTGCTGGATGTCATCAAGGATGAATTCGAACGCGTCGGCGTACTGGAAATCAACGCGGTCCAGGCGCTGCTGCTGTTCAACATCGGCGACAACGAGGTCACGGCCGGCGAGTTGAAGACGCGCGGTTATTACCAGGGCTCCAACGTCAGCTACAACCTAAAGAAACTGGTGGAAATGGGATACATGCACCACCAGCGGTGCGAGATCGACCGCCGGTCGGTCCGCGTGCGCCTGACCCAGAAGGGCCGGCATATCCGTGACACGGTGTCCGACCTGTTCCTGCGTCACGCCGACGGGTTGGAGGCCAAGGGCGTGCTGGGGCCGGACGGGATCACCGACATCACCGCGGCGCTGCGCCGGGTGGAACGCTACTGGACGGACCAGATCCGGTATATCTACTGACGCCTACCAGTGGCCGGTGTTGCCCATGCTGGCCCAAGGTTCCTGCACAGGCAGCGGATCGCCCATCTGCAGCAGTTCCACCGACACGTTGTCGGGGCTGCGCACGAAGGCCATGCGCCCGTCACGCGGGGGGCGATTGATGACAACGCCGTTGTCCTGCAGGTGCTGGCACATGGCATAGATGTCCTCTACCGCGTAGGCCAGGTGGCCGAAATGGCGGCTGTCGGACGGCAGGCCCTCGTCCCCGTCCCAGTTGTAGGTCAGTTCCACCGGGCAGTCCTCTTGCCCCTCGGGCGCCATGAAGATCAGGGAAAACCGCCCGGCTTCGCTCTCGATCCGGCGGGTTTCCTTCAGCCCCAGAAGGGCATAGAAGGCCATGCTTTTTTCCAGGTCCTTCACCCGGACCATCGTATGCAGGTAGCGGATTTTCATGCTGTCCTCCCTCATCCGCGCGCAGGAAACCACAATGCGCCGGGCAATCCTAGCCCAAACGCGGGGTCAGAAGGCCGACTCGATCCCCAGCGCCACGCCGGTGCGGTCCACGTCGAACAGCCCGATGGACGAATCCGTGCGGCTGGCGCTGATCGTCAGGCTGGGGGTAAAGCCCATGTATTCCGCCCCGGCGAAACGGACCTTGATATAGGCGCTGGCCTCGCGGTCCTGGCGCCCGTCGGGGGAAAACAGCACATAGCTGTCATAGTCGCGCCAGCGCAGCGCCAGACCCAGCGTCGGGGCCGATCCGAACATTTTCCACGCCGGGCGGGTCTCCAGGCCCAGCTGCGCCTCGGTGAAATCGGCGGCCTCGGCGGCGGACTGGCTGGTGGTCAGCGTGACGAACCCGGTCAACTGCCCGCCATTGCCGGTGCGCCGGGTCAGGTCCAGCCCCATCCGCAGCAGATCCGCATGCGGCGCGCGCGGGCCGCGCGTGGCCTCGGCGCCGAAGGACAGGGTCATCCGGGCCTGCGGCCCCAGCGGGCGGCTTAGCCCGGTATCCAGCCGCAACCGCTGTGAATAGGCCTGGCCGCCATAGCGCGCCCCGCCTGCCAGCAGGCCCATCTGCATCTCGCCCCAGCCGTCCTGCCGCCAGCGGTGCTGCAGCCCGATGTCCAGGTTGTCATAGGCGAAATCGCTGGCCGAAACGGCGGGGGCCGCCGCCTTGGCGCTGTCCGACAGGTGATAGCGGCGCATCCCGGCCTGCAGCACCAGGTCAGTCCGGTGGCGCGGGCTTTCGGACAGGGTATAGCGCAGGTCCAGCCCGGCGCGCGCCTCCAGCCCCGACAGGGCCAGCGCCCCGCCGCTGAGATCCGCAACGATGTACTGTTGCGAGAAGAAGTCGAACACCTGCGTTTCATCCCGGATCGAGCCGTTGTTGATGTTCGATTCAGGCGAGGCCGCGAAACTCAGGTTCAGCTTCAGCGGGTTGCGCGCCCGGACATAAGTGAAGTCACGCACCGCCTGGGCGCGGGTGGCCGGATCGGGGGCATTCTGGACGGCACGGCGCAGCCACAGTTGGGCACGGGTGCGCTGGCCCTGGCTGGACAGAACCTGCGCCAGCATCCGTGCGCTATCGTAACGCTCGCCATCGGTGTCGGACAGTGCCCAGGCCCGGCGCGCCGCCGTTTCGGCCAGGGCAAACCGCCCCATGTCCCGCGCCGCCCGCGCCTGCGCAAGCAACGCCATCAGGTCATCGGGATCGCGCGTCAGCAGGGCCCGCGACAGCGCCAGCGCCACCTGCGGCCGCCCGCTGTCCAACGCCACCACCGCCGCCGCCCGCATCTGCGCCGCGGTCAGTTGTTCGGCGCGCACCGGGGACGACGTCCCGGCTGCCAAGGCCAACGCAGCCCAGATCAGACAACCGCGCAGCGCGGACACCGGATTACCTTTCCAGCAGGAAGCCGCCGGTTTCCCGCATCGTAGACGAGGAGTTCGGCACGCCGCTGGTCACGACGATCACGCCGACCATTTCCTCGGCGTCGTCGCCCGACAGCACGGCATAGTAGGTGCCGCTTTCGTGGGTTTCGCTGCCGGTGCTGGTGGCGATAGAGCTGGTGACGCTGCCGGTCAGTTCGCCCTGATCGTTCATGACATCCGGCCCGACGGTAAAGACCAGGGTCGGAATTTCGGTGTAGACGGCGCTCTTGGCGGTTCCCAGCGCAGTCAGGTAGGCAGCCGTGACATCGTTGCCGTCCCCGTCGAAATAGCGCCGGTTGCTGACAAAGCCGCGCACCGCGCTGGCGCAGCCGCCGGTGCATTGGGTGCTGAACCCGTTGAAGTCGATCGCGACCTCCATGTCGCCGGTGGTGTATTCCAGCCCCGATTGCCCGTCATAGTCCCGCAGACCGACATATTGCCCCGAATACAGCGCCTGCCCGGTTGACGGCAGTACGACCGTGCCGTTGCGCTGGTAGACGAACCCGCCGAAACCATAGCCCAGGTAGGCCCCGGTGCGCACGATGGCGAATTCGGTGTCGCCGGACCCGCTGACGCCGTACAGCGCGCGGTGTTCCATCTGCGCGATCGGGTTTCCGGTCAGGCTGTCGGGGTGGCTGGTGGGCGATTCATACAGGGCGAACCCGGCGGGCAGGGCCAGATCGTTGCCGGGGATCAGCCGGGCAAAGGCGGTGCCTTCGTCCTCGTCGCCGTCAAATCCCAGACCGTCCACATAGAAGGTGTCCGTCCCGCTGTCATAGGTGATGTTTGCGGCATATCCGTTGCCTGTGCCGTCTGCTGTCTGCTCGTAAAACTGGGCCGCCGCGCCGGTCCCCGAGGATTCGGTGCCGTCCGTGCAGCCCATGCCCAATGCCGAAACGCACAGCAGGGCCAAAGCCGTCCTGTTCATCTGCCTGTATCCTTTTGAAACCTGCTCTTTTTTTCGCAGGGTCCGGGAAGTGGCGCGAAAAGTCAATGAAAGAAGGGGGATGGGCCGGAAAATCCCCGAAGCTGTTGCAACGGAAAACCTGTCCGCATATAGCAGTTTTTCCGACGGCGGACCCCAGATATAGTGTTCCCCGACTCACATGTGATAAGAAGGACAGCCCCATGCCCGTGACGCCCGAACAGCAGGCCGAAGTCGACGCCCTGCGCGCCAGCCCCCGCCAGACCCTGCGCGCCGTGTCCGAGGGCATGGAAAAGCACCTCTACACCATCAACCCGGTGCTGGATCACGGCTTTGTCCGGGTGGTCGATTACATGGGCGACGACGCCGCGATCTGCCAGGCGGCCCGCGTGTCCTATGGCAAGGGCACCAAGTCCGTGCAGAATGACGAGGGGCTGATCCGCTACCTGATGCGCCACTGGCATTCCACCCCGTTCGAAATGTGCGAGGTCAAGCTGCACGTCAAGCTGCCGGTGTTCGTGGCCCGCCAGTGGATCCGCCACCGCACCGCCAACGTCAACGAATACAGCGCCCGTTATTCGATCCTGGACCGTGAATTCTACATCCCCGCGCCGGAGCAACTGGCCGCGCAATCCGTCGTCAACAACCAGGGCCGCGGCGAGGCGCTGACCGGGGAAGAGGCCGCCCGCGTGCTGGAAATCCTGAAATCCGACAGCACCCGCGCCTATGACCACTATGAATCCATGATCAGCGAGGACGGCCAGCAGGGTCTGGCCCGTGAACTGGCCCGGATGAACCTGCCCGCCAACATCTATACCCAGTGGTACTGGAAGGTGGACCTGCACAACCTCTTCCACTTCCTGCGCCTGCGCGCCGACGCCCACGCCCAGTACGAAATCCGGGTCTACGCCGAGGAGATCTGCAAACTGGTCGCCGACTGGGTGCCCTTCGCCTACAAGGCGTTCGAGGATTATCGCATGGGTGGCGAAACCCTGAGTGCCGCAGCCCTTGATTGCGTCCGCCGAATGCTGAAAGGTGAAGCTGTCACGCAGGAGTCGTCAGGCATGTCGGCGCGAGAGTGGCGGGAGTTGCAAGAGGTTCTGGGGTGAGTGGATGAGTGAAGTTGATAAGTATCAAAGCAGAGAAATCCTCAGCGAAACCATCGAGGCCCTCGAAAGAGTTCAGGAGTTTAATGTTAAGTCCCTAGTCCGAAAAGAAGATCTGGGGTCAAATAGTTTTCATGACGCGGTTGAGCCTGCTAGTAAACTCAAAGCGATACTAATACTGCTTCCAGTCTCTGCTTTGGAACTTTTTCCGAATTCAGAGCTAAATCAAATTAAAATGGCCACCAATGCGGTTTACAACGCATTTGAGAAAATTTTGGCGTTCTCGGTTGACGAAGGCGATGTTGCCAATCGGCGTGCTACTCTGATTGATGCCTTATGGAATTTATTGCAACCAACTTTCTCAAAATTGCAGCCATTTGTTTCATATGCAGTTGCGCGAACTGTTGATTTTGGAACTTTGGAGCAAGACGCTCGAGGTTCGGTACAGAGCATTCAAGACCAAACCAGCCGGTTGATGAGAGAGTTGGAGGAGCAGAAGGAAGCTGCTCAAAAGATTCTCGACGACGTTAGGAAAACTGCTGCCGAGCTGATCTGATCCCCGGAAACTGGACCGTTTGAAGCTGGAGTTTTCCGCTACGCTTCCTTGGCTGGAAGAGGAGTGGAATCGCATGAAGGCGAGCAAATTTTCGGACGCGCAGAAGGCGTTCATTTTGAAGCAAGGCGAGGAAGGCACGCCGGTCGCGGAGATCTGTCGGAAGGCGGGGATCAGCCAGGCGACTTATTTCAGTTGGAAGAAGAAATACGCGGGCCTTCTGCCTGACGAGATGCGACGACTGAAGCAGCTCGAGGACGAGAATGCCAGGTTGAAGAAGATCGTCGCGGACCTGACGCTGGATCGGGAGATGCTGCAAGACGTCATCCGCCGAAAGCTCTGAAGCCTGATCGCAAGCGCGAACTGGTTCGCGGGATGTGTAGCGATTGGGCGGTTTCGATCCGAAAAGCCTGTGGGGCTATGGGGTTCGACCGTTCGACGTTCCACTACAAATCTCGCCGCGCCGATCAGGCTGCCGTCGCCAAGCGGACCAGGGAGATCAGTGAAACGCGCGTGCGGTATGGCTACCGGCGCGTTCACGTCCTGCTCGAACGTGAGGGCTGGAACATCAACATCAAGAAAGTCTATCGGATTTACAGGGAGTTGGGATTGCAACTCAGGAACAAGACGCCGAAGCGCCGCGTGAAGGCCAAGCTGCGTGACGACCGCGCCGAGGCGGTCGGCCCGAACGACGTCTGGGCAATGGACTTTGTTCACGATCAGCTCGCGACCGGCAAGAAGCTGAGGGTTCTGACAGTCATCGACACCTTCTCACGCTACGTGCCAGTGCTCGATGTCCGGTTCAGCTACCGCGGCGAGGATGTGGTCGCAACGCTGGACCGGGTGTGCCGACTAACAGGCTATCCGAAGACTATCCGAGTCGATCAGGGCGCCGAGTTCGTGTCTCGCGACATGGACCTCTGGGCCTATCAACGTGGCGTGACCCTCGACTTCTCGCGCCCCGGCAAGCCGACCGACAATGCATTCATCGAAGCGTTCAACGGCCGGTTCCGGACCGAGTGCTTGAACCAGTATTGGTTCCTCACCCTTGCGGATGCGGCCGAAAAGTTGGAGGCTTGGCGTAGATACTACAATGAGGAACGGCCACATGGCGCGATCGGGAACAAGGCCCCGATCACGCTGACGAAATCGGGGGGCGTCACCAGCCCGTCACCCTGAGCAAAGCCGGGAAACTCTGCCTACGGGCGGTAGAAGTCTGGGGAGCGGATCAGAGCAAGGTGTCTCTCAGGAGGCATTTCATTTCCATCAGCAGGCAGAAGTGCATCAGAAAGAAGCGGAGGTATGGCGCAAGCGCACTGGGAATTGGGCCATTGTACTGGGACTATTTGCGGCCGCTACACTCTTTTTACATAAGTGTCCATGGATCAAACCTGAGAATAATTTGGAAGCAGCGCAGCTAATTGTTAGTAAAGTCCTGCTTTTTGGCGTTGTTGCTTACATGCTTTCGTTGAGTGCAAAAAACTATCTTTCACACCGCCATAACGAAGTGGTGAATAGGCACCGTCAAAATGCTTTGATGACATACAGGAGTTTGGTCGAAGCTGGAAGCACTCAGGAGGCACGCGACATAATACTCCAGCAAGCTGCTTCTGCGATCTATCAGCAACAAGATACTGGTTATGTGAAAACGTCTGAAAGAAGCAATAGCACGATCACTGAACTTATACCACGAACCTCCTTGCCACTTGGCAATTCTGGTTCATAGGAACTTGACCAGTTCCCCATAATCAAGTCGGGCGCGGCCCTTTGTTCTGCCTGATCTTCGGCGACGAAAATTTTCAGCGAATGCTTGCGCCAAATCAATTCACGCCTAGCTGAGACTCGTATAGCCTGAAGAAAACCAAGGAGGCTCAGATGCAAATCCAGATCAACACCGATCACCACATCCACGGCGACGAACGCCTGGCAGATGTCTGCGAACAGATCGTCCGCGATGCCCTTGCCCCGGTGGCCAAGCGTCTGACCCGTGTCGAGGTGCATCTGAAGGACGAACGCGGCCCCAAGGGCGGCGAGGATATCCGCGCCACGGTCGAGGCGCGCCCGCAGGGGCTGCGCCCCTATGCCGCCCATCATGACGCCGCCGACATCACCGTGGCCGTGCGCAACGCGGCCAAGAAGCTGAAACAGCGGTTGGAGGCCGAATTCGGCAAGCTGGCCGATCACTGACCCGGCACAGAAAGCGCTTTGCGGCGGGGACGGGGTGTTCTACCCTGTCCCCGTCTGCATTTCACGAGGTGTCCGATGACAAAATCCAGATTGATTTCAGCGGCTTGCCTGTTGGCGCTGGGGGCTGCCCCGGCGCTGGCCGAGGGGGTCCGCGTCTATGCTTATTCCGGTGTTGCCAACTATTGTCCCAACGGTCAGCAGCCCATCACCGTCAACGGCGTGATCTGTTGCGGCACTCCGAACCAGCCCCTCACCTATCAGCAGGCCAAGGGCGATTGGGTCGCCATGCGCGCCAGCGTCCCTGGCGCGCAGCCCAAGGGCCAGTCGATGGTCTGCCCCGAGGGTGAAAAAGGCTGCCGCTACGAATGATGATCCCGGGCGGCGGCCGACATTTCGGGCGCTGCCTGTCCGTGCTGCAATGCCGCCAGCGGGTCAGATCGCCTTCAGATCGCCCGCCATCTGGCGGCCATCGCGGCCGTCGATCAGTTCATAGCTGATTTTCTGATTGTCGGTCAGGGTTTTCATCCCGGACCGTTCCACCGCCGAGATATGCACGAACACATCCTTGCCGCCTTCGTCGGGTGCAATGAACCCGAAACCTTTCGTCGAATTGAACCATTTCACGGTGCCGTTGGGCATGTCCGTGTCTCCTTCCTGTAGTGCTGCGGCCAAATGGGGACGCGCCCCCATGATTGGGCAGCCATTGTAAAAATCAAGCAAAACGATGATGCGCAGACCGGGTTTGCCTGATATTCAGGCAGCCGGTCACAGGAGAGGCGGATGAAACTGTACGGTCTGAAAAACTGCGACACCTGCCGCAAGGCTTTGAAATCGCTGCAAGGTTCGGTTCTGCAGGATATTCGGGACACGCCGATGGATTCAGAGTTGCTGATCGCGGCGCAGGCAAAGTTCGGGGAAAAATTGCTCAATACCCGATCCACCACCTGGCGCGCATTACCCGAGTCAGAGCGCCGTCGCCCGCCGCTGGATCTGCTGCGCGATCACCCGGCGCTGATGAAACGCCCGCTGATCCAGACCGCTGACGGGGAATTGTTGCTGGGTTGGACCCGTGACGTGCAGGACGCTCTTGGCATCTAGGCCACCCATGCTTACCTGTTCGGAAACGGAGGAACCCTGATGCGCAACGCAGCCCTTGTTCTGGGAATTATCGGTGGGATCATCGGCATGGTCGTCGGCTTTGTCAGCTACGGCTATACCGAGGTGATCGACCGGTATGGCGAAATCGAGGGGCTGGCCGAGCAGGTCCGCAACGTCGATCTGATCCGCGGGGCGAGTTTCCTGATGCCGCTGCTGGCGATTGCCGGCGGGGCAATGGCCAAGGTGCGCGCGCTGTGGGGTGGGGCGTTGTTGCTGATCTCGGCGGCGGGGATGACCTTTGCCTTCGGGTTCAACGTGTTCACCATGTTCCCGATCGGGTTCTGCGGGCTGGCCGGGCTGCTGGCTATTGCGGCCGGGAAGCCGGACGAGCCAAAGGCCCATTTCTAAGGATCGCATCCACGCTGATCGGCCCCGCGCCCTTGATCACCAGTGTCACCAGCGCCAGCATCCAGAAGGCGCGCTGGTCCAGGATCACCCCGTCGGGCAGCCGGTCGAACCATACACCCAGCGTCGCGGCGTGATCTATCCCGCCGTGGCCGTACAGGTCGGTCAGCGATTGCACGGCGACAAACCCGATCATCCCCAACGCCGCCAGACGGGTGAACAGCCCCAGCACGATCAGCAGCGGCAACAGGAATTCGGCCCACATCCCGGCGACCACCACGGCCCAGTGGAACACACCCAGTTGCGAGGTATCATAGCCCACCGCCTCGAACACCTTTGGAAAGATCTGCGCATAGGCACTGACAGAAGGCGACAGGAATCCGAACAGCCCGTCGCCCAGCTTGGTCGCGGCAGAGGCCCAGAAATACACCGCCAGCACGGCGGCAAACACGACCCGCGCCAGTGTCGGCAGCAGCCAGTCCAGCCGCTGCAACAGGTCCGTGAATGCGTGGTAAAGGCCTGGGATACGGGTCATGGCGGGTCTCCTATCGGGTGGCGGTCAGGGCGTTGTGGGTCAGGATCAGGCGCAGCGCGGCGTGCAGGTCGGCGTCCGGGGCGGCATCCAGCGCGTCGCCCAACGGCGCGCCCTTCAGCAATGCCTGTATCAGGTCAGCCTGTGCAGCGGGCAGAACGGTCAGCACCGGATCATATTCCGGGCGGGTGATCAGAACCGCCTGCGCCCCACCTGCGGGCGCGGGGCCTGCCCCCAGCGCAAAGGCGCGGATGTCGCCGACGGGATGGTCCGAGCGGACCAGCCGCACCGCCGGGGCAAAGACGAACCGCGCCGCCAGCAGCCCGTCAGGCGGCAGCGCCTGCAGGGTTTCGGGCGCGATGGGGGCGGCGTCGGCGGCGTGATAGGCCAGCCGCATCTGCCATTCCAGCGCCGCCACCTGCGGCAGGTACCCCAGATGCGCCAGCGGCTGCACCCCGGACAGGAAGGCCGGGAATTCCCCGCCATACAGGAACATCAGCGGCGAATCCGGGGCGTGCGCCTGCACGTATTGCCGCGACAGGGCGGTGAAATTGTCCTTCCCCAGCAGCCGGGCAGTCGCCGGAAAGCCCTCGCGCAGGGCCTCTGCCAACGACACGGCGACGTTGTTGCGGTAGACGGCGAACCGCTTGCCCGCAGGCGCGCCCGCCTTGTCCAGCAGCCCCTTGGGCACCGGCAGGCCCGCATCGCGCAACGCCGTGTGAAAAGCGGTTTGTGTGGTCATGCCAGCACCTTTAGCGCGGTATTCGCGCGGGTGGCTTCGGCGGCCAGAACCGGCCAGTCGGGCACGTCGTTGTCCCATTCGATCAGGATCGGTCGCGCGCCGGTCTGGCGCAGGGTATGATCCAGCAGCGCCCAGACCGGATCGGCCACCGCGCGCCCGTGGTTGTCGATCAGCAGCGGTGCGCCGGTGTCGTCGGTATCCGCGTCATGGCCGCCCAGGTGGATCTCGCCCACCTTGTCGGTCGGATAGGCGTCGATATAGGCGCGCGGGTCATAGCCCAGGTTGGTGGCCGACACGAAGACGTTGTTCACGTCCAGCAGCAGCCCACAGCCGGTGCGCTTGGCGATCTCGGCCAGGAATTCGGGTTCTTCCCAGGTAGAGGCGGCAAAGCGCAGGTAGCTGGACGGGTTTTCCAGCAGCATCGGGCGGGCCAGCACTTCCTGCACCGCGTCGATATGGGCACAGACGCGGTTCAGCGTGGCGTTGGTATAGGGCAGGGGCAGCAGGTCGTTCAGGAATTCCGCCCCGTGGGTCGACCAGGCCAGGTGTTCGGAAAAACTGGCGGGATTCAGCCAGCCGACCAAGTGTTTCAGCCGCGCCAGGTGGTCTGGGTCCAGCCGGGTTTCGCCGCCGATGGACAGGGCGACGCCGTGAACGGAGATCGGAAAGCGTTCGGACAGGTGACGCAGCATCGCCAGCGGGCGCCCGCCGTCGCCCATGTAATTCTCGGCGTGGATTTCCAGCCATTGCACCGGCGCGGGATCGCGCAGGATGTCGGCATAATGCTGCGGTTTGAACCCCACCCCCGCACCGGCGGGCAGGCGGTTTGTCTGGTCGAACATGGTTACCCTCCGGGATGGTCGGGGCGGGCGAGGCCCACCCCAAGGCCGTTCAGCCCTTCATCGGCAGGTCGCGCTCCAGCGCTTCCAGGCTGCCCTTGCGCATGGTGCCATCGGCCATTGCGGGCAGGTCGATATCCATGCAGGTGCCCGCGTCCACCAGGCTCCAGGCGTTGCCCTGGTAATCCATGGTCGAGGTGCCGGCGCAGGTGGTGCCGGGGCCTGCGGCGCAGTCGTTCTTGCCGGCCATGGCGACGCCAAAGCATTTTTCCTTTTCGGCGGCATGGGCCACGGTGGTGGCCTGCGCGGTCAGTGCTGCGGCCAGTGCGCCAGCGACGGCGGCGGTTTTCAGTACGTTGGACATTTGATTTCCCTTTCCTTTTGAAACTCGGACCGGTCGTTGCCGGTATGCAAAAGGTAAGGACAACGGGCCTTCACGGACCACTCACAGGCCCGTGCCTCACGGACGCGTCACAGCGCGTGTGCCGTAACGTGAACATTCCGGCACAGGAACCCTGAAATATTACGGCCCGCGGCGGGATTTCCGTCGCGGGCCGTGAAAAAAAACGTTGCTTTGTTACAGAAGATCGGGGGCTTTCGCCTCGGCTGTCAGCGCGCTCACGATCGTGTCCAGTGGCTGAACGGTGGTCTGCTTTTCGCCCAGGCGGCGGACAGAGACGGTGCGCTCCTCCACCTCTTTCTTGCCGATCGCCAGGATGACCGGCACCTTGCCCAGCGAATGTTCGCGGACCTTATAGTTGATCTTCTCGTTGCGCAGGTCGGTTTCGGCGCGGACCCCGGCGGCCTTCAGCGCGGCGACCACTTCTTCGCAATACCCGTCCGCTTCGGACACGATGCTGGCCACGACCACCTGGCGCGGGGCCAGCCAGAACGGCAGCTTGCCGGCGTGGGATTCGATCAGGATGCCGATGAAGCGTTCGAACGATCCCAGAACCGCGCGGTGCAGCATGACGGGGCGGTGTTTCGCGCCGTCCTCGCCGATGTAATTCGCATCCAGCCGTTCCGGCAGCACGAAATCCACCTGCAGCGTGCCGCATTGCCAATCACGACCGATGGCGTCGGTCAGCACGAATTCCAGCTTCGGACCATAGAACGCGCCTTCGCCGGGGTTCAGGTCATAGTCGTAGCCCGCGGCCTGCGTGGCGTTGGCCAGCGCGGCTTCGGCCTTGTCCCACACCTCGTCCGATCCGGCGCGCGTTTCGGGCCGGTCCGAGAATTTGACCTTGAAGCTTTCGAACCCCAGATCCTCGTAGATGTCGCGCAGGAACTCGATGAACTTCTTGGTCTCGCTCTCGATCTGGCTTTCGCGGCAGAAGATGTGGGCGTCATCCTGGGTGAACCCGCGCACCCGCATGATGCCGTGCAGCGCCCCCGAGGGTTCATAACGGTTGCACGACCCGAATTCGGCCATGCGCAGCGGCAGGTCGCGGTAGGATTTCAGACCCTGGTTGAACACCTGCACGTGGCAGGGGCAGTTCATCGGCTTCAGCGCGTTGACGGTTTTTTCCTTGGCATGTTCTTCCTCGACTTCGACGATGAACATGTTTTCCTGGTACTTGTCCCAGTGGCCCGAGGCTTCCCACAGCTTGCGGTTCACCACCTGCGGCGTGTTCACCTCGACATAGCCGCCGCGTTCCTGCTGGCGACGCATATAGTCCTGCAGGGTGGTGTAGATGCGCCAGCCGTTCGGGTGCCAGAAGATCTGGCCCGGCGCCTCTTCCTGCATGTGGAACAGTTCCATTTCGCGGCCCAGCTTGCGGTGGTCGCGCTTGGCGGCCTCTTCCAGCATGGTCAGGTGGGCCTTCAGGTCGTCGCGGTTCTTGAAGCCCACGCCGTAGATACGCTGCAGCATCGGACGGTTGGAATCGCCACGCCAATAGGCCCCGGCCACGTTCATCAGCTTGAACGCATCCGCCGGAACCTGCCCGGTGCTTTGCAGGTGCGGGCCGCGGCACAGGTCTTGCCAATGGCCGTGCCAGTACATGCGGATCGGCTGGCCGTCGTCGGGGATCGCGTTGACCAGTTCCACCTTGTAGGGCTCGTTGTTGGCCTCGTAATACTCGATCGCGCGCTTGCGTTCCCAAACCTCGGTGGTGACGGGATCGCGGCGGTTGATGATTTCCTTCATCTTGGCTTCGATCTGGCCCAGGTCCTCGGGGGTAAACGGTTCCTGCCGGTCAAAGTCATAGTACCAGCCGTGTTCGATCACCGGGCCGATGGTCACTTTGACGCCCGGCCAGATTTCCTGCACTGCGCGGGCCATGATGTGGGCCAGGTCGTGGCGGATCAGTTCCAGCGCCTGCGCGTCGTCCTGCAGCGTGTGGATCGCGATCTGCGCGTCCTGTTCGATCGGCCACTGCAGATCCCAGTGCTGGCCGTTGACCGTGGCGCTGATGGCCTTTTTCGACAGGGACTTGGAAATGCCCTCGGCGACGGCGGCGGGGGTGATCCCGGCCTCATAGTCGCGTGCATTGCCATCGGGGAAGGTAAGGGTGACTTGTGCCATCTGCGGCTCCTCGTCGGTTTGGCGCCCACGGAACGCCCGGTTGCGGGTAATATGTTCGCGCCCCTTTTGAATCGCGCCCCGGCCCAAGTCAAGCCACGCCGTCGCGTTGCGCGCAGTCTGAGCCCGATCCGCCACGGCACCCCTTTTCCCTGCGCCGGGCTTGGGGCAAACTCGTCCGGCAAAAACACCGGAGGCACCATGAGCGGACACAAGATCCTGGAAACGCCGCAGGGGCGGCAGATCGCCTATCACAAGACCGAAGGCCAGGGACCGGGGATCGTGTTTCTGGGCGGGTTCAAATCCGACATGGGCGGCACCAAGGCGGTGTTCCTGGAAGACTGGGCCAAGCGGACCCTGCGCACCTACCTGCGGCTGGACTATTCCGGCCACGGCGACAGTTCCGGCGCGTTCGAGGACGGCTGCATCGGCGACTGGGCGCAGGACGCGGCCGAGGCGATCCTGGCCCTGACCGACGGGCCGCAGGTGCTGGTCGGCTCGTCCATGGGTGGCTGGATTTCCCTGCTGATGACCCAGCGCATCCCTGAAAAGGTCTGCGGGCTGGTCACCATCGCCGCCGCCCCCGACTTTACCGAGGACAGCATGTGGGACGGGTTCACCCCCGCCCAGCGGGATGAGCTGGCCCAGACCGGGCAGGTGGCGCTGCCCTCGGACTATGGCGAACCCTACATCATCACCCGGCGCCTGATCGAGGACGGCCGCAACCACCTGGTGCTGCGCCAGCCGATGGCGCTGAACTTTCCGGTGCGCTTCCTGCAAGGCACGGCGGACGCGGATGTGGACATGTCCGTGGCCCTGCGCCTGCTGGACCACGCCAAGGGGCCGGACATGCGCCTGACACTGGTCAAGGGCGCGGATCACCGGTTTTCCGAGGACGACAACCTGGCCCAGATCGTCACCAGTCTCGAGGACGTGCTGGCCCGGATCGGGGGCATGTGATGGACCAGCGCGTCAGCCTGATCACCTTGGCCGTCGACGATCTGGACCGGGCGCGCGCCTTTTATGCCGCGATGGGCTGGTCCCCCGTCGAAACCCCGCCCGGCATCGTCGTCTTTGACCTGCTGGGTCAGTCCATTGGCCTGTATCCCAAGGCCGACCTGGCCCGCGACATGGGGATGGATCCGTCCGAACTGGGGACCGGCGCGATGACGCTGGCGCTGAATACCCGCACGCGTGCAGAGGTGACGGACCTGTTCACCGCCGCCACCGCCGCCGGGGCGCGGGTGCTGAAACCGCCGCATGACGTGTTCTGGGGCGGCCATATCGCCTATGTCGCCGACCCGGATGGCCATGTCTGGGAACTGGCCTTCAACCCGTTTTCCCCCCTGCGCGCCGATGGGGCGTTCCGCTGGGCCGGCTATGGCGAGGACGAACAGGATGGCTGAACCGCTGGTCCTGCTGCCCGGCATGATGTGCGACGCGCGGCTGTTTGCGGCGCAACTGGCCGATCTCAGCCGCGACCACGCGGTCATGGTCGCCCCGATCACGCGGGGCGACACGATCGCTGAAATCGCCGAGGCGCTGCTGCCGCAACTGCCGGAAAAATTCGCGCTCGCCGGGTTGTCGATGGGCGGCATCGTTGCGATGGAATTTCTGCGCCGCGCCCCGGACCGGGTGAAACGCCTGTGCCTGATGGACACCAATGCGCTGGCTGAAACCCCCACCAGCGCCGCCAGCTATGAACCGCTGATCGTCAGCGCCCGCGCCGGGAACCTGGAACAGGCGATGCGGCAACTGATGCGCCCGGAATTCCTGGCGCCGGGTCCGGGACGACCCGCAGTGCTGAACGCGTTCGTGCAAATGGCGCTGGACCTGGGGCCAGAGGTCTTTGTCCGCCAGATCCGCGCCCTGCAAAAACGCCCTGACCAGCAACCCACCCTGCGCAAATGCCGCTGCCCCGCGCTGGTGCTGTGCGGGGAACACGACGGGCTGACCCCGCCGAAACGCCACAGCTTCATGGCCGATCTGATCCCCCATGCGGAACTGCGGCTGATTCCTGACGCGGGCCACCTGCCGGTGCTGGAACAGCCCGAGGCCGTGACCGCGGCGTTGCGCGCATGGATGGCGCAGCCGCTGGTGCTGCGGGCATGACCGGGAACGGGCGACGGCTGATCAAGCTGCTGGCCCGCGCCCGCAACTGGTTCCGCAGGCGCCTGCCGCCGGGGTTGCGGCTGGTCGCGGGGCTGCTTCTGATGGTGGGCGGGGTGTTCGGGTTCCTGCCGGTGGTCGGCTTCTGGATGCTGCCGCTGGGGGTGGCCGTGGCCGCGCTGGATGTCTTGCCGGTCTGGCGCGCGCTGCGCCGACGCTTCAAACCGGACACGCCCGACGACACGCCCCGCAAATGAAAAGGCGCGGGGAATGTCCCGCGCCTGTCCGTGTTCCGTTCCGTATCCCGTCAGGACGCGGCGGTGTTCTGGTTCGCCGGCTTCACGACCTTCATCTTCGGACGGGCCGGTGCTTCGGAATTGGCGTCGATGAAGTCCAGCACCAGCGGGCGGATGTTGTTGCGCCAGCTTTTCCCGGCGAAGATGCCGTAATGGCCCGCACCCGGTTCCAGGTGGCTGGCCTTCTTGCTCTCGGGCAGGCCGGTGCACAGTTTCAGCGCCGCGATACACTGACCGGGGGCCGAGATATCGTCATTCGCGCCTTCCACGGTTTTCACCGCGACGGTGGTGATCTTGCCGATATCCACCAGCTTGCCGTTCACGGTGAACTCGTTCTTGGCGATCTCGCATTTCTTGAAGATGCGCTCGACCGTGGACAGGTAGAATTCGGCGGTCATGTCCATGACGGCCAGGTATTCGTCATAGAACCGGTTGTGCGCGTCATGGTCCGACGCCTCGCCGCCCATGACGCGATGGATCTGGTCCTGGAACGCCTTGGAATGGCGATCCGCGTTCATCGACATGAAAGAGCTGAGCTGCAGCAGCCCCGGATAGACCAACCGGCCGACGCCCTTGTACTTGAAGCCGACGCGCTGGATCATCATTTCCTCCAGCTGGCCCATGGTGACGCGGTTGCCGAAATCGGTCACGTCGGTGGGGGTGGCGTCGGGGTCGATCGGGCCGCCGATCAGGGTCAGCGAACGCGGCTGCGCCTCGGGGTCTTCCTCGGCCAGATAGGCGGTGGCGGCCAGGGTCAGCGGCGCGGGCTGGCAGACGGCGATCACATGGGTGTCCGGGCCCAGGTGTTTCATGAAATCGACAAGGTACAGCGTGTAATCCTCGACGTCGAACTTGCCCTCGGACACGGGAATGTCGCGCGCGTTATGCCAGTCGGTGATGTAGACCTCGCAGTTGACCAGCAGCGATTTGACGGTGGACCGCAGCAGGGTCGCATAGTGGCCGGACATCGGCGCCACCAGCAGGATCTTGCGTGGCTGGGGGTCACGGCCGGACACGTTGAAATGGATCAGGTCGCCAAAGGGTTTTTCCACCACGGTTTCGATATTGACCAGGTGGTCCTTGCCATCCTCGCAGGTGAAGGTGCGGATGCCCCAGTCGGGCTTGGCGACCATGCGCTGGAATGTGCGTTCGGTCACCTCTCCCCAGGCGGCCAGCCACTGCAATGCAGGGTTTGGCACCATGCTGAAAACCGGATAAGATGCCATAGACAGGGCGGAGGCACCCAACCATTGGTTCGTGTTACGGAAAGTTTCCATAAGGTCGTAAGTCAACATGTAGCGCATCTGCGTCTCCTTGTTGGCGGTGCTTTGCACATTCTTCTATCGCTTTGCCCTGCTTTCACAACGACAGATAAACCGCTCACCGTAATGCTGCGTAGCAGCAAGGATAATAGGGAATTCTTAATATGACAACAAAAGAGGATGTCGCAGGTGAAAATTCCGATCGCCTGACCGCGAATCTCGCAAAGGTGGAAGAGCTTTCCCAGCGATTGATTGCGGCGATGTCCGGCGGCAAGGCCGCCAACCCCGGCCTGAACGCCCCTGACCAGGATGTTTTCGTCAAGGCCGCCTCGAATTACTGGCAGGAAATGCTGCATAACCCGGCCAAGCTGTTCGAAAGCCAGCTGGAATACTGGGGAAAATCGGTGAAACACTTCCTCGAGGCGCAGACCGCGCTGTCACAGGGCGGTTTTTCGGCCCCCGAGGACACCAACCCCGATGACCGCCGCTTTTCCAACCCGTTGTGGAAAACCAATCCCTATTTCAATTACGTCAAGCAGCAATACCAGTTGAATTCCGCGGCCCTGCGCAAGGCAGTGGCAGAGGTCGACCACCTCGCACCGGCGGAAAAGCGACAGTTGCAGTATTTCTCGCAGCAGATCATCGACATGATGGCGCCCACGAATTTTCTGGGCACCAACCCGGACGCGTTGGAAAAGGCGCTGGAAACCGACGGCGAATCGTTGGTGCGCGGGCTGGAAAACCTTGTTGCTGACCTGGAGGCGAACAACGGCCAGATGCTGGTGCGCCTGTCCGACACCAATGCGTTCAAGCTGGGGGAAAACATCGGCGCCACGCCCGGCAGCGTGATCTATCGCAACCGCATGATCGAACTGATCCAATACGCCCCCACCACCGACCAGGTCCACGCCACGCCGCTGATCATCTTTCCGCCGTGGATCAACAAATTCTACATCCTGGACCTGAAACAGCAGAACAGCCTGATCAAGTGGATCACCGATCAGGGCTATACGCTGTTCGTGGTCAGTTGGGTCAACCCCGACGCATCCTACCGCGATACCGGGATGGAGGACTATATCACGGACGGCTTCCTGGCCGCGATCCGAGAGGTCAAGGCCATCACCGGGCAGGACCAGGTCAACGCCATCGGCTATTGCATCGCGGGCACCACCCTGTCGCTGACCCTGTCGCTGCTGAAACACCGTGGCGATACCTCGATCAAATCGGCCACCTTCTTTACCACGCTGACGGATTTCAGCGATCAGGGAGAGTTCACCCCGTTCCTGCAGAACGATTTCATCGACGCGATCGAACAGGAGGTAGAGGAATTCGGAATCCTCCGGTCCTTCATCATGTCGCGGACCTTTTCCTTCCTGCGCTCGAACGACCTTATATATGGCCCTGCCATCCGCAGCTACATGATGGGCGAGGCCCCCCCGGCGTTCGACCTGCTGTACTGGAACGGCGACAGCACCAACTTGCCCGCAAAGATGGCCAAGCAGTACCTGCGCAAGCTTTGCCAGGCCAACGAGTTCGCCGAGGGCGGGATAGAGATGCTGAACGACCGGCTGCAGATCGCGGACGTGGACATTCCGGTCTGTTTCATCGCCTGCGAAACCGATCACATCGCCGCGTGGAAGGACAGTTATCGCGGCGCGCAGAAGATGGGGTCGAAGAACAAGACCTTCATCGTGTCGGAATCCGGCCATATCGCCGGCATCGTGAACCCGCCCTCGAAAAAGAAATACGGTCATTACGTCAATACCGACATGTCCGGTACGCCCGAGGAATGGATGGAGGGCGCCAAGTATCACCAGGGGTCTTGGTGGCCGCGTTGGGAAAGCTGGCTGGCCAAGCGGTCCGGTAAGATGGTTCCGCAGCGTCAACCCGGTGATTCGACCCACCCGGTGCTGTGCCCGTCCCCGGGCACCTATGTTTTGCCAAAGGCAAGTGCCTGATTTGGCTTACTAAATCAAATTATTCTGCGGTGCAGCAAAAACATCTTGATTTTCTGCATCGCAGCAAGCATATTCTTTGCAGATGCAGAAACCGGGGTGGGCCCGGACAGCACGCAAAGGATTAGAACCATGGCCAAGACCGCACAAGATTTCACCGCCATCATGAAAGACATGATGGGTTCGTTCAACGTCGACACCAAAGCTTTCGAAGACGCATTCAAGAACCAGGCGTCGCTGAACGAAAAGCTGGCAGGCGTCGCCCTGACCGCCGCCGAAAAGTCCTCGGACCTGTCGGCCAAGTGGACCAAGGAAACCCTGTCCAAGCTGGCAGACCTGTCCAAAGTCCAGGCAGAACCCGCCGACTACGCCAAGGCCCTGACCGATTTCGCTTCGGCTTCGTCGGAAGCAGCCGCTCAGAACCTGGCCGCCTTCGCTGAAATCGCCAAGAAAGTTCAGATGGAAACCGTCGAACTGCTGATGGCTGCCGGCAAGGATCTGACCGAAGAAGCTTCGGCCGCCGTTCAGAAGGCCACCAAGGAAGCGACCGCCGCTGCCAAGAAAGTGGCTGCGAAGTAATCGCACCAGATTATCGCCGCATCGACCTCCTCCCAAATCAGATGCGTAGCGTTGGGCGGGCAGCAATGCCCGCCCTTTCTTTTTGAATGTGACTGGCGTAGTCTTGCTGCAGTGCTGCATTTTGGGGAGGACTGCCCGTGGCAGAAGATAAAAAGCCGCTTTTGATCAAACGATACGCCAGCCGCCGGTTGTACAACACTGAAACCAGCGATTACGTGACGCTCGAAGACATCGCCGGATTCATCCGCGAAGGCCGCGAGGTCCAGATCGTGGACCTGAAGTCGGGCGATGACCTGACTCGCCAGTATCTTCTTCAAATTATTGCCGAACATGAAAGCCGGGGCGAAAACGTGCTGCCGGTGAACATCCTGACGGACCTCGTGCGCAGCTACACAACGCAGGCCGGATCCATGGTGCCCCAGTTCCTGCAGGCCTCTTTTGAAATGCTGCGCGACGGCCAGTCCAAGATGATGGAAAGCATGACCAAATCCAACCCGATGGCCAAGATGCCGGGGTTCGAAGCGATGCAGGCGCAGCAAGAGGCGTTCATGAAGGCGATGACCGGCGGTCTGTCCAGTTCCTGGAGCGGCCCGTCCAAGGACAACGACGCCTCGGACGACGAGGACAACCTCGACGAGATCAAGAAGCAATTGGCCGACCTGCAGGCCAAGCTGTCGAAAATGAGCAAGTGACATGGTCGACAGCCCCGGACGGATCACGCTCTGGGGCGTCGAAGTGTTCGTGGCCACCGCCGAAGAGGGCAGCATCTCGGCGGCGGCGCGCCGTCTTGGGGCCAGCCCCTCGGCGGTCAGCCAGCAACTGACCAACCTGGAATCCGCCATCGGTGCAACCCTGCTGGACCGCGCCACGCGTCCCGTCGCGCTGACACCGGCCGGGGAAATGTTCCGCCGTCGCGCCGCCACCATCCTGAACGAGGCCGCCCTGGCCCGCGCCGAACTGGCCATGTCCGACATGGCGGTGCTGACCCGCTTTCGCCTGGGTGCGATCGAAGACCTTGAGGCCGAGGTCACGCCCCGCCTGCTGACCGCCCTGGCCGAGCGGCTGAAGAACTGCCAGTTCCTGCTGGAAACCGGCGCCAGCCACCACCTGCATGACCGGCTGGACGCCCGCGCGCTGGACGTGATCGTCGCTGCGGAAATGGGCGCCCCCGCCGACTGGACAGAGGTCTACCCCCTGCTGACCGAAGGTTTCGTCGCCGTCGCGCAAAAGGGCAGGGTGGATCCCTCCGCCGACAGGCTGGCGCAATTGCAGGCGCTGCCGCTGGTGCAATACACCACCCGCCATTACATCGGGCGGCTGCTGGCCGATCACCTGGCGCGGCAGAAGCTGACGCTGGCGCACCGGTTCGAACTGGACAGCTATCACGCCATCCTGGCCCTGGTGGCGCAGGGCGCGGGCTGGACCATCCTGCCGCCGCTGGCCCTGATGCGGGCGCGGCGCTTTGCCGACAGGCTGGATGTGCTGGAACTGCCTTTCGCCCAGTTGACCCGCACGATTTCCGTCACCGCCCGCAAGGGCACGCTGCAGGACATGCCGGCGATGGTCGCCGCGCAGCTGAAACCGATCCTGCAACAGGCGGTCGTCGACCCGGCCATCGTGGCCTATCCGTTCCTGGGTTCCGTGCTGCGCATGGCCTGATCTCAGGTGCCGTAAGCGCGCAGGTTGCCCATCACGTCCTGTGCGGCGCGGATCAGCGCATCGGCGATCAGGTCCAGTTCCGGCAGTTGCAGCCGCGCGGGCAGGCGGGCGTCGCAGGCTTTCATCAGCATGGCGCGGGTCTGCGGCAGGTCGGGGATGTGGTCCATGAACTGCCAGTTCCAGAAGGCCCGCGCATTGTCCGTGCTAATCCCGAAGATCTGCACCTTGACGCCGCGCTTGGCCGCAGCGCCCTCGAACGCGCGGATTTCGTCGTCATTCATGCCCACCAGGTTGAACTGGATGGAATCCGGCGCGCGGTCCTCCGGGCCCAGCTTGTCCGGCACGGTGATCCACGGCGAGCGGTTCAGCTTGGCCGCCACGTAGTCGTGGTTGCGTCGCCCGTCGCTGACCCGCCGCGCCAGTTCCGCCAGTTGCGGCCGCACGATCGCCGCCGACAGGTTGTTCAGGCGCAGATTGTACAGCGGCAGCCGGTTCTGCCAGCGCCCGAACGCCTCTGCCAGCGCCTGCGCCTCGGCCTCGGTCTGGGCGTGGTGCTTTTTCCAGTTGTGTTCATAGGCCCCGGACATGATCACCGCGCGGGCCACGATATCCGCGTCATCGGTGATCAGAACCCCGCCTTCGCCCGCGTTCAACAGCTTGTAGCTCTGGAAGGAAAAACATCCGACCTGCCCGATCGTGCCGATCTTCTGCCCGTGCCAGGTGGTGCCCAGCGAATGGGCGGCGTCCTCGATCACCGGGATGTCGCGCGCGCCGCACAGGGCCATGATCGCATCCATGTCCGACGTGTGCCCGCGCATGTGGCTGATGATCACCGCGTCGATGTTGTCATCCAGCCGGTCGGCGAAATCGTCGATGTCCAGTCGGTAGTTGTCGCCGACTTCGGCCAGCACCGGCACGCAATCGGCATGGACGATGGATGACGGCACCGCCGCAAAGGTAAAGGCCGGGATCAGCACCCGCGCGCCGGGTTTCAGCGCCAGCGCCTTCAATGACAGGAACAGCGCCGCCGAACAGGACGACACAGCCAGCGCGTATTTCACGCCCATCATCTGCGCGAATTCCTGTTCCAGCAACGTTACCGGCGCGTTTTCCGGCGCGGTATAACGAAACAGGTCGCCGGTCTGCAGCAACCGTTCAATTTCCGCGCGGGCGGAGTCCGGGATCGGTTCGGCGTCATAGACATTGGGGGGAAGGGTCATCTTCGGCTTTCCTGAATAATCCTTTCGTACTTTCTAATCGAAACGCGGGCAGGGGCCAACAGGAAACCCGTTGACCCAAGGTCAGGCGGGGGCTGCTTTACATTCGGGGCCGGGCGTGTTGTGTTTGCGCCAACGCCTGAACATTGACAGCGCCCCGCGCCGCCATACCTTCGGGAAATCAGCCGTGCGGGCTGGTGACTGGCCGTGAACCCGAAGATCCGCGGCCCGAAAAGTCGAACAGATCCGGGAGGATAAATCCAATGAATACCACCATGAAATATACGCTCGCCGCCGGGCTGTTGGCGATGTCCGCAGGGCATGCGCAGGCGTCCGAATGCGGGGCCGTCTCTATCGCGGAAATGGACTGGGCCTCGGCTGAAATGATGGCCAATGTCGATGCCATCATCCTGACCGAAGGCTATGGTTGTGACGTGGAACTGGTTCCCGGCGCGACCCAGACCACCTTTGCATCGATGTCCGAAAAGGGTCAGCCCGACGTGGCGCCCGAACTGTGGATCAACGCCGTGCGCACGCCGCTGGACGCCGCCAAGGCCGAAGGCTCGCTGATCGCGCTGAACCCCGGTCCCATCACCGGGCTGGGCGAAGGCTGGTGGGTCACCCCCGCCTTCAACGCCGCGCATCCGGAACTGGACACCGTCGAAAAGCTGCTGGAACACCCCGAACTGTTCCCCCACACCGAAGACCCGTCCAAGGGCGCGTTCGTCGGCTGCCCGGCGGGTTGGGGCTGCCAGTTGGTCAATGCCAACCTGTTCCGCGCCTTCGCGATGGAGGACAAGGGCTGGCTTCTGGTCGATCCGGGCTCGGCCGCCGGTCTGGACGGGTCCATGGCCAAGGCCGTGGAACGTGGTGAACCGTGGTTCGGCTACTACTGGTCGCCCACCTCGATGATCGGCAAATACAACATGGTCATGCTGCCGTTCGAAGCCGAATACGCCGGGGACGACAACTGGAACGGCTGCGTCGCCCTGCCCGAACAGGATTGCGCCGACCCGAAACCGACGTCGTGGATCACGTCCGAAGTTGAAACCGTCGTCACCGATGATTTCGTCACCAAGGCCGGCCCCGCGCAGGACTATTTCAAGGCCCGCATCTTCCCCGGCGAAGTGATGAACGCCATGCTGGTCTTCATGTCCGAAAACCAGGCCACCGGTGAGGACGCCGCCTATGAATTCCTGGCCAAGCACCCGGAAATCTGGACCCAATGGGTGCCCGCGGACGTGGCGGACAAGGTGCGCGGTGCGCTCTGATCCCGCGTGACATTCCTGAAAGGGGCCTGCGCAGCCGTGCAGGCCCCTTGTTTACATAACGGCAGGAGGAAACCATGGAGTTTCTCACTGAATTCCCCGCCTTGGGACGGTCCGATCTGTCCGCGCTGCGTCGCGGGATCGACGGCAGCTTCCGCGAATTCACCCGCGCCTGGGGCGCTGACATAGAGGCCGCCTTCACCCCGCTGCTGAAATTCCTGGTCTGGTTCGAAAAGCTGCTGCAGGCGACCCCTTGGCCGATCATCATCCTGATCCTTGCCGCGCTGGCCTGGGCCGGGTCGCGGTCCTGGAAGATCACCATCGCCAGCGTTGCAGCCTTCCTGGTCATCGGATTCTTCGGCATGTGGAAGGACACGATGTCCACCCTCGCCATCATTTCCGTCGCCACCTTTCTGTGCATCCTCGTGGGCATCCCGCTGGGCATCCTGATGGCGCGCTATGACCGCGCTCAGCAGATCATCACCCCGGTGCTGGACGTGATGCAGACCATCCCCAGCTTCGTCTACCTGATCCCGGTGGTGATGCTTTTGGGCATCGGCAAGGTGCCCGGCCTGATCGCCGTCTGCATCTACGCCCTGCCGCCGCTGGTCCGCCTGACGAACCTGGGCATCCGGCTGGTGGACGCCGACGTGATGGAGGCCGCCAACGCCTTCGGCGCCTCCAACCGGGAAAAGCTGTTCGGCGTGCAGATCCCGCTGGCCCTGCCCAACATCTTTGCCGGGATCAACCAGACCATCATGATGGCGCTGTCCATGGTCGTGATCGCCTCGATGATCGGGGTGCAGGGGCTGGGCGTGCCGGTATTGCGCGCGATTTCCAACCAGTATCTTGC
This sequence comes from Thalassovita sp., assembly GCA_017792425.1. Classification (GTDB taxonomy): domain Bacteria; phylum Pseudomonadota; class Alphaproteobacteria; order Rhodobacterales; family Rhodobacteraceae; genus Thalassobius. The sequence continues at coordinate 1,446,987 of CP051233.1, forward strand.
GCTTGGTCTGATGAACGGGCTGGCCATCGTCGCGTTGGCCATCATCTTTGACCGCGTCAGCCAGACCTACGGCAAACGGCTGCAAGCCTACCGGGAGGCCCAGCATGGCTGAGACCAAGATTTCCATCCGCAACCTCTATAAGATCTTCGGCCCCAATCCGCAAAAGGCGCTGGCCAAGGTCCGCGCTGGCATGGGCAAACCGGACCTTCTGGACCAGACCGGCCATGTGCTGGGGCTGCAGGACATCTCGCTGGAGGTTGAGGCCAACAAGCTGCAGGTCATCATGGGCCTGTCCGGGTCCGGCAAGTCGACGCTGATCCGCCACCTCAACCGCCTGATCGAACCCACGGCGGGCGAAATCTGGGTGGACGGGCAGGACGTGATGGCGATGAACCCCTCCGAACTGCGCGACTTGCGCCGCTTCAAGATGTCGATGGTGTTCCAGAAATTCGCCCTGCTGCCGCATCGTACCGTGGTGGAAAATGTCGAATATGGCCTTGGCATTCAGGGCGTAAAGGACACAGAGGCGACCGAGCGCGCCCGCCGCTGGCTGGATCGTGTCGGCCTGTCGGGATACGAGGATTACTATCCCGGCCAACTGTCCGGCGGGATGCAGCAGCGCGTGGGCCTGGCCCGTGCGCTGGCCACTGACGCCGACATCCTGCTGATGGACGAAGCGTTCTCGGCCCTCGATCCCCTGATCCGCACCGACATGCAGTCGATCCTGCTGGAACTGCAGCAGGAACTGCACAAGACCATCGTGTTCATCACCCACGACCTGGACGAGGCGATGCGCATCGGCGATTCCATCGCCATTCTGCGGGACGGCGCGCTGGTGCAATCGGGCGACGGGCAGGACATCATCCTGCGCCCGGCGGACGACTACATCGCCGAGTTCACGCGCGAGATCAACCGCGGCCGGGTCATCCGCGTGCGCGGGTTGAAGGTGCCGTTGGACGGCGACGCGCCGCAGGGCGAACCACTGGCGGAAACCACCGCGCTAGAGGACGCGCTGGCCCCACTGGCCGCCAGCGCCGCACAGGCGCTGCCGGTGCGAAACGGGGCAGGGCAGGTCACCGGTCAGGTCCGCCTGACGGACGCGGTCGCGGCACTGCACAGTTGATCCCGGCCCTGCCGTCGGACCAACAAGAACCGCCCGGTTGCTCCGGGCGGTTTTTCGTTGCGGCGACTCGTCCGTTTCAGGGCCTGAACCGTACGACTTGACAGGTTAACGCCCCGTTGACCCGTCGTGCGGCTCAGATACCCAGCCGGTCGCGCATCGCGTACCAGGTCATCGCCAGGCTCAGCAGCGGGGTGCGGAACATGCCGCCGCCCGGAAACGGCATCGTCGGTATTCTTGACATGATATCAAAGCCTTCGGCATTGCCTTGAATGGCCTTGGCCATCAGCATCCCGGCATGAGTCGCAGTCCCGACCCCGTGCCCGGAATAGCCCGAGGCCGACAGGACAGTTTTGCCCACCCGCGCCACATAGGGCAATCGCTTCATCGTGATCGCCAAGGTGCCGCCCCAGGCATAGTCGATTTTAACATCCTGAAGATGCGGGAAAATTTCCAGCATCGGCTTGCGTACCTTGGCCGCGATATCCGCCGGAAAGCGATAGCCATAGCTCTCTCCGCCGCCGAACAGCAGCCGCCAGTCGTGTGACAGGCGAAAATAATTTACAACAAATTTGGAATCCGCCACGGCAATGTCCCGCGTCAGAACTTTTTTCGCTTCGTTTCCAAGAGGTTCCGTTGCGATCATATAGTTGTTGATCGGCATCACCCGCGCCGCCACCTTGCGGTTCAACCCGCCCAGATAGCCGTTGCAGGCCAGTATCACATGGTCTGCCTCCACCTGTCCCTGATCCGTGCGAACGGTGTTCTTCTCGCCCTCAACTACTTGATGAACATGGGTATTTTCGAATATCCGAACCCCAGCCGCCCGCGCGGCCCGCGCCAGTCCCAGGGCGAAATTCAGCGGATGCAGATGCGCCGCCCCCATGTCCAGCAGCCCGCCCTTATAGGCCGGCGACGGACAGATCTCGTGGCACTCCTCTGCCGTCAACGCACTGATCTGGTCATAGCCATAATCCCGCTGCAACAGGTCCACATAGTCCCGCATGTGCCGCGTTTCCGAGGCGTCAAATCCGGTCCAGGCAATGCCCGGCCGCAGATGGCAGTCGATTTCATGCTTATGAATTAACGCCTTGACCAGATCCTTGGCTTCTTCTCCCAGCTCCCACATCCGGCGGGCATCTTCCCGCCCCACCATCTTTTCCAGCACCTCCTGATCCTGCCGTTGACCGCTGCCCAACTGCCCGCCATTGCGTCCTGAGGCCCCAAATCCTACCCGGTGCGCTTCAAGTAACACGACGTCAAACCCGGCCTCGGCCAAATGCAACGCCGCCGACAACCCGGTATACCCAGCGCCGATCACGCAGACATCTGCCCGCTGCCCCCCTGTCAAGACCGGGTGGCGCGGAGCTTCGGATGCCGTCGCGGCATACCAGCTCGCGGGGTACTGCCCCCGGGTGTCATTCGAATAGAGCAGGTCCATAGCGCCCACCTTTTTCTTGGTTTTCAATACCCTGGGGGTGAATTGGCCGTTAGGCCAAGAGGGGGCAAAGCCCCCCCATCCCCGAGCGCCGCAAGGCGCGAGATATCCGGCGCGGCCGTCAGGCCGCCCCGCAGGATCAAACGTTCAGCAACAGGTGTTCGCGTTCCCACGGGCTGATCACCTGCAGGAATTCCTCGTATTCCGTCCGCTTCACGATGGAATAGACACGCACGAAATCGGGATGCAGGATCTCGTGCAGCTTGGTCGCCTCTTCGAACAGGTCCAGGGCTTCCCCCATCACGCGCGGGATATCCTCGTCGCCTTCATAGGCATCGCCCTTGAAACTGGGGCCGGCGCGTTTTTCTTCCATCAGGCCCAGGTAGCCGCAGGCCAGCGATGCCGCGATACCCAGGTAAGGGTTGCAGTCCATTCCCGCCAATCGGTTTTCCACCCGGCGCGATTGTGGGCCGGACAGCGGCACCCGGATGCCCGTGGTGCGGTTGTCGCGCCCCCAGGCCAGGTTGATCGGGGCGGCATGATCGCGCACATAGCGGCGATAGCTGTTCACGTAGGGCGCAAGGATAGCGATGGCCGATGGCAGGTGGTTCTGCAGCCCGGCAATGAAGTGGAAGAACGCGTCGGTTTCGCCGCCTTGCGGGCCGGAAAACAGGTTGGTTCCATCCTCCAGGTCGATCACCGAATGGTGGATATGCATCGCGCTTCCGGGTTCGTCCGCGATTGGTTTTGCCATGAAAGTGGCAAAACAGTTGTGCCGGAGGGCGGCTTCGCGGATCAGGCGCTTGAAATAGAATACCTCGTCCGCAAGTTTCACCGGGTCACCGTGTTGTAGGTTGATCTCTAGCTGACCTGCTCCACCTTCCTGAGTGATGCCGTCGATTTCCAGTCCCATCGCCTCGGCGAAGTCATAGATGTCGTCGATAACCGGGCCGAATTCGTCCACTGCGGACATCGAATAGGCCTGACGCGCCGCCGCCGGACGACCAGAGCGACCCATCATCGGTTCAATCTGCTTGGCCGGGTCCAGGTTGCGGGCAACCAGGTAGAATTCCATTTCTGGCGCGACGACCGGTTTCCAGCCCTGCTGTTGGTACAGATCCACAACCCGCTTCAGCACATTGCGCGGGGCGTAGGGGATGGGGCGGCCCTTGCGGTCATAGGCGTCGTGGATCACCTGTAACGTCCAGTCCCCCGTCCAGGGTGCAGCGGTGGCGGTTGCATAGTCGGGCCGCAGGATCATGTCCCGTTCGATGAACCCTTCATCGCCCGCCGCGTCGCCCCAGTCACCGGTGATTGTCTGGTAGAAGATCGAGTCCGGCAGGTGGAAATAGTCCTGTTTGTCGAATTTTCCGGCGGGTACGGCTTTGCCTCGGGCGATGCCGGGAAGGTCGGAAATGATACATTCCACCTCATCCAGCCGGTGTTCGGCCAGATAGGTCTGCGCTGCTTCGGGCGTCTTGGTTGTCCAGTCTGTCATATCTTTTCCCCCTTCAGGACGGCGGCCATCTTCAGGCCGATGGCGGTGCTGTCCACGGGTTGGTTCAGGTCATTCGTCGCTCGGGCAATCAGGTCATCGGGGACGACGCCCTTGGCGCGGTGGGTCAGCAGCCCTTCGATCACCGTCCCGGTGAATTCCGGGTGGGGCTGAATTGTCAGGATACTGTCGCCATAGGCCAGGATTGCGTTTTCGCAGAAGTCGCTGGAGGCCAGGACACGCGCGCCCTCGGGGCGTTCGGTGACCTGGTCCTGGTGCCAGGCGTTCAGCGCAACGGGCTGGCCATCCATGTCATAGGTGGTGCGGCCAGTGGACCAGCCACCGTCGAATTTTTCCACCTTGCCCCCCAAGGCCTGCGCGATGACCTGGTGTCCAAAGCAGACGCCGACCATCGGCTTGCCGCTGTCGCGGATGGCGCGGATCAGATGCTCTAGCGGCGCAATCCAGGCGTGGTCTTCATAGACGCCGTGGCGCGATCCGGTAACCAGCCAGGCGTCTGCATCCTCCGGGCCGCCGGGAAACTGGTTGTCCACCACCTCCCAAGTCTGAAAGTCAAATCCGTGGCCGTCCAGCAATCGCTGGAACATGGCAGGATAGTCGCCGGAAGTTGCGACGACGGGTTCCGGCGCATAGCCGGTTTGCAGAATGCCGATTTTCATAAATCACCAGTTGGTTGACAGCTTGACCCTAGTCCCGCCCGGGACGCGGAACAAGAGGAGGCCGCAGCAGGCGGCCCCGGACGCCTCAGACGGTGTCGAGGTAGATTTCCACTCGTTCTTCCGGGGTCAGGTCTTGCATATAGAACAGTTCCTGCCGTTTGGTCAGGACGAAGTTGCGGATCATCTCTTCGCTGAAGATACGCTTGACGATGTCGCTGTTGGCGAAAGCGTCGATTGCGGCCCCCCAGTCATCCGGGATGCGCGGCAGGTCCAGCGCATAGGCGTTGCCGGTGATCGGTTCCGGCGGTTCTGCCTTGTCCTCGATCCCGGTCAGGGCCGCGCCCAGGATGGCGGTCAGCAGCAGGTAGGGATTCACGTCCCCCCCGGCGACCCGGTGTTCCAGCCGGCGCGCCTTGTGGCTGCCCGAGGGAATGCGGATCGCCGAGGTCCGGTTTTCATAGGCCCAACTGATTCCGACAGGGGCATGCGCCCCCGGCACCATGCGGTCATAGCTGTTCTGGTGCGGGGCAAAGATCAGCGCGCTGTCGTGCATCGCGTTCAGACACCCGGCCACGGCATGGCGCAGCAGGTCGGTGCCGCGCGGGCCGCCGTCGTCAAAGACGTTGTTGCCGTCCCTGTCGATCAGCGAAAAATGCGTGTGCAGCCCGGACCCGGCGTAATCTTCATAGGGTTTGGCCATGAACGAGGCGGCAAAGCCGTGTTTGCGCGCCAGGCCCTTGACCAGCATCTTGAACAGCCAGGCGTCATCGGCGGCGCGCAGGGCGTCGTCGCAGTGCATCAGGTTGATCTCGAACTGACCAAGCCCCGCCTCGGAAATCGCGGTGTCGGCGGGGATGTCCATTTCTTCGCAGGCGTCGTAGAGATCTGTAAAGAAGATATCGAAGGAATCCAGCGCCCGGATCGACATGGTTTCCGCGGCCTTGCGTCGCTTGCCGGAACGCGGGCTGATCGGAATCCGCAGGTCGCGGCCCGAATCGTCGATCAGGAAAAATTCCATCTCCATCGCCACGACAGGGGTCAGGCCCAACTCCTTGAAGCGCGCCACGACTGCGCGCAGCGCATGGCGCGGGTCGCCTTCGTAGGGGCGGCCATCTTCGCGGTACATCCAGATTGGCAACAGCGCAGTGGGCGCTTCCAGCCAGGGCATCGGCATGAAGCCGCGTTCAGTCGGGCGCAGGACGCCATCGGCGTCGCCGCTGTCGAACACCAGTGGGCTGTCGTCGATATCCTCGCCCCAGATGTCCAGATTCAGCACCGACATCGGGAAGCGCGTGCCGTCTTCCACCACCTTGTCGGCGAATCTTGTCGGAACGCGTTTGCCTCGGGGCTGTCCGTTCAGGTCAGCCGCCGCCACGCGGATTGTACGCACCTCTGGGTGCTTTCGTAGCCAGTTTTTCATCATCACACAGATGAGGCCGCCCAAGCAGGCCAGACGCAAGGAAAATATGCGTCACTTACGTGCCGGGGCCAAATCCTTGGTCCCTGTTGTTTGCTTTGTGATCAAATATTGTTCAGCTATCGCGACGGGTAAGTTCCCTGTTGGAAACGGCGTCATGTGATGGATGAATAATTTGATCAAATAATTGATACTACCGGAGCAGCCTCGGACGCAAGCGAATTCTTTGGCGTCTTTCCTGCGGCAAGTGGCGGTTCAGCCGGGCGTTGATCAACCCGAACACGCCGACGATGATCAAGGTCAGCAGAATGAAGTAACCCGCAAGGATCGGGTAGGGGATGAACGGGTTGAACGTCTTGTCCGCGAAGTAGCTGGCGTAATACAGTGCGTCCCCTTCCTGCCGCCGCGCCGGAAAGCCGGAGAAGAACACCAACGTGGTCGCGTGGAACAGGAAGATCGCTTCGTTCGTATAAGCGGGCCAGGCAAGGCGCAGGGTGGTGGGCCAGGTGATCTTGTGAAACTTCTTCCAGCCGCTAAACCCGTAGGCATCTGCGGCTTCCATTTCGCCTTTGGGGACGGTGCGCAGCGCGCCATAGAAAATTTCGCCGGAATAGGCGGCTGTATTGCAGAACAACACCACCAACGCCCCCGCCCAGGCATCCGTGAAAGGGGCAAAGGCTGGTAACACCTGTTTCAGTGACAGGAACAGGAAATAGCCAAAGAAGAACTGGATAAAGAGCGGGGAGCCACGGAACACGAAGATGAACCACTCGGCCGGTTTGCGGATGGCGGAAGAGGTCGAATTCTTGGCCACGGCCAGCGCGTTTGCCAACAAGAACCCGGCCAACAGCGCCAGCAGTCCGAAATAGATGTTCCACAACATCCCCGAACCGATCAAAGTGAACTGGTGGCACAGGGTGAAATCCGCCTTGGGCAGCAGCCGTTCACCTATCCCGATGGACCGAAGCCCGTAGTCCTGGATGGTTTGCCAGCAGCTCATGCGTCAGCCCTCCGCAGCGCCTCTCCGGCGGCGGTGGCCTGACCGTGCGACAGGCGGCGCATCAGTCGTTCCAACACGAATTCCGATACGCGCGTGAAGCCGAGGTAGAAGATCAGCAGCCCCAGGAAATACCACATGCGCCAGTCAGGGTGCGGGTAGTCGGTGAAGCGCGGAGTTTTTGATGCCCCCAATTCACGGGCCCAATAGACGATATCCTCGACCCCCAGCAGGAACAGCAGCGGCGTGGCCTTGATCAACACCATCCACAGATTTGACAGGCCGGGCAGGGCAAAAACCCACATTTGCGGCACAAGGATACGCCAGAATGCCTGCCGCTTGGACATGCCATAGGCATAGGCGGTTTCCATCTGGGCATGCGGGACCGCGCGCATGGCACCGAACAGGACATTTGCGGCGAAGGCACCGAACACGATCGCAAAGGTCAGCACGGCCAGGGCAAAGCCATAGACTTCGTGCACCCATTGCGGGGCGTCACCAAGCGGCAGTTTGGCGGCACTACAGACGACGAAATCATTGCCCTGACGGATCGGGTCGGTCCAGTCGGGACATTTTACCTGATGCCGAATCCATTCGAACAGCTGGTCCAGCGCGATCACGAAGAACAGGAAGAACGCGATGTCCGGCACGCCGCGTACGATGGCGATGTAGGTTTTCCCGACCCAACGCAGCGGAAAGAAATGCGACTTGGCCGCGGTTGCCCCGGCGAAACCGAACGCCAGTGCCGTCGGGGCGGTAACCGCCAGCAACAACAGGACCGTCCCCAACGAATAGAACAGCATCATGTGCTTGTCCGTCGTCAGGTAACAACTGAGCCAGGCTAGCCCTTCCAGAGTGGATGGATCGGTGCAGTAGGGAAACATCGGTCAGTCCCGAAGGGGCAGGGGCGCGGGACGCCCCCGCCGGTGTCACGACAAGGCGATCAGAAAGTCTCGCCGATTTCCCACTTGGTGATCAGCGCGTTCAGCGTGCCGTCATCCTTCATCGACTGAATGGCGGTGTCGAACTTGTCGCGCAGGGCGCTGTCGGACTTGCGGATGCCCATGCCGATGCCGTCGCCGATCAGTTCTTCGCGTTCCAGGAACATCAGTTGATCGTTCGAGGCGACCTGGTCCAGCAGGCTGGCCTTGTCGGCCAGAACCGCGTCGGCCTCGCCGTTCATCACGGCTGCCAGAGCTTCATCCGCGTTGGAGAATTCCACCAGTTGCCAGCCTTGCGCCGCGATGAACGATGCCTGGATGGTGTTGGCCTGTGCAGCAATCACGCTGCCCGCCAGATCCACGTCCATCGACAGCGCCACATAGGCCGAAGGATCCGGCTGGGTGTAGTTCTGCGTAAAGTCGATCTTTTCCTTGCGCTCGTCCGTGATCGACATGCCCGCGATGATCGTGTCGTAGTTGCCCGATACCAGGTTCGGGATGATCGAATCCCACTCGTTGGTCACCCATTCGCAGGTCAGGTCGGCGCGCTTGCACAGTTCGTCGCCCAGTTCGCGCTCGAACCCGTCCACTTCACCCTTGTCGTTGATGAAGTTGTACGGTGCATACGCACCCTCGGTGCCCATCCGCACGGTGTCTGCGACGGCCACGCCGGCGGCCAATGCCAGGGCGGCGGTGGTGAGGATCAGTGTTTTCATGGTTCACTCCCGTGATGTTGAACTTGTTGCCGCCGGTCCCGTTTACAGGTGTGACGTAACCGACAGGAATTGCTGCAGACGTTCGGTCTGCGGATTGCCGAATAGGTCGGCGGGTGCGCCTTCTTCCTCGATCCGGCCCTGATGCAGAAAAACGACGTGATCGCTGACATCATGCGCCATCTTCATGTCGTGGGTGACGATCAGCATGGTACGGCCTTCGATGGCCAGATCCTTGATGACCTTGACCACCTCTTGTTCCAGTTCCGGGTCCAGCGCGCTGGTGGGTTCGTCGAACAGGATCGCCTCTGGTTCCATGCACAGGGCGCGCGCGATGGCGGCGCGCTGCTGTTGGCCACCGGACAGTTGCGCCGGGTAGACGTCGCATTTGTCCCCGATACCGACCTTGTCCAAGTAGCGGCGCGCGGCCTCCTCCACTTCGGCCTTGTCCCTGCCGAGGACGGTGACGGGGGCCTCCATCACGTTTTGCAGGATGGTCAGGTGGGCCCACAGGTTGAACTGCTGGAATACCATCGACAAGTTGGTGCGGATACGCAGAACCTGCTTGGGGTCGGCCGGGTGACGGTGGTGACCAGCGCCTTTCCACTTAACCGGTTCGCCCTTGAACAGGATGTCCCCCTGCTGGCTGTCCTCCAGCAGGTTGGCGCAGCGCAGGATGGTGGATTTGCCCGAACCGGACGACCCGATCAGAGAGACCACGTCCCCCCGGCAGGCGGTGATGTCCACGCCCTTGAGAACCTCCAGAGAGCCATAGGCCTTGTGCAGCCCCCGAATTTCGATGACAGGTTCTTTGTCGGACACGTCCGCCCCGGTCTTTTTGTTATCGTCCTGAGTTCGGTAATAGGACGTAAAAAACGCCATTACGCAACGTGCAAAGCGGCAATTCAGCGAAAGAATCTCCGCGATTTACCCGTGGTCAACGTCGATATGACGATTGGCCGGGCCGAGGTCAGCCTTGGGCGCTGACACGTTGCCGTGCCAAGGCGCTGTCCCGATCGTTGATGCCAAGCAGGTTCGCGACCAGCCGCAGCAGCGCGTCCTCGGATGCCTCGCGCACACCATCGGCCAGTGCGACCGACCACAGCGCCTCGATCACGGCGATGCGGTCTTCATAGTCCACGGCGTCCTTGATCGCACGGGTAAAGCGGACCGTATCGGGGGCTTCGGATTCCAGAGCTTCGGCATCAGCCAGAAGCTGCGCGGCCCCTGTATCGGTCAGCCCGTAGCGGGTGGTCGCGATACGCAGGATGCGGTTCCTCTCGGCGCTGTCGAAATGCCCATCGGACCGGGCGACCCGCACCAACAAGGCTGTCAGGGCCAGGCGCGCGTCGGCATCGGGCAATCGGGCGGGGGCGGGCTGGACCAGCCGTTTCAGGAAATCAGCAAACATACGATGGATATAGGCACAAATCCGCTCTGCGCCAACGCCTTAGGTTTGCATGGCCCCCAAGGATTGGGCGGCGTTGGCCCGCGCCTGGTAATTGTCCGCCTCTGACAGCCCCAGCGCATCCTTGGCGCGGATGATGACCTCGATTTCCTCGGGCCGTTCGGCGCCATCAGCCAGGACGACCTGCCACATCGCTTCTAGCGCGGCGAAACGGATGTCGAAATCCACCCCTTCGCGGATCATCTCCGAAAACACGTCCATGTGGGGGGCATTCTGCTCCAACAGTTCGCAGGTTGCGCGCATCTTGGCCGCAGCGACGGCGTTCAGCCCGTACATCCGTGTTATGATCCTGTCGATCCGCTTGATCTCCATCACGTTGTAATCCTTGTCGGACTTGGCAACGCGGACCAGAAGCGCCCCCAGCGCCAGCTTTTCGTCCGGTTGGGGCAGGTCTTTCGGCTTGTGGCCTTTGAGCGAGCGGATCAGGTGTGCGAACATTCGAAAACGCTACGCCGTGAAGTGATTCCCCGCAAAAGGAAAATCCACCGGGCTTCCGGCCATACCACCACAAAGTGAAATGCCCTACCGGCGACACAATTCGTCCTAAAAATTTGCACCTGCAGCGGGTACAACCAGAGAATAGGCAATTACCGGCAGGAGTTCGGCGATGAACCGAATGATCGAAACAGACTGGGAAACGGTGCAGGCAGTTACACGGCAGGACGAGGTTACAGAAGTGGCCCGGGCAGCGATCGCGTTCAACTGGGAAACCGATGACATGCGCGTGCTTGGCCGACTGATGTCAAAGATCGGTCTGGACCTCGCAACAGCGGTGCGGGTGTTCCTGAACGGTCGGCCCGAAGATTTCAACTATATGCTCAAGGACGATGTTCCGCTGGAAGAAAGTGGGCGGTGCAGCATGCTGGATTGCCTGCATCGTAAGATCACCTGCGGCTTCTACTTGCCTGATCCGCAGGTCGGTCTGGGGCCGGTGCGCGCGCAGGCGGAGATATGGATGGAAACGCAGCGCCGCGACCAGACGCGCGGGGTGAAGGGGCGTTGGGTGTTCAACCCGCACCAGTTCGACGCGATTTCCGACAATGGGCCGCGTACGATCGTAATGACGCCCAACAACGACAAGCGTCCGACTCTGCTGCGCGTCCTGATGGAACCGCTTTGGCAGTAACCGCTTTGCGCGCTACAGAGCAACGGGGCCATCGGGCCCCGTTTTCGGTTTCGGCTGGCCTTAGACGAGACGTGAGTTTTCCACAGCCGCGCGGACGAAATCCTTGAACAGCGGATGCGGATCGAAGGGCTTCGACTTCAGTTCCGGGTGATACTGAACGCCGATGAACCACGGGTGGTCCTTCCACTCGACAATTTCAGGCAGGCGACCGTCCGGTGACATGCCCGAGAACACCAGCCCGCAGCTTTCCAGCTTTTCGCGGTACTTGATGTCTACTTCGTAACGGTGGCGATGGCGTTCCTCGATCGCGGTGCTGCCGTACACCTCGGCCACTTTCGACCCCTGTTTCAGAACCGCGTCATAGGCGCCCAGGCGCATGGTGCCGCCCTTGGCGTCGTCTGCCTTGCGCTGGACGGTGGCGTTGCCCTGCACCCATTCCTTCAGGTGATAGACAACGGGCTCGAATCGTTTGTCGCCCGCTTCGTGATCGAATTCCTCGGAACCGGCGGCTGCGATTCCGGCGGCATTGCGGGCGGCCTCGATCACAGCCATCTGCATGCCAAGGCAGATGCCCAGGTAGGGGATGTTCCGGGTCCGGGCAAATTCCGCCGCCTTGATCTTGCCCTCGGTGCCGCGTTCGCCAAACCCGCCGGGCACCAGGATAGCGTGAAAGCCTTCCAGGTAAGGGGCGGGATCCTCGGTGTCGAAAATCTCTGCGTCCACCCATTCGACGTTAACCTTCACACGGTTGGCCATGCCACCGTGGGTCAGCGCCTCCTTGATCGACTTGTAAGCGTCCTCTAGCTGAACGTACTTGCCGACGATGGCGACCTTGACCTCGCCATCGGTGTTGTGGATGCGGTCTACCACGTCTTCCCACTTGGACAGGTCGGGGCGCGGGGCCGGGGAAATGTCGAAGGCGTCCAGAACGGCCTGGTCAAGCCCTTCGCGGTGATAGGCCAGAGGCGCTTCGTAAATGGAATTCAGGTCATAGGCCGCGATCACCGCTTCCTTGCGGACGTTGCAGAACAGCGCGATCTTTTCACGTTCCTTCTGCGGGATCGGCTGTTCGCTGCGGCACACCAGCACGTCGGGCGCGATACCGATGGATTGCAGTTCTTTCACGCTGTGCTGGGTCGGTTTCGTCTTCAACTCGCCCGAGGCAGCAAGATAGGGCAGCAGCGTCAGGTGCATGAAGATACACTGGCCGCGCGGTTTGTCGTGGCTGAACTGGCGGATGGCCTCGAAAAAGGGTAGCCCCTCGATGTCGCCGACAGTGCCGCCGATTTCACACAGCATGAAATCAACCTCGTCATCGCCGATGGCCAGGAAATCCTTGATCTCGTTGGTGACGTGGGGGACCACCTGGATCGTCTTGCCCAGGTAATCGCCGCGACGTTCACGTTCCAGCACGTTTGAATAGATTCGACCTGAACTGACCGAGTCCGTCTTGCGTGCGGGTACACCGGTGAAGCGTTCGTAATGGCCAAGATCCAGATCGGTTTCAGCGCCGTCGTCGGTCACGAAAACCTCGCCATGCTCGAAAGGGCTCATGGTGCCGGGATCAACGTTAAGATAGGGGTCCAGCTTGCGCAAACGGACAGAAAAGCCGCGTGCCTGAAGCAACGCACCCAGTGCCGCAGAAGCCAGGCCCTTGCCCAGCGAAGAAACAACACCACCCGTGATGAAGATGTAACGAGCCATTCCGGCATCCCCCGTGATTTGTCGTTCGGCCAAAGGCCCAAACCTGCGCCCCTACGGTTTTGAAAAAACCGCAGCACCACGGGACTCAAGCCATATCAGATTCGCAGAAAAACGCAAGACGACCGCAAGATGCTGTTGCGGTCGTCCGCTGCAGGTCAAGTTGTAGTGGTCAGTCCGCGCGGGGCACCAGCGGCCCGCTGTCACCGGTCGAAGGCGGCAGCAAATCGTTGCCGGGCGTGCTTTCGCTGGGCTGGGTTTCTTCGGCTGCGGGGGCTTGGCCACCCAGGCGATCCAGAACCGAAATTCCGGCCGATTTTTCCGCCGCGATGACGGTCAGCGCCAGCGAGGTGCAAATGAAGGCAATCGCCAGACCCCAGGTCACCTTGCCCAGTGCAGTCGCGGCAGCACGGCCGGACACGGCACCGCCGCCACCCATTCCCAAACCGCCGCCTTCCGAGCGTTGAAGAAGCACAACGCCGATCAGCGAAAGCGCCAGAAGAAGGTGGATGATGAGAACGACGTTTTCCATTGCGGCCTGCCTGAGATGTCTGTCCGCGCCTATGTAGGCAAAAGCGGGTCGGCCCGCAACCCGCCTTTCCTATCCTCGTGCGGGCTATTCCTCGTCGATGTCGTCCATGTCGACCTGGCCGGACAGGCGGCGGCGGATCAGGCTCCAGCTCAGGCCGACGCCCAGCACTACCGACAGGGCGAACAGTCCCAGCCATGTGTTGACGGTCTGGTTGTTCAGGTCCAGCAACCCGTAATCGAACAGAACCCACAGCAGTGCACTGACGATCGCCATCACCAGGAACATGCCGAAGGCACCGATGGATCGCAGGGTCGCCCGCAGGTAGATGATATACCCCACCAGCAACAGCAGCCCCAGCAGAACCGACATTGGCAATTCCGACTGATAGTTCACGCTGACCCACTTTGCATAGTTCCAGCCGGTAGGATTGAAGGTGGCCGTCAGAAGGACAAATGCCACCAACCAACGAAGAAAGAAGCCCATGGGAAGCTCCGGTACCGATAGATTTCCGATTGTCTGACCCAATGGATTGCGCAAAGCGGCACCGGTGTCCAGCCCTGCGGCGAATTTCCGGTTTCGCTGGTCTGAACCACACTATATACGGGCGCGGGTTTGATCCGCATTGAAAGAGGACCAGCAATGGCAAACGTCGTCGTCGTCGGCGCCCAGTGGGGCGATGAGGGAAAAGGCAAGATCGTGGATTGGCTGTCGGAACGCGCCGACGTGATCGCGCGTTTTCAAGGCGGTCACAATGCGGGCCACACGCTGGTCATCGACAGCAAGGTCTACAAGCTGCACGCTTTGCCCTCGGGCGTGGTGCGTGGCGGCAAGCTGAGCGTGATCGGCAACGGCGTGGTGCTGGACCCCTGGCACCTGGTCAAAGAGATTGAAACGATACGTGCTCAGGGTGTGGAAATCAGCCCCGAAACCCTGATGATCGCCGAGAATACACCGCTGATCCTGCCGTTCCACGGCGAACTTGACCGCGCCCGCGAAGAAGCCGCCAGCGCCGGCACCAAGATCGGTACCACCGGCCGCGGTATCGGCCCGTGCTATGAGGATAAGGTCGGTCGCCGCGCGATCCGGGTTGCAGACCTTGCGGACGAGGCAACCCTGATTGCCCGCGTTGACCGCGCGCTGCAGCACCACAACCCGTTGCGCAAGGGGCTGGGGATCGAAGAGGTGGATCGCACCGCCCTGATCGAGCTGCTGAAAGACATCGCCGGGCAGATTCTGCCCTATGCTGCGCCTGTCTGGAAGGTGCTGAACGAAAAGCGCAAGGCCGGCAAGCGGATCCTGTTCGAAGGCGCTCAGGGTTCCTTGCTGGACATCGACTTCGGCACCTATCCTTTCGTGACCTCCTCGAACGTGATCGCGGGGCAGGCGGCGACGGGTGTGGGGATCGGACCGGGGTCTATCGACTATGTTCTGGGTATCGTGAAGGCATACACCACGCGCGTTGGCGAAGGCCCGTTCCCGAGCGAGCTGTTCGACGCGGACGGTGACCGGCTGGGCACGCGCGGCCATGAATTCGGCACCACCACCGGACGCAAGCGCCGCTGCGGCTGGTTCGACGCCGCGCTGGTGCGCCAGACCTGCGCGATTTCCGGCATCAACGGGATTTCGCTGACCAAACTGGACGTACTGGACGGGTTCGAGACATTGAAAATCTGCGTCGGCTACGATCTGGATGGCGAACGTCTGGATTACCTGCCCACCGCCGCTGATCAGCAGGCCCGCTGCAAGCCGATCTACGAGGAAATGCCGGGGTGGAGCGAGTCGACAGAAGGCGCGCGGTCCTGGGCCGACCTGCCTGCAAACGCGATCAAATACGTCAAGCGCGTGGAAGAGTTGATCGAATGCCCGGTGGCGTTGCTGTCCACCTCGCCCGAGCGGGACGACACCATCCTGGTCACCGATCCGTTCGCCGACTGATGGCGCTGCGCTACAAGACCCGCCGCCGCTTGGCCCTGCTGATCCTGCTGGTGGGGCTGCCGGCCTATATCGCGGCGGCGTGGTACGTCACGTCGCTGTTCGAACGCCCTTCGATCGCGGTAGAATTCGCTGTCTACGTCGGGTTGGGGGTGATTTGGGCCTTGCCCTTCAAATTCATCTTCAAGGGCGTCGGACAGGCTGATCCCGATGCGCCCGATCAAGATAAATGACATTCCAGCGCCCGCCCTGCAGCGGGCGCTTTGCACTTGACGCGCCTTTGCGTTTTGCACAATGTGCCGCTACGTCAGGGGAGTCCCGCCAAGGGGACTGAGAGGCTGACAGGGGGAAACCCCGGTGACGCGACCCTTTGAACCTGACCCAGTTGATGCTGGCGTAGGAAGACCGAAGGGCGATTCCCCCAGATCCACACAGGGGCGGTCCTTTCGGGCCGCAGTGGCCCTTTTGCGGGCTACGGGCCGCTTTCTGCCTCACGTTTCGCTTGGGTCTTTTCGAGCGCACTTGAGGAGACGCAAATGAACGCCAAGACCCCGCAGATCACCACCGGGCCGCTGCCCGCATCCACGAAAATCCACGTGCCCGGACAGCTGCACGATATCCGCGTACCGATGCGTTGCATCGCCGTGTCGAACGAAACGCCGGTGACCGTCTATGACAGTTCCGGCCCCTATACCGATCCCGCCGTCAGTATCGACATTGCCAAGGGCCTAGCCGGGGTGCGCAGCCAATGGCAGATCGCGCGCGGCGATGTGGAACCCTATGAAGGCCGCGCCGTAACCTCTGCTGACAACGGGTTTGCCGAAGGTGCACGCCTGACCCCGGCCTTCCCGATCGCGCGCAACCCGCTGCAGGCCACTGACGGCAAGTCCGTCACCCAGTTGGCCTATGCCCGCGCCGGGATTGTCACCCCGGAAATGGAATTCGTTGCCATCCGCGAAAACGAAGGCCGGATGGAAGCCTACCGCCGCGATGGCGAGGATTTCGGCGCCGCGATTCCCGATCTGGTGACCCCCGAATTCGTCCGTGACGAAATCGCCGCCGGTCGTGCGATCATCCCCGCCAACATCAACCACCGGGAACTGGAGCCGGTCATCATCGGCCGGAACTTCAAGGTGAAGATCAACGCCAATATCGGCAATTCGGCGGTGACCTCCAGCATGGAGGAAGAGGTGGAAAAGATGGTCTGGGCGATCCGCTGGGGCGCAGACACGGTGATGGACCTGTCCACCGGGCGCAACATCCACAACATCCGCGACTGGATCCTGCGCAACGCGCCCGTGCCGATCGGCACTGTCCCATTGTATCAGGCGCTGGAAAAGGTCGGCGGCATCGCCGAGGATTTGACGTGGGAGGTATTCCGCGACACGCTGATCGAACAGGCCGAACAGGGGGTGGATTATTTCACCATCCACGCGGGCGTTAGGCTGCACATGATCCCGATGACCGCCAAGCGTGTGACCGGGATCGTGTCGCGCGGTGGGTCCATCATGGCCAAGTGGTGTCTGCATCATCACCGCGAATCCTTTCTGTACGAACATTTCGAGGAGATTTGCGATATCTGCCGCCGCTATGACGTGTCGTTCAGCCTGGGTGATGGGCTGCGGCCCGGGTCCATTGCGGATGCCAATGACCAGGCGCAGTTTGCGGAACTGGAAACGCTTGGAGAGCTTACGAAAATCGCATGGGCCAAGGATTGCCAGGTCATGATCGAAGGCCCCGGCCACGTGCCGATGCACAAGATCAAGGCCAATATGGACAAGCAGTTGGAGCATTGCCACGAGGCGCCGTTCTATACGCTTGGGCCGCTGACAACCGACATTGCGCCGGGCTATGACCACATCACCAGCGCCATCGGCGCGGCGATGATCGGGTGGTTCGGCACGGCGATGTTGTGTTACGTCACGCCCAAGGAACACCTGGGCCTGCCGGACCGCGACGACGTGAAAACCGGGGTGATCACCTACAAGCTGGCCGCCCATGCCGCCGATCTGGCCAAGGGGCATCCCGGCGCGCAGATCCGCGACGATGCCCTGTCCCGCGCCCGGTTCGAGTTCCGCTGGGAGGACCAGTTCAATCTGGGCCTGGACCCCGACACCGCGCGGGAAATGCACGATGAAACCATGCCCAAAGAGGCGCACAAGGTGGCGCATTTCTGTTCCATGTGCGGGCCGAAGTTCTGTTCCATGCGGATTTCCCACGACATCCGCGCCGAGGCCGAAAAGCAGCATGGCATGGAAAAGATGGCGGCAAAGTTCCGGGAAGGCGGCGAGTTGTACGTGCCCGCGCAGGAGCCGGCGGAATGATCTCTGTCCTTGGAATGGGGGTGGCTGGGTTGTGCGTCGCCACCGCCCTTGCCGAACGCGGGCTGCAGGTAGAGGTGATCACCCCCGAAGGCTCGCCCGATCCGGCGTCTTGGCTGGCGGGGGGAATGCTGGCGCCGTTCTGCGAAGGCGAAAGCGCGCCCGACATGGTGGTGAAGATGGGACAATCCGCCGCTGATTGGTGGGGCGCGCGGGTCGGATCGCTGGTTCGCATGGGAACGGTGGTGGTGGCCCCGTTGCGCGACGTGGCCGAACTAGATCGCTTTGCGCGGGCCACGCAGGCACATCATTGGGTAAATCCTTCTGATCTGGAACCCGATCTTGGCGGGCGCTTTGCGCGCGGCCTGTTCTTCGCGGACGAGGCGCACATGGACCCGCGCGAGGCGATGCGGAGCCTGCGCACCCGGATGGAAGGTATGGGGGTGCGGTTCCATCACGGACCCGCCACCGGTCAGGTCATTGACTGCACCGGAATGGCCGCTGCCCCCCAACTGCCGGACCTGCGCGCTGTGCGCGGGGAAATGCTGGCGCTTTACGCCCCGGATGTGACACTGAACCGGACCGTGCGCCTGCTGCATCCGCGCTTTCCTTGCTACATCGTGCCGCGCGGGGACGGGCACTTCATGGTGGGCGCGACGATGGTGGAAAGCGCGCGCAATGGTCCGGTAAGCGCCCGCGCGGTGATGGAACTGCTGTCAGCCGCCTATGTCGTCCATCCCGCCTTTGCCGAGGCAGAGGTAACCGAAACCGGCGCGGGGCTGCGCCCGGCCTTTCCGGACAATATCCCTACGATCCGCTACAAGGGGGACCGCATCTACGTGAACGGTATGTACCGCCACGGGTTCCTGACCGCTCCTGCGTTGGCGGAGGAACTGGCTGCAACCCTGACACAAGAGGTGGCCCATGCAGGTTGATTTGAACGGCGAACGTACTGAAACCACGGCGAACACGTTGGCGGCGCTGATCGAAGAGCGGGGATTTGACCCCTCCAGCGTGGCGACCGCGCTGAACAGCGGTTTCGTACCACGTTCGATGCGTGCGGGAACCGCTTTGGCCGAGGGTGACAAGATCGAAGTCCTGTCGCCGATGCAGGGGGGCTGACATGTTTTACGGAATTGAACTGCGATCGCGTCTGCTGCTGGGAACGGCGCAATATCCATCCCCGGCCGTGCTATGCGATGCCATCGCGGCGTCAGGCACAGAGGTGATCACGGTCTCGCTGCGCCGTGAAGGGACGGACGGTGCCGGATTTCGGCGTATTCTGGCGGAAAGTGGCTGCCGTATCCTGCCGAACACGGCGGGCTGCCACTCTGCCAAGGAAGCGATTACCACCGCTCATATGGCGCGCGAATTGTTTGGGACGAACTGGATCAAGCTTGAGGTGATCGGGCACGCCGACACCCTGCAGCCCGATCCCTTTGCGCTGGTCGAGGCAGCACGTGTTCTGTGCGCCGACGGCTTCGCAGTGTTTCCCTACACGACCGAGGATCTGATTGTCGGAGAAAAGCTGCTGGAGGCGGGCTGCCGGGTGCTTATGCCTTGGGGGGCGCCAATCGGGTCCGGGCAGGGGCTGCGCAACATTGAAGGGCTGCGGGCCATGCGGGCACATTTTCCCGACGTGCCTTTGGTGGTGGATGCCGGGATCGGCGCACCCAGCCAAGTGGCGCAGGCGATGGAGATGGGATTTGATGCGGTTTTGCTGAACACCGCTGTCGCCCGCGCGCTGGATCCGGTTGCGATGGCGCGGGCCTTTGGGCAGGCGGTGCAGGCCGGGCAGGCGGCGTGTCAGGCCGGGCTGATGCCCCGGCGTGACATGGCCCAACCTTCGACCCCGGTTTTCGGCATGGCGGAGCTGGCCTGATGATTGATCGTTTCTATCTGATCACCAGCACGGCCGCGCTGCTGGAACGTCTGGTGCCGTTGGGGGTGCGGACGGTGCAACTGCGCGCCAAGGGCTTGCCCGCGGATACACTACGCGATGAAATACTGCGGGCGCAGACATGTTGCCGCGCCCACGGGGCGCAACTGATCCTGAACGACCATTGGGAACTGGCGCTGATGCTGGGCGTCGATTTCATCCACTTGGGCCAAGAGGACATGGATACCGCTGATTTTTCTGCTCTGCGTCACGCCGGAATTCGGTTCGGCCTGTCCACACATGACGAGGCTGAGCTGGACCGCGCATTGGCGCTGAAACCGGCCTATGTCGCGCTTGGCCCGGTGTACCCGACCCTTTTGAAAAAGATGAAATGGGCTCCGCAGGGTCTGGACCGGGTGCGGGACTGGAAGGCGCGGGTTGGCAAGGTGCCGTTGGTTGCGATTGGCGGGCTGACCCCGGAACGTCTGCCCGGGGTCTTTGCCGCGGGTGCCGACAGCGCCGCGGTGGTAACTGACATCCAGACGGCCGCCAACCCCGAAGCCCGGTGCCGCGAATGGCTGGCTGCTACACGGGAACCCGCGTTGTGACCCGCTATGACCGTCAGATTTGCTTGCCCGAGGTCGGGGCGAAGGGGCAGTCCTTGTTGTCGCAAGCTGCGATTCTGGTCATCGGTGCCGGTGGGCTGGGATCTGCCGTGCTGCCCATGTTGGCCGGGGCCGGGTGCGGGCAGATCATGATCGTCGACCCTGACCGGGTAGAGGTGGGCAATCTGCACCGTCAGACCCTGTACCGCATGGCGGATATCGGCCAAGCCAAGGCCGAGTGCGCGGCTCGGACCCTGATGGACCTGAACCCGGATTGTAGAGTCCAAGCCCATGAGGCCCGGATGGACCCTGTGCTGGCACGTCAATTGGTGCCGCAGGCCAGCGTGGTCGTGGATGCGGCTGACAGTTTCGCCGTAACCTATGCGCTGTCCGATATCTGCCTTGCGGCGGGGGTGCCGCTGATCAGTGCCTCGGTGTTGGGGCGCACGGGCTATGTGGGCGGGTTCTGTGGTGGGGCGCCCGGCTATCGGGCCGTTTTCCCGGACCTGCCGCCGCACGTTCTGACCTGCGCGACTGCGGGGGTCATGGGGCCTGTCGTTGCCATGCTGGGGACGATGCAGGCGCAGATGGTTCTTTCGGTGCTGCTGGGCCACGATCCCGGCCCGTTGGGGCAAATCATGTCCGTGGATATGGCTGGGTGGCGGGTGTCCTCGTTCCGGTTCGACGGCGCGCCTGATCCGCTGGCGTCGCCATTGGTTGTCGGCGCGGCGGAGCTCACTCCGGATGACCTGGTGATAGAGCTGCGGGACGCCCGCGAAACGCCCTTTCTGATGGTGCCGGGGATGCGCCGTTTGGCCCCTGATAAAGTGGATCATCTGGATGCTGGCGGCGCAGCACGGGTGGTTTTTACCTGCGCTTCGGGGCTGCGGGCGTGGCGGGCAGCGGTGCGGTTCTCGGCCCGCAGCCCGATGCCTGTCGCAATCCTGGCAGGTGGGGCATGACAGCGCCGGTGCTGCTGGTCGGGGGTATGGATTCCAGCGGCGGTGCGGGTGTGCTGCGGGATGCAGCCGCAGTGGGGCAGGCGGGTGGGACCGCGATGGTCGCCGTAACGGCGGTGACAGCTCAGACCGACCGGCGGGTGATGAGCGTTCACCCCGTTCCGACTGATGTGGTCGCGGATCAGATCACCGCAGCTGGCCCGGTCGGCGCGGTGAAACTGGGAATGCTGTGCAACCGGGCCATTGTGGATGCTGTTGCCGATGCGTTGTCGCAAACGCCCTTGGTGCTGGACCCGGTGATCCGTTCCAGTTCCGGTCATGCGTTGCTGGATGCCGAGGGTGTGGCGGCGATGCTGTCCCGGCTGATGCCGCGCACGACGTTGTTGACGCCGAACTTGCCCGAGCTGGATTGGCTGGCGCAGGCGATGGGCTGCCGGGTGGAACGGGCCGTGACTGCGCTGTTGGGCGCTGGGTGTGGCGCGGTGCTGGTGAAGGGCGGACATGGCAACGATCCGGGGGTATCCGTGGACACGCTGTTCCGGCTTGACCACCCCCCGGTCCACTACGAGGCCCCGCGCTATCCTGTCAGCCTGCGCGGGACGGGTTGCCAGTTGGCCAGCACCATCGCGGCGCATCTGGCGCGAGGCGAGGCGCTGGAGTACGCCATTCAGGCTGGCAAGGACGTGTTGACCACCCGGTTTGCCACCATCTGTCAGTGAACATCCTTGTTGGGGCGATGCCTGCGCGCAGCCACCTGCTTTCGGGGTCGGGAGCGCCGTTGCCCCGCGCTGCGCGGCTCTGGCTCGAAGAAGGCAAACAGCCTCACCGGGTTCGGCGGATCGGCTTTCCAGTCTTCCCGATTCCACAGCAGATTACTGCCGCCTGCGCACAGGTTACGGCGGCGAATCCCGGTGCGCCGGGGCCGGTGGCCTCGTGCATGCGGCCCTTGGGCAAAGGGACGGCGGTATGGAATCCGATGGCAGACATGTGTACAGGGCAGAGCGCCCCTGCGGCAGAATAAATTGCCCCGTTGGTTCCGACCCTGTCAGCGGTTCGCCTGCCGGTCCGCCACCGCTGCAGAGATCGCATCGGTGATGTTCTCTCCGGTTCCGATGCCGCAGCTTTCCCACGCCTTGGGGTCCGAAGGCAGCGGATGGCGGGTGCAGCCGTACCCCTGCACGATGCAGGGATCGCCCGGGTGCTGGCACGAATACCGTTCGTCATAGGTGCCAAGCGTGTCCGGATGATAGAACTGTCCGGTCCCCGAATTGCCATACCCACCCGCGCGGCACAGGCAGTCCATGAACTTTTGCGAAGGCGTCTTGCCGATCCGCTTCAGCAGGGTCATCAGCTTGTCATGCGGCAGTTTCAGAGCCTGGTCGGTGGCGGTTGGGGGTTTGGTTGCCCGGGAAACCGGACCGTCGCGGCGAATGTCCGTGCAATCCCCGCGCGCCAAAGGGGCTGCGTAGCGGGCCAGCGCGTCGCGTTGCGCAAGGGCCTTTTCGGTGTCCAGCTGGGCCTGCGCCATGCGGTGGAAAAAGCTGTCGACGACCCTCTGGTGATCGGCGGCGCGGCGTTTGCCGGCGGTGTGCAGATCGGCGTTATAGTCGATGTCGATCTTGTCCAGTCGCATACGCCCGGCGCCGTCCAGCATGTCCAGCGGGTAGTTCGGATTCAGCCCCATCTGGCGGCGCAGCTCTTCCCGCGCTTGCTGACGTTTCAGCAGGGCGGTGGCGGTGTCGTTCTCATAGCGCAGGTCAACCAGGCGCAGGCCGTCGTCGATCTCGGACTGGATTGTGCCCATCTGAACGATCAAGCCCTGCGCCTTGTCCAGCAGGCTGGCGCGTTGCGCGGCGATGTCCTGTTCGGTCCAGCCGCCGCCCTGGGCGGCCTTCATGACTTCCTGGGTCCAGATGCCATTCCGCACGGCGGGGGATTGGGTATAGTGTTTGCGGGCGTTCTGGATCGCTTCGTTCGCATCCAAAACCTTATCCACGGCCGAAATGCGGGTGACCAGGTATTCAAGGGTGTAGCCTTCCTTGGTGACAAAACCCAACTCATCCGGTCCGAAAAGCGTCACAAGGGTTTCAAGAACCAGTTCTGCCGGTTTTTCAATCCCCTTGGCGACCTCCATCCAGTCGGCCTCCTCGAGGTGCGAATCCAGCATCAGGGCCGCACGCACCGCCTGTTCACAGGGGTCGCCGTCAGGCAGCAGCAGTTCGTATAGCTCTTTCACGGTCTGGTCAGAGTATTTGGACACGTCACCAACCCGCGCGGTCAGAAAGCCCTTTTGCCGGAACTCTTCCAGTTTTTTCTGCAATCCTGGCCGCGCCTCGTCTGCCGGGAATATTCCTTCCAACTGCGGGGTGCCGCCTTTGACACCGGGACTTGGCGCGGCGGGGGGCGACCACAGATCAATAGCGGGTTTGTCCTGCGCCAGCGTGGGCAGGGGGGACAGCCCGGCGGCACCGATCAGGCACAACAGGCGAAGGGTGGGGCGCAGTTTGGGGAGCGACATCATTGCGCGGGTTCTCCGTGTTCGGAAGCCAGAAGGTCCAGGTAGGTGTCAGGGTCAAATTCAGCTGTATCAACAAGGCGCTGGCGTTCGGACCCCGTCATGCCGCTGGGGGTGATCCAGCCGCCCTCGATCCGCCGCAGGGTGACCCGGCCGGTATCGTTGTTGCCCGCGCCGCCGGGGGCGATAGCCAGCATCATCTTGCGCGGGGTGCGCGCGCCGCGCATCAGCCAGTCATCGCCAAGGGCTGCGGCAATCCAGTCCGGTCCCAGCCGCAACCGGACAGTGCCGTCCCAATCGCGCTGCCACTGGCCTGCGGGAATGACCCGTCGCCAGTGGTCATAGCTGAAATGGCCCGAATGCAGTTGCACCTCCAGCCCGCCAACCTCTGGCCCATCGGGAAGTTCGCGCAAGGTCAGTGTGGCAATCGCGCGTTTTTCGTACCGGGCGGCGTCGTCATGCAGATAAATCCGTGTTCCCAGCCCCGGTTCCGGCGTGATCTGCAGGGTCAGCTCATAGGGGGTGCTGTCCACCCGGTAATCCAGATCCGCCACGATGGCGCTGCCGACAAGGGCGGGGCGGTTCCAGTCTGGGGCAGGATCGCGCCGCCACAGTCGCAGCCCGTCCGGCGTCTGCTCAGATTGGGCCGTGAAATCCGCGGCCCCGGATGACAGTCCCGTCCACGTGTCCTGCGGGCGGGTCTCAAAGAAAACCACTTGGGGCAACGGGGCGACGCCGTCCGCCGGGCTTGGGGATTCAGAAACCGTGCCGGGACGGCGCGACAAACGCACCCCACGTAGCACCAGCGCCCCATCCTTTTGCGCGGTTGGCAGGGCATGGATAGCCATACGCAATCCGACTCCATCGACAGCATTGGGAAAGGGCAGAACACCCACAGGCATTCCCGGCCCGGATACGCGCACCCCTTCGGGCGTCAGGATCAGCGATACATGATCCGGGATCGAAGCCAGCCCGCTAGCAGACAACCCCTCATCCTCGTCAGAGCGCAAGGCGCTGAGGGCGTGAAAGGTTCCGTCGTCTTGCCGTGCAAAGCGCAGCACATAGGCCCCGCTGCCGCTGCGGTTGTCCGGCAGAGCATAGCGCGGGTACAGGCTGATTTCCCAATCCGTCGACGCGGCCCCGTCCAGCGCCAGGTCAACACGCGCTTCGGCCGCGCCGGTGAAACGGTCCAGCCACAGCACGGACTCGGGTGTGGCGATGCCGGTGTAATAGCCCTTGTCCGCTGCGGTCCAGCCAATGCGCAGCGCGCCGCCCGACATGCGCGCGAATTGCGCGAACCCGGATTCATAGCGCGACGCGGGGGTCCAGAACCGCCCCAACGCATAGCCGTCGAACAGAACTACCGGTGCGCCGTCCTGTGCAAACGCGTCCAGCCTTGGGGTAGGGACATGCGGGATCGTGTCCACCGACAGGCGTTTCAGGACCAGTCCGGCGGCGCGGTTCTTGCGGTTGACCTGCACATATGTCTGCAAGACCCAACCGCGCCCTTCGTACCGCACCGGCAGCGCCAGTTCGGCCAGTTGGACGCCGCTACCATCACGCAGTTCAATCACGTGGTCGGGCCGCAGTAGCAGATGCAGCACGGTTTCCCCCTTCGGCCAGGCAAAGCGGGCGTCCAGCGTTCGGCTGTCGTCGCGCATCGTGACCTTCATGGTGCCCAAACCTTCTCCCCAGTTGAACAGTTGGAACCGCAGGTCGTGCGCCTCCCACGGGTCAAGCTGCGCCTTGTCAGCCGGGGTCAGGGCAAAGGTGATGCCGGTGCTGTTGTCCGCATCCACAATCGCGGTGATGCGCTGCACCGCCGTGGCGTCGCGGTTGGGCATCTCTATCACTGTGCTGTCGGTGGAGACGCCCAGCTTGGCCCAGCCCAGCCCTTCGGGGAAGGCAAATGCAAGACCGGATTCGGTGAACAGGGCATGGGTATCGAAATCCGCACCGTTGAACGCCAAGGGCAACAACCCCGTCAGGCTGCGCCCGTCAAACAACAACCCCCGGGCCGGGGGGGGTGACGGATTGTCCTGACCGTTGTCGGCGACCGCTGGCGGGGACGGTTCTGGTTGGCCTGCTGGGGCAGGTTGCGCCGCGACATCCGGCCTGAAGCCAAGTGCGATCTCTGACAACTGGCGGGTCAGGTCCAGGTCGGCGTTGTCCGGGCGGATCGACAGGATCAGAAACGGCGACTGCGCGCTTGCGCCTTCGGTCCGGTATATGCGGACAAGGCCACGCGGATACGGCATGGCAACACCGTTGATCGCATAGACCCGTGCCGTGCTTTCCACCATGTGCGCCTCTGTCCCGGCGATGGTGGGATACCCCTCGTCCTCGATGGACTTCACGACCAATGAGTCGCGGTAAAGCACGCCCAGATATTCATCCAGAACGGCGGCTGCCGTCATTCCCCTGTCAGGACGTGCAACAACGGCCAGCACCATCGCGTTGCGCGCCGGGGCAACCACCACCACTTGGCTTAGCCCGACCGAAGCCGTGGTCTGTACGTCCCACCCCTGTGGCGCAGGAATGGAAAACGCACCTCCGGGATCGCGGAAAACCCCGGCCTGCGTGGTATCCGCCGCCCCTTTGCCAGGTGCGCCCTGCGCGGCCTTTTTCACCGGAACGCCATGCAGCGACAGCCCCAGCAGAAGTTTGCGGAACATCTCTTCATGCTCTGCCAGCGACACATTCGTGCCAATCAGTTGGACTAGGAAAATCTCACCCTCGTCGTCCTTTTGCAGAAAGGCCATCTGCAACATCCGTTCCGCGCCGGTTTCCGTGTGGATGAACAGCGCCTCTTGTCCGGCCAGTTGCATCTTCTGGTGGCGCTGGATGTCGTCATATCCCAACAAGGGTTCGTCCTGCATCCACCACCGCATCCACAGCTGATAGCGCCTGTCGGGGCTGGCGAAGTCGGTTTCCTGATCCCGGCTGCTGTAGGTGATGGTCCAGTCTGCGGGCACAGCGAAGGACGCGCCGCGCAAATCATGTGTGGTCAACTGCTGGGCGTGCAGCGCGGGAAGCGTGGAAAAAAGAACGGAAGTGGCAAACAGGAACAAGGTCAGTAGCCAACGCATGGATGCCTCTCAAGTCACTAATATATAGAAAGAATGTAACACATTCTGATTTTCGCGTCTTTGACGCAAGTCATGGATCATTGGCCGCTTCGGCGTAGGATTCTGGTGGAATGACGGGGGCGTTTGCCCGGTTCTGCGCCAGCGCCCCGTTGCTATGCCGAAGGGTGCCACGCCATGAAAACCCCCAGTCCCTTTCTGCGCCGCGCATGTGCCGCGATGTTGTTGGTTGCCACCAGCCTGTCCATTGCGAACCCTGCCGGGGCGCAGGACAGCGTTGCGCCGGCGCAGGTGTTCATACCCGTTCAGGTTCCGGCCGATTGGCAGGCGCATCGGTTCAGCGGGATAGATTTGTCGTTGCCTGCCGGTCTGACCTTGTTGAAGGACAGGCGCGATGCGCGCATCTGGGGGCAGGGGGACGAGGCGACGAAGTCCGCCTTCGGGCTGGGGCTGGAATTCGAGGATTCGCCAGAAACAATGCTGAAGCGAGAAAAGGCGGTCCCGGATGGTTCGGTTGTATTGCCCAATGGGCAGACCTTCGGGCGCTATGTTTTGCAGACTCCGGCGAAAGTTGCTGCCAGCGGGCAAGCCGAACTGCTGGTGTCAGACTTGCCCCTGCGGGGCGAGGATCGCCTGATCGTGTCCTTGATGGTGATGAACCGGGATATCGGACCTTATCGCGACATGTTCCAGAAATTCCTTAGCAGTCTGGCGCTTCCCGAACCGGGGAAGATGCTGCAGCGTGACCTGCTGGGGGGGGTGCTGCGGTGGCCCGTCGGGCCGGAATGGGGCGGTGTCCGCAACCCCGAATCCGAGAGCGTGTACATGTACTCGGACGATCTGGACGGACGGATCTGGCTGAACCGCGGGGCGGTGAACACGGGCAGCATGCGCAGGGGAACGCCCGGCAACCCGGTGCTGTTCCTTGGACAGAAGGCACAGTTGTTCGCGCATGAGGAAGGATCAGAGACCAAGGACGACGGCAGCGGCGCGGTGGGGCAGACGCGGTTGATCGTGCTAGAGACTTGCTTGCCTGGGAACGAGGTGATCTCGGTCCGGTTTTCGGGGATGCCGTCGATGTTCCGCGATCCGCGCGTTCTGTCGCTGATGGACGGGGCGGAAATCGTAATGCCGGACGGGTCTGCACCGTGCCCTGCCGGGGCGCTGCCGGACGGTGCCCAGTTGCAGGCGGATGCGCGGCCCGAGGTGACGCCGCCCTTTGACTTGGCGGCGACCGCCGCCCCTGTGAAGCGGGTGTTTGGGCAGGTCCTGGATGGGCTCTACACCATTGATTTTCCAGGTAATTGGTCATTGACACCCGAGGCAGGGGGGCATCGGGTCCGGCTGGAAAATACGGATGGAACAGCCAGCATCGCCGTGGCGCGCGGCACGGCATTCCTGGGGGCAGAGGGGCCGGCGGCGGGGGTGCCGCTGGGGACTTGGCACAAGCCGGGGATTGCCTTGGGGTGGCCTTCAGAGGTGTTTGAATGGGAAGAGGGAGGCAGATTGCACCGCTTGCATGTTCACGCGCACTGTCTGGCGGGTGGAGAGCGGTTCGGGATGTTGGTGTCCGGTGACCGGCTGTTTCACGATGACGGTGAGTTTTCCAGACTTTCCAAGGGGTTGGTTCTGAATATGCCGGATGACGTGCGGCCGTGTGATGATCCGGCAGAGGGGATCGGAACCGCCACGGCTGAGGTGTCTGCACCAGAAGAAAATGCGAAAGATATTGAAAACAAAGAGGAAAAAACAAATGTAGCGACAGGCGAGGACACCGATTGGTATGGCAAATCGCCGCTGTCCACGCTGCCGTCCCCCGCGACGGAATCCTTGGCCGGGCGTTTGGCGACCTCGACACCTGCGCGAACGAAAGAAAATCCTAATGAAAACAAAAGGAAGGCAGATGTTTCTCTGCCGCCGCCCCCGCCGCCAGCCAGCCCGGCGCAGGTAGTTGACCGGGACCGGTTCATTCCGCAACAGGGTGGCTATTCGCTGTATCAGAATGACCGCTATGGAACATTTATTTCCTTTCCTTCCAATTACTTCCACGCCGATCCTGCACCAGATTCCGGGGATGGGCGGCTGTTCCGGTCGGTGGATGAAACGGCGCGGTTCTATGTTTTCGCGCAGTATAATGCCGAAGGGCTGAGCCAATCCGGTCAGATTGCGCGAGACAAGGAGAATCCCGCTTATGGATCAATAACTTACGAAAGATCTGGCCGGGGGTGGTACGTTCTGTCCGGCGTCACGGGAGCCGAGATATTCTATCGTCGGGTGACAGAGGACCGAACCGGGTTGATCCGCGTGTTCGAGATCGCCTATCCCCTTGCAAGAAAAGAAGAATTTGACGCATTGGTGACCTATATGGCGCAAAGCTTCGGGCCGCCGCCCGACCAGTGAGGCCCCGTGCCGACCGGTGGGGACACGGTTCGTAAACCTGTCAACCTGTACGGTTCAAGCCTTGAAACGGACGAGTCGGCGGATCAGGAAAACAGCCGCCCGCGTGCCCTGACAATCGCCTGAACCAGCAGCAGGACATAAAGCAGGTCCAGCACCACCAGCAGGGTCCACGGACGGGTGAAGGCGACGCCGATCGCGATCACCAGGCTGAACATCAGGACCACGATCAGACCGCGCGGGATGCGCAGCGATTTCGGCGAGATCGTTTTCAGCCGCGACACCATCAACAGGCCGACGAACCCCATCCACAGCGCCACCAGCAACGGCGGCGTGTTGTAACTGAGCAGCCCGGCCTGCGTGGCGAACATTGGCAGCAGCCCCAGCATCGCGCCCGCCGGGGCGGGGACGCCGGTAAAGTGCTTGCGGTCCGATTGGTCCACGCCCTCGGCCTGGTCGATGAGGGAAGCGGTTTCATCGCGCATGACGTTGAACCGGGCCAGCCGCAGGCAGCAGGCGGTGGCAAAGACCAGCACGAACACCCAGCCCAGACTGCCGATATTGGTCAGCGAGTACTGGTACATCAGGATGCCCGGCGCGACGCCGAAACACAGGAAATCCGACAGCGAGTCCAGTTCCGCCCCGATGTTCGAGGTCGCCCGCAGACGTCGCGCCAGCAGACCGTCCAGCCCGTCCATCAGCACCGCCAGGAAGATCAGCAGCACGGCAGTGCTGAACCGTTCGTCCATCGCAAAGCGGATCGAGGTCAACCCAAGGCACATCCCCGCCAGCGTGACCATGTTGGGCAGCAGCAGCAGGAAGGGGATGGGATCACGGTCCGACTTGTGCGGGGCGGGGCGTTTCATGGATCACTCCTCGGACGGGGTGCCCAGATCGGCGAGCACGGTTTCCCCGGCGATCATGGTCTGGCCGATCCGCACCAGCGGCTGCACGCCGTCCGGCAGGTAGATGTCCAGACGCGAGCCGAAGCGGATCAGGCCGAAGCGTTCACCGGTTTCCAGGTACTGGCCTTCGCGGGTCCAGCACAGGATGCGGCGGGCCACCAGGCCGGCAATCTGCACCACGCCGTATTTGCGCCCATCGGCGATTTCCACGGTCAGGCCGTTGCGCTCGTTATCCTCGGACGCCTTGTCCAGCGAGGCATTGAGGAACTTGCCGGGGCGGTAGGCGACGGTGGTGACGGTGCCTTCGTGGGGCAGTCGATTGACGTGGCAGTTGAACACCGACATGAACACCGAAACGCGGGTCATTGGCTGATCGCCAAGGCCCAGTTCCGCCGGGGGTACGGCCGGTTCCAGCAGGGAAATGATGCCGTCGGCCGGCGAGATCATCAGGCCGGGGCGGTCGGGGGTGACGCGCTCGGGGTCGCGGAAGAAGTAGTAGACCCAGATCGTCAGCCCGGTGCCGATCCAGCCCAGCGGGTGCCAGACAAGGAACAGGACCAGCGTGATGGCGGCAGCGATGGCCACGAATTTGCGCCCTTCGGGGTGCATCGGCTTCACGAAGGTGGACAGCATCGAGACGGACATGGTTTCCCCTTCAGGCTTGGGCAGGCTTTCAGGGGTCCATAGATCAATTGGGCCGGTTTGCAAACGGCAGAATGTAGCGGGCGGGGTCAGTCACCGCGAAAGCGGGGTTTGCGCTTTTCGTTGAAGGCGGCCAGGCCCTCTTGGGCGTCGCCGGTGCGGGTCAGCAGGCCCAGCTGGCCCTCGGCAAAGGCGATGGCCTGGTCGCGGGGCATGGATTGCAGGGCGCGGGCGGCATACTTGCCCCGGCGCAGCGCGGTCGGCGAATTGGTGGCAAGCTGGTCCACCAGCGCCTGCGTGGCGGTTTCCAGATCGGCGGCGGGGACGATCCGGTTCAGCAGCCCGGCAGCCAACGCGTCCTGCGCGGTGAAGGGCTGGCCGGTCAGCATCCACTGGTTCAGAATGCGCGGCGCGACCAGCCCCTGCAGCACCGCCAGCACCTGGAAGGGGAAAAGGCCCAACCGGGCCTCTGGCAGGCCAAAGGCGGCGTGATCGGCGGCGATGGCCATGTCGGCCACGGCCAGCAGGCCCATCCCCCCGGCCATGCAGGCGCCGTTGATGGCGGCGATGATCGGCAGCGGACAGTCCAGCGCCGCGCGCAGGGTGTCGCCGTAGGCGCTGCGGGGAGTGGCAAAGTCGAAGTTGAACCCCGCGCCCGGTTGCAGATCCCCCCCGGCGCAGAATGCCCGGTCCCCGGCGCCGGTCAGAACCACGGCGCGGGTGGCGGGATCGGCGGCGGCGCGGGTCAGCCCGTCACGGATCAGTGACAGAACGTCGGCGTTGAGGGCATTGCGCTTGTCCGGGCGGTTCAGGGTGATGCGGAAAGCCGCGCCCGAGGGCTGGAGGAGGACAGGGGCGGTCATGCGGGCGTGACCTCTATCAGCACGGCATGGGCGGTGACCTGCGTGCCGGGGGTGACGTGAATGGCGGCGATGGTGCCGTCCAGCGGGGCGGCGTG
Source organism: Thalassovita sp. (assembly GCA_017792425.1). GTDB lineage: Bacteria > Pseudomonadota > Alphaproteobacteria > Rhodobacterales > Rhodobacteraceae > Thalassobius. The sequence goes on from CP051233.1 coordinate 1,478,815, forward strand.
GGTGTGTTCCATCTTCATCGCCTCCAGCACCGCCAGTTTCTGGCCGGTGGTCACCGTGTCGCCGACGGCAACCGCCACCGCGACCACCGTCCCGTTCATAGAGGCGCGCAGCTTGCCGTCGCTGCCTGCGGCGGCGCGGATGGCGGGGGTGTAGGTATCGTCGGTGAAATCCAAGGACTGGCCGTCATGGTGCAGGGTCAGCACATCGCCGTCGCGCAACAGGGTGGCGCGGTGGCGGGCGCCGTGCAGGTCGAATGCTACGTTCGGGCCGGAAGCCGGGTGGACGCGGATATCCATGTCGGGCTGGCCGTCCAGCGTGACGGTGCAGCGCCCGTGGCCATAGGCGCGGACCTGCGGCGTGTGGGAGGTGCCGCTGCGGGTCAGGCGCAGGGGGGCGGGATAGGCATGGGCCAGCCCGGTGCCGGGACCGGCGCGCAGCAGGGCGGCCAGGATCATCGCGGCGCGGGCCTCTGGCCCGGTGGTGTCGGGCAGCAGGGCGTCGCGGTGGCTGTCGATAAAGGCGGTGGTGGCCGCGCCATCCGCGAACACAGGGTGGGACAAACAGGCCGACAGGAAGGTCTGGTTGGTGCGCACCCCCAGCGCCAGCGTGTCCGCCAGCCCGGCGGACAGGCGGGCCAGCGCGGCCTGCCGGGTCGGGCCGTGGGCGATCAGCTTGGCCACCATGGAATCGTAGAAGGGCGGCACCTGCGCCCCGTCGCGCAGCCCGTGATCGGCGCGCAGCAGCGGCGAGGGGCGCCAGATCCCCAGCACCCCACTTTGGGGCAGGAAGCCCGCGGCGGGGTCTTCGGCGCAGAGGCGCAGTTCTATCGCGTGGCCGGTGAAGGTCACTTCGTCCTGGGCCAGCGGCAGCGGTTCCCCGGCGGCGATGCGCAGTTGCAGGGCCACCAGGTCAAGGCCGGTGATCGCCTCTGTCACCGGGTGTTCGACCTGCAGGCGGGTGTTCATTTCCATGAAGTAGAAGTTACCGTCAGCGTCCAGCAGGTATTCGAACGTGCCCGCGCCTTCATAGCCGATGGCCAGCGCGGCGGCGGTGGATACGGCCCCCATCCGGGCGCGCAGGTCGGGGGATACGGCGGGCGAGGGCGCTTCCTCGATCACCTTCTGGTGGCGGCGCTGGACGGAGCAATCCCGTTCGCCCAGGTGGATGGCATTGCCGTGCCGGTCCGCCAGAATCTGGATTTCCACGTGGCGCGGGTTCACGATGGCGCGTTCCAGCAGCACGGTGTCGTCCCCGAAGGCCGATTTCGCCTCGGACCGGGCCGAGGTGAGCAGGTCGGGGAAACTGGCCGCGTCCGTCACAAGGCGCATCCCGCGCCCGCCGCCGCCCGCCGTGGCCTTTATCATCAGCGGAAAGCCGATTTTGCGGGCCTCTGCCATCAGGGTATCGGGGGATTGGTCCGCGCCGGCATAGCCGGGCACCACGGGCACGCCCGCCTGTTCCATCAGCGCCTTGGCCCCAGCCTTGTCGCCCATCGCGCGGATCGCGTCGGCCGAGGGGCCGACGAAGGTGATCCCGGCCACGGCGCAGGCGGCGGGCAGGGCGGGGTTTTCGGCCAGAAAGCCATAGCCGGGGTGGATCGCATCGGCCCCGGTGGCGCGGGCAGCGTCAAGGATGGCGTCCACGCGCAGGTAACTGTCGGCAGGGGCGTTGCCGCCGATGCGGACGGCCTGATCGGCCTGGCGTACGTGCTCGGCCTCGGCGTCGGCATCGGAATGCACGGCGACGGTACGGATCCCCATCGCGCGGGCGGTGCGGAGGATGCGGGTGGCGATTTCGCCCCGGTTGGCGATCAGCAGCTTGGTGACGGGTCGGGTCTGGGTCATTGGTCAGGCTCCGGGCGTTACGGGCGGGCGACGGCGAATTGCACGCGGTTCGGGGTGCGGGCGTCGCCGTCGCGGGCGATGGCCATCAGTTCGATCAGCAGCTCTCGGGTGTCGCGGGGGTCGATCACCCCGTCATCCAGCCCGCGCGCCGAGGTGTGGAACACGTCCATCTGCGCGTTGAACATGTCGATGATCTTTTGCTTCATCCCCTCGATCTGGGCGGGGTCGACCGGCTGGCCCATGCGGGCGGCGCGGGCTTCCTGCACGACGGCCATGGTGCCTGCGGCCTGTTCGCCGCCCATGACGGCGGTTTTCGCGTTGGGCCAGGAAAAGCAGAAGCGCGGATCGAACCCCCAGCCGCACATGCCGTAGTTGCCCGCCCCGAAGCTGGCCCCGCAGTAGATGGTGAACTGCGGCACGGTGGCGTTGGTGACGGCCTGGATCATCTTCGCGCCGTGCTTGATGATCCCGGCCTCTTCATAGCTGCGGCCGACCATGTAGCCGGTGGTGTTGTTCAGGTACAGAAGCGGCGTGCCGGACTGGCAACAGGTCTGGATGAAATGGGTGGCCTTGGCCGCGCCCGCCGGGTCGATCGGGCCGTTGTTGGTGATGATCCCGATCGGCCAGCCGCCGATGCGGGCGGTGCCGCAGACCGTGGCGCTGCCGTAGCGTGTGCCGAATTCCACGAAATCCGAGCCGTCGACGATGCGGGCGATCACCTCTTTCATGTCTACGGGCTGGCGGTGGTCCATGGGCATGATACCCAACAGTTCCTGACGGTCATAGGCGGGGGGCGGGGCGGCGCGATCCGGCGGCGTGGCGGTGTTCCAGTCGATGTTGGACAGCACGGCGCGGGCCAGGCCGATGGCTTCGCGGTCATCCTCGGCCATGAAATCGCCAAGGCCGGAAATGCCGGTGTGCATCTCGGCGCCGCCCAGTTCTTCCTCGGTGGCGATCTCGCCGGTGGCGGCCTTCAGCAGGGGCGGGCCGGCCAGGAAAGCGCGGGTGCGGCCACGGACCATGATGATGACGTCCGACAGGCCGGTCTGGTAGGCCCCCCCGGCGGTGGAACTGCCATGGGTGACGGTGATCACCGGCAGGCCCGCCGCCGACAGGCGGGCCAGGTTGCGGAACAGGCTGCCGCCGTTGATGAAATCCTCGACCCGGTAGGCCATCAGGTTGGCGCCCGCGCTTTCGACCAACTGGATGAAGGGCAGCTTGTTTTCCAGCGCCAGTTCCTGCACGCGTAATTGTTTGTCCAGCCCTTGCGGCTGCAACGCCCCAGCCGCGATGCCGCTGTCCGAGGCCGAGATCATGCAGCGCACCCCGGACACGTAGCCGATCCCGGCGATCACCCCGCCGCCGGGAATGGATTTGTCGCGGTCCGGCGTGTCCAGCCCGAAGCCCGCCAGTTTCGACAGTTCGATGAACGGCTTGCCGGGGTCCAGCAGCAGGGCCACCCGGTCGCGCGGCAACAACTGGTGGCGGTCCTCGAACCGCTTGCGGGATTTTTCCGAGGCGGCGCGGGCGCGGGCCTCGACCGTCTGCAACTGGTCCAGCAGGGCCAACATCCCGGCGCGGTTCTGTTGGAAGCTGTCCGATGTCGGGGTAATCGCGCTGAGGATCTTTGCCATGTCCGTTGGTGTCCTTTCGGGGCCGTTTGCAGCAGGCTAACCGCTTGCGGGCGGGCGGGTCTTGCGTGATCTTACTGCGGCACGCACGGGACAGGAGAGCCGACATGCAGACGGTATTCGGGATCGCCACCAAGGGGCAGGGGCTGTACGAATTCACCCGCGACGTGACGCGCTGGGTGGCAGGGGCCGGGATGCGCGAAGGGCTGCTGACGCTGTTCGTGCGCCACACCTCCTGCAGCTTGCTGATCCAGGAAAACGCCGACCCCGAGGTGCAGACCGACCTGCGCGCATTCTTTCACCGGCTGGTGCCACCGACCAGCGACCCGTCCATGGCCTATCTGACCCATACTTACGAAGGCCCCGATGATATGCCCGCCCATATCAAGGCGGCGATGATGCCGGTGTCGCTGAATATCCCGATTATGGACGGGCGGCTGGCGCTGGGAACTTGGCAGGGGATCTACCTGTTCGAGCACCGCAACGCGCCGCACACCCGGCAGGTGGCCGCACACCTGGCCTGACCCCGAGTCTTGGGGGTCGATTTCCCCCCTACCCAAATCCTAGCGGCTGACCTATAGTGGCTGTGGATAAGTTGGGGGATAACCCAACATTCAAGAGGCGGTGAAGAAAGAAAGGGACGGCAATGCGTTGCCCGTTTTGCGGAAATATCGACACTCAGGTCAAGGATTCACGTCCGGCAGAGGATCATGTCTCGATCCGGCGCAGGCGGTTCTGCCCGGCGTGCGGCGGTCGGTTCACGACCTATGAGCGGGTGCAGTTGCGTGACCTCGTGGTCATCAAGTCCAACGGCCGACGCGAGGATTTCGATCGCGACAAGCTGGAACGCTCGATCCGCATCTCCATGCAGAAACGGCCCGTCGAACCGGAACGCATCGACCAGATGATCAGCGGCATCGTGCGGCGGTTGGAAAGCATGGGCGAAACCGACATCCCGTCCAAGACCATCGGCGAGATCGTGATGGAAGCCCTGGCGCGGATCGACACGGTGGCCTACGTGCGCTTTGCCAGCGTCTACAAGAATTTCCAGGCGGCGGATGATTTCGACAAGTTCGTATCCGAACTGCGCCCCCACGCCCAAGCCGAAGAGTGACCGACGATACCAGATTCATGCGGCTGGCCCTGTCCTTGGGCCGTCGCGGGATGGGCAACACGTGGCCCAACCCGGCGGTGGGCTGCGTGATCGTGCGCGACGGCCGGATCGTCGGGCGCGGCTGGACGCAGCCGGGCGGACGGCCCCATGCGGAAACCCAGGCGTTGGCACAGGCGGGCGACCTGGCGCGCGGGGCGACGGCCTATGTGACGCTGGAACCCTGCGCGCACCACGGCGCCACCCCGCCCTGCGCCGAGGCGCTGATCGCGGCGGGTGTCGCCCGTGTCGTGTCGCCGCTGGCAGACAACGATCCGCGGGTGAACGGGCAGGGCTTTGCCATGCTGCGCGCGGCGGGGATCACGGTGGACACCGGCCTGCTGGCAGACCAGGCCGCGCGCGATCACGCCGGGTTCTTCCTGCGCAACGATGCAGGGCGGCCCTGGCTGACCCTGAAGCTGGCCACCAGTTTCGACGGGCGCATCGCTACCGCCAGCGGCGAAAGCCAGTGGATCACCGGGGCGCAGGCGCGTCACCTGGTGCAGGCCCAACGCGCCGCCCATGACGCGGTGATGGTGGGGGCAGGCACCGCACGGGCCGATGATCCGTCGCTGACGGTGCGCGCCTTCCCGGTGCCGCGCCAGCCCGTGCGGGTGGTGGTCTCGCGCCACCTGGACCTGCCGCTGATGGGGGGGCTGGCCCGTACCGCCCGGGACATTCCCGTCCATATCTGCCACGGCCCGCATACCGACCAGTCCCTGCGTGAGACCTGGGAATGCCTGGGCGCTACCCTGCTGGAATGCGACCTGCAGGGCACCGCGGTCGATCCCGCCTCGGTGCTGGAACAGCTGGGGAGGCAGGGAATGACGCGGGTGTTCTGCGAAGGCGGCGGAATGCTGGCGGCCTCGCTGCTGGCGGCGGACCTGGTGGACGAGCTGATCGGATTCACCGCAGGCGTCGCGCTGGGGGCAGAAGGACGCCCCGCGATCGGTGCGCTGGGGCTGGACCGGCTGGCGCAAGCCCCGCGGTTCGAACTGGTGGAAACCCGCGCCGTTGGCCCGGACATCCTGCACCGCTGGACCCGCCGCCGCGGCTGAAACGCCGCCCAGCCCATCCCCGGACCCCAGGTTGCCCCGGCTGGGAAGTCGCCCCACTGTTCGCCAATGATCAACCTTACCCACCGTTAAGGTTAACGCGCGCCCGCGCTCTTCATCTTGCCAAAAATACTCAAATCCCGGCAGCACCACAGGTGCTAGCGCCACAGATGGGCAAACCCCGCAAACACGCCCTGCAGCTTGGCCAGCGCCCGCAGGCCGGTTCCGCGCGGGATGCCCGCGCCATGGGCCAGCCGGTCCACGATCACCTCGGGGGGACAGGGGGTGCTGGTCAGCGGATCGTGATAGCGCGGATAGTCGATCAACACCGCATGTGCCAGTCCTTCCAGCGGGACGGACAGGCGGCGGCGGCCGGGAATGGCGCCCTGGTCGCGGGTCAGCCCCCAACCGGCGTAGAAAGGTGCGCCCAGCGTTACCACCTTGACCCCACGCAGCAATGCTTCGAACCCCAGGGTCGAGGTCATGGTCCAGACCTGGTCCACCTGGTCCAGCAGGGCGACGGGATCGGCCCCGTCCAGCACCATGTCCGCCAGCCCGGACGCATCCACCACGCCGGGGCGCAGGCCCGCCTCGACATCCGGGTGCGGCTTGTACAGGATCACCGCCTCGGGATTGGCGGCGCGGACGGTTTCCAGCAACTGCCGGTTCGTGCGCACCGGGCCCGCGCCGCGCTGGATCGAGGCGTCATCCTCGACCTGTCCGGGCACGAGGATGCGGTGGCCGGGCGGCAAGGCGGGGGTTGCGCCGCCGAGGTTGTACTTGCTCAGCCCCAGCACGTTGATTGCCCGGATCAGGTCGCGGGCGCGGTCCAGTTGATCCCCGCGCAGGGTAGCGCGGGTGGCGATCAGCCGTTCCAGCCTGCTTTCGCGGGTGGGGTCATAGTAGATGCCCAGGTCGTCACACACGAGGCTGAGCGGCGGCACCAGGTCCGCCCCCAGCCCGCGCGAGCGCAGAAAGCCGTCCTCGAGCCGGACCGCATTGGGGGCAAGGCTGGATTTGCTTGCCCAGACCATCTGGCGCCGTCCGCCCGTGGGCGCGGCATCGGAAAATTTCACCGCGCGAACCGACCCGAAGAACCCGTTCAGCGCGCCGCGTTTCCACAGGCGCATCCCGGCGGCCTGCCACCCGTGGCGGTCTTCGCGCCAGGCGCGGGTGCGGGCCTCCAGCCCGTCGATCACGTCTTCCAGTTGGCACAGGCAGTCGCGCCAGGGGTCGTACCAGACCGGGTAAAGGATCATCGCCGCGGCAAACAGTTGTGCACGGGTCAGTTGGCGGGTGCGGCGGGGGATCTGGTGCAGGTCGTCCGTCAGACCCCAGCCGGCGTAAAAGGGTTTGCCGAAGATGCGGGGGCGGTGACCGGCCAGGATCGCCTCGAACCCCAGTTGCGAGGACACGGCATAGACCCGCGTCGCCCCGTCCAGCAGAGCCCAGGGGTTCACGTTGGTGTCGCACAGGCTGATGCGGCCCTGCGCATCGTCGGCAGAGAAATAGCCGGGGCGAAAACCCTGCCGGGTTTCGGGATGGGTCTTTATGACGATGCGGGCGCCGGGGTTTTCCTCTTGCGCGTAATACAGCATTTCCCGGAAGGCATTGGCGTCCGCGCCGCCCTGCGTCACCGAGGCGTCGCCGCGCGTCTGATCAACCACCAGCACGTAGCCCGGATCAGGCAGTGGGGCGTCGGGGTCGTGGGCGGTGTACTTGGACAGGCTGGTTTCGCGCAGGCGTTCGATACACGCACGGGCGCGGTTCAGCAGATAGCCGTCGTCCAGCGGGTGGGCCGCCAGCAGGGTTTCCAGTTCCGAGGGCCGGGCCGGGTCATAGTGCATCCCCTGCCGGTCGATCAGCAGGCCGACGGGCGGTTCACCGGCGCGGCCGGGGTGCAGCGAACGCAGGAACGCGTCCTCTATTCGCAGCAGCGATGCGCCGGTTTTTCGGGCGACGGCTTCGCCACGGGCGGCGTATTTTGTGTGGCCCCAGACACCGATCAGGTCATCCGCTTCGGGCCGGAAAAGGGTCAGGTCATAGCCTGCCAGCGACAGGATGCGGCGGATGCGGGGCTGGGTCAGGAAGCCGCCGTTGAAATACGCAAGCCGCCGCCGGGTTGCCCCGACGGCGGCCCCGTCATGCTCGTCCAGACTCACGGAAGTCAGCCCCCGCTACTTCCGCTACTCCCTCCGAGGGACTGGATCGAGCTGACCGTGCCAAGCGAGCCGAAGACAGCCGCGATCGTCTTGTCCCATTGGGTGAAGGGCGCTTCGGTGACATAGAGTGTATCATCGTCGCGGACCGCGAAATCGCGGGCGACAAACATACCGTTGGGTTTGGTCAGATCCAGTACATAGACCATGCGCTGCGCGCCGATCAGGTCGTTGCGGCCCAGCACTTGGTTGGCGATTTCCGCCGGTTCGTTGCGGAAGATGAACACGCCGGTCGGGTCCGAAGAGGTGGTGACAAGGCCGCCGACCTGGGCGATCGCCTCGACCGCGGACAAGGACTGGCTTTCGAAGTTGACGCGGCGCTGGGAACCGGTGGCGCCAAGCGCGGTGAAGGACCGGGTGTCGCCCTCGACAAGGATGCGGTCGCCGCCGCGCAGGGCGATATCCAGTTCGGGATGTTCATAGAGATCCTGCAGCCAGATCCGGCCACGTTCGGTGCCACGGGTCACGGTGACCTGCGCGATTTCCGGTTCGATGGTGACGCCACCGGCACGGGCCAGCATGGTGCCCAGCGTGCGGGTGGGGCGTTCGATGGCATAGACGCCCTGACCGCCGACCGCGCCCACCAGCGACACGGTGGCGCCGTCCCCGGCCATGCGGCGGACCTGCACCTGCGGGTCCGGGGTCTGGTCTTCAAGCTTGCTGGTGATGATGCGGCGCAGGGCTTCGGGGGTGTTGCCAGCGGCGCGGATGCGGCCCGCGTAGGGGACGAAGATGAATCCCGACCCGTCGACCTGCACCTCTTCCAGCGAGGTAGAGTTCGCGGCGGCGCCCGAGAGCAGGCCGTCCTCGACGTTTTCCCAGATGGTCAGGCCCAGCGTGTCGCCGGGGCGGATGATGTCAGAGCCAAGTTGGCCAGCGCGGGTGAATTTATCGGAAAAGCCAAGCGCGGGCACGACAGAGGTGGCCCGCGTCACCCGGTCGTTGACGGCCACGACGAAAGCATCGCCCTGGCGCTGTACCGACCCGGCGTAGATTTCGCGTTTCGTGGGGCCTGTGCGCGGCAGCCCGCAGGCGGCAACGATGGCCACAATAGCCAATAGGGCGACGGACTTCGCCCGGCGAGTCGCTTGGGAATTCACTGCTTGGTCTCCTCGACCTGTTATTCTGCCTCAATTATTGCGGACAACCTACCGGAATCCGGTTCAAAAATCCAGCACTACGGGTTGTTCGTCTCAGCGGACCACGCGCAACTGTTGCCGTGGGGCCGCTGTGCCGGCGCTGAGCGCGTCATACGGATCCTCTGCCGCCAGCATCATGTCCACCACTTGCCGCAGCAATTGCCGCCGCCCGCGCGCGGAATAGAACCCCCCCGGAACCTGGCTGGTTTCCAGCAGGTAGCGGCGATAATCGCGGTAGGCTGTCAGGTCCGGCCGGTCGGCGCGGGTAAAAAATTCAGGCAGGGGCTGGGTAGAGACGAATTCCGGCTTGTCATAGACGGCGCGGCCGAAGGCCTTCAGCGGGATGCCGCGCCACAGCACCTGCTGGGCGGCGGTGGAATTGACGGTGACGGCGCTGCGAGCGTCGTTCAGCAGGGCGGCCAGCTTGCCGCCGCGCAGGAAATGCACGCGGTTTTCGATACCCAGTCCGGTCGCCAGCCGCTGGATTTCGCGGTGCAGGGGGAACTGACCGGATTCCAGCGGGTGGGCCTTGATCACAAGGTGGTGGTGACGCGGCGCGCCTTCGGCAAAGCCGCGCAGCACCAGCGTCAGGAAATCCGTCATCGTTGCAAAGGGCGCATGTTTACGGAACGAACTGTCGTGTTCCAGTTGCAGCAGCACCAGATGATAGGGAAAGCCGCCGTTGCGCACCCGCCGGGTGGTGATCATCCGGTCCGCGGCCTGCACCGGCATCAGCAGCAGGCGTTTCAGGTAAAGCTGAAATTCGCGGCGCACGGACAGGTCGCGGTGGGTGCGAAAGCGCGGATAGTCGCCGTTTCGGAACATCACGAACCAATGGTAGAACGCCCCGTAGAAGATGTGCTGACGCATGTCGCCCCAATGGGCCGGTGGCACCGGCGTGTCCAGATCCGAGGCCGCCAGTGCCGCGCGCATGTCACCTATGCTCAGGTCCATCAGCCGGGAATGCCCGTTCGATCCGCCGCGTTCATAGGTCACCCAGAACGGGCGCAGATAGCCTTCCTCGAACACGTGGATGGTCAGGCCGTGTTGTTCGGCAATGCGGATGGCCTGCGCATGGATGTCGCGCGTATCGCCGTAAAGAACGATGTCCGTGACCCGTTTTTCCGCGATCAGGGCAGTGAACCTGTCCGGCCAGTGCAGCGGGTCGCCATCAAAGGCGATATAGCTGGCGCGATCCGGCCAGAACGCCCGGTCGCCTGCATTGAAACCCACGCGCCATACCGCGCCGCCCGCGTGGCGCAGCATCTGCCCCAGCCGGTGAAAGAACGGTCCGTGCGGCCCCTGCAGGAACAGGTATACCCGGTCTTTGTCGCTGTCGTGCTGCATCCTGTTCGGTCTATGCCTGCCTCGTTTGCGCAACACTATCCGCAACGGCGGGCAAAAATAAGACCATTTCGCGCCGCAGGGGCAGGATGCGGCGGGCTTGTCACCGGGGGGCAGGGGGGCTAGGGAGTCTGCATTGGTTCTGCGGAAGGGGCGAAGGCACATGTTCACCGGCATCATCACAGACATCGGCGAAGTCCTGGAACTGGAAAAGCGCGGCGACCTGCGCGCGCGGATCGGCACCCGCTATGACATGGATACGGTAGATCTGGGGGCCTCGATCGCCAGCGACGGCGTGTGCCTGACCGTGATCGAGAAGGGCGAGGGCTGGTACGACGTGGACATCTCGGCCGAAACAGTATCCAAGACCAATCTGGGCAATTGGACCGTGGGCAGCCGGGTAAACCTGGAACGAGCGCTGAAAGTGGGCGACGAACTGGGCGGGCATATCGTGTCTGGCCATGTGGACGGTGTTGCGCAGGTGGTGGCGATGCAGGACGAGGGCGACAGCACCCGCGTCACCCTGCACGCGCCCGAGGCGCTGGCGAAATATATCGCGCCCAAGGGGTCCGTGGCGCTGAACGGCACCTCGCTGACGGTGAACGAGGTCAATGGCTGTGACTTCGGCATCAATTTCATCCCGCATACCAAGGAAATGACCACCTGGGGCGGCGTGCAGGTCGGCGACCAGATCAACCTGGAGATCGACACGCTGGCCCGATATGTCGCCCGGTTGCGTGAATTCGGCTGACATTCCCCTTGGCGCGGGTGGCGCGACGGCGCAGACTGGCCCGGACAGGGAGGATTGGACATGCGTCGCTTTGACGAGATTTTCGCCATCGCCGCGGATCGCAAGGGCGGCCCGGCGGCACTGGAGGCGATGCTGAGGTCACCGCTTTCAGTGGACGCGCTGGCGGCGCGCCCGGCCAGCGACTGGCTGCAGGAAATGGCCCGCGCGGTGTTCCAGGCGGGGTTCAGTTGGAAGGTGATCGAAGCGAAATGGCCCGGTTTCCAGACGGCTTTTGACGGGTTCGACGTCGACCGGGTGGCGTTCTATCACGACGCGGACATGGATCGGCTGCTGGCCGATCCGGGCATCGTGCGCAACGGCCGCAAGATCCAGTCGGTGATCGACAATGCCCGGATGCTGCGCGAACTGGAGGCGGAAACCGGCAATGTCAGCGAATACCTGGCGCGCTGGCCGGTGGAGGATCAGGCCGCGCTGGTGGAGATGCTGGGCAGACGCGGCGCGCATCTGGGCGGTAACACGGCGCAGCGAGTGCTGCGGGTGATGGGATGGGATGCCTACGTGCTGTCCGGGGACGTGGTGAAGCGGCTGATCGCCGAAGGGGTGGTGGACAAGCCGCCAAGCTCCAAGACGGCGCTGAGAGCGGTTCAAGAGGCGTTCAACCGCTGGCAGGCCGAAAGCGGGCGGCCCATGACGCAGATCAGCCAGGTCTTGGCGATGAGCGTGGACTGACCTGCTGCCGTCGCGCATCTGGCACGGGTGGGATTTGAGTATTTATTGCAAGATGAAAGACGCGGCCGCGCATTAACCTTACCTGGTGTTAAGGTTAACGCTCGGTAGGGTTGACCGGATTGGGGCGTCGGGGTGAGCGGCTGGCCCGACGCTTTGTTTTCCGTGGGGTGTATCGGATGCCAGCGCATTTTGTGCGCCCAGGCGGCGCGCTTTCGATCAACTTGTCCGAAGGGTCTGTTCGACCAGTGGGGCAGCCCGCGTTAACCATAACGCCCCTTCAGGTTAATGCCGGGTGACCGGCGGGGGATTGGATGAAATTGCGCCTTTCATCTTGCCAGAAATATTCACCGCACGCGCTGTCCACGCGTGGGACGTTCGGGGGGGAAAGGCGCCGGGGACGCCATTCCTGTCAGTTATGTCTTGAAGACGCGGTAGATGGCCGGGATCACCAGCACCGTCAGCAAGGTCGAGGTCAGTAGTCCGAACAGCAGCGAGATTGCCAGTCCCTGAAAGATCGGGTCTGCCAGGATCACCACTGCGCCGATCATGGCGGCGATGGCGGTCAGCAGGATCGGCTTGAACCGGATCGCGCCCGCGTCGATCAGCACCTGAACCTTGCCGCGGCTTTCGTCGGCGTGGCGGATGAAGTCCACCAGCAGAATCGAGTTGCGCACGATGATCCCCGCCAGTGCGATGAAACCGATCATCGAGGTGGCCGAGAACGGCGCGCCGAACAGCCAGTGGCCAAAGATGATGCCCAGGAAGGTCAGCGGGATCGGCGTCAGGATCACAAGTGGCAGGCGGAAGCTGCCGAATTGCGCGACCACGAGGATATAGATACCCAGTAGCGCCACGCCGAAGGCCGCGCCCATGTCGCGGAAGGTGACGTAGGTGACTTCCCATTCGCCGTCCCACAACAGGGTGGTTGCGGTTTCATCCTCGGGCTGGCCGTAGAAGCTGACCTGGGGTTTGCCGCCTTCGGCCCAGTCCATCGTGTCCAGCGCGGCGGCGACGTCGATCATGCCGTAGAGGGGGGCCTCGAACGCGCCGGCCAGTTCGGCGGTGACCATTTCGGCGAAGCGGCCGTTGTGGCGGAAGATCGGAAAGCTGGCCAGTTCTTCGTCCACATGGATCACGTCTCCCAGTTCCACCACGCCGCGCGCGCCGGGCAGGACGTTGGCGGGGATCGGGGTGGTCAGGAAGGTTTCATCCATCACCCGGTCGCCCTTGGGCCGTTCCACGGTGATCGGGATCGGGTGGCGGCCGTCGCCTCGGTGAGAATAGCCGACGGTGGTGCCGTGGTTCAGGATCGAGATGGTGTCGAACACGTCCTGTTCCTGCACCTGGAAGAAATCCAGGTTGTCGGTGTCCACCGTGGCCCGCAGCCGGCGCGGCTGAATGCCAAAGCTGTCGTCCACATCCACCACGTAGGGGATGCTTTCGAAGGCCTCGCGGATCTTCGCGGCGGCGGCGCGGCGGGTATCGGCGTCGGGGCCGTAGACCTCGGCCAGAAGGGTGGCGATAACCGGCGGGCCGGGCGGGGGTTCGACGGTTTTCAGGCTGGCGCCTTCGGGCAGGTCCAGGTCGCTGATCATGGCGCGGATCACCAGCGCCAGGTCATGACTGGAGCGGTCGCGATCTGTCTTGGGGGTGAGGTTGATCTGCACGTCGCCCATGTGAGGACGTTCCCGCAGGTAGTAGTGGCGCACCAGCCCGTTGAAGTTGAACGGCGCGGCGGACCCGGCGTGGGTCTGGGCCGAGATCACCTCGGGCAGGTCCATCACCTTGCGGGCGACGGCCTGGGCCACGGCATCGGTTTGTTCGACGCTGGAGCCTTCGGGCATGTCGATCACGACCGAGAGTTCGGACTTGTTGTCGAAGGGCAGCAGCTTGACCGTCACGTCCTTGGTGTAGAGCGCCCCGAGCGAGCCGAACGACAGCACGGCGGTGATCAGCAGGAAGGCCAGGCTGATGCCCTTGGATTTCAGCACCGGGCGGGCAATGGCGGCATAGAGGCGGCCCAGCAGGCCGCCGTCATGGCCATGACCTTCGCCGTCGCCATGTGCGTGGGCCGGGGCCTTGCCGGCGATTTTCAGCATCAGCCACGGGGTGATCATCACCGCCACGAAGAAGGAAAAGATCATCGCGGCGCTGGCGTTCGAGGGAATGGGCGACATGTAGGGGCCCATCAGCCCCGATACGAACAGCATCGGCAGCAGGGCGGCAACCACGGTCAGGGTGGCGACGATGGTGGGGTTGCCCACCTCGGCCACGGCGTCGATGGCGGCTGACTTGCGGTCGCGCCCGTCTTTCATGCCCCAGTGGCGGGCGATGTTTTCAATCACCACGATGGCGTCGTCCACGAGAATCCCGATGGAAAAGATCAGCGCGAAGAGCGACACCCGGTTCAGCGTGTAGCCCATGATCCAAGCGGCAAACAGGGTCAGCAGGATCGTCACCGGGATTACGATGGCCACCACGATGGATTCGCGCCAACCAATCGCCAGCAGCACCAGCCCGATGATGGACACGGTGGCCAGGCCAAGGTGGAACAGCAGTTCATTGGCCTTTTCGTTGGCGGTTTCGCCGTAGTCGCGGGTGATCTGCACCTCGATCCCGTCGGGGATGATGCGGCCCTCGGCCATGTGGACGCGATGGAGGATTTCCTCGGCCACGACCACGGCGTTGGCGCCGGCGCGCTTGGCCACGGCCAGCGTCACGGCGGGGGTGCGGATGATTTCGCCATCGTGCTTGCTGACATTGGCGACGATGCGATCGGCGGTGTTGGACACGAATTCCACATCCGCCACGTCGCCCACGTAGACCGGGCGGCCATCGCGGGTGGTCAGCAGAAGGCTGGCGATTTCCGCCGGGCTGGTCAGGGTTTCGCCCGCCACCAGGTCAATCATCTGCCCGCCATCGCGCAAGGTGCCGGTATTCAGCGAGCGGTTCGCGCTTTGGACCTTGTAGGACAGTTGTTGCAGGGTCACACCATACAGGGCCAGCCGGTCGGGATCGGGGTTGATGCGGATCGCTTCGGGCGCTTCGCCGACGATGTAGGACAGGCCTACGTCGCCGATCTTGGCCACCTCGGCGCGCAATTCGCGGGCGACGCGGGTCAGGTCATTGTCGGTGACATGGGTGTTGCCGGGTTTCGGCGTCAGCGTCAGGGACACGATGGCCACGTCGTCGATGCCCCGGCCCACGATCAACGGTTCGGGGATGCCAACGGGGATGCGGTCGGCATTGGCGCGGACCTTGTCATGCACGCGCAGGATGGCGGCGTCGGCAGAGGTGCCCACGATGAAACGGGCGGTGACCATCGCGTAATCGTCCGAGGTCTGGGAATAGACGTGTTCCACCCCGTTGATGCCCTTGACGATGGTTTCCATCGGTTCGGTCACCAGTTTCACGGCGTCCTCGGCCTTTAGCCCCGGGGCCTGGATGTGAATGTCCACCAGCGGGACAGAGATCTGCGGTTCCTCTTCGCGGGGCAGGGTGATCAGGGCCACGATCCCCACCGCCAAGGCGGCAATGATGAACAGGGGGGTCAGCGGAGAGGTGATGAAGGACCGCGTGAGCCTGCCCGCAATCCCCAGTTTGGCAGGGCTGTGGTCAGTCATGGCTGGCCCCTTCGTAACCGGTGACGATCACGTCGCCAGCGTTCAGGCCAGTCAAGATTTCCACGGCGCCATCGTGCGTGTCACCGGGAACCACGGCGCGCAGCACGGTTTCGCCGTTCTGTTTTACCGCCACGAAATCCAGGCCAGAGCGCGTCAGCAGCGCCTGTGCGGGTACCACCAGCGCCTGGCGAGTGCCGACCGGGATACGCACCAGTACACGGGCGTCAACGAAGGCGTCGGACAGGCCCGGAACCTCTACATCGGCGACGACGCGGCCGTTTTCGATTTGCGGGTAGATGCGGGCGAGCGTGCCCTGCTGTCGGGTGTCGCCGCCGATTTCGATCCTGGCGCCCTGCTGCAGCGCGGTGGCGTGGCGTTCGGGGATGGCCAGCCGCAGGAAAAATCCGCCGCCGCCCACCGTGGCCACCGCTTCGCCCGGCATCAATACCGCGCCCTTGGTCACGGGCACGTCCAGCACCCGGCCAGAGGCGGGAGCCAGAACGGTGCCCTCGGCGCTTTGCTGTTCGACGACGCGGCGGTTGGCCTCGGTTGCCTCGATCTGGCCCTGAAGGACGTCCACCTGGGTGCGCAGCGCATCCAGCCGCTGCACGGTGGTGACGCCGCGCGCCAGCAGTTCCTCGCCCCGTTTCAGTTCCGCCTCGGCGTTGCCCAGTTGCGAACGCAGGGATTGCAACTGCGCGTCGATCGCGCCCAGTTGGAAGGTCAGTTTTTCATCCACGATGGTGGCCAGCGGCTGCCCGGCCTCTACCAGATCGCCCTCTGACACGGTCAATGACGTAAGAGTGCCACCGATCCGGGCGCGGGCAGGAACACGGTCGCGCGCTTCGATCCGGCCATAGACGGCCTTCCATTCGGTAAGCGGGGTGGGGTTCAGGGTGGTTTCCGTTTCCGCAAGGGCGGTCAGCGGCATCAGGCCAAGGGCCAGGGCTGTCAGCAGGCGTTTCATGGGCGGGGTCCTTTCGGCATGGGGGGCCGGAAATAATATTCTAGATTCTGAATATGACGTGAGAACGCGGATTTCAAGGGCAATGGTGCCGCAGGTGCGAAGGTTTTTGCAATCCCGTCTTAGCCTCTGGCGATAAACCGAAGCATGTTTAACCGTTTATATACGCTTGGCGGGACACCAAGGGCCTGATCACGCCAGACAGGCGGAACAATCACCGGTCGCCGAAGTCAAATTCCGGCAAGTGACTGAAGGCTTCCCGTAGGGCGACGCCCCAACCGGTCGAGATTTCCAGGAAATAGGGGTCGTCGGCCTCGATGCGGAAGGTGCGGCCGGTGCGCAGGCTGTCCTTTTCATAGACATGCACGTCCAGCGGCGGGCTGACGGACAGGTTGGCCTTGATCGTGGAATCGAAGCTGACCAGCAGCAGTTTTATCGCGTTCTCAAAGCTCATGTCCGGGTCATAGGCGCGCAGGATGATCGGGCGGCCATACTTGGTTTCGCCGATCTGAAAGAACGGGGTGTCGTCGCCTGCCTCTATGAAGTTGCCCTCGGGGTAGATCATGAACAGGCGCATCTGCCCGTCGCCGATCTGGCCGCCGATCAGCAGCGTGGCGTTGAAGGCGCTGTCGGCGCGCTGGCCGGACATGGCGTTGGCAGAGATGACATCTTTCAGGGTGCGGCCCACTAGCGTGGCGACCTGGAACATGGATTTGGCCGACAGGATGTCGGGATCGCGATCCGCCACTTCCTTGGAGCGTTCTTCAAGAATCGAGACGACGGCCTGTGTGGTGGCCAGGTTGCCTGCGCTCATCAGGGTGATCGACCGTTCGCCGGGGATTTCCCAGGTGGTCATCTTCTTGAAGGTCGAAATATTGTCGACGCCCGCATTGGTGCGGGTATCCGACATGAACACCATCCCGTTCTTGAGGCAGAGCCCGACACAATAGGTCATTTCATCCGTCCGATTCGCGCATTTGGCGTCTATTGATCCGTCTGGGCCTGAACTTTCAAGGCAACATGCAGATCCTCGGCGCCGGTTCCGTGACGAATCCCGTGCACGGGGGCGGCATCGCGGTAGTCGCGGCCAACGGCGACGCGCACGTAGCGGTCATCGGGGCAGATAGCGTTGGACACGTCGAAACCGACCCAGCCCAGCCCGTCGACATAGACCTCGGCCCAGGCGTGGGCGGCGTCCTGATGGTCGCGGTCGTCCATCAGCAGGTAGCCGGACACATAGCGCGCAGGCACCCCCATCAGGCGGGCTGCAGAGATCAGGATATGGGCGTGGTCCTGACAGACGCCATGCCCGGCGGTCAGGGCTTCTTCGGCGGTGGTGGTGCTGTCGGTGCGCCCGGTTTCATAGGCGACCTGCGCGCCGATTTCCGCCGACAGCCGGTGCATCCGGTCCAGAAGGGATTCATTGGGCAGGGGTTTCAGTCCCGACACCAGCTTGCGCAGCGCCTTGCCCGGAGCGGTCATCGGGGTGGGGGCCTCGTACAGCCAAAGCGGGGTAAAGGTCTTGTGCTCGCCCACCACGCCGGCGCGGTCTTCGACCTGCACCAGCCCCTGCGAGGTGATGGTCAGCTCGGTGGTGTCCGGGTCCACCAGCACAAGGTCCACGTGGTTGCCGTATTCGTCGTCAAAGCCCAGCTGGCGGGTGCCGCCGGTCACCGTGGTCGACCAGTCCGTCACGGTCTGCCCGTGCCCGTCGCGCGGGCGCAGGCGCAGCTGGATCAGCGCGTAGTCGTCCGGCGTGTCGTAGGTATAGGTGGTCAGGTGGGAAATCGTCAGTCGCATGGGCATCATCCGTAGAACCGGAAGTCTTTTTCGATCTGGCTGGCCAGCACGGCGGTGTCGCGGATCGCGGTTTCAAGGAATTCGTGCAGGCCCTCGTCGAAAATTTCGGATACCGGGCGGTCACGGAAGCGGGCCGAAGTGGACTCGGACAGATCCTGACAGGGTTGGCGCTGGCTGTATTCCTGTTCCAGCGCGCACAGGTTTTCCTGGATCTTGGTATGGCAGAAGGCCAGGCTGCGCGGCATCCGGCGGTCCAGGATCAGGAAGTCGGCGATGGCGGCGGGGGTGACTTCTCCGCCATGGAGCCAGCTGAAGGACCGGTCGGCAGAGACCGAGCGCAAGATGTTTTCCCACTGGATGTTGTCCACCGACGAACCCACGAAGGCGGCCGAGGGCAGCAGGACGTAGTATTTTACGTCCAGGATGCGGGCGGTGTTGTCGGCGCGTTCCACGAATGTGCCCAATCGGCAGAAATTATAGATGTCGTTGCGCAGCATGGTGCCGTGCAGCGTACCGCGCACGATGGCGGTGCGGGTGCGGATTTCCGACAAGATGCCAGCCAGGTTCTTTTCCGTCACCGGGCGGGCCAGGGCGGTTTTCATTGCCATCCAGAATTCGTTCACGGCCTCCCAGACCTCGGACGACAGGGCGGTGCGCACCAGCCGGGCGTTGGACCGCGCCGCGCCCACCGCCGACAGAACCGATGACGGGTTTTCAGCGTCGCGCAGCAGGAAATTTAGGACATGCGTGGCCTCGAAATCCGGGTGCTTGCGTTCATAAAGCGCGCGGATACCGGCGGTGTTGATCACGCTTTCCCATTCGCCTTCCTCGTCGCCGGACCGGGTCAGGGACAGGCGCCAGCCCGCGTCCAGCAGGCGGGCCGTGTTTTCGCAACGCTCGAGGTAGCGGAACATCCAGAAGAGGCCGCCAGCGGTTTTTCCCAGCATGTTCTTAGTCCCCCAATACCCAGGTGTCCTTGGTGCCGCCGCCCTGCGACGAGTTCACCACCAGCGATCCTTCTTTCAGCGCGACACGGGTCAGTCCGCCGGGTGTGATGCGGATTTTTTCCGGTGAAACCAGCACGAAGGGGCGCAGGTCCACGTGGCGCGGGGCCAGGCCCTTCTTGGTCATGATCGGCACGGTGGACAGCGCCAGTGTGGGCTGGGCGATATAGTTCGACGGGCGCGCGCGCAGCTTCTTTTCGAACCGGGCCAGTTCGCGTTTGGACGCGGCGGGGCCGACCAGCATGCCGTAGCCGCCTGACCCGTGCACCTCTTTCACCACCAGTTCGGGCAGGTGATCCAGCACGTATTTCAGGCTGTCGGGTTCGGAGCAGCGCCAGGTGGGCACGTTCTGCAGGATCGCCTTTTCACCGGTGTAGAATTCCACGATGTCGGGCATGTAGGAATACAGCGCCTTGTCATCGGCGATCCCGGTGCCGGGGGCGTTGGCGATGGTGATGCCGCCCGCGCGGTAGACATCCATGATGCCTGGGACGCCCAGCATCGATTCCGGGTTGAAGTTCAGTGGATCCAGATACTCGTCATCGACACGGCGATAGATCACGTCAATCGCCTTGTAACCCTGCGTGGTGCGCATGCAGACGCGTCCATCCACGATGCGCAGGTCGTGCGATTCCACCAGTTCCGCGCCCATCTGATCGGCCAGGAAGGCATGCTCGAAATAGGCCGAGTTGTAGATGCCGGGGGTCAGCACGGCGACCTCTGGCTTGGTGCCGTTGAAGGCGGGCGGGGCGCAGTCCGACAGGGACCGGCGCAGGTTCTGCGGGTATTGCGAAACTGGGCGCACCTTCAGTTGGGTGAACAGTTCCGGGAACATCTGCAGCATGGTTTCGCGGTTTTCCAGCATGTAGCTGACGCCAGACGGGGTGCGGGCGTTGTCCTCTAGCACGAAGAAGTCGTTTTCACCGGTGCGGACAAGGTCGATGCCGACGATATGGGTATAGACGCCGCCGGGCGGGTTGACGCCGATCATCTGGGGCAGAAATGCCTCGTTCCTTGCGATGATGTCCTTGGGCAGACGACCAGCGCGGATGATTTCCTGCCGGTGGTAGATGTCGTGCAGGAAGGCGTTGATGGCCCGGACGCGCTGTTCGATCCCCTGTTCCAGGCGCGCCCATTCGCGGGCGGAAATGATGCGTGGAACGATGTCGAAGGGGATCAGGCGTTCGTCGGCCTCTTGCTGGCCATAGACATTGAAGGTGATCCCGATACGGCGAAAGAAAGCTTCGGCCTCTGCGGATTTCTTTTGCAGGTGCTTCAGGTCTTCGTGTGCGAACCAGTCGCTGTAGCGGCCATAGGGGGGGCGGGCCGTGCCCGCGCCATCGTGCATTTCGTCGAAGAATCGTGATCCGTCGGACATTTTTCCCCCGTGCTTGTGACCTTGCGTCTTTTCAGGGATTTGAGCGTGTTCAGCACCCGGTGACAAGTGCCTGACCGTCTTTCCGCTATGTTCAGAGCCGAACGCCTAATTTATGATCACCCCAACACAGGAGTATGTGATGGACGACAGCCCATTTGATCTGTTCGTGATCGGTGGCGGGGTGAACGGATGCGGGATCGCGCGGGATGCCGCAGGCCGTGGGCTGCGCGTGGCGCTGGCCGAAATGGGGGACGTGGGCGGAGCGACCTCCTCGGCCTCGACCAAGCTGATCCACGGCGGGCTGCGCTACCTCGAATATTTCGAATTGCGGCTGGTGCGCGAGTCGCTGGCGGAGCGCGAGGTGCTGCTGCGGATGATGCCGCATATCGCGCGCCCGATGCGGTTCGTGCTGCCCTATCACGCGGAGATGCGGTTCGAGGGGGAAACCCCCGCCTCGCGCCTGTTGTCGCTGGTGATGCCCTGGACGAAAGGGCGTCGCCCGGCCTGGGTGATCCGGTTGGGGCTGTTCCTGTACGACCACTTGGGTGGGCGGCGGTTGCTGCTGGGGACGCGCGGGCTGGACCTGGCGCGCGATCCGGCGGGCGCGGCGCTGCGGCCGGAATACCGGCGCGCCTTTGAATATTCCGATGTCTGGGTGCAGGATGCGCGACTGGTGGCGCTGTGCGCCCGCGATGCGGCGGAACGGGGGGCGCAGGTGATGGTGCGCACCCGCGTGACCGGCGCGCGCCGCGTGGGTGATCTGTGGGTGATCGACACGGACGGTGGCGACGGTCCGCGCCGGTTCCACGCCCGTGCGCTGGTGAATGCGGGTGGGCCCTGGGTGGAACGGGTGCTGGACGGGATCGAAGGCGTTTCCCCCCCCGCGCATGTGCGGCTGGTACGGGGGAGTCATATCGTTGTCCCGCGCCTGTTCGACCACGACCGCAGCTATTTCCTGCAAGGCCGCGATGGCCGGATCGTATTCGCTATCCCGTTCGAAGATGAGTTCACCCTGATCGGCACGACAGAGGCCGACCACCCGGACCCCGACGCGCCCCCGCATATTTCCGGGGCCGAGCGGGACTATCTGCTGGATTTCGTCAACGGGTATTTCCAGCGGCAATTGACGACCGCGGATATCGTCTGGACCTATTCCGGCGTCCGGCCCCTTTTTGACGACGGGGCGGGGGCGGCGCGCGCGGCGACGCGGGATTATGTGCTGGCGCTGGACAATGCTGGCCCGCCGCTGCTGTCGGTGTTCGGCGGCAAGCTAACGACATTCCGGCGGCTGTCGGATCACGCGCTGGCCAAGCTGCGCCCTTTCCTGCCCGTGATGGGGGCGGGTTGGACCGACCGGGCGCCGCTGCCCGGGGGCGCGTTTCCGGTCCGCCAGGCCAAAGACCGGCAGGACTCGTTGCTGCAGGACTATCCGTTTCTGAGCGCGGGCACGGCGCGGCGCCTGTTCCGCGCCTATGGTATGGACGCCTGGCAGGTTCTGGGCGAGGCCACCGGGGCGGACGATCTGGGGCACGCGTTTGGCGCGGGGCTGAGCGAGGCCGAGGTGCGCTGGCTGATGACCAAGGAATTCGCCCGCAGCGCCGACGACGTGATCTGGCGGCGCAGCAAGCTGGGGTTGTACCTGACGCCCGCGCAGGTGCAGGCGCTGGACGACTGGATGGTCGAACGGCTGGCAAGTCGTTGAGCCTTGGGTAAGAATGGCGGGAAGGGAGAGGATCAGATGGGTTTCATTCTGGCGCTGGATCAGGGCACGACCTCCAGCCGGGCAATCATTTTCGACGCGCAGATGCAGGTGGTGGCCGTCGCGCAGGAAGAATTCACGCAGCATTACCCGGCCTCTGGTTGGGTCGAGCACGCACCGGATGACCTGTGGCAATCCACCCTGCGCAGCGCCCGGCTGGCACTGGACAAGGCCGGTCTGACCGCGGATCAGGTTGCCGGGATCGGGATCACCAACCAGCGCGAAACCACGCTGTTATGGGACGCGGACACCGGGCAGCCCCTGCACAACGCCATCGTTTGGCAGGACCGCCGCACCGCCCCCCTGTGCGCGGACCTGCGCGCCGCGGGGCACGAAGAGATGATCCGCCGCACCACCGGGTTGCTGCTGGACCCGTATTTTTCCGCCACCAAGCTGAAATGGCTGCTGGATACCGTGCCGGGGGCGCTGGATCGCGCGCGGGCGGGCAGGCTGCGTTTTGGCACGGTGGACAGCTTTCTGATTTGGCGCCTGACCGGGGGGCGGGTGCATGCGACCGACGCCACCAATGCCGCACGCACGATGCTCTGTGACATTCATTCCGGGGACTGGTGCGCGGACATCTGCGCGCTGCTGGACATCCCGATGTCGCTGCTGCCCGAGGTGCGCGACTGCGCGGGCCATTTCGGGACGACAA
Source organism: Thalassovita sp. (assembly GCA_017792425.1). Classification (GTDB taxonomy): domain Bacteria; phylum Pseudomonadota; class Alphaproteobacteria; order Rhodobacterales; family Rhodobacteraceae; genus Thalassobius. The sequence continues at coordinate 1,501,861 of CP051233.1, forward strand.
CCCTGCTGGGGGGCGAGATTCCGATCCTGGGCGTGGCTGGCGATCAGCAGGCGGCTGCGATCGGACAGGCCTGTTTCCAACCCGGCATGATGAAATCCACCTATGGCACGGGCTGTTTCGCGCTGCTCAACACCGGGACGACGCCGGTGCTGTCGGAAAACCGGCTGCTGACCACGGTGGCCTGCCAGTTGAACGGGCAGCGGACCTATGCGCTGGAAGGGGCGATCTTCATCGCGGGCGCGGTGGTGCAATGGCTGCGCGACGGGCTGCAGATCATCGGCGCTGCCGCCGAGACCGGCCTGCTGGCCGATACCGCGGATCCCGCGCAGGATCTGGTGCTGGTGCCTGCCTTCACCGGGCTGGGCGCACCCTATTGGTCGCCAGATACGCGGGGGGCGGTGTTCGGGCTGACACGCAATTCCGGCCCGGCTGAATTCGCCCGCGCCGCGCTGGAAAGTGTCGGACTGCAGACCCGCGACCTGCTGGAGGCGATGCGGGCCGACTGGCCCGTCAGCGCCGATACCACGCTGCGAGTGGACGGCGGCATGGCGGCGTCGGATTGGACCATGCAGTTCCTGGCCGATATCCTGGGTGCGCCGGTCGAACGGCCCGGCGTGCTGGAAACCACTGCGCTGGGGGCGGCCTGGCTGGCGGGGATGCAGGCCGGGATCTACCCGGACGCGCAAGGCTTCGCTGCCACTTGGGCTGCCGATGCGCGATTCACCCCGCATATGCCGGCCCAGACCCGCGACGCGAAATACGCCCGCTGGAAACGCGCCGTCGCCGCCACGATGACCGTCTAGCTTTTTCTTGGTTAAAATACCCTCGGGGGGTGAATTGGCCGTAGGCCAAGAGGGGGGCAGACAGCCCCCCTGTCCCCGCCCGCCGCAGGCGAAGCCCGCAGGGCATGGACACCGGCGCTCCAAACACCGATAAACCACCAAACTTTTATCGGAGATCCACATGAGCTGTGTTCTGTGCGGGGCCACGCCTGCCCTGGAATTCACCGTCACCCCGGGTGACGAAACCGTGCTGCTGTGCGTCACCTGCCGCGACGGGGTTGACGGCGCGCCCGCGGACGCGCCGCATTGGAAATGCTTGAACGACGCGATCTGGGCACCGGAACCGGCGGTGCAGGTGCTGGCCTACCGCCTGCTGCACAAGCTGAACGCCGCCTGGGCGCGCGACCTGCTGGAGATCGCCTATCTGGAGCCGGACACCCTGTCGCGGGCCGAGGCCGGGATGATCGCGGAGCCTGACATCGTTCACCGCGATAGCAACGGCGCTGTCCTGAGCGGCGGTGACACGGTGGTGCTGATCAAGGATTTGCCGGTAAAGGGTGCGGGGTTTACCGCGAAGCGCGGGACGGCGGTGCGCAATATCTCACTGGTTCCGGACAATGCCGGACAGATCGAAGGCCGGGTCGAAGGCCAGCGGATCGTCATCCTGACGCAGTTCGTCAAGAAATCCTGATCCAAAGGTGCGCGCTGACGCGCGCGCCGGATGTCTCGGCAAAGGCGGGGCCTTTGCCTCGGGTGACTTGGGGGCGCTGCCCCCAAACCCCCGGGGTATTTCCGCCAAGAAAAAGCCCGAAGCTTAGATCAACAGTTCGATCAGGTTGGGACCGGGGGTGGCGTTGGCACGGTTAAGCTGGTCCGTGAAGCTTTCCATGTCCGAGGCCTGTGTAGACGGGATGCCAAAGCCCTTGGCGATGGCCTGCCAGTCCGTAGCGGGGCGGTCGAGGTTGAAAAGATCCTGCGCCGCCGGACCAAGGTTGGCCCCAACGGCTGTCATTTCGCCCTGCAGGATGGCGTAGCGTCGATTCGACAGGATCACCGTGGTGATGTCCAGCCCTTCACGCGCTTGCGTCCACAGTCCCTGCACCGTGTAGAGCGCCGAGCCGTCCGCCTGCAGAGCCACGACGCGGCGTCCCGGGGCAGCGATGGCGGCGCCGGTGGCCATGGGGATGCCCAGACCGATCGAGCCGCCGTTCAGGTGCAGGTAGTCATGCGGTTTGGCGGTCCAGAATGACGGCAGCAGGGCGCGGCCGTAGCTGACGCTTTCGTCCACGATGATGGCGTTGTCGGGCAGGTTCTGGTTGATCGCGGCCCCCAGCAGTTCGGGGGTGGGCGCGCCGGTGATCCGCCCGTGATCCGGGTGGTCAGGCAGAGGGGCATCCCTGTTGGCCTGCACCGCCTGGGCGATGGCGTCCAGCGCGGCCAGGTGGTCCTGATCGGGCCGTGTGACCATCAGGCAGTCGCATCCTTCGGGCATGGGCGTGTTGGGCTTGCCGGGGTAGGCGAAGAAGTTCACCGGTTCGCGCGCGCCGATCTGGATGATTTGCTCGACCCCTTCCAGGGTCTTGATCGACAGGTCCACGTTATAGGGGATGCGTTCGATCGGCTGGCGGCCAAGGCCGGCCTGCAGGCGGGGGATTTGCGACAGGGTCATCAGCCGCGCGCCGGTCCTGTGGGCGATGCGCCCGGCGAGTTTCAGCGGGGCTTCGCGCAGGGCGCGGTTCGACAGCAGCAACACGGTTTTCTTACCGTTGGTCAGCATCTGTGCGGCGCGGTCCACCGCCAGAACGGTCGGTCCTGCGGGGTTCGCGGGGGGCTGGAAGGCGGCGATCTGGCCGCCTTCTCCCCAGGCGGCGTCCGACGGCAGGATCAGGCTTGCGACGCCGGGTGCTTCCATGCTGGCGCGGATACCCTCCATCGCGTCGGCGGCGACCCGCGACGGATCACTGCTGCGGCGCGTCCAGACCGAAAGGGTGCGGGCCAGGGCGGTGGTATCGGCGGCCAGCGGCGGGTCCAGTGCGACGATGCTGTCGGCCTGATCGCCGATCAGGTTCAGCACCGGGGTATTGGCGCGGCGCGCGTTGTGCAGGTTGGCCATGCCGTTGGTCAGACCGGGGCCGCAATGCAGCAGCGTCACCGCCGGTTTGTCCATCATGCGGCCATAGCCATCGGCCGCGCCGGTCACCACGCCTTCGAACAGGCCCAGCACGCAGCGCATGCCGGGGTGCCTGTCCAGGGCGGACACGAAATGCATCTCGGATGTGCCGGGGTTGGCAAAACAGGTGTCGACGCCTGCGGTCAGCAGGCTTTGGACAAGGCTTTCTGCGCCGTTCATGGAAAACTCCCTCTCGCTTCAGAGACGGAGTTTGCATGTTTCCACGCCGAGGCCAAGGGTGTCAGGTGCGGGTGCCTGCGAAGCGGGCCTGCCAGTCCTCGCGCTGTTCATCGGTGATCTTGGTGAACAGAACGTCGGGCACGGTGAAGGCGTGACCGGAGGGCAGGGCGTTCAACGCGGCGGGTACGTCATCGGGCCAAGCGTCGTCATCCGTTTGCATCGCGGTCAACATCGCGGCGCTGGCGTCTGGGATGAAGGGCGAGGACAGGACCGCGTACAGCCGGATCAGGTTCAGACCAAGCCGCACCTGCGCGGCGGCTTGTTCCGCATCGGTCTTGAAGGTGGTCCAGGGGGCGGCAGATTGCAGGTATTCATTGCCCGCCACCCAGATAGCCCGCAGTTCCTGCGCGGCCTTGCGGACCTCTTTTTCCTCCATGAATTGCTGATAGGCGGCGATCTTGGCAGTCAGGTCGGCGATCAGCGCCTGTTCCTGGTCGCCATAAGTGCCGCCCTCGGGGACGACCTCGCCGAATTTCGAACGGCAGAACTTGGTGATGCGCGACACGAAGTTGCCCAGCACATCGGCCAGATCCTTGTTCACCGAGGCCTGGAAGTTTTCCCAGGTGAATTCAGCGTCCGAGCTTTCGGGCGCATGGGACAGCAGCCACCAGCGCCAGTAATCGGCGGGCAGGATTTCCAGCGCCTGATCCATGAACACGCCGCGCCCGCGTGAGGTGGAGAACTGGCCGCCGTCATAGTTCAGATAGTTGAAGGACTTGATGTAATCGACCATCTTCCACGGCTCGCCGCAGCCCAGCATGGTGGCGGGGAAGCTAAGCGTATGGAAAGGCACGTTATCCTTGCCCATGAACTGGGTATAGGTCACGTCCTCGGCGCCCTTGTCTGTTCGCCACCAGCGTTCCCAGTCGTCGCCCTTGCCCGCGTTCACCCATTCCTGCGCGCAGGCGATGTATTCAATCGGGGCGTCGAACCAGACATAAAACACCTTTCCTTCCATGCCGGGCCAGTCCTGATCGCCCTTCTTCACCGGGATGCCCCAATCCAGATCTCGGGTGATGCCGCGATCCTGCAGCCCGTCGCCGTCGTTCAGCCATTTCTTGGCGATCGAGGTGGTCAGCACGGGCCAGTCGGTTTTCGAGTCGATCCACGCCTGCAACTCGTCCTTCATGGCGGATTGGCGCAGGTAGAGGTGCTTGGTCTCGCGCATCTCCAGATCGGTGGAGCCGCTGATGGTGGAATGCGGGTTGATCAGGTCCACCGGGTCCAGCTGCTTGGTGCAGTTGTCGCATTGGTCGCCCCGGGCCGAATCGAAGCCGCAGTTGGGGCAGGTGCCTTCGATATAGCGGTCAGGCAGGAACCGGCCATCGGCCCTGGAATACATCTGCTTTTCGCTGACTTCACGGATCAGGCCGTTTTCGGCCAGCCTGCCGGCCATGTGCTGGGTCAGCGCGTGGTTTTCCGGGCTGGACGACCGGCCGAAATGGTCGAAGGACAGGCGAAACCCTTTCGCGATTTCAGCCTGCACGCCGTGCATCTGGGCGCAGTATTCGGCAACGGGTTGCCCGGCCTTGGCGGCGGCCAGTTCGGCGGGCGTGCCGTGTTCGTCAGTGGAGCACAGGAACAGAACCTCGTTGCCGCGCGCGCGCTGGTATCGGGCGAACAGGTCCGCCGGCAACTGGCTGCCCACCAGGTTGCCCAGGTGTTTGATCCCGTTGATATAGGGAATTGCCGAGGTAATCAGATGCCGTGCCATGTCCGTCTGCCCTTGATGCGTATCCCGCCCCCTTTAGCGCATGGGGGCTGGGTGTTCCAGCACCCTTGATCGCGTGCGGGCCAAACCGGTGCAGGGGGGCTTTGCCCCCGCCGCCCTGCGGGCGACTCCCCCAGAGTATTTCGGGCAAGATGAATGGGCTTTTTCTTGGGTGAAATACCCCGGGGGTTTGGGGGGCTGGCCCCCGATCACGGCCTGTCCGGAAGGGGTGTCAGCAGGAGGAGAGGTGCCCCGCGGAACAATTTCGGTGACACATTCACGAAATTGAGTATCTTGAAATATGCGAAACAGGGAGGATATCGCATGAAAAAACTGGTTATGGCTGCGGCTATTGCCTGCGCGCCGCTGGCTGTTTGGGCCGAGGGCGTGATGCACAAGGTCGCCGTTCACGTGAACAGCAACGATATGCACGTCGTGAACATGGCGCTTAACAATGTCGAGAACGTTGCTGCTTTCTACAAGTCGCAGGGTGATGACGTGACGATCGAGGTCGTGGCCTATGGTCCGGGGTTGCAGATCCTGCTGCCCGGCAAGAGCCCGGTTGAGGAGCGGATCAAGACAATGTCGCTGGCACACGAACACCTGGAATTCGCAGCCTGCGGCAACACGCTGCGCAAGATGAGCGAGAAAGCCGGTAAGGAACTGACGGTCATGGAAGAGGCCAGCGTGGTGCCCTCGGGGGTGGTGCGCCTGATCGAGCTTCAGGAACAGGGCTATGCCTACGTGCGTCCGTAAGAGCGGATGAACACGCGGCCCCGGCTGGTCTTTTCGATCTGCCGGGGTATGTTTCCCGTGAATTGACCGAACGGGAGCAGTCTTCATGAAAACCAAGCCGTTGGGCCGCACCGGCCTGAACGTGACCGAATTGTGCCTGGGCACGATGACCTTTGGCACACAGACTCCAGAGGCCGAGGCGCATACGCAGATCGACATGGCGCTGGAGCGCGGAATAAACTTCGTGGACACGGCCGAGATGTACCCGGTGAACCCGGTGGCGAAGGAAACCGTCGGCCGCACCGAGGAAATCATCGGCAATTGGAACGCCGCCAATCCCGCACGGCGGGGCGATTACGTACTGGCGACCAAGCATTCCGGTGAGGGGATGAAACACGTGCGCGATGGCGCGCCGATCAGCGCGGCCACGATCGCGCAGGCGATCGAGGGGTCGTTGCGGCGGCTGCGGACAGACGTGATTGACCTATACCAGTTCCACTGGCCGAACCGGGGCAGTTATATGTTCCGCAAGAACTGGCGCTATGACCCGTCCGGGCAGGACCGCGCCGCGACCCTGGCCCATATGGAAGAGGCGTTGGCGGCGCTGCAACAGCAGGTGGACAAGGGCAATATCCGCCATTTCGGCCTATCCAACGAAAGCGCCTGGGGCTGCACGATGTGGGCAATGACCGCCGAGCGTGTGGGCGGGCCGCGCGTGGCATCCGTCCAGAACGAATATTCGCTGATGTGCCGCTTGTTCGATACAGACATGGCCGAGATGTCCGCGAACGAGGATGTGGGGCTGTTGGCGTTTTCCCCGCTGGCGGCTGGGTTGCTGACGGGCAAGTACCAGCACGGCGCGATTCCTGGCGGGTCGCGCATGGCGTTGGTGCCGGATTTGGGCGGGCGCAAGAACGACAAGGCGTTCGGTGCGGTGGGCGCCTATCTGGACATCGCGGCCCGGCACGGGCTGGACCCGGTGCACATGGCGTTGGCGTGGTGCTGTGCGCGGCCGTTCATGACCTCGGTCATATTTGGTGCGACGACGCTGGCGCAGCTGGATCATGCGCTGGGGGCGGACGGGCTGATCCTGTCCGACGAGGTGATGAAAGAGATCGACGCGGCCCACAAGGCGCACCCGATGCCGTTCTGATCCGTCCGCATGACCTGGGTTCTGATTTCCATCGCGGCGGCGGCATTCCAGACGCTGCGGTTCATGCTGCAGAAGATTCTGGCGATGGGGCGGCTGTCGTCCGGCGGGGCGACGCTGGCGCGGTTCCTGTATTCCGCGCCCTTCGTCGGCGTGATGGCCGGGGCCTACCTGCTGTGGCGCGGGCAGGGCATTCCGGCGGTTGGTTCGATGTTCCTGCCCTATGCGTTGGCGGGGGGGCTGGCGCAGGTGCTTGCCACCTGGTGCGTGGTCGCGCTGTTCGCCGAGCGCAGTTTCGCCGTCGGTATCACCTTCAAGAAAACCGAGGTGGTGCAGACCGCGCTGGTCGGGTTCGTGGTGTTGGGGGACAGGGTTTCGCCGGGCGGCTTGGTGGCGATTCTGCTGGGGCTGGTTGGCGTATTGGTGCTGTCGGACACGAAGGGGATGGCCCGCACCGGGATGGGGCGTTTCCTGAACCGGGCGGCAGGGCTGGGGCTGCTGTCGGGGGCGTTTTTCGCGGTGTCCGCCGTCTGCTACCGCGGTGCCACTCTGGAGGTGGGCAGCGACGATCCGTTGATGCGGGCGCTGTGTTCGCTGGCGGTGGTGACCAGTTCGCAGGCCATAGGACTGGGGCTGTGGATCGCCTGGCGTGAACCCGGCCAGATCGCCCGTGTGCTGGGATCGTGGCGCACGTCGGTGTGGATGGGGCTGGCCAGCCTGGGCGGCAGCCTTGGCTGGTTCACCGCTTTCACACTGATGAACGCGGCCTATGTCTTTGCCGTGGGGCAGGTCGAAGTGATCTTCTCTATCGCCGTGTCCGTGCTGTTCTTCAAGGAACGGATGACCCGGCGCGAGGGCGCCGGGATCGCGCTGATCAGTGCGAGCGTCCTGTCATTGGTCCTACTCCTTTGAGGCGCAGGAACAGGTTTGCCTCTTCGTTGTTCTTGAAGAAGGGCACGCTGTCGGGCGGAGTCAGGTCATGGGCGCGGGCGGCGACCTCGGCCAGGACCACCTCTGTTATGAAGGGCAGATCGAATTCGCGCACCTTGGGCAAGGGAATCCATTGCAGGTGCGAAAGCTCGTCGCAGGCGGCGCTGAAATCGTCCAGGTCGCTGGCGATTTCATCCGCGTCGATCATGAAGAACCGCGCATCGAAACGGCGGGGCCGTCCCGGCGGGGTGATAGCGCGGAATACGAACTGCAGCGGATGGGCGGCGGGGACATAGCCCGCCGAAGCAAAGCTGCGCCAATCCTCTGCCGGGGTCGTGTCCCACGCGCCTTTCTGTCCCAGGATCAGGCCGGTTTCTTCCCACAATTCGCGAATCGCGGCGACGGCCAGCGGGTGAGTCAGATCCTGCGCCGAATCCTCTTGCAGGCGGTCGCGGCAGATTTCATGCAACTGGGTTGCCAGCGGCACATCGGCGTCGGCCTTGTCCACGGCCCCGCCGGGGAACACGAACTTGTTGGGCATGAAAGCGGCGGTCGCGCCGCGCTGGCCCATCAATACATGCGGGTCTTTCAGCCGGTCGCGCAGCACGATCACCGTGGCGGCGTCGCGGATCGCGGTTTTGTCTTGCGTCATCTATCCTCCCTCGCGGGGGTCAGGCCGGACGTCCGAACCCGTGCATGCGCCGCGCCCACTGGAACCCGATCATCGCCCCCTTCAACCGGGGTAGAAGGTAGAGCGACAGCGCCACCGTGCCAATGGCGAAAATGGTGAACAGCACCAGGGGCTCGGGCCGCCAGGTTTCGAACACCAGCAGCAGCAGCGGGGCCATCAGGTGCCCGACGATCAGGATCGTCAGGTAAGCCGGACCATCGTCCGCGCGGTGATGGTGAAACTCCTCTTTGCAGACGGCGCAGGATTTGCGCACGCCCAGGTAGCCTTTCAACACGGGGCCGTTGCCGCAATGGGGGCACTTGCCCCGCCAGCCATTGACAATGGCGGGCCAGGTTTGACGTTCATCGGGTGGAACGGCGTTGTCTGTCATGGTTTCCTCGCATTTCCGTAGACCGCGCAAATTGGTGCATCCGTCGCCCATTTTAAAGACCGCCAATCGCCCTTGCGTCCCCATGTCGCAAAAACCCGGCCGAATATCACGGATGCGTGAGTACGCATGTTTTCCGCGACAGCCGCGACGGAACCGGCGGGCTGCCCCGTTCATATAGCAGAAAACAGGCCAAGAGGCCGGTTTCTAAAGCAACCAAAACGGAGAAAACGCATATGAAACGCGCTATTCTGATTTCGAGCATCGCAGCCCTGACCCTGACAGCGGGCGCAGGCAGCGCGCTGGCCTTTGGCAAGGACCGCATGGGCGGCCACCACATGGGACCGCGCGAACCCTTCCAGTTCGAGGAAGTGGATGCCGACAAGGACGGCAAGATCACCCAGGAAGAGATCGCCGCCCATTTCAAGGCCCGCTTCGATGCTGCCGACACTGACAAGGACGGTGCCCTGAGCGCCGAGGAAATGGCGGCGCAGATGCAGGCGAAGCAGGCCGAACGGATGACCAACCGGGCCAAGCACATGATCGTGGATCGCGATGCCAACGATGATGGCAAGCTGAGTTATGACGAAATGCAGCCCAAGCGCGCCGACCGCATGTTCGACCGGCTGGATGCCGACAACGACGGGGCGATTTCCGCGGGTGAGTTCACCGCCATGCAGGACCGGATGGACAAACGCTTTGGTGAAAAGGGCCATATGAATCGGTACGGCGGAAAAGATTGCCAGCGCGAGCAGCGCTGACAGCTTCGGGCCGGGCGGGGTTTGCCTCGCCCGGCATTTCTGCGGGGCATTGCCCCGGACCTGCCCAGAGGATACGTCGGAAGGACGATGACCGTGCCCTTTGACGCCTTCGCCGATCTGCCGGATGACGCGCTGCTGGTGCTTTATGCCAATGGCGACCGGGATGCCGCGCGTGCGCTGAACGTGCGTCTGACCCCGCGCGCGTTCGGGCAGGCCGTTCGGATGCTGGGGGACCGGGCCGAGGCCGAGGATGTCGCGCAAGAGGCGATGCTGCGGCTGTGGAAGATCGCGCCGGACTGGCGGCAGAACGAGGCGAAGGTGACGACGTGGCTGTACCGCGTAGTTGCCAATCTGTGTACCGATCGCCTGCGCCGCAACCGGGGGGTGGAACTGGACTCGATCCCAGAACCCGAGGACGACCGCGAAAGCGCCGAGGGCGAGTTGCAGCAGCGGGCGCGGATGAGCGCGCTGGACGTCGCGTTGGCCCAGTTGCCGGACCGGCAGCGGCAGGCGGTGGTCTTGCGCCACATCGAGGGGTTGGGGAATCCCGAGATCGCAGAGATCATGGAGATCAGCACCGAGGCCGTCGAAAGCCTGACGGCCCGGGGCAAAAGGGCGCTGGCGGCCATTTTGGCAGAGCGGCGCGAAGAATTGGGGTATACCGATGGCTGACATGGACAAACAGACCGGTGACATTGACCTGGACGCCCTGTTCGCACAGGCGCGTGGTCGGGATGCGGATCCTTCGCCCGATTTCATGGCGCGGGTGCTGGAGGATGCCTTGGCCGCGCAACCTGCGCCGACGCCTGTGGCGCAGACCAGGCCGCGCAGTTCGCGCCTGCGGCAGTTCCTGAACGCCGTTGGTGGCTGGCCCGCGATGGCGGGGCTGGCCACGGCGGGCGTTGCGGGGCTGTGGTTCGGCATCAACCCGCCAGAGGCCGTGGCCACCACGGCCGAAACGATGCTGGGGGTGGAAAGCGACCTTTACCTTGTCGATCTCATGCCCGGGTACGAATTCGCGATGGCAGAGGGCTAAGCACATGACCCAGACCGTGGAAAAACCAGCGAATGGAACGGGCGGGATGCGTCCCTGGCTGAAGGTGGTGCTGTTCGTGTCGCTGGCGCTGAACGTGGCCGTGGCCGGGATCGTGATCGGCGTGGCGGTGAAGTTCGGGCCGCCGCCGGACGGGCATCGACCGCCACGGCAGGACATGATCGTCGGGCCCTATACCCACGCCCTGAGCCGTGAGGACAAGATCCGTATCGGCAAGCAGTTGCGCAAGGATTATCGCGATCAGGCCGGTCCGTCGCGTGCGGCGCGCGCCGCAGAGTTCCAGGAGGTGCTGGGCGCCTTGCGCGCAACCCCCTATGACGGGACCAAGGTCGAGGCGATCCTGATGCGGCAGTTGCGCGCCGGGGCGGAGCGTCAGGAACTGGGCCAGCGGCTGCTGCTGGACCGCCTGTCCCGGATGACCGACGCCGAACGTGCAACCTATGCCGACCGGCTGGAAGAAGGGCTGAAACGCGCGCGCGCGCAACGTTCCGACCGGGACTGACGGTCAGGCAGCCGGTCGTTCCAGAAAGGTCACCTGGTTGCGACCGTGGGCCTTGGCGTCATAGAGCGCGAGATCCGCGCGTTCCAGCAATTGCGAAACGCGGGTCTGGGTCGGGAGGGATTGCCCGGCTGAACCGTCATGCTGGATCAGCCCGATGCTGATGGTGACCGGGACCGGGCGCAGCAGCCCCGGGATTTGCACGGGCAGCCCGCCGATGGCCATGCAAAGGCGATCCGCTGTTTGTCGCGCGTGCCTGGCGGGAACGTCGGGCAGGGCGATCAGGAATTCCTCTCCTCCAAAGCGGGCCAACAGGTCGCCGGGGCGCAGGGCGTGGCGCAGGCGGCGGGATACTTCGGCCAAAACGGTATCCCCGGCGGCGTGGCCATAGGAATCGTTCAGCCGTTTGAAATGATCAAGGTCCGCCAGCATGACGGCCAGCGGTCCGCCTTCGTCAACCATACGGGCCAGTTCCGGCAGGGCGTGGCGGCGGTTGTGCAAGCCGGTCAGCGGATCGATCAACGCGGCGCGCAGCCCGTTCTGCAGGGTTTCATGCAACTCGTCCGAGCGCGCCTTGCGCCGCAATTGCTGGTCCAGCCGCAGCGCGGCCTCTTCCGCGTCAAAGGGACCGGTCATCAGGTCATGCGCGCCAAGGTCCAGCATTTGCACCGCCGGATCGGGGCGCGAGTCTGGCAGAACTACCAGGAACCGGCAGCGGCGGAACCCGGGCTGTGATCCGAGGGCCGCCAGCAGGGCCGCGCCGAAATCGGGCTCTTCCCCAAGGCCGCCGCCGATCAGGATGGCGTCCGGCACGCCGTGCTGACCGAAATCAAGCGACAGCGCGCGCGGCGAATGCAGCGTGAAGCGATAGGGGCGCTGTTGCTGCAGGCGTTTCATCCAGGTCAGGGCGCGCCCTGCATCTTCGGACACCAGGGCGACATGGGGTTGCTGTTCAAAAGCCGGGGCCGGTTCGGCAAACCCGATCGAGGCGCGCGCCGAGGAATGCAGGTTGCGGTCCTCGCGGCTGGTGCCGTGGCGCAGAAGGCTGCGCAGGCGGGCCAGCAACAAGCGCGGTTCGATATGGCGGTCCAGCGCGTCATCCGCCCCGGCGTCCAGCGCGGCAAGGCGGCGGTCGCGGTTCAGGTCGGGGTCCATGACCACGATGGGCAGATCGCCCGGCCCCGCGTCGGCGCGGAAACGGCGGCACAGATCGCAGGCGGTGATGTCGGGCAGGGTCGGTGAAATCAGCACGATATCGGGCCGTTCCGACACCAGCGCCGCCACCCCCTCCGCCCCAGAGGACGCCTGTACGACATCGTAGTAAGCCGCGCACAGCCGCACCCGAAGGCTGATCCGGTTGGTGGCGATTCCGTCTATGATCAGGATCTTGCCGGGCATGTGGACCTTGGTTCTGGCAGGGCGGCGCAGGGCGCGGCGGGTTGACTTGATGCCACCCATATTTCGTGGGATTGGTTAAGAAACGGTAACCAAAGTCTGAAGAGGGCGGGCGCAGCCATGGCGATCACGCGGGAATCCGCCGAAACACTGGCGTTGCAGGCGCTGGAATGGCTGGTTGGCAACGATGACTTGCTGCCGGTTTTCCTGGGGGCGTCTGGCGCGGGGCTGGATGACCTAAGGGTCGGCGCGGGCGATCCGGCTTTCCTGGGGTCGATCCTTGATTTCCTGCTGATGGATGACGCCTGGGTGGTGGCGTTCTGCGATGCGGGCGCGATACCCTATGACAGGCTGATGCAGGCCCGCCAGGCGCTACCCGGCGGCGAAGCCGTGCATTGGACCTGATCAGAGCGCGTTCAGCCTGTCTCCGGCTTGTCTCAGTTTGGCCAGCAGACGTTTCAGTTCGGCCTCTTCGCCTTGGTCCAGCTGTTCGGACATGATCCGGGCGTTTTCCCGCGCATAGGGGGTGGCCTCGTGGATCGCTGCGCGGCCTTTTACGGTCAGCTCTACCTTGCGGGTGCGCCTGTCCCCCTGCCCAGAGGACCGCGCCAGCAGCCCGTCCGATTCCATGTGGCGCAGGGCGCGCGACGTGGCGGTGCGGTCGATTCCGACGAATTCGGCGATGTCTGAAGGTTGGCTCAGGCCCTCGTTCCCGACAGCCAGAAGGATGCACCAGGTGATGCGGGTCAGGCCTATGGTTTTCAACCGCTCGTCCAGCCGCTTTTCCTGCAGGCGGGCAGCAAGGGTCAGGTGATACCCAAGGGATTGATGCAGGTGATAGGCGCGCGGTTTCGTCATGCCGCAAAGCGACCTGAACACAGGCTGAAAGTCAAGCGGCGGCGCGCGTGTTCCGGGGTTGCCAACCGGAGCGGGCGCAGGCAGGTTGACGCGACAAAACTGCGGAAAAAGACTGGGAAAACCGGGAAAAGGGGGCAGGTGCTGCGATGCAGATCGAAGGGGTATTGTTCGACAAGGACGGCACATTGTTCGATTTCCGCGCTACCTGGGATGGCTGGGCGGGCCGGATGATCGGCGAATTGGCCGGGGGCGACACAGCCTTGGCGCTGCGCGTGGCCGGGGCGGTGCAGTACGATCTGCGGACTGGCGGGTTCGACGCGGACAGCCCCTTTGTCGCCGGGTCGAACGATGAGGTTGCCGAGGCCCTGGCGCGCGTCCTGCCGCAGTACAATGCCCTGCAGATAGAACAGTTCCTGAGCGAACGCGCGGTCGAGGCGACGCTGGCCCCCGCCGTGGATCTGGTCCCGTTTCTGGCGGGGCTGGCGGCGCGCGGGCTGGCGTTGGGGGTCATGACCAATGATTCCGAATACAGCGCCCGCGCGCATCTGTCAGAGGTCGGCGTCGTGGCGCAATTCCACTTCATCGCCGGGTTCGACAGCGGGTTCGGCGCGAAACCGTCCCCCCGTCCGCTGCTGGCCTTTGCAGACCGGCTGGGACTGGAGCCAGAGGCGGTGGTCATGGTGGGCGACAGCACCCATGATCTGATTGCCGGACGCAGGGCGGGAATGCGCACCATCGGGGTGCTGACCGGGACGGCGGGCAGGGATGAACTGGCGCCGCTGGCGGACGTGGTGCTGCCGGACATCGGGCATATTCCGTCGTGGCTGGACGACCAGCAGGGCTAGGTGCACGCAGGCCGTTGCGCCGTTGCTGCGATGCGCTAGTCTGAACAGACAGGAGGCGGCGATGGTGACCACGCAGGATACGGCCCGGACACGGGCGATCATGGCGCTGATCGGCGCGGCGGGCGGCGGCGCGATCTGGTGGCTGTTCGAGGCCCTGCCCGAAGTCGTCGAAAGTGAACGCACGCAGATGTTCGTCATGGTGGCGGTGCTGGGCTTCTTTTTACAGGTCATGGCCCTGAGCGGACCAGTGCGGCTGCCCCGCGTGTTCGCGCCCGCGGCGGTGTTCGGGGTTGTTCTGGCGGGGCTGGCGGTTTGGGCCAGCTTCCGGTTCGACGGGGCAAAAGAGATGGGGAATGCGGGCCATCCATTTGCAGCCATGTTCATCATCGCGGTTGTGGGTACGCCTTTTCTGTCCGTGACGCAGGAACTGGGGGGGCGCCATTGGAATGACTACCCGGCGCTGTTTCAAACAGCCTGGTCGATCGTCGTGCGTTTTGCCGCCGCTGGCCTGTTCGCGGGCGTGTTCTGGGGGGTGCTGCTGCTTTCCGATGCGTTGCTGGATCTGGTCGGTATCGACGTGATCGAGGATGCGCTGGACTATGACCCGGTGCCCTACGTGATCCATGGCATAGTCTTGGGACTGGCGCTGGCGGTGGCGCATGAATGGCGCAGGCACGTGGCCCCGCATCTGCTGTTGCGCCTGCTGCGTTTGCTGGTGCCGCTGGTGGTTCCGGTACTGGCGCTGTTCCTGATCGCGGTTGCGCTGAACGGGCTTGCGGCCTTGCCCGACCAGTTGTCGGACGGAGGATTGCTGGTTGCGGTGGCTGTTGGCGGTATCACGCTGGTGACGGTGGCGGTGGACCGCGACGGGGACGAACAGGTACAGGCGCGCCTTCTGGTCTGGGGCGCGAGGGCGCTGGCGGTGATGCTGCTGCCGCTGGCGGCGCTGGCCGTCTGGTCCGTGGCGCGGCAGGTGACGGAAAGCGGCTGGATACCGGACCGGGTGATGCTGGCGGTTTGTGTCGGCGTGATCCTGCTGTACGGTCTGGCCTATGCGGCGGCAACGCTTTGGCCGGGTGATTGGGGCGCGCGGGTGCGCAGGGTCAACACGGTGTTGGCGGTGCTGACCCTGGCGCTGGCCGCGCTATGGCTGACCCCGGTGCTGAACGCCGAACGGATCGCGGCCCGGTCTCAAGTGGCACGGATCCTGGCGGGCAAGGTGGACGGCGATTTTTCGATGCTTTGGAATCTTGTCCACGAATGGGGCAAGCCCGGCAAATCGGCCGTGGCGCAGTTGCGGGCATCGGGGGATTTTCCGCAGCGGGACCGTATGCTGGAACTTCTGGTCCGGGCGGAAACCACCGAATCCCGCTATCGTTTTGAACGGGGTGAACTGGTTGACAACGACCCGGCCCGCCTGGGCAGCATTGTGCCTTTGCGCCCTGAAGGAACGGCATTGCCCGAAGGGGCGTTCATCGGGCTGTCCGACTGGCTGATCGAGGGCATCCAAGAAGGATGTGCCAACAAGTTCCCGGAAGGTTGGCCCGGGTGTGTTTACGTTGAAACGGGGTTCTTTCCGGATCTGCCACACAAGCAAGGCGTGGTATTGATCCGCAAATCCGGGGATCGGGTGGAAGCACACGCTGTGGTGCTGCGCGGCGGGGTTCTGACCGATTCAGTCTTGTTGCAGGATATACGCTCTGGGGAAAACCCGGGGCTGGATGATGCCGCCCTCAGGGGCATCCTGCAGGGAGACTATCAAATCGTGCCCAAACAGGTGAACGTGCTGGAACTGGGCGGACGGCTGCTATTTCCCGACAATTGAACCTGTTGACGAAAAATTAACGCCTGCGCACCCAGACTGGTCCGGCTGTTCAAAGGGTGTTCGGTTGCATGCACGGGTTGGTGAACCGCGCGATACAGTGTTTCGTGCGCGATACATATGGAAATGATATCTGGCTGGAGGTCGCCTGCAGCGTTGCGCTGGAGGGCGGTTCTTTTGAGGCGATGTTGTCCTATGACGACGCGCTGACGGAACAGGTTCTGGAACGTATCGCGGCCTTGCTGCGCAAATCCCGCCCCGACGTGCTGGAGGACGTGGGCACCTATCTGGTTTCGCACCCGAATGCAGAGGCGCTGCGCCGGCTGCTGCGCTTTGGCGGGGTGGATTTCATGGAATTCCTGCACTCGCTGGACGATCTGCCGGACAGGGCGCGCATGGCCGTATCCGATCTGGACTTGCCGCAACTGGAACTGGACGACCGAGATCCCAACCGGGTTCACCTGCATGTCCGGTCGGCGCATGACGGGTTCGGCCATGTGATGCTGGGGATGCTGCGCACGATGGCGGACGACTATGGCGCACTTGTTTTCCTGAACCTGCGGCGGCTCAGGCCGGGGGATGACGTGATCGACATCGCCCTGGTCGAAAGTGCTTTCACCAAGGGGCGGTCGTTCACGCTCAGCGCGGGAAAGGTCTGACGATGGCGGTTTCCCTTGCCGAAGTGAAGGCCCTGCTGGATGTGCTGTGTCCGATGCACCTGCTGATGGATGAAACGGGCAAAGTCCTGCACGCTGGTCCGACCTTGCGAAAGCTGCGCCCGGGGCTGGACCTGGATGGTCGCATGGTCCCCGACCTGTTCGATCTGACCCGCCCACGGCTAAGTGATGTCGCTCAGTTGACGGCCCACGCGGGCGAAAAGCTGCACCTACAATTCCGAACACTTCCGCAGACAGTCCTGAAGGGTGTGCTGGCCCCTGTCGGCGGGGTGTTTGTGCTGGACCTATCGTTCGGCATTTCGGTACTGGAGGGCATCCGCGACTACGATCTGACCAACGCCGATTTCGCGGCCACCGACATGATGATCGAAATGCTGTACCTGATCGAGGCGAAATCTGCCGCGATGGAGGCCAGCCGCAAGCTGAACATGCGCCTGCAGGGGGCCAAGGTCGCGGCCGAGGAACAGGCGTTCACCGACACGTTGACCGGGCTGAAGAACCGCCGCGCGATGGATCATGTGCTGATGCGGTTGATCGGGTCGGGCCAGCCCTTTGCCCTGATGCATCTGGACCTGGATTTCTTCAAGCAGGTCAACGATTCGATGGGGCATGCCGCCGGGGATCACGTGCTGCAGAAAGTGGCGCAGATCATGGTCGAGGAGGTGCGCAAGGACGATACCGTGGCACGGATCGGCGGGGATGAATTCGTGCTGATCCTGACCGGGCTGCTGAATCGCGAAACGCTGTCGGGGATTGCCAGCCGCCTGATCGAAAGGTTGGAGCAGCCGATTCCGTTCGGCGGGCAGGAATGCGCGGTGTCCGCCAGCGTCGGGATCGTGCTGTCAGTGGACTATGATACGCCGACAACCGACCAGCTGTTGAAAGACGCGGATGAGGCGCTGTATGCGTCCAAGCACCTGGGACGCGCCTGTCACAGTTTCCACGTGGCCTGAACGACGAACCCCCGGCACTGGCCGGGGGAGTCAGGGTTAACCGGCGGCGCGGTCGTCGGGTTTGAAGCCAATTAATTCCTCGGAAACGGTGAACCGTCCCCCTTTCAGCTTCTCTATCTTGCCCTGCCGCAGCAATTGCCCGAAAGAACGCAACCCGTCTTCGCGGCTGAACTGATAATCCTCGACTTGGCGGGCCTTGTTCATCAGTTGGGGGCGGGAAAACTTCTGGCGGCCTTCCACATAAGACATGTAGGCGGCGGCGGCCTCCATCAGTTCGGCCAGGTTCTTTACCCCCGCCTGTTCGGCGAACTCGGCAAAGCCAGAGTTTTCTTCGGCTTGTGCGACAGGCTCTTCCTGAACATCCGCGACAGACACGCGGCGCGGGCGCACCGGCTGCGGTGCTGCGGGCGCGTCGATCCGCTGTTCGGCGACCAGTTTCAGCGGCGCCGGTTTCGAGGCCGGCCGGCGGGGCATGTCGGCGTCTGCGGCGTCCGGGGTGGCGGTGCGCGGCCGGCGGGGGCGCACGACGCTGTTCAGATCGTCACGATAGACATCCAGGTCGCCGTCGTCGCGGTTCAGCCCGCCGCCGGCTTCGCTTTCTGCGCGGGTGGCTTGGACGGCGGCGCGCAGATGGGCGATGGCGCTGCGGCGATGGGCGCCCTCGGGGCGGTCCATTTCGGTGCGGGCCTTTTCCATCAGGCGGCTGACATCGGTTTCCGCGCGGGCCGGTTTCGGCTGGGCCGATTCCGCATCCGGGGCGGCGGAGCGGGGGGCGTGCTCTTCTTCGTCCTCGTCCTCTTCTTCATCCGCGGCAAAGATCGAGGACAGGTCGTCCTCTTCGTCCTCTTCCTCGTCATCCGCGTCCATGCCGGTGGCCAGGTTCAACTCGGCCTCGACCTCTGCCAGTTCGCGCATCAGGTCGGCCTCGTCCTCTGGCGACAGGCCCTCGGCGGTGGTTGGCGTGTCCTCTTCGGCGTCCTCCTCCTCGGTCAGCGCGCCCGCGGCGATGGCGGCGTCGAAATCGGCGCGTTTCATGCGGATCACGCGGGCGCGTTGGTTCGGGTCAGAGGCGGATTCGGCGATGTCGGCGGCCAGTTGGGGATCGTCGACCGGCTGTTCATCCGTATCCACCGTTTCTGCAGTCAGGTCGAACGAGTCGTCCTCTTCCTCGGTCAGTTCATCAGCCTTGATCTCTTCGCGCAGGGCCGCGGCGATCGAGGCGGCGCTGTCACCCGAAAAATCCTCGGCATGTTCGTCTTCGGTGTAGGCGGGGGTGTCCTCGGTCACCGGGGTGCTGCGCGAGACAACGGCGCGAATCCGCGACAGCTTGGCCGCGACGCTGTCCTCTTCGTCCTGGGGCGAGGTGCTGGGGGGAGGCGTTTCGACCTGGATTTCGGCAGCCGGGGCAAGTTCGGACGCGATGTCGGCGGCAACCTCTTCGGCGCTTTCGTCTTGCTGGGGGGGTAGGTGCCCTGCCGGTTCCGCCGGCGTCGCGGCACCAGTAACGGACGGCGCGGCAGGCGCCTGCGGTTCCGATTGCGCAACGGGGACTGCCGGTTCCTCTGACGGGCGCAGCACGATGGCGCCGCGTTCCTGGCGCGCCTCCACCCGACGGGACACTTCGCGTTCAGCGATGCGGGCCAGCATTTCGGCGTCCGGTGTTGGGGGTTCGGCCCCGAAGTAACGGTCATCCGCCGCCAGATCACGGAAATACTCCGCGATCGCCTTCATCATATCGAACGAGTCGTCGAAGCCTTCCAGCGTGCAGGAAAACGTGCCGTAGGAGACGGTAAGGATTTTGCTCGAATTGACCATGACTACTCGCTTCCTGGTTATTTTGGTCCATTGTTTACCATGAGGAACCAGACCAAAGCGGAACGAATCCTAGGTTTTTACAGTATCATTTTGTGGCGATATTGTGATCCTCGCGGTTTACGGGCACTAAACGCCCATGGATAAGCCGATTTTCACATCTTCGACGGCGGTTACATTGGTCGGTGCGGGAGGCTGCACCGATGCTGTGTTGCGTCTGGCGATGGCGCATGCCCCCCGGATTGTTGCCGCGGATGGTGGCGGGAACGTGGCGCTGGGGCATGGGGTGGCGCCGGATGCGGTCATCGGCGACATGGACTCTCTGTCGGACAATGCGCGCAGGCTGATCCCGAGCGCGCGCCTGCACCGGATTGCCGAGCAGGACAGCACCGATTTCGACAAGGCCCTGCGCAATGTGGACGCGCCGCTGGTGATCGGTGTGGGGTTCAACGGATCACGGCTGGATCATACGCTGGCCTGTTTCAACACGATGGTTCGGTGGCCTGGGCGGCGGTGCCTGCTGGTGATGCCGGGGCAGCTGGTGTTCCTGTGCCCACCCCGGCTGGATTTGCCGTTGGCGCCCGGCACGCTGGTGTCCTTGTTCCCGATGGGAAAGGTGCGGGGCCGGTCTGAAGGGCTGGAGTGGCCGATTGACGGGCTGGAGTTCGCGCCGGATGGCAGGGTGGGCACGTCAAACCGGGTGATGGGCGCGGTGCGGCTGTGGATGGATGCGCCGCGGATGCTGGTGATCCTGCCGCAGGAGGCGTTGGGCCCGACCGTGCAATCGCTGTTGGAATCCGAGGCCTGGAGC
Organism: Thalassovita sp.; assembly: GCA_017792425.1. Lineage (GTDB taxonomy): Bacteria > Pseudomonadota > Alphaproteobacteria > Rhodobacterales > Rhodobacteraceae > Thalassobius. The sequence goes on from CP051233.1 coordinate 1,522,124, forward strand.
TGAGGGGCGCTGCCCCTCTGGCTTGAAAATCCGAGTATTTTCAAGCCATTCACCCCGGAGTATTTCCGGCAAGATGAAAAGCGGTCAGCAGTTTGGGACGTTGACGGCCAGCCCGCCGAGCGAGGTTTCCTTGTAATGTTCGTGCATGTCGCGGCCGGTCTGGCGCATGGTTTCGATGGCGGCGTCCAGTGGGACGAAATGCTGGCCATTGCCGCGCAGGGCCAGTGAGGCGGCGGAGATCGCCTTGATCGCGCCCAGGCCGTTGCGTTCGATGCAGGGCACCTGGACCAGGCCGCGGACCGGGTCGCAGGTCATGCCCAAGTGATGTTCCAGCGCGATTTCTGCCGCGTTTTCAATCTGTTCCGTGGAGCCGCCCATCACGGCGCACAGGCCGGCGGCGGCCATGGCGGCGGCGGAGCCGACCTCGGCCTGGCAGCCGGCCTCGGCACCCGAGATCGAGGCGTTGTACTTGATCAGCCCGCCGATGGCGGCGGCGGTCAGCAGGAATTCATCTATTTTTGAAGGGGTTGCGCCGGGAACGTGATCCAGCCAGTAGCGGATCACCGCGGGCATCACCCCGGCGGCGCCGTTGGTGGGGGCGGTGACGACTTGCCCCCCGGCGGCGTTTTCCTCGTTCACCGCCATCGCATAGGTCACCATCCAGTCGTTGATCGTGTGCGGGGCCGAGATGTTGAGGCCGCGTTCCGCCTGCAACGCATCATGTAGGGATTTGGCGCGGCGTTTGATGTTCAATCCACCGGGCAGGGTGCCGTCGGTGGTCAGGCCGCGTTCGATGCAGGCGTTCATCACGTCCCACAGGCGGGTCAGACCGTCCTTCAGATGGGCGGCGCCGTTGCGGGACACCTCATTCGCGGTTTTCATCTGGGCGACGGTTTTGCCGGATTTTGCTGACATTTCAATCATTTCCGCGGCAGTCTTGAACGGGAAGGGGACCGGGGCGCCTTCGTCCGTGGCCTTGCCGGCGGTCAGTTCGGCCTCTGTCATCACGAAGCCGCCGCCGATGGAATAATAGGTTTCCTGCAGGATGATGTCGCCCTGCGCGTCGGTCGCCATCAGGATCATGCCGTTGGCATGGCCGGGCAGCGGATGGTCATAGTCAAAGATCAGGTCGGTTTTCGGATTGAACTTCAATGGGTTGAGGTCTTTTGGATGGACGGTGTGGGTGCCGGAAATTTGCGCCAGCGCGGCGTCGGCCTGATCGCGGTCGTAGGTGGCGGGGACAAAGCCCGCCAGTCCGAGGATGGTGGCGCGGTCAGTGGCGTGGCCGACCCCGGTAAAGGCCAGAGACCCGTGCAGAGAGGCGCGCAAGCCGTGGGCATGAAACGGAGATTTCCTAAGTAAATCAAGGAATTGAGCGGCGGCCACCATCGGGCCCATCGTGTGGGACGATGACGGGCCGACGCCGACCTTGAACATCTCGAATACCGACAGGAACATCGCGCACCCCCTTGTTTTATGGGGCAGGATAACACCGGAACAGTTGGTTCACGCCGTCATGATTGCGACCGTTTTGTGTGGAAATACGCATCGGTGATGGATCGTTAACCTGTCAAGCTGTACGAGCCGCGGCTTGAAACGTGCGATTCGTAAGGATGGGCCACCAGGGATGCTGAACCCGCGCCACTGATCCGGGCCGCGCCCGGCCTTTCGTCCGGGTGGGTGCGCTTTGTGCGTCTTGGGGGGTGTCCCGGGCAGGTGACGCCAATTCGCCCTACCACCGGGCGGGCAACTTTCCTATAAGCGGGGCGTAATCAACGGAGTCGCTGCCATGACCGGAGAATTGTCGCCAATCGACAAGGCCAAGTTCGTCGCCGCCAAGCGCGCGGTGGATTTCATCGAGGACGGAATGAAAGTGGGGCTCGGGACGGGCTCTACCGCCGCGTGGATGGTGCGTTGCCTGGGCGAACGCGTCCGCGAGGAGGGGCTGCGGATCAAGGGGGTGCCGACCTCTACCCGGACCGCTGTTCTGGCGCAGGAAGTGGGGATCGAGGTCATCAGCCTGGACGAGGCGAAGTGGCTGGACGTGACCATTGACGGCGCGGATGAATTCGACGGCGATTTCAACCTGATCAAGGGCGGCGGCGGGGCGCATCTGCAGGAAAAGATCGTGGCCACCGCCAGCGACCGGATGATCGTGATTACCGACGCCAGCAAGGAAGTGGAACACCTGGGCGCGTTCCCGCTGCCGGTAGAGGTGATCCCGTTCGGCTGGAAAACCACCAAGGCGCTGATCGAGGAACTGCTGATCTCGATGGACGTGATGGGGCGCGAAACCACGCTGCGGATGAATGGCGATGTGCCGTTCGTCACCGACGAGGGCAATCACATCGTGGACCTGCACCTGAACCGGATCGGCAACGCACGGCAATTGTCGATGGCGCTGAACCAGATCCCCGGCGTGGTTGAAAACGGGCTGTTCATAGATATCTGTGACACGGTGATCATCGGCTATGGCGATGGCCGGGTTGAAACAAGGGATATCAACGAAGGCACCGTGACGGGGGAACGTCTGGACTTTGTCGAGGCGGACAACCTGTTCACGGATTTGTCTGACTGAGGGGAAGTATGGAATTCGACTATGACCTGTTCGTGATCGGCGGCGGTTCTGGCGGTGTGCGGGCGGCGCGCGTCGCGGCGGGCGAGGCCGGGGCCAAGGTGGCGCTGGCCGAAGAGGACCGATACGGCGGCACCTGCGTGATCCGGGGCTGCGTGCCGAAAAAGCTGATGGTGTTCGCGTCTGAATATGCGGAACTGGCCAGCGATGCGGCGGCCTATGGTTGGGACATTTCGCTGGGCGCGTTCAGCTGGGACGGGTTCAAGGACAAGCTGCACGCGGAACTGGACCGGCTGGAGGGCGTCTATCGCCGCCTGTTGGCCGGATCGGGAGTGGATACTTTCGACGCGCGGGCGAAACTGGTGGACCCGCATACAGTGGAACTGTCGGACGGCACCCGCAAGACGGCCAAGCATATCCTGCTGGCGATGGGCGGGCGCCCGGTGAAGGTGGACGTGCCGGGGGCGGATCTGGCGATCACCTCGAACGACATTTTTCATTTGCCGGAATTGCCGCAGAATATCCTGATCCTTGGCGGCGGGTACATTGCGTGTGAATTCGCGGGCATCCTGAATGGCTTGGGCGTGAAGGTGACGCAGTATTATCGCGGCGCGCAGGTGTTGCGGGGCTTTGACGACGAAGCGCGCGGGCTGGTGGCCGAGGAAATGATCCAGCGCGGGGTGGACCTGCATTTGGGCACCAATATCGAAAGCATGGAGCGCACGGCCGACGGCAAGGTCAAGGTCGTGGCGACCAATGGCGACGAACGGGTGTTCGATCAGGTGATGTTCGCCACGGGGCGCGCACCGAATACCGATGGTGTCGGGCTGGCGGAAATCGGCGTCAAGCTGGGCCGGGGCGGTCAGGTGCTGGTAGATGACTATGGCCAGACGGCCGTGCCGTCGGTCTATGCCGTGGGGGATGTTACCGACCGGGTGAACCTGACGCCGGTGGCGATCCGCGAGGGCATGGCGTTTGTCGAAACCGTGTTCAAGGGCAACCCGACGAAGCCGGATCATGACCTGATCCCGACCGCGATCTTTACCCAGCCGGAATTCGGCACCGTGGGGCTGAGCGAGGAGGACGCCCGCGACAAGGGACCGATCGAGGTCTATTGCACGTCGTTCAAGCCAATGCAGACGGCCTTTGCCGGACGTGCGGATCGGGTGCTGATGAAGCTGGTGGTATGTGCCGACACGCGTAAGGTGCTGGGCTGTCACATCGTGGCGCCGGGGGCCGGCGAGATGATCCAACTGGCCGGGATCGCGGTAAAGATGGGCGCGACCAAGGAAGACTTTGACCGGACAGTGGCGGTACACCCGACCATGTCCGAGGAAATCGTGACGCTGAAGGCCCCGGTGCGCCGGGCGTGAGCTTGAACTTTCGCGGCGGGCTGCACAGTTTAAGGGCAGCGCGTTGGCAGAAACAGGAAAAGGAAAAACAATTTATGGCAGGGAATTCTGGCGGCCCTTGGGGCGGCGGTGGCGGAAACAGGGGTGGTGGCGACGACAACCGCCCCAACAATGGCGGGCGGCGTCCGCAGGATGACGGCCCGCAGATCCCCGAGATCGACGAGCTGATGAAGAAGGGCCAGGAACGGTTGCGCGTCTATCTGGGCGGCGGTGGCGGTGGTGGCCGTGGCGGCCAGCGCGGCGGTCCCTCGGGGCCGAAGTTCACCAAGGGCACGCTGGGGCTGGGGGCGCTGGTGGCTGTCGGCCTGTGGGCCTTTGCCAGCTTCTATACCGTGAAGCCGGAAGAACAATCCGTGGAACTGCTGCTGGGCAAGTACAACGCGACCGGCAATCCGGGTCTGAACTTTGCCCCCTGGCCGATCGTGACGGCCGAGGTGGTGAACGTGACCTCGGAACGGACGGAAACGGTGGGTGTCGCGCGGGGCGCGCTGGACACCGGGCTGATGCTGACCACGGACGCGAACATCGTGGACATTGATTTCCAGGTGGTCTGGAACATCAACGATCCGGCCAAGCTGCTGTTCAACATCCGCGACCCGCGCCTGACGGTGCAGGCGGTGTCTGAATCGGTGATGCGCGAGATCATCGCGGCCAGCAACCTGGCGCCGATCCTGAACCGGGACCGCGGCGTGATCGCCGACAATGCCAAGCTAAGCATCCAGTCGATCCTGGACGAGTACGAAAGCGGCATCAACATCGTCCGCGTCAACTTGGAAAAGGCCGACCCGCCGCGCGAGGTGATCGACAGCTTCCGCGCGGTGCAGGCCGCCGAACAGGAACGCGACCGGCTGCAGCGCCAAGCCGACGCCTATGCCAACAAGGTGCTGGCAGAGGCCCGCGGTGAAGCCGCGCAGACGCTGGAACAGGCCGAAGCCTACCGCGCGCAGGTGGTGAACGAGGCGCTGGGTGAAGCCAGCCGCTTTAGCGCGGTTCTGGCCGAATACCAGAAGGCCCCCGAAGTGACCCGCAAACGCCTGTACCTGGAAACCATGGAAAAGGTTCTGGGCGACGTGGACAAGACCATCCTGGACAACGGGGTGATCGGACAGGGTGGCGGGGGCGTGGTGCCCTACCTGCCGCTGAACGAACTGCGCAAGGGGGGGAACTGAGCCATGAAAAAGACGACTTTCCTTTTGCCGCTGCTGGTGGTGGCCGTCGCGGCGCTGCTGTCCTCGGTTTTCGTGGTGGACGAGCGTGAGAAGGCGCTGGTGCTGCAGTTCGGCCAGATCAAGGCCGTGAAGGAAGAACCGGGGCTGAGCTTCAAGATCCCGCTGATCCAGGAAGTGGTGAAATACGATGACCGCATCCTGTCGCTGGATACCGAAACCATCGAGGTGACGCCCTCGGATGACCGCCGGCTGGTGGTGGACGCCTTCGCGCGTTACCGGATCAGCGACGTGGTGCAGTTCCGCCAGGCCGTTGGCGTGGGCGGCGTACGGGTGGCAGAGGACCGGCTGTCCTCGATCCTGAACGCGCAGATCCGCGAAGTGCTGGGTGCGGACCAGGTGACGTCCGACACGATCCTGTCGCAGGACCGCCGGGCGCTGATGACCCGGATTCGCGACCAGGCCCGTGCCAGTGCCCGCAGCCTGGGCGTGGAAGTGGTGGACGTGCGCCTGAAGCAGACCAACCTGCCGCAGCAGAACCTGGACGCGACCTTTGCCCGGATGAAGGCGGAACGGGAACGCGAAGCCGCCGACGAGATCGCGCGCGGTAACGAAGCGGCGCAGCGCGTGCGCGCGCTGGCGGATCGTACCGTGGTGGAAACCCTGTCCGAAGCCGAGCGCGAGGCGCAGGTGACCCGCGGTGAAGCGGATGCGCGGCGCAACGCCATTTTCGCCGAAGCCTTTGGCGGCGACCCCGAATTCTTTGCCTTCTACCGGTCGCTGCAGGCCTATGAGAAGGCGCTGAAGGGCGGGAATTCGTCACTGGTGATGACCCCGGACAGCGAGTTCTTCGACTACCTCAAGGCGGACCGCGTGTCGCGATGATCGAGGTTGCGCTGTTGGCCCTTGGGCTGGTGCTGATCGTGGAGGGGCTGGCCTATGCGCTGGCCCCTTCGCTTATTGAAACGCTGCTGGAGGCATTGCGGGCGATGCCGGTGGAAACGCGTCGCCTGATCGGGCTGACGGCGCTGGGGCTGGGGCTGTTGCTGGTCTGGGCCGCCAAGGCGCTGGGCGCGTGATCCAAAGGAGCGCGCTGGCGCGCGCGCAGGATCAGCAGGCCCCGGCCTGCGGCCCGTGCCTGCGGTCTTGGGGCGCTGCCCCAAACCCCGGGGTACTTGCGCCAAGAAAAAGCCCAAGGCGCGGGGCGGCGGCGGTTCACGGCCTCTTGAGGGGTTGCGATGTGGATTGAGTTGCATCCGGGGCGCGGGGCTGGAAAGGTGGCGGCAAAGGCCGGGAGATGCCCGGCTTGTCATTGGTGAACAGAGGAGAGACGCGCGTGAGCAGTCTGGCAATTTCCATTCCGAACCGGGGCATGGCGCGGGCGCTGTGGTTGGGGGTCGTGGCGCTGGCGATGGTGCTGGCGCAGGCGATGAGCGCCGCGGCACGGCCCGACAGCCTGGCAGACCTGGCGGACAAGATCAGCCCGTCGGTGGTGAACATCACCACCTCGACCGTGGTGGCCGGGAATGCGGGGCCGAACCCGATCGTGCCGGAAGGCAGCCCGTTCGAGGATTTCTTTCGCGACTTCCAGGACCGTAACCGCGGCCAGGGCGACCGGCCCCGGCGCAGTTCCGCGCTGGGATCGGGGTTCGTGATTTCCGAGGATGGCTATATCGTGACCAACAACCATGTCATCGAGAGCGCGGACGAGATCGTGATCGAGTTTTTCGGCGGCGAAGAGCGGAAGGCAACCGTTGTGGGGACCGATCCCAACACCGACATCGCGCTGTTGAAGGTGGAGGCCGAGAAACCGCTGCCCTATGTCCAGTTCGGCAACAGCGACACGGCGCGCGTAGGCGATTGGGTGATGGCGATGGGCAACCCGCTGGGGCAGGGGTTTTCGGTGTCCGCCGGGATCGTGTCGGCGCGCAACCGGGCGCTTTCGGGCAACTATGACGACTACATCCAGACCGACGCGGCGATCAACCGGGGCAACTCGGGTGGGCCGCTGTTCAACATGGATGGCGAGGTGATCGGCGTGAACACCGCGATCCTGTCGCCCAATGGCGGGTCGATCGGGATCGGGTTCTCGATGGCTTCGAACGTGGTCAGCAAGGTGGTGGACCAGCTGAAGCAATTTGGCGAGACGCGCCGGGGCTGGCTGGGTGTGCGCATCCAGGACGTGACCGAGGATGTGGCCGAGGCCATGGGGCTGGACAAGGTCGCCGGCGCGCTGGTGACCGACGTGCCCGAGGGGCCGGCGGCCGAGGCAGGCATGATGCAGGGCGACGTGATCCTGAGCTTTGGCGGGGTTGACGTGGTGGATACCCGCGCGCTGGTGCGCCAGGTGGGCAACACCGAAGTGGGCAGCACCGTGCGGGTAACGGTGTTCCGTGACGGCAAGACCCAGGCGCTGAAGGTAACGCTGGGCCGCCGCGAAGAGGCCAAGACCCTGCCTGCCGCCGCGACCGCGCCGGAAAAGGCGGAGCCGGAGCAGATGCTGGGGCTGACCCTGAGCCCGCTGACCGAGGAACTGCGCAAGGAACTGCAGCTGAAACCCAATGCCGTCGGGCTGGTGGTGATGGACGTGGACGAGACCGCAGAGGCCTATGAGAAGGGGCTGCGCGCGGGCGACCTGATCACCGAGGCGGGGCAGCAGAAGCTGGAAACCGCCGCCGATCTGAAGGACCGGGTGGACGAGGCGCGCGAGGCGGGGCGCAAATCCCTGCTGCTGCTGATCCGCCGGGGGGGCGAGCCGCGTTTCGTGGCGCTGTCCGTGGCGGAATAAGCCCGCCAGGAGCGAATAGGGAAGGCCGTCCGTTTGGGCGGCCTTTTCCGTTTTGGGGGTCTGTGGCGGGACGACCGGCGGTCAGGCTGCCTGTGCGGAGAAAACGATGCTGGGCATCGGCAAACGGTAAGTGCCGCCGGACAGGTAGGCAGCGGCCAGCGTGTCGATGTCCCGACGGATGGCATTGCGTACCTCGTCATCCTGCCGGTCCAGAATGAGAGGGACGCGGACCCCGAATTTCATGAAGAAATCGAAGAAGCTTGGGCCTGGGGCGTGGAGGACGTTTTCCACGATTTCGGACCTGAAATCGCGAAAACCGGCAGCTTTCAGCATCTGTTCAACCGTATCTGCGTCTGACAGCGCGTAGGCATCCGGCGCGGGATCGGCGCGCGACATGTCGGAATGACGCCCCAGAACGTCAAAGAGCAGCCGATAACAGGCCGATCTGTCAGGCCCCAGCCATTGGCTGAACACGAAGCGGCCGCCGGGTTTGAGGACGCGAAAGGACTCGGCGATCGTCCGGGCCGGATCGGTGACGTGAAACAGGACGATATTGCTGAGGACCGCGTCGAAGGCTTGATCGGGGAAGGGCAGGTTTTCGATGTCGGCTTTTGCGAAGGAAAGCTGGGGGAACTGGACCCTTGCCTGATCTACCATGCCCTGGGCGAAATCCACGCCTTCGGCGCTGGCGCCCAGCAGGCTGGCGCAGGCGGCGACATAGCCCGGCCCGCATCCGGCATCCAGAACCCTGGCGCCGGGGAACAGGCGCGCATGGGCAAGCAGGGCCGGGATGGTCTGGAGCGTGGCCCGGGCGGTTGCGTCCGCGTAGCCCGGCGCCCGGACGGTCCAGCCGTTTCGTTCGCTTTCCCTGAAGGGTGTATAGTCCATCCTCCGTTCCCCCTTTCTGGCGGACATTCGAGCGCGGGACCGGTTCCGTGTCAATGCCGGGAGCCGCGGGGAAGGGGGGCTGTCTGCCCCCCTCTGGCCTGCGGCCATTCACCCCCCGAGAGTATTTCGGGCAAGATGAAATGGGCTAGTCGGCGGGGCGTTCGACGGCGATGAGGCCGAGTTTGCGGGCGGCGGCGGTGGAGAGGATGCCGCTGTCGAGCCCTTCTGGTTTCTGGTACTTGCGGATGGCGGCGCGGGTGCGGCTGTCCATCTGGCCGCTGGGCTTGCCGTGGTAGAGGCCGCGCGCGGCCAGGGCGCGCTGGACCGAGGCGACGAAATCCGGTGTCAGCGCGTCGGCGCAGGGGGTTTCGAACCAGGTGTCGCGGCGTTCGCGGACGATGCGCTGCTGGGTTTCGGTCTTGTAGATCGCGGGCTGTTCCACCGTGCCGTCGCTGCGGATCTGCGCGGGCTGCAGCATGATCTGTTCGGTCACGGTTTCGACGATGGCGGGGGTGGTGTGCCTGCCCCAGCAGGTGCCGGGGGCGGCCCCTGGCGGGGCCTGTTCATAGCTGCGGGTGACCTGGGGTTCGCCGGTCAGGTCGGGCACGGGCAGGGCGGTGGTGCAGGCGGCAACACCAAGGATGGCCAGAACGGCCGGGACTGGGAAACGGATCATCTGCTCTGCCTGCCTTTGCGCGGCTTGTTTGGCGCAGTCTAGCGGGTTTGGCCGGTTTGGGGAAGCGCCGGGGTGAGTAGGGATCACGCAAAAGGGACTGGAACAGCGCGGCGGGCTTGGCTAGGAACGGGTCTGACAGAGGTATTGGACGAAGCTGGAGGCCGCCAGGATGGCGAAAATCACCTATATCGAGCATAACGGCACTGAACACGTGGTGGATGTGGCCAACGGCCTGACCGTGATGGAAGGCGCGCGCGACAACAACATTCCCGGCATCGAGGCCGACTGCGGTGGGGCTTGCGCCTGTTCCACCTGCCATGTCTACGTGGCCCCCGAGTGGGTGGAGAAGATTCCAGCCAAGGACGACATGGAAGAGGACATGCTGGATTTCGCCTATCAGCCGGATCCGGTGCGGTCGCGCCTGACCTGCCAGATCAAGGTGACGGACGATCTGGACGGGCTGGTGGTGAACCTGCCAGAGAAGCAGATCTGATGCTGCGCGGTTTCGTGGCGGCGCTGGGGCTGGTTCTGGCCCCCGTGGCGGCGCGGGCCGATGTGGTGGGGGCGGCGTATGTCCGCCCTGTCGACCGCTATCATCACGACATCCTGGGCGAGACGCCGGAATGGGGCGCGCTGGAGTTGCGGCTGGCGGATGGGCGCAGGCTGCGCTTCGTGCTGCCGGATACGCATATTTTCGAGGATGTCGCGCCGCGGCTGGCGGATGTGGATGGCGATGGCGCCGCCGAGGTGATCGCGGTGCAGACCAGCCTGACGCTGGGGGCGCGGCTGACGGTCTGGGACACGGGTGGGCTGGTGGCCGCCACGCCCTATATCGGACGGTCCAACCGCTGGCTGGCGCCGGTGGGGGCGGCGGACCTGGACGGGGACGGCAAGGCAGAGATCGCCTATGTCGATCGGCCGCACCTGGCCAGGCTGCTGCGGATCTGGCGGTTCGAGGGGCGGGCGCTGGTGCTGGCGGCGGAAAAGGCCGGGCTGACCAACCACCGCATCGGCGAGGCGTTCATCACCGGGGGGCTGCGCGATTGCGGCGGCGGCCCCGAGATGGTGACGGTGAACGCGGACTGGAGCCGGGTGATGGTGTCGCGGTTCGACGGGAAGGCGGTGGTGTCGCGTGATGCAGGGCCATATCGCGGGATGGACAGTGTCCGCGCGGTGATGGGCTGTCGCTGAGCTTCGGCGTCTTGACGGTGTGCGCCGGGCGCTATTGCCGGGAATTGACAACGTGCGGGCCGCTGATCTGCCCCAGTGACTGGAACAGCCCCGCCGTGTTGGAGGCGCGGAACTTCTTCAGCAGGCGGCCGCGGTGGACTTCGACCGTGCGGTAGGACATGCCGAGGATCTGGGCGATTTCCTTGCTGGTCTTGCCTTCGCCCATCAGGGAAAACACTTCGCGTTCGCGGCGGGTCAGGGGCTGGTAGGGGCGCGAGCGCGAGAGGTCGGCAAAGCTCCAGATCGCGCGTTGCAGGGGGTCTTCGGGCGTGAAGGTATGGCCGCGGACCCGGACCCAGAAGTTTTCGCCGCTTTTGCGCATCATCACGCGTTCATCCCAGTAGCCGGTGTTTTCCTGCAGATCCTTCACGCCGCGGTTGCGGATGTTGGCGAATTCCTGTTCGGACGGGTAGAGGATGTTGAACAGGTGATCGCGCAACTCGGTGCGGTCATAGCCGAACATGCGTGCGAATGTGGGGTTGCAGTCGCGGATGACGCGGTTTTCCGTCACCACCAGGCCGACGGGGGCATAGGCAAACATCAGGTCCATGAAATTGCCGGTGGTGTAGGCCTGGTCGACGAGGTCAGTCATGATTTCCGGGGTGTTCCTTGTGCTTACGCCGCTATCTTACGTGGGCCTGCGGGGCTGCGCAAACAGACAGAGGAACGGTGCGCACAAGACGCAGCTTGCCCCAGGGTTACCAAAGTTCAGGGTCATCCAGAGCAGGGACGCAGGTTGCCGGGCCGGTCAGGGGGGACAGGGGCTGATCGGTCAGGGATTGTCCCAGCCAGCCCTGCGGAAGGTTGAGCGGCAGCGGGGCAGGCACGACCTGTTCGGTGACCGGCCGGAACCCGATCTTGCCGTAAAAGGCCGGATCACCATAGGTCATGGCGATGTCGGCACCTTGGGCGCGCAGGGCGTCCAGACCGTGAGCAATCAGCTGCTGCCCGATCCCTTGGCCCTGACAGGCGCGGTCCACGGCCACCGGGGACAGGATGAACACGGTCCGGTGGTCCTGCGGATAGCTGAGGCGCGAAAAGAAGATTGCCCCACGCAGGGTGCCGGATTCATACGCTTGAAAGGCAAAAAGATCGCCTGCCGGGGTCGTGGCGATCAGGGCACGGACGAACTGGCCGATCCGGGTGCCCGCCTCGGCCCCTTCCGAGGCGGTGAAAGTGTCCGTGAACAGGTCTGTCAGTGCCTGCTCGCGGTCCTTGCTGCCTGTAGTGAAGCGCATGTCTGCCAATCGAGTCCCCGGGGGTGGGCGCGTCTTGCCGTTTACAGCGCGCGCCAGCCGATGTCGCGGCGGCAGAAGCCCTCGGGCCAGTCGATCCGGTCCACCATCGCGTAGGCGCGGTCGGCGGCGTCGCGCAGCGTGGCGCCACGGGCGGTGACGTTCAGCACCCGCCCGCCGGTGGCGGTGATCTGGCCGTCCTTTTCGGCGGTCCCGGCGTGGAAGCACATTTCGGACGACGATTCCGGCAGCGCGTCCAGCCCGCCGATCACGCTGCCCTTTTCATAGGCGCCCGGATAGCCCCGTGCGGCCATTACAACGGTCATCGCGTGATCATCGGCCCAGTTGACGCGGGCATCGGCCAGGCGGCCTTCGGCGCAGGCCTGCATCAGGTCCAGCGCCTGCGCGCCCAGCCGCAGCATCAGCACCTGGCATTCCGGGTCACCGAAGCGGACGTTGTATTCCACCAGACGGGGTTGGCCGTCCTTGATCATCAGGCCCGCGTACAGGACACCCTGGTAGGGGGTGCCGCGATCGGCCATCGCCTTCATCGTCGGGCGGATGATTTCATCCATCGCCTTTTGCGCGATCTGGTCCGTCAGGACGGGGGCGGGGGAATAGGCACCCATGCCGCCGGTGTTGGGGCCGGTGTCGCCTTCGCCGACGCGCTTGTGGTCCTGCGCGGTGCCGATGGGCAGGCAGGTTTCGCCGTCGACGAGGATGAAATAGGACGCTTCCTCGCCTTCCATGAATTCCTCGATCACCACTTCGGCGCCCGCGTCGCCGAATTCACCGCCGAACATGTCGTCGATGGCGGCCAGCGCGGTGTCCAGGTCCATCGCCACGATCACGCCTTTGCCTGCGGCCAGCCCGTCGGCCTTGACCACGATGGGCGCACCCTGTGCGCGGATGTGGGCCTTGGCGGCGTCTGCATCGGTGAAATGGCCATAGCCCGCGGTGGGCGCGTTGGCGATGTCGCAGATTTCCTTGGTGAAGGATTTGGAGGCTTCCAGCCGGGCGGCCTCTGCCGAGGGGCCAAAGACCGAGATGCCCGCCCCGCGCAGGATATCGGCCACCCCGGCGGCAAGGGGAGCTTCGGGGCCGACGATGACGAAATCGATGGCGTTTTCCTCGACGAAATTGACTACGGCGGCGCCGTTCAGGATGTCCAAATCCGCGCAGGTGGCGATGGCGGCGATCCCTGCGTTGCCGGGGGCCACGATCAGCTTGTCGCACTTGGGGTTCTGCATCACGGCCCATGCCAGCGCATGTTCGCGCCCGCCGCTGCCCAGGATCAGGATGTTCATGCCGCCTCTCCGCTTGGCCTTCCGTTTGGGGCGTTCTAAGGTGGCGGACGCATGGATACAAGACAGGCCCAGCATGTCCGACCTGATTGACGCGCCGATGGACGGCCAGAACGCCCCGGAATTCACGGTTTCCGAGATTTCGGGCGTGGTGAAACGCATGATCGAGGGCGAATTTTCCCACGTCCGAATCCGGGCCGAGGTGGGGCGGGTGTCCTATCCGCGGTCGGGGCATGTGTACCTGGACCTGAAGGACGACCGGGCGGTGCTGGCCTCGGTGATCTGGAAAGGGGTCGCGGCGCGGTTGATGACGCCCCCAGAGGAGGGGATGGAAGTGATCGCCACCGGGCGGCTGACCACCTTTCCGGGCCAGTCCAAGTACCAGATGGTGATCGAGGATCTGCAGCCGGCGGGCATGGGCGCGCTGATGGCGATGCTGGAAAAGCGCAAGCAGATGCTGGCGGCAGAGGGGCTGTTCGATCCGGCGCGCAAGAAGAAGCTGCCCTATCTGCCAGAGGTGATCGGGGTGGTGACGTCGCCCTCTGGTGCTGTGATCCGGGACATTTTGCACCGTCTGCGGGACCGGTTCCCGCGCAAGGTGCTGATCTGGCCGGTGGCGGTGCAGGGGCAAAGCTGCGCGGCAGAGGTGACCAATGCGATCCGGGGCTTCAACGCGCTGACGCCGGGCGGGGCGCTGCCCCGGCCCGACCTGCTGATCGTGGCGCGCGGGGGCGGTTCGATCGAGGATCTGTGGGGGTTCAACGAAGAAGCGGTCGTGCGGGCGGCGGCGGCGTCGGACATCCCGCTGATTTCCGCCGTGGGGCATGAAACGGACACGACGCTGATCGACTATGCGTCGGACATGCGCGCGCCCACGCCGACGGCGGCGGCGGAACTGGCGGTGCCGGTACGGATGGAACTGCTGGGCTGGGTGGACCAGCAGAACGCGCGGCTGAGCCGGGCGCTGACCCAGGGCGTCACCCAGCGCGGCCAGCGGCTGCGCGACCTGTCGCGGGCGCTGCCCCGGCTGGACACGTTGCTGGACGGGCCCAGCCAGCGGCTGGATACATGGGGCGAACGGCTGCCGCAGGCGCTGATCCGGTCGGTGCAGGTGCGGCGGGTGCGGCTGTCCGAGGTGTCGGGCGGGGTGCGTCCACGGGCGCTGACCGTGCGGATCGAGGCGGAGAAGCGCCACCTGGCGGCTGTCGCGCCGCGTTTGGGGCCGCCGGTGGCGGCGGATCTCAAGCGCAAGAAGGATGACCTGAAACGCGTGTCGGAACGCCTGTCCATGGCCGGGCTGCGGCAGGTGGACGGCTGGAAGCGAGAGATCGACCGGCTGGAACGGCTGCGGGGGACGCTGGGATACGAGGCGACCTTGCAGCGCGGCTATGCCGTGGTGCGCGGTGATGGCGACGTGGTGACCACCAAGGCGGCGGCGGCGCAGGCCGGCAGCCTGGAAATCCAGTTCGCCGATGGCCGCCTGAGCCTGGACGGAGCGCCGAAACCCACGCGCAAGTCGCCAGCGAAACCACCCGAGCAGGGCAGCCTGTTCTAACGGATCAGCGGGTCCATCAGGCGCCGCCACAGGGGCGGCCACAGGGCGATCACGGCCATTACCGGCAGGGCATGGGGCAGCAGGGGCATGTCCGGGTCCAGCCGCAGGCCGGGATAGGGGCGCATCGGGTGCAGGTGGTGATCGGAATGGCGCGGCGCGTTCAGCATCATCGCGCTGGAGGCTGCGTGCGGGCTGTTCCACGCATGGCGGGGCGCGATGGGTTCAGGTTTGCCGTTCGGGCCGGGGGCGCGGCGCAGGCCGTAGTGTTGCACGTAATCGGCCAACAGAATCTGGAGTTGCGCATAGGCGGCGACCCCAAGCAGGGCCAGCGCGCCGTTGATCCTTGCGAAAGCAAAGGATAAGCCGAGCGCCGCAAGCGCCCAGCCTGCATGGAAAACATACGGATGAAGGGTCAACGCGCCGCAGCGGCGGCTGCGCAGGGCGTTTTCCGCCTGCCACCCGGCGCGAAACGATCCGATCCACGCACGCGGGGCGAAACGCCAGAAGCCCAGCCCTTTGCGGGCAGAGTTCGGATCTGCATCGGTGCCGACATGGACATGGTGCACCAGCCGGTGGGCGCTGACGTGATGGCCGATCAGCAGCGTGCCGTAAACCATCCCGCCCAGCCCGCGCAGGAACCGGCCGGGGCGGTGGATCAATTCGTGCGCGTTGGGGTGGCCGATCTGGCCGAAGAACAGGCCAAAGCCGATCAGCAGGCCCAGACGGTCCCAAACGGGCAGGTCGCCAGCCCCGATGGCCGAGGTGGCCAATAGCAGCATCGGCAGGTGCAGCAGGCTCAGCGTGGCGGACAGGGCGTTGCCGGTGGGAAACTCGGATCCGCCGGGACCGGGGGTGCGCGGGATCAGCCGGTCCAGCACCGCGCAGACGATCGTGATGCACAGAACCGCCGCCCAGACCCACGCGCCGCCACGCAGCGCGCCAAGGATCAGCAGCGCCGCCGGGGTCAGTGTCGCAAGCGCAAAGGGGATCATCCAGTCGCCTTTCCTGTCTGGGTTGGCGGCATCCTAGGGGCAGCCGGGCCGGGCCGGTAGGGGAAAGCGCCTGCGCGATTGCGGCTGTGGCAGCGGTGCAGAGGTCGGGATCAGACCCCGACCTCTGGCCCCAGGCACAGCATCGGTTCGTCGGTCTTGCGGGTTTCGTACAGGATGGTGGTGGACGGGTTGTTTTCAAACCGCGCGACCAGCCCGCCGGGGCGGTCGTAGAATGTCCAGCACTGGGGGGCGGGGTTGTCCTCGTAGACGAAACAGATATGTCCCGCGTCCTCGTACCAGGTGCCGTCCTTGCACTTGCCGTCCAGAAAGGACCAGCGGACGCGGCGGCGGTCGAGGTATTCCTCGCCGCCGTAGGGTTCGCCGGATTCGGCGTAATAGAAGGTCTTGCCGCGCGTGTAGGCGTCGAATTCCTGCGCTGTCATCGGGGATTCGGCGACGGCGGGGGCGGCGATCAGCAGGGCGAGGATGGCGTATCTCATGCGGGCAGAGTGCCAAAGGGCGCGGTTGCCTCCAAGTCACGTTTTCGCGTGCGCGCGTTTTGGGTGGATTCGTGCGGCGGGTAGGGGCAGGCTGCGGCGAAACGGAGGGATGCGGATGATCTGGCTGATCGCTGCCGGGCTATTGCTTGGGCTGGTCTATGGCGCGGCGTTCTGCTGGCGTACCGAAAGCTGGCTGCGCACGGCGATCAAGACCGGGGCGGTGGCGCTGCCCGCGCTGGCGCTGAGCCTGTCGGGTCTGCCGGTGCTGGCACTGGCCGGGTTGTGGGCTTGTGTGCTGGGGGATTTCCTGCTGTCGCGCCCGTCAGAGGCGATGCTGAAAGGCGGTATCGCGGCCTTTGCGCTGGGGCATGTGCTGTATGTCGCGGCGTTCCTGACGGTGTTTCCGGTGGCCGCGCCGGATGGGCTGTTCTGGGCCGTGGTGGTGGTGTTGACCGGGCTGGGCCTGTCCACCGAACGCTGGCTGGCGCCGCATACGGGCGCGTTGCGGTGGGCGGTGCGGGGCTATGTGGGGCTGATTCTATCCATGGGGATCAGCGCGGCGCTGCCCGGCGTGCCGCGCGAATGGGTGCTGACGGGGGCGCTGTGCTTTGTCGCGTCAGACCTGATCCTGAGCACGCTGATTTTCCTGGGACACGCGGGACGGGTGCGGGCTTATGCGGTCTGGGCGCTGTATTACGGGGCGCAGGGGCTGATCATGGCCGGGTTCTGGACCTATCCGGCGGGCTGAGGGCTTCCATTACGGGGCGGGAATGGCTAGGTGGGATGAAACGTTCCCCGGAGGCCGCCCATGTCCTTTTTCGGCAAGCTGAAACAACGCCTGACGCGCTCGTCCACGAAGCTGGAGGAGGGGTTGGGCGCGATCGTCGAGGAAGGCGGGGTAGAAGAGGCGGTGGACGCTGCACCCGAACCGGTGGTCGAGGTGAAGCCGGAGCCGGAGCCGGTGGCGGAACCTGAACCCAAGGCCGCGCCCGAGCCTGCACC
Organism: Thalassovita sp.; assembly: GCA_017792425.1. GTDB lineage: Bacteria > Pseudomonadota > Alphaproteobacteria > Rhodobacterales > Rhodobacteraceae > Thalassobius. The sequence continues at coordinate 1,539,447 of CP051233.1, forward strand.
AGCGTCCAAGCCGGGTATCATCGGGCGGCTGCTGGGCCGGGGCGAGGCGCAGACCGTGGTGCGCCGGGTTCTGGACGACGACATGCTGGAGCAACTGGAAGAGTTGCTGATCGCTTCGGACATGGGGGTGGACACGGCGCTGCGGGTGACCTCGAACATCGCCGAGGGGCGGTTCGGCAAGAAACTGTCCACCGCGGAAATCAAGGGCCTGCTGGCCGGGGAAATCGCCCGGATCATGGACCCGGTGGCCAAGCCGCTGCCGCTGTATGCCAAGAAGCCGCAGGTGGTGCTGGTGGTGGGCGTCAACGGATCGGGCAAGACCACGACCATCGGCAAGCTGGCCAGCCAGTTCAAGGGTGCGGGCAAGAAGGTGGTGATCGCCGCCGGCGACACGTTCCGCGCCGCGGCGGTGGAACAGTTGCAGGTCTGGGGCGACCGCGCGGGCGTGCCGGTGCTGACCGCCCCCGAGGGTAGCGACCCGGCCAGCCTGGCCTTTGACGCCATGACCCGCGCCGAGGCCGAGGGCGCGGATCTGCTGATGATCGACACGGCCGGGCGGTTGCAGAACCGCAAGGATCTGATGGAGGAACTGGCCAAGATCGTCCGGGTGATCCGCAAGAAGGACGAAACCGCGCCGCACAATACTTTGCTTGTGTTGGACGCCACAACGGGGCAGAACGCCCTTAGCCAGGTCGAGACGTTCCAGAAACTTGCGGATGTGTCGGGGCTGGTGATGACGAAACTGGACGGGACCGCCAAGGGCGGGGTGCTGGTGGCACTGGCGGACAGGTTCGGCCTGCCCATTCACGCCATCGGCGTGGGCGAGCAGATCGACGATCTGGCCCCTTTCGATCCCGAAGAATTCGCGAAGGCGCTGACTGGGCTTGATGCTTGAGATCCACGAAACCCTGAAAACCCAGCAGGACTGGGAAGATAGCGGGCTGTTTTCCGCCATGGACGACCTGATGCAATGGGCGCGGGTGGATGAACAGGGGCTGGACGACACCTGGCCCGGCGGGCGGATCGTCTGCGCCGAATGTGTCGTCATGGACGATGGCGAACCCGTGGGCATGGGCCGGGTGATCTGGGATTCGCATCTTGAGGACAGCCTGCCGGTGGTGACCCACCTGTGCCTGACCCCGGCGCACCGGACGGATTTCGTTCTGGGAACGCTCGAATCGGTGCTGGTGGACGCCTATGCCGCGGACCCGATCGGCGGTGATCTGCTGCGCGTCAGCAATGGCTGCGAGGTTGATCTGGCCGAACGCGCGCGCGCCTACCTGTCCGCGCTGCTGGGGCAAGCCGATCCACGCATGATATGACCGACTGGCTGGTCTCGTTGGAGGGCACCGAGGCGGGCAGCCGGCTGGCGATGGCGCTGGCCTTGCTGGCGGCGCTGCTGCACGCTGTGTTCGGGGCCTTGCAGAAAGGGCGGCACGATCCTTGGCTGACGCGCGGAGCGATTGATTTCTTCTATGCCGCGATGGCCGCACCGTTCGCGTTGTTCGTGGTTCCGTGGCCGGAACCGCATATGTGGCCGATCTTTGCCGGCGCATGGGGGATTCACACCGTCTACAAGACCCTGCAGGCGATGGCCTATACGCGCGGCAGCTATACCGTGGTCTACCCGGTGGTGCGGGGGACGGGGCCGTTCTTTACCGTGATCGGGGCCTATTTGCTGTTTGGCGAGGTGTTCACCCTTGTGCAATGGCTGGGCGTGCTGGTGCTGCTGGCGGGTATCTTCGGGCTGGCACTGTACAATTACCTGAAGCTGGATATCGGGCGTCACACGCTGGGCGCGGCGATGGGGCTGGCGGTGCTGACCGGCGGATTCGTCGCGCTGTATACGACCTATGATGCCTATGGTATCCGGGCGACGGCGGCCCCATTTACCTTTCTGGCGTGGTTCTTTCTGATCGACGGGCTGGTCATGCCGCTGGTGGCGGCGCTGCGGTGGCGATCCATGACCCAGGTGCCGGACCTGCCGCCGTTGTTGTTGCGGGGGCTGATCGGCGCGGTGGTGGCGTTCTTCAGCTTCGGGTCGGTGATGCTGGCCACGCGGCTGGACAAGGTGGGCGAGGCGGCGGTGCTGCGCGAAACCTCGCCGGTGTTCGCGGCGCTGATCGGCTGGCTGGTGCTGAAGGAAACCGTCGGGCCGCGGCGGATGGGGCTGATGGCCCTGATCGCGGCGGGCGCGGTGATCGTGGAATTTGGAGGCTGAGAATGGCAGGAAAGCAGATAGACCCGAAACTGAAAACGGCGCTGGAACTGGGGCCGATCGTGATCTTTTTCGCCGCCTACCTGTGGCTGAAGGACCGGGTGTTCACCATCGGCGGCACGGAGTACGAGGGTTTTATCCTTGTCACCGCAGGGTTCATTCCGCTGATGCTGGTATCCACGCTGGCACTTTGGCGGCTGACCGGGCATCTGTCGAAAATGCAGGTTGTGACGCTGGTGCTGGTGGTGATCTTTGGCGGGCTGTCGGTCTGGCTGAACGACGACCGGTTCTTCAAGATGAAGCCGACGTTGATCTACCTGCTGTTCGGGGCCGCGCTGGGGATCGGGCTGCTGCGCGGCGAAAGCTATCTGCAAAGCCTGATGGAGGCGGCGCTGCCCTTGCAGCGCGAGGGATGGATGGTGCTGACGCGCCGGTTGTGCGCCTTCTTCTTCGGGCTGGCGGTGCTGAACGAGGCGATCTGGCGCACCCAAAGCACCGAAACCTGGGTCTATTTCAAGACCTTCGGCCTGACGGCGGCGATTTTCCTGTTCTTCATGACCCAGGGGGGCGTGTTCAAGAAATACGGGATCGAGGACGACGGGAAAGACGCCTGATCAGGCTTGACTGACCGGGCGGGCGGTAAACAGCACCTGCCCGCGCGGCAGCATGGTATCGTGGCGCTGCACTTGCCAGCCGGTTTCGGCGGCCAGTTGGGCTATGTCGGGTTCCAGCACGTGAAAGGGCGCGCGCAGGGCGTGGGTGACGACCCCGTCAGGTTGCCGGTAGGGGTGGCTGGCGGTGTCGGTGTCCGGCACCAGAAACACCGTGAACAGGAAGGTTTCCAGCCGGGAAAAGCGATGCAGGCTGGTCAGTGCGCGGCGCAGGTGATCCAGCGTCAGATGCGGGAATACGGCAAAGGCGATGGCGTGGGTGATCGTGTCAGGCACGCCGGGAAAGGCGAAATCGGGGTCTCGCACCAGCTGCGCCGGGTTCAGCCGTGCGGGGTCGGGCAGTTCCTGCGCACGGCCAGTCAGCATCATCTCCAGCGACGGATCTGTGGCCCAGTAGTGGCCGGGGTCCAGGTAGGGCACCGCCTTGCAACCCAGCCGCAACGACCCCGCGCCGATGTCCAGCAGGTGATGATGCGGCCGCAGCCCCGCCGCGTGCAGGACGGCCATCTGGGCACGCCCGGTTTCCTCCCAGCGTCCACCGACAATATCGCGGTGCCTCCCGGCCGCCAGCGCCCGGGCGTAGAAGCCTTCGGTTTCATAGGGGGACAGAGACATTGGGATGCCTGCGCTGTTGTGAGTGTCGGGGACTGGACCGGGGCACGATATCCACGCCCGCGGCCCGGTGAGCGCGCATAATGCGGGCGGGGCCGTCAAGTCAACGGCAAAGAGGGGGCGCTGCCCCCGACGTTGAAAATCCGGGGGATTTCCAACGTCTCCCCCGGAGTATCTTTCGCAAGATGAAAGGCGGTCAGCCTTTTTGGCCGAACAGGATTTTCTGTTCGTCCTTGGTGCGGATGCCGCCGCGCTTGTCGGCGGCCAGGGCGCGGCCTCGGATCACGCCGGGGCGGGCGGACAGTTCGTCCAGCCAGCGTTTCAGGTTGGGCTTGTCGTCCAGCGTCTGTTGCTGGCCTTCCCACAGCGAGACCCAGCCCCACAGGGCCATGTCGGCGATCGAGTAGAATTCGCCTGCGACGTAGCGGTGTTTGCCCAGTTGCGTGTCCAGCACGCGGTAGAGGCGCGAGACCTCGTTGCGATAGCGGTCCTGTGCGTAGGGCAGATCCTGCGGCGGGTCCATCGCCGGGGCGTATTTCAGGAAGTGATGCGCCTGTCCCGCCATCGGGCCGACGCCGCCCATCTGCCACATCAGCCACTGGTCCACCGCGATGCGGTCACGTTCGGTTTCGCCGTAGAACTGGCCGGTCTTGCGGGCCAGGTATTGCAGGATGGCGCCGGATTCGAAGATCGAGATCGGCTGGCCGTCCGGCCCGTCATGGTCAACGATGGCGGGCATCCGGTTGTTGGGAGAAAGTTCCAGGAACGCAGGTTCGAACTGTTCGCCCGTGCCGATGTTCACCAGATGCAGATTGTAGGGCAGGTTCATTTCCTCGAGCGCGATGGAGATTTTCCAGCCATTCGGGGTGGGCCAGTAATAGAGGTCGATGGGGTGGGTCATGGGGGCTCCGTTGTCGATGGGCCGGATGATGGTGCATTTTGCAGCGAAGGCAAGGCGTGGGTCGGGCCGGCAGGTAAAGGTTGACGCGGAAAAGGCGCGGGCGTATCAGTCGGGCGTGGCGATTTGTTACCGGATTGCGGGCCACGTAAAACATGCCGCTAAAGAGGTCAGGATGAAGGAAGCCCCTTTCGCTTGACCGCGACGGGGCTTTTTTATTGGCCTGCGGGCCGGAGGATCGAGAGATGAGCGACAGCTGGAAAAAACGCACGAAGCTGGTGCATGGCGGGGTGCGCCGCAGCCAGTATAACGAGGTCAGCGAGGCAATTTTCCTGACCCAGGGGTTTGTTTATGACAGCGCCGAGCAGGCCGAGGCGCGGTTCCTGAAAACCGGGCCGGACGAGTTCATCTATGCCCGCTATGGCAACCCGACCGTCGCCATGTTCGAAAACCGCATCGCCGCGCTGGAAGGGGCCGAGGACGGGTTCGCCACCGCCAGCGGCATGGCGGCCGTGAACGGCGCGCTGGTATCCGGTTTGAAGGCCGGGGATCACGTTGTGGCGGCGCGGGCGCTGTTCGGGTCGTGCCTGTACATCCTGGAGGACGTGCTGCGCCGCTATGGCGTCGAGGTGACGCTGGTGGACGGCGTTGACCTGGACCAGTGGCGCGGGGCGGTGCGGGCGGAGACCAAGCTGGTGTTTTTCGAGTCGATCTCGAACCCGACGCTGGAAGTGATCGACATCGCCGCCGTTGCGGAAATCGCCCATGCGGTTGGGGCGCTGGTGGTGGTGGACAACGTGTTTTCCACGCCGGTGTTTTCCAACGCGATTGCGTTGGGGGCGGACGTGGTGGTGTATTCGGCCACCAAGCATATCGACGGGCAGGGCCGCGCCCTGGGGGGCGTGATCCTGGGCACGCGGGAGTTCATCCGTGGTACCGTAGAGCCCTACATGAAGCATACCGGCGGCGCGATGAGCCCGTTTACGGCCTGGATCATGCTGAAGGGTCTGGAAACCATCGACCTGCGGGTGCACGCGCAGGCTGACAGTGCGCTGAAGATCGCGACCGCCCTGCAGGGGCACGCGAAACTGGCACGGGTGATCTTTCCGGGGCTGGCGGACCACGCCCAGCACGGGCTGTGCAAGGTGCAGATGGAAAAGGGCGGAACGGTTCTGTCGATTGACCTGAAAGGCGGGCAAGAGGCGGCATTCCGGTTCCTGAACGCGTTGGAAATCGCCGTCATCTCGAACAACCTGGGGGATGCGAAATCCATCGCCACCCATCCGGCGACGACGACGCATCAGCGCCTGCCCGCCGAACAGAAGGTGGAACTGGGCATCACGCCGGGGCTGGTGCGCTTCAGCGTGGGGCTGGAGGACGCGGACGACCTGGTGGCGGATATCCTGAACGCGCTGGAACAGGCGTGATCCGAAAGGACGGTTTCGGCCTCTGGACTTTCGCAATTGGAAATTCACCGGCAGAGCCCCTAGATTACTGTTTCGGGAAGAACCAGAGAGGGCCGGGGATGAACCTTCACACGTCGGACATGGATCGCGACCTGACACGCGAGGAAGCGGCAGAGGCGCTGGCGCGGCTTCGCAAATGGGCGGAAGGGGCGTCGGAGGCGGAAATCGCCGACCTGGACCCCGCCGTGGCGCGGCTGTTGCCGGGGGTCGGGGCGCAGTACCCAGTGCTGTCGCGTCAGTATCCTGAAAATTTTGCGGTCGACGCCGCCTATAAGGCGCAACTGCCAGATCTGCAGAACGGGCCGGCCAGCCTGATCCGCGGGGCCAAGCGGCATATCCAGCACGTGGGCATTTCGAATTTCCGGCTGCCGATCCGGTTCCATACCCGTGACAACGGCGACCTGACGCTGGAAACCAGTGTCACCGGAACCGTCAGCCTGGAGGCCGAGAAGAAGGGCATCAACATGTCCCGGATCATGCGGTCTTTCTATGCGCATGTGGACAAGACTTTCAGCTTCGAGGTGATCGAGGCGGCGCTGGATGACTACAAGGCTGACCTGGAGAGCTTTGACGCGCGGATCATGATGCGGTTTTCCTATCCGATGAAGGTGGAAAGCCTGCGGTCCGGCCTGTGGGGATATCAGTACTACGATATCGCGCTGGAACTGGTCGAAACGGCCGGGCAGCGCAAGAAGATCATGCACTTGGATTACGTGTATTCGTCCACCTGCCCGTGTTCGTTGGAACTGAGCGAGCATGCCCGGATGGCGCGCGGCCAATTGGCGACGCCGCATTCGCAACGGTCCGTGGCGCGGATTTCGTTGGAAGTGACGGGCGAATGCTGCCTTTGGTTCGAGGACGTGATCGAGCTGGCCCGCGACGCGGTGCCGACCGAAACCCAGGTCATGGTCAAACGCGAGGATGAACAGGCCTTTGCGGAACTGAACGCCGCCAACCCGATCTTTGTCGAGGACGCGGCGCGGCTGTTCTGCGAACACCTGCTGGATGACCCGCGTGTCGGCGATTTCCGCGTGGTGGCCAGCCACCAGGAAAGCCTGCACAGCCACGATGCGGTCAGCGTATTGGTGCACGGTGACACGTTCGACAGTCAGAGCCTGGACCCGAAACTGTTCACGACCCTGTTTCACGTCGGCTAGCCTGCTTGACCTAGCGTCAATTAGCTGAAAGGTTCCGCAGCGGCGGGGAATCCCCCCGTCATTTGCCTGTTTCGCGGGCAGTTTCAGGTTTGGCGAAATTGGAAAAGCAAGAAATCTTCGGCGCGGGCTTGGGATCGGGGCACGGTTGGGACGTGCAGGACGCCCCTGACCGGTTGTCACCGGCGCGTCGTCTTTGCATGCCAGACTTGGGCACCCGCAACCCGGAAGGAGCACCCCGATGTATCACGCTATGAATCCCTACCTGTTTTCGACCTCTATGTTCCGCATGGCGACTTGGGTCTGGGAGGCCCAGATCGAATGCCTGAACGTGTCGTTGAAACTGGCGTCAGTGGCCAACCCGATGTTCCTTCCGCGTGAAATCGTGCTGTGCACCCCCCCGGCCAAACCGGCAACCCCCGACAGGGCGCCGCGTCGCAAGGCAGCACCGGTGGAAACCACCACCGAGGTCGAGGCGAAACCGGTAGTCAAAGACAGCGTGAAACCGGTTGTGGCGGAAGTTGCCAAACCCGTTGTCGAGAACAGCGCGGAACCCGGAACCGCGGAGGCTGGCAAACCGGCCGTCGCGGTTAGTGCCAAATCCGCCGCCTCGGTCAGTCCGAAACCTGTTTCCGAGGGCAGCGCGCAATCTGTCACGAAGGATGTCATGTCCGCCGGCCCCAAGAAACCGCGCGCCCCGTCCAAGCCTCCGATTATGCCAGAGCGGAAATACGACGCCTGATGCTGCAATGCGGCAATCGCAGGGCGGCCATGCCGAAAGTGCATTGGTAAAGTCAATCTTCCTGACCTAGTTTAATGTCAGGGACGGACATAACCGATGAAGAGGTTTCGACATGGCTGCTCAGGCTACCGACATCACTACCGCCAACCCCTCTCTGCGTGATCGCATCGACATGGTTTTCGCCGCGATCGGGCGCGCGCTGTTCACCGTTGCAGAGGCGTCATCGCACGTCAAAGAGCTGAACGCGCTGAACGCCAAGACCGATGCCGAACTGGCGCGCATGGGGCTGACCCGCGAGGACATTCCGCGCTACGTGTTCCGTAATGCGCTGTACATCTGATCTGGATACCCCGGTAAAGCGATCGCCCCCAAAGGTCGCTTCTGGTGAGAACCCGCGCCGTTCCAATCCGGCGCGGGTTTTCTGTTTTCGTGACAGGGTTATTCCCAGCAGCTGACCAGAACGGTCATGCCGGTGGCCTTGCCGGTCAGATCCTCTGGCGGCAGGCTGCCGATTTCGCTGGTTTCGGCGGGTGTCACGCCCAGCCCGGTCAGCACGGCGCGGATCGCCGCGCCATCCAGCGCAAAGCTGACATCCTGCGGCAGTTGCCGGGCGCTGTCGGTGCGGGGCAGCAACATGCCCAGTACCTCTCCGCCGGTGTCGAATACCGGGCCGCCCGCATCGCCGGGCAGGGTGGCCAGCGCAAGGCGGTCCAGGGTTTCTTCGCCGTTCAGGCCACGCAGGTCGGCCAACGTGCCGAAGGTCAGGGTCGGCGCGTCCAGCATTCCGCCATAGGAAAACCCGGCCACCGAGATTTCGGATTGCAGGCGCGGGGTCGCTGTCTGGAAACGGGCAATGCTGGACGGTGCCAGCGCCTGCACGGGTTTCAGAACGGCGACACCAAGCGCGGCGTCAGTGCCCAGCACCGTAGCCTCGGTGTCGCTGTCCAGCGTGACGCGGATACAGCCAACCACGGCGTCGGCGGTGGTGACAACGGCGCCGGTCGCATCGACATAAAAGCCCGAACGGGTCAGTTTCGGCTGGCGGACTTCCAGCCCCGAGATCAGATCAACGCGCTGGTCCAGATCGCTGCCGGCAGCGTGGTCCAGAACGCTGGCCAGCCGGTCAAAGCTTTGTTGCATTTCTTCCAGCAGGCGGGCGCGGCGTTCTTCGTCCCCGGTGGGCCAGATCAGGGTAAACCCCTTGATGCGCCCGTCCTTGAGCGCTGCCTGGGTGTGCGAGATGAACCGCGGGTCTTTGCCCACCAGCATGAAGGAATCGCCGTCCAGCTTGCGCGGGCCGTCCAGCGGGACGATTTCCAGCGTTTGCATGATGTCATATAGACCATAGAGCGTGTTGCGGTCGCCTTCCTGAGAGATCAGAAGCACGCGCGCCTCGGGGATGGACCCGGTGGGCAGGAAATGCGCGAACGGGGCTTCGTAGCGGTCGAACTGGACTGCGCCCAGCGGCAGCTTCAGGCGGATACCCGCGCGGTCGTCGGTGACGGTCTGCAGATCCAGCCCGTTCAGGATGGCGTTGTATTGCGCCAGCAGGGCGGCGCGCTGGCCGGTGGTCAGGATGCCGGTGGGTTCGTATCCGTTCGCGTCCTGCCAGGCGGCCATGGAGGCGCGGGTGCCGGGGCCGAAGGCGCCGTCGATGCCCGAGTTGTAGTAGCCCGCCCATTGCAACAGGCGCTGCAGGTCCATGCGTTCGTCGCGGGTCAGGGCAGCTTCGCTGCGGCGGGCCTCTGCCGGGGTTTCGTCGGGCAACTGGATCGCTGGTTGCGGCACGGGTTCGGGTTCCGGGGTGGGGTCGGGCTGCGTGGTGGCCTGCTGTTCGGCGGCAGCGGCGGGCTGCTGGTTCAGACCCGCACCGCCGACCGGCCAGAAGGTGCCGCTGTAGGTTTCCGTATAGGTGATGAAGCTGTCGTGGGGAATCCGTCCTTCGGCGCGCAGCACGCGCAGCACCTGTTCGGCGTCATCGCGCAGGTATGGCCCCAGCGCGATGGCGTACCAGCCGCCGCGCACCGTGAAACCGTTCACATCCTCTACCAGGGTTTCGTAATCGCGCGCCCGTTCCTGCGCCAGCGACAGGGTTGGGTGTGCCTCGATCTGGACCCAAACGGTTTCATTCTGCGCGAAAAGGCTGCGGGTGGCCAAAACCACGAAAATCAATGCGGCGGTCACTAGTCTGAACATGATTGGAAATCGTCCTTGCCTGTCCTGTTGTCGGTTCTTGGCTAAGGGTTTTATCAAATGGGGCGCGTCATGCACCCAAATAATGCGGGTTCGCACAATTGACCCCGACACGCCGGGGCCGTAGGTAGGGCGAGGAATTTTTCTGAGACCGGGTATTGCGCCGGCAAGGGCAGGAACGATGGCAGAAACGACCGCGAAACCGCGCAGCTTTCAGGAAATCATCCTGAGGCTTCAGAACTATTGGGCCCAGAAGGGCTGCGCCGTGATGCAGCCCTATGACATGGAAGTGGGGGCGGGTACCTTCCACCCGGCCACGACCTTGCGCAGCCTTGGATCGCGTCCGTGGGCGGCAGCCTATGTACAGCCGTCGCGCCGCCCGACCGATGGTCGTTATGGTGAAAACCCGAACCGTTTGCAGCACTACTACCAGTACCAGGTGCTGATCAAACCGTCGCCGCCGGACCTGCAAGACCTGTACCTGGGCTCGTTGCAGGCGATTGGCATCGACATGGACCTGCATGACATCCGTTTCGTCGAGGACGATTGGGAATCCCCGACCCTGGGGGCCTGGGGACTGGGCTGGGAAGTCTGGTGCGACGGCATGGAAGTGTCGCAGTTCACCTATTTCCAGCAGGTCGGCGGGCATGATTGTCACCCGGTTTCGGGCGAACTGACCTATGGTCTGGAACGTCTGGCGATGTACGTGCTGGGTGTGGATCACGTGATGGACATGCCGTTCAACGCGCCCGATGCGCCGATTGCGCTGACCTATGGCGACGTGTTCCGCCAGACAGAGCAGGAATACAGCCGCTGGAACTTTGACGTGGCCAACACCGCGATGCTGCTGACCCATTTCGAAGAGGCCGAGGCCGAGTGCGAGGCGATCCTGGCGCAGGACCATGTGGACCCCAAGACCGGCGCGCGCATCATCATGGCCCACCCGGCCTATGACCAGTGCATCAAGGCGTCCCACCTGTTCAACCTGCTGGACGCGCGGGGCGTGATCTCGGTCACCGAACGGCAGGCCTATATCGGCCGGGTGCGTGCATTGGCCAAGAAATGCGCCGACGCCTTCGTGTTGACAGAGGCCGGGGGATACGCGGCCCAATGATCGGGAAAATACTGGCGGGGTTGATTGTGATCACGGCTTTGGTCGCCGGCGTGGCGATGTACTACTTGCAGGTTTACGCCTACTATGACGAGGTCGCGGCCACTGGGGCTGACGATGTGATGATCACGTCGCTGGTGACCGGCCAGCCCGAGGGCATTGTCTATGACAACTTCCGGGCCATCGATTCCGACAGTTCCCCGATCCGCTACCGCGCCTGTTTCACCACCGGCCACAGCCAGGCCATGCTGACCGAAACCTTTCAGCCCTATACCAAGGCTGAACCACTGGTCGCGCCCGGCTGGTTCGACTGTTTCGACGCCAAGGAACTGGGCGCCGCGCTGGAAAGCGGGTCGGCGCTGGCCTTTCTTGGACAGGAAAATTACCGCTATGGCATTGATCGTATCGTCGCCGTGATGGACGACGGGCGCGGCTATGTCTGGCACCAGATCAACCATTGCGGCGAGGTCGTGTTCAACGGCGAACCCGTCCCCGCAGATTGCCCAACCCCGCCGAAAGGCCACTGACATGCCCGATTTGCTGATCGAACTTTTCTCTGAGGAAATTCCGGCCCGGATGCAGGCCAAGGCCGCCGAGGACTTGAAAAAGCGCGTGACCGACGGGCTGGTCGAGGCGGGGCTGACCTATTCCGGTGCCGCTGCGTTTTCGACGCCACGCCGCCTGGCGCTGACGGTGCAGGGGCTGCTGGACCGTTCGCCCACACTGCGCGAGGAACGCAAGGGCCCGCGCGTCGATGCGCCCGAACAGGCGATCGAGGGCTTCTTGCGCGGTGCGGGCCTGACCCGCGACCAGCTGGAAGAGCGTGATGACAAGAAAGGCCGCGTGTTCTTTGCCGTGGTGGAAAAGCCGGGCCGTCCGGCGGCGGAAATCGTGGCCGAGGTGCTGGAGGCGACGATCCGCAACTTTCCCTGGCCCAAGTCCATGCGCTGGGGCGCAGGCGCGCTGCGCTGGGTGCGGCCGCTGCATTCCATCCTGTGCATCCTGACCGATGAGGCCGGGGCCGAGGTCGTGCAGATGGACGTGGAGGGGATCAAGGCGGGCAACACGACGCAGGGCCACCGGTTCATGGCGTCAGGCCGTTTCGCGGTGCATGGGTTTGACGATTACGTTGCCAAGCTCAAGCGTGACCACGTGATCCTGTCGGCTGAAGAACGGGCCGAAGCGATCTGGCACGACGCTAGCAACATGGCCTTTGCCGCCGGGCTGGAGGTGGTCGAGGATCGCGGGTTGCTGGCCGAGGTGGCCGGGCTGGTGGAATGGCCGGTCGTCCTGATGGGCGAAATCGGCGCCGATTTCCTGGGCCTGCCGCCCGAGGTTCTGCAAACCTCGATGAAGGAACACCAAAAGTTTTTCAGCGTGAAAAACCCCAAGACCGGGCGGATCGAACGGTTCATCACTGTCGCCAATCGCGCAACCACGGATCACGGCGCGACCATTCTGGCGGGCAACCAGAAGGTGCTGTCGGCCCGTCTGTCGGATGCGAAATTCTTTTGGGAGAATGACCTGCGCGTGGCGAAAAAGGGCATGTCGGAATGGACTGATCGGCTGTCCAACGTGACCTTCCACAACAAGCTGGGCACACAGGCCGCGCGGATTGGCCGGATCGCGGCGCTGGCGCGGGAAATCGCGCCGGTTCTGGGGGTGGAGCCGGACCTGGCGCAGCAGGCGGCAGAGGTGGCCAAGGCAGACCTGAGTTCAGAAATGGTGTACGAGTTCCCGGAATTGCAGGGGCTGATGGGCCGATACTACGCCGAGGCTGCGGGCCTGCCGCAAGAGGTGGCGAATGCCTGTCAGCAACACTATGCCCCGTTGGGTCCGTCGGACGAGGTGCCTTCGGAACCGGTGTCGTCCATCGTGGCGCTGGCGGACAAACTGGACACGCTGACCGGGTTCTGGGCGATTGATGAAAAGCCCACCGGCTCGAAAGACCCGTTTGCCCTGCGCCGTGCGGCGTTGGGGGTTATCAGGATCGTGTTGGCGTCGGACATGCGGGTGAACTTGGACCGGTTCATCGACAGCCAGTTGCTGAAACACCAGATCAAGCAGGCCGATGCGAACGGCGACGATCTGGACGCCCTGAACGATCTGGTGGACGCCATCGCGGACCACGGAGTTTTCGGGGCCGCGCTGGAAGCGGTGGTGTCCAAGCTGGCCCCGGAACAGCGTGCCGCCGTCGAAGAGGTGGCATCGCCGGTGCGCGACACCAGCGCCGACCTGCTGGCGTTCTTCCATGACCGGCTGAAGGTTTACCTGCGCGATCAGGGCCTGCGTCACGATGTGATCGACGCCTGCCTGAGCATGCCGGGTAACGACGATCTGACGCTGTTGGTGAAGCGCGCCCGAGCGTTGGGGGATGTGCTGGGCACCGATGACGGGGAAAACCTGTTGCAGGGCTTCAAGCGCGCCAACAACATCCTGACCCAGGCCGAGGCCAAGGACGGCGTGGAGTATTCCTTTGGCGCGGATGTCAAATTCGCCGAAACCACCGAGGAAAAGGCCCTGTTCGCCGCGCTGGACGCGGCTGAGGCGCAGATCGCCTCTGCCATGCAGGCCGAGCACTTCGAGGCCGCCATGAGCGCGATGGCCGCGCTGCGCGGGCCGATTGATGCCTTCTTTGGGGCAGTGCAGGTGAACTCGGGCAACGAAGTCGTTCGGCGCAACCGGCTGAATCTGCTGTCGCGCATCCGCACGATCTGCCTGTCGGTGGCCGACCTCACCCGTATCGAGGGGTGATCCGGGCAGCGTATCCCGCCACGTCCAAGGCTTTTTTGGCAAAAGCTTAACCCGTGCCGGGATTTTTCCCGGCGCGGGCTTGCCTTGTGTCCGGTGCGGCGTATTCTGCGGCCATTCACGAAAGGTGCCGCAGTGCAGCAGAACGATCCCGACTTCACCCTGATCACCCAGTCCGCGCCGGTGGCCGTGTCCACACATGGCGGGCGGGCGAAATGCCTGCAGCGACTTGTCCGTTTGGACCTGCCGGTGCCCAAGACTGTCGCGCTGAGCTTTGACGCGGTGCATCGGATCGCCGGGGGCGAGGTGCCTGACATGGCGTCGCTGCTGGAACCGTTCGGGGATACTGCCCTGCTGTGCGTACGCCCGTCGTCCGAAGACCCGGATTGGGGCGGGCCGGGGGCGGTGTTGAACATCGGCATGAATGACGCCCTGTATGTCGAGCTGTGCGACCAGTTGGGCCGGGACGCCGCCGGCGCGATGTATCTGCGATTTGTTCAATCCTATGCCATTCACGTGGCCCGGTTGGACCCCGACATGTTCGAGGACGTGGCGCTGGATGGGCACGAGGGCCTGTCAGAGGCGTTGCGCGCCTATGAAGAGGAAACCGACGAAGTATTCCCGCAGGATCCGGCAGAGCAATTGCTGGAGGTGCTGCGATCCATGGCGCGCGCCTGGGAAGGCACAACGGCGCGGCTGCTGCGGCAGGCCAAGGGGGCGCCGGCGGATGCCGGGCTGGGGCTGGTGGTGCAAGAAATGGCGCTGGGAATGGGGCGCGGCGAAAGCGGGTCGGGGGTGATCCAGCTGGTCAACTCGAAAACCGGTGAGCCGCAGATCACCGGGCGCTACCTGTCGCAATCGCAGGGGCGTGATGCGCTGTCCCCCGGGGCAGGGGCGCTGTTCCTGGAACGCGATCCGCGCGGGCCGTCGCTGCAGGAACTGGAACCGCAGGCTTTCGATGATCTGATTCGCCACACGCGCCTGATGCGTACCCGTCTGCGCGAAGAGATGCAGGCAGAATTCACCATTGAAAATGGGCAGGTGCACCTGCTGGACGGGGTGCGCGTTGCCCGCAGCGCCCGCGCCGCCGTGCGGATTGCGGTCAGCCTGGCCGATGATGGAATTATCCCGAAGGAAGAGGCGCTGCTGCGGATCGAACCGCGCGCCATCAACGAACTGCTGCACCGCCAGGTTGATCCAGAGGCCCGCCGGGACCGACTGGCGCGCGGGATCGCGGCCAGCCCGGGCGCGGCTTCGGGCCGGATCGTGTTCTCGGCGGCCGAGGCGCAGGCCAGCGCCGCGCGCGGTGAAAACTGCGTGCTGGTACGGCGTGAAACCTCGTCCGAGGACGTGCGCGGGATGCACGCGGCCGTTGCGGTGCTGACCGAACGGGGCGGCATGACCAGCCATGCCGCGGTGATCGGGCGCGGTATGGGGCTGCCTTGTGTGGTCGGCGCGTCCAGCCTGGGGTTCCATTCGCGCCGCAAGGTGCTGGTGGCCCCGGACGGGCGTGAATTCCACGAAGGCGACATCATCACCATCGACGGCACCAACGGCGAGGTTCTGGCCGGTGAACCGGCCATGCTGGAGGCGACGCAGGACGACACCTTCCTGACGCTGATGACCTGGGCGGACGAGGTGCGCGACATCGGGGTGCGGGCCAATGCCGACACCCCGGCCGATGCGACCACCGCGCGGAATTTCGGCGCGCAGGGGATCGGGTTGTGCCGGACCGAGCACATGTTCTTTGAAGCAGACCGGCTGACCGTGATGCGCGAGATGATCTTTGCGGATGACACCAATGATCGACGTGCCGCGCTGGACCGGCTGCTGCCGATGCAACGCGCCGATTTTACCGAACTGTTCCGCATCATGCAGGGCCAACCGGTCTGCATTCGCCTGTTCGATCCGCCGCTGCATGAATTCCTGCCTACAGACCGCGCCGGGCATCGGGAATTGGCCGAGGCGCTGGACCTGCCGCTGTCGGACGTGACCCGCCGGGTAGAGGCGCTGAGTGAATACAACCCGATGTTGGGGATGCGCGGGGTGCGCCTGGGTATCACCGTGCCCGAAATTTATGAAATGCAGGCCCGTGCGATTTTCGAGGCGACGATCGAGGCCAGCCGCGAAGGCGACCCCGTGGTGCCGGAAATCATGATCCCGCTGGTTTCAGCCAAGCGAGAGGTGGAACTGGTCAAGACCCGCATCGACGCTGTCGCCGTGGCGGTGCGGAATGAAAAGGGTGTGAATTTCGCCTATCGGCTGGGCGTGATGGTGGAAACGCCACGCGCGGCGCTGCGGGCCGGGGAAATCGCACCGCAATGCGCCTTTCTGTCCTTCGGGACCAATGATCTGACACAGATGACCTATGGCCTGTCGCGCGACGATGCGGGGCGGTTCATGTCCGCCTATGTGCAGCAGGGCGTTTTCCCCGAGGATCCGTTCCACGTGCTGGACACCGACGGGGTGGGCGAGTTGCTGAGCATCGGCGCTGCGCGCGGGCGTGAGGTGCAGCCGGGCTTGACCTTGTCGATCTGCGGTGAACATGGCGGCAACCCCGAATCAATCGCCTTTTGCAGGGCCGCCGGGTTCAGTTATGTTTCCTGCTCGCCCTTCCGGGTGCCGGTGGCGCGACTGGCGGCGGCGCAGCTTGCAGTCCGGGAAATCACACAGGGATGTCGATAGCTAACCATTTGTAAAATAAATATTTTATAGGTTACCGTCGCGTTGCTGGGCAAAAAGGCGCGCAGCCCGGATTCGCTGCGATGCAGCGAAAGCTGGACGAAAAGGTGCTTTTTCGATATGTCCCGCCGTCGGTGGGGGACGTTTTCGGGCGTCTCCTTGGCACGGAGACTGGAAAAATGCGTATCTTTCTGGCCTGTCTCCTGGCCCTGTCGATGGTGACTCCTGCAGTTGCCGAAACGTCGAAGGACCAGGAGCTGAAGCAGGAACAACGCGGGCAATTCGGCTCGTCTGAATCCTGGTTGAGCAAGCTGCTCAACCCGACACAAAAGCAAGCACAGATCAGCTACTCGAAAGAGTGGTTGGCGGGGCAGCCGTCCGCCAAGGGTGGCGATCAGTGGCGTTGCCTGGCCGAGGCGCTGTATTTCGAGGCGCGTGGCGAAAGCGTAAAAGGCCAGTTCGCCGTGGCCGAGGTGATCATGAACCGGGTGGACAGCCCGCGTTTCCCGGACACCGTCTGCGGGGTGATCCACCAGGGCACGGGCCGCAAATATCAGTGTCAGTTCACCTATACCTGTGACGGGTATGACGAGGTGATCCACGAAAAGAGCGCGTTCGAACGTGCCGGCAAGGTGGCCAAACTGATCCTCAACGGCGCGCCGCGCGCGCTGACCGATGGCGCAACCTACTATCACACCAAGGCGGTGAACCCGAAATGGTCGCGCAAGTTCGCGCGGACCGCGACGATTGGTGTGCACCACTTCTATCGCCACCCCACTGAGATCTCCTTAAACTGATCGCGGATGACGGTTTTCACAGGGAAACAGGCGGTCTTTGCCTGTTCCTTGGGGGCTTGCGGGGGTAGGGTGTCGGTGATCGTTGCCGGCCCGAGGATAGCATGAGCCATGAACTGAAATGGGCCTTCGCCCATCCGTCCGAACGCGCAGCCGGGACTGCGGGCGAGGGGCCGCTGGACCGGATTTCCCTGCGTGACTACGTGGTCGAGGTGGAAATCGGGGCCTTCCAGAAGGAGCGCGGCACCACCCAGCGCGTACGGTTCAACATCGTGGTCGAGGTGCGCCCGCTGACCGGGCCAGTGGATGATGATGTGGATCGCATCCTGTCCTATGACCGTGTGACAGAGGCGATCGCCCTTGAACTGGCGGCCGAGCGTCTGAACCTGCTGGAAACCCTGGCTGAACGGGTGGCCGAGCGCATCCTGGACGAACCGCAGGCGGAACGGGTTTTCGTCCGTATCGAGAAGCTGGACCGTGGCCCCGGTGCGCTGGGGGTGGAAATCGTGAGATCGCGCACGCCAGACCGTCTGTCGCATCTCCCGGAGGAAAAGCCCCACCCGCAAGTGGTTTACCTGTCCAATGCCGCGATAGCCTCGCCCCTGCTGTCAGTGTGGATCGACCAGATGGCCGAGGAACACCGCCCGACGATCCTGTGCGTGGGGGCGTCGGATACGCCTGCGCCGCAAAGCTCTCACCGGATGGCGCAACGGCGGATTGATCTGCTGGCGATAGAACAGAACGCCTGGGTTCTGGCGGGGCGGGACAAGCGATGCGTCGTGGTGAACACGCGGACGGAACTGGACTGGTCGATGAAGAACGACCAGATCAGTGTCTGGGCCCCGTCCAAGATCGTGCTGGACGCGGTGGACGGGCCTTCTGCGCAACCGCGCGACGCGCTGGCGCTGATGCTGTGGTTTGCCCGCGAAATGCAGGCTGCCGACGTGCTGATCATCGGGGAAGAACTGCCAGTGGACGACAGCCTGCCGCTGCGCGCCGTGGCGGTGGACGTGAAGATGCTGTAAGTGCTCGTCCAGCCCGGAGGACACCATGAAGCAGTATTATCGCCCAATCCCCCAGATTGACCCATGCCGGCCGGAGGGCGCGCTGCCTCTGGCCGGTGGCTGGGCCTGGTTCGACCGGATAGAGGTGCTGACCCGCGACAGCGCCCGCCTGATCCCGGCAAAAGATGCCCCGGCAGAGGTTCTGGACCGCCTGACCACGCCCCGCGCCGCGGTGGCAGGGGTGGCGATGGATCGGCCCTCGGTCATGGGGATCCTGAACGTGACACCGGACAGTTTCTCGGACGGGGGGGATCACGATGCGCCGGACGCGGCGCTGGATCATGCCCGGCTGATGGTGGCGCTGGGGGCGGACATGATCGACGTGGGCGGGGAATCGACCCGCCCCGGTGCAGAATGGGTGCCCGATGCGATGGAAATCGCGCGGACCGAACCGGTGATCGCCCGTATCCGGCGCGACCTGCGGGTACCGGTGTCCATCGACACGCGCAAGGAACCCGTCGCCCGCGCTGCCGTGGCTGCCGGAGCGGATGCGGTCAACGATGTGTCCGGGTTCACCTTTGACGCCGCGCTGGCAGGGTATTGCGCCGCCGAGGGCCTGCCGGTGATGGCGATGCACGCGCAGGGTGATCCGCAAACGATGCAGGATGCGCCTGGCTATGACAACGTCCTGCTGGATGTCTATGATTTCCTGGAAGAGCGCGTTGCCCATCTGGAAAGCCTCGGAATCCCGCGTGCCCGGATCATGGTGGATCCCGGTATCGGCTTTGGCAAGACGCTGGATCATAACCTGGCGCTGCTGAACCGGCTGTCGCTGTTCCATGCGCTGGGGTGCGCGATCCTGTTGGGCGTGTCGCGCAAACGATTCATCGGCACGCTGGGCAACGCGCCCGACCCCAAGGACCGCATGGCCGGATCGGTATCGGTGGCGCTGCACGGGGTGATGAACGGCGCGCAGATGGTCCGGGTTCACGATGTCGTCGAAACCCGGTCCGCGCTGAACCTGTGGATGGCCGTGTCGCGGGGACGGGCCGATTGACCCAAGGAAAAGCCCCGGCAAATCTGCCGGGGCTTTCCGCGTCTCAACCCGTAGGGTGCGTGCTTGCACGCACCGCCACCGGTGATCAGTTCTTCGACTTGTCGACCATCTTGCCGGCCGAGATCCACGGCATCATGCCGCGCAGTTTGGCGCCGGTGGCTTCGATGGCATGCTCATCATTGGCACGACGCGAGGCTTTGATTGTGGGCTGGCCAACCGCGTTTTCCAGCATGAAATCGCGCACGAACTTGCCCTGCTGGATGTCGGTCAGGACTTCTTTCATGGCTTTCTTGGTCTGCTCATAGGGCAGGATGCGCGGGCCGGTGACGTACTGGCCGTATTCTGCGGTGTTCGAGATCGAGTAATCCATGTTGGCGATACCACCTTCATAGATCAGGTCGACGATCAGCTTCACTTCGTGCAGACATTCGAAATAGGCCATCTCCGGCGCATAACCGGCTTCGACCAGGGTTTCGAAACCGCAGCGGATCAGCTCGACCAGGCCACCGCACAGCACGGCCTGTTCGCCGAACAGGTCGGTTTCGCATTCTTCGCGGAAGTTGGTTTCGATGATGCCCGAACGGCCGCCACCGATGGCCGAGCAGTAGGACAGGCCGATTTCCAGCGCGCGGCCGGACGCGTCCTGGTGAACCGCGACCAGGCAGGGTACGCCGCCGCCCTTGGTGTATTCGCCGCGCACGGTGTGGCCGGGGCCCTTGGGCGCCATCATGATGACGTCAACGCCGGGCTTCGGTTCGATCAGGCCAAAATGCACGTTCAGACCGTGGGCAAAGGCAATCGCCGCGCCTTCGCGCAGGTTGTCATGGACGTATTTCTTGTAGGTTTCGGCCTGCAGTTCGTCGGGCATGGTGAACATGATGACGTCACACCAGGCCGCCGCTTCGGCGATGCCCATGACCTTCAGCCCTTCGCCTTCGGCCTTCTTGGCCGAGGGCGAGCCTTCGCGCAGGGCGACGACAACGTTCTTGGCGCCCGAATCGCGCAGGTTCAGCGCGTGGGCGTGGCCCTGGCTGCCATAGCCCAGGATGGCGACCTTCAGGTCTTTGATCAGGTTGATGTCGCAATCGCGGTCGTAGTAAACGCGCATGGGGGCGCTCCTTCTTTCTCGTGTTGTTCTGGGGGGAATATCTGTGAAAACAGAAGAATTTGGGTTTCAAAATTTGATATTCTTTCGCAATCATGTAAGAAAGTATTCCTGAATACATGAAATAGCGGATAAATCATGCTGGATGATACCGACAGGCGCATCCTGCGCCAGTTCCAGGCGGACCCGAACCTGTCCACGGCCGAGCTGGCCGAAAGGGCTGGAATCACCCAAGCCACCTGTTGGCGCAGGCTGGAACGGATGCAGGCGCGCGGGGTGCTGCTGGGGCAGCAGGCGGTGATCGACTGGCGCGTCCTTGGCTACGAGGTCGAGGTCAGCCTGCGCATCACGCTGGACAAGACTGACCCGCGTGCCTTCGACGATTTCATCGCCGCCGCCCGCGAGGTGCCAGAAGTGTTGGAAATCCAGACCTTCCTGGGACAGGTGGACGTGCGCCTGTCGGTGATCGCCCGCGACATGGCGCATTACCAGCAGATCTATCGCACCCGCATCCTGACCCTGCCGCATATCGCGGACCTTGACGCGCTGATGCATGTCGCGCGCATCAAGGAAGACGAGGTGCTGCCGGTATGAATCCGACATCTCCACAATTCACCACGCCGCGGGTTCATCTTGCCGGAAATACTCTGGGGGTGAATGGCCGCAGGCCAGAGGGGGCAACGCCCCCTGACCCCGCTCGCCGCAGGCGAATCCGGATTCCTGTCCACGGTTCCGCGCTTACCCATGTTTGACCTCGACGAAATGGACCGTCAGATTTTGCGCTCCCTGGCGCAGGACGCCACGCTTTCGGCCGGGACGCTTGGCCGCCGCCTCGGGCTCAGCCAGCCTGCCACCTGGCGGCGAGTGAAGCGCCTGCAGGAACTGGGCGCGATCAAGGGCCGCCGCCTGGTGCTGGACCGCGAAAAGCTGGGCTTTGGCGTCACCGTGTTTCTGGGGGTGAAACTGGCCACCAAAGGGCGTGTCAGCCTCGAAGATTTCGAGCGTGTCGTCACCGCCATCCCCGAGGTGCAGACCGTGGAGCACATCCTCGGTATCTACGACTACCGCCTGAAAATCGTTGCCCGCGACATCCCGGATTTCGAGCGCGTCCTGCGTCGTCGCATCATGGCGCTACCGGGCGTCGGCAACGTAGAGGCCAACGTCATGCTGTCCGAGGAGCGCCGCCCCGGGCCGTTGTGACCTGTATGCGACTGTAGGCTTGGACAAGCCTTTCAATCCGCGTTACCCCAGTGTCAGACAAGAGGGAGTACACACATGGCCGCATTGCTCGATACCGTCGACCCGGATGGCTTGCAGGAATTTTCGGTGGTTTTCACCGACCGATCGCTGAACCACATGTCCGTCACCTTCCAACAGGTGATGCGCGACATCTCCGGGATGCTGAAGGAGGTCTACAACGCCGACGGCGTGGCCCTCGTTCCCGGTGGCGGTACATACGGGATGGAGGCCGTTGCCCGCCAGTTCGGCCATGACGCCCATGCGTTGATCGTGCGCAACGGCTGGTTCTCTTACCGTTGGAGCCAGATATTCGAAGCCGGGGAATTCGCCGCCCAGACCACCGTGTTCAAGGCCCGCCAGACCGGCAATGGTGCACAGGCCCCGTTCGCCCCCGCCCCGATCGAGGAGGTGACACAAGCCATTCGCGACGCCAAGCCGGACGTGGTGTTCGCGCCGCATGTGGAAACCAGCGCCGGGCTGATCCTGCCCGATGACTATATCACCGCGCTGGCGGCGGCCGCGCACGAGGTCGGGGCATTGATGGTGCTGGACTGCATCGCCAGCGGTTGCGTCTGGGTGGATATGAAGACCACGGGCGTGGATGTGCTGATCTCGGCCCCGCAAAAGGGCTGGTCGGCGTCGCCTTCGGCAGGCTTGGTGATGATGTCCGGGCGCGCGCTCAAGCGGCTGGAAAACACCCGGTCGGACAGTTTCGCGATTGATCTGAAGAAATGGCATTCCATCATGCAGGCCTATGAAAACGGTGGCCATGCCTATCATGCGACCATGCCCACCGATGCCCTGCGGGCGTTCCGGGATACGATGGCGGAAACGCGCGACTATGGCTTTGAAAAGCTGCGAGCGGCGCAATGGGCCCTGGGCGACGGCGTGCGTCAGATGATGAAGGCCAAGGGCATAACCTCGGTCGCTGCCGAAGGTTTTGGCGCGCCTGGGGTTGTGGTCAGCTATACCGCCGATCCCGAGATCCAGAACGGCAAGAAATTCGCCGCCCAGGGCATGCAGATCGCCGCTGGCGTTCCGTTGGCCTGCGACGAACCAGAAGGCTTCATGACCTTCCGCTTGGGCCTGTTCGGGCTGGACAAACTGTATGACGTCCCCGCCACGCTGGCGCGGTTGCAGGCGGTTGTTGACAAGGTGCTGTAGGCGCAGCGATTCCCGGAAAAAACGCGACCGTTCGAAAGGGCGGTCGTTTTTTGTTTCGGTTCGGCGACTGCATGCAGGTTGGGCCGGGGGCAGGGCAGGCGGGCGTGTCGGTCGGGCCAGTTAGCAACGTGCTGAAATTTCAGACATTTCCCGCTGCTGTGCAGCAAGCCGTTAACAAATCAACATTCAAAAACACGAATATTATTAATAGGTTAATGTGTGCCGATTTCCGAATTGAACATGACCTAGGTCAAATAAGTACCGATCGAAAGCTGCTAACAAGCCCGTGAGCTACTCGTGAGCGGACAGATGACACACGCCCCAGCCAGACGTGCCTTTCTGAAGGGCCGTTTCAGCCAAACCGATGTGATGCGCCCCCTTGGCGCTGTCACGCCAGAGGCGTTTGCCGAGCAATGCACCCAATGCGGCGATTGCGCCCGGGCCTGTCCCGAAGCCATCATCATGCGCGACGACGAAGGGTTCCCGGTCGTCGATCTGAACCGCGGCGAGTGCACATTCTGCGAAGACTGCAGCGATGCCTGTGAAACCGGCGCGCTGTCGGCGGAACGGGTCTGGGGTTGGCGCGCGGAAGCCGCGCAATCCTGCCTGTCGCTGAACGCCGTGACCTGCCGCACCTGCGAGGATCACTGCGATGCGCGCGCAATCCGGTTCCGGCTGATGACCGGGGGCCGTTCCGCGCCTGAATTCGATCCGGCCGCCTGCACCGGCTGCGGGGCCTGTGCCCCGGTCTGCCCTGCAAACGCGATCCGGTTCCACCACATCCAGAAGCATGACGGAGGACGCCCATGCTGAACATCTGTGGATGCCTGGTTCACGCAATGCCAGAAACCGTTGAGCAGGTCGTCGCGGCCATCAACGGCATGGACGGCTGCGAGACCCACGCCCATCAGGACGGGCGCATCGTCGTCACCGTCGAAGACACCGAGACCAAGCGCGCTTCGGATCAGATCATGGACATGCATCAGATCCCTGGCGTGCTGACTGTAACCCTGACCTATCACCATTTCGAACCGCTCGGCCTTGACGAGGCCGCGGCGCAAGCTCTCTGAGGAGGCCCAGCCAATGACCCTTCCAACTTCTCGTCGTTCCTTCCTGAAGGCATCCGCCGCCGCCGCGACGGCTTCGGCCGCCGGGATCACCCTGCCTCAGGCAGCGGCCGCACAGGTCGGCACCCCTGACATCCGCTGGGACAAGGCGGCCTGCCGGTTCTGCGGCACGGGCTGTTCCGTTCTGGTCGGGGTCAAGGATGGCCGCGTCGTGGCCACTCAGGGCGACCCCAAGGCGCCGGTGAACCGCGGCCTGAACTGTATCAAGGGCTACTTCCTGTCCAAGATCATGTACGGCAAGGACCGCCTGACCACCCCGCTGCTGCGCAAATCGAACGGCAGCTATGACAAGAACGGCGAATTCACCCCGGTCAGCTGGGACGAAGCCTTCGACATCATGGCCGAGAAGTGGAAGAAGGCCCTGGCCGAAAAAGGCCCCGATGGCATCGGCATGTTCGGGTCGGGCCAGTGGACCGTCTGGGAAGGCTATGCCGCCGCCAAGTTGATGAAGGCCGGTTTCCTGTCCAACAACATCGACCCGAACGCGCGTCACTGCATGGCGTCGGCCGTGGCTGGCTTTATCCGCACCTTCGGCATTGACGAACCGATGGGCTGCTATGACGACTTGGAGCACGCGGACACCTTCGTGCTGTGGGGGTCGAACATGGCCGAGATGCACCCGATCCTTTGGTCGCGTCTGACCAACACCCGCCTGACCAAACCGGGCGCCGAAGTGCACGTGCTGTCCACCTTCGAACATCGTTCGTTCGAACTGGCCGACAACGGCATGATCTTTACGCCGCAGACCGACCTGGCGATCCTGAACTACATCGCGAATTACATCATCGAAAACGACGCGGTGAACTGGGACTTCGTGAACAAGAACGTCAACTTCACCAAGACGGCCACGGACATCGGCTACGGCCTGCGCGACGAGCACGCGCTGCAACAGGCGGCGGCCAACCCGAACTCGGGCAAGCTGGAACCCATCAGCTTTGAAGAGTATAAGGCCTATGTGTCCGAATACACGCTGGAAAAAGTGAGCAAACTGTCGGGTGTCCCCGAGGACAAGCTGCTGCGTCTGGCCAAGCAGTACGCCGACCCGAACCGCAAGGTGATGTCGCTGTGGACGATGGGCTTCAACCAGCACACCCGCGGATCCTGGGTGAACTCGCTGATGTACAACGTGCACCTGCTGGTCGGCAAGATTTCCGAGCCCGGCAACTCGCCCTTCTCGCTCACCGGCCAGCCTTCGGCTTGCGGCACGGCGCGCGAAGTCGGTACCTTTGCCCACCGTTTGCCTGCCGACATGGTGGTAATGAACGACAAGCACCGCGAGATTTCCGAGCAAAAATGGAAACTTCCCGCGGGCATTCTGAACGGCAAGGTCGGTGCCCACGCGGTTCTGCAACACCGCCACCTGAAGGACGGCAAGATCAACGCCTACTGGGTGCAGTGTACCAACAACATGCAGGCTGCGCCGAACATCAACGAAGAAGGTCTGCCGGGTTATCGCAACCCCGACAACTTTATCGTCGTGTCCGATCCGTACCCGACCGTCACCGCCACGTCGGCTGACCTGATCCTGCCCACCGCGATGTGGGTGGAAAAGGAAGGTGCCTATGGCAACGCCGAACGCCGCACCCAGTTCTGGCGCCAACAGGTGTCCGCACCGGGCGAGTCCAAGTCGGACGTCTGGCAGGTCATGGAGTTCTCCAAGCGTTTCACCACGGACGAGGTGTGGCCGGCGGAAATTCTGGACAAGAACCCGGAATACAAGGGCAAGACCCTGTACGAGGTGCTGTATGCCAACGGTCAGGTCGACAAGTTCCCGCTGTCGGAAACTGCGGAAGGCTTTGAAAACGACGAATCCAAGCATTTCGGCTACTATGTTCAGAAGGGTCTGTTCGAAGAATACGCCGCCTTTGGCCGCGGCAAGGCGCACGATCTTGCGGACTTCGACACCTATCACCAGGCCCGCGGTCTGCGCTGGCCGGTCGTGGACGGGAAGGAAACCCTGTACCGCTTCCGCGAAGGCTATGACCCCTATGTGAAAGCCGGTGAGGGCGTGAAATTCTACGGCAAGCCCGATGGCAAGGCGAATATCATCTTCGCCCCGTACGAGCCTGCGGCGGAAAGCCCGGATGACGAGTTCAACCTGTGGCTGGTGACCGGTCGCGTGCTGGAGCACTGGCACTCGGGGTCGATGACCCGCCGCGTGCCCGAACTGCACCGTTCGTTCCCAGCAGCCGTGGTGTTCATGCACCCCGACGACGCCAAGGAACGCGGCCTGCGTCGCGGTCAGGAAATCAGCATCTCCACCCGCCGTGGCGAGATCTTCAGCCGGGTCGAAACCCGCGGTCGGAACAAGATGCCAAAGGGTGTCGTGTTCATGCCCTGGTTTGACGAAAGCCAACTGACCAACAAGCTGACGCTGGACGCAACCTGCCCGATCTCGAAAGAGACCGACTTCAAGAAATGCGCCTGCAAGGTTCAGCGGGCCTGATTGAGCCGAGAGGTTGAAAGACAAGCTCATGTCCGCCGCCAAAGCACACGCAAAAGGCATGGATCGCCGCCGGTTCCTTCAGGACTCGGCGCGCGGTGTGGCTGGCTGCGCGCTGGCGGGCATGGGGCTGGGTTGGCTGGCGTCCCAGCAGGCCCGCGCCCTTCCGGCGCAGGCCTTGCGTCCGCCGGGCGCGTTGGACGAGGCTGACTTTCTGTCCGCCTGCATCCGCTGCGGTCTGTGCGTGCGTGGTTGCCCCTACGATACGCTGGTGTTGGCTGAACTGGGGGTTGACGCCCCGGCGACCGGCACGCCCTATTTCACGGCCCGCAAGGTGCCTTGTGAAATGTGCGATGACATACCTTGCGTTGTCGCCTGTCCGACGGGTGCGCTGGACAAGTCGCTGACGAATATCGACGACGCCAAGATGGGCGTCGCCGTTCTGATCGACGAAGAACACTGCCTGAACGCACTGGGCCTGCGCTGCGACGTGTGCTATCGCGTCTGCCCCGTCATCGACGAGGCGATCACGCTGGAACAATCGCACAATGCCCGGTCCGGCCACCACGCGATTTTCATGCCCACGGTCCATGCCGACAAGTGTACCGGCTGCGGGAAGTGTGAAAAATCCTGCGTCCTGCCAGGTGAAAGCGCGATCAAGGTGCTGCCGATGCGCATCGCCCGCACCGACGCCGCCGAGCATTACAAGTTGGGCTGGGAAGAAAACAATCCGCTGGTGGACGAACTGATCGACCTGCCGGACCGCCTGCCGGGACCGGGCACAGACAACTTGTCCGCCCCCGGCGGTTATGAATTCGAGCCCTCCTTCAAACTTCCCGGGGGGATCAACCAATGAAGATCAAGACGAAATCCCCCATCGGGCAAGAAGCCATCGAAGCCAAGGGCTGGATCGGAGCGCACCGTTTCCTGATCCTACGCCGGATCAGCCAGGCGTTTTTCCTGTCGCTGTTCCTGCTGGGGCCGTGGTTCGGCATCTGGTGGGTCAAGGGCAACCTGTCCGGGTCGCTGACACTGGACATCCTGCCGCTGACCGACCCGTTTATCGCGCTGCAATCCATTGCCGCGGGCCACTGGCCGGAACTGACGGCCCTGGTCGGCGCGGCCATCGTCGGTGTCGCCTATGCACTGATCGGCGGGCGGGTCTATTGCAGCTGGGTTTGCCCGATCAACCCGGTGACAGATGCCGCGAACTGGCTGCATACCAAGCTGGACTTGCCGAAAGGCTGGCAACCGAAGGCGCGCACCCGCTACTTCATGCTGGGCATGGTGCTGGCGGTGTCAGCGCTGACCGGCACCATCGCGTGGGAATTCGTGAACCCGATTTCCATGCTGCATCGCGGGCTGATTTTCGGGGTCGGTTTTGCCTGGGCCTTCGTGCTGGGCGTGTTCCTGATGGACCTGCTGTTGGCCCGCCGCGGCTGGTGCGGACACCTGTGCCCGGTCGGTGCCTTCTATGGATTGCTGGGGCGCGGGTCCGTCCTGCGCGTCACCGCCGACAAGCGGGCCGCCTGCGACGATTGCATGGACTGTTTCGCGGTTTGCCCGGAAATGCACGTCATCACCCCGGCGCTGCGCGGATCGGACGACGACACGCCGCTGATCCTCAGTCCCGACTGTACCAACTGCGGCCGCTGCATCGATGTGTGCTCGGTTGATGTTTTCCACTTTACCCACCGTTTCGACAAGACCCCTTCCCCGGGACGCGTGCGAACGAAATCCAACTCTGCGCCAATGGCTGACAAGGCCGCCTGAGCAAGCAACGGAGAATGAAGATGAAAAAGAAAAGCATTATCAGCGCCCTGACGGTCACGGCCCTGCTGTTTGCAGGGGCGGCAATGGCTCAGCAGGCGGGCAAGGTGTCCAGCCTGCGCGGATCGGAGGTCGGTGAAACCGATACCGTGAACGAGGTATACCACCAGGACGAGGGCCGGTTTCAGCGGAACTACCGTCAGCAACCGCCGTTGATCCCGCACTCGATCGACAAGTACCAGATCGACCTGAAAGCCAACGAATGCCTGGGCTGCCACGACTGGACCAACGCAGGCGACCGTAAGGCGCCGACGCTGTCGATGACCCACTACCTGGACCGCGAAGGCAACCAACTGGATACTGTCGCTGGCACCCGCTGGTTCTGCAACCAGTGCCACGTGCCGCAGGCCGATGCCCCGGCTCTGGTTGACAATACCTTCACCCCGTCCAACTGACGCCCCGAAGAAGGACAAGAACCATGTCTGATGACAAGATCAACGAGTCGCGGCCGGGATTTCTGGGCCGACTGTGGCGCCTCCTTGCCTCGCCCTCGGGTGTCTATTCGCTGGGTTTCCTGCTGTTCATCGGTTTTGGCGCCGGTGTGGTGTTCTGGGGTGGTTTCAACTGGGCGTTGGAGATGACCAACACGGAAAAGTTCTGCATCTCCTGCCACGAGATGAAAGAAAACGTCTACGCCGAGTATGAGGGCACGATCCACCAGAATAACCGATCCGGTGTGCGGGCGACTTGCCCGGACTGCCACGTTCCCAAGGACTGGGGCCCCAAGATCATCCGCAAGATCAAGGCATCGAAAGAGCTGTATGGCCACTTCGTAACCAAGTCGATCTGGACCCCCGAGAAGTTCGAGGAAATGCGCCTGCATCTGGCCTCGAACGAGTGGAAGCGGATGAAGTCCACCGATTCCAAGGAATGTCGGAACTGTCACAACTTCGACTTCATGGATTTCACCATGCAGGAAAACCGCGCGGCGCAGAACCACCAGACCGCCCTGGATGAAGGCAAGACCTGTATCGATTGCCACCAGGGTATCGCGCATGACCTGCCGGATGGCTATCTGGACAAGTACCGCGAAGTCGTGAAAGAACTGGATCGCAAGGCAGAACTGCTGCCCGTCGGTGCCAAGACGACCGCAGCCGCCAAGCGAGAGCTTGAAGGCTACCTTGGCGCGACTGGCAACTAAGAACTGGCTGCGGGGCGCCTAGGGCGCCCCGACCGATTCAGGAAAGAACAAACACTGATGAAACTGGCATATATCCAATCCGACGCCACCGGCGAAGTGAACCGTGCGCTGACTGACGCCGCCACGCGGCTGATGGAACAGGGCGTCAGCGTGGTTGGCACCATCCAGACAGACACCCCCCGCCCGAAATCCGATTCTTGCGATATGGATGTCAGGGTGCTGCCGGACGGCGACGTGATCCGCATCTCGCAGGATCTGGGTCCGGAATCGCGCGGCTGCAAGCTGGATCCGAATGCGCTGGAACAGGCCGTTGCGCAAACGATGGATCGTCTGGACCGGGCGCAATTGCTCGTGGTCAACAAGTTCGGAAAGCACGAAGCAGACGGGCGCGGTTTCCGTGAAGTGATCGCCGAAGCCCTTGCGCGGGACATTCCGGTCATCGTTGGCACCAACGGGCTGAACCTGCAGGCGTTTCTGGACTTCTGCGGCGGCGAGGCGACACAGGTCTTGGCCACCCCGGACAGTATCGTGGATTGGGCGCGTCAGGGCTGATCCGCCTGCCTCTGACCATCATTTTGCATCAGACCCCGCCATTGGCGGGGTTTGTTTTTGCGCCCTGGTTGACGATAAGAAATGATTATCAAAAGTCAAAGAAAATGCAATTTATGTAAATAGATTTGGTCTGCTAGAGTTCCCCCAGATGCACTGGACCGCACCGCCACACGGCTGCGCGCTTTAACGAAAACCGGAGGGAACCATGGACGGAAACGATATTGATCAATCGGGCAAATGCCCTGTCATGCACGGTGGCAACACCGAAACCGGCAAATCGGTCATGGATTGGTGGCCCAAGGCGCTGAACCTGGACATCCTGCACCAGCACGACACCAAGACGAATCCTCTGGGGGCCGATTTCGACTACCGCGAAGCGGTGAAGGGTCTGGATTTCGAGGCGCTGAAAGCAGACATGAAGGCGCTGATGACTGACAGTCAGGACTGGTGGCCGGCCGATTGGGGCCATTACGGTGGCCTGATGATCCGTCTTGCCTGGCACTCTGCGGGATCATACCGTTTGGCCGATGGCCGTGGCGGCGGCGGCGCAGGCAACATCCGTTTCGCCCCACTGAACAGCTGGCCCGATAACGGCAACCTGGACAAGGCCCGCCGCCTGCTGTGGCCGCTGAAAAAGAAATACGGCAACAAGGTCAGTTGGGCCGATTTGATCATCCTGGCCGGTACGATTGCCTATGAATCGATGGGGCTGAAAACCTTTGGCTTCTCTTTCGGGCGTAGCGACATCTGGCACCCGGAAATCGACACATATTGGGGCGCGGAAAAGGAATGGCTGGCGCCTTCGGATAACCGGTACGAGGACGTGGCGAACCCTGCCACGATGGAAAACCCGCTGGCTGCCGTCCAGATGGGCCTGATCTACGTGAATCCCGAAGGCGTGAACGGCGTCCCGGACCCGCTGAAAACCGGCGCGCAGGTGCGTGAAACCTTTGCCCGGATGGCGATGAACGACGAAGAAACCGCGGCACTGACCTGCGGCGGCCACACCGTCGGCAAGGCGCATGGCAACGGTGACGCGGGTGCCCTTGGCGCTGAACCAGAGGCGGGCGAGATCGAAAACCAGGGCTTGGGCTGGCTGAACCCGAACATGGGTGGCAAGGCCGCCAATGCCGTGACCTCGGGCGTTGAAGGGGCCTGGACCAGTAACCCGACCAAGTGGGACATGGGCTATTTCGACCTGCTGTTCGGCTATGACTGGGAACTGACCAAATCGCCCGCGGGTGCCAACCAGTGGCGTCCCATCGGGATCAAGGAAGAACACCTGCCCGTCGATCCTTCGGACACTTCCAAGCGCGGGATGGTCGTCATGACCGACGCCGACATGGCGATGAAGGTGGACCCGGCCTATCGCGCCATCTGCGAAAAGTTCATGGCCGACCCGGCCTATTTCGACGATTGCTTTGCCCGCGCATGGTTCAAGTTGACCCACCGCGACATGGGGCCGAAAACGCGCTACATCGGCCCGGACGCCCCGGCAGAAGAGCTGATTTGGCAGGATCCGGTTCCTGCAGGCAACACAGGCTATGACGTGGCCGCTGTGAAAAAGGACATCGCAGCCGCCGGGCTTAGCCTGTCGGACATGGTTAGCACCGCCTGGGACAGCGCCCGCACATTCCGTGGGTCGGACCTGCGTGGCGGCGCCAATGGTGCGCGCATTCGTCTGGCCCCGCAGAAGGATTGGGAAGGCAACGAACCGAAACGTCTGGCCAAGGTGCTGACCGCGCTGGAACCGATCGCGGCCAAGCATGGCGCAAGCGTCGCCGATGTGATCGTTCTGGCGGGCAACCTTGGTGTCGAACAGGCGGCCAAGGCGGCGGGCTTCACGGTCGATGTGCCCTTTGCCCCCGGTCGCGGCGATGCCACCGACGCGATGACCGATGCAGACTCGTTCTCGGTATTGGAACCGTTGGCTGACGGTTTCCGCAACTGGCAGAAGAAGGACTATGTCGTCACGGCAGAGGAAATGCTGCTGGACCGTGCCCAGTTGATGGGGCTGACCGGGCCGGAAATGACTTGTTTGTTGGGGGGTATGCGTGTCATGGGCACCAACCACGGCGGTACCAAGCATGGCGTGTTCACCGACCGCGAGGGCGCTCTGACCACGGATTTCTTCGTCAACCTGACGGACATGGCCAATCAGTGGGTGCCGACGGGCAAGGGCGCGTATGAAATCCGTGACCGCAAAACGGGCACGGCGAAATGGACCGCAACCCGCGCCGACCTGGTGTTCGGCTCCAACTCGATCCTGCGCGCCTATGCCGAGGTTTACGCCCAGGACGACAGCGCCGGGAAGTTCGTGCAGGACTTCGTCGCCGCCTGGACCAAGGTCATGAACGCGGACCGCTTCGATCTGGCCTGATCGGTCTTCTGGCGCTGCCTGATCGGGCGGCGCCAACGCTTGCCACGATCACCGGCGCAGGGCACAGTGACCTTGCGTCGGTTTTCTGCTGATTGGAACGTCTGACGATTTTCTGCTTCCCTTCCGCGTGCCGCCGTGATGTTATCCTTGCGGAAGGTAATTTCGCACAGAGGAAATGGGGAGAGAGATGGACTTCGGCATCCGAGAGGAAAACCGCAAACTGCTGGACCGCGTTGCGGCCATGGTGCGCGATGAAATCGCGCCGCTAGCAGAAGAATATGAACAAGAGGTTGCAACAGGCGATCGCTGGCAGTTCACAGAGCGCCAGACCGAGATTCTGGAAACGCTGAAAGCCAAGGCCAGGGCCGAAGGGCTGTGGAACTTCTGGTTGACCGACAGCGACAAGGGGTTCGGCCTGACCACCGTCGAATACGCCTATTTCGCGCAGGAAATGGGTAAGACCCCGCTGGGCGCAGAGGTGTTCAACTGTTCGGCCCCCGATACCGGCAACATGGAGGTGCTGGAACGCTACGGCACCGAGGCGCTGAAGAAACAGTGGCTGATGCCGCTGCTGGCAGGCGAAATCCGCTCGGCCTATTGCATGACCGAACCGGATGTGGCCAGTTCTGACGCCACCAATATCTCCATGTCTTGCGTGCGTGACGGCGACCACTATGTGCTGAACGGCGAAAAATGGTGGGCTTCCGGGGCAGGGGATCCGCGCTGCAAGGTCTATATCGTCATGGTGAAAACCGGCGGTGAAGAACTGCCCAAGCACAAGCGCCATTCCCAGATCGTCGTTCCTGCCGATTCCGAAGGGATCGAGATTCTGCGCCCGATGCAGGTTTATGGCGAAGACGATGCACCGCACGGGCACATGCACATGCGCTTTACCAATGTGCGTGTTCCGGCTGAAAACCTGCTGCTGGGTGAAGGCCGCGGCTTCGAAATCTCTCAGGGCCGCCTTGGACCGGGTCGCATCCACCACTGCATGCGCGCCATCGGTCAGGCCGAGGCGGCGCTGGAGCTGATGTGCAAACGCTCGCTGGAGCGTGAGGCATTTGGCAAGCAACTGGCCCATCTGGGTGCGAACTATGACATCATCGCCGAATGCCGGATGGAGATCGAACAGGCCCGCCTGCTGTGCCTGAAGGCCGCGTGGTACATGGATCAGGGTGACGCCCGCGCCGCCGCGCCGTGGATTTCCATGATCAAGACCGTGGCCCCGCGCATGGCCCTGAAAGTGATCGACGAGGCCAGCCAGATGTTCGGCGCACAGGGGGTCAGCCAGGACACGCCTCTGGCCCACGCCTGGACCCACGTCCGTACTCTGCGTCTGGCGGACGGACCCGACGCCGTCCATCGCCGCCAGATCGCCCGGGCCGAATTGCGCAAATACACCCAGCAAAAGGTCTGATCTGGTTTTCAGGTAGTGTCCGGGGATTTGTATCCCCGGATGCGATCCCAAATAGTCCTACAATAAGGGCCGAGGCGCGTCTGCGCTTCGGCCCTTGCCAGTTAGCGGCGTTCGCCGATATTGACCTTGCCCAACAGGATCGTGGGGACAGGCATCACACCAGTTCCGGTTCGCGGCCGACCTTGCCGGCCAGTTTGCCGACGCTGAGGCCCTGCACGATGATCGAGAACACGACGACGATATAGGTGGCCGTCAGGATCAGTGGTTTCCAATCGCCGTCGGGAAGGGACAGGGCCAGTGCGACGGATATGCCGCCCTTCAGTCCACCCCAGGTCATGATCGGGATCACGCCGGGGCCGAAGTTGCGCGGGCCACCAAGCATGTAAATCGGAACCGCCACGGCGGCCAGCCGCGCCACCAGCGCCAGCGCGATGGCCAGCACACCCGACACGAGGAAAGAGATGTCGAAGGCAACGGCGAAGACCTCGAACCCGATCAGCAGGAACAGGACGGCGTTCAGGATCTCGTCGATCAGTTTCCAGAAGGCATCGACATATTTGCGGGTTTCTTCGGACATGCCGTGTTTCGCGCCGATGTCGCCGATCAGCAGCCCCGCGCAGACAGCCATGATCGGGGCCGACACATGCAGCCAGACCGCCAGTTCATAGCCGCCGAAGGCCAGCCCCAGGGTCAGCAGCACCTCTAGCGGGTAGTCGTCGATCAGGCGCATGACTCGAAACACCAGCCAGCCCAGCACGATGCCAAGGATCGCGCCGCCGAAGGCCTCTTGGATAAACAGGGTGGCGGCGAATTCGACCTCGCTGTCATGTTCGCCGTGACCACCCATTGCCGGGAAAGCCATCGCCACCAGTACCAGGTAAACAACATAACCGACGCCGTCATTGAACAGGGATTCACCTGCGATCTTGGTTTCCAGCGATTTGCGCAGGCTGGCCTCGCGCAGGACACCCATCACGGCCACCGGATCGGTGGGCGAAATCAGCGCGCCGAACACCAGCGCCACCATCAGCGGCATGCCGGTGATCCAACTGAAGCCAACACCGACGATGGCGGTGGACAGGCCCACGCCCAGCGTCGCCATCAGCACCACGATTTTCCACTGTGCGCGCAGATCGGCCAGTTTCACATGCAGCGCCCCGGCAAACAGCAAAAGGCCCAGCATGCCTTCCAGCAGCGCGTCGGAAAAGTCGATGCCCAAGATCACGTTGCGAGCGGTGTCGGCCATGCCCAGCCCCGGCACGATCAGGTCCAGCGCCAGCACCGCGATAGAGGCCGCCAGCGACACGACCAGGATGCCGATGGCCGAAGGCAGTTTCAGGAACAGATAGTTGATCGCGCCGAAGGCCCCGGCCAACACGATCAGAAGAGAGGTGATCTGTAAGAAATTCATCGTTGAAATCCTGTGTGTTTGCCTTGGGGTAGCACGGTTTCGGTCAGTGTCAATTCCGCCCAGACCGGCAGGTGGTCGCTGGCCATCCGCGCCGGGCGCGCGGTGTGGGTGCCTGTGGCTGTGGCGGTCAGTTCCGGCGACAGGGCGAAACGGTCAAGTCGCCCGACGGGTCGCGGGGCGGGAAAGCTGGGCCGGGCCGGGGCAAACCGCAACCCGTGGGCAACGTGGTCCAGTTCCTCGACCGGGCCCCATTCGTTCAGGTCGCCCGCCAATACGGTGGGCATCGGGGGCAGGGAGTGCAGGTGGCGTACGATGGCGGCGATCTGCATCAGCCTGTAGTGGCGCAGCAGACCCAGATGCGTGCCGATCAGCCGTAGCGGCCCTAGTGTCGTTACAAGGTCTGCGCGGATTGCACCGCGTGGTTCAAGTCCCGGCAGATCCAGGTGGGCGGTTTCTGTGACGGTCACGCCGGGCCGGACCAGCATCGCGTTGCCGTGCCACCCCAAAGACCCGCCGGGTTGGCCGAAGGGCAGGATGCGCCAGCCGTCGCCTTCCAGCATCGAATGCGGCAGGGCGGCGGGGCGCGGCGGCATCCGCTTGTCCGCCTCTTGCAGGGTGACCACCTGCGCCCCCAGCGCGTTGATGACCGCAAGCGTCCTGTCAGGGCGGCGGCGCAGGTCCATCCCGATACATTTCTGCAGGTTGTAGCTTGCAATACGCAGTGAAGATGCGGTCATGTTGGGATAACAGCATGGCGCAAAAGGGAAGTCACGGGGTGTTCAGCGAACAGACAATACTGGCGCGGATCGTCTGGATCGTCCTGCTGCTTTTGGCGGCAGGGGCGTTGGTGACGGCGCGCTGGTCGCTGGCTTTCGTGTCGTTGGCCACCCTGTTGTTGTCCATGACGCCGCTGTTGCTGGCCCGCTGGGCGCAGGTTCGGGTGCCGCCCAGTTTCATCGCGGCCATCGTGCTGTTCGTCGCGGGAACGCTGTTCCTGGGCGAGGTTCTGGATTTTTATAACCGCTTCTGGTGGTGGGATATCGCCATGCACGGTGGCAGCGCGGTGGGTTTCGGGCTGATCGGTTTCGTGCTGGTGTTCATGATGTTCCAAGGGGACCGGTTCGCTGCTCCACCCATTGCGGTGGCCTTTTTTGCCTTTTGTTTCGCGCTGGCCATGGGTGCGCTTTGGGAGGTTTTTGAGTTCGGTATGGATCAGTTGTTCGGGCTGAACATGCAGAAATCGGGGCTGCTGGACACGATGGGGGATCTGGTCGTGGACTCGCTGGGGGCACTGTTTGGGGCGGGATCGGGCTATGTCTACCTGAAATGGCAGGCGATGGCCGGGCCGATGAGCGTTATCGACGAATTCGTCCGCCGCAACCCGCACCTGTTCCGTCGCCACCGCAAGAAGGACGATTGACGCCACCGCCGATCCGGCGTTCAGTGCCCGGCATGGAGCGCAAGGACAGGATAGACGCCTTCGGGGCGGTTTCATTGGTGGTGTTCGGCATCGTGCTGGCCTTCAACCAAGTCGTCGTCAAGCTGGGCAATGGCGGGTTTCAACCTGTGTTCATGGCCGGTATTCGGTCTGTAGGGGCGCTGGTGGTGTTACTGCTATGGATGCGGCTGCGGGGTATCCCGTTGCACTTTGGCAAGGGGACCGTGGGGCCGGGGCTGTTGTTGGGGGCGCTGTTCGCGCAGGAATTCGTCGCGCTGTTCTGGGCGCTGGATCATACCACAGTCGCGCGGGCGTCGCTGCTGTTCTACACGATGCCGGTGATCCTTTCGATCGCTGCGCATTTCCTGTTGCCGGGGGAAAGGTTGACGCCAGGACGGACCGCCGGGCTGGGGCTGGCGATGGCCGGTGTGGCGTTGGTGCTGTCGGGCCGACAGGGTGGGCAAGCCAGTCTGGCCGGTGATCTGGCGGCGCTGTCCGGGGCCTTCGGCTGGGCCGGGATTGCACTGACGTTACGGCTGACGAAACTGTCGGGCGAGCGGCCAGAGGTGCAACTGTTCTGGCAACTGGGTGTGTCGGCGGTGCTGCTGCTGGCGGTGTCGCCGCTGTTCGGGCCGTTCCTGCGTGATCCGGGGGTCTGGCATGTTGCAGGGCTGGCCTATCAGATCCTGGCGGTGGCCAGTTTCGGGTTCCTGTTCTGGGTTTTCCTGATGAGCATCTATCCGGCGTCGGGCGTGGCGAGTTTCGCCTTTCTGACACCTGTGCTGAGTGTCACCCTGGGCTGGCTGCTGCTGGGGGAAACGCTGGGTTGGAACATCATCGCCGCGCTCGTTCTTGTGGCACTCGGGCTGGTGCTGATCAACCGGCCGAGGCGACGGGCGGCTGCCGTCGCACCGTGAGTATTTAGGGCAAGATGAAGCTGCTCAGGTGCCGCAGAACGTCTGCTGGACCACTTCGTCCGGCCGTGGCGGTTGGGTGAGATCCTGCGCCTCTGGCTGGTCGTCATAGGGGCGGGACAGGACGGCATTCAGTCGGTGGAACGGCGCATAATCGCCGGATTCCGCTGCCGCGATCATCTGTTCGACGCGGTGGTTGCGCGGGATGAAGGCGGGGTTGGCGGCGCGCATCATCGCTTGCGGGGTGGTTTCGCGGGTCAGCCGCGCGCGCCAGCGCGGTTCCCATGCGTCGAAGGCGGCAGGGGCGGTGAACTGGTCGCGCGCCGGGGCGCCGGTGGCCAATGCGCGGAAGGTGTTGGTGAAGTCAGCCTGGTTTTCAGCCATCGCGGTCAGCAGGGCAGAGATGAGCAATTCGTCTTCCGGGCGGGCGTCATGCAGTCCGATCTTGCGGCCAAAGGCGCGGGTCCATTCGGTTTTTATCCGGTCCGCCATGCCGTGGATGACATCGGTGAACGCCTTGATCGCCGGTTCGGTGTCCGGCATCAGCGGTACCAGGGCCGTCGCTAGCTGCGCCATGTTCCAAGCCAGCACGTTGGCCTGGTTGTCATAGGCATAGCGCCCGTGCTGGTCGATCGAGGAATAGACCGTGACCGGGTGGTAGCTGTCCATGTAGGCGGCCGGGCCGTAGTCGATGGTTTCCCCGGAAATCGAGGTGTTGTCCGTGTTCATCACCCCGTGGATGAATCCGATGGCCAGCCATTGGACGACCAGTTTCACTTGTCTGTCCACGACCCCTTGCAGCAGGTCCAGCGGGGTTTCGGCGTCGGGGTAGTGGCGTTGGCGGGCAAAGTCGAACAGGATTTGCAGGGCCTCGGTGTCGCCGCGTGCGGCGAAATACTGGAAGGTTCCGACGCGCAGGTGGCTGGCGGCAACGCGGGTCAGGATCGCGCCGGGCAGGCCGCGCTCGCGCTGAATCCGCTCGCCCGTGGTTATGGCGGCCAGCGCGCGGGTGGTGGGGATGCCGAGGGCGTGCATCGCCTCTGACATCACGTATTCACGCAGCACAGGCCCCAGCCACGCCCGACCGTCGCCGCGGCGGCTGAACGGGGTGGGGCCGGAGCCTTTCAACTGGATGTCGCGGCGTTGGCCTGTGCGGTCCGTGACCTCGCCCAGCAGGATCGCGCGCCCATCGCCCAGCTGCGGGGAAAACCCACCGAACTGGTGCCCGGCATAGGCCTGCGCCAACGGGGCCGCGCCGGAAGGGATGGTGTTGCCCGCGAACACCTGCGCCATTTCTGCCGGGGTGCTGGGGGTGATGCCAAGATCGACGGCCAGTGCGTCGTTGAAGGCAATCAACTCAGGCGCGGCAACCGGAGTCGGCAATACCCGTGCAAAGAAGCGCGGGGGCAGGGTGGCGTAACTGTTGTCGAACGGGATCGAGAGGGTCATGGGGGGCAGATATGGCGATTTCGGGCCGGGACAAGTCAGGGGCGTAAGGTCATCAGCATGTAGTCCTCGCGTTCTTCGAACCTAAGGCGGGAATAGAAGCGACGGGTTCTCGTGTCATCGCGCCGGACCTCCAGATGCAGTGCCTTCAATCCGGCACCGGACAGCGCTTTGGGCAGCGCCGTCAGTACCTCTGATCCGATGCCACGGCCGCGGACGCCAGGCCGAATGAAAATCTCGTCTACGAACCCGTCCATCCCGCCGAATTCCAGCGCCCAGCCAAAGCTGATCACGACATAGCCGATAGGTGCGCGTTGGGGCCCGATCAGGTAGGCAACCCCGTGCGGCGACCCCGCCAACAGCGGGTCCAGCGCGGCGCGGCGGGTGGCGTCGTCCATCGCGATGCCGTGTTCGTCCTGAAAGGCGGCAACCATCGGCAGCAGGCGGTCCAGATCCTCGGGGCGGGCAAGGTGCAGGGCGGTCACAGGCGGGCCAGCCTTTCTGTCAGCAGGGCAAAGAACCCGTCGGCGTCCAGGTCGCCCATGAACAGGGCGTTGGGCTGCCGCCCGGTGACGCGCCACCAGTCGGCGACGGTCATGCCCATAGTCAGTTCGGACTGGGTTTCGATTTCCACGTTGATGTGACGGCCGGTGAACAGGTCGGGCCGGATCAGATAAGCGGTGACGCAGGGATCATGCAGGGGGGCGCCGGGGCTGCCGTATTTTTCCTTGTCGTAGCGTTCGAAGAATTCTGTCATCTGCGCTACCGCCTCGCCGACACGGGTGCCAAGGGCGCGGAAGGCCTCGTTGCGCCGCTGCGTGACCAGCGCCTTATGCGTCACGTCCAGCGGCATCACGGTGATCTGCACGCCAGAGCCAAAGACGATCTTGGCCGCTTGCGGGTCCACGTGGATATTGAACTCGGCGGCGGGGGTGATGTTGCCGACCTCGAAATAGGCGCCACCCATCAGCACGATCTCTCGCAGGCGGGTGGCGATGTCGGGGGCTTTCTCGAACGCCACGGCGATATTGGTCAGCGGGCCCAGCGGGCAGAGTGTGACAGACCCCGCCGGTTCCGCGCGCACGGTGTCGATGATGAAATCCACCGCGTG
The DNA here is from genome assembly GCA_017792425.1 of Thalassovita sp. Taxonomy (GTDB): domain Bacteria; phylum Pseudomonadota; class Alphaproteobacteria; order Rhodobacterales; family Rhodobacteraceae; genus Thalassobius. The sequence goes on from CP051233.1 coordinate 1,579,518, forward strand.
CTGGTCCTGCAGCGGCATCCGTGGGTCGGGCAGGACAGGGCCATCCAGCCCGGTCTTGCCGTGGACGTGTTCCGCTGTCACCAAGGGCCGCCCCAACGGGCGGTCGCATCCGGCAAAGACCTTTATGTCTGGCCGACCTGCCAGTTCACAGACCTTGCGGGCGTTCAGCTGGGTCAGCGCCAGCGGTACGTTCCCGGCGACGGCAGTTATGCCCAGAACCTCGATCTCCTCGGGGCTGGCCAGCGCCAGAAGGATCGCCACGGCGTCGTCCTGTCCGGGGTCGGTGTCGATGATGATCCGGTGTTTCTGCATCGCGGCCTCCTGTTGTCCGCGACCCTGCCGCCTGCACCGGGCAAAGTCCATATCTCCGGTCGCGGTCAGGGGAATCCCGCTTGTTATTCTTGGCCCAAATACCCATTGCGCCCCCTGTCCGGGAGGGGCGAGGCCAAAGGAAAAGGCGGCCCCGTTGCCGGGACCGCCCTTTTTGCCTGTTCACCTGGGCCGGTCAGCCGTCGAAATCGACCGTTTCGACCAGCTTCAGCGCGTCGGGGCGCAGCTTGGCCAGGTCCATCAGGTTCACGTCATCGGCGGTGAAGCTGCCCCAGCTGCGGACCAGTTCGCCCGCTTCGGTGCCCGGTGCGATCGGGTATTCGTGGTTCGCCTCTGCATAGATCTTCTGCGCGGTGGGAGAGGTCAGGAATTCCATCAGTTTCAGCGCGTTGTCCTTGTTCGGCGCGTGTTTGGTCATCGCCACGCCCGAAATGTTGACATGGGCGCCAGCGCCTTCGAACACCGGGAAGACGATGTTCACGCTGTCGGCCCAGGCCTTCTGTTCGGGGTCTTCCAGCATCTCGCCCATGTAGTAGGTGTTGCCGATGGCGACGTCGCATTCGCCGGCCCAGATCGCCTTGACCTGGCCCCGGTCGTTGCCTTGCGGTTTGCGCGCCAGGTTGGCCTTCAGCCCTTCCAGCCACGCCTTGGTGGCCTCTTCGCCGTGGTGGTGCAGGTAGGCGGCGGTCAGCGCCACGTTATAGGCGTGCGTCCCCGAGCGGGTGCAGACGCGGCCCTTCCATTTCGGGTCGGCCAGATCCTCGTAGGTGGTGACTTCGCCGGGTTTTACACGGTCCTTGCTGGCATAGACGATGCGCGCGCGGGTGGTCAGGCCCCACCAGTGGCCTTCGGGGTCGTGATAGGCGGCGGGGACGTTGGCCTGCAGCACGGCCGAGTCGGCCGGCTGGGTCAGGCCTGCTTCGACTACGGCGGACAGGCGAGAGATGTCCACGGTAAGCACCAGATCGGCGGGGCTGCGTTTGCCTTCGGCCTGCAGTCGTTCGACCATGCCTTTTTCCAGGTAGGCGACGTTCACGTTGATGCCGGTTTCAGCGGTAAAGGCGTCGGTCAGCGGCTTCAACAGATCGGGCTGCCGATAGGAATACAGGTTCACATCCTCGGCCACGGCGGGCAGCGAGGTCAGCGCGGCGATGGCGCCGGCGATCAGGGTCTTGGGTGCAACGAACATGGGGTCCCCTTCGGAATGTTTGGGTTTCGTTGCGGTGGGTTTTATTCTGACTAAAATGGTCAGGTCAATACCTGATTGTTTGCCTCAGCTATCTGTGGCAGCGGTGCGCTGCTCCAGCTTTACCGCGTCCCAAAGCGCGTCCATTTCCGCCAGATCGCTGTCTTCGGGACGTTTGCCCTTCCGCGCAAGTTTCGTCTCAACCCCTTGGAAACGCTTTATGAACTTGGCATTGGCCGCGCGCAAGGCGGCCTCTGGTTCCACGCCAAGGTGACGGCCAAGGTTGGCCATGACGAACAGCAGGTCGCCGAATTCTTCCTCGATCTCGGCGTGGGACAGGTGGTCGCGGGCCTCTTTCAGCTCTGCCGCTTCTTCGGCGATCTTGTCGATCACATGGTCGATTGCGGGCCAGTCAAAGCCGACTCGGGCGGCGCGCTTCTGCAGCTTGTAGGCGCGCAGCAGGGCGGGCAGGCCGACGGCGACGCCGTCCAACGTGCCTTTTTGCTGCTTGTCGGCGCGTTCGGCGGCCTTGATCTCCTCCCAATCCCGGGTCTGCTGTTCAGCGGATTTGTCTCGGCTTTCGTCGCCGAACACGTGCGGGTGGCGCGCCACCATCTTGTCCGACATGCCGTCGGCCACTTCATCGAACGTGAACAGCCCGCGTTCCGCCGCCATCTGTGCGTGGAACACTGACTGGAACAGCAGATCGCCCAGTTCACCCTTCAACTCGTCCCAAGCCTCGCGTTCGATCGCGTCAGCGACTTCGTAGGCTTCCTCTATCGTGTAGGGGGCGATGGTGGAAAAACTCTGTTCAATGTCCCAAGGGCAGCCTGTTTCGGGATCCCGCAGGCGGCGCATGATTTCCAGAAGGCGCGGCATACCGCCGTTCGGGTCATGGATCAGGTCGTGATCGGGCATTGCTTAGGCTCCGTATTTCGGGTTGATAGGGACACTGACCCGTTGGCCCGAAGGAGTCCACCCATGCCTGTCATCAATCGCATTGCTGGTCTCTCGGACGAGATGACGGCGTGGCGGCGGCATTTGCACCAGCACCCCGAGCTGGAATTCGACTGCTTTGAAACCGCAGCTTTCGTACAGGCACGGCTGACCGAGTTCGGTGTGGATGAGATCCATACGGGCATAGCCAAGACGGGGATCGTGGCGATCATCAACGGGCGCGAAGAGGGTCCGACCATCGGGTTGCGCGCTGACATGGACGCACTGCCGATCGCCGAAGAAACCGGGGCTGACTATGCGTCGGTCAACGCCGGGGTGATGCATGCCTGCGGCCATGACGGGCATACCACGATGCTGCTGGGGGCGGCGAAATACCTGGCGGAAACGCGCAATTTCGCAGGTCGCGTGGCGCTGGTATTCCAGCCCGCCGAGGAAAATGGCGGCGGCGGTGGTGTCATGGTGCGCGAAGGCATCATGGACCGGTTCGACATCGCGCAGGTCTATGCGCTGCACAATGCGCCGGGATTTGACGAGGGTGCGTTCTATACCACCCCCGGCCCGATCATGGCAGCCGTGGACACGTTTCACATCCATATCAAGGGCGTCGGCGGCCACGGCGCCATGCCGCATGAAACCCGCGATCCGGTGGTGGCCGCTGTCGGTATCGTGCAGGCGATCCAGACAATCAGCAGTCGTAACCACTATGCGTTGGATGACCTGGTGATTTCCGTCACCCAAATCCATACGGGCAGCGCCGAGAATATCATCCCTGAAACCGCCTATGTGAATGGCACGGTCCGCACATTCGATCCGCAGGTGCAGCAAATGATCCGCACCCGGATGCAGGAAATCGTGGACGGCATGGGCCCGGCCTATGGCGTGACGGCCCGGTTGGATTACGAGGTCTGGTACCCGGCGACAGTGAACGATCCGGCCAGCGTTTCCTTTGCTGCGCAAGTGGCGCGTGAGGTGTCCGGGGAGGAGCGGGTGATTGACGACCACCCGCGCGAAATGGGGGCCGAGGATTTTTCCTTTATGCTGAACGAACGGCCCGGCGCTTACCTTTTCCTGGGGTCGGGGGACGGGGCAGGGCTGCACCAGTCGGGCTATGACTTCAACGACCGGATCGCGCCGGTGGGGGCATCATTCTTTGCACGGGTGGTAGAAACGGCGCTGCCGCTAGAGCCCGCTTGACCGGCATCGTGCCTGTGATAAATTTGATCAAATTTTACCTGCCGGAGACGGGAGTCGGACATGGCACTGGAAGACGCGAAGAAACAGATCGACATGGCGTTCACGCGCAAGGATCTGCGTGGGCTGAGCTATGAGAACGCCTTTGCCGGGGCGACGTCGTTCTTGCGCCGCAAGTATACCAAGGATCTGACAGGAGTGGATTTGGCGGTGACGGGCATCCCGTTCGACCAAGCGGTGACCAACCGTACCGGCACCCGCATGGGGCCGCGCGCCATCCGCGAAGCCAGCACCCTGCAGCCCTATGATCCGCCCTATGGCTGGGGGTTTGACCCGCTGGGGGAATTCGCGGTGATTGATTACGGTGATCTGGCATTCGACTATGCCGACACGCGCGGGACGCCAGCGGCGATCGAGCAACACTTCAGAACCCTGCTGGCTGGGGACGTGGGCACGGTGACGTTGGGGGGCGATCACTTCATCACCCTGCCGATCCTGCGCGCCTACGCTCAGAAATACGGGCCTCTGAGCGTGATCCAGTTCGACGCCCATTCCGATCTGTGGGCCGATGACGACATGGACCGGATCGACCACGGCACCTTCATGTACAAGGCGGTAAAGTTAGGGTTGGTGGATCCGAAACGGTCCGTCCAGATCGGGATCCGCACAGAATGCGACGATTATTGCGGCATGAACTATATCGATGCGCGCACGGTGCACGAGGCGGGGCCGGCCGAAGTGGCGCGGCGGGTCAAAGAGATCGTGGGCGACCACCAGACCTATCTGACCTTCGACATCGACGCGCTGGACCCGGCCTTTGCCCCGGGAACCGGAACGCCGGTCTGGGGTGGGCTGAGCAGTGGGCAGGCAGCGATCATCCTGCGCGACCTGGCCGGGATCAACCTGGTGGGGGGCGACGTGGTAGAGGTGTCGCCACCCTATGACACCACCGGGGCGACTGCCGTGGCGGGCGCGCATGTGGCGATGGAACTGATCTGCCTGTGGGGATGGACGCGCCGTCAGGCTTGACCTTTCAGGGATGCCTATTTTTCCTGCGTCATGATCCGAACGGAAAATCCGTGATTTTCCGTGCCTCCGGCAGGAGTATTTCGGGCAAGATGAAAGGAAGGCGCATGAAATGGTTGGTATTGCCCTTGATCCTGGTGGCTGGTTTCGCGGTTTGGGTCCGGTTGGCACCGACTGATCCGGCGCGCTGGCATCTGCCGGTAGAGGGCCGCGCAGACAAGGATTTCAAAGCCGGCGCGCTGCGTGTGATCTCTGGCGGGGCGCAAGTATTGGTGGCGCTGGACGGGATCATCCTTGCGACACCGCGGACACGCGTTCTGGCCGGAAGCGTGTCCGGGGGCCGGGTGAGCTATGTGACGCGGTCCAAGCTGTGGGGGTTCCCGGATTACACCACGGTCGAACTGCGGGGCGAAGAGATCGCCATTCTGGGCCGCTCACGGTTCGGACGCTCAGATATGGGTGTCAACCGCGCTCGGATCGAAGCTTGGTTGAAGGCCCTCGCGCAGGGATGAGCTGAAGCAGCCCTGCGCCACCTCGCGCCACATCGGGACGTTCAGCGACATCTGACATTGCGCCATGAACATGCGCCCATCGACCTGCAGGCAGATGGTTTCGCCCAGCTCCACCCGGCTGCCCTTGCTGTCCGTGCAATAGCAATCCACCGTCTTGCCGCCGATAGTGGCATCGGAAAGGGCGGGCGTTGCCGCCACTGTGAGGACAAGGGCCATGCGCATGCCCAAAATGATAGCACGCGCTGCGGCCTTGACCAACTGATGCCGACAGGGCAAGGGAGAGCGCATGATTTCCATCGACCGGCTAGAGCAGATCAACCAGCGTTTCCAGTTCCTTGAGGCCAAGATGGCGGAGGGGGGCGGGGATATTGCCGCACTTGGCCGGGAATATGCCGACCTGCGCCCCGTGGTCGCGCAGATCGCCGCCTATCGGCAGTTGCTGGACGATCTGGCCGAAGCCGAGGAGATGCTGCGCGACCCCGAGATGAAGGCGTTGGCAGAGGAGGAACTGCCCACGCTGCGCGCGCGTCTGCCCGAGGCCGAGAAGGCGCTGCAGGTGGCGTTGTTGCCCAAGGACGCCGCCGACGCTCGCCCGGCGATGATTGAAATCCGGCCCGGCACCGGTGGGGACGAGGCTGCCCTGTTCGCGGGCGATCTGTTGCGCATGTACCAGCGTTACGCGGAATCGCGGGGCTGGTCTTTCCAGGTACTTGAGATGCAGGCAACCGAGTTGGGTGGCATCAAGGAAGTGGTCGCCCACGTGAAGGGCGAGGGCGTCTTTGCCCGGCTGAAATACGAAAGTGGCGTGCACCGGGTGCAGCGTGTGCCGGAAACCGAAAGCGGCGGGCGCATTCATACCTCGGCCGCGACGGTGGCGGTTCTGCCAGAGGCCGAGGATGTGGATATCCAGATCGACCAGAACGATCTGCGCATCGACACGATGCGCAGCTCCGGTGCCGGGGGGCAGCACGTGAACACCACGGATTCGGCGGTGCGGATCACCCATATCCCGACCGGGATCGTTGTAACCTCGTCCGAAAAGTCCCAGCACCAGAACCGCGCCATTGCCATGCAGGTGCTGAAAACGCGGCTTTATGATCTGGAACGTCAGCGCATCGATTCCGAGCGGGCAGCGAACCGCAAATCGCAGGTCGGCAGCGGGGACCGCAGTGAACGCATCCGCACCTATAATTTTCCGCAGGGTCGGATGACGGATCACCGGATCAACCTGACACTGTACAAGCTGGACCAGATCATCGGCGGCGATCTGGACGAGGTGATCGACGCCCTGATCGCCGAACATCAGGCTGCGCAACTGGCCGAGATGGACGGATGAAGCAGACGGTTGCGCAGGCGCTGAAGGCCGGGGCAGGGCGATTGCAGAACGCTGGCATTGACCCGGGTGATGCGCGCCATCTGTTGGCCTATGCGATGGATGTGCCGCGGGATCGGCTGGTATTGATGATGCCCGATAGCCTGACAGACGAACAGGTCTCGGCCTTTGAAGGCGCGCTTGGGCAACGGCTCGAACGGGTGCCGGTGTCCAAGATCACCGGGCGGCGGGCCTTCTGGGGACGAGAGTTTCGCGTGACGCGCGATGTGCTGGACCCGCGCCCCGAAACCGAGACCCTGATCGCAGAGGCACTTGTCGGCCCCGCGCCGCAGCGACTGCTGGATCTGGGTACAGGCAGTGGCTGTATTGCCGTGACCCTTTTGGCGGAATGGCCGCAGGTGCGGGGTATCGCCACAGACCTGAGTGCTTCGGCACTGGACATTGCGCGCGTCAACGCTGAGACGTACGGAGTTGCAGACCGGCTGGAAATGGTCCATTCGGATTGGTTCGGCGCAGTTTCGGGTGTTTTCGAGCTGATCGTGTCCAACCCGCCCTATATTGCCGAAACCGAGATGCCGGATCTTTCACCCGAGGTTCTGGGCCACGATCCGCATATGGCGCTGACGCCGGGCGGGGATGGGCTGGTCCCTTACCGGGTGATCGCTGGGCAGGGGCAGGAGTATTTGTCCGAAGGGGGCAGGGTGCTGGTGGAAATCGGCTGGCAGCAGGGGCGACAGGTTACCGCGCTGTTCCAGCAGAACGGGTGGCGGGATGTGCGCGTGCTGCCAGACATGGACGGCCGGGACCGGGTGGTAGCGGCAACACGCGGCTGAAATACAACGCCAGCCGTTATTTTTCATGAAATTACGCAGATATTGGCGGGAAACCCCTTGTCTTTCCACCCCCATAGGCATTAGGTGATTGGTGTCGGTCCGCTGGATGCCGCAGTGCAGCCTTGGACGACACCAAGCCAAAATCGTTGTGGTCCCGTCATTAAGTTCAGGCGCATGAGGCGCGAAGCGGGAACAACGCACAGATTGTTTGAAGGCTGGACAGCAGGAATATGAGATCTTCGAAAAGCCGCTCGCGGTCAAAGTCGAACCGCAACAGCAATAACCGGACCGTCGGGAACATCGTCAACCGCGTGTTTGACAGCAATGGCCCCGAGGGCAAGGTGCGCGGCACGCCGCAACAGATCATCGACAAGTACAACCAGTTGGCCCGTGATGCGCAACTGGGCAATGACCGTGTCGCGACAGAAAACTTTCAGCAGCATGCCGAACACTACCTGCGCATGCTGTCCGAGGCGCAGCGCGAACAGGATGCCCGCCGCGAAGAGCAGGAGCGCCAGAACCGTGAACGCCAGGCAGAACGGGACCGCGAACGCGCGCAACGCCAGGAACGTGAATCCGCCGAGGCTGGCAACCAGTCGGAACAGCCGGTCAACGATCCGGGCGCAGGCGATCAGCCGGACGTGATGGATGCGGGCGACGACCGGGAATCCGGTCTGGTGGACACCCCCGAAAGCAAGGCCGAGTCCGAGGAAAAGCCCAAGCCGAAGCGCACCCGGTCCAGCACGCCGCGTAAGCCGCGCACCAAGAAGTCGGAAACGACGGACGAGTCGCCGGACAAGCCGACTGCGCCCGAAGCTGCAGAGTAAGCCAATCCGGCAAATCCTTCATACGCGGGCCAACGGCCCGCGTTTTCATTTGGACAGGTTGCGTGACAGCGCGCAGAACTGTTCGAGGCTGACGGTTTCAGCCCGGTCTGTCGGCTGAATGCCCGACGCCAACAGGCGATCCTCCAAGTCGGGGGCCATGCCCTTTAGCGCGGCGCGCAGCATCTTGCGGCGCTGGTTGAAGGCCCGCGCGACGACCTGTTCCAGTTTCTTGGGGTCGGCCGGGTATTTCGGTTCGGGCAATGCTGTCAGGTGTACCACGGCGGAATGCACTTTGGGCGGCGGGCTGAACGCCTCGGGCGGCAGATGCAGGACGATCCGTGCCTCTGTCCGCCATTGCGCCAGCAACGCCAGCCGCCCATAGGCTTTGCTGCCTGGCTGCGCGACGATCCGTTCGGCCACCTCTTTCTGGAACATCAGGGTCAGGGACGACCAGAACGGCGGCCATTCCTGCGGGGTCAGCCAGCGGACCAGCAATTCCGTACCCACGTTATAGGGTAGGTTGGCGGCAATTCGGATCGGTGGCGTCAGATGCTCTAGAGGATCCACCTGCAGTGCGTCGCCGTTGATGACCTCCAACTTACCGGGATAGGCAGCGGCGATTTCGGCCAGCGCGGGCATGCAACGGCTGTCCTTCTCGATCGCCAGCACCTTGCGCGCGCCCTCGGCCAGCAGGCCACGGGTCAGGCCGCCGGGGCCGGGGCCAACCTCTAGCACGTCGCACTGGGACAGGTCGCCGGCCAGCCGCGCGATCTTGGCCGTCAGGTTCAGGTCCAGCAAGAAGTTCTGCCCCAGCGATTTCTTGGCCGCGATACCGTGGGTGTCGATGACTTGACGCAGGGGGGGAAGGGTGTCGATGCCGCTCATGGCGTCCTCTTTTCATGAAACCGGCACCGAAGGCAAGGTTTACGCCCGTGTGCGGGCCGCAGCCATGTCGCGGGCCAATTTCAGTGCCTCGATCAGCGATGTCGCATCGGCGATACCCTGACCCGCAATGTCAAAGGCGGTGCCATGATCCGGCGAGGTACGGATGAACGGCAGGCCCAGCGTGACGTTGACCCCGCCGGCAAAATCCAGCGTCTTGATCGGGATCAGCGCCTGGTCGTGGTACATGCAGATCGCCGCGTCATAACGCGCGCGGGCGGCAGGGTGGAACATCGTGTCGGCGGACAAGGGGCCGAATACGTGCCACCGCATGTCGTGGTAGCGTTGCACGATGGGGGTGATCAGGTCCATCTCTTCGTGCCCCATGGCGCCGCCTTCGCCCGCGTGGGGGTTCAGGCCAGCGATGGCGATACGCGGGTTGTCGATCCCGAAATCTCGTTGCAGCGCCGCGTGGGTGATCGCGATCGTCGAGGACAGCAAATCTTCTGTCAGGGCCGTTGGAACTGCGCTGATCGGGATATGGATTGTAGCGGGCACGACGCGCAAGTCGGAACAGGCCAGCATCATTACCACGCGGTCCACACCGCCAAGCGCGGCAAGGTATTCGGTATGGCCGGGAAAGGCGAACCCGGCCCCGTCCTTCAGCGCCTTCTTGTTGATCGGGGCGGTGGTCAAGGCGGCGGCCTTGCCCTGCATCACCAGATCCACCCCGCGCGCGATCACGTCGATCACGCCCTGCGCGTTTGCCGGGTCGGGATAGCCAGGCGTGGCGGGGGCTGCGAAGGGGTGCATCAGCACCGGCAGGCCCGAGCGCGATGCCACCGCAGTATCCGCCGGGTCACTGATTTCCACGATCGCGGTGCCGCGTGGCAAATGACGTGGGTCGCCGATGTAAAAGAACGGCAGGTTATCCCGAAGCGCAGCCCAGGCGGTGGCGGCGATTTCCGGGCCGACGCCTGCCGGTTCACCACAGCTCAGCGCGATGGGCTGGATCATTCCTCGATGATCCGGGCGTCGGCGCGCAGTTGTTCCAGATAGCCTGCTGCCAGCGATTCAAGCCGACGGTTGCGCAATTGCGCGGTGATTTCCTCGCGCGAGGCATCCTCGGTCAGCGTGGGGGTGCGCCCGCACATCATCAGCAGCACCAGCGTCTGGCCATTGTTCCGGGTCAGCAGGGTGGAAAACTCGCCCTTGTCCAGCTTGGCCAGTTCGATGGCGATATCCTGCGGGATGTCGCCGGGTTTCTGGGTGCTGCGGGTCAGGATTTCCTCGGGCTGCCCCTTGGCCTTGCCGTACAGGTCATCACAAGAATCGGTGTCGCTGATGATCTTCTGCGCTTCGGCCAAGGCCTCGGGGGTGCGGCCCCCGGGGATCAGCAAAGTGGCGTATTCAATGGCAGCAATGGCCGGGGCGCGGTATTCGGATTCCGCGATCGAACGCAGTTGGAACAGCGCGACGGCATTCTGCAACGGCAACGGGCGCGTCACCTCGCCGGGCTTGAGCGCCAGAATGACCGGGCGCAGCGCCGGGGGCAGCTTGGTCAGCGGCATCCAGCCGAGGCGTCCGCCCTGATCGCGGGTTTTGGCGACCGAGTATTCGCGGGCGTTGGCCGCGAAACCGGTCGGGCTGTGATCCTGCGACAGTTCTTCGGCCAGTGCCATCGCCTGTGCCTCTTGGCCTTGCGGGACGGGAATCCAGATCTCGGACAGCAGCACCTGGGCTGAATTCCCGCTGTTCAGCGCGTTCATCGCCTTGTCGATATCCGCATCGGTCACCGCCGACTTGGCCGAAAAGCGCGCGCGCACGACTTCGCGCCACAGCAGGCCGTTTTGCATGAATGCGATAAAGGTTTCCCGCGCGATTCCGTTCTGATCCAAGTAGGTGAACAGCTTGTCGGGGTCCATGTTGGCGCGTCCGGCAAATTCCCTAGTGCCTTCGGTCAGCATTTCTTCGGATACCTGGATGCCCGTGGCGGCGGCGGCGTCCTGTTTCAGGCGTTCTTCGATCAACTGGTTGCGGGCTTCGGTATCTGGGTCGCCGGGGACGTTCAACGCCTTCAGCAGCAGCGCGCGCTGGTCCAGTTCATACCACGTAATGGCACGGTCGTTGACCCGGATGGCGGGGCTGAACAGGCTTTGGGCCTGCAGAGGGGTGGACAACAGCAGGCCAAGGGCGGCAAAAGCTAGGAAAAACCGGCGCATATTATTCGTTCTCATCCTCTAGTTCCTGCAGGTCCGGGCATAGCTTTGGTCAGAAGATCCGCTGCTGAACCCTTTCAATCCCACGGTAAAGCCGAAATTCGTCGATGGATCAACGGTGCTTGACGAGGTAAAGCGCCGCGAAACACTCAGGTCCACCTCGACGCACTCGTTGGTGTAGCGCAGGCCAAGGGCGGCCCCAGTGGCCTGACGGTCGGCCACGTCATAGCGCCAGTTGGCTGTTCCGGTCCAGTGACGAGAGAAGCGCCGTGACCCGTCCAACGTCCATTCCGAAACGGTGTCGTCACGGTCTTCGTCCGGGTCGGCACCCAACCAGACATATGACAGGCTGAGCCCGGTGCGCGCACTTTGCCAGCTGGCGCGGGCCTCTGCCTTGCTGACGTCCAGCCCGTTGCCGAACAAGGCCCGTGCGGTCAGCCCCAATCCGTCCGCATTCCTGATCTGCCCGGCGACCAGCAGGTCCGAACTTAGCCCCGAAAGGCCAGAGGTGGCAGAAAACCGGGTGTCCGCGTCCTCTCGTATGATCTGGCCAAGCGTCAAGGCACTGGTCCAGCCGGATTGCGCGACACGGGTCCAATTGATCCCCAGCGCCGCCATCGCGCCGCGGTCGCGCCGGTCCGCTGCAGGGTAGTGGGACAGCGACAGCAGGTTCCCCTCGTCGAATTCGACCAGGGTGCTTTCGTCATTCGGGATGTTCAGCCCATCGCCGCCGACCCAGCCTAGCATCAGAACGGGTTCAATTGTATGGACCGTGCCGACGGGGGTGGCTTTCAGCCAAGGCCAGCGTAACGTCAGCGAGGTTTGCGGCGTCACCGTGACTTCGTTGTCCAACGCGGCGGTGTCGTCCTGCCGGATCGTGTAGGCATCGACGGCAGCGCCCGCCAGGAATTCTGCCTGAATACCCGGCCCGATGGTCCAGCCCCGAGACCATTGCAGCGCCGCCTCAGCCCGGCTGACATCCCGGCCATCCCCCCAGATGTCGCTGTCCGGTCCATCTGTCGACACGTCCGAGGTGCGGTAGTGGGAATGTGTGGCAAAGGACATCCGCAGCTCTCCGCCCATGCGAGAGGGGAAAAAGCGGCGTTCGTATTCCGCGTCCCCAACGATAGTGGGAATGGTTGCGTTGTCTTCGTCGTCGCGCAGGGTCTGGAAATTCACCAACGCCGCCCGACGATAGTCGTCGCGCGTGGTGCGGGTGATCGCCAACTCGCTTTGCAGTCGGTCCTTGTCGGAATAGTCATAGTCCAACAGGTAAGCACGATCTGTCACCGCTTCGATCCCGAAGGACAGTTTGTAGTCATTGCGCAAGTTGAACAGGCCCTCGCCGAACACGAAACCGCGCAGGTCGCCGGGTTGCAGCGTATCATCGCTCAACGCCCCGTGAAAGGTAACCCGCCCGGTGCGGAAAGCCTGCCTGTAACGCCATTCCAATGTGGTAGTCTGGGTGGAAACGAACGGGGTAAGGGTCAGGTCTCGGTGGTCGCCCATCCTGATGAAATACGGAAGTTTCAGTCCCAGCCCCAGTTCCGAGCTTTGGTTAAGTTCCGGGATAAGGAACCCCGTTGCGCGTTCCAGTGTCGGGTCGGGCATGCGCATCCAGGGCAGCCACAGCACCGGCACGTCCAAAACGCGCAGCTGGGCATTCTCGAAATACAGTTGGCGTTCCTGCTGATCATGGATTGTGCGCTTGGCCCGGATTTGCCAGATCGGGGGGGTATCGCTGTCGCAAACCCGGCAAGAGGTCGCCGCGACCTTGTAGAGCTGTGTGTAGCGTCCCCCGACGCGATCTATCTGGGCCGCGGCCAGTTGAACCTGCCGGTTCATCACCATCCGCGCCCCGCGCAGGATGCCGTTTTCCAGCTTGCTGTCCAGTTCGCCGGAATTGGCAAGGATGATCGTTTCATCGCCTTGGGTGATCGAAATCGGGCCTGTAATGCGCAGCTTGTCGGCCTTGCGGTCGTATTCTATCCGCTCGGCCCTCATGCGGATGTCGTCGTACATCACTTCTACATGACCGTTGGCGATCAGGCGGTTGCGCCCGTCCACCTTCAGGCTGTCGGCGATCAGGACCGCCGGGGGCGCCGCCCTGTCCGCACCCTGCGCGTGGGCCGTCAGCGAGGCGGTGCCAAGCATCAGTGCCGCAGCCAGAACAATAGGGGCGAACCTGTGGGTCATCCATCCTCCATATGCAGAAGAAGGCCCAAGGCCAAGAGGACAGACGCGATCGGCGGAGCCCAGGCTGCCAGCAGAACGGGGATCTGGCCATTTTCCCCAAGAATCTGGGCGAAGTTCCGCACATAGTACAGGCCGAACCCCAGCATGATCGCGGTCAGCACGGCGATCCCTGTGTGGCCGAACCGCGTGTGCCGCATCGTGAAGGCCGACCCGATCAGAACCATCGCCATCAGGAAGAACGGGCGCGCCAGTTCCATCTGCAGCCAGACCGAATGCCGCCGGGTAGAGAACCCGGCTTCCTCCAACTGTCCGATGTACTTGGGCAGATCCCAGACCGAAATCACACCGGCCGTTCCGAAACTGTCACGAATCCGGTCCTGGGTCAGCGATGACGGAACCGCCAGTGTTTCATGGATGGTCGCCCCGGCCTCTGGGTTCTGGCCAGCGCCAAGGGGCCAGACCTTGGCGTTGTGCAATTCCCAAGCACCGCGGGTCAGGGTTGCGCTGTCGGCCTGGATGCGGCGGACCGGGCTGCCGTGCGGGGCATAGCTGACAAAAGTTACGTCCTGCAGCGTCGTGCCATCAGGATTGGCGCGGGCGGCGCGGATCACCGTCTGTCCGTCGCGCCCGCCCTGACGCAGCCACAGACCTTCGGCGCTGATGGACAGGATATCGGACCCTTCGTTGCGGTAGCTGTCGTACAATTCGTTGTAACGCTTCGATGTGGCCGACACGATCGGGTTGAACATCGCCACGACCACGATGCCGACCAGCGCCGCCACCCCGACCGGGGCCTGCAACGTACGCAGGGCCGACCGGCCCGCTGCCCGCGCCACCACCAGTTCCGAGGATCGGGCCAGTCCCAGAAATAACGTGATCGTCGCCAGGATCATCACCAGCGGCAGGATGTTGTAGATCGCCTGCGGGGTGTTCAGCAGCGTCAATTCCACGACCTGCGCCAGCGTCACGCCCTGTGCGGAAAACCGGCTGATCTGTTCCACCAGGTCGATCATCATCATCAACAGGAAGAACACCCCGAGGATGCCCAGAAAGGTGGTTGCGAACTTGCGGGCGAAATACAGGTGCAGCTTCATGTGGCCACCTGTGCGGGGCCGCGGGACCGACGGGACCGGCCAGCCCATGCCAGCAAGACCACGGCCATCAGCACACCCGCCACGGAAGAGCTGTAAGCCACCGGCCAAAGCTGGGGCGTGGATTGCACCACGTCGCCTGCCAACCCCTCGATCAGTTTTATCAGTACCAGCAGCACCAGTGCTGCCACGATCTGTCGCCACACGCCGAACCGGGAAAACCCGCCCACCAGCAGCGTGGCAAAGCCGATCATCGCCGCCGCCAAGCACAGCAGGGACTGGTTGATGCGGCCATGCACTTCTTCGGTCACCCGGCCGATGCTGGCCCCGGTTTCAACGGCAATAGCCGCCGGGCGCATCAGCATTTCCAATGTGCCGGTATGACGGATGGTGCGGGCAATATTGTCAGGACGGCGGATCAGGTCCGTGATGTCATAGGAAAAATCAGTGAAATGGGTGGTGAACAGCCGGTTGCCCTCGCGGGTAAAGCTTTGCGCCATTCCGTCCAGCATCACCAGTTTGACCTTGCCGTCCTCGTTCACAAGGTAGGCGCGGGCGGCGGTATAGGTCTGCGCGCGGTCCTCGCGGCGGCGGTCGGACAGGAATACGTCCTCCAACGCGCCCTCTGGCGTGATTTCGCTGATGAAGAAGGTGACGCCTTCGGTGGGGTGGATGAACGTGCCTTCGGTCAGCAACTTGGCGGTCACGTTTTCTGCGATCTCCGCCTCGCGGTTTTGCATCTGGTACAGGCTGGCGGGCACCAGCAGGTGGGTCAGTGCCGACATCAGAACAGCCACGATCAGGCCATAGATCACCACAGGTCGCGCCAGCCGCCACGGGCTGAACCCGGTGGCCTGCATCACCACCAGTTCGGATTCGCTGCTCAGCCGGTTGGTGACATAGACAGAGGCCGCGAAGGCCGCCATCGGCAGCACCAGGCGGATCACGTTGGGCAGGGTCAGCGCACTGAATTCAAGGAATACGAAGGCCGATTGGCCGTCAGCGATCAGCCGGTCGAACAGGCGCACGGCACGGTTGATCCAATAGACCGAAACCAGCACGAGCGAGAAGAATCCGAACAGGACCATCAGCTGGGACAGCAGGTATCTGTCGAATCTGGCCAAAACACCCCCCCGGGAACCGTGTATCGCGTCCAGTGTTACCCGATGCGGGAACCGGGGAAAACTGCTATCTGGTCAATGTGGCAAGGTCGCGCTAGGACTCTATCCCGAGCAGCCAAGGAGCCCAAGATGACCACACCCGTTTCCATCCAGTTCACCGAAACCGATCTTGACCGGATCGCCACCGCAGAGGGCCGGGTTGCAGTCGTCGTCGGCGCCGAGGGGCGCCGTACCCCGGCGGTCGCGCGGATCAACAAGCTGTCCAAAGGGGCGCTTAAGCGGTTCCTGGACTCTGATGCGTTCGAAAAGATGAAGCCCGGGCAGGTCGCCTCGCTGGGTTGGCCCACCGGGATGGCCGCCGAGGCGCTGAACGTGGTCAAGCTGGGCCGCCGCGCCGATGTGGAAACGGTGCGCAAGGCCGGGGTTGCGCTGGCGCGCGCCAAGGCCGATTCCGAATTGCTGGTGTTGGCTGGCAATATTGCGCGGACAGAGGAACTGGCGCTGGGTATCGCCCTGCGCGCTTATGACTTCAGCCAGCGCAAAAGCAAACCGTCGGACGCCGCCAAGGGTGTCACCGTGATGGTCAATGCCGCCGAAGAGGTAGCCGCCAAGGCCGCGCCGCTTCTGGCCGCGGCCGAAGGTGTGTTCTTTACCCGTGATCTGGTCAGCGAACCGGCCAATTTCCTGACCACCACGGAATTCGCCACCCGTCTGACCGCGTTGCAGGATCTGGGTGTCAAGGTCGAGGTGCTGGAAGAGGACGCATTGACCAAACTGGGCATGGGCAGCCTGCTGTCCGTGGGGCAGGGCAGCGCCAGTCCCTCGAAAGTAGTCGTCATGCAGTGGCAGGGCGGCGAAAAGGATGCGGCCCCGCTGGCGCTGGTCGGCAAGGGCGTGGTTTTCGACACTGGCGGCATTTCACTGAAGCCTGCGGCAGGTATGGAAGACATGACCATGGACATGGGCGGCGCGGGCGTTGTGGCGGGTGTGATGAAGACGCTTGCCTTGCGCAAGGCCAAGGCCAATGTCGTCGGTCTTGTCGGCCTGGTGGAAAACATGCCTTCGGGTACGGCGACGCGTCCGGGAGATGTCGTGACCTCGATGAAAGGCGACACGATAGAGGTCATCAACACCGATGCCGAGGGTCGCCTGGTTCTGGCCGACGTGCTGTGGTACGCGCAAGAGCGGTTCAACCCGGTGGGGATGATCAACCTGGCCACGCTGACCGGCGCGATCATTGTCGGGCTTGGCCATGAAAACGCGGGTGTGTTTTCCAACAACGACGCGATTTGCAACGATTTCCTGAAAGCAGCCGCGGCCGAGGGCGAAGGCGCATGGCGGATGCCGCTGGGACAGGCCTATGACGACATGATCAAGTCGCAGATCGCGGACATCAAGAACTCGGCCGGGCGGCCTGCTGGGTCAATTACCGCCGCGCAGTTTCTGAAACGGTTCGTCAAGGATGAAACCCCTTGGATTCATTTGGATATTGCGGGGGTCGCCAGTGTGAAAGCGGACACGAAATATGCCCCCAAGGGGGCAACCGGGTGGGGTGTTCTGGCGCTGAACCGCCTGGTCGCCGACAAGTACGAGGCCTGATCGCGTGGGTGCCGCGTTCTTCTATCACCTGACCCGCGACCCGGTGGAGACGACCTTGGCCATGCTGGCGGGCAAGTCGCTGGAGCGGGGATGGAAGGTGGCGGTGCGCGGCACCGATCTGGCCCGAATGGACTGGCTGGATCAGAAACTATGGCTGGGGCGCGACGACGGGTTCCTGCCGCATGGTCTGGCCGGTGGGCCGCATGACGCGCTGCAGCCGATTTTGCTGACCTCGGGCGAGGTGGCGAATGGCGCCGAATGCCTGGTCTGCGTGGACGGGGCCCAGGTCAGCGCGGACGAGGTGAACGGGATGGAGCGTGTCTGCATCCTGTTCGACGGGCACGATCCCGACGCCGTTCAGCACGCGCGCGGACAATGGAAGGCGCTGACAGACGCCGGATGTTCGGCGCAGTATTGGTCCGAAGAATCTGGCCGGTGGGAAAAAAAGGCAGAGAAGTGAACGTCTTATCGCACGCTCTTTATCTGGTCAGGACCAGCGAGTCCGGCGTTATTTCAATCTTCGAATATCGCTGCAGATAAGACATCCCCAGCAAGGACACCTCCATCGTCGAGTCGTTCACCCAGGCGCGAACGTTCCGGTCGGTGATGGGGCCGATCGCGATTTCCGATAGATGGACAAGCGCCGTGCTGACCGGTCCGTTTGCGGTCATGGCCTCGCCGGCGAACACCAGCGTCGCAGGATCAATCCCGGCGGATCTGGCGTCTTTCATGTTCAGAACAATCCCTGTAGCCCCGGTGTCCACGACAAAGCGGATCGGGGTGCCATTCACCTGGGCGGTCAGATAGTAGTGTCCGTTCGGTGCGCGGGGCAGTTCAATTTTTCCATTGGAAAAAATGGCTTGTGATGGGGTGCTGATGTTTCGCACGTCGTCCCAGAGACCGGCCGCGACGATCACGCCGATGAACAGAAACACCCAGATCAGGGCCTGTTGCAGCATCTTGGACAGGTTGCGCCGGTTCTGAAGGAAAAACCAGCCGCCGATCACCGACAGCAGCAATACCAGATAGACCATGCGGCCAACGTCCCAGTCGCTCATTGGGGGCTCCTTTTGCCATGAGGGACATATAGGGACGCGTCTGGAAAATGCACCCTCAGGACGCCAGCCCGAAGGCGCGCAACCCGTCCAGTACGAACTGAACCGCCAGCGCCGACAGCAGCATCCCCAGCAGGCGCGTGACCACGTTGATGCCAGTCTTGCCAAGGGCGCGTTCCAGCCAACCAGCTGTCATAAAAAGGAAAAAAGCGATCAGAAGGACAGAGGCCATCACCCCGATCGTCATTGAAAGCCCCAGCAAGCCAGGTTTCTGACCTGCCAGCAGGATCATCGTCGCGATTGCACCGGGGCCAGCGATCAGGGGGATGGCCAGCGGAAAAACTGACGGGTCGTCGTGGTGGTCTTCCTCCTCGGCCTGGTCCTCGCGGCGCTTGGTGCGGCGTTGGAACAGCATGTCGAGCGCGGTCAGGAACAGCAAAAGTCCCCCGGCGATGCGGAAGGCGGGCATGGAAATGCCGACAAAGCCCAACACGGCCTCACCGAAAAGGGCGAACAGGGACAGGATGAAAAATGCTACAACTATTGCCCGTAATGCTATGTTTTTACGTCGATTTATCGTCATTCCCTGAGTCAGGGCGACGAACAGCGGTGTCAGGCCGATGGGATCAATGATCACGAAAAGCGTGACGAATCCGGTGATGAAGAATGCGATGTCCATGAGGCAGCCTAGCGTGGGCGGGATGGGGGTGCCAGCCGGGAAAAGGGTTAACACCCAAAGGGCGGGTGTGCTGTATTTTCCTTGGTTTCCAGCTGGTTGGGCGAAAGAGTTCAGATTAACGAATAACCGTGCCTATCCGGCCTCGGCCTGTTCCAGCTTTTCCAGTGCGTCCATCCACAACGACTCGGCGCGGGCCATCGCCTCTTGCAGCTCTGAAAATTTCTTTTGCAAAGCAATGGCTTGGTCTTTTTTAGTGGTGAAAATTTCGGGGTCGTTCAGGCGCTCTTGAAGCTTTTCCTCCATCTCGGTCAGCTTCTCTACGCGCTCTTCACATTTGCGGACTTCGGCGCGCAGGGCAAGCAACCGTTCGCGGCTTTTACGTTTGTGCAAGGATGCCAACTCGGACGGTTCACGGCTTGAAACGTACGATTTGGGAGGGGCGTCCGATTGCAGCAGCATTCGGCGGTAGGCGTCCAGATCGTCCTCGAAGGGTTTGACGGTACCGTCCTTCACCAGCCACAACCGGTCCGCCACCATGGACAGCAGGTGCATGTCGTGGCTGACCAGGATCACGGCACCGGAATAGGCGTTCAACGCTTCCATCAGCGCCTCGCGGGATTCGATGTCCAGGTGGTTGGTTGGTTCGTCGAGGATCAGAAGGTGCGGCGCGGGCAGGGTGGCCAGCAGCAACGACAGGCGCGCCTTCTGACCGCCGGACAGGCGGCCGACTTCGGTTTCGGCCTGTTCGGCCATCAGGCCGAATCCCGCCAGGCGGGCGCGCAGCTTTGAAGGCTGTTCTTCGGGCAGTTCGCGGTGCAGGTGCTGGATCGGGGTTTCTTCGATCCGCAACTCGTCCACCTGATGCTGCGCGAAAAAACCGATGCGCAGCTTCGAGGAGCGGGCGATCTTTCCCTCCATCGCGGGCAGGCGGTCGGACAGCAGCTTGGCCAGCGTCGATTTACCCTGACCGTTCTTGCCCAAGAGCGCGATGCGGTCGTCCTGATCAATGCGCAGGTTCAGGCGTTTCAGGATCGGCTTGCCGTCATAGCCGGTGCTGACGGCTTCGGTCGCGATGATCGGGGGCGACAGGGTTTCCGGTTCGGGAAAGCTGAAAACGGTGCGGGCCGCATCCTCGGGCGCGCGGATGATTTCCATCTTCTCCAGCATCTTGACGCGGGATTGTGCCTGCTTGGCCTTGGTCGCCTTGGCCTTGAACCGGTCAACGAAGCTTTGCAGGTGGGCGCGGCGGGCCTCTTGTTTCTTGGCCTGCGCGGTCAGGACGGCGCGCTGCTCGGCCCGCTGGCGCACGAATTGATCATAGGGACCGGTGTAGTAGGTGAGTTGCCGGTTTTCGAGATGCAGGATGCTGCCGACGGCGCGGTTCAGCAGGTCACGGTCGTGGCTGATGATGATGACGGTGTGCGGATATTTCGTCAGGTAGTTTTCCAGCCACAGCGCGCCTTCGAGATCCAGATAGTTGGTCGGTTCGTCCAGCAGCAGGTAATCGGGCTGGGCGAACAGCACGGCCGCCAGTGCGACACGCATCCGCCAGCCGCCGGAAAAGGCGCTGCAGGGCATCTGTTGTTCATCGGTGTCGAAGCCCAGGCCACGCAGGATGGACGACGCGCGCGCCTCGGCGCTCCAGGCGTCGATGTCGGACAGGCGGGTCTGGATTTCGGCGATGCGGGCAGGGTCGGTGGCGGTGCCGGATTCGGCCAGCAGGGCGGCGCGTTCGGTATCGGCGGCCAGAACGGTGTTCAGCAGCGACACCTCGTTTCCCGGAACCTCTTGGGCGACGCCGCCGATGCGGGCGCGGGCGGGGATCTGGATGGACCCGGAATCCAGGTGCAGATCCCCGCGGATCAGTTTGAACAGGGTGGTCTTGCCCGCCCCGTTGCGTCCGATCAGGCCGACCTTGTGGCCGGTGGGAATGGTGGCGCTGGCCCCCTCGAAGATGGGGCGCCCTTCAATGGAGTAATGGAGGTCATCGATCCTGAGCATGGCCCGCGATGTGGACCAGCGCCGGGGTCAAGTCAATCGGGCATCGGGGTTTTCAGGATCGTATGCAGGTCCGAGCCTTCGTAGCTGAGGAAATCCACCAGCGGCTGATCGCCGTCTTCCGAAAAGACGAAGATGTGAATCGCATCGGCATAGAGGGTGGCACGGCAGAAACGGCCTTCGCTGGCCAGTTCGGTCGGGCATTCTTCGATATCGGCGTGCAGAACCGAGGCTTCGAACATTTCATAGGTCAGGGCGAGTGGTTCATCGGCCAAGGCCGGGGTGGCCAGAGTGGCGGCCAGGGCGAGGGAGGGAACAATGCGCATCTTGGGGTCCTTTTGGTTGCGTGCACGTGTTTCCTACTAAAATACTCAGGAAACGCAATGGGCGAATCTGCCGCAGGAACATAACCCCCTTTATCCCTGTGCTGCCCCGTGTTAGAGGCGGGGCCAATCATTCATCCCTGCAAACAGGAGCGAGCCGATGGCCATCCAGCGTACCTTCTCGATCATCAAGCCCGACGCAACCGCGCGTAACCTGACCGGCGCCATCAACGCCAAGCTGGAGGCCGCCGGCCTGCGCATTGTTGCGCAGAAGCGCATCCACCTGACCCCGGCCCAGGCTGGCGTGTTCTATGCGGTCCACAAGGAACGCCCCTTCTATGGTGAGCTGTGCGAATTCATGGCCTCCGCCCCGATCGTCGTGCAGGTTCTGGAAGGTGAGGACGCCATCGCGAAGAACCGCGAAGTGATGGGCGCGACCAACCCGGCCGAAGCCGCCGAAGGCACCATCCGCAAGGAATTCGCCCTGTCGATCGGCGAAAACTCGGTCCACGGTTCGGACGGCGAAGACACCGCAGCGGTAGAAATCGCCTACTTCTTCTCGGGTCTGGAACTGGTCGGCTAAACGCTGCTTCCACTTGACACGATCAGGCCCGGACCCGCGCGGTCCGGGCTTTTCTTTTGTGCGTGCGACGCCTAGCCTGCGCCCGAACAGGGGAGATTGACAATGACCAAGACGGCAATCGTGACAGGGGCGGCGCGCGGCATCGGGCTGGCGACGGCAAGAATGTTCCTGGATATGGGGTGGAACGTGGCGCTGGTGGACCGTGACAAGGATGAACTGTCCCGCGCGACCGCCGACTTGGGCCGTGCCGCACTTGCCATCCCGAACGATATCTCGGACCCCGATCAGGCCGAGGATATGGTTGCCGTAACCCTGGCTGCCTTCGGGCAGGTGGATGCGCTGGTGAACAACGCCGGGGTTGCGGAATTCGGCCCGATCGAGGAAACGGATTTCGCCTGCTGGCGGCGGGTGATGGCAACGAATCTGGACGGGGTATTCCTGTGCACCCAGGCTGCCACGCCGGCGCTGAAACACACACGCGGCGCGGTGGTCAACATCGCGTCCATTTCCGGGCTGCGGGCGTCCACGCTGCGGGTGGCCTATGGCACCTCGAAGGCGGCGGTGATCCAGTTGACCAAGCAGCAGGCGGCGGAACTGGGCGAATACGGTATCCGCGCCAATTGCGTCTGCCCGGGGCCGGTGCGCACGAAACTGGCGATGGCTGTGCATTCACAGGACATCATCGACGCCTATCACGACGCGATTCCGCTGAACCGCTATGGCAGCGAACAGGAAATCGCCGAGGTCATCACCTTCCTGTGCTCGGACAAGGCCAGCTACGTCACCGGGCAGGTCATCGCGGCGGATGGGGGTTTCGAAAGCACCGGGGTCGGCCTGCCCGCGCTGCGCAGAGAGCGTTAACGGCGCAGCCCGGTGCCGATCTGGTCCAGAACGCGCTCGATCTCTGACTGCGGGACGGCGCGTTCCGCCTTCAGCCCGTCGAAAGCGGCGCGCAGGGCGTCTTTCTCGGTGCCGCGGCAATCGTTCCAGGGGCGGCCCTGCAGCCCCATGACCAGCGCATAGTAGCCGATGAAATGCGGGCGGGTGCCCGCCGCCATCATGCGCCGATAGGCTTCGTGCGCGCCCAGGGCCCGCAAATCCTCGGCGGAGTGGATGCCGGCGCGGGCGCAGTCGCGCTCGACGGCGGGGCCAAGATTACGGATCGCGGAAACGGGCGTGGGCATGATCCCGACCATAGCTGATGGGCCGGGGTCTGTCATGCCTCAGATACGGGCGAAATCCGTGAACACCGTCGCTGATAGCCACGCGCCCGGCGCGCAGCGCTTGCCGGGCTGAAGTCAGGCGGTGACGGCGGCGGTCACGATGATTTCAACGCGATACTTGGGGGCGGCCAGTTTCGCCTCGATGGTGGCGCGGGCGGGGGTGTCGCCTTGCGGCACCCATTCATCCCAGACGCTGTTCATCTCGGCGAAATCGGCGATATCGGCCAGGCAGATCGTGGTGGACAGGATCGCCTGTTTCGAGGAGCCGGCCCGGGCCAGCAATTCGTCGACCTGGCGCAGGCAATCGCGGGTCTGCGCGGCCACGGTCGCGCCTTCGCCGACCTGGCCCGCCAGGTAGACTGTACCGTTGTGAACGACGGCCTGGCTCATGCGGGGGCCGGGGGCGATGCGGGTGATCATGACGAAATCCTTTCGGCAGGCGGGCAGAGCCCGGGAACAAAGCTGGCTGGCAGATAGTTTCGTTTCCCAGGCCTGTAAAGCGAAATACGGGGCAAGGCTGTACCGCGGGCCACGGACAATCGGACCCTGGTTTTTCCTGGGTAATATACCCCGTCGGAGGCGCCTGCCCGTGCCGGTAGCGCACCGGCGGTCAGCTGCGGCAGGTTGCCGCCCGCGCGAGGCGCAGGCGCGGCCTGCGCCGAGGTGTCCTGTGCGCGGCAGCGCACCGCTGGATCACGCCGTTTCACAGCGGCGCCGGCGAAGGTGGGCTTCGCCGGCGCCGGGGGGTGATCAGGCGATGGATTCGCCGATCAACACCTCGCCGAACTGCTCTCGCAGTTTGTTTTTCAAGACCTTGCCGGTGCCGCCGATGGGCAGCGCGTCAACGAAGATCACGCGGTCGGGCACCTGCCATTTGGCGATCTTGCCGTCATAGAAGGCCAGCAGTTCCTGTTCGCTCACCGTCTGACCCGGCTTCAGAATGGCGACCAGCACGGGCCGTTCGTCCCACTTTTCGTGACGTGCAGCAATGGCTGCCGCATTCGCCACAGACGGGTGCCCAAGCGCGATGTTTTCCAGTTCAACGGTGGAAATCCATTCGCCGCCGGACTTGATGATGTCCTTGGATCGGTCGCGGATCACCATGTACCCGTTCGGGTCGATCGTGGCCACGTCGCCGGTGTCGAACCAGCCGTCCAGCGTCAGCGCGGTTTTTTCGGTGCGGAAATAGGTGTCCACGATCCAGTGGCCGCGAATCTGCAATTCGCCTTGGGCGGCGCCGTCATGCGGCAGCACGTGGCCCTCGGGATCGACGATGCGCAGGTCCACGCCGAAGGGCGGACGGCCCTGGCCTTCGCGGATCTTGTACTGCTCATCCTCGGACAGGGTATCATGCTTGTTCAGCAGGGTGTTCAGCGTGCCCAGCGGGCTGGTTTCGGTCATGCCCCAGGCGTGCATCACCTCGACCCCGTATTTTTCGCGGAAGGCGCGGATCATCGAGGGCGGGCAGGCCGAGCCGCCGATCACCGTGCGTTTCAGGCTGTCGGCGGTCGATCCCAGCTTTTCCAACGAGGCCAGCAGCCCCATCCAGATCGTCGGCACGCCCAGGGCGATGGTGATCTGTTCGCCGTCGATCAGGTTCACCAGGCTGTCGCCGTCCAGATTCGGCCCCGGCAGCACCAGTTTGCAGCCCACGGCGGGGGCGATGTAGGGCACGCCCCAGGCGTTGACGTGGAACATCGGTACCACCGGCATCACGCTGTCGCGGGCCGACAGGTTCAGCGCATCGGGCTGGTTGCCGCCCAACGAGTGCAGCACGGTCGAGCGGTGGGTATAGAGGACGCCCTTGGGGTTGCCCGTGGTGCCAGAGGTATAGCACAGCGACGACGGTGCATTTTCATCCACCTGCGGCCATTCATAGGCGGCGTCGCCTTCCTCGATCAGTTCGTCATAGAACATCAGGCCGGGAACCATGGCCGCGGCTTCTTCGTCGCGCGGCCCCATCAGGACGATGTGTTTGACGGTTTTCAGATGTTCGCCCAGCTTGGCGGCCACCGGCAGGAAAGTGCGGTCCAGGAACAGCACGCGGTCCTCGGCGTGATTGATGATATAGACCAGCTGTTCAGGGAACAGGCGCGGGTTGATCGTGTGGCAGATCATGCCGGCCCCGGCGACGCCAAAGTAGATTTCCAGGTGGCGCTGGTTGTTCCAGGCGATGGTGGCGACGCGGTCGCCCATCTCGATCCCGCGGTTTTCCAGTGCCGAGGCCAGTTTGCGCGCGCGCAATTCGGTGTCGCCCCAGGTGGTGCGGGTCACCGATCCGTCGGTTTCCACCGACACGACCTCGGTGTCGGCGTGATAACGGGCGGCGTGCGAAATAAGAGAGCTGATCGTCAGGTCATGACGCATCATTTGGCCAAGCATGGTGTTCCTCCTCGTGGTCGCGCGGGGCGGAGTGTCAAGAGGGGCCGCCGCGCGGTGTTGTATCCGCCGGTGTACTGAACTGACCGGTTCAGGTTGTCCATTGGGCCGGGGTGGGCGACGGAGCGTCATTTTCGTGTTCCGTAGCGTCATACAGCGCGGAAACGGCAACAGGACCGGGCCGCTTGACGCCCTTCGCTGCTCGGCCTATTCAACGGGCAGGCGGGCCTGTAGCTCAACGGTTAGAGCAGAGCGCTCATAACGCTTTGGTTGCGGGTTCAAATCCTGCCGGGCCTACCATTTCCCCGCCTGATCCGTTGGTGCTGCCGGTTGTGGCTGGCAGGGGCGTCGATGTTTGACTCGTGCCGGGGTCGGTTGCATTATGGGCGCATGGGGCCTGCGGACGCCTCGTGAGGCGCCAGCCGAAATGCCGCATCCTCTCACCCTTGACCAGAGAAGGATGCCGCCATGGCTTCTCCTGCAGAAATGAAAATCACCCAATTGGCCCGGCTGATCGGAACGCCGGAGTGCCCGACGATTGTGGACGTGCGCACGGATGAGGATTTCGGGGACGACCCGCGCCTGATTCCCGGCGCGCGGCGCCACGCCCATGCCGAAACCGCGTCGCTGGCCCAAAGTCTGGCAGGCGCCAAGGTGCTGATCTATTGCCAGAAGGGGCTGAAGCTGAGCCAGGGGGTCGCGGCGATCCTGCGGGCGCAGGGGATTGCGGCGGAAACGCTGGACGGTGGCCAGTTCGCGTGGCGCGACGCGGGGCTGCCGATGGTCGAGTCGGCAAAGCTGCCAGAGCGCAATGCGCAGGGACAGACTGTCTGGGTGACCCGGCATCGTCCCAAGATCGACAGGATCGCCTGCCCGTGGCTGATCCGCCGCTTTGTCGATCCGGCGGCGCAGTTCCTGTATGTCGAACCGGGTCAGGTGCTGGCCGTGGCTGATCGGTTCAATGCGGTCCCGTTCGACATAGAGGACGTGTTCTGGAGCCATCGCGGCGCGCACTGCACCTTTGACACCATGATTGCCGAATTCGGCCTACGCATTGACGCGCTGGACCGGCTGGCCGTGATCGTGCGCGGGGCCGATACCAACCGCCACGACCTGGCCCCCGAATCTGCCGGGCTGCTGGCGGCGTCGTTGGGCTTGTCGCGGATGTACCGGGACGATCTGGAACAGCTTGCGGCAGGGATGGCGCTGTATGACAGTTTCTATCGCTGGGCGCGCGACGCCACCGATGAAGGCCACGACTGGCCAGCCGCGGTTTCCAGGGGGTGATACGATGACCGACGCGACGATTGAACCTGTTGCCGAGGCAGAGCTGTTCCGAGTGTTCCTGCGGATTGGCCTGTTGTCCTTTGGTGGGCCTGCGGCGCAGATCGCCCTGATGCACCGTGTACTGGTCGAGGAAAAACGTTGGCTGAGCGAGCGCGACTATCTGAACGCGCTGAGTTTTTGCATGATGCTGCCGGGGCCAGAGGCGATGCAGATCGCCACCTATGCGGGCTGGCGTTTGCGTGGGATACCGGGGGGGCTGGTTGCCGGGCTGCTGTTCGTGCTGCCTGGTGCCGTGATCATTTTCGCGCTGGCGACGCTCTATGCCGCGTTCGGGGCGGTGCCGCTGGTGGCTACGCTGTTTCAGGGCGTGCAGGCGGCGGCGCTGGTGATCGTGCTGGAGGCGCTGCTGCGTGTGTCCAGAAAGGCGCTGGCGCATCGCGGGCATTGGGGGATCGCCGGGCTGTCCTTTGTGGCGCTGTTCTTGCTGGCGGTGCCATTTCCATTGGTGGTGCTGGCCGCAGGGGCCTATGGCGCACTGTTTGGCGTCCGGGCCGCCGAAACGCAGCCGTCTGTCGCGCGGGTGTCCGGTGCGGGGACGCTGCGGGTGGTGGTGATCGGGCTGGTGATCTGGGCCTTGCCCGTTGCAGTGCTGGCGCTGTTGTCGGGCTTGCCGATCCTGGGGCAGTTGGGGGTGTTCTTTTCCAAGCTGGCGGTGGTGACTTTCGGTGGTGCCTACGCGGTGTTGGCATATATGGCGCAGGACGTGGTCACCGGGTTTGGCTGGCTGACCGCTACGGAAATGATGGACGCGCTGGGCCTGGCGGAAACGACGCCGGGGCCGCTGATCCTGGTCACGCAATTCGTAGGCTATCTGGCGGCGTACCGGGAAGGTGGCTATGGGCTGGCGATGGTTGGCGGGCTGGTGGTGCTGTGGGTGACGTTCGTACCGTGTTTCCTGTGGATTTTCGCCGGGGCACCCTACATCGGGTGGATTTCAGCGCAGCCACGCCTGAACGCCGCGCTGCGGGCGATCACGGCCGCCGTGGTGGGGGTGATCCTGAACCTGTCCATCTGGTTCGGCCTGCACGTGCTGTTTGACGAGGTCACGCGCAATATGGCCGGGCCGGTTGCGGTGTGGCTACCCGATTGGGCGACGCTGGATTGGCGCGCGCTGGTGCTGGCGGTGGGGTCGGGTGTACTGCTGTTGCGGCTGCACATGGGGCTGGGCTGGGTGCTGGGGATCGCCGCCGGAGCGGCGGTGTTGCTGGGCCTGATCGGCTGAGATTAGGCCGCGTCGCCGCCCAGCCAGATCCAGATGTCCCGCCACAACGGTTCCAGCCCGGGACGGAACGCGCCGTCATGCCCGATACGGCGAAGGCCATAGTCGCCGGGGCGGTTCAGCGTCACGTTGTGCGGTGCATTCGGATATGATTCGAGCAAGTGGCGGGCTGATCGCGGGGTTGCGATCGGATCATCGGTGAACACCCATGACCGGATCGGCTCTGTCACCTGATCGTAGTGTTGCGGGCGCAGTACCGTGCCCAGTTCGGAGCCGAAGTAGTCGCGATGATGCGCCCAGCGGCGCCAGGTGCGGAACAGGGCGGGCGGCAGCGGTTCGCCCTGCCAGCCGCCGCCGCGTTTGATGTGGCGATGGCGCAGCAGGCTGTAGCTGCCCATGACCCACCAGAAATAGAACTCCAGCGGCAGATAGCTGCGGTGGTGTCCGCCGAAGTACCCGGTCCCGACCGAAACGAAAGCATGGCGAGAGATCGCGCCGTGATTGGGCATGAGACCCAGGAAATGCCCGCCGACACTGTGCGCCACATGGGTCAGTGGCAGGCCGGGTGCGAATTCCGCCAGGGTGTCGACCGCGGCGGGCATGTCAAAGCGGCCCCAATGCGGATAGTCGATGCCCGAGGTGCGGATATCCGGCCCGACCGAGTCACCGATGCCACGATAGTCGTAGGTCAGCACGGTTGCGCCGCGGGTGGCCAACCAGGCGGCCAGGTGGCGGTAGAACCGGCGTGGGAAACCGGTGCCCGCGGAAATCAGGACGGCAGTGCGCGGCGCGGCGGGAAGGAAAAGGTCACCGGCCAGCGCCCAGCCGTCCTGCGCCCGAAAGGTGATCGGGCGGGTCTGGAAGTCAGTCATTGCGGCCTCCGTCAGGCGTTTGCCCCGGGGGTTCCGCAGCATTGATGATGGTTCCGGCATTCCGCTCGATATGACGCAGGAAGCGACGGATGATCTGAACTTCGTCCGGGGTGAACGGGGCCAGTAGCTGTTTGTTATAGTGGCGGGTGTCGTGCAGCGCCGCCTCGGCGACGGTCTGACCTGCCGGGGTCAGGCTGATCAAGGTGACGCGGCCGTCTTTGCGGCTGGGGGTGCGGCTGATCAGGCCCTTTTCGGCCAACCGTTCCACCAACCCGGTCAGGCTGGATTTGCCCATCGCCAGCGTTGCGGCGATTTCGGTGATGGGTTGGCCATCCTGTTTGCGCAGGATCAACAGCATCGCCAACTGAGAGGTCGTCAGGCCCGACACCCGGCGCGACCGCTGGTCGGCGGCCCGGAACAACGCGCTGTGCGCCACTTGCAAGAGATGAAAGACACGCATGAGCACTTGGTTCGGTTATGGACTATTTGGTACGGATATGGACTAATATCCGCCAAGGCAATGGTGACGTGCGGGCAAGCACTGTGGATCACCATTGCCACAGGACAGAGCGTGACAGGAATTTTTCGTGTCCTGGCTGCGTTTTCTGCCCCGGTTTCGCTTTCTGTTTGGTTTGCCCGAAATGTATGTTATTAGTGCTTTCGTATAGTAAGCTGTTTCTATTCCAAGAGGCGTTGATGGCAAAGTCGCAAGGCATTCATCGCGTCAAAGGGGGTAAGCAACGTCAGGAAAAACGCAAGAAACCAGGCGCGGGTCTGGGGCTGGCGGTTATTCTGGCAACGCTGTTCTGGTTGGGGGTCATCGTCTGGATATGGACGACCTGAGCACGTTACCTTGCTATCACAAGGTCAGCCCGCAGCCCGCCTAGAGTGTCGCTTTCCCCCAGACGCAGAACCCCGCCATGCGCGCGGGCGATATCAGATGCGATGGCCAGCCCAAGGCCAACCCCGCTACCGCGGTTCTGGTTGCGGGCGCTGTCCAGCCGGGTAAACGGGCGCAGGGCCAGGTCGCGGCTTTCGGGGGGGATGCCGGGGCCGTTGTCCTCTACCCGGATGCGCAGTGATTTATCCGTCAGGGCCACCGATACCTGCACCGTGCCGCCATAACGCACACCGTTTTCGATCAGGTTGGCGACGGCGCGGCGAATGGCCAAGGGGCGCAGGGTGACAAGGCCCGCGCCCAAGGTTTCGCGCAGGGTCACGTCTTGTCCGGCGCGGGCCGCATCTTCGACCAGACCCTGAACCAGCGCGATCGGGTCCGCCGGTTCGGGGTCGCCTTCTGAAGCGCCACGAGAGAAGGCCAGAAACTCATCCAGCATTTTTTGCATGTCCTCTACGTCGCGCAGCATGTCCTGCGCGTCGGCGTCGTCCATCATCGACAGCCCAAGCCGCAGTCGGGTCAGGGGCGTGCGCAGATCGTGGCTGACGCCGGACAGCATCAGCGTGCGTTGTTCAATCTGCCGTTCAATCCGGGCACGCATGTCCAGAAAGGCGTTGCCGGCGGCGCGGACCTCTATCGCGCCAGAGGGGCGATAGGGCAGGGTGCGGCCCTTGCCGAACGCCTCTGCGGCGTGGGCCAGCCGTGTGATCGGGCGCAGCTGGTTGCGCAGGTAGATGAAGGCGATCAGCGTCATCAGCCCGCCAAAGAACACCATGTTCACGAACAACTGGTGCGGATTGCGCGCGGACACCCGCCGCCGGTCCAGTTGCAGCACCAGTTGGCCCTGCGCGATGTCCAGAAACAGAAGCACCCTGTCGTCATCGGGCAGGGATATCGCCGCCAGTTCCGGCAGCAACTGGTGAAAGTTCCTCTCGACGATCAGGCCCGACAGGTCGTACCAACGATGCAGGTTGGCTTGCGCCGGGGCAGGGGTGCCGGGGGCAAAGACGGGTATGGACAGCGGCCCCGACAACGGTGCCAGCGTGGCCGGGATATCCGCTGCGGGCAAGTCCGGCGGAATGGCCCCCAGCAGCAGGCGCACCTCGCGTGCGGCGGACTGGGTCATCTGGCTGGTGACCCCTTCGAAATGGCGCTGGATGAACACGACCGACACCACCAGTTGCAGCGTCACAACTGGCAGGACCAGGATCAGTGCCGCACGGGTGTAAAGACCGCGGGGCAAATAGCGTTTGAGCCACTGAAAGAACATGCGCTAAACCTAGCGGGCAGTTCAGAGGAGAGAAATAGCGATGTTGCCGCCGGATGATTTCAACCCGCCCGTGGGCGTGGCCGAAGAACTGGAAGAAGGGTTGCGCCGGGTTCTGGCCCCGAATCCGTCGCCGATGACCTATCGCGGCACGAATACCTATCTGTTGGGTGAACGCGACATCGCGGTGATCGATCCGGGCCCGGACGATCCGCGCCACCTGCAGGCGATTCTGGGCGCGCTACATCCGGGGCAACGGGTGTCCCACATCGTTGTGACCCACGCGCATCTGGATCACTCTCCTCTGGCGCGGGCCCTCTCGGCACGTACGGACGCACCTGTTTATGCGTTCGGTGACTTCCGCGCCGGACGGTCCGACGTGATGCGGGATCTGGCGGCGCAAGGTCTGGCCGGGGGCGGCGAAGGCGTCGACGCGCTGTTTTCCCCGGATATCGAGGTGGCGGATGGTGAAGCCATCGACGGGGACGGCTGGAAACTGCGCGCGATCTGGACGCCGGGCCATTTCGGAAACCACCTGAGCTTTGCCTGGCAGGAGGCCGTGTTCACGGGCGACCTGGTGATGGGATGGGCCAGTTCGCTGGTGTCGCCCCCGGACGGAGACCTGACAGATTTCATGCGTTCATGCGAGAAACTGGCCAGGATGGAGGCGCGGCGGTTTCATTCCGGCCATGGCAAGCCGGTTACGGAAACCGCCGAACGGCTGGAATGGCTGCTGAACCACCGGCGCAGTCGCGAGGCTGCGATCCTGGACGCGCTGCAAGGCCAGGTGGCCACGGCACAAGATCTCGCACAGCGCATCTACACCGACACCCCCCCTGCGCTGATCCCCGCCGCCACCCGCAATGTCTTTGCCCATCTGGTTGATCTGGTTGGAAAAAACCTGGTGCAACCAGAAGAACCCCTGTCCGCAGAGGCGCATTTCCGCCTGGTCTGAGGGACCGGGAATTTTTTTCAGAGATTCTGCCAAAACCCTCTGGACCTCTGAAAACCACATAGCTATACACCGCCCCATGTTCCGGCGTAGCTCAGCGGTAGAGCAGTTGACTGTTAATCAATTGGTCGTAGGTTCGATCCCTACCGCCGGAGCCATAAAAAGCCCCTAAGGTCAATGCCTTAGGGGCTTTTTTGGTTTTCGGGATCGGGCCTGCCTTTTCGTCGCGGAAGCACTACGGAAGCAGCAGGACGACGATTTTCCGCTGACAAGTTGATGCAGAGAAGGCACAGTCGTGCATGCTTATGAAATCAGATTTCGCGAGGTAAGACCGGTCCCAAACGGTTGTACCTGGGTGGAAACACGGGTTTGAGGCCGCCTTTGCGGTGTTGCATCTTGCAAGCCTACAACTCGGGGCAGCGAAAGTTCGAAGCTTGCTCGTTTTTCCGCGCAGGAAGGTTTTTGACCAATACCGACTCTCGGCGCGAGGGGCGGGAAACGGCCATTCGCGGCAGTACAGAGAATGAACGGTGATTTCGCCAAAGCGGATATTAGTTGTCACGAAATGAGCTGGTGGTTTCGTGGAAAAAATAGAGTTAGCTAGCATTCCAAGAATCCTGCGCTTCGATGAAACTGTCGAAGAACACATTCTTGCGATCGGAAAGCGAAATTGAACCATTCGTGTTGCGGTCTGTCCAATAGTGGCCACTGAGCTGGCCTGGTGGTCTGCCAATTACCTTGTACCTGAAACTCCCGTAGTGAATCTCGCTGATACCAGATCTTAGGTGGATACTTGGGTCACTTTGATAGGCGCCGTAGACGAAGGTTGTACCGTCAGCTTGAATGTCAAAGCTTGACGCAACTAAGAACGACTCGGCTTGCTCTGTCATTAACCTGATCGACATAGAACTGAATGTCTGACGTATGACCGCAAAGCCGTGGACTGCGGCAACAGACTCATCCGAACCTGGGACCTTGTAGGTCGATTGGAGAGAAACCCGCCAAGTTCCGTTCAAATCCGGACGCCGAACTAATTTTCTTACAGGCCAAGTTCTCCAAATGTACCGATCAAACAGCCAAAAACACGAAGTGATTGCCGCCAGAGTTAAGGAGTAAGGCTGCACATGATCCCATGTCAGCTCGATACCAAGCACCCACAGAAATCCTCCCCAAACTACGATGGCGATGATAAGAAGTATTGAAATTGTCGACCTAGTGAGCAATGCGTCACCCATGTTTGAGAATCTAAAACAAACGTTGCTCCAGATACATCAAAGCGGCGCACCGTTCCACCCAGCTATCTTGATCTTCGCATCTAGCCGACTTTCAGACGTAGATTGTATACCGATGCCGAGAGATCCAGTGCCTGAAGTTGGGCAGCGATTTTGTACGGCGCTAGTCCAAGACTTAGATGATGCCCTTAAGGTGAACCCAAGTATCCATGATGGCGCGATACTGTTTCAAAGAACCCAGCAAGACGATGACTACTATCTTTCTGCATGGTCTATGCGCATCGTGAGTCGGCATACGCCCCTGTTTTCTGAGCCGAACCTGGGTTCGGCACATAACAGTACTTTATCACTTTCAATGGCGACGGCTGTCGATGCGTGCTGCATTCTATCACCAGCGAAAGTTGTTTTGTTCGTCGATGGTCGGGCCACAACTTTGACGGCAAATTCGCAGAGACAAACTTAGCGACCAGAGGTATTCCAATATTGACGCATGGATGTCAGCGTGTTTCTGAAGTCATTTGCGTTCCAACAGACGCTGTACCCGTCACGAACGAGGTAATAGCGTTCATTCGCGCACAGCAAATCGGGGACGTTGCTTCGCTCCAGCCAGGCAAGCGCGTTTTCAATTGTTTGTTTGTGCGTTGATACAAAGTGGTCATTTGGTACGTTGTAAAGCATCCCTTCAATGAAGTACGACGGAGCTACTCCGTCGGCTATATAGCCATCACTTATCATCGATCTTCGCATGTTCTTCAAAACGCGAATACTTGGTTTGAACCTGCTGTTCGTGGCTTGATGCATTGACGTGCAGTTGCTCATGTGCTGGTGCGGATAGTTGACGATCTTGTCGCCGTCCGAAGTCCAAAAGCAAATTCCTTCGTGATACCCTGGCCGACCGCTGGCCGGATAGGAATAGTAGTAGCGATTCTGGACACAGGGCAAAACGTCAACCTCCCGCCGACTGCCATTGCCTGGTACTTTGATGGCCTTTTTGCCCGGTGTTACGGAGTTCCCGAAATTCTCTCGAAGCCATGCCAATACTTCGGCCTTGAAGTCTTTGAACGAGTAATTGGCCGAGGACCAATTTGCATCGTAGCGTGCTTTCTCGTCCTCGTTGAGGCTGTCAGTATCAGAGTAGTACACCGAGCTTAGGCAAATCGCGACATCTACATCACTCTCGGCCCGAACGTTTGTGTCGTTTCCATACGAACCCTGAAGAAATGGTTTGGTTTTGCGATTGGCATAAGGTGCGTGAGGGCTCTCCAAAACGCTTTTTATGGTTTGATACGTTGCCGCAGATTGTTGAACCGAACCCTGATGTGACCATGTCTCAAGCTGGTCTTCTGAAATTGCCATAACTATTCCTCATCCAAAAGTAGTTGACGCACGCATTTTTCACGTCGAGCAAACGACTCCACGCCTTGCTGGCGTAGGAGGTTCAATTTCTTGGGATCATGCTCGAACAGATCCGTAGCCATTTCTGGTTTGTCAAAGGTGTCGCTGATCCGAACCGTTGGCACGTTTGAGTAGAGCAATCGCCTAAGCTGATCCATTGAGGACGTGTTCACCTCGAGCGTCTTTTGAAGCAACTGAACCGGAAGGAAACTATTGATCCGGCGAGCAAAAAATCCACGCTTCGGCTCTGGATACTGGCCACAGCCCAAAGATAGTAGTCGACAATTCTCAGGAGCATACCCGAGCGCAACTGTCGCATCGGCAAGCGCGTAAAGTGACGGGTTGTTGGCGCAATAGCCGCCGTCGAACAATTCAACGACGTCGCCAGAAGCTGTTTCTAAGGTTTTGATTTCAAAGAACGGGAATGCTGAGCATGAGGCTTCAATCGCATCCGCCAACTTGCACCCGAACCCTGGAACAAAAGTGGCTCTTCGACCGTACGCTTGTGTTTCCTTGCTTTTGAAGATCATCGGCGTCTCGAGTTGCCACTTAGTCGACACGATGCCGAGGCCTGTCAGAACTGTATCGAAGCCTGCGTCGCCGAACACCACCGCGCCAGTCTCACGCAGTCTTGCTGTTTTTGCCGCCTTTCCGGAAGCTCGCATAATGGGCGGGACATACTCGCAGTACAGCTTATGGATTTCATCGACAGAAAGACCAGTAGCAAGTAGCGTGGCAATAATGGAACCGGTGCTTGTGCCGAAGATGAGATCGAAGGTTTCATGTATCGGCTGCGGTAAAATGGCCTCTACTTCTCGTAGGACACCGAGCGAATAAAAGCCTTTCGCTCCCCCGCCATCCAAACTTAAAATTCGGCAGATGTCACCGCTCATCACTGTCGACCCTCACTAGTAGATATAGTGGGGCTGAGGGGCGAGTTATGCAAGAGGTGGTATACTATTAGTTGAGCGTCTTAGCAGTGACGGTGGAGTGGCTTCGTCTGCAATCTGAGTGTGCGCCTTCTTTAGGACTTTGCACGCGCAGCGAATGGCAGGGTTGACGGGCCGCAATGCAGCGACGAAGCCTGACTGAAAATGGCAGCTATGGGCCGGTTGCGGAAGTTCAGGAGCTTATCAAGGGCACCTGCCTGGCTAGAATTTGTGACAGATGCTTAGACCTCGCCCTCTGCCACAAAACTCTTTTAATCAAGCAATAAACCTGTACCGTCCCTTCGCCTCGCTCAGCTTGTTTGCTGCCCGCTCCGGGTCGGCCTGTATAGCTTCTGACAACCGCGCGCCGACCTGAACCATGAGGTGCCCCTAGATTAGTAGACGCTTTGCCGCCTAACTTTGAGGCTAGGAGGCCGAGATGGGGACAAGCACTAACAGCGACGAGCTCAAGCGGGATGCAGGTCACCCAAACGCTCATCATGGAGGAGAGAGGAGCGAGGGAGTACTCAGCGCTTTTTCTTGGCTACACCGCTGGCATCGTTCGCGGTGAAGGCTTCCCGCTCGAGACGCGCTTTGCGAAGCCGAGCGGTCTTCGTTTCGCGCTGCTCGACATCGTCAGCCACGATCTCGCGCGCTGCGCGCGAAATTCTATCCATCTGGCTTTCCGCAGCAGGCTTTTGATGCTTGAATAACTTGGCCTTTGAAGGTGTCGCCATGTTCAGTTGTCCTCAGTGTAATTTGTAGCTTGGAGTGCGCAAATTGAGCCAAATGGACCAGTCTCGCCAAATTTTCTTGCCAGACCGGTCGCCACGATTGCGACTGAGGCGTTCATGTTTCAGGCAGGCTAGCCCCGGTCGCTCGAACTGTCGGGAATGAACCCCGCGCTGTGTGCTGCCATGTGGAACGCATTTCGTGCAGACGTTACGGACACCAGGCAATGCATTGCTGCGTCAATGTACTCTAGAGCGCGCACATGGTGCTGATCGGTGACGGGCCACCTTTTGCGCAGCCAGTAGAACGCTTGTTCAAGCGTCGTTATGTTTTGTGTATCGCCGCGACGCGATACGACGAGTGTCATGGGGAGACCCCAGTTGATATCTATCAAGTTCTATGAATCCAAAATTTGTGGTTGGTCCTCGCTGAGCATCAGGAAGTCAAATCGAAAAAGGCCGGGGCAAACCGAGGGGAGAGCTCCAGCCATACTGGTTAACGCACTACCGGCTTATGCCAGTGCGAGATTGGTTGCGCTTTCACGCCCATCCCGTCCGCTTTCAATGTCGAACGTGACAGCTTGCCCATCGGGCAGTGCATTGATGCCTGCGCGTTCGACTACGGAAATGTGAAGAAAGATATCTTTCGATCCATGCTCCGGCGCGATAAAACCAAAGCCTTTTTGGGTGTTGAACCATTTCACGGTGCCATTGGCCATCGTGTTGTCTCCTATAAAAAGTTGCCATCCGCGAAGCGCGATGACCCGGCTCAGTGTCGTCATAAGATCAACTGAGGCCGTTAGGAGACAGAAGTTCGAAGGATTTGCCTTGCCCACATTAGATAGGTGCCTTGCCACTTAACTACAAGGGGCTAGTGAGAAGAGTTTTTTCGAAGACGAAATATGCGCGATGCGGAATGTCGCACCAAGTAACCTTAGCATTTTTTCCATGTCAGTGCTCCTTGAGCCGACCGTTAGGGCGGCTGGCCAGCATGCGAAAGTTGCGATGCGGCTCTCGCAATTATGGTGAACGGCCGGTTTGGGCCGCTAGCAGTCATTGCTCGTTGCGCTATCGGGCATTTAGAAATCCAGCATCATTCTCTCTGCAAATACCCGGTTTCGGATACGCATCGGTCACCGAAGGTTTGGCGCATTATTTGCTCCATTTCTTCTTTCGTTACGCGTGGTCCTCTGGGTTCGTCATCGGAGTTGGCGGCCTGGGTCTCGGCCATTTTCTTTTTTGTTTTTTCATGTGTTCTTTCAAGTGTTCCCCGGTTCGCCAAAACCTCTCTGCCCGGCACGTCCGTTCCGCGCAGACTGGTTTGTTCCTGCCGGGCAGAGCGGGCCGCTTGTTCCGGGGAGACCGGAACGTCTGTGCCGGTCTCAATATGCAATGCGGGTGTTTCCAGCGTTTCTAGAACTTCGTCCTGAATGACGATCCGGTAGCGGTTCGATATGCGACCGCCTCGCTTTTCATTGATGCAGACAAGGTGATTGCACTCTTCGAGCCGCTTCAGTGCTGCGCGCACTGCCCTTTCGCCCGAGTTGATGAGTTCTGCAACTGTCTGCTGAGCAGGCCATGCCAGCAAAGTCTTTGAGTTCAACCAGAATGGCCAGACAAGGGCGACACGCAGGGCAGTATCGGGAAGCCGCTTGTCAGCGGCCACCTGAAGCGCCCAGGTCATTTTGAGTTCAGCAAAACGGGCGGTATGTTGCTTGTCAGCTTTGGCGAGGGGCGAGGCGGGTGAACCGGCAGAGGGCTGACCGCCCTCTGACCTGGACAGGTCCTGCCCGGACGGCATGATATTCCCGATGCGTTGCATAGCGAGCTTCCCCGGCTGTCCTTGCGAGATCAAAGCTCGGGGGCTTGCGACGTGTTGGCGACAACCCGCTGTTCGACCCATTCGAGGACATCCCGGCGACGGTAACGCACCGAACGGGCAGACACCTTGACGAATTTCGGGCCACCACCACGGTGACGCCAGTTCTGCAGGGCGCGCACGGAATAGCACAGGATAGAGGCCGTTTCGCGTTCGTCCATCAGCCGGTCCAGGTCGGTATCGGCTTCGGTCAGGGCTTTGGTTGCATGTTTCATGTTCATGTTCTCCGCTTGATTGCTTTCGATGGCTTCAATCTGCGGAGGAACCGAACCTCAAAAAATGCCTATAAATTGCCCTCGAATTTATAGTTTTGGGGTGTCTCGAGCAGCCCTTTCCAGCATCGGTGTAATAGCGCGCCGGATTGTTTCATCCCCCGGAGATGTGTCGGTTGCTGTAAAGGTTGAGCAATGCACTGCAAGCCATTGTCTTATAAGAGGATAGTGGGTTCGTTTGGCGGCTTTCAGGTCGATCTTTCCCGCTGCCAGCAACGCGTTGAATGCGGTCTGTATCTCGGCTTTGACAGAGGGACGGCCAACCGGATTATTCGTCGGGTTGGTCAAAATGGATGCGCCGGTTCCCTCTTCGGTCCGCCATTTGGCGATAAGGGAGGTGGCATTGGTGTCCGCGATGAAGCGGAGTTCAATGAACCGCAGCCCCTGAGAATGCAGCTTGCCAGATTCCCAATTCAGGAAATCTGCATTTAGCAGCGTGTTGGATTCGAGTTCGACCGGAAGGTCGCTCAGCTTTCTGGGTTCTTCGAAAGCGAAGGCCCGGACAGCCCCTGATTTCATCGCTTTGATGATCTCGGCCTTGCCGAGTTCGATGAGCCTGTTGCGGTCTTTGTCGAGCGATGCCGAATTCAACACGGCCCGCTGCATGGCTGCAAATACATCTCCGCCCGGAGTGAAACCTTCCGCCTGTTCTTTCATGTTTTCGGAGATGGTCTGCAAAGTGAATTTCGGCTTCGCGTAGTCATCCCGCGTGGTGCCTTCGGGCAAGAAATGGTCAGGAAGCAGGGCAATCGGCGCGCGATTGGACATGATTGCGTTTTCCCAAAGTCTGAGAATGTGCGGCTTGGGTTTTACGGGCAAATCCGTCCTCCTGAGGTTGTCGGTTTCCCGTAGGTTCTACCTAGGTAATAGAGGGGGATTCAATCCTAGATAGATGTCTATGTAAGGATATGTCATGAAAAGGAATGGCGCGCGCCGATCAGGGGCGCGCGTTATCTGTGGCCGGTTCGAGTCAATTCACGCCCTTACCCTGACACGACACGCAGGTTTGGATGTTGGGGGGAAGGTCCACCGCGTCGCAACGCATTGGCCAACCGGCTGGCAACCGCACCGGCTGCCTTTTGGACGGCGTGGTCCGCCAGGTGAGAATAGCGTAGGGTGGTTTGCAGGCTTTTATGTCCGAGAATTTCCTTGAGCATGAACGGGTCAACGCCATTCATGACCGCGACGGACGCGTAGGTATGCCGAAGGTCGTGCATGCGGACATCGGGGATACCTGCCTTCTTCCTGACGCGGAGCCAGGTCTTCTGCAGATTGACCAGGTGCTGCCCTTCCACCTCTCCGACGATGACATAGGGGTTGCCGGGAATGCGTTCCAGCGATGCGAGGATTTCACGGGCCTCGGCGGGCAGGGGGATGCGCCGTCGTCCGGTCTTGCTGTCAGGCAGTTCCAGGTGGAAGGGCGCGACGTGATCCCATTGCAGGGTCAGGATTTCACCCAGGCGGCACCCGGTCAGCAGTAGCAGAAAGATGGCAGAGACCGCGTAAGGGCTTTCTTCACCGCGTTCCAGCGCCTCGGCCAGGGCAAAGCCCAGGCGGGCCTGTTCGTCGTCACTCAGGTAGCGTTTCTTTTCCTCTTCCTTGAACTTTTTGATCCGTCGCGCCGGGTTGGTGCCGTCACTTCGCAACCCCCAATCCTCGGCCAGGTTGAACATCTTGGACAGGATGCTGACGGCCCGGTTGGCCATGTAGGGGTTCTTCCTCAGGTCGTGGTGGAAGGTGACGATATCGGCGCGGGTCACGTCGATGATCTTCTTGGGGCCAAGTTTCGGCCGGATGCAGCGACGGATGACGATTTCATATCCGGTCTGGGTGGTCGGCTTGCAGTGCTGTGCGGCATAGTCGGACAGGAACCGGTCACAGAGCGAAGCGACGGTAGGAGCCTGCAGGCGGCTTCTGCGCTCTTCCGATGGGTTTCCCCCCTTGGCGACCTCTCCTAGCAGCTTGCGGGCCTCCTTGCGCGCCTCCTCGGCTGTCAGCGCGCCTTGCTGCCCGATGGAACGGCGGCGGGTCCGCCCATCCGCCCGGTACTGAACCAGGTAGCTTTTGCGGCCAGAGGGAAAGACGCGGACGCCGAAGCCGGACAATTCGTCATCCCAAAGCAGGTAGTCGCTGGATTGCGGTTCAAGGCTCTCCACAAATCGCTTTGTCAGCTTCGTCATCCCTACGTCCTTTCCGTTTCTGCGGTCCTTTCACCCCCGATTTACGGAAGCACTACGGAAGCACCGTGCAGCGTTTCATGGCGTATTGAATGAATCCTTGGCGCAGGTGTCGTCAAGAAAATACGTTTAGTATCAGTTGTTTATGTCCGTGTGGCGGAGGTTGGCGAAAACCGGCGAAACCCCACTTTTCCGGCTGTTAATCAATTGGTCGTAGGTTCGATCCCTACCGCCGGAGCCATTATCTTACAGCTACCCAATTGCAAGCCTTGAAAATAAAGGCTTGCAGTGTCCCCAAGGGCTACTTTGCGGGATACATTGGGGGTACATCCAATAATGGCACTACTTATGAAGTTACCCGACGTGGTCACAAACAAGGGGAAGTTCGTCTTTCGCAAGCGAATCCCGGTGGACCTTCGCCCCCAATATCCGACCAACTTCTTTGAAACACGATTCCGTATTCAGGAGTTCAGTGCAGCTTTTGTGCCAGAACATGCGGCGTATGAGGCCACCTTTGACCGGATGGTTGATGCCGCCCGTGATGGTCAGCCAGGTGCTATCGGAAAGCAGGGGGTATTGCGCTTCATCGCTGAAGCAAGAGCAGGTCTCGATGACCCGAGAACTTCGCGGGAAAAGTGGGCGGCGTTCAAAGATGCTGAGGCGTGGGTGCGGGCGGTTCGTGGGGGGCGTGAGATGCTAGATGATGGCGGCGACCAAGAGCGAAGGGATATCATCGCGGAGGAGATCGTGCGAACTGGTGGAGATCGGCTGCTCTACCGCGCCGTCACTGAACCGAATGCTGCCCCTCCTCCAGCTACGCTAGCTGATGCTGCGAAAATCTATGAGCAAGAGCGCCTCCGGGAAAACCCGAAGAAATCCGCGAGGAACACCTTCAACAAGATCAAAAGGCGCTTGGAGGCATCTCTAGGCCCACTAGATAGCTTGCCGCTGACGGAGCTAACGAGAGAGCATGCCAGAAAGGTTCGGGATGATCTGTTGGTGACGCCTAAAAGTAGCGGTGAGGGGGTGCTTTCCCCTGCTTCTGTCGGAAGAGAGATAAATAGTATCAAGGCACTGATCACTGTCGGAATTACGGAATATGACCTTCGCGGCCAAGCCTTCAATCCGTTTGAGAAACTTTCGTTATTCGCCTTGTTTGCCTCAATGATGGCGAAGAACGCGTACTGCAGTACACGCGGCTATTGACGGAGTGGCGGAATCACAACACCCAACCCTGTCCAAATGTAGTCCAAGGTGCTTCCGTTTTGCTTCCGGCTGTACAAATCTGGAAGCCGTACTCTTTCAGTTCTTCGATTAATATATTGAAATGTAATGGAGAAATGGTGCCCCCAGAGAGACTCGAACTCCCGACCCACTGATTACAAATCAGTTGCTCTACCAGCTGAGCTATAGGGGCACTCGGAGCGTGGCATAAGCCAAGCACCGGTCCTCTGCAAGGGGTTTAACGGCTGGCGCGGGCGAGCAGGGCGACGGCGGCCAGGCCCACCAGGATCACCAGCACGGCGGCGGGGGCGGCGTCGCCCAGGTTTTCCAGGCTGGCCTGATCATGCACCCGCGTCGCCAGCGTGTTGAAGTTGAACGGGCGCAGCAGCAGCGTCGCGGGCAGTTCCTTGACGCAGTCCACGAACACCAGCAGCAGCGCCGAACCGACAGAGCCGCGGATCAGCGGGTAGTAAACCTGCCGCAACACCTGGCCGCGCGTACGCCCCAGCGACCGCGCCGCCATCGGCAGCGAGGGTGAAACCCGCCCCATCGCCGCGTCCGCTGCCCCTTGGGCGATGGCAAAGAACCGCACGCCATAGGCCAGGATCAGGGCAAAGGCCGAACCGGTCAGGACCAGCCCGATGTCGACGCCGGTCAGCGCCTCGACCGAGTCGGCCAGCGCGTTGTCCAGCACGGCCAACGGGATCAGGATGCCGACGCCCAGCACCGCCCCCGGCGCGGCATAGCCGATGGTGGTCAGCGGCAGCAGCAGCCGGGGCAGGCTGCGGCCGGACAGGCGCACGCCGTAGACCAGGAACACCGCCGCCAGCACGGTCACCACGGCGGCGGTACCGCCCACGGTCAGCGTGTTCATCAGCGACTCGATCAGGCGCGGATCGGCCCAGCGGTCGGCATTGCGGGCGGCGTGGTACAGGATCACCCCGGCGGGCAGCAGGAACCCCATGAAGAACGGGATGAAACACAAAAACAGCGCGATCCATCCGGGCAGGCCGGTCAGGCGGGTGCGCTCGGTGCCGCGATGGCGGCCCGACAGGTTGAAGAACCGGCTGCGGCGACGGCTGAACTTTTCCAGCGACACCAGCAGGATCACCATCACCAGCACCACGCAGGCGATCTGCGCCGCCCCGCCCGCGTTGTTGCTTTGCAGCCAGACGCTGAAGATGCCGGTGGTCAGGGTCTGCACGGCGAAATAGTCCACCGTGCCGAAATCGTTGACCGTTTCCATCATCACCACGGCCATGCCGGCGGCAATGGCCGGGCGGGCCAGCGGCAGGCCGACACGGCGGAACCGTTCGAACGCGCCCGCGCCCAGCGACATCGCGACTTCCTCGGTGGCGCCGGATTGTTCGCGGAACGCCGCCCGCGCCAGCAGGTAGACATAGGGGTACAGCGCCGCCGCCAGCACGATCACCGCCGCCCCCAGCGACCGGATTTCCGGGAACCAGTAATCGCGGGCCGAGGACCAGCCGAACACCGCCCGCAGCGCCGTCTGCACCGGGCCTGCGTATTCCATCAGGTCCACCAGCGCATAGGCCCCCACGTAGGCAGGGATCGCCAGCGGCAGCAGCAGCAGCCAATCCATCCAGCGCGACAGCGGAAAATCGTAGCGCGCGATGAACCAGGCGGCCCCGGTGCCCACCATTCCCGCCAATACCCCCACGGACAGCATCAGGATCAGCGTCGTGGTCAGATAGCGGGGCAGGGTGGTCGCGATCAGGTGCGGCCAGATATTGTCCGTCGGGTTCAGCGCGATCCAGATCACCGCCAGGATCGGGGCCATCACCACGCCCGCGATCAGTGCCGCGCCAACGGACCAGATGCTGGCGGGCTTGATGCGGACGGCGTCGGCGCGCCGGGGGGGATGGGTGCTGTCGCTCATGCGGGTTCCTTGCCTGAAACCGCTGGTACTGTCCAGAAAAGACCTTATTTTTGACCCAGCCTTTGCGGTATCACCTAGGGGCAAAAGGCAAGAGCAGAAGAACAACACGATGAGAATCATCCTCCACGCCGGTGTCCACGCCACGGACGAGGACCGCCTGGTGAAATGCCTGTTGAAGAATACCGGCCTGCTGGCGCCGCTGGGAACGGCCGTGCCGGGGCCGTCGCGCTATCGGTCTCTGATCCGCGATATCCTTGCCGCAATGGATGACGCTCCGCCGGCGGGGGACGCGCGCGAATTGCTGCTGGATGCCATCCTGGAAGGCGATATGCCGGACAGGTTGCTGCTGTCGAACGAGAATTTCTTTTCCGTGCCCAAGGGCGCCGTGTCCAAAGGCGAGTTTTATCCGGGGGCCGAGGTGCGCCTGCAAAAGCTGCGCCAGGTCTTTGCCGGGGATGACCTGGAACTCTACATGGGTCTGCGCAATCCGGCCACCTTCCTGCCCGCCGTTCTGGCCCAGTCCCCGGACATGAGCTTTGACGATTTCCTGGCCGGATCGGACCCGTTCGCCCTGTCATGGTCG
This sequence comes from Thalassovita sp., assembly GCA_017792425.1. GTDB lineage: Bacteria > Pseudomonadota > Alphaproteobacteria > Rhodobacterales > Rhodobacteraceae > Thalassobius. Next base: position 1,623,938 of record CP051233.1, read on the forward strand.
GAATTGCTGGGCCGGATCGCGCAGGCAAATCCGAATCTGCCGATCACCGTCTGGTGCAATGAAGATACCCCGCTGATGTGGGCCGAACTGCTGCGCGACACGATGGGGCTGCCGGACGGGGAAAAGATTTCCGGCGGGTTTGACCTGATCACGGACCTGATGACACAGGCCGGGATGCAGCGGTTCCGGGCCTACCTGAAACTGCACCCTGTCATGACGGACGATCAGAAAAGCCGGGTGATCTCGGCCTTTCTGGGCAAGTTCGCCCGGCCCGACGCGCTGGAGGAAGAACTGGACGTGCCCGGTTGGACCGCCGAAACGGTTGACCGCCTGACCGCCGCCTATGAACAGGATCTGGCGCGTATCGCCGATTTGCCGAACGTGCGCGTGCTTCAGCCCTGAAACAGGGCCACCAGCGCCACCAGTACCGCGATTTCCGACAGTTGCTGCGACGCGCCCAGCACGTCCCCGGTCTGCCCGCCGATCTTGGCCTTTGCCAGCAGCCCCAGCGCCGCAACGGCCAGTGCCGCCAGAACGGTCGCCGGGATCATGGCCCAGCCCAGCACGGCCCCGGTCAGCACCAGCGCCAAGCCGACCGCCAGCGCCGCCGTACCCCAGCCGGGGCGGCCCACAGACCGGCTCAGCCCGCCGTCACGGGCATTCGGCAGCGCCGCCATCAGCACCGGCATCCCCGCGCGGGACAGCAGCCCGGCCGCCAGCGCCGCCAACAGGCCGTGGCCCGTTGCGAACAATGCCCCCAACGCCCACCAGCGCGCGGCAAAGCCCAGCACCAGCGCCATCACGCCATAGGTGCCGATCGCACTGTCCTTCATGATCTCCAGCCGCCGCGCGCGGTCCCAGCCGCCCCAGAACCCGTCGGCCACGTCGGCCAGCCCGTCCTCGTGCATGGCGCCTGTCAGCAGCACCGACAGCGCAATGGCCACCAGCGCCGCGAATTCCGGCCCGACCGGCAGCGCCGCCAGCCCGGCCAGCCCGCCGATCCCGCCCGGCACGATCCCCGCCAGCGGATAGGCCCAACTGGCCGCCGCCCCGCGGGCATAGGCCGCCTTGCTCAGGCGCAGGGGCAGGCGGGTCAGCAATGACAAGGCCACCGCCACGTCCCGCGCCTGAATTCCGCCCTGGTCGCTTTTCTGCATCGGATCGCCCTTTTGTCGCCTTGCCCCCCGATAACATTGCGGTAAACACCCGGGCAACAACAGACACAGGGAAGCCCAACAATGACCCAAGCCTTCGACACTCTTGACGCCTTCCGCGCGCTGCTGGCCCAGGCCCCCGCCGCCGACCAGGAGGCCCGCAAACAGGCCGAGGCCCGCAACGGCCAGCTGACCAAGCCGCCGGGCGCGTTGGGACGTCTGGAACATGTGGCGATCTGGTACGCGGGCTGGCGGGGCAATCCCCGCCCGGCGCTGGACAACCCGCAGGTGCTGATCTTTGCCGGGAACCACGGGGTGACCGCACAGGGCGTGTCAGCCTTCCCTGCCGAAGTCACCGAACAGATGGTGCTGAATTTCCAGCACGGCGGGGCGGCGATCAACCAGCTTTCGCGCGCTTTCGGGGCCACGATGGGGGTGCATGCCCTGTCGCTGGATCGGCCCACCGCCGATTTCACCCAGGCCGCCGCCATGTCCGAGCCCGAACTGGTCGAGGCCCTGCAAACCGGCTGGAACGCGGTGGATGAAGGGGCTGACCTGCTGGTGACCGGGGAAATGGGGATCGGCAACACCACCTCGGCCGCTGCCATCGCGCTGGCGCTGTTCGGCGGCGACGCGGGCGACTGGACCGGGCGCGGCACCGGCGTGGACGACGCGGGCCTGCTGAACAAGACCCGCGTCGTGCGCGCGGCCGAATCCCTGCATGCAGAGGCGATCAAGGACGGGCTGGACGCGCTGCGCTGTGTCGGCGGGCGCGAACTGGCGGCGATGGCCGGGGCAATCGCCCGCGCCCGCAGCCTGCACATCCCGGTGATCCTGGACGGGTTCATCTGCTGCGCCGCCGCCGCCTGCCTGGAAAAAACCCAACCCGGTGCGCTGGACCACTGTATCGCTGGCCACGCCAGCGCTGAATCCGCCCATCCCCGCCTGCTGGCCGCACTGGACAAGACGCCGCTGCTGTCACTGGGCCTGCGGCTGGGCGAAGGCTCGGGCGCGGCGCTGGCCATCGGCGTTCTGAAAGGCGCCGTCGCCTGCCACTCTGGCATGGCCACCTTCGCCGAGGCGGGCGTGTCCGACGGCTGAGGAAGGGGGCTTTGCCCCCTTCACCCCCAGAGTATTTTGGGCAAGATGAAAGCGTTCAGTCGTCCTTTTCGCGGGCTTCCAGTTGCGCCTGCAGCGCGGATTCCAGCGTCTTGTCCAGCTCGCGCGACCGGCGGATGAACGCTTCGTTCTTGGCAGAGGGCACATTCGGATCCCACAGGTCCGCCAGGTCGCGCAGCGCATCCCGGTCGTGGTGATAGAACAGCCGCTCGGCCTCGGCGGCCTCGTATTCGGACAGGCCGACGTTTTCCAGCACATAGCGCCCTGCGCGCAACGAACTGTCGAACAATTCGCGCACGATGTCGTCGGCCCCGGCCTTGAACAGTTCGAACACGTGGTTGCGGTCGTGCGCACGCGCGATGATGTGCAGATCGGGCCGTTCGCGCCGGGCAAAGGTCACCAGCCGCGTTGTCGCCTCGGGGTTGTCCAGCGCCGCCACCAGCACGCGCGCCTCTTTCAGCCCGGCGGCATGCAGCAATTCGGGGCGGGTCGGGTCGCCGAAGAACCCCTTGAATCCGAATTTGCGCATTAGCTGGATGGTTTCCATGTCGTGATCCAGCACAACCGTCTTGAAGCCGGAGCTTTGCACCAGCCGGTTCACGATCTGCCCGAACCGCCCGATCCCGGCGATGATCACCGGGCCCTGAGCGTCGATTTCATCCGCCTCTGCCGTTTCCGTGTCTTCCGACATCCGCCGTGACATCCATTCATACAGGATGAACAGCAGCGGCGTCACCAGCATCGACAGCGCCACCACCATCAGCAGCCTTTCCGACAGGCTGCCGGTCAGCACATGGGTCTGGCGTGCAAAGGACAGCAGCACAAAGCCGAATTCCCCCGCCTGCGCCAGCGACAGGGTGAACAGCCAGCGGTTGCGGCGGCGCATCTTGAACAGGGTTGCCAGCCCGTACAGGATCAGCCCCTTCACCAGGATCAGCGCCACGGTCATCGTCAGGATGCGCACCGGGCTGGCGTACAGGATGTCAAAGTTGATGCCGGCGCCCACGGTGATGAAGAACAGCCCCAGCAGCAGGCCCTTGAACGGCTGCAGATCGCCTTCCAGCTCGTGCTTGAATTCGGTGTTGGCCAGCACCACCCCGGCCAGAAACGCCCCCAGCGCGGGCGACAGCCCGACCGCGTACATGATGAAGGAAATCCCGACCACGATCAGCAGCGCCAGCGCGGTATTGATTTCCCGCAGCCGGGCGTGGTGGATATAGCGGAACACGGGTCGCGTCAGGTAGATCCCGGCCAGGATGATCACCGCCACCGCCCCCAGGGTCACCAGCGTCACGCCCCAGGCGGGCAGCCCGTCGACCAGCGACAGGTGCGCATCGTGGCTGGTCTCCAGATCCTTGGCGCGCGCGATGGACCCGTCGCTGCGCAGCACCATCGTCGGCGCGGTGGCCAGCAGTGGCAGCAGCGCCAGCATCGGGATCACCGCGATATCCTGCGTCAGCAGCACCGAAAAGGCGGATCGCCCGCCGTTGGTTTGCATCAACCCCTTTTCCGACAGCGTTTGCAGCACGATCGCCGTGGACGACAGCGAGAAGATCAACCCGATCGCCAGCGCCTGCGGCAGGGCCTGGCCCATCGCCACCGCGCCGCCCATCACCGCCAGCGCCGTCAGGATGATCTGCAACCCGCCCAGCCCGATCAGCCGGTGGCGCATGTCCCACAGGGTGCGCGGTTCCAGTTCCAGCCCGATCAGGAACAGCATCATCACCACGCCGAATTCCGCGAAATGCTGCAGGTCGGCGGTTTCGCTGCCCACCAGCCCGAATACCGGGCCGATCACGATCCCCGCGCCCAGGTAGCCCAGCACCGATCCCAACCCCAGCCGGGCGGCCAGCGGCACGGCGATGACCATCGCGGCCAGGTAGATCGAGGCTTGGAACAGGAAGGCTTGCATGGCGGCTCCGTCTTGGGAACAGGGGACTGGGGCGGATCAGCAGGGCAGGGGGGCATCCTGCTTGAACTGGTCCATAACGATCTGGCTTTGAACGCGCGCCACCGCCGGGTGCGGCAGCAGCACTTCGTGGATCAGGCTGTTCAGCGCGGCCAGATCCTCGCAGAACACACGCAGCAGGTAATCGGCCTCGCCGGTCAGGGTCCAGCCGGAAATCACCTCGGGGCGCAATTCCACCAGCCGGGCGAACTGGCGCGACTGTTCCGGTCCGTGGGTGGCCATCTGGACCTGCACGAACGCCTGCACCGTCAGCCCTACCTTGCGCGGGTTCAGACGCGCCGCGTAGGACCGGATGAACCCCTCAGCCTCCAGCCTTTGTCGCCGCCGCCCCGCCTGGCTGGGCGACAGGTTCAGCACCTCGCCCAGTTCCTGTGCGGTCAGATGCGCGTTTTTCTGCAGCTCGGCCAGCAAGCGTTTGTCGGTTTCATCCAGCATGTGCGTGTTTTCCGCGTTTTTTATAAGAATAATGCGGCAGACGCGCATGACAACCCCGACGAGTGGCAAAGAATGCGCAAAACTCACGCATGAAATCGCTTAACCTGTTCACAGCAACAGGAGGAACGCACATGGGACCATTCCCGCACCAGGCCCCCAAGGCCGAAATCACCCCGCAGAACCCGGCTGGCACCGACGGGTTTGAATTCGTCGAATTCGCCCATCCCGATCCCGATGAACTGCGCGCCCTGTTCACCCGCATGGGCTATACCAAGGTCGCGCGGCACAAGACCAAGGCCGTTGAACTGTGGCAGCAGGGTGACATCACCTATATCCTGAACGCCGAACCGGGCAGTTTTGCCAGCCGGTTCGTGCAGGAACATGGCCCCTGCGCCCCGTCGATGGGCTGGCGTGTGGTGGATGCGCAGCACGCCTTCGAACACGCGGTGAAAATGGGTGCGGAACCCTATGACGGCGCGGACAAGACGCTGGACTGGCCCGCGATCAAGGGCATTGGCGGGTCGCTGATCTATTTCACCGACCAGTATTCCGACACCTCGCCCTACAACGTGGAATTCGACTGGCTGTGCCAGTCCAAGCCTGCGGGCGTCGGGTTCTACTACCTGGATCACCTGACCCATAACGTGTTCAAGGGCAACATGGACAAGTGGTTCCGCTTCTACGGCGATTTGTTCAACTTCCGCGAAATCCGCTTCTTCGACATCGAGGGAAAGTTCACCGGCCTGTTTTCCCGTGCGCTGACCTCACCCTGCGGGCGCATTCGCATCCCGATCAACGAGGACCGTGGCGAAACCGGCCAGATCGTCGCCTACCTGAAGAAATACAACGGCGAAGGCATCCAGCACATCGCGGTTGGCACGGATGACATCTATGCCGCGACCGATGCGATTGCCGAAAACGGCGTCACGTTCATGCCCGGCCCGAACGAGGCGTATTACGACCTGTCCTATGATCGCGTGCACGGCCACGACGAACCGAAGGACCGGATGATGAAACACGGCATCCTGATCGACGGCGAAGGCGTCGTTGACGGTGGCGAAACCAAGATCCTGTTGCAGATCTTCTCGAAAACCGTGATCGGCCCGATCTTCTTCGAGTTCATCCAGCGCAAGGGCGACGATGGCTTCGGCGAGGGCAACTTCAAGGCCCTGTTCGAATCCATCGAGCGTGAACAGATCGAAAGCGGCGAAATCGCTGCCGAGTAACCCCCGATCACGGCGGCGCAGGCGGCGGGGATGTTCCCCGCCGCCATTGCGTTTGGCCAACCCGGCGCCGCGCCGCATGTGCCCGGTCCCACGGTGGGATCAGGACAGGTACGAACCAGATCGGGAACAGAAACCAGATGACCATGCGGACCCCAGGTGGATGACTCGGGGCAGGATGGCAGGAAAATCCTGACGAAAAGTTTAGATGTACGGTTCAAAGCGGGAATCGGACAAGTTGACAGGTTTACGAACCGTGACCCGACCGGTCAGCCGCGCGGCATCTTCAGCACGATAGCGCGCCCGCCTTTCACATAGCGCAGTTCCGTTTCCCCGATCGCGGCGACCTTGCCGCCGTCGATACTGTCGCCAACCTGTACTTTCTTATAGCGTCCGTTCGACAGACGGACCAGCGCCCGCCGGTCGGACGGTTTGCCATAGACCCCGATCAGGTTCACCTGCCGCAGGTCCAGCGCATCCTTCACCGTCGCCTGGCGCGCCACCGACGCTTTGGACGGGATCACCGCAACAGGCGCCACGGCAGCGGCCGTTTGAACCGTAGCCTTTTGTTTCTGCTCGGTTTTCTCAACAATCTTGGACATGTTGCCCGGACGTGGCCGGGGTTTCAAGGAGTTGAGAACCGCCTGCTGGGTGGCCGGAGCGGCCTGTTCGATCTGCTCTTTTTCCTCGATCGGGCGAACACGCGGGCGCAGGGCCGCCAGTTCCGTCCGGGTGCGCCCGCCCAGTTGTTCGCGTTCGGTTTTTTCCAGCAGGTTGCCGGGGCGCGCGCGCGGGCGTATGCCACCGATGGCGCTGGCGGCCGGGTCCGGGGTCTGCGAAAACCGGGTTGGCGTTTTTGGGGGGGTCAACGGTGGTTGGCCAAGGAAAACCATTATGCCATCAGGGGTTAGCGCCCCTTCCGGCGTCGCTGTGACCAGCCCGCGATCATCCACGTCAAAGGTGGTGCCCGCCGCAGCCGGGTTCACCCGCCGCGCCGGCGGATTGTCATGCTGCGCCCCGATGTCCGGCAAGGCCACCGCGTCCACCGCGTTGGATCGGGGATCGAGTGACACCAGATAGGCCTCTTCGCCCGCATCTATTTCCGGGGGCTGAGGCTGATCCGGCGCGATCTGCCAGATACCGGTTGTCAGATAGTGCTGTTCGGCCTCTTGCGGGGTGACCGGATGCGGCGTGTCTGGCAGCAGTTGCGCAGGCGACGGCGGCAGTGCGGCTTCCCCCTCGGTCACGTTGCCGGCGGGTTCCACGTCGTCCGCCTCGGCCAGTTCTTCAACCGTGGCCTCTTCGGCGGGGGGCAGGGGCGGCGTTTCGGCCAGCTCGGTTTCTGCGGGGGCTTCGATCGGGGCGATGGCGGTTTCGGGCGCGTCCTCGGTTCCGCCCAGTGACGCCCAAACCGCTGCAACGGCCAAGAAAAACAGCAAAATACCGGACAGCGCCACCCCTAGATAGCGGGGCTTTCCACCGATCCCGCCGCTTGGCGGCGCGGCGGCGCGCTTGCCAGGCAGACCCAGGCGCAGACTGGCTGTCTTAGCCGGCGGTTCCGTCCTGGCCCTGGTGGCCGCAGCCTCTATCGGGGCGGCACCTGGGGCGGGAGGGATGGCCGAGACCGGTGCGGGCTTGGCCTTGGCGGTTGGTTTTTCGGGCGGTGCGTCCGGGGATGGTTTGGGCGCTTTGGACAGGTCATCTGGAACCGCCGGGTGCGTGACCGTCTCCGGCCCAGGTTTTGCGGCGGTTGGTGCCTTGCGCACGCTTGCAAACGCCGGGGTGGCGTCACCTTCAGCGCCCGTGTCGGGGGCAATGGCCTTGGGGGGGGCAGAAGGTTTCGCCGTTTGCGCTTCGGGTGGTTTTGGTGCGGGTTTCGGCTGGGCCCCAGCCTTTTGCGCGGGTTTGGGATCGGGTTTCGGTTCGGGCTTGGGCGCGGGTGTTGGTTTGGGGTCTGGCGTCGGTGGTGCCGGGATCGCCGCAGCGCCGACCACCTGGATCGGTTGCAGATCGCGCGTCACGCCGTCCGGTTTCGGCAAGGCCGCGCGCGCCGATTTCGCCACGCCAAAGAACGGTTCCCCGGCGAATGTGCTCTGGTCCGGCAGGGCCACGAAACTGACCGGGTTGAACCCGTGTTCCACGGCAAATCCTTCGGCCTCGTCCAGCGTCTCGCGGGCCACGGCCGCCAGGTACAACTGGCCGTCGTCCATCGCCCAGTCAAAGGCCAGGTCTTTCAGCTCATACGGGGTGGCCCCGCGCAGCGCGTGGGCGGCGTCGTCCTCGGCCTCGGCCTCGGTCCGCGCGGTGGAAGCGACGGACAGATAGCGGATCTGGTCGTTCGGGATCACCAGTTTGGTGCGGATCGGTTGGCTGTCCAGCAGCGCGGCCTTGGCCAGCAGCGCGGCGGTTTCCTGCGCCATGTCCGCAGCATCGAACGGCGCGTCCCCCACCAGCAACCAGCCATTCGGCGCGCGGTGCAGTAGCCGGATTCCGTCCGAAGAAAACGTGAGGGCAAAATTCGGTTTCATCACTCAGGCAATACCATTCCCACCGGATAAACGGGAGTCCCGTTCCGCAGCTTGCGCAGGTTACAGCAGCTTCCCGCCGAGGGGAAGAACAACAAATATGTTACTGTCTTTGTTGCCGGAATCATGACCAACTAGCGGCCAAAGCATGAAAGGATGTCCGAAATGAAACGCTTTGCCCTGTTGATCGCCCTTGGACTGGCCGCAATGCCCGCCTGGGGTCAGGAAACGCTGCGCCAATTGACCGTGACCGGCGAAGGCTCTGTCGCTGCTGTGCCGGACATGGCGATGGTGTCTCTGGGGGTCGTGCATCAGGATCGTGACGCGGCGCTGGCGATGGCGCGCAGTTCGGACGCGACTGCGGCGATGCTGAAACGGCTGACTGACCTGGGGATTGAACCGCGTGACGTGCAGACCAGCCAGGTCAGCCTGTCGCCGGTGTATTCGGGCCGCGAAAGCACTGGCGAACCGAGGATCGAAGGCTTTCGCGCCAGCCTGATGCTGAACCTGCGCGTGCGCGATCTGGACAGGCTGGGCGCTATCCTGGGGGCGGTGCTGGCGGACGGGGCCAACCGTTTCTCGGGGCTGCAGTTCGGCCTGATAGAGCCGCAGCCGGTCGAGGACGCGGCGCGCAAGGCCGCTGTCGCCGACGCGATGCGCAAGGCGGTGCTATACGCCGATGCTGCCGGGGTGAAACTGGGCCGCGTGGTGTCGATCCATGAAAACGGCGGCGGCGGGGTGATGCCCAAGATGATGGCCGCGTCCGAACGCATGGCCGATGTCCCCATCGCCGAGGGGGAATTGAACCTGGCCCAATCCGTCACGATCGTGTTGGAACTGGACTGACCCGGAAATGCGAACGGCGCGGGGGGTGCCCGCGCCGCCTGTTTCACACCAAAGGGATCAGCGCGACAGGGCCTGGTCCAGATCGCGGATCAGGTCTTCGGCGTTCTCGATCCCGATGGAAATCCGCACCACGTTGGGGCCCGCGCCCGCAGCGACCTGCTGTTCCTCGCTCAACTGGCGGTGGGTGGTGGATGCCGGGTGGATGATCAGCGACCGGGTATCGCCCAGGTTGGCGACATGGCTGAACAGTTCCAGCCCGTCCACCGTCTTGACGCAGGCGTCATAGCCGCCCTTCAGCGCCACGGTGAACAGCCCGCCGGTGCCACGCGGATACAGTGCCTTGGCCCGCGCATGGTAGGGCGAGGACGCCAGCCCGGCATAGGTGACCTTTTCCACGCGGTCGTCCTGTTCCAGCCATTCGGCGACCTTCTGGGCGTTCTCGCAATGGCGCTGCATCCGTAGGGACAGGGTTTCGATCCCCATCAGGGTGTAATGCGCCGCCTGCGGGTTCAGCGTCATGCCCAGGTCACGCAGACCGATGGCGATGCCGTGGAAGGTAAAGGCAAGCGGGCCAAAGGTTTCGTGGAACTTCAGCCCGTGGTAGGCCGGTTCCGGCTGCGACAGCGACGGGAACTTGTCGCTGGCCGACCAGTCGAACGTACCGCTGTCCACCACGACACCGCCGGTGACCGTGCCGTTGCCGGTCAGGTACTTGGTCATCGAATGCACGACCAGCGTGGCCCCGTGCTGGATCGGGTTGCACAGGTAGGGGGTCGCGCTGGTGTTGTCCACGATCAGTGGGATACCGGCCGCGTTGGCCACCTTGGCGGCGGCGGGCAGGTCGGTGACATAGCCACCGGGGTTGGCCACGGATTCGCAGAACACCGCGCGGGTGTCATCGTCGATGGCGGCGGCAAGGGCGTCCATGTCGTCGAAATCGACGAACTTGGCCGACCAGCCGAACCGCTTGATCGTTTGGCTGAACTGGGTGATCGAGCCACCATACAGTCGGGTCGAAACCACCACGTTGCGGCCCGGCGCCATCAGCGGGAACAGCGCCATGATCTGCGCCGCGTGCCCGGACGAACAGCACACCGCCCCAACGCCGCCCTCCAGCGTGGCGATGCGCTCCTGCAGCACGGCCACGGTCGGGTTGGTCAGGCGCGAGTAGATGTAGCCCACCTCTTGCAGGTTAAAGAGCGCGGCGGCGTGATCGGCGTCGCGGAACACGTAGGCGGTGGTCTGGTAGATCGGCGTCTGGCGCGCGCCGGTGGCCGGGTCCGGGCGGGCGCCGGCATGAATGGACAGCGTATCGAAGCCAAAACTGGGGGCGTCGGTCATTGGGGTCTCCTCCTGTGAAATCGGTTGGGTCAACGCGTCTTGCCGAATTGGATAGGCCATTGCACAGTGGCTCACAACGGCTAACCTGCTGCGAAAGGGGGAATTCATGCGATCGGCCTTTCACCTGGCATATCACGTCCGCGACCTGGACCGGGCGCGGGAGTTCTATAGCGGGCTGCTGGGTGCGCGCGAAGGGCGCAGCACCGAAACCTGGGTGGATTTCGATTTCTTCGGTCACCAGATCAGCCTGCACCTGGGGGAACCCTTTGCCACGGCCAACACCGGCAAGGTGGGCGACCACATGGTGCCGATGCCGCATCTTGGGGTCGTTCTGGATCTTGCCCATTGGAAACAACTGGCGCACCGGCTGGACGCCGCCGGTGTGGACTTCATCATCCCGCCTTCGGTCCGGTTCAAGGGCCAGCCGGGCGAACAATGGACGATGTTTTTCCGCGATCCCTCGGGCAACCCGATCGAGATCAAGGGGTTTGCCGATTTTGATCAGGTTTTCGCTACCTGACATGGCGTTACCTGTCATGGTGTTGCAAGGCGGCGCGCCTGCGGCGCACAGGATATCTCGGTCCTCGCCTCCGGCTGCGGCCTCGGGCAGGGGGCGCTGCCCCCGATGTTGAAAATCCGGGGATTTTCAACTTCTCCCCCGGGGTATTGGCGCCAAGAAAAAGCAAGGGCGCAAAGGGTCAGCGCATCCAGAACCCGTTCTTCTTGATCCGGTTGCGGATCGCCTGTTCCTTGTTCGGCAGGTTGTCGCGGTCAAAAAGCGCGCGCACCTTGTGGCCGCGACCGTGGTAGACCATGAACTTGATCGGGTCGTATTGTTTCAGCACCTTCTTGACCGCGTTGGTTCCGGCCACGGTTTCCAGTACCTGGACCGCCTTATCGCTTTCACGCGCGTAAAGCAGGGGAAACAGCCGGTAGTGGCAGGTTGCCTCGCCGTCCAGCCGGCCGGGGGGCAGCACGTCGCGCCCGCCGCCGAAACTGTGGATCACCAGCGGCAGCGCGACCTGGTCCAGCCAGGGCCACATCGGCTGGCAGACCAGTTCGGGCGGGGGGGTGTCGCGGATCGCGGTGGCGTAGTCCAGGAAGCGGCGTCCAAATTCCCGCGGGCAGCGGGAAAAGAACCAGCCCGCGTTGAAATAGAGGTAGCGTTTCCAGTATTCATCAGGCTGCGACAGGTCCAGCGAGCTGTCGAAATCGAGCCCGAACTTGTCATAGAGCGATTTCCAGACCTGCGTATATCCCGGCCCGTACAGTTCGATCTGCGGCCAGGTGCCTTCGACCTTCTGCGAGGCGCCGGGGCGGTTGAAATCGAAGGGGATGCGCGCAAGGTCATCCAGCACCAGCGTGTCGGTGTCGAAGAACACGAAAGGTTCGCCTTCTGGCATGGCCAGCAGGCACTGGATCTTGTTGCCGTTCGGATAGCCTTCGCCGAATTCCGGGGTTTCGAAGGGAATGATCTCTGCCCCCATGTCGCCCAGCAGGGAAATCACCGCCTTGTTGCGCAGGGTGGGGGAGGTGCCCCACAGCGGGCTTTCTTTCGGCGTGGCGACGATCAGGCGGCCCGCGAAATCCGGGTTGGTGTGGCGCAGGGAGGCGGCGAACAGGATCGCTTCGTATTGCAGGCGGTTCGCCTGGCCGACGATGATGATGTTGAAAGGTTGGCTTTTTGCCTGCGCCTTGGTCATACTCGGAACTGCCCGACCGTGTTTTATGCGGCAGTATGGGGCAACCGGAACGGATTTGAAAGCAAAGGAATTCGCCCATGTTGGACTGGCTTCTGTTTGGAATTGCAGCCGCTGCGGGTGGTGTCGGCGGGCAGGCGGGCGGCGCGGCAAATCCCCCGGCGCCCTCCGCCTCAGTGGCGGCAAAAACGCCGGTTGCGCCATCGGCCCCGGCCCCGGCCCCGCCGCCTTCTGGCCAATACACCACCGCCGCCGAGGTTCGCCCGATCATGGAGGCCACCCGCGGCCAGTGGATTGCCGTACGGGAATACGATGGGCAGGACATCATCTATTTCACGCAGCTTCTGTCCTGGCGTTGCGGGCTGTCTGCGATCCGCTATTCGGTGAATGGCGGGCCGATGCAGCAATACCCGCTGCCGCCCTGCCACGAGGACATGGCGCAGCCCAACGTGTTGCTGGACAACGAGGCGATGCCGATCATGGGCCTGCCGCCGAAATCCGTGCAAACCGTGGATGTCGAGGTGTTCTATGACGACACCGGCATCGATTCCGCCAGTTACCGGCGCAACCAGGTGCTGATCCCGTAGGCAGGCCCGCTACCGCCGGATCAGAAGCGGTAGGACGCGCTCAGGATGACGCTGTCGGCGGCCATTTCCGCACCCGGAATGCCAAGATAGTCGTCGTCATACTTGGTGTGGCGGTATTCCAGGCCCAGCATCAACCGGTCGGTCGCCAGGAAGTTGACGCCGAACCCGTAAGAGAACCCTCTTTCATCAGAGAGCGGCCCGGGCATGTCGAGACTGGCAAGGCCAACAGAAATATACGGCATGACCCGCCCGGCGTCATACCCTGCCTTCAGGGCCACGCCGATCCGATCCACATCGTCGGAACCGCCGGCATCGACCTTTTCAAAGCTTACCTCGCCACTCAGGGCGTAGTTGCCGAAATCATGCGTATAGCCGGCATGCACGCCAACGATGGTATGGTCCCGGTTGATCGAGAAGGGCCCAAAGCCGATGTCCCTGTCGCCGCTGCCAGCGTGCAGACCGGTGTAGAAACCGGTCCAGTCGGAACTGGCCGGTGCAAGGACATCTGCAGCGGGTTCGGGGGCCTGCATGCCGCCCGCGTAGGCAGGCAGGGCAAGCGCGGTCGCGATTGCCATTGCGAGGCTGGATTTGCCAATCATTTTCTGTTCCTTCTTTCCTTTTAGAAAAGGCGTCTGGCGCAGCCTTGGCGGCGCTGTAGTCGCCTGATAAAAAAGAATATTTCAAGTCACAGATTGCAGTAAGTCCCGCAAAAGAGAGCGCGGCATATCAAAAGAACAGCGCGAAAACGCATGAGAAATAGCGTCGGCCCGGCCACGCCGTTTCAGCGCATTGCCCGATCCGCGGGGCGTGGTCGTGCATCATTGGAATGGAAGGGAAATGGTGGGCGACCCTGGAATCGAACCAGGCATGGGTCTCCCCGGCGGAGTTACAGTCCGCTGCCGCACCTTGCAGCTCGTCGCCCGTGTCCTCGGCCTCTGCCGCGGAACGTGGGGGGTGATTACCGCCGGTCGCGGGGGGCGTCAACAGGAAAATTCCTTGCAGAACCCCGGCATGCAGCGCATTAACGCGCGCAACGCTGTGCAAGGGGAACGGACCGATGAAAAAGCCCAAGTGGGTCGTGCAAAAAGAACAGGCCAAGAAGGCTTCGGCCAGTGAAACGGTCTGGATGTTCGGCCTGCACGCGGTGCGGGATGCGCTGGTCAATCCCCGGCGGGAAAAACTGCGGCTGGTGGTCACCAAGAACGCCCAGGACAAGCTGGAGGACGCCATCGCCGCCGCCGGGATTACCCCCGAACAGGTGGACCCGCGCAAGTTTGACGTGCCGATCGACCCCAATTCCGTGCACCAGGGCGCCGCGCTGGAGGTCAAGCCGCTGGACTGGGGCCGGCTGGAGGATGTCTGTGTCGGCAAGCCCGGACTGGCCCCGCGCGTGGTGCTGCTGGACCGCGTGACCGATCCGCATAACGTGGGCGCGATCCTGCGCTCGGCCGAGGTGTTCGGCGCCTGCGCCGTGATCGGCACCCGCCACCATTCCGCCCCTGAAACCGGCGCGCTGGCGAAAACCGCCAGCGGTGCGCTGGAACGCCAGCCCTACCTGCGCATCCGCAACCTGGCCGAAGGGATCGAGGCGCTGCAGAAAATGGGCTACCTGGTGCTGGGCCTGGCCGGAGAGGCCGAGCAGACCATCGAAACCGCTTTGGACGGCAAGCGCGACCGCCCCGTGGCGCTGGTGCTGGGGGCCGAAGGGCCGGGTTTGCGCGAAAAGACCCGTGAAACCTGCGACGCGCTGGTGAGGATTGATTTCGCGGGCGGGTTCGGATCGCTGAACGTGTCCAACGCCGCCGCCGTGGCCCTGTACGCCGCGCAGGAACGTTAGCCCGCGCCGGGCCTGTTCACAGGTTTTTGACAGGCCCTTTTTTCCGAAATGTGCGATCCTACATGTATAAGGAACCGCGGGAACGGAACTCTCGTGGCTCTTTCTACTGTCCCTCGTTCCGTGACTGGCACCCTTGGCTGACCCAAGGGTGCTTTTTTCTGCGCGATGGCTAGGCAGGGGCTTCGGCACAGGGTAACGCTAGGGCATGAGCGAACAGTATTCCGACGATTTCCTGAAAACGATTCTGCGGCGGACCAAGCGTATTGCCGTGGTGGGCGTGTCGCTGAACCCGGTGCGCCCGTCGAATTACGTGGCGCGCTACCTGGGCCTGAAGGGCTATACCGTGATCCCGGTCAACCCCGGCCATGCGGGGGAAAAACTCTATGGTCAGACCGTCGTCGGCCACCTGAAGGATATCCGGGGCGGGGTGGACATGCTGGATGTTTTCCGCCGCTCCGACCATGTGCCGCCCATCGTGGACGAGGCGCTGGAGCTGTTCCCGGATATGAAAACCATCTGGATGCAGATCGGGGTGGAACATGCCGAAGCCGCTGAAAAGGCCCGCGCGCGCGGGGTGGACGTGGTGATGAACCGCTGCCCCAAGATCGAATACCAGCGCCTTTTCGGCGAATTGCGGATGGGCGGGTTCGCCACCGGCGTGATCTCGTCCAAGCTGTGATCCGTCAGGCGTTAGCGCCAGCCGAAACCGTTTCCGTTGCCCTTTCCCCGGCCATAGGCATTGCCATTCCCACCATTGCCGTTCCCATTCCCGCCGTTGCCGTTGCCGTTGCCGTTGCCGTTGCCGTTGCCGTTGCTGTTGCCGCCATTGCTGTTGCCGCCATTGCCGTTCCCATTCCCGCCACTGCTTTCGCTGCCGGTCTCGTTTCCGCCTGACCCGGATGATCCTCCGGTTCCGCTGGATTCGCCCGACCCGCCGCCATTGCTGGCAGAGGTTTCAATGGTCGCCGCGGTCAGCGACGCCAGCTCCATCGTGTTGGTGCTGACCGTTGACAGCACGGCCGAGGCCAAACCCACCACGCCGGCGGAAATCACCAGCCAGTTCACTGTGACCGCGCCGGTATCGTCCTGAAAAAATAGCTTCATCATGGCTCTCATCGATATGTCGTGGCCCAGTGCGTCAAAGCGGGTGCAGCGACCCGTTGAAAAACGCTTCGGCTGTCAACCAAGGATACCCGGCGGATTTGTCTAAAAAGTGAAGATTGAATGGCGAATCGTTGCTACACCTCTATGTTGTGCAGCCGGGATGTCGCCGCCGCGCGCGCCGGACGGCGGCGGTGTCAGGCCAGAAAATCGGCGGAAATACGTACATCCCGCAGGGGCCGCACGATCTGGATCGAGCGTTGATACAGCGGATGCGCCTTCCAGTCGGCAAGCGCGGCCTCGTCCTCGAATTCCGCATAGACGATCAGATCCACCCGCATGCCGGGGATCGGATCGGTCTGCAGGTTGCGTCCCACGTCGAAATTCCGCGCACCGGGGATGTCCTTCAGCAACATCAACCCGTCATGAATGATATCCAGATCCCCGGCCTGCCGGGCCGAAAAGAACACGATGTGCCGGATCATTTGCGCGCGGCTTTTTCCGCGATGCCAGAGGTGCCCTGCCGCCGTGCCAGTTCCGCCATCACATCCGACAGTGCCACGCCCCGCGATTGCAGCATCACCAGCAGGTGAAACAGCACGTCGGCGGCCTCGGACGTCAGCCGGTCCTTGTCGTTCTTTACCGCCTCGATAATGGCTTCCACGGCCTCTTCACCGAATTTTTCTGCACATTTTTCCGGGCCTTTGGCCAGCAGTTTGGCTGTCCAACTGGTGTCCGGGTCGGCTTTGGCGCGTTCGGCAATGACCGCCGCTAGGTCGTCCAATGTCATTCGATCCTCATGGGGATGCCCGCGGCGGCCATATGCTCCTTGGCTTCGCGGATAGTGAAGATGCCAAAGTGAAAGATCGAGGCGGCCAGAACCGCGCTGGCCCCGCCCTTGGTCACGCCCTCGACCAGGTGGTCCAGCGTGCCCACCCCGCCCGAGGCGATCACGGGAATGTCCACCGCGTCGCTGATGGCGCGGGTCAGCGGCAGGTTGAACCCCGCGCGCGTGCCGTCCCGGTCCATGCTGGTCAGCAGGATTTCCCCCGCGCCCTTGGCGGCGACGGTGCGCGCGAATTCCACCGCGTCGATGCCGGTGGACTTGCGGCCGCCATGGGTGAAAATCTCCCACTTGCCGGGGGCGACGGTCTTGGCGTCGATCGCCACCACGATGCACTGGCTGCCGAACTGGTCGGCGGCCTCGGCCACCACGTCCGGGTTGGCGACGGCGGCCGAGTTGAAACTGACCTTGTCCGCCCCTGCCAGCAGCAGGTTGCGCACGTCCTGCACGGTGCGCACCCCACCGCCCACGGTCAGCGGGACATAGCATTGTTCGGCGGTACGCTGGACCACGTCGAACATGGTGCCGCGGTTTTCATGGGTGGCGTGAATATCCAGGAAACAAATCTCGTCGGCCCCGGCGGCGTCATAGGCCTTGGCCGATTCCACCGGGTCGCCGGCATCCACCAGGTCGACAAAGTTCACGCCCTTGACCACGCGACCGTCGGCCACGTCCAGGCAGGGGATGATGCGGGTTTTCAGCATGGCCGGTCCTTTGTGGCGGCTGGGGAGGGGGCGCTGCCCCCGCCGTCCTGCGGACGACTCCCCCGGGGTATTTAGGTCCAAGAAAAAGCCTAGGCTTTCAGAAGTGCAAGCGCCTCTTTCAGGTCAATGGCGCCGTCATAGAGCGCCCGCCCGGAAATCGCGCCGTTCAGCGGTGCGCCGCAGGATTTCAGCGCGCGCAGGTCGGCCAGCGAACTGACCCCGCCCGAGGCGATCACCGGGATCGACACGGCATTGGCCAGGGCGGCGGTTTCGGCCACGTTCGGGCCCTGCATCGCGCCGTCGCGGTTGATGTCGGTATAGATGATGGCCGCAACCCCCGCATCTTCGAAGGACTTGGCCAGGTCGGTGGCGGTGACGTTGGTTTCCTCGGCCCAGCCCTTGGTGGCGACCATGCCGCCCCGCGCGTCGATGCCCACGGCGACATGGCCGGGGAAGGCGCGGCAGGCCTCGCGCACCAGATCGGGGTTTTCCACGGCCACGGTGCCCAGGATCACCCGCTGCAGGCCCTTCGACAGCCAGCGGTCGATCGTCGCCATGTCGCGGATGCCGCCGCCCAGCTGGGCAGGCACCTTGGTCTGGGCCAGGATGTCCTCGACCGGGCGGGCGTTCACGGGTTCCCCGGCGAAGGCGCCGTTCAGGTCCACCAGGTGCAGCCATTCACAGCCCGCGTTGACGAACTCCATGGCCTGGGCGGCGGGGTTGTCGTTGAATACGGTGGCCTTGCCCATGTCGCCCTTGTACAGGCGCACGGCATTGCCGTCCTTCAGGTCGATCGCGGGATACAGGATCATCGGCGGGTCTTTCGTTGCAGCATCGTCAGCCGCCGTTTTGCACGGGTGGCGGAGAATTGCAACTTTCGCAGGCTTGCCCTGATGTCACTCTTGATCGGAATCGCGAAGCGGGGGCAGGATCACCGCAACAATCAGGGAGGATTCACCGATGAAAAAACTGGTTCTGGCCGCGACGGCCGCGCTGATGACGGCAGGGGCGGCGTTGGCCGACCCGGTGCTGGGCATCTGGAAAACCGAGGTCGATGATGGTGCCTATGCCCATGTCACCATATCCAAATGCGGCGCGCAGATCTGCGGCGTGATTTCCAAGACCTTCAATAACAGCGGTGAATATGCCTCGCCCAACCTGGGCAAACAACTGGTCTGGGACATGGTGCCAAACGGCGGCAACGCTTATCGCGACGGCAAGATCTGGCAACCCTCGACCGGCAAGGTCTATGCCTCGAAGATGGACCTGGAAGGTGACGTTCTGAAGGTCAAGGGCTGCATCGGCCCGTTCTGCAAGAAACAGACCTGGAACCGTGTGAAATAACGCTCAGGTAATCGTGATGACCGGGCGGGCCCGGTCCGTGGTATCAGGCGCTGTCTGTCACTCGGGACCAGGTCGCATGCAGCGCCTTTTCCATCTCAGCTTGTCATGGCTGTTCATGTCCGCCGCCCCGGCGATGGCCGATCCATTGCTGGGCCTGTGGCTGACGAAGCCAGACCACAAGGGGCAGGTGGCCCATGTGCAGGCCGCACCCTGCGGCACGGGTATCTGCGGCACGATCCTGCGCGCTTTCGACCGTCGCGGGCAGCCGGTTGTCACCCCGAATGTCGGCAAGCGCGTGTTCTGGGACATGCGCCCCGTGGTGCCCGGCGCCTATTCCGGGCGCGGCTGGCTGCCGCTGCTGAAGGCTGAATTCGACGGCGCGATAGAGGTGCGCGGCGATCGTCTGACGGTACGGGGCTGCGTCGGCCTGATGTGCCAAAGCCAGGTCTGGACACGGGTGACGGACTAGACCACGCTTGCCAGCGCAACAGGGGGCGTGGGCAAAGCTTGGCCGAATTCGGGCCAGGCACCTGGCCTGCCGAACGGGTACTGAGGGCGCGTGGGCACCCGGTGACAAAAGACGCAACCGCCATGCAGACGCGTGCTTTCGCCTGGTTTTGATGGCTTCGGTTCTTTCTTGGGGAAATACCCCGGGGGGAGTGTTGAAAAACACCGATTTTCAACGCGGGGGCAGTGCCTCCCATCCCCGCCCGCCGCAGGCGATTGCGCGCCTCAGGGTTTCCAGGTCAGGAAATTGGCGATCAGGCGCAGCCCGGTTTTCTGGCTCTTCTCGGGGTGGAACTGCATACCCAGCAGGTTGTCGCGCCCGACGATCGCGGTGATCTTGCCGGCATAGTCCACATGGGCCAGCAAATGCGCCGGGTCGGCCACCCTGAAGTGATAGGAATGGACGAAATAAGCGTGGTTGCCGGTCTCAATCCCGTCGAACACCGGGTGGGCGTGGTCGATCACCAGGTTGTTCCACCCCATGTGCGGCACCTTCAGGTGCGCATCCGCCGGGGTGATCTTCGTCACCTCGCCGCCGATCCAGTCAAAGCCGGGGGTCTCGGCGTATTCCAGCCCCCGTGTCGCCATCATCTGCATGCCGATGCAGATCCCCAGGAACGGTTTGCCCTGCCGGATCACCACCTCTTCCATCGCCTCGAACACGCCGCGATGGTCGAACAGCGCCTCGCGGCAGGCCGGAAAGGCACCATCGCCAGGCAGCACCACGCGGTCAGCCCGACGGATCGCTTCGGGGTCCGAGGTCACGATGACCTCGCCCGCGCCGGTTTCAGCGGCCATGCGTTGAAACGCCTTTTCGGCCGAATGAAGATTGCCCGATTCGTAGTCAACAATAACAGTGGTCATCGTGCCCTATCCTGACTGTTCCGTGTAAGGCGCGTGATATCACGCACCCTACAATGCTCCCTTGGTGGACGGGATCGCATCGGCTTTGCGCGGATCGGTCTCGACGGCCAGACGCAAGGCGCGGGCAACGGCCTTGAACGCCGCCTCGGCCACGTGGTGGGCGTTGAACCCGTGCAACTGGTCCACATGCAGGGTGATCCCGCCGTGGGTACTGAGCGCCTGGAAGAATTCGCGCACCAGTTCGGTATCAAACGTGCCGATCTTTGGCGCCGCGAAGGCGACATTCCATACCAGGTAGGGTCGCCCCGACAAATCCAGCGCGCAGCGCACCTGCGCGTCATCCATTGGCAGGTGGCACTCGCCATAGCGGCGGATGCCCTTCTTGTCACCCAAGGCCTGCGCCAGCGCCTGCCCCAGCGCGATACCGGTATCCTCGACCGTGTGGTGATCGTCGATGTGGTAATCGCCCTTCGCACGGATCGTAAAATCGATCAGCGAATGCCGCGCCAGCTGGTCCAGCATGTGATCGAAGAACCCGACGCCGGTCTGGTTGTCATAGGCCCCGGTGCCATCCAGGTTCACCGTGACCGAGATGTCGGTTTCCGCCGTCTTGCGGATGATCGTCGCTGTGCGCATGTCGCTCTCCAAGTCTGTCCCGCGCGTTATAGGCCGGCCCCGCCCCGTGGGAAAGCCAAAGCTGCACCCACTTGCACGCCATAGCTCGCTGTGACAGCTTGGCCGCAATCCAAGGGACACGAGGCACCACATGACCACCTGCGTTTTCGTCCAGATCCGCTGCAAACCCGGCACCACCTACCGCGTGGCCGAGGACATCGTCCTGCGCGAAATCCATTCCGAGCTTTATTCCACCAGCGGCAATTTCGACCTGCTGCTGAAACTGTACATTCCTGCCGATCAGGATGTTGGCAAGTTCATCAACGATCACCTGCTGGACATTCCCGGAATCGAACGGTCGCTGACCACCTTGACGTTCAACGCGTTCTGACCGTTGCATTTGAGTATTTTTGGCAAGATGAAACCGAAGGCCCGCGCGATTTCCATCCGTTCGCCAGCGATTAGCCTTAACGCCTGTCAAGGTTAACGCGCCCGCGCTTTCATCTTGCCGGAAATACTCTGGGGGAGGCCGCCGCAGGCGGGCGGGGGCGAAGCCCCCAAACGGCGCTCAGAACGCCTCGTCCTTCACCGATTGCATCGAAACGTGGGTCGAAGTTGAACCGACATAGGGCAGGGCCGAGATCACCTCTCCCAGCACGCGGCGATAGTTCTGGATGTCGCTGGTGCGCACTTTCAGCAGATAGTCGAATGATCCGGCAATCATGTGGCATTGTTCGATTTCCGGCACCGTCATCACTGCCCGATTGAAAGCGCCCAGGGCTTTTTCGGTCGTGTCCGTCAGTTTGACCTCGGCAAAGGCCACATGTTCCAGCCCCAGCTTGCTGGCGTTCAGCGTGGCGCGGAAGCCCAGGACATAGCCTTCGTCCTGCAGGCGTTTCAGCCGTACCTGGCAGGGGCTTTTGGACAGGCCCACCTTGCGCGCCAGTTCCGTCACCGCGATCCGCCCATCCGTGGACAGGACGGCCAGGATCTTGCGGTCGATGCGGTCCAGATCGTCGCTTATTTCGGGGTGAAGCATGGCTGTGTCCTGAGATTGATGGCAAATACGGGCAATTTGGCTGTGAAAATCAGAATTACAGGAAAATCGGCTTCTGTACATCTGTTAATTTGGTGTCACCTCATTCGAAAGGCTTGATCATGACCAAATCCACGCCCTTGCGCAGCGCGATCCTGGCGGCGCATCACCGCCCCGAAGCCGCCGTTCTGTCCGGCCTGCGCACCGATCACGCGCCGGATGCCGTGACCCTGCAGGCGACGCAGTCCCGCGCGGTGGCTTTGGTGAATCGCATCCGTGGCGCCAAGGATGTCGGGTTGATGGAGGTCTTCCTGTCCGAATACGGCTTGTCCACCAAGGAAGGCATCGCCCTGATGTGTCTGGCAGAGGCATTGTTGCGTGTTCCCGACCGCCAGACCATCGACGAGCTGATCGAGGACAAGATCGCCCCCTCCGAATGGGGCGCGCACATGGGTCGGTCGTCGTCTTCGCTGGTCAATGCCTCTACCTGGGCGCTGATGCTGACCGGCAAAGTGCTGAAAGAGGATGAAACCCCCGGCATCGCCGCCACCCTGCACGGCGCGATCAAGCGGCTGGGCGAACCCGTGATCCGGTCTGCCGTCGCCCGCGCGATGAAGGAACTGGGGGCGCAATTCGTACTGGGTCAAACCATCGACGAGGCGATCAAGCGCGGCACTCCCCGTGCGAAACAGGGCTATACCTTTTCCTATGACATGCTGGGCGAGGCGGCGCTGACCGCCCGTGACGCCGCCAAGTATCACGCCGCCTATCTGGCCGCGATCCGCCGTCTGGCCGCCGAATGCACGGCGGACGACATCCGCGACAACCCCGGCATCTCGATCAAGCTGTCGGCGCTGCATCCGCGCTACGAGGTGGGCAAATATGCCCGCGTGATGACGGAACTGACCGCCGCGACCCTGGAACTGGCGTTGGCGGCGAAACAGGCGGGCATGGGGCTGAACATCGACGCGGAAGAGGCCGACCGGCTGGACCTGTCGCTGGACGTGATCGAATCCGTCCTGTCGGATGATCGTCTGGCCGGATGGGACGGGTTCGGCGTGGTGGTGCAGGCCTATGGCAAGCGCGCGCCCTTCGTGCTGGACTGGCTGCATGGCTTGGCGCAGCGGCTGGACCGCAAGATCATGGTGCGGCTGGTGAAAGGCGCCTACTGGGACACCGAAATCAAGCGCGCGCAGGTGCAGGGGCTGGACAGTTTCCCGGTCTACACGCGCAAGCAGGCGACCGATGTGGCCTATATCTGCTGCGCGGCCAAGCTGCTGGGGATGACCGACCGCATCTATCCGCAATTCGCCACCCACAACGCCCATACCGTCGCCGCGATCCTGGAAATGGCCGACGGGCAGCCCTATGAATTCCAGCGCCTGCACGGGATGGGCGAGGCGCTGCACGACATCGTCAAGCAGGACGCTGCCACCCGCTGCCGCATCTATGCGCCGGTGGGCGCGCATCGTGACCTGCTGGCCTATCTGGTGCGCCGCCTGCTGGAAAACGGCGCGAACTCGTCCTTCGTGAACCAGATCGTGGACGAAGATGTGCCGCCGGAAACCGTGGTGGCCGATCCCTTTGCCGCGCTGGACGCGCTGGGCGATTCTCCGGCCCCCGGCGTCGTGGCCCCCGCAGACCTGTTCGCGCCGGAACGCCCCAATTCCAAGGGCTGGGACATCCACGACATCCGCGACCTGGACGCCATAGAGGACGCCCGCACCCCCTTTGCCAACGTGTCGTGGACAGCCGCGCCGCTGACCGTGACCGCCGCCGAAAACGGCCCGATCCGCGAGGTGATCAACCCCGCGGTGCCCGGCGATGTCGTTGGCAGCATTTCCGAAGCGACCCCGGCCCATGCCGAACGGGCGCTGTCCGACGCGCAACCGTGGATGGCCCCCGCCGCAGACCGCGCCGCCGCCCTGAACCGCGCCGCCGACCTGTACGAGGCAAACTTCGGCGAGATTTTCGCCCTTCTGGCGCGCGAAGCGGGTAAAACCCCGCTGGACGCCATCGCCGAACTGCGCGAAGCGGTGGATTTCCTGCGGTACTACGCGGCGCAATCGGCCAGCCTGACCGCCCCGGCACGTGGCGTTTTCAGCTGCATTTCGCCCTGGAACTTCCCGCTGGCGATTTTCACCGGCCAGATTGCCGCCGCGCTGGCCGCCGGGAACGCCGTGCTGGCCAAACCGGCAGAGGCGACCAGCCTGATCGCCCACCGCGCCACCCAAATGCTGCATGACGCGGGCGTGCCGGTGACCGCGCTGCAATTGCTGCCGGGGCAGGGCAGCGCGCTTGGCCCCGTGCTGGCCGGGCGTCCGCAGGTGGACGGCGTGTGCTTTACCGGGTCCACCGCCACCGCGCAGCGTATCCAGCGCGCGATGGCCGAACAGACTCCGGCCGAGGCCGCGCTGATCGCTGAAACCGGCGGCCTGAACGCAATGATCGTGGACAGCACCGCGCTGCCCGAACAGGCGGTGCGCGATATCATCGCTTCGGCCTTCCAGTCGGCGGGGCAACGCTGTTCCGCCCTGCGCTGCCTCTATGTCCAAGAGGACATCGCCGATAACCTGCTGGAAATGCTGTTCGGTGCGATGGATGAACTCAGCCTTGGCGACCCGTGGGACCATGACACCGATGTCGGCCCGGTGATTGACGCCCGTGCGCAGGCTGATTTCGCCGCCTATATCGCCGCCGCCGCTGACCGGGGCGCGCTGCTGAAACAACTGGACAACCCGACAGAGGGCCATTTCATCGGTCCCGCCGTGATCCGCGTGGATGGTATCCAGGACATGGAGCGCGAAATCTTCGGCCCGGTCCTGCACGTCGTCACCTTCAAGGCGGACCAGATCGACGCGGTGGTCGACTCGGTCAACGCCACGGGCTTTGGCCTGACCTTCGGGCTGCATACCCGTATCGACAGCCGGGTGGAACAGGTCTCCAGCCGCCTGAAGGTCGGCAACCTCTACGTCAATCGCAACCAGATCGGCGCGATCGTCGGCTCGCAGCCCTTCGGCGGCGAGGGCATGTCCGGCACCGGCCCCAAGGCGGGCGGTCCGGCCTACCTGCCGCGCTTCACCCGTGCGGACCGCATCAGCCATCCCGCCCAACCCGGCAAGCCGGTGAAGGTCGCGCAGGTGCAGGCGGCGCTGGATGCGCTGACCGCCATCGCCCCCGAACGGCTGGACGTCGCGGACCTGCCCGGCCCGACCGGCGAATCGAACCGCCTGACAACACTGGGGCGCGGCACGGTGCTGTGCCTTGGCCCCACCGCCGAGGACGCCATCCAGCAAACCCGGATCGCCCGCGACAACGGTTGCCATGCGCTGGCCATCGCGCCGGGTGTTCCGCCTGCGCTGGGGCTGGACGGCACCCTGCCGCGCGGCGCGCTGGAACATCTGGACGGCATCGCGCTGGTGGCGCTGTGGTCCGATGACGCTGACACCGCAGCCACGCGCCGGGCACTGGCCGCCCGCGACGGGGCTCTGATCGGGCTGTCCTGCGGAACCGACCTCGCGGCCCGCTGCCGGATAGAGCGCCACATCTGCGTCGACACCACCGCCGCGGGCGGCAACGCGCAGCTTCTGGCTGCAACCACCTGATTCAGCGTCTGAAAAACGGGCAGGGCGCGCAAAAAGGTGCGCGCCGCCGCCGCACATACCGTGGACCTACGGGGTTTCTACCCAGTTTCCGGTATGCGGAACGACCGTTTGCACACAGGACTTGGCAGGGCCGCACCACTGTACTAGCTTTCCCTCAGACAGCGGCGGATCAACCGCCGCGTTCTGGGAGGAAAAACATGAAGAACCTGATGACCCGGGCCGCCGTGGCGGCCCTCGCCTTCGGCTTTGCGACAGAGGCAATGGCGACAGAATGGAACGTCTCGGTCTGGGGCAAGCGCCGCGCCTTCACCGAACATATCGAAAAACTGGCCGAACTGGTTTCCGCCAAGACCAACGGCGGGTTCACCCTGAACATCAGCTACGGCGGCCTGTCCAACGAAAAGGAAAACCTGGACGGGATTTCCATCGGCGCCTTCGAAATGGCCCAGTTCTGCGCCGGCTACCACGCTGACAAGAACCCCACGATCACCGTGCTGGAACTGCCCTTTCTGGGCGTGAACACCCTGGCCGAGGAAGTGGCCGTCTCCAACGCTGTCTACAGCCACCCCGCCGCGATCAAGGATCTGGCGCGCTGGAACGCCAAGCTGCTGATGCCCTCGCCCATGCCGCAGTACAACCTTGTCGGCACCGGTGAACCGCGCGACACGCTGGACAAGATGAACGGCATGCGCGTGCGCGCCACCGGTGGCATCGGTCAGGCCTTCACCGCTGTCGGCGCGGTGCCCACCTCGGTGACCGCGACCGAAGCGTATAACGCGATGGAAGGCGGCGTTGTCGATTCGGTGGCCTTTGCCCAGCACGCGCATTTCGCCTATCGCACCATCGACCAGGCCACCTGGTGGACCGCGAACCTGAACCCCGGCACCGTGAACTGCCCGGTGGTGGTGAATACCGATGCCTACGATGCGCTGTCCGATGACGAACGCGCCGCGCTGGACGGCTCTATCGCCGAGGCGCTGGATCACTACATCGCCAACTACGGCCAGACCCTGAAAAAATGGGATGACGTTCTGGCCGAAAAGAACGTGACCAAGGTCATGATGGCCGATGGCGAAGTCGCCAAGTTCAAATCCATTGCCGCTGACCCGATCCGCGACGAATGGATCGCCAAGATGGATGCCCAGGGCATTCCGGGCGGGGAACTCTATGACACCGTGATGAACGCCCTGTCCGAGGCCCGCAAGTAATCACGCGCCTTGACCGTCCGGCGGTTTCGGCCGCCGGGCGCCTTTGCCCGATCGGGCCAACAACAACATACGCAGGGGGAAACGCATGGCGGGATCTGCGGCTGTGCTGGAGGATGGCTCGGGTCTGAGCCGCCTTGACCAGCGATTGCATGGAATAGAACGGGTTCTGGCACTGATCAGCGGGCTGGCGGTGTTTTCGCTGATGGTGCTGGCGGTGGTGTCCGTGGGCGGGCGCAACCTGTTCAACGCGCCCTTGCCGGGCTATGTGGACTGGATCGAACAGATCATGCCGCTGATTGCCTTCATGGGCATTGCCTATACCCAGCGCGACGGCGGCCATATCCGCATGGACATCCTGGTGGGCCGCCTGAACGGCCGCGCCCTGTGGCTGGCCGAACTGGCGACGGCGGTAATCACCCTGGCGCTGATGGCCCTGCTGGTCTGGGGCAGTTGGGAACATTTCCTGCGAAGCTTCGATTTCAACGCCCCGATGTGGAGCCGCGACAGCTCTATCGACATCGCCCTGCCGATCTGGCCCGCGAAACTGCTGGCTCCGATCGCCTTTGCGGTGCTCTGCCTGCGCATGGTGCTGCAAATCTGGGGCTACGCCCGCGCCTTTGTGCTGGGCCTGTCCGAACCCGTGGCCGTGCCGCTGGTCATGTCCGCCGCCGCGCAGGCCGCCGAAGAGGCGCAGCACGTCTCCAGCCTGAATGAAAAGGAATCCGACTGATGGAAACGATCGACATCGGGCTCTGGGTTTCGGGCTTCATGCTGCTGGCCGTGCTGCTGGGGATGCGCGTGGCCTTCGCCGCCGGTATGGCGGGGCTGATCGGGCTGGTCTGGATTTTCTGGAACAAGTTCGGCTACGACCCCTCGCGCTTTCTCAAGGCGGTGACCATCGCGGTGAAAACGGCGGGGCAGGTGCCGCATTCCAAGATCAGCAGCCAGGCGCTGTCGCTGATCCCCACCTTCATCCTGATCGGTTACCTGGCCTATTACGCCGGTCTGACCAAGGCTTTGTTCGAGGCCGCAAAGCGTTGGTTCGGCTGGCTGCCGGGCGGTCTGGCCGTGTCCACCGTCTTTGCCACCGCGGGTTTCGCCGCCGTGTCGGGCGCCTCGGTGGCCACCGCCGCCGTGTTTGCCCGCATCGCCATCCCGGAAATGCTGAAAATCGGCTATGACAAGCGGTTCGCCGCGGGGGTCGTCGCGGCAGGGGGAACGCTCGCCTCGCTGATCCCGCCCTCGGCGATCCTGGTGATCTACGCGATCATCGTGGAACAGGACGTGGGCAAACTGTTGCTGGCGGGCTTCATTCCCGGCGCGTTTTCCGCCGTGGTCTATGGCGGGCTGATCGTCGGGCTGGCGCTGGTGCTGCCGAAATTCGGCCCCCCCGTGCGGGGTTTCACGTGGAAACAGCGTTTTGCCGCGATCCCGCCCGCCTTCCCGATCTTCTTCGTCGTGCTGATCATCATCTTCTTCATCTACAACCCCTTCGGCGGCGACGCCTGGGGCACCCCGACCGAAGGTGGCGCGCTGGGGGCCTTCGTGGTGTTCCTCATGGCTGCGGCCAAGGGCATGCGCTGGCAGCAGTTCAAGGACGCCCTGCTGGAAACCGCGAAACTGTCGGCGATGATCTTCACCATCATCTGGGGCGTGCTGATCTACGTGCGCTTCCTCGGTTTTGCCGACCTGCCGCACGCGTTTTCCAACTGGATCACGTCGTTGCACCAGCCGCCGATGATGACGCTGATCCTGATCCTGCTGGCCTATGCGGTGCTGGGCATGTTCATGGATGCCATCGGGATGCTGCTGCTGACGCTGCCGGTGGTCTACCCGGCGGTGATGGCCCTGAACGGCGGGGAATTCGTGTCCGCCGCCGACAGCGCCTTCGGCATGTCCGGCCCGATGTGCGCGATCTGGTTCGGCATCCTCGTGGTGAAGATGGCCGAATTCTGCCTGATCACCCCGCCCATCGGGCTGAACTGCTTCGTCGTGGCCGGCGTGCGCCCGGACCTCAGCGTGCAGGACGTGTTCCGCGGCGTGACGCCGTTCTTCGTGGCCGATGCCGTGACGATCGGTCTGCTGATCGCCTTCCCATCCATCGTGCTGTGGCTGCCCTCATTGGCCTGAGCCTGAAATGCGAAACGCCCCCGCAAGGGGGCGTTTCAGTTGCTGGCCAAAGTGGCTTCAGACCACCACCAGATGATTGTCCCACGCGACCGCGTCCGCCCGCATCACCTCGGCCCCGTTGGCGTCGATCCGCAGGATGCGCCCGGTCCCGGCGGTGGCGATGACACCGCCCCGCACCTGTGCCAGCCCGCAGACATCCGGTTCCGCCACGTGATCCACAAAGACGGCGGTTTCCGCGTCAAAGACCTGCACCATGCCGCCGCGCGGGCTGGAAATCGCAACGCGCGCACCACCCCCGGCAAAGGCGATGGACCCGGCATAGCCTTCCATCCGCGCGTGCAGATCGTCCGGGGCCGACCCCAGCACCGGCGCATTGCCGCTGCCTGGCCGGTAAAGCCCCACCAGCGGCGGGTGGTCCGTCGGGTTGCCCTGCCACTGCATCGCGAATCCCACCAGACCGTCCGCGCGCACTGCCAAATGGCGGATCGAGTTCAGCCGCAGGTCCAGATCCAGTTCCGTCACCTCGTGCAGCGTGCCGTCCAGCCCCACCAGCGCCAGGTTCGCCCGCATCGTCGGCATGTTCAGCGACGACCGCCCGCTTTCGGGATGGGTTTCAATGCCGCCGTTGGCGACCACGAACAGGTCCGTCCCCGGCAGGCGCAGCATGTCATGCGGTCCCACCCCGCCGGACCTGAATTCACCCGTGCGCCGATACCCATCCGCCCGGTCCCAGACCGAAACGACCCCGCGCCCGGCGGCATAGTCGTTTTCCGGCGTCAGCAGCCAGCGCCCGTCCTGCGAAAATACCCCGTGACCATAGAAATGCCGCCCTTCGGGGCTGGCCAGTTCAGCCTTCACCGCGCCCGATCCGCAGTCGATCACCTGCGCGAAAGTGCCGGGACGGCGGGCAAAGGCCACCACCTCTGCCTTTTCGGGATGGGCGGCGGCGGCATGGCCGCGTCCGGGCATGTCCACGCCGAACAGGGGCGCCCCGCCCGCGTCCAGCCCGAACAGCCGATAGGCGTCGCCGACCTTGGCCGCCGACAGAAAGCGCGGACCGCCCACGTCTGCCCAGCTTGCGCCTGATGCCAAACCGCTGGCCAGCAGCCCGGCCAGAAAACCCCGTCTCGTCGTCATTCCTCAGTCCCCGTCCAGCGCGTTGAAGCCCGCGGCCACGCCCAGCTTGTTGCCGATATTGGCAAGTTGTTGTTCCTTGATCAGATCCAGCGTCTGTTTCAGCACTTCGATCTTGAACCGCTGTCCGGGGTCCGACACCCCGTCGAACACCGGGTCATCCGCCAGTGCCTCTGCCTGTGCAATCGCGGTGTCGAAAGCGGCGGTCACATCCGCCACCAGCGCCGCGTCGCCTTCTGACAGGATCACCGCCAGCGATTTCAGCGCCCGGACGGACAGCGCCACGTTGCGCTGCGACCGGCCCGCCTGCCGCATTTCCGCCCGGTCCGGGCGCGGCTTGTCAAAACTGCCCAGCGGACGGCCCAGCCGCATATCCGCGGTGAACTGCACGCCCATGTAAAGCGCCTTGTACAACTCCTGCCGGACCTTCTCGGCGCTGGCATAAGGGCTAAAGGCGCTGCCCGGCGTCAGCAGCAGCGCGCCATAGGCCTCGGCCCACTCATGTGAAATCGCCCCGGCCATCGCGGCCACATCCGCCGCCAGCGCGCGGGTCAGCGCGCAGGCATAGACCGGGTCGGCGCGGTATTTCGGATCGAAAACCAGGTATTCCAGCGCATAGAACCCCCGTGCGGCCACCGAAACGCTGTCCATCCCGCCGGGGCTGGTGATGATCGGATCCTGGGTGTCGAACAGCTTCTTCAGCGCCTTGGGCATGGTGCCCCGGCTATCCGGCCAATAGGCCAGCGCGAATCCGCGGTTGTCGGTTTCCGTGGGGCCGAACCGCAGGTGGCTGACCGCCAGCCAGTCATCGAACGCTGCGTTCCACGCGCTGCGCAGCCCGTCCGACTCGGGTGCGCAATCTGCTTGTGCGGCGTCGGACAACCGGGCCGCCGATCCGGCCAAGGCGGCAAATCCCGGCAGGATATGCCCGCGCAGCACCGGCTCGGCCTCTGGCGGCGGCGTGGTTTCGGCCAGCAGCGGCAAAGGCAGGGACAGCAGGGCGGCGGTGATCAGGGGCTTCAGCATGGGGGTTTCCTGCGGTGCACGGCCTTTGCCGCGCCGGTTGAAGGGGGGGCAGGGCGACCAAGGCGCCCCATCCCGTGAACGTGCCCCAGACTTAGCCCATACCAGCGGGAGGAGCCACCACTGGCGTCGTGTCACTTGGTCAGGATCAGTTTACCGGCGCGTGTGATCCGCAGGCTGTACACCTGTTCCCCCAGCACGATGCGCGCCTGCACGCCGCCGCGGGTCAGATCTTCGGCGCGGTGGACGGGCGGGGCGGATTGTACCTGCACGGCGCCCATGGGGTTCAGTCTCATGTTGCTCATCGAATCGCCTCCCGGCTCTCGACCCGGTCCAGCAGCCATTCAAGACCCAGGCTGGCGGTCAGGCCCGCCTCGGTCAGCAGGGCGTGCAGGGTCAGGGTGTCGTTGTCCGGGGCAATCCCGGTCTGGTTGGTTTGCGCGTTTCTCATTTCCGGTGTCCCGTGTGATCGGTTGCATCGGGCTGGCCGAGGGCGGCGGGCTGGATATGCGTCTTAACTGACAAAAACAGTCGGAATAGTCAAGCACGGTTTTCACCCGTCTGGCGCAAGGTCACCCGCTGCGCTAGAACGGCGATATGAAACAGACCCTTGCCACCCTGTCGGACCTGTCCGCGCTGCCCTTCGATCAGATCATCGACGTGCGCAGCCCCAGCGAATACGCCGAGGATCACATCCCCGGCGCGATCTCGCTGCCGGTTCTGTCCGATGCGGAACGGGCAGAGGTCGGCACCATCTACGTGCAGCAGGATCCGTTCCTGGCGCGCAAGATCGGCGCGGCACTGGTCGCCCGCAACGCCGCGGCGCATCTGCAAGGCCCGCTGGCGGACCGCACCGGCGGTTGGCGGCCGCTGGTCTATTGCTGGCGGGGCGGGCAGCGGTCGGGGTCGTTCGCCTCGATCCTGGCGCAGATCGGCTGGCGCGTCGGGTTGATCGACGGCGGCTATCAAGCCTATCGCCGGCTGGTGCATCGCGCGCTGTATGAAACGCCGCTTGCCCCGCGTGTCATCCTGGTGGACGGCGGCACCGGCACCGCCAAGACCCGGCTGTTGCAGCACCTGGTCCAGCAGGGCCAGCAGGTACTGGACCTCGAAGGCCTGGCGCAGCATCGCGGCTCGTTGCTGGGTGACATGCCCGGCGGGCAGCCGTCGCAGAAAACCTTTGAATCGCGGGTGGCGGCGGCTTTGGCCGCGATGGACCCGGCCCGGCCCCTGTTTGTAGAGGCCGAAAGCAACAAGATCGGGGCCCGGATCGTGCCGCCGATGCTGTGGCGCGCGATGCTGGCCGCCGATCACATTCGGATAGAGGCCCCGCTGGAGGCCCGCGCCCGCTATCTGGTTCAGGTCTATGCCGACCTGCTGACCGACGCGCAGGCGCTGGACCAGAAACTGGCGGTGCTGGCCCGGTTCCACGGTCACGAACAGGCCGATGCGTGGCGTGACATGGCCCGGACCGGGCAGTATGAACTGTTGGCCGCGCAGCTGGTCGCGCAGCACTACGATCCCAGCTACCGGCGCTCCTCGCGCCGCGCCGCCGCGCCGCTATCGGTTCTGCATTTGCCCGCGTTGGACGAGGCCGCCTTGTCCGCCGCCGCCGCGCGCATTGTCGCTGCCTTTTGAATCGTACGTTTCAAGCCGCGAACCGTACCAGTTGACAGGTTTTCAAATCGTTAACATTGCGTCAGGCGCAGCGTAGCACCGGGGGGCCCTCCAGGATCCGGCCGATCCGGGCGGCCGGGATGTCAAGCTCTTGAAGTTGCTGTAAAATCCGGTCCACATGGGCCGGGTCGACCGCCGCCAGCAGCCCGCCCGCCGTTTGCGGGTCGTGCAGCAGACTGGCCTTTGGTCCGGTGGCGCCAATCACCTCTGAATACATCAGGTTTGATTGGTAAATCATTGACTTAAAACCTTTATCTGACAATTCAAGTGCGCCTTCATACAATGGAACCGCATCCAGGTCGATTTCCGCCCCAGTTCCCGACGCCTCGCAAATCGCCTTCAGGTGACCGGCCAGACCAAATCCGGTCACATCTGTCATCGCATTGGAATCTTTCAATATTTCTGCGGCCTTGTCCTGTGGCTCTGCCATCGTGGCCAGCATTTTCACCACCAACCGCCCGTTCGCCTTGCCCTGCATTTCAGCTGCCAGCATCACCCCGGTGCCCAGAGGGCGGGTCAGGATCAGCACGTCACCGGGCTGTGCCCCGCCATGTGTCACCGGCTTGTCGGATAACCCGGTGATAGTGAATCCGATAGTCATTTCAGTGCCTTGCGTGGAATGTCCACCAACGATTTCGGCCCCGGTGGCGGCAAAGACACTGTTTGCGGCGGTCAGGATTTCGGTCATCGTGCGCGCCTGCAGCCGTTCAGACATCCGCGGCAAAATGACCGAAGCCAAAACAGCCTGCGGCGCCGCCCCCATTGACCACACGTCGCCCAAAGCATGCACCGCCGCAATCCGCGCCATCAAAGCCGGATCTTCGGTGAAAGCCTTCAGGTGGTCTGTGGTAACTACCTGATATTGATTGTTTATTTTTAATACGGCCGCATCGTCGCCACGGCCGGTCACCACGTCCTTGCGGCTGGAGCGGGGCAATGCGGCCAGCGCGCCGGTCAGCGTTCCGGCCCCCACCTTGGAACCGCAACCGCCGCAGATCGGCTGCCCGTCGCCCAGTTCCTGCACCACGCCACGGGTCAGAGCCGATGGTAATTCTGGTTGAGGCATGTCCGGTAACTCTTTGAACATACGCATGAACTTGCGATCTATGCGATCCTTTAGCCGCCACAGCCAGGGGCCATGCCAGACCCGCCCCCATTTTTCGGCAAGGGCGGATTTTTCGCCCAGAGAGATCAGTTTCAGATAATCCCCTTGCGGATGAAAGGCGCGCATCTGATGCCCGGTCAACCTGGCACGCAGATTGTCAAACAAAACAGGCGCCGCCCGCACCGCGTACACCCCGGCCTTTGGTCGCGGCGCGTGGGTCAGGTGGGCGCAGTCACCGACGGCAAACAGGTCGTCATGCCCTTCAACCTGCAGGGTTGGGGCTACGCGGACGAACCCGTCCGTCAGCGGCAACCCGGTGTCCTGCAGCCAAGCCTGCGGCAGGGCCCCGGCGACACCAACGGTCAGTCCAGCGGGGACAATCTGCCCGTCTTGCAGCTTTGGACCCGCCGGGGTAATTTCTGAAATATCCTTTTTAGAAAAGATGGTTATGCCGCGATCCTCAAGTGATCTGGTGAGCAGAGCACGCGGTTTCGGGTCAGCAGGCAGCAGCGTTTCTGCCGCATCCAAGATGGTCACTTCGGCGCTGCCAATCGCGGATTTCAGCGCGTGCGCCATTGCCATCGCCAGTTCCACGCCAGCAATCCCGCCGCCGATCACCACCACCGGGTCAGCCTGCCCGCGGGACCGGGCGTCGGATAGGTAGCGCGCCCAGGTTTCGGCGTAGATATCCAGCGGCTTGGCCCCCACCGCGTGTTCGGCAAACCCCGGAATGCCGGGCAGCTCCGAGGTAATCCCAACGTCCAGCGACGCCACGTCATACTCCAACACCCGACCGTCGTGCAGCGTCACGGTCTTGGCCCCGTGGTCCAGCGCGACAGCCCGGCCCATGACCACCCGCGCCCCGGCGAACCGGGCCAGTTGAACAAGGTCAATCTCCAGGTCGTCACGACTGTAATGGCCCGCGATATGGCCGGGAAGCATGCCGGAATAGGGGGCTGTCGGGCCGGGATTGATCACCGTGACACGCGTACCGGGCAGCGGCCGCATTCCCCATTTCAGCAGAACCAGAGCATGCGCGTGGCCACCCCCGATCAGCACAAGGTCGCGGGTCAGCGGTATCTGGGTCTTCATCGTTCGGTCCCCGGGATGGTTCAGCACGCTGACCATACCGACTCGGCCGGGGATAGGCTATCGGGCAACTGGCCTCAGCACCGGTTACTCTGCCGCTTGCTGCACCCGCACCGAGGCGAGCAACGCCGCCAGTTCAGGGCGGCAAGATCCGCAGTTGGTGCCTGCGTTGAGGGCCGCGCCGATCTGGTCTACGGTCAAGAGTTTCTGCGCCTCGATCGCGGCCAGGATCGTGTTCACCCCCACGTTGAAACAGGCGCAGACGGTCGCGCCGGGATCGGGGCGGTCTGCCCCCGGACGCCCAGCCAGCGCGCCATCGGGACGGTCGCCCAGCATGGCTGCCATGTGGTTACGCGCCACCTGAACTGGTTCACGGGCAACAAACAGCGCCCCGACCAGTTGGCCGTCCTCGATCAGGGCGATGCGGGCGGACCCCTTGGTCGGGTCCATCACCGACAGCAGTTGCGCATCGGGGGCGACCAGCAGGGACCGGGCGTATGACTCCCAATCCGCAGGGGTGCGGGCGGCGGCCAGTTCGATTCGCCAGCCCTGTCCGCTGCGGGCCTGCGCCCAGTAGTCCGCGTCAGGTTGCGGCGCGTGCAGGGACACGGCGAAACCGTACCAACCGGCGTCGAATTTCTGCACATGCACGACAGAGGCCTTGGATTCCGGCTGCCCGGAAACCGGATCCGTATTGGCCGCCACCAGCACATCCACACGCCCGGCAGACGCATATTGCGCGGTCCAGTGCATCGGGGCGAACACCTGTCCCCGGGCAATGCGGTCCGTCACCAGCGCCCGCAGCAGCGCCTTGCCCTGCGGGCTGGTGACTTGCACGATGTCGGCCGAGGAAATCCCCAGTCCGGCGGCGTCCTTGGGGTGGATTTCCAGAAAGGGTTCTGCCAGGTGCTGCGACAGGCGCGGGGATTTGGCGGTGCGGGTCATGGTGTGCCACTGGTCGCGGATGCGGCCGGTGTTCAGGCGGAACGGATACTCCTGCGTAGGGGTGGACATCGGCGCACGATGGCGAACCGGCAACATGCGCGCCTTGCCCGACGGGGTAAAGAACCGCCCGTCGCCAAAAAACCGCCCTCCGGTCCGACCCGCCACCACCGGCCAGCGTGTCGGTTGCAAGAGGTCGTATTCGGCGTCGCTGATCGTGGCCAGCCCGGAAATGTCAAAATCTCGGCCCAACTGCCCGGCAATCCCGGACAGGGTGGCATACTCGCGGAAGATCTCGGACGGGGATTGATAGTCGAAGGCCGCGCCCCAGCCCATCCGACGACCCACATCGGCGATGATGTCCCAATCGTGGCGCGCCGCACCGGGCGCGGGCAGGAACCCGCGTTGGCGGGAAATGCAGCGTTCCGAATTGGTGACGGTGCCGTCCTTTTCACCCCAACCCGTCGCGGGCAGGACGACATCGGCCAGGCGGGCAGTGTCGGTGTCGGCGCTCAGGTCCGAAACAACCACGAAATCGCATCCCTCGATGGCGGCCTTGACTGCGTCGGCGTCGGGCATCGACACAACGGGGTTGGTGCACATGATCCACAGCGCCTTGATCTGCCCTTTGCCGACGGCGTCGAACATGCCGACCGCCTTCAAACCGGCTGTTTCGGGCATTTCCGGCGCCGACCAGAAGGATTTGACCGCGCTGCGGTGTTCGGCATTTTCAAGGTCCAGGTGACAGGCCAACATGTTTGCCAGGCCGCCCACTTCGCGCCCGCCCATGGCGTTGGGCTGACCGGTGACAGAGAAGGGTCCACAGCCGGGCTGACCGATGCGGCCCGTGGCGAGGTGACAGTTCAGGATTGCGTTGACCTTGTCCGCGCCTGAAGAGGACTGGTTCACCCCCTGGCTGAAAACGGTGACTACTTTCTCGGTGCCGATCCAAAGGTTGCAGAAGGCGGCGATGTCGTTCTCTGTTAACCCCGTCGCTTTGGCATCGTCCCCGCTGGCGGCATTGATCGCGTCGTTCAGCCCCTCTACGTGCTGAGCGACAAAGCGGGCATCCAGAGCGCCCTTGGCGTGAATTTCGACCAGCAGTCGGTTGAACAGGGCGACATCGCCGCCGGGGGCGATCGCCAGGTGCATGTCCGCGATGTCAGAGGTCGCGGTGCGGCGCGGATCAATGTTGACCACCTTCATCTGCGGGCGGGCCTTTTTGGCCGCGACAAGGCGCTGGTACAGGACCGGGTGACACCATGCCAGGTTGGATCCGGTCAGCACCACAAGGTCAGCCTGCTCCAGATCCGTGTATTGTCCGGGAACCGTGTCGGTGCCAAAGGCGCGCTTGTGCCCTGCCACGGTCGAGGCCATGCACAGGCGCGAGTTCGTGTCGATGTTTGCCGATCCGATGAACCCCTTCATCAGTTTGTTGGCGACGTAATAGTCCTCGGTCAGCAACTGGCCAGAGACATAGAAGGCCACGCTGTCGGGGCCGTGTTCAGCGATGGTGTTCTTGAATTTCTGCGCAACCAGGTCCAGCGCGTCGTCCCATTCCGCCTGCACACCGTTGACCTGCGGGTGCAGCAGGCGATCCTGCAGCCAGATCGTTTCCGCCAGCGCCGTGCCCTTGGAACACAGGCGGCCCAGGTTGGCGGGGTGGTCCGGGTCGGGCTTGACCTTGGTGCCGCCCGACGGGTCCGGGCTGATCAGAACGCCGCAACCAACCCCGCAATAGGGGCAGGTGGTCTTGCAAGAGTCGATCTGGGGGACGGGTTGGATTGTCTGCATTGGTTCGTTTCCTTGCTCCGTTCCCCACCGGCGCGCCGGAAGGGCTGTTCTTCTGGCCCGGCTTCAGGCGGTTAGGCTGCACCGTTCCAATGGCGGGCCAGTCTGGAGATCCGGCCCGAACACCAGCGTGTCGCGCAGGGTGCTGACGTCGGCATGGTCACGGATCAGGTTGTAGAACCAGCTTCCGTCCGCCGTGTCGCCATACATCACGGCACCGATTAACCGATTTTCCTGCAGGATCAGGCGCTTGTAGCTGCCGGCGACGGGGTCTCGCAGGATGATGTCCTCTCGGTCGTCGCCGTCGGCGAAGTCCCCGGCGCTGAACAGGTCGCACCCGGTGACCTTCAGCTTGGTGGACACTTCCTTGTTCACGAACCGCGCGTCCTGCCCCTGCAAGACCTGCGCCACCACTTCTGCCTGGTCATAAAGCGGTGCGACAAGGCCGAACAGCGCCCCGTCATGTTCCACGCATTCACCAAGCGCCAGGATGTCGGGATCAGAGGTGACCATGTGATCGTCCACGACGATACCTCGGTTGACCTGCAAACCTGCATCAATCGCCAGTCCGGTTGCCGGGCGGATACCGACCGCCATCACCAGCAGATCACACGGCAGTTCTGTCCCGTCCTCCAGCCGCAGGGCAGAGACATGGCCGCTCTGGCCGATGATTTCCTTGGAATTGGCGCTGCACATAACGTTGATGCCGCGATCCACAAGAGTCTTGCGCAACAGGAAACCGGCGGCGGGGTCCAGTTGGCGTTCCATCAAGTGGCCCATGATGTGCACCACGGTCACGTCCACGCCGCGTGCTTTCATGCCGGCTGCCGCCTCGAGCCCCAGCAAGCCGCCACCGATGACCACGGCCTTGGCGCCCGGTTTCGCGCCGAGGGCGATCATGCGTTCCGTGTCCTCCAGATCCCGGTAGGGGATCACCCCGTCCAGATCATGGCCGGGCAGGGGGATCATGAAGGGGCTGGACCCCGTCGCGATCAGCAGCTTGTCATAGGGTTTTTCCCCTTTTTCCCCGACAACGACTTTGCGCGCGCGGTCGATAGAAATCACCTTTTCGCCAAACCTGCAGGTAACGCCATGCGCGGCATACCAGTCGTCGTCGTGGGTGACGATCTGCCCATAGGTCTTTTCGCCCGCCAGCACCGGCGAGAGCATCAACCGGTTGTAGTTGCCACGCGGTTCGGTGTTGAACAGGGTCACGTCCCAGCTGCCCGGCGCGGACCGGAACAGATGTTCCAGCGCCCGCCCCGAGGCCATTCCCGCACCGATGACAACCAGTTTCTGACTCATGGATTACTCCGCAGCTATCGGCTTGGCCGGGGTTTTGGGTTTGGCGCCGTGTTCATATTCCTCAAGGAAATCCAGAACTTCCTGCCGGTAGGCGTAGTAGTCGGGGTGTTCCAGCAAGGCCTTGCGGGTGCGCGGGCGGGGCAGGTTCACGTCCACGATCTTGCCTATGGTGGCCTGCGGGCCGTTGGTCATCATTACAACGCGGTCAGCCAGCAGGATCGCCTCGTCCACGTCATGGGTGACGCAGACGGCGGTGACCTTGGTGCGGTCCCAGACTTCCATCAGCACTTCCTGCAGTTCCCACCGGGTCAGGCTGTCCAGCATCCCGAAGGGTTCATCCAGCAGCAGCAGTTTCGGCGACAGGGCAAAGGCTCGCGCGATGCCGACACGCTGTTTCATACCGTTGGACATGGAATGCGCAGGGCGGTCCATCGCATCGGCCATACCCACGCGTTCCAGGTAGTACTCGACCACTTCCTGACGTTCCGCGATGCTGGCCTTGGGATAGACCTTGTCCACGCCGATGGCGACGTTTTCCTTGGCGGTCAGCCACGGGAACAGGTTCGGGGACTGGAACACCACGGCACGTTCGGGGTCTGCGCCTTCGACATGGCGGCCATCCAGCCGGATCGCGCCCTTGGAAATCGGGTTCAGCCCGGCGGCCATCGTCAGAACGGTGGACTTGCCACAGCCCGAATGCCCTATCAGAGAGATGAACTCGCCACGGTTCATTTTCAGGTTGAAGTCCTCGACCACGGTCAGCGGACCCTTGGGGGTGGGATAGATCTTGTGCAGTTGGCTGAAGTCCAGGAAGTTGCGATCAATCAGGCCCTTCTGGGCATCCGTGACGGCGGCGGGCAGGTTCGGGTCCACCTCTGGCGCGCTGGCGGCGTGGATCGGCTGCACGTTCGGCAGGATGCGGGTGCCTTCGGCCTTGGCCTCGATGCCGACATCCATCAGGTAGGTCGTCACCTCGGCGCGCAGCTTCTTGAAGCCGTCATGGTGGTTCATCTCCATCCGGTCGCGGGGGCGGGGAATGTCCACCTTGAACGGATCACCCAAGGTGCCATCCGGGTTCAGCGGGATGATCCGGTCGGCCAGGATAATCGCCTCGTCCACGTCGTTGGTGATCAGCACGCAGGTTTTCTTGTCGGCTTCCCAGATATGTTCGATCTCATCCGCCAGGTTGGCGCGGGTCAGCGCGTCCAGCGCGGACAGCGGTTCGTCCAGCAGCAGAACCTCGGGGTTCATGGCCAGCGCACGGGCGACGTTCACCCGTTGGCGCATCCCGCCTGACAGTTCAGCGGGGCGGCGTCCCGTGGCGTGGCTCAGGCCCACCATCTTGACGTAGTGCGCAACCTTTTCGGCCTTTTCCGCCTTGGGCAGGTTCGGAAAGATCGTGTCGACAGCCAGACCCACGTTGCCGTTTACCGTCAGCCACGGCATCAGCGAGTAGTTCTGGAAGATCACCCCGCGTTCCGGGCCGGGGCCGGTGATTTCCTGCCCCTTGTAGGTGATCTTCCCCCGCGTGGGCGTGTCCAGACCGGCCATCAGGTTGATCAACGTCGTCTTGCCGCTGCCCGAGAACCCCAGAAGTACCAGGAATTCACCTTCTTCGACATCGAGGTTGATGTTCCTCAGCACATGGTGGGCATTGGTGCCTTCACCAAAGCTCTTGTGGACGTTCTTGAAAGAAATCACAGCCATGTCGATCACCGGTTGTTCGAGAAGGTAAACAGGGATTGCAGGGCGTACATCACGCGATCCAGCAGGAAGCCGATGATGCCGATCGTGAACACGGCCACCATGATTTTCGCCAGCGACTGCGAAGAACCGTTCTGGAACTCATCCCAGACGAATTTGCCCAGGCCGGGGTTCTGCGCCAGCATTTCGGCGGCGATCAGCACCATCCAGCCCACACCCAGCGACAGGCGCAGCCCGGTAAAGATCAGCGGCAGGGCCGAGGGCAGCACCAGCTTGGTGATCTTGGTCCAGGTGTTCATCTTCAGCACCTTGGACACGGCCACCAGGTCTTTGTCGATCGAGGCCACACCAAGCGCGGTGTTGATCAGCGTCGGCCACAGCGAACACAGCGTCACGGTGATGGCAGAGATCAGGAAGGATTTCGAAAACATGCCGTCGTTGGTGGTGTATACGGCCGACACGACCATGGTCACGATCGGCAGCCAGGCCAGCGGCGACACCGGCTTGAATATTTGCACGATCGGGTTCACGGCGGCGTTGGCGGTCTTGGACAAGCCCGCGGCGATACCTACCGGGACGGCCACGATAGTTGCGATCAGGAAGCCGAAGAACACGGTTTTGATCGAGGTCCAGATCTGCATGTAATAGGTGGGTTTGCCGGTATAGGCGCGCTCTTTGACCTTGTCGGCCTTGCCGGCGGCGATCAGCTTTTCGTTGCGTTCGTCCTGGCGTTGGTAAAACGCGGCCTCTTTGTCTTTCTCGCGCAGGTGGTCAGCGTGCAGGTTTTCCACCTGTTCCCAAACCTCGGATGGGCCGGGGATCGCGCCCAAAGAGGTCTGCACCGTGGGTGCCAGCGTGCCCCACAGCAGCAGGAAAGAGGCAATGGCCAGCAGCGGCACACCCAGCAATTGCCAGATCTCCTTGCCCTGGGCCTTGGGGTTGTCGCCTGCGGCGGCTTTCAGGATCGGGGTGATCCAGGCCAGGCCCAGCACCTTGAACCAGGCGTCCAGCTTGTTGATGCGGGTGAACATCCGGGCGCGGCGGGCTTCCTTCTCGGCGGCCTTGTCAGCCTCGGACAGGGTGTGAGGGTCGATTGCGGTCATCTGTCTGATCCTGCGGTTTCAGGTTTATGGAGGGCCGGGCGACAACAGCGCCCGGCCTGCGGGGCTCAGCCCTTGACTTGGTTGCCGTCCAGAACCTGGTCGCCCTTCAGGCCGATCGGCAGGCTTTCCAGGTAGGCGTTGGGCTGCTTACCGTCATAGGGGATGCCGTCGATCACATCCGCAGCCGGAGTCGCGGCCTTGTAGCCGTCGGTAACAAAGTCGAACATGTCCTCGGTGGCCAACCCGTCATCGATCAGGCTCTTGGCGGCGGCCAGATAGATGTCCGGCTTGTAGACGGATTTGGCGACCTCATCGTACCAGCTATCGGGCTTGGCCTCGGCGATCTGGCCCCAGCGGCGCATCTGGGTCAGGTACCAGACAGCGTCCGAGTAGTAGGGGTAGGTCGCGTTGTGACGGAAGAACACGTTGAAATCAGGGACTTCGCGCTTGTCGCCCTTTTCATATTCGAAGGTGCCGGTCATCGAGTTGGCGATCACCTCGTAGTCCGCGCCCACGTATTCCGAGCGGGACAGGATTTCCACCGCCTCGGGGCGGTTGGCGTTGTCGTTTTCATCCAGCCACATGGCGGCGCGGATCAGCGCCTTGGTGATAGCGATGGTGGTATTGGGGTTTTCTTCCTGGAACTGCGCGCTCAGGCCGAACACTTTTTCCGGGTTGTTCTTCCACAGTTCGTAATCGGTGATGACAGGTACGCCGATCCCCTTGAACACCGCCTGCTGGTTCCAAGGTTCCCCCACGCAGTAGCCGTAGATCGTGCCGGCCTCCATCGTGGCAGGCATCTGCGGGGGTGGGGTCACGGACAACAATACATCCGCGCCGATCTGACCGGTCACGTTTTCAGGCGAGTAATAGCCCGGTTGCAGTCCACCGGCAGCCAGCCAGTAACGCAATTCATAGTTGTGGGTGGACACCGGGAACACCATACCCATGTTGAAGGGCTTGCCTTCGGACTTGTACTTTTCGACCACTGGTTTCAGGGCCGCGGCGCTGATCGGGTGGACCGGTTTGCCGTCAGTGTCATGCGGGATGTGCTCTTTCATCTGGGTCCAGATTTCGTTGGATACCGTGATGCCGTTGCCGTTCAGGTCCATCGAGAAGGGGGTGATGATATGCGCCTCGGTGCCGAACCCGATGGTCGCCGCCAGTGGCTGACCGGCCAGCATATGCGCGCCGTCCAAGGTGCCGGAAATCACGCCGTCCAGCAGCACTTTCCAGTTGGCCTGGGCCTCCAGCGTGACGAACAGGCCCTCGTCCTCGAAATAGCCCTTCTCATAGGCTACGGCCAGCGGGGCCATATCCGTCAGCTTGATAAAGCCGAACTTCAACTCGTCCTTCTCGACGTCCAGCATTTCCGCCGCCGCAGGGGTGACCAGCATTGTCGTTGCCGCAAGGATGAAAGAGATACATTTCATTCTGTGTTTCCTCTTCGTGATAGCCCGGTAGGCCCAAAACAAAAAAGCCGCTGACACACCCTGCATCTGCAGAGGGTCGAGCGGCTTTGCCCCAGGTCCCGGATCTTCGGGAATTCCTTAAGTCGGAACGCCTTTGTTCTGACTTGGGTTCATCATGAAAGGGATTCGGCGTTGCAGCAAGGTTTTGGGTGGGAATTTCTGCGCTGCGGCAATCAGGCCGGGTGATTTGCCTATTTTTTAGTCATGCAGGCGCGGAAGGGTCGAAAACAACCCCATCAAAGAAACGATCACGCCTTAGGAACAGCTTGCCAGACGAGGATGCGACGGCGGTTTCCGTATTCAGCGAGCCTTCCAGCTTTTCCGATGCGCCGGGAATGTCTGCGGCGATTCCCGTCAAATGCTGGCGATACAGGTCCGTGCGGAACAGGCTGCGCGCAGTTTCCACCGCATTGTCCAGCGGTAAGCCACGCCGGGCCGCCAGCCGCGAGCCGATCCAGACGGCCTGGCTTTTCCACGGAAAGGTCGCCGCGCCGGAATGGAATTCCAGGAAACTTACGGTTTCGCGTTCCTCTCCACGCGCGGAAATAACCATGCGTCCGGTCAGGGCGCGGTCGATGACTTCGGGCGGTACGGCGATATATTCGGGGCGCGCAAGGATCTCTGCTGCCGTTGTCCGCGCACTGTCGTTCGCCAGCCAGCGCCCGGCCCGCCACACCGCCCGCAGCAGGCGTCCGGTCAGATCCGGTTCGGCCTCGGTCCAGTCGTGACGCACCGCCAGCACCTTGTCCGGGGCAAAGTTCCAGATCGCAGCGCCGGGCAACAGCAATTCGCCCACGTTGTTTTCAACCGCGATGGACCCCCAGGGTTCCCCCACGCAAAAGGCGTCAATCTCGTTTTCAGCAATCGCATTGGCCATCAGCGGTGGCGGCACGGTGCGGATATCCAACGCCTGCGGGTCTGGCAGGCCTAGCGAGGCCAGCCAATAATGCAGCAATTCAGCGTGCATGGAATAAGGGAAAGGCACTCCGATCCGCAGTTTTGTTCCAACAGTGATCAGCGCGCGACCAGCGGCATTGGCGTCGGCAAAGTCGAAA
This sequence comes from Thalassovita sp., assembly GCA_017792425.1. Lineage (GTDB taxonomy): Bacteria > Pseudomonadota > Alphaproteobacteria > Rhodobacterales > Rhodobacteraceae > Thalassobius. The sequence goes on from CP051233.1 coordinate 1,668,032, forward strand.
ACATGCCCATTGTCGCGCAGCTTCGCCGCCAGCGCCTTGGACACCCCGATGACCGCACCGTTCACCGACAGGACCGAAAGCACGTCCAGTCGGGTTGTCATGCCGCCCAACCCCAGCGCCATGGCGATCGGCACCGGCGCCAGCATATGCGCCGCATCGATCTGCCCCAGCGCCAGAAGATCGCGCAAGGTGGACCAGCTTGGCGCTTTGCGCAGGTTCAGCGTCAGGCCTTCTTCCTCGGCAAAGCCCAGTTCCCGGGCGATGATCAGAGGGGCGGCATCGACCAGCGGGATGAAACCGGCATTCAGTATCAGCGTCATGACAACAATCCCGCAGCGGTGACCAGAGACTGCGCCACCTCGATCATCTTCTTGCCCTGGTCCATCGCTGTTTTACGCATCAAGGCGTAGGCTTCGTCCTCGGACAGGCCGCGGGCTTTCATCAGGATCCCCTTGGCGCGATCCAGAGTTTTGCGTTCCTCCAGCGCCTTGCGAGTGGCATCCAGTTCGGTGCGCATCCGGTGGAACATGTGGAACCGGGTGATCGCCGCGTCCAGCACAGGTTTGATACGGTCTGCGCGCATCCCGTCCACCACATAGGCGGATACCCCGGCCTCGATCGCGGCCTTGGTCAGGGCGTCGTCGGACCGGTCCACGAACATCGCCACGGGCCGTTCCAGCGGGCCAGAGGCCAACGCCAGTTCTTCCAGTGAATCGCGTGATGGGTTGGTGATGTCGATCAGCACGATGTCCGGTTTGCGCTGTGCGATGCGCCGGGACAGGCCGGATTCCTCGGCGATCACGGCAATGTCGTAGTCGCCCGAGGCATTCAGGCTGTCGACGATCTGCAATGCGCGATCACGGTCTTTTTCCACGACGATGATGGACAGTCGGCTTGGCAATTTGGCTCATCCCCAGAATTCTTGTCCCAAGGTAGGCCCGGTGGCAGCCAAGCGAAAGCGGCGCACATCCAGCGCGATGCTGCAAAGCAGAAAATTCGTGCGGAATGCCTAATAATTGGGCGATCTGGCGTCAGAAATCCAGGCCCAGGTCCAGCGTGCGCACCGAATGGGTCAACGCCCCGGAAGAAATGTAGTCAACGCCGGTCGCGGCCACCTCGGCGATGCGGTCCAGACGCATGTTGCCGGACGCCTCCAGCACCAGCTGGCCGCTGGTCATGTCCACGGCCTTGCGCAGGGTCGGGGTGTCCATGTTGTCCAGCAGGCACACATCCGCGCCGCCGGTTTCCAGCACCACGGCCAATTGATCCAGCGTGTCCACCTCGATTTCCACTCGCACCATGTGCGACGCGTTCGCCTTCACCGCTTCCAGCACGGCGCGGACCCCGCCGGCGGCGGCGATATGGTTGTCCTTGATCAGGATTGCGTCGGACAGCGAAATACGGTGATTGAAGCCGCCACCATGCAGCACGGCCTGTTTTTCCACGATGCGCAGACCCGGCGTGGTCTTGCGGGTGCAGGTGATCCGGGTCTTGGTGCCCTTGGTTTCAGCCACGAAACCGGCGGTCATGGTGGCGATGCCGGTCAGGCGCCCGGCAAAGTTCAGCGCCACCCGTTCCCCCGACAGGATAGAGGATGCACGACCGCGAATTTCCATCAGCGTGTCGCCCTTCCTGCAAGGGCTGCCATCGGGCAGGTGGGTCACGATCTGCAATTCGGGATCGACCAGCCGAAAGGCGATTGCCGCCACCTGCATACCGGACACCACCCCATCCTCGCGCGCATTCAGGCGGGCGTCATAGGTCGTTTCTGACGGGATTACCGCGCGGGTGGTGACATCGCCATACTGGCCCAGATCCTCTAGTAGCGCGTTGCGCACCATCGGTTCCAGGATCAGGTCGGGCAGGGCGGGGAATTGGGGCATGGTCAGGCTTTCACGGCTGCGGCGCGGATCTCCATCGCCTGGTCCAGGGTGATGCGGGTGCGTGTCGGGGTGGCCGCGCTGTCAGGAAAGTCGCTGCGGCAATGCGCGCCGCGCGATTCCTCGCGCACCAGGGCGGCGGCGGCGATCAGTGTTGCCGTGGCGGTCATGTTCACGAAACAAAGGCATTCCGGGTGGTCGTGTTCCAGTTGCGCGATGATGCGCAGCGCGCGGCGCAACCCGTCCGCATCGCGCACGACCCCGACATTGTCGGTCATGCAGCGGCGCAGCGTGTCAATGGCCTGCAACGGCGGTTTGGGGCCTCCGGGTTGAAACTGGGGCGTGACCGTCAGAGCAGGCCGGTTCAAGTCGGGGATGACCGCCTTGATACCTTGGGCACAGTGGCGGGCATAAACCAGCGCCTCCAGCAAGCCGTTAGAGGCCAGCCGGTTCGCACCGTGCAGCCCGGTCGAGGAGGCTTCGCCGCAGACCCAGAGGTGACCAAGGCTGGCACGTCCTTCCATGTCGGTGTCGATGCCGCCCATGTGGTAATGTGCGGCTGCGGCGACGGGAATGGCGTCAACGGCGGGGTTGATCCCGGCACGGGCGCAGGCGTCCACGACGGCAGGGAACTGGGTCAGGATCTTGTCGCCCAATACGGCGCGCGTATCCAGCATCGGGCGCTTGCCGGCCTGGGTCTGGGCATAGATCGCGCGGGCGACGATGTCTCGCGGTGCCAGCTCTGCGTCCGGATGTTCGGTCAGCATGAAACGTTCGCCGTCCTTGTTGACCAGGATCGCACCCTCGCCGCGCAGTGCCTCGGTGGCCAGGGGGGCGGGGTCTTCGCCCATGTCTATCGCGGTGGGGTGGAACTGCACGAACTCGGGGTCGGCAATCACTGCTCCTGCGCGTGCGGCCATGCCGATGACCTGCCCACGAATGCGCGGCGGGTTCGTCGTCAGCTTGAATAACCCGCCGGACCCGCCGCCCGCCAACAGCACCGCAGGCGCGCGCAGCAGGATCGGTTGGGACCGTTCCGGGCCAGAGGTTTCGATGGCCACGCCGGTCACGGTGCCGTCCGTTACCTCCAGGTCAGAGGCCATGACCCCTTCCAGAACCTGCACCGAGGTCGTTTCGCGCACCTGCGCGATCAGCGCCTTCATGATTTCCGCCCCGGCCTGATCGCCCTTGACCCGCACAACGCGGGCAAAACTGTGCGCCGCTTCGCGCGACAGGACATAGCCGCCCTGTTCGTCACGGTCGAACGGCGTGCCCAGTTGGGTAAGGTCCAGGATATGCGCGCGGGCCTCTTGTGTGACCAGGTCAGCCACGTCCTTGTCGACAGTTCCGGCCCCGGCGCGCACCGTGTCCGTCGCATGGGATTCCGGGCTGTCGGCCTGCGCCATCGCAGCGGCCACGCCACCCTGTGCCCAGGCCGACGATGCCCCTTCGCCCAGACGTTCCGGGGAAATCATCACAACCGGGGTCGGTGCCAGGTTCAGCGCGGCGTAAAGCGCGCCCATCCCCGCACCCACGATGATGACGCGATCGGTCGTGATCACCTGCATGTCAGGCTTGCCCTCAGATCCCCAGTTTACGCGAAAGGTCGATCATGCGCTGAACAGCCAGACGGGCCTTGTCGGCCACCTCCGGGTCAACCTCGACCTGGCCGGTCATGGTATGCAGCGAATACAGAACCTTTTCCAGCGTGATCTTCTTCATGTAGGGGCACATGTTGCACGGCCCAACGAAGTCCACTTCTGGCAATTCATCCGAAATGTTGGACGCCATCGAGCATTCCGTGACCAGCATCGCCTTTTGCGGTTTTTCGCGGGTCACATAGTCGATGATCCCGCTGGTCGAGCCAGAGAAATCCGCCTCGGCCACCACGTCGGGCGGGCATTCGGGGTGGGCTATGATACGGGTGTCGGGGTTCCACTCGCGGAAGTCTTTCAAGTCCTGCGCAGTGTACTGTTCGTGCACGATGCAGGATCCGGCCCACCAGACCACGTTTTTCTGCGGCACCTGGCGCGCGATATTCTGCGCCAGATACTGATCGGGGGTCATGATGATCGTGTCCTCGGGCAGCGCGCCCACGATCTGCGCGGCGTTGGACGAGGTGCAGCAGATGTCCGACGCGGCTTTCACCTCGGCGGTGGTGTTCACATAGGATACGACCGGTGCGCCGGGGTATTTCGCGCGCATTTCAGCGATCCCGTCAGCGGTGATGGATTCAGCCAGCGAACAGCCGGCCTCCATGTCGGGCATCAGCACGGTTTTCTGCGGGTTCAGGATTTTCGAGGTTTCGGCCATGAAGTGCACGCCGCACTGGACGATGATATCCGCCTCGACCTCGGTTGCCTTGATGGCCAGTTGCAGGCTGTCGCCCACGAAATCGGAAATGCCGTGATAGATGTCCGGCGTCATGTAGTTATGCGCCAGAACCACCGCACCGCGTTCCTTTTTCAGCGCGTTGATCGCCACCACGTAGGGGGCATAGATCGCCCAGTCAGCAGGGGTCACGACCCGATCCATGCGGGCGTAGATGTCCTTGTGCGCCTCGGCCAGTTCCACCGACGGGGCAAGGTCATAGTGTTTCGCCAGTTCGGCACGAACGGTCTTGAGATCGAGCAACCAGCTATCCTCCGGGCTGTGGCTTGGGGTGGCTACATAAGGTGAATCCACGGTGTTTTCCAGCGTAATGCGGCGACGCGGCGGATTTTATGGCTCTTTTATTGGCTGCAGGGGCGCGCGGCTGCGTTCGTTCCCGGCGTGGGCGGCCTTGCGCATCAGGCGCAGCAATTCGGTTTTCTCGTCCGCCGACAGGCCGGTCAGGATTTCGTCCTGCAGCGCCCAGACGATCGGGGTGACTTCGCCTAATACGGCTTGCCCGTTCGGGGTCAGGCTCAGCACGCGGGCGCGGCGGTCACGGGGGCTGACCTTGCGGACGATCAATCCCTTGTTCTGCAACCTCTCCAGCACCGCGCCCATCGTGACCCTGTCGTGGGCGATCAGCCCGGCCAGCGTGGCCTGATCGACCTCTGGGTTGGCCTGCAAGGCTGTCAGGGCGCTGAACTGCACCGGCGTCAGATCCAACCCCGCCTGCCGCATTTTTTCGGCAAAGACGGAAACGGAAATCTGGTTCAGCCGGCGGATTAGGTGCCCCGCCATGTCATAAAGTCCGGTCACGCAGCTTCCCCCCGTGATGTACTGCCCGGTTGTATCAAGGCGCCCGGCGATTGGCGAGTGTACGGATGACAAGTGCGCGCATTCAAAGCCTCCCCGTGTAGTGGGCTTTCATGTTTCCCTGTGCCGTGGCAGAACCAAAGCTGCAAGCGGGCGAGGGGCGGATACCCCGAGGCCTGCGATCCGATAAGCCCAGTCCGGCACACCCCGGCCCCACAAGGAACGCATTGTCATGACCGACTACCTCTTTGACGCCCCCAAGGTCCGTTCTGTCCCCGTTCAGGGGGCGGACCGTGCCTTTCCGGTCAACCGGATTTTCTGCGTGGGCCGGAACTATGCCGCCCATGCCGCTGAAATGGGCGTCGAGGCGGACCGCGAGGCCCCGTTCTACTTTACCAAGTCGCCCACGGCCTGTTGTCCCACCGGCGCAACGATCCCCTATCCGACGGGCACCAGCGATCTTCACCACGAAATGGAACTGGTCATGGTCATCGGCAAGCCGGTTTTCCGGGCTTCGCTGCAGGACGCCGGGGAAGCGATCTTTGCCTATGGCTGCGGGTTGGACATGACCCGTCGCGACCTGCAGCAGCAAGCTAAGGACAAGCGCCGCCCCTGGGATCTGGGCAAGGATTTCGAAAATGCCGCCGTGCTGTCCCCGCTGACCAGGGCGTCAGAGTTCGGCGCTGTTGGGCCGCAGCGTATCCACCTGTCGGTGAATGGTCAGCTTCGACAGGATGCGCTGCTGTCCGACATGATCCACGGGGTGCGCGAAATCGTGGCGGATTTGTCCAAATTCTATCATCTGGTGCCCGGTGACCTGATCATGACAGGCACACCCGCCGGGGTAGGGGCCGTATCCCCGGGAGACCGGATCACCGGTGGCATCGACGGGCTGGACCCGATCGAACTGACCATCGGCGCGCCCGAATAATATCCGCGCCGCAAGGCGAGTCCGGGCCAACCAAATGACGCAAGGTTTCATCCCCGGCTGCTTGACGGTGGCGCGGACTGGGCCTTTCCTGCCCCGGCAACGGAGGCAGAACATGACAGAAAGCATCTGGAAAGTCCCGGTTCAGATGGACCTGATCCAGGACATGAACGACAAGTGCGCGCCGGGGAACATCGGGATCGAGTTCATCGAGGTCGGGCCGGATTACCTGAAGGCGCGGATGCCAGTGGATCACCGCACCAAACAACCCGGCGGTATCCTGCACGGCGGTGTGTCGATGGTGCTGGCAGAAACGCTTGCCTCTGTCGCGGGCACATTTGCGGCGGACCCGCGCACCAAGCGGTGCGTCGGGCAGGAAATCAACGGCAACCACATCCGCCCGGCATCCGATGGCTGGGTCTATGGCGTCACCCGCCCGGTGCATATCGGGCGGCGGTCGCAGGTCTGGGAAACCCGCATCACCGATGAACGGGACCGGCTGGTCTGCATTTCCCGGATGACGCTGGCCGTTCTGGATCGCGCCGACGCTGGCTGAGCCTTAGCTTGGTGCCGCCGGGTGGATGAATGGCCAGGGCGAGCTTTCGCTGCCACGGTCCACCGGCACTTCGATCAGGACCGGGGCATTGGCGGCCAGCGCCTCTGTCAGCGCGGATTTCAATTCACCCGGATCGGTGGCCTTCATGGCCTTCACCCCGAAGCTGCGCGCCAGCGCCACGAAATCAGGGTTTTCAAGGTCCGCGCCCAGCAGGCGGTTGTCATAGACGGTTTGCTGGTCGCGCCGGACATTGCCATAGGCGCTGTTGTTGAACACAACCGCGACCACGTTGATGCCGTGTTGCACCGCGGTCGCCAGTTCCTGCACCCCGAACATGAACCCGCCGTCGCCCGATACGGAAATCACGGCCTTGTCCGGGTTGGCGACCTTCACCCCCAACGCCGTGTTGAACCCGAACCCCAGATTGTCCTGGTAGCCGCAGGTCACGTATTGGCGCGGTTCATACACCGGAAAGCACATGCGGGCGGTGAACCCGACCTGGCTGACCTCTTCCACGAAGAACCCGTCGCGCGGCAGCACCTCGCGGATGACCTGCAGATAGCCTTGCTGCGGTTGCACCGAAGTCAGTTCCTTGGCCGCGGCGTCGGACAATGCCCGGTATTCGGCGCGGCGGTCCGCCCGGTCGCCGACCAAACCCTGCAACGCATTGATCAACGCGCGCGTTGCCTGCGCCGCATCGGCGACAATGCCCCGATCGGGCTTCAGCCGCACGAATTCCGTCGGGTCGATGTCGATCCGCAGGGTTTTCAGCCCCTCGGGAAACCAGCGCCAGCGGAAATGCTGCAGTTCCAGCCGTGATCCGATCCCGATCAGCAGGTCGCAATCGGGCCAGAACTTCCACGCGGCGGGGGGAAGAAGGGCCAGGTCGTCGTCTTCAGGCATAACGCCCTTGCCCTGCCGGTGCGCTGTCACCGGGGCCTGCAACAGGCGGGCCAGGTCGCGCACCTCGGGCGCGGCGTCCCACGCGCCGCCACCGACCATGATCATGGGGTTTTTTGCTTGTGCGATCATCCGCGCCGCGTCGGCAATCGCTGCAGGGTCGGGCGTGGGGGCGGGCAGGGGGGTGGTGGGAGTCGGAACATCGACCTCTGCCGCCATGCCGAACACGTCCCACGGGGCCTCTATCCCCACCGGGCGCTGCCGGCCAGAGCTCATCTGGCGGAACGCCTCTGCCATCTTCACGCCGGCCTCTGTCGGGTGGTCGATCCGGTCGGCCCACTTGGTCAGCCCTTTCAGCGTACCCAGGTGATCGGGCAATTCGTGCAACTGCCCGCGCCCTTGTCCGATCAGGTGGGACATGATGTTGCCCGTGACGCACATAACCGGGGTATTCGCACCATAGGCGGTACACAGCGCCGCGCCCGAATTCAGCAGACCCGGCCCCGGCACCACCGTGTAGACACCCGCCCTGCCAGAGGACCGGGCATAGCCATAGGCCATGTAGGCCGCGCCCTGTTCATGGCGGGTGTGGATAAAGCGGATGCCGTCCTCGCGCGCCAATGCGTCGTTGAAGTCGTACATATGCGCGCCGGGGATGCCGAACACGGTATCGACACCATTGGCGGACAAGGATTTGGCGATCACTTCGCCGGTGGTCAGCTTGGTCATGTCTGTTCCTTACTTGGCGACGGAAAGGATCTGAACGGTGGTGTACTCCCGCAGCCCCTCTTCGGTAAATTCGATGCCGATGCCGGATTGCTTGACCCCGCCCATGGGCACCATCGGGTTCAGAACCGCGTGCCGGTTCACCCAGCGGGTGCCAGCCTTCAGCCGCTTGGCCACGCGGGCGGCCTGTTCTGCGTCATTGCCCCAGACGGACGCGCCCAGACCGACCTCCAGCCCGTTGGCGGCGTTCACCGCCTCATCTACCGTCCGGTAGGGGATGATCGGGATCACGGGGCCGAACTGTTCGTCGCGCACCACGTCCATGTCAGCCGTGCAATCCGCCAGAACGGTTAGCGGATAGAAATACCCCGGACCTTTTGCAGGGCTGCCCCCCGCAAGCGCGCGCGCGCCCTTGGCCTTGGCGTCCTCGACCATGGCGCACACCTTTTCGAACTGCATCCTGTTGGACAATGGCCCGATCAGCGTCTGTTCCGCCATCCCGTCACCAACCGGAAAGCCCGCCACATATGCCGCCAGCGCCTTGCCCACGGATTCGGTGTCGTCCTCGTGGACATACAGCCGCTTCAGGCAGGAACAGGTCTGTCCGGCGTTGATGAACGTTCCCCAGAACAGCGGCTCCAGCAAGGGCGTGATATCGGTGCCCGGCAGGATGATGCCCGCGTCGTTGCCACCCAGTTCCAGCGTCAGGCGCTTCAGGGTCGCCCCCGCCCGTTCCATGATCCGCCGTCCTGTCGGGATGGACCCGGTGAATGTGATTTTGTCGATCCCGGGGTGCGCGGAAATCCGGTCGCCGACTTCGGCGTCGCCTGTCACGGCGTTCAGTACGCCCGGGGGCAGTATGCCCGCCCGGTTGATCTGCGCCACCAGCCAAAGGGTGGACAACGGTGTAAACGGCGAAGGCTTTACCACCACCGTGCAACCAACCCGAAGGGCAGGCATGATGTGCCAAACCGCGATCATCAACGGCCAGTTCCACGGCGTGATAGAGGCAACGACCCCAACCGGTTCGCGGTGAATCTCGACCCGTTCTTCGGCGGTGTCGATCAGGGTTTCGGGGGCTAGGGACAGCCCGGCCGTCGCGCGGGTCCAGGCCACAGCGCCGCCGACCTCGAAATGCGCGCCGGGGCCGGATTGGGGTTTGCCTTGTTCCAGCGTGATCAGCCGTGCCAGTTCAGAGGCGTTCTGTTCAATCAGATCCGCAATGGCGTTCAGCGCGGCGACGCGGTCGGCATCCGCCCTGGCCGCCCAGCCCGCAAAGGCCTCCCGGGCGGCGTCAACGGCGGCGTCCAGTTCGACAACGGTTCCCTTGGGGCAGATCGCAGCCACCTGGCCGGTCGCGGGGTTGAGCACTTCAAAGCTTTGCCCGGTCTGCATTTGGTTGCCGCCAATCGTCAGCGCATAGGTCATCAAGGGCCTCTTTCCAGTTGAGTTTGGGGCAGGGAGACGCAGTCCGCCGCCGTTCATTCCTGCCAGTCGAGTTGGAAATCCTCGCGGAATGCGAACCGTTTCAGGTGTTTTTCCACAACGTCCTGCCAGCGGGCCAGATCGCCCCGTGGACCTACCGATGCGGTAACTTGCAACCCGGTTTCATCGGCCACCATCTCCAGACCGTTGCCGCCTTCGAAAACGATCGTGCCTTTGGCAGCGTCGAATTCGGCCTTCGCCTTGTGTGCCCAGTGCTTGCACAGTTGTTGCAGGTATTTGCTGCCGTTCGCGGTTGCCGCGCGACCGGTCGCCACCTGATCCGGTAGCAGGCTCAGGGCCTGCCGTGCGCTGGCCCGGATGGCCGAGGCAAACAGCGTCACGTCGATAGCGGTTGCGACGAATGTCGCGCCCGCGTCCAGGCTGGCCTGCTGCATGGCGGGGTTCAGCGTCAGGATGCCCCCTGCCTTGCCCGCAGCCGCGATCTTTTTCAAGGCATTCAGGACCGTCTCTTCAACCTCTGGCGCGCCGGTGTCGCCCAGATGGCCCATATCCGCCGCCAGGTCCGAAGGCCCGATGAATACACCGTCGATGCCTTCGACCTGCAGGATTTCGTCCAGCGCCGCCATGCCGGCGCGGTTTTCCACCTGCACCAGCAGGCAGATTTCTTCCCGCGCGGTTTTCAGATAGTCAGGAATGGCGGCAAAGCTGGACGCCCGCGCCAGCGCCGCCCCGACCCCGCGCACGCCGTGGGGCGGATAGGTGACGGCGGCAACCAGTTCGCGGGCCTGCTCGGCGCTTTCGACCATCGGGATCAGCAACGTTTGCGCCCCTGCGTCCAGCAATTGCTTGATCATCCAGGTTTCGCCCAATGGCGGGCGCACCACCGGATGAACCGGAAAGGCTGCCAACACCTGCAACTGCCCAAGGATCGAACGCAGATCGTTCGGCGCGTGTTCGGCGTCGATCAGCAGCCAGTCAAACCCGGACCCTGCCGCGATTTCCGAGGCATAGGAATCTGCCAGCCCCAGCCAGCATCCCATCTGTGGTTTGCCCGCTCGCAGGGCGGCTTTGAACGAGTTGCGGGGTGCTGGCATGGGAATTTCCTTAGTCGAAGTTGACAGAGACCGACCCGAACGGACCAAAGTCGGCGTGGATGGCAGTGCCCGGCGGGCACTCGACAGGGCGGATGAAAGACCCCGACAGCACCACTTGTCCAGCCTCGATTCGCTGGCCGTATTGCGCCATGCGCCGGGCCAGCCAGACCACGCTTTGGACCGGGTCGTTCAGTACGCCCGCGCCCAGCCCGGTTTCCTCGACCTCGCCGTTGCGGGTGACGATGGCACCGACCCAACGCAGATCGCAGGCCGTTGCCGGGTGGCGTTCCGCCCCCAGTACGATCCCGGCATTGGCGGCGTTGTCGCTGATCGTGTCATGGACCGTCCGCGCCTTGCCAGTCACGGGATCGACCCGCTGAATGCGCGTGTCCAGGATTTCCAGCGACGGGGCCACATGGCCGGTAGCGGCAAGCACCGCCGCGCGGGTTACGTCCTCACCCGACAGCGGCGCTTTCATCACGAACGCGATTTCCGCCTCTATCCTTGGTTGGATGAACCGCCCTGCGGGTACGGTCGTTCCGTTGCCGAATGACATGTCGTCAAACAGGATACCGCTGTCCGGGATGTCGATCCCCAGCGCCGACTGCATCGCCTTCGAAGTCAGCCCGATTTTCCAGCCAATCACGCGGCGGCCCTGATCCAGCTTGGCGCGATAAATGGCGTTCTGCACCTCATAGGCGTCGTCCATCCCCATTTCAGGGTGACGCAAGGACAACAGACCGATCTGCCGACCCGTGCGTTCGGCCTCCAGCAGGTCTGTAGCGGCGCGGGCGTGATCGGCGGGGGTCATGCTTCGTCCTCCACCCCGTTGCGCAGGGTTCCGATGCCATTGACGGTGATTTCCACGACATCACCGGGTTTCAGATAGCGCGGCGGATCAAACCGCGCGCCCGCGCCGGTGGGGGTGCCGGTGACGATCACGTCACCCGGCTGCAGAGTCATGAAGGTGGAAATATAGGCGATCTGCTCGCGGATCGGGAACATCATGCGGTCCAGTGTGTCGTCCTGCCGGACCTCTCCGTTCACGCGGGTCACGATGCGGGCGTCATCCAGTTGCGCGGCGTCGTGGAACGGCACCAGCCACGGCCCCAGCGCCCCCGACCTGTCCCAGTTCTTGCCCTGCGTGACGTTGAACTTGGCATGCCGCACCCAGTCGCGGATCGTACCCTCGTTGCAAAGGGTCAGCGCCGCGATATGGTCATAGGCATCGTCCGCCTTGATCCGCCGCCCGCCCTTGCCGATCACGATGGCCACTTCGCCCTCGTAATCCAGCGTGTGGTTTTCCGGCGGGCGGATCAGGGGGCGGTCATGGCCGGTGAACCCGCTGGCAAAGCGCGGGAACAGGGACATGTATTTCGGCTGGCTGCTGCCGTCCTTATATTCGGCATTGCGGTCCGGGAAGTTGACTCCGACACACAGAATGCGCGGGGCATTGGGCAGCACCATCTCGAAGGTGAAACTGGCGTGGGTGACGGGCTGTGTCTCGGCGGCCTCGCACAGGGCGGGCAGCCCGCCAGCGGCGACAGCATCGAACAGCGTCGACCATTGCGGGAAGAGCGGGCCAAGCGCGATCATCCCTTCGTCCGTCACCGCGCCATAGTGGGTTTGCCCACCACTGGAATAGGTCGCAAAGCGCATGGGGGTCTCCTTTCGGGCGATCACTGGACCGGGAAAATGACGTTGGTCTGCCCCGTGCCAGAGGATGGGAAATACTCTGTGACGACTTCACACTTGGCGTCATACTTGTCCCACCCCAGCGCGCCGTACAGCATCGCGGTGTCGTGCATGGACCCTTCGCCGCAACAGAAATTGGCGTAGTCACCCAGCATCTTCAGAAAGGTTGCGTGATCGCCGTTCTTCCACATTTCCAGCACATGCAGATCCACCTGCCGGTTGAACTCGCTGGAGATGGTGAACGTGCCGTTGTTGGCCGCATAGTCCTTGTTGGCCCAGATCTTGTGCGACAGCGACCCAGAGGCGACCAGCAGCACCTTTTCGTCGCTGGCCTCGATCGCTTCGCGGATCGCTTCGCCGACGATCCGGCTTTCGTCGTGATCATGCACCGTGCACCAGGCGCCAATGGACACTACCTTCATCTCGTGCTCACGGCTCATGAACCGCATCGGCACCAGTGTGCCGTATTCCAGTTCCAGGCTGTCCAGATGATGCGCCAGCGTATAGGCGCCCTTTTCCGTGGCGATCCGGGCGATGGCATCCCCCAGCTCGGGGTTGCCACGATAGCTGAACGGCAGATCCTGAATGAACTGTGGAAACTCGTTCGAGGTAAACAGACCTTCGAACTTGTCATTGGCGTTGATGTGAAACCCGGCGTTCAACACCCAATGCGTATCGCAGATCACAACCGTGGTGACGCCCAATTCCCGCGCGCGCCGGGCGATTTCGCGGTGGCCGTCGATGGCGGGCTGGCGTTTGCCTTTGACCGGGCCTTCCTGCTCGCTCATCAGCAGGGTCGGTACGTGGGTCATCTTGGCGGCTAGTACGAGTTCTCCCATGGTCTCCTCCTTTGGGAACAGGTTACGCGCCCAGGCGCATGATCTTGTGCTGACCCGTGGCAAGGCCGATGTGCTTCTGTTCCATGTAGAAATCAAAGCTCCAGTCCCCGCCGTCGCGCCCGATGCCACTGGCCTTTACTCCGCCGAACGGGGTGGGCAGGTGGCGGACGTTTTCGCTGTTCACCCAGATCATCCCGGCCTCCAGCCGATCGGTGAAGCGCAGGGCGCGGGTCAGGTCGTTGGTCCAGACATATCCGGTCAGCCCGTATTGCGTGTCATTGGCGATCTGCAGCGCCTCTTCCTCGGTCGAGAAGGGGATCGAGGTCAGCACCGGCCCAAAGATTTCCTCTTGCGCGATCCGCATCCGGTTGTTGGCGTTGGTGAACAGGGTCGGGCGCACGAAATAACCCGCATCCCCAACGGTGACGCCCCCCGCAGCCACGGTTGCACCGTCCTGTCGGGCGATATCGAAATAGGATGTCACCTTGTCGAAATGCCGCTCGGAAATCAGCGGCCCGATTTCCGACGCCGGGTCCAGCGGGTGGCCGACCTTGATGTTGTTCACCCGCGCGGCCAGTTTCGCCTCGAACTCTTCGCGGATCGTGTCCTGCACCAACAGGCGCGAGGACGAAGTGCAGCGTTCCCCGTTGATCGAGTAGATCATGAAGATCACCGCATCCAGCGCCCGGTCCAGATCGGCATCGTCGAACACGATCACCGGGTTCTTGCCGCCCAGTTCCAGGTGCATGCGTTTCAGCGTGTCCGCGCCCTGCTTGGTGATGGTACTGCCGGTGCGGGATTCCCCGACAAAGGCGATGGCCTTGATTGCAGGGTGTTCCGTCAGGCGCTTGCCCGCGTCATGCCCATAGCCGTTCACAGTGTTCAGCACGCCGGCCGGCAGGCCCGCTTCTTCGGCGATTTCCACCAGTAGCCGCGCGGTCAGCGGGCTGTCCTCTGCCGGTTTGTGAACAACGGTGCAACCGGCGGCCAGCGCGGGGGCGATTTTCCAGGTCGACAGCATGAACGGCGTGTTCCACGGGGTGATCACCCCGACCGGGCCAATCGGCACGCGGGTGGTGATGTTCATCAGCGTAGGAGATTTCAGGTGCTGCCCGTCGCGCGCCTGCACCGCCTGGTCGGCGAAGTAGCGAAAGTTTTCCGCCCCGCGCAGTGCCGCCTTGGACATGAAGCGCAGCGTCTGTCCGGTGTCCCAACATTCACACAGCGCGATTTCCTCGGCCCGCGCCTCGATCGCGTCGGCGACGCGCAGCAGGATCTTGCGCCGCTCGGTTGCGGGCATGTCGCGCCAAGCCGGGAAGGCGGCGGCGGCGGCTTCGGCAGCCGTGTCCACATCGGCCTGGGTGCTGTGGGCCACGTCGCAGATCACCGACTTGTCTACGGGCGACACCGTGCGGAACACACCGGCAGCCCCGGGCCGGTCCTGCCCCGCGATCCGGTTCATGATTCCGGTTTCACGAAAGCGGGCCAGGTAGCCAGTCAGTTTTTCCAGGTTCTGGTCAAGTGTGCTCATCTCAGCGTCTCCCATCGAGTCGTGGCTCGTCCTGTTGCAGCCTGCATTCACTCTATATACTTAACAAGTTAAATAAATAGGGGAAACAAATCCCCCCTGTCAACCATGAACTGCCGCCATGTTGTTTTCTGTGAAAACCGGGGGGGTGATCGGTCGCCCGTGCATCGTTCAGGCGACCGGGGGATCAAAAGGCGACCGCGTGTCCTCAGGCTCCGGCGCCCTCAGACCCTGTCCATTGCCTTGTCCCGCGCCTGCAACCGGCGGCGCGCGGCGTCGCTGGCTGTCGGGCCGGCCTCAATCGTCAGCGCCTGCCAGTTCACCCGGTCACCGTTCTGCGTGATCGGCGCCAGGTCGTGTACGATCTGCCCGGTGTCTTTCTCCAGCACCAGCGTGGGTTCCTTGCCCGGCCCGTAGATATGCGCGTTGGCCCAAAGGACCAGCGATATCAACAAGGGCTCCAGCGAACGGCCCTTGTCCGTCAGGTGGTAAGCGTGGCGTATCCCCGAAGTGCCGACTTCGACCTTTTCAAGTATGCCTTCGCGGACCAGCATGGCCAGGCGCTCTGACAGCAGGTTGCGGGCAATGCCGGTGTTGCGCTGGATCTGGGTGAACCGGGTCGCGCCATACAGGGCTTCTCTTACGATCAGCAGCGTCCAGGCATCCCCGAAAACATTCAGAAATCCGGCGACTGCGCAGGTCTGTGTGTGGCGTCCGCCCATTTTGTTTTCCAACGTCGTTTTCGTTCGATAGGTCTATTTGGTTGAAAATTTAAACCAAATAGACCTAGGCTTCAAACGGGAATCATGCCGCAACGACGGCTGCAAGAGGAGTGTGTGATGCAGAACAACAAAGGGGCCTGCCTGGTCATTGGGGCAGGGGATGACACTGGGGCGGCGATTGCGCGGGCCTTTGCCCGCGAGGGGATGACCGCCTGCCTGGTGCGCCGCCCGCGCCATGCCGAAGGTCTGGAGGCGCTGGCGCAATCCATCCGGGACGAGGGCGGCGAAGCCATCGCCATGCCCGCCGACGCACGGGATGAGGATGCGATGGCGGCGCTGGTCGACCGTATCGAAACGGAAATCGGCCCGATCGAGGTGGCAGTATTCAATATCGGCGCCAACGTACGTTTCTCGATCACCCAAACCACGGCGCGGGTCTACCGCAAGGTTTGGGAAATGGCGTGTTTCGCGGGATTTCTGATGGGGCGCGACGTGGCCGCGCGGATGGAACCGCGTCAGCGTGGAACCATCATTTTCACCGGGGCGACCGCCAGTGTTCGCGGCGGCAGTGGCTTTGCCGCCTTTGCCGGGGCCAAGCACGCCCTGCGGGCGCTGGCGCAATCAATGGTAAGAGAGCTGGGGCCAAAGGGGATACATGTTGCCCATACCGTGATCGACGGGGCGATCGACAGCAACTTCATCCGCGAAACCTTTCCCGATGTCGATGCCCGCCGCCAGGATGACCAGTTGCTGAACCCGGACCACATCGCCCGGCAATACGTGATGCTGCACCGACAACCGCGTACGGCCTGGACACACGAACTGGACCTGCGTCCGTGGAAAGAAACCTGGTAAGGAGGGACCGACATGACCGTTACCGTCGATTTCATCTTCGACTTCGGAAGCCCGAACGCCTATCTGTCGGATCGGGTCATTCCGGGGATAGAACAACGCACAGGCGCGCGCTTTAATCGTATCCCCTGTCTGTTGGGCGGCATTTTCAAGGCTACGGGAAACCAGTCGCCGATGCAGGCATTCTCCGGCGTCACCGGAAAGTTGGAGTACGAGCGGCTTGAAATGGCGCGCTTCGTAAAGCGGCACGGCCTGTCGGATTTTCGGTTCAACCGGCATTTCCCGGTCAATACGCTGCTGTTGATGCGCGGGGCCGTCGCCGCGTAAATGGACGGGGTGTTGGATGCCTATGTCGCGGCGGGGATGTCGGCGATGTGGGAACAGAATCAGAAAATGGACGACCCCCAGGTATTCGTTCAGATGATGAACCAGGCCGGGCTGGATGGCGCCGCCTTGTTGGACCGCACCCAAAGCGCTGCGGTCAAGGCCCGGCTTGTCGCCAATACCGAGGCGCGGTGGCGCGCGGCGTGTTCGGTGTTCCGACGTTTTTTGTCGGCGATGAAATGTTCTTTGGCAAGGAACGGCTGGGCCAGGTCGAAGAGGAAATCAACGCCAGTTCCTGATGGCGGGCGACATGGATCGCCCGGTCCGGCGCCCGATCAAAAGGTGTATGAGAAAGGAAGTTTCACCGGCTCCGGGGTTTCCGGGGTCGGGCCACTGTCGGTTAGGTAAAATGCGCAACATTTGACCGTTTTTTTCCCGGATGCCCTTTACACCAGCGCCATTTTCAACGCTCATGAGTATGCCGTAGTACACTGTCACCTGGGCGTGAAAGGAAGTGGAATTGAAACCGACCGACACCGCCGACCCGGAATATTTTCACAAGGTCGTAGACTGCCAATATGCCTGCCCGGCCCATACGCCAGTTCCGGCCTACATCCGGTTGATCGCGCAGGAACGATACTCTGACGCCTATATGATCAACTGGGAAAGCAACGTATTTCCCGGCGTTCTGGGCCGCACCTGCGACCGCCCCTGCGAACCCGCCTGCCGCCGCGGTCGGGTCGAGGAAGAGCCCGTCGCGATCTGCCGCCTGAAACGCGTCGCCGCGGATTTCAAGGACAACATCTCGGACCGGCTGCCCAAGGCAGGCAAACCCAACGGCAAGAAGGTGGCGCTGATCGGCGGCGGCCCCGCTTCGCTGACCGTGGCGCGGGATCTGGCCCCGCTGGGATACGAACTGCACCTGTTTGACGCGCAGCCCAGGGGCGGTGGGTTCATGCGGTCTGAAATCCCGTCCTTCCGCCTGCCGGACAGCGTGCTGGAGGAAGAGGTCGGCTATATCCTGAACATGGGCATCAAGGCCCATTTCAACACCTATGTCGAAAGCATGGCCGAAATCCTGAACAAGGGCTATGACGCGATTTTCGTCGGTTGCGGCGCGCCCCGTGGACGTGACCTGCCCAGCCTGCCGGGCCGCAAGGAAGGCGACGCCAATATCCATATCGGTCTGGACTGGCTGGCCAACGTGTCCTTCGACCACACCGACAAGATCGGCAAGCGCGTGATCGTGCTGGGTGGCGGCAACACCGCGATGGACTGTTGCCGCACCTCGCGCCGCCTCGGCGGCGAGGACGTGAAGGTGATCGTGCGCTCGCCCTTCGAGGACATGAAAGCCTCTCCTTGGGAAAAAGAGGACGCGATCCACGAAGGTATCCCGATCATCGACAATCACGTCCCCAAGGAATTCGTCATCAAGGACGGCAAGCTGGTTGGCATGACCTTTGAAAAGGTCAAAGCCGTCTATGATGACGCTGGCAACCGCAGCCTGGTGCCCACGGGCGAGGAACCGGCCTTTTACGAATGCGATGATGTGCTGGTCGCCATCGGACAGGAAAACGCCTTTCCGTGGATCGAAAAGGATACCGGCATCCGCTTCACCAGTTGGGGCACGCCGATCATCAACGACGATGAAACGTTCCAGTCGACCAACAAGAAGGTGTTCTTTGGCGGTGACGCGGCCTTCGGGCCCAAGAACATCATCACCGCAGTGGCGCATGGGCACCAAGCTGCCGTTTCGATTGACCTGTTCTGCCAGGGCAAGTCGCTGGAAAAGCGCCCCGCGCCGCATGTCAACCTGGTCAGCCAGAAGATGGGCATTCATGAATGGAGCTATGATTCCATCCCAGTCGATTTCAAGCGCGAAGCCGTGCCGCTGGTGGACCTGGAAAAGGCGCTGAAGGAACGTGACCTGGAGGTGGAACTGGGCTTTGACGCCAAGGCTGCCTTTGTACAGGCCGAACGCTGCCTGAACTGCGACGTACAGACGGTGTTCACCCCGGAAAACTGCATCGAATGCGATGCCTGTGCCGACATCTGCCCGACCAGCTGCATCAACTTCACCGCCAACGGCCCAGAGGAAGATCTGCGCAGCCGCCTGATGGTGCCCGCCCAGAACGGCGAACAGGATCTGTACGTGTCGGCGGCACTGAACACCGGCAAGGTTCTGGTCAAGGACGAAGACGTCTGCCTGCACTGCGGCCTGTGCGCCGAACGCTGCCCCACCGCTGCCTGGGACATGAAGATGTTTACCTATAACGTCGCCAAGGCGACGCCGGACCTGATGGAGGTCAAATGAAACAGATCAAGGGTGTCAACGACTTCGTCGTGAAATTCGCCAACGTGAACGGCACCGGGTCGGCCTCGGCCAACTACCTGTTCGCCAAGGCGATCTTCCGCATGGGCATTCCCGTCAGCCCGCGCAATATCTTCCCGTCGAACATTCAGGGCCTGCCAACCTGGTACGAGGTGCGCGTCAGCAAGAACGGTTATCTGGGCCGGCGCGGCGGCGTGGACCTGATGGTTTGCGTCAACCCGCAAAGCATGGAAAAGGACGTCGCCAGCGTCGAACCGGGCGGGTATTTCCTGTACGACAGCACGAAACCGCTGGCCGCCCACCTGAAGCGGGACGACATCACCTATTTCGGTGTGCCGCTGACGGAAATGTGCATGAAGGAGTTTCCGGTTCCACGTCTGCAGCAATTGCTGAAGAACATGGTCTATGTGGGCGCGCTGGCGGCGCTGCTGAACATGAAGTTCTCGATCTTCAAGGATCTGTTGACGGACCAGTTCAAGGGCAAGGAAAAGCTGATCAGTTCCAACGTGCACGCGTTGGAAATGGGCTATCAATACGCGACCGAGAATTTCGAGTGCCCATTGCCGATCCGGCTGGAATCCGGCGGTAACGTTGCGCCGCACATCCTGGAAAGCGATCACATCCTGATGAACGGCAACACCGCCGCCGCGCTTGGCGCGATCTATGGCGGCGCGACCGTGGCGGCGTGGTATCCGATCACGCCCTCGACCTCGGTCGTGGATGCGTTCGAGAAATACGCCAAGCGGATGCGGATCGACCCCGGTTCCGGCACCAAGAACTATGCCATCGTGCAGGCCGAGGACGAGCTGGCCGCCATGGGCATGGTCGTTGGCGCCAGTTGGAACGGCGCGCGCGCCTTCACCGCCACCTCTGGCCCCGGCCTGTCGCTGATGAGCGAATTCTTGGGCCTTGCCTATTTCGCCGAGGTGCCGGTGGTGCTGATCAACGTGCAGCGGTCCGGGCCTTCGACCGGGATGCCGACGCGCAGCCAGCAGTCCGACATTCTGGCCGCCGCCTATGCCAGCCACGGCGACACCAAGCAGGTGCTGCTGTTCCCGGCTACCCCGCGCGAATGCTTTGACATGACCGTGCAGGCGTTTGACCTGGCCGAACGGCTGCAAACCCCGGTGATCCTGATGTCTGACCTTGATCTGGGCATGAATGACTGGATGTCGCCGCCGCTGGAATGGGACGACAGCTATGAAATGGACCGGGGCAAGGTGCTGGACGCCGCCGGGCTGGACGCGGCTGAAAAATGGGGCCGCTACCTGGACGTGGACGGGGATGGTATCTGCTATCGCACCCTGCCGGGCACCCACCCGTCCAAGGGCGCGTATTTCACCCGTGGGTCGTCCAAGAACGAAATGGCCGTCTATTCCGAAAGCGGCGACGACTATGTGCAGAACGTGGACCGCCTGCTGCGCAAGTTCGACACCGCCAAGGGCTATGTGCCCAAGCCCAAGACCCACCCGCCGATCGAGGTGAAAAAACCCAAGACCAAGCTGAAGCTGGGTGCGCTGTTTTTTGGCACCTCGGCCTCGCCCGCCTACGAGGCGGTCGAAATGCTGGCAGAAGAAGGCTACCCGATTGACACCATGCGTATCCGGGCCTTCCCGTTCCATCAGGATCTGGACGCGTTCATCCATGACCATGACCTTGTGTTCGTGATCGAGCAGAACCGCGACGGCCAGATGCGAAGGCTGATCATCAACGAATGCGAAATCCCGCCGGGCAAGCTGACCTCGGTGCTGAATTATTCCGGCACTCCGATCACCGCGCGCACCATCGCCGGCAAGATCCGCGAAACCCTGAACACGAAAAAGGCCGACGTCGTCGCCCTGCACCCGGAGAAAGCCTGATGTCCTATATCAAGCCGAAATTCCGCCATCCCAAACTGCCCGTCAACACGCTGGGCTATACCGTTGCCGATTACGACGGCTCGATCTCGACGCTCTGCGCCGGGTGCGGGCACGATTCAATTTCGGCAGCGATCCGCAATGCCTGCTTCAAATCGGCCATTCCGCCCCATCGCATCGCCAAGGTGTCCGGGATCGGCTGTTCGTCCAAGATGCCCACGTATTTCCTGGGCAAAAGCCACGGCTTCAACTCGGTTCACGGGCGCATGCCTTCGGTGGCCACCGGCGCCAGCCTTGCCAACCGCGAACTGACCTACATCGGGGTCTCTGGCGACGGCGACACCGCCTCGATCGGGATGGGGCAGTTCGTCCACTTGGTCCGGCGCAACGTCAACATGACCTATATCGTGGCCAACAACGGCTGCTATGGCCTGACCAAGGGGCAGGACAGCGCCACTGCCGACCTTGGTTCCGTCAGCAAGAAGGGTGACGCCAACCCGTTCGAGGCGATTGATCTGGCCAGCCTGGCACTGCTGCAGGGGGCCAGCTTCGTGGCGCGCTCGTTCTCGGGCGACAAGGAACAACTGGAACCGCTGATCCGCGCCGCCATGGCCCACAAGGGGTTCGCCTTCATCGACGTGGTGTCGCCCTGCGTGACCTTCAACAACCATTCCGGTTCTACCAAAAGCTACTCGGTCACCCGTGATCACCTGGACGCGATGCCGCTGGATTTCGTCCCGATGAGAGAGGAGATCCGCACCAACTATGCCGTCGGTACGACCCAGAACGTGACGCTGCATGACGGGTCCGTCATCCACCTGCACAAGGCCAGCGCGGAATATCGGGCCGACGACAGGAATGCCGCGATGCAGGCGGTGCAGCACGCCAAGGAAGAGGGGCGCATTCTGACGGGGCTTTTGTACCTCGATCCCAATTCGCAGGATCTGAACCAGAACCTGAACCTGGCACCCCGGCCGCTGAACGAACTGGGCACGAACGAACTGTGCCCCGGCAGCCGCGTGCTGAAAAGCATCAACGAAGGACTGCGCTGAACCCTCATCCGCTGGGCAAGCCAAAGGCGCGCAAATCAGTTTGCGCGCCTTTTGTGCTTGCCGAGACCCGCGCCCGTGCTATTCCGCCGCGCGCAGGTCCGGCTGCTGACCCAACGGCGCTTCGGGTGCTTCAGGCACTTCGGGCGTGTCGTCGTCCCAAATGATTTCAGGCGCTTTCAGCTTGCGCGCGGCGCGTTGCAGCGCGAAATCTTGGGCCGCCCGGCTGGACCGTCCCAGCGTCAGCGCCGCCAGCGCCCGCCCGATCCAGTGCAGGTAGGTGTTCACCCAGACCCGGATCGCCAGCATCGACGGGGTAAAGACCAGCGTCAGCACCGTCGCGATGCCCAGCCCGAACACCACCGCTGTCGCCAGCTGTTTCCACCACAGCGCCGTGGGGCTGTCGATTGAATACCCCCCCTGGATGAAATCCAGCGACAGCCCCAGCATCATCGGCGCCAGGCCCGCCATCGTGGTGATGGTGGTCAGCAGCACCGGGCGGATGCGGTCCTCTGCGGTGCGCACGATGGCCTCGATCCGGGGCATGTAGGCGGAATACTCCTGGTAGGTGTCGATCAGCACGATGTTGTTGTTCACCACGATCCCGGCCAGCGCCACGATCCCGGTGCCGGTCATGATCACCGAGAACGCCTGGTCCATCACCAGCATCCCGATCAGCACGCCCGCCGTGGACATCACCACCGCCAGCAGCACCAGCACCGAATTGTAAAAGCTGTTGAACTGTGCCAGCAGGATGATGAACATCAATGCCAACGCCGCGCCAAACGCCTGGCCCAGGAAGGCTTGGCTTTCGGCCTGGTCCTCTTGGTCGCCAGTCCATTCCCAACTGATGCCTTGGGGCAGGGGGTCTGTGTTCAGCCACTCGGTCAGCACCTCGATCCGTTCGTTCGCGGTGATCGGCACCGTGTGGGCCACGCCGTCCGCGCCGGTTTCGGTCTTGGTCAGCCCCTCGCCGATACCTGCCTTGACGTCGAAATGGCGGACCTGGTCCACCCGCTTGATCTGCGCCAGCTTGGGAACCGGGGTGCGGGTGATAAAGTTAGCCAGCGGCACCAGCCCGTCACGGGTGCGTACCTTCAGCGTGTCCAGCGTGGACAGCACCCTGTCGTCGGCGGGCAGGCGGACGCGGATCTCGATTTCCTCGTCGCTGGTGTCCACGCGCATCGTGTCCAGCAGGATGCCGCGCGTGACCAGCTGCACCATCGCGCCCACCGTGGCCACGTCGGCGCCATAGCGCCCAGCCTTTTCCACGTCCACGTTGATCTGCCAGTCTATGCCGGGCAGGGGCAGCGTGTCCTCGACCAGGGTCAGCCCCTCGGTTTCTTCGAACTTCTGGCGGGCAATGCCGGTCGCTTCCAGCAGCTTGTCCCAGTCATCGCCCAGCAACCGCAGATGCACCGGCTTGGCCGAGGCCGGCCCGCGCGCCTGCGCCAGGATTTCGATCTTGATGCCGGGGATCTGTTCCAACTTGCGGGTCAGCTCGTCGATGATCACGTCGCCATCCAGGTCCGGCCGGTCCATGCGCTCAACCCAGGGGATGGTTTCCAGTTGCACTTGCCCGATCGTGTCCAGCGGTGGCTGCGCCCCGCCGGTGTTGTTGTTCAGCCCGCCCTTGCCGGAAAAGGCAAAGGCGTTCAGCACGCCGGGATGGGCCAGCACGACCTGTTCCACCTGCCGCACCAGCACGTCCTTTTCCGTGACCGACAGGTTGCCGCGTGCGCGGACATAGACGATGGCCTGCTCGGGTTCCGAATCCACGAAGAACTCGACGCCCTTGTTGTTCTGACCAAAGTACTGGAAGGTCGCAAAGACGAAGCCGATCACCGCCGCAACCGTGACCAGCGGCATCACCGGATTGCCCGCGATCAGCTTGATCAACAGGCCGAATGCGGTGCGCTTGTGGCCCGCCTTGACCCGGCGCTGGCGCCAGTGGATTTTCACCGCCCCCAACGCGATGGACGCCCCGAAGGCCGAGGCAAAGAAAATCACTGTCCCCGGAATCAGTGCCGCCGCCCCCTGCAAGGGGCTGTCGCCGCCGAACAGATAGCCCGGGTTCAGCACCTGCATCGCCCCCACGAACATGCCGAGCCATGTCAGCGGCACCAGCGGCAGGCGCACCCACCATGGGAAATGCCGCTCCAGGAAGGCCGAGGAGCGGTCGAACTTGCGGCTCAGGCGGCCGGAAACCCCGCCCATCACCGGCAGGTAGATCAGTGCCACGACCAGTGACGCCGACAGCACGAAGATCAGCGTGATCGGCAACATCCCCATGAATTCGCCAGGCACACCGGGCCAGAACAGCATGGGCAGAAAGGCACACAGCGTCGTCGCGGTGGAACTGACCACCGGCCAGAACATCCGCTTGGCGGCCTCCACATAGGCATGCATCGGCCCGACGCCCTCGGATATGCGCTTGTCGGCGTATTCCACCACCACGATGGCGCCGTCCACCAGCATCCCCACGGCCAGGATCAGGCCGAACATCACGATGTTGGAAATCGTCACCCCCATCGCGGCCAGCAGCAGGAAACACAGCAGGAAGGACGTCGGGATGGCGAACCCCACCAGCAGCGCCGCGCGAGATCCCAGCGAGGCCAGCACCACGATCATCACCAGCGCAATCGCCGTCAGAACCGACCCTTCCAACTGGCTGACCATCGACCCGACAACGCGGCTCTGGTCGTTCGACGTGCCCACCTGTACGGCGGCTTGCAGATCGTCGGGCCAGTCTGCCTGCGCTTCTGCGATCACGCGGCGGACCTCTGCGGTGGTGTCCAGCAGGTTGAACCCCTTGCGCTTGACCACCTGCAAGGCCACGGTCTTTTCGCCGTTGAACCGTGCCATCCCGGTGCGGTCCTCGAACGTCAGCCGGATTTCGGCCAGGTCGCCCAGCGTCACCACGCGCTGCCCGTTGATCTTCACCGGCAGCGAATAGATGTCCTGCGGTTCGTCAAAGCTGGACGGGATCTTGACCGAAAACGTGCCCTGTTCGGTTTCCACCTCGCCCGCGGCGACCAGCATATTGTTGTTGCGCACCACGTTGATCAGTTCTGTGGCGGTCACGTTGTAGGATTCCAGCCGCAGCGGATCGATCACCACCTCGACCATCTCGTCACGGTTGCCCGCGATCCCGGCCTCCAGCACCGAATCCAACCCTTCGACCTTGTCCTGCAATTCCTTGGCGATGCGGAACATGGTGCGTTCGGGCACATCCCCGGTCAGGTTCACGATGATGATCGGGAATTCGGAAAAGTTGATCTCGTTGACGGTGTATTTCTCGAACCCTTCGGGGAACAGCCCCTCGGCGGTGGACATGGCTTCACGTACGTCGGCCATGACCTTGGATTTGTCCCAGCCGAATTCAAACTCCAGCGCGACCCCGGCATAGCCTTCGGCGGCGGTAGAGGACATGGTTTTCAGCCCATCCAGATCCGCCAGTTCCGTTTCCATCGGTTTGACCAGCAGGGTTTCGCTGTCCTCGGCGGAAATGCCGGGGAAGGGAACGGACACAAACAGCGCCGGGATTTCGATATCCGGCTCGCCTTCCTTGGGCAGGCTGAAATAGGCAAATCCCCCCGCCAGCAGTGACAGCAGGATAAAGGCCATCACCATCCGCGCACGGGATGCGGCCCAATCGACGATACCGGTCATTGCGCGGCCTCCCGGAAGGTCGGTTCGACCGTCACGCCATCGGTGACGTATTCCTGCCCCACCACAATCACGTCTGCGGATTCGGCCAGCCCGGTCACCCAGACCCCTTGCGCGGTATCGCGGACCAACGTGACCGGCGCGAACTCCACCAGGTTTTCAACGCCCACAGTGCGCACGCCCAACTTGCCGTCGTCATTCAGTGTCAGCGCGGATTGCGGCAGCAGATGCGCCTTTGCCCCGTCCGAGGCAATCAGGATTTCCGCCGTTTGCCCGTCGCGGATTTTCAGATCCGGGTTTGCCACGTCGATATCCACCCGGAACGTGCGGGTCTGCGGATCGGCTGAACGCGACAGAAAGCTGACGCGCCCCTGCACCTCTTGTCCCGATGTCAGCCGCGCCCCGGCCAGCGCGCCCACGGACACGCGGTCCACTTCGGTTTCGGGGACATAGCCCACCAGCTTGATCGGGTCCAGTTGCAGCACGGTCGCGCACAGGTTTCCCGATTGCAGCAGGCTGCCCAACTCGGCGCTGTCCGATTCCAGCAGCCCGGCAAAGGGGGCGGTGATGGTCAGCCGGTCCATTTCCTTTTCGGCGGTGGCGACAGAGGCTTCGGCCGACTGAATGCTGGACCGTGCCGTTTCCAGCCCGGACTGCGCCGCCTGAATCCCGGCCTGAGCGGCGCTTTGCGCGGCCTCTGTCGCGGCCAGTCGCGTTTCGGCGGCATAGCCGGACGTGTTCAGCTTGCGGGCGACGGTGTTGTTGATCTCGGCCTCTTTCAGCGCCGCCTCGGCCTTTTTCAGGTTGGCCTCGGCTTCGGGAACACGGGCCAGCGCACTGGCCAGGGCGGCCTGCGCTTCGGACAGGCGGGCCGGGCGGGTACCCGGGTCCAGACGGCACAGCACCTGTCCGGCCTCTACATGCGCGCCCCGGCGCAGCGGTTCGGACACCACCAGTGACGTCGTTTCCGCGCGCACCTCCACTTGCCGGACTGCCTTGGTTTCTCCGCGCAGGATTACGGCGCTGTCAATCACCTGCGCAGCCGAATGGACGGCGACCACCTTGACCGCGGGCCGCGCGGGTTCATCTGCGGTCTGGACAGGGGCGGCGGGTTCCGTCTGGCTGGCTTCGATCGCGGCATTCGCATCGCCGGTCAACGCGAACACCTTCAGAGCATCGCGCTCCATCACCAAGACATACAGGATTGCCATCACGATAATGGCGGTGAGTACCGGAATGGGTCTCATCTCTTACTCGTCCTTTTTACACGCAAGAAACCGGGGCATGTCCGAAATCTAGGTGGCCTGCCCTGCAATGCAATGTTGTGGCCCACCGCTGACGGTGAACCGTTCGGTTCAGATTACGCCGCGTCCAGCACCCGCGCAAGCGCGCAATGACGCATCGCACATGTGTATCCGCGCAGCCCTTGGCAGGGGCAGGGCGCTGCGGTAAGAGGGGGCAAAACCAGAAAGGGTCCGGCGTGAGCGATACCGACAGTTTCATCGAAGAAGTCACCGAAGAAGTCCGCCGCGACAAGCTGTTCGCGCTGATGAAGAAATACGGCTGGATCGCAGCCGTGGCCGTGGTGGCCATCGTCGGCAGCGCGGCTTTCAACGAATACCGCAAGGCGCAGCACACCGCCGCCGCGCAGCAACTGGGCGATGATCTGGTGGCCGCGCTGACCTCGGATGATGCCGCTGCCCGTGCCACGGCACTGAACGGCGTTCAGGCGCCCAGCCCCGCCGCCGCCGCGCTGGTGGCGATGCTGCGCGCTGCAGAAATGGCCAGCGCCGGTGACGCTGCCGGGGCCGTCGCGCTGCTGGATTCGATCGCTTCGAACGGCGAGGTGCCGATGGTCTACCGCCAGGTCGCTTCGTTCAAGTCGCTGTTGGTGCCCGGTGGCGCGTTGGACGATTCCGAACGCCGCATCCGCCTGGAAGGGCTGGTTCAAACCGCCCCCGCTCTGCGCCTTCCGGCAGAGGAACAACTGGCCCTGCTGGACCTGCGTGAAGGCCACCGTGACGCGTCTGTCGAACGGCTGCAGCGCATCGTCGCCGACGCCGATGTCACGCAGGACTTGCGTCGCAGGGCGTCTCAGTTGATTGTGTCGCTGGGCGGCCAGCCGCAACCAGCGGGCCAATAGACGACGCCCGCGGCGGGCAGTTTGCGCCCCGCGCAAGAAACACAGGTGAGGGCAGTATCCGTGAAACCAAGTGCATTCTTCCTGGGATTGGCCGCGTTGGCCGCTCTGACCGCTTGCGAGGAAAAGGACGAGATCCTCGTCGGGCAGCGGGAAGAGATCTATTCGGTCCTCGAAGGCGCGGCTTCGGGTGAACAGGACACGGTGAACCGGACAGCGGCGATCCGCCTTCCGGCCCAGATTGCCAACGCCGAATGGACCCACGCTGTCGGCACCCCTGCCTATCGCACTGGCAACGCGGCGCTGTCCGCCGCCCCTGCCTTGGTCTGGTCCGCTGACATCGGCGCAGGCGATACCCGCCGCAACCGCATTGTTGCCGATCCGGTCGTTGCCGGTGGGCGCGTTTTCACGCTGGACAGCCGCGCCACCGTCGTGGCCACCACCACCGCTGGTCAGACCCTGTGGTCGCGCGACTTGACCCCACCCCGTGACGACCCGGACGAAGCCACCGGCGGCGGGCTGGCCTATGGCGGCGGCACGCTGTTCGTGACCTCGGGTTTCGGCAGCCTGACCGCGATCGACCCGGCCACCGGTGCCGTCAAATGGCAGCAGAACCTGCAGGCCACCGGATCCGGCGCGCCGACCTGGTACAAGGGCCTGGTCTACGTCACCTCGGGTGACGACACCGGCTGGGCGCTGGAGGCAGACACCGGCCGCATCCGCTGGCAGGTGACCGCCGCACCGGATACCGGCAACATCCTCGGTGCACCGGCCCCCGCGCTGACGGACAAGTTCGCCGTGTTCTCTTATGGCGATGGCGAAGTGCAGGCCGTGTTCCGCAAGGGCGGCATGCGGATGTGGAACTCGCAACTGGCGGGCGCGCAGCGCAGCCACGCCCTGTCCAAGGTCAACGATATCACCGGCGATCCGGTCATCGACGGGGAAACTGTCTTTGTCGGGTCCAATGCGGGCCGCATGGTGGCGCTGGACCTGCCCACCGGCGAACGCAAATGGACTGCCCGCGACGGCGCCATCGGCCCGATGTGGCCGACTGGCGGTTCTGTCTTTGCGATCACCATCGGCAATGAACTGGTCCGTCTGGACGCCAGCGACGGCACCCGTATCTGGGGCGTGCCTCTGCCCAACTATATCAAGTTCACCCAGAAGAAGGCGAACGAGATTTACACCAATCACGGTCCGATCATCGCCGGGGGCCGCGTGGTCGTTGCCTCGAACGACGGGCTGGTCCGCCTGTTCGATCCCGCCAGCGGGCAGCTGGTGCATACCATCACCGTCCCCGGCGGCGCGACAACCGCGCCCGTGGTGGCGGGCGGCACCCTGTATATCGTGTCCACCAAGGGGCAATTGCACGCTTTCCGTTGACGCCGGATTGGTATAACAGGGCGGCTTGATCCGCTTCGGAGCCTGAGACATGAGTTTCACCCTTGCCATCGTGGGCCGCCCGAATGTGGGCAAGTCCACCCTGTTCAACCGTCTGGTCGGGCGCAAACTGGCGCTGGTCGATGACCAGCCCGGCGTCACTCGCGACCTGCGCGAGGGCGAGGCCCGCCTGGGTGAACTGCGCTTTACCGTGATCGACACCGCCGGTCTGGAAGAGGCCACCGACGAAAGCCTTCAGGGCCGGATGCGCCGCCTGACCGAACGCGCCGTGGACATGGCCGATGTCTGCCTGTTCATGCTGGACGCGCGTGCGGGCGTCACCCCCTCGGACGAGGTGTTCGCCGACATCCTGCGCAAACGGTCCAAACACGTGATCCTGGCCGCCAACAAGGCCGAGGGCCGCGCCGGAGAAGCAGGCGCGCTGGAGGCCTATTCGCTGGGTCTTGGCGATCCTCTCAGCATTTCCGCCGAACATGGCGAAGGCATGGCCGACCTGCTGGCAGTCCTGCAACCCATCGCCGCCGAATACGCCGATCGCGCCGCCCAGGACGCCCCCGAAACCGACGTGGATCTGCCAGAGGATGAACTGGACGAAGAGGGCGTCGCCACCTTCCGCCAACCCACGCTGGACCGCCCCTTGCAGGTGGCCGTCGTCGGCCGCCCCAACGCGGGCAAATCCACCCTGATCAACAAGATCCTGGGCGAAGACCGCCTGCTGACCGGGCCAGAGGCCGGGATCACCCGCGATGCGATCTCGCTGACCATCGACTGGGACGGCCTGCCGGTGCGCATGTGGGACACCGCCGGGATGCGCAAACGCGCCAAGGTACAGGAAAAGCTGGAAAAGCTGTCCGTGTCCGACGGGTTGCGCGCCGTGAAATTCGCCGAGGTCGTCGTGGTCCTGCTGGACGCTGCTATCCCCTTTGAACAACAGGATCTACGCATCGCCGACCTGGCCGAACGCGAAGGCCGCGCCGTCGTCGTCGCCGTCAACAAGTGGGATGTCGAGGACGCCAAGCAGGAAAAACTGCGCGACCTGAAGGAAGCCTTCGAACGCCTGCTGCCGCAACTGCGCGGCGCGCCGCTGATCACCGTGTCCGCCAAGACCGGCAAGGGGCTGGACCGCCTGAAGGCCGCCATCGAACGCGCCTACGAGGTCTGGAACCGCCGCGTGCCCACCGCCGCGCTGAACCGCTGGCTGATCGGCATGCTGGAACAGCACCCGCCGCCCGCACCCGGTGGCAAACGGATCAAGCTGCGCTACATGACCCAGGCCAAGACCCGCCCGCCGGGATTCGTGGTGATGTGCAGCCACCCTGACAAGATACCGGACAGCTACTCGCGCTACCTGGTCAACGGGCTGCGGCAGGATTTTGACATGCCCGGCACACCGATCCGGCTGTTCATGCGCGGGCAGGGGAACAAGAACCCCTACAAGGGGCGCCGCGAAAAGAATGCCGGCGCGCTGACGAAACACCTCGACAAGAAACCCAAGGGGCGCTGAGCCGACCGCGGTCCTCCCGTGGTTGGCCGTGGGAAACACCATGCGAACGACCCTCGACCGTATCCGCCACGCGATCCTGTTCGAACTGATCGCGCTGCTGATCGTGGCCCCTTCCGGCGGCCTGCTGTTCGGCGTGTCCACCACGCATTTCGGGCTGGTGGCCATCGTCAGCACCACGCTCGCGATGCTGTGGAACTACGCCTATAACCTCGGCTTCGATCACGCGTTGCGTCGGTTGGGCCTCAGTCTGCGCAAGACCCTGAAAACCCGCATCGTCCATGCCATCCTGTTCGAGATCGGCCTATCCTGCCTGCTGGTGCCCTTCATCGCCTGGTACCTGGATGTGTCCCTGTGGGAAGCACTGATCATGGATATCGCGGTGGCTGGGTTCTACCTGCTGTTCGCGTTCGCCTTCAACTGGGCCTATGACGGCGTGTTCCCGCTGCCCGCCGATGAACCGCAGACCAGCCTGGACGCTGACGCCGTCTGACGGCGCACAGGCCCCCGATAAGCGCCCTTTTGCCGATGCTCAACCCCTACGGCCCACGGGCCGTATTCGCCCCCCCTTGCGGAAATCCATGGTTGGAATATCTGTCCACGCGAAGGCAATTCCGCCTTTGTTTCAGCGACTTGCGAGTCGTAACTGGAGATACTCTTCATGAAGAAGACCGTTCTGGCCCTGGCAGCTTCGGCAGCTTTCTTTGCGGCTCAGGCACATGCCGAAATCACCGTCAACGACACCGACGGCAACGGCTCCTACTCGATGGAAGAACTGTCGGCAGCCGTTGAAGGCCTGACCGCCGAAGTGTTCGCGGAAATCGACACCGACGCCAGCGGCGAAGTCAGCGCAGAAGAGCTGGCCGCAGCAGTCGAAGCCGGTGTGATCGAAGGCTGATCCATCGCAAATTCCGCCGGTCAAACCTCGTGACCGGCTGGATGCCCCCGGTGCCTCCGCGCCGGGGGTTCGTTTTTCAGCCGCCGGTGCGTGCCAGACGTTCTTGCGGTTGCCGTCTGGTGGAGCCCCTTTTCGCCAACGCCGCCCTCTGCCAGGTCCAGCGCCACCTCTGTCAGCCCTTCGGTGCCCGCCATTCACCTTGTACCATTGTGGTCTCCTTCACCATCTTGCCTGCAACCGTACGTTTGAAGCCGCGAATCGTGCAACTTGACTGGTTTCCTGATCGTTAATCCGCCGTCAACGGGCAGGCGGTGGCCCCGGCGGCGGCCAGCGCCTGACGGGCGTCCATGCGCACCATCAATCCGCGACGGCCACCGTTGATCGCCACCGGATGATCGCCTATCGCACTGATTTCAAAGCATATTGAAACGCGTTTCTTTTGTCCGAACGGGCTGATCCCGCCGGTGCGAAAGCCGGTCAACCGCTCTGCCTTGTCCGGGGCCATCATCGCGGCTGATTTGCCGTCAAACGCCGCCGCCACCTTTTTCATCGACAAGGTTCGATCAGATGGAATGACCACGCAGGCAGGTTTGGTGTCCACCTCAATCATTAATGTTTTCAATACTTTAGACGGATTCATCGCAAGCGACTCTGCCGCCTGCATCCCGATTTTTCCGGCCTCCGGGGCATAGTCATATTCCAGCACCTCAAAAGAAATTTTCTTCTGGCCCAGAAAGCGCGTAGCGGGGGTGGCTTTGCTCACGTCCGGTCTCCTTCCGTCTTTCCCCAGTGCTAGGCGGCCCAGTTCGACAAGGCAAGCCCCGGGCTGCAGACTTGCGCGGATTGAAGATTTGTTGCATGTTTTCAAAGGGCTGACAGATAATTAAGGAAAGAAGAGGGATCGTGTCAGCGATCCATCCACGAAAGTCGCGCAATGTCACGAAAGCAAAAACCCCAGGCTCCGCAACCCCGTGCCGTTTCCAGCGAACGCCGCAAGGCACGCACCCGCAAGCGACTGATCGAAGCAGGTGTCCTGGTCCTCGCCGAACGCGGCCCCGAAGCCACCCTGATTGACCACGTTATCAGCCAGGCAGAAGTGTCCCGCGGCACCTTCTATAATTACTTCACATCAATAGAGGATTTGGCCCAGTCCGCCCGCCAGGAGTTAGCGGAAGAGATCACCGCCCTACTGGAGAGCGCAACGGCCCCACAGTCTGATCCGGCGGTCAGGTTGGCAGTTAAGTTGCGGGTTTACCTTGATATTTCTACGCGCTACCCTTTGTTCCTAGAGTTCATGGCGCGTCTTGGACTGCGTGCGATGGGGCCAGGAAACGCGATACACGGCAGCCTGATGAGCCTGGTGCAAGAGGCGCAGGACAGCGGTGATTTCTGTATCATGCCCCGATTGCTGGCCGCCGAATTGTTGCAGGCCAGCACCTTGGCCATTCTGCGCCAGTTGCACGAAGCCGAACCGGCGGACCTGCCGGAATTCGTGGCCGCCATGTTGCGGATGCTTGGGGTTGACAGGTCACAGGCCGAACATATCGCATCGCAACCTGTCCCGCATCCGCAACTGCCCGCCGACAGCTTGATCGTCCGCAGTGAAATCGCACGGGTGACCCGCAAACCCCGCATGGTGGTAATTGGATAAGTATTAGAAATTAAATGATTATCTGCCCTGGTGTTCGATCCAGTGCTGTTGCAGCCGGGCGCACAGGTCGACGGGATCAAACGGCTTGGTAATCACGGCAAGACATCCTTGCGCCAACAGGCGTTCAGCAAAGGATTCCTCTGCCTTGGCGGTCAGAAAGATTGCCGGCACGTTTTCCAGACCGGGGATTTTCCGCAGGTTCTGCCAGGTTTCTTCTCCGGTCATCTCTGGCATCATCACGTCCAGCAGAAACATTTGCGGCTCGAACCCCTGTACCCCCACCAGTGCATCCGCCCCAGACGAATACTGCGCCACTTCGAATTGTCCGACCAGTTCCAGCGCCATTTTCACGATGACGCGGATGTCTTCGTCGTCGTCGACATGCAGGATTCTTTTCAGGTCTTCCATAAGTGAACGCTGCTCTCTTTCTTTGTTGGGTCCGCGCCGGAACCGGTGTCGGTGCTTTCACCATTATTGCTGATCGGGTAAAGGTTCCAGTACCGGAAAGTTCACAAAAAACACTGTTCTTCCGTCATTATCGCACGAAAAATCCAATTCGCCACCGTGTGATTTCACAATTTTCTTGCAGATTCCCAGCCCCAGCCCCGTGCCCTTGACCTTGTCCTGACCGGGGGTGTTGCTTTGGACGTAGCTGTCAAAGATCCGCTCGCGCAGGTGTTCGGGGATGCCCGGCCCGCCGTTGCTGACACGAATCTGCCAGAATGCCCCGCTGTTCAGCACCTCTACCCCGACGGTGTCGTTCTGGGGGGAATTCTTGATGGCGTTGGACAGCAGGTTTGCCAGCAACTGGTGCAACCGCAGGGGGATGCCGCGTATCCACGCGTGATCGGGAACCGCGCAAAGGTTGATGCTGACATTATGTATCGCGCAATAACCCAGATGGGCGGCGACGGCTTCTTTGGCGAGTGCGACCAGTTCGACGTTTTCGATGTCGTCGTCGTCCTGCGACTGGTTGGTGGATAGTTTCTGCAGGTCCAGGATGTCGCCCACGATGGATAGCAGGTTGTCGGCGTTGCGCTGGATCAGGCGCAGCAGCGAATGCGCCGGCGTGGGAATGTCGCCGACTGTCCCGGCGTCCAGCAGTTTTATCGCCCCCATGATCGAGGTCAGCGGCGTTCGCAGATCGTGAACGATTTCGGAGAACGCCTGCGCCCGCGCCCGCTCCAGTTGCCGCCGGTGTTCACGATCACGCAGGACGGAAACAAACACCGGTTCCCCCCCGGTCAGGGAACTGACCAAACGGGTGGTGATTTCGACCAGACCCTTTTCATGGCGGGTTTCGATCGTCACCGCCTGCGCAGTACCGTCGCGCAGTGGTTCGACGTGGTGAAGGAAACCCTTAAGGTCGAACCCGCGCGAGGAATCCTGGATCTTGTGGTCGGAAACAGTTTCCGGGCTCCAATCGCACCGCTGCCGGGCCGACCGATTGGCATAAACCACGCGCAGCGACTCTGCCTCGTAGACGTAAACCTCGTCATGCAGTTCTTCCAGAACATCGGAAAGAAAGCTTTTGTGGTCAGAAATTGGTGCGAATGTAAGCATCGAAATGTACCGGAATCACTGCTGAAAAAGGCGATATTTTAGGCAAAATGGCCCGCTAAGGTAGTGCGCATGGTCGGGGGACGGGCGAGGGGACAAGGTGTTTCATCGCATCACTCTGCCGCCAGTTGTTCGCGGAAACGGCGCAGGGTCAGGAAGAAAGTGGTGCCTTCGCCCAGTTGACTGGTATATTCCAGCTTTCCCTTGTGGCGGTTCACGATCTGCTGAGAGATGTTCATGCCCAGCCCGGTGCCGCCAACCTTGCGCTGATCTGTTGAATCGACCTGGCTGAATTGTCCAAAGACACGTTCTTCGCTGCCCGCAGGGATGCCGACGCCATAGTCGGTGACGGAAATTGTCACCTCGTCGTCGGTGGCGCGGGCGCGCACGTCCACGCGTCCCCCCTCGCGAGAGAACTTCACCGCATTGGACAGCAGGTTCGCCAGCACCTGCATCAGGCGCGACCGGTCCCCGTCAATGACAAAATCTTCGGCGTCCAGCAGCGGTGTCACGGTTATGCCCATGCTGCGGGCAAAGCCGGAATTGGCGTCAACCGCTTCCTTAATCAAGGCGTTGACGGTGATCGGTTCAAAGTTGAACTGCATCTCGCCTGCCTCGAACTTCTGCAGGTCCAGAAGGTCGTCAATCAGGTTGGCCAGTCGGATGCTGTTCTTTCCCGCGATGTCCAGAACCGGGGCCAGTTGGGTTGGAATTTCGCCCAAAGACCCCCTGTTGACCAGATCCAGCGATCCCTTGATCGAGGTCAGAGGAGTGCGCAATTCGTGGCTGACGGTGGACAGGAACTGGGATTTTACCGTCAGGGCCGCCAGTGTACGCTCATGTTCTCGGCGCAGCTCTTCCAACTGGCGTACGCCCGCGCGGTACAGTTTCAGGAACTGGATCGAGATATCGATGATGAAATACATCACGAAAAGGATCGTGAAGAATTCCAGCCATGCGCGCGAGTCGATCGGTGGGTAATAACGCAGGATATCCATCAGCGCGATATAGGTGAACGTCCCGGCATAAATGGCCAAGCGCACCATTAGCGCGGGCAGTACCTGGTGGTTGTTCATTGCGGCGAACAAGGCTGCGGCGAACAGGAAGAACAACGGGGTGAAATGACCACCATCAAGCTGCTGCATGGCCACCATGATGATGAACAGGCAAATGGCCACGGAACTGAGCACCGTATTGAACAGCACCCAGTACAGATAACGAATAGCCTGGTTTTCGTCATTGCCCTTCCAGGCCTTGATCCGCTTGGCGGTGATCAGGTCAATGATTTCGGAACACAGAACCGCACCGTAGGACACGAAGGCGATCATGGGTTCAAAGTAGAAGGCCGTCAGCAGGGTCGCGGACAGAAAGATCGCCTGGCGCTGCCAAAGCAGGCCAGTCGTGGCGCCCATGTAGTCCTTCAACTGGCGTTCCAGGCGGTCGGGCCTGAGCCAGTCTTTGCGGAACTTTCTGAGGATCACACGAATATTCATCCGTCTTCAGCCGTATCGTTTCCTGTCAGTCTCCATTTCAATTTATTTAAGGATATTGGCGAAATTTCGACATTGGCAGCTTTTTTTCCCATTTGATCGAAGTTTAGCGGCAATTCTTCCTTTGGTAGTTGTTTCTAATTGTGATACAAATAAGGGTAGATTTGGTGCGGAGGCCGAGATGCATGAACAGTTGCGGGCGGGTGCCCGAAAAAGCATTTCCGTGGGCATTTGTCACAATCTTAACGTGACGGCATGTGTTGCCCATACATCAATGTGGCGTTTTTTTGGCGGTATCACGCAAAAAAAATGGTGACGCAGGAATACGTTCACTTAAACTGATGAAAAAAGATCGGGCAGGACATGACAAACTCAGCAGTCGCGGAACGACAGTCGAGGTCCGTTCAGGTTTTCCCTGAACTGGAGCCAGCGATTCCGGCATCCGTCACCAAACGGATATTGACTTCGGGAAAAACGATCAAGCGGCCGACAGTTGCCCCTGTCGGGCACGTCAAATCGACGATGATGTCCTTCAGCAATGTAGGGCAATATGGCGATTTGTTGGTGAATTACCTCCGGGCACGCAAGCGGACATTCATTGATCGCCTTCATTGGGATCTCCCTCATACCGAGGGAATGGAGTTCGACCAGTACGACACCCCGCAATGCCGCTGGGTTGCGGTGCACGAATACGGTGAAATTCTGGGCGGGTTTCGTCTGCTGCCGACGACTGCGAACTGTGGTATCTACACCTACATGCTGCGCGATGCGCAGCGCGGTCTGCTGGACAGTATCCCGCAAGACTGCCTGTTCATCGACGCGCCGGTAGAGCGCAGGATTGTTGAAGCGTCGCGCCTGTTCATTGCCGAAGATGTCCCGGCCTCCCGGAGGTTGCAGGTTCAGAACGTCATCATGGGGCAGATGGTCAGCTGCACGCGGGAAATGGGGGCGACCCACACTATCGGGATCGTGCCATCTGTCTGGTCGCGTTGGCTGCGCCGGATGGATCTGGATGCGGTGCCGGTGGGGCGCAAGTTCTCTATCGATGGGGTCGACAGTCAGGCCGCGCTGTTCAACGCGTTGAAGTTTTCGAACTGAGCGCCCGACAATATCAGGGGCCATCTGCAGACGGTACGCACTGACGCGGCGTTCTTTCCAAAATTGATGCGCATGTGAACAATGTGGCTTGCCAAGACATGCGGCGCTGTACCACCCTGCGAGCAACGCAAGGGAGGACATCATGCAGGAACTGTTCGATCTAACCGGTAAGGTGGCCGTGGTCACCGGGTCTTCGCGCGGGATCGGCAAGGCAATCGCCGAAAGGCTGGCAGAGGCGGGTGCCAATGTCGTGATTTCATCGCGCAAGGCGCCCCCGTGCGATCAGGTTGCCAGTGATATCAATGCCCGGACCGGACGGGCGGCGGCCATAGCGCTGCCGGCCAATATCTCGGACAAGGGCAGCCTTCAGGCTATGGTGGACGCGACTCTGGCCAAGTGGGGGCGGATCGACATCCTGGTCTGCAATGCCGCGACGAACCCCTACTATGGTCCGATGGATGGGATAGACGATGACGTGTTCCGCAAGGTACTGGACAACAACGTTCTGGCCAATCACTGGCTGGTGCAGATGGTCGGCCCGCAGATGAAGGAACGCAAGGACGGCGCGGTGATTATCGTATCCTCGATCGGGGGGTTGGTTGGGTCGGCGACAATCGGGGCCTATAATATCTCCAAGGCCGCAGACATGCAGATGGCGCGCAACCTGGCGGTGGAACTTGGACCGCACAACATCCGGGTCAATTGTATCGCGCCCGGCCTGATCAAGACGGATTTCTCCAAGGCGCTGTGGAACAACGAAAAAACCCGCAGGTATTTCGAAACGGCAACGCCCCTGCGTCGAATTGGTGATCCCGATGAAATCGCGGGAGCGGCAGTGTTCCTGTCCTCAAGGGCCGGGGCATACATGACAGGGCAGGTCGTGGTCGTGGACGGTGGCGCCACGGTTGCCGGGGGCTGAACCGTGCTGGCCCCGCTGCCCCTGTCCGTCATTCCCCCTGAAGATGAGGCGATCCGCGCCGAGGTTCGCGCGTTTGCACGAAAGGCAGTTGAAAGCCTGACGCCGGTTCAGCGCGCACAGTCCTGGATGGGGTTTTCGCCAGAGCTTAGCCAGCAGATGGCGGAACGGGGATGGCTGGGTCTGTCGATCAAGAAGGATTACGGTGGGCAAGAGGCCGGTTTTTTCCGCCGCCTTGTGATTGTCGAGGAAATGCTGGCCGCTGGCGCACCTGTATTCGCGCATTGGATTGCGGATCGTCAAAGTGGCCCGCTGATCCAGCGGTTCGGGTCCGAGGTTCAGAAGCGGCGCTATCTGCCCGGAATATGCGCGGGCCAAAGCTTCTACTGCATCGGTATGAGCGAGCCCGGTGCAGGGTCGGATCTGGCCAGTGTCCGCACCCGCGCGACGAAGGTGCCGGGCGGTTGGCGGTTGAACGGGCAGAAGATCTGGACGACCCACGCACCGCGCTGCGACCACATGATCGCCCTAGTGCGCAGCTCTGGCCAGCACGGGGACAGGCACGCCGGCCTGTCGCAATTCGTTGTGGACCTGAATGCCGCCGGGGTCACGATCCGCGCGATCCCGGATCTTGCCGGCAATTCCCATTTTTCCGAGGTGTTCTTTGACGACGTGTTTCTGCCCGATGATACGCTGATCGGGGTCGAAGGCGACGGTTGGGCGCAGGTTACCGCCGAACTGGCGTTCGAGAGGACCGGGCCAGAGCGCATCCTCAGCAGTATCACCGTGCTGCAGGGGTGGATGGATTGGCTGCGCAGTCAGGGCGCGGCAGAGACGGGCGCCATTGGTCGCTGGATTGGCCATCTGGCGGTATTGCGCGAATTGACGGTGTCCTTGACCGCGCGGCTGGCCGCAGGGGAAAATCCGGCGTTGGAGGCCGCTCTGGTCAAGGATCTGGGCACGACGTTCGAACAGGATTTGGCGTCAGATGTTCTTGCCGCGCTGACGGATGATCCGGGTGCGGCCCCGCCAGCCGATTTGCTGGCCGCGACCAGCTATGTGGTGCAGGTCGCCCCCACGTTTTCCCTGCGTGGCGGAACACGGGAAATCCTGCGCGGCATGGTGGCGCGCGGATTGGGGCTTCGATAGGTATGGCGATGCTGGAAGAAAGCGCACGGCAAGTTTTCGACACCCATTGCGGCCCGGATGTGGTGCGTGCGATCGAGGCGGGCGGCCCGGTCGGGACGCTCTGGCAAGAGTTGGAAAGCGTAGGCTTCGCCGATGCGCTGCGCCCCGAAACCGGGGGTGGTGCCGGGCTGAGCTGGTCTGATGTCGGGGTGGTCCTGATGCAAGCAGGCGCATACGCGCTGCCTGTTCCCTTGGGACAGACAATGGCCATGCGGGCGGTAATGTCCGGGACGGATATCAGCGGGCCGATTACCATCGCCCCGGTACCGGCGCAGCGCACGAAAGACGGCGTATTCCTGCGCACGGTGCCGTTCGGAAGGGTTGCTGCCGCAACCGTGGCGATGGTGGAAGGCGACTGGGTGCTTTTGCCCGTCGGGTCCGCACAGGTGACGCCTGCACCCGTGCACGGGTCTCTGACGGCTGATCTGACTTGGATGGCAACGCCCGCTCCGACGCCGCTTCCGGGTATAGATTGGGTGGCCCTAGGTGCCTTGTTGACAGCGGTGACGATGGCCGGGACGATGATGCGGGTGCTGGATATGACCGTCGCCTATGTCGTGGATCGGCAGCAGTTCGGCAAGCCGATTGGCAGACAGCAGGCCGTCCAGCAGCAACTGGCGGTCATGGCCGAAGAGGTCTATGCCGCCCGTATGGCCGCAAGCCTGGGGCTGTCGTTGCCCGATATCAGAACCGGGGCGGCGCTGGCCAAATCACGCGTTTCCGAAGCGGCGGCGAAAGTGGGGCCAATCGCCCATGCCGTCCACGGGGCCATCGGAATCGCGGCGGAAACGGATCTGAACCTGTTCACCCGCCGCCTGATCGAAGGACGCACGCACTACGGTAACGCAAATCACTGGTACAAAGTGCTGGGACAGGCGGCGTTGGACAGCGGGCAGGGACCGTTCGAACATGTGGATGCGCTGGCGCGAACCAAGCGTCTGCCGCGCGATATCTGAAGGAGTTTCCCTTGGCCGATTTTCTGACCTATGAACAAGACGGCGCTGTCGTCACCCTGACGATGAATGACCCGGACCGGCGCAATCCTTTGACGGGCAATTCCGCCGTGGCGGAATTTCTGGATGCCGCCGCCCGCATAGAGGCGGACCAGTCCGTGCGGGCCGTGATCCTGACCGGGGCCGGGGCGGCGTTTTCGGCTGGCGGAAACGTCAAGGACATGAAGAAATATCAGGACGACAGTCTGCAACCGCTGCCAATCCGCACGGAATATCGGCAGGGGATTCAACGGCTGACGCTGGCGATCTACAACCTCGAGGTTCCGTTGATCGCCGCCGTGAATGGCTATGCTATCGGGGCAGGCTGTGATCTGGCCTGCATGTGCGACATCCGTATCGCGGGCCAAAGTGCGCGTTTTGCCGAAAGCTTCATCAAGGTGGGGATCATTCCAGGCGATGGCGGGGCGTGGCTGCTGCCGCGCGTAGTGGGTATGTCCAAGGCGGCTGAAATGGCTTTTACCGGCGATATGCTGGATGCTGAACAGGCGCTGGCCTGTGGTTTGGTCAGCCGGGTCGTGCCCAATGAAAACCTGATGCGCGAAGCCCGTGCGCTGGCGGACAAGATCGCGGCCAATCCGGGGCCTACGCTGCGGCTGACCAAGCGGTTGCTGCGCGAGGGACAGGTGACGCGCCTGGACAGCCTGCTGGAACTTTCTGCCGCGTATCAGGCGCTGGCCCACAAGACCGCCGAACATGCCGAGGCCGTCAACGCCTTCATCGACAAGCGGCCACGGGATTTTGGTTAGGATCAATTGACGCGTTCGAACAATGCGGCCAATCCTTGGCCGCCGCCGATGCACATGGTTTCCAGCCCAAAGCCCGCCTCGCGCCGCTGCATTTCATTCAGCAGGGTTGCCAGGATGCGCCCGCCCGTAGCGCCGACCGGATGGCCCATCGAAATGCCGGACCCGTGCACATTCATTCGCTGAAAATCCCCGGGTCCGAAACGCCATTCGCGGGTGCAGGCCAGAACCTGAGCGGCAAAGGCTTCGTTCAACTCGATCAGGTCGATGTCTTTCAGCGTCAGCCCGGTCTGCGCCAG
Source organism: Thalassovita sp. (assembly GCA_017792425.1). GTDB lineage: Bacteria > Pseudomonadota > Alphaproteobacteria > Rhodobacterales > Rhodobacteraceae > Thalassobius. The sequence continues at coordinate 1,709,512 of CP051233.1, forward strand.
TACCTTGGCGGTGGCAGGTACGGGGCCGATCCCCATATGCGACGGCGCGACGCCCGCGATCGCCCAGGCGCGCAGGCTGGCCAGTGGGGTCAGCCCCAGTTGCTGTGCCTTGTCCCGAGTGGTGACGATGCAGGCCGAAGCCCCATCGTTTTGCCCGCTGGTGTTGCCCGCGGTCACGGTAGAATCCGGGTCCACCCCCACGCGGATTGGCTTCAGTGCCGACAGGCTGTCAAGGTTCGCGTCGGCGCGGGGATGTTCATCGGCGCTGACCACGGTGTCCCCTTTGCGCGAACGAACGGTTATGGGGATGATCTCTTTGCCAAACGTGCCCTTGGCTTGCGCGGCAACGGCGCGGCGGTGGGATTCCACGGCCAGTTCATCCTGTTCCAGACGCGATATGCCATAGTCCCGACGCAGATTTTCTGCTGTTTCCAGCATGCCGCCCGGCACGGGATAGTGCACGCCGCCCGCAGTGACGCGGCCACGTGACAGCGCATCCTCGAACCGCATGGAATTCCCTTTGACCCCGCGCCGATAGCTGGTGGCGTAGAACGGGGCGTTGGACATGGATTCAGTCCCGCCCGCGAGAACCAGCGTCGACGCGCCTGTGGCCACCTGCATCACCGCGTTGATCACCGCCTGCAAGCCAGACCCGCAACGGCGATCTATCTGGTAACCGCCCACCTCGATCGGCAGCCCAGCATCCAGCGCCACGACACGGCCAAGGGCGGGGGCGTCCATCGTCGGATAGCACTGGGCAAAGATCACGTCGTCTACAGCCGCGCCGGGCAGTCCGGTCCGCTGGATCAGCCCGCGCAGCAACTGCGCCGCCAGTTCATGCGCCTGCAATTCCTTGAACTGGCCTCCGAACCGCCCGACAGGTGTCCGGTATGGCGCGCAGATGACAACGTCCTTCATGGTTACCTCTCTGTTAGTCAGATGCGCCGGGCGAAGGGCGCTTTTCCAGGTCCGTTAGCGGCCCTTGAACTCCGGGGCGCGTTTTTCAAAGAATGCCGCGTATCCTTCGGCAAAGTCCTCTGACGTGTAAAGGATCGCCTGGGCGTCGCGTTCCGCCGACAGGAATTCAGGCAAGGGCAGCGGCATGCGTGCCAGCATTTGCTTGGTGAACGCGTTGGTCAGAGGCGCGCCACGCGCGATGTCCCGCGCCAGCAGCAGGGCTTTTTCCAGTGCCGTCCCGGTGTCCACGACCTCTTCGGCCAGGCCCCAGTCGGCGGCCTGTTCGGCAGAGATGACCCGCCCGGTAAAGGCCATCCATTTCGTCCGCCCCATCCCGATCCGTTGGGGCAGGGTGTATAGCGACGCCAGATCCGGCATCAGGCCCAGCTTGCCGAAGGGCGCAGAGTATTTAGCGTCTCGCGCGCTGACCACGATGTCGCAGGCCGCAGCCAGCGACAGGCCCGCGCCGACGCACCAGCCCTCGACCGCGGCAAGAATGGGTTTCGGGCAATCAATGATCGTACGCATCAGGTCGGTGGCGTTCTGCATCCGCGCACGTCCGGCCACCGAGGTAATCCCCTTCATGGTCGAAATATCGCCACCCGCGCTGAAACAGCCCTGAACACCGGCGATGACGATCACGCGGGTATCCTCGTCCGCGATGGCGACGCGCAGTTCTTCGTGCAGGACGGCGCGCAGTTCCGGCGACAGCGCATTGCGTTTTCCGGGCAGGTTCAGCCAGATCAGGCAGGTCGCGCCGGTCTTATGCGCCACGCACAGCGCATCGCTCTCTTTGGGTTCTGCTGGCAAGGTCATGGCGTCCTCCGGGAAAATTCGCATGCGTATTTTCTTTACGAATATGCTGCAGGTTGCAAGCGCATCCGGCTAGGCGGACCGCACAGGGGGTGTTAGTCTGGCACGGAGGCAACAAGGAAGACAGGCATGAAACTGGCGTTCGTCACGATGGTCTGGCGCGACTATTGGCTGCTGGAAAAGTGGGTCAGCCACAATTCGCAATATGTGGATAAGCGCAGCCTGTACGTGTTGAACCACGGGGGCGATCCGAAGATCGACGCAATCGCAACCGGCTGCAACGTCATCCATGTCCCACGCGAAGAATTGACGATTGACCTGGACCGTCGCCGCTGGGATCTGTTGGGCGGGGTGACAAACGGGCTGCTGGCGTTCCATGACCGCGTGATCTGCACGGATGTGGATGAACTGATCGTCTATACCGGCAAGGGGTCGCTTCAGGATCATCTGGCAGCCAGCGCGGTCGAGACCGTTGCCGTGTCGCCCGTTGGGCTGAACCTGATTCCTTCCGAAGGTGAGGCGGACCTGACAAAGGGTGTATTGAACGCGCATCCACAGGCCATCCTGTCGGCGAAATACACCAAGCCCTGCATCGTAAAATCGCGCGTCGTTTATACGATCGGCGGGCATGGGTTGGTGCGCGGGCGTTTCACCATCGACCCGGAACTGCTGCTGTTCCATCTGCACTATGTCACCCCGGACTATGCGCAGCGCATGGCCGAAAGGCAGGACATCGTGGCCCAGTCCGTCGCCCATAACGAGGCGTCCGGCACACCCGCCAATGTCGGCAAACGGTTCTGGATCAACTGGTCCGACCCGGCGATGATCCGCGAGAAGGAGTTCGCCCACTTCGCCCGCGCCGCCGAGGTGGCTGTCGAGGACGGGTTTGAAGAATGCGCGCGCATTCTGAACGGCGCCATTAAATCGGAGGGCAAAAAGGTTGTCGTTGATCACGCGATTATGGCCAAGGCGCCGCGCCGCGTGACAATCCCCCCGGCGCTGCGGACCTACCTGTAGGGCGACTCGCGTCACGTCCGGGGGATATTGCGCGGCATGCAGTTGTATACCGTGACGTTTTGTCCTGTCATACCTTTGTTCAATCGACAGCGCCGAATTGCTTCGTGACACGCGCCGCCGCCGGGATTTGGCCAGAGTCGGTTTTCACATTTTCGTGTTGTTTTCAAATTGGTTACGTCGCGTCATTACAAAAAATTTACAACACATTCAAAATTCGTGACAGAGATTTACAAATAAATGCAGCCTTTTCGCATACTTATTTCTTTGTTTTCATTTTTCACTATGATTGCGACGGAGCGCGGATAACACAATTTTTTGCCAGCTTCGGCTGGTCCCGTTTTCAAAGACCCGAGGGAGGAACCTTGCTGTGACTGCTGAAACCACGTCCGAAACGATCTATCCAGTCCCTGCCGATTTCGCCGCCAAGGCGCATGTCGATGCAGCCAAGTACGAAGAGATGTACGCGGCGTCCTTGGCCGACCCAGAGGCTTTCTGGGGTGAACACGGCAAGCGTATCGACTGGATCAAGCCCTATACCAAGGTGAAGAACACCAGCTTCGAGCCGGGCAATATCTCTATCAAGTGGTACGAGGACGGCACGCTGAACGTCAGCGCCAACTGCATCGACCGTCACCTGGAAACCCGTGGCGACCAGACCGCGATCATCTTTGAACCCGATGATCCCAACGAAGAAGCCCAGCACATCACCTATAAGGAGCTGCATCGCCGCACCTGCCGGATGGCCAACATCCTGGAAGAGATGGGCGTGCGCAAAGGTGACCGCGTCGTCATCTACATGCCGATGATCCCCGAAGCCGCCTATGCGATGCTGGCCTGCGCCCGGATCGGTGCGATCCACTCGATCGTGTTTGCCGGTTTCTCGCCCGACGCGCTGGCCGCCCGTATCAACGGGTCCGAAGCCAAGGTCGTGATCACCGCCGACTATGCCCCGCGCGGCGGCCGCAAGACCCCGCTGAAATCGAACGCCGACGCCGCGCTGCTGCACTGCAAGGACACAGTGAAGTGCCTGGTCGTGAAGCGCACCGGTGGCCAGACCACCTGGGTAGATGGCCGCGACTACGACTATAACGAAATGGCGCTGGAGGCGAACGATTACAGCGCCCCGGCAGAGATGAATGCCGAAGATCCGCTGTTCATCCTCTATACCTCGGGTTCGACCGGTCAGCCCAAGGGCGTCGTGCACTGCACCGGCGGCTATCTGGTCTATGCCGCGATGACGCATGAGATCACCTTCGACTATCATGAAGGCGACATCTTCTGGTGTACCGCTGACGTGGGCTGGGTCACCGGCCACAGCTACATCGTTTATGGCCCGCTGGCCAATGGCGCCACCACCGTGATGTTCGAGGGCGTGCCGACCTACCCGGACGCGGGCCGTTTCTGGGCCGTCTGCGAAAAGCACAAGGTAAACCAGTTCTACACCGCGCCGACCGCGATCCGCGCTCTGATGGGGCAGGGCACCGAGTGGATCGAGAAATACGACCTGAGCAGCCTGAAGGTGCTGGGTTCGGTCGGCGAGCCGATCAACCCCGAGGCCTGGAACTGGTACAACGAAAACGTCGGCAAGGGTAACTGCCCGATCGTCGATACCTGGTGGCAGACCGAAACCGGCGGCCACATGATGACTCCCCTGCCGGGCGCGCACGCGCTGAAGCCGGGCTCGGCCATGAAGCCGTTCTTTGGTGTGAAGCCGGTGGTTCTGGACCCGCAGTCGGGCGTGGAAATCCACGGCAACGGCGTCGAAGGCGTGCTGTGCATCGCCGACAGCTGGCCGGCACAGATGCGCACTGTCTGGGGTGACCACGAGCGGTTCGAGAAGACCTATTTCTCTGACTACAAGGGGTACTACTTTGCCGGTGACGGTTGCCGCCGCGACAAGGGTGGCGACTATTGGATCACGGGCCGCGTCGATGACGTGATCAACGTGTCCGGTCACCGCATGGGCACCGCCGAGGTCGAAAGCGCGCTGGTGGCGCATGCCAAGGTCGCCGAAGCCGCCGTTGTCGGCTATCCGCACGCCGTCAAGGGGCAGGGCATCTACTGCTACGTGACCCTGATGAACGGGGTGGAACCGACCGAAGAGCTGACCAAGGAACTGCGCACTTGGGTCCGCACGGAAATTGGCCCGATCGCATCGCCTGACCTGATCCAGTGGGCCCCGGGCCTGCCGAAAACCCGCTCGGGCAAGATCATGCGCCGCATCCTGCGCAAGATCGCCGAAAACGACTATGGTTCGCTGGGCGACACATCGACCCTGGCCGATCCGTCGGTCGTGGACGACCTGATCGCCAACCGCATGAACAAGGGGTAAGGCACCGTGACAACGTCCGTGACCGTGACCCCCGCCGTCCTGATCCTTCTTGGCCCTCCGGGCGCCGGGAAGGGTACCCAGGCCCGCATGCTGGAAGAGAAGTTCGGCCTTGTGCAGCTGTCCACCGGTGACCTGCTGCGTGCAGCCGTCGCCGCTGGCACCGACGCCGGGAAGGCAGCCAAAGCCGTGATGGAAGCCGGTGACCTGGTTAGCGATGACATCGTTATCGCCATCCTGCGCGACCGTCTGGTTGAACCGGATTGCGCCAAGGGCGTGATCCTGGATGGATTCCCGCGCACCACCGTGCAGGCGCAGGCGCTGGACAATCTGCTGGCTGAAAGCGGCCAGAAGATCAACGCCGCCGTCAGCCTGGAGGTGGACGACGCCGCGATGGTGACCCGGATTTCCGGGCGCTACACCTGTGGCACATGCGGCGAAGGCTATCACGACAGCTTTAAGAAACCCGCGAAAGAAGGCACCTGCGACAAGTGCGGCGGCACCGAGATGAAGCGCCGTGCTGATGACAACGCTGAAACGGTGGCCAGCCGTCTGGAGGCATATCACGCGCAAACCGCGCCGCTGATCGCCTATTACCGCGACAAAGGAGTTTTGCAGAACATCGACGCCATGGGCGACATAGATGCGATTGCAAAAGGGCTCGCAGGCATCGTTTCGAACGCGATGTCGTGAGTAGCAACACCCCGCCGCCTCTCATCACATCCGGCGGGGTACAGGAGGAAGAGGAGGACCCGCAGTATGGCGGATCAAAACACTACAAGTGCGTCCGACAAGGCCTATTGGTCTGCGAACGTGCGTATCATTCTCGTGAGCCTTGTGATCTGGGCTCTCGTGTCTTTCGGGTTTGGTATCGTCCTGCGCCCGATGCTGTCCGGCATCGCTGTCGGCGGCACCGATCTTGGGTTCTGGTTTGCGCAGCAAGGCAGCATCCTGGTGTTCCTGGCGCTGATCTTTTTCTACGCTTGGCGCATGAATAACCTCGACCGTGAATACGGCGTGGAAGAGGAGTAATCACTGTGGATCAGTTTACTATCAACCTGATTTTCGTGGGTGCTTCGTTCGCCCTGTATATCGGCATCGCAATCTGGGCCCGCGCCGGATCGACTTCGGAATTCTATGCCGCTGGTCGTGGCGTTCACCCCGTTACCAACGGTATGGCGACTGCCGCTGACTGGATGTCGGCTGCATCGTTCATCTCGATGGCCGGTCTGATCGCCTTTGTCGGTTATGACAACTCGTCGTTCCTGATGGGCTGGACCGGTGGCTATGTGCTGCTGGCCCTGCTGCTGGCACCGTACCTGCGCAAGTTCGGCAAGTTCACCGTGTCCGAATTCATCGGTGACCGCTTCTATAGCCCGACCGCGCGCCTGGTGGCCGTGATCTGTCTGATCGTCGCTTCGGTGACCTACGTGATCGGTCAGATGACCGGTGTTGGTGTTGCATTCGGCCGCTTCCTGGAAGTGTCGAACACCGCAGGCCTGCTGATTGGCGCCGTCGTCGTGTTCGCTTATGCCGTGTTCGGCGGCATGAAGGGTGTGACCTATACCCAGGTCGCGCAGTACTGCGTTCTGATCCTGGCCTACACCATTCCGGCCGTATTCATCTCGCTGCAACTGACGGGCAACCCGATCCCGGCCTTGGGTCTGTTCGGCGACCACGTCGCTTCGGGTGAACCGCTGTTGCAGAAGCTGGACGCGATCCTGAAGGAACTGGGCTTTGCCGAGTATACCACCCACAATGGTGACACCGTCAACATGGTCCTGTTCACCCTGTCGCTGATGATCGGTACCGCTGGCCTGCCGCACGTTATCATGCGGTTCTTCACCGTGCCGCGCGTGGCTGACGCCCGTTGGTCGGCAGGTTGGGCGCTGGTGTTCATCGCTCTGCTGTACCTGACCGCCCCGGCTGTTGGTGCAATGGCGCGTCTGAACATCACCGACATGTTCTGGCCGAACGGCACCCAGGGCGAGGCTGTCTCTCTCGAGCAGATCGAGAACGACCCGCGCTATGACTGGATGGCCAACTGGCAGAAAACCGGTCTGTTGGGCTGGGAAGACAAGAACGGCGACGGCAAGATCCAGTATTACAACGACAAGAGCGCCGACCTTCAGGCGATTGCCGCTGAAAAGGGCTGGAAAGGCAACGAACTGACCAACTTCAACCGGGACATCCTGGTTCTGGCCAACCCCGAAATCGCCAACCTGCCGGGTTGGGTGATCGGTCTGGTTGCCGCCGGTGGTCTGGCTGCTGCACTGTCGACGGCTGCTGGCCTGCTGCTGGCAATCTCGTCCGCCGTGTCGCACGACCTGATCAAGGGCGCCATCAACCCGAACATCTCGGAAAAGAGCGAACTGCTGTCGGCACGTATCGCGATGGCTGTCTCGATCGCGGTCGCAACCTACCTGGGTCTGAACCCTCCGGGCTTCGCGGCGCAAACCGTGGCCTTGGCGTTCGGTCTGGCGGCTGCCTCGATCTTCCCGGCGCTGATGATGGGGATCTTCTCGACCAAGATCAACAACAAGGGCGCCGTGGCTGGCATGGTCGCCGGCTTGGTCGTGACCTTGGTCTACATCTTCCTGCACAAGGGCTGGTTCTTCATCCCGGATACCAACAGCTTCAGCGATGCTGATCCGCTGCTGGGGACAGTGAAGTCCACCTCGTTCGGTGCTATCGGCGCGCTGGTCAACTTCGTGGTTGCCTATGTCGTCGCCAGCATGACCGAGGAAACCCCGCAAGAGATCAAGGATCTGGTGGAAAGCGTCCGCGTGCCGCGCGGTGCCGGTGCCGCCCAGGATCACTAAGATCATGGGGCAGGGGCGCACATGACCTGTCGCGCCCCTGCCATGAACACGATCCCGCCCGGGGCCAATTCGGGCGGGATTATTTTTTCCCGACAGCGGCCATCCTTTTCGGGAAATACTGAGATGGATCAAGTCGAGGCCGCCCAAGGTCAGCGTATTGTCCGGGCGATCACGAACCCCACAGGAGTCCAAGATGCCTTCGCGCCTTCCTGACCTCGTCCGTTTCCTGACGTCGGTCCATCCCTACGACTCGTTGACCCCGGATGCGCTGGATGACCTGTCGGCGCGGATGCAGATGAAAGAGATCGCAGCCGGTCAGCCGGTCTATGCCCACGGGGACAGGCTGCAAGGGCTGTACCTGATCTATCATGGCCAGATCGAAGTACGCGACGAAAACGATGTGCTGGTGTCATTGCTGGGTGTGCGGAACACTTTTGGCGAACGTGGCCTGACGCGCGATGGATTGGCTGTCACCAGCGCCCGCGCCGTCGAGGATACCGTTCTGCTGCTGCTGCCCGCCAAGGACTTTGCACAGCTTCTGGCAGAGCATGAGCCTGCGCGCCGTTTCTTCGACCGCTCTCGCAACATCAGGCCGCGTGCGAATGACTTGGCCACCAGCAAGGTCGATACGCTGATGGCCCGCAACCCGATGACCTGCCCGCCGGAAACCACCGTGCAAGAGGCGGCGCGGTTGATGCGGGACAAGCGGATATCCTCGCTTTGCGTGCTGGAAGGCGACGCTTTGACTGGTATTCTGACCGTGCGCGACCTGTCCGGCAAGGCGCTGGCCGAGGCGCTGCCACTGACCACCCCGATCAGCCAGATCATGGCCCGCGATCCCTTGACGCTGTCGTCCGGCGCCATCGGGTCTGATGTGCTGCATGCAATGATGGAACACCGGATCGGCCATATCCCGATCAGTGAAAACGGGCGATTGGTGGGGATCGTCACCCAGACAGATCTGACCCGGTTCCAGGCTGTTTCGTCGGCTGAACTGGTGTCCGAGATCGCCCATGCCAACACGGCTGCGGAAATGGCCACCGTGACAGCACGCATACCGCAACTGCTGGTGCAACTGGTGGCCGCGGGCAACCGACACGAGGTGGTCACCCGCCTGATCACGGATGTTGCCGACACCGCCACCCGCCGCCTGCTGGCGCTGGCAGAGGCCAAGCTGGGCAAACCGCCGGTACCTTACCTGTGGCTGGCCTGCGGCTCGCAGGGGCGGCAGGAACAGACCGGTGTCAGCGATCAGGACAACTGCCTCTTCCTGGATGACGCCGTCACCAAGGACGACATGCCGTACTTTACCGAATTGGCCAGGTTTGTCTGCGACGGGCTGAATGAATGCGGCTATGTCTATTGCCCCGGTGACATGATGGCATCCAACCCGAAATGGTGCCAGCCGGTGCGAGTCTGGAAGGACTATTTCGAAGGCTGGATACGCAAGCCCGACCCGATGGCGCAGATGCTGGCCAGCGTCATGTTCGATCTGCGTCCGATCGGCGGCAGCCGAGGCCTGTTCCAGGATCTGCAGGAAAACACCCTGAAAGCCGCCAGCGCCAATTCCATTTTCGTGGCGCACATGATCTCGAACTCGCTGAAACATACGCCGCCGTTGGGATTGTTGCGCGGTTTCGCGACGATCCGTTCGGGCGAGCATAAGAACACCTTGGATATGAAACACAACGGCGTCGTGCCGATTGTCGATCTGGGGCGCGTCTATGCCTTGCAGGGCCGGCTGACGGCAGTGAACACGCGCGCACGGCTGGAACAGGCGGGAACGTCCGGTGTGCTCAGTGCGTCCGGCGTGCGGGATTTGCTGGACGCCTATGACCTGATCGCCGAAACCCGGCTGGCGCACCAGGCGGAACAGGTGAAACGGGGGGATGCCCCCGACAACTACATGGAGCTGGCCGAACTATCGGATTTTGAGCGCAGCCACCTGCGCAACGCCTTCGTGGTGGTAAAGACGCTGCAATCGGCCGTCGGGCATGGGAAAGGAGCCATCGGCTAGCCAGACGCTGGCCGAGGCAGGGAGGAAAATCATGTTTCTGGAATTGATCGCAACCTTCATCGCGGGGATCGCCGGGGCGGGCCTGATGATGATGCTGAACTGGATAACCGGCAAACGGTTGCCCCGTTGGCTGATACCGGTGGCCGGTGGCGCCGCGATGATCACCGCGACGATCTCCAGTGAATACAGTTGGTACAGTCGCACGGCGAACACCCTGCCCGAAGGGGTCGTGATCGCGCATACCGTGGAAAGTAAGGTGGTCTACAGGCCGTGGACCTACGTGCACCCCTATGTTGAACGGTTCATGGCGGTAGACAAGGCGACGATCCGGCGGAACGACGCGCAGCCGGGCATGGTGCTGGTGGACCTTTTGCTGTTCGGGCGCTGGCAGCCGGTGCGGCAACTGGCCGTCATGTTCGATTGCGCCGGGCATCGTCAGACCCAGGTGCCAGAGCAAGTGATTTTCGACGATAGCGGGGCGCTGGTCGGGGCCAAGTGGGTGCCGATCGACGCAATGGACCCCGCGCTTGTCATCGCCTGTGGAGGAGTGTGATGCTGTCGCAATTAAGCCTTCGAATACGGATATTCCTGTTTTTCGCCCTGCTGGGAGTCGGTGGGGCGGGACTGATCACCGCTGCTTTGTTCGCTGGCTACCGCAAGGCGATGACAGGCGAAATGGTGTCAGGTTTCGTGATGGCCGGGGTGATTGGTGGGTTCGGTATCCTTGGTCTGACAGCGGCGATCTGGTTGCTGTTTGATGAAAATGTCGCCAAGCCGATCGAACGTCTTGCCGCAGGTCTGCGCGCGCGCGCACATGCGGGGGCGGATGGCGGGGTCAAGGCAGACACGGCCAAGTACCTGGGTGATCTTGCGCCCGCAGCCGAAGCGATGTCGCGCCAACTGACCGATACCGCCCTGCACACGGCCAGCGCTATCGCATCGGAAACATCCAGATTGGCGGCAGAGCGGGACCGGCTGACCGCGCTGCTGACGGAAATCCCCGTGGCTACCGTTCTGGTCAGCCCACGCCACCAGATCGTGCTGTATGACGGGCAGGCGGCGGCCGTTCTTGCGCAGATCCATACACCCCGGCTGAACGCCTCGATCTTCGACTATCTGGAAAAAAACGCCATTGAAGCGGCGTTCGCGCAGGTCAGCAAGAAGGGACTCGAAGTTGCCTTTGCTGCCAACGGCACCGAGGGCGAGCAAACCTACAGCCTGCGGATGAAGCCGCTGGAGCGTGGCTCGGGCTACATCCTGATTATCGAGGGCGCAGAGGCGCATCTGGATCCGCATGCGGAACGCCCGCTGATCTACGATTTCGACCTTTTGGAGCAGAACGAAGGCACCACCGCCGATACAACCCGGTTGTCGGATCTGACCTATGTGGTGTTCGATACGGAAACCACCGGGCTGCTGCCGCACAAGGATGAAATCGTACAGATCGGCGCGGTGCGCGTGGTGCGTGGCAAGATCGTTCCCGGCGAGCAGATCGACACGCTGGTGAACCCGCAGATGAAAATCCCGCCTGCTTCCACCAAGGTGCACCGGATCACTGATTCAATGGTGTCCAAGGCCCCGATCATTGATAAGGTGGCGAAGGATTTTCATCGTTTCGCCCGCGATGCTGTGATCGTGGCCCACAACGCGCCGTTCGACATGGCCTTCATGCACCGGCATGGCAAGCGCCTGGGGCTGGAATGGACGCATCCGGTGCTGGACACGGTGCTGGTGTCCGCCGTTCTGTTCGGCGCAAGCCAGACCCATACACTGGATGCGCTGTGCGAACGATTGGGCGTGACGATCCCCGAGGCGCTGCGCCACACCGCCATGGGCGACGCGTTTGCCACCGCCGAGGTGCTGTGCAAGATGCTGCCCATGCTAGAGGCGCGCGGGATCACAACCTTCGGGGACATGCTGCAACAGACCCGCAAACATGGCCGACTTCTGGAAGATTTGAACTGATCGCCACCCCGAGGTCGCGCGGTCGGGCCAATTGTGCCGCATTCAGGTGGCATCCGGTTTGGGTAGCAACCCAGCGGAGATGGCCATGCTCAACCACGACGGCGCCCCCGATTTCAGGGTCGGATCGGAACGCCATGCCCGCCTGTTCGAGTTGATCCGACAGCAGAACCTGATCGCCTCGCGTAAGGTGGGGCGCAAACAGCTTCCGCTTGACGACCCCGCGGAAACCGCCTTTCTGACTGCAGCCGAAGGGTCGCTGTTGACGGTCGGCGGCTACCTGTAGGTCAGCCGCGAAACCCGGTGGCGACCACGAACTTTTCGGAACTGTCGGACCGGGACGCCGGGGGTTTAACGTTCACCACCTTGGTGAACTTGTTTTTCAGCAGCTTTTGCAACTCGCCCTCGGCGCCGCCGGCCAGAACCTTGGCCACGAAAGTGCCGCCCTCTTCCAGCACGTCAAAGGCCAGATAGGCGGCGGCTTCGCACAGGGCGATGATGCGCAGGTGGTCGGTCTGCTTGTGCCCAGAGGACGCGGCGGCCATGTCGGACATCACCACGTCGGCCTTGCCACCCAGCCATTCCTTGACTTTGTCGTCTGCGCCGTCCGACATGAAATCCAACTGGTGGATCTCGGCCCCGGCGATGGCCTCGACCTCTTGCAGGTCTACACCCAGAACGGTGCCGATCCGCTTGCCGGATTTTTCACCCAGGGCATTCACGCGGTTTACCGCCACTTGGCACCAGCCGCCGGGGGCGCAACCCAGATCCACCACCCGCGCGCCGGGTACGAGGAACCGGAACTTGTTATCCAGTTCCAGGATCTTGTAGGCGGCGCGCCCGCGATACCCTTCGGCCTTGGCACGCTTCACGTACGGGTCGTTCAACTGGCGCTGCAGCCAGCGGGTCGAACTCAGGCTTCGGCCACGGGCGCTCTTGACCTTGACCTTCAGATCGCGCTGTCCGCGCCCGGATGTGTTTTTCTTTTTCTCGGTCATCAGAATGGTCCGTCTTCCAGAACGCCGTCCGCGCTCATCTGTGCATAGAGCAGCCCTTCGCGTAGGCCCCGGTCTGCGACCGACAGCCTGTCGGTGGGCCAGCACCGCAATAGCGCCTGCAGGATCGCTGCGCCAGACATGATCAGCGCGTGGCGGTCCTGTCCGATACGCGGGTCGTTGCGACGCCCTGCAGGGCCAAGGTCCAGATACCCCCGGATCACCTTGTCTATCTGGTCCGAGGTCATCCGCAGCCCGTCCACCTTGGTCCGGTCATAGCGTTTCAGGCCCAGGTGGGACGCGGCCACCGTGGTGACCGTGCCGCTGGTGCCGACGATCTGAAACCCTTCACGGGTCTGTTCGTTGGCGTAGGGGGTGAATTCAGCCAGGTTTTCCTCGAAAAACCAGCTCATCAGCGCGAACCGTGCGGCGTCGTCCTTCACGTCGTCGAACTGGTCCCGCAGCGTGGCCACCCCCAGCGGAACACTGATCCAGTCCACCACCTTGGCGGCGGGGAAGGGGCTGTGCTGCGGATGAAACCCGGCGTGCAGTCGCATGATCGCGCGCGGCCGGTCGCGCCAGGGCACGGCGCTCAGGTCGATCCACACCAGTTCCGTCGAACCGCCGCCGATGTCCACCACCAGCAACTGTTCGGTCCGCGTGCTGACCAGCGGCGCGCAGGAAATAACGGCCAGTCGGGCCTCTTCCTCTGGCTGGATGATCTCCAGCTGCAGACCGGTTTCACGGTGAACCTTCTTGATGAAATCCTGCGCATTGGTGGCCCTGCGACAGGCCTCTGTCGCGACCAGGCGCATGCGCTTGACCTTGTGGCGCTTCAGCTTTTGTTGACAGATACGCAATGCCTGCACCGTTCGCCCCATCGAGGCGCGGCCCAATCTGCCAGTACTTTCCAACCCCGCGCCCAGTTGCACGGACTTGGAAAAGCTGTCGACCACGTGGAACTGGCTGCCCTTCGGCTGGGCAATCAGCATACGGCAACTGTTGGTTCCCAGATCCAGCGCGGCATACAGGTCAGCCGGGTCCGGGGGATTGGGCGCGGGGCTCTCAACCGGTTTCGGGAACGCGCCCGCACCTTTCGGACGCTTGGGCGCCATGACTTACGCCCTCCATTTCGAGTTACCCCCAACGTAGTGGACACGGCGGTGACGCGCAAGGACCGCCGCGGGGCTCATGATGATGTTTAGGATTTTTCCGATGCAGGGCGCTGGCCCACCCGGGGCGGGTTTGGATAGAAGGGGAACGTCGCAGAGCGCGTCATTTTTGTCGAAAACGTCCCATGCGTCGCGTTTGGGCTGATTTACAGATGGTCGCACGGAAACAGGGGAATCAATCGTATGCCTGAGGTCACTATCGTTTACTGGCGGGACATCCCGGCCCAGGTGATCGTGGGCAAGGGCCGCCGCGGCGCGAAAAAGCAGCTGTCGGAACGGTTCGAACAGGCGATTGACCGCGCGGCCATGAAGGTAGGGGCGTCGGATACCGATGCTTACCTGGCGGAGTGGCGCAAGGCTGCCCCCTATCCGGCCGAGGGCGAACCCTCGGACATTGCCGTGGCCGAAGCCGAAAGGTTGGAAGCCGAGTTCGATCAGGATCGCCTGAAGGCGCTGATCGCCAATGATGGATGGGCATGACCCCCGCTGCGCTATGGGAGACCATGATGGCTCTGTTGAATTTCCGGAAACGCGACGATGCCGCAAAAGGCGTCAACCCGCAGGTTGAGGCGTTTCTGAAGGATTACTCGATCGAGGTGATGCCCCGCACCGCCGAGAAGATCGACGATTTCCGCGACCTGCTGCCCAAGGGCACGCGCGTCTATATCGCCCATATCGACGGCACGCCGATAGAGGACATGGTCGCCACCGCCGCGCGTCTGGCCGATGAAGGCTTCAACGTGATGCCGCATTTCCCCGCGCGCATCATCAAGGATGCCGCCACGCTGGAGGACTGGATCAACCGCTACCAGCATGACGCGGGTGTGAAACAGGGGCTGCTGTTGGCGGGCGGTCTGGCGGAACCGGTCGGAGAATTTCACTCTTCCATGCAGTTGATGGAAACGGGCCTGTTCGACAAGGCAGGCTTTACCCGCCTGCACATTGCCGGTCACCCCGAAGGCAACCGCGATATCGACCCGGATGGCAGCGACAAGATGGTGATGGAGGCACTGCGCTGGAAACAGGCGTTTGCAGACAGGACCGACGCCAAGGTCGCACTGGCCACCCAGTTCTGTTTTGACGCCAAGCCGATCATCGCCTGGGCCAATCGACTGACCGCAGAGGGCATCCACTTGCCGATCCATATTGGTATCGCGGGTCCGGCCAAGTTGCAGACACTGATCAAGTTCGCCATCGCCTGCGGTGTCGGGCCGTCGCTGAAGGTCTTGCAGAAACGGGCGTTGGATGTCAGCAAGCTGCTGCTGCCCTATGAACCGACCGAGGTGATCGCCGAACTGGCCGCCCACAAGGCTGCCAACCCCGATTTCAACATCACCAATGTCCACTTCTTCCCATTGGGCGGCATCAAGACCAACGCCGAGTGGGCCATCGAACAGGGCGGCGCCTCTGGCACTCCCGCCAACCAGCAAGGATAAGAAATGACCCGTACCATCGTTGAATCCAAAACCAAGACCGCGATCATCGGTTTCGATCAACCCTTCTGCGTGATCGGCGAACGGATCAACCCCACCGGTCGCAAGAAACTGGCCGCCGAACTGGAAGCCGGGGATTATTCGACCGTGGAGAAGGACGCCGTGGCGCAGGTGCTGGCCGGCGCGACCGTTCTGGATATCAACGCGGGGGTGGTCTACAACTCTAACCCCAACCCGAACGAAACCGAACCGCCGCTGATGAGCGACCTGATCAAGCTGGTGCAGGGGCTGGTGGATGTGCCGCTGTGCATCGACTCCTCCGTACCCGCTGCGCTGGAGGCCGGGCTGCAAGCCTGCGAAGGCCGCCCGCTCCTGAACTCTGTGACCGGTGAAGAAGAGCGGCTGGAATTCGTGCTACCGCTGGTGAAGAAATACAACGTGCCGGTGGTGGCGATTTCGAATGACGACACCGGGATTTCCGAAGACCCCGACGTCCGGTTCGAAGTCGCCCGCAAGATCGTACAGCGCGCCGCCGATTTCGGCATTCCTGCGCATGACATCGTCGTGGACCCGCTGGTAATGCCGATCGGCGCAATGGCCACCGCCGGGCAGCAGGTCTTTGCCCTTGTCCGCCGCCTGCGCGAGGAACTGGGTGTGAACACCACCTGCGGCGCGTCGAACATCAGCTTTGGCCTGCCCAACCGCCATGGTATTAACAATGCCTTCCTGCCGATGGCGATGGGCGCAGGCATGACCAGCGCGATCATGAACCCAGTTGCCCTGCCGGTGACTCAAAAGGCGATTGCGGAAAAGAAGGCCGCGGTTGAGGCCGCCGGGATCATCCTGCCCGCAGACATCGACGACGAAACCTTTGTCACCCTGTTCGGGCTGGGCAGCATCCAACCGCGTCCCGGCAAAGAGATGGAGGCCATCCGCGCCGCCAACTTGCTGACCAACAACGACCCGCATGGCGGCGACTGGATCCGCTTCAACAAGCCTCCCGAAGCCGGTGAAGGCGAAGGGCGAGGCCGCCGTGGTGGCGGGCGTCGCCGCCGGGCCTGATCCACGCCTTAGGTTGAAAAAGGCCCCGCCAGCGCGGGGCCTTTTGCTTTGTTAGGTGCTCGGCTACGCTCTGTTCAGCAAGGAGCGGATCATGCAGTCACTCGTCGGGGATTTCGGCGGCACCAACTGTCGCCTGGCGCTGGTCGGTCCGGGGGGCAGCGGGCTGCACAGCTTGCGCAGCTACCGGAATGCGGACTTCCCTTCGCCCGAGGCAGTGTTGCGGCACTTTCTGGATGATGTGCGGGCTGACCGCGTCAATGCCGCCTGCCTGGGCGTTGCTGGGCCGGTCAGGGGCGGGGCTGTGCGCCTGACGAACTATCCCTGGCGCGTGTCTGCACTTACGGTTACTGAATCCACGGGCGCCGGGCGGGTCTGGCTGTTGAACGATCTGCAAGCCCACGGCTATGCGCTGCACGGTCTGGACGGGGCAGGGCTGCTATCGCTTGCGCCGGGGCGGCCAAGCCCGCAGGATGCGCCCCGGCTGGTCGTTGCGATCGGGACCGGGGTCAATGCGGCGGTCGCTCATAGAATTGGCGGCGCGGTGTTCGTACCACCCTCGGAAAGCGGGCACATGGGACTGTCGGCGCTGGATCAGGTCGATCTGGACTTTGCCGCCAGCGTGATGCGCGAACAGGGCCATTGCCCGACCGAGGCGGCCTTGTCCGGCAACGGGCTGGCGCGGTTGTGGCGTATGTTCGGCGGGCCTGAAGAACAGGACGGCACGGCCGTCACACGCGCCTTTCGGGGCGGCGATCTCACGGCAGAGGCCGCCCTGCGCCGCGCCGCGCTGTACCTGGGCCGCTACTGCGCTGATCTGGCGTTGGTGCATTTGCCATTCGGCGGTCTGTTCCTGGCGGGCAGCGTGGGCCTTGCGTTGGCCCCACATCTTGTGCGGCTTGGTTTCCTGACAGCGTTCCACCGCGCCGGGCCCTATGCGGATCTGTTGGCCACGATTCCTGTCTATGCCGTGCCGGACATGCCGCTGTGCCTGGACGGATGCGCCCGTTTTCTGGCCCAGGAACTGGTCTGAGGGTCAGATCAGGTTCATGTCCCGCCCCAGCATCGCGGCATGGGTGCGGTTGCGCGCGTTCAGCTTGCGGCTGAGCGTTTTGACATGCAGTTTGATTGTCACCTCCTGCAGATCCAGATCGCGCGCGATTTCCTTGTTTGATTTGCCATCGCACAGACCGCGTAGCACGTCGCGTTCGCGTGGGGTCAGGTGCGGGGTCTCGGGATGGTCGGTCTCGCTTTCCAGAAACTGGCGCGGGGTGTAGGTGCCGCCCGCCAGGATGTGGCGCACGGCGCTGATCAGGGTTTCCGGGGCCATCGTCTTGGGCAGAAACCCCCGGGCGCCTGCCTCCAACGTTCGGCGCGCCACATCGGGCGATGCCGTCCCTGAAATCATCGCCACAGGGCGCGGGGCATTGGCCAGGATCGCCTTTTGCAGACCTTCGGGCAGGTTCATTCCCGGCATGGTAAAGTCCAGCATCACAAGGTCAAAACCACCCTTCTGCGTGATCATCTTCAGCGCGCTGGACAGGTCGGCGCATTGGGCAACCTCCATCTGAGCCGCGCTGTGCAGGTAGGCGGCGATGGTTTCCCGGACCAGTTCATGATCGTCAGCGATAAGAATTTTTTTCATTTGGTAATGCGTTTACGGGCGCTTTTTCTGGTCAAGTCATTGATGCGCAAGACGTGTTCAGGCCCCTGTCAAAGGTATTGTTGCCATGGGCAGCATATCCTATCCATTTGCATAGGGCTATAGACCTGTTTCGCCTCGCACGCCAGAAAGTTGTGGTGACTGGCCCGTGTTTCGTGGAGGAAGGCATGCTGTGGCGAAACCTTCTGGTGGCAATGTGCCTCTTGGCAATTAATCTGGCCTGGCCAGCCTTCGCACCAGCCCAACAGCTTGCTGCGGACCCGGTGCTGAGCATCGTGACCCTCGATGAAGACGAGAACGTGATCGCAACGCGGACCCTGTCGATGGCGGATTTACGGGCGCTGCCGGCGGCAGAGTTCGCCACAACCACCATCTGGACAGAAGGTATGCACACGTTCCGCGGCGTCTGGCTGGGCGATCTGATGGCCCATCTGGGCATCACCCAGGAACGGGTGGAATTCAGCGCGCTGAACGAATACGTGGTGGAAATCCCCATGCAGGATATGGTGCCCGGCGGGCCGCTTCTGGCCTATGAACAGAACGGCAAGCAAATGAGCGCGCGCGAGAAAGGACCGCTTTGGGTGGTGTTCCCCTATGATTCCGCTCAGAAGTACCAGACGGAATCCGTCTACGCCCAAAGCATTTGGCAAATGGACCGGATCAACGTTTACCGCTAAGCTTCGGGCTTTGGCAGGTTTACACGAGGCGGCATGCTACCCGAAGATCGCACAGGTATGAAAACTCGCTGGTTGCAGGGGGGGCTGCTGGCCGTGGTCAGCCTGGTGGCGTTGGCCCTGCTTTTGCCCTTGTGGCTGGAGGTCACCGGCAAGCTGGAGGAAATGCGCACCGCCCGGCGTGACAACGTGATCTGGACGATCACCCAGATGGAAGTGGAATATCTGGAACTGGAGAAGGCGGTGATCCTTTTTCAGGACGACGGGGCAGAGTTGATCCCGCTGGTGAAACGACGTTTTGATATTTTCTATAGCCGCATCAAGATATTGACTGAAAGCGCCTCTTATCGCTCTGCAATCGAGCAGGCAGAGGAGGTCGACAGGTTATACCAGATCGGCGCCGGGGTGCGCGCGCTTTTGCCCCTGATGGATGGGCCGCCGGTGGACCTGTTGAACCGGCGCGAAGACCTGCTTCATGAAATCGCGGCGCTGCGTTCCTCTGTCCGGCGGGTCGTCGTGGGCAGCAGTTTCATCCTGAACACAAGGACAGAGGCCGCCAGAGAGGACGCCGTTTTCCTGATGCAGCGGTTGGGGGTTGCCTCGGTTGTGCTGCTGGGGGGGCTTTTGGGTCTGGCGCTGCTGTTCATGCGCCTGTTCATTGTCAACAAGCGCCGGGCCAAGGAAAACCTGCGGACCAGCCAACGCCTGTCCACCGTGGTGGCGACCAGCCCGGACGCGATAATCGTGGCCGATGAACTGGGCAATATCCGCGATTTCAATCCTGCGGCCGAGCAGATGTTGGGGTATAGCCGCGCCGAGGCCCTGACCCGGCGCATCACCGGGATGATAGAGGACGAGCAGGGCAATTCGGTGATGGTGCCGTTCAAGCAGACAACCTGTTATCGCCGTCGAATGAATGGCGTGGCTCTGACCGGTCACCGTGTCCCGCTTGAGGTTTCGCGGGGTGTCACATCGCTGGACCGGCAACCGGTACACGTGTTTTTCCTGCGTGACATCAGCGAAAGACTGGAGGCCGAAGAGGCGCTGCGGACCTCACGCGACAAGGCGTTGGCGGGCGAGCGCGCCAAGGCGCATTTCCTGGCTGTCATGAGCCACGAAATGCGCACGCCCCTGAACGGTATACTGGGGGTCATTGAACTGATGCGCGGCACGGTCCGAACGCCGAAGGACCGCCACTATCTTTCACTGCTGGAACAATCCGGGCAGGTGCTGCTGGGACATGTGAACGAAGTACTGGACATCACCGAGATCGAGGCGCGCGGTATCCGGTTGCGGGTCGCGCCGTTCGATCTGGACAAGCTCTTGCACGGGGTGGTGGCCGCGCAACGTCCGGCGGCTGAGGCGAAACGTAACAATCTGACGCTGACGGTGTCGCCCGAACCGATCGGGGTATTGATGGGCGATGCGATGCGGTTGCGTCAGATCGTGGCCAATTTGCTGAGCAACGCCATCAAGTTCACGGAAAACGGTCAGGTCGAGCTTTCAGTTTCGGGCGCTGTTGGCGCGCATGGCATGGATGTGGAAATTCAAGTCTCGGATACCGGCATAGGGATCGAGGATGCACTGCAGGCGCGTATCTTTGACGATTTCGTCCGGGCGGGGGACGATCTGGACACAAGAATAGAGGGTACCGGGCTGGGGCTGGGGATCGTGCGCAGGATTGTTTCTGCGATGAATGGCACGATCAGTGTGGACAGCATCAGGGGCGAAGGCAGCCTGTTCCGGGTACGCCTGATGCTGCCGATCGCCAGCCCGGCCCAGCCCGCCGACCTGATCGACGAGACCCGCGAAGAACAGCTTGATAGTCGGCAGATGAACATCCTTCTAGTCGAAGATCATCCGACAAACCGGTTTATTATCAAAGAGATGCTGGAGCAGGGCGATTTCGCTGTCACTGAAGCAGAGAACGGTGAAATCGGCGCGCGGCTGGCGCGTGAACAGCATTTTGATGTGATTCTGATGGACATCAACATGCCGGTCCTGAGCGGAGTAGAGGCCGCGCGGCTGATCCGTTCCGAAGGGGCCAGCCGTACGTCACGGATCCTTGCGCTGACCGCCCATGTGCTGGACCAGGACGCAGAGCTGTATCGCGAGGCTGGGATTGATGAGGTGATTTCAAAACCGATTGGGCGGGGGGATTTGTTCCGGGTGTTGCGTGGAGAGGGCGCTTTGCCGGTGGTGGCGGCGCTGGGGCAGACGCTGAATCCCGCCGCGCTGGATCAACTGGCCAAGGGGCTGACCCGCGACCGTCTGGCCCGCGTGGTGCAGGGCGTGCTGGATGAAGGCGATGCTTTCGTACAGGCGGTAGAGGGTGAAACGGCACTGTCCCGCGAACAGATGATCGAAGTTTTCCATGCCTTTTCAGGTGTTTGCGGCATGGTCGGGGCCGAACGGATGCGCAACTCTGTTTCCCGGCTGGAGGACAGTCTGCGCAACTCGCAGCAGGTGGTGTTGCAGGACTGGCAGCAGCCGCTGGCCGAATTGTGGCGCGAAACCCGTGCCGCACTGGAGACGCGAACCGCAGCCTGAGCCCACAGAAAGCGGGGGCGGCGAACGGTCTGTTCACGGGTTGCAAACCTGTCAACTTGTACCGTTCCGACCTTGAAACGGACGATTCCCTTCAAAGCGTCGGACGCGCCGCGCGCCGCCGTGCGATGCCGCACCGCCGCAGGCCGAATGATGCCCGTTGGCGCCCGCGAAACACGGGATTCCCGCTTGCACCCTTGCCGTTCTCACCCTAGAACACGGCGAGATTTCGGCGCCTCTTTGGGGGTGCCCATGTATTGCACCGAGAAGGATGAAAACGATGCAGGTCACCGAGACCCTGAACGAAGGCCTCAAGCGCGGTTACGAGATCACCGTCACGGCGGCCGAACTGGATGCCAAGGTTACTGAGAAGCTGACCGAAGCCCAGCCCGAGATCGAGATGAAGGGCTTCCGCAAGGGCAAAGTCCCGATGGCCATGCTGCGCAAGCAGTTCGGCCAGCGCCTGCTGGGCGAAGCGATGCAGGAAACCATCGACGGCGCCATGAACAAGCATTTCGAGGAATCGGGCGACCGCCCCGCGATGCAGCCGCAGGTCACCATGGTGGACGGCGATAACTGGAAAGAGGGCGACGACGTCAAGGTCACCATGTCCTACGAAGCCCTGCCGGTGGTGCCGGAAGTCGACTTCTCGGACATCTCGCTGTCGCGCTTGGTGGTGAAGGCCGACGACGCCGCAATTGACGAGGCGCTGGCCTCGCTGGCGGAAACCGTCACCGACTGGAAAAAGCGCCGCAAGGGCACCAAGGCCAAGGAAGGCGACCAGGTTGTCATGGATTTCGTCGGCAAGGTTGACGGCGAAGCGTTCGACGGCGGTTCGGCCGAGGACTATCCGCTGGTGCTGGGGTCCAACAGCTTTATCCCCGGGTTCGAGGACCAGCTGACCGGCAACGCCAAGGAAGGCGAGGAGATGGACATCAACGTGACCTTCCCCGCCGAGTATGGTGCCGCGCACCTGGCCGGTAAGGACGCCGTGTTCACCTGCACCATCAAGGCCGTGAACGAGCCTGTCGCCGCTGAAATCAACGACGAGTTCGCCACCAAGTTCGGCGCTGAAGACCTGGCCGCGCTGAAAGCGCAGGTCGCAGAGCGTCTGGAAGCCGAATACGTGGGCGCCGCCCGCACCGTGCTGAAGCGCGACCTGCTGGACGCGCTGGACGCCAAGGTCAGCTTTGATCTCCCGCCGTCGCTGGTGGAAGCCGAAGCCGGCCAGATCGCGCACCAGCTGTGGCACGAGGAAAACCCGGACGTCCACGACCACAACCACGACAAGATCGAGCCGACCGACGAGCACAACACGCTGGCCAACCGCCGCGTGCGTCTGGGCCTGCTGCTGGCTGAAATCGGCCGCAAGGCAGAGGTCGAGGTGACCGACGCCGAGATGACTCAGGCGATCATGAACCAGGCGCGTCAGTACCCGGGCCAGGAACGCCAGTTCTTTGAGTTCATCCAGAAGAACGCCCAGATGCAACAGCAACTGCGCGCGCCGCTGTTCGAGGACAAGGTCGTGGACCACATCCTGGAGCAGGCCAAGGTGGCCGACAAGGACACCTCTAAGGACGAGCTGCAGAAGATCCTGGAGTCGCTGGACGAGGAGTGATCCCGATCCACTGACCAGACAGTTCAAGGCCACCCGCGAGGGTGGCCTTTTTCGTTGGTTGGGCTTGCCGCGGGCGGGCAGGGCGGCGCTGCCGGATCGTTTTAGCGGGTAAGCCTGCCGGCGACCGGTCAGGCGTGGTAAAGGCGCTGAGGGTGTTCGTCCAGCAGATAGGCCAGTTCGAGCCGCAATGCCTCGGCGGCGGCGCGTTCCTCGGCGGTGATGGCGCTGGCGATCTGTTCGTCGCAATAGGCGCGCAGGTCGGCGCGGAAGTTGAAGATCCGCGGAGCCTGTCCGCCTGACCGGATCAGGCGCAAGGCCTGATCGGTGTCCAGGAACATCTGGGCGGTCAGCCCGGCGCGTTCATGCAGGCGGGCGATCCGCTTTTCCGAACAGTCCATCAGTGCGGCGACCAGACCGCGTTCCGGGCGGCCGGTATAGTCATAGCGCAGCAGCCCGCGGGCAGACAGGGCGTGATCGGCGGCGGGATCCAGCAGCACCACCAGGTCCAGCACCCCGGCGGCGCGGGCGTAGTCCAGCGCGCCCGCCAGTAGTTCACAGGTGACGCGGGCGGGCTTGTCGGCCTGCGGGTCGATGAACAGTTGCGACGCTTCCCACAGTTGCGCGCTGCGCAGCGGGGCGTCGGTGCGGGGGGTGGCGGTGGACAGCATATGCGGCCCGGTTGTCGGCAGCAGACGCAGGCAACCCAGGATGCCCCCGGTGTCGTCCAGGCAGATCACCAGCGCCGGATCCTGTTCATCCAGTTCGTCCGACGGCGTCACCCCATCGCCATAAACGGCGGTATGGGCAACGCAGGCCCGTGTGCGCATGTCCTGCAGGCGGTCCAGCAGGTCAGAGAACAGGTGACGGTTCAACGCGTCAACGACGAAGAGCATGAGTGCGGGCCCCTTTCCGAATGTGTGCGGGGCCAGACTAAGCATTGGGCGGGCAGGTTCCATTGGGGATTTCCCGTACGACCGTCAACCGGGATGGATCAGGCGATAGCCGATCGCGCGGCCGATCGCCTGCGCGGTGGTCAGCGCGCCCAGTTTTTCGCGGGACGAGCGCAGGTGGACCTCGACCGTGCGGTGCGAGATCGCGAGGATGTCGCCCACGTCCTGCTGGGATTTTCCGGCGGCGATCCACTGCAGGATTTCCAGTTCCCGTTCGGACAGGTCCGGCCCGCCCAGCGACCGCCGCAGCCCGGCGGATTGCTGCACCTTGTCGTGCATCCGCACCGCTTCAAGCTGCAATTGCCCGGTGATCCGCCGCAGCTGGTCGCGCCAGACGGGTTCGGGGCAGTCGCGGGTGACGTTCAGCAGGCCGCGTTCGCCAAAGGGGCCGCGTACCGGGATGGTCATGCCCTGCGGCGTGATGCCGAAGGCGCGGGCCTGCGAAAACACGGTGTGGAAATCCTTGTCCTTCTCAAAGCGGGACCATTCCACCGGCGCGACGCTGCGGGCGGTTTCGCGAATGGTGGGGTCGATCAGGTGCAGCTTGTTGGACAGGTAGTGCTGCCGCCACGCCTGGGGGTAGGTTGCGTATCCCAGGATGTCGCCGGTCACGCCGTTGAACGTGGCATAGGCAGCGTAGTCCAGTTGCAGCCGGTCGCACAGATCCTGAAGCACCTGGTTGTAATCGGTGTCACGCTCTTGCAGCGCGCCAAGGTCAATGGTGCGCATGGGGGTGTTCCGGGGAGTTGCGAAGATTGGACAGGGGGGAAGGCCGCCGGGCGGGCAAGGAAGGCAGTCCTGGGCGGTCAGCGGTCTGTGCTTTCGTCTGTGGGTTGCGACTGGAAAAAAGGCGGGATTCGGTTCGATTCCACTAATCCTTAGGTAGAACCAGACGTAAGGGAAGGCAAGGCAGCGGAAAACGAAAAAGCCGCGCGGAATCCGCGCGGCCAACCCCTGCGAAGGGGAATTTTCTTAGTTTTCGTCCGACGCGGGCGCGGGGGCCATATCGTCGTCGTCCGACGCTGCGCCGCCGATGTCGTCGAACAGTTCGGCGATTTCG
Source organism: Thalassovita sp. (assembly GCA_017792425.1). Lineage (GTDB taxonomy): Bacteria > Pseudomonadota > Alphaproteobacteria > Rhodobacterales > Rhodobacteraceae > Thalassobius. The sequence goes on from CP051233.1 coordinate 1,734,600, forward strand.
AATTCGGCTGCGGCTTCTTCTTCTGCGGCCAGTTCCTGGATCGACTTGCCCGACGCCTGCAGTTCAGCCTCTTCGGCGGAACGGGCAACGTTCACCTGAATGTCGCAGGACACTTCGGGGTGCAGGGTGATGTTCACGTCGTGCAGGCCCAGGGTCTTGATCGGCAGAACGATGATGATCTGCTTCTTGTCGACCGAGAAGCCTTCGGCGGTGGCGACTTCGGCGACGTCACGCGGGGTGACCGAGCCGTACAGGTTGCCGCCGTCCGATGCCGAACGAATCACGATGAACTGCTGTCCGCCCAGCTTATCGGCCAGGGCTTCGGCTTCTTTCTTGGTTTCCAGGTTGCGCGCTTCGAGCTGCGCTTTCTGGGCTTCGAAATTGGCCTTGTTGGCGTCCGATGCGGTCAGCGCCTTGCCCTGCGGCAGCAGGAAGTTGCGGGCGTAACCGGGGCGCACGTCAACGACGTCACCCATTTGGCCCAGCTTGGCCACACGTTCCAGAAGGATAACTTGCATTGTGCTATCTCCTTACTTCACGGCGTAGGGCAGCAGGGCGAGGAAGCGGGCGCGCTTGATTGCGCGGGCCAGTTCACGCTGCTTTTTTGCCGAAACGGCGGTGATGCGCGAGGGCACGATCTTGCCGCGTTCGCTGATATAGCGCTGCAGCAGTTTAGTGTCCTTGTAGTCGATCGCCGGAGCGTTGTCGCCCGAGAACGGGCAAACCTTGCGGCGGCGGAAAAACGGTTTGGCTGCCATGATTTAGCGTCCTTTCTTCAAGCTGATCAGGAACGGCGTTCGCGGCGGTCGCCACGTTCGTCGCGTTTCTGCATCTGGACCGAGGGGCCGTCTTCGTGGGCGTCGACCTTGATGGTCAGAACGCGCATCACGTCGTCATGCAGACGCATCAGGCGTTCCATTTCCTGAACCGCGGTCGAAGGCGCATCGGTTTTCAGGAAGGCATAGTGGCCCTTGCGGTTCTTGTTGATCTTGTAGGCCATCGTCTTGACGCCCCAGTACTCGCTGTCGAGGACTTTGCCCCCGTTGTCAGCCAGAACGGTGCCGAAATGTTCGATGAGACCTTCAGCTTGCGCGTTGGACAGATCCTGGCGCGAGATGAATACATGCTCGTAAAGCGGCATGTTTACTCCTGTCATTTTCAGGCGCATTTCATAGGAGGGCCAACCCTTCCGCGACCCGTCCACGAGAGACTGCGCAGTTCATCCATTACTTGCGGAAGGATGGGGGCGTATACGATGGATCGCCCGGTTCCGCAACCCTGTTACGGAAACGCACAAACGGGCGGAATATTCGCCCAACTTTGCCCCAATGTCGCCTTTTTGCAGGGGCAGTTTGACGGCGCAACAGGCAATGCCGAAAGGACCACCATGCAGAACCCCGCCCCTTCCGCAAATTCCTTGCCGCACGCGTGCCAGCGCGGTGGTCAGGCGATCACGCGCGAGACGATGAAATTCTTTGGCGTGGTTCTGGGGCTGGCGTCCTGCGGGCTGTGGCTGGTGCCGGGGGCCGCGGGCGACGGGGCGGAAATGCTGGTGCGGCTGGTGCTGTCCTTTCTGTTCCTGGGAATAGCGGCGGGGCTGTGGGGGGCAGGGCGCGTGCGGCTGGATGATGAATTCCATCTGGATGTGACCAACCATCGGCTGGACCATATGCTGCGCGGTCAGGACGGGATCGCCCGTCTGAAGCGGCGCTATGGGTTCGACGACCTGGAAGAGATCAGCCTGAAGGGCGGCGTGCTGATGGCGCGGCTGGCGGGCGGGCAAGAGGTGCTGCGCGTCGCGGTCGGGTCACATCTGGAACCGGGGGTGCGGGACGGGCTGCGCCGGATGGGCAAATTGCCCGCGCTGTGATCCTGCCCCGACGTCCCCGTCGGGTTGCCCAAGGAGAAGCTGTGTTCATCGTTCCACAAGTCTTGTGATTTTCTGCAGAGTTGCCTTGGCGCGCGGCGCGGGCATGTTGGGCGCCATGCGGGTTCGCAGCCGCGAATGCCGCCAAGCAGGCTATCAACAGGAGTGCCCGAATGAAATTTCCCGCAATCGCCGCTGGTCTGAGCGCCGCGTTTCTGACTGTCGGACCGGCCAACGCCGCGCCGGTCAAATACGTGCTGGACGCCAGCCACAGCCAGATCGTGTTTTCGTACAACCACCTGGGCTTTTCCACGTCCTATGGCATGTTCTCTGGCTTTGACGGGGACATCATGTTCGACATGGACAGCCCCGAGGCGTCATCCGTCAGCGTGTCGATGCCGGTGAAATCCATGTTGACCGGCTGGGAAGCCCGGTTCGCGCATTTCATGAACCCAGACTTCTTTGACGCCACCGATGAGGAAACGGTCAGCTTTGCATCTACCGGGATCGAGGTGACGGGCGAGAACACCGCCAAGATCACCGGTGATCTGACCCTGAACGGCGTGACCAAATCCGTGGTGCTGGACGCCAGGCTGAACCAGGCGGGGGATCACCCGATGGCAGGCAAGCCCTGGGCCGGGTTTGACGCCACCACCAGCGTGCTGCGGTCGGATTTCGGGCTGGGCAAGTTCGCCCCCTATATCAGCGACGAAGTGTCGGTGATGATCTCGGTCGAGGCGATGAAGGCCGAGTGATCGTTTCCAGATCGGAAACAAAAAGCCGCCGTGGAAACACGGCGGCTTTTTCATTGGCGGCAAGGGTCAGCCGCGGCTGGCGGTCAGGGCAAAACGGATGTCGACGCCGAATCCCAGCGTGCTTTCCTCTGGCACTTGATCACCGATGGCAAAGCTGCGCCGGTCTGTCGCGGTGACGCCAGTTGCGGTGGCGGTGTCGCCGTCCAGCGTCAGGGTGAAGGGCAGGGACAGCGGCACGGTTTGGTCCTTGATGGACAGGGTGCCATCGGCGACGAACCCCTGTTCGGCGCGCAGGATGTCGGCGGTAAAGACGGCGGTGGGAAACGCGGTGGCGTCGAAATAATCCGGCCCCATCGCCTGTTCCGTGACCCCGCCCAGCGTCAGCGAAGGGATCGAGACCGTTACGGTGATCTGCCCGTTCTTCGGCTGCGCGGGATCGTCGGCAAAGCTGATCTGCGCGGTCCAGTCGCTGAATTGCCCCTCGACCCGGTTGCCCATCTGGGTGATGGCGAGCGACAGCGTGCCGTCGGTTACTTGCCAGTCGCTGCTGACCTGGTCCAGCGCCGGGGCCGGGGTGGCGCCGGGCTGGAACAGCCCCACAGAGCCCGCGCCGACCGGGACCAGCGCCCAGACCGCGGCGGCGGCCAGCAGGGGCAGGGCGGCAGAGGACTGGTGCGCCGCTCCGGCGGGGGTGCCGCGCGTCATCCGGGCCAGTGTGCCGTCGCGGTCCAGCAGGTGATGTTTCAGCGCCCCGGCAATATGCAGCGCCAGCGCGCCGATCATCACAAAGACCGAGATTTCATGCAGCGTGGAGGCGACCTGCGCCACGGTGGCGTCCTTGGGGACGAAGGGCAGGGATTGCCCGAGGCCCCAGATCGGCGCGAACCCGGTGGTGGCCGCGTGATGCACCCAGCCCGACAGCGGCACCGCCACCAACGCGCCATACAGCGCATAGTGGATGGTTTCGGCAAGGAGGGTTTCGGTCCGCCGGTTGGGATGCAGCGGGGCGGGACGGGTCTGGACCAGCATCCAGCCCAGCCGCAGCAGCGCGATCAGGAAGGTCAGCACGCCCAGCGTCTTGTGCAGGGAAAACAGCGTGACCACGCGGGCCAGTTCCGCCTGGGTGGGCATTGCGCCGGGGGCGTTGATCGCGTGGGACAGGTTTTCGGCGACGAATCCCAGCGGGATCAGGGTCAGGATCAGGGCGGCGGTCAGCCAGTGCAGCGCGCGGGCGGCGCGGCCATAACTGAGGGCGGTATTGTGCAGGGTCATGGTGGTCCGGCGGTTGGGGATATGTCTGAAAGACATAAACGCTGCGGCGGGGCCGAACCATGCGCATCCGCGCACAGTCGCCGTGCGGGGGCAGACAGTTCGCCCGGAAATGGCTGTTTTACTTGTGGTCAACCCGTGGGGCGGCTACATCACCTGAAACACCAATGGGATGAGGACGACCATGACAACAGCTTTCGTTTTTCCCGGTCAGGGGGCGCAGACCATCGGCATGGGCAAGGCGCTGGCCGATGCTTACCCCGCCGCCAAGGCCGTCTTTGACGAGGTGGACAGCGCCCTGGGTGAAAAGCTGAGCGCGCTGATCTGGGAAGGCGAACAGGACCAGCTGACCCTGACGCAGAACGCGCAGCCGGCGCTGATGGCGACGTCTTTGGCGGCGTTGCGGGCGCTGGAGTCCGAGGGACTGGTGCTGGCGGATCGCGCGGCTTTCGTGGCGGGGCATTCGCTGGGCGAATACTCGGCGCTGGCGGCGGCGGGGTCGATCAGCATCTCGGACGCGGCGCGCCTGCTGCGCACGCGGGGCCGCGCCATGCAAGAGGCCGTGCCGGTCGGCGTGGGCGCGATGGCGGCGCTGCTGGGGCTGGATTTCGAAACCGCGCGCGACGTGGCCGCCGTGGCCGCCGAGGGCGACGTCTGCCAGGCCGCCAATGACAACGACCCCGCGCAGGTGGTGGTGTCGGGCCATAAGGCGGCGGTGGAACGCGCGGTGGAACTGGCCAAGGAACGCGGCGCCAAACGGGCGGTGATGCTGCCGGTCAGCGCTCCGTTCCATTGCGAATTGATGGCCCCCGCCGCCCGCGTGATGGCCGAGGCGCTGGACGACGTGGAAATCCGCGATCCGGTGGTGCCGCTGGTGGCCAACGTGGTGGCAGAGGCGGTGACGGATGCGACCATGATCCGCTCGTTGCTGGTGGACCAGGTGACCGGATCGGTGCGCTGGCGCGAAAGCGTGCTGTTCATGGCCGAACAAGGCGTGACCGAGGTCTGGGAAATCGGCGCGGGCAAGGCGCTGTCGGGGATGATCCGCCGGATCGACAAGTCGATCGGCTGCAAGGCTGTCGGCACCCCGGAGGATGTCAAAGCGGCGCTGGACGCCGGGAACTGAGGATTATTCGAGATGTTTGACCTGACTGGTAAATGCGCCCTGATCACCGGGGCTTCGGGTGGGATCGGCGGCGCGATCGCCAAGGCGCTGCACGGCGCGGGCGCGACCGTGGCGCTGAGCGGCACCCGCGAGGAACCGCTGAAGGCGCTGGCCGCCGAACTGGGCGACCGCGTGCATGTGCTGCCCTGCAACCTGTCGGACGCCGCCGCCGTGGACGCCCTGCCCAAACAGGCGGCCGAGGCGATGGGCGCGGTCGATATCCTGGTCAACAACGCCGGGATCACCCGCGACCAGATCTTCATGCGCATGTCGGACGAGGAATGGCAGTCGGTGATCGACGTGAACCTGACATCCACCATGCGGCTGTGCCGGGGCGTGATGCGCCCGATGATGAAGGCGCGCTGGGGCCGGATCATCAACATCAGCTCGATCGTCGGGGCCACCGGCAACGCGGGCCAGGTGAACTATGCCGCGTCCAAGGCGGGCATGGTCGGGCTGACCAAATCCATCGCCGCCGAAGTCGCCAGCCGGGGAATCACCGCCAACGCGGTGGCGCCCGGTTTCATCGCCACCGCGATGACGGACAAGCTGACTGACGATCAGAAGGCCAAGATCAACGGCCAGATTCCTGCCGCGCGCATGGGGACGCCCGAGGAAATCGCCGCCGCCGTGCTGTACCTGGCCAGCCCCGAAGCGGGCTATGTCACCGGCGCGACGCTGCATGTGAATGGCGGCATGGCGATGTTGTAAGGCAAAACCCGGTCGCGGCGCCCTTGCCGGGGCGCGGCGCCGAGTGGGCACGCAGCGCCGTGAGTATTTGGGGCAAGATGAAACCGAAGGCAGTGCGAAAACGGTCGGGCGAAAAGGTCAGCCATGCCAACTGATGCGAAAGCATTTGCCTCGCCCGTCCCATGTGCTATAGGCCACGCAGATTTTCCGGTGGGCTGTTTGGGGCCACTGGACGTCCCGCTTGCGGGAAACGCAGCCGCCCGGTAAACCGGGCACACCACAGAAGCCATCCCCGCGGGCGAGGGCGGAGAACCGGGCAAGAGCCCAAAAAGTTATGAGGACTTTGAAATGAGCGATATCGCAGACCGCGTGAAGAAGATCGTTGTCGAGCACCTGGGTGTGGAAGAAGACAAGGTGACCGAGAACGCTTCGTTCATCGACGATCTGGGCGCGGACAGCCTGGACACCGTGGAACTGGTCATGGCCTTCGAAGAAGAATTCGGCATCGAGATTCCCGATGACGCAGCCGAGACCATCCAGACCTTTGGCGACGCGGTGAAGTTCATCACCGAAGCTTCCTGATCTGAACTGGACATCCCGTCCAGTTGAAGTCACGGCACCCTGAGGGGTGCCGTTTCGTTTTTGCCCGCCGCGCGTTTCGAACCGCGGTGACTGCGCAGCAGGTCATGCAAGGCCAGGCGGTCCAGCGGCGCCTTGAAGGCGAGGCCGCAGAACTGGGCATTTCGCCAGGCGACGCGCGCGCGGATATGTTGACCGGGCAGCAGGATATTCAGCGTTTTAACCTCTTCCGGCAGGCAATGACCGAGGTATACCTTGGCCCCCATCTGCGAGATGTCCATGACGGTGCCGGGCAAGGCCATTCCCTGCGGCACGATCATGCAGGGCAGGTGACACAGGAATCGGCGGCAGCGGCGGCGGTGGCGTTCATTCCATGCACGGGTCAGCCGTGACCCCAGCCACGCCCCAACCGAGAGAGCCAGCAGGCCAATGGCCAGCCATCGTAGCGGCACTGTGGCGGGGGGGCTGTCGAAGGGCTGATCCGGGCGCGGCTGAATCGCCGAGGCACCCTGGGCCGCGCTGTTCCCTGCGGGGGCGGGGTGCCAGTCCGGGTTTTCTTCACAGCGCAGATTCGCGACGAAGGCCTGCATCTCTTGCGAGAACTGGCGCATCTTGCGAACGGTTTCCGGCGGCAGTTCGGCCCCCAGCCCGCTGTCCAGCCGGAGCTGCGCCGCCTGCCGTTGCGTGGCAAGGAACCCCCGTATCACCTGCCCATGTCGCTGCAATCCGGCATTGCGCAGCAGCGCCGTCAGTTCCGTCTGCGGGATGGTGCCGGTCTGGTCCAGCAGGGCGCGCGCCGCGCTTTCGCCGCTGGCGCGGCCGTGGTCCTGGTCCAGTTTCGTGGACAGGTGGTAGCCCTGCACCAGCCAGTCGTGCACGGCGCAGTCGCGTCCAGCCGCCAAGACCGGCGCGCCAATGGCTGCCAGCAGCATGCACAGGATCACTCGAACAAAGGCCATGGCCCACCTTGGAAAACCGAAACCGATCATCGCAGTCGCCTATGAAGGGAGGATTAACGCGCCAGCGATTGCGCAAATGCCCCTGATCGGACGTCATGCCCTTGCCCCGCCCCTGCAAACAACGGTATTAGGGACGGCGAAATACCTGGGCTTAGGAGCAAGAAATGCGTCGAGTTGTGGTCACCGGACTTGGACTGGTCACGCCGCTGGCATGCGGTGTCGAAGAAACCTGGAAACGTCTGCTGGCAGGGGAATCCGGGGCGGACACCATCAAACGGTTCGATGCCAGCCACCTGGCCACCAACTATGCCTGCGAATTGCCGTTGGGCGATGGCAGCGATGGCACGTTCAATCCCGACGACTGGATGGAGCCGAAAGAGCGGCGCAAGGTGGATGATTTCATCCTGTACGGGATCGCCGCCGCAGCCCAGGCCGTGAAAGACGCCGACTGGGCCCCCGAGGACGAGGAAAGCCGCCTGCGCACCGGCGTGATGATCGGATCGGGGATCGGGGGGCTGAACTCGATCGCCGACACTGCCGTGCTGATCAAGGAAAAAGGGCCGCGTCGGGTGTCGCCGTTCTTTATTCCCGGATCGCTGATCAACCTGATTTCGGGGCAGGTCAGCATCCGCTATGGTTTCAAGGGGCCGAACCACGCGGTGGTGACGGCTTGTTCCACCGGCGCGCACGCGATTGGCGATGCGGCCCGGCTGATCCAGTGGGGCGATGCGGATGTGATGGTGGCCGGCGGCGCAGAGGCGGCGATTTCCGAGATCGGGATCGCGGGCTTCAACGCGTGCAAGGCCCTGTCCACCAAGCGCAAGGACAACCCCAAGGCCGCCAGCCGCCCCTATGACGCGGACCGCGACGGGTTCGTGATGGGCGAGGGCGCGGGCGTTGTCGTGCTGGAAGAATACGAACACGCCAAGGCGCGCGGTGCGAAGATCTATGCCGAGGTGCTGGGCTATGGCCTGTCGGGCGACGCCTATCACATCACCGCCCCGTCCGAGGATGGCGACGGCGGGTTCCGGTCCATGACCGCGGCGCTGAAACGGGCGGGGATCACCGCCGACCAGGTGGACTACATCAATGCGCACGGCACCTCGACCATGGCGGACGTGATCGAACTGGCTGCCGTGGAACGGCTGCTGGGCGATGCCGCCAGCAAGGCCACCATGTCCTCGACGAAATCGGCCACTGGCCACCTGCTGGGCGCGGCGGGCGCGATCGAGGCGATCTTCTCGATCCTGGCGATCCGCGACCAGGTCGCGCCGCCGACGATCAACCTGGACAACCCGGCGGTGGAAACCCCGATTGACCTGGCCCCGAACCAGAAACGTGAACGCAAGATCGACATCGCGCTGTCCAACAGTTTCGGCTTTGGCGGCACCAACGCGTCGGTCCTGTTCGGCAAGGTCTGACCTATGTGGCGAGCCATCGCGTCCAACGCGCTGTCGATCCTGATCGTGGCGCTGTTCCTTGTGGGCGGCGTCATCCTGTGGGGTAAGCGGGAATATCAGACCGCTGGCCCGCTGACGGAACCGATCTGCCTGCGGGTGGACCCCGGATCGAACTTTAAGAATGTCAGCCAAAGCCTTGAAAAACAAGGTGCAGTAACCAATGGCACGATCCTGAGACTGGGGGCGGATTATACCGAGAAAGCCGATAAGCTGAAGGCCGGAAGCTTCTTGGTGCCGCAAGGCGCGTCGATGTCAGAGATCGTCGATATCGTGACTCGTGGCGGGGCGTCCACCTGCGGAGTCGAGGTGGTGTATCGTGTTGGCGTGACCCGGTCCGAGGTCGTGGTCCGTGAATTGGACCCGGCGACGAACCGATACGAGGAAAAGGCCGCGTTCGATCCCGCCGCAGACGCGGAAGTGCCTGAAAAGTTTGCAGAAGTTCGTGCCCAGGCCGATACGCGGTACCGGATTGCCATGGCCGAGGGCGTGACCAGTTGGCAGGTGGTTGACGTGCTGTCGCGGATTGACCTGCTGGAAGGTACGGTGGACCTGCCCGCCGAGGGCACTCTGGCGCCGGACAGCTATGAGGTGCGGGCAGGCGACACCCGCGCGTCGGTGATCCAAAGAATGGTTGAAAAACAAACGCTTATTCTGGAAGAGGCGTGGCGCGACCGGGTGGATGGGTTGCCTTATGCGACGATCGAGGAGGCGCTGATCATGGCCTCTATCATCGAGAAGGAAACCGGCGTGGCCGAGGAACGGCGGACGGTGGCGAGCGTGTTCGTCAACCGCCTGAACCGCAGCATGCGCCTGCAGACGGACCCGACCGTGATCTATGGCATCACCAAGGGGCAAGGCGCATTGGGGCGCGGGCTGCGGCAGAGTGAGCTTCGCGGTGAAACACCCTGGAATACTTACGTAATTGATGGGCTGCCACCGACCCCGATCGCCAATCCCGGCAAGGCCAGCATCGAAGCGGCGCTGAACCCTGAAACCACGAATTTCGTGTTCTTCGTGGCCGATGGCACCGGCGGGCATGTGTTTGCGGAAACGCTGGAAGAGCATAACCGCAACGTCGCCAAATGGCGCCGGATCGAGCAAGAGCGCGCGAACCAGTAAGGTTTCGTTCATCTGTCAACCTGTCCGAGTCGCCGGGCTGAACCGTACATCACAGACGCCGCCCTGACGTTAGGGCGGCGTTTACGTTTTCATGCGACGGTTTTGCGACTCGGAGGAAAAGGGGTGTACGATGGTCGTGGCATGATCGGTTCGAAGGAGAAGAACCATGCGTTTCGACAAGCTGGCAGAGCGGCAGATCCTGAAGGCCCGTGCCGAAGGGCAGTTGGAGGGGCTGAAGGGCGAGGGCAAACCGCTGAACCCGCAGGCCGGGGACGCGGCCGAAGCGGCCGGGTTCCGCATCATGGCCGAAGCGGGCGTGCTGCCGCGCGAGATGGAGTTGAAGAAGAAATGCGCCACCCTGCGGGAAACATTGGCGGCGGAAACCGATCCGGTCCGGCGCAAGGCGTTGATGGCCGAATTGGCAGAGGTTGAAATGCGCCGCGCAATAGAGGAGGAGGCACGCAAGAAGTTCATGCGGCAGAAATGACAGGCCTTGCCGGGCGGGGGCAGGCTGGCTACGGTCGGTGCAGCCTTTCCATGTGCGGCTAGGGTTCCGTTGCCTGCGGGCAAGCTGGTCCGAGCGCCGTCAAAAGCCGGTGGCAGACACCCGAGGAGCAAAAGACCAGAGGGGGTGGACAGGGCGTGAAAACGCATGTCTGAACCTGATGGAGCCGTCTGATGTCTGTCCTTGGTCTTGCCCTTGTCCTGTTCGCCGCCTGTTGCCACGCCACCTGGAATTTCCTGGTCAAGCGGATCAACGGCGGGCCGGAACTGATCTGGTTGTTTTCCGTCGTGTCGGTGGTGCTGTACCTGCCGGTGGCGTTGTGGATCCTGCTGGTGCAGCGGCCAGAGATCGGGGGGATGCAGGTGCTGTTCCTGGTCGGGACGGTGGTGCTGCACCTGGGATATTTCCTGATGCTGCAGACCGGCTATCGCAAGGGCGATCTGTCGCTGGTCTATCCCACCGCGCGGGCAACGGGGCCGATGTTGTCCTCGGCCTTTGCCGTGCTGCTGCTGGGCGAGGTGATCTCGCTGCAGATGGCGCTGGGGGCGGGGGGCATCGTGTTCGGCGTGCTGATGTTGACGGGCGGGATCAGGGGCGCGGTGCGGCGGGCCTCGGCCTCGTTGCTGTTCGGGCTGGGTACAGGGGTGCTGATCGGCGGCTACACGGTGTGGGATGCCTATGCGGTTTCGGCGCTGCTGCTTCCACCGGTGCTGCTGGATTACGCGTCCAGCCTGGGCCGGGTGGTGCTGCTGGCCCCGGTTGCGGTGCGGCGCAAGGACCGGGTGCGTGCGCTTTGGCGGGATCATCGGGGCGCGGTGCTGGTGATCGGGCTGTTCAACTCGCTGGCCTATATCCTGGTGCTGTACGCGCTGACCTTTACCCCGGTGGCCTATGTCGCGCCGCTGCGCGAGGTGAGCGTGGTGCTGTCGGTGCTGGCGGGGTCCATCCTGCTGCACGAGGGGCAGTTGCGGCACCGTCTGGGCTGGGCCTGCGTGATCCTGTGCGGCATGGCGCTGCTGGTGAGCGGATGAAAAAGCCCAGCGCTGTGGCCGGGCTTTTGCGAGTTTGGCAGGCGTCAGGGTTTACGCGTCTGTCCAGGGCATGTCCTGCCCGCCCAGACCGCCGATCTGGACGCGGGTCGGCAGGCCGATGCGGTCCAGGATGGTGAAGAAGGGCTTGGGGTCCAGCTCTTCGACGTTTTTCATGGTCTTGGCGTCCCATTCGCCGGTGGCAACCAGCATCGCCGCGGCAACGGGCGGCACGCCGGCGGTGTAGGAAATGCCCTGCGAGCCGACCTCTGCGTAAGCCTCTGCGTGGTCGGCGACGTTGTAGACGAAAACCTCGAACGGCGCGCCGTCCCTGGTGCCCTTGACCAGGTCGCCGATGCAGGTCTTGCCGGTATAGCCGGGGGCCAGCGAGGCGGGATCGGGCAGCACGGCCTTGACCACCTTCAGCGGCACGACCTCTTGCCCCTCGGCGGTTTTCACGGGTTGTTCGGACAGCAGGCCAAGGTTCTGCAGCACGGTGAACACGTTGATGTAGTGATCGCCGAAACCCATCCAGAAGCGCACGTCGGCGTGCGGATAGTTGGTGGCCAGCGAATGCACCTCGTCATGCCCCGATTGGTAGGCGCGGCAGGTGCCGACGGTGGGCAGATCCCAGTCGCGGCCGGAGGCGAACATGCTGGTTTCCTTCCACTGCTGGTCTTCCCAGTAGTAGACGGTGCCGGTGAATTCGCGGAAGTTGATTTCCGGGTCGAAATTGGTGGCGAAATACTTGCCGTGCGACCCGGCGTTGATGTCGACGATGTCGATGGATTCGACCTGATCCATCATGTCGATCGCGAAGCGGGCAAAGGCGTTCACCACGCCCGGATCGAACCCGGCACCGAGGATGGCGGTGACGCCCTTTTCGGCGCAGAGGTCGCGTTTCTTCCATTCGTAGTTGGCATACCACGGCGGGGTTTCGCAGATCTTGGCCGGGTCTTCGTGGATCGCGGTGTCGATATAGGCGGCACCGGTTTCGATGCAGGCGTCCAGCACCGTCATGTTGACAAAGGCGGACCCGACGTTGATCACGATCTGCGCGCCGGTTTCACGGATCAGCGCGGCCACGGCGGCGCTGTCCATCGCGTCGACGGCATGTGCAGCCAGAACGCCCTCTGTCTTCATTGCGCCCTTTTCGCGGACGGACTCAAGGATCGCTTCGCATTTCGAAAGCGTCCGGCTGGCGATATGAATGTCGCCTAGCACATCGTTGTTCTGCGCGCATTTATGCGCCACGACCTGAGCGACGCCGCCGGCGCCGATGATGAGAACGTTCTTTTTCAACTGTCAGAACCCCCTTTGGTTGGGTGTTGGTGGGTTGGGCGGGCTCAGCCGAGCGCCGCGACGAAATCCTCGTATCCGAAGTCGCGGACAAGGCGGACGGTGCCGTCCAGTTCGCGAATGGCAATGCCGGGCATCTTCACGCCATTGAACCAGTTTTTCTTGACCATCGTGTAACCGGCGGCATCGCGGATCGAGATACGGTCGCCGATTTCCAGCGGTTTTGCAAATTTGCCCTCGCCGAAGATGTCCCCGGCCAGGCAGGTTTTGCCGGCGATCTGGTAGTCATGGGGGCCGTCCTGCGGCAGTTTCGCGGTTTCGCGATAGATCAGCAGGTCCAGCATGTGAGCCTCTATGCTGCTGTCGACGATGGCGACCTTCTTGCCGTTGTCGATGATGTCCAGAACGGAGACTTCGAGCGTGGTGGAATTGGTGATGCTGGCCTCTCCGGGTTCGAGGTAGACCTGCACGCCCATTGCGTCGCTGAAGGATTTCAGCCGGTCGGCGAGCTGATCCAGCGGGTAGCCTTCGCCGGTGAAATGGATGCCGCCGCCCAGGCTGACCCAATCCAGTTTTTTCAGGAACGGGCCGAAATCCTTTTCGATGCGGGAAAGCTGTTGCGAGAACAGGTCGAAATCGCGGTTTTCGCAGTTGTAGTGAATCATCACGCCGTTGATGCGGTCCAATGCCTGTTCCAGCCGCGCCATGTCCCATTCACCAAGGCGGGAAAACGGGCGGGCGGGATCGGCCAGATCAAAGCCCGAGGTGGAAAAGCGCGGGTTCAGGCGCAGGCCGGTGGCAATGCCCGCGGCGCGGTCGCCGAAGCGGTCCAACTGGCCCAGCGAGTTGAAGATCACCTTGTCGGCGTAGGACACGGCCTCGTCGATTTCATGATCGGCCCAGCCGACGGAATAGGCGTGGGTTTCCTTGCCGAATTTTTCGCGGCCAAGGCGCAGCTCATAGAGCGAGGAGGACGTGGTGCCGTCCATGTAATCGCGCATGAGGTCGAACACGCCCCAGGTGGAAAAGCATTTCAGCGCCAACAGCGCCTTGGCCCCGGAGGCTTCGCGCAGGTGGGCGATCTTTTCCAGGTTGGGCAGAAGGCGCGATTTGTCGATCAGGTAATAGGGGGTCTGGATCATCGGGCGGTGTTCCTGTCAGGCAAAAGCACGTGGCACGCGGCGAACGCGGTTTCCATAAGGCCGGGGGGGACCGGACGCAAACACTTAATTTGATCAGGTGATGGGAAAATCGTGGAAATTTCCGCTGCGTGTTAAGAAATTTTTAATAATAACGGGCGGTTAGGCGGAAATCGCGCTTGACTCTGCGAACGGTCCCGTGTAGGGTTTGTGTCATGCTAGAAGAAGTGGGCAAGCGGCCCGGGGGCGACCCCGGTGCCGCTTTTTCATTTCTCTCGTGCGGAGGAATCCAAGCATGAGGCAGAGCGAGCACACGATGACCTTGATCACCACCGACAACGGCGACTTTCCGCTGGGCGACAGCCTGAACGAAATCAGGGACCAGCTGGAGGCGCTGCGGGCGGAAATGACCGCAATACAGGCAAGACTGAAGGATGGGGAAATCGAGGCCGTGAAGGACGGCCAGAAAACCGTAACGGAGATCCGCCACTGGCTGCGGATCGCCCTGGAACTGGAGATGGAATTTGCAAAACGACAGCAGAAACAGGCGGGGATCGTCGGATCCTACGCCATCGACTTTGACGAAGCGCGGGATCGTATCCGGTGCCGGCTGGATCGCCTCCGCCGATGTCGAGGTTCAAAACGACTTTCTGGATGACCTGAGTGAGGGAGAGCTTATGGCTCTCCCTTTTTTGTTCGAGTTCTGGGCGATGGAGCACCAGTTGCCACCCGAGGGCGACTGGCGGTCCTGGGTCATCATGGGCGGGCGCGGCGCAGGCAAGACGCGCGCCGGGGCCGAATGGGTGCGATCCATGGTGGAAGGGGCGCGGCCGATGGATACGGGCCGCGCCCGGCGCGTGGCGATCGTGGGGGAAACCATCGACCAGGCGCGCGAGGTGATGGTGTTCGGCGAAAGCGGCATCCTGGCATGCAGCCCGCCGGACCGGCGGCCCGACTGGCAGGCCAGCCGCCGCACCCTGGTCTGGCCGAACGGGGCGGAGGCGCAGGTGTTTTCCGCCCATGACCCCGAAGCGCTGCGTGGGCCGCAGTTCGATGCCGCCTGGGTGGACGAACTGGGGTGCGCCGCCATTGACAAGGGTGCAAACCAGCCCAACCGGTTCCTTGACGTGAAATCCTCGGAATCCGGGTTGCCGCGCCATTCGAATGGACAGCGGGATGAATTCATGCAGATGCAATACCTGCGCGCTGTTCTGGGCTATTGGTCCGACCCGCAGGTCAATCCGCAATCGGTGGAATACGATGGACCGATGCTGGACCTTGGCAATGCCTACGTCTGGTCCTGGGACGCACGGCCCTATCCGTATTTCCCGGCCAACAGCACATTGTGGAGCGATGGCGAGAACTATGCCCGCGGTCACTGGCTGAACGGACGAGGTGCAGCACGGTCCGTGGCGTCAGTGGTGCGCGACATCTGCGCCGATGCGGGGGTGCAGGCGGTTGTGACGGACCGGTTGAACGGTCTGGTGCGCGGCTATGTGGCAAAGGATACGGATACCGCCCGCGCGGCACTTCAGCCGCTGATGCTGCGCCACGGGTTCGATGCGGTCGAGCGCGATGGGGAGCTGGAATTCCGTAGTCGGACCGGCGGTGTCGATTGTACTCTGGACACGGACGGTTTGGTGGTGTCGGATGAAACGCCCAACGGCCACGACCGTACCCGCGCCGGTGAAAGCGATTTGAGCGGTCAGGTCAGGCTGCGGTTTGTCGAGGCGGGCGGCGATTTCGAGACGGTCGCCGAAGAGGCGGTGCTGCCGGACGAGGAAACCCTTGCGGTCTCGACCTCGGAATTCCCGCTGCTGATGACACGCGCCGAAGGGCGGCAAGTGGTTGAACGCTGGCTGAGCGAGGCCCGCGTCGCGCGGGACACAATCAAACTGAGCCTGCCCTTGTCGATGTCCGCGCTTGGTGCCGGGGATACAGTCGCGCTGCCGAACGGTGGACTGTACCGGCTGGACCGCGTGGAAAGCGGCGCGATGTTACTGGCCGAAGGCGTGCGCATTGACCCAGAAAGCTATGGGCCTGTGGACATGGTGGAAACGCCCGCGGTGGTTTCCCGATTTGCTCAGCCAGTGCCTGTGTTCCCGTTGTTCCTGGATCTGCCCTTGCTGTCCGGGGACGAGGCCGCGCACGAGCCGCACATCGCTGCTACCGCGACGCCGTGGCCCGGTACAGTGGCGGTGTTCCAAGGGGTTGAGGATCTGGATTATTCGCTGCTGGGTACGTTGGGCGCGCCGTCGGTAGTCGGGCAACTGACCGCCCCGCTGATGCGTGCGGCGGCTGGGCGCTATGACCTCGCGGGCCAAATCGAGTTGCACCTGACCGGGGGTGCATTGAACGGTGTCAGCGATCTTGCGCTTCTGAACGGCGCGAATGTCGCTGCGATCGGTGACGGGTCCGCCGACAACTGGGAGGTGATCCAGTTCCGGGATGCCGAGCTGGTCGCCGAAAATACATGGCACCTACGCACCCTGTTGCGGGGACAGTCGGGCAGCGAGGGGTTGATGCCCGTGGTCTGGCCAGAGGGCAGTTATTTCGTTCTGCTGAACGGTGGACCGAAACAACTTGGCCTGCCGATATCATCGCGCAATGTGGCGCATCACTATCGGATCGGTCCTGCGTTGCGCGGCTATGATGACCCGTCCTATCAGCACGCGGTTCATGCTTTTGCCGGGATCGGTCTGAAACCCCTTGCGCCAGTTCACCTGCGGGCGGACAGGCATGCCAACGGCGATCTGTCCGTTGGCTGGATTCGCAGAACCCGTGTGGACGGCGATGGCTGGGAAGCCGCCGAAGTACCGCTGGGCGAGGAAAGCGAAACCTACCATCTGCGTATCCTTGCCGGTGGGATTCCGATCCGAGAAGAAACCCTGCAAACAGCCCAATGGATCTATTCGGCGGCGCATCAAACGCAGGATGGAGGACAAGGAGATATCCGGGTGCAGGTCGCGCAGGTGTCTGCGCGGTTCGGGCCGGGGTATTATGCCACGCTTGATCTGAGTATCTGACCTAAGGCCCGCCGGTACCCTCCGGCGGGCCATTCATTTTCGTGATTATCCGTTTCAAAGCTTTGCATTTTCCCTTTCGGGCCTATCTGTTATAGTCGGTGGGAACGGAGGGCCTTGGCCATGGTTGAAACACGCGCGAAACTTGCTCAGATTGATCCGGTCTGGAGCCGCATCATTTCAGAAGCGGAACAGGCCGTTGTGGACGAACCCCTGCTGGGTGGGCTTTTGCATTCCAGCATCCTGCACCATGCCTCGATCGAGAATGCCCTGTCCTATCGGATCGCGATGAAGCTCGCTTCGGGCGAGATGTCGGAACAGTTGCTGCGTGAAATCTGCGACGGCGCGCATAGGGCCGACAAATCCCTGGCCCTGTCCGCGCGCGCCGATATCGTGGCCGTTTATGAACGCGACCCGGCCTGCCACCGGTTCTTGCAGCCGCTGATGTTCTTCAAGGGTTATCAGGCGGTGCAGGCCTATCGTGTTGCGCATTGGCTGTGGACCAGCGGGCGCAGGGACATGGCCTATTTCTTTCAGATGCGGATATCCGAGGTGTTTGGTGTGGACATCCACCCCGCGGCGCGGATCGGCAAGGGCATCATGATTGACCATGCTCATTCCATCGTCATCGGCGAAACCGCGGTCGTGGGCGATAACGTGTCGTTGCTGCACTCGGTCACACTGGGGGGCACCGGCAAAGAGGACGAGGACCGCCACCCGAAAATCGGCGATGGTGTGCTGATCGGCGCAGGGGCCAAGGTGCTGGGCAACATCAGGATCGGTCATTGTTCGCGCATAGCTGCCGGGTCCGTCGTGCTGCATGACGTGCCGCCTAAATCCACGGTCGCGGGTGTGCCTGCCAAGGTCGTGGGCGAAGCGGGATGCGAGCAGCCTTCGGTTCTGATGGACCAGAGCCTGAAGGGTTGTTCTGACTGCTGATCGGAAAAAGGGAAAGCCTCCTGATAGTTAGCATTGTGGACATGCCCGGCGGGAATTACCCTGACCGGGCATTTTCATTACGGGAGGAGCGTCATGACTCGGCAAACCAACGGTCGCGGACGGCTTTATGACAACGTGCTGGAAACCGTGGGCGACACGCCCGCGATCCGCATCAACCGGATCGCACCGGATCATGTGACCATGTACGTCAAGGCAGAGGCGTTCAATCCCGGCGGCTCGGTCAAGGATCGCCTGGCGCTGAACATCATCGAGGCGGCGGAAAAATCCGGTGCGCTGAAGCCCGGCCAAACGGTAGTAGAGGCGACCAGCGGCAACACCGGTATCGGGCTGGCGATGGTCTGCGCCGCCAAGGGCTATCCGCTGGTCATCACGATGGTGGAAACCTTTTCCGTGGAACGTCGCCGCCTGATGCGCTTCCTGGGGGCCAAGGTCGTCCTGACGCCCAAGGAGCAGAAGGGGACGGGCATGTACCAGAAGGCCAAGGAACTGGCCGACAAGAACGGCTGGTTCTTTGCACGGCAGTTTGAGACAGAGGCCAACGCGGATATCCACGAAAATACCACTGCGCGCGAGATCATGGCCGATTTCGACGGTCAGCGGCTGGATTATTTCGTGTCTGGTTTTGGCACTGGCGGCACCGTGACAGGCGTTAGCCGGGTGTTGCGGCGCGAACGGCCGGATACCAAGATCATCCTGACCGAACCATCGTCCGCCGCGATGGTGCAAAGCGGGGTGGCGCAGGAACGGACCGCCGAAGGTGAACCCGCAACCAGCCACCCGGCCTTTACCCCGCACCCGATCCAGGGCTGGACCCCGGATTTCATCCCGCTTGTCCTGCAAGAGGCGCTGGACAACAACGGTTATGATGAATTGCTGCCGGTCAGCGGGCCGGACGGGATCGCTTTTTCCCGCCGTCTGGCGCTGGAAGAGGGGATATTCACCGGTATTTCCGGCGGCGCGACCTTTGCCGCCGCCATGAAAGTGGCGGAAAAGGCGCCCGCCGGGTCGGTTATCCTGGCTGTGCTGCCCGATACTGGTGAACGCTACCTCAGTACGCCGCTGTTCGAGGGGATTGAGGCCGACATGACCGATGAGGAACGTGAATTGATGCGATCCACGCCCGGTTACCAGATGGGCTGAAACGTGAAACGCCGGGGATTGTCCCCGGCGTTTCCATTTGTCGTACTGGTGTCACGCCAGCATGGTCAACGGGTTTTCCAGGTTGTCCACGATGGCCTGCAGCAGTTCCGCCCCCAGTGCACCGTCGATTACCCGGTGATCCACCGACATCGTCACCGACATCACGGTGGCGACGGTCAATTCGCCATCCGCACCGACAACCGGTTTCTTCACGCCAGACCCCACGGCCAGGATACCGGCATGGGGCGGGTTTACGATGGCGTCGAAATTGTCGATGCCGAACATACCCAGGTTTGAAATCGCAAAGGTGCCGCCCTGGTATTCAGCCGGGGCCAGCTTGCGATCCCGTGCGCGCTTGGCCAGATCCTTCATCTCGGTCGACAGGGCCGACAGCGACTTCATGTCGGCATCTTTTAGAACCGGGGTGAACAACCCGCCCTCGATCGCCACGGCCACGGCCACGTCCGAAGGTTTCAGCTGCAGCACGCGATCGCCCGCCCAGACGGCGTTACAGGCCGGAACCTGTTGCAGCGCGTTGGCGACGGCCTTGATGATGAAGTCGTTAACCGACAGCTTTACGCCGCGCGCTTCCAGTTGCTTGTTCAACTGGCCACGGAACTTCAGCAGTGCGTCCAGCTTGATGTCGCGGCGCAGGTAGAAGTGCGGGATGGTCTGCTTGGCTTCGGACAGTCGGGCGGCGATGGTTTTGCGCATGCCGTCCAGCTTGATTTCCTCGTAGGGGCGACCTTCGTACATCTTCTTGACGATCTCGGTCGAGGGACCAGCCGGAGCCGCCGCAGCAGCTGGTGCGGGGGCTGCCGCTGCCGCCGGAGCCGCTACAGCCGCCGGGGCTGCCGCCGGTTTCGCGGTGGCACCTTCGACATCGGCCTTGACGATCCGGCCACGCGGACCGGTGCCTGCAACCTGGCTGAGGTCCAGACCCTTGTCCGCCGCGATCCGGCGGGCCAACGGCGATGCAAAGACCCGTCCGCCATCCGCTGCCTTGGGAGCCGCGGGGGCAGGGGCCGCCGCAGCCGCGGGTGCAGCAGCAGGGGTCACCGCCTGAGCAACAACCGGAGCAGCAACCGGGGCCGCGCCGATGTCAGCGGTGCTTTCGCCATCTGCCAGCAGCACCGCGATCGGGCTGTTGACCTTCACGCCTTCGGTACCTTCCGCGACCAGGATCTTGCCGATCACGCCTTCATCGACGGCTTCGAACTCCATCGTCGCCTTGTCGGTTTCAATCTCGGCCAGCAGATCGCCGGACTGGACAGTGTCGCCTTCCTTGACCAGCCATTTGGCCAGGGTGCCTTCCTCCATTGTGGGGGAAAGCGCGGGCATCAGGATTTCGGTGGGCATCGCGATTTCTCCTTACCGGTAGGTGACTTGCTTGACGGCTGCGATGACTTCCTCGGTCGTTACCAGCGCCAGCTTTTCAAGGTTTGCCGCGTAGGGCATCGGCACGTCCTTGCCGGTGCAGTTGATCACGGGCGCGTCCAGATAATCGAAGGCGCGTTCCATGATCACCGCTGACAGGTGGTTGCCGATAGAGGCGACGGGGAAGCCTTCCTCGATCGTAACGCAGCGGTTGGTTTTCATGACCGAGTTGATGACGGTGTCGTAATCAATCGGGCGCAGGGTGCGCAGGTCGATCACCTCGGCGCTGATGCCTTCCTCGGCCAGTTTTTCGGCGGCTTCCAAGGCATAGGTCATGCCAATGCCAAAGCTGATCAGCGTCACGTCGGTGCCTTCGCGCCAGATGCGGGCCTTGCCGAAGGGAACGGTGAAATCCTCCATGTCGGGCACGTCAAAGCTGCGGCCGTACAGGATTTCATTTTCCAGGAAGATCACCGGGTTTGGGTCGCGGATCGCGGATTTCAGCAGGCCCTTGGCATCCGAGGCCGAATAGGGCTGCACCACTTTCAGTCCGGGGATCTGCGCGTACCATGCGGCATAGTCCTGGCTGTGCTGCGCACCCACGCGGGCGGCGGCACCGTTCGGGCCGCGAAACACGATCGGGCACCCCATCTGGCCGCCGGACATGTACAGCGTCTTGGCAGCCGAGTTGATGATGTGGTCAATTGCCTGCATGGCGAAGTTGAAGGTCATGAACTCGACGATCGGGCGCAGGCCGCCAAAGGCCGAACCAACGGCGATCCCGGCAAACCCGTGTTCGGTGATCGGCGTGTCGATCACGCGCTTGGAACCGAAGTCGTCCAGCAGGCCCTGACTGATCTTGTATGCGCCCTGGTACTCGGCCACTTCCTCGCCCATCAGATAGACGGTTTCGTCGCGGCGCATTTCCTCGGCCATCGCGTCGCGCAGGGCTTCGCGTACGGTCTGCTTCTTCATCGGTGTGCCCTCGGGCCAGTCCGGGGTCAGATCAGCGGGCTTGGCTGCGGGGGCTGCGGCGACGGCTGCGACCGGGGCGGGGGCAGCGGCAACGGGTGCCTCGGTCACTGGGGCGGCGACGATGTCATCGGCGCTTTCGCCTTCTTCCACCAGCACGGCGATGGGGGTGTTGACCTTTACGCCCTCGGTGCCTTCGGCGACCAGGATCTTGCCAATCACACCTTCATCGACGGCTTCAAATTCCATCGTCGCCTTGTCGGTTTCGATTTCAGCGATGATGTCGCCAGAGGACACGGTGTCGCCTTCCTTGACCAGCCATTTGGCCAGGGTGCCTTCCTCCATCGTGGGGGACAGCGCGGGCATGAGAATTTCGATAGCCATGTTTCTGTCTCCTTACGCGTAGATGTCGGTCCACAGCTCTTCCAGAGCGGGCTCGGGGCTGGTACGGGCGAAATCGGCGGATTTGTTGACGATTTCCTTGATTTCCTTGTCGATGGCCTTCAGGTCATCTTCGGATGCGTGCTTGCCGTTCAGCAGCAGTTCGCGGACATGTTCGATGGCGTCTTTTTCTTCGCGCATCTTCTGCACTTCTTCGCGGGTCCGGTATTTCGCCGGGTCCGACATCGAGTGGCCGCGATAGCGGTAGGTTTTCACTTCCAGGATATACGGCCCCTTGCCAGCGCGGCAGAGCGCAACGGCTTTCTCACCGGCTTCCTTGACGGCCAGAACGTCCATACCGTCCACCGCTTCGCCCGGGATGCCGAACGCTTCGCCGCGGGTGTACAGTTCCGGGGTCGAGGTGGAGCGACGCTGCGCGGTCCCCATGGCGTACTGGTTATTCTCGATCACGAAGATCACCGGCAGTTTCCACAAGGCCGCCATGTTGAAGGTTTCATAGACTTGGCCCTGGTTTGCCGCGCCGTCCCCGAAATAGGTGAAGCTGACGCGCCCGTTTTCCAGGTACTTGTCGGCAAAGGCCAGCCCGGCGCCCAGCGGCACCTGCGCGCCCACGATGCCGTGGCCGCCATAGAAATTCTTCTCTTTCGAGAACATGTGCATGGAGCCGCCTTTACCCTTCGAATAGCCGCCTTCGCGGCCAGTCAGTTCGGCCATGACACCATCGGGGTCCATGCCACAGGCCAGCATGTGGCCGTGATCGCGATAAGAGGTGATGCGTTTGTCGCCTTCCTCTGCCGCGGCTTCCAGGCCGACGACAACGGCCTCTTGTCCGATGTAAAGGTGGCAGAACCCGCCGATCAGGCCCATGCCGTACAATTGGCCGGCCTTTTCCTCGAATCGGCGGATCAGCAGCATATCGCGGTAGTATTTTTTCAAATCCTCCGCGGAAACGTTTGATTTGCTTTGGGTTTTTCTGGCGGCCATGCGGCGTCCTCCTCCCGGAACCAATAATAGTTTAGCGTTAAACAATTAATACATCATCCGGCGCGTTTGTGCGAGTGCAAATTGACGCGACGGCACAGGGAATGGAATTCACCTGAAATATCAGTACTTTATTGGTGTTGAAATCAGCGAATGACCAGTTCGTCGCTGCGCAGCAGCCCCAGGACGGAACGCGCCTGTTCATCCAGCAGGTCCAGGTCCAGGTATTCGTCCGACAATCGGTGGGTCAGGTTTTCCATGCGTGCGACCTCGGTGTTCAGGCGGGCCAGTTCACGGGACAGGGCGCGGGATTCGGCGGTGATCTCGGCCCGGCGGAACACGCCATAGCTGCCTTGCACGGCGGCGAAGGTGAAATAGGTGCCGCCCAGAAATGCGAGTGTGAAATAGACCCAAGCCCCGAATGCGGGCTTCGCGCGAAGTGCCATGAACTCTGCCTCTGTTCCCCACCTCTGGCGGGTGGTTCCCTGACAATGCCACAGCTGATTCGTCATGTGAATCCCTATTCGACATGTTTCGTGCTTGTGGCGGGCTATTGCCCGGGACGCGGCGTAAGACTGGATCGGTGGGCGTGTTGTCGGCATGGTGCGCGCGACAGTTGGAGGAGAGCCGACATGAGCGCAACCGGGCACAGCCATTTCCCGACCCACGATGTTTCCAACCAGCCTGAACCCAGGGGTGCGCGGGATTTGTGGGCCGATGATCTGCCGTTGCGTGAACAGATGGCGCGGGCCGGTGCGGATGATGAAGCATTGGCCGCGGCGGGTAGGGCCTTCGGAACCGATCAGGCGCTGCAGGATGCAGAGGACGCCCGCCGTGATCCGCCCCGTCTGATCCTTTTTGATCGGTCCGGTCGCCGTCTGGACGAGGTGCGCTTTCATCCCGGCTATCACAATACGATGCGCCTGGGGATCGAACATGGTTATGCCGCCGCCGCCTATGAAGGCAAGCCGGGCGGCCATGCGTCCCACGCGGCGTTGACCTATTTCATGGCGCAGCTGGAACCTGGCGTATCCTGCCCGCTGACGATGACCTATGCTGCCGTCCCCGCCCTGGCGAACGATCCGACCCTGTCCAGGCTTTGGACCCCCAAGCTGACAGCCCGCCACTATGACCCAGAGGTCAAGCCCCTGTCGCAGAAGCAGGGCGTCACGATGGGCATGGCGATGACGGAAAAACAGGGTGGGTCTGACGTGCGCGCCAATTCCACTCGTGCCGTGCGCGACGGCGAACACTATCGCCTGATTGGGCACAAATGGTTCTGCTCTGCCCCGATGTGTGACGGTTTCCTGACCCTTGCGCAGGCCCCGGGCGGGCTGACCTGTTTCGTGGTGCCCCGCTGGCTGGAGGACGGTACCCGCAACACGATGCACCTGCAGCGACTGAAGGAAAAGCTGGGTAACCGGGCCAATGCCTCGTCCGAGATCGAGTATGACTACACGCTGGCCTATCGTCTGGGTGATGAGGGCCAGGGTGTGAAAACCATCATCGAAATGGTGCACCACACCCGGCTGGATACTGCGATCGCCCCCGCCGGGTTGATGCGCGCAGCCCTGTCCGAGGCGAAATGGTGGATCGGCCACCGCAACGCATTTCAGCGCCGTCTGATTGATCAGCCACTGATGCAATCGGTCATCGCCGATCTGGCGCTGGACTGGGAGGCGGCGCTGGCCCTTGCGATGGGTTGCGCCCGCGCCTTTGATGGGCAAAGCGAACAGGATCGCGCCTTTGCCCGTATCGCCGTGGCTCTGGCGAAATACCTGTCCAACAAACGCGCGCCGGGTGTGATCTATGAGGCGATGGAGTGTCTGGGTGGCATGGGCTATATCGAAGAAACCCCGATGCCGATGCTGTACCGCGAAGCGCCGCTGAATTCGATCTGGGAAGGGTCCGGCAACGTGATCTGCCTGGATATCGTCCGCACGCTGGTGCGTGCGCCAAAGGCCAAAGAGGCGCTGATGACCCGCCTGAATGGCGCGCGGGGGCTGGATGCCCGCTATGACGCCGCACTGGAGGCACACGCGGGTCGCTGGCCCGCCATTCCCCCGGAATCAGAGGCGCGATGGTTCACCGAAAACCTGGCGACGCTGCTGGCCGCGGCCATGCTGCTGGAAACCGCGCCGAATGCGGTTGCGGACGGTTTTATCACCACCCGGATAGAAGGCCAACGCGGCGTGACAGCCGGGGCGGTATCGGGGATTGATGTGCTGGGTATCCTCGAACGGATCTAAAGTAGTCAGTTCGCCGAACTACCCAGCGACAGAGGCTGCATAGATGCTGTCCACTGTCCCGGCCAGCATCTTATCGAATGCTTCGTTGGTTTGCTGCGCGGTCAGCCCTTCGGTCAGGGCGCGGGAAAAACTCGCGATCACGCCGGTGTTGCGCGACAGGCGGTCGTTCGCCTCGTCACGGGAATATCCACCCGACAGCGCCACCACCCGCATCACGCGCGGATGGTCCACCAGCGGTTTGTACTTGTTGACCTGCTCGGGCAGGGTCAGCTTCAGCATCACTTGCTGGTCAGCAGGCAGAGCATCCAAGTGTCTGGAGATTTCGCCAAGCAGGATATCTTCGGCTTCGGCCTTGTCCGCGATGGAAATGGTCACCTCTGGCTCGATGATCGGGATTAACCCGTGGCCCAGGATCTGCTTGCCGACGGTGAATTGCTGATCCACCGCCGCCGCGATACCGGGGCCAGAGGCCGCGTCGATCACCGACCGCATCTTGGTTCCGAAAATTCCCTTGGCCACGGCCTTTTCCAGCAGGGAGTCCAGATCTGGCATGTCCTTCATCAGGCGCACGCCATCGACCGAGTCCGCCAGCCCCTTGTCCACCTTCAGGAACGGCACCACGTGACGGTTTTCCCACAGGTAGGTGGCCGAGGGCTTGCCGCCGATGTCACTGTCCATCGTGCGTTCGAACAGGATCGCGCCGATGATCCGGTCACCGGTAAAGGCAGGGGAATTCACGATCCGCGCGCGCATGTCATGGATCAGGCTGAACATCTGTTCGTCACTGCCGTAAGCATTCTCTTGGATGCCGTACAGTTTCAACGCTTTGGGTGTCGAACCTCCGCTCTGGTCCAGGGCGGCAATAAAGCCCTTGGCGCCGCGCATCTGTTCCATCTGCTGTTGATTCGACATGTCCAACTCCCTTTAAAATCAAAATACACCGGGGCCGGCCCCGTTTCGGCGCGACACTAGGTCAAGCGAAACGGGGATACAATTCTGGTCGCGCTAACGCCGCTGCGGAATGTCGAAATCAGGTAGCCGAGGCTTCCAGCGCGGCGACGCCGGGCAATTCCTTGCCCTCCATCCATTCCAGGAATGCGCCGCCAGCGGTCGAGATATAGGTGAAGTCATCCGCTGCACCGGCCTGATTCAAGGCGGCCACGGTGTCACCACCGCCAGCGACCGACACCAGTTTGCCTGCCTTGCTGAGGTCCGCGGCCTTGCGCGCGGCGGCGTTGGTGGCGGTGTTGAAAGGCTCGATTTCGAACGCGCCCAAGGGACCGTTCCAGATCAGCGTCTTGGCCTTGTCCAGAATAGCACCGATCCGCGCCACGCTGTCCGGTCCCGCGTCAAGGATCATCATATCCGAGGGGCAGGCGTTGGCCGATACGGTCTGGTTCTCTGCATTGGCTTTGAATTCTGTCGCCACCACCACGTCCGAGGGCAGCACGATCTCGCACCCTGCGGCGTCGGCCTTGGTCAGGATCTGGCGCGCGGTTTCAGCCATGTCGTGTTCGCACAGCGATTTTCCCACGTCGATGTCCTGCGCCGCCAGGAAAGTGTTGGCCATGCCGCCGCCGATCACCAGGTGATCCACCTTGGCCACCAGATTACCCAGCAGTTCCAGCTTGGTCGACACCTTGGCCCCACCGACCACGGCCACCACCGGGCGTACCGGGTTGCTCAGCGCCGCTTCCAGCGCCTCCAGTTCCGCCTGCATCAGGCGACCGGCGCAAGAGGGCAGCAAGCGTGCCACACCCTCGGTCGAGGCATGGGCGCGGTGGGCGGCGGAAAACGCATCGTTGCAATAGACATCGGCCAACCCGGCCAAACGTGCGGCAAATTCCGGGTCGTTGGCTTCCTCGCCGGGATAAAAGCGGATGTTTTCCAGCAAAATGACCTCTGCGGCGCGTTCTTCCTCGGTATGGAGTTCAGCGGCCTCCAGCGTTTCCACGAAAGCGACCGAATGACCCAATGCTGCCTCCAGTGCCTTCAGAGTCAGACGCAGGGACATGTCCAGCACCACCTTGCCCTTCGGACGGCCGAAATGCGCCACCAGGACCGGGGTGCCACCCTTGGCCAGGATGTCGTTCACCGTCGGGGCGATGCGTTCGATGCGGGTGGCGTCGGTGACAAGTCCATCCTTGACCGGCACGTTGATATCCACGCGCACCAGCACGCGTTTGCCGTTCAGGTCCATGTCGTCCAGCGTCTTCCAACCCATCGAAGTGCCTCCTGTGAAATTTTGCCCCCTCTTGGCGTGAAGCCGCGTTTGCGTCAACCTCCCGCTTGGCAAGCGCGTCCATGCGTCCTAGGTAAGGACAACAGCAAAGCAAGGAGCCCGAAATGGCCGAGATCAAAGACCCAGAGAACACGATCCTGATGGAATTGAAGGGCGGCACCGTCGCCATCCAACTTTTGCCCGATGTCGCGCCCAAGCACGCGGAGCGGATGAAGGAACTGGCCCGGTCCGGCCAGTACGACAATGTCGCCTTCCACCGCGTGATCGACGGCTTCATGGCGCAGACCGGTGACGTTCAGCACGCCAACATGGAAAAGGACTATAACCCTGGTCGCGCTGGTACTGGCGGATCCGATCTGCCTGATTTGCCTGCGGAATTTTCCAAGCTGCCGCATGACCGTGGCACCCTTGGCGCAGCGCGGTCGATGAACCCGAATTCGGCCAACTCGCAGTTCTTCATCAATTTCAAGGACAACCACTTCCTGAACGGCCAGTACACCGTTTATGGCCGCGTGATTTCCGGGATGGAACATGTGGACGCCATCACCCGTGGCGAACCGCCTGCGAACCCTGACCGTATGATCAGTGTGAAAGTTGCCGCCGATGTATAAACTGGCCCTGATCGCCGCCTTGCTGGCCACCCCGGCTGCGGCAACCGGTCTCAGGATTGATGTAGAAGGTCAGGCCAACGGCACCATCGTCATTGACCTGCTGGAGGATGTGGCCCCCAACCACGTCGCCCAGATCGCCGCACTGGCAGCCGAAGGCGCCTATGACGGCGTCGTCTTTCACCGCGTGATCGAAGGCTTCATGGCCCAGACCGGCGATGTGAAGTTCGGCAAGCTGGGTCAGGATATGCGCATGGCGGGACGGGGCGGGTCTGACCGCCCGGACCTGAAGGCCGAATTCTCGGACGTGCCGTATGACCGGGGCGTGGTGGGCATGGCCCGCTCGAACGACCCGGATTCCGCCAATTCGCAGTTCTTCATCATGTTTGCCGAGGGCCATTTCCTGAACGGGCAATACACCGTCGTGGGGCGTGTGACCGAAGGCATGGATATCGTCGACGCGATCAAGCGTGGCGAAGGGCGCAACGGCGAATTGATGGGCCAGCCCGACGTGATGGCCAAGGTCACCGTCACCGAGTGATCCCCCCAAGAAAACTGACAAAACCGGCCCGCGTGGCCGGTTTTTTCACGTCACATCCTGTCACACCCCTGTGCCGCCCCTATCGCGTTGGCGCAATACGCGCCATGCTGCGGGAAAAGGGAGGCGAGAATGCGCAAACTATTCCTGGCATTCGTGATTTGGTTGGCGGCGGCATTTCCTCTGGCGGCGCAATCGGCGTTCTGGAAATACGAATGGCCAGACACCGATTTCGGCAAGACCAGCATCACCGATTGGACGGAAATCATGTCCGGCGGA
Organism: Thalassovita sp.; assembly: GCA_017792425.1. Lineage (GTDB taxonomy): Bacteria > Pseudomonadota > Alphaproteobacteria > Rhodobacterales > Rhodobacteraceae > Thalassobius. The sequence continues at coordinate 1,763,205 of CP051233.1, forward strand.
CCGGGCAAGGACGGCATCCCCGCGCTATCATCGCCAGAGTTCATCCCCGCAGCGCAGGACACTACACTTGGCCCGTCGGAAGCGGTGATCCTGTTCCAGCTGGATGGCCACCCTGCGCGCGCCTATCCGTTGCGCTATCTGATGTGGCATGAAATCGTGAACGACCGCATCGGCGACAGGCCGGTCGCGGTCACTTATTGCCCGCTCTGCAACTCGGCGCTGGTGTTCGATGCACGGGTGGGCGATCGGGTGCTGGAATTCGGCGTGTCTGGCAACCTGCGCAATTCCGACATGGTGATGTATGACCGCCAAACCCAAAGCTGGTGGCAACAGGCCATCGGCCAGGGCATCGTCGGAGAGATGACCGGCGTGCAGCTGACAACCCTGCCAGCACGCATGGTGGGGTGGGCGCAATTTCGGGCGGATCATCCCGACGGGCTGGTGATGAAAATGCCGGACCACCCGCGCCCCTATGGCATGAACCCCTATCGGAACTACGACCTGTCCACCCGCCCGTTTCTGTACAATGGGGAAAATCCGCCGCATGGTATCCCGCCATTGGCTCGCGTTGTCCGGGTGGGGGAACGTGCGTGGCCGCTGGACCGTCTGCGCAAGGCCGGTCAGGTGCAAGAGGCAGGGGTGACGCTACTTTGGATGTCCGGGCAAGCCTCGGCGCTGGAGGCGGGCGAGGTTTCGGGCGGGCGCGACGTTGGATCTGTCCGGGTGCTGAACGCGAACGGCGGCGACGTGGTGCATGACGTGATGTTTGCCTTTGCCTTTCACGCTTTCTGGCCGGACGGCGAATGGATGCTGGGCGATTGATTTCCCCGGTTGCCGCGGAACACCTGCCGGGGTAACACTGTTCCCATGAAACGGACGATCTGCATTATTGGCTGCATTACCTGCTGAGACATATCGGCGGGCCGTTCTTCTATTCCAAATCAGTGTCGAAGTTGCTAAGCCCGCCCGCAAAGACCGGTGGCGTCTGCCCGCGCGTGAGGACCTGATGACGACGATCAAGCTGCACAACTCGAAAACCCGCAAGAAAGAGGTTTTCCAGCCCATCGACCCGAAAAACGTGCGGATGTATGTCTGCGGGCCTACCGTCTATGATCGTGCCCATATCGGCAACGCGCGGCCCGTGATCGTGTTCGACACGCTGTTCCGGCTGCTGCGCCATGTTTACGGGGCCGATCACGTCACCTATGTGCGCAACTTCACCGACGTGGATGACAAGATTAACGCCAAGGCGGCGGAAACCGGTCGTCCGATCGGGGACATTACCGCCGAAACCACGCAATGGTACCTTGATGACATGCGCGCCGTGGGGGCGCTGGACCCGACAGAAATGCCCCGCGCCACCGCCTATATCGGCGCTATGATCACCATGATCGAAGATTTGATCGCCAAGGGCCACGCCTATGTCGCGGACGGGCATGTGCTGTTCTCGGTCAGTAGCTACAAGGACTATGGTGCGCTGTCGGGGCGTTCGCTGGATGACATGATCGCCGGCGCGCGGGTCGAGGTTGCCCCGTATAAACGCGACCCGATGGATTTCGTGCTGTGGAAACCGTCCAGCGACGACCTGCCGGGCTGGGACAGCCCATGGGGACGTGGACGGCCGGGCTGGCATATCGAATGCTCTGCCATGAGCTATGAGCTGCTGGGGGAAAGCTTCGACATCCACGGCGGCGGCAACGACCTGATGTTCCCGCACCACGAAAACGAGATCGCCCAAAGCTGCTGCGCCCATCCCGAAGGCGGTTTCGCCAAGGTCTGGATGCACAACGAGATGCTGCAGGTCGAGGGCAAGAAGATGTCCAAGTCCCTGGGCAACTTTTTTACCGTGCGCGACCTGCTGGACGGGCATGACGGCGAAAAAGGCGTCCCCGGAGAGGTGATCCGCTTCGTGTTCCTGTCCACGCATTATGGCAAGCCGATGGATTGGACCGCGAAAAAAGCGAACGATGCTGAAAAAACTATTTCTTTTTGGGCAAGTGAAATCGGACCCGCCCGCTGGATCGTAGACGAGTACCGTGCTGATGCTGAAGGCTTTGCGAAAGCTTATGCACAGCAAGAGTTGGTGGATGCCCTTGCTGACAATTTGAACACATCTTTAGCAATTTCGATGCTGTTCAAACTCGAGAAAAAGCTAAGAGGTCTATCGCGAGCAGAACTTACCAATGATGAGTTGGACGCCACTCTGCGAAAATTGCTGGCTGGGTGTTATCTACTCGGTATTGATGTTTTGAATTATTACGGAACCCGTGAATCCGGTGTGGAGGATCTTAGTAGTTTCGCGGCAAAATTTGCGAAGATAAGAGCCATTGCAATGCAAACAAAAGACTTCTCAGAAGTGGACCGGGTGAAGGCAATACTTTTGGACGCCGGGATCGAAGTGCGGATGAGCAAGGACGGGGTGGAACTGATCGCCGGTCCCGATTTCGATCCGTCGAAGCTGGAGGGGCTGTGATGGGACCGGTTCGCCTGCGGCGGGCGGGGGCAGGGGGGCTGTCTGCCCCCCTCTTGGACTGCGTCCAATTCACCCCCCGAGGGTTTTTCAACCAAGAAAAAGCGAGGGCCGGAGAATGAGCCGGGAACGCCTGTACATCTATGACACCACTTTGCGCGACGGGCAGCAGACCCAGGGTGTGCAGTTTTCCACCGCAGAAAAGCAGGTGATCGCTGAAACGCTGGACCGTCTGGGCGTGGATTACATCGAAGGCGGTTGGCCCGGTGCCAACCCTACCGACAGCGAATTCTTTGATCAGCGCCCTAAGACACGCGCCGTGTTCACCGCTTTCGGGATGACCAAGCGGGCCGGACGGTCGGCCGAGAATGACGACGTGCTGGCGGCGGTGATGAACGCGGGAACCCCGGCGGTGTGCCTGGTGGGCAAGACTCATGATTTTCATGTGGAGACCGCGCTGGGGATCACGCTGGCGGAGAATACCGAGAATATCGCGCGCTCGGTAGAATATATCGTCAAGCAGGGGCGCGAGGCGCTGTTCGATGCCGAGCATTTCTTTGACGGGTACAAGGCCAACCCGGCCTATGCGCTGGAGGCGGTGAAAGCGGCCCATGATGCCGGGGCGCGCTGGGTGGTGCTGTGCGACACCAACGGCGGAACGCTGCCGCAGGAAATCCATGACATCACGACGGCGGTGATCGCGGCGGGGATCCCGGGGGATCATCTGGGGATTCACACCCACAACGATACGGAAAACGCGGTGGCGGGGGCGCTGGCGGCGATTGATGCGGGCGCGCGGCAGGTGCAGGGCACGCTGAACGGGCTGGGAGAACGCTGCGGCAACGCCAACCTGACAACGCTGATCCCGACGCTGCTGCTGAAGGAACCCTACGCTAGCACCTATGACACCCGGATTACCCAAGAGGCGCTGGCCGGGCTGGTCAAGGCGAGCCGCAAGCTGGACGACATCCTGAACCGGGTGCCGTTCCGTCAGGCGCCCTATGTGGGGGCCAGCGCCTTCGCGCACAAGGCGGGGCTGCATGCCAGCGCGATCCTGAAGGATCCCAGCACCTATGAACACATCGAACCATCGGTGGTGGGCAACAGCCGCATCATCCCGATGTCGAACCAGGCGGGCCAATCCAACCTGCGCCAGCGTCTGGCCGAGGCTGGTCTGCAGGTGGAACCGGGCGATCCGGCCCTGGCGCGCATCCTGGACCTGATCAAGGCGCGCGAGGCCGAGGGGTACACCTACGACAGCGCGCAGGCCAGTTTCGAGTTGCTGGCGCGGGCCGAACTGGGGCTGCTGCCCGAGTTCTTCGAGGTCAAACGCTACAAGGTCACGGTTGAACGGCGGAAAAACAAGTACAACAGGATGGTCAGCCTGTCAGAGGCGGTTGTCGTGGTGAAAGTGGATGGCGAAAAGAAGCTGTCGGTGTCGGAATCGCTGGACGAGAGCGGCTCGGACCGCGGCCCTGTGAACGCGCTGTCCAAGGCGCTGGCCAAGGACTTGGGGCGCTATTCTCAGGCGATCGAGGACATGCACCTTGTCGATTTCAAGGTGCGCATCACCCAGGGTGGCACCGAGGCCGTGACCCGCGTCATCATCGACAGCGAGGACGGGCAGGGGCGGCGCTGGTCCACGGTGGGCGTGTCGCCAAACATCGTGGATGCCTCTTTCGATGCGTTGCTGGATGCGATCAACTGGAAGCTTTTGCGCGAATATGCCGGGGCGGAACAGGGCGCGGCAGAGTGATCGGCAAGATCGCCCTTTCCCTTGCGTTGACGGCGTTGATTCCGGCCGGGATTGCGCTGGGGCTGATTGCCTCGCAATCGCCTGGGTCGCTGACGGCGGATGAGGGGCTGGATTTTTCGCGCCAGGTTGCCACAGGGATCGCCCCCTTGCCCGTGCAGCCGGTGCAGATGCGCGACGGGTTCCCCCTGCAGGTGCGGCATCTGCCCGGGCCGGACGGGGCGCCGCTGATCGTGATGGTGCACGGTTCGGGCTGGCATGGCGGGCAGTTCGACGGGCTGGCGCTGGCGTTGGCGGAACAGGCAGAGGTGCTGGTGCCAGATCTGCGCGGCCACGGGGCGCAGCCGGGGCGACGTGGGGATATCGACTATGTCGGCCAGTTCGAGGATGACCTCGCCGACCTGATCACCGCCTTTCACAAGCCGGGGCAGCGCGTGATCCTGCTGGGGCACAGTTCCGGCGGTGGCCTGGTGGTGCGGATGGCCGGGGGGACGCATGGTTCACGTCTGGATGGGGCGATCCTGCTAGCGCCGTTCCTGCATCACAGCGCGCCGACGGCGCGCAAGAATTCAGGGGGCTGGGCGCATGTGTTGCTGCGCCGGATGATCGGATTGAGCATGTTGAACGCTGTTCATGTGACGGCGCTGAACCATCTGACCGTCATCCAGTTTGCAATGCCCCAATCAGTGCTGGACGGCCCTTTGGGCAATACGGCGACCACCGCGTACAGCTATCGGCTGAACACATCCTATGCACCGCATAACGACTATAAGGCTGACATAGCCGCGCTGCCGCCTTTCCTGCTGGTCGTGGGGGACGGGGACGAGGCGTTTGTGCCGGACCAGTATCAGCCGCTGATGCAGGGCCTGACGGAGGCGGGGCATTATGCGCTGTTGCCGGGGGTATCGCATCTGGATGTGGTGAACGATCCGAATACCCTGACCCTGATACAGGATTTCCTGCGTGAGTTTTGACGACCCTGACCTGATCGCTTGTGCCGAACTGGTGCAGCGCGGTGACCCGGATCGCTTTCGTGTGGCGATGGCTGCGCCAGTGGCGGCGCGGGCGGTGCTTTTCCCGGTCTACGCGGCGAACGTAGAGATCTCGCGCGCGCCATGGATGACGCAGGAACCTCTGATTGCAGAAATGCGCCTGCAATGGTGGAAAGACGCGTTCGAGGAAATCGCCCTTGGCGGTATCGTGCGGCGGCATTTCGTGGTCACGCCCCTGGCGCGCCTGCTGGATTCCGAAGGCGCCTCCTTGATGACGGATCTGGCCGCTGCCCGTACATGGGACATTCACCGCGACCCGTTCGAGGACGCGGAGGCGTTCGAACGCTACATCACCCACAGTGCGGCCAACCTTATGCTGGCTTCGGCGCGGGCCCTGGGGACGGTGGACGCTGCGGTGGTCGGTGATCTGGGCTATGCGGCGGGACTGGCGAATTTCCTGGCGGCCGTGCCTGCACTGGAAGCCGCCAAGCGTATCCCGCTGGTGGACGGACGGCCCGAAGCGGTGGCTGCCCTTGCACAGGACGGATTAGCCCGCCTGAAACGCGCACGGGCGAACCGGGACGGCGTTTCGGCCAGTGCGCGACCGGCCCTGCTGACCGCTTGGAAAACCGAAGGCATCCTCCGCCGGGCCGCCGCACAGCCGCACAGGGTGGCTGCGGGCGCGTTGCAGGGGTCGGAATTTGCGGCCAATGCTGGTTTGCTGCTGCGCACGCTCAGCGGGCGCTGGTAGGCGCGGTCAGTCGTCTTTCGGGCGCAGCACAAGCCAGATCAACGCCCCACCGGCCAGCATCAGGAACGGCGCCATCGCCAGGTTGACCGAGGTCCAGCCGGTTTCCGCCGACCCGCCGGAACAGTTCATCAAACCGCCCGACGCCAGCGATGCCATCGTCACCCCGCCGAACACCAGAAGATCGTTCAGCCCTTGCATACGGCCCCGTTCATGCGGCTCGTGCGCCCCGGCCAGCATCGACGTGGCGCCGATAAAGCCGAAGTTCCAGCCGACCCCCAACAGGATCAGTGCGACGAAAAAGTTCTCCAACTCGACACCCTGCAGCGCCACGACGCCCGCCCCCGCCAGAATGGCAAGACCGGTTGCGACCACCTTTTCCACGCCGAACCGCGCGATCAGATGACCGGTAAAGAAACTGGGGATATACATCGCCAGAACGTGGGCCGAGACAATGTCAGCCGCTGTGTTCTTGTCAAACCCGCACCCGACCACCGCCAGCGGGGTCGAGGTCATGACCAGGTTCATCAGTGCATAGCTGACCATCGCACAGATCACCGCGACCAGAATGCGCGGGGTGGTGATCAATTCCCAGCGGGTGCGCCCCTTGGGGTCGTCATGGGACGGGGCCTTGGGCTTGGGGATGCGCAGGAACAGAAACAGCGCCGACCCGATCACGTTCACCGCGATCACTGCCAAGTAGGTGCCCACAAAGGGGATCACCATCGCATCTACCGTGACCTTGACCAACTGCGGCCCGATGATGGCCGCGGCAAGCCCGCCGGCCATGACATAGGAAATCGCCTTGGGGCGGAAGGCGTCGCTGGCGGTGTCGGCGGCGGCGAAGCGGTAAAAACCCTGCGCGCTCATGTAGATACCCGTTACAAGACTGCCCAGCAGGAACACCGGAAATGACGCCAGATACAGCCCGTATGCGCCGATCCCCCCGCCGATCGCCCCGGCCAGTGTTCCCAGCAAGAACCCGGTGCGGCGGCCCCATTTCTGCATGATCCACGAAACGGGCGTCGCGGCCAGCATGCTGCCCAACACGATCAGCGAAATCGGCAAGGTGGCAAAGCACAGGTTGGTCGCCAGCGTCTGACCAGCCAAGCCACCGATGGTAAAGATCATCGGCATCTGTGCGCCCAGAACGGCTTGGGCCAGCACAAGGATGGCCACGTTGCGCTTGGCCAATCGGTCGTCGGAAAAATATGCGGAATCTGTCATGCGAAACTGCTAGCGGGTTGTCCGGCCCGGCGCAAGCGTCCGAGTGATAGCAGGCTGGTCAGCGTTCCTCGGCCGGGCGGCCGCGCCGCAGCGGGTCCATGTCGCGGGGTGCATCACCTGCGATCATGCCCTGCCAGTCCAGCACCTGCCGCAGCAGCACCGCGCGGCCCACGCAGACGATGGCGGGCGGCTCCAATCCACTGGTAGCGATGTCCTGTTCCAGCCGGGACAGGGTGGTTTCCAGCACATGCTGGTCCGGCGTGGTTGCCTGACAGACGACAGCGCAGGGATCGTGCGGGTCGCGGCCGCCCCTGATCAGTTCCGCCGCGATGCGACCCGCGTGTTTCATCCCCATGTAGATCACCAGCACCTGCGCGCTTTGACCCAGCACGGCCCAGTTCAGCGTGTCCGGGGTGTCGCCCTTCTGATCGTGTCCGGTGACGAACACAACCGATTGGTTGACGTCGCGATGTGTCACGGGGATGCCGGCGTAGGCCAGTCCGCCGATCCCGGCGCTGATGCCAGGGATGATCCGTATCGGGATGCCGTGTTGGACCAGCGCCTGCGCCTCTTCGCCGCCGCGCCCGAAAACGAAGGGGTCGCCCCCCTTCAGGCGCAGCACCCGCTTGCCCTGCTGCGCCAATTCCACCAGACGCAACGAGATATCCTGTTGTTTCGCCGAAGGTTTTCCACCGCGTTTGCCAGCGTATTCCAGTTCAGCCTGTGGGGCCCACTCCAGGATCTGGCCGTTCACCAGCGCGTCATAGACGATGACATCCGCCTGCCGCAGCGCGTTCAGCGCGTGCAGTGTCAGAAGCCCGGGATCGCCGGGGCCAGCGCCGCACAGCCAGACCCAGCCGGGTTCCAGCGTGGGCCAGTTCGAAGCGGGAAGGGAATTTGAATCGGTCATGTCCTTGTATGCGCCGTATTCTCGGGCTGGGAAAGGGGGATGCCGCTTGGCGGGGTGCGACCCGATGCCTATAGTCTGGCCGGACTGGGGGGGACATGGTCGGACGGATCATTCAGACAGAGGATTGCGTGGCCGAAGGGGCCGAGTGGCTGTGCCGTGCGGATCCGGTGCTGGCCGGGGCCTATGCGGTGACCGGTCCCTTGCCGCTGCGGCGCCAGCCGGACGGGTTCACCCAGTTGCTGAACGCGATTGTCAGCCAGCAGGTTAGCGTCGCCTCGGCCAATGCGATCTGGGCGCGGTTGGAAGCGGCGGAGATGCTGGGGGCGGACGCGATTCTGGACCGGACTGACGACGAGTTGCGCGCGCTGGGGCTGAGCCGACAAAAAGTGCGCTATGCCAAGGCCCTGGCCGCTGCCGGGATTGACTATGACGCGCTACGAAGCCAGCCGGATCAGGCGGTGGTGGACACCCTGACCCGGGTGACCGGAATCGGGGTATGGACGGCGGAAATCTATGCGATGTTCAGCTTGGGGCGCGCCGATGTGTTTGCGCCGGGTGATCTGGCCTTGCAAGAGGCAGTGCGTATCCTCTACGACCTTCCCGAACGTCCGCGCGAGGCGGCGCTGCGCAGGATGGCGACGGGCTGGGCGCCGTGGCGTGCGGTGGCCGCGCGCCTGTTGTGGGCCTACTATCGTATTGAAAAACAAAGAGAAGGTATCAGATGACACGTGTATTGCAAGCCGGCCGGGTCGAGCCGAAATCAGGAGAAACCCGTTCGGTCGTGGTGTTCCTGCATGGCTATGGGGCCAATGGGGCGGACCTGTTGGGACTGGCTGATCCGTTGGGGGATCATTTGCCGGATACGCTGTTCATCGCGCCGGATGCGCCGGAGAATTGCGCCGGATCGCCCTTTGGGTTCCAGTGGTTCCCAATCCCGTGGATCGACGGGTCGTCGCAGGAAGAGGCCGAGCGCGGGATGCAGCAGGCAGTGGACGACCTGAATGCCTTTCTGGACGGGGTGCTGGTGGACAATGACCTGCTGCCGGAACAAATGGTGCTGTTCGGGTTTTCGCAAGGCACGATGATGTCGCTGCATGTCGCCCCGCGCCGAGAGGATGAAGTGGCTGGAATCGTTGCGTTTTCTGGCCGCCTGATGCAGCCGGAACTGCTGGACGAAGAGGTTGTCAGCCGTCCCCCGGTCCTGTTGGTGCATGGCGATCAGGACGACGTGGTGCCGGTGCAATCGCTGCCCGAGGCGGCTGAGGCGCTGCAAAAAGCCGGGTTCAAGGAGATCTACGCCCATGTGATGAAGGGCACCGCGCATGGGATCGCGCCCGATGGGCTGTCGGTGGCGCTGGCCTTCATGCGGGATAAGCTGGGGCTGTGACGGGCGGACGGTTCGGGGGGGTAACCCCTTGATAACCTGTCAAGTCGCACGGTTCGCGGCTTGAAACGTACGATTCCCGACCGGGCGGGACAGTGCCTGTGGCGAATTCCGACTATGAGTATTTTTGGCAAGATGAAATGGGCCGGGTGGCGCGCCTGTCGGGTGTTGTCCGGTGTGTGGCCGGGGGCAGGCGTACCGGTTATTAGGTGTTAAGGATAACGGGCGATAGGGTTGGCGGCCTGTAGGACTTCTGGAAGGCGGAGGGCTTGATTGGGTGGGTGGCAGGCGCTGGCCAGGTCCGCTGGATTGAGAGACGCGTTTCCGTTCTGGCAACTCTGCCCGGCGGATCGCAGGTTGTCTGCGGCCGCACCGGTTGACCGCAAGACTGTCTGTCACAGGGGCCGTTCGTTGGCGCAGTGGCCTGTCAGGTTTACTGGCGGTCCCAAAGGTGCGGCTCTGCAAACTCCAGCGAATTGCCGGCCGGGTCGCGGAAATAGAGCGAGCGGGCACCGTTTGGCCAGTCGAACTCTGCCTCGATCGCAACACCATGGTCTGTCAGCCTGTCGCGCCACAGGGCAATTTGGGCGCGGGTTGCGGCAAAGCAGACGTGGCCGGGACCGCTGGCGCCATGTGGCGGCACGGGCAGGGTGGTGTTTTCGGTGGGAATGCGAGTCTGTTCGGGGTTGAAGATCAGCAATACGCCCTGATCCATGCGAAAGAACACGTGGCGACCGGGAATGCGGGCGATGACCGGCAGGTTCAGGACCGTCGCGTAAAACGACTCGGCCGCGTCGAGATCGTCGGCGTAAAGCGCGGTTTCCAAGACCGAGCGCGGGTGTAGCGGGCCATCCGTCATGAGACCAGTCTACGCCGAATGACCGGATTTTTCAGCAAAACACCGGGCTGGGCGTGGAATTTCTCCCGGCTTGCGTCATTTTCCTGTCATGGAGCGCGGGCATGGTTCTATCATTCGGGTAGATGATGGGGCTTGCCCTGTTGTCGCTACGATATATAGTTGTGGATAAGTTGGGGCGGTTTCCCCGCCTTGACGTCGCCAACCGGCAGACAAGGCAAGGAGCCGATACGCCAATGGATGGAGATTTCAGAACCGAATTTGTCCGGGAACCGGGCGCGCTGCGGCACCACCCCGCGCTGGTGCTGAATGCGGATTACCGGCCACTGTCCTATTACCCGCTGTCGCTGTGGCCCTGGCAGGAGGCGATCAAGGCGGTCTGGCTGGATCGGGTAGATGTAGTGGCCGAATATGACTTCGAGGTCCGAAGCCCCAGTACACGGATCAGGATCCCGTCGGTCGTGGTTCTGAAAGATTTCGTCAAACCCCAGAAGCGCGTGGCCTTCACGCGCTTCAATCTTTTTCTGCGGGATGAATTCTGCTGCCAGTATTGCGGCAGCCGGGGGGATCTGACCTTTGATCACGTGGTGCCGCGCGCCAGTGGCGGGATCACCAGTTGGGAAAACGTGGTCGCCGCCTGTGCGCCATGCAATCTGCGCAAGGGATCGAAAAGCCTGCGACAGGCGGGGCTGCATCTGCGCAAGGTGCCGCGCCGGCCAACACCGTCGGAAATGCAGAACATGGGGCGGCGGTTCCCGCCCAATCACCTGCACGAAAGCTGGGTCGATTTCCTGTACTGGGATACCGAGCTGGAGGCGTGATCCAATGCGAAATAGATCATCGCTTGGGACGTAGCACTTGTATTGCCGAAATGCGGGAATCTGCCCTTTTGTGTTTTTCAAATGCTGCTCGGATGTGGCGATGAAACTTTTGGTGATCTTGCACAGGAAATTGAATTTCCGTAGTCATTAAGTGTTTAAGTTGTGCGAGGGCGCCATGAGGAAATATCTGGCTATTGCGCTTCCGTTGGCAGTAGCGGGGTGTATGGCCCCGACACCCCCTGTTCAGGAATATGCATCTAGTAACGCCATATCACTGCGCTACAGCGCCTTTGACTCTGTGCCAACGCTTACGGCAGAAGCACGTGATATGGCAATTCAGCATTGTGCCAAATACGGTAAATACGCGAATTATCAGGGCGGGAATGCAGTTAATCCTCTTACGACAGATGAAATACATCGGTTCGCATGCGAGAGAAAAAAGGTGGATGACAGTGTCGTAATTGCCGGTCAATCAAGGCGGCCAACTTATATCTTCATTGACTGAATTTGCCGCCTACCGGCAAGAAGTTGGCTTTCATGCAGTGAGGGGAAGAAAAGGTTTCGTTGATCCTATCCAGGGTTGCTCATCAATAACCTAATTGCCATTTATTCCCAAAATTGGAGGCTTGAAAAAGGGGCATGCGGCGGATGCGCTGCCCCTTTTGGATTTTGAAGGGTCGACTGGGATCAGCCTTCGGATTTTGGGGCTGCCGGTGCGGGCTGGGCGGCCTTGGGGGCCGGGGCCTTGTTTGACAGCGGATCGTCCTGACGCTGAACCGAGCCTTCGAAATGGGCGCCGGATTCGATGGCGATGGTCTTGTGGATGATGTCACCTTCGACGCGGGCGGTCGAGGTCAGGCGAACCTTCAGGCCACGCACGCGGCCGACGACGCGGCCATTGACCACCACGTCGTCGGCGACGATTTCGCCGCGGATGGTGGCGCTTTCGCCGACGGTCAGCAGGTGGGCGCGAATGTCGCCTTCGACGGCGCCTTCGACCTGGATGTCACCAGTGGTTTTCAGGTTGCCGACGATGGTCAGATCAGACGACAGAACCGACGCCGGGGGCTTGGGTTTCGGAGCCGAGGCGCGGAAATCGCTGGCCGGAGCGGCGGGCGTTTCGGGCGCGGCCGGTTTGGCGGCTTCGGGGGCCTTGGGGGCGGGTTCGTTGATTTTGCTTTTAGAAAACATCTCGTGCAGCCTTGATAAAGATCATCGGATTGACGGATTTGCCGTCGACTCTCACCTCGTAGTGAAGATGGGATCCGGTTGAACGTCCAGACGATCCCATATCACCAATGCGCTGTCCGCGCGATACTTTTTGCCCTTCCTTCACGGATATTTTTGACAAGTGGGCATAGCGGGTTTCAATGCCGAACTGGTGCCTGATCTTCACCAGGCGACCATAGCCGGAGGACCATCCGGCGTGAATCACCACGCCGTCGGCGGTGGCGTGGATGGGGGTGCCGACAGGGCCGGCGAAATCCGTACCCTGGTGCAGGCGGCGCCCGCCGGTTTTCGGATCCCGGCGATAGCCGTAGCCCGAGGTAAAGCGGAACGACCTGAAAACCGGGATGGCGAAGGGTGCGGTCTCGGCGGCGATGCGGTAGAGGTTCAGCTGATCCATCTGGTTCAGCAGCCGGTTGGCGCGGTTGGTGTATTCCGAATGTTCCTCGCCCTTGGTGGAGAAGGAAATCGGCGTCAGCGGGCCGCCCTGGCCGGAATAGCCGCGGCGCACCTGGTCCAGCATCGTATCGGTGTTCATCCCGGCGGCGCGGAACATCTTGTCCAGCGGTTTGACCGAGACCGTCATCGCGTCTTCGAGCTGGCGGAAGATCTGTTCGTTGTGATCCTGCATCAGGCGGATCTGGTGAGTCAGTTCGTTGGACCGGTCAATCGCGTCTTTGGCGTCCGCAATGACCTGATCGCGGTGCATCGCGGTGTCGTCCAGCGCCGAAACCATGTAATCCAGCGTATCCTTCACCGCGGGTGGGACGCTGGCCATCGCCGGGTCTTGCTGACCGTCGTTCGCCTGTTCCAGGCTGGCCAACTGGGCGCGGGCCGCGTCGCGTTCTTTCATCGTGCGGCGCAGCGTGGTCTGGATCACCTCGATCCCCGTTTCCAATTCACGGCGGGCGGTTTCAGAGTCCAGCAGCTGCAACTGCATCACTGAAATCTGGTCCATCGCCTTGGCGAAACGGTCCTGCGCGGCCAATGCCTCGGTCGCGCGGGTGTCGCGCTCGCTGGCCAGCAGGTTCAGCCGGGTTTCATAGGTTTTCTGGTCGCGCTTGGCCTGTTCGCGGAAATTGCCCGAACCGATCGAATCCATCAGCAGGATCGAGGTGGCGATGATCGTCCAGGACACCAACGCGGCGGACCCGGCAAAGCCGATCAGTTGCGTCATCGGACGCAGGCGAATGAAGCGCGTGTCGGTGTCAGAGCGCAGGAAGACGCGGCGTTCGGGAAACCATTTCTCCAGAATCGCGTCGATCTTGATTGCCAGACGTGTCCTCAAAGATCCGTCCTTTTCCCCATCCCCAGACTTGGCGCGGCCCATCGTGGCTGTACCCGCACCCAGAGGGTGATTAACGGCCCCCGCCAATCAGGGCAAGTTTTTTGACCACTTTCGCCCGGTGGGCCGGTCAAAACCTGCCGTTCAGGCGATTTTCTGCCGATTATGAGGGGGTTGCGGGTGTCAGATCCGAACGTGGGCGGGGGGCGTTTCGTCGGCAAGAGGCCAGTAGAAATCCGGGGGCAGGCCCGCTTCGGCGCGCTTTTCCTCGTTGAAGGGGGGCTTCAGCGCGCCGTGGAAATACTTGCGCACCAGCGCGTGGAACATGTCCTTGGGGTCGTGATCAAAGCGGCCGCACAGGAAATGGAACCACTTGGAGCCGTAGGCGACATGACCGACCTCCTCGGCGTAGATGACGGACAGGGCATCGACCACGTCCTGCTGCCCGGCTTTCTCAAAGATCTGGATCATGCCGGGGGTGACGTCCAGCCCGCGCGCCTCCAGCACCATGGGGACGACGGCCAGTCGGCCCATGATGTCCTCGGCGGTATCCTCGGCCGCGCGCCACATTCCGGCGTGGGCGGGCAGGGCGCCGTAATGGCTGCCCATCGTTTCCAGGCAATCGCTGACCAGGTTGAAATGCTTCGATTCCTCGTCCGCCGATTTCACCCAGTCGTCGTAGAACCCGATGGGCATCGGGATATGGCCGAACCGGGCGACGATGTCCCAGTGCAGGTCCACGGCGTTCAGCTCGATATGCGCGACGGCGTGCAGCAGGGCCGTACGCCCCAGTACGGAACCGGGGCGGCGACGCGGCACGTCGCGCGGGTCCAGAAGGTCTGGTTTTTCGGGGCGTGCGGGCTGAAGCGGGGGATTGGCGGTGCCGACCGGGATCGGGGCGCCTGCCTTGCGCGCCGCAAACCATTCGGCAGCGTATTGGTGCGACAGGGCCGTCTTGGCGCGGCCATCGGCGGTGGTCAGCACCTCGACCGCCATCTGGGTCAGGGTCCGGGTCATAGGGCGCGGGCCGCTTCCAGCACCTCTTCGACATGGCCCGCGACCTTGACCTTGCGCCAGATGCGGGCAATGCGGCCGGTGCCGTCGATCAGCAGGGTGGTGCGCTCGATCCCCCAGAACTTGCGCCCGTACATGGATTTTTCCTTCCACGCGCCCACGCGTTCGCACAGGTCGCCGTGTTCGTCGGACAGCAGGGGAACGCTCAGCCCCTGCTTTTCACGGAATTTTTCATGGCTCGCGATGGAATCTTTCGATACGCCGAAGACCTGTACGCCAAGGGCCTGAAAGGCGGACAGGGTTTCGGTGAACCCGATCGCCTCTTTCGTGCAGCCGGCGGTGTTGTCGCGCGGATAGAAGAACAGCACCACGGGCGCGGGGCGCAGGGCAGACAGGGTGACGGGATCGCCGCCGTCCTGCGGCAGGGTGAAATCGGGGGCAAGATCGTTTGGCTGAAGCACGGTGAATTCCTGAATGCGTCTTGGGTTCAGGTGTAGTAATACTGAAAGAAACAAAAGAATAAAGACGGCCGGCCCGAAGCGCCGGCGGAATTGGGCAGAGATGGAACAGCAGACTGACAGCACAGGGCAAGTGCCGCATCACCGGCGTGGCTGGCGCTGGCTGTGGTGGTCGCTGGTTGTGCTGGGGCTGCTGACAGCGAGCGCCGGGGCGGCGATCTGGTCCCAGGCGGGCAAGCCGATCCACGCCCCGCAATGGCTGCATGCACGCGTCGAGGAACGGCTGGCGGTGCTGTTGCCGGGGGCGGATATCCGCTTTGGTGATCTGTCATTTGTCTTTCCGCGTGCGGGCCGCCCCCGGATCGTGATGCGCGACGCCGAGATCGCCTCGGACGCGGGGCAGCCTTTGCTGTCGTTGACGGAACTGGAGGCGCGAGTGGCGTTCCGCCCGTTGCTGGAGGGCAAGATCCTGCTGGGCAAGCTGCGCCTGTCCGGGGCCAGCGTGACGCTGAAACGGCGGCAGGACGGCACGTTTGACCTGGGGTTCGGTGCGATGACGCGGGCGCGGCAGGGGGCCAGCGTGGCGGAACTGATCGGCGCGCTGGACGGGTTGCTGCAAACGCCGGAACTGGAGGCGCTGAGCCTGGTCGAGGCGGACGGGCTGACCCTGCAATACGAGGACGCCCTTGCGGGGCGGGCCTGGACGGTGGACGGCGCACGGTTCGAACTGGTGCGCGACGGCGATGATCTGCGCGCGCGGGGCGACCTGGCGCTGCTGGGCGGCTATGCCTACGCCACGACGCTGGAGGTGAATTTCGACAGCGCCATCGGGCAGACCGGGGCGCGGTTCGGCATGAATTTCGAGGACATGTCGGCGCGCGATATCGCGTCTCAGGTCGGGGCCCTGGCCTGGCTGGAGGCGCTGCGCGCCCCGATCAGCGGTGCGCTGCGGGTGGCGCTGGACGATCAGGGCCGTCTGGGGCCGCTGTCCGGCACGCTGCAGATCCGTGAAGGCGTAATCCAACCGACCGAGGAAACCCTGCCGATCCCCTTTGCCGGGGCGCGGGCCTATTTCACCTATGACCCGGCGCAGCAGATGCTGCGGTTTGATGAACTGTCCGTCGAAAGCCAGTGGATCAGTGGCCGGGCCGAGGGCAAGGCCATGCTGAAGGGCATGGAAACCGGACGGCCCATGGAAATGCAGGGGCAGTTCGTGATGACCGGGCTGAAGGCCAACCCCGATGGCATCTATCCCGAACCCGTCAGCGTGGACCGGGCCGACATGACGTTCCGGCTGGGGCTGGCGCCGTTCGATTTCACCATGGGGCAGATGAGCCTGGCCAAGGACGGGCACACGCTGGTGCTGGACGGGCGGCTGTTCGCGGATACCGGCGGTTGGAACCTGGCGGTGAACGGGCAGGTGGCGGACCTGGCGCAGGACACGGTGCTGGCATTCTGGCCGGAACAGGCGAAACCCAAGACCCGAACCTGGGTGGCCGAAAACATCCATGCGCTGATGCTGACCAATACGCAACTGGCCTATCGCGTGCGGCCGGGAACAGAGCCGCAACTGTACCTGGGGTCCGAGTTCCGCGACGGGACGATCCGCTTCATGAAACATATGCCTGTGGTGACGGGGGCTGCTGGCCGGGCCGAGCTGATGGGCAACCGCTTTGTCGTGTCGGCGGCCAAGGGGACGGTGCTGGCGCCACAGGGGGGGGCGGTGCAGGTGGCGGGCACCAGCCTGATCATCGACGACGTGCGCATCAAGGGCGGGCCGCCCGCGGTGGTGCAACTCGAGGCAGAGGGGACAATCACCGCGGCGCTGTCGCTGCTGGACCGCGAACCGCTGCAGGTGATGACCAAGGCCAACCGTCCGGTCACTTTGGCGGACGGGCGGATGGTGGCGCGGGGGCCGATCCATGTGCGGCTGAAGAAAGGGGTGCCGCCATCAGAAGTGCGCTATGATATTCGCGCCGAGATGACCGGCGTGCGCAGCGCCGAGCTGATCCCCGATCGTGTGTTGGCCGCGCCGCGCCTGAGCGCCCACGCGACGCAGGACCAACTGGTGATCGAGGGCAAGGGCCGGATTGGCCGGGTGCCGTTCGAGGGCGCCTGGACCACGCAGATCCGCGACAATCCGGCCAAGGTCAGCCGGGTGGCGGGAACGGTGACGCTGTCGCAGGATTTCCTGGATGAATTCCGTATCGCGTTGCCGCGCGGGTCCGTCAGCGGGGCAGGCCCGGCAAAGTTCGCGATTGACCTGCAAGAGGGGCGCGAGCCTGCGTTTGCGCTGGACAGTGCGCTGAAGGGGATCGCGCTGTCGATCCCGCAACTGGGCTGGGCGCTGGCGGCGGCGGAGGAAGGCATGCTGTCCGTGCGCGGCCGCCTGGGCGCTGTTCCGGCGGTGGATCGCGTGGAACTGGCCGCGGCGGGGCTGGAGGCGGCGGGCGCGGTCAGCCTGACGGCGGACGGGCAATTGAACAAGGCGTCGTTTTCGCAGGTCAAGGCGGGCGGCTGGCTGGATGCGCCGGTGACGCTGGTCGGGCGCGGTCAGGGCGTGGCGCCGGCGATCGAGTTCGAAGGCGGGCGGGCGGACCTGCGCCGGATGGACCTTGGCGGCGGTTCTGGCACCGGTGGGGGCGGGCAACCCGTGCCGATCAAGGTGCGGCTGGACAGTCTGCAGATTACCGACACCATCGCCCTGACCCAGTTCCGCGGCAATTTCACCACCGATGGCGGCACGCAGGGCGCATTCACGGCGTTGGTCAACGGGATCGCGCCGGTCGACGGCACCATGACCCCGGTGAACGGGCGCGGGGCGTTTTCCGTCATCAGCACCGATGCCGGTGCGGTTCTGGCCGCTGCGGGGTTGCTGTCCAAGGCCGCCGAGGGGCAGATGCAACTGCGCCTGACCCCGGTGGGGAATGCGGGCAGCTATGACGGGCGGCTGCAGATCGCCAATGTCTGGCTGAAGGAGGCCCCGGCGATGGCCAACCTGCTGAACGCGGCCAGCATCATTGGCCTTCTGGAACAACTGAGCGGCGGCGGCATCCTGTTCAGCGAAGTGGACGCAAAATTCCGCATGACCCCGGAACAGGTGATCGTGACCAAAAGCAGCGCGGTCGGGGCCTCGATCGGGATTTCGATGGACGGGGTCTATCACGTCACTGACAAACGGCTGGACATGCAGGGCGTGTTTTCCCCGGTCTACGCGGTCAATGCCGTCGGATCGGTGCTGACCCGCAAGGGCGAAGGGCTGATCGGCTTCAGCTTCAAGATGCGCGGGGATGCGGAAAACCCCAGGGTCTTGATCAATCCGCTGTCGGTGTTTACTCCGGGCATCTTCCGCGAGATTTTCCGCCGCCCGGCCCCGAAAGTGACCCAATGAAACTGTCCGATTTCGACTTTGACCTGCCCGATGCGCTGATCGCGACCCGGCCCGCCAAGCCGCGTTCATCCGCGCGGCTGCTGGTGGCCGAGGGCGACCGCATCACCGATGCGCGCGTTACCGACATCGTGCGGTGGCTGCGCCCCGGCGACCGGCTGGTGCTGAACGACACCAAGGTGCTGCCGGCGCGGCTGTCCGGGACACGGGCGCGGACGGGGGCCGAGGGGCTGACGCAGGCGCGGATCGAAGTGACGCTGCTGGAGCCGCGCGTGGGCGGGCAGTGGGCGGCGCTGCTGAAGCCGCTGAAGAAGGTGCGCGAGGGCGAGGAGATCGTATTCTCTGACGCGCTGTCGGCCACGCTGGAGGCCAAGGAGGACGGGCAGGGTGTGCTGTCCTTCAACCTGAGCGGAGAGGATTTCGACACCGCGCTGGCCGAGGCGGGAGCGATGCCGCTGCCGCCCTATATCGCCGCCAAACGTGCGGCGGACGCGCAGGACAAGGACGACTATCAGACCGTCTGGGCGCGGGCGCTGGGGGCGGTGGCCGCCCCCACGGCGTCGCTGCATTTCGATGAACCGCTGCTGCGCGCGATCCGGGACATGGGGGTGCAGATCACCTTTGTCACGCTGCATGTCGGCGCGGGGACGTTCCTGCCGGTGAAGGTCGAGGACGTGACCACCCACAAGATGCACGCCGAATGGGGCGAGGTCAGCGAAGCCGCCGCCGCCGAGATCGCCGCCACCAAGGCGGCAGGCGGGCGGGTGATCCCGGTCGGCACGACCGCCCTGCGCCTGATCGAGAGCGCGGCCCGGTCGGGCACGATCGAACCCTGGCGTGGAGAGACCGATATTTTCATCTACCCCGGCTTTGCCTTTCACGTGGCCGACGCGCTGATGACCAATTTCCACCTGCCGAAATCCACGCTGATGATGCTGGTGTCCGCCCTGATGGGGCCGGACCGCGTCCGCGCGATCTATGCCCATGCGATTGCCGAAAGGTATCGCTTCTTTTCCTATGGGGACGCCTCGCTGTTGATCCCCGACGCCTGATCGTGGCACCAAGTCGGGAAGGGCCGTCGTACCGCCGCATCGCGGCGGTCGGTCATCCCGTTCTGAAGCCACAAGGAACACAAACGACAAGGACCGGTCATGTTTCAAGTACTCTCGAACGCCTGGGCGCTGCTGCTGGGGCTGATGCTGCTGATGGTGGGCAATGGCCTGCAGGGCAGTCTTTTGGGCGTGCGCGGCGAGCTGGAGGGATTTTCCACCTTCCAGATGTCCATCGTCATGGCGGGCTATTTCGTGGGCTTCCTGGGCGGGTCGCGCATGGCGCCGGAAATGATCCGGCGCGTGGGTCACGTGCGGGTGTTCGCGGCGCTGGGGTCGTTCATTTCGGCTGTGCTGATCCTGTTTCCCACCTTCACCGACCCGTGGGCGTGGACGGTTGGGCGTGTGGTGATCGGGTTCTGTTATTCCGGCGTCTACGTTGTGGCGGAAAGCTGGCTGAACAACGCGGCCACCAATGAAACCCGCGGGCAGGCGCTGTCGCTGTACATGATTACCATGATGCTGGGTGTGATCGGCGCGCAGGGGCTGCTGCTGGTGGCCGATCCGTCCGGCTATGTGCTGTTCGTGATCCCGTCGGTTCTGGTTTCCATCGCCTTTGCGCCGATCCTGCTGTCGATCAACCCGACCCCGGCCTTTGACACCACCGCCCCGATGAGCCTGCGCCAGTTGATCAACGTGTCGCCGCTGGGGGCCGTGGGGATGCTGCTGCTGGGCGGGGTCTATGCGGCGCAATACGGCATGGCGGCGGTCTATGCGTCCAAGGCGGGGCTGAGCCTGCCGCAACTGTCGATGTTCGTTGCGTCCTTCTATATCGGGGCGACGGTGCTGCAATACCCGCTGGGCTGGCTGTCGGACCGGATGGACCGGCGCCTGCTGATCCTGTTGGTGTCGGGCGTCGGCGGGCTGGGGGCAGTTGCCGGGATGGTGCTGGGCGGCAACTATTCGCTGCTGCTGGTCGCGGCCTTCGTGATTGGGGCCACGTCGAACCCGCTGTATTCGCTGCTGATCGCCTATACCAACGATTTCCTGGAACCCAAGGACATGGCGGCGGCATCCTCGGGGCTGGTGTTCATCAACGGGCTGGGGGCCATCGCGGGCCCGGTTGTCGCCGGTTGGGTGATGGGGGTGTTCGGCCCGCCGGGCTATTTCCTGATGATCGCGGTCCTGCTGATCGCACTGGCTGGCTATGGCGTCTATCGCATGACGCAACGCCCGTCGCGCAAGCACGAGGACAGCATGCACTATGCGCCGGTTTCGCCCTCGGCCTCGCCGCTGGCGGTGGAGATCGCGCAGGAAGTCGCCGTTGAGGAGCACGAGGATACTGCTGTTGGCGCTATCAACACCTGATGTGACCAATTGTTGTAAAATTTGACTGGTTTCAGCGGCTTACCCTCGGTTACCCTGTGGATAAGTTGTGACTGCAAAGGGGAGGCCCCCATGGTGAGTGTAGAGGAAATTCTGGCGTTCTGGCTGGACGAGGTCGGCCCGGCAGGCTGGTACGCGCAGGACGATGCGCTGGACGCGCGGATCCGCGACAGGTTTTTGCGCGCTTGGGAGCAGGCATGTGAAGGCGGCTACAGCCTGTGGCTGACCTATCCGTCGGGGGCGCTGGCCTATATCATCCTGACCGACCAGTTCCCGCGCAACATGTTCCGCGAACAGGCCAAGGCCTTCGAAACCGACGGGGTCGCGCGCGCGGCGGCCAAGGCGGCGATTGATCATGGCTGGGATATAAGGATCGACGAACCGGCGCGGCAGTTCTTTTACCTGCCGCTGATGCATTCGGAAAACCTGTGCGATCAGGAACGCTGCGTGCGCCTGATGGCGGAACGGATGCCGCACTCGGGCGCGTCAAACCTGTTGCACGCGCGGGCGCACCGGCAGGTGATCCGGGAATTCGGCCGCTTCCCCTATCGCAACGCCGCGCTGGAACGGCGCAGCAGCGCAACAGAGCGGCAATTCATAGATCAGGGCGGGTATGGCCGCACGGTGCGCGATCTGCAGGTGGGCCAGGCGCAGATCCGCTGAAAAACTTACGTTTTCCCGGCAAGGGGTTAGCTGCCCGCAGCGCGTCAATACGCTGCGGGCTTCTTGTTTTTGTTGAGGCTGGAGAAAAAATAGTTTAACGTCAAACTAAATTTGAATCGGAGGGGCGCATGTCTGCCAAATCGTTTGATATGATCGTGATCGGGGCTGGACCCGGTGGATACGTGGCCGCAATCCGCGGCGCGCAACTGGGCCTGAAAGTGGCCGTTGTGGAACGTGAACACCTGGGCGGCATCTGTCTGAACTGGGGCTGCATCCCGACCAAGGCGCTGCTGCGGTCGTCCGAGGTGTTCCACCTGATGCACCGCGCCAAGGAGTTCGGCCTGAAGGCGGACGGCATCGGCTATGATCTGGACGCGGTTGTGACCCGGTCGCGCGGTGTCGCCAAGCAACTGTCCGGCGGCATTGGCCACCTGATGAAGAAGAACAAGATCACCGTATTCATGGGCGAAGCGACCCTGCCCGCCAAGGACAAGGTCAGCGTCAAGACCGACAAGGGCACCGAAGAGCTGACCGCCAAGGCGATCGTGCTGGCCACCGGCGCGCGCGCCCGTGAACTGCCGGGGCTGGAGGCGGACGGCGATCTGGTCTGGACCTACAAACATGCGCTGACCCCGAAACGGATGCCCAAGAAACTGCTGGTCATCGGATCGGGCGCGATCGGGATTGAATTCGCCAGCTTCTACAACACGCTGGGCGCCGACACGACCGTGGTCGAGGTGATGGACCGCATCCTGCCGGTCGAGGATGCCGAAATCAGCGCCTTTGCCAAGAAGCAGTTCATCAAGCAGGGAATGACCATCAAGGAAAAGTCGATGGTCAAGCAACTGGACCGCGCCAAGGGCAAGGTGACCGCGCATATCGAGGAAAAGGGCAAGGTCGAGAAGATCGAGTTCGACACCGTGATTTCCGCCGTGGGTATCGTCGGCAACGTGGAAAACCTTGGCCTCGAAGGGCTGGGCGTGAAGATCGACCGCACCCATGTGGTGACGGATGCCTATTGCCGAACTGGCGTGGACGGTCTGTATGCCATCGGAGATATCGCCGGCGCACCCTGGTTGGCGCACAAGGCCAGCCACGAGGGCGTGATGGTGGCCGAATTGATCGCGGGCAAGCACGCGCACCCGGTCAAGCCCGAGTCCATCGCCGGCTGCACCTATTGCCATCCGCAGGTGGCGTCGGTCGGTTATACCGAGGCGAAGGCCAAGGAACTGGGCTATGACATCAAGGTTGGCCGCTTCCCGTTCATCGGCAACGGCAAGGCGATTGCACTGGGGGAACCCGAGGGCATGGTGAAAACCATCTTTGACGCGAAAACCGGTGAATTGCTGGGCGCGCATATGGTGGGCGCCGAGGTGACGGAGATGATCCAAGGCTATGTGATCGGGCGTCAGTTGGAAACCACCGAAGAGGACTTGATGCACACGGTGTTCCCGCACCCGACCCTGTCCGAGATGATGCACGAAAGCGTTCTGGACGCTTACGGGCAGGTCATCCACATGTAAGGGGATCGCGTCAGCCCGTGCTCCAGGCGCGGGGCTGGCGCATGCCTGCGATCTTGCAGGCCTGTTTGACATAGCCGCCGGGGAACAGGGTATACAGCCGCTGTTTCGCGGTGGCTTTGTCCGTCTGGTGGGTATCTGACAGTTGTTTCAGGACAAACCGCTGATCGGCGGCGACACCATGCCGGTCATGGAAATCCCGCATGAAACGCAGGATGTCCCAGTGCTCGGGGCCAAGGGGGACGCCTTCGGACGCGGCGGCTGTTTCGGCAAATTCCGGGGTCCACTGGTCCGGGTCGGTAAGATAGCCGTATTCATCGACCAGAACCGACCCTGTCGGCAGGGTGATCCGTGTCAGTTTGTCCGGCCGCGTGCGCATCTGCCGGTCTCAGGCGCGTTCAACCGCGCCGCCCGCCGCTACCCAGTGACCAAGGCCGCCGAGGTTGCGTACGTCCTCGTAGCCCAAACGGCGCAACAGGTTTACGGCCATGCCAGAGCGCGCGCCCGAGGCGCAATACAGGCCCACGGGTTTTTTCGGGTCAAGCTGGGGGTGGAATTCGGGATGGCGGGGATCGCAGATGTCTGGCAGCCGCATCATCGGGATATGCAGCGCCCCCTTGGCCTTGCCCGAGGCGGCCAGTTCGGCATGATCGCGGATGTCGATCAGGATCATGTCTCCGGTGGCGACGCTTTGGATCGCTTCGGCCAGCGACGGGCTGAGGGTTGGTTGGCGCAGAAAACCGAACATGGCGTTTCCCTTGGATATTGCGTTTGCAGACCTATCTGAGCGGCTTGGGCCACTGTTTCAAGGAAGCCTAGCAAATAAATTCGCAAAATGGAATGTTAAATTGCTGCACTTGCAGTGAAACCGCAAACAAGATGAAGTTCCCCATATGTTCCGCTTTTCCGCTTGGAGACTCGGGCCGGGTCCACTATTTCTTAACCATTGAACGGGGGACCGCATGGCCGATCTGAAGAAAATCGAAGTGCGCGGCGCGCGCGAGCACAATCTGAAGAACATCGACGTGGACATCCCCCGCGACCAGTTGGTGGTGATCACCGGGCTGTCGGGATCGGGGAAATCCAGCCTTGCGTTCGACACGATCTATGCCGAAGGGCAGCGGCGCTATGTCGAAAGCCTGTCGGCCTATGCGCGCCAGTTCCTGGACATGATGGAAAAGCCCGACGTGGACCATATCAGCGGTCTGTCCCCGGCGATTTCCATCGAACAGAAAACCACCAGCAAGAACCCGAGGTCCACCGTCGGCACGGTCACGGAAATCTATGACTACATGCGCCTGCTGTTCGCACGGGTCGGCACGCCGTTCAGTCCCGCCACCGGCCTGCCGATCGAGGCGCAGCAGGTGCAGGACATGGTGGATCGCGTGATGACGATGGAGGAGGGCACCCGCGCCTACCTGCTGGCCCCCATCGTCCGCGACCGCAAGGGCGAGTACAAGAAAGAGTTCCTGGAACTGCGCAAGCAAGGCTTTCAGCGGGTGAAGGTCAACGGCGAATTTCACGATCTGGATACGCCCCCGGTGCTGGACAAGAAATTCCGCCATGACATTGACGTGGTGGTGGACCGGATCGTCGTGCGCGAGGGGTTGGAAACCCGGCTGGCGGATTCCTTCCGTACGGCGCTGGACCTGGCCAACGGCATCGCCGTGTTGGAAACCGCGCCGAAAGAGGGCGAGCCGGAGCGCATCACGTTCAGCGAGAACTTCGCCTGTCCGGTTAGCGGCTTCACCATCCCCGAGATCGAGCCGCGCCTGTTTTCGTTCAACGCGCCGTTCGGGGCCTGTCCGTCCTGTGACGGTTTGGGGGTCGAGTTGTTCTTTGACGAACGGCTGGTGGTGCCGGACCAGAATATCAAGATCTATGACGGCGCCCTGGCGCCCTGGCGCAAGGGCAAGTCGCCCTATTTCCTGCAGACCATCGAGGCGCTGGCCAAGCACTACGATTTCGACAAGAACGCCCGCTGGAAAGACCTGCCCGAAAAGGTGCAGCAGGTGTTCCTTTACGGGTCCGGTGAAGAGGAAATCCTGTTCCGCTATGACGAGGGCGGGCGGGTCTATCAGGTGACGCGGGTGTTCGAGGGCGTGATCCCGAACATGGAGCGGCGCTATCGCGAAACGGACAGCAACTGGATCCGCGAGGAATTCGAACGCTACCAGAACAACCGCCGTTGTGGCGTCTGTGGCGGTCACAGGCTGAAGCCGGAGGCGTTGGCGGTGAAGATCGCCAAGATACACATCGGGCAGGTGGTGGAAATGTCCATCAAGGAAGCCTACGCCTGGATCGAGGACGCGCCGAACCATCTGACCACCCAGAAAAACGAGATCGCCCGCGCTATTCTCAAGGAAATCCGCGAGCGCCTTGGGTTCTTGAATAATGTGGGGCTTGAATACCTTACGATGAGTCGTTCAAGTGGAACGTTAAGTGGCGGCGAAAGCCAACGCATCCGTCTGGCCAGCCAGATCGGCAGTGGCCTGACCGGGGTGCTGTACGTGCTGGACGAACCGTCCATCGGCTTGCACCAGCGCGACAACGACCGGCTGATCGGCACGCTGAAGAACCTGCGCGACCAGGGCAACACGGTGCTGGTGGTCGAACATGACGAGGACATGATCCGGCAGGCGGATTACGTGTTCGACATCGGGCCGGGCGCGGGCGTGCATGGTGGGCAGGTAGTGTCCGAAGGCACGCCGGGGGTGATCGCGGGTGATCCGGCAAGCCTGACCGGACAATACCTGAGCGGCGCGCGTGAAATCGCCGTGCCGCTGGACCGGCGCGACGGCAACGGCAAGAAAGTTACGGTGGTGAAGGCGACGGGCAACAACCTGCGCGAGGTGACCGCCGAGTTTCCGTTGGGCAAGTTCGTCTGCGTGACGGGCGTGTCGGGCGGGGGGAAATCCACGCTGACGATCGAAACGCTGTTCAAGACCGCCAGCATGCGGCTGAACGGGGCGCGGCAGACGCCTGCGCCTTGTGAAACGATCAAGGGGTTGGAACATCTGGACAAGGTGATTGACATCGACCAGCGGCCCATCGGTCGCACGCCGCGGTCCAACCCGGCCACCTATACCGGCGCTTTCACCCCGATCCGCGACTGGTTCGCCGGCCTGCCGGAATCCAAGGCGCGCGGATACAAGCCGGGGCGGTTCAGTTTCAACGTCAAGGGCGGGCGCTGCGAGGCCTGCCAGGGTGACGGGCTGATCAAGATCGAGATGCACTTTCTGCCCGATGTCTATGTCACCTGCGAGACCTGCAAGGGCCATCGCTATAACCGCGAAACGTTGGAAATTCGCTTTAAGGGCAAGAGCATCGCCGATGTTCTGGAAATGACGGTGGAGGACGCGCAGGAGTTTTTCAAGGCGGTGCCCAGCATCCGCGAAAAGATGGATGCGCTGATGCGGGTGGGCCTGGGATACATCCAGGTGGGCCAGCAGGCGACGACCCTGTCAGGCGGCGAGGCGCAGCGGGTGAAACTGTCCAAGGAACTGGCCCGACGGTCCACCGGGCGGACGCTGTACATCCTGGACGAACCCACCACCGGCCTGCATTTCGAGGATGTGCGCAAGCTGCTGGAAGTGCTGCACGAACTGGTGGAGCAGGGCAATACCGTGGTGGTGATCGAGCACAATCTGGACGTGGTGAAAACCGCTGACTGGATCATCGACATCGGCCCCGAAGGCGGTGACGGCGGCGGCGAAATCGTGGCCGTGGGCACGCCAGAGGATGTGGCGAATGAACCGCGCAGCCACACCGGGCGCTACCTGAAGGACATGCTGAACCCGCGCCGAACGGCGGCGGAATGAAGAAATCCCCCGGCTGTTTACCGGGGGATCATTCGTATCCGCTTTGCTTGTGGGCGTTCACAGGGGCAAGGGGGTCACTTTTTCATCGGGCAGGTGTTCAGGCCCAGCAGTTTGTAAGCGGGGCAGAAGCCAACCAACCCCGTTACCAGCGGAACCACACCGATCCACATCCAGACGCCGTACCCCATCAGGGCGCCGACGATCAGGGCTGCGCCGATGATGATGCGGATTGCGCGGTCAATGCTGCCTTCGTTCTTCATGATTGGGTCTCCTTTCAAGTGCGATTGAAAGGGACAGTAGGTGATTCCGCGCAGGCCGTCTGTGACAGGGTCACATAGTATCCGAAGCCACGGCCGAGAGCGCGTCCGGGTCCAGAACCTGTACCGTGCCGCGCCCGGTGCGGACCCAGCCGCGGCGGGACCAGTTTTCAAGCCGGCGCGACACGACCTCTCGTGCTGTGCCGACCTGGGTGGCCAGATCGGATTGAGTGATCTGCACCGGGCCGCCATCCCCCGACAGTGCCAGCAGCCGTTCGGCCAGGCGGCATTCCACACGGGTAAAGGCGACCTTTTCCAGCAGGTGCATCATGGTCTGGAACCGCTGTGCGAAGGCGCGGAATACCAGCGCACGAAAGGCCGGGTCGTCGTCCATCAGGGCCAGGAACAGCCCCTTTGGCAGCAGGACAAGGCGGGAATCCTCGGTGGTCTCAGCCTCGGCGGTGTAGTCTTCGCCACCCAGCAGGCCCATCGTCGTCTGGATGCAGGACTGGCCGGGTTCAACGGAATAGAGCAGCATTTCGCGGCCCGACGCGCCGGTTATCGATACATCCACGCGGCCGGACAGCACCATCGCATAGCCCTGTACGGCATCGCCCGCGTGGAATAGCGGGGTGCCAGCGGGCAGGGTGGCGGGCAGCAGCGCGGCCAGACGCTGGCGCGATACGGGCGCCAACGGGGACAGCGCCGGGGTGTCCGCCACCCAGTCAGCCATCAGCCGCGTCCGCGCTTTTCGAACCGGGGCAGCATAGCGCTGAAATCCATGCCCTTGCCGTTCTCGCGCTCGACGAACTGTTCGTATAGCGCGGCGGCCAGTTGGCCCATCGGCGTGTCGGCATCTGCGCTCTCGGCGGCCTGTTGCGACAGGCGCAGGTCTTTCAGCATCAATTCCGACGCGAAACCGGGCTTGTAGCCATTGTCTGCGGGGCTGGTCGCGCCGACGCCCGGCGCGGGCGTGTAGGCGTTCATCGTCCAGCTGTAGCCGGACGAGGTGCTGACCACGTCGAACATCTTCTGCCGGTCCAGTCCCAGCTTGTCGGCCAGGGCGAAGGCCTCGCAGGTGGCGATCATGGTGACGCCCAAGATCATGTTGTTGCAGATCTTGGCGGCCTGACCGGCCCCCGACGCGCCGCAATGCACGGCCTTTTGGCCCATGATGTCGAACAGCGGTTTGGCAACGTGAAAGGCGTCCTCGGTCCCGCCGGCCATGAAGGTCAGCGTGCCGGCGGTTGCCCCACCGACGCCACCCGACACGGGGGCGTCCACGGCCTTTAGCCCGGCGGCCTGCGCCTGTTCGGCCACCGCGCGGGCGCTGTCCACGTCCACGGTGGAACAATCGACCAGTGTCGCCCCCGGCTTCATCGCCGGGATCACCTGGTCGGCGACGCCGCGCAGGATCGCGCCGTTGGGCAGCATGGTGATAACGACATCCGCGCCGGTGACGGCCTCGGATACGGTGGCGGCGTTGGTCACACCTTCGGCGGTGGTGCCTGCGGTGTCGAAACCGATGACGGTATGCCCGGCCTTGGCCAGGTTGGCGGCCATGGGTGCGCCCATGTTGCCCAGTCCGATGAATGCGATCTGCATGGTGGTGGTCTCCTCAAAGCTCAGTTTGTCGGCGCCCAGCGGCATCAGCATCTGCGACACGGCAACGGCCGGGACGCTGTCATGGGCGTGTTTCCAGTGCGGGGTGCGGTCCTTGTCGATGATGGCGGCGCGGATGCCTTCGATGAAGTCGCCGTGCTGCATGATCCGGTGGGACACGCGGTATTCCATTTCCAGCGCCTTGCGGATGGTCAGGCCGGGGCCGCGCAGGCGGTGGATCATTTCCAGCGTCACGGCCATCGACAGCGGCGCGTTGCGCATCAGGGTTTTCAGTGCCTTATCGGCGAATTCTGTCCCGTCCGCGCGCAGGGTGTTCAGTACGTCCTGCAAGCCTTCGCCGTCGAACAGGGCGTCGATCTCGACCTGTTGCGCGGCCATCGGGCTGTCTGGCGCAGGCCGGGCGGCCCGTTCCAGAACGCCGATGTCGCCGCTTTCGGCAAGCTCGGCAATCAGGGCAGGCCATTGTTCTTGCGGGATGTAGTGATCGGCAAACCCGGCATGGATTGCGTCGCCCGGACCCATGCGTGCGGCGGTCAGGCCCAGGTATTCCCCCAGACGTCCCGGTGCCCGCGCCAGGATAAAGCTGCCGCCCACGTCGGGCACGAACCCGATGCCGCATTCCGGCATCGAGATTTGCGAACTGTCGCAGACCACGCGGTGGCTGACATGGCCACCCAGCCCCACGCCACCGCCCATGGTAAAACCCTGCATCAGGCTGACAATCGGTTTGGGGTATTCTGCCAGCTTGGCGTTCATGCGGTATTCGTCGCGCCAGAAGGTGCGGCCATAGACATAGTTCCCCGCCCGTCCGGTGTGGTACATCTCGGCGATGTCGCCCCCCGCGCAGAAGGCCTTGTCGCCCTCGGCGTCGATGACCACCAGCGCGACGTTCGGGTCGGCCCGCCAGGCATCCAGCGCGCGTTCGACCGCCAGACACATGTCATAGGTCAGCGCGTTCAGGGCCTTGGCGCGGGTCAGGGTGATGCGGCCGACGCGGCCTTGGGTGCGGATATGGATATCGCTCATGGTCAGGCCCGGTCGCTCAGCAGTTGGCGCGCCACGATCAGGCGCATGATTTCATTGGTGCCTTCCAGGATTTCATGCACGCGCAGGTCACGCACGATCTTTTCGATCCCGTAGTCGGCCAGGTAACCATAGCCGCCATGCAGTTGCAGGCACTGGTTGGCCACCTTCGATCCGGTTTCCGTCACGAACCGCTTGGCCATTGCACAGAACTTGGTGGCGTCGGGTGCGCCCTGATCCAGCTTCCACGCCGCCTGCCGCAGGAAGGTGCGCGCCGCCTGCAACTCGGTCTCCATGTCGGCCAGGCGGAACTGCAGCGCCTGGAACTGGTCGATGGGTTTGCCGAATGCCTTGCGTTCGCCCATGTATTGCAGGGTCTTGTCCAGAGCCGACTGCGCGGCGCCAAGCGAACAGGCCGAGATATTCAGCCGGCCACCGTCCAGCCCCATCATCGCGTACTTGAACCCGTCGCCTTCGGAGCCGACAAGGTTGGCGGCGGGTATCTTGCAATCATCGAACTGAACCTGCCGGGTTGGCTGGGATTTCCAGCCCATCTTGTCCTCCAGCCCGCCGAAGGACAGGCCATCGGTGCCGTTTTCCACGACAACGGTCGAAATCCCCTTGGGGTCATCGGCACCGGTGCGGCACATCACGACATAAGCGTCGGAATAGCCCCCCCCCGAAATGAACGCCTTGGTGCCGTTCAGGGTGTAGCCCTCGTTGGTTTTCTCGGCGCGGGTCTTCAGCGCGGCGGCGTCGCTGCCCGATCCCGGTTCGGTCAGGCAGTAGGACAGCACGGTTTCCATGGTGATCGCGGGGGCCAGGAACCGGTCCTTGACGTCATCGCTGCCGAAGGCGTCCAGCATCTTGGCGCACATGTTGTGGATCGACAGGAAGGACGCGACCGAGGGGCAGGACATGCTCAGCGCCTCGAAGATCAGGGTGGCGTCCAGCCGCGACAGGCCCGATCCGCCCGATTCTTCGCTGACGTAAATGCCGCCCAGCCCCAGCGCGCCCAGTTCGGGCCACAGCTCTTTCGGGATGGTGCCCTGTTTTTCCCACGTAGCAGCGTGGGGGGCGATGTGTTCCTCGCCAAAGGCGCGGGCCATGTCGTAGATGGCGGTTTGTTCTTCGGTCAGTGCGAAATCCATGGGTCTCCTCCCGTCTGTCCGCGGGGTCGGTGATTTTATGAACGCCTGTTTATTTCCGAATGCTTTCAGAAATTTTTCAGGGTCCGGCCTGGGGGTTACAGATCGTGATGAAATTCCTCGATCAGGTGTTTGACGACGGATTTCAGCGCATCACGCGGAGTGTCGCCCGCATGCACCGCGTCCTGAAAAACCGCCCGCTGCCGGTCGGCGGAATTGCCGCGCGCCAGGATGATCCGTGTGTTTTCAACCTCGGCGCGGCAGCCCAACGCCTCCGCGTCTTCGGCCACGAGTTCGATCAATTCCTCCACCAGCACGTCAAAGGGCTTGATCGTGCGTGCGCCGAAATCAATCAACCCGCGCGACAGACCATAGCGCTGTGCGCGCCAACGGTTTTCCGCGAGCAGGAAGTTGTCATACATGCGCCAACGCTGGTTCGACTGGCTCAGCCGCCACAGCATCCGGGTCAGGCTCTGGATTAGGGCGGCCAACGTCAGGGTGGTTTCCAGTCTGGGGGAGACGTCGCAGACTCGTGCTTCAATCGTCGGGAACCGGGCCGAGGGGCGCAGATCCCACCAGATTTTCGAACTGTCCTCGATCAGCTCCAGGTCCACCAGCGCCTGCACGCTGCGTTCGTAACTGCCCCAACCGTCGAATTGCGGCGGCAACCCCGTGCGCGGCAGGTTGTCGAACACCGTCAGGCGATAGCAGGACAGACCGGTATCTTCGCCCTGCCAGAATGGCGAGCTGGCCGACAGCGCCAGCAGATGCGGCAGGAAATAACTCAGCTGGTTCATCAGGTCGATGCGCTGATCGGGATAGGGGATGCCCACATGCACATGCATTCCGCAGATCAGCATCCGCCGCACCACCCCGGCCAGGTCGTCGCGCAGGTTGTTATAGCGTTCCTTGTCGGTGTGGTGCTGCGACCGCCAATCGGAAAACGGATGGCACGATGCGGCGATCGGGACCAGGTTGTATTCTGCCGCCACCTGCGCCACGGTCGAACGCAGCCGCCGCAAATCCTCGCGCGCCTCAGGCACACCAGCGCAGACGCGGGTGCCGATCTCGACCTGGCAATTCAGGAACTCCGGGCTGAACTGCCCCTCCAGCTCTGCGCTGCACCGCTCCATCAACTCTTTCGGGGCGGGCGCCAGGTCCAGCGTATCCCGGTCAACCAGCAAATACTCTTCTTCGACACCGATGGTGAAGTCAGGCTTGGGAATGGGCATGTCTATTCCTCCCGCGCAACAAGAACCCGAACCGAGCAGACCAGATTGCCCCCTTCGCGGCAACCGCAACTGTACCGTGCGTGGCGCCGGTTCGACATCTGAGTATTTTTGGCAAGATGAAAAAGACGACAGTCCCCGGCTTTCATCTTGCGGAAAATACTCCGGGGGGTAAGGGGGGGCTGGCCCCCCTTCCGCCCGAAGGGCTGACAAAGCGCGCGCGGAACGCGCGCTCCGCCGGATCAGTCCATCGCCTTGAAGTGGAACTCGCCGCCTTCCTTGATGCCAGAGAACCAGCGCGCGGTGACCGTCTTGGTCTTGGTGTAGAAACGCAGCGCGTCCGGGCCGTACTGGTTCAGGTCGCCGAAGGCCGACTTCTTCCAGCCGCCGAAGGTGAAATAGGACAGCGGCACCGGGATCGGGAAATTGATGCCGACCATGCCCACGTTCACGCGGCTGGCGAAGTCGCGCGCGGTGTCGCCGTCGGCGGTGAAGATCGCGGTTCCGTTGCCGTAGTTGTTGGTCATCACCAGGTCCAATGCCTCGTCGTAGGACTGGGTGCGCACGGTGGACAGGACCGGGCCAAAGATCTCTTCCTTGTAGATGTCCATGTCCTTGGTGACCTTGTCGAACAGCGACGGGCCGACGAAGAAGCCGTCTTCGTAGCCCTGCAGGCTGAAACCACGACCGTCCACGACCAGGTCCGCGCCCTGTGCCACGCCCGAGTCGACCAAGCCGTTGATGCGCTGCTTGGCAGCGGCGGTGATGACCGGGCCGAAATCGACGTCGGATTCCGAGGTGTACGGCCCGACCTTCAGCTTTTCAATGCGCGGGATCAGGCGTTCGATCAGCGCATCGGCGGTCTTGTCGCCGACCGGCACCGCGACAGAAATCGCCATGCAGCGTTCGCCCGCGGCACCGAACCCTGCGCCAACCAGCGCGTCGGCGGCCTTGTCCATGTCGGCGTCGGGCATGATGATCATGTGGTTCTTGGCGCCGCCGAAGCACTGGGCGCGCTTGCCGTTGGAACAGGCGCGGCCATAGATGTATTGTGCGATCGGGGTCGAGCCGACGAAGCCCACGGCCTGGATGGTTTCATTGTCCAGGATGGTGTCCACGGCGTCCTTGTCGCCGTTGACCACTTGCAGAACGCCTGCCGGCAGGCCTGCTTCCATCGCCAGTTCGGCCAGACGCAGAGAGGTCGAGGGCACGCGCTCGGACGGTTTCAGGATCATTGCGTTGCCGCAGACCAGCGCGGGGGCCATTTTCCACAGCGGGATCATCGCCGGGAAGTTGAATGGGGTGATGCCTGCAACCACGCCCAGCGGCTGGCGCATGGAATAGAGGTCAATGCCTGGACCACCATCGTTCATGTACTCGCCCTTCAGCAGGGCGGGGGCGCCCATGCAGACCTCGACCACTTCCAGACCGCGCTGCACGTCGCCGCGGGCGTCGGGCAGGGTCTTGCCGTGTTCGCGGCTGACCAGTTCGGCCAGCTCGTCCATGTGCTCTTCGATCAGGGCAGCGAATTTCATCATCACGCGAGCGCGGCGCTGCGGGTTGGTGGCAGCCCATGCGGGCTGCGCGGCGGCGGCGGCGGCGATGGCGGCGTTCATCTCGTCCGGGGTGGCCAGCGGGGTCCGGGCCTGCACTTCGCCGGTAGCGGGGTTGAAGACATCGGTGAAGCGGCCCGACGTGCCTTTGACGTGCTGGCCGTTGATAAAGTGGGTCAGTTCTTGCATGGGGGTTCCTCCTGAAAGATTGCGCGCAGCTTAGGCTTGCAAAATTCATGTGAAAAGGGGCAAGTTGCCAAAAGGGTTTTGCATTTCTGCAAAGGTGGCGTGGTGAACTGGGACGATCTGAAAGTGTTTCTGGCCGTGGCGCGGGCCGAGAGCCTGTCCGGTGCAGGGCGGGGGCTGAAGGTCGACCCGGCAACAGTGGGGCGGCGGATCGGGCGGCTGGAGGAAGAACTGGGCGCGCCGCTGTTCGCCAAATCTCCGCAGGGCTATGCGCTGACCGATGCGGGGCAACGGCTGATGGGCCACGCGGAGCGGGCCGAACAGGCGATGGGCGCGGCGATCGAGGAACTGGCGGGGCAGGCGGGGGCGCTGTCGGGGCAAATCCGTATCGGCGCGCCGGATGGGTGCGCAAATTACCTGCTTCCACAGGTCTGTGCCCGGATCGTGCGGGAAAACCCCGACCTGGAGGTGCAGATCGTCGCCTTGCCACGGGTCTTTAACCTGTCCAAGCGCGAGGCCGACATGGCGATCGGGGTCAGCCCCCCGGCGGCGGGGCGGCTGACGGTGCAGAAGATCACGGATTACCGCCTGCACCTGGCGGCGCATCGTGACTATCTGGCGCGGCATGATCCGATTGAAACCGTGGCGGACCTGCGCGGGCATCGGATGATCGGCTATATTCCTGACATGATCTTTGACAAGGAACTGGATTACCTGAGCGAGTCGGGTGTCGAGCGGGTGTCGCTGGCATCGAACTCTGTTTCCGTTCAGTTCAACTGGGTGCGGCAGGGTGGGGGGATCGGAATCGTGCATGATTTTGCGATCCCTTCGGCCAGCGGGTTGCAGAAAATCCTGGTCGATGACCTGAGCCTGATCCGCAGCTTCTACCTGATCCGGCACGCCGACGACCGCCGGATGGAGCGCCTGAACCGGTTCGCCGCTGCGCTGAGCGAAGGCGTGAAAGCCGAGGTCGCTCGGCTGGAGGCGCTGTGCTGAACGCGGTCAGTCCAGTTGGATGATGACCGCCTCGAAATCCTGATCGCCGATGACTTGGGTGTGGTGGCCCTTACCGGTCAGGTCTTCCATGTGCCAGACGTCGCCCGGCCCGATGTCCTGCGCGTCGCCATCGCTGGCGGTGACGCGGACACGCCCGGCGAGGCAAATCAGTTTCTGCCGCACCGGCGTTGGGTGGATGGGTTCGTTCCATCCGGCGCGCAGCCGCAGGAACATCAGGCGGGTCGCCGGTTCCGGTGTGGACACATCTATGTTGGCAGCGGGCGGGGCGAACACGCGTTCCTGCAGGGTCACCTCGGTCCGTGTCCAGCGGCTTTCTCCGCCGGAGTCCGTAAACAGTTTTCGGAAATACATTTTTTCCTCCGTGCCTCGGAAATAGAGTTACAGCCTAGCCGATCCTGAAAAACCGGCAAAGTCCGTTCGAACCGGCACAAACCGGCCCCGGTAGCGCTTGACAGGAAGTCGCGCAAAGGTGACGTTGGAAGAACGAAATAAAATTGCGGAGGAGATCCCAAATGCTTGTCCATCAGATCCTCAGGTCCAAGGGTGACGACGGTGTTGTTACGGTGAAGCCGGGCACGCTGATCTCGGATGTGGCGCAGATCCTGGCGGAACGCCGGATCGGTGGCGTCGTCGTATCCAAGGACGGTCAGGTGGCAACCGGGATCGTCTCTGAGCGGGATATCGTCCGGGCGCTGGCCGTGCGCGGCGCGGTCTGCCTGAGCGAGAAGGTGGACGACATGATGACCCGCAACCCGGTCTGCTGCACGCGCAACGATTCCGCCGATGACGTGCTGACCCGCATGACCGAGGGCCGTTTCCGCCACATGCCTGTGGTTGAAGAGGGCGTGCTGGTCGGTATCGTGACCATCGGCGACGTGGTCAAGGCGCGCCTGTCCGAACTCTCGATGGAGAAGGAAGCCCTCGAAGGCATGATCATGGGGCATTAACCCTTGCATTCCCTGACGCAATAATGTTGCGTGCGCAGCGAGAATTTTATCTTGTTCCGAGGGAAGGGGCTATCTGATGCGTATCGGTCTGTATCCGGGGACCTTTGATCCGATCACTCTGGGCCATATCGACATCATCCGCCGGTCTGCCACGCTGGTTGACCGGCTGGTGATCGGTGTGGCGATCAACCGGGACAAGGGGCCGCTGTTCCCGCTGGAAGAGCGCGTCGAGATGATCGAGGGCGAAATGGCGAAACTGGCTGCTGAAACCGGCACCGAGATCGTCGTACATCCGTTTGAAAATCTGCTGATCGACTGCGCCCATGACGTGGGCGCCCAGATGATCGTCCGCGGCTTGCGGGCTGTCGCGGATTTCGAGTATGAATTCCAGATGGTCGGCATGAACCGCGCGCTGGACAGCAGCGTCGAAACCGTGTTCCTGATGGCAGAGGCGCGCCATCAGGCGATTGCGTCCAAGCTGGTCAAGGAAATCGCGCGGCTGGGGGGGGATGTATCGCGCTTCGTGACCCCTGCGGTGAAATCCAAGTTGCTGGCAAAGCTGGGCCGCGCCGAATAAACCTTGTGCGACGGTTTGCATGCCAGCAAAAAGCCCCGCCTCAGCGGGGCTTTTTGCTATGCCGGGTCGGCCTGCCGGATGAAGGCCGCGGCCTGGTCCTGATGGGTCAGGGGCAGCATGTGGCCACCGTCGACCGTATGCAGTTGGATGAACTGGTGGCGGGTGGCCAGCTTCTCGCCATGTTCGACCGGGTCAAGGATACGATCGTCGCGACCATACAGGATGTGCACGGGAACTTGCAGATTGGCATAGTTTTCCCCCATCCATTTCAGATTGCGGCCAGATGCCAGAAAATCGCGGCTGGTGTTGCGGAAACTGACCGGGCGCAGGCCCAGCAAACCGCCACCGCGGACGGAATAGTCGCGGGGCACCGGGTTGGGGCCGAAGATATAATGAAAGACGTCCTCAGCAGCCTTGATAGAGGCGGGGATGGCCAGTGTTTCGGACAGGAACCAGCGCTTGCGGTCGCTGGGGATGTTCAGCCCGACGAAGGGCGGCGCCGGTTCCTTGGGTATCCCTGTCAGCGGGGCCAGCAGCGCCAGTCCGCGTATCTTTTCGGGGAAATCCAGTGCCAGGCACAGGGCGATGGCCCCGCCCAGCGAATGGCCGACGACCAGCGGCCGTTCCAGTTTCAGCTTGTCGATCACCTCTGCCACCACTGCGGCCTGCGCGCGGGGGCTGGCGTCGGCGTCGTCGGGGCGATCCGACCAGCCCATGCCGGGGCGGTCTATGGCGATCACGCGATGATCCCGCGCCAGATCATCGGCCAGGCCCATGTCAAAATTACCCAGTTGCGCGCCCAGCCCGTGGATCATCAGGACAACCGGTCCCTGACCCTTGTCGATATAGTGCAGTCGGCCGGTCGATACGGTCAGGAACTTGCCACGCGGGGGCACCGCCTGTTCGACCTTGCGCGCCGTGCGGCGGGTCAGGCCGATATTCCAGCCCAGCCATGTGGCGACGACCGCCAGAACCGCAAGCGCGGCCCAGATGATTGCTTGCATGATTGTCCCTCCTCCTGCGGGATGCAGGATATGGGCGGTGTGCAGGCTGGCAAGCGGCCCGCGCGATGACGCTGCGTCAGCGCCAGAAGGCCATCCAGTCAATCAGCTTTGACAGTTTCTTCATCAGGAACAGGACATAGGTGCCTTCATTCAGGAAGATGTCCAACGCGATCAGGGCCGTGATGAAGATTGCCAGTACGGCGGCGATGCGGTTGGTCATGGGCCGGGTCCAATAAAAAAGGCGCTCCGGCAGACTATGCCGAAGCGCCCCGATTGTTCAAGCGGCGGGAATTACAGCAGTTTGCCCATCGCCACGGCCACGTCGGCCATCCGGCAAGAGAATCCCCATTCGTTATCATACCAGGCCAGCACGCGGACCAGCCGGTTGCCGATGACCTTGGTTTGGTCGGCGGCGAAGAACGAGCTTTCCGACGTGTGGTTGAAGTCGACCGAGACCAGTTTTTCCTCGGTATAGCCCAGAATGCCTTTCATGGCGCCTTGCGCGGCTTCCTTCATGACCGCGTTCACGTCGGCGACAGTGACGTCCTTCTGCGCGACAAAGGTCAGGTCCACGGCGGATACGTTCGGGGTGGGGACGCGCACGGCGGACCCGTCCAGCTTGCCTTTCAGCGCGGGCAGCACTTCGCCCAGGGCCTTGGCAGCGCCGGTCGAGGTGGGGATCATCGACATCGCGGCGGCGCGGGCGCGGTACAGGTCTTTGTGACGGCGATCCAGGGTCGGCTGGTCGCCGGTATAGGCGTGGATCGTGGTCATGATGCCCGATTCAATGCCAAAAGCATTGTGCAGCACCTTGGCGACCGGGGCCAGGCAGTTGGTGGTGCACGATCCGTTCGAGATCATGACGTCGCCCTTGGCCAGTTCGTCGCTGTTCACACCCATCACGATGGTTTTCTGAACGTTTTTGGCCGGGGCAGAGATCAGCACCGATTTCGCGCCGCGCTCCAGGTGTTTCTTGGCTTTTTCACCGTCGTTGAAGTTGCCGGTGCATTCCAGCACCACGTCCACGCCCGACCAGTCCAGTTCGTCCATGTCATAGGTGGACTGCACCTCGAACGCGCCGCGGCCCATGTCCATGGTGCCGTCGCCGATGGTGACGGTGCCGGGGAAACGGCCATGCACCGAGTCATAGCGGATCAGGTGCGCCGCGGTGTCCAGCGGTCCGGTGGCGTTGATGCGGACGACCTTGATGTCCTCGCGGGCGCTTTCGGCGATATGGCTGAGGGTGCAGCGGCCGATGCGGCCAAATCCGTTGATGCCCACGGTAATGGTCATTGTGGCAACTCCTGATGCGTGTGAACTTGGGGCCGTATAGCTGCGATACGCCATATCTGAAAGGTGAATCTGGCCTTGAAATAAAGGTGTTAGCGCAAAACTTGAGTGGTTGCGCTAACGTCGCGGGGCGGATCGGCCTTGTTCCGCCGACCCGAATGGCTAGATTGGACCCGACCCGGACAAAGAGGTGTGGTATGAGCGGTCTTCTGGCCCTGTTGGACGATGTGGCGGCAATCGCCAAGGTGGCGGCAACCAGCGTGGATGACATCGCGGCGGCGGCAGGCAAGGCGGGGGCCAAGACCGCCGGCGTGGTGATTGATGACGCGGCGGTGACGCCGAAATACGTGCATGGGTTCGCCCCGGCTCGCGAATTGCCGATCATCTGGAAGATCGCGCGCGGATCGCTGTTCAACAAGCTTATCATCCTGCTGCCGGTGGCGCTGCTGTTGGCGAATTTCGCACCGTGGCTGATCACGCCCTTGCTGATGCTGGGGGGCAGTTACCTGTGTTTCGAGGGGGCCGAGAAGATTTTCCACGTACTGTTCCCGCACGGGGACAAGCATATCGAGGCCGATATGGACGTGAAGGATCCCGGCCACCTGGAAGAACAGAAAGTCGCCGGGGCGATCAAAACGGATTTCATCCTGTCGGCGGAAATCATGACCATCGCCCTGTCCGCCATCCCCGAAAGCAACATCTGGACGGAAGCGGCCGCGCTGGCGCTGGTGGGGGTCATGATTACGCTGGCGGTCTATGGGTCTGTCGCGCTGATCGTAAAGATGGACGACGTGGGCCTGTTCATGGCGCAGAACGCGCGGACCGGACTCGGGCAGGGGATCGGGCGCGGGCTGGTGCGCGCGATGCCAAAGTTGATGAAGCTGCTGTCCGTCGTCGGCACGGCGGCGATGCTGTGGGTCGGCGGGTCCATCATGATCCACGGGCTGCATGATCTGGGCGTGCATCATCCGTATCAAGACATTCACCACTTGGCTGAAACCGTTGCACAGGGCGTGTCCGCGCAGTTCGCAGGGACGGTGCAATGGGGCGTGACGGCGCTGTGCGACGGTGTACTGGGGCTGTTTTATGGCCTGCTGTTGATCCCGTTGGCGACGCGCGTGGTGGGGCCGCTGATCAGCGCGGTCACCGGTAAGGCGTGACTTGAGAAAAATCAAAACATGCGGCGCGGCGGCATGTTAGTCAGGCGCTGACCCAGTCGAAAGGATCCGGCATGACCCGCGCCACCCAGCTTGACCAGTTGCGGACCAGCTTTGGCCAGCAAGACGTACAGCAAACCGCCCGCCGCGACGAGGTGCAGGCGTTGTTCAACCGCATCGCGCCCCGCTATGACCTGATGAATGACCTGATGAGCTTTGGCACCCACCGGCTGTGGAAACGCAGCGTGATCCGCCGGGCATTGACGCGAATGACAGGGCAAGACGGTGCGATTCTGGACGTGGCGGGCGGGACGGGTGACCTGGCCATCGCCATGCGCAAGCGCCTGACCGGGCGGCAGATCGTGGTGGTGGACCCGTCGCAGGGCATGTTGGCGCAAGCGCGGGAACGGGCCGGGGAGACGTTGGACTATGTCGAAGCCCCGGGCGAGGATTTGCCGTTTCCCAATGGCTCTGCCGCGCTGGTGACGCTGTCCTTTGGCCTGCGCAACATGGCCGACCCGGCGCAGGGCCTGCGCGAAGTGGCGCGGGTTCTGAAATCGGGCGGTCACTTGATGTTGCTGGAATTTTCCCGGCCGGACCCATGGTTCGCCCCGTTCTATGGTATTCATGCGCGCCACGTGATCCCCCGCATTGGTGCGCTGGTCGCACGGGATCGCGGGGCCTATCAGTATCTTGTCGAATCGATTGAAAAATTTCCCGCCCGGGCCGACATGGCCCGTGAAATCGCCGAGGCTGGGCTGGACCTGGTCGAAGAACGCGCCTTTGTCTTTGGGGTGGCGCGGATGCAAATCGCGAGGAAACCATGACCGGCCAGAGCCTTGCCGATACCCGCTCGCGCCTGGCGGCGCTGCCGCGCCCGGCGCTGTGGGTGATCGCGGCGCGGTTCAAGACCGTCAGCCTGTCGCAAATGCCGGTTCTGGCGGGCAGTTGGCTGGCTGCGGGGCAGGGAACCTGGCGCCCCGATGTGATGCTGGCCGCAATGCTGGCGGCCGGTGCGATCCAGGTGGGCACCAACCTGTGGAACGACGCCGCCGACGC
The DNA here is from genome assembly GCA_017792425.1 of Thalassovita sp. GTDB lineage: Bacteria > Pseudomonadota > Alphaproteobacteria > Rhodobacterales > Rhodobacteraceae > Thalassobius. Next base: position 1,804,247 of record CP051233.1, read on the forward strand.
CGCCAGCGGGGTTGATCGGGAAGATCGGCTGGGCCCGCCGCGTATGACCGCGCTGGGGTTGTTGGACGGGGCTGAAGTTCGTCGGGCCGCGCTGGCCGCCTTCGGTGTGGCGGTGCTGGCGGGGCTGTACCTGGTTGGCCTGGGTGGCTGGCCGATCATCGCGATCGGCCTTGCGTCCTTGGCGTTCGGCTATCTTTATTCGATGGGGCCGTTCCCGATGTCCGGCCTACCGTTTGGCGAGGTTCTGGTGATCCTCTTCTTTGGACTGGTGGCGGTTTCCGGTACCGGCTGGTTGCAGGGCGTGGCCCCGTTCGGCCTTGAAACACTGGCGCTTGGGCTGGTGATCGGGCTGCCAGCGGCGGCGGTGCTGATGCTGAACAACCACCGGGACCGGGCGCAGGATGGGCGGGCGGGGCGGCGGACTTTGGCGATCCTGCTGGGTCTGCCCGCGTCACGCCTGCTGTATTTCGTGCTTCTGCTGGGGGCGCTGGCGGTCGCCGCGGTTTTCTGGCCGGGCTATGCCCTTGTTCCGGCAGGAGTTTTGGCACTGTGGCTGGGGCACGCGATGTGGCATTGGCCCGTTTCGGCACGGCTGAACAAGCTGCTGGCGCAGACGGCGGGGTTCCAGATCCTGCTTTTGCTCGGGGTGGTCATCTCCGGTTAACCTGTCAACTCGTACGATTCCCGCCTTGAACCGTACGAGGGCGCGGCCTCTCTGTCCCTGCAAACCATTTTTTCACCTGTTCGTGGACCTCGGCGGATCACGCCGCCCGGCCCAGGCCGCGGGCGGTGACGGACCCCACAGCGGGCGGCAGGTCGCTGCGAGGAAAGGCGAAAAAAAGGCCACCCCGAAGGGCGGCCATTCCAGTTGACCCGGCGCAGGACGCTAATTCATGGCGCCGGGGCCTTTCACGGGCAGCGAGATCTGGACCTCGCCTGCCTGTTCAAAGATCAGGGTAAGAGGGACGGTGTCGCCCTCGGACAACGGCGCGGTGAGGCCGATCATCATCAGGTGCAGCCCGCCGGGTTGCAGGGCGACCTTGCCCCCGGCGGGGATGTCGATGGCGTCCACCTGACGCATGCGCATCACGCCGTTGTCATGAATATGGGTGTGCAGTTCGGGCCGGGTGCAGGCGGGCGAAGTGAACCCGACCAACCTGTCCGCCTCGCCCAAAGAGCGAATCGTCAGAAAGCCCGCGCCCACCTGCGCCATCTTCGGAGAGGCGCGGGTAAAGCCGCCGGAAATTTCCAGCGTTTCGGTTCTCGCGTCCTGAGACAGGGCGGGAACAGCCGACATGCAGCAGGCCAGAGCCAAGGAAACAAGGGCGGCGCGGCGGGAAAAATTTCTCATGTTAACCTCGTCATGGGCATTTTGTTCTGCGCGACATTGGCACAAAGAGACATTCAATCTTTGACTTTTCTCAAGGAGCCCCTCTCGAAACCGTGAAAAACAGACCGTGGCGCAGATCATGGGACCGACTGCGCCAACAGGAATGCAGGGGATCACGGGACTGATCGCCTTGCGTGAGACGCGTTTGAAGAAACGGTCATGAAACGAGAGGGAAAAAAGGTGAAAACCATTCAGAAACGCCTGCTGATGGCGACCACTGCGGTCGGTATGGGTATGGCTATGGGGGCCTCTGCCGAGACGCTGGACCAAGTCATGGAGCGTCGCGGACTGACCCAACAAGATCTTGTGGCCGCGGCAAAAACCTATACGCCGACCGGCGGCCGCGACGAATTTATTGTCTTCTCGTCCGGCGGTCAGTCGGGCCAGATCATGGTGTATGGCGTTCCGTCCATGCGCATTCTGAAATACGTTTCGGTGTTCACGCCTGAACCGTGGCAAGGCTACGGCTATGACGAGGAATCCAAAGCGATCCTGAAAGCCGGCAAGGTCGACGGCCGCGAACTCCATTGGGGTGACACCCACCACCCGGCCATCACCGAAACCAACGGTGACATGGACGGCGAATACCTGTTCATCAACGACAAATCCGCACCGCGTATCGGTGTGATTTCGCTGCATGACTTCGAAACCCAGCAGATCGTGGTGAACCCGATCCTGCAATCCGAACACGGTGGCACCTTCGTGACCCCGAACTCGGAATACGTGATCGAGGCCGCGCAGTATCCGGGCGTTCTGGGCCGTGGCTATGCGCCGCTGTCGCAGTTCAACGAAAAGTTCCGTGGCGCTGTCACCTATTGGAAGTTCAACCGCGAAAAGGGCCGGATCGAGCCGGAAAACTCGTTCTCGCTGGAACTGCCGCCGTATAGCCAAGACCTTTCGGACGCCGGCAAGAACGTGTCCGAAGGCTGGTCGTTCACCAACTCTTTCTGCGCCGAACGCTATGTCGGCGGGATCGAATCGGGCCGCCCGCCGTTCGAGGCAGGCTGTTCGCAGAACGACACCGACTATCTGCACATCATCAACTGGAAGAAGGCCGAAGAGGTCTACAAGGCTGGCAATGTCACCATGATCAATGACCACCCGGTCATCACCATGGAAACCGCCATCGCCGAAGGCCTGGTGTACCTGGTCGCCGAACCGAAATCGCCGCATGGCGTGGACGTGTCGCCCGACGGCAAGTACATCATCGTGGGCGGCAAACTGGACACCCAGGGGTCTGTCTATTCGTTCGAGAAGATCAAGGCGGCCATCGATGCCGGCAAGTTCTCGGGGACCGATCCCTATGGTATCCCGGTTATCGCGATGGAAGACGCCCTGCACAAGCAGGTGGCCCTGGGTCTTGGTCCGCTTCATACCCAGTATGACAGCAAGGAATGCGTGGTCTACACCTCGCTTTACGTGGATAGCCAGGTTGCCAAGTGGGACTACTGCGAAGGCAAGGTGCTGGACAAGGTTTCGATCCACTATAACATCGGCCACTTGGTCGCGATGGAAGGCGAAACCGTCAACCCGAAGGGTAAATACCTGATTTCGCTGAACAAGCTGGCGATTGACCGGTTCAACCCGGTGGGGCCGCTGCACCCGCAGAACCACCAGCTGATCGACATCTCCGGCGACAAGATGGAGCTGCTCTATGACATGCCCGTTCCGCTGGGCGAGCCGCACTATGCCACCGCGATTTCGGCCGACAAGCTGAAGCCGCTGGTGCGCTACAAGTACGGCACCAACAGCCGGACCGGCGAACGCCACGAAGGCGCGGTCCGTCCGGGCATGGAGCGCATCGAGCGTGACGGCACCAACGTCAAGGTCTACATGACCGCGATCCGGTCGCACTTTACCCCCGAGATCGTGGAAGTGAACGAAGGCGACACCGTCGAGTTCATCATCACCAACTCGGAACGGGCAGAGGACGAAACCCACGGTTTCTCGGTTTCGACCTATGACGTGAACCTGTCGCTGGAACCCGGCAAGACCGCGACCGCGAAGATCGTGGCAGACAAGCCCGGCGCGTTCTCCTTCTACTGCACCGAGTTCTGCTCGGCGCTGCACCTGGAGATGACCGGCTATCTGATGGTCAAGCCGAAGGGCTATGTCGAGGAAGCCGCAGCCGTGTCCGAAGGTCAGGCCTATACCCAGGCTGACTATGACAAGCAGGTCGCCAACAACGTGGCCACGCAGGAAGTCATCGACTCGGTTGTCGCCTATATCACCGGCCGCAACTACGAGGACTTCCCGGATGTTGTCGCACTGGTGGAGGACGCTGTTGACCAGCTGAACTTTGCCGCCGACGCCAAGGCCAAGTCCGAAGAGGCCGCCGGCAAGCAAGACTGGCAGAACGCGACCCTGTGGGCCGGCCAGTGGTGGCAGTACCAGGTGAAAGCTGCAGACATCGGGCTGCGCGCCAAGACCTACCTGGACCAGAACGGCGCTGTGAAGAAGTAAGCGTTCCTACAGGCGGCGACCCTTGGTCGCCGCCTGTTTCAACCCCGAAAAGATACATCTAATTCGCAAGGAAACGCCATGCGACCAACCCTGAAAATCATTCTGGCTACCGGGCTGGCGCTGGCTGCGCTGCCCGCAGCCGCAGACCCGATCAAGGACGGCAAGCGCGTCTATATGACCAAGACCTGTATGGCCTGCCACGGCAAGAACGGCGCCAAGCCGGTCATGACCTTTCCGGCCCTTGCCGGGCAAAATGAAAAATACCTGGTCCAGCAGTTGATGGATATCAAGGAAGGCAAACGCGTCGGTACGGTAGACCCGGCCACAGGACATCCTTACGTACAGGGGATGGTGGACGTGATGCACCTGGTAGACGAAAACGAAATCAAGGACGTGGCCAAGTACCTGGCCGCCCAGGATCCCGCCGCGCCCAAGCCGCTGGACCCCGCCCCGAGCGAGGACGAACTGGCCGCAGGTGAGAAAGCCTATAATTCGCTGGGCTGCAAATCCTGCCACGGCAAGGGGGCGCTGAAGCCTTCCAACAAGGTGTATCCGTTCATTGCCGGGCTGAACCGCGACTACCTGATCCGCGCGATGACGGAAATGCGCGACAAGGTCCGCACCAACGGCAAATCGAAAATGATGTTCGGCACGATCAAGAAGGCCAGCGACGACGATATCGCCGCCCTGGCGACCTGGCTGTCGCAGATCGACCGCAACGCACAGTAATCTGAAAGGATATGAAAACGATGAAAAAGGCACTTCTTTCGAGCGTGTTCATGGCGCTGGCGCTGCCCGCGCTGGCCGCAGGCACTGTTGACACCTCTTCGTGGAACCAGGGCGGCGGTGAGCAGGACGAAGCCTTGCACCTGACCCCGGATCACCAGAACGGGATCGACGTGTACGAGGTGTGTTCGGCCTGTCACCAGCTGAACGGCTGGGGCCTGACCGACGGCACCTTCCCGCAGATCGCGGGCCAGCACTATAACGTCATCATCAAGCAGCTGGCCGACATCCGCGCGCTGAACCGCGACAACCCGACGATGTACCCGTTCGCGCTGCCGTCCGAAATCGGCGGGTCGCAGTCCATCGCGGACGTGGCGGCCTATATCGAAAAGCTGCCGATGAACCCGGAAAACGGTGTGGGCGAGGGCGATGACCTGGAACACGGCGCGCAGCTGTACAAGGACAACTGCGTGCGCTGCCACGGTGAAAACGGCGAAGGCAACAACGAGAAGTTCTATCCGCGTATTCACGGCCAGCACTACAACTACCTGGTGCGTCAGTATCAGTGGATCAAGGAAGGCAAGCGCCGCAACGCCAACCCGGACATGGTGCAGCAGATCCAGACCTTTACCGACCGAGACACCAAGGCGGTTCTGGACTACGTGTCGCGCCTGAAACCGCCGGCGGAGATGGTGGCAGAACCCGGCTGGGTCAACCCCGACTACGACTGGTAAGCCATGTCAACGCGGGCGGGGGCGCCCGCCCGCGTCCAACACTGAACATAAGGATTTGTTCCAATGAACAAGGCCTCACCCGATCGCCGCGGTATCGTTTACCGCGTACTGACACTTGTCGCCGTCGTTCTGATCGGCTTCTCCTATGTTTCACCGGGCTGGTGGGTGTCGCTGACCGCCCCCAACTATCCCGAGGCGACCTTTCCGCAGGGTATCCGCATCCTGTTCCACATGGATTCCGTCCGCAACGGCTGTGAAATCCGCGCCAGCCAGGAAGTGCAGGAAACCGAGGCGCTGGACTGCGTCCACGAGATGGACACGATCAACCATTATGTCGGCATGTATCCGATCGCATCGGGCGGGCCGGTGGAAAAGGCGTTTTCGCCCTTCCTGTTCGCGATGATCGTGGTGATGGCGCTGGCCTTTGCCGCGCCGGGCCGGACAGTGCGGATCGCGGTTTCGGTCGTGGGGTACGGCGGGATCGCCGTGTGGATGTGGCTGGCGGTCTATGGCGAAAACGGCATTTCCCTGCACACCACGGGCTATATGAAGGGTCTGGTGGTGACGCTGGGCCAGGACGGCAGCGAAAAGGTGGATGACAGCAACCTGTCGCCCATCGTCAAGATGCTGAAGGAATCGCTGGCTGAAAGTGAGGCCGAGGAACAGGCCGCCGTGACCGAGGACGGAGACCGGCAGGCGCTGATCGACAACATCCGCGGCAACTACAACATCGACAACAACAAGCTGCCCGCCGCCAAGCAAGAGGCCTGGAACGGGTCGGTGATGCAGGTGTTCAAGTGGCACTATGCCAAGTCGCTGGCACGCTGGTTCAACGAGCCAGAACGCAACGATCCGCTGGTCGCGACGATGAGCGTGGTGGCGAAGATCCTGTTCGTTGCGGTGCTGGGGTTCATGGCGCTGATGGTGGCTGTGGCGACGATGCGGGCGAACCGCATCTTCTATTGGCTGCTGGTGCTGGCGCCGATGGCGTTGCCGGTGGGCTTTCTGGCCGAATACGCGGGCTGGCTGTGGTGGTATGGCCATAGCCTGAACGAGATGGGCGCCTTTACGCTGAAACCGTTCATGCCGACCGTGCTGGGCGACGGCAAGGTGGCGCAATTCACCACCCATTCCTACCCGGCGCTCGGGTTCTACCTGATGCTGGCGTCCTCTGCCTGCCTGGCGTTGGCCGCGCTGATCCGGGCCAAGCAACTGCGCCTGGCCGGTGATGCCGCGAAAGGTATGTGAGGCACGCCGATGCGCCTGTTCGCCCTTATCATCCTGTGTCTGAACCTGTCGGGGCCGGCGATGGCCGCAACCCTGCAGGACCGGATCGACGCCGCACCCGACGGGGCAGAGATCGTGCTGGAACCGGGGGTCCACCAGGGGCCACTGGTGATCACCCGGCCGATCACGCTGGACGGGCGGGGCAAGGCGGTAATTGACGGGGGCGGGCAGGGCACCGTGGTGTTGCTGCAGACCGACGCGGCCACGCTGAAGAACCTGACCATCCGCAATTCCGGGCGTTTGCACAACAAGGTGGACGCCGGGCTGCGGATCAAGGGCAACTATAACGTCATCCGTGACGTGCGGATTGAGAACGCGCTGTTCGGGCTGGACCTGGACCAGTCCAACAACAACGTGTTCCGCCGCAACTATATCAGCTCCAAGGACATGCCGCTGGAAATGCGCGGCGACAGCGTGCGCATCTACTATTCCAACGACAACCTGTTCGAACATAACCACATCGAACACAGCCGCGACATCGTGATCTGGTACAGCGAGGGCAACCGGTTCTATCGCAACCGCATCCAGCACGGGCGCTATGGCATCCATTTCATGTATGCCCACAAGAACCTGATCGAGGAAAACGAAATCTCGGACTGTGTGGTGGGCGTGTTCATGATGTACGCAAATGACATCGTCGTGCGCGGCAACCAGATCCTGCGGGCCTGGGGCGCGTCGGGGATGGGCGTGGGGTTCAAGGAAACCTCTGGCGCCATTGTCGAGGACAACCTGATCCTGGGCAACGCAGTGGGCATCTACCTGGATCCGTCGCCCTGGGATCCCGACAAGACCAACGAATTCAACCGAAACCAGATCGCCTATAATGGCGTAGGGGTAGAGTTCCATACCGACTGGGTTGGCAACAACTTCAACCACAACAATTTCCTGTCCAATTTCACCCAGGTGTCCGTCCGGGGCCGTGGCACCGCATTGCGCGAAGGGTGGAACGGCAATCACTGGGATGATTACGCCGGCCTGAACAGTGACCGGGACACGGTGGGCGATACCCCGCATGAGATCTACATGTACGCGGATCGGCTGTGGATGGACCTGCCCGCGGCGGCGTTCTTTCGCGGCGGGGTGGCGCTGTCGGCGCTGGATTTCATCGAACGGCTGGCCCCGTTTTCCCAGCCGCGCTTGCTGGTGCGCGAGGAACACCCGATTGTCGCGCCGATTGACCATGCCGCTGCACGTGCTGAAACCGCGTCTCAGACAGGAAAACAGAAATCCGCATTGGAAATGCTGACACGATGACGACGAGCGCCGAAACCCCGAAGAAGAAACCCCGCCTGACCCGTCGCGAATTGCAACGGCGGCGGATGCTGGTGCGCACGATGGCGCTGGGTGTGGCGGCGATATCCGCCGGGCTGATCGGCTGGTACCCGGTTTACAAGCGGGTGTTCGACCGGCTGCGCCCGCCCGGTGCGCTGCCCGAGGATGATTTTCTGGCCGCCTGCATCAAGTGCGGGCAATGCGTGCAGGTCTGTCCGGTCGAGGCGATCAAGCTGGCCGATGGCGACGAAGGCTATGGGCTGGGCGTGCCCTATATCGATGCACGCGCGCAGGCCTGCGATTTTTCCTGCGACGCGGTGCAATGCGTGCTGGCCTGCCCCACGGGCGCGCTGAGCCACGAGATCGCCAAGAAGGAAGAGGTCACGATGGGCTTTGCCCGGCTGGCGCGGCCCGAAGCCTGCCTGGCGATGAAGGGTCTGGGCTTCAAGGGGCTGGCCCGCGGCGAGGATTTCACCGGCCTGCTGCGCTATGAAGAAATCGACCGATGGGAACCGCAGCCGGTGGCGTCCTATCCCTATGACGTGGATATCTGCGATCTGTGCGTGCGCGAATGCCCGATCGAAGGCGCGATCACGCTGGAACCGGTCACCATCGATTACCGCGACACGCGGCGCGTGCCGACGATCCATAAATCCTGCGTCGGCTGTGGCACCTGTGAAATGATGTGCCCGACCGAACCGGCCGCGATCGTGATCGACACCGAACTGGCACTGGAGGCGTGACCATGAAGTGGTTCCTGCACAAACTGGCCATGATGTTCGGCGCCGAACCGCGCCGCCCCACGCCAGAGGAAGAAACCGACGCCGCGCGCGCCGTGAAAGCGCATAAGAAAACCCCTGAACAGGTGCAACTGCGCAAGGAACTGATCGCGGACGAGCATGAAAACCCGCAGTTCAGCCACAAGTGGCGCAACCTGCGCTGGATCTCGATCATCTTTATCAACTCGCTGTTCATCATCTCTTTCTATTGGGATGTGCAACTGGTCGAAGGGTCGATGAGCGGGTCGCGGTTCCTGGGCTTCCACATGGCGGACCCGAACGCCGCGCTGCAAGTGATGCTGGCGTTCAAGGACGTGATGCTGAACCTGGTGATCGGTACCGTCACCGTGGTCGCCCTGTGGTGGATCGTGGGCGGGCGGGCGTTCTGTTCCTGGGCCTGCCCGTATCACCTGCTGGCCGAATGGGCCGAGGCCATCCACCTGTTCCTGGCCCGCCGGGGCTGGGTAAAGGACCACCCGTTCCACCGCGGATTGCGCGTGGTGCTGTGGGTGGTGTTCATGGTGCTGGCCTTTGTCACCGGCTATACCGTGTTCGAATATATCAACCCGGTGGGTATCGTCAGCCGCGCGTTGATCTATGGCCCGACCGTGGCGGTGATCTGGGTGATCTTCCTGCTGGGGATCGAGATCTTCTTTTCCCGTCGGTTCTGGTGCCGTTATGTCTGCCCGATCGGCCTGACCTATGGCATCACCGGTGCCGTCGCCCCGGTGCAGATCAGGTACGACCTGAACAAATGCCTGCACGAGGGCGAATGCCGCGCGGTCTGCCTGGTGCCGCATGTTCTGGAGATCACCAAGATGGGTTATGCTCAGGACGAGGTGGAATATATCGGCCCCGACTGCACCCGCTGCGGGCTGTGCGTGGATGTCTGCCCGCAGAACGCCCTGAGCTTCAAGGTGCGCGGGCTGGACAGCATCATCTGAGGAGAGCGCCATGATCGTCATCGACCGCCTGACCAAACGCTTTGACCGGCGCGCCGTGCTGGATGAACTGACCCTGTCCATAGACGCGGGCGACCGGATCGCGTTGATCGGATCGAACGGGGCGGGCAAGACCACGCTGTTCCGCTGCCTGCTGGGCCATTACGGCTATGGCGGGACGATCGGATTCCACGGCGCAGGCGCGAAACGGCGCGATGCGCGGGTGCTGTCGCGGGTGGCCTTCGTGCCGCAACTGCCGCCGCCACTGCGCATGCCCGTATCCGAATTGCTGAGTTTTGCCGAGAAAGGCGCGGGCGCCGACAGGGAAGAAATGACCGCGATTGCCGAGCGGTTGGGGATTGATCTGGACGAGGTGCGCCGCCGCCCCTTCTATCGCCTGTCTGGTGGGCAGAAACAGAAAATCCTGGTGACCATCGCGCTGGGGCGCAACGCCGAGCTGATGATCTTTGACGAACCGGCCGCCAACCTGGACCCGGCCGCGCGGGCGGTGTTCATTGATCTGCTGGCAGACCGCAAGGACGCCAGCATGCTGATCGCCAGTCACCGGCTGGAAGAAGTTGCGCCGCTGGTCAACCGGGTGATCGAGCTGGACCGGGGCCGGGTGGTGCTGGACGATTCCATGCGCGACCGTCTGGCCGCGGGCGAATTCCACCACGCGCGGATCGTGCTGAACGCGCCGCACGGGCCGATTGCCGCCGCGCTGGCGGGCTGGGGTTTCCGGGCCGATGCCGCGGGCACCGTTTTCACCGGCCCGGTGCCGACCGCCGAAACCTTCCGCTTTCTGGGCCTGCTGGCCCGTTATGGCAGCCTGATCGACAGCCTCGCGCTGGAGCAGGAGCCGGAAAGGGTGATCTGACATGTGCCGCCACCACCACCATACCCGCCGCGCTACGCTGGCCATGCTGGCCGCAGCGCCTCTGCTGTCCGCCTGCAAGGCTGAGGCCGCCGGCCCCGAGGACATCCGCTGGGGCCGCGAGGTTTGCGCCATGTGCGGCATGATCATTTCCGACCCCGGATTCGCCGCTGAAATCCGTGGCGGCGCCGACCGTGCCTTGGTCAAGTTCGACGATATCGGCGACGCGGTCCACTGGTTGCAGGAACAACCGTGGAAAGACGCCGCCGATATCGAGTTCTGGGTGCGCGACTATGGCACCCGCACAGATTGGCTGGATGCGCGGCAGGCGCATTACCATGACGGGGTGATGTCCCCGATGGACTATGGTTGGGCCGCGCTGCGCGAAAAAACCCGGTTGACGGTGTCATTTGCGGAAATGCAGACGGCGGTGTTGTCGCGGGGGTTGACCTGGCGGTGCATTCCGGGTGCAGAAGAGGGGACACATCAAGGATGAACGCTTTGAACACCGACCCCCTGTTGCCCGGACCGTCCGAACCGATCACGCGCATCACGCCCGCCGGGCCTGTTCCGCGCACCGGGCTGGGGCTGATGCTGCGATTGGAACTGTCCGAATCCCTGCGCTCGCGCTGGTTCCATTTCTATTCCGTGGTGGTTGTCGGGCTGATGCTGTTGCTGATCACCACCGGCATTTCCGAAAGCCGCGTGCTGGGGTTCACGGGCCTGTCGCGGCTGCTGGTGACTTATATCCAGATCGCGATGGCGGTGCTGCCGCTGTTCATCATCGTCACCACGGCGCGGTCCATGGTGGGGGACCGCGAAGCGGGGAACCTGGAATACATGCTGGCCTTTCCGGTGTCGCTGGCCACCTGGTACTGGGGCCGTTTCCTGGCGCGGCTGGTGCTGGTGCTGGCCCCGGTGGCGGTTGCGCTTGGCGTGGCGGCAGCCTATGGCGCGGCGATGAACCACCCGGTGCCGTGGTGGCATTTCGGGTTGTATTCCGGGCTGGTCGCGGCGCTGGCGGCCTGTTTCCTGGGGATCGGGTTCCTGATTTCGTCCCTGTCGCGATCAACCGAGGTGGCGTTGGGGCTCAGCCTGCTGGTCTGGCTGGCGCTGGTGGCGCTGCTGGACCTGTTGTTGCTGTCGGTGCTGATCCAGCAGCGGGTCGTGCCGGACGTGGTAATCGGCATCGCGCTGGCCAACCCTTTGCAGGCGTTCCGCACGGCGTCGATGATCCTGTTCGATCCGCAACTGATCCTGCTGGGGCCGTCGTCCTATGTTATTCTGGATCATTTCGGGGTGACGGGCTATGTCGTTTGGGCAATGGCCTATCCGGCGGCGCTGGGGGCGGTGCTGGCTGGGGTCGGGTACTGGCGGTTCAGCCGCTCGGACCTGGTGTAAAAGCCAAAGGCCGCCCCGAGGGCGGCCTTTTCACTGTCGGCGTAGCACTTACAGGAGGCCCAAAAGCCAGGTCACCGTCGCGTCGTCATCCCATGTCGCTTCGCCCTCGATCACCGACAGGGATTGCCCGTTGCGGCCGATCACCATGCTGGAGGGCAGCAGTTCGGTGTCCAGCACCTGTTTGAGGTTTTCACCGTCGCCCATCAGGACCGGCAAGCCGGTGATCCCGTTGTCCTTGTAGAACCGCCGCACGCTGTTTGGTCCGCGCCAGTCAAAGGCCAGCGGCAACACCACCAGCCCCGCACCGGACACCCGTTCGGCCATCCGCGCGATCGAGGGCATTTCCTTTTGGCAGGGGACGCACCACGGACCCCAGAAGTTCAGCAGAACCACGGCGCCAGCCCAATCCGACAGTCGGCGCAGGGTTCCGTCCGCTTCGGTGATCTTCAGCGCCGATCCATCGCGGGGCGGCTCGGTCGGGCGGGCCAGTGCCGCCGCCGACGGCGCATCGGCCCAGCCCGCTGTGGGCCGCAGCAGCAACGCGCCGGCCCCGGCCAGAATGCCTCGCCGCGTCAGCGCCGTCATTTTGCGATGACCTCTGACATGATGGCGCGTACGTCCTCGGCCATCGCTTCGGCACTGGTGCCGTGGGGGTAGCGTTTGATCAGGAACCCGCCGGGATCCAGAAAGGCGACAGACGCGGTGTGATCCATGCCGTACTGGTCCGGACGGCCGGGGTCGGGAATGTATTTTTCATAGCGCGCGTTGAAGGTTTTCACCATGTGGTCGGTATAGGCCTTGGGCCCGCGCAGCCCCTCTATCCGAGGATCGAAGAATCCCAGGTATTCGCGCAGCAGCTTTGGCGTGTCGCGGTCCGGGTCGACGGTAACGAACACCGGGGTCAACTTGGCGGCGTCCTCTTCGCCCAGGATTTCCAGCGTTTCAGCCAAGGTGGACATGGCGGTGGGGCAGACATCGGGGCAGCCGGTATAGCCAAAGAACAGCAACACGAACTTGCCTTGGAAATCTTCGTTGGTTTTCACGTTACCGTACAGGTCTTCCATCATGTAGCGGCGGGGCATTTCAGCGTTCATCGGGCTGTCCGCCGTCGGTTCCAGATCGGCGTGCTGAGCGGTCAGGGCAAACGGCGCGCACAGCGCGGCGGCCAGCGTGGCGGACATTAGGGTGCGTCGGGTGATCATGTTTGGCCTTTCATTTACTGGGGCCGAATTTAGGGGCATTCCGCGGGCGCGCCTTGATTTTGATCAGGGCGTGGCGCGGCAAAAACGGCGAAAGAACGGAAAACCAAGGAGACCCCGATGACCGCCCTGCTTGCCGCCTTTCTGCCGATCGCGATGATGATCCTGATGTTTTCGCTGGGGCTGCGCCTGTCCCTGTCAGAAATCGGCGCCGAGTTCCGCGCCCCGCGCGCGCTGCTGGCGGGGCTGGCGGTGCAGATGATCGGCCTGCCGGCGCTGGCGTGGGCGCTGGGGCAGGCGGCGCTGGTGGGGCCGTTGATGCTGACCGGGTTGCTGCTGGTGGCGGCCTCGCCCGGAGGGGTGACCTCGAATTACGCGGCGTTGCTGGTCAGGGGCAAGGTGGGGCTGTCGGTGGGGATGACGCTGATCACCAGCCTGGCCGCGCCGATCACCTTGCCGCTGGTGCTGCTGTTGTCAGGAGCGGTGGCGCCGGACGGGGCGGGGCTGTGGAAAATCTCGCTGGGGATGACGGCGGTCGCGCTGGTGCCGATGGGGCTGGCAATGGGGGTCAGAACCCTGTGGTCCGGCTTTGCCACGAAACTGGCCCGTATCGTCGATCCGCTGGCCAAGGTTCTGTTCGTGCTGATGGTGCTGGCCACTTTCGTGCAGAACTGGAGCGCGATGCGCGGCGCTTTCGCCGAAGTCGGCCTGACGGTGATGATGTTGGCGGTTGCAGGTCCGGCGCTGGCGGCCACCGTCGGCTGGATCGTTCATCTGTCCGGCCCCGATCGCCGCACCATCATGACCGAGGTGTCGCTACAGAACGTCGCCATCACCATCTTCGTGGCCGGCAAGCTGATGGGCCAGCCCGAACTGGCCATACCGGGCCTGATCTACGCGGTGGTGATGAACGTGATCACGCTGGTCCTGATCGGCCTGACCGCGCTGCGTGCCGGGGGGCTGATCCGGCAGGAAGGCTGACTCGGAACGAAAACGGGGGGCAAGGTGCCCCCCGTCCAATCAGGTATTCAAGGAAAAGGCCGCGTCCTGCGCGGCCTTTCTGCATGTCAGGCGTCGTGCTTGAATTCGCCCTGCGCGGGGGTAGGCAGCAGCGCCTTGACCTTTTCGGCCACGGCTTCGGCGGTGATGCCGAATTTCTCGTACAGCACTTCTGCCGGGGCCGAGGCGCCAAAGCCGGACATGCCCACGAACCCTGCCTTGTTGGCGCGGCCGCGTTCGCCCAGCAGCCACTGATCCCAACCCTGACGGACGCCAGCCTCTACCCCGACGCGGACGGGGCCTGCGGGCAGGACGCGTTTGCGATAGCTGTCGTCCTGTTCAGCGAACAGTTCCATGCAGGGCATGGAAACGACGCGGGTGCCGATGCCTTCGGCCTGCAGCAGATCGCGGGCGGCCAGTGCGATGGACACTTCGGACCCGGTGGCGATCAGGATCGCCTCGCGCTTGCCCTCTGCCTCGGCCAGCACATAGCCGCCTTGGGCGACCAGGTTTTTCTGGCTGTGGGTGGTGCGCACGGTCGGCAGGTTCTGGCGGGTCAGCGACAGGACCGAGGGCGTTTCCCTACTCGTCAGCGCAATTTCCCAGCTTTCGGCGGTTTCCACGGTGTCGCAGGGGCGGAACACATAGGTGTTCGGGGTGGCACGGCTGATCGCGACATGTTCCACCGGCTGGTGGGTCGGGCCGTCTTCGCCCAGGCCAATGCTGTCATGGGTCATCACGAACACGCTGGGGATACGCATCAATGCGGCCAGGCGCATCGCGGGGCGGGCATAGTCGGTGAAGGCCATGAAGGTGCCGCCATAGGGGCGCATGCCCCCGTGCAGCGCCATGCCGTTCATGGCCGCCGCCATGCCGTGTTCGCGGATGCCCCAGTGGATGTAGCGCCCGGCGCGGTTGTCCAGGTCGAAGACGCCCAGATCACCGGTTTTGGTGTTGTTCGAGCCGGTCAGGTCGGCCGAGCCGCCCACGGTTTCGGGCATGATCGGATTGACCACTTCCAGCACGATTTCACTGGATTTGCGGGTGGCGTGTTTGGGCTGCTCCTCGGACACCTGCTTTTTCAGCGCGCGAATGGTGGCGGTCAGCTTTTTCGGGGCGTCCAGTGCGTAGGTGCGGTTGAACTCGTCCCGCTTGCGCCCGGAAATCGAGCCAAGGCGTTCTTCCCATGCGGCGCGGTCGGCGGCGCCGCGCGCGCCGATGGCTTCCCATGCGGATTTGATGTCAGCGGGCACTTCGAACGGGCCGGAGGCCCAGCCGTAGACTTCCTTGGCGTCGGCGATCAGCTTGGGGTCGGTCAAAGCACCGTGACCCTTGGAGGTGTCCTGCGCCGACGATCCCAGCGCGATGTGGGTCTTGCACGCGATCATCGAGGGCTTTTTGGTGGACTTGGCCTTGGCGATGGCGGCGTCGATCGCTTCGGGATCGTGGCCGTCGATTTCCTGCACATGCCAGCCCGATGCCTTGAAGCGCATCACCTGGTCGGTACGGTCGGACAGGTCAACGGTGCCGTCGATGGTGATGTTGTTGTTGTCCCAGAACACGATCAGTTTGCCCAGCTGGTGACGGCCAGCGAGGCCGATCGCCTCTTGGCTGATGCCTTCCATCAGGCAACCGTCCCCGGCAATGACATAGGTGTAGTGATCCACGATCTTTTTGCCGTAGCGGGCGCGCTGGATTTCCTCGGCCATGGCGAAGCCGACGGCGTTGGAAATGCCCTGGCCCAGCGGGCCGGTGGTGGTCTCGATCCCTTCGGCGTGGCCGTATTCGGGGTGACCGGCGGTTTTCGCGCCCCATTGGCGGAAATTGCGGATCTCCTCCAGCGTGATGTCCTTGTAGCCGGTCAGGTACAGCAGCGAATACAGCAGCATGGACCCGTGGCCCGCCGACAGGATGAACCGGTCACGGTCCGGCCAGCGCGGGGCGGCGGCGTCGAACTTCAGGTGCTTTTCGAACAGCACGGTGGCGACGTCGGCCATGCCCATCGGCATACCGGAATGGCCAGAGTTGGCGGCATGGATTGCGTCCAGGGTCAGCGCGCGGATGGCGGCAGCCTTGAACCAGTGATCGGGATGGGTATTACGCAGTGCAGAGATATCCACGGCGATTGTCCTTCGTTCGGAAAAAGTGCTTGCATGTTGAATAGCAGCCCTTGACCAGAGTGCAAGCCGCGCGTCCTTGCCTTTCCCCCCGAAAAGGGCGCATTTTGCGGGGTGTTTGGATAAGATTGGGCCAAAGCCGCGTATTTCTTGATTCGTATTCGGGTCGCGGGCGTGGGCGGCGGCAAAGAAAGTTGAGGGCGATGAGCGACATCAATGAATTGGAAAGCCGGATCACCTCGGCGTTGGACCGTATCGCGCGCGGGCTGGAAGGGCTGGACGCGGGCGGCGAGGCACGGGACGCAGAACAGGAGATCACGCGGCTGACCCAAGCGCTGGAGGAAGAGCGTACCCTGACGGCCCAACTGGAAGAACGCGTGAAGGCGATCAAGGATAAACTGGATGCCCGCGTGCAGGGGCTGGACAAGGCGATGGCGGAAGCGCGCGCCTCGGTCACGGCGATGGATGCGGAACTGCAGCAATTGCGCGACGTGAACGAAAAGCTGCGCGCCAGCAACGTTGCGTTGCGCGACGCCAATGCTGCCGGTCTGGCCGATGCCGCCCTGATCAACGCGGCGCTGCAAGCCGAACTGGAGGCGCTGCACGCAGGCCGGGCCGCTGATGCGGCAGAGGTTGGCGCGGTTCTGGGGCAGTTGGACGCCATTCTTGGCGGCGACGCCAAACAGGAGGAGGCGTGATGCCCGAAGTGGAAATCAGGATCGGCGGCCGGGCTTTCGAAGTTTCGTGCCAAGAGGGTGAAGAGCATTACCTGCATTCAGCTGCGAAGATGCTGGATGAAGAGGCGCAGAAACTGGCCTCGCAGATCGGGCGGCTGCCCGAGGCGCGTATGCTGCTGATGGCTGGTCTGATGCTGGCCGACAAGACCGCCGGGGTCGAGGACCGCCTGCGCGAAATGCAGGCGCAGGTTGAGGAACTGACGGCGGAATTGAAGCGGGTCAGGAACGCGCCCGCGCCCGAACCCCAGCGCGTCGAGGTGCCGGTGGTGCCGGGGTCCGTGATGGAAACCCTGGCCGAAGTTGCCGCCCGCGCCGAGGCGCTGGCCAGCCAGGTCGAGGAAAAATCAGCCTCGTAGGGGCGGGCGGGGATTTACCCCGCGCGGTCCTTGGCGTGGATATGCAGCATGTGGCGCAGGTGCAGGATCAACAGCGCCGCCACTGCCAGTGCGGCCAACAGCCCCAGCGAATCGCTGATCAGCGGCCAAAACAGCGTCAGGCTTTGGGCCGCGCCCGCGCCCAGGCTGACATAGACCGCCACCCAGACCGATTCTCCGGCAAGGCTGGCGGCGGAAAACCCGCGCCAGCCCATCCGTGCTGCGCCGGCGGCGAGGTTCACATAAGGCCCCAGCGGGCTGAGCAGCCAGCGGGTCAGGAACACCGCGACACCACCGCGGGCGCGGGTCAGATGCGTGGCGTGGGCCAGCGCCTTGGCCTGCCTGCCGCCGCGCCGTTCGATCCGCGCGACCCGGTCGCTGCCGCCACGCCCCAGCCAGAACCCGATCTGATCCCCGGCCAGCGCCCCGGATAGCGCGGCGGCGATGGTCAGGGTCAGGTCCAGTTCGCCCGAGGCGACAAATCCACCCGCCGCCATCATCACCACCGACGCGGGCAGGGGCAGGGCAAGGCAACTGAGCAGCGTGACAAGCGCCACGAAGGGCGCGCCGAAATCAGCCAGCAAGGCAAGCGCGGTTTCGGTCATGGCCGCGCCTTTCCCTGTGCCTGAAGAAAGACCAGCAGGTCGGCGATCACCGCCTCGACCGGGCGGCCCTGAAGATCTGCGATTTCAGACAGGGTGACCCTGCGGCGGGGCGGTTCCGGCAGGCCAAGCGCGGCAAGGATGTCCTCGGGGGGGTGGCGCCAGGATCGGGCCACATAGCCCGGCGTCATCCAGGGTTCCGGCTGGACGGTGCGGGCGTCGTTCCAATGGGCGACCTGCATCGCCAGCTTGGCCGCGAACACCAGAGCGATGACCAGCGCCAGCCCGGTCAGCAGCAACGCCGTCCTGTGATGGGTCCACAGAACGCGAAAGGGCGCGGGCCGTTTCATGGCCCCGCGCCCCGTGTCGTTCCAGTGCCGGTCACGGCGATCAGGCGTTGGCTTCGCGGATCTTGTCTGCGGCCTCTTTCGAGTAGCCGACGCCGTTCTGTTCGAACAGCGCGTCCAGTTCGCCGGACAGGGTCATTTCCGTGATGATGTCACAGCCGCCGACAAACTCACCCTTCACGTAAAGCTGCGGGATGGTCGGCCAGTCGGAATAATCCTTGATGCCTTGCCGGATTTCATCATCGGCCAGCACGTTCACATCGACAAAATCCACGCCCATGTAGTTCAGCACCCCGGCCACGCGGCTGGAGAAGCCACACTGGGGCATCTCTTTGGTGCCTTTCATGTACAGCACCACGTCGTTGGCTTTCACGGTTTCGTCGATGCGGTTTGTTGCGTCGCTCATCTGTTTGTCCTTTCGGCGGTTCCGCCGTCTGAGTTCAGTCTTGTAGGTGCGCTTTGGCGGGTCAATCCGGGGCCTTGGTGGTCAGGGCCAGCGCGTGCAGTTCGCCGTCGGAGCCGTCCATCCGGCCCTTCAGCGCGGCATAGACGGCGCGTTGCTGCTGCACGCGGTTCATGCCGCGAAAGCTTTCGTCGATGACCATCGCGGACATGTGCCGCCCGTCGCTGCCCTCGACCACGATCTGTGCGTTGGGGAAGCTCGCGCGTAGCAGGTCTTCGAGTTCCTGTGCGAAAATGGCCATCTGGGTCTCCGGGATTGTTTACGGTTCAGTCAGGAAACTAGGGCGAGTTGGGGGCGGGTTCAAGCGCGACCCGACAGAGCCGCGACCATTGTTCACAACGCGGCGAGAAGAAGCCGGGGCCGCGCGGAACAGCCCCGGTTTGGCAAGCGTTCGCAGTTAACCGACCGTGGTTTCAAAAGCCGAGCGGTAAAGTGCGGACAACTCGGCCAGCGGGGCATCAGAGCCGCCCAGTTTCACGCTGTCGCCGGTGAACTTGCCCACGGTGCGGATCGGGACGCCAGCCTGCGCGGCGGCGGCCATCAGCGCCTCGGCGGCGTCGAAGTTGCAGGCGACCAGGTAGCGGGCCTGATCCTCTCCGAACAGTTGCGCCATGTCGGGTTCGTCGATCTGCACGCCCACGTTGCCGGCCTCTGCCATCTCGAACGCGGCCAGCGCAAGGCCACCATCGGAAAGGTCGGTGCAGGCGCGGATCAGGGCGTGGTTGGCGCGGATGAAGTCGCCGTTGCGCTTTTCGGCGTCCAGATCCACGTGCGGGGCGTCGCCTTCTTCGCGGTTGAAGACCTCGGCCAGCAGGGCGGATTGGCCCAGATGCCCGACGGTGTCCCCGATCAGCAGCGCGACATGGCCGTCGCGGGCAGTGCCGATGATTGCCTGTTCGGGCGTGGCGATCAGGCCGATGGCGCAGATTGTGGGGGTGGGCAGGATGCCCTTGCCGTCGGTTTCATTGTACAGCGACACGTTGCCCGACACGATCGGCACGTCCAGCGCGGCGACAGCCTGACCGATGCCCTGAATGGCGCCGACGAACTGGCCCATGATTTCCGGCTTTTCGGGGTTGCCGAAGTTCAGGTTGTCGGTGGTGGCCAGCGGCAACGCGCCAACGGCGGTCAGGTTGCGGTAGGCCTCGGCCACGGCCTGCTTGCCGCCTTCGACCGGGTTGGCCTTGACGTAGCGCGGGGTAACGTCGCTGGTGAAGGCGACGGATTTGTCGGTGCCGTGGATGCGGATGATGCCGGCGCCCAGACCGGGGGTGCGGACAGAGTCGCCCATCACCTGCGTGTCGTATTGTTCATAGACCCACTGTTTCGCCGCGTAGTTCGGGCTGCCGATCAGCGCCTTCAGCCCGTCGATCGGGTCGACGCTGGCCACATCGCCCAAGGGCGCGGCGGCGGGGGTGGCCACCCACGGGCGGTCATATTCGGGGGCAGAGGACGACAGTTTCGCCAGCGGCAAATCCGCCTTCACGTCATTACCATGCAGGATCAGGAAGCGGTCCTCGGGAATGGTTTCGCCGACGATGGCGAAATCCAGATCCCATTTTTCGAACACGGCGCGGGCCTCGGACTCCAGTTCCGGCTTCAGCACCATCAGCATGCGTTCCTGCGATTCCGACAGCATCATTTCATAGGCGGTCATGTTGGGTTCGCGCTGGGGCACGTCATCCAGTTGCAGCTTGATGCCCAGGCCGCCCTTGTCGCCCATTTCCACGGCGGAACAGGTCAGGCCCGCGGCGCCCATGTCCTGAATGGAAATCACCGCGCCGGTCGCCATCAGCTCCATGCAGGCTTCCATCAGGCGCTTTTCGGTGAACGGATCGCCGACCTGAACGGTGGGGCGCTTTTCCTCGATGGTCTCGTCGAATTCGGCCGACGCCATGGTGGCGCCGCCGACGCCGTCACGCCCGGTTTTCGCGCCGAGGTACACCACCGGCATGCCCACGCCGGACGCAGCCGAATAGAAGATCTTGTCGCTGTCGGCCAGACCGGCGGCAAAGGCGTTCACAAGGCAGTTGCCGTTATAGGCGGGGTGAAAGCGGACTTCGCCGCCCACGGTGGGCACGCCGAAACAGTTGCCATAGCCGCCGATGCCTTCGACAACGCCATGGACCAGCTGTTTCGTTTTCGGGTGATCCACCGCGCCGAAGGACAGCGAGTTCATCGCCGCGATCGGGCGCGCACCCATGGTGAACACGTCGCGCAGGATACCGCCCACGCCGGTGGCCGCCCCCTGGTAGGGTTCGATGTAGGAGGGGTGGTTGTGGCTTTCCATCTTGAACACGATGGCCTGACCGTCCCCGATATCCACGACGCCTGCGTTTTCGCCGGGGCCGCAGATCACCTGGGGGCCTTCGGTGGGCAGGGTGCGCAGCCATTTCTTGGACGACTTGTAGGAACAGTGCTCGTTCCACATCGCGCTGAAGATGCCCAACTCGGTAAAAGTCGGCTCGCGCCCGATGATTTCCAGGATCCGCTCGTACTCATCCGGTTTCAATCCGTGGGCGGCGATCAGATCGGGCGTGATGGCGGGTTCTTGCATGGTCGGTCTCCGAGGGCGCGGTCTATGGGCGCCTCTTTAGGACATCGCGGGGCAAGGGGAAAGAGGTTACGGCGCAACGCCGGGGCGGGGGATTGCCGCAAGCACGGGCTGCTGTCGGAACGAAGCCGCATCAACTGCAAAAAAAAAGGCCGAGCACTAAGCTCGGCCAAAGTCCAACAGGGAGGTACGAAGATGATGCGAGATAAATCAGCATCACCGTCGAGTGCTGAAATAGGCATCGAAATTGAATCGATCAAGCACCATCATGTCGCACTCGCAGCATGGCCGCTATGCGTTATGCGCATGGCTTGTCAGCCAGATCAGGTAACCTGCTGATCTTTCATCTGTTTACGATATGCGAAGATCTCTTCCTGTACGAAGTCACGGAAGGCGGCGACCCGCTTGGAATGGCGCAGTTCCTCGGGGTAGGCCAGGAATACTGGGACTTCGATGGATTGAACATCCGGCAGCACGCGCACCAGATTCGGGAAATCCTGCAACAAATAGTCGGGCAGAACCCCTATTCCCAAGTGATTGATGACCGCCTGCAGCACCCCGAAATAATTGTTTACGGTCAGGGTCGAATGCACATCGTAGGTCAAAAGGTGCTGAACAAGGTTGGCGCCAGCCCCGACCTGGGCCGAGTTCGGATTCTGGCAGATCAGGCGGTGGGCGCCGATTTCTTCTATCGTTTCGGGGGTGCCGTGCCGGTCCAGGTATTCGCGCGACGCATAGAGCAGCATCCGTACGGCCATCAGGCGCTTGCGGATCAGGTCGGCCTGGCTGGGTTCCTTCATGCGGATGGCAACGTCGGCTTCGCGCATGGGCAGGTCGAGAACGCGTTCTTCCAGCATCAGGTCGATTTTCAGGTCCGGGTATTTTTCATACAGCGCAGGCAGACGCGGGGCCAGCCACAGCGAACCAAAGCCAGTGGTGGTGGTCACGCGCAACTCGCCGAATACCTCTTCCTCGCTGTCGCGAATACGCGCGGCGGCGGCATCCAGGCGTTTGGCCATCGCGCGGGTGGCGTCAAACAGCAGTTCCCCCTGTTCGGTGAGAATCAGCCCGCGTGCGTGGCGGTGAAACAGGGTGGTGTTCAGGCTTTCCTCTAGCGCGCGGACCTGCCGGCTGACGGCAGATTGCGACAGGTGCAGCGTATCGCCAGCATGAGTCAGGCTGCCGGCATCGGCCACTGCGTGGAAGATTCTTAGTTTGTCCCAATCCATATCAGCAACTTTCAGTCAGAGCGGCCCGCATACACGAAACACAATTCATGTACACCGCCAAGCTTTCGTTTACGTGACGGGAAGTCAAACTTTTCTCTTTATAGGTCAGTTTTTTTGACCTAAAAATGCCCTATAGTTAAGCACACATCCACGTTGGGAGGCGGGGAATGACCAGCCAGAAAATTTCCTTGAACGACCGGTTCGATCTGACGAAATCGCCGGTGCTGATGAATGGCACCCAGGCGCTTGTCCGTCTGATGCTGATCCAGAAAGAACGCGACAGGCTGGCGGGGCTGAACACGGCCGGATACGTGACGGGCTATCGTGGGTCGCCCTTGGGGGCGGTGGACCTGCAGATGAACAAGGCCCACAAGCAACTGTCCGCAGCCGACGTGAAATTCCATGAAGGCCTGAATGAAGATTTGGCGGCGACCGCGCTGTGGGGCAGCCAGCAGGCGGAGCTGCGCGGTGAGGGCAAGTTCGATGGCGTGTTCGGCCTGTGGTATGGCAAGGGGCCGGGGGTGGACCGGTCCGGCGACGTGATGCGTCACGCCAACATGGCGGGCACCTCGGCCAATGGCGGTGTGCTGATGGCCATGGGGGATGACCACACGGGTGAATCCTCGACCGTGCTGCACCAGTCGGAATGGGCGCTGGTGGATGCCTACATGCCCGTGGTCAGCCCGGCCGGGGTGCAGGAAATTCTGGACTACGGCATCTATGGCTATGCGTTGTCACGCTTTTCCGGCCTGTGGGTCGGTCTGAAAACCATGAAGGACACGATCGAGGCGACCGCCGTGGTGGATGGCCGTCCCGACCGGATGCAACTGGTCACACCGGAATTCGACATGCCTGATGGCGGGCTGAACATCCGCCTGATCGACAACCCCACCGCGCAAGAGGCGCGGATGATCGACTATAAGCGCTTCGCCGCAGAGGCGTTCAGCCACGCCAACAAGATGGACAAGCGCGTCTGGGGCAAACCCGGCGCCAAGATCGGCTTTGTCGCGGCGGGCAAGAACTGGCTGGACCTGGTGCATGCGATGGAATTGCTGCATATCGACCAGTCCGAGGCCGAACGGCTGGGCATCACCACCTACAAGGTCGGTCAGACCTTTCCGCTGGACATGAAAGGGTTCCACGCCTGGGCCGAGGGGCTGGACCTGATCGTGGTGGTCGAGGAAAAGCGTAAGCTGATCGAGATCCAGATCAAGGAAGCGCTGTTCGACGATAACCGCTATCGCGTTTACGGCTGGTACAAAGGCGGTGCGGGCGGCATGCACCGCGAGGAACTTTTCCCGACCCGTGGCGCGCTGGATCCGATCTGGATCGCGGAAAAATTGGGCGGCATCCTGATAGAGGAAGGCCGCGGCACCGACGGCATCAAGGCCGGGATGGCCGCGCTGGCAGAGGTGCGCCGCAACGACAACGCGCAGGAACTGGCCAGCCGTCTGCCCTATTTCTGTTCGGGTTGTCCACACAACAGCTCCACCAAGGTGCCCGAGGGCCAGCGCGCCTATGCCGGGATCGGCTGTCACTACATGGTGCAGTGGATGGACCGCAGCACCCAGGGCTTTACCCACATGGGGGCCGAAGGCGCGAACTGGATCGGCGAGGCGCCGTTTTCCAAGCGCGACCATGTTTTCCAGAACCTTGGCGATGGCACCTATAACCACTCTGGCGTGCAGGCGATCCGGGCGGCCTTGGCGTCGGATGCCAACATCACCTACAAGATCCTGTTCAACGACGCTGTCGCCATGACCGGCGGACAGAAGAACGAGGGCGGGCTGACCGCCTATCGTATTGTCGAAGAGATCAAGGCGATGGGCGTACAGAACATCGCCGTGGTCTATGACCAGAAGGAGGACGTGGACCTGAACGCCTTCCCGTCCGGGGTGGAAACGCACGAGCGGGCAGAGCTGATGCCGGTTCAAGAAAAATTTAGCAAGATCAAAGGCGTATCAGCTATAGTTTACATCCAGACCTGCGCCGCCGAAAAGCGCCGCCGCCGCAAGCGGGGCGAGTTCCCGGATCCAGACAAGCGGGTGTTCATCAACACAGATGTCTGCGAAGGCTGCGGCGATTGCGGGGTGCAGTCCAACTGCGTGTCCATCGTACCGGTGGAAACCGAACTGGGCCGCAAGCGCGCGATCGACCAATCCTCGTGCAACAAGGATTTCAGTTGCCTGAACGGGTTCTGCCCCAGCTTCGTGACGCTGGAAGGCGCAAAGATCAAGAAAGCGCAGACCGCGCAACTGGACCTGCCGCATCTTCCGGTGCCGCAACTGCCCGCCATCAACGGTACGTTCAACGTGGTGATCACCGGCGTCGGTGGCACCGGCGTCGTTACCATCGGGGCGCTGCTGGCGCAGGCCGCGCAGATCGATGGCAAGGGCGCTGGCATGATGGAAATGGCCGGGCTGGCGCAAAAGGGTGGCGCGGTTCACATCCATTGCCGCATCGCCAACGCGCCAGAGGACATCAGCGCGGTGCGTGTCGCCACCGGCGAAGCGGACGCGCTGATCGGTGGTGATCTGGTGGTCAGCGCCGGGGCGAAAACGCTGGGTCTGACCCGCACCGGCAAGACCGGTGCAGTGGTCAACAACCACGAGATCGTCACCGGCGAATTCACCCGCGACACGGCGTTCCAGATTCCCTCTGACCGGCTGGAACTGCAGTTGCAGGCGCGGTTGCAGGACAGGGTGATGCTGTTCGACGCCTCTGAATTGGCCAAGGCCACGCTGGGGGATTCGATCTTTTCCAACATGATGATCTTTGGCGCGGCGTGGCAGAAGGGGCTGGTGCCGCTGACCCATGATGCGATCACCCAGTCGATTGAACTGAACGGCGCGGCGGTGGAACGCAACCTGCGCGCCTTTGAAATCGGCCGCTGGGCGGCGCTGCACCCGGAACACGCGGCGCAGCTGATCGCGCCGAAGGTGGTGGAACTGCCTGCCTCGCTGGACGAAAAGATCGCGTACCGCGAAGCGCGGCTGATGGAATACCAGAACAAGCGGCTGGCCAAGCGGTTCCGCAAGCTGGTGGACCGGTTCGACGATCCGCGTCTGAAAGAGGCTGTCGCCAAGGGCTATCACAAGCTGCTGGCCTACAAGGACGAATACGAAGTGGCCCGCCTGATGCTGAACACCGAAGCCAAGGCGCGCGAAGAGTTCGAGGGCGATTTCACCATGAAATTCCACCTCTCGCCGCCGATCTTTGCCAAGCAAGGCCCCGATGGCCGCCCGATGAAAAAGGAATATGGCCCCGGCATGATGCGCTGGTTCCGCCTGTTGGCCCGGATGAAAGGGCTGCGCGGCACCCCGCTGGACCCGTTCGCCCGCATCCCGGAACGCAAGATGGAACGCGCCCTGATCAAGCAGTACGAGGCCGACATGGCCATGGTTCTCAAACATCTGGCCGCCGACAAGATGGACGTGGCCGTGGCGCTGGCCGAACTGCCCTTGTCCATCCGTGGCTATGGACCGGTGAAAGAGGCCAACGAGGCCAAGGCGGCCAAGCAGCGCGAGGGGCTGTTGGCGGCCCTGCGCAGCAGCACGCCGGCCTCGGTTCAGGCGGCGGAATAGTCGGAACTGGAGTCGCGGCGGCGAAACCCTTACTGCCTGGTGCAGAGAGGAATCGCCGCCATGACCCAGCGCCATGTCGCCCGCGACATCAGCTATGCCCATTCCGCCGCCACGCGCGGCGGGCGGGCCGTGATCCGCCTGATGGAAAACGCCACCGGGCGGTTGGGGCTGATCCGGCGCGCGCAGGGCTATGAACAGGATGTCGCGCAGGGCCGCGATTTCTGGCAGGTCATGGTGGCGCGCTACGGGTTGTCGCTGGAAGTGGCCGGGGGATCGCTGGACCTGATCCCGCGCGACGGGCCGCTGATCGTGGTGGCCAATCATCCCTTCGGTATACTGGACGGGCTGATGATGGGGCATCTGCTGTCCACCCTGCGCGGGGATTTCCGCATCCTGGCGCACCGGGTGTTCCGCAAGGCTCAGGATCTGGACCGGGTGATCCTGCCGATCGCCTTTGACGAAACGCGCGAAGCCGTCCAGCAGAACCTGGACACCCGCAAGGAAGCGTTGCGCTACCTGCGGCAGGGCGGGGCGATCGGTATCTTTCCGGGCGGGACCGTGTCCACGGGGGCGACACCGTTGGCCTTTCCAATGGACCCGGTTTGGCGCAGCTTTACCGCGCGCATGATCGCGAAATCCGAAGCTGCCGTGGTGCCGGTTTTTTTTGACGGCCACAACAGCCGCCTGTTCCAGATCGCCAGCCACCTGCACCCGACCCTGCGCATGGGGCTGCTGATCCGACAGTTCGCCAATCGGGTGGACCGCCCGGTGCGGATCTGTATCGGCCAGCCGATCCCGCGCGAAACCCTGCGCGCCGGTGCTGCGGATGCGAAAGGAATGATGGATTTTCTGCGCAAAGCGACATATGAGCTTTCTCCGACTCCGCTCGCATCCTACGATTATGGGTACGAGTTCGAAGAGAAACACCGCAAAAGCGGCAGATAAGAAGGCCGAGGCAATGGCAGTAGGGATTTTCGACAGTGGTCTTGGTGGGTTGACGGTATGGCAAGCCGTACACCAGCGCCTGCCAGAGGTGCCGCTGGTCTATTTCGGGGACAACGCCCATGCGCCTTACGGGGTGCGTGACGCAGACGATATTTTCAACCTGACCACCTCGGCCGTGGAACGCATGTGGGACGCGGGTTGTGACCTGGTGATCCTGGCGTGTAACACCGCTAGCGCCGCCGCGTTGCGCCGCATGCAGGAAAGTTGGATTCCTCGTGAAAAAAGGGTGCTTGGCGTGTTCGTCCCGCTGATCGAGGCGCTGACCGAACGCAAGTGGGGCGACAATTCCCCTCCGCGCGAGGTGGCGGTGAAACATGTCGCCCTGTTCGCCACCCCCGCCACCGTGGCCAGCCGAGCGTTCCAGCGTGAACTGGCGTTCCGCGCAATTGGCGTGGACGTCGAGGCGCAGGCCTGCGGCGGTGTCGTGGATGCGATCGAGGACGGCGACATGATCCTGGCCGAAGCACTGGTGCGCAGCCACGTGGATGCGCTGAAACGCAAGATGCCGCACCCCGAGGCGGCGATCCTGGGCTGCACCCATTATCCGTTGATGCTGGACGTTTTCCAGGACGCGCTGGGGCCGGAGGTTGACGTATATAGTCAGGCCAACCTTGTGGCGTCGTCGTTGGCGGATTACCTGGCGCGCCATCCCAACATGGTCGGGTCCGGCACGGAAAGCCTGTTCCTGACCACCGGCGATCCGCGCAAGGTGTCCTCGCGCGCAACCCAGTTCTTGCGCCAGAAGATCGAGTTTCAGTCAGCCTGACGCCCGGTTCGTGACTTCGGTCAAGGACTGAAGGCGGGGGGCGTGGCATTCAGCCGGGTGACGGCGCCAACCTGCCAAAAGGTAGCAGGCGGGCGCCCTTGCAGAATGCGTTCTGAATGTTACCTGAGGGGGAAAGCGGCCGTTTCGCGGCCCGCCCCAGCAAGACCGAAGGAAGACCAAGATGAAGGGCCTGAAGAAAAAACGCCGAATCCAGGTGGTGCTCGTGGCGTTTGTCGCGCTGATTCTGTCTACCGCGCTGATCGGCTATGCGATGCGCGACGGGATCAACTTTTTTCGCTCTCCGACACAAGTATTGGCCGAGCCCCCCAAAGAAAGTGAGACTTTTCGGATTGGGGGACTGGTGGAAGAAGGCAGTCTGGAGCGAGGACAGGGTGAAGTCATCCGTTTCAACGTGACCGACGGCGGTGCGACGGTGCCGGTGAGCTACAAAGGCGTTCTGCCTGACCTGTTTGCGGAAAACCAGGGCATGATCGGTACCGGAAAATACGTTAACGGTGTATTCGAAGCGTCTGAAATCCTTGCGAAACACGATGAGGATTACATGCCAAAGGAAGTCGTGGACGCGCTGAAGGAACAGGGTGTTTACCAGGAAACCGCCGAGGACACCAAGGGCTGATCCCTGCGCCGTTTCCTGTCAAATTGTGAACATCACGCGCGGCCCGTTCGGGCCGCGTTTTTTTGTCAACTCGTACGGAAACCACTCCTGTTCTGTACGATTCGCCTGGCGGTCGCAGGGTTACCGGCCTGTTAACTTCGCCTCGGCACTCTGGCCTGCGAGTTTCGTACAGGAGGTGCCGATGCAGACGGTGCGGCAGATCGCCGAAGAAATCCTTGACCGCGAAGGCGGCTTTGTGAACGACCCCGATGATCCGGGCGGGGCCACCAATCACGGGGTGACGGTGCAGACGATGCGACGGCTGGGGCTGGACCTGACCGGCGACGGGCAGGTGGACGAACAGGACGTAAGAACCCTGACCCGGCAACAAGCCGTTAACATTTATCTGCGAGATTACTACGAGCGGCCCCGGATCGGGGCGCTGCCCGGGGTGCTGCGGGCCTCGGTCTTTGACATGTATGTGAACGCGGGGGCAAACGCGGTGAAGATCCTGCAGCGGCTGTTGTGCCAGATGGGGCAGACGCTGGCCGTTGACGGGGTGATCGGGCCGCGCACCATTGCGGCGGCCCATGTGGCGGCGGCGCATGCGCCAGATCACCTCGCCGATGCCTACGGGATCGCGCGTCGGAACTACTATTTCGCGCTGGCAGATGCGCGACCGGCGTCGCGCAAATACGCCCGCACCCGCGCCGGCGGCAAGGGCGGCTGGATCACGCGGGCCGAGGCGTTCATCACCCCTCGCTATCACCTGAGTGAAGCGGCTTTCAAGGAAAGGGTCGCGGCATGGGGCTGATCGGCTGGATACTGGACCTGCTGTTCGGCGGCGGGCGGAACGTGGTGCGCGACACCGCCGGGGTGTTCCTGGAAAACGCCGAGGCACGCGCGGGCCGGGCACAGGATTTGCAGCAGGCGGCGCTGGCGCAATTCGGGGCCGAGTTCCTGCAGCCGCGCCGGGGACGGTTCGACAAGGTCGTGGACGGGCTGAACCGTCTGCCGCGCCCCGCACTGGCCTTTGGCACACTGGGCCTGTTCGTGGCGGCGATGGCGGACCCGGCGTGGTTTTCCGAACGGATGCGCGGCGTGGCGCTGGTGCCCGATCCGCTGTGGTGGCTGATGGGCGCGATCGTGTCCTTTTACTTTGGCGCGCGCCACCAGGCCAAGGGGCAGGAATTTCAGGAAAAAATGATCCTGAGCCTCTCCCGCCTGCCGGATTCGGGGGACGGGCCTGACGCGCCGGGTACCGCCCCCGGCCCCAACCCCGCACTGGAAGATTGGCAGCGCGCGAAAGTGGTGGCGTCCTACTGAGGGCGCGACAATGTGAACGGCGGGGTGATCCGAATCCCATTGGCCCGCCCCGCGCGACCGCTTATAAGCGGGGGCATGATTACAGAGCTTGGCCACTTCGCCCTTATCCTTGCCTTCATGGTCGCCTGCGTGCAGGCGGTCGTTCCCCTTATCGGTGCGCAGCGGCGCTGGCCCGGCTGGATGGCCGTCGCCGAACCCGCTGCGAACGCGCAGTTCCTGCTGACGGCGTTTTCCTTTGCCGCGCTGACCTATGCGTTCGTGACCTCTGACTTTTCCCTGCGGCTGGTGGTGCTGAACTCGCATTCACTGAAGCCGATGCTGTACAAGGTGTCGGGCGTGTGGGGGAACCACGAGGGGTCCATGCTGTTGTGGGTGCTGATCCTGACCCTGTTCGGTGCAATGGCCGCGTGGTTCGGGGGCGGGCTGCCGCCGACCCTGAAAGCGCGGGTGTTGGCGGTGCAATCGGCGGTTTCGGTTGCGTTTTTCGGGTTCATCCTGTTCACCTCTAACCCGTTTTTGCGCATGGCCGTGCCGCCGTTCGACGGGCAAGACCTGAACCCGCTGCTGCAAGACCCCGGCTTGGCCTTCCACCCGCCGTTCCTGTACCTGGGCTATGTCGGGCTGAGCATGGCGTTCAGTTTCGCCGTCGCCGCCCTGATCGAGGGACGCGTCGACGCCGCCTGGGGCCGCTGGGTGCGGCCCTGGACGCTGGCGGCCTGGATATTCCTGACCATTGGCATCGCGCTGGGTTCCTGGTGGGCCTATTACGAACTGGGCTGGGGCGGGTTCTGGTTCTGGGATCCGGTGGAAAACGCCAGCTTCATGCCGTGGCTGATCGCGGCGGCCCTGCTGCATTCCGCCATCGTGGTGGAAAAGCGCGAAAGCCTGAAAAGCTGGACGATTCTGCTGGCGATCATGGCCTTCGGGTTCAGCCTGATCGGCACGTTCATCGTGCGGTCTGGCGTGATCACCAGCGTGCACGCCTTTGCCAATGACCCCGAACGCGGGGTGTTCATCCTGTTCATCCTGGCGGTGTTCATGGGCGGGGCGCTGACCCTGTTCGCGGCGCGTGCCGGCATCATGGAGGCCAAGGGCATCTTTGGTTTCGTCAGCCGCGAAAGCGGGCTGGTGGTGAACAATATCCTGCTGGCGGTGGCCTGTTTCGTGGTGTTCACCGGCACGATCTGGCCGCTGGTCGCGGAAATCGCCTTTGGCCGGAAACTGTCGGTCGGGGCGCCGTTCTTCAACATGGCGTTCACGCCGTTCATGCTGGTGCTGGGGCTGGTGCTGCCGATCGGTGCGATGATGCCGTGGAAGCGGGCGTCGCTGGCCAAGTCATTCCGGCCGTTGATTCCGGCGCTGGTGCTGGCGCTGGCGCTGGGGGCGCTGGCCTTTGCGATGCAGACGGGCCGGTCCGCACTGGGGCCGGTGGGCGTGTTCCTTGGGGCGTGGCTGATTTCCGGGGCGGCTGTTGACCTGTGGAGCCGTACCGGCCGCAAGGATCGCCTTGCGCGGCTGACGCGCCTGCCGCGCGCCGACTGGGGCAAGACGGTGGCGCATTCGGGCCTGGGCATCACAATGCTGGGCATCGCCGGGCTGATGGCTTGGGAGGCAGAGGATATACGCGTTGTCCAGATTGGCGAACCGTGGCAGGTCGCAGGCTATACACTGGTGCTGACAGAGGTGAACCAGGTGGAAGGGGCCAACTATTTTTCGACCACCGGAACGATGGAACTGTCCAAGGACGGGCGGTATATTTCCAGGCTTTACCCGGAAAAACGCCAGTACCCGGTGTCGCGCATGCCCACGACCGAGGCGGCGATCGACAACGGGTTCCTGCGGGACATCTATACCGTGATCGGCGATCCGCAGGCGGGCGGCGGCTGGGCCGTGCGCGTCTACTATAAACCGCTGGCGAACTGGATCTGGGGCGGGTCGATCCTCATGGCCCTGGGCGGGCTGCTGAGCCTGTCGGACCGCCGCTATCGCGTCGGCGTGGGGGCGCGCAAAACCGCTGCAATGGGGGTGCCGGCCGAATGAAACGCCTGATCCTTGCCCTGACGTTGCTGCTGCCGCTGCAGGCCCAGGCGGTGCAGCCTGACGAAATCCTGGATGATCCTGTGCTGGAAGAACGCGCGCGTGAGATTTCCAAGGACTTGCGCTGTCTTGTCTGCCGCAACGAGAGCATCGACGATTCGAACGCCGAACTGGCACGTGATCTGCGCCTGCTGGTGCGCGAACGGCTGGTGGCCGGGGACAGCAACGACGAGGTGGTGGATTTCGTCGTTGACCGCTACGGCGAATACGTGCTGCTGAAACCGCTGACCGGCGGCGCCAACTGGCTGCTGTGGGGGGCGGGGCCGCTGATGCTGATCTTTGCGGGTGCAATGGGTGTGGCCTATCTGCGCAAACGGCAAAAGGGGGTAGAGGCCCCGGTTGAGACGCTGAGCGAGGACGAGCGCCAGCGGCTGAAGGAAATCATGGACGAGTGACGCGCGGTTTTTCTTTTCCCTGACCGCGCGGTCGGTTATAAGGGGGCAAACCGAATGGGAGGCCCCGATGGACTATCAGACGATCACGCTAGAGATCAGCGACGGCGTCGCCGTTCTGACCCTGAACCGCGCGGACAAGATGAACGCGCTGACCACCCAGATGCGGGCCGAGGTGGCCCATGCGGCGCGCGACGCGGGCGCCAGGGCGCGGGTGCTGGTGATCACCGGGGCCGGGCGCGCCTTCTGTTCGGGGCAAGACCTGAGCGACCGCGCTAATGCGGGCAACCTGGACCTGGAGCGCACCCTGCGTGACGAATATGCGCCGATGCTGCGGGCGATCTATGATTGCCCGATCCCGACCATCGCCGCCGTCAACGGGGCCGCAGCCGGGGCAGGGGCCAATATCGCGCTGGCGGCGGATGTGGTGATCGCCACCGAAAGCGCCTATTTCCTGCAGGCATTCACCCGGATCGGCCTGATCCCGGACGCGGGCGGCACCTATTGGATGACCCGCAACATGGGCAGCGCCAAGGCGATGGGTGCAGCCCTGTTCGCCGACAAGATCAGCGCGAAACAGGCGGATGAATGGGGCCTGATCTGGGAAGCGGTGGCGGATGACGCGTTCGAGGCGACGTGGAAAGCCCGCGCCGCGCATCTGGCTGGTGGCCCGACGCTGGCCTACAAGCATGTGAAGCAGGCAATCCGCGGCAGTTGGGACAACGGGCTGGAGGATCAACTGTCCGTCGAGGGGCGCAGCCAGGGCATCTGCGGGCAAAGCCGCGACTTCAAAGAGGGCGTTCTGGCCTTTCTGGAAAAACGTAAACCGCATTACGAGGGGCGCTGAACGCGTCCCTTTCAGCGTCAGAGCGTGACCGGCAGCAGTTGAACGTCGCAGGCGAAGAACGGGCCGCCGTCTCCCTGCACGCGGGCCACAAGCTGACCGTCGGCAAAGACAAGGTGGCTGTCGGCCTCTGCGCCCAACGTGATGCGCGGGACACCGTTCGCGGCGTTGTAGCGTGCCACCAGAACGTCATCTTCCTCGTCGAAATCGGTGATCGCGGCGGCCTGATCCGTGCCGCGCACCCATTCGCCGATCTGGAACATGTCCTCGCCCGCGCTGCCCTGATAGCCGGTAATCAGGCTGCCTGTGCGTTGCCGGTCAGCACTTCTTCGGCGTCTGTGCCGTCAGCCCGCGCGTCGTCAGTATCGTCCTCGGAATCGGAACCGCCGTCGAACGCCACCAATAGCGCGCCCATCATCAAGCCGAAAACGGCAAAAATCATGAAAGAATCCCCCGGAATCAATCTGTTCCGACAATAGTTTGGCCGAGGTTCCTATCAATAAGTTTATTAAATCAATGTGTTATGGTTTCGTTTTCGAACGTGCCCCCGAGTAATCCCCGGTGTGTGACGCTATTTCGGAAACAAAAACGCCGCCCCGAAGGGCGGCGTTCCGTTAGAGCTGCCGATTTGATCAGCGGTTTTCGACATCCACGTAGTTGCGTTCGGTGCTGCCCAGGTACAGCTGGCGCGGACGGCCGATTTTCATCTGCGGGTCGGCGAACTGTTCTTTCCACTGGGAAATCCAGCCGACGGTACGCGACAGCGCAAAGATCGGCGTGAACATGGAGGTCGGGAAGCCCATCGCCTCAAGGATGATGCCCGAGTAGAAATCGACGTTCGGGAACAGTTTCTTCTCGATGAAGTAGGGGTCGTTCAGGGCGATGTGTTCCAGTTCCTTGGCAACCTGCAGCAGCGGGTTGTCCTCGACGCCCAGCAGTTCCAGCACCTCGTCGGCGGACTGTTTCATCACGGTCGCGCGCGGGTCCATGTTCTTGTAGACGCGGTGGCCGAAGCCCATCAGGCGGAACGGATCGTTCTTGTCCTTGGCGCGCGCGATGTATTCGGGGATGCGATCAACGGTGCCGATTTCCTTCAGCATCTCCAGGCAGGCCTGGTTGGCGCCACCGTGGGCCGGACCCCACAGGCAGGCGATGCCGGCGGCGATACAGGCAAACGGGTTTGCACCCGAGGACGAGGCCAGGCGCACCGTCGAGGTCGAGGCGTTTTGTTCGTGGTCGGCGTGCAGGGTAAAGATGCGGTCCATCGCGCGGCTGAGGATCGGATCGACGTGATATTCCTCTGCCGGGACGGCAAAGCACATGTGCAGGAAGTTCGCTGCGTAATCCAGATCGTTGCGCGGGTACACGAAGGGCTGGCCGATCGAGTATTTGTAGGCCCAGGCCGCGATGGTCGGCATCTTGGCGATCAGGCGATGCGCGGCGACTTCGCGTTGTTTCTGGTCGTTGACGTCGGTGCTGTCGTGATAGAAGGCCGACATCGCGCCGACGACGCCCACCATGGTGGCCATCGGGTGCGCGTCGCGACGGAACCCACGGAAGAAGTATTGCATCTGCTCATGCAGCATCGTGTGACGGGTGATCGTGGTCTCGAACCTCTCCAGCTCTGCCGCGGTCGGCAGTTCGCCGTACATCAGCAGGTAGCAGACTTCGAGGTAGTGCGACTGCGAGGCCAGTTGATCAATCGGGTAACCGCGGTGCAGCAGGATGCCTTCGTCACCGTCGATATAGGTGATGGTGGAATCGCAGGATGCAGTCGAGGTGAAGCCCGGATCGTAGGTGAACACATGACCCTGCGCATAGAGCTTGCGGATGTCGATAACCTCGGGGCCGACCGACGGGGTCAGGATGGGCAGTTCAATGCTCTTGTCGTCGAAACTCAGCGTGGCTTTTCTGGTGCTTTCAGTCATGGTGTTCCCTTCATCACTGGCCTCATGCGCGGACCGCACGGGCTTTATTATTCCCAAGAGCCTTACAGGTTCATGAACGGTCTGCGCCGTTTCCCGTCAGGCCGCTGCATCGGTCAGCCGGGCGATGGTTTCATCCCGTCCAAGGACCAGCATCATGTCAAAAACGCTAGGGGTTACACTACGCCCGGCCAATGCGGCTCTCAAGGGGCCGGCGAGCTTGCCGAACTTGATTCCCTGCGCTTCTGCGAACTGGTTGGCTGCCGCCTCCAGATCGTTCCGCGACCAGCTAGCATTTTGCAGATGCGGCGTCAATTCTTTCAGTATACCACGGGATACATCATCCAGGTTCTTCGCGGCCTTCTCGTCCGGCTGGATGGGGCGATCCGCCAGTGCAAATTCAGCCTTTTCAAGGAGTTGTGGAAAGGTTTTCGCCCCTGTTTTCAGAAATTCCAGCGCCGCCTGCAACCGCGACAATTTGGTTCCTTCCAACGCCGGGCTTCCGGTTGCGGCCAGGAAATCCTGCAGTTCTTGCAGCAGCGCGGCATCGTCGGTGGCGGACAGGTGCTGACCGCAGATGTTTTCCAGCTTCTTGAAGTCCAGACGGGCAGGCGATTTGCCGATTCCCGGCAGGTCGAACCATGTGCGTGCCTGCGCATCGGTAAAGAATTCGTCGTCGCCGTGGCTCCAGCCCAGACGGGCCAGGTAGTTGCGCATTCCAGCAGCGGGATAGCCCATCGCCTGGTATTCCTCGACCCCCAGCGCGCCATGACGTTTGGACAGTTTTTTTCCGTCCGGGCCGTGGATCAGCGGGATATGCGCCCAGACGGGAATATCCCAGCCCATCGCCTGATAGATCATCATCTGCCGCGCGGCGTTGTTCAGGTGGTCATCGCCCCGGATCACGTGTGTCACGCCCATATCGTGATCATCGACCACCACCGCCAGCATATAGACCGGCGTGCCATCGCTGCGCAGCAGGATCATGTCGTCGAGCTGATCGTTGCGGATGGTCACGTCGCCCTGCACCTGATCCCGGATCACGGTCGCACCATCCTGCGGGGCCTTGATGCGGATCACGTAAGGCGCGTCCGGGTGGGTGGCCGGATCGGCGTCACGCCATGGGCTGCGGAACAGGGTCGAGCGTTTTTCGGCCTGCGCCGCCTCTCGGAACGCCTGGATTTCGTCCTGCGTGGAAAAGCATTTGTACGCCTTGCCCTGGGCCAGCAGATCGTGGGCCACCTGTGCGTGGCGATCGGCGCGTTCGAACTGGCTGATGGGCTCGCCGTCCCAGTCCAACCCCAGCCAGTCCAGCCCTTTCAGGATGGCGGCGGTCGCCTCGGGGGTGGACCGTTCGCGGTCGGTGTCCTCGATCCGCAGTAGGAACTTGCCGCCGCGCCCACGGGCGTACAGCCAGTTGAACAGCGCGGTGCGGGCGCCGCCGATATGCAGATAGCCGGTGGGTGAGGGGGCGAAACGGGTCACGATTGCAGAGGACATGCGCGAATTAACCTTTCGGTAACCATGTGGGGGTTAGCGTTAGCGCCTGTCTAGCGATCCACCGGTACAAGGACAAGGCTTGGCGCGGTTCCCCTCTTTCGGCGCGGTGCTGCTGGCGCAGCGATTGCATCTGTTTCCCTGGGTGCCGGTGTTCCTGGCGCTGGGGGTCGGCTGGTATTTCCTGTTATCGAGGGAACCTGCGTCGTGGGATTTTCTGCTGATCGGTCTGGCCGGACTGTCGGCGCTGGTGCTGGGCTGGCGGCTGAGGCCCGAGGTTTCGCCGCTTTTCTGGGCTGCCGGTCTGGTGGCGCTGGGGGTCTGCGCGGCAGGCGCGCGGGCGCACCTGTTGGCCGGTCCTGTGCTGGATTGGCGGTACTATGGCCCGGTGCAGGGGCGCGTGGTGGCGGTGGATCGGAGCGGGTCCGACGCGGTGCGGCTGACACTGGACAGGGTGGTGCTGGCGCAGGTTCCGCCGGACCGGGTGCCGCGCCGGATCAGGGTGTCGCTTCATGGCGACTGGCACCAGCCACCGCCCGTGCCGGAGGAAGTGGTGATGTTGACCGGCCACCTGTCGCCGCCCAACGGCCCGGCGGAACCGGGCGGGTTTGATTTCCGACGCCACGCGTGGTTTCAGCAGGTGGGTGCGGTGGGCTATACCCGCAACCCCGTGGTGCTGTGGGCCGTGGCCGGGGACGGATTCAGCGTGGCAGGGCTGCGGGCCGGATTCGCCGCGCGGGTGCAGGCCGGGCTGGACGGTGAGGCCGGGGCCTTTGCCGCCGCCGTCATGGCAGGGGATCGCAGCGGCATGGGGCAGGCCACGCTGGAAACCCTGCGCGCCGCCAATCTGGCGCATCTGCTGGCGATTTCCGGGCTGCATATGGGGCTGTTGGCGGGGGTGGTGTTCGGCGCGGTGCGGTTAGCGTTCGCCGCCTTTCCCTATGTGGGGCTGCGCCTGCCCGCCAAGAAGATCGCCGCCGTGGTGGCGCTGGTCGTGGCCGCCGGGTACCTGGTGCTGTCGGGGGGCAACGTGGCAACGGAACGGGCCTTTGTCATGGTGGCGGTGATGCTGGTGGCGGTGGTGTTCGACCGGCGGGCATTGTCGTTGCGGGCAGTGGCTGTCGCGGCGGTGCTGCTGCTACTGTTACAACCGGAATCGCTGCTCAGCCCCGGATTCCAGATGTCTTTTGCTGCGACGACGGCGCTGGTGGCGGTGTTCGGATGGCTGCGCGACGCGCAACTGAGGCCCGGTCCGCGCTGGCTGCAACCGGTGCTGGCGCTGGTGATTTCATCCGCCGTGGCCGGCGCGGCGACAGCGCCCTATGGCGCGGCGCATTTCAACCAGTTGTCGCAGTTCGGGCTGTTGGCGAACCTGCTGTCGGTTCCGTTGATGGGGGTGTTGGTGGTGCCAGCGGGGGTGGTGGCCGTCTGTCTGATGCCATTGGGGCTGGAGGCGCTGGCGCTGTCGGTGATGGGACTGGGGTTGCGCTGGATCCTGTGGGTGGCCGACTGGGTGGCCGGGATGGAGGGTGCGACACGGATGATCGCGGGTCCGGGGCCGTGGGTATTGCCGCTGCTGACGTTCGGGGCGTTGGTGGTGATGCTGTGGCAGGGGCGCGCGCGATGGATGGGGCTGGCGCCGATCTGCGTGGCGCTGGTGCTGTGGGCAGAGGCAGAACGCCCCACGTTGCTGATCTCGGACGAAGGCGCGTTGGTGGGGCTGATGACGCCACAGGGCCGCGCCCTGAGCCGCGCCAAGGGGCAAGGGTTCGTCGCGCGGGTCTGGCTGGAGAACGACGGCGCAACACGGGACCAAGCTGACGCAGCGGATCTGTGGCCGGACAACCCGATGGCCGATGGGCTACGGTTGCGCGTGGTGCGGGGAAAACGGGCTGCCGATGCGTCCTGCGTGGCAGGGGAATGGCTGATCTCCGATCGTGATCTGCCGGATGGAATGCCGTGCCGGGTGACGGATGGGCCGATGCTGCGGCAAAGCGGGGCGGTGGCGCTGCTGCAGGGGCCAGAGGGGCCAGTGCTGCGCACCGCCCGAGATCTGTCAGGATGCCGGCTATGGAGCCGCTGTCAGTAGGTGCGGATCAACCCGACCAGCCGGCCCTGAACCTTGACCATGTCCTCGGGGAACACGCGGGTTTCATAGGCGGGGTTGGCGGCCTCCAGCGCGATGGCGTTGCCGCGGCGGAAGAAGCGTTTCAGCGTCGCCTCCTGATCCTCGACCAGCGCCACGACGATGTCGCCGTTATCCGCGACCGAGGTTTCGCGGATGATCACAACGTCGCCGTCATTGATCCCGGCCTCGATCATCGAGTCGCCCTTGACCTCCAGCGCGTAATGCTCGCCACGGCCCAGCATGGAATTCGGGACCGCCACGTTATGCGAGGCGTGCGAAATCGCCTCGATCGGGACACCGGCGGCGATGCGGCCCATGACGGGCAGTTCCACGGCCTGCACGGTTTCCACCGGCATGGCCTTGGGGGGGATGCTGTCGGGGCGGTCGCCTTCGATCACGCGCGGGGTGAAACCGGGTTCACCCCCCA
This sequence comes from Thalassovita sp., assembly GCA_017792425.1. Taxonomy (GTDB): domain Bacteria; phylum Pseudomonadota; class Alphaproteobacteria; order Rhodobacterales; family Rhodobacteraceae; genus Thalassobius. The sequence continues at coordinate 1,843,342 of CP051233.1, forward strand.
GCGCCTCTGGCAGTTTGACGATTTCCAGTGCGCGGGCCCGGTGGGCCAGGCGGCGGATGAAACCGCGTTCTTCCAGCGCGGTGATCAGCCGGTGGATGCCGGATTTGGAACGCAGGTCCAACGCCTCTTTCATTTCATCGAAAGAGGGGGGGACGCCGTCCTTCTGAACACGTTTGTGGATGAATTCCAGAAGATCCAGCTGTTTCTTGGTCAGCATGCGCGGTCCTCCAATGCCCGTTGTCTTGGGTTTGTTCTACGCATGTTCCCGTTTTGTGTCAACCGCCGCGCAGGTTTTGGCGCGTCTCGCGGTCAGATGGGCAGGTAATCCACCGATTCGCCTGCCGCGCGCGGGCCATCGTCTGCCGGGCGCACGATCAGGGCGTTGGCCTCGGCCAGAACCGACAGCAGCGAACTGTCCTGCCGGTCGAACACCGTGACCTTACCGCCGTCCACCCGTCCGCGCATGTAATGTTCGCGCGGGCCGTTTGCGGGGATGTCGGCGGCCAGCGGGGCGGTCAGCCGGTCGCGGGCGGCGGGGGCGAACCCCTGCATCGCGCGGATCATCGGTAGCAGGAAAACATGCCCGCAGACCATCGCCGACACAGGATTGCCCGGCAGGCCGACCATCAGCGCCTCCCCCATCCGGCCCGCCATCAGCGGTTTGCCGGGGCGGATTTTCACCTTGTAGAAGCTTTGCTGCATCCCCAGTTGCTGCGCCACGGTGCCGACGATGTCGTAATCCCCGACAGAAGCGCCGCCGATGGTCACCACCAGATCCGCGCCCTCGGCCAGGCTGAACACGGTCTCGATCGAGGCGGGGTCGTCCTTGGCGATCGGCAGGATGCGGGTATGGGCGCCGGCGCTGTCCAAGAGGGCCTTCAGGCCGAAAGTGTTGGACACGATGATCTGGCCGGGCCCTGGGGTGTCGCCGGGCATCACCAGTTCATCCCCGGTAGAGATCACGGCAATGTCGGGTTTACGCGCCACCTGAACGACGGGAATGTTCATTGCGGCCAGCAGCGCGATATCGTTCGGGGTCAGCAGGCGCGGGGCGGTCATCGTGTAGCCCGCGCCGAAATCGTTGCCCGCGGGGCGGATATTGGCGTTGGTGCCGGGGTCGCGTTCGATTGTCAGGGTGTTGACGAAACGGTCCGTATCTTCCTGGATGACGACGAAATCCACGCCCTCGGGAACCGGCGCGCCGGTGAAGATGCGCACGGCTTCGCCCGGTCCGACGGTTCCGTCAAAGCCGTGTCCAGCGGCAGATTCGCCGATGATCCTGAACTTGGCCCCAACGGCGATTTCCGAGGCTCTGACACCGTAGCCATCCATGGCCGAGGCGGGAAAGGGCGGTTGGGTGAGGTCGGTGCTGACATCGGCGGCCAGCACGCGGCCATGGGCCTGCGCGAGCGGGACAGTTTCCGCATCCAGCGGGGTAACCAGCGAAAACAGGTGTTGCAGCGCCTCTTCGACCGTGATCATTGTGCCTCGTACCGTCCCGATTTTCCGCCGTCTTTCAGAGTGACGCGGATGCCGCCGATCTCCATCGCCTTGTCCACGGCCTTGGCCATGTCATAGACGGTGAGGGCGGCGGTGCTGACGGCGGTCAGCGCCTCCATTTCCACGCCGGTCTGGCCGGTGGTTTTCACCGTCGCCTCAATCCGCACGCCGGGCAGGTCCGGGTCCAGCGTCAGGTCCACGGCGACCTTGGTCACCGGCAGCGGGTGGCACAGCGGGATCAGGTCCGGCGTTTTCTTGGCACCCATGATCCCGGCCAGCCGGGCCACGCCAAGGACATCACCCTTTTTCGCGCGGCCTTCTGCAATGATATCAAAGGTTTCCCGGGCCATCTTCACCCAGCCTTCGGCCGTTGCGATGCGTGAAGTCACGGCCTTGTCAGAGACATCGACCATATGCGCGTCGCCCTTGGCGTCGAAATGGGTCAGCCCGGACATCACAGCGCCCCCGGCGTCAGCGGATTGGCCAGCAGCGCGCGCGTGGCGGCGGTGACGTCGTCCTGCCGCATCAGGCTTTCGCCGATCAGGAAGCAGCGCGCGCCGTAACGGGCCATGTCTGCCAGGTCGTCCGGGGTGAACAGGCCGCTTTCCGAGACCAGCATCCGGTCGGCCGGGGCCAGCCGCGCCAGTCGGCGGGTGGTGTCCAGCGAGGTTTCAAAGGTCTTCAGGTTGCGGTTGTTGATGCCGATCATGCGCGATTTCAGGGCGCTGGCGCGTTCCAGTTCGGGTTCGTCATGCACCTCGATCAGCACGTCCATGCCCCAGCCGGTTGCGGCGTCCTCAAGCTCTTGCGCCTGCGCATCGCTGACCGAGGCCATGATGATCAGGATGCAGTCGGCCCCCAGCGCGCGGGCCTCGGCCACCTGGTAGGTGTCGTACATGAAATCCTTGCGCAGCGCGGGCAGGTCGCAGGCGGCGCGGGCGGCGGTCAGGTAGTCCTTGGCCCCCTGAAAGGAGGGCGTATCGGTCAGCACCGACAGGCAGGTCGCCCCCCCGGAGGCATAGGCCTGTGCCAGAACGGGCGGGTCGAAATCCGGGCGGATCAGCCCTTTGGACGGGCTGGCCTTCTTGATTTCCGCGATCAGCCCATAGCCGGACCGGCTGGCGGCGAACAGCGCATCGGCAAAGGGGCGCACGGGGCTGGCCTCTCGTGCTTCGGCCTCGACCGCTTCCAGCGGTTTGGCGGCCTTGTCTGCGGCGACCTCTTCCAGTTTGTAGGCCTTGATCTTGTCCAGAACGGTGCCGGTTTCGGTCATGTGCTTGCCTCCGAGGTGATGCGGGCCAGGGCCTCTATCTTCTGTTTCGCGGCGCCGCTGTCGATGCTTTCGCGGGCGAGCGCAACCCCGTCTTTCAGGTCATCCACCTTGCCTGCCACCTTCAGCGCGGCGGCTGCATTCAGCAGGACCGCATCGCGGTAGGCCCCGGTCGCGCCGTCCAGAAGGGCACGGAAGGCGGCGGCGTTTTCGGACGGATCACCGCCGATGATCGATTCGAACGGGTGAACGGGCAGGCCGAAATCATCCGGGTGAACCTCGAAATCGGAAATGCTGCCATCCGTGTTCAGGGCGCTGACCCAGCTGATGCCGGTGATGGTCAGTTCATCCGTGCCGTCGCTGCCGTGGACAAGCCATGCGGATTCCGATCCCAGTTGACCCAGCGTTTCGGCCATCGGGCGGATCAGCGCGCGGGAAAACGCGCCGGTCAACTGGCGTTTCACACCCGCCGGGTTGGTCAGCGGGCCAAGGATGTTGAAGATCGTCCGCGTACCCAGTTCCGCGCGCACTGGGCCGACATGGGCCATCGCCGGATGGTGCATCGGGGCCATCATGAAGGCGATACCACAGCCCGCCAGCGCCTTTTCAACCACCTTCGGGCCAACCATGACGTTGACCCCCATCTGCCCCAGCGCATCGGCAGCGCCAGATTTCGACGACAGGTTGCGGTTACCATGCTTGGCGACCGGCACGCCCGCGCCCGCCACGACAAACGCGGTGGCGGTGGAAATGTTCAGCGTGCCTTTGCCGTCGCCGCCGGTGCCAACGATGTCCATCGCACCTGCGGGCGCGGCGACCTTGTGGCACTTGGCGCGCATCACGGCGGCGGCGGCGGCATATTCGTCTACGGTTTCACCGCGCGTGCGCAGCGCCATCAGGAAGCCGCCGATCTGCGACGGGGTGGCCTCGCCCTGAAACAGGATGGTAAAGGCCGCTTCGGCCTCGGACCGGGTCAGGGGACGGTCGGCCGCAGCGCCGATCAGCGGTTTCAGCGCGTCGCTCATGCCGGTACCTTCATCACGTTCAGGAAGTTTTGCAGCAGTTGATGCCCATGCTGCGAGGCGATGGATTCAGGGTGGAACTGCACACCGTGGATGGGTAGTTCGCGGTGTTGCAGCCCCATGATGGTGCCGTCCTGCAATTCCGCCGTCACTTCCAGGCAGTCGGGCAGGGTGTCGCGGTCCACCACCAGCGAGTGATAGCGCGTCGCCTCGAACGGTGAAGGCAGGCCCGCGAACAGCCCCTTGCCGGTGTGGTGCATCACACCCATCTTGCCATGCACGATTTCGTGGCAGCGCACGACCTTGCCGCCGAACGCCTGTCCGATGGTCTGGTGGCCCAGGCAGACACCCAGCAGAGGCGTTTTCGTTTCCGCCGCCGCCTGCGTCAACGCCAGGCAGATCCCGGCCTGATCCGGGTCGCAGGGGCCGGGCGACAGCAGAATCCCTGTCGGGTTCATGCCCATCGCGTCCTGCACGGTCAGCGCATCGTTTCGCCGCACCACCACTTCGGCGCCCAATTCGCCCAGATAATGCACGAGGTTATAGGTGAAACTGTCATAGTTATCGATCAGAAGCAGCATGACGCCCGTCTTTGTCGTTTTGGGGGCTGGAGGCCCCTCCCTTGGTCGCGGTATACTTGTTCAGGGTTGGCCCGGAGCGTCAAGGGGGCAGGGGACCAATCGCGACAATGAGGCGGCAAGGCAAGAGGACGGCACGGTGGCAAAAGGCGTATTTCGGGGGTTCCTGACCGGGGTGGTGATCGCCGGTTTCGGCGCGGCGATGGTGTCGGTGCTGGGCACGCTGCCGCAGGCCCCCGTACCCGAGGCGACCACGGTCGAGGTGCCCCCCGGGTCCGATTTCCAGGGCAAGCGTGACGACGAGCAGCCCAGCCTGCCCGCAGCCGATCCGACGCCCGACCCGGCGCCGACCCCGCGCATGGACGTCCCGGAGTCCGAGGGCGGATCGCCCGTTGCCGATGACATCACGCAACCGGCTGATCGTCCCGAAACCGGCCAGCCTGACACCCCGTTGACCCCGCCCGCCGATGTGGCTTCTCCCGCCGGGGCCGGGGGACAACCGGATACAGCCCCTGCGCCCGCCCCGAATCCAGCCAACGATCTACAGCAGCCCTCTGTCCCCGACAGCGAGGGTGACGCGGCGATTTCCACGGACCCGGCCCAGCCGACCATTCCCGCCGCTCCCGAGGAAAAAGCCTTCCCCGAAGAGAAACCCGCCGATCCGGTGGACATGACCCCGGCGGCAGAAGAAGGCGCACCGCCCGTACCGCCGAAACGCAGCGACCCGCTGCCCTCGGTCACCGATTCCACCGATGGCGACAACCGCCCGCGGATCGGCACCCCGGCAGGCAACCTGACGGACAAGGACGACGCCCCCGACGCGCCGCCAGTGCCTGAAGTCAAGCTGCGCCCGATCGAAACCTACGCTGCCCCCTTCGACAATCCCGACGCCAAGCCGCTGATGTCGGTGATCCTGCTGGACCAGGGCAACAGCAGCATCGGGCTGGAGGCGCTGACCGCCTTCCCCTATCCGCTCAGTTTCGCGGTGGATCCGCTGTCTCCGGGGGCTGCCGAACGCATGGACAGCTACCGCGCTGCCGGGTTCGAGGTGCTGGCCATGGTTGATATGCCCCAAGGGGCCACCGCCGCCGACACCGAAACCCTGCTGCGCGCCGCGCTGAGCCGGATGCCCGGCGCCGTGGCGGTGATCGAGGGCGAAGCGACCGGGCTGCAGACAGACAAGCAGGTTTCGGATCAGGCTGCGGCGATCCTGGCGGAAACCGGCCACGGGCTGGTGCTGTTCCCCAAGGGGCTGAACACGGCGCAGAAACTGGCGGCCAAGGCAGGGGTGCCCGCCGCCACCGTGTTCCGCGATTTCGACGGCAACGACCAGAACGCCGCAATCATCCGGCGCTTTCTGGATCAGGCTGCGTTCAAGGCCCGACAAGAAGAAAACGGCGTGATCATGCTGGGACGGTTGCGGCCCGAAACGATCTCGGCGCTGCTGCTGTGGGGGTTGCAGGACCGCGCCGAAAGCGTGGCGTTGGCCCCGATCTCGGCCCTGCTGCTGGCGACGCAGAACTAGGCGTCGCGCCAGCGCCCGCTGTCCAGCCCGTCCAGCGTCCAGTCGCCGATCCGATACCGGATCAGCCGTAGCGTCGGAAATCCCACCGCGGCCGTCATCCGACGCACCTGTCGGTTGCGGCCTTCGGTGATGGTCAGCTCGATCCAGCCATCCGGCACCGATTTGCGAAACCGCACCGGCGGCGTGCGCGGCCACAACCCTGCCGGTTCCCCGATACGCCGCGCCTGCGCCGGGCGGGTCAAACCGTCCTTCAACTCTACCCCGCGGTTCAACGCTTCCAGTGCGGCGTCGGTGATTTCACCTTCGACCTGCACCCAGTAGGTCTTGGCCATCTTGTTGCGAGGGTCGGCAATCCGTGCCTGCAGTTTGCCGTTGTCGGTCAACACCAGCAGCCCTTCGCTGTCGCGGTCCAACCGCCCGGCGGCATAGACCCGCGGCACGTCGATGAAATCCGACAGGGTTTGCCGGTCGCTGCCCGCGTTTCCCGTGTCGGTGAACTGGGATAATACGTTGAAAGGTTTGTTGAACAGGATCACACGGGTCATGTCTGCCACTTCTGGCCTTTCATCTTGCCCGAAATACTCCGGGATGAATGCGCCGCAGGCGCAGAGGGGCAGCGCCCCTCAACCCGCGGCGTCAGCCAGTGGCTGACGCCAAGATATCCAGTGCGCGTCAGCGCCCCTTCGGATCAATCCCGGCTCAGTTGTTGCCGCTGCCGGTGAACCGCGCCGCATCCGCCGCCGCGCGGCGGATGGCGTTCGATTTGTGCACGGTTTCCATGTACTCCGATTCCGGGTCGCTGTCATAGACCACGCCGCCACCGGCTTGGATGTACAGCTTGCGGTTCTGCACGATCGCGGTGCGCAGGGCGATACACATGTCCATGTCGCCCCCGGCGCTGAAATAGCCGACGCCACCACCATAGACGCCGCGTTTTTCCGGCTCCAGCTCGTCAATGATTTCCATCGCCCGGACCTTGGGGGCGCCGGACACCGTCCCGGCGGGCATACCTGCGAAAAAGGCGCTCAGCGCGTCCTGATCCTCGGCCAGTTCGCCGACGACGTTGGACACGATATGCATCACGTGGCTGTAGCGTTCTATGATGAATTTCTCGGTCGGGCGAACGGTGCCGATCTTTGCGACGCGGCCCACGTCGTTGCGGCCCAGGTCCAGCAGCATCAGGTGTTCGGCCAGTTCCTTCTTGTCGGCCAGCAGGTCAGCCTCCAGCGCCTTGTCCTCTTCCGGCGTCGCGCCGCGCGGGCGGGTGCCAGCGATCGGGCGGATCGTCACCTGCCGGTCAAACACCCGCACCAGGATTTCCGGGCTGGCGCCGATCACCTGGAAACCGCCGAAGTTGAAATAGAACATGAAGGGCGACGGGTTGGTCCGGCGCAGGCTGCGATACAGCGCAAACGGCGGCAGCGGGAAATCCTGCGTCCAGCGTTGCGATGGCACCACCTGAAAGATATCGCCTGCGCGGATGTATTCCTTGGCCGCCTCGACCGCCGCCTTGTAGCCCTCGCGGGTAAAGTTCGACACCGGCGCGGCGGCCTCGTGCGCCTCGCCCAGGTCGCGGGTCGCCTGCGGCAGCGCACGTTCCATGTCGCGCAGCGCGTCCATCACCCGTTCGGCTGCCTGGGCATAGGCTGCGCGGGCGGACTGGCCATCGCTGACCCAGGCCGGGCTGACCACGGTCACATCGCCCTTGACCCCGTCCAGCACCGCCACGACAGAAGGCCGCAGCATCAGCGCATCGGGCAGGCCCAGCGGGTCAGGGTTCACATCGGGCAAGCGTTCCACCAGCCGGATCATGTCATAGCCCAGGTAACCGAACAGCCCCGCGCTGGCGCCGGGCAGATCCTCTGGCAGGTCGATCCGGCTTTCTGCGATCAAGGCGCGCAGGGCGGTCAGCGGATCGGCCTCTTCCTGCACGAAGGCGTCGGGATCGAACCGCGCGCTGCGGTTCAGCCAGCTTTCGGTGCCGTGGCATTTCCAGATCACGTCCGGCTTCATCCCGATGATCGAATAGCGCCCGCGCACCTCTCCTCCGGTGACGGATTCCAGCATGAAGGCGTCCTTTTGCCCGCCCGCCAGTTTCAGCATCATGGACACCGGGGTATCCAGGTCAGCCGCCAGACGGGCATAGACCACCTGGTTCTGGCCCGCCTCGTAGGCGCGCGCGAAAACTTCGAATGTCGGCGTCAGTTCCACTTGCGCTGTCCTTACTGGAAGTTGGCGTGCACCGCGTTCAGGGCAGCCTGGTCGATGGTGATGCCGGCGCGGTTCTGAACATCCAGCGCATAGGCGGCATAGATGTCCTGCGCCAGCGATCCGGCGACGTCCTGCACCAGCGCGTCACGGGTGGCCTTGACGTCGGCATTGTCCATGTCGGGCGGCAGGATGTCGTCCAGCCGCACGATGGTGACGACCTCGGCCCCGGCGATCACGGTCGTGTCGCCGCGCGCCATGGCGAATACCTGTTGCAGGAAACCCTGCGGCGCGCCGGTGACGAATTCGTTGCGGGTGACGCCGGTTTCCACCTGCGCGGTCAGCCCAAGGGCGGCAATGTCGCCCTCGGTCGCCAGTTGGCCGACCATGTCTTGCGCCAGGGCGTTCAGCGCCTTGGTGGTTTCCGCAGCTTGCCACCCGGCGATCACCTCGTCGCGGACCTCGGCCAGTGGTTTCAGGGCTGGTTCAACGACGCCTTCCAGCCGCAGCGCCGCGATGCCGCCATCGTCCAGGCGGATCACCTGCGGATAGTCGCCGTCCTGCACCGCCTCTGCGGCGTCACGGAAGGCGGCATAGCCGTTGATCTGGTCCTCGGCGTCGGCGTGCCAGCCGATCTGGTGCAGTTCCATCCCGGCCTCTGCCACCAGCTCCTCCAGCGTGGCGCCACCAGCCAGCAGGTCATCCACGGTTTCGGCGCGGGTTTCGATCATGCGGCGGGCGGCGTCGGCGGCCAGGTCGTCACGGATTTCCTGACGGGCGTCGTCCAGGCTGGTTTCCTGCGCGGCCAGGATGCCGTTCACGCGGAACAGTGCCGGGCCCAGGGCGGTCTTGAACGGGCCGACCACATCGCCGACCGCGGCGTTGAACACCGCGCCGCCAGCGTCGGCCAGGTCTTCCTTGGCCACGTCTCCTAAGTCGATATCCGACAGTTGCAGCCCGCGATCCGTCACGATGGTTTCAAACGTGGTTTCACCGGTTTCGATGCGCCCCTTCGCGGCCAAGGCGATTTCCTCGTCGGAAAAGGCCAGCCGTTCGACCAGCCGGCGTTCGGGACGCATGTAGTCGGCGGCGTTGGCCTCGTACTGGGCGCGGATCTGGTCCTCGGACACTTCGACCGTGTCCAGCAGCATGTCAGGCGATAGCCAGACATAGGTCAGCGTTTTCATCCGCGGCGTGGTGAAGGCGTCGGTGTTGTCGGCGTGATAGGCGGTCAGCTGTTCCTCGGTCGGGGCGGGCAGGGGCGTGGTCAGGGCGTCGGCCCCCACGATGGCCCAGGTGAAACTGCGGCGTTCGGCAATATAGCTCATCAGCGTATCGACATAGATATCCGGCATGACCGCGCCGGAAATGACCGCCCCCTGCAACAGCCCGCGCGCCGATTCCGCGCGCATCTCGGCCTCGAACTCGGATTCGGTCAGGTTGTTCTGCGACAGGGCAAAGCGATAGGCCTCGCGGTCGAACTTGCCGTCTGGGCCTTGAAACGCCCCCATTTGCAGGATCTGCCGTTGCAAGTTCTCATCGCCCATCGACAGGCCGATCTGCGCGGCCTCGTTGTCCAGTGCGGCTGCCCCGATCAGGCGGCCCAGCACAGAACGGTCCAGCCCGAAGGCCTGCGCCTGCTGAAAGGTGACGCTCTGGCCGGTCCGGGCCTCCAGCGAGCGGATTTCCTCTTGCAGGGCGCGTCCGTATTCCTGCACCGAGATCTTTTCGTCTCCGGCGGCACCGACGGAACGGATGTTCCCCGAAAGGCTGGACACCCCGAAGCCGCCAAGCCCCAGGATCAGCATTGCCATCAGGATCCATACAAGGATTTTCGTCGTACCGCCACGCGCCATGTGCTTCCCTTTGCCGGGTTCGTTGAAACTGCGCCAGTGTCTACGACGAGACCACCTTGGGGGCAAGGGCCGCAAGCCGGTCAAACAGGGCTGCGATCCCGCCGCGGTCGATATTGGCATAGGCGATGCGCAACTGGCGTTCCCCGGCCGGGTCATCGGCAGGCATGAACATGGTGCCGGGCAGGGCCAGCACGGCGGCGTCCTGTACCATGTCCTGCGCCAGTTGCAGCGACGACCGGCGGAACGGGTGCTGCACATAGGCGAAATAGGCGCCGACCCCCAGCAATTCCCAACCCTTGTCCGCCAGCCGGGGGAAGCCTTCCTCGATCGCGGCTCGGCGGTCCAGGATTTCCGCCCGCTCGCCCGCCAGCCATTGCGACAGGTTCCGCATCCCCCAAAGCGCCGCGTGCTGGGCCAGTTGGTTGGGACAGATGGTGACGGTATCAAGGAATTTCTCGACCTCGGCCAACCGTGCCGGACTGGTGACCAGCGCCCCCACCCGGTGCCCGGTCAGCCGGTAGGCCTTGGAAAAGGAATACAGCTGGATCACCGTGTCGGACCAATCGGGATCAGTGAACAGGTCATGCGGCGCGCCCGGCTGGCTGTGAAAATCGCGATAGGTCTCGTCCACGATCAGCGCAATCCCGGCCTCGCGCGCGACATCGCGGAAGGCGGCGATCAGTTCGGGCGGGTATTCCACTCCGCCAGGGTTGTTCGGTGTGACAAGGACAATGGCGCGGGTCCGGTCCGACAGCAGTGCCCGGGCCACGTCGGGATCGGGCAGCAGCCCCTGGCCCGAAGGCAGCGAAACGGCCCGGACCCCGGTCATGTCCAGCCACATTTTATGGTTGAAATACCATGGGGTTGGCAGGATGACTTCATCCCCTTCGCCGGTCAGGGTCATCAATGCCGCGCAGAAGGCCTGATTGCAGCCAGAGGTGATGCAGACGTTTTCCGCGCCGATGCGCCCACCATAGGCTGTGCTGAACTGTTGCGCGACTTCGGCTCGCAATTCGGGCAGACCCAGCACCGGTCCGTAAAGATGCGCCGAGGGCAGGGTCAATGCGGTGTCGGCGATGGCCTGGCGCAGGGCTTCGGGCGGCGGCTCTACCGGTGCGGCCTGGCTGACGTTGATCAACGGTTTGTCAGGGGAAAAACGGGCCTCCGCGATCCAGCGCCGCGCCTCCATCACCGGGGGCGGGAAAGTCAGGGCGGTGCGGGGGGTGTTCATGGTCAACTCCTGGTGCGGGCGGATGGGGCGGATGCCTCCGGCGGGAGTATTTAGAGCAAGATGAAAGGCGCGGCGCAATCGCTTTCATCTTGCCTGAAATACTCCCCGCGGAGCGTCCTGCCCGCGCAAGGTGCGCAGGGGTCAGTCGGTGCCGCGATAGGGTTCAACGTACTGCAGCGCCATGTCCCAGGGGAAGAAGATCCAGGTGTCCTGACTGACCTCGGTGATATAGGTGTCCACCTGCGGGCGGCCCTTCGGCTTGGCGTAGACGGTGGCGAAATGCGCCTTGGGGTACATTTCCCGCACCAGTTCCAGCGTCTTGCCGCTGTCCACCAGGTCGTCGATGACCAGAATGCCGGTGCCATCGCCCATCAGCGCGGCATCGGGGGCTTTCAGCACCTGTGCGGACATCTGGGCCTGATGGTTGTAGGATTTCACACTGATGGTGTCGATAGTGCGCACGTCCAGTTCGCGGGCGATGATCATGGCCGGGGCCATGCCGCCCCGCGTGATTGCGACGATGGCGCGCCACGCGCCGTCATCCGGGCCCTGCCCATCCAGCCGCCATGCCAGCGCGCGGCTGTCGCGGTGGATCTGGTCCCAACTGATGTGAAAGCCTTTTTCGTGGGGCAGGCGGTCGGTCATGCTGAGTCTCCTTTCTTGGATCACCCGATGGCGATCTTCAGGCCGAAAAGTGCGATCACCCCGCCGAAAAGGCGGTCAATCCAGGTTTTCAGCCGGATATACCCGCTGCGGGCGCGGGGCAAGGAAAAGGCGCGGGCGACGAACAGGTACCACAGGGTTTCGTTAAGGCAGACCGTCGCAACGATCAGGGCCAGCCACGGCAGCGACGTGCCCGCCGGAACCAGCCCGGCAAAGACTGCGCCATAGAAAACCGCCGGTTTCGGATTGGTGGCGAATGTCAGAAAGCCAAGGCGCAACGCCGCGCCAAAGCTGATCGGCGGGGCGTCGCCCCGATTCAGGGGTAGCGGCGCAGCGGCGTGCCGCCACATCTGCCAGCCGATCCACAAAAGGAAGGCCGCGCCCACCAGTTTCAGCGCTATGAACAGGCCGGGCACCAATTGGAACAGCAGCGCCAGCCCGCCAAGCGCCGCCGCTGCCCACAGGGCAGCCCCGAGCCCGAAGCCGATGGCCAGCCCCGTCGCCGGGCGGAACCCGTCGGACGCCGCCACCCGGACGGCCACCACGAAAGAGGGGCCGGGGCTCATCGCCGCCGCAAGGTGGATGGCGATGATGGACAGGAAGGCGGCCAGCGTCACGCGGGGCCTTACTTGCGGCCGGTGACGGCGTCGATGTCGGGGGCGTCCACGGCCTTCATGCCGACCACATGATAGCCCGCGTCCACGTGCAGGTTTTCCCCTGTCACGCCGCTGCCCAGATCGGACAGCAGGTACAGCGCCGATTTGCCCACGTCGTCGATGGTCACATTGCGGCGCAGGGGCGAGTTCAGCTCGTTCCACTTCAGGATATAGCGGAAATCGCCGATGCCACTGGCAGCCAGGGTTTTGATCGGGCCGGCGCTGATCGCGTTGACGCGGATGCCGTCCTTGCCCAGATCCTCTGCCAGGTATTTAACCGATGCCTCCAGCGCAGCCTTGGCGACGCCCATGACATTGTAATGCGGCATCACCTGCTCGGCGCCGTAATAGGTCAGCGTCAGGGCGCTGCCGCCGTCGCGCATCAGCTTTTCGGCGCGCTGCATCACAGCGGTAAAGCTGTAGCAGCTGATATCCATCGTCATCAGGAAGTTGTCGCGGCTGGTATCCACGTAGCGGCCGCGCAGTTCGTTCTTGTCGGAAAACCCGATGGCGTGAACGATGAAATCCAGCTTGCCCCATTTCGCCTCGATCTCGGCAAAGGCGGCGTCGATCGAGGCCATGTCGGACACGTCGCAATCAATCAGCGTGTCGACGCCCAGCGTTTCGGCCAAGGGGGCAACGCGTTTGCGGAAGGCGTCGCCCATATAGGTAAAGGCCATTTCGGCGCCCGCGTCGGCGCAGGCCTTGGCGATACCCCAGGCAATCGACTTGTCGTTGGCAAGCCCCATGATCAGCCCACGTTTGCCGGCCATCAGTTGATTTGACATATCGCATTTCCCGCGCTGCTAAATTGGTTGAAAATGCTTTAGGGGATTGGGACTGTAGCTTCAAGGGTGCGCTTGACCCGACGTACGGCATGGGCATGGTGCGGGCAGGGGCCTAAACAGCAAACGGGGCAGGATGGAATGACTGACAGAACCGGAATTTTCGCGGGCGACGATCCGTTTGCGATCGCGCGTGCCTGGCTGGCCGAGGCCGGGAAAACCGAACTGAACGATCCCAACGCGATGGCGCTGTCCACGGTGGATGCGGACGGGATGCCCAATGCCCGCATGGTCCTGCTGAAGGAAATCGAGGACGACGCCTTTGTTTTCTACACGAACTATGAAAGCGCCAAGGCGCAAGAGATTACCGCTGCCGGAAAAGCCGCATTCGTGATACACTGGAAGTCGTTGCGGCGGCAGATCCGGGTGCGTGGGACGGTGACGAGGGAAGAGGGCCCGCAGGCGGATGCCTATTACAAATCCCGGTCGCTCAAAAGCCGTCTGGGCGCTTGGGCGTCAAAGCAGTCGCAGCCGCTGAGCTCGCGCACAGCCCTGATGGCCGAGGTGGCCCGGGTCACCGCGCAGCACGGAACGAACCCCGCCCGGCCGCCTTTCTGGGGTGGTTACAGAATCGCGCCGGTCGAGATTGAATTTTGGGCAGATGGCGCTTTTCGTCTGCATGACAGGTTCGTATGGCGCCGCGTAAGTCCGGGATATGACTGGAAAGTTGCGCGGCTCAACCCCTGACACTCGCGTAGCGTGAAATGCAAGCGTTTGAAAAAAACTGTACTTTTGGCTTGCAGCTTCGGGTCCAATCGTATCATCTTCTGGTCGGGGATGAAGTTCAGGTGGGTACCAAAGCTGTGACGACAGAAACAGATGGCATCCGCAGGGTAAACGGACACGTTAAATGGTTTGACCCGGTCAAAGGGTTTGGGTTTGTGGTCGCTGAAAATGGCGGACCGGATATTCTGCTGCATGCTAACGTGTTGCGCAATTTCGGGCAAAGCTCGATTGCCGACGGCGCATATATAGAGATTTCCGTTCAGGAAACCGGGCGGGGCGTTCAGGCCACCGAAGTCTACCGGATCGAACCGCCCAAGGCGGCGGATGGATCGGTGTTGGCCGATTTCGAAGAGATCGACCCGGAGGTGATCCGTAACGCGCCGCTGGAACCGGCGCGGGTCAAGTGGTTCGACAAGGCCAAAGGGTTCGGTTTTGCCAATGTGTTTGGCCGGCCCGAGGACGTGTTCGTGCACATCGAGGTGTTGCGGCGGTCCGGTCTGGCGGATCTGCAGCCGGGCGAAGCGGTGGGCCTGCGGGTGATTGCTGGCAAGCGCGGGCAGATGGCGACGGAAATCCTGGCTTGGGAAGCGGCGCTGAAACCGAAGGCCGACGCCTGATGCGGCGGCGGTGGGTCGGGCTGGCGGCTGCGCTGCTCTGGCTTGCCCCGCTGGCGGCCCAGGCCGGTGGCTGCCGTGCCGACACCGTATTTCTTCGGGGCGATTGGGGCCAGGCGCGGTTCAGCGTTGAACTGGCTGACGATGCCGATGAACGTGCACGTGGCCTGATGTATCGCGAACATCTGGCGACCAGCGCGGGGATGCTGTTCGTCTACCCGCGCCCGCAGCGTGTGTCGTTCTGGATGCGCAATACGCTGATCCCGCTGGATATGATTTTTCTGGATGACAGGGGCACTGTGCGCCGGGTGCATGAAAACGCCGTGCCGGGGGATGAAACGCCCATTCACGGCGGCGACGATATCCGTTTTGTGCTAGAGGTAAACGGCGGTATGGCGCGCAAACTGGGCCTGACGCCGGGCAGCGTCATGCGCCATCCGTCGGTCCGCTCGGGCCTGGCTGCGTGGCCTTGCTGACACCGGATGACCACCACGCCGTTTTTCGCTTTTCAATCCCGCAACGGGCAGGTATGTCGGGCCACGGTCCGGGGCGTAGCGCAGTCTGGTAGCGCACCTGTTTTGGGTACAGGGGGTCGTGAGTTCGAATCTCGCCGCCCCGACCATCCTTCCTGAAAACCTCCCACTACATCTTGTGTGATCGGCTTTGCCGAACTGCGTCACAGACGAAAGTCCGGGTTTGCGATTCGCCTTTGCTACCAGATATGGTGGGGGTGTTGCTGAGTAATGGCACAGTTTGCGCTTCTGCCCAGCCGGGACGGGTAAAAAAGGGCGTGTCATCCGCACCATTTTCACCCCCGCTGCAACTGCCGTTCCTAACCCCCCAAGCCACAAGGGAAAACCGGCGGCATCCACAGGACCGTCCACAAACCTATCCCCAGCGGCGTTAATCCTTTGAATCACTCGCGTTTGCGCTCGGTTCGCGGTCAACCCCAAAATGAGGGAAAAATCCTAAAAATTCCGTTGACGCTCTGCGGGATCATACGTCAGATTGTGTGGGCCAGCCGGGAGGTCCACAATATATAGTGGCGGAGCGGACGCGGCGAAGACTTCTGAACAAACGGGGGCGTTTGCCCCGGATGCGCTTGGTCTGCGGGCCGGGTCAGGAAAGTCTTTGTCTTTTGTTCCGGCTTCCACGGCATGGCACGAACACAACGATGTTCGGAAAAACGATATTTGGCTGATTTATGGGGCAGCAAAGATGAAGATCGAAAGAAAGTTCACCAAGGCCGGACAGGACGCGTATGACGATCTGGATTTCAAGACCACCGTATCGGAAATCCGCAACCCGGACGGCACCATCGTGTTCCGCCTGGACGAGGTCGAAGTCCCCAACAGCTGGAGCCAGGTGGCTTCTGACGTCATCGCGCAGAAGTATTTCCGCAAGGCCGGCGTGCCCGTCAAACTGAAGAAGGTGAAAGAGGCCGGCGTGCCTGAATTCCTGTGGCGCTCGGTTCCTGCAGCCAAGGGCACCGAGACAGGTGGAGAAACCAGCTCCAAGCAGGTGTTCGACCGTCTGGCCGGCGCCTGGGCCTATTGGGGCTGGAAGGGCGGCTATTTCACCACCGAGGAAGACGCCCGCGCCTATTACGACGAGATGCGTTTCATGCTGGCCACTCAAAAAGCCGCACCGAACAGCCCGCAGTGGTTCAACACCGGCCTGCACTGGGCCTATGGCATCGACGGCCCGTCGCAGGGTCACTATTACGTCGATCACCAGACCAAGACCCTGACCAAATCCGCCAGCGCCTATGAACATCCGCAGCCCCATGCGTGTTTCATTCAGTCGGTGGCCGACGATCTGGTTGGCGATGGCGGCATCATGGATCTCTGGGTGCGCGAGGCCCGCCTGTTCAAATACGGTTCCGGCACCGGCACCAACTTTTCCAGCCTGCGGGCGGCGAATGAGCCGCTGTCCGGTGGCGGTAAATCCTCTGGCCTGATGGGGTTCCTGAAAATCGGGGACCGCGCCGCCGGGGCGATCAAATCGGGCGGGACAACCCGTCGGGCAGCGAAGATGGTGATCTGCGACGTGGATCATCCCGATATTCAGGAATTCGTGAACTGGAAGGTGAAGGAAGAGCAGAAGGTCGCCAGCATCGTCGCCGGGTCGAAGATGCACGAGGCCAAGCTGAACGAGATCTTCGCAGCGATCCGCGCCTGGGACGGCAGCACAGAAGACGCGGTGGACCCGGCCAAGAACGACAGCCTCAAAGCGGCCATTCGTGGTGCGCGCAAGGTGCAGATCCCCGAGACCTATGTCAAACGGGTGCTGGATTACGCGCGTCAGGGCTATGACAGCATTGAATTCCCGACCTATGACACCGATTGGGACTCAGAGGCATACGCCTCTGTCTCGGGCCAGAACTCGAACAACTCGGTCCGCGTCACCGATGCCTTCCTGAAGGCCGTCAAGGACGACGCCGATTGGGAACTGCTGCGCCGTACCGATGGCGTCGTGGCCAAGACCGTGAAGGCGCGCGACCTGTGGGAAGACATCGGCCACGCCGCCTGGGCCTGCGCCGATCCGGGCATCCAGTTCCACGACACCGTCAACGCCTGGCACACCTGCCCGGAAGATGGCGAGATTCGCGGCTCTAACCCCTGTTCGGAGTACATGTTCCTGGACGACACCGCCTGTAACCTGGCCTCGATGAACCTGCTGACCTTCCTGAAGGATGGCGAGTTCCAGGCCGAGGATTACATGCACGCCACCCGCCTGTGGACCGTGACGCTGGAAATCAGCGTGATGATGGCGCAGTTCCCGTCCAGGGAAATCGCGCAACTGTCCTATGACTTCCGCACGCTGGGTCTGGGCTATGCCAACATCGGTGGGCTGCTGATGAACATGGGTCTGGGCTACGATTCGACCGAAGGCCGCGCCTTGGGCGCTGCGCTGACTGCGATCATGACCGGTGTGGCCTATGCCACCAGCGCGGAAATGGCCGGTGAACTGGGTGCCTTTGATGGCTATGCCCGCAACAAACAGCACATGCTGCGGGTGATCCGCAATCACCGGACGGCGGCGTATGGTGCATCCGAGGGCTATGAAAAACTGGCCGTGAAGCCGGTGCCGCTGGACCTGTCCAATGTGCCAGATCAGCGTCTGGCCGAACTGGCTATGTCGTCTTGGGACGAGGCGCTGAAACTGGGCGAGCAGCACGGTTACCGCAACGCGCAGGTCAGCGTGATCGCGCCCACCGGCACCATCGGCCTGGTGATGGATTGCGACACCACCGGGATCGAACCCGATTTCGCGCTGGTGAAGTTCAAGAAACTGGCCGGTGGCGGGTATTTCAAGATCATCAACCGCTCGGTTCCCGCTGCGCTGGAAAAGCTGGGCTATTCCTCTAGCCAGATCGAGGAAATCATCAGCTATGCCGTGGGCCACGGCACCATTGGCAACGCGCCGGGCATCAACCATGCCAGCCTGATGCAGCACGGGTTCACCGAAACCGAACTGGATAAGGTGGAACGTTCGCTGGCTTCGGCCTTTGACATCCGGTTCGTGTTCAACCAGTGGACGCTGGGCGATGCCTTCTGCCAGAACGTGCTGGAAATTCCGGCGGAAAAGCTGTCCGATCCGTCCTTCAACCTGCTGTCGCACCTGGGTTATTCACGCAAGGATATCGAGGCCGCAAACGATCACGTCTGCGGAACGATGACGCTGGAGGGCGCGCCGCACCTGAAAACGGAACACTATCACATCTTCGATTGCGCCAACCCCTGCGGCAAGAAGGGCAAGCGGTACCTGTCGGTCAACAGCCATATCGACATGATGGCCGCCGCGCAGTCCTTCATCTCGGGCGCGATTTCCAAGACGATCAACATGCCCAACGACGCCACCATCGCGGATTGCCAGGCCGCCTATGAACGCAGTTGGCAGATGGGCATCAAGGCGAACGCGCTGTACCGCGACGGGTCCAAGCTCAGCCAGCCGCTGGCCGCCGCCCTGATCGAGGATGACGACGAGGCCGCTGAGATCCTGGAAAGCGGTTCCGCGCAGGAAAAAGCCGCCGTCTTGGCTGAGAAGATCGTGGAAAAGGTCGTGGTCAAGGAAATCGTCCGCAGCCACCGGGAAAAGATGCCGGAACGTCGCAAGGGCTATACCCAGAAGGCGGTTGTCGGCGGGCACAAGGTGTACCTGCGTACGGGTGAGTATGGTGACGGTTCGCTGGGCGAGATCTTCATCGACATGCACAAGGAAGGTGCCGGGTTCCGCGCGATGATGAACAACTTCGCCATCGCCGTGTCCGTGGGCCTGCAATACGGTGTCCCGCTGGAAGAATTCGTCGATGCCTTCACCTTCACCAAGTTTGAACCGGCGGGAATCGTGCAGGGCAATGACTCGATCAAGAACGCGACCTCGATCCTGGATTACATCTTCCGCGAACTGGCCGTGTCTTACCTGGATCGCACCGACCTGGCCCACGTGAAACCGCAGGGCGCATCGTTCGATGATCTGGGCCGCGGGGTAGAGGAAGGCGTGTCCAATGTCGAAGAGTTGAGCGAAAACGCCGCCAACCGGTCGCTGGAAGTGCTGAAGCAGATCAGTTCCACCGGCTATCTGCGCAAGCGTCTGCCGCAGGAACTGGTCGTGCTGCAAGGTGGTCAGACCATGGGTGGCATGGCCTTTGCTGGCCGTGACCCGGAAACCGCGCTGCAAACGCTGGTGCCGGAAACCGTGGGCACCGGCACCGGCACGGCGGTCCTGACCAGTTCGACCTCGGTCAGTTCCGGCGCGGTCAGCATGGATGCGCGCACCAAGGCCAAGATGCAGGGCTACGAAGGCGAGGCCTGCGGCGATTGCGGCAACTACACGCTGGTGCGCAACGGCACCTGCATGAAATGCAACACCTGCGGCGCGACAAGCGGGTGTAGCTAACTGGTCCCGGGGCGGGTGCGCCCGTCCCGACGACGCTCAGGCCGCAGGCAACAAACACCGAGCGGTATCAATGATTGAGCTTGAGCGGCGAAACTGGCCCCCCTTGTGGGGGCCTTTTCTTTGCGCGCTACTTTGCCCGTCAGTTGCGGGCGCGGGCGGCCAGGATCCAGATTGCCATCAGCCCGAAGGAAAAAACCGCGTTCCAACTGGCCATCGAGATGCCGAACAGCTCCCACGCGACCTGGTCGCACAGCACCAGTTTCGGTCCGTCCATTGCCAGCAGGTTTCCGGTGTCCAGCCCACCTGATCCGGTGCAGCTGGTCGGGCCTTCCCACCAGTCGCGTTCCACTCCGGTATGGTAAACGCCCAAGCCCCCGGTGATCGCCGCCGCCAGCGCGCCCAGCAGGCATAGCAGCGCCGTGGGCGTGGCCAGCGCGGCCACACCGATTACGATGGCCGCCGCATGGGGCCAGCGTTGCCACAGGCACATTTCACAGGGGGCGTAGCCAAGGAACTGGAACACGAATGCGCCACCCAGCAGGCCGGCGGAACCGGCAGCCGCCAGCATGATCAGGGTATTACGGTCAAGGATCATAGGAATTTCACAACATAGAAGCCGCCCAACAGGATGAGGACGAACAGGGTGAACATCAAGCCCAGACGTTTTTCAATGAAATCACGAATGGGTGCGCCGAATTTCCATAGCAGGGCGGCCACGACAAAGAACCGCAGCCCGCGCGCGATGATTGATGTGCCGACGAACACCCCCAGCGGCATCCCGGTCCAGCCAGACATGATGGTGATCACCTTGAACGGGAACGGGGTGACGCCTGCGATCAGCACCGACCAGAAGCCAAAGTCGTTGAACCGGGTGTTGAACTCGGCCGCGGCGTCTGCCTTGCCCATCGCCTGCAGGATCGGTTGGCCGACCGTTTCGTAAAAGAAGGCCCCGATCACATAGCCCAGCAGTCCTCCGGCGACAGAGGCGACCAGCGCCACTCCCGCGATCAACCATGCGCGGGATGGGCGTGCCAGAATCATCGGGATCATCAGAACGTCCGGTGGGATCGGAAAAACCGAGGCCTCGATAAAGGAAATCGCCGCAAGCACCCACAGGGCGCGCGGGTGATCGGCCAAGGCCATTGTCCAGCGGTAAAGTGAATTCAACATGTAACGTCCCTTGTCGGCTGTCCCGTTACGCCATGCCCTTTAAGCCGCGTCAACCGCACTTTTGCCTCTGGACGATGGCGCGCCGGTTGGGTACATGGATCAGGCGTGCCCAAGTGGCGGAATGGTAGACGCAGGGGATTCAAAATCCCCCGCTAGTGATAGCGTGCGAGTTCGAGTCTCGCCTTGGGCACCAATTCCAAAAGAAATTCTGGTTGAAATACATCGGCTTGCGGCGAACGGCGCGTGGTGGGTGTTCAACCTGCGGTGTTGTCTGACTGGTCCTCGATCGCGGCGGTCAGATCGGCGATTTCCGGCCGTTCGATCAGTGTCAGCGCGCGCATCACCAAATCGCGGGCCTGCGCGCCTTGCCAGTCCGGGGACAACAACAGGTCGGGCAGCGCGCCGTGGCGCAGGCGCAGTCGGCGCCAGTGGTGCAGGATCAGCAGGCGTAACGCGGTGCGGTCGGGCAGGGTGGCGGGCAGGGGGTGGGACAGGGCCAGCGTGACCTGCTGCGTCAGGGTGGCATAGCCGGAGCGCAGGGTGTCGTCTGCGATTGCGGCGCTGGCCCAGTCGGGCAACTGTGCGCCCCGCAGGTCGGAAATGAAGTGATCCGCCGTCAGGCCGGGGTCATGGCGCAGGGTCAGCGCCATGCGTGGCGACAGGAAAACCGCCTCGTCCGACAGGGTTTCCGCGAATTCGGCAGCCGTCTGGCTGGGCGGGCAGGCGACGATGCACACCTGCCCTGATGGCGGCGCAGAGGTGGAATAGATGATCGGCCGCACCTCTTGCGTGGCTTTCCACCCTTGATTCGAAAGGAAATAATCCGAGGTCCGCCCGGTACGTTCGGCCCGGACCCAGCCGTCGCGTTTCAGCCGGTGCAGGGCGACCCGCAGCGCCTGGTTGGTAATCCCCATCCGCTCGGTCAACTGTCCCAGCACCCGGCCCGACAGCGATTGCCGCGGGTCGCGGATCAGGTCGCCCATGGCGGTCACGACGACGGACCAGACCTTGAGCGGGCCATCGGCCATCAGTGCCAGCGGATCAGTTGGTGGTGTGGAATTGGGCATTCACGGATGGTAGGAGCAGCGCGGCGGGCGCTCAAGAGGCATTCGACGGAAACGGGAAAACCACTGCTTTTGTGTGGTCTGGGCCGCAAACCACAGGGATTGCCCAAGGCCGGATTTCAGCGGGCCCGCACCGGGGGTGCGGACCCGCAAGGTGTGTTTTGTTCAGCCCGCCTTCAGCCCCAGACGGGACAGCACGGCGCCGGTTTCGGCCTCCCAGCGGGTGCGCAGCTCGGCGTTGCCGGTCTTGCGCAGGCCGTAGGCTTTCAGCATCTCGGCCTTGGCGGACGATCCGGTGCCAAAGGAGGCTGCAACACGCGGCCACCAGTAATCGACCGAAGCCTGAACGGCGGCGGCATCACCAGCTTCCAGCAGTTTCTGCACGCCTTCCTCGGCCAGTTCGGCGTGGCGCGATTCGATCGGGGCAATGGCGCGGAAGGCTTCGGCCAGCGGCTGATAGGACACCATGGAAAATTCGCCCATCTGCACTGCCACGGCGCGGCCCATCAGCAGGTTCATCACCACCGCGTCGGTCCAGCCCTGCAGCGGGTAGTTGAACACCGCCAGGCGCATGTCCTGTTCGCTGCGGGTGGCGCCGATGTCGGCGTCACGATCCAGCCGTGCGGTCCACGGGTGGTGATTGGCGTATTTCGCCTCATTCGCGCCGAACTCGCCCATGATCTTCAGCACGCGGTTGGCGTTGTCGGTCTTTTCCAGCACGATCTTGGCGGCGGCGATGCGTTCCTTGATTCCGGGGCCGGCGTTGATCACGTCGGCAAACCCGGCGGCACCCGCCAGTTCGGAATCCACGAAGGTGGCCATCAGCTTCATCAGCTCCGCGCGATAGCGCGGCGGCACGTTCGTGGGGTTGGTCAGCACGCCACCGGCGGCCAGATAGCTTTCTATGCTCATGTCATTAGCCATGATCAGTCCTCCTTACTGATCGAAATCGACGACGACGCGGTCGGTCACGGGGTAGGACTGGCACGACAGGACATAGCCCTTTTCGACCTCGTAATCCTCCAGCGCGTGGTTGGCGACCATTTCCACTTCGCCTTCCAGCACGCGGCAGCGGCAGGTGGAACAGACCCCGGCCTTGCAGGCATAGGGCGCGTCCATGCTGTTTTGCAGCGCGGCGTCGAGGATGGATACATCCTTGCCCGCGGTGATGGTTTGGGTGGACCCGTCCAGCGTGATCGCGGCGGTCACCTGGTTGCCGCTCTTGCCGGCTTCGGCGGACACGACCTTGCGCGCCAGCCGTCCGGGTTGGGCACTGGCGAACAGTTCAAACTTGATCTGGCCGTCGGTCAGGCCGTGATTGCGCAGCGCCTTGGCGATGCCCAGCATCATCGGTTCCGGCCCGCAGATAAACGCGGTATCAACGCTCTGGATGTCGATCCAGCCGGTCTGGAACAGCTGGGCGCATTTTTCCTCGGTCACCATGCCGGTGAACAGGTCGATTTCCTGCGCATCCTGTTCCAGCACGTGAATCACGTTGAACCGGCCCATGAAGGTGTTCTTCAGATCCTCCAGTTCCTCGCGGAACATGATGGATGTGACGCCCTTGTTGGCATAGATCAGGGTAAAGCTGCTGCCCGGTTCGCGCGCCAGCACGGTTTTCAGGATCGACAACACCGGGGTGATGCCGGACCCGCCCGCAAAGCCCAGGTACTGCTTTTCGGCCTTGGGGTCGATCGCGGTGTGAAAGGCGCCCATCGGCGGCATCGCTTCCAGCACGTCGCCCACCTTCAGGTTTTCATTGGCCCAGGTGGAAAAGGCGCCGCCGTCGATCCGTTTGATGCCGACCTGCAGCTTGCCGTCGTCCTTGCCCGCGCAGATCGAATAGGACCGGCGCAGTTCCTCGCCGTCGAAATCGCGGCGGAAGGTCAGGTATTGGCCCGGGATGAAGTCGAAGTCCGCCGCCGCGCCGTTCACCGGCTCCAGCGTCACGACCACGGCATCGCGGATGGTTTTCGTCACGTCGGTGACGGTCAGTTCTTGAAAGCGCGCCATCGGCTCCTCCTCAGATGCACTTGAAATATTCAAAGGGCTCAAGACAGTCCTGGCAGCGCCATTGTGCCTTGCACGGGGTCGAGCCGAACTGGCTCAGTTTTTCCAGGTGCGTGCCCCCGCAATGGGGGCAACGCTGCGGTCCGCCCGCCGGTTGGGGCGGGGCGATACCGTATTCTTCGAGCTTGCGGCGGCCGTCCTGTGTCATCCAGTCGGTCGTCCAGGCCGGGCTGAGCTGCATCCGGGTTTCGACCTTGGTCAGGCCGTGGCCATGCAGGTGGCTGATGATGTCCATGTTGATCATCGAGGTCGCCGGACAGCCCGAATAGGTGGGGGTGACGCGGACCACGCAGGTGTCGCCTTCCCATTCGACGCCCCGGATGATGCCCAGATCCATCAGGGTCAGCACCGGGATTTCCGGGTCGGGCAGGGTTTTCAACCAGTCCCAGACCTGATCAGCCGTGGGTTTTTCGACAGTCGTCATTGTCAATTCCCCTGTTCAATGTCTCACCCGGCCGCCCCATCGGGGCGGGCAACGCCCTTAGCGCCCAACGTGGGTTGTTACCACTCGCAGCCCGGATAGGCGCGCTGCAGCCATTGCATCGACGTCAGCAGGTGCCCGAGGTGTTCCGTGTGCATGTACCCGGTGCGGCCGCCCTTGTGGGCGAACTTGCCCGCCGGGATGGTCAGCGTCGCTTCGGCCAGCACGCGGGCCACCAGCGCGTCGTATTCATCACGCAGGCTGGCCGGGTCCGGCGCGACACCGGCGGCGGCCAGCGCGGCATCCACCTCGTCGCTTTGGAACATCTCGCCCACATAGGGCCACAGGTAGTCCAGCGCCGCCTGCATGCGGGCGTGGCTTTCCTCGGTGCCGTCCCCCAGGCCGACGACCGTGTCGCCGGACCGTTCCACGTGATAGGCCACTTCCTTGCTGGCCTTGGCGGCGATGGCGGCGATGCGGTCGTCCGAGGACTTCATCAACCGGCCCATCAACACCGACTGGAAGGCGTCGAACAGGAACTGGCGCATCAGGGTCCGGCCGAAGTCGCCATTGGGCAGTTCCACCAGCAGCACATTGCGGAAATCCCAGGCGTCGCGCAGAAAGGCCAGATCGTCGGCGGTCTTGCCTTCGCCCTGCACTTCGGCGGCGTAGCCCAGCCACATCTGCGTCTGGCCGATCAGGTCCAGCGCGGTGTTGGCCAGCGCGATGTCCTCTTCCAGGATCGGCGAATGGCCGCACCATTCGGATACGCGGTGCCCCAGCACCAGGGTGTTGTCGCCTTGACGCAGCAGGAACTGCAGCAGTTTGTCCTTATCCACAGTCATTACATGTGCCCCACTTCTTCGGGGATGTCGAAGAACGTCGGGTGACGGTAGACCTTCGATTCCGAGGGTTCGAACAGCGGGCCTTTCTCGCCCGGTGCGGTTGCGGCGATGTGGCGGGCCTCGACCACCCAGATCGACACGCCTTCGTTGCGGCGGGTATAGACATCGCGGGCGTTCTTGATCGCCATTTCGGCGTCAGGGGCGTGCAGCGAACCGACGTGGCGGTGGCTCATGCCGTGCTGGCCGCGGATGAACACTTCCCACAGGGGCCATTCGTTTTTCATGATCTCTCTCCTCCTCAGGGGAATTATTCGGCCGCGTGCTTGCGGGCGGCTTTTTTCTGGGCATGGGCCATCAGGCCGTCGCGGACCCACTGGCCGTCTTCCCATGCGTTTACACGGTTCTGCAGCCGGTCCACGTTGCACGGGCCGTTGCCCTTGATGACGTTGAAGAACTCTTCCCAATTCGGGTCAGAGAAGTCGTAGTGGCCGCGTGCCTCGTTCCACTTGATGTTGGGATCGGGCAGCTCCAGCCCCAGGTATTCAATCTGCGGCACGGTCTGGTCCACGAATTGCTGGCGCAGTTCGTCGTTGGTCTTGACCTTGATCTTCCAGGCCATCGACTGTTCCGAATGCACGGATTCCGCGTCCGACGGGCCGAACATCATCAGCGCCGGGAACCACAGCCGGTTCACCGCGTCCTGCGCCTGCCGTTTCTGTTCCGGGCTGCCAAAGGCCATCTTCATGATCGCGTGATAGCCTTGGCGCGCATGGAAGGACTCTTCCTTGCAGATGCGGACCATCGCCCGCGCGTAGGGGCCGTAAGAGGTGCGCTGCAGCGCGACCTGGTTGATGATGGCCGCGCCGTCCACCAGCCAGCCCACGGCGCCGATGTCGGCCCAGTTCAGCGTGGGATAGTTGAAGATCGAGGAATATTTCATCCGGCCTTCGTGCAGCAGGCGCACCAGTTCATCGCGGCTTTCGCCCAGCGTTTCGGCGGCGGAATAGAGGTACAGCCCGTGGCCGGCCTCGTCCTGCACCTTGGCCAGCAGGATCGCCTTGCGTTCCAGCGTCGGCGCGCGGGTGATCCAGTTGCCTTCGGGCAGCTGGCCGACGACCTCGGAATGCGCGTGCTGGCCGATCTGGCGGATCAGCGTGGCGCGGTAATCGTCCGGCATCCAGTCGCGCGGTTCGATCTTGATGTCATTGTCGATCTTGTCCTGGAATTCGCGTTCCTGGGCTGTCATGTCCTCTTTGGATTTGACGCCGGAACCGGCGGTCTTGATCATCTGTGCATACATTTCGGGTCCTCCCGTTTCGCGCGTTCCGGGCGCGCCGCGCCCTGTCCATCCCCCGGCCATCAGGGGATCGTCCAATTCTATCACATCCGGGGACCAATCGGTCCTGTCTCGTGACACCTTGTATATATAGGTGTGTTGTCCTCCGGCTGCGGCCATCAATCCCTGACCGCATGGTCGGTTTAGATCAGGATGCGATTCGTAGCAAGTTAAATGTTACAGAAAATCATTGCGTGGAAATTTCTGTAACCTAATCAGGCGAATCAATCTGCCGCAATTGACCGTGATTCGAGGTGCGCAGCAGCCCGGTCATTGACCAAAGCGGGCAAGCGAAAACGTCAATCGGCCCGGTTTCACGGAATTGGTTCCGTTCTGGCGACATTCCGCAGGGAGGCTGCCCCGAATAGGGCGGAAATGTGTCGAAGAACTGGCGTTCCTGTGAAATGTGGCATTGTTCCCGCATGCGCAACAGTAGAACACGTTAAGCGATAGAGTAGGGTGCTAAATACGCCTAAACGGAATGATTTGCGCAGGTTTCAGCAGCTTAACAGGTGAATCAAACCTTCCAGGCCGGGCAATTATTTCCAAATCGTTACGCTCTGGAGCCTTGGGCGGGCGGAATGACCGGTCAAAATGGGCGATTTTGTGAAAATCCTGTCTTTTTCGGGACGGTGGCGCTGGGTAGGTTGAATGAGAGCCCGACTGGGGGGCGAAGTAGAGTGATCGGGGGCGATCACGAAAACCACTGCGCATCAGACCGATGCGAAGCTGCACACGTACTGATCCTGGGGGGAAATCAGGTCCGGTACATCTGTGTAAAGTCCGAACCGGAGACCCGTGTTTCCGGCGCCGGGGAAGGTTTGCTTCGCGGAATTTCCGATAGCGCGACATAGGAAAGGGCTTGGCACGGCGTCCAGTGCGATGGGGGCATCCCCTGGGCGTCAGGCTGGTGAAAGAGGGTAGTCATGGCTGATCTGGTTCTGAATTGGGGCATCCTGGGTGGGGGCACCTCTGTTACCAACACCACCGTCGATACCGGCGGTGTGAACGTCAACGTCGGGTTCGCGGCTGTGGACGAAGGCGCCGAAGCCTACGCCATGACCACCGACACCTATGTCGCGCCCGGTGAAGGGTTCGATGCCAACTCCTCGTTGAAGCTGCTGGGCGACGGTGGCGAAGGCGGTGTGGACACGACTTCGGTCACCACGCTGGATTTCGCTTCGGGGGACGCCGCCTATAGCGACGAGGTGCAAAACGTCAGTTTCCGCGTCAGCGACATCGACGCGGGCACTGACCCCAATACCGTACATGGTTCCTCGATGCTGGATCAGGTGACGATCCGGGCCTTCGATGCCGCCGGAAACCCGGTGGCGGTGACCTTTACCACCGGTGGGGCTGTCAGCGCCTCTGGTGAAACCCTGGCCGGCGGTGGCAGCAGCTACGAGCCCACCGATGCCGATGCCTCGGTCCTGGTCGAAATCGAAGGCCCGGTCGCCCGGATCGAGATCGAGTACGCCAATGGCGGCGACGGCGCGCAGCGCGTCTATGTCGGGGACGTGCATTTTTCCACCATCGACAGCGATCCCGAGCGGGACGGGATCGTCATGGGTACCGAGGGCGACGACGTCATCGACCTGGTCTATGATGGTGACCCGGACGGCGATTTCGTGGATGCCACCGATAACATCTTTCCGGGCAACGATCCGAACGACGACATCATCTATGGCTACGGCGGCGACGACACCATCACTGGGCTGGATGGTGAGGACACGATTTACGGCGGCCAAGGCAGCGACGTGATCGAGGGCGGGGACAACCGCGACGTGATCTATGGCGACGATGCGACGCCCACCGCGTCGGACCTGCCGGATCTGGGCTATCCCGGCCTATATGGTTCGGACGCCGACCCGGACAACAACCGCGACTATATCGACGGTGGGGACGGCGCGGACCGCATCTTTGGTGGTGACGACGCGGACACGATCCTTGGCGGTCTGGGCAGCGATTACCTTGACGGCGGCATTGACGCCGACCAGATCAATGGCGGGTCGGGCAACGACACCATTATCGGCGGCGAGGGGTCGGACACGATCATGGCCGGTTCGGGCGACGATCTGGTCTATGCCGGGCTGGACCCGTCGTACCCGGATGCGGTCAACATCCCCGACGACCGGGATCTGGTGCCGGACAATGGCCGTGACCTGGTGCATGGCGAAAGCGGCAATGACACGATCTATGGCGCGGATGACGACGATACCCTGTATGGCGACGCCGGGAACGATTACCTGGACGGCCAGATCGACGAGGACCACCTGATCGGCGGCAACGGTGACGACACGCTGATCGGCGGCGCGGGGGGCGATACGCTGGTGGGCGGGTCCGGTACCGACGTGATCGACGGCGGCGACGACCGCGACCACATTATCGGCATCAACGCTGGTGAACATGTGGACGGCGGCGACGGCGGCGACGACTGGGATACGCTGTACCTGACCGGCGGGCGCGCCCGCGTGGCCAGCCGCGTAACCGACAGCGACGGCAACGGCTGGGACGGTACCATTGAATATCTGGACAACGCGGGCAATGTGACCGGCACCGCCACCTTCGAGAATATCGAGGAAATCGTGCCCTGCTTCACCCCCGGCACCCTGATCGCCACGCCACGCGGCGCGGTTCCGGTGCAGGATCTGTGCGCCGGTGACAAGGTGCTGACCCGTGACAACGGCGTTCAGGAAATCCGCTGGGTGGGGGCCAAGGAACTGAGCGGCCTGGAACTGGTGCACAGCGCCCATCTGAAACCGGTGCTGATCCGCGCCGGCGCCTTGGGCAATGGCCTGCCGGAACGCGACATGATGGTGTCCCCGAACCACCGCGTGCTGGTGACCGGCGACAAGACCGCGCTGTATTTCGAGGAACGCGAGGTTCTGGCCGCGGCCAAGCACCTGGTGGGCATGGACGGTATCCAGACCGTCACCCCGATGGGCACGACCTATATCCACTTCATGTTCGACCACCACGAGGTGGTGCTGTCGGACGGCGCCTGGACCGAAAGCTTTCAGCCCGGCGACTACACCCTGAACGGCATTGGCGAGGATCAGCGCCAGGAAATCCTGGAACTGTTCCCCGAGCTGGCGACGCAAACCGGGCTTGGCGGCTACACCTCCGCCCGGCGTTCGCTGAAAGGCTTTGAGGCGCGCCTGCTGCATCGCAGCTAAGAACCTCACGAATTGCAGCGGCCCGTGCGGTAAACCAATCGGGGGCAAGGAAAAGGGTCGGGCTGTCCCTTTTCCTTGAAGAGGACCTGTCCCGAACCCTTCGGGACAGGTCTTGTCCTTTGGGGAAACAATCCCGCCATTTCTGCCGCATTTCACAGGAAAAGCCCCAATCGTGCCCAATTATCGCCGGGAAACCTTTGTGTAACGGACAGCGGGTTAATCTGCAGACCACGCGCGGCAGAACCTGAGAGGCAGGGCAAAGGGACCGGTAGTCATGGCGAGTTTCGTTTCATACGGCATCGACGTTGTCGGCAGCCCAACTATTGGCACGCTGTCCGGGTCCGGTCAGGATGGGGCGGGGCAGGTCACGCTGGATGGCGGTTCCCAGGTCTTTGGCGACACCCAGATTGTCGAGGTCCTGGTCGAGGACGTCACCCTGGACGGCGAGGTGACCGGCGCGTCCCGCATCGTCGGGCTGCGCGTCTATGACAGCCTTGCGGATTATCAGTCAGGCACCGTTCTGTATGCCTATGAACCGATGAACCCCGGCCAATACGCCAATGTGCAGGATGACCTGTCCGGCATCGGCGACACTTATATACGGTTCAACGCCAATGTGTTGGTGTCCTCGGACCCCGATGCGCCGTCGCTGAACAGCCTGTTCATCGCGCCGGGCACCGATGCGGTGGACAATATCGGCAGTCTGACGCTGGACCGGTCCTCGGACGTGGATTTCAACGATGACGGTGCTATTGCATCAGGCACGGTCGAGGAAGGTAATACCTATTTCAACATCGGTTATCCCGAAGCGGTCTACAGCTTCCCGGATGGGCTGGTCAGCGGAACGGACGCCGGCGATGCGATGGGGCTGGGCTATGTGGACCCC
Source organism: Thalassovita sp. (assembly GCA_017792425.1). Classification (GTDB taxonomy): domain Bacteria; phylum Pseudomonadota; class Alphaproteobacteria; order Rhodobacterales; family Rhodobacteraceae; genus Thalassobius. The sequence goes on from CP051233.1 coordinate 1,873,906, forward strand.
GCCGATGGCGATAGCATCACCACCGGCGCCGACAGTATCGCGGGTGGCGCGGGCAATGACACGATCGACGGTGACGCCGGGGCGGACACGATCGATGCCGGGGCAGGGGATGACGTGGTCCGGCTGACCGACGGCTTTGGCAATGACAAGATCGTGGGCGGGGAAACCGGCGAAAGCGATGGCGACACGCTGGACGCCAGCGCGGTCAGCGCCGATCTGGTGGTTGACCTCAGTGGCGCGGCAGAGGCCGGAACGGTCAGCGACGCCGGCAGCACGGCCACGTTTCAGGAAATCGAAGCCGTGGTGCTGGGCAGCGGTAATGACACAGTGATTCTGGGCGATGGCGGCGGCGACCGGCTGGTCGGCGGCTTTGCCGCGCCCACAGACAATGGCGATGGCACGTTCAGCGGCAACGATCTGCTGGACGTGTCGGGCCTCACGGACGGCTCGGGGGCCCCCGTCACCACTGACTCTGTCAGGGTGGCGGGGGATGAGTCGGGCAATGCTGTCCTGACCTTCCCCGGTGGTGAAATCCTGACGTTGCAAGGGGTTGACCCGTCCAGCATCGGCACCAAGGCGGCGTTGGTGGCGATGGGCATCCCGGCGGGCGCGCGGGATTTCATCGTCGAGGGCGGCGCCGGGGATGACTGGATCGACGAACATTACAATGACGACCCCGAAGGCGACCGGGTGGATGCAGGCGACGCGCTGGACGGGTCCGACGACGATCACATCCAGGCCGGGGACGGCAATGACACCGTGTTGGGCGGGCTGGGCAACGACCTGATCGAGGGCGGCACCGGTGACGATCGGCTGGAAGGCGGCGCAGGCGACGACACGTTTCTTGGCGGCGAAGGGGCCGACCACATCTATGGCAACGAAGGCAACGATGTCGGCTGGGGCGGTGCGGGCAACGACAGTTTCGAAGGCTATGACGGTGACGATTATTTCGACGGCGGCGACGGCGACGACCGGATAGAGGGCGACAAGGGCAACGACACGTTGCTGGGCGGCGCAGGCAATGACTGGATGCGCGGCAGCTTCGGCAATGACTATATGGAAGGCGGCACCGGCGACGATTACATCTGGTCGGGCTACAACGACGATACGATCGTGATCGAGGACAATTTCGGCAACGACACGATCGAGATGGAAAACGAGGCCGAAATCGTCGGCGACACGCTGGACCTTAGCCGCGTCACCGCGGACCTGACGATTGACCTGGGGTCCAACGTGTCCGGTGTGGGCACGTTCAGCGATGGTGTCTCGACCGCGAATTTCGAAGGTGTGGAACATCTGATCCTAGGTTCGGGCACCAACACGATCCGGTTGGCGCTGGCCTCTGGCAACGATGCCGTCGTGGGCTTCACCGCGCCCACCGACAACGGCGACGGCACTTTCACCGGCCATGACCAGCTGGACACCGCGGCCATGCAGGACGAGGACGGCGGCATCCTTGACACCGCCGATGTCACCGTGGGCGAGGATAGCGCGGGCAACGCGGTGCTGAGTTTTCCGACCGGTGAAACGCTGACGCTGGTCGGCGTCAGCCCGGACGCGGTGGCCAGCCCGGCGCAGTTGCACGCCATCGGCATTCCGCTGGCCAACACCCCTGATGGTATCGTCGAAGGCACGGCAGGCAATGACCTGATCGACATCGCCTATACCGGCGATCCGCAGGGGGACATGGTGGATGGCGCAGACGGCGACAACGACCTGATCCACGCGGGCGATGGCGACGACACCGTTCTGGCGGGCGCGGGCGATGACACCGTTTCCGGCGGCGCGGGCAACGACCAGTTGGACGGGGGCGACGGCGCTGACCTGGTGTGCGGCGATGCGGGCGATGACGTGATCTATGTCGGCGACGGGGACACCGTGCACGGTGGCAGCGGCGATGACCTGTTCATCGCGGGCGCCACCGGGGGTGGGTCCGGCACGGTGACCGGCGGCGAAACCGGCGAAACCGATGGCGACGTGCTGCTGGTGCACGGCCCGGCGACGATCGCCTATGACCCGACCGACGCGGAAAGCGGCACGGTCACATGGGACGATGGCTCGACCCTGCAATTCAACGAGATTGAAACCGTCAAATACGTGCCCTGTTTCACCCCGACCACGCTGATCAAGACCCAGCGGGGCGAGGTGCCGGCCGGTCTGCTGCGTGAAGGCGACCGGGTGCTGACCCGCGACAACGGATTTCAGCAAATCCGCTGGACCGGCCAGCGCGCCCTGACCGCCGCGGAACTGGACGCGGCCCCGAATCTGCGGCCCGTGCTGATCCGCAAGGACGCACTTGGCATCGGGGTGCCAGAGCGTGACACGATGGTGTCCCCCCAGCACCGCATGTTGATCAGTGGCGCGGACACGGCCCTGTGGTTCGGCGAACCAGAGGTGTTCGTTCCTGCCAGCGCCCTATTGCAGCGCGCCGGTATCCGCACGCCGCGCGCGCCGGGTGTGACCTATGTGCATTTCATGTTCGACCGGCACCAGGTGGTGATGGGCGACGGCGCCTGGAGCGAAAGCTTTCAGCCCGGCGACATGACCCTGGCCGGAATGGATGCGCAACAGCGCGGCGAACTGTTCACCCTGTTCCCCGACCTTGCGCGGGACACGCCCACGACAGAGTCCTATCCCGCCGCCCGCGTCACCCTGTCGGCACAAGAGGCGCTGGTGCTGTCCCGTTAATCCTGCCGTGCGCGCCACGCTGCCCAGGCCTCGGGCGTGTCCAGATCCGTCAACGCGTGGTCGTGGGGCAGGGGAACCAGCCGCACGCGCTGCCTGTGCCGCACGAGGACGGATCGTGCGCCCTCGTCGCCGCGCAGTTCCAGCAATTCTCGCAACAGGTCGTGCGGAAAGATCACCGGATGACCGGGTACACCAGCCGCGCTGGCCCCGCGCGTGATCGCGCCGGGTTCATGCGCCCGCCAGACGGCAGACAGGTCCGCCGCAGTCAGGTCCGGCATGTCGGCAGGCAGAATCATCAGGTCTGTCACCGTGGCAGGCAGCGCCTGTACGCCGGTGCGGATGGACGCGCCCATGCCTTCGGCGGCGTCGGGCACCCCCACTGGCACCGCGCCATCCGGCAGGCAGGCTGCGCGCGGATGATCCGGGCCGGGCAGGCAGACATAGGTTGCCACGTCGCGCACCCGCCCGATCATGTCCGCCAGCAAGGGCTGCCCGTTGACCGGCTCCAGCAGCTTGTCCCGTCCCGCCCCCATTCGGGTGGACCCGCCCGCCGCAAGGATCAGGACCGCGCGTTGTCCGTTCATCCCCAGCCCCCGGACATCACAGGGGCCGGATCTTCAGCTTGGTCACGCGGTTGCCGTCGCGACCGCGCACCTCGAACCGGAAGCCGTGAAAGCTGAACACCTGTCCCACGTCGGGGATCATCTGAGCCTCGTGAATCACCAGCCCGGCCACGGTGTTGGCCTCGTCATCGGGCAGCGACCAGTCCGTCGCGCGGTTCAGGTCGCGGATCGTCATCGCCCCCTCGATCAGGAACTGGCCGTCCTTGGTTTTCTTGATCGGGTGGTCGGCGTCGGGGTCGAATTCGTCGGTGATCTCGCCCACGATCTCTTCCAGGATGTCTTCCAGCGTGATCAGCCCTTCAAGCGAGCCGTATTCGTCAATCACCAGCGCGAAATGGGTCCGGCGGCGCAGGAACTGGCGCATCTGGTCATCCAGCGTGGTGGTGTCCGGCACAAAGTAGGGCGGCATCGCCACGTCAAGGATCTTGAACGCCTCCAGCCCCTTGGCCTCGGGCCCATAGGCCAGCTTGTGCATGCCGCGCAGCAGATCCTTGGCGTGGACCACGCCGACGATATTGTCCGGGTCGCCCTGGTAGACGGGCAGGCGGGTGTGGTTGCTTTCCAGGCACTGTGACAGGATCGCCTCGGGGGCGTCGTCGGCGTTGATCATCTCGATCTGGCTGCGGTGCAGCATGATTTCCTCGACCGCGCGTTCGCTCAGGTCCAGCGCGCCCAGGATGCGGTCGCGGTCCTCTTTTTCCACCACGCCTTCGGAATGGCCCAGGTACAGCGCCCCGGCGATTTCTTCGCGCACCGCCAGGATGTGGCTGTCGGGGTCGGCATTCACGCCGAACAGGCGCAGCACGCCGCGCACCAGCCAGCGCACCGCCGTCACCATCGGGGCAAACACGGTGATGACCAGCTGGATCGGCCGAGACACGCCGGCGGCGGCGGATTCGGCGTTGGTGATGGCATAGGTCTTGGGCAGCACTTCGGCGAAGATCAGCACCAGCAGGGTCATCACCAGCGTCGCCAGCGCCACGCCGCTTTCGCCAAAGGCGCGGGTGAACAGCGACGTCGCCAGCGAGGCCGCAAGGATATTCACCAGGTTGTTGCCCAGCAGGACGGACCCGATCAGGCGTTCGTTGTCCTCGGTTATCTTCAACGCCCGCTCTGCGCCGCGCGATCCCTTGTCGGCCTGCGCCCGTAACTTGCCGCGCGACGCCGCCGTCAGGGCCGTTTCGGACCCGGAAAAGAAGCCCGAAAGCACCAGAAGAAACAGGATCGCCGCGGCGGTGATCCAGAATGCGCTGTCCAGTACAGAGGTCGTTTCCATCTTTTTCCAACAATCAGGTTTCGGCTAGGGTTATGGTGGTCAAACGCGACTGGTTCAAGGGAAGAGGCCATGCGCATCCATCATATCGGTGAACTTCGCGGGCAGGTGTTGCTGTTCGGCGGACCCTATTCCAACCTGCCGGCCACGCAGGCGCTGCTGGCGCGCGGGCAAGGGATGGCGAAGCTGTGCACCGGCGACGTGGTGGCCTATGGCGCCGATCCGATGGGCTGCATTGCGGCTCTGCGGGCTGCGGATGTGCCGGTGGTCGCGGGCAATTGCGAACGCCAACTTGCCGCACGGGCGCAGGATTGCGGGTGTGGCTTCGACGCAGGCTCGGTCTGCGGCATAGCCGCGCGTGGTTGGTTCGCCCATGCTGACGCGCAGGTGACAGCGGCGGCGCGGGCGTGGATGGACGGGTTGCCGGACATCCTCACCTTTGACCATTCCGGGCGGCGCTTTGCCGCGATCCACGGCGGGGTCAGCGCGATCAACCGCTTCTTGTGGTCCTGTTCGCCCGAAGCCGATTTCCGCGCCGAACTGGCGTTGCTGCGCGCCGCCACCGGACCGGTGGACGCGGTGATCGCGGGCCATTCCGGCATCGCCTTCCGGCGCGCGGTCGACGGGACCGAATGGATCAACGCCGGGGTGATCGGCATGCCGCCGCACGATGGCCGTCCGCAGACGGAATACGCGGTCCTGTCAGGCGGTGCGGTGGAATTTCACCGGCTGGACTATGACCATTTCGCCGCCGCCCGCGCGATGGAAAAGGCGGGGCTGACGCAGGGCTATGAAACCGCGCTGATCACCGGCTACTGGCCCTCGCAGGACATCCTGCCGGATCAGCTGCGGTTGTCGCCCCGCGCCAACGGGTGATGGGTCAGCACCAGCTCTTTCAGCCGTTCATCCAGGACGTGGGTATAGATTTCCGTGGTGGACACGTCCGCATGGCCCAGCAAGGTCTGGATGGACCGCAGGTCGGCCCCGTTTGCCAGAAGATGCGTGGCAAAGGCATGGCGCAACGTGTGCGGCGTCACCGTTTCGGGGGACACACCCGCCGTCACTGCCAGTTCCTTGACCAGCATGAAGAACCGATGCCGGGTCAGGTGCCCGGCCTTGCCCCGCCCGGGGAACAGGAATCTCGACGGCGCGACCCCGCGCGCCTTCAGCGCGTCGTTCTGATCGGCCAGAACCTTGCGCCACGCCGCCAGCGCCTCGCGCGCGGGGGGCGACAGCGGCACCATGCGTTCCTTGCCGCCCTTGCCCAGGATCAGCAGCATCCGCGGATCGCCATGGGTCGCCGCCAGTGGCAGCCCCACCAGCTCGCTGACCCGCATCCCGGTGGCGTACAGCAGCTCCATCAGGCAGGTGTTGCGCAACCGGTCCTCGGGTGTGCGTCCGGTGTCCCGCGCGGCCTGCAGCAACCGTTCCACATCGGGCACCGACAGCACCTTGGGCAGGCGTTTCTGCCGCCCCGGCCCACGGATCTGGATCGCAGGGTTATCCGCGCGCCAGCCTTCCTCGAAGGCAAAACGATAGAGTTGCTTGATCGCGGACAGGCGGCGAGCGCGGGTGGCCTTGCTCAGCCCCTGCGCGTCGCAATGGACCAGGTAGGCCTCTACGTCCTCTCGCGCCAGTGACACCAGCGCCAACTTGCGGGCCCCGGCCCAGTCGGTGAAATCCTTCAGGTCGCGCCCATAGGCCAGCAAGGTGTTGCGCGCAGCCCCCAGTTCGGCGGCCTGCGCCTCAAGGAAGGCCGATATCCAGCGGTCCGCCTCCATCACGGGCTTCGGGTCAGCAGCAGCGCCTGCAGCGCGGCCTGTCGGGCGGTGTCCTCCAACCCCAGCGCACGGAACGCGGCCAGCGCGGTCTCCAGCCCGCGCATTTCGCCGCGCATCGCCGCCTCGTACTGCAGCATGGAATCGAGGATGATTTCGCCCACGCGGCCCTCGGACTGCAGCGGGTGGTACTCTTCCGGCATACCGCGGCTTTGGAACGCCCCAACGATCGCGCGTTCCATCGGGCTGTTGGCGGCGGCGGGGTGTGGCTGGCCCTGCGCCAGCGACAACAGGAACGCCAGTTCGGGAAACCGGTCCGCGTTGGCGCGGGCGGCGGCTTCGTAGTCGGGGGACAGCAGCGCCACGGACACCGCCAGTTCCGCAGCCTCGCCCGACAGGGGCAGCTGCGCCAGCGGTTGCGCGAACAGCCGGGCAAAGGGCACCTCTAGCCGGGCCGCCTGCATCGCGCGCCACGCCCCCGGCAGGCTGCGTGCGACCGCGCCCGGATCACCCGCGCGCAGGGCAGTGTCGAAATGCTGGATCGCCTCGACCCGGTCCCAGATCCCGCCCGACGCGGCCGGTTGCCGTTCCGAGTAGATCCCCAGCAACCGGTTTTCCGGCAGCGCCCCGGTCAGCGCCAGCCGTTCCGCCGCTTCGATCCGGGCCTTCCAGCCCGCCAGGTCGCGCAGATCGGCCACGGCAAAGGCGCGCGGCAGCGGCGCGGTGGGCAGCGGTTCGCCCAACGCCTCCCACAGGCGAAACACCAGCGGCGTGGGGCGCACCGGGGGCAGGGGCAGCGGATCTTCGGCAAATTCCTCTGGGTCCAGGAAATGTGTCAGCAGCGCCTGTTCCTGGTCCGACAGCAGCTTCAGCGATTGCGCGGTGTTCAGCATCAGCGCCGCCGCGCGCCAGTCGCCCGACCGCGCGGTGCAGAAGATGCGCGCGGCAAAGCCGGGGGCAAGGCTGGGGGTGCGGATCAGTTCGGCGCAGGCGCGGTCCTCGTCCCCGGTCAGCAGGGTCGCGTCGAACCAGCGGGCGAACAGCGGTTTGGTGACAGGCCCGGCGCGTTCCACCAGCGCCTGTGCCGGTTCCACGGCGCCCAGCCCCACCAGCAGGTCCAGCCGCGCCGCCAGGAAGGCACCGTTCACGCCGGGATCAACCGGGGCTTCGGCCTCGGCCAGCAGCAGGGTATAGAACAGCGCCTGCATCGCGGGCAGATCCGTCAGTTTCTGCGCCTTCAGCAAGGTCACGATCCGGTCGGCCCGGCTGTTCTGCCACAGTGTCACCGGCAGCCCGGTCACCGAGGGCGACAACAGCCCGGCCGAATCCTGTGCAGGCGCGTCCAGCGGGGTCACGGAAACCTCGGGGATGCGGACCCCTTCGATGGGTTTGTCCGCCCCCGGCAGGGGCTGGATCACCGGCACCGGATCTTTCAGCCAGTCGATCGCCGACAGGGGCGGCCCGGCCTGCGCCACCGCTGGCCACAACGCCAGCGCCAGCCATCTAGCCCGCATCAAGCACCACCTTTTCGCGGATTTCCGTCTGCTTGGGGGAAAAATCAGCGCCAAGGAAGGGGCCGACATAGGCGTATCCGGTCAGTCCGATGACTGCCAGAACGATCAGGATCACCACCCATTTGATAAGACGCCCCATGCTTTCTGCCCGTGTCTGATTTGTCGATTTTCCCCAACTTATAACTGGCCTTTTCACCAAGATCACGTCATTCATCCGTGAATATTGAAAAACGGCGCAAGATGGCCGAAAAGGCGCGACCATGAGCTGGAAACTGAAAAAGACCGTCGCGCTTGTCGGGATGATGGGGGCGGGCAAGACCGCTGTCGGCAAGACGCTGGCCGCCCGGTTGAACGTGCCGTTCCTCGATTCGGACGCCGAGATCGAGGCCGCCGCCAACATGTCCGTGGCCGAGATCTTCTCTCGCGATGGGGAATCGTTCTTTCGCGAAAAGGAAAGCCAGGTCATCGGCCGGCTTCTGGAAACCGAACGCTGCATCCTGTCCACCGGCGGCGGTGCTTTCATGGCCGAGCGCAACCAGCGGATGATCGCGGAAAAGGGCGTGGCGGTCTGGCTGAACGCGCCGCTGGACATCCTGTGGAACCGCGTGCGCCACAAGGACACCCGCCCGCTGCTGCGTACCCCCGATCCGCATGGCACGCTGAAGGCGCTGTATGACAAGCGCACGCCGATCTATGCGCGCGCCGACCTGTCGGTCGACGTGATGCCACGCTACTCGATCGAGGATACCGCCAACCTGGTGATACAGGCGCTGCTGACCCGTGCCGACGTTCTGGAGGAATGCAAATGATGGAAACCGTCCACGTCGGGTTGGAAGGGCGCGAATACGATATCCACATCGGCCCCGGTCTGCTGGCCCGGTCCGGTAACCTGATCCGCCCGCTGCTGAAGCGCCCCCGTGTCGCCATCGTGACCGATGAAAACGTCGCCGCCCTGCATCTTGGAAGCCTTAGGAGTGGCCTGCAAGCCGCTGGAATAGAAAGCGTTTCCATGACGCTTCCCGCCGGGGAAAGCACCAAGAGCTGGCCGCATTTCACCCGCACCGTCGAATGGCTGTTGGAACAGAAGGTGGAACGCAACGACGTGGTGCTGGCCTTCGGTGGCGGGGTGATCGGTGACCTTGTGGGGTTTGCCGCGGCGGTGCTGCGCCGGGGCGTGCGCTTCGTGCAACTGCCCACCAGCCTTCTGGCGCAGGTGGACAGTTCTGTCGGGGGCAAGACCGGGATCAACGCGCCGCAGGGCAAGAACCTGATCGGCGCGTTTCACCAGCCCTCGATGGTGCTGGCCGATACCGCCGTTCTGGGCACCCTGACGCCCCGCGATTTCCTGGCCGGCTACGGCGAGGTGGTGAAATATGGCCTTCTGGGGGATTACGAATTCTTTCAATGGCTTGAGGCGAATGCTTCACGTGCTGCAGCAGGCGACATGGACGCGCGCATCCATGCTGTCAAACGCTCGGTCCAGATGAAGGCCGACATCGTCGAACGCGACGAGACCGAACAAGGCGACCGGGCGCTGCTGAACCTGGGCCATACCTTCTGTCACGCGCTGGAATCCGCCACCGGCTATTCCGACAGGCTGCTGCACGGCGAAGGCGTGGCCATCGGCTGTGCCCTGGCGTTCGAGGTTTCGGCCCGCATGGGCCTGTGTTCGCAGGAAGACCCCAGCCGCCTGCGCGCCCACCTGCGCGCGATGAACATGAAGGTGGACCTGTCCGACATTTCCGGCGATCTGCCGGACGCCGACGCGCTGATCGCGCTGATGGGGCAGGACAAAAAGGTCGTGGACGGCCAGATCCGGTTCATCATGGCGCGCGGAATCGGCCAGGCGTTCGTGACCAAGGACGTGGATATGTCCATCGTCCGTACGGTACTGCAACAGGCGCTGGCGGACCGTTAAGGCTCTGGTCTTTCTGGCCGCGCGCGCAGTAAGTTGACAGCATGACACGGGATTTGCGCAGACGCCTTGCGGTTTTGCTGATCTTCCTGGCCGCCGTGACGGGCTTTGCCGGGGGCGTGTGGCGTTATGCCTACCTGCAGGCGCTGGATCAACTGGCGCAGCGCGGACAGGCAGACCTGACCTTGGCCACCGATCGGCTGAGCGGCCAGTTGCAACTGTACCAGCAACTGGCGGTGGTGATGGCCAAGCACCCGGCCGTCGCGGGCATCCTGTCGGGCATCCAGTCCGGCCCGTCCGATACATTGATGATGGAAACAGCGGACAAGACCGCGGCGCTGGACGTGCTGCTGACGGATCGGCGCGGGCGTGTGCTGGCCTCGGCGAACGGGACGGAACCGCGCGATCTGTCCGCCACACCTTATTTCCAGCGCGCCATGCAGGGGGCCTTGGGTGAATTCCACGGCATCAGCCGCAGCACCGGCCTGCGCGCCTATTACTTTGCCGCCCCGGTGTTCGATCCGCGCGGGCAGGTGGGCGGTGCGCTGGTTGTCGTCGCCAACATCGGCAAGGTCGAGGCCGAATGGCGCGGCGCGCGCCCGGCGGTGTTCTTTACCGACGCCAACGCTGAGGTGTTCATCACCAACCGGTCCGAATTGCTGTTCTGGCGGCGCGGTGCGGACGGCGGGCTGGCGCCGCCGGACGGTCCGGCCCCGAGTTTTGAACGCTATGACGTGGGTGCGCATGACATCTGGCGCACCGACTGGTCGCCCTATGTGCCCACGCGCGCGCTGCATCTGTCCCGTGAACTGCCCACGATCGGCATGACCGCCGAGGCGCTGGTGGATGTCGACCAGGCGTTGCGGTTGGCGTGGCTGCAGGCCGCCGTGGTGGCCGCCGTCTGCACCGCCTTTGGCGCGATGCTGTTCCTTGCCACCGAACGCCGCCGCACGCTGGCCCTGGCCAATGTCGGTCTGGAAACCCGCGTGGCCGAACGTACCGCCGAACTGGAACAGACCAACGCCGCCCTGCGCCATGAAATCGCGGAACGCACCACCGCCGAATCCGCGCTGAAAAAGGCGCAGGCCGACCTCGTGCAGGCGGGCAAGCTGTCGGCGCTGGGACAGATGTCCGCCGGCATCAGCCATGAACTGAACCAACCCCTGATGGCGATCCAGCAATATGCCGAAAACGGCGCGGCCTTCCTGCAGCGGGACAAGCCCGACATCGCCGCGCAAAACCTGACCCGCATCAGCGCCATGGCCAAACGCATGGCCCGCATCATCAAGAACCTGCGCGCCTTTGCCCGACAGGAAAGCGAACCCGTCACGCGGGTGGACCTGACCGCCGTTGTCGAAACCGCGCTGGAACTCAGCGAAGCGCGCCTGCGGCAGGACGGCATCGCGCTGGACTGGACACCACCCGCCGTCCCCATGCATGTCATGGGCGGAGAGGTGCGCCTGGGACAGGTGCTGGTGAACCTGATCGGCAACGCCGCCGACGCCATGACCGGCCAGCCCGAAAAGCGTATCACCATCACGCTGCGGCGCGACGGCGCGCGCATCTGCATGGACGTGGCCGACACCGGCCCCGGTATCCGCGAACCCGAACGCATCTTCGATCCGTTCTATTCCACGAAAGAGGTCGGCGCCTCCGAAGGCATGGGTCTGGGCCTGTCCATTTCCTACGGGCTGGTCCAAAGCTTCGGCGGTGCGATCCGTGGCCGCAACCGCCCCGAAGGCGGCGCGATCTTCACCGTGGAACTTACCATCGCAGAGGGGGCCGAGGCCGCATGATCCGCCGTGTTCTGGTCGTAGACGATGACATCGCCGTGCGCGACGCGCTGGCCCAGACGCTTGAACTGGCCGATCTGCAGCCGCTGGCCGTCGGCAGTTTCATCGAGGCAAAGGACCACATCACCGCCAATTTCGCCGGGGTGATCCTGTCGGACATGCGCATGCCGGGCCGCGACGGGTTTTACCTGCTGGAGTACACGCGCTCGGTGGATCCCGAACTGCCCGTCACCCTGTTGACCGGCGAAGGCGACATCCCGATGGCGGTCAAGGCGATGGGGCAGGGCGCCTTTGGCTTTCTGGAAAAACCCTGCGCGCCCGCGGATCTGCTGACGGTGATCGAACGGGCGCTGAAAACCCGCGAACTGGTGCTGGAAAACCGCCGGCTGAAGGCGCAACTGGAAACCGGCGATCCGGCGGCGCGGCTGCTGTTCGGCACCTCGCAACAGGCAGAAGGGCTGCGCGCGCGTGTCCGCATTGCCGGGCAGGCCCAGACAGAGGCGCTGGTGACCGGCGCGCCCGGCACCGGCATTTCCAAGGTGGCAGAGGTCATCCACCTGATGTCGCCGCTGGCCAAGGGGCCGTTCGTCAAACGCGCAGCCACCGGCATGACGCGCGAGGGGCTGGACGATGCCTATCACACCGCGCAGGGCGGCAGCCTGTTCCTTGATGATATCGGCAGCCTGCCCGCCGACACGCAGTTTTCCCTGCTGGAACGGTTGGACCGGGCCGATCCTGTGCGCCTGATCGCGGGCACCACCGCCGATCTGCAAGGGGCGGTGGAACAGGGCCGGATGAACTCGGAACTGTTTTACCGGCTGGACGTGATGCACGTCCGCATCCCGTCGCTGTCCGAACGGCCCGACGACATCCCGGTGCTGTTCCGCCAATATGTCGCGCAGGCCAGCGAACAGGCCGGGCTGGTGCCGCCTGAAATCACCCCGGACGTGCTGGCTGGGCTGATGGCGCGGGACTGGCCCGGCAACACCCGCGCGCTGATGAGTGCGGCCATGCGTTTTGCCCTCGGGCTGGGCGAGGCGCAGCCAGAGGAGGACAGCACCGGCGGGCTGGGCCTGTCCGAACAGATGGCGCGCGTGGAACGGTCCTTGCTGATCGCGGCCCTGCGCCGGGTCAACGGCCGCGCCGCCGAGGCCGCGCAGAACCTGAAACTGCCGCGCAAGACCTTCTATGACAAGCTGGCCCGCTACGGGTTGAAACCCGACACCTATCGCTGAACCGGCGCTGACATCGGAATCACCCGCCGCCACGGTTGTGCGGAAATCCGCACAAACGTGGCGAAAGGCTGTGCGAATATCCGCACGCCGCTGCCGCGCAGCATAGCTGACATGCGAAAAACGCATATCTATACCGCTGAAAACAAACCATAAATTCCCTGTTTTCAGATTTTTATCACTTTTTCTTGTCTGCGGGGCACTGGCTGGCAAATCTTTGGCCACCGCGCCCCCGTGGCGCCTTCAATGTCCAGATACCCCTGGGAGGAGACAAACATGAAATTCCTGACCACTGCCGCAATGGCGCTGGCCCTGACCGCAACTTCGCAGGCCGCGCTGGCTTCGGGCGGATGCGACGACGGCGAAATCGTCATCAAGTTCAGCCACGTCACCAACACCGACAAGCACCCCAAGGGCATCGCCGCCTCGGCGCTGATGGACCGGGTGAACACTGAAATGGACGGCAAGGCCTGCATGGAAGTGTTCCCGAACTCGACCCTCTACAACGATGACCAGGTGCTAGAGGCAATGCTGCAGGGCGACGTGCAACTGGCCGCGCCCTCGCTGTCGAAATTCGAGCAGTTCACCAAGCAGTTCCGCATTTTCGACCTGCCCTTCATGTTCAAGAACATCGCCGCCGTGGACGAATTCCAGAACAGCGCAACCGGCCAGGCGATGAAGGAATCGATGGTGCGCCGCGGCCTGCTGGGCCTGGGCTTCTGGCACAACGGCATGAAGCAGATGTCGGCCAACAAGCCGCTGATCGGCCCGTCGGACGCCAACGGCCTGAAATTCCGCGTGCAGAACTCTGACGTGCTGAAGGCGCAGATGGCAGCAATGGGCGCCAGCCCGCAGCCGATGGCCTTCTCCGAAGTTTACGGCGCGCTGCAGACCGGCGTTGTCGACGGCCAGGAAAACACCTGGTCCAACATCTATGGCCAGAAGTTCTTCGAGGTGCAGGACGGCACCACCGAAACCAACCACGGCATCATCGATTATATGGTCGTGACCGGCACCGATTGGTGGGACAGCCTGCCCGAGGACGTGCGCACCCAGCTGGCCACCATCATCTCCGAAGTGACTGCAGAACGGAACGCCGCCGTTGGTGACGTGGACCTGCAGGCACGTCAGGCAGTTCTGGACGCGGGCGGGGTCATCCGCGAGCTGACTGCAGAACAGCGGGAAGAGTGGGTAACCGCGATGAAACCCGTCTGGGAGCAGTTCAAAGAAGACGTCGGTCAAGAAAACATCGACGCGGCACAGGCGATCAACGCCAAACACTGAGCCTGATCAACAGGCCGAACTTCCCGGCCCCACCAACGGGGCCGGGTTTTTCATATCCTCCGGGGGAAGGAGGCACCCATGTCCACCCATTACCATCCGAAATCGGCCCTTGGCCGCATGGTCAACGAGATCGAGGAAACCGCCATCGCGCTGCTTCTCGGGTTGATGACCATCATCACCTTCATCAACGTCGTCCTGCGCTACGGGTTCAACACCGGCCTGATCTGGGGGCTGGAGGCCGTGACCTTCCTGTTCGCCTGGCTGGTGCTGTTCGGGGTGTCCTACGCCGTGAAAACCACCGCTCATCTGGGCGTGGATGCGGTGATCAACCTGTTTTCCCCGTCGGTGCGCCGGGTCATCGCGCTGCTGGCGGCGGCGCTCTGCCTGTTCTACGCCGCGCTGCTGATGAAGGGCGCGTGGGACTACTGGGCGAACTTCGCCAACCTGCCGCAGACCACCGGGCGCTGGTTCCCGACCGGCCTGGAGGAAATGAAGCGCACCTCGTATCGCGGCTGGTACGAAACCGTGGACATCCCGTTCCCCGAGTTGCTGCGCTGGATCGAGCCCATCATGAACGACGGCGAGCACTATGAAAAACTGCCGCGTTTCATCCCTTATTTCATTCTGCCCTTCGGCATGTTCCTCCTGCTGTTCCGGTTCGTTCAGGCCACCATCCGCCTGATCACCGGTGAATCCGAGTCGCTGATCGTCAGCCACGAGGCCGAGGACGCCGTCGAAGACGTCAAACACATGAACGCCGGAGACTGACATCATGGAAGTCGCAATTCTCTTCGCCATGGTCGTTGGCCTGATGCTGATCGGCGTGCCGATCGCGGTATCGCTGGGCCTGTCCTCCATCCTGTTCCTGCTGGTGCTGTCGGACACCTCTCTGGCCTCCATCGCGCAGACGCTGTTCCAGGCGATGGCGGGGCACTATACCCTGCTGGCCATCCCGTTCTTCATCCTTGCCTCCTCGTTCATGTCCACCGGTGGCGTGGCGAAACGGATCATCCGCTTCTCCATCTCCATCGTCGGGCATTTCCCGGGCGGTCTGGCGATCGCGGGCGTCTTTGCCTGCATGCTGTTCGCCGCACTGTCCGGGTCGTCCCCGGCGACCGTGGTCGCCATCGGCTCCATCGTGATCGCGGGCATGCGCCAGGTCGGCTATTCCAAGGACTTCGCCGCCGGCGTGATCGCCAACGCGGGCACCCTGGGCATCCTGATCCCGCCGTCCATCGTGATGGTCGTCTATGCCTCGGCCACCGACGTATCCGTGGGCCGGATGTTCCTGGCAGGTGTCATTCCCGGCCTGATGGCAGGCACCATGCTGATGCTGACGATCTACGTCATCGCCCGCGTCCGCAACCTGCCCAAGGGTGACTGGATGGGCTGGGGAGAGGTCTTTGCCGCTGGCCGTGAAGCTGGCTGGGGCCTGTTCCTGATCGTGATCATTCTGGGCGGTATCTACGGCGGGATTTTCACCCCGACCGAAGCTGCTGCCGTGGCCGCTGTCTATGCGTTCTTCATCGCCTCCTTCGTGTACCGTGACATGGGGCCGTTGTCGCGCCCCGAGGGCCAGCGCAACCTGTCCCTGCTGGAAAAGCCGATCGCCCTGATCACCGTGTTTTTCCACCGTGACACCCGCGATACCCTGTTCGAAGCGGGCAAGCTGACCGTGACGCTGATGTTCATCATCGCCAACGCGCTGATCCTGAAGCACGTTCTGACCGATGAACAGATCCCCCAGCAGATTGCGGGGGCGATGCTGGACGCAGGCTTTGGCCCGGTGATGTTCCTGGTCATCGTCAACGTGATCCTGCTGATCGGCGGTCAGTTCATGGAACCCTCGGGCCTGATCGTGATCGTGGCGCCGCTGGTGTTCCCCATCGCGATCGAGCTGGGCATCGACCCGATCCACCTGGGCATCATCATGGTGGTGAACATGGAAATCGGCATGATTACCCCGCCCGTCGGTCTGAACCTGTTCGTGACCTCCGGGGTTGCCGGGATGCCGATGATGCGCGTCGTCCATGCGGCCCTGCCGTTCCTGGCCGTGCTGTTCGTGTTCCTGATCATGGTGACATATATCCCGATCCTTTCGACGTGGTTGCCGACTACCTTCATGGGGCCAGAGATCATAACAAAGTGATCCTGGCAGACAGGGATTACCAAATGGTTACGGCGCCCCAAGCGGGCGCCGTTTCCGTTGGGCGACTCGTCCGTTTCAGGGGCTGAACCGAACGTCTTGTCAGGTTACCGAAACGTTTTCTTCCAGTGCGGTGATGATCGGGCAGAACTCTGCCGCGGTCAGGCTGGCCCCGCCCACCAGCGCGCCATCGACGTTGGAAACGCTGAAAATCTCTGCCGCGTTGTCCGCTTTGACCGACCCGCCATACAGGATGCGTACGCCCTCGGCCATTGCCGGACCAAAGCGATTGGACAGTTCTTTGCGAATGAAATCATGAACTTCGGCGATCTGTGACAGGGTGGGGACCAGCCCCGTGCCAATCGCCCAGATCGGTTCATAGGCGATCACCAGGTTCGCGGCGGTGGCGATGTCCGGGACCGATCCGGCCAATTGCGAACCGATCACCCGCAGCGTGTCGCCCGCGTTGCGTTGGTCCAAGCTTTCGCCCAGGCAAGTGATTGAAACCAAACCGCTTTCCATCGCAGACCGCGACTTTTTACAAACAATTGAATCGGTTTCGTTATGATCCACGCGCCGTTCCGAATGGCCAATGATCACCGCGACCGCACCGGAATCCTTCAACATTTCGGCAGAGATATCGCCGGTATGCGCACCAGAAAGGTTAACGTGGCAGTCCTGTCCGCCGATCATCAGCGGATGCCCCCGGGTCTTTTCCGCCGCTGCCAGCACCAGAGTCGCAGGCGGGCAGATCAGCAGATCAACGCCGGGATTTTCATTTGAATTCAGGATATTGTCGATCTCTGCCAGCTGCGCCCGCACCCCGTTCATTTTCCAGTTGCCAGCGGCAAGTTTGCGTCGCATGCGATCCGACCCCGTCCCGTTTTTCGAATTAGATCCCGCGCATCATTGCGATGTGCCTGCCAAGGTCAAGCCCGAAGCCGCCCCGGCATTGCCGACCGTACTTTAAAAGAGCGGCATATTTATATGATAAATAACGGGAATTATAAACCGGTGGCGGTATTACATGCCCGCAAACTTGATGGATTCGCCGCAGCCGCAGGCCTCTGTCACGTTGGGATTGTTGAACTTGAAGCCCGATTCCAGCAGCGATACCTGATAGTCGATTTCGGTCCCGAACAGGAACATCTGCGCCATCGGGGCGATCATCACCCGCGCGCCATCCTGTTCCACCACTTCATCATGGGGGTCAATCGCGTCTGCATACTCCATCGTGTATTCCATGCCCGCGCAGCCGCCTTTCTTGACGCCGATGCGCAGCCCTTTGTGGCCATTCTTTTCCATCAGGCGCGCGATTTGCGCGGCCGCGGCCGGGGTCATGGTTACAGCTTGTTTTCCGGGGATGCCGAACATCAACTTTGACCTTCAAGTATCAGAAAAATCACATGAAGCCCAGTTCTAGCCGCGCTTCATCGCTCATCATCTCCATGCCCCAGGGCGGATCCCACGTCAGTTGCACATTGACCGATTTGATCCCTTCCAGCGGTTCCACGGCGTCCATCACCCAGCCCGGCATATCCCCGGCGACTGGGCACCCGGGCGCGGTCAGGGTCATGATGATGATCACATCATTTTCCGCAGTGATATCAATGGTGTAGATCAGACCAAGATCATAGATATTGACCGGGATTTCCGGGTCATAGACGGTGCGGCAACCATCGACCACCGCGTCGTACAGCGGATGGTCAGTGCTGGAGGGCGTGATCAGCGGCGCCCCTTCCAAGGGTTCTGCGTGTTGGGTCATGAACCTGTCCTTATTTCCTGACCGAAGATATAAGGAATGCCGCCCCGTTCGTCCAGAGCAACAGGACAAGCATCAGCGTTTCCGCTCTTTTTCCATCCGGTACGGGTCCATGAAATGCCCGATCATCACCGGGGTCGCCAAGGCGTAGGCCTGGTCCAGCGGCAGGCCCGCGTGCGCCAGCAGCGCGGCCTTGCCGCTCGCGATGGCAGGGGCGTGGCGCGCGGCCAGTTTTCGTGCATAATCCATTGTGAAATCAATCACTTCGTCTGCGGGCAGGATGCGGCTGATCAGCCCGGCGTTCAGCGCCCATTCGGCATCGAAGGTGTCGCCGGACAGGGCCAGGTCCATCACCTGCTTGCGCGGAATATTGCGGGATACGGCCACCGCAGGAGTGGTGCAGAACCCGCCGTTCGTCACCCCCGGAAGGCAGAAGGTCGCACGGTCCGCGGCAAAGGCCAGATCGCAGGACGCCATCAGTTGCAGCCCGCCCGCCGTGGCGATCCCCTCGACCAGTGCGATGGTCGGCTTCGTGGACCCGGCGATCGCCTGCATCAGATCCCCGCAAGTGGTGAAAAGTTCAGTCAGATAGTCCAGCCCGTCATCGGGGGCAGCGCGGTGGGCGGCGATTTCCTTGAGGTCATGGCCAGCGCAGAAGATTTTTCCCGGCCCGTGGATCACGATCGCGTGAACCTGCGGATCGGTTGAGGCGTCGCTGATCTGTGCGTGCAGTTCCGCGATCATCGCCAGCGACAGCGGATGCGCGACGCCGTTGCCCAGTGTCAGCGTCAGTACCTTGTCGGACAGGTCCGCCTGCACGAGCGTTGGGGTGTTCATCTGGTTCATGGTGGCTCCTCCGATATCAATTATGTCAGGCGGTTTCGCGATTTCAAAGCTTGGCATTTCCGGTGCGGTTTGAAAAAAGAGGCTGTTCCGCTGAAAGGGGGCTGAAATGACCCGGAAATTCCGTTTCGATCTGTTGGCGCAGGACGGCCGCGCGCGCCGGGGCGTGATCCAAACCCCGCGTGGTGAGATCAGAACGCCGGCCTTCATGCCGGTTGGAACGGCGGCGACGGTGAAGGCGATGATGCCGGAAAGCGTGGCTGCGACCGGGGCGGATATCCTGTTGGGCAATACCTATCACCTGATGCTGCGGCCCGGGGCTGAACGGGTTAACCGTTTGGGTGGGTTGCATAAATTCATGAATTGGGACAAGCCGATCCTGACGGATTCCGGCGGTTTCCAGGTGATGAGCCTGGCCGAGTTGCGCAAACTGACAGAGGAGGGCGTGGCCTTTCGGTCGCATGTGGACGGCTCGCGGCACTTCTTGTCACCAGAGCGGTCGATGGAGATCCAGAAGCTGCTGGGGTCGGACATCGTGATGTGTTTTGACGAATGCCCGGCGTTGCCTGCGGATGAACGACGCGTGGCAGAGTCGATGCGGCTGTCGATGCGGTGGGCGCAGCGGTCGCGCGATGCGTTTGGCGACCGGCCCGGGCATGCGCTGTTCGGGATCATGCAGGGCGGGGTCACACCGGAACTGCGCGAAGAAAGCGCCAAGGCATTGATAGATATAGGTTTTGACGGGTATGCCGTGGGTGGTCTGGCCGTTGGCGAAGGGCAAGAAGCCATGTTCGGCGTGTTGGATTATGCGCCGGAATACTTGCCGCAGGATCGACCGCGCTACCTGATGGGGGTCGGAAAACCGGACGATATCGTGGGGGCGGTGAAGCGCGGGATCGACATGATGGATTGCGTCCTGCCGTCGCGGTCTGGCCGGACGGGGCAGGCTTGGACGCGCTATGGTGTTGTAAACATTAAGAATTCACGGCATTCGGACGATCCGCGTCCACTGGATGAGCATTGTACATGCCCGGCCTGTCGCAACTATAGCCGGGCCTATCTGCACCATGTCTACCGGTCCGGGGAAATGATCAGCGGGATGCTGCTGACCTGGCATAACCTGCATTATTATCAAGAGCTTATGCAGGGGATGCGCGATGCGATCGAGGCCGGAACCTTTGCTGCATGGGAGACCGAGTTCCACGCCCAACGCGCGCAGGGCGATATCGAACCGCTGTGAGCGGCACGGCAAGGTGACAGTTCGTAAACCTGCCAAGCCGTACGGCTGCGGGCTTGAAGCGTACGATTCGGGGCCGATCTGGCATAGGGGATGGATTTCGGGCGCAATGGCAACGGATTGCCCGCCGTTTTGACCGCTGGCAATGCGGTCCGGCGGTGCCGGCCTACACTGGTTGCGCGCGGGGAACCGCGCGCGTCAAGCGGTGCGTGGAAACATTGTGGCCCGCCTGCGGAATTGACCACGAAACGAAGTCGGCAGGCGGCGAAAGAGAGGGTTGCCCCACACTTTGTCCGCAGGGTGTGAAGGCCGCAAACGTGGCTTATCTTGTAGCTGGCTGCCCAAACTTACCACGAAGTTGTGTTTGAGGCGCGAATTTTAGGGATTCCCCCGGCATCTTGCCTTGCCCCTGTCGGGCGCAGAGGGCATTCTGAAGGAACGAAATTGTGACACGGTTGAATTCAGGGGCGTTGCGCCCCAGATAACCAGTCAGGAAACGGAGCCAGCCGGGGCTGCCGATTGTCGGGGCCGGTGCTGGTTTGCCAGAACAAGGAAGAAGTATGCAAGAGCCTCTCAACGCATCCTATCCCGTCCTCCCGCTGCGCGACATCGTGGTGTTCCCCCACATGATCGTGCCGCTGTTCGTCGGCCGCGACAAATCCGTGCGGGCGCTGGAGGAGGTGATGCAGGATGACAAGCAGATCCTGCTGTCGAGCCAGATCGACCCCTCGGTCGACGATCCGACGGCGGACGGAATCTATCGCACTGGCGTGCTGGCCAATGTGCTGCAGCTGCTGAAGCTGCCCGATGGCACCGTCAAGGTGCTGGTCGAAGGTCAGGCACGCGTGCAGATCACCCAATTCCTGGAAAACGAGTCGTTCTTCGAGGCCGAGGCGGACTATCTGGGCGAAGATGATGGCGACGCGGACACCGTGAAGGCGCTGCTGCGCACGGTCGGGGCCGAGTTCGAACGCTATGCCAAGATCAAGAAGAATATCCCCGAAGAGGCGCTGGTCGCCGTTTCGGAAACCACCGAGCCGGCCAAATTGGCGGACCTGGTGGCCGGGCATCTGGGCATCGAGGTGGCGCAGAAACAAGACCTGCTGGAAACGCTGAGCGTCAGCGAGCGTCTGGAGAAGGTCTATGGCCTGATGCAGGGCGAAATGTCCGTGCTGCAGGTGGAGAAGAAGATCAAGACCCGCGTCAAATCCCAGATGGAGCGCACCCAGCGCGAATACTATCTGAATGAGCAGATGAAGGCCATTCAGAAGGAACTGGGCGACGGCGAGGACGGCGCGAACGAGATCGCCGAACTGGAGGACAAGATCGCCCGGACCAAGCTGTCCAAAGAGGCCAAGGAAAAGGCCGAAGGCGAGCTGAAAAAGCTGAAATCCATGAGCCCGATGAGCGCCGAGGCGACCGTCGTGCGCAACTACCTGGACTGGCTGTTGGGCCTGCCGTGGGGCGTGAAATCCCGCGTCAAGAAAGACCTGCACAAGGCGCAGGACGTTCTGGACAAGGACCACTACGGTCTGGAAAAGGTCAAGGAGCGTATCGTCGAATACCTGGCGGTGCAGCAGCGCAGCCAGAAACTGCGTGGCCCGATCCTGTGCCTTGTCGGCCCTCCGGGGGTTGGTAAAACCTCGCTCGGGAAGTCGGTCGCGCGGGCCACGGGGCGGGAATTCATCCGCATTTCGCTGGGCGGGGTGCGCGACGAATCCGAAATTCGCGGCCACCGGCGGACCTATATCGGGTCCATGCCCGGCAAGATCATCCAGGCGCTGAAAAAGGCCAAGACCACGAACCCGCTGATCCTGTTGGACGAGATCGACAAGATGGGGCAGGACTTCCGCGGTGATCCGGCCAGCGCGATGCTGGAGGTGCTGGACCCCGAACAGAACAGCACCTTCGTGGACCATTACCTGGAGGTCGAATACGACCTGTCGAACGTGATGTTCCTGACCACGGCGAACAGCTATAACATGCCTGGGCCGCTGCTGGACCGGATGGAGATCATCTCGCTGGCGGGCTACACCGAGGACGAGAAGCGCGAGATCGCCAAGCAGCACCTTGTGCCCAAACAGGTCAAGAACCACGGGCTGCGCAAAGGCGAGTTCGAGGTCAGCGACGAGGCGCTGAACGAGATGATCCGCCGCTATACCCGCGAGGCGGGCGTGCGGAACCTGGAACGCGAAATCGGCAAGCTGGCGCGCAAGGCGGTCACCCAGATCGTCAAGGGCGAGGGCAAGCAGATCCGCGTCACCGACGAGAACGTCAACGACTATCTGGGCGTGAAGAAATACCGCTATGGCCTGGCCGAAAAAGAGGACCAGGTGGGCGTCGTGACCGGCCTGGCCTGGACCAGCGTCGGCGGCGACCTGCTGTCGATCGAGGCGTTGCGCCTGCCCGGCAAGGGCCGGATGAAAACCACCGGCAAGCTGGGTGAGGTGATGAAGGAATCGATCGACGCGGCGTCCAGCTATGTCCGGTCGGTCGCGCCGCAGATCGGGGTGAAGCCGCCGAAGTTCGACAAGTGGGACATCCACGTCCACGTGCCGGACGGGGCTACGCCCAAGGACGGCCCGTCGGCTGGTCTGGCGATGGTGACGGCGATCGTGTCGGTGCTGACGGGCATCCCGGTGCGCAAGGACATCGCCATGACCGGCGAGGTCACCCTGCGCGGCAACGCCACCGCCATTGGCGGGCTGAAGGAAAAACTGCTGGCCGCCCTGCGCGGCGGGATCAAGACCGTGCTGATCCCCGAGGAGAACGAGAAGGATCTGGCCGACATTCCCGACAACGTGAAGGAAGGGCTGGAGATCATTCCCGTGACCCATGTCAGCGAAGTCCTGAAGCTGGCGCTGGTGCGCGCGCCCGAACCGGTGGAATGGGACGAAGAGGCCGAAGAGGCCGCCGCGGCCGCGTTGACGCAACCGTCAGGGTCTGGCGCGACGGCCCACTGAGCCGGTTTGGCATGAAGTTGAGAGGGCACCCTTCGGGGTGCCTTTTCGTTGCTGAAACCCCGCGTGTTTTTCCTGAAAAACCCTGCCCGAACCCTCTTGCACAATCGGGGCGCTGAGTCTAAACACCCCGCTACCGGGTGATTAGCTCAGTGGTAGAGCGCTTCGTTCACATCGAAGATGTCAGGAGTTCGAATCTCTTATCACCCACCATTCCCTCCAAAAGCTAGTGAGAATTCCAACACACCAGATTGAGCTGGTGAATTGGATGCCTAATTGAAGAAAGTTAACAATTACCCTTTTGGATTGTAACGATTTGGAAAAGTGGTATCTGAAGTGGAGAAACGTTTTTTTAGGGAGAAAACCAATGGAGTTGTCAGAGTCAATTCGAACGGTTTTGAAAAACAAATACTTTGGTTTTGCCGGTAGAGCTTCTCGGTCAGAGTATTGGTGGTTTCAATTTTTGCTATTTCTGATTAACATCGGGCTTGGTTTGTTAGTTATCATTTTGGTTGCACTCGAAGCAAATATTGATGGATTTGGCTTGCTGATGTTGCCGGTGGCAATTTGCATGGTGGCGTTGCTAATTCCAACACTGGCAGTTTCGGCGCGTCGGTTTCACGACATCAATATGTCCGCCGGTTGGCTTGTTGTCTTCTTGATTCTTACCGCCATTCCATATGTCGGTTTTCTTACCGCAATTGTTTGGATTGTCTTATTCTGTCAAAGAGGAACAGTGGGTGAAAATCGTTTCGGAAGCGACCCATTGGACAATTCGATGAAAACACCCGTGGCTCAAAGGGTATAGCGGTATACGGTGTTACACTTCGTTTAGGTTTCAACTTTTTCGGGCGCTCCCAGTCATGGTCGAGCGCCCGTTTCTTTTCCGGGGATTTCCCTGTCGATTTCGGCCTGTGGCCCCTTGCACCGGCCGGGCGGTTTGGGTAACAGGGCGGCACGGGTGATTAGCTCAGTTGGTAGAGCGCTTCGTTTACACCGAAGATGTCGGGAGTTCGAGTCTCTCATCACCCACCATTCCCTTGATATTGCTGTACAGTTTCCTGTCCCGCCCGTCCGTGGGGCAATTTCGTATGGGGTGTCATACGGATGACTCGGTTCCGGGCGAGAATAGGCCAATAGGTCTGTCCAAGAAACTGGGGGTTTGGGATGGGTGGAGTCGTGATTGTTGCCGTGTGGGTTGTGGGGGGCTTTGCCGTTGTCCGGGTCGGGCTGCCCGCGCTGGTCTGGGCTTTGCGCCCGCTGCTGATCCGTGTCGCGCCGCCGGATATGTGCGGGCCAGAGGGTTGGGTGATCGACACCGTGAACCGTAGCGGGATGCTGGACTTTGGCGGCGGTATCCGGGGGGCAGTCGGGCGCGGGTGACTCTGGCCTTGCGGACCGGTTTCGGGCCGCTTTGTCCGGGGGGGACGAGCCTGCGCACTGTGCGAGGAATTATTTACAAAATTTCGGTCATGATCCGCTTGACGCCTGCCACCGGTACGCATAAACACCCTCCACACGCTCGGGGCACCTGAGCGGGCAGCGAGCGGTTGTAGCTCAGTTGGTTAGAGTACCGGCCTGTCACGCCGGGGGTCGCGGGTTCGAGCCCCGTCAACCGCGCCACTTTCCCCCAACAGGAAATGGACCACCGCATGCAGCGCATCGACTCTTTGTCCTGGACCATCATTGGCATTTTCTGCGCCACGCTGGGACTGGCGCCCTTCGTGCCGGAACCGCATGTCTGGGAAAAGCTGCGGATGCTGGCAGCGGGGGAACTGGTCAGGCCGCTGGATATTTTCGACCTGCTGTTTCACGGATTGCCCTGGGCACTGGCGGCACTGAAAGGGCTGCGCGAACTGCACCTGCGTCAGTAGCTGTAGCCAAGGCGGCGTTCCAGTTCACGGTCCAGCTGGCTGCGCAGGAAATCCATGTCCTCGGAGGGCAGCGCATCCGGTGCGGCAGGGCGGGGGGCGGCGGCGTTGAACCGCGCGCCCAGACGTTTGACCACGGGCCGCAACGGCGCGTCTGACGCTGGCAAGCCCAGCCCGGCACGCAGCCGCGTCAGGAAGGCCTCGGGTTCGGAAATCGCCAATTCGGCACGCACCAGCACGAAGCTGCAACCCCGATTGCCAAGCGTCAGGTGGGTGATCAGCTTGCCGGTGCGCAGGTGAAACAGGTTGGCGTAGGGCAAGCCGGTCGCCGGGTCGCGGTCCTGCTGCAGGGGTTGGCCGACAGCCTGGGGATCAAGGCCCGCGAAATACTTGGGGTGGTCGATGATCGTATCCCAGGGCGCGCGCAGGAAATCCCCGAATGCCAGGCCCTGCATCGGTGCGGGCGTGTGCCAGGGCTTTGCGTACATCGACCGGGCCCAGTCCCCCGCGTTGCGCACGCAGAGGATCACCGCCATGTCGCGCGGAACTGCCAGCGCCTGGATCGTCCCGTGTTTCCAGCCCAGGGATTCGGTCGGTGTCAGGCCGCTGTTGCGGCCCAGCAAACGCTTGACATAGTTGGTGCCGCTGCTGCGTTCGCCGATCACTTGGAACCGGGTCGGGGGGTGGCCCGCGCGTTGGATGTGCAGGCCGGTTTCGGCAAAGCCTTCGGGGACTAGATCGACGGGACGCACGCGTACTCCTTCACGGAACAGATTCACGGAACAGAAATCGATTCTCTTATAACAACAAATTGGTTAGGCTTGCCAAAACGCATCACCAAGAGGCGGAGCAGAACAGATGCAGTCCACGGTTGCGGTCGTCACCATGGTGCGGGACGACCTGTTTTTCCTGAAAATCTGGCTGGATTACTATGGCCGCCAGTTCGGGCGGGAAAACCTGTATATCGTCAACCATGGGCGTGGGGATGACGTGGCGCGGCTGGCGCAGGGCTGCAATGTGATCGGCATCCCCGGCGATCCGCACAAGAATTTCGACATGAAACGCTGGCGGTTGCTGAACAACCTGGTGATGGGGTTGCGTAGCTACTATGCGCAGGTGATCGTCGGGGATGTGGATGAGCTGGTGATCATGGACCCGGACGACGGGCGCAGCCTGCTGCACTTCTTGCAAGAGGCGCGCGTGGGCCGCGTGCTGACCCCGCTGGGGCTGGAGGTGATCCACCGGATCGACCAAGAGGACCAGCCGATCACCGATACCGTGCTGGGACCGCGCCGCCATGTCCGGCTGGCCCCGCATTATTCCAAGCCCTGCGTGATCTCTGTTGGCACGAAAATCGCGCGCGGCGGGCATTTCACCCAGTTCGACAAGTTGTTCACCCCCGACAACCTGTACCTGCTGCACCTGAAATTCTGCGACTTCGGTCAATACGTGGCGGCGATGGACCGGCGCAACGCGGTGGCGCAGGGGCTGGGGGACATAAAGGACGTCGGCATCGGTCGCCACTGGTTCACCGAGGCGCGGGGAGAGGACCGCGCCCTGTTCAACGCCTTCACCGACCTGGAAATGTTAGACGGATTCGACATGCGCCCCTACCGCAAGAAGATGCAGCGCAGTTTCGGCCCGCGCGGGGATACCGGCTATTTCCATTTCGACCGGCCCGACTATGGGCTGCAGTTCGTGCTGCCAGAGCGTTTCAACGCGCTCTTCTAAAGCGACAATAGGAATTCCATGACCGCCGTGGCCGTCGCCTCGGGCGCGGTATCCGGAAAGAAATGCCCGCCGGGAATCCCCTTGGCCTGCATCCTGCCACAGCGCTCGCGCCAGGTTTCCGGCACATCATAGGCGCGCGCCATCGCGCCGTCCGCGCCATAAAGTACCAGCGCCGGGCAGGTAACCTGCCGTCCCAGGTCGACCGCGTCCAGCGCGAAATCCACCTCCAGCGCCGCGCGGTAGTCGTTGCACATGCCACGAATGGTGTCGGGGTTGCGCCAGGCTGCGCGGTAGGCCGCCAGCAACGCGGGGTCGAAATCCTCCAGCCTTGCCGCGCCCCAGCCCAGCAGGCAGCTTTCGAAGTAATAGTCCGGGTCCGCGCCGATCAGACGCTCGGGGAACGGCGCGGGCTGGGCCAGGAAGAACCAATGATAATAGGACTTCGCCACCTGCTGGGTCAGCTGGTCCAGCAACAGGTGCGTCGGCACGATGTCCATCAGAGTCAGGGATGTCACCGCCCCTGGATGATCCAGCGCCATGCGGTGCACCGTCCGTGCGCCCCGGTCATGGCCCACCACGTGAAACCTGTCAAACCCCAGCGACGCCATCAGCGCCACTTGGTCCGCCGCCATATGCCGAAACGAATACTCCGTCACCGCGTCCGGTTTCGAGGACGCCCCGTAGCCGCGCAAATCCGCACAGACCAGGGTGAACCGTTCCGCCAGCAGGGGGGCGATATGGGTCCACATCGCGCGGGTCTGCGGAAACCCGTGCAACAACAGCACGGGCGGCCCGTCACCACTGATGGAATAGGCGATCTGCACGCCATTCACCTGCGCCATGCCGTCCCTGAACCCGTCCATCGCCATGCCTTTCATCTTGCCCAAATACTCCGGGGGGTCTGGGGGGCTGGCCCCCCAGCGTGGCCCTAGCGGGTCAGCGCCTGCAGGATGCGCGCCCAGCTGCGAATGCCGTGGTGAAAACTGGACACGTCGTATTTTTCATTGGGGCTGTGGATATTGTCATCGTCCTTGCCAAAGCCGATCAGCATGGCGTCGGTGTTCAGGATGTCCTTGAAATATCCGGCGATCGGGATGGACCCGCCGCAGCCGACATAGGCCGCCGCGTTTGGCCATTCGTCGGTCAGGGCCAGGCGGGCCTTGTCGAACATCGGGTTCTCGATCGACATCTGCGACGCGGGCGAGCCTTTTTCGCTGCGGTATTCGATGCTGAATCCTGCGGGCAGGCGGGATTTCACATGGTCACGGAACGCCTTGCGAATCTTTTCCGGGTCTTGCTGGCCCACCAGGCGAAAGGAAACCTTGGCGCTGGCCTGGCTGGGCAGCACCGTTTTGAACCCCGCGCCGGTGTAGCCGCCCCAGATGCCGTTCACGTCGCAGGTGGGGCGCGACCAGATCATCTCCAACGGGGTGCGGTCCTGTTCGCCAGCCGGGGTGTTCAGCCCCACGTCGGTCAGAAATGCCGCGTGGTCGAAGTTCAGCGCCTGCCATTGCGCGCGCACCTCGTCGGGCAGGTCCGGCACGTCATCGTAGAAGCCGGGCAGGGTGATGCGCCCGGTGTCATCGTGAAGGTCCGCCAGGATGCGGGTCAGCACGCGGATCGGGTTCATCGCGATGCCGCCGTACATGCCCGAATGCAGGTCGCGGTCGGGGCCGGTGATGGTGAAATCCTCGCCCAGCAAGCCGCGCAGCATCGTGACGATGGCGGGGGTCGACTCGCCGAAAAGGCCGGTGTCGCAGATCAGCGCGATGTCGGATTTCAGCTCTGCCGCGTTGTCTTTCATGAACGGCACCAGCGACGGAGACCCTGATTCCTCTTCGCCTTCGAAGAAGAAAGTGATCCTGCAGGGCAGGGTTCCGTTCACTTTTTTCCACGCGCGGCAGGCTTCGACAAAGGTCATCAACTGGCCCTTGTCGTCCGAGGATCCACGGCCACGGATAACCTTTTTGCCGTTTTCCTCTTCGATCGCCGGATCGAAGGGATCGCGGTGCCACAGGTCCAGCGGGTCCACCGGCTGCACGTCGTAATGGCCATAGAACAGGATGTGCGGCCCATCGCCGTCAACATGGCCCACCACCATCGGATGGCCGGGCGTCAGACGTTTTTCCGCTTTGATGCCAATGCTTTGCAGGTCAGCGACCAGCCAGTCTGCGGCGGTCTGGCAATCGTCTTTATAGGCCGGGTCGGTGGAAATCGACGGGATTCGCAGCAATTCCATCAACCGGTCCATCGCTGCGGGCAGGTCGTCGTCGATCCGGGCAAGCACGGTGTCCAGGGTCATTCTTCGCTCCTTGGGTTCTTCGGGGCAGAGCCTATCACCGGCTGCGGTGCTGTCCAGTGCCGCAACTTGACAGAAATCAAGGAGGTCGCGGGGCGACCCGCCTAGAGGTAGACTTGAAAAAAGCGTCCCCGGCGTGGCAAAGCCCCAGCGGCCCCCCCGCGCGAACGGCGGCGAAGTTGCGAACAGACTATCGAAGGAAACGGCTCGTGGATTATTCGGCTCAACTGGACAAAGCACTCAACCGTCTGCACGAAGAAGGGCGCTATCGCACGTTCATCGACATCGAGCGTCGCAAGGGCAATTTTCCCCACGCGGTCTGGCGCCGCCCCGACGGGTCGGAAAAGGACATCACCGTCTGGTGTGGCAACGACTATCTGGGCATGGGGCAGCACCCGGTGGTTCTGGCCGCCATGCACGAGGCGATCGACGCCACCGGCGCGGGGTCGGGCGGCACGCGCAACATTTCCGGCACCACGGTCTATCACAAGCGGCTGGAGGCCGAACTGGCCGATCTGCACGGCAAGGAAGCGGCCCTGCTGTTCACCAGCGCCTATATCGCCAATGACGCGACGCTGAGCACCCTGCCCAAACTGTTCCCCGGCCTGATCATCTACAGTGACGAACTGAACCACGCCTCGATGATCGAGGGCGTGCGCCGCAACGGCGGGGCCAAGCGGGTGTTCCGTCACAATGACGTGGAGCATCTGCGCGAATTGCTGGCCGCCGACGATCCTGCCGCGCCCAAGCTGATCGCGCTTGAATCTGTCTATTCGATGGACGGCGATTTCGGCCCGATCGAGGCAATCTGCGACCTGGCCGATGAATTCGGCGCGCTGACCTATATCGACGAGGTGCACGCCGTGGGCATGTACGGCCCGCGCGGGGCAGGGGTGGCTGAACGCGACCGCCTGATGCACCGGCTGGACATCATCAACGGCACGCTGGCCAAGGCCTATGGCGTGATGGGCGGCTATATCGCGGCCAGCGCCAAGATGTGCGACGCGATCCGGTCCTATGCGCCGGGCTTCATTTTCACCACCTCGTTGCCGCCGGCGGTGGCGGCTGGGGCGGCGGCCAGTGTCCGGCATCTGAAAACCGACCAGGCGTTGCGGGACAAGCACCAGGAACAAGCCAAGAAGCTGAAGCTGCGCCTGAAGGGGCTGGGGCTGCCGATCATCGATCATGGCAGCCACATCGTGCCGGTGATCGTCGGCGACCCGGTGCATACGAAACAACTGTCGGACATGCTGCTGGAAGGCTTCGGCATCTACGTTCAGCCGATCAACTTCCCGACCGTTCCGCGTGGAACAGAGCGTCTGCGCTTTACCCCGTCGCCGGTTCACGGCGCGGCCGAACTGGATCATCTTGTCCGCGCTATGGACGAGCTGTGGAGCCGGTGTAAGCTGAATCGTGCCGAATTGTCTGCCTGAGCCACACGCCGCTGCATTTTCCCTTGAGTTATGCTAGCTTGCGGGGAAGAAAGGCCGCGTCTCGAATCGGGCAGATTCGGTAAGCGGAATGCTTTAGGGGCAGGTTGGGATGATCAGGCGCAAAACGCGGCGTATCGAAGAAGATCAGCAAAACGAACCGAAAGGTTTTGACGCGTTTGAAATGCGTCTTGGCGATCTGATGCGCGGTGAACGTGCGACCATGGGGAAGTCCCTGCTGGACGTGCAGCGTGAACTGCGCATCCGGGCCTCTTACATCGCAGCCATTGAAAACGCCGATCCCTCGGCCTTTGACACGCCCGGTTTCATCGCCGGGTATGTCCGGTCCTATGCCCGCTACCTGGGCATGGACCCGGATCAGGCTTTCGTGGATTTCTGCCGCGAAAGCGGGTTCGCCACCGCGCATGGCATGTCGGCAGAGGCGTCCTCGATCCGCAAGAAAGCGCCCGCCGCGCCGGTCAAGCCCGAGCGTGATGCCTTCCTGTCCTCCGGCACGCCCTTCGCCCCCGCGAAAGAGGCGTTCCTGTCCCGGATCGAACCGGGCGCCATCGGGTCCGCGCTGGTGCTGCTGCTGCTGATCGGATCCATCGGGTTCGGCGGCTATACCGTGCTGAACGAAGTGCAGCGCGTGCAGATGGCCCCGGTTGAAAACACGCCCGACGTGCTGGCCGATCTGGACCCGCTGGGCAGCCGTCCCCTGACGGCCTCTCAGAATGCTGAAGCCGTTGCCGGGCTCTATGCACCGCAGGCCGAAGCGCCGGGGCGCCTGTACCGTCCGCAGGCGCTGGATGTGCCGGTGATGGTCGCCCGCGATGCGCCGATTTCCACGCTGGACCCGGATTCGGTCGGCAGTTTCCAAAGCGAGGTGCCCGCGAGTACCGTTCTGGCCTCGGCCTCGGATACGCCGCGCGCACCCCAGTCCGTGCCGCAAGTGGTGGAAACCGCGGCGCCGGGTGTTGAAATGGTGGCTGTGCGCCCGGCCTGGGTCCGCGTCCGCGCCGCAGACGGCAGCGTGATCTTCGAAGGCATCATGGAAGCGGGCGATCGCTGGCCCGTTCCGCAGACCGAGGACGCGCCCACGCTGCGCGTCGGTGAATCCGGGGCCATCTACTTTGCCATGAACGGTCAGCATTACGGCCCCGCCGGGCAGCGCGGCACCGTGACCAGCAACCTGGCCTTGTCGGTGGAAAACCTTAGCGCGACCTATGCCGTTGCCGACCTGACGCAGCACACCGAATTGGCCCGCACCGTCGCCGAAGCCAACTGACGCATCGCGCCGCATTGAAGCGCGGGGCTGAGGGCGCTATCTAGCCAGCAGACCAACTGACCGAGGACAGGACGCATGTCGCTGAACCACGTTCGCCCGTGGCGGAACATCTATCGCCGCGCAAGCCGCAAGATCCACGTGGGCAATGTTCCCGTTGGGGGCGACGCGCCGATCTCGGTGCAGACGATGACCAACACGTTGACGACGGACGTGAAGGGCACGCTGGATCAGGTGAACCGCGCGGCCGAAGCGGGGGCGGATATCGTGCGGGTGTCCGTGCCGGACGAAGGGTCATCCCGTGCGCTGCGCGAGATCGTGCGCGAAAGCCCGGTGCCGATCGTGGCCGACATCCATTTCCACTATAAGCGCGGGATCGAAAGCGCCGAGGCCGGGGCCGCCTGCCTGCGCATCAACCCTGGCAATATCGGGGATGAAAAGCGCGTCAAGGAAGTGATCAGGGCCGCCCGCGATCACGGCTGTTCCATCCGCATCGGGGTAAATGCCGGATCGCTGGAAAAACACCTGCTGGAAAAATACGGCGAACCAACGCCCGACGCGATGGTCGACTCCGGGCTGGAGCATATCAAGATCCTGCAGGACAACGATTTCCACGAATTCAAGATCAGCGTGAAGGCGTCCGACGTGTTCATGGCCGCCGCCGCCTACCAGAAACTGGCAGAGGCGACGGACGCACCGATCCATCTGGGAATTACAGAGGCCGGGGGGCTGATGTCCGGTACGATCAAGTCGGCCATCGGGCTGGGCAACCTGCTGTGGATGGGCATCGGCGACACGATCCGCGTATCGCTGTCCGCCGACCCGGTCGAAGAGGTCAAGGTCGGCTACGAGATCCTGAAATCACTGGGCCTGCGGCACCGGGGCGTGAACATCATTTCCTGCCCGTCCTGCGCGCGCCAGGGGTTCGACGTGATCAAGACGGTCGAGGCGCTGGAACAGCGGCTGGAACACATCAAGACCCCGATGAGCCTGTCGATCATCGGCTGCGTGGTGAACGGCCCCGGAGAGGCGCTGATGACCGATGTCGGGTTCACCGGCGGCGGGGCAGGATCGGGCATGGTCTATCTGGCGGGCAAGCAGGATCACAAGCTGTCCAATGCACAGATGGTGGATCATATCGTGAAACTGGTGGAACAGCGTGCCGAAGCGATTGAGGCCGGCAACGTCGAGGCGATGGACGAGGACGTCTAACCGCTCTGTTTCGACAGGTATTTTTCCAGAACGACCGGCGGAACATCCCCCCGTACGATCAGGGTTTCGAACACGAAGCTTGGGGCGGTGTCCAACCCCAGCGCGGTTGCGGTGGCTGATGACAGTGGCAGATCATAGAGACGCAGGCGGCCTTGGGACGCCCAGCCGGTCAGCAGCGCCCGGAAGTCCGCGCAGGGTGCGCAGTCCGGTGTGGTGACAAGGGCCAGACGCGGGGCGTCGCCGTCACCGGCAATCGGAGCGGCGAAAATCTGGTCGGCAAGGTCAGTCAGCATCTGCAGGTCCGCGTCGATCGCGTCCTTGTAGCCCGGCGTCGGAGGGGAAAAGGCAGGCAACACCAGTTCGGGGTCAGCCATCAGGGTGTCGCGGATTTCGTGCCCAAGCGCGGACCGTTCCGGCATGGAAAGGCCGCGGAAATCGGTTTCCGCGGCCCAGAGGGGACAGGCGGCCAGCAACGCCGCCAGTGCCAGCGCCCTAGTTTTCACGGGCGGCGGCCACCAGTTTCTGCATGTTGGCCAGCGGGACGTAGCCGCGCAGCAGTTCATCCTTCAGCACGAAAGTAGGGGTGCCGCTGATCTGCAGAACACCCGCCAACTGGTGTGCGTCGGCGATAACCTGTGTCACCTCGGGCGCATCCATCTTGGCGATGATCGCCTTGCCGTCCAGGTTCAGCTTGTCCGCGATGTTGGACAGCGATTTTTCGGTGATGTTGCCCTTGAAGGTGATCAGCGCGTCGTGGGCCGCCTTATAGGCGTCATCCCCGGCCACCATGCGGGTGGCGATGGCAAAGCGTGAGGCCAGCACCGACTGGTCGCCGAGGATCGGGAATTCCTTCACGACAAAGCGGATGTTGCCATCGGATTCGATCAACTGTTCCACCTCTTCAAACGCCTTGCGGCAATAACCGCAGCGGTAGTCCATGAATTCGACCAGGGTGATGTCGCCCTGCGGATTGCCACCGACCCAGCTGTTGGGATCGTCGAAGATCTGTCCGGCATAGGCGGTGATCATCTGGCCCTCGGCCTGGGCCTGGGCGGCCTGCTGGCGCTGTTCGTAGACGCTATAGGCCTCGACGATGACTTCGGGGTTGTCCATCAGGTAGGCGCGGATTTCGCTGCGCAGAGCGGCGCGTTCGGCGTCGGACATGCTGGTGATGTCAAAGGCGTGCGCGGGGGCGGCAAGGCCCGCCACGATCAATGCCGCAGAGGCAAGAAGTCTTTTCATCTCAGTTCCTTTTGTTTTCGGCGGCGTCAGAGGCAGAAATCACATCCTGCGACCGAAGCCAAGGGGCAGAGCCGCGGGGCAGCAACCCCTCGGCGCGTTTGGCGTGAATCAGCGCATCCTTGGACCGGCCGATCAGGGCATAGCGTTCGGCGGTGACAAGCGACGCCATGCCGGTCTGGTCCAACTGGGCGTAAGTAACCGCGAGGTCGCGCAGCAGGCGCGCGTCGGTGCTGTCACGGGCGCGGGCCATTTCCAGTACGACCAGTGCCTCTTTGTGGCGGCCTGCCGCCAGCAACGCCCGGCCATGACCGCCCAGGATCAACGCGTCCTTCGGCGCCAGCGCCGCGGCCCGGGCATAGGCCGCCACCGCCGCCTGCGCCTTGCGCGATTCCAACAGGATCTGCCCGCGCAGTTCATGAACGAAGGGATCGTCGGGGCGCATCGCGGCCAGTTGATCCACGGCAGCGATGGCGCGGGCCGTGTCGGGCGTGCGGTGATAGGCGACGGCCTCTCGCATCAGGCGGATGTCGGGTGTCAGGCTGTCATGGGCGCGGCGCAGGGTCCAGCCGGGCGCACGGGAAAAGGCCGACAGCTTGCCATGCGCGCGGGCAAACCAGTATTCGGCTTGTGGATCGGCGGATTTCCGGGGGGCGTTGCCCTCGATCAGCGCGGCCAGCGCGCGCAACCGGTCGCGTGACATCGGATGGGTGCGGGCATAGGGATCCTGCCGCAGTTCCGACACCAGTTCCTGCCCGCGAAAGATATCCAGCACCTGCAGGAAGGCCTTCGGGTCCACCCCGGCGCCCAGCATGTAGCGCAGGCCGGAATTGTCGGCGGCGCTTTCCTCGGCGCGGGTGTGGGCCATGAAGGCGCGGTCGGCGGCGCTTTGCAGCCCGACGCTAAGCCCAGCCGCCGCCGCCGCATTGCCGGTGGACACCGCCGCCGCCGCAGCCAGCGCCATGCCCAACCCGGCCAGCGAATTGGCGGCGCGTGCGTTCTGGGTACGCCGCGCGATATGGCCGTTGGCGATATGG
Organism: Thalassovita sp.; assembly: GCA_017792425.1. GTDB lineage: Bacteria > Pseudomonadota > Alphaproteobacteria > Rhodobacterales > Rhodobacteraceae > Thalassobius. Next base: position 1,909,058 of record CP051233.1, read on the forward strand.
GCCGCTTCGTGCGCGATGACCGATTGCAACTGCGCCGCGCCGGACAGTTTCAGCAGCAGGCCCGAGTGGATGAAGATATGCCTGTTATCAACGATATAGGCGTTATAGCTGCTGTCATCTATCACCAGAACCTTGATCGAGGCCGCCGGCAGTCCCGCCGCCGTCAGCACCGGCTGCGCCAGACGGTTCAGCGCGTGTTCGATATCGGGGTCGCGCAGCAGGGTCACCGCCCGGGCCGGGGCGCTCAGGCCCATCACCAGCAGTAGGGTTGCGGCAATTCGAAGGACAAGTTGCATTGACGGCGGGCCCGTTTCACGATGAATTGGCGGTTCTTTCGGCGGCACCATAGGAAGGATGACATGCGGAACTCAAGGCGTGGAGAGGTTGATCCCTTTATTGTGATGGACGTGATGGAGGCCGCCCGCGCCGCGGAAGAGGCCGGACGCCACATCATCCATATGGAAGTGGGCCAGCCCAGCACGGCCGCCCCGCAAGGCGCGCGCGACGCGCTGTTGACGGCGATGCAGACGGATTCGCTGGGCTACACGGTGGCGCTGGGGCTGCCTGCGCTGCGCAAGCGGATCGCGCGGCTGTATGGCGAATGGTACGGGGTTGACCTGGACTGGAACCGTGTCGTGGTGACGCCGGGATCGTCGGGGGCGTTCATCCTGGCCTTTACGGCACTGTTCGACCAGGGGGCGCGGGTCGGGATTGGCGAGCCGGGTTATCCGTCCTATCGCCAGATCCTGCGGGCACTGGACCTGGTGCCGGTGGGGCTGCCCGCCCGCCCGGAAAACCGCCTGCAGCCGGTCCCCGCCGATTTCGCCGGGCTGAACCTGGACGGGCTGATGGTGGCGTCACCGGCCAACCCGTCCGGCACGATGCTGGACAAACCCGCGATGCAGGCGCTGGTGGCGGCCTGCGCCCAGACCGGCACCAGTTTCATCAGCGACGAGATCTATCACGGGATCGAATACGACGCGAAGGCCGTCACCGCGCTGGAGGTGACGGACGATTGCTATGTCATCAACTCGTTTTCGAAGTATTTCAGCATGACCGGCTGGCGCGTCGGCTGGATGGTCGTGCCGCCCGATCACGTACGCAAGGTCGAGCGAATCGCGCAGAACATGTTCATCTGCCCGCCCCATGCCAGCCAGGTGGCAGCCCTGGCCGCGATGGAATGCGAGGACGAATTGCAGGGCAACCTGGCGGTCTATGCGCAGAACCGCGCGCTGATGATGGAGGGGCTGCCAAAGGCCGGGTTCCACAAGATCGCGCCGCCGGACGGGGCGTTCTATGTCTATGCCGATGTCAGCGATCTGACGAATGACAGCCGCGCCTTTGCCGCTGAAATCCTGGAAAACGCCGGTGTGGCCGTCACGCCGGGGCTGGATTTCGACCCGGTGCGCGGGGCGGGCACCTTGCGGTTTTCCTATGCGCGTTCGACCGCGGATATCGAGGAAGGGGTGGCCCGGCTGACCCGCTTCATGGCGGAACGCGGCGCTTGAGGCGGGTGTGGTGCCGTGAGTATTTTTGGCAAGATGAAAGGCGGGGCTGGGCAGGCTGCCCCCCGCTGCGCTAGGGTGAGCGCATAACCAGCCGGAACAGGGCGGATGAGCAGGATAGTCAGGATAGTGGTCTTGCTATTGGCGGTGATGCCGGTGGCGGCGCTGGCGCAGGGGCTGAGCGGCCTTGCCCGGCTGGAGAGCGGCAAATCACAGGTTGCAGACGCCTGGGGCGGCGGGCTGTCCGTCGACTTGTCGCTGACGCAGGGGGTGCCGTACCGGGTGTACACGCTGGACGATCCGCGCCGGCTGGTGCTGGATTTCCGCGAAATCGACTGGACCGGGGTGACCAAGACAGGGTTGCTGAATGCCGACCGCGCCAGTGACCTGCGGTTCGGCGCGTTTCGCCCGGGCTGGTCGCGGCTGGTGGTGGACCTGGCGGCGCCGATGACGCTGGACAGCGCCGCGATGAGCGTGGATGCGGCCACCGGGCGCGCGCGGTTGCACGTCGGGCTGGTACAGGCGACGGCCAAGGAATTTGCCGCCGCTTCCGGCGCACCGCATGACCCGCGCTGGGATCTGCCGCCGCCCTCGCTGGTGGCCAAGGCGCAGGCGCGCGGCGACGGGCCGTTGGTGGTGGTGCTGGACCCGGGGCATGGCGGTATCGATCCCGGGGCGGAACGGGACGGGCAGCAGGAAAAAGACCTGATGCTGGGCTTTGCGCGCCAGTTGAAAGAGGTACTGGTACGCTCTGGCCGATTCCAGGTGGTGCTGACGCGCGAGGACGACAGCTTTGTTTCGCTGGAACGCCGGATCGCCATCGCGCACGAGGCCGGGGCGCATGTGTTCCTGTCGCTGCATGCCGACGCCCTGTCCGAGGGGCGCGCGCATGGCGCCACCGTTCACCTGCTGCGCGACAGCGCCAGCGACGAGGCCAGCCGCCTGCTGGCCGAACGTCATGACAGGGACGAATTGTTGTCGGGCGTGGACCTGAGCGGGCAGGACGACGTGGTGGCGGGTATCCTGATGGACCTGGCCCGGCAGGAAACCCAACCACGCGCTGAACGGCTGGCCGATGCGGTGATCAAGGGGCTGCGCGCTGCGAACCGGCCGGTGAATTCGCGGCCTGTGCGGTTTGCTTCTTTTTCCGTGCTGAAATCGGCCGATATCCCGTCTATCCTGCTGGAAATCGGGTTCATGTCCAGTGACCGCGACCTGACGAACCTGACCGATGACAAGTGGCGGCTGGAAACAGCAGTGGCCCTGCGCGACGCCTTGCGCGTCTGGATGGCCGAGGACGAACGCCTGCGTGATCTGGTGCGGCGCTAGGGGGGTGGCAGGGCGGAAACCCGCCGTCCGATCAACGCTTCTTGTTTTGACGCTAGCGGCCGTGATCAGTATAGAGACCCAATAAAAACGGCGAAGGCGGCGGGCGTGCTGAGGTTTATACTTTCCTTTTTCGGATCCATTTTCACGGCGATCACCTTGGGGCTGGCGGTTGTCGCGCTCAGCATCGGCGCGGTGTTCTGGATCTACGGGCGCGACCTGCCCAGCCACGAAAGCCTGGCCCAGTACAAGCCGCCGACGATCAGCCGCATCTTTTCCGGCGAAGGCCAGATCATCGACGAATTCGCCAAGGAACGCCGCCTGTTCGCGCCTTCGGATGAAATCCCCGACCTGGTGAAGCAGGCATTCATCAGTGCCGAGGACAAGAATTTCTATACCCACAAGGGCTATGACGCGCGGGGCATGGTCTCTGCCGCCATCGACGCGGTGAAATCGCGCGGCAAGAACGTGCGCGGGGCATCCACGATCACGCAGCAGGTGATGAAGAACTTCCTGCTGGGGGGCGAGCGCAAGATCGAGCGCAAGATCAAGGAAATCATCCTGGCCACCCGGCTGGAGGAAACCCTGCCCAAGGACAAGATCCTGGAACTGTACCTGAACGAGATCTTCCTGGGGCAGAATTCCTATGGCGTGTCCGCCGCCGCGCAGACCTATTTCAACAAGACGCTGACCGAATTGGCCCCGCATGAGGCGGCGACGCTGGCCTCCATGCCCAAAGCGCCGTCGGACTACCACCCGGTCCGGCAGGCCGAGCGGTTGCTGACCCGCCGCAACTACGTGCTGCGCGAGATGAAGGAAAACGGCTATATCGCCGCCGAGGTTTACGAGGCAGAAGTGAAACAGCCGCTGCGGTCGGTGCAGAACGGCGATTTCGACAGCTTCCGCACCGCGCTGCCGCCGCGCGATTACTTCACCGATGAAATCCGCCGCCAACTGTCCGAAGAATTCGGCGAGGGTGAATTTTTCACCGGCGGTCTGACCGTGCGTGCCACGATCGACCCGGAAATGCAGGTCCGCGCCGCTGCCGCGTTACGTCGCGGGCTGGAGGATTATGACCGCAGCCGGGGCATCTGGGAAGGCACCGGCCTGAAGCTGCCACCCGAGGCGCTGAAATCCGAAGCAACCTGGCGCGAGGCGCTGGCCGCGACCGAAGCCCCGCGCGACATCGAACTGGACGGCCAGTGGTATCCGGCGGTGGTGCTGGAGATCGGCAAGAACGACGCCCGTATCGGGATCGAGGGCGTGGAGAACGACGCTGACGGCCACTGGATCGAGGCCAAGGACGTGACCTGGGCCCGCAAGCGCCTGGAGGACGGCAAGCTGTCGGGCAAGGCCAAGACGGCGGGCGACCTGCTGGAGTTGGGCGACGTGGTGCTGGTTCGGGCCGTGACCAAGGACAGCGACGGCAGTTTCGTGCGCTGGTCGCTGCGGCAGGTGCCAGAGGCCCAGGGCGGCTTCATGGCGATGGACGTCAACACCGGCCGCGTGATCGCGATGCAGGGCGGGTTCAGCTATCAGCATTCGGTGTTCAACCGTGCCACCCAGGCGATGCGGCAACCCGGCTCCAGCTTCAAGCCGTTCGTCTATGCCTCGGCGCTGGACAGCGGGTACAGTCCCGCCACCATCGTCATTGACGCCCCGATCGAGATCGACACCCCGCAGGGCCTGTGGCGGCCCAAGAACTCTTCGAACGAATATTACGGCCCGACGCCCCTGCGGACCGGGATCGAACAGTCGCGGAACCTGATGACGATCCGCCTGGCGCAAGAGGTGGGGATGGATGTCGTCGCCGCCTATGCCGAGAAATTCGGCGTCTACGACGACATGGGCGAATTCCTGGCGAATTCCCTGGGCGCCGAGGAAACCACCCTGTTCAAGATGGTCGCCGCCTACGCCATGTTCGCCAACGGTGGTGAACGCGTGGAACCCACGCTGGTGGACCGGGTGCAGGACCGCTATGGCCAGACGATCTATCGCCATGACCGGCGCAACTGCACCGACTGTTCCGACGCCTACCTGCCCAGCGGTCAAAGCCCCCATATCGTCACCAACCGCGAACGGGTGATGGATGCGACCACGGCCTACCAGCTGACCTCGATGATGCAGGGGGTGGTGCAGCGCGGTACCGCGTCCAGCGTGGTGCGGCTGGGTGTGCCCACGGCGGGCAAGACCGGCACCACCAACGACGCCAAGGATGTCTGGTTCGTCGGCTTCACCTCGAACATCGTGGCGGGCTGCTACATGGGCTTTGACACGCCGCGTTCGATGGGGCGGGGGGCCTATGGCGGCACGCTGTGCGCCCCGGTGTTCCAGGAATTCATGGAAAAGGCGACCGAGAAATACGGCGGCGGCAAGTTCCGCGTCCCGCCGGGTGGTCATTTCATCAAGATTGATCGCTATACCGGCGCGCGTCTGCCGGACGATGAAACCGGTGAACATGTCGTGGCCGAATATTTCCGCGATGGCGAGGAACCGATCTTCGGCATCATGTTCGATGGCGGTTTCGCGATGGGGTCAAACCTGCCGCTGTTCGAAGAAGTGCAGGAACACGGGCAAGAGGTGACCACCTCGACCGGCCAGCGCGCCGTGGTGGGGCCAAAGGCCAGCTTCGGCTCTGTTTCCTCGGGCGGGTTGTACTGACAGTCCACCGCATTGATTGCCCCGCCTTGCCCCGGCAGGCGGGGTAAGCTATCACCCAGCACTGACACGGAATACCTAGGATAGTCCCATGCGCGCAGAGGTTCAGAACACGGTTTCGGCCATCGAGAAATCGCTTGCCCTGTTGCGGCAGCGGATGAACTGGGAAACCGCCCAGTACCGGCTGGAAGAATTCAACGCCCGGGTCGAGGATCCGACCCTGTGGGACGATCCCGAGGCGGCGCAGAAACTGATGCGCGAACGCCAGGCCCTGCTGGACGCGGTCAAGGGTCATGACGACATGAAGCAGGAACTGGCCGACAATATCGAGCTGATCGAACTGGGTGAGATGGAGGACGACAAAGAGGTCGTCAAGGACGCCGAGGACGCGATCAAGGCGCTGAAGAAGAAGGCCGCCGAAAAGGAACTGGAGGCCCTGCTGAACGGCGAGGCCGACGCCAGCGACACCTTCCTGGAAATCAACTCGGGCGCGGGCGGGACGGAATCCTGCGACTGGGCGTCCATGTTGGCGCGCATGTACGTCCGCTGGGCGGAAAAGAAGGGCTACGAGGTCGAACTGCAATCGATCAACCACGGCGAAGAGGCGGGGATCAAATCCGTCGCCTACAAGATTTCCGGCCACAATGCCTATGGCTGGCTGAAATCGGAATCGGGCGTGCACCGGCTGGTGCGGATCAGCCCCTATGACAGCTCGGCCCGGCGGCATACGTCCTTCAGCTCGGTCTGGGTCTACCCGGTGGTGGACGACAATATCGAGATTGACGTGAACCCCGCCGACATCCGTATCGACACCTACCGGTCGTCCGGTGCCGGCGGCCAGCACGTCAACACCACCGATTCCGCTGTGCGGATCACACACATCCCCACCGGGATCGTCGTGACCAGTTCGGAAAAATCACAGCACCAGAACCGTGATATCGCCATGAAGGCGCTGAAATCGCGTCTCTACCAGATGGAATTGGACAAGCGGAACGCCGAGATCAACGCCGCGCACGAGGCCAAGGGCGATGCCGGTTGGGGCAACCAGATCCGGTCTTATGTCCTGCAACCCTACCAGATGGTCAAGGACTTGCGCACCGCCTATGAAACCTCTGACACGCAGGGGGTTCTGGACGGTGACCTGGACGGGCTGATGGCGGCGACACTGGCCATGCAAGTGTCCGGCAAATCCCGCGCCGAGGCCAACGCCGAGGATTGATCCCGCGCGCGAAATACGAAATCGTCTGACGGGCAGGGGAAAACCTCTGCCCTTTTCGTTGGGAGGCGAGGGTATGGACGATGTGTTGAACCGCGACGCTCTGGCGTTGTCGGGAATGATGGACCGGCGTGAACTGGGCGCCGTGGAACTGATGCAGGCCACGCTGGCGCGGATCGCGGACTGGAACCCTGCCATCAACGCCATCGTTGCGCAGCGTGATCCCGACATCCTGCTGACCGAGGCCCGCGCCGCCGACAATTCCCCGCGCCGGGGCTGGCTGCACGGCCTGCCCGTTGCGATCAAGGATCTGGCGAATGCACGCGGCATCGCCACCTCTTATGGCTCGCCGATCTTTGCGGGGCAGGGCCCGGCAGAGGCGGATGACCTGTTCGTGGCCCGGATGCGGGCGGCAGGGGCGCTGTTTGTCGGCAAGACCAACGTGCCGGAATTCGGGCTGGGCAGTCACACGTTCAACCCGGTACATGGGGCCACGCGCAACCCTTATGATCCGACGCGCAGCGCGGGTGGATCGTCTGGCGGAGCGGCGGCGGCGCTGGCGGCGCGGATGCTGCCGATTGCCGACGGGTCCGACATGATGGGCAGCCTGCGCAACCCGGCGGGCTGGTGCAATGTCTATGGCTTTCGTCCGACTTGGGGCCGTGTGCCCAATGAACCGCAGGGCGATACCTTTCTGCAGACCTTGGCGACGAACGGGCCGATGGGACGATCCCCCGCCGACATCGCCGCGCTGCTGCAGGTGCAGGCCGGACCGGACCCGCGTCAGCCATTCGGGCTGGACACCCCCGATTTCAGCGCGGCGCTTGACCAGCCGGTGCGGGGCCAGCGCATCGCCTGGCTGGCCGACTGGGACGGTGCCTATGAAACAGAGCCAGGCATCCTGGATCTGTGCGACACGGCGCTGGACGTGTTCCGCGATCTGGGCGTAGGCGTGGACCGCATCCCGGCCCCGTTCCCCGCGCACAAGATCTGGGACGCGTGGCAGACCCTGCGCTGGTTCGCGGTGGCGTCGAAATTCGCGCCGCTGCTGGCGCAGGACAAAACCCGTGCCCTGCTGAAACCCGAAGCGGTCTGGGAAATCGAAAACGGCCTGAAACTGACCGCGATGGACATCCACAAGGCCAGCGCCGCCCGGTCCGACTGGTTCCGCGTCGCGGCGGATCTGTTCACCCGCTACGACGCGCTGGCGCTGCCCTCGGCGCAGGTCTGGCCTTTCGCGGTGGACCTGCGCCACCCCGCGGCGATCAACGACCGGCAGATGGACAGCTATCACCGCTGGATGGAAGTCGTGATCCCCGCCAGCCTGATCGGTCTGCCCGCGCTGGCGCTGCCCGCCGGGTTCGGCCCACAAGGCATGCCGATGGGCCTGCAACTGATCGGGCCGTCGCGCGGCGATGCCGGGGTGCTGCGTTTGGGGCAGGCCTACCATCGCGAAACCCTGTGGCCGCAGAAAATGCCCCCGGCGCGTCCGTAATGCTTGATTTTGTTGGCGAAACCCGCTCCGATACCTAACAAAACAAGAATATTTCGCTTTGGGAGGAGTGAATGCCCTACGAGCTGGAGCACGGCGCGCCCGAACTGGGCCGCGTCACCCTTGCCATCCAGAAACAGGCGCTGCGCCGCGCATGGGCCGACATGAAACGCGCACCGGGCTTCGGGTTCGTCTTTGCCTCTGTCTATGTGGGGCTGGGCATCCTGTTCGCACTGGTGACATGGGCCACGGGCAAGACCTATTGGCTGATCTTCGCCGCCGTCGGCTTTCCGCTGCTGGGACCGTTCGCCGCCGTCGGGCTGTACGAGGTCAGCCGCCGCATCGAACTGGACCGGCCGCTGGACCTGTACCAGATCTTCGGAGTCATCGCGAAACAGTCGAAACGGCAGTTGCCTTCGATCTGCGCCATCGTCATTTTCATGTTCCTGTTCTGGTTCTTCATCGCGCATATGATCTTTGCCCTGTTCCTTGGGCTTAGCACGATGACGAACGTGTCCTCGTCCTTTGAGATCTACACCACCGCCAACGGGATCATGATGCTGGCCGTGGGTACGGTGGTGGGGGCGCTGTTCGCGCTGCTGCTGTACATGATCACCGTCGTCAGCCTGCCGATGTTGCTGGACCGAGAGGTGGATTTCGTGACCGCGATGATCACCAGCTTTCAGACCGTGGCGCGCAATCTGGTGCCGATGCTGGGATGGGGGGCGTTCATCGCGGTGATTACCTTCGTGGCGATGCTGCCGGCCTTTCTGGGGCTGTTCGTAACGCTGCCGTTACTGGGGCACGCCACATGGCACCTGTATCGCCTGCTGGCTGCGGCGGGTGCGGCAGAATCGGCCTGAGCGCGGGTTCGGCCCATCGGCGGGTTCCGTCCGATCGGACGGATGCCCGGTGATCGGCGGCGGGTCGCGCGGCGGGCCAAGCCGGATCGGTGGCAGTTCGCCAGTCGGGGCAGGGCGGATGGATATGGGCGGACCATCGCCTGCGAAAGGCCCGGATTTGCGCAGGGCTATGCTGAAAAATCATCTGTTTACAAAGGGATATTCCCGGACCTTTCCGGTGGTGCTTTGCTGTGGCCAAGGCGCGGATCGGCCGCGCCAGAATCCAAGGAAAAGGATCACTGAAATGACCATTGTTACGCGCATCACCACGACCGCCTTCGCCATCACCTTGGCCGCGCCGCTGCTGGCCGCCCAGATCGACCCGACCATCGACACGGATGAGGACGGGGCCTATAGCCTGGTGGAACTGCAGGCGGTCGTGCCGGAAATGACCGAACAGACCTTTGCCAGCTATGACGTGTCCGCCGATGGGTTGCTGGACGCGGACGAAGCCGCCGCCCTGCAAGAGGCCGGGCTGCTGCCGTCCAAGGACGGCTGACCGGACGGCGCGTTACCGCGCAGTCGCCCCAACACGGGGTCAGGGGCCGGGAAATCCCGGCCCCTTTTCCAGCGTGGAAATATCGGTTTGATGCAGGTCATATTGTTTTACGCATAGATACTTTAATATATGTGTGACGCGGAATGTTTCGTGTCTCTTTGGTAACGGTATTCGCGTTATTTCAACACCTTGGAGGAGGAGGAAGAAATGCGGAATTCCATTCTGACAGCAGCGACAATCCTGTTGGCCACCGGCGGTGTGCCTGCCTTGGCGGACATGGATATGGATCCCGGTGCGAAGGTCTATAACCAGTATTGCGCCACCTGCCACGGCGCAAGTGCGGACGGCAGAGGCCCATTGACCGAACTCATGACCAATGCCGTGCCGGATTTGACCGGGCTGAGCGCGCGCAATGACGGCGTGTTTCCGATGCTGGAGGTGATCCACGTCATCGACGGGCGCACCGGGCTGCGCGGGCACGGCGGGCCGATGCCGATCTATGGCGCGATCTTTGACGACGAGGTAGAGGATTCCGGCCCTTATGGCGGCCCGATCTACACCCGCGGCAAGATCCTGTCGCTGGCCTATTACCTGGAATCGATCCAGAAGTAAGCAAACAGAACGGGCCGGGATGTCCCGGCCCCGTTCACGATCTGGCGCAGGGTCAATAGCCGCGCGACAGTGCCGCGACGCCGGTACGGGCGATTTCCACTAGGCCCAGCGGGCGCATCAGGTCGGCGAAAGCGTCGATCTTTTCCGGTGTGCCGGTGATTTCAAAGACAAAGCTGGTCAGTGTGCTGTCCACCGCGTTGGCGCGGAAGATATCGGCCAGGCGCAGCGCCTCGACCCGCTTTTCGCCTTCGCCCTGCACCTTGATCAGCGCCAGTTCGCGTTCCACGGAGGGGCCTTCGACGGTCAGGTCATGCACCTCGTGCACCGGGACGATCCGGCCCAGCTGCGCCTTGATCTGTTCGATCACCTGCGGCGTGCCGGTGGTGCAGATGGTAATGCGCGACCGGTGGCCGGTATGGTCGATCTCGGCCACGGTCAGGCTGTCGATATTGTAGCCGCGCGCGCCGAACAGGCCGATCACGCGGGCGAGAACGCCCGCTTCGTTGTCCACGATCACGGCCAGCGTGTGCTTTTCACTGACGTCCGAGAAGTTGGGCCGCAGGTTATAGGCGGAATGCTTGGACGAGCCTTTTTTGATTTGTAGGGCAGACATGTCTTTGTTCTTTCTTCCAAAATCCTGAAGGTCCGGGGGCAGGGCGCCCCCGGGGCTCTGTCGTCAGACCAGAACGGCGCCGGTGTTGCCGATCGCGTCCTTCGTGCTGGCGTCGCCCAGCAGCATCTTGTTGTGCGGTTCGCCCGACGGGATCATCGGGAAGCAGTTTTCGTGCTTTTCCACCAGGCAGTCGAAGATCACCGGGCCGTCGTGGTTGATCATTTCCATGATCGCGTCGTCCAGATCGGCCGGGTTGTCGCAATAGATGCCCTTGGCACCGAACGCCTCGGCCAGTTTCACGAAATCGGGCAGGGCCTCGGACCACGAATGCGAATACCGCTCGCCGTGCAGCAGTTCCTGCCATTGGCGCACCATGCCCAGCCGTTCGTTGTTCAGGATGAACTGTTTCACCGGCAGGCGGAACTGCACCGCGGTGCCCATTTCCTGCATGTTCATCAGCCAGGACGCTTCGCCCGCGACGTTGATCACCAGCGATTCAGGATGCGCCAGCTGCACGCCGATCGAGGCCGGAAAGCCATAGCCCATCGTGCCCAGCCCGCCGCTGGTCATCCAGCGGTTCGGATCCTCGAACCCCAGGTATTGCGCTGCCCACATCTGGTGCTGGCCGACCTCGGTCGTGATATAGCGATCATGGTCCTTGGTCAGCGCCTCAAGGCGTTGCAGGGCGTATTGCGGCTTGATGGTTTTTTCCGAGTTCTTGAAGCTCAGGCATTTGACGGATTTCCAGCCCTCGATCTTTTCCCACCACTTGGCCAGCGCCTCCTTGTTGGTCTTGCGGCCGCGCGCCTTCCAGACCTTCAGGATGTCCTCCAGCACATGGGCGACGTCGCCGACGATGGGGATGTCCACGCGGATCACCTTGTTGATCGAGGACGGATCAATGTCGATATGCGCCTTTTTCGAGTTCGGGCTGAACGCGTCGATTCGGCCGGTGATCCGGTCGTCGAACCGCGCGCCGACGTTGATCATCAGGTCGCAGTCGTGCATCGCCAGGTTGGCTTCATAAAGGCCGTGCATGCCCAGCATTCCCAGCCAGCCCTTGCCAGAGGCGGGGTAGGCGCCCAGCCCCATCAGGGTGCTGGTGATCGGAAAGCCGGTCGAATCCACCAGTTCGCGCAGCAACTGGCTGGCGGCATTGCCGGAATTGATCACGCCGCCGCCGGTATAGAACACCGGGCGCTTGGCGGTTTCCAGCGCGGCCACCAGTTCGGTGATCGCCTCCATGTCGCCCTTCATCTGCGGGCGGTAACGGCTGGTGGAAACCTTCTGCGGCGGGCTGTAGGTGCCAGCGGCGAACTGCACGTCCTTGGGAATGTCGATCAGCACCGGGCCGGGACGCCCGGCGGTGGCGACGTGGAACGCCTCGTGCAGGGTCTCGGCCAGCTTCTCGGTGTCCTTGACCAGCCAGTTATGCTTGGTCGACGACCGGGTGATGCCCACCGTGTCCGCTTCCTGGAACGCGTCCGAGCCGATCATGAAGGTCGGCACCTGCCCGGTCAGCACGACGATCGGAATGCTGTCCAGCAGCGCATCGGTCAGGCCGGTCACCGCGTTGGTGGCGCCGGGGCCGGATGTCACCAGCGCCACGCCCGGCTTGCCGGTAGACCGGGCATAGCCTTCGGCGGCGTGCACGGCGGCCTGTTCGTGGCGCACCAGGATGTGGCGGATGTCATTCTGCTGAAAGATCTCGTCGTAAATCGGTAGCACGGCGCCCCCGGGGTATCCGAATACGACGTCCACGCCCTGATCCTTGAGGGCCTGAACCACCATTTTCGCTCCGGTCATTTGACGTGTCATGTGCTTGCTCCGTTTACGACGTCACTGTTCTTGCCAAAGAAAAGCCCCCGATTTTCAGTCGGGGGCGCATGGGGGACCAATATGGTGTCCGTTACCGGCCCATGCGCCATTTACCTACGATTACGATTAGGGTCGTCATCTGTCAGGGCTCCTTCGTGCGAGCGGACCTTAGGATTGTGCGGATGCAGCGTCAACCGGGAAAAGACCGGAACGGCTACATTTTTGGCCCGTATTCTTTTCGATTATTGCGTGGATTGGCAATTTTTAGAAATTTCCGCAAACGAATGGGCTGATTTGCCACAGGTTGCACCGCTACAGCCGCACCCCGGTTCCCTGCAGCACGCCATGTTCCAGCGCATAGCGCGTCAGCCCGGCAGTCGAGGAAATGCCAAGTTTGCGCTTGATGTTCTTGCGGTGGGTCTCCACCGTCCGCACAGAGATATCCAGCGCCAAGGCCACTTCCTTGTTGGATTTGCCCTGCGCCAATTGCAGCAGCACGGTCTGTTCGCGCCCCGTCAGTTGTTCGCGCTGGTCGGCCTCTGGCGGGGACAGCGATCCCTTGGCGCCGGTGCACAGGTAGCGGTCGCCGCGCATCACCGTGTCTATGGCGGTCTTGATTTCCTCGGTCGGGACGTCCTTCAGCAGATAGCCGCGCGCGCCATGGCTCAGCGCGGAAGAGATGTATTCGGGGCTGTCGTGCATGGACAGGATCAGGATGCGCGTGTCAGGACGGCGTTCCAGGATCATTTCGGTCGCGGTCAGTCCGCCGATATCGGGCATGTTCAGGTCCATCAGGATCACGTCGGGGGCCAGATCCTCGGCCCGGTCCACGATTTCCCGGCCGGTTTTCAGGGCGCACAGAACGGTGATGTCGTCATAGCTTTCCAGGATGGACTGGATGCCCTCGGCAACCATCGGGTGATCGTCCACGATGACAACTTTGACCGGAGTGTTCATTCGGCGGCTTTCTTGGTCTCGTTGGTGTCCTCGGGTGGCAGCAGATGGGTCAGGGGAACCTTCGCCTCGATCAGCGTGCCGTTTTTCCCCGTGCTGATGGTCAGGGTGCCATCCAGCTGGTCTATGCGTTCCTGCATGTTGCGCAGGCCCAACCCTCCCTTGCCACGATCCGAGGTCACGGATTGCGGAATACCAGACCCATTATCCCAGATACGCAGCGTTGCGCCAGTCCGATGTCCACGCAGGTCCACCGTGACCCGCGTCGCGCCGGCGTGGCGTTCGATATTGGTCAGCGCCTCCTGCGCGATGCGGTACAGCGCGATCTTGGCGTCCTGGTCCAGCCGGTTGCGGAAAACGACCGTGCTGAACTGGGTCTCGATCCCGGTGCGGGCGCTGAAATCCTCGGTCAGGGATTTCACTGCGGGGCCAAGCCCCAGATCGTCCAGCACGCCGGGGCGCAGGTCACGGCTGATGCGGCGGACCTCTTGAATGGCGCCGAACAGGTGCGACAACCCGCGGTCCAGCATTTCCATCCCGCGTTCGTCGCCCTGCGTCAGCCTGCGCCGCGCGCTGTCCAGCGCATAGCGTACGCCCACCAGGATCTGGCTGATGCCGTCGTGCAATTCGCGGGCGACGCGGCCCCGTTCCTCTTCTTGCGCGTCGAACACCCGCTGGGTCAGCTGCTTCAGCTTGGCGTCGGCCAACCGCCGTTCACGGATGTTCAGCGCCATCCCGGAAACGAACACCAGCAGCAGCGCCGCCAGCGTGATTGCCCCGATATAGTAGAAGGTCCGGTTCACCCGCACCTCGACATCGGCGCGGGCGGCGGCGACCGTGGCGGTCACATCGTCGATGAACACGCCGGTGCCGATCGCCCATTGCCAGTCCTGCAGGCCCAGCACATAGGCGACCATCTGCGCCTCTTCTCCGGTTGATGGCTTTTCCCACAGGAATTCGTGCCAGCCCGCGCCATGACGCGCCAGTTCAATGAACTGGTCCACGATCGGTGTGCCCTGGCTGTCGGTCAGCCCCGACCAGTTCTTGCCGATGAAATCGGTCTGGCGCGGGCTGACCAGGTTGTTGCCGTCATAGTCATAGACAAAAAAGAACCCGTCCGTGCCATAGATCATCGCCGCCAGAATCTGCGCCACTTTTTCCTTGGCCGCTGCGTCATCCGGCGCGGCCAGGCCGTAGATGAAATAGAACCCGTTGCGCGCCTGGGTGACATAGTTGCGCAGCTCTTCCTTCTTGGCCTCCAGCATCTGAAATTCCAGCGACTGGATTTCCCGTTCGGCAAAGGCGCGCGACTGATAGGCCACCAGCGTCGCAATCGCCGCCACCGACACCACAAGCGGCAATGTCGCCAGCAGAAACAACTTCTGGGCGTAATTGGGCCGAAAAAGGTTGCGCAGCCAGGACATGGGCGAATCGTTACGAAAGTTTCACGGCAAAAGCAAAGGCCGATGAATCGGGCCGCGACTTTCTGCGCTGCGGCTTCGGGCGGGTGGGAAAATCCACGGTTACCGGGTGGAAAAGGTCGAAAAAACCGGGGGCACTACGTAGTTATAGGTATTCCAATCCACAACTGGTCAGCTAACTTGACCACACTGCAAACGATCCGTCTGCCCTTGGGGCGGACTGAAAACTATCTGGGAGGATACCTGATGGATCGTCGTTCTTTTCTGAAAACCTCTGCTCTGGGTGGCGCCGCCGCCGCTTCGACAGCACTGGCCGCACCGGCCTATGCGCAGGGCAACCGCACCCTGACCATGGTCACCACCTGGGGCCGTGGTCTGGCCGGCGTGCATGACTCGGCGCAGCGTGTTGCCGACACCATCACCGCGATGACCGATGGTCAGCTGACCGTTGAACTGAAAGCCGCAGGCGAACTGGTGGGTGCGTTCGAGGTGTTCGACGCCGTGTCGTCGGGTCAGGCTGACATGTACCACGGCGCCGACTACTACTTCGTGGGTCAGCATCCGGGCTACGCCTTCTTCACCGCCGTGCCCTTCGGCATGACCGCGCAGGAACTGGTCAACTGGTACTATCAGGACGGCGGCATGGAGCTGCATGACGAACTGGGCCAGATCTTCGGCCTGAAATCGTTCCTGGGCGGCAACACCGGTGCGCAGGCGGGCGGCTGGTTCTCGAAAGAGATCAACAGCCCCGAAGATTTCAACGGCCTGAAGTTCCGTATGCCCGGTCTGGGCGGCAAGGCCCTGGGCAAGCTGGGTGCGTCGGTCCAGAACATCCCCGGTTCCGAAGTGTACCAGGCCCTGTCCTCGGGTGCCATCGACGGGACCGAGTGGATCGGCCCCTGGGCGGACGAAAAGGCCGGCTTCCAGGAAATCACCAAGATCTACTACACCGCCGGTTTCCATGAACCGGGCGCGGGTCTGTCGGTGGCCACCAACCGCGAAGTGTTCGAATCGCTGACCCCCGCGCAGCAGAAGATCATCGAGATCGCCTCGGCCGAGTGTCACCAGTGGAACCTGGCGCAATTCCTGTCCAACAACGGCGCCGCGCTGGCCCGTCTGCAGGCAGGCGGCGTGAAGATCATGGAATTCCCGGACAGCGTGTGGGATGCCTTCGGCA
Organism: Thalassovita sp.; assembly: GCA_017792425.1. Taxonomy (GTDB): domain Bacteria; phylum Pseudomonadota; class Alphaproteobacteria; order Rhodobacterales; family Rhodobacteraceae; genus Thalassobius. The sequence continues at coordinate 1,925,251 of CP051233.1, forward strand.
AGGCCTCGATGGAAGTCCACGCCGAAAACATGGGCGACGAGCTGTACAAGAAGATCTACGACAGCGCGATGGCCTCGATGAAGTCGTCCTCGGCTTGGCTGAACAAGTCCTCGGGCGTCTATGTCAACCAGCGCGACCGTGTTCTGGGCTAAGCCCCGCGCGTGACGCAATCCTGATCCCCCGCTTCGGCGGGGGATCGCCTTTCACTTGCCGGACGGGACGCAAGAGGCGCAAAGCCCGCCCGCCGCAAGCCAGCTTTCCGGGGGAAACATGCAGGAAGAAAATGGCGTTTCGGCCATCGGTGCCCTGTTTGACGGGCTCTGGTGGATCATCCAGAACATCGGCCTTGCCTTCTACAACTTCGGCTACGCCGTCAGTCATCCGCAATTGTGGCTGGACTGGACGGACAAAGCCTCGATCATGCGGTTCGTCTACTATGGCGGCTCGGTCGAATTCTTCTTCGTCGTATTTGCGCTGTTCCTGGTGCTGACCGTAGTCGGCATCGCGTATCGCCGTGTCATGTGGGGCATGGTGATCGGGCTGGAAGGCTTCGCCAACACGGTTGGCCGCTTCTTTGCCTGGGCCGGCCTGCTGATGGTGTTCCAGCAGATCGTGATCGTGTTCATGCAGCGCGTGTTCGCGCGGCCCGACATGTCCTTTGGTTTCGGCATCCCGCTGCAGATGGACATCAGCTGGTTCGCCGAGGAACTGAAACTGTACAACGCCATGGTCGTCTGCCTGTGCGCCACCTACACGTTCGTGCAAGGCGGCCATGTGCGGGTGGACCTGGTCTATGCCGGCCTGTCGCACCGCGCCAAGCGGGCCGTGGACATGTTCGGATCGCTGCTGTTCATGATGCCGATGGCGGTGCTGACCTGGATGTACGGCTGGTTCTTCCTGTGGCGTCACCTGATCGTGCCGAAACCGTCGGCCAGCGACCAGCTGGACCGTTTGGTGATGAAGGCGCGCGCGCTGCGCTGGAACGTCGAAACCATCGGTTTCTCGCCCAACGGGTTCAACGGGTACTTCCTGTTCAAGATCCTGCTGGTGGCCTTTGCCGCCATGATCTTCATCCACGCCGTGGCCTTCTTCTTCCGCTCGTTCCTTGAATTCGTCGAAGGCGAGGAAAGCGCGGGCAAATACCTCGACAAGGATACTCTTGGCGAAGGTGAAGAAGCCTACGAAGGCACCCACTAAGAAAAGGGTCAACGGATATGCTATTCGGACTTGATGGCGTCGAAATCGGCCTGCTCATCGTATTCCTCTGCCTCTTCGGGGGTATTCTTTCCGGGTTCCCGGTGGCCTTCGCCATCGGTGGGGCCGGGGTCATCTCTTTCGGGATCATCGCCGCGCTGGACAGCGCCGGGCTGCTGATCCACCAGGCCATCGACACCTCGTCGCAGGCTTACCACGATCTGGTGAACACGGGCGTGCGGCCCGACACGATCTCGATCTTCCGATACCCGGACCTGCCGCGCGCGGCCGAGCATGTGTTCCACGGCGGCTGGGAAATGGCGCTGGACCGGAACGTGTCCTTCATCGTGAACCGGATCAACGAACGTGTGCTTGCGGGGGCATCCATTGAAACCCTGCTGGCCGTGCTGATGTTCGTGCTGATGGGCATCACGCTGGAACGCTCCAAGATCGCCAACGACCTGCTGACCACGATGGCGCGCGTCTTTGGTCCGCTGCCGGGGGGGCTGGCCGTGTCGGTCGTGGTCGTGGGGGCCTTCCTGGCCGCTTCGACCGGGATCGTCGGCGCCACCGTGGTGACGATGGGCCTGCTGTCGCTGCCCACCATGCTGCGCAACGGATACTCGCCCGAACTGTCTACCGGCGTCATCGCCGCGTCGGGCACGCTGGGGCAGATCATTCCGCCGTCGATCGTGATCGTTCTGCTGGGTACGCTGGCGGGCGATCTGTATTCGACCGCGCAGGAAACCCGCGCAGTGACGGCTGGCTGTTCGGACGCGCTGACCTATCTGGGCACGCCTGCCGTGGTTTCGGTGGGGACGCTGTTCCAGGCGGCCATGCTGCCTGGCATCATGCTGGCGATCCTCTATGCGCTTTATGCTTTCGGTTATGCGCTGTTCAACCCGTCCAAGGCCCCCGCCGTGGACATCGGCCATTCCAGCCATGAACCGATCAGCCGCCGCGAAGGCATCACCTGGTTCCTGGGCGCGCCGGTCGCGCTGATCGTGGGTGTCATGCTGCTGGCCCAGGTCGGCATTGTTGGCAGCCAGAGCCTGAACGTCTCCACCTTCTCGGACGCGGGGCAAACGGCATCGTTGCGCACCAACGTGTCGGACGAATGCAAGGTGTCCATGATCGAACTGCACGGGCAGGAAAAATGGGATGCCGCCGTGGCCGAACAGGCGGCGATCGACCAGGCCGGCGGCGTCGCGCAATCCGAACGCCTGAGCCAGGAACAGATCGACCAGAAGCGCGCCGACAAGATCGCCAACGCGGCCCCGATCGGCACCGGCATCGCCACCATCATCGTGCTGCTGGGTCTGACCCTGTTGGTCGGCAAGGGCGTCGCGCCGGGTGCGGATTCCAAGCCGCTGATCATCGGCACGCTGGGGGTTCTGCTGATTGCGGCGCTTGACATGGTGGCGATTTCGCCGACCACCTCGTCGGGTGTGTCTGTCCTGATCATCCTCGTTCCACTGGCTATGGCGCTGTACGGCTGCAAAGAAGCCGCCGCCCGCGCCGCCAGGAACGAACTGATCCGCGTGGTCTTCCCGCCGCTGGTCCTGATCGTGGCCGTGCTGGGCTCGATCCTGGGCGGCATCACCAACCCGACGCCCGCCGCGGCGCTGGGGGCGGGCGGTGCAGTCATGCTGGCGGCCTACCGCAAGCTTCAGGACCAGGGCAAATCGGGCAAGATGATCCTGTGGGCAACCGCCGCCGTCGTGCTGATGCTGCTGATGGGCACCAACTTCGATCTGCGCATCAACAACGAGGTGGTGACCGTCGAATCCTGGATCGCCTTCTTCGTCGCCTACGGCGCCTTCCTGTTCTCGGCCTTCGGGCTGATCTATGCAGGCTGGGTTCTGTTCGCGGCCGGCGTTCTCAGCCCGATCGTGCGGGAAACCGCCAAGGTGACGTCGATGGTTTTCACCATCCTGATCGGATCGCAGCTGCTGAACCTGGTGGTGATTTCCTTCGGGGGTGAACACTATATCCAGGACTTCCTGAAATCGTTCGACAACGAATTCACGGTGTTCCTGATCGTGATGCTGGTGCTGTTCTTCCTGGGCTTCGTTCTGGATTTCCTGGAAATCATCTACATCGTGATCCCGATCGTCGGGCCTGTCATCTATGGCGGCACCTTCGATCCGAAATGGGTGACCATCATGATCGCGGTGAACCTGCAGACCTCGTTCCTCACGCCGCCGTTTGGCTTCGCCCTGTTCTATCTGCGCGGGGTGGCCCCGGCCAGCGTGACCACGGGCCATATTTATCGCGGGATCATCCCCTTCGTGCTGATCCAGGTGGTTGGTCTGGCGATCCTGTGGTTCTTCCCGTCGATCGTGACCATCGTTCCGGCGCTGATGCCCAGCTAGGGCATCGGCACCGCCGAAAACAACAGGGCCGCCCTTCGGGGCGGCCTTTTCCGTTCGGAGCAGAGGGCGGTCAGCGGGTGCTGAGATCCGGCAGCGTGATCGCCGCCACCTGTTCGGCGATTGGCGCGGTGGATTGCGGGTTCAGTTCGGACCGGTACTGATCCGCGCCGCGCATCGGTTCCCATTGCCCGTGCGCATACAGTTCCAGCCCGGAAAACTTGGCCTTGTAGCCCATCTTGGGACTGCCCGGCACCCAGTAGCCCAGGTAGACGAAGGGTAGCCCCGTCTCATGCGCGATCCGTACGTGGTCCAGGATGATGTAGGTGCCGACGCTGTTGCGTTCCAGCTCGGGTTCGTAGAAGGAATAGACCATGCTGACCCCGTCATCCAGGATGTCGGTCAGGCAGACGGCCACCAGTTCGCCGGTATCCTGGTCGCAATATTCCACGACGCGGGTGCGGATCGGGGTTTCCTCGATCATCGCGGCGAATTCAAAGATATCCATGTCGGCCATGCCGCCATCCGCGTGGCGGCTGTCCAGGTAGCGGCGGAACAGCTCAAACTGCTCTTCCGTGGCCCAAGGAGAGGTGGCGCGGCGTTTCAGGCTTGCGTTGCGCTTTTCCACCCGGCGCTGGCTTTTGGTGCGGGTGAACCCGGCCACCCGGATGCGTGCCGATAGACAGGCCGCGCAATCGGTGCAGGACGGACGGTACAGCACGTTTTGCGAACGACGGAATCCTTGCTTGGACAGGCTGTCGTTCAGCATCCCCGCGCCGTCCCCCTGCAGCGCGGTGAACAGCTTCCTTTCCATCCGGCCCGGAAGGTAGGGGCAGGGCTGGGGCGCCGTCACGTAGAACTGGGGCGCAAGGGGCAGGGTATGGCGCATGGTGGCATCGAATTTCTGAACTGCCCCGGAACGATAACAAGCGATCCGCCACGCGCCAAGCCTTGTTTGAGGGTAGACTTAATGCCGCGCTGGCCGGTTGATCGCGACGCTGCCCAGCACCTGGTCGCTCAGCCCCTGTCCGCGTTCGCTGGTGGCCATCAGGATCACCGACAACAGTTGCGCCGGGAACACGGCGAAAGAGGCGTAGAACCCCAATGTGTGCAGGAATGCCAGGCCCAGGTCGAACCGTCGGCCATCGGCGGCGCGGAACTCGATCGCCATCAGCCGCATCCCCGGCGTGGCCGACCCGCTGGCGATGCTGACCACGCGATAGACGAACCCCACCACCGCCATCAGGAACGGGAAAAAGAACAGCCCCGTAAAGGCGGTGAACGGCAGGATGACGATGCAGATCAGCACGATCGCCAGCATATCCAGCGCAAAGGCGATCAGGCGTTTCATCGGCACGTCGGCGTAGAATTCTGGCTGTACGTGTGGATCGGGCAGGGACCAGTCTTGCATCTCAGTCTCTTTCAGTGCGGGGAAAGGCCCGGCGCGGGGCCGGGCCTTGGGGGATCAGGCGTCTTCTTTCTCGTCGTCCGCGGGGGCGCTGGCCTTGCGGGCGCGTTCCTCCATGAACTCGTCGAACTCGGCCTTGTCCTTGGCTTCGCGCAGGCGCTGCAGGAAGGCTTCGAACTGGTCTTGTTCTTCCTCCAGGCGGCGCAGGGTTTCAACCTTGTAGGCGTCGAAGGCACTGTTGCCCGACGGCTTCATCGCGTTGAACCCGTGGCGTGCGACGTGATTGCGGCGGCAGTTTTTTCCGAACATCTGCTTGCTCCAGATCATGTAAAAGAGAAGGGCCAGGCCTACCGGCCAGAAAAGGACGAAGCCCAGGACCATCGCGGCGATCCATGCGCCTTTGCCCTTGCTGTCCAGCCATGCCTCTGTCTTGGAAAGCCAACCCATGCGATAGGCTGGGGCGGCGGTATAGGCGGCGGGTGTCATCGGGTGTCTCCGTTCTGCGTTAATGTGAATGTCTTTCACATTGCATAGATTGGCACCGAACCGGCCCGACGCAAGGGGTTATGTGAATGTTTTTTACATTATTTGGAATCAGGCTGTAAAATCAGCCGCTTGCGCCCCTGTAATATGCGGAAGCTCGGCGGAATCCATCTCGAAAATATGGTGTGGGGTGCCTGCTGCGGCCCAGATACGGGGGAATTCCAGCAGACGCGGGTCCAGAAAGGCGCGGATCGGGTTCAGGTGTCCCACCGGCGCCACGCCCCCGATTGCGAACCCGGTCTGCGCCCGGATCAGCGCCGCGTCGGCCTTGCCCAGCGGTTCGCCGGCCACCGCGCTGGCCTTGGCGTCGTCCACCCGGTTGCCGCCCGCCGTCAGGAACAGGATCGCCTCGCCCGAGCTTTCCCCGCGAAAGATGATGGACTTGGCGATCTGGTCCAATTCGCAGCCCGCCGCATCCGCCGCCTGCTGCGCGGTGCGCGCTTCGCCCAGTTCGCGGATCTCGGTCGCGATTCCCAACTCCTCCAGCGCCATTTTCACTCGTTTCAGGCTCTTGCTCATCGCCGGTCTCCTTGCTGTACGCGCCGCACTATCCTGTGGTTTTGCCCCATTGACCAGCCCCCCAAGCCGCAGCATCTTGCGGCCATGAGCTTTGCATCCCGCATCACCCGTTCCCCGCGCCCCCATGACCCCGATCGCGGGGCCGAGGCCCGCGCCCTGTTCCCCGATCTGTCCCCGCAGGTGCTGGCCGTTCTGGACGGCGCCGCCGGATGCAGCCCCTATCTGCTGACCCTGATGCAAAAGGAACGCGATTGGCTGCCACAGGCGCTGGAGGCCCCTGAACAAGCGGTGGATGACCTGTTTGCCGCCACCCGCGCCTGCCCGCCGGACCAGTTGCCGAACCACCTGCGGCAGGGCAAGCGGCGAATCGCGCTGTTGACGGCGCTGTGCGACCTGGCCGGGGTCTGGCCGTTAGAGCTGGTCACCGGCGCGCTGACCCGCTTTGCCGATCTGGCCAGCGATACGGCGCTTCAGGCCACCGTCGGCGCGGAAATCCGGCGCGGCAAGCTGCCCGGCGCGACAGAGGACGACATTCCCATCGCTGGCGGCATGGTCAGCCTCGCTATGGGCAAGATGGGCGCGTTTGAACTGAACTATTCCTCGGACATAGACCTGATCTGCCTGTTCGACGAAACCCGCTTTGACCCGACCGATTATCACGACGCCCGCGCCAGCTTTGTCCGCGCCACCCGAAAGATGGCCGCCATGCTGGGCGACCTGACGGCCGAAGGCTACGTGTTCCGCACCGATCTGCGCCTGCGCCCCGATCCGGCCGTCACCCCCGTCTGCATGGCGATGGCGGCTGCGGAAACCTACTACGAATCCCTGGGCCGCACCTGGGAACGCGCCGCCTATATCAAGGCGCGCCCCTCGGCCGGGGATCTGAAGGCGGGCGAGGGGTTCCTGAAAACCCTGCGCCCCTTCATATGGCGCAAGCATCTGGACTTTGCCGCCATCCAGGACGCCCATGACATGCGCCTGCGCATTCGCGAACACAAGGGCACCGGCGGCACCGTCTGCCTGACCGGCCACAACATGAAACTTGGCCGCGGCGGTATCCGCGAGATTGAATTCTTCACCCAGACCCGCCAGTTGATCGCGGGCGGGCGTGACCCCGGCCTGCGCCTGCGCGGCACGGTCGAAGGGCTCGCCGCTCTGGCCGCCAAGGGCTGGATTCCCGATACCGTGGCCCAGACCCTGACCCGCCACTACCGTTATCACCGCGAAGCCGAACACCGCCTGCAAATGGTCAACGACGCGCAGACCCACAGCCTGCCCAAGTCCGACGAAGGCTTTGCCCGGCTGGCCTGTTTCATGGACACCACCGTGGACGCCCTGCAGGCCGACCTGCACGCCCGGCTGGAAGAGGTGCACGCCCTGACCGAAGGCTTCTTTGCCCCTGACGCCCCCCCTAAACCTGCCCCCGCCACGCGCGAGATTGACGAATCCATCCTGCAACGCTGGATGACCTACCCGGCGCTGCGCTCTGAACGGGCGGTCACGATCTTCAAACGGTTGCGCCCCGAGCTGCTGAACCGCCTGCAACGCGCCGCCAAACCCGAAGAAGCCCTGCTGGCGCTGGACGGGTTCCTGTCCGGCCTGCCCGCCGGGGTGCAACTGTTTTCGCTGCTCGAAGCGAACCCCCAACTGATCGACCTGCTGATAGACATTGCCGGGACATCCCCTGCGCTGGCCGCCTACCTGTCGCGCAACGCGGGCGTGTTCGACGCGGTGATCGGCGGGCGGTTCTTCGCGGACTGGCCCGGAACGCCGGCCCTGACCGAGGAACTGGCCGTCCGCCTGTCCGCCGAACAGGATTACGAGGCCAAGCTGGACGGTGCCCGCCGCTGGACCAAGGAATGGCATTTCCGCATCGGGGTGCATCACCTGCGCGGCCTGATCGACGCGCGCAGGGCCGCCATCGAATACGCCGATCTGGCGCAGGCTGTGCTGTCGGCGTTGTGGCCCGTGGTGGTGACGAATTTCGCCCTCAAACACGGCGATCAGCCCGGCAATGGCGCGATGCTGCTGGGGATGGGCTCACTGGGGGCAGGGCGGATCAACGCCGCCTCGGATCTGGACCTGATCGTGATCTACGACGCCGCCGGGGTGGACATGTCCGAGGGCCGCCGCCCGCTCGCCACCCGCGCCTATTATGCCCGGCTGACGCAGGCGATGGTCACGGCCGTGACCGCGCTGCTGCCCGAAGGCCGGTTGTACGAAATCGACATGCGTCTGCGCCCCTCGGGCACGCAGGGGCCGGTGGCTGTCAGCCTGACCAGTTTCCACGACTACCAGATGTCCGAAGCCTGGACATGGGAACACCTGGCCCTGACCCGCGCCCGCCCCGTGGCCGGGGAATCCGCCGTCGCGGCCGCGGTGCTGGACACGCGCGCCCTGGTACTGTCGCAGCCGCAGGACTCTGCCAAGGTGCTGGCCGACGTCGCCGAAATGCGCGACCGCATCGCCGCCGCCAAGGCTCCTGCCGGGGACTGGGACGCCAAGATCGGCCCGGGCCGTTTGCAGGACGTGGAACTGATCGCGCAGGCCGGGGCGCTGCTGTCGCATCACACCGGTCATTCCGTGCATGATGCGCTGGACGCCTCTGTCGCTTCTGGTGTGCTGGATGCCGCCGAAGGCGCGACCCTGACCCGTGCCTATGAACTATGCTGGCAGGTGCAGATGGTTTCCAAACTGCTGACGGACAAGCCGCTGAACACCGACGAGATCGGCGAGGGCGGGCGCGTCATGCTGCTGCGGGAAACCGGTTTCGACAGCATTTCCGCGCTTCGGGACGCATTGGCGCAAACCACCGGACAGGCCGCTGCCGTGATCGGCGCGGTTCTTGACCGGCCCTACGAGGGACAACCATGAAATCCCACCCGCTGGACCCCAAAGGCCTGATCCGAGAGGCGTTCCTGATCGACGGCATTACCGAGGCCGAATGCCGCTCGATCTTCCTCGACTGGGCGCTCAGCCTGCCCGAAGGCGCCGACAGCCGGCAGGCGCTGACCGAATTGCACCCGATCTACGCCGCCGCCCACCCCGATCACCCGATGACCTCGGTAATGGAGCAGGGCGTCCAGCAGCTTTCCCATGCCCGCAGGCGGGGTGGATGGCGCAGCAGAACACGCAACTGAAACAAGGCTTTATGGTGCGAAGTTAACGTAAATTCGCAGCTTCGGCCGCCAAGGCGCGGATACCGTCCCAATCGCCCTGCGCGATCAGCCCAGCCGGGGCGACCCAACTGCCGCCGACGCAGCGGGTGTTGCTCAGCGACAGGTAGTCGGCTGCGTTCTTCAGACTGATCCCGCCGGTCGGGCAGAACAGGATCTGCGGCAGCGGCGCGCCGATCGCTTTCAGCGCCGCCGCCCCGCCCGAGGCTTCGGCAGGAAAGAATTTCTGAACCGCGTAACCCCGTTCCAGCAGGCGCATTGCCTCGGTCGCGGTGGCCGCACCCGGCAGCAAGGGCAGGTCCGCCGCTTCGCAGGCGTCCAGCAGCCTGTCCGTCGCGCCCGGAGACACGGCGAACCGCGCCCCGGCAGCCTTGGCGCGGGTCACATCCTCGGGGGTCAGCACGGTGCCCGCGCCGACGATCCCCCCCGGCACCTGCGCCATTTCGCGGATCGCATCCAGCGCGGCGGGGGTGCGCAGCGTGACCTCCAATACCGGCAGACCACCGGCCACCAGCGCCTCTGCCAAGGGGCGGGCGGTCGTGGCGTCCTTGATGACCAGCACCGGGATCACCGGTGCGGCCTCGCATAATGATCTGGTGAAAATACAGGCTTTTTCGGGGGATGTCATGCAAACCTCAAGTCAACGGGCTGGCGCCCTCTGTGGCGGGGCCGACGTTCTGGCGGAACAGCTCGAACAGATCGCGCCCCAGCCCGTGCGTATTGGCAGACAGGTCCGGTTGCACGGGTGTACGCTGGTCAAAGCCAGCGGTCAGGTTTTCCAGCACGCCGTTCACGGCGTCCACGCGCAGCATATCTCCGTCCCGCACTTGCGCCAGCGGTCCCCCCAGCGCCGCCTCGGGCGAGACATGGATCGCAGAAGGCACCTTGCCCGATGCGCCGCTCATCCGCCCGTCGGTCACCAGCGCCACCTTCAGCCCGCGATCCTGCAACACGGTCAGCACCGGGGTCAGCCCGTGCAGTTCCGGCATCCCGTTGGCGCGCGGTCCCTGAAAGCGCACGACCACAACCGTGTCGCGGGTGAACGCCCCGGCCTTGAACGCCGCTTTGACCGCGTCCTGGCTGTCGAAAACCATCGCCGGTGCCTCTATCAAGTGGCGTTCGGGGGCGACGGCGGACACTTTCATTACGCCCAGCCCCAGGTTGCCGCGCAACTGGGCCAGCCCGCCGGTGTTCTGGAACGGATCGGCGGCGGGGCGCAGGATGCGGTCGTTTTCGCTGGTGCGTGGGGCGGCGGCCCATTCCAGAACCCCGTCCCGCAGGCGCGGTTCATGGGTATAGCGTTCCAGTCCCGGCCCGGCCACCGTCAGCGTATCGGGGTGCAGCAACCCGGCGTCCAGCAATTCGCCGATCACATAGCCCAATCCCCCGGCGGCGTGGAAATGGTTCACATCGGCCAGCCCGTTCGGATAGACCTTGGCCATCAGCGGGGTGACGGCGGAAATCTCGGAAAAATCCTGCATCGTCAGGTGGATGCCCGCAGCCCTTGCCATGGCGGGCAGGTGGATCAGCAGGTTGGTGGACCCGCCTGTCGCCATCAGTCCGACGATCCCGTTGACGAAGGCGCGTTCGTCCAGCACGTCGCAGACCGGGGTGAACTCGTTCCCCAGCGCCGTGATCGCCAGCGCCCGTTCCGTTCCGGCCACGGTCAGCGCGTCGCGCAGCGGCGTGCCGGGGTTGACGAAGGACGCGCCCGGCAGGTGCAGCCCCATGAACTCCATCAGCATCTGGTTGGAATTGGCGGTGCCATAGAAGGTGCAGGTGCCCGGCCCGTGATAGCTGGCCATCTCTGCCGCCATCAGTTCGGCCCGGCCAATGTCCCCGGCGGCAAAGCGCGCCCTCACGGTAGCCTTTTCATCGTTGGGCAGGCCGCTGGTCATCGGTCCGGCGGGCAGGAAAATCCCCGGCAGATGGCCGAACGTCGCCGCCGCGATCACCAGCCCCGGCACGATCTTGTCGCACACCCCCAGGTACAGCGCCGCGTCGAACGTGTTGTGCGACAACGCCACGCTGGCCGCCAGCGCGATCACGTCGCGCGAAAACAGCGACAGTTCCATCCCGGTCTGGCCCTGCGTGACCCCGTCGCACATGGCGGGCACGCCGCCGGCCACCTGTGCAGTCGCCCTCTGTGCCCGGGCGGCGGCCTTGATCAGGTCGGGGAAATGCTGGAACGGCTGATGCGCTGACAGCATGTCGTTATAGGCTGTGACGATCCCGATATTCGCCGCGCGCCCCTGCGCCAGCGCCCCTTGGTCGTTTCCCATCGCCGCATAGGCATGGGCCTGGTTGCCGCAACTCAGATGCGCCCGCGCCGGGCCTTCGCCCGCGGCCCGGTGCATGCGTTGCAGATAGGTCGCGCGCGTATCGGCGCTGCGTTCGACGATGCGCTCCGTCACCCGCGCAATGGTGCCGTTCAGGGTCATGCAATTCTCTCCTGCCTGATCCAGCCTATAGCGCGTTAGCGATAACGCCGCAAGCGCGCGGCCTGACTGTGTTTGTCATCTGGAATCGGTGGACCGGACCGGATGAATGCGCATAGGTTTCCGGTATGAAACAGATCATTCTTTCGCTTTTTCTTTTGTTGATTGCCGTTCGCCCGCTGGCTGCGCAAGTGCTGGGCGAACCCCATGACACTTTTGTCCGCGACCAAGAGGCGATCATGGACGCCCATTTCCGGCAAGGCGACTTCGCCGCCGCCGAACAGGTGCTGCGCCCGGTGATTGCCCGCGCCACCCAGGTCGGCGGTCCCGCGCATGTCAAAGTGCTGCGCCTGCGTCAGGCCCTCGCCAACGTCATCCGCCTGCAGGGCCGCCACGCCGAGGCGCTGGCCGAGATGGAGGACGCCTTCAAGCTCTGGGAAAAGAACTACCCCAAATTCAACCCCTATCGCATGGACGCCGCGATGCAATTGGCGGTGCACCTGTCCAAGATGGGCTATGCCAACGACGCACTTCCGCTGGCGCTGGAGGCCACCAAGTTCGCCGAATCCCTGTGGGGGCCCACCAACAACCAGACCATGCTTTGGCAGTACAACACCGCCGGGATCTTCAAGGAGCTGGGCTATTGGGACCAGGCGCTGACCATGTTCCAGGACGTGCTGCCGCGGCTGGACGCGGCGGGCAATGACCAGACCGCCTATTACGCCTGCGCCGTGTCCCGCGAAAGCGCGCGCCTGCTGCGCGATCTGGGCCGCGACGCAGAGGCCGCGACCGCCTTTGCCGAAACCCTGACCCGGATGCAATCCTGCTATGTGCCGAACTACCCCGAAATCGTGCACACGCTGGGGGAATACGCGCTGGTCCTCTACCGGCTGCGCGACATGGACGGGATGGCGCGGGTCATGGACCGCTGGCATGCCGGGATCATGGCCACCTTCGGGGAAAACTCGCTGCCCTATGCCGAATACCTGGGGCACCGGGCGCTGATGCAGTCCTGGGGCACGCTGGGCCAGCCCGGTTTCCAGGACGCGCTGGCCGATATGCGCGCCGCCGTGGCGCTGCGCGAAACCCTGCTGTCGCCGACCCACGGTTTCACCGGCAAGGCCTATATGGAACTGGGGGCGATGGAACGCGACGCCGAAAACTATGGCGCCGCCTGGCAACTGGCGCTGCAGGCCGAATCCGCCGGCGTCGCCAGCCGCAGCTTGTTGCAACAATCGCTGGCGCAGGCGCGGCAGGCCGGGCAGGTCGATCCGGCAGAGGCGCTGGAACAGGCCTTCCGCCTGTCACAGGTCAACTACAACAGTGCCGCCCGCGCGGCCTATGCGATGCTGGCCAACCGGGTGCAGTTGGGGGACGATTCTCGCACCCGGCAAATGCGCGACTTCACCGATTTGCAGCGGCGACAGGAACAGTTGCAGGACGAGATGTCCTATTTCGCCTCTTTGCCAAATGCCGACCGCCGCCCCGACATCGAACGCGGCATCCGCGCGGAAATGGAAACGCTGTCGGCCCGGATCAACACGCTGGGGGATGACCTGAAACAACAGGATCTGCCGTTTGACACCCTCTATCGCGCCGACCCCCTGAAACTGGCCGAGGTGCAGGCCATGCTGGCCCCGGACGAGGCGCTGGTGATCTTCGACATCGGCGAGCAGGAAAACGACTGGGATTTCGTGTTCGTCGCCACGCACGACCGGGCAGAATGGCGCGAAATGCCGATCGGGCTGGACGCGATGAACCGCGCCATCAGCGATTTGCGCGGGTCCATTGATCTGCGGATGGGCGTGCGCGCCGGGATATCGCTGAAAAAGCCGCAGACCCCGGATCGCAATGCCTATGACCTTTATGCCGCCCATTGGCTGTATCAGCAGACCTTCAGCGTCATCGAGGATCTGATCGCCGACAAGGCCCATATCTATACCGAACTGCGCGGGCCGCTGACGGCGCTGCCGCCGCAACTGCTGGTGCGCAACGACGTGGCCGACATGGCGCAGGCCGATTGGCTGGTGCGCCACCACGCGGTCACGGTCATCCCCTCGGTCCAGTCGCTGCGGCTGACCACGCTGGCCCGCCAAACCGCCCGCGCGGCCAAGCCCTTTCTGGGCTTTGCCGATCCGGTGTTCGGGGACGGAACCGCCACGCCCGATCAGCAGGTCGCCAGCCTGGACGTGACCCGCGCCGCCATGCGCGGTGCGCTGGCTCCGCTGCCCGAAACCGCGATAGAGGTCCACGCCGTCGCGCAGGCCGTGGGGGCAGGCGACACGCAGGTCCGCGCTCAAATGGCCGCCAGCGAGGCGCAGTTGAAATCCGAATCCCTGTCCGACTACCGCGTGCTGTATTTCGCCACCCACGGGCTGGTGGCTGGGGACATGGTGACCGCCGACCAGGAACTGGCCGAACCCGCACTGGCGCTGACCGCCGGGCAGGGGCAGGACGGGCTGCTGACCGCCTCGGAAATCGCGTCGCTGCGGCTGAACGCCGACTGGGTCGTCCTGTCCGCCTGCAACACTGCCGTGGGCGACGAACCGGGGGCCGAGGCGCTGTCGGGTCTGGCGCAGGCGTTCACCTATGCCGGGGCGCGGGCGCTGATGGTGTCGCACTGGCCGGTCGAAAGCCAATCCGCCGTCGCCCTGATGACCGACCTGTTCGCCCGCCGCGCCGCCGATCCCACCCTGACGGCCGCCCGCGCGCAGCAGCAGGCCATCCTGTCGATGATCGACACCCCCCAGCGCCCGGAATGGTCCCACCCGGCCTATTGGGCGCCCTTCATCCTTGTGGGCAACCCCGATTGATCCCGCTTCCCCCCGCGCCCGAACAGGGATAAGAGGGCCGCATGACAGACAGCACCCTTCCCATCGTCCGCATGAAGCCCAAGTCCAACGCCCGCGCCATCCGGCACGGCTTTCCTTGGGTCTATGACAACGAAATGGTCACCGACCGGCGCACCAAGGCGCTGCCAGCCGGGACCGTCGCCATCCTTCAGGATGAAAACCGCAACGACATGGGGCTGGTCGCCGTCACCCCAAATTCGCGCATCATGTGCCGGATGCTGGATCGCGACACCGGGGCCAGCATCGACAAGACGTGGATCGCTACCCGCCTGCAAAAGGCGTTCGAACTGCGGCAGCGGCTGTACGACCAGCCCTTCTATCGCTTGATCCATGCCGAGGCCGACGGCCTGCCCGGCGTGGTGATCGACCGGTTTGGCGACACCGCCGTGGTGCAGCCCAACGCCGCCTGGGCCGATGTCCGCATGGACGACCTGACCGCCGCCCTGATCGAGGTCACCGGCGTGCAGAACGTGCTGAAGAACGCCCAGGGCCGCGCCCGCGTTCTGGAAGGTCTGGACGAGGACTCGCGCATGGTCGCGGGCACCGCCCCCACCGCGCCGATCCCGGTGCCGATGAACGGCGCGATCTACATGGCTGACCTGATGGGCGGCCAGAAAACCGGCCTGTTCTTCGACCAGCGCCCCAACCATGCCTTTGCCGCGACCCTGTGTCGTGACGCCCGTGTGCTGGACGTGTTCAGCCATGTCGGCGGCTTTTCCCTGGCCGCCCTTGCCAATGGCGCGCACTCCGCGCTGGCGGTGGACGGATCGGACCCCGCGCTGGACCTGGCCGCGCAGGGCGCCGCACAGATGGGGATGGCCGACCGCCTTACCACCCGCAAGGGCGATGCCTTCGACACGCTGTCCGCCCTCGCCGACGAAGGCGCGAAATACGAGGTCGTCATCTGCGACCCGCCCGCCTTTGCCCCCAACAAGCAAGCGTTGGAGGCCGGACTGCGCGCCTATGAACGCGTCGCCCGGTTGGCCGCCCCCTTGGTGGCCGAAGGCGGCTACCTCGTGCTGTGTTCCTGTTCCCACGCCGCCGACCTGGCGAAATTCCGCGGCGCCTGCGTGCGCGGGATCGGCCGGGCAGGGCGCACCGCGCAGCTGATCCACACCGGCTATGCCGGGCCGGACCACCCGCTGATGCCGCAACTGGCCGAAACCGGCTATCTGAAGGCGCTGTTCTTCCGCCTATGAAGGCGCTGCTGGATACCTGCGTCCTGTATCCCACGGTGATGCGGGAAATCCTGCTGGGCGTCGCCGCCACCGGGGCCTACCAGCCCCTGTGGTCAGCCCGGATACTGGAAGAATGGGCCCGCGCCGCGCGCAAACTGGGCCCGACAGGCGAACCGCAGGCCCGCGCCGAAATCGCGCTGGTGCAGGCGCAATGGCCCAAGGCGTCGGTCACCTGGCCGCCGTCGCTGGAAAACCGCCTGTACCTGCCCGATGCCGCCGACATCCACGTTCTGGCCGCCGCGATCGCCGGGTCTGCCGATGTGATCGTCACCGTCAACGCGCAGGACTTCCCCCGCCACACCCTGGCCGAAGAAGGGCTGCAACGCAGCGCCCCCGATGAATTCCTGTACCAGTTCTGGCTGGACAGCCCCGAGGCCGTTGCCGATGTCGTGGAACGTGTCCGCCAGCAGGCCGACCGCCTGTCGGGCCAGACATGGGACACCCGTCAATTGCTGAAAAAGGCCCGGTTGCCGCGACTGGGTAAGGCGCTCAGCCGCTGACGCCCCATTTCGCTTCGTGCGACTCGATCTTCGCGATCCGCTCGGCCGTCTTGGGGTGGCTCATCATCCACGCGGGCACCGCGCCCGCCTGCGCGCCGGTCAGCGCCTCTAGTTTCTGGAACAGTGTCTTTTGCGGCCCGGTGCCGAAACCGGCCTTCACCATCAGCGCGCTGGCGTATTCATCGGCCTCGTATTCATCCCCGCGCGACATCCGCGCCGCCAGCAGGGTCGTCAGCAGGTTGGCAATGTAAACCCCGATCCCCGGCAGGATGCGCGACAGCACCATTCCCAGAACCGCCCGCACCGCGTTCTGCCCGGAAAAATCAATCATCCGCCGCCGCGTATGCCCCAGCGCCACGTGGCCCAGTTCATGCGCGATGACACTGGCGATTTCCTCTGCGTTGACTTCGCCGGTCTGGAACTTGCGATAGAACCCGCGCGTCAGGAACACCCGCCCGTCCGGCGCGGCCAGCCCGTTGACCGGGTCCACCTCGTACAGGAACACCCGCACGCGCGGCACGTCCAGTGCCCGCGCCAGTCGGTCCAGCGCCGGGGCCAGGCGCGGGTCCACCAATTCGGTCGAACGCGCGTCCAACTCCTTGCGCGTCCGCCAGGCGGAAAAATGGTACATCGCCAGCGCGTACAAAACCGCCAGCAGGATCGGGGTCAGTCTTAACATGCCTTACGATATGGCGGCCAATTTCCAGAAGGGAAGCAGGGGCGCAACAGAATCGTACGTTTCAAGGCCTGAACCGGACAAGTTGACAGGTTTTCCAATCGTGAACCCCGCGCGCGGCCCCGCTGTTGGCGACTCAGCGCGTCAATTCCTTCATGCCGCGTTCCAATCCTTCCAGTGTCATTGGAACCATTTGATTTTCAAAGATTTCCTGGATCATCTTGATGGATTGGGTATAGCCCCAATAGCGTTCCGGCACCGGGTTGATCCACAGGTTGGACGGCCATTGTTCGCGCGCGCGCTCCAGCCAGACCTGCCCGGATTCGGGATTCCAATGCTCATTCGCGCCGCCGGGATAGTGGATCTCATACGGCGACATGGACGCATCGCCGACGAAAATACATTTGTAATCAGGGCCGTAGGTGCGCAGTATTTCCCAGGTCGGGGTCTGCTGGTCCCAGCGGCGGCGATTGTCGCGCCACACGCCTTCGTACAAACAATTGTGAAAATAAAAATATTCCAGATGTTTGAACTCGGTCTTGGCGGCGGAAAACAGTTCTTCCATGACCTTGATATGCGGGTCCATTGATCCGCCAACATCCAGAAACAAAACAACTTTTACCGCGTTTCGCCGTTCCGGGCGCACCTTGACGTCCAGATAGCCATGTTCCGCTGTCGCACGAATGGTTCCGTCCAGATCCAATTCCTCATGCGCCCCATCCCGCGCCCATCGCCGCAACCGTTTCAAAGCGACCTTGATATTGCGCGTCCCAAGTTCAACTGTGTCGTCTAAGTTCTTGAATTCACGACGATCCCACACTTTGGCGGCGCGCTGGTGGCGGCTCTCTTTCTGGCCAATGCGGACCCCTTCGGGGTTATATCCATACGCCCCAAAGGGCGAGGTGCCCGCGGTACCGATCCACTTGTTCCCGCCCTGATGCCGGCCTTTCTGCTCTTCCAGACGTTTTTTCAACGTTTCCATAAGCTTATCGAAGCCTCCTAAAGCTTCGATCTCGGCTTTTTCTTCGTCCGTCAGGTATTTTTCCGCCATCTTTTCCAGCCAGTCGCCCGGCAGGTCGATCGCGGTCAGCACGTCACCCAGTTGTATCTGCTCTAACCCTTTGAAAGTCTGGGAAAAAGCGCGGTCGAACTTGTCGATGTTGCGCTCGTCCTTCACCATCGCGGTGCGGGCCAGATAGTAAAACCCTTCGACGTCATAAGTGACCAACCCCGCCTTCATCGCCTCAAGAAAACTGAGGTATTCCCGCAAGGAAACAGGAACGCCGACTTTTCTGAGGTTTTCGAAGAACGGAAGGAACATGGATCAGATAGCCGCCCTGTGAATGAAAATGGTGATGAACAGGCCAAGTATAGCGAACAGGATACCATATCCCGCAGCATATTGTGCCATGTCCTTGGTGCTGCCCCCGCGGCTTTTGGCGCGGAAGAGGCCGATAAGAATGCCCAGAATGGCCCCTGCGATAACGATCATGACTGCCCGCTTCCTCTGTTCAGTGGGGAAAGAGCCGAGATTTCGCGCAGTTTCGCACGCACGGCCCGGTCCGAACCAAATCCGTATCGCGCCCAGCCCAGACTGTCCAGCCTGACTGCCCGCGCCTCTGTCGGGCGGCCCAATAGGTCCAACGCCTCTGCCCGCAGCAGCAGCAAGGTGGACAGCAACGCTGCGTTTTCATGACGCGCGGTGACGGACAGGAACGGGCCGGTCAGCATCAGCGCGGTCTGTCCATCGCCTTCGGAAATGGCATAGGCGGCAAGCTGCGCCGCCACATGCGCGGCATGGACCTGCGTGACCGGATCGCGCGAATAGAAACTGTGCGCGGCCCGGAAATGCGACAGCGCGACCTCGGCGTTCACGCTTTGGGTCAGGCGGCCAAGGGCATAGTGGGAAAACGCCCGACGGTGATCCGTCCAGCCAGAATTTTCTGCGATAGCAAGGGCTTGGCGCGCGGCTTGTTGGCGAGCGGTTGGCGTGGCGCCTGGACCCAGCGCGGTCTGGATGGCGTCTATCCAGTTGCGGGGGGTTTCTGGCAGCGGTTTAGATCCCAGCCCCTGACCCTCGGGATTGATGCGCGCCAGGATCGCGGGAAGACGGCTTGCGACCTGCGACCGGGACATGCCATTGCGCAGTTCCGGCGCATAATAGGCACGCAGGATCAGCATGTCATAGCGAGTCAGCACGGTGTGGATGTTGTCGTCGTTAAAGACGGAATCGGGCAGCCGATACAGATCGTTGAGCGGCCCCAGCGCCTGCGCCAGTTCCTCGTGCAGGCAATCGCGCACTTCCTGCGGCGGCGCATCTGCCGGGATGAAGATCGCCATCTTGCGGCGGTCCTGCAGGCGCACCCAGTCGGTTCTGGGGGAACGGGACGCCCCGGCGTATTCTGCCAGGGTCGAAATATTTGGCACCACGAAACAGGCCGCCTGCGGCAAGTAGCGCTGGATGTCCGCGCGCTTGACGGCGTTGATGGTGATGGACGCCTCTTCCGCCTGCACCTGCCGGATGTCGATGCCCGCTTCGGCGCGCAAACGTCCCAACAGGCGACCCAGGTCCGCCCGCATCGCCGCCGGGGCGTTGCCCGTCAGATGCAAAGTGATCGGCCCCTCGAACCGGGTGAATACCGGCAGGTCGCGCCCCGATTCCAGCTGAAAGCTGAGATCCAGAAAATCCCGTGCAATCTGCAGGTTGGATGCGGCGGGGTGTTCCAGGGCCTGGCCGTGGAACACCTTCATCGGGGGCAGCGACGACACCGGGGAATCCGCCAGACGGGTAGGGGTGCCGGCCGGGTCCACCGACATGCAGGACGCCAACAACGCGGCGGAGGCTAGGCTGTACAGGAATTTCCTCATGCGGCCATCCTGCCTGACTGCCGGTCCGGGGACAATGCGGAACGCAACGGCCGGCGCTGACCGGCCGATTGCCTTAGCGCTGGCTGCGCGCCATGAAGGCCAGACGTTCGAACAGGTGCACGTCCTGTTCGTTCTTCAGCAAAGCGCCGTGCAGTTTGGGCAGGGCGTTGGCGCCATCGCGTTTCAGATCTTCGGGCGTCATGTCCTCGGCCAGCAGCAGTTTCAGCCAGTCCAGTACCTCGCTTGTAGATGGCTTCTTCTTCAGCCCGGCGGTTTCGCGGATTTCATAGAACTGCGTCAGCGCGGTGGTCAGCAGCTTTTCCTTGATGCCGGGGTGGTGGACCTCGACGATCTGTTTCATCACCTCGGGTTCGGGGAAGCGGATGTAGTGAAAGAAGCAGCGGCGCAGGAAGGCGTCCGGCAGTTCCTTTTCGTTGTTCGAGGTGATGATCACGATCGGGCGCTGACGGGCCTGGATGGTTTCCCCGGTCTCGTAGACGTGGAATTCCATCCGGTCCAATTCCTGCAGCAGGTCGTTCGGGAACTCGATGTCGGCCTTGTCCACCTCGTCGATCAGCAACACGACCTTTTCGTCGGCCTCGAAGGCGGTCCACAACTTGCCCTTCTTGATATAGTTCTTCACGTCGTGAACGCGTTCTTCGCCCAGTTGGCTGTCACGCAGGCGGCTGACAGCATCGTATTCATACAGGCCCTGCTGGGCCTTGGTGGTGGACTTGATGTTCCACTCGATCATCTTCAGGCCAAGCGCCTGCGCCACCTGCCGCGCCAGTTCCGTCTTGCCGGTTCCGGGTTCGCCCTTGACAAGAAGTGGACGTTCCAGCGTCACGGCAGCGTTGACCGCGACCTTCAGGTCGTCGGTGGCCACATATGCGTCTGTTCCCTGAAATTTCATCGTTTCTTCACCCTATTGCCCTGTTCGGGGCGCACAGTAACGTGATCGCAAGTGCGCCGCAATGTGTGGCGTTAAGGGTAGTGACAATACCTAAGTCTTGCGTTAAGTCGGCGGCGGGAGGGCACCATTTATGTCAGATGACACAGACATGACGGAATTGGGCCTTGATGAGGGAAAAGGTATGAAGGCAGAAACCATTAGCCTTGAGGGGTATACCCCCGCAGAAGACGAACCATTCATGAACGAGCGCCAGTTGGAATATTTCCGGCGCAAATTGATCAAGTGGAAGAACGAACTGCTGGAAGAAAGCCGCGACACGATCGAGGGGCTTCAGGACAGCACCCGCAACATCCCCGACATCGCCGACCGCGCCAGCGAGGAAACGGATCGCGCACTGGAACTGCGCACCCGTGATCGTCAGCGCAAACTGGTCGCCAAGATCGACGCGGCCCTGCGCCGTATCGAAAATGGCGAGTATGGTTACTGCGAAAAGACCGGCGAACCGATCAGCCTCAAACGTCTGGATGCGCGCCCGATCGCGACCATGACACTGGAAGCGCAGGAACGCCACGAGCGCCGCGAAAAAGTGCACCGCGACGACTGATCGCGGCACAGGCTGGACAATGAAGAAACGCCGGGGCTTTTCCTCCGGCGTTTTTCGTTTCACAACGGCGCTATGAGTATACTGGGTATGAAAATTGCGGTGGTCGGTGGCGGCATCTCGGGTCTGGCGGTCGCGCGGGCCTTGGCGTTGCGGGGCGCGTCTGTCACCGTACTTGAGCAGGCTGGTGAAATCACCGAGGTTGGCGCCGGGTTGCAGATCAGTCCGAACGGGTTCGCGGTGCTGGACGCGCTGGGGTTGGGTGATGACCTGGCAAGGGTTTCGGTACGGGGCGAAGCCGTCAGCCTGCGTGATTACCGCAAGGCAGAAGTCTTGCGACTGGATCTGACCCGGTTGCAAAACCGAAACTACTTTTTCGTCCATCGTGCGGATCTGATTGATGTACTGGCCCGCGGCGCACGCGAGGCTGGCGTCCAGATTCGGCTGTTGCAGCAAGTGTCAGAGGTCATTCCCGGCATGCCGCCGACCATCCGGCTGAAAAATGGATCGGATATGCACCCCGATCTGGTGATCGGGGCCGACGGTCTGCATTCACGGGTCCGCGTGGCCTTGAACGGGGCTGACAAGCCGTTTTTCACCCGCCAGACTGCTTGGCGCGCGGTGGTTCCGAATTCAGACAAGATCGGTTCTGTCGCGCGGGTCCACATGGGGCCAGGGCGGCATGTCGTCTCGTATCCGCTTAGGGATGGGGCCTTGTTGAACATCGTCGCCGTGCAAGAGCGCGCCGACTGGGTGGACGAAGGCTGGCACCATGCCGATAACCCCGACAACCTGCGTGCGGCCTTTGCAGATTTCGGATCAGAGGTGCAGGACATGCTGGCCCGCGTGACCGAGGTGCGTCTCTGGGGCCTGTTCCGACACCCGGTCGCGCCGCGCTGGACCGGGGAAAACACCACGATCCTGGGGGACGCGGCGCATCCGACCCTGCCATTCCTGGCACAAGGCGCCTGCATGGGACTAGAGGATGCTTGGGCCCTTGCCGATGAACTGGCGAACACGGATGACATCGCCGTCGGTCTGGCTGCTTATCAGCAGCGCCGCCACGCCCGCGCCAGCCGGGTGATCGACGCGGCTACCGGAAACGCGTGGAAATATCACCTGGGATTTCCGCCTCTGCGGCTGGCTGCCCATACGGCGCTGCGCCTGGGTGGCGCACTGATGCCAGATCGCTTGATGCACCAGTTCGATTGGCTGTACCTGCACGACGAAACCCGCTGATCCGTCTTTTTCGTGGCTCAAATACCCCGGGGGAGTCGCCCGCGGGGGGGGGCAGCGCCCCCTCCCGCGTTCAGACGTCCAGTTCGACCCAAACCGGGACGTGATCCGATGGTTTTTCACGACCGCGAATGCCACGGTCTATCCTGCAATCCACCAACAGATCGGCGCATTGCGGGCTCAGCAGGAAATGGTCGATCCGGATCCCGTTGTCTTTCTGCCAGGCCCCGGCCTGGTAATCCCAGAAAGAGTAATGTCCGGGGCCACGCGTGCGGGCGCGGAAAGCCTCGGTAAAGCCCAGGTTCAGGATTCGGCGAAAGGCGCCGCGGCTTTCGGGGCGGAACAGCGCGTCCTCGCGCCAGGCGTCCGGGGTCTTGGCGTCCTCTTCCTGGGGGATGATGTTATAGTCGCCAGCCATCAGGGCCGGCATTTCTTCGTCCAGCAGCTCTTGCGCGCGCGCTTGCAGCCGCGCCATCCAGGCCAGTTTATAGGCATATTTCCCACCTTCGACAGGTTGCCCGTCGTCGGTCAGTTCAACCGGATTGCCGTTCGGCAGGTAAAGGCCGCAAAGGCGCACGGCGGTCTTTCCGACCACGGTCGCCTCGATCCAGCGGGCCTGTTCGTCGGTATCGTCACCGGGCAGGCCGCGCGTCACGTCCTCTAGCGGCAGCTTGGACAGGATCGCCACCCCGTTGAAGCTTTTCTGCCCGTGGGTTTCGACATTATAGCCCTTCTCCTCGAACATCTCGCGCGGAAAGGCCTCGTCCACCGATTTGATTTCCTGCAACAGCACGACATCGGGCTGCGCCTCGTCCAGCCAATCACTCAGCGCCTTGGTTCGCGCCTTGATGCCGTTGATGTTGAACGTGGCGATTTTCATGGCGCGTCTCCCTTGGTGCTGCCCATCTATGCCCTGTCACCGGGGCGGGGTGCAAGCCGCAGTCAGAGAGAGAAGGACGTGCCGCAGCCACAGGACGCGGTGGCGTTCGGGTTGTCGATGACGAAGCGCGCGCCGATCACTTCCTCGGCAAAATCAATCGTCGCTCCGGCCAGAAAGGGTAGGGACACGCTGTCCACGATCACCTTTTCACCCGCGCCTTCCAGCACCAGGTCGTCCACGGTGGGGGTGTCGAGCCGGATATCATACTGGAACCCGGAACAGCCGCCGCCCTCGACCGCGACGCGCAGCGCCTGACCCTGGGCTGCCGCGCCGATTTCTGACAGGCGGGCAAAGGCACGGTCGGTCACTTTCGGGGGCAATTGCATTGGGTTCTGGCTCCTGCGCGGTTTCTTTGGGCGGTCTGATGGAATATATGGGTGCCAAGGACAGGCGACAAGGACCAGTTGAGGCATGGCAGCCCCATATTCATCCGACCCCGGCAAAAGCCGAGGGCGGCTTTACCCCGAGGAAGAAAGCACTTTCCGGTCATGTTTCCAGCGCGACCGGGACCGGATCATTCACGCCAGCGCATTCCGGCGGCTGAAGCATAAGACGCAAGTGTTCATCGAACACGAAGGCGATTATTTCCGCACCCGTCTGACCCATTCAATAGAGGTGGCGCAGGTGGCGCGGACGATTGCCGGGACGCTGGGCTTGAACCGCGAGCTGACAGAGGCAGTGGCGCTGGCGCACGACCTTGGCCATACACCCTTTGGCCACACCGGAGAGGACGCGCTGGCAGAGGTGATGGCCCCCTACGGCGGGTTCGATCACAACGCGCAGGCGATCCGCATCGTCACCAGCCTGGAACGGCACTACGCCGAATGGGACGGGCTGAACCTGACATGGGAAACACTGGAAGGCATCGCCAAGCACAACGGGCCGGTGATGGGTGAAATCCCGTGGGCGCTGGCCAGCTACAACGCGCGCCATGATCTGGAATTGCACACCCACGCCAGCGCCGAGGCGCAAGTCGCCGCGTTGTCCGATGACATCGCCTATAACAACCACGATCTGCATGACGGATTGCGGGCCGAGTTGTTTTCCACCGACGAACTGGCCGAGATGCCGATCCTTGACCGGTGTTTCGGCGAAGTGGACCGGAAATACCCCGGCCTGAACTACTATCGCCGCCGGCACGAAGCCTTGCGGCGGTTCTTTGGCGTGCTGGTAGAGGATGTGATCGCGGTGACCCAGGCCAACCTGACCGATCTGGCCCCCCGGTCGGTCGAGGAGGTCCGCGACGCCGGGCGAATGATGGTGCAGTTCTCGAAACCCGTTTGGGA
The DNA here is from genome assembly GCA_017792425.1 of Thalassovita sp. Lineage (GTDB taxonomy): Bacteria > Pseudomonadota > Alphaproteobacteria > Rhodobacterales > Rhodobacteraceae > Thalassobius. Next base: position 1,950,011 of record CP051233.1, read on the forward strand.
GGATTTGAAGGTCATCCGCGAATTCCTGTTCCATCGCATGTACCGCGCCCCCGAAGTGGTCGAGGTGCGCAGCTATGTGACGGATGTGGTGCGCGAACTGTTCGCAATCTTCATGCAGAAACCTGAGCTGTTGCCCCGCCAGTGGCGAAAGGATGTTGAAGAGGCCCGGATGGATGCGGCGCTGGCGCGGATCGTGTCGGACTATATCGCCGGGATGACCGACCGGTTCGCCCTGCAGGAACATGAACGCCTGACCGGCCGTCAGGCCATTCCCGCCGGACGCCGGGCCACCCCCATCCAGCGCGGCGGCTGACACCGGTGGGAACCGCCGAGGGATCCGCGCCGCAAGGGGCGTTGACCTTTGGCCTTTGCGTGGTAAACCCCGCGCAAGCTGAAAGGATATGATCAGATGAACCTCTTCACCGAAATGCGCGCGCTGGTGCTGGAAACGCTGGAACAGATGGCCGCGGCGGGTGAACTGCCTGCCGGGTTGGACTACGCGAATGTGGCGGTGGAGCCCCCGCGTGACGCGGCGCATGGGGACATGGCCACCAACGCGGCGATGGTGCTGGCCAAACCTGCGCAGATGAAACCGCGCGACATCGCGGAAAAGCTGGCGTCACGGTTGTTGGCGGACGCACGTGTTGTTTCGGCAGAGGTCGCTGGTCCGGGCTTCTTGAATCTGCGGTTGGATGCGTCTCTGTGGCATGGGATTGTGAAGGCCGCGCTGACCCAAGGCACCGCCTATGGCCGCTCGACCATGGGGCAGGGTAAGAAGGTGGACGTCGAATACGTCAGCGCCAACCCCACGGGCCCGATGCACGTGGGGCATACCCGCGGCGCTGTGTTCGGTGATGCGCTGGCCAGCCTGCTGGACTATGCGGGCTATGACGTCACGCGGGAATATTACATCAACGATGGCGGCGCGCAGGTGGATGTGTTGGCGCGGTCCGCCTACGAACGCTACCGCGAGGCCAACGGGCTGGAACCGGAAATCCGCGAGGGTCTATATCCCGGCGACTACCTGATCCCGGTAGGCGAGGCGCTGAAGGCCAAGTATGGCGACAGTCTGCTGAACAAGCCAGAGGCCGACTGGCTGGCCGAGGTGCGCGATTTCTCCACCGAAGCGATGATGGCCATGATCCGCGAGGATCTGGCCTCTCTGGGCGTGAAGATGGACGTGTATTACAGTGAAAAATCCCTGTACGGCACCGGCCAGATCGAGGCCGCGCTGGAACGTCTGAAAGGGCTGGGTCTGATCTACGAAGGCGTGCTGGAACCGCCAAAGGGTAAACTGCCCGAGGATTGGGAAGAGCGTGAACAGACGCTGTTCAAATCCACCGCTTATGGCGACGACGTGGACCGCCCGGTAATGAAATCGGACGGGGCGTGGACGTATTTCGCGCCCGACATCGCCTATCACTTCACCAAGGTAGAACGCGGCTTTGACATGCTGATCGACGTGTTCGGCGCAGATCATGGCGGGTACGTGAAGCGGATGAAGGCGGCGGTCGCGGCGCTGTCGGAAAACCGGGTGCCGTTGGATATCAAGCTGATCCAGCTGGTAAAGCTGTTCAAGAATGGCGAACCCTTCAAGATGTCCAAGCGGGCAGGGACATTTGTCACCCTGCGCGACGTGGTGGAACAGGTAGGCGCGGACGTAACCCGGTTCCACATGCTGACCCGCAAGAACGACGCCCCGCTGGATTTCGATTTCGACAAGGTGCTGGAACAGTCCAAGGATAACCCCGTGTTCTATGTACAGTACGCCCATGCGCGTGTGTGTTCCGTCCTGCGCAAGGCAACCGAGGCCGGGATCGCCCATGATGACACGACGCTGGCCGGGGCAAACCTGTCCGGCCTGACCCATGACGCCGAACTGACCGTGGCCAAGAAACTGGCGGAATGGCCGCGCCTTGTGGAAATTGCGGGCCGCACCAATGAACCGCACCGGATCGCCTTCTACCTTTATGAACTGGCGTCGGATTTCCATTCTTTGTGGAACCGGGGCAACGACGACACCAGTCTGCGCTTCCTGCAGGATGGCAATCCCGTCGCAAGTCAGGCGAAAATCGCCCTTGCGCGGGCCGTGGCCGTTGTCATTTCGGCGGGTCTTGGTATTCTGGGCGTAACCCCGGCGGAAGAGATGCGCTAAAGCGCACGGGTTCGCCGCGGCAAGAGCAGACCAAGGGGGCAACCCCCAAGGACAGAGGCGAGCATGGCGCAGATACAGGCGGACGGGGGCTTTGACGCCCCTGAAGATCGCATTGCACTGGGAACACTGGCCAGTTGGGCCGGCGCGGCGGTTTCGCTGGCGTTGGTCGTTGGTATTGGTGTTTGGGGATACCAACTGGTAACACGGGACGTCAGTGGCATCCCCGTTGTCCGTGCCGCCGAAGGCCCGATGCGGATACAGCCACAGGATCCGGGCGGTGCCGCTGCCGTGAACCAGGGGTTGGCGGTGAACATGGTGCCCGCCAAGGGCAGCGCGGAGAAACCGGCAGACCGGCTAATCCTGGCCCCGAAACCCATCGATTTGTCCGAGGATGACCTGAGTGCCGCTCAGCTTGCATCGCAAAGCGTCATTCAGGAAACGCCAGAGGAACCCGCCCCCGCCGGTATGTCCGTTGATGACATCGTCGCCAGCGTGGTGCGACAGGATCAGCAGCCAGAGCGGATAGAGAACGCCAGCCTGTCTGTGTCAGAGCCGTCGAGTGCTAAGCCCTTGGGCGGATTGGCGCAGTCACTGCGTCCACAGCCTCGTCCCGCCTCGTTGGTCAGACCCTTGGCATCGGTGGCGTTGGACATGGACCCGGCGCAGATACCTGCGGGCGAACGTCTGGCGCAACTGGGCGCGTTCGAGGATGCTGACCAGGCCAGCAAGGAATGGGACCGCTTGTATGCACGCTTCGGTGACTACATGGCGGGCAAGAAGCGGGTGATCCAGAAAGCTGAAAGCGGTGGGCGCACCTTCTATCGACTGCGTGCTTACGGGTTCGCGGATATCAGCGACGCACGCCGTTTTTGTTCAGCACTGGTGGCGGAAAAGGCCGAGTGCATTCCGGTGTCTTCTCGTTGAGTGTCGGCGCCACGATCCTTGATCCGCTGGGGCTGCGTCTGGGCGCAGAGGAAAAAGCGTTCTTTCGAGACGCCAATCCCTTCGGGTTCATCCTGTTCGCGCGCAATTTGGACAACGCTCTGCAAATCCGGGCCCTGTGCAACGATTTGCGAGAGGCAGTGGGCCGCGAAGCACCGATCACCATTGACCAGGAAGGCGGGCGGGTGCAGCGCCTGCGCGCGCCGGACTGGACAGAATGGCTGCCGCCGCTGGATCACGTCGCAGCAGCCGGGAACAATGCCGAACAGGTGATGTACCTGCGCTATCGGTTGATCGCACATGAACTGAAATCGCTTGGCATCGACAGCAACTGCGCGCCCCTTGTCGATGTGGCGGGCGAAAAGACACATCCGTTTCTGAAAAACCGCTGCTACGGGACTGACCCGGATACGGTGGCCCGGTTGGGCCGTGCGGTGGCGAATGGACATCTGGACGGTGGCGTATTGCCGGTGGTCAAGCATATCCCCGGCCACGGGCGAGCCGTGGCGGACAGCCATCTGGAATTGCCCCGTGTTCAGACCAACCATGCGGACCTGTCACGCTGGGATTTTGCCCCGTTCAAGGCCCTGAACGATCTGCCGTTGGGGATGACGGCGCATCTGGTCTATGATCAGATCGATCCCCGTCCCGCTACGATTTCACCGGTGATGATGCGCCTGATCCGCGATGAAATCGGGTTTGACGGGCTGATCATGACAGACGATATCTCGATGAAGGCGTTGTCAGGCGATCTGGCGTCGCTCAGTGCAGCGTCCCGCGCGGCGGGGTGTGATGTCGTTTTGCATTGCAACGGATCGCTGGATGAAAAACGCGCCGTCGCAGAGGCGGCCGGGCCACTGGACGCCGATGGGTGTCGCCGCGCGGAATTGGCCATGGCTGCCCGAAAGCCCCCGGATGAGGTTGACATTCCCGCCCTTCGGGCCAAGCTGGACGCGCTGACAGGCGGACAAGGCGGGAATGGCTGAAAACACGATCGACCAGACAGTAGCCGAGCGGCTGGCCGCAGAGGCGCTGATCATCGATGTAGAGGGGTTCGAGGGCCCGCTTGACCTGCTGCTGACGCTCAGCCGGACGCAGAAGGTGGATTTGCGCAAGATCTCGATCCTGCGGTTGGCACAGCAATATCTGGAATTCGTGGAACGCGCCAAGCAGTTGCGGATCGAACTAGCGGCCGATTACCTGGTGATGGCTGCCTGGCTGGCGTTCCTGAAATCGCGGCTGCTTTTGCCCCCCGACCCATCCGAGGAAGGCCCTTCGGGCGAAGAACTGGCCGCCCATCTGGCGTTTCAACTGGAACGCCTGCAGGCCATGCGAGACGTTGCCGCCCGGTTGATGGCGCGAGACCAGAAGGGGCGCGATTTCTTTGTGCGCGGCATTCCCGAAGATATGACGCGGATCAAGCGCATCACCTATACCGCGACCTTGTTGGACCTGATGCAGGGGTATGCCCGGATCCGCACACGCGACGAATTCCGCCCTTTCGTGATGGATCGTGAATCGGTTTTCACGATGGAACAGGCGCTGGAACGGCTGCGCGGATTGATCGGGTTTTCGGGGGTCTGGACGGACATCTGCAGCTACTTGCCGCCCGGATGGGAAAACGACCCGGTCAAGCGCCGCTCGGCCACGGCTGCAACCTTTGCCGCGTCGTTAGAACTGGTGAAGGAAGGCAAGGCAGAAATCCGTCAGTCCGGAACGTTCGAGCCGATCCTGTTGCGCAGAAGGGAGGCGCGGGATGACTGAATACGCCAGGGGGAAAGAGGACAGCCTGTTCGAGGCCCCACCGATGGCCGAGCAGGAGCGCATGGTAGAGGCCATCCTGTTTGCCACCGCCGAACCGGTCAGCGTGCGCGAACTGGAGGCCCGCATGCCGCACGGTTGCGACGCGGCCGAGGCGCTGGTTTACCTGCGAAAACGGTACGAGGGCAGGGGTGTGCAGGTGATCAAGGTGGGGGACGCCTGGGCGATCCGCACGGCACCGGACCTGGGGTTTCTGATGCAAAAGGAAACCGTGGAAACGCGAAAACTGAGCCGCGCCGCGATCGAGACTTTGGCGATCATCGCATATCACCAGCCCGTCACCCGCGCCGAGATAGAGGAAATCCGCGGCGTATCCGTGTCGCGCGGGACGATTGACCAGTTGCTGGAAATGGAGTGGATCCGTTTTGGCCGCCGCCGCATGACGCCGGGCCGCCCCGTGACCTTTGTGGTGACGCAGGAATTCCTGGATCACTTCGGTCTGGAAAGCGCCCGCGATCTGCCGGGGCTAAAGGAATTGCGCTCTGCCGGGTTGCTGGACAGCCGCCCGCCGCCGGGGTTGAGCGAAGGCCTGTCCGATGGTGACGAGGAAGCGGACGAAGACCAGTCCGAGCTGTTCGACGATTAAACACCGCCCTGAAATCGGCGCAATCAGGTGATATCCTGGGGCCAGCAGATCGAAGGAGGCAGACCATGAATGCCAATCAACTCGTGAACATGATCCTGCGCCTGTTCGTACGCAAGGCCGTGAACAAGGGCATGAACGCTGCGATCAACCGTGCAGCAGGCGGCAAAGGGCAGGGCAAACGGGCGCGGCAGGCGGCCAAGGTCACTCGGCGGCTGAATAAGTTCTGATGCGGTGCGGCCACAGCGATTCCCATACCGCGACGACGGCGAACAGGGCCGAGAAGGCGAGACACGCAGCCAGGCCGCCGGCTTCATAAGGAAAGCGATAGAACACTGCGCCGCCCATCACTGTCAGATAGGACACCGCTGAATTCAGGCCCATGATGGCCCCCCGCTGGCGTGGGTCAAGGCTGGTCAACCGGTCCACCACCGTGTTCAGTGCGAGATGCTGGAATATCCCCCAGACAAAGGCGACGCAGGCCAGCACACCGAAAACCGACGCAAACCGGTTCATCAGCAGATAGACGCTTAGCAGCCCCAGGAACGCCAGCAACCCGATGCGCCGTTGGGGCATCATCTCTAGATGCCGGGTAAAGAGTACGGCAACGCCGAAACCCGCACCATAGAACATGGTGATCAGACCCGCCGAAGACGTGCCGCGCCCAAGGTTTTCCACCACATGCGCGCCCATATAAATATAGGCGCCGTTAAAGGCCAGCATCAGCATTGCGTTAGCCAGCAAACCACGCGGCACACCGGGCACCCGAAGCGCGCTGAAGGGTGATGTCGCGCGGTCGGACAGGCGGACGGTTTTCATGTCGACGCGTCGCAGAAGCAGCCAGATCGCCGCGGTGAACAGCGCCATCAGCGCATAAACCGTGCGCCACCCGGCCATGTCCGTCAGGAACGCCGCTAGTGTCACCCCGCCGATCAGCGACAAGGTCCAGCCTGTCAGTACAGTTCCGATCGTCTGCTTTTCGCGCCCCTTGGGGGCCAGTTGGGCGGCTAGGGAGTAGATCGCGGGTAATGCGGTGCCAGCCCCGATCCCCGCCAGCGCCTGACCCACCATCAGCACCAGAACGTTGGGGGCCAGCATCGATACAACCAGCGCAACCAGCAGCAGAAGGCAGGCGCGGCTTAGCGCCCTGTCCGATCCGATCAGGTCCGCGCGCGGGGCCAATATCAAGGCCGACAGGGCTGTCCCCGCGCCATAGGCGGCGGCGGCCCGTAGGATCATGGTGACATCGCAAGCAATATCTGCGGCCACCGCCGGGGCAATGGGGGGAAGGACCAGAGAGTTAGCCCCGATCACACCGATCGCAGCTGCAAGAAGGGGAACGGGACGCAACACAACTCTCATAGGTAGAGAGTTGCGCAGCGAAATCACCTTCGGTCAAGAGTTAACCAGATGATCAAGAAATTTTCGCGGGTTGCCCTCGCGTCACATACGGAAGTGTTTGCTGAGTTTCAGGCCCTGTCCCTGGTAGTTCGAGGCGATACCCGCCCCGTACAACTGGTCTGGCAGTTCGGCCATGCGTTCGTACACCAGGCGACCGACGACTTGTCCGTGTTCCAGTACAAAGGGGGCTTCATGGCAGCGCACCTCCAGCACGCCGCGTGATCCGGCGCCGCCGGCCTCGGCATGGCCGAAACCGGGGTCAAAGAACCCGGCATAGTGAACCCGGAATTCCCCCACCATCGCCAGATATGGGGCCATTTCCGCGGCATAGGCCGGGGGAATGTGAACGGCCTCGCGGCTGACGAGAATATAGAAGGCGCCGGGGTCCAGGATGATCTGGCCGTTCTTGGTATGGATCTCTTCCCAGAAATCCGCAGGGTCGTACTGCCCGATCCGGTCAAGGTCGATCACGCCCGTGTGCGGCTTGGCCCGGTATCCGACCAGATCGCCCCGCGCTGGTTTCAGGTCGACGGAAAAGCCAAGCCCGTCATCAATCACCGCTTCCCCATCCACCAAAGGGGACTGCGCATGCAGCGCACGCAGTTCATCATCGGTCAGGACAGCTTGCCCTGCGCGGAACCGGATTTGGTTCAGCCGCATCCCCGGACGCACCAGTACGGAAAACGAACGCGGACAAATTTCGGCGTACAGCGGGCCGTGATAGCCTGGTTGGATGCGGTCAAACTCTTCCCCGCCGTCGGTGATGGTGCGCGTCAGCAAATCCAGCCGCCCGGTCGAGCTTTTGGCGTTCGCGACAGCCTGAATTCCCGTCGGCAGGGTCAGTGTTTCCATCAGTTCGACGACGTAGACACATCCCTTTTCCAGTACCGCGCCATTTGTCAGGTCGATCTGGTGCATTTCGAATTCGTCCAGCCTGTGGGCAACGGTGCGCCCTTGCCCGGCCAGGAACGATGCCCGCACCCGCCACGCCCGTGTGCCAAGACGCAGGTCAAGGCTGGCGGGTTGGATCTGTTCAGGAATGACCGCGCGGCTGGCCGCGATCTGCCCCGAGGCAATCATGGATTTCAGGTGCTGGCTGGGCAGAACGCCGGTCATGTCATCCCCCTTGGAATTGATCCGTCTTACCAAAAGCCGCACAAGGAACGGAACAGAAAAAGGCCGGAATCCCGGCCTTTTCAGAGGTTTCCCACGTTATTTGGGTTTGACGCGCGCTGCGGTCTTGTTGGCGAACGCCTCTAGCCGCCCACGCGAGGCCGGTTGGGTGTTCACGATCCCCGCCACAACGGATTCGGCATAGGCCGCATCCAGCGCGGACATATTCTGCATGTGGCTGATCGCAGAGCAGATCGCAAAGTTCGACAGCGGTGGGTTGTCCGCCGCAGCGCGTGCGATCTCATAGGCTTTGGCCTCGCTGTCTTCCACCAGATACTGCGCCAGCCCCACCTGGATTGCTTCTTCCTTGGCGTAGATTCGGCCGGTCAGCATCATGTCGATCATACGCGCCTTGCCCACAAGGTCGGCAACCCGGATGGTGGCGCCGCCCCCGGTGAACAGGCCGCGCTGGCCTTCGGGCAGGGCAAAGTAGGTGGATTGGTCCGCAACACGGATATGTGCCGAACTGGCCAGCTCCAGACCACCGCCAACAACCGCGCCTTTCAGCGCGGCAATGACAGGAACCCCGCCGTATTCCATCTTGTTGAACGCTTCGTGCCAGCGCAGGCAGACGTGCATGAAATCCTCTGGGCGGCGATCTTCCTGATGGTGTTCGACCAGGTCCAGCCCGGCGCAGAAATGGGTGCCCTCTGCCCGCAGCACAACAGCCCGCGCGCCCATGCGGGGAAGCCTGGAAAAGACTTCGATCAGTTCTTCGATCGTCTCTGCGTTCAGAGCGTTGCGTTTATCGGCGCGGTTCAGGGTGACGGTGGTGATACCGTCCTCGTCCATTGTAACCAACAGATTTTCCAAAACAAAATCGTCAACTGTCTTGACCATGCGTTCCTCCCAAAGTCAGGAAATGGCGCTGTTGCGCCTATTGGTGGCAGGTTCAACGACCGGGCGGGAAAGTCAAGAAGCGCCGCAGAAAAATCGACCAATTGGACGGTTTTGCCGTTACGGAACTTGTAAAATGCCAAAAGCCCCGTTGAAAACGGGGCTTTGACAGTCGTTTTGGGGAGATTTGGTCGGGCTAGCAGGACTTGAACCTGCGACCTTCCGTCCCCCAGACGGACGCGCTACCAGGCTGCGCTATAGCCCGACGGTTCGCTCTTCATACTGATTTTCGGGACAGGGGCAAGTCCGTTTTCGGGATTTTTTCACCCCGGAGGCCGCGTATCCTTCAGGCGCGCCAACAGGGCGGATAGTGCGCCGCGCATTTCCTGCAGGCGGGCGGGGTCAGCCTTTGCCAGGGCTGTCCTGTGCGTTGCCATGCGTGACAGGATACCAGGGCCGGCCTGGGATTGGAAATCCAGGTCCACCTGCACGATTTCGGGTTTCGGCGGGGCAGAGTCAGGGGCCGTGTCCGCTGCTTGCGAAGTGGGTGCAGGGGCGTCGAAGGCGGTGAAAAACGAAGGAGGCTCGTCCACAGGCGCGACATCCACCGAGCGGGCATCCGACGCCTTGGCGGCTGCCGTCATCTCGTGTTCAACCTGTTCCACCGGGGCCGGGGCCAGATCCGCTTCGGCGGCAAGGTCCGGGTTCGGAAAGCTGAGCAGTGTCGCGCCTTCGGGCCGATCCTGCGTCGCGGCAACCGGCGGTTCTTGTGCGTGGCCGGTGTCCAGAATCTCTGCGTCCAGATCGTGTTCCAACGGCTGCGACATGTCCGCGACATGGGCGATCCCATTGTCACGCAGCAACTTTTGCACCCCTTTGATGGTCATGCCATCGTCATGCAGCAGCTTCTTGATCCCGCCCAGTAACAGCATATCCTGCGGGCGATAGTACCGGCGTCCACCGGCGCGTTTGATCGGTTTGACCTGGGTGAACTTGCTTTCCCAGAAACGAAGCACATGCGCGGGGCGGTCCAGCCAATCGGCCACTTCGCTTATGGTGCGAAATGCGTCAGGGGATTTACTCATCTTCCCGCCCCCGGGCTATCAGGCCTTGTTTCCTTCGGCGACCCGTTCTTTCATCAGATGCGACGGGCGGAAGGTCAGGACGCGGCGGGGATTGATCGGAACCTCTTCGCCGGTCTTGGGATTGCGGCCGACACGTGCGGCCTTTTCGCGGACCGAAAAGGTGCCGAAAGAGGAAATCTTGACCTGCTCACCCGCAACCAAGGCATCCGACATGTGCTGCAGCACGCTTTCAACCAACTGGCTGGCGTCGTTGCGCGACAGGCCGACATCACGGAAGATGGCGTCGCTCAGGTCCATTCGTGTCAGAGTTTTCTCGCTCATGTCCGTCCCCGCTGTTTTTCCCAACATGAGCGAAGGCAATTTACGAGTCAATATCAATGGCTTGCAGCAAGCAATTTCAGCAGGGGTTTGCCCGACTACCAGCGCAGAACAACCGATCCCCAGGCCAAACCACCGCCAATCGCCTCGGCCACCAGCAGATCGCCCTTCTTGATCTGCCCGCGCTCTACGCCGACAGCCAAAGCCAACGGAATCGACGCCGCCGAAGTGTTGCCGTGATCCTGCACGGTCACGACAACCTGGTCCATCGGCAGGCCCATCTTCTTGGCGGTGCCCTGAATGATGCGGATATTGGCCTGATGCGGCACGATCCAATCCACGTCCGCCTCGGTCAGCCCCGATTTTTCCAGCGCGCGATGGGCCGTGTCGGTCAATTTCTCAACCGCTTGCCGGAACAACTGGTTGCCCTGCATCCGCACCTTGCCCGAGGTGCCACTGGTAGACACACCGCCATCCACATACAGCATGTCACGATAACGCCCGTCCGAATTCAGGTCGGTGGCCAGCACGCCACGATCATCGGTAGACCCGGTGCCCTCCGCAGCGGTCAACACGATCGCTCCCGCGCCGTCACCGAACAGAACGCAGGTGGCCCGGTCTGTCCAATCCATGATCCGGCTGAAGGTTTCCGCGCCGATCACCAGCACCCGCTGGGCCTGGCCCGACAGGATCAGTGCATTGGCATTGGCCAAGGCGAAAATGAACCCGGCGCAGACCGCCTGCACGTCAAACCCGAACCCTCGGGTCATGCCTAGTTTACCCTGGACCATCGTTGCGACTGACGGAAAGGTCAGATCCGGGGTTGAGGTCGCGACAACCACGGCGTCGATATCGTCTGGCTGCAGGCCAGCCATCTTCAGCGCCGCCCGCGCAGCCTTCTCCGCCAGGTCGGAGGTAGTTTCACCCTCGGCGGCAAAATGACGTCGTTCGATACCAGAACGGGAACGAATCCATTCGTCGCTGGTGTCCAGGGTCTTTTCGAACTCCGAGTTCGGGACCACTCGTTCCGGCAGGTAGTGTCCTACGCCCTGCACAACGGCACGTATCGTCATGGTTCAGTCGCTGCTTTCCGCTTGGTCAGTTGCGGCATTCTTAGCCTGTGCCGTGGCGGATGCAACCCGTGCGGCAAGTTTCTCGGAGAAGCCGGACTGCGACAGCCGGAATGCCAGCTTTACCGCGGCGGCGATCCCGGTCGCATCTGCGGCGCCGTGGGATTTCACCACGGTGCCATTCAGGCCAAGGAATACACCGCCGTTCACACGGCGTGGATCCATGCGTTTTTTCAGACGACTCAGCGACGAATAGGCCAGCAGGCCCGACAGGCGCGACAAGAAGCTGTAAGAGAACGCAGCGCGCATCTGGTCGCTGATCATATGGGCCGTGCCTTCGCCGGTTTTCAGCGCGACATTGCCAGTGAACCCATCGGTCACGATCACGTCACAGACGGTGCCAGGGATGTCGCCACCCTCGACGAATCCGACGAAATCGAAATTCGTCTCTGGCCCCACCTTGGCCATCAGGTCATGTGCGGCCTTCAGTTCGACGCGACCCTTGTGTTCTTCGGTGCCGACGTTCAGCAAGCCGACGCGCGGGCGTTCGATGGCCAGTCCGTTGCGGGCATAGGACGCCCCCATCAGCGCGTATTGCAGCAGGTCGTTTTCATCAGCGCGGATGTCCGCGCCCACGTCCAGCATCACGTTGAAGCCCTGGGGATTGTGAGATGGCCACAGGATAGCGATTGCGGGTCGATTGACGCCGGGCAGCTTGCGCAGCCGGATCATGCTCATGGCCATCAGCGCGCCGGTGTTGCCGCAGGAAACGCAGACATCAGCCTCGCCCGTCCGAACCGATTCCAGCGCCGACCACATAGAGGTGTTCTTGCCGCTGCGCAGCACCTGGCTGGGCTTGTCGGTCATTTTCACGACATCTGTGGCGTCGCGAATTTCTACGCGGCCCAGCAGCGGTTTGCGCTTGGCGACCAAGGCTTCAAGCTCGGCCCTGGGGCCGTGCAGGATGAATCCAACGTCAGAGTTCTTTTGCGCAGACTCGGAAATACCGGCGACAACAGTCGCCGGTCCACGGTCACCGCCCATGGCGTCAACCGAAATGATGGTGCGCCCGGCACCCGCCGTCGTCTGATCGTTCTGAACGGACATGCGGACGCCGGTCCCCACGGTGCTTATGCTGCGTCTTCGTCCAGATCGACTTCGTCAGCCATGGCGACGACTTCGCGGTCGGCGTAGTGGCCGCAGGACGGGCAAACGTGGTGCGGGCGCTTCAGCTCGCCGCAGTTGGAACACTCGTTCGGGTTAGCCGCAACCAGTGCGTCATGTGCGCGGCGGTTGTTACGGCGCGACTTGCTTACTTTGTTCTGTTGGACAGCCATGTCACAACCTCAATTTCCTGTGGGCACGCAGGCCCGGTTTCACGTGGGTGCGAGGCACATATTCGGTCAAGCCCGACATGTCCAACCCTAAATTCAGATGAGGGCCGGAAAATACTGTCTTTCCCGAAAGTGGCAAGCGGTTTTTTCAGTTCTCCGAACCGTCCTTGCGGGTCAGCTGATCCCGCAAGGCGGCCAAGCCCGCAAAGGGTTTTAGGTCTTCATCGGTCAGCGCGGTCTTGCCGGATTCGGTGAAACCCGCCTGTTCCAATACCGCACCTTCGGCGCGCGGGTACAGGGGCAGGGACAGCGAAAGGGCCTCTATCATTACGGCGGCCGTGTCTATTTCTGTCCCAAGTTGCTCCACCGAGTCGTCTTCGGGCATCTCGAACTCGTCGTCAGCCTCTGATTGTTCGGGCAGCATGGCAAGGAATCGCCTGATGACAGGCTCGTCGATCCGGGTGGTCACCGGTGCAAGCGTGACCACGCAGGGTTGCGTCACCGTTGCGCCCAGTTGCGCCTCCAGTCGCCAGTCGCGCTTGCCCTCGGCGACGATTTGCCCGACAAAGCGCATCTTGCGCAGCGACAGCAGGCCCAGTTCCGCGGCGATGGTTTCCAGTTCCTGTACGTCTGGCGTCAGTTCAAACCGGGTTGGCCGGGTCTGGGACAGGTCCGCGACTCGCAGGGCGGTGCTGGGGGAATTTGTCATGGGGCTGGCGGTTTCCTTTGCTTGAACCGAAGTCATTCCTTCTGTAATCGGATTAAAAGGCAGAAGATGCCAAGACAAGGGGGCAGAGCATGTCAGCGATTGGCTTGAAACTCAGAACCGTGATCGCCGGCGGCGTTCTGCTGGTGGCGGCAGGGTGTTCTGCCCAGTATCGCAACCACGGCTATGTCCCCACGGACCAGGATCTGTCCAATATCATAGTCGGCGTCGATACCCGCGACAGCGTGGCCGAAACGATCGGGACCCCGACAACCGGCGGCGTGGTCAAAGACGGCAGCTTCTACTATGTTCAAAGTCGCGTCAAACAGCTGGGATTTCGCCAGCCCGAGGTGGTGGAGAGGCAAGTTCTGGCGATTTCTTTCGACAATCGCGGGGTGGTGCGAAACATCGAACGCTTTGGCCTGCAGGATGGGAATGTCGTCCAACTGTCGCGCCGCGTGACCGAATCCAGTGTTTCGGACAAGGGTTTCTTGCGACAGCTTCTGGGCAACCTCGGTCGGTTCAGCGCCTCTGATTTCATCGAGTGATCTGGCGTCACCAATCTGACACATGTTGCGCGGATACCTGAGAACGGCCAATCTGACGCCGTGACTCGTGGAGGCAGTGCAATGTCGTCGTTGATCAGGGGGCGCTATCGGGCGCACCTTGCTGATTCCCCAATAGGAATTCGTCAGGCGCAGGAATTGCGACATCTTTGTTTTCACGGCGCAGAGGGTGTGGATTCGGACAGTTTCGATGCGATCTGCACCCATTTCCTGATCGAGGATCTGCGAACCGGCCAATTGGTGTGCTGCTTTCGGGTTTTGCCACTGGGGCAGGGCAAGGACATCGGGCGCAGCTATTCCGCCCAGTTCTATGAATTGTCCGCGCTGGAATCGTTTGACGGCCCGATGATCGAATTGGGGCGGTTCTGCATCCATCCCGACGCGGGCGACCCTGATATCCTGCGGCTGGCCTGGGGGTTGCTGGCGCGGTTCGTGGATGACAACGGGGTCAAAATGCTGTTCGGCTGCTCTTCTTTTCGTGGGACGGATACGGCGGAATATCTGGATGCGTTTGCAATGCTCCGGGACCGGCATGTGGGGCCACGCCGCTGGCTGCCAAGGGTGAAGGCGCCGCAAGTCTACCGGTTTGCCCAGAAACTGCGCCGCGCGCCGGATGTGAAACGGGCTTTGTTGCGTATGCCCCCGTTGCTGAAAACCTATTTGCTGATGGGGGGATGGGTCAGTGATCATGCGGTGGTGGATCGCCAGATGAACACGCTGCACGTTTTCACCGGCTTGGAAATCAGCGCGATTCCCCCGGTTCGTCTGCGCCAGCTACGCGCGGTGGCCGGATAACCGAGTGGAAATGAACTTGTGCGCCGGCGGGTGCTTGACGCCGCGGGTCGGCATGGTTAGCTGCGCCGCATGGCACGCGCTCCTCTTCTTCAGCTTTCCGATATCTCCCTGACCTTTGGCGGGGATCCTGTCTTTCACGACCTTTCGCTGGTGGTTCAGCCCGGTGACAGGGTGGCGCTGGTGGGGCGGAACGGGTCTGGCAAATCCACCCTGATGAAGGTGATGGCCGGGTTGGTTGAAGCGGATGCCGGTTCGCGCGTTGTGCCGCCCGGGGTTACCGTTGGCTACATGGAACAAGAGCCTGATATGATTGGGTTTTCAACGCTGGGGGACTATGCCGCCAGCGGGCTGGACGCGGCAGAGGCCTACCGGGTGGAAATGGCGGCGGAAGGGCTGAAGTTCGATCCTGCACGGTCTGTGGAAACGGCCTCGGGCGGGGAACGGCGGCGGGCGGCGCTTGCGAAATTGATGGCTGAAGCCCCCGAGCTGATGCTGCTGGACGAGCCGACCAACCATCTGGACATTGAGGCCATTGCATGGCTGGAAAATGCGTTGAAGGAGACGCGGACGGGTTATGTTCTTATCAGCCATGACCGAGCGTTTCTGCGTGAACTAACGCGTGCAACACTTTGGATAGACAGGGGAAATGTCCGGCGTCAAGAGCGTGGCTTCGACGGGTTTGAAGAATGGCGCGACAAGGTCTGGGAAGACGAGGACATGCAGCGTCACAAGATGGACCGCAAGATCAAGTCCGAAGGGCGTTGGGCGGTCGAGGGCATCAGCGCCCGGCGCAAGCGCAATCAGGGGCGGCTGCGGGCGTTGCATGCGCTGCGGGCCGAACGCGCCTCGCAAATCCGGCGGCAGGGTGCTGCAGCCATGGAATTGGCGTCGGGGCCAAAGTCCGGCAAGAAGGTCATCGAAGCAAAAGGTATTTCAAAGGCTTACGCTGACAAGACGATTCTGCGAAACTTCTCGATCAAGATCGAGCGCGGGGATCGCGTGGCCTTTGTCGGGCCCAACGGGGTGGGCAAGACCACGCTGTTGAAAATGCTGATGGCGCAGGAAATGCCCGATGCCGGCACGATCACCTTGGGGACCAACTTGCTTCCCGCGATCTTTGACCAGTCCCGCGCGCAACTGGACCCGGAAATGAGCCTGTGGGAAAGCTTGACTGGCGACCCGGACATGCGGGTGTCCGGCAAGGCGGACCAGGTGCTTGTGCGGGGGCAGCCAAAGCATGTGGTGGGCTACCTCAAGGAGTTTCTGTTCGACGAACGTCAGGCCAGAGCGGCGGTTAAGTCATTGTCGGGCGGGGAAAAAGCTCGTCTGCTGCTGGCCAAGCTGATGGCGAAGGAAAGCAACCTTCTGGTGCTGGACGAACCGACGAACGACCTGGACATCGAAACGCTGGACCTGTTGCAGGAATTACTGGACGACTATGACGGAACCGTTCTGCTGGTCAGCCACGACCGTGATTTCCTGGACCGCGTCGCCACGCAGACCGTTGCGATGGAAGGGGACGGCCGGGGCGTCGTCTATGCCGGTGGATGGAGCGATTACCGAGCGCAACGCGGCGTTGATGTTTCGGAAAATGTCGTAAAAACAAGAATATCAGAGCAAAAGCTAAAGCAGGATAAGAAGCCGGAAGCCAAGGCCGCGCCGGGTCTGAGCTTTACCGAGAAGCACCGCCTGGAGGCCTTGCCCGGAATCATGGAGCGGCTGGAGGCCGAGATTGGCAAGCTCGAGGGGTTCTTGATGGACCCGGATCTGTTCAGCAAGGAGCCGGTGAAGTTCCAGAAAGCAACAGATGCGCTGGTGGAACGCCAGAACGCGCTGGCGGCGGCCGAGGAAGAGTGGCTGATGCTGGAAGAAAAGGCCGAAGGCTGACCCGCCAAACCACGGGTTCTGTGTGGTTTACGACCCAAACCACAGGGTTGGAAAACCGGGCGCGCCAAGGTGGACGCGCCCGGATTTTTTATTGCATCCGCAGCGCGCCGTCGATGCGGATGACCTCGCCGTTCAGGTAACCGCATTCGCAGATGAAGCGGGCCAGCGAGGCATATTCGCGCGGGTCGCCCAGCCGTTTGGGGTTGGTCACATCCTGCGCCAGTTGGGTGCGGACTTCTTCGGGCAGGGACATCAGCATCGGGGTCAGGAAAATGCCCGGTGCGATGGCCATGACGCGGATACCGTCGCGGGCCAGATCGCGGGCCATCGGCAGCGAGGTCGAGACGATACCGCCCTTGGACGCGGCATAGGCCACCTGGCCTTTCTGGCCGTCGAAAGCGGCGACCGAGGCGGTGGAAATGATGACGCCGCGCTGGCCGTCCTCTGTCGGGGCATTCTTGGCCATTTCCACCGCTGCCAAGCGGGCGACGTTGAAGCTGCCCATGAGGTTGATGTTGATGATGCGCTGGTAGTGTTCCAGGCTGTGCGCGCCGGCCTTGTGAATGGTTTTTTCAGCGGTTCCGACACCGGCGCAGTTCACCACGGTGTTGATCTTGCCCATGGCCGCGACGGCTGCGTTGACGGCGTTCTGGACCGACTCTTCGCTGGTCACGTCGGTCTGCACGAAGGTACCGCCCAGTTCGGCCGCGACGGCCTCGCCGCGCGCGGCGTCGCGGTCCAGCAGGGTGACTTTGGCACCGGATTCGGCGAACAGGCGAGCGGTTGCCTCGCCCAGACCAGAGGCGCCGCCGGTGATGATTGCGCAGGTTTCGTTCATTTGCATGGTGTGTCCTCTCTCCTCGGGAATGACAGGGGTATAGCGGTTGGGCCGCCCGGTTGATTGCGGTTAGTCGTTGTCCCTGGGCAGCAAGCGGACGGCAAAGCTCATCTCGATCACTGTCAGGATGATGCGGGCGATGTGGTGCAGGGTGACGATGGCAGGGTTGGCATGCAGGCTGAGCGCGACCAACGCCATTTCCGTCACCCCGCCGGGAGCAAAAGAAATCAGCAGCACATCCAGATCCAGCCCGGTCAGCGGGTGCAGGATCAGCGCGCAGATCAGCCCCAGCATCAGCATCCCGGTGACGGACAGCAGCGACAACCAGGTGGCGCGGATCATGGCCGATCCCTTCAGCCCGGCAAAGCGCATGCCAAGGCTGGTGCCGATCACCACTTGGGACAGGTTGACCAGCCATTGCGGAATGGGCAGATCGGCCAGCCCCGTGACGGTGACAGCGGCCGCAGCCAGCAGGGGGCCTGTCAGCTGCGCCGCCGGCAAGCGGATCGCCGTGCCGATGAACAGCCCGATCAGCCCGATGCCCAGCACCAGCGGCAGGGCGTGCAGATCCGCCCCCGTACGCGCCAGTGTCACCCCTGACGCAGATCCCACCGGCGTATGGTACCAAAGCGACAGCGCGACCGGGACGATCGTGATCACCGCGATGATGCGCAGGAATTGCTGCATGGTCAGGATGGCGATATTTGCCCCGGCCTCTTCGCCCATCGCCAGCGCCTCTAGCAGTCCGCCGGGGGTGCCTGCGTAAAAGGCAGTGGCGCGGTCGTACCCGCCGATGCGGCGAAATACGGTATAGTTCAAGGCATGTGCGGCCAGCACAAACAGGACCAGCAACGAGAAAGAGGTCAGGTAGGTGGGGAGGGTCTGAACCACCTCTGGGGTGACGCGGGTGCCGATCATCACGCCGATGATGACCATGAACACGGTCCGCACCTTTTGCGGAAACCTGTAGGTGTCAGGCAGGCGGTGGTTCCAGAACAGTGCCAGCGTCCCCGAGGTGATCAGCGGCCCCAGCATGAAGGGCAGCGGCGTGTTCAGCCACGCGGCCACGAACCCGCCCAGCCCGGAAACGGCTGTCAGCAATAGGGTCAGAAGTGCTGTTTGAAGGGACATGGCGAATGCAGAGAAGTTGTGAATAGCTATTTGGCATAACTTTTCAGACTCTGCAAGCGGCGGGTCTGTCATTCCGGTCCGGTTTCGGATAGGCTGGTCCGTCCCGTCGCGGGGGGAACCCGCCCCGCTTCAAGGCCGAACGGTATGCTTCCTTTGGCTTTCGGGCCGCACACCGGTGTGCGGCAGGTCAAAGGGGGAAGAGCCCTTTGCGTGAACGGCGGTCCTCTCAGTCCTACGATCGCCGGCCTGCGGTGCCGGGGGCGCTTGCAAAATGCTATGCGCGCCCACAAGAATACACCGCCCGGTCGCATCAGGAATCCGCGATGATGCGCTTGCAGGTGGCTCGTTCGAACACCGCACCTGCCGGGCGCTTTCCAGGTAGATATTTGATGGGATTGGAGCGGGTAGCGGGAATCGAACCCGCGCGTTCAGCTTGGGAAGCTGACAGGCTACCATTACATCATACCCGCAATGGTGGGATCGAAATATCGCCGCCTTGGGCCAAGTTCAAGCGCAATTTTC
Organism: Thalassovita sp.; assembly: GCA_017792425.1. Lineage (GTDB taxonomy): Bacteria > Pseudomonadota > Alphaproteobacteria > Rhodobacterales > Rhodobacteraceae > Thalassobius. The sequence goes on from CP051233.1 coordinate 1,969,175, forward strand.
AGCCAATGCCGGGGGGCGGTTCGGGTTGGTCGTCCTCATTCGCCGCCTCGGGATCGGGTTCATGATGGTGGTGGCCCAGCCGGGCGATCAGCCATTCTGTATGCTCTTCGCGTTTGCGCACGGTGAAGGCGCCGAATTGCTGGATGGCGACAGCGAACACCCCGAGACCCACGAAGATGAAAACGGTGGTGCCAATGCGACCCAGATCGGTGACCGGAACGATTTCCCCGTAGCCGACCGTGGACAGGGTGACGACCGTAAAGAAATAGGCGTCCAGCCAGCGCCAGCCTTCGACGTAGTGAAAGAAAACCGTGCCGCCGACCACGACCGAGGCAAGGGTCATGATCAGCGTCAGGATTTTCAGAATGTTGCTCATGCGTCGGTGGTCAGTTGCCCGGCGATTTCGTCGATAACCTTCAGCCAAAGGTCAGTCGGCTGTGCGCCGGGGACGGCGTGTTGCGAGGCGACGATGAAAGTGGGGACAGAGTTCACCCCCATTTCCCGCGCGGCGACATCGCGGTCGCGGATGGTCTGTTCATCCTCTTCCGAGGCCAGCAGCCGCAGGATCACGCTGGCGTCCAGCCCGGCGCTGTCGGCGATGTCGGCCAGGGTGGTGTGGTCGCCGATATCGCGACCTTCGGTGAAATAGGCGCGGAACAGGGCGGACACGATGGCGGTCTGGCGGCCCTCAATCCCGGCCCAGTGGATCAGGCGATGAGCGTCCAACGTGTTGGGGGTACGCTGCATCGCTTCGAAATTGATGTTCAACCCGGCCTTTTCGGCGTGCTCCACCACCGGGGCATAGGCGCGGATGGCGCCTTCCTTGCCGCCGAACTTGCCTTCCAGATAGGCGCGGCGGTCCATTCCGGCGCGCGGCATGTTCGGGTTCAGCTGGAACGGATGCCACTCGATCACGAAGGGGTGGTTCGGGCGCTGTTCCAGCGCGCGGTCAAGGTTTGTCTTGCCGATATAGCACCATGGGCAGATCGGATCGGACAGGATATCGAGCTTTACCAGCTTGACCATCGGGGTCTCCTTCTTGATCCCGTATAGGTAGCCGCCGGGGCCGCCAAGGGAAAGGGCGTTTTCCTAGCCGCGCGGAAACAGCGGTTTCAGGGCCTTGCGTGACAGCTTGCCGTTGGGGTTGGTCGGCATGGTGTCGATACGGACCCAGGCGCGGGGCTGCTTGTAGCGGGCCAGGCGTTCTTCGGCGTAGGCGCGCAGGTTTTCTTCGGGGATGTCACTGTCGGCGGTGTAGAAGGCCGCGATGATGGCGGCGTCTTCCTTCACGGCAATGTCGGTCACACCGATTTCGCGGATCAGCGGATGCGGCAGCAAGGCGGCTTCGACCTCTAGCGGTGAAACACGGTAGCCGCCTGCGTTCATCATGTCATCGACCCGGCCGTGGAATGTGATGTCCCCGTCCGGTGACATTTCGGCGTGATCCCCGGTCAGGAACCAGTCGCCCTGAAAGCGGGCTGCGGTATCCTCTGGCGCGCCGTAATAGCCCAGCATCAGTCCGAGATCGGATCTGTGTACGGCAATTGTTCCATCTTGTCCGTTGGTTACGGGGCCTTCTTCATCAATGATCGCGATCTTGCGCCCGATCTGGGGCCGCCCCAGTGTGCCAGGTTTCGCCGGGTGGTCCGGGCTGGCAGAGATGAAAGTGGAACATTCGGACATGCCGTACGCTTCGAATATCGGTTTGCCGCCGGTGGTGTCCTGCCAGTGCTGGCGCACGGTGTCGGACAGTTTTTCCCCCGCCGCCAGCCCGTGACGCAGTTTCGGCAGGGTCAGGACCGGGTGATGGGCCATGATCTTGCGATACACCCCAGGGGCGGCGGCAAACAGCGTGGCGTCGTGGCGTTTGAGCAGCAGGGGGATCGCCTCTAGCGGGACGCCTTCGGCCGGGATCAGGGCGGTGGCGCCGACGCTCCAGGGGTCCATCAGGCCGGTGCCCAGGGTAAAGGTCCAGTTGAACGCCCCGGCGTGCAGCAGACGGTCTTGGGCTGTCAGACCGTACCAACCCGAGTGCATCATCTGCCGCGCCCAGATCGCGCGGTGGGCGTGCATCACGGCGCGGGGAATGCCCGAGGTGCCAGAGGTATAGATGATGTAGGCCAACCGCTCTGGGTCACCCATGTCATAGGCGGCGGGAGGCAGGTCTCGCATGGCCAGAAGTTCGGCGGTTTCGATCATCGGTAGCCCGGTGTCGTCGGGACAGGCCACGCCCGCGTCATGCAGGATGCCGGCGGGGGACAATTGGTCCACCATCTTGCGTACCTCCGACGCGGTCAGCATGGAGGATGTCGGTACCGGCACCAGCCCCACGGCGATGGCGCCAAGGTAGGCCAGCGGGAATTCGACGGTATTGCCCAGCCGCATCAGCAGGATGTCTCCGGGCTTGAACCCCGCCCGCAGCAGCCCCGTTCCGGTGCCCAGAACGGCAGCCTTCAGGCGCGCATAGCTCCAACGTTCGGACCCAGACGGCGACAGAACCGCCAGGGCGATCTTGTCAGGGTCGTCGTCGGCGTGGGCCAGAACGTGAGCAGCCAGGTTGAACGGGGTGGGGCAGGGCGCGAACGGCCCGTGATCGAAAAGGGAAAGCATGGGAACGATCTATGCCGCGCAGCGATCTGTTGCAAGCGCGCCGTCACCGCCCTAGAACAATGCACATGAACCAACGCGACCCGAAATCACTGATCCGCATCGCCCGTGAAACCGGGGCCGAGGAACTGGGTGAACCCCTGGACCTGGCCAGTCGCGTGCGCGAATTGCGCAAGGCGCGCGGGATGACACTGGAACAGGCGGCGCAGCAGGCCGGGTTGGCCCGGTCGACCCTGTCGAAGATCGAGAATGGCCAGATGTCGCCAACCTACGAGGCGCTAAAGAAGCTGGCGACGGGGCTGGAGATTTCCGTGCCGCAGCTGTTCACACCGCCGGTCAAGGAACAGGTCAACGGACGCATGGCGCTGACCCGCTCGGGCGAGGGGGCAGGGCACGCCACAGCTACTTACGAGCATGAATTGCTGGCCAACGCGCTGATGAAAAAGCAGATGCTGCCCTATCGCGCCCGCGTTCGGGCCCGGTCCATGGAAGAGTTCGATGGCTGGGTGCGCCACGACGGCGAGGAATTCCTGTACGTGCTGACCGGGGTAATCCGCCTGTACACCGAGTTTTACGAACCGGTGGAAATGCGCCGTGGCGACAGCGCCTATTACGACGCGACGATGGGGCATAACGTGGTGTCGGTCAGCGACGAGGATGCGACGATCCTTTGGGTGACGTCGCTGACCTGACGGTGTGACCTGTCATCGGAGCGTGAAATCACGCTCGCCATGATCAGAACCAGCCGCGAACCGTGCGGGCACCCCCCGAAATGTCGTGGCCTATTCCTTCGACCGTGGCACAGCCCGCCAAGGCGGTCAGCATTGCGATCAGCATCAGTTTTTTCATTCTGCTCACTCCTCGTACCACCATACGTCTGGAATCCATCCGTTGCGGGCTCCGTAGATTGGTACGCGATCTGGGTATTTCAATTCCTTCGCGTGGGCAATCCTGTCGGGGCCGAAGCTCCAGATCGGGATGACGTAGCGGCCTGCCAACAACACCCGATCCAACGCGCGGGCGGCGGCGATGAAATCGTCGTGGTCCGAGGCGGTCAGCATGGCGTCGATCATCGCGTCGGCGGCGGGGCTGGCCATGCCCATCAGGTTGCGCCCACCGGGCTGGTCCACCCCGGCAGAGCCCCAATAGAGCCATTGTTCATTCCCTGGTGACAGCGACAGGTCGCGCCGGAAGGGCATCATGTCGAAATCGAACGCGGCCTCCCGCGCGGCGAACTGGGCGTTGTCGACGGCAGAAATCGTCATGTCGATTCCCAGCCGTTCCAGCGCGGGGCGATAGATGTCGAACACCGACTGGCTGGTGCCGTCGCCCTGGCGCAGCAGCACCTCGAATGTGAAGGGCTGCCCGGCGGCGTTGACCAGCTTGCCGTTCTGCACGATCCAGCCCGCCTGTTCCAGCAGCTTCACGGCCTTGCGCAAATCCTTGCGGTTGCGCGGGCTGACGTCGCCTTCGGGCAGCGCATAGCCCTCTAGCGTGCCGGGGATCAGGCTGTCGGCGAAGGGCGCCAGCAGGTCAGCCACGCGGCCGGTGGCCGGACCGGGGCGCAGGCCGAGTTCGGAGTTCGCGAAATAGGAACCGATCCGCGCCTGCAACCCGCCGGTGATCGTGTCGTTGATATAGGGGAAGTTGAAGGCCAGCAGCATCGCCTGCCGCACCCGCCAATCGTCGAAGGGCGCGCGGCGGGTGTTCATGACATAGCCGCTCATGCCGGTGGGGCGCTGGTGGGCGATCTCGGATTTCACCACGCGGCCATCACGAATGGCAGGGAAATCGTATTGCGTGGCCCAGGTGTCAGCGTTGCCTTCGCGGTAGATCGTCAACAGGCCGGACTTGAAGCCTTCGAACATGACGGAATCGTCGCCGAAGAATTCCAGCCTGATTTCATCCAGGTTGTTCAACCCGCGCTGGATCGGCAGATCCTTGCCCCAGTAATCCGGGTTGCGGGTCAGGGTCACGTGGCGGCCCTGTTCATAGCTGCTGACCACGTAAGGGGCGGACCCGATGGGAATGTCATGGATCGTGGTCGCGGCGAAATCGCGGTCCTGCCACTGGGCCTTTTTCAGGATCGGACGCATCCCGGCGATCAGCGCCAGTTCCCGGTCCGGCGTGTTGAACGCGATCTTCAGGGACCGGGGGCCGGTCTGCGTGATGCTGGCCACCTTCTGGTGGAATCCCAGATAGCGGGGATGCCCGCCGGACCCCAGCGTTTCGTAGGACCAGATCACATCCTCGATCGTGACGGGGCTGCCGTCAGAGAATCGCGCCTGTGGCCGCAGGGTGAATTCCACCCAGGACCGGTCTGGTGGCACCTCTACCGATTCGGCCAAAAGCCCGTAAAGGGTGAACGGTTCGTCCATGCTGCGCGCCATGAGGGATTCGTAGGCCAGGAAACGCAACTGCCACGGCACCGTCCCCTTGCGGATGAACGGGTTGAGCGAATCGAATCCGCCGGTGTTACCCTCGATCAGGCGGCCACCCTTGGGGGCGTTCGGGTTGGCGTAGGGCAGGGCCACAAAATCTGGGGGCAGGGCCGGGGCGCCGTACATGGCGATACCATGACTGGGGTCCGCCGTTGCTGCGGATGCCAAGAAAACAAGCCCCAAGACAGCCCGTGCTGGCCGGAGGGCGTGGAAAAACAGCGGTCTCATTCTGGGGACAATCCTGCTCTGCCCTTTGTTTGTTGGGGGGTAGAGTAACGGTGAATTGACGTCTTTTCAAACTTTTGGCTTGGAGTCATGCGGTTGATTGCTTATAAAGGTCTCACTGCTCGATAGGTTTCTTGCCTGTATGAAACCTGCCTCAATAACTTAACGCCGGCTTCGTGCCGGCGTTTTTTTTGCCGTACAGGCCTATCGGCTTACGGGTTTCTACCGATCAAGTTTTTGCCCCATGCGCCGTGGCTTCGTGCTATGCCCGCGATTGATTGCTGCAAGTGCATAAGAAGGAGTGGGCACATGACGCTGAAGGGCAAGACCGCCGTTATCACCGGATCGAACTCGGGCATTGGATTGGGGGTTGCGCGCGAACTGGCGCGGGCGGGGGCGAATGTGGTGCTGAACTCTTTCACCGACCGGGACGAGGATCACGCGCTGGCCGCCGAGATTGCGCAGGAATTCGGGGTGGAGGCGCGCTATGTCAAGGCGGACATGTCCAATGGTGACGAATGCCGCGCGCTGATTGAGAAGGCGGGGGGGTGCGACATCCTGGTGAACAATGCCGGGATCCAGCATGTGTCGCCGATCGACGAATTCCCGGTGGACAAGTGGAACGCGATCATCGCGATCAACCTGAACTCGGCCTTCCACACCACTGCCGCGGCGCTGCCCAAGATGCGTGCGGCCGGTTGGGGCCGGGTGGTGAACATCGCCAGCGCCCACGGTTTGACCGCCAGCCCGTTCAAATCGGCCTATGTCGCGGCCAAGCACGGGGTTGTTGGCCTGACCAAGGTGACCGCGCTGGAAACCGCGCGCGAACCGATCACCTGCAACGCGATCTGCCCGGGCTATGTCGCCACCCCGCTGGTCGAGGCGCAAATCCCCGACACGATGGCCAAGTACAACATGAGCCGCGAGGAAGTGGTGGAAAAGGTGCTGCTGGAACGCCAGCCGTCAAAACAGTTCGCCACGGTGGAACAACTGGGCGGGACGGTTGTCTTCCTGTGTTCGGATGCAGCGCAGCAGATCACCGGCACCACGATCAGCGTCGATGGTGGCTGGACCGCGCTGTAGGGCGCGTCTACAGCACGGTCGAGCCGAGAACCACCAGATACAACATGTACCCCGCCAGCATCAGCCCGCCTTCGCGCCGGCTGATGCCCTGGCCGGTGACAGCCGCGGCCATCAGGGCCAGCGTTGCGGCAAGCATCACCCAGATGTCCAGCGATGCGATGGCCGGGGGCACCTCCATCGGGCGTATCAGGGCGGTCGTTCCCAAGATGCCGAACAGGTTGAAGATGTTGGAGCCGACGATATTCCCAAAGGCTACGTCGCTTTGCTGGCGGCGTGCGGCGACGAGCGAGGTCACCAGTTCGGGCAGTGATGTGCCGATGGCGACGATGGTCAACCCGATAAGGGATTCACTGACGCCCAACCCAGAGGCGAGCCCGATTGCCCCGCTGACCAGCCAACGCGCGCCCAGTAGTGTCAGCAACAGCCCCCCGGTGAACAGCAGCGACGCCAGCCAGACGGGGCGGGTGGCATAGTCCGCTTCCGCGCGGTCAGAGGAGTGGAAGGCGGCAAACAGGAACAGCCCCAACCCCAACAGCAGGGCCGCACCGCCAATCGCACCAATCTGTCCGGTCAGGATCAGGCCGGCGCCCAGCAGGGCGGACAGCAGCAGGAACGCCCCGTCACGCCGGAAACTGTGCCGCGCCACGCCAATCGGCCACAGCAGCGCGGACAGGCCCAGGATCAGCAGCACGTTGGCGATGTTGGACCCGACGACATTTCCGATGGCGACACCGGGCGATCCTTTCAGCGCGGCCTGCACGGATGTCACCAGTTCTGGCATGGAGGTGCCGAACCCGACCAGCGTCAGACCGATCACCAGCGGGGGCACTTTCCAACGTTGGGCCAAGGACACGGCGCCAGAAACAAGGGATTCTCCGCCGAACAGCAGGCATAGGAACCCCCCGGCAATCAGGAGAAGATCAAGCAAGATTGAAATCCGTCAGTTCAGACGCGCGGTATTGGCGCGTTTTTCAAATCGTGTTGCGCCAACCGCTTTCAAGGCCGCGTCGCGCTGAAACGAGACTATTTTTTCGAACCGTTGCCGACCAGTTTCAGGGCGGCTTCCTTGGCGTCTTTCTGAGTCGGATAGACCAGCCCGGCCGAGATCACCAGCTTGGCCGCGTCCTCGACGCTCATGTCCAGCTCGATCACGTCCGATTTGGGCAGGAACAGTAAAAATCCCGAGGTCGGGTTCGGCGTCGTCGGCAGGAAAACCGTCATGACCGTGTCGTCCGTCGGGACGCGGGCGTTGATTTCGCCCTTGGCCTGGGTCGAGATGAAGCCGATGGCCCAGATGCCAGCGCGCGGGTACTGGATCAGGCAGGCCTTTTCAAAGCTGCGTTCGGACTGCGCAAACACCGTTTCGGCGATCTGTTTCGCCCCCGAGTAGATAGAGCGCACCACCGGCATACGACTGACCAGCGATTCCGCCCAGCGGATCAGCGACCGACCCAGCAGGCCCTTGGCGATCCAGCCGATGACCACCGTGAACACCAGGAAGAAGATAATCCCGACGCCGCGCAGGTTTATGCCGATGTAGGGCTCGGGCTGGAACCGTTCCGGCACCAACGGCAGAACCACGCTGTCCACCCAGCCCATCAGGGTCCAGACCAGCCAGATCGTCAGACCGACCGGCGCGATCACCACCAATCCGGTCAGAAAGCTGGAGCGCAACCGCGCAAACAGGCCGGGACGGCGAAGCGGGGGCGGTGTTTCATCGAAAGGAGTGGTCATTTGGGGCCTGCCAAGGGGGTCACCCACGGTATGTAGGCGTTTTGCCGTGGCGTCACAATGGGCTTGGCGCGCGGGAACCGCGTGTTCAGCGTTGATTGGTCATTTCGGTTGCGATTGCGGCGGCCAGCGCGGCGTTGTTCAGGACCAGCGCGATATTGGCCTGCAGCGATTGCCCGCCCGTCAGATCAAAGATGCGGGCCAACAGGAAGGGCGTGACATCCTTGCCCGTGATGCCCTTGGCTACGGCCTCGGCGGTGGCCGTGGCGATGATCGGGGCCAAATCCTGCGCGGGAATCTGATGTTGGGCCGGGATCGGGTTGGCGACAAGCTGTCCGCCGGGCAATCCAAGCCGTCCACGCAACAGGTGAGCCCGGGCGATCTGGGCAGGGTCGTTCATCCGCAATGGTGCCGTCATGCCTGAAGAGGCCGACCAGAAAGCGGGGAAGTCATCCTGCCCGTAGGCGATCACCGGTACACCCAGGGTTTCCAGAACCTCTAGCGTTTTTGGCAGGTCCAGGATGGCCTTGGCCCCGGCGGCCACCACTGTCACGGCGGTCTGGGCCAGTTCCTGCAGGTCTGCGGAGATGTCAAAGCTGTCTTCGGCCCCCTGGTGGACACCGCCGATACCGCCGGTGGCGAACACCTGTATCCCCGCCAGCCGTGCCGCGATCATGGTCGACGCAACCGTCGTTGCCCCCGTGCCCCCGGACGCCATGCAGGCCGCCAGATCGGCGCGGGACAGTTTTGCGACCCCCTTGGCCTGCGCAAGCTGTGTCAACTGGGTGTCCGTCAGGCCGACATGCAGCGCGCCATTCAGCACGGCGATGGTGGCCGGGGTCGCCCCCATGTCGCGCACCATCCCCTCGACCGCCTTCGCGGTTTCGTGGTTCCGTGGCCAGGGCATGCCGTGGGTGATGATCGTGCTTTCCAGCGCCACAACGGGGCGGTGATCGGCCAATGCCGCAGCCACTTCGGGGGACAGGGTGATAAGGCTCATGCGGGGGATTCTCCGGATACGTAGCGGGCGGCGGATTGCAGGGCTTGGTTCAGCGCGTCAAGGCCGGCCTGGCCGGACCGTTCGGCGGCGATATGGGCTGCCATGAAGGTGTCGCCTGCGCCGGTGACACGGGTGACAAGCACCTGCGGCGGGGTGGCGGTGCAGACCCCCGTGGCGCTGCCTTCGGAGGCCGGATTGCCACCGTCAGTCACCAGCGCACGCGCTGCGCCGCGTTTGATCAGGCCCGCCGCCGCTGCGGCGGAGTCGGTGAAAACCTGCTGACACAGTATTCCCGCCTCTTCCAGGTTCACGTACAGCACGGCACGGGGATGGCGCAGGAACGGCTGCAGGCGTTCCGCCTTGCCCGGTGATGCGGGCGCCACGCGCAGGTCCGCACGGGCGAAGGCGGGATCAGTGGCGATTTCTTCCAGCAGGGCGGTGGTCAGGTTGCCGTCCAGCGCGATCAGCCCAGCGTAGGGCTCCGCAACACTGCCAAGACGCCCGTCGCGCAGCGGGGCCAGGATACGCCCGCCCGCCAGTTCCAGTGAATGAGCGTCCGCGATGGCGGCGATCAACCCGTTCGCCCCCTCGACCGCCATGTAGCGATCCGTGGGCAGGTCGTCTGAGCGGTAGGCCAGCGCGGTATCCACGCCCAGATGGCGACAAGCGGCAATCAGGTCGTGACCCTGGCTGTCGCGCCCGATCGCGGTCAGCACGGCAGGGCGCAGGCCGAACCGGACCAGCGCCATCGCGATGTTCATGGCGACACCGCCCGGCAGGCGCGTGATCCGCCCCGGTACGTCCGAGCCTTGCCGCATCACGCTGGAAGAGCGGCCGATGATGTCCCACAGGACGCTGCCGATGCACAGAATGTCCGTCATGCCCCAGCCTTTGCGCGGAATGCGGCGATTGGCAAGCCTGCCTTGCGGTCAGCCGGGCACGGCAAAGGTCAGTGCGGCCCACAGGCTTTCCCATTGGACCTTGTATTTCGCGGCAAGTTCAGGCGCGGGCTGGCGCAGGATCACGGCATCCACAAGATAGCTGTGGCCCGGATGCACCGGCAGCAGGGCGCGACCGTCACGGTCTGTCCGGTGCAGGCTGATTGTAACCGTCCCATCCGGCGCGCGTTCGAACAGTTCCACCTGCGCATTCGCACGCGGGACGGCGCGGTACAGGACACGGACGGGCAGCCCGCCCGAGATGTCATCCCGGTACGGGTTGGCCAGCGCCACGATTTCCGTTTCCAGCCCGGTGGGGGCGTCGCGGCCCTTGCCGTGCCCGACGGCGACAAGGGTCTTGGAAAACCGGGTGTACAGTTCCTTGACCGGGCTCGGGGGCAAGCCACGCGCCAGGTGGCGGGCGCGGACATCGCCCAGATCCTTGTGCTGCACGAAGGTCTGGAACTTGTCCCATTCAGGATAGGTCAGCGTGTCCGGCCTGGATTGGTAGACCAGCACCGTCAGCCCTTGGGGTGTTTTCAATCCGGTGATCGCGGGCAAGTCCCCGGGGCGGCCTTTGATAGCGGAGGGCTTGCCGCCAACGATCACGTCAAACCGCGCCGTCCGGGCCGGAAAGAAAGCCAGGTCGACCCCTGCAAAGTTCTGGCCGTTTTTCAGCGCGGCCTCGATTGTGTCGCCCTTTTCCACTTGATACGCCTCTGGGTCTATCCACACTTCGTGGGACAGGGCCGCAGAGGCTGGCAACAGCAAGAGAAGGGCAAGTATGCGAAACACGGTTTTCATATGGCTGAAGCTGGCAGGACTGATGCTGTTGTCAAGCATGGCGCAGGCGCACGAAGTTGTGCCGACCATCGGCAACTTCACCATGCGGGACGGGCGGCTGGAGCTGTCCCTGCGCCTGAACGCCGAAGCGTTGCTGGCCGGGATCGATCTGGACGGGCTGGCGGATACGAACGAGGCGGGGGGCGCAGCGGGCTATGACGCGCTGCGCGCCTTGACGCCAGCGGCGCTGGCAGCGCGGATGCGGGACGGATATGCCAGGGTGCTGGGGCCGCTGACGGTCACGGTGGATAGCCAACCGGTCAGGCTGGCTTTGCAGGACGTCACGGTACCAGATATGCCGTCGGATGAGATGGCCCGCCCGACAACGGTTGTGCTGACGGCCAGTGACATCGGGGCAGGGGAGATGACCCTGCTGTGGCCGCGCGGCTATGGTACGCTGATCCTGCGTCAGAACGGGGTAGAGGCACCCTATACCGCCACGATCCAGGGGGGCGACACGGCCGTGGTTCCCTTGTCTGGCAGTGGAGCACAATCGGGCTGGGTGGCCTTTGCGCAATATGTCCCTGTGGGGTTCGATCACATTCTGCCGAAGGGGTTGGATCATATCCTGTTCGTGCTGGGCCTTTTTTTCCTGTCCACGCAACTGGGGCCGCTGCTGTGGCAGGTTTCGGCCTTTACCGTCGCGCATACCGTTACGCTGGCCTTGGGGGCGTTGGGGTGGGTCACGCTGCCCGCAGCGGTGGTGGAGCCACTGATCGCCGCCTCTATCTGCTTTGTCGCGGTGGAAAACATCCTGTCGCGCGGCCTGACCCCGTGGCGGCCCGTGGTCGTGTTCGGGTTCGGATTGCTGCACGGATTGGGCTTTGCCAGCGTGCTGGAGGAGTTCGGATTACCAGAGGCGCAGTTCATCCCGGCGTTGCTGGGATTCAATGTCGGCGTTGAGCTGGGGCAGTTGACGGTGATCGCGCTGGCCTTTCTGGCGGTGGGCGCGTGGTTTCGGAAAAAACCGTGGTATCGCAGCCGGATCACCGTGCCTGCATCCGCACTGATCGCGCTGACCGGGGCGTACTGGGTGGTGGAACGAGTGTTTCTTTGAGTATTTTCGGCAAGATGAACGGGATGGCGCGCCTTATTTCCAAGAGGGGGTTGCGCCCCGGGGCGCTTTGATTTAGAGGGGCCGCACTGAAATCCGCAGGCGGGGTTGGGCCTATGGGGGAGAAATCCCCATACGTCCGCCGGTTGAAGCAAACGCTTCTCACCCCCGTCGAGGCGAAAACCGGAAAAGGAAAGAAAGACATGGCTCTTCCCGAGTTCACCATGCGCCAGCTGCTGGAAGCCGGCGTTCACTTCGGCCACCAGACGCAGCGTTGGAACCCCCGTATGGGCGAGTTCATCTATGGTCAGCGCAACGGCATCCACATCATGGACCTCACCCAGACGGTTCCGATGCTGGACGCGGCCCTGAACGTGATCCGCGAAACCGTCGCCAAGGGCGGCCGCATCCTGTTTGTCGGCACCAAGCGTCAGGCAGCGGCCCCGATCGCCGAAGCTGCTGAAAAATCGGCCCAGTACTACATGAACCACCGCTGGCTGGGTGGCACACTGACCAACTGGCAGACCGTTTCCCAGTCGATCAACCGTCTGAAGATGATCGACGAGAAGCTGGCCTCGGGGGCCGAAGGCCTGACCAAGAAAGAGCGCCTGAACATGGAACGCGATCAGCAGAAGCTGCAGGCTTCGCTGGGCGGCATCCGTGAAATGGGTGGTGTGCCGGACCTGCTGTTCGTCATCGACGTCAAGAAAGAATCGCTGGCAATCGCCGAGGCCAAGAAGCTGGGCATTCCGGTCGTGGCCGTGGTTGACACCAACTGTTCGCCCGCCGGCATTGACTACATCATCCCCGGCAACGACGACGCGGCCCGCGCCCTGGCGCTGTACTGCGACCTGGCGGCCCGCGCAGCCCTGGACGGCATGACCGCCCAGTTGGGCGCTGCTGGTGTTGACCTGGGCGCGCTGGAAGAGGCGCCCGTCGAGGAAGCCGCGGCCGACGCCTAAGCGTTCGTCATCAAACAGATACGGGGCGCGGGCATTGTCCGCGCCCGATATGACATTTCAATTTCGAGGAGATCCCAAATGGCGATCACTGCTGCACAGGTGAAAGAACTGCGCGAAGCCACTGGCGCGGGCATGATGGATGCGAAGAAAGCCCTGACCGAAACCGACGGCGACTTCGAAGCCGCGGCCGACTGGCTGCGCACCAAGGGTCTGGCCAAGGCCGCCAAGAAATCGGGCCGCACCGCAGCCGAAGGTCTGGTTGCACTGGCCGTCAACGGTGGCGCTGGCGTCGCGGTCGAGGTGAACTCGGAAACCGATTTCGTCGCCAAGAACGGTGAATTCCAGTCCATGGTCAAAGGCATCGCCGATGCCGCGCTGAACGTGGCGGATGTCGAGGCGCTGAAAGACGCCAAGATTGGCGCCAAGTCCGTCGCCGACACTCTGACCGACAAGATCGCCACCATCGGCGAAAACATGAGCCTGCGCCGGATGGCCAAGATCGAGGCCCCGCAGGTGGTGACCTACGTGCACAACGCGGCTGCCGACGGCATGGGCAAGATCGGCGTTCTGGTCGGCCTGAACGGTGGTGACGAAACCTTTGGCAAGCAGGTCGCGATGCACATCGCCGCCGCCAACCCTGCCGGTCTGAACGAAGCAGACCTGGACCCGGCTGCTGTTGAGAAAGAGCGCCAGATCCAGATCGACATCGCGCGTGAATCGGGCAAGCCCGAAGCCGTGATCGAGAAGATGATCGAAGGCCGCATGAAGAAATTCATCGCCGAAAGCACCCTGCTGGGCCAGGCTTTCGTGGTGAACCCGGACCTGACCGTCGAAGCAGCCGCCAAAGAGGCAGGTGCAACCATCACCGGTTTCATCCGCCTGGAAGTTGGCGAAGGCATCGAGAAGAAAGAAGAAGATTTCGCCGCCGAAGTCGCCAAGGCGATGCAAGGCTAACCTTCAGGTTTCCAAGCGCAAAATCAGAAAACCCCGGGCAAACCGCCCGGGGTTTTTCATTATTCCGGGCAAAAAAAATCCGCCAAGAGCGGCGGAAGTTCAGGAGGGTGAACCGACCCCCGAACGATTTGGGGATGAGCGGGGGCCGGTTCGTTAGGTGCCGGCAATCGGGCGAAAATGCACCCGACGACCGGCGAAACGGGAAGGGCCCCGTAATATCAGGGATACCCCGTCAAATGCTCCATGGCCAAAGCCACCACTCACGGAACACTTGCAGGTTGCACTTTTACCTTGCGTAAAGAAAGTAGGGTATTCCGTACCTTTGCCGGCCGGGGCTGCCAAAAAGATCGTAAGGCACTGAAAGTAATTGATAAATAACGATCATGCTTCCATGATGAACATCTGGTTCTGGAACGCCGCCTTCAATACCGCCTGGGCCGTTGTTTCGACGTTCAGGGCTTCGCGTGCCAGCCGAAGGTGCTTCTCTACGGTGGCTGGCGTCAACCCCATGAGAAGGGCGATATCCTGCGTGGTCTTGCCATCAGCCACCCATTCCAGAGTTTCGCGCTGGCGTTTTGTCAGTTGGCGGCTGGACCCGGAATGGGGCAGGGTGATGATTTTCAGGTGGGCCACGTTGTTGATCGCGATGATATCTTCGCCATGTTGGTCCCAGATCCGGTCAACTTGGTCCTGGGACAGATCCTGCCGCGCCGTCAGCGCGATCGCGCCCTTGTTCCTGGACGAGATCGACTTGAAACTGATCGAATAGCCGGCGGTGACCCGCTGGGACTGGTTGAACGCCACGACGTCTTGTTCGGCCTGGCTCAATTCTCCGTTCTGGGCCAGCCGTGGGATGATGTTCCAACTGCAGGCCCCATCGTTTTCCAGAACCCATCTGACCATCGGCGCGTTGGCATACAGGCGTTGCCCCATGAACACGTCGGTATAGCTGGCGTCGTGATTTGTCAGGATGATGTAATCCTCGGGGTCGCCCAGAGAAGTGGCGGAACGGTTGCGGGTAAAGCCATAGAGCAGCCGGTCAAACCCATAGCTGGTCATCTTGCGGGTCAACATGTCCCAAAGCTCTTCCATGCTTTGGGCATTGGTCAAAGTTGTCAGATAGCAAGAGATCGACACGGAATACTTCCCTGAACCAGTCAAACACGACACCAACGCGGCAGATTGTCTGCTGCAGTGATGAAGAACGAACGAATGTTAATAATACGTATCATAATATGTTGGGCTGGAATATGTCGAGCCGACAAAGGTCTATCGTTGCGAAAAGGTGGACAATCGTTCGGTTGGTCAATCAAATAATAACCATAATACCGATTACGCGAAATTGACTACCTGCCGCTGATCAGGTGCACCACCCGTGCCCCGGATTCGTAATACAGCCCTTTCAACAGCGCCAACGGGTCCGCGTAGCTCTCGACCGGGCGGATTGGCAGGCAGTCTTCGTTTCCGCAGGCCAGTGACTCGGCGATGCGGCTGCCCAACACGGTTCCCGGTGCAATACCGCGCCCAGAAAACCCGAACACGGCGAATCCGTTTTTCCCCAGGCGTAGAAGCCTTGGGATATGGTCATTGGTCATGCCGATCCGGCCTGCCCAGAAATGGGTAAACTCCTGGTCTGCCAGCTCTGGAAACAGGTTCGACAGCGCCCGACGCGCCCAGGATTGGTGAATACCCAACCGGTCTGGCAGTCCCATCGCGCCGAAAATAAACCGTCCTGCCTGGTCCAGACGGAATGATTTCATCACCAGCCCGGTGTCCCAACATCCCTCGCCGCCCGGCAAAATCCGTGCCCGCAAGTCATCAGGCAATGGTCGGGTGGCCAATTGAAAGAAATTCACCGGGGACAGTGATGTGGTCCGTAACCCGTTGATTTTCCTGTGGTAGGAATCTGTCGCCACCAGCAACGCCTTCGCCGTAACGGTGCCGTTCTGGGTTCGCACAGTCCAATCCGCCGATCGCGCAACATGGGTCACGGCAGAGTTTTCGTGCAGCGAGGCGCCTGCTTGCACAGCGGCCCGTGCCAGTCCCGTGACGTAGGCCAGGGGCTGAACTGTCCCTGCCCTCTGATCACGCAATGCGCCGTAAAATGATTTTGAACCAGTGGCTTGCGCGGCGTCCTTCGTGTTGATCAAGTCAACCGGCGCCTTCCGCGCTTTCTGTTGCGACAGCCGAGACTGCAGATCCTTCAGGCCATTGGCGGAATGGGCGCAATGCAGCGTGCCTTGGCGCACGGGTTCACATTGGATGGCATGGCGGTCAATCAGGTCAAACACCAGATCGGGACCGGCCGCTAGCGCAGAGTTCAGGCGGTCCCCGGCGGCCTGCCCCATCTGCGCGCACACCTGATCTGGCGGCAGCCACAGCCCGGCGTTAACCAGCCCGACGTTGCGGCCAGAGCCGCCGTACCCGATGGTCGCGGCCTCCAGCAGGATCACGCGCGCGCCCTGCCCTGCGGCCTGCAACGCGGCGGCGCAGCCTGTAAAGCCGCCCCCGATGATCACAAGGTCCGCTGTATGATCCCCTTGCAGGGGATGACTGTTAAATGCTTCGGCGCAAGTCTGTGTCCAGAGGTTGTTCATCGCGGGGCTCCTGCTTCCGTTAAGCGGTACTGAGCAGAGACCGTTGGTTCAACCCGGAAAATAGGGGCGCTGTGCAGCGCCCCGTCAGTAGATCAGAAAAAAGCCTGCAGCCCGGTCTGTGCCCGCCCGAGGATCAGGGCGTGGACATCATGTGCGCCTTCGTAGGTGTTCACGGTTTCCAGGTTCACCATGTGACGGATGACACCGAACTCCAGGCTGATCCCGTTGCCGCCGTGCATGTCGCGGGCCAAGCGGGCAATGTCCAGCGCCTTGCCGCAGTTGTTGCGCTTGACGATCGAGATCATCTCGGGCGCAGCGTTGGCTTCGTCCATCAGGCGACCGACGCGCAGTGACGCCTGCAGACCCAACGCGATCTCTGTTTGCATTTCAGCAAGCTTTTTCTGATAAAGCTGAGTCGCAGCAAGCGGGCGTTTGAACTGATGACGGTCCAGACCGTATTGGCGGGCGGCGTGCCAGCAGAATTCGGCGGCGCCGAGGACGCCCCAACTGATGCCGTAGCGGGCGCGGTTAAGGCAACCGAACGGTCCCTTCAGACCTTCGACATGAGGCAGCAGCGCATCCTCGCCGACCTCGACATTGTCCAGCACGATTTCCCCGGTGATAGAGGCGCGCAGCGACATCTTTTTCTCGATTTTCGGGGCGGAAAGTCCCTTCATGCCCTTTTCCAGAACGAAGCCGCGGATCTTGCCGCCGTGGGCTTCGGACTTGGCCCAGACCACGAAAACATCAGCGATCGGGCTGTTGGAAATCCACATCTTGGAACCGGTCAGAACATAACCGCCATCGGTCTTAACTGCGCGGGTTTTCATGCCGGCCGGGTCCGATCCGGCGTCCGGTTCGGTCAGTCCGAAACAGCCGATCCACTCACCGCTTGCCAGTTTCGGAAGATATTTTTTACGTTGTTCTTCAGAGCCATAAGCATAGATGGGGTACATCACCAGCGACGACTGCACCGACATCATCGAACGGTAACCGCTGTCGACGCGCTCGACCTCGCGGGCGACCAGGCCATAGGTCACATAGCCAGCGCCCAGACCGCCGTATTCCTCGGGGAGGGTCGTGCCCAGCAGGCCCATATCGCCCATTTCCTTAAAGATCGACGGATCGGTGTATTCGTTCTGGAACGCCTCCAGGACGCGTGGTTGCAGCTTTTCCTGGCAATAGGCGCGGGCGCTGTCACGAATCATGCGTTCGTCTTCGGTCAGCTGGTCCTCCAGACGGAACGGATCGTCCCAAGTGAAGGTGCTGAGGTCGGGGGCGTCTTTGGGGCGGAGGGTGGGCTTGTCGCTCATTTCTGGGATCCAATCGTAAACATGATTTTTTTGCGGGTTTGATGCAGGTTACCTTGCGTTTCTGGCCAAAAACAGCAAATCTTTCGCATCATATCATGAGTTAACCGCATACATGTTCGCCCCGCGCCGCTTTCTGCCCTCTATTTCTTCCCTGCGTGCGCTGGAGGCGCTGGACAGGTTGGGATCGGCCACCGCCGTCGCGGAAGAGCTGAACCAGACCCAAAGCGCCGTCAGCCGCCAGTTGCAGGCGCTGGAGGCGCAACTGGGCACCGAACTGATCCTGCGCGAGCGCAAGAAGATGCGGCTGACCCCGGCGGCGCAGGATTATGCCGCTGAAATCCGCGCAGCCCTGCAGCAGATCGCGCAGGCCAGCGTGAAACTGCAACTGAACCCAGAGGGCGGCAGCCTGAACCTGGCGATATTGCCGACCTTCGGGATGCGCTGGCTGGTCCCCCGGCTGGGAGAGTTCGCGCGCCTGCGCCCGGATGTGACAATCAACATGTCCACCCGGATAGAACGCTTTAACTTTGCTGTTGAACCATTTGATGCAGCGATACATTATGGAAAACCGGATTGGTCGGGTGCAGCGCATCTGAAGCTGATGGACGAACATGTTCTGCCGGTCTGCGCCCCCGATCTGATCGCCGGGCAAACCATTGCGCACCCGCGCGACCTGCTGGACTATCCACTGTTGCAGATCCAGACCCGCCCGCAGGCCTGGGCGGGCTGGTTCGCATCTTACGGGGTAGAAGCGCCGGGGTTGCCCGGCACGGTTTATGACCAGTTCACCACGATCACCCAAGCGGCGATACATGGGCTGGGGATCGCCCTGCTGCCCGATTACCTGGCGCGACCGGAGTTGGACAGCGGGCGGCTGGTGGCGGCTTATGGCACCGCCACGCGGACACTGGGCAGCTACTACCTGGTCTGGCCGGTGGAAAAGGCGCGCAACCGGTCACTGACGGTGTTCCGGGCCTGGCTGGCCACACAGGCAGAGCTGGAGGACGGGCTGCCACGTTGAAACATGTGCAACGCTCATGCTTTACCGCGCCTTAACCCTTAGGATGCACGACGGGTGAACGATTTGGAAACCTGTCAGGCCGTACGGTTCAAGGCCTGAAACGGACGAGTCGTCCACCCTATCCCAGCGCGTATCCTGCGCCGCGCACGGTGCGCACCGGATCGTCGCCGCCATGCACGGTCAGCGCCTTGCGCAAGCGGCCGACATGGACGTCAACGGTGCGGGTATCAACGTAGATGTCGCGGCCCCAGACCCGGTCCAGCAGTTGTTCGCGGGTCCAGACGCGGCCCGGTTTTTCGATCAGCGTGGACAGCAGTCGAAATTCCGTGGGGCCAAGTTTCAGTTCCTGCCCGTCGCGGGTAACGCGGTGGGTTTCGGAATCCAGCACGATGTCCTGATATTCCAGCCGCTGTCCTACCGATGACGGGCGGGTGCGGCGCAACTGGGCGCGGACGCGGGCCATCAACTCGATCACCGAATAGGGTTTGACGACGTAATCATCGGCCCCGGTTTCCAGCCCGCGCACCTTGTCCACGTCTTCGGAGCGGGCCGACAGCATCAGCACCGGGATGGCGCGGGTTTCGGGGCGGGTTTTCAGGCGGCGGCAGACCTCTATCCCCGACAGGTTCGGCATCATCCAGTCAAGGATGACTAGATCGGGGGTTTCCTCTTCCACCAGCATCAGCCCCTCTTCGCCATCGACGGCGCGGACGACACGGAAACCTTCGGCTTCGAGGTTATAGGCCAGAACCTCGCGCTGTGCGGGTTCGTCTTCGACCAGGAGTACGGTGGGTTGGGTGGACATGGCGGCGCTCTCAGAACTTGCCCAGTTCGGCCTGGACCGAGGTCTGGTCCCCTTTCGGGCGGGATTCCTCGGGCATCTTGCCGGTGACAAGGTACACGACCTGTTCGGCGATGGCGGTGACGTGATCGCCCATCCGTTCGGTGTTCTTGGCGATGAAATGCAGGTGCATGCAGGGGGTGATGTTCCGCGGGTCTTCCATCATGAAGGTCAGGAATTCGCGGAACAGGGCGTTGTACATCTGGTCAACGTCCTGATCGCGCTGGATCACGTCCAGCGCCAGCCCGGCGTCGCGGCGGATATAGGCGTCCAGCGCGTCCTTCAGCATCAGTTGCACCTCGCGCGCCATACGGCGCAGAGACGCGGCGGACCCGCTGACCGGGGTCATCTGGGCCAGAACGCCGGTGCGCTTGGCCATGTTCTTGGCATAGTCGCCGATACGTTCCAGGTTGCCGGCGATCTTCATCACGGTGAGGATCACGCGCAGGTCCACGGCGGCGGGCGCGCGCAGGGCGATGACGCGGGCTGTGTCCTGGTTGATCTGCTCTTCCAGCGCGTCGATGGCGGTATCTGCGGCGCGGACCTTTTCGGCCAGTTCCAGATCCTGTTCTTCCAGCGATTGGGCGGCATCCAGGATGGCGGCCTCGACCAGGCCGCCCATTTTCATGATCTGGGCCTGCACGGTTTCAAGGTCGCGGTCGAAGGCAGAGAGGATATGCTTGTCGGACATGTGCTGTTTCCTTACCCGATGCGGCCGGTGATATAACTTTCGGTGCGCGGATCGACGGGGTTGGTGAAAATCTGCGTCGTGTCGCCGTATTCCACCAGGTTGCCCAGGTGGAAGAAGGCGGTTTTCTGGCTGACGCGGGCGGCCTGCTGCATCGAGTGGGTGACGATCACCACGGAAAAGTTCTGGCGCAGCTCGTCGATCAGTTCCTCGACCTGGGCGGTGGCGATCGGGTCCAGCGCGGAACAGGGTTCGTCCATCAGCAACACCTCGGGTTCGGTGGCCACGGCGCGGGCGATGCACAGGCGCTGCTGCTGGCCGCCCGACAGGCCGGTGCCGGGGGCGTGCAGGCGGTCCTTCACTTCGTCCCAGATGGCACCGCGGCGCAGGGATTTTTCAACGATTTCGTCCAGTTCGGCCTTGTTGCGGGCCAGTCCGTGGATGCGCGGGCCATAGGCCACGTTGTCATAGATGGATTTCGGGAAGGGGTTTGGTTTCTGGAACACCATGCCGACCTTGGCGCGCAGTTGCACCGGGTCCACGCGCGGATCGTAGATGTTTTCGCCGTCCAGCGTGATGTCGCCGGTGACGCGGCAGATGTCGATCGTGTCGTTCATCCGGTTCAGGCAGCGCAGGAAGGTGGATTTGCCGCAGCCCGAGGGGCCGATAAAGGCGGTCACGGTGTTGCCCAGCAGGTCAACGGATACATCCTTGATGGCGTGGGTATCCCCGTAGTGCACCTGCACGTCTCGGGCGGCAATCTTGATTGTTTTCTGCTCCACGGCGGTCTCCGGGATGGTTGTGTCGTACATTTGCGTGTCTCCGGGTTACCAGCGGCGTTCAAACCGGCGGCGCAACAGAACGGCGATGGTGTTCATGGTCACCAGGAAAACGAGCAGGATGATGATGCCACCCCAGGCCCGTTCGTAAAAGGCGGGATCGGCGCGCTTGGCCCATTCGTAGATCTGCGCGGGCATGGCCGAGTTCGGCGACAGGAACCCGGCGGCGATGCTGTCCGGCGCGTTCGAGGCGATGAAGCCGATCATGCCGATCAGCAGCAGCGGCGCGGTTTCCCCCAACGCCTGCGCCAGCCCGATGATGGTGCCGGTCAGGATGCCGGGCGCGGCCAGCGGCAGGACGTGGTGAAACACGGCCTGCATCCGGCTGGCGCCGAGGCCAAGGGCGGCATCGCGGATCGAGGGCGGCACCGATTTCAGCGCGGCGCGGGTGGAAATGATGATCGTCGGCAGGGTCATCAGGGTCAGCACCAGCCCGCCCACCAGTGGCGCCGATTGCGGCAGGTGCATGGTGTTGATGAACACCGCCAGGCCCAGGATGCCGAACACGATGGACGGCACGGCGGCGAGGTTGGCGATGTTGACCTCGATCACGTCGGTCAGCCAGTTCTTCGGCGCGAATTCTTCGAGGTAGATCGAGGCGGCGACGCCGATCGGCAGCGCCAGCGCCAGCACCACCAGCATCATGAAGAAACTGCCCGCCATCGCGACGCCGATCCCGGCGGCCTCTGGCCGCTGGTCGGACGCGTCAGCGCCTAGGATGAAGTCGATGTTGAAGCGTTTCTGCAGCACGCCCGCGGATTTCAGCGCGTCGGCATAGTCCAGTTGGGTGGCGTCGATATTCTTGTCGTTGGCGATGCTTTCGCGGGTCACGCGGCCCTTGAGGTAGCCATCCACGCGGGAATTGGCCAGAAAGGTGAACGCGACCGTCTTGCCGATCTGGCCGGGGTTGGCCAGCACGTAGTCGCGCAGCTCGGCTGCGGCGGATTTCGACAGCAGGTCCGCCTGTTTCTTGGCCTTGAGCGGGGTCTGGATGCCGTGTTCAGCGGTGGCCTGTTCAAAGGCGTTGTTGATCAGCGGGGCATAGCCGAAAGTGGTGACCTTTTTCAGCAATTCCGGGTCGCGGGAACCGGTCTTGTCCAGCTTTTCCTCCAGCAGGTCGACCTTGAGGGTGATGAAGCTTTGCTGAAACGCGCCGATGCCGTTGCCAAGGATCGTCGTCATCAGCAGAACCAGCATGGCAAGGCCGATGCCGATGGCGACCATGCCGTAAGCCTTGAACCGGGCCTCGGCGGCGTTGCGGCGGCGGGTGCGGGGGTCCGCAACCAGCAAGGAGGAGGAAGTGGCGTCGGTCATTCGTACTGTTCCCGGTATTTGCGCACGATGAAGAGGGCCAGCACGTTCAGACCCAGCGTCAGGACAAACAGCGACAGGCCAAGCGCGAAGGCCACCAGCGTTTCAGGGCTGGCGAAATCGCCGTCGCCGGTCAACTGGCTGACGATGCGGGTGGTGATCGTGGTCATGCTTTCCAGCGGGTTGGCGGAAAACTTGGCGATGGCCCCTGCCCCCATGACGACGATCATGGTTTCGCCGATGGCGCGGCTGGCGGCCAGCAGGACCGCGCCGACGATGCCCGGCAGGGCGGCGGGGATCACCACCTGGCGGATGGTTTCGGACTGGGTGGCGCCGAGGCCAAGGCTGCCGTCGCGCATGGATTGGGGCACGGCGTTGATGATGTCATCGGACAGCGAGCTGACGAAGGGAATCAGCATGATGCCCATCACCACGCCCGCGGTCAGAACGCTGGTGGCGCCGCTCATCCAGTTGACGCCCAGCAGGCCGTCCTGGCCGAACGCCTTCAGCAGCAGCGGGCCGACGGACAGCAGCGCGAAAAGGCCGTAGACGATGGTGGGAATACCGGCGAGGATTTCCAGCAGCGGCTTGGCGATGCCGCGGGTTTTCGGGCCAGCGTATTCGGACAGGTAAATGGCGGCGAACAGCCCCACCGGTACGGCCACGATCAGTGCGATCAGCGAGATATAGAGCGTCCCCCACAGCAGCGGCAGGATCGACAGTTCGGAATCGCCGCGAAAGTTCGGGGCCCAGGTGGTACCGAAGAAGAAATCCCGCCAGTCGTGCAGCCCGAAGAAGGTGATGGATTCGGACAGCATCGACAGCACGATGCCGATGGTGGTCAGGATCGCCAGCGCCGCGGCCCCGATCAGCAGCGCCATGATCGACCGTTCCACCGTGTTGCGGGCACGGTATTCGGCGGTGATCGGGCGCCAGGCCAGCAGCCCGCCCGCCAGCGCGATCAGGATCACCACGACGGTCATCCAGATGTGCCCGGCATGGGTAAGGGTGACGAAGGATTCGATGGCCGGGATCAGGTCCGGCGTGGTGCCCTGCGGGATCAATGCCGCGCCGCCTTGGCCGGCCAGTTGGCCGCCGACGCGGCGGACCTCGGACATCAGCAGGTTGGCAGAGGCACTGTCCGCCAGCAGGTCCGCGGGCAGGTTGGACTGCACCATGCGGGCAATCAGGCGTGGTTGGGCGACCAGCCACAGACCCATGGCCAGAACGGACGGAACCGCCGTGCTGATCGCCACATGCAGCCCATAATAGCCCTTGCGCGAGTGCAGCCGGCGGGAATCGCCACCGGCGCTGGCCAGGGCGCGCCGCTGCCCAAGAAAATATCCCGACCCCGCCAGGGCCAGGACGATCAGGAATAGCCAGAGTACAGGCATGTCCGCTCCGCAGGTTCAGGGGGTGGGAAGAGCGGCGGTCCGCTCTTCCCGGTCGTCTTACATGTTCGAGCCCATGATGGCTTCGTCAGCGACGGCCGCCTGGGTCTTGGCCAGTTCCGGGTCCGCGACCAAGCCGTATTCGGCCAGCGGGCCATCGGGGCCTGCGATTTCGTCCAGCAGGAAGAATTCAGCATATTCCTTGACGCCGGGGATCACGCCGATGTGGGCCTTCTTGATGTAGAAGAACAGCGGGCGCGACACCGGGTATTCGCCGGTTGCGATGCTGTCGACCGAGGGAACGATGCCGGACATGGTGGCCACTTGCAGCTTGTCGGTGTTGTTCTCGTAGAACGCCAGACCAAAGACGCCGATGCCGTCCTTGTTGCTGTCGATCCGGGCCAGGGTTTCGGTGTAGTCGCCGTCGATGTCGACCGACACGCCATCGGTACGCAGGGCGATACAGGCCTTTTCAGCAGCTTTCTTGTCGTCGCCGTTAGCGGTCTTGTAGGCTTCGAAGTCGCCGGTTTCCTCGCAGCCCGCCAGGATCACCTTTTCTTCGAACACTTCGCGGGTGCCGTGCTTGGTGCCGGGGATGAAGGCCTGGATCGGCTGTGCCGGGAAGGCCGGGTTCACGTCTGCCCAGGTCTTGTTGGGGTTGTCGACCAGCTTGCCGTCAACGACGATCTGCGCCGACAGGGCCTTGTACCAGTCCACCGGGGTGAATTCGAAGCCGTTGCCGTTGATGTCATTGGCAAAGACGATGCCGTCATAGCCGATGCGGACCTCGATGATGTCGGTCACGCCGTTTTCGGCGCAAGCCTTGATTTCCTTGTCCTTGATCTGGCGCGAGGCGTTGGCGATGTCGATGGTGTTTTCGCCCACGCCTTCGCAGAAACGCTTGAGCCCGGCCGACGAACCGCCCGATTCCACGACCGGAGTCGGGAAGTCGGTGTTTTCGCCGAATGCTTCGGCCACGATCGAGGCGTAGGGCAGAACGGTGGACGAACCGGCGATCTGCACCTGGTCACGGGCAGCGGCGGCGGTGGCGGAAACGGCAGCGATCGCCAGGGTCGAGGCGGTCAGTTTCACGAAGGACATAGAGAACTCCTGATTTCGGTTGGCGGGCCGCACGGCGCGGCCTCTGAGGCGCGATCTATTCTTCCTGCGCCAAGCTTTTGTGACAGGCATGTAACATCTTCATGACAAAGCGCCGGAACACCGGGAATTTTGTAAACTGACGTCAGGGAAGCCGGTTTGCGGCAGATCAACGACGAATGTTGCGCAATCCGTTACAAATGCAACTTGGGGAAGGAATTGTTTCATTCATTCTGGGAGGAAATCCAATGAAACAGTAACTTAACACTTGGGTGAAAGCGGTAGCCATCGGGCTGGCTTTGGTTCTGGCCTCTGGCTGGGCTGCGCTGGCGGAAACCAAGGTTGGTTCCACCGTCGAAAATCGTCTTATGGCAGGATTTGCCGTCCCGGCTGAAAACCTGGCCGGTTTGCTGCCCGACGGCTGGGCCGCGATGGCGATGCCACAGGGGCCATTGGCCGGGTCCACGCTGCTGGTGTCCTTCATGGAAGCCGTTCAGGCCAGCGATGCCGAAGGGAAGTTTGCCCCCTCGGCTGTGAATGCACGCATGGCGTTGCTGGCACTGGCGGTGAAAGAAGGGGAAAAGCCGCGCTTGTTCATCCTGCGCGTCTATCAGCCGGAAGGCGCGGATGATGCCTATGGCGTCGCCCAGCCTGCCATGGTGGATCGCGCCATGACGCGGACGACCAAGGCCGGATCGCCGGTGATGGTGGACGATGTCTGGACGGTGTCCGCCGCGAATGGCGATACGCTGGAATTCCGCGTGGGCTATGCGCAGGGGGCGGGCATGTGGCTGCCCGAACAGGTCGCTATGCCGTTCTCTGCCAAGGATCCGGGTTTTCGGCGCATCTATCGCTATGACCAGTTGATCGACGTGGTGATGCTGAGCGCGAAGGGCAAGATGCCTGCCGGGGGTGTCACGATCAGCGCCGGGGGCGACACGCTGGGCGCGTTGCTGGGCGATGGCGTGCAGCCGGTCGCGATGATGGCGATCCCGGTCTACCGGCGCGACATTTTCCTGCCCTGAGGCCTAGCGGGGCAGGATGACCGTGAAACGGCTGCCCTGCCCCAGTTCGCTTTCGATCTTCAGGCGGCCGCGGTGGCGGTGGAGGATATGTTTCACGATCGCCAGCCCCAGCCCGGTGCCGCCCATCTGGCGCGAACGGTGGCTGTCCACGCGGTAGAACCGTTCCGTCAGGCGCGGGATATGCGTGGGATCAATGCCCGGACCGGTATCCTGCACCGCGATGCGCACGGCGGGCGCGCGCAGGGCCGGATCGGGGTCCGTCAGGGTCAGGGACAGGGTGACGGTGCCGTTCGCGCCGCCGTATTTGATGGCGTTTTCGGTCAGGTTGGACAACACCTGCCGCAACTGGTCCGCGTCGGCGGGAACCGTCACCGGCCCGTCGGGCAGGTCCGTGCGGAGGGTGACATTGGATTTTTCCGCCACCGGGGACAGGGTGCGGATGACCGACCCGACAAGCTCTGACAGGTCAACCGGGGCGGAGGGGCGCTGGCGCTCGGTCGCCTCGACCTGGCTGAGCGACAGCAGATCCTTAATCAGCCGATTCATGCGCCCGGCCTCGTTCGCCATGATGCCCAGAAAGCGTTCGCGCGCGGTGGCGTCGTCGCGGGCCGGGCCCTGCAGCGTTTCGATAAACCCCATCAGCGCGGTCAGCGGGGTGCGCAATTCGTGGCTGACATTGGCGACGAAATCGCGGCGCATCTGTTCGGCGGTTTCCAGATGGGTGGTGTCCTCGAACGTGACCAGCACGCAGGTGGTGCGCCCGATCTGCACCGGGCCGCATTGCACGCGATAGGTCATGTCGGCGCGGCCTTCGGTGGTCAGATAGCGGGCGCTGCGGTTGCTGCGGCTGGCGCGGCAGGTTTCGATTGCTTCCAGCGTGGCGGGCTGGCGCAGCACGGTCAGCAGGTTGCGGTCCACCAGATCGGGCAGGCGCAGCAGCGTGCCGGCCTGCGCATTGGCCGCAACGATCCGGTCGCCCTGTCCCACAAGGATCGCCGGCAGCGGCATTGCGGCCAGCATGTCGGGGATCAGACTGTCGGACATGCCGGGCCGGTCAGACAGGTTTCAGCCCGGCCCGGAACCGGCGGGCGTTTTCCTGGTAATGCAGCGCGCTGAGTGTCAGGCGCTGGATCGCGGCGGCGTCCAGGTCGCGTACCACCTTGCCCGGTGATCCCATCACGAGGCTGCCATCGGGGATGACCTTGTTTTCGGTGATCAGGGCGTTGGCGCCGATCAGGCAGTTCTTGCCGATCTGCGCGCCGTTCAGGATCGTGGCCCCCATGCCGATCAGGGTGTTGTCGCCGATGGTGCAGCCGTGCAACATCGCCTTATGCCCGATCGTGCAATTGACGCCGACGGTCAGCGGAAAGCCCATGTCCGTGTGCATGATGGTGTTTTCCTGCACGTTGGACCCGGCGCCGATGTCGATCAGTTCGTTATCCCCGCGCAGGGTGCAGCCGAACCAGACCGAGGCCCCCTGCCCCAGCCGCACCTTGCCGATCACGTTGGCATCGGGAGCGACCCAGAAATCGCCGTCTTCGGGGGTTTCGGGGGCGTGGCCGTCAAGGGCGAAAAGTGTCATTGCAGATCCTCGAATTCGGTATGCAGTTTGCGGACATGGTCCACCAGCGCGGGCTGCTGTACGCGGCGCAGGCGGGTGGCGGTGACGATAGTTTTCAATTCCTCGGCGGTCTTGTCCAGATCGTCGTTGACCAGCACGTAATCGTAGCTGTCCCAGTGGCTGATTTCGTCCCAGCTCTTGGCCATGCGCTTGGCGATGACCTCTGCGCTGTCCTGCCCGCGGCTGATCAGGCGGCGGTGCAGTTCGGTGATGGACGGCGGCAGGATGAAGATCGACAGAACATGTGCGGCAAGGCTGGAATTGCGGATCTGCTGCGCGCCCTGCCAGTCGATATCGAACAGCACATCGCGGCCCTGATCGATGGCGGCCTGCACCGGGGCCTTGGGCGAGCCATAGTAATTGCCGAACACCTGCGCGTGTTCCAGCATCCCGTCATGCGCTACGGAGTCACGAAAGGCATCGTGGGTCATGAAGTGGTAATGCTCTCCGTCCACCTCGCCGGGGCGGGGTTCGCGCGTGGTGGCGGAAACGGAAAAGCTGATGTCCGGATCCCAATCGCGCAGGCGGCCCGTCAAGGTGGATTTCCCCGCGCCCGAGGGCGAGGACAGGATGATCAGAAGGCCACGGCGGTTCATGGAATCACTCCACGTTCTGGACTTGTTCGCGCATCTGGTCGATGACGGTTTTCAGTTCCAGCCCGACGCGGGTCAGGTCGGCGTTCTGGGATTTGGAACACAGGGTGTTGGCCTCGCGGTTGAATTCCTGCATCAGGAAGTCCAGCTTGCGGCCCACCGGGTCGGCCTGTTTCAGCAGGTCGCGGGCCGCGTCGATATGGGCGGTCAGGCGGTCCAGTTCCTCTGTCACGTCGGATTTGACGGCGATCAGGGCCAGTTCCTGCGCGATGCGCTGCTCGTCGGCCTCGGCAAAGTTGGACATGACCCGTTCCAGCGCGGCGCGCAGGGCGCGTTCCATGCCCTCTGTGCGGGCCGCGACGGCGGTTCTGGCCTGTCCCAGCAAGGTTTCGATCTGGTCCACCTGCCGTGTCAGAACGCCATGCAGGGCGCGACCTTCGGACTGGCGCATGTCCAGGAACCGCGCCATCAGGCTGTCGAAATCCCGCAACAGGCGTTTTTGCAGAGCGGTGGTGTCGTCCTCTGTCCCGCGGGTTTCGACGACACCACGGATGGACAGGATTTCCGCCGCGGTGGCCGGTTTCAGGTTCAGCCCCGCATCCAGTGCGCGCTGCTCTACCGTTTGCAGCGCATCCAGGATGGACCCCAGCACCGGTTCGTTGATCGCCAGCGCGCCGCCCGATTCCTCGCGCGTCAGTTTCAGGGACAGGGTGACGCTGCCGCGCCCCAGCCCGCGGGACAGCGCCCCGCGCAGCCCGGTTTCCAGCCCGTCGATCCAGTCCGGCACGCGCAGGCGCAGGTCCAGCCCCTTGGCATTGACCGCGCGCAGTTCCCAGCTCCAGCTGAACGGGGCCAAATCCCCGGTGCCCGAGGCAAATCCTGTCATCGACTTGATCACTGTACTCTCCTGCACTGTTCGCCACAGCCCTAAGCGATCGGTCCCGGCGGGGCAAGCCGCAGACCGGAGGGGTTAACCATTTGCCGCGATTCAGGGCGCGCATTTCCGGGATTCGTGGCAGGTTAAGACCTGGGCAACCCTTGGCCCGCGTCCCACGCTGCCGGGACGAAATGGCCCGGGGAGGGACGGAAACGGGGTACAAGATGTTTTTCAGCGGAGATGCCGGGGGCAATGTCGTGGACATCGGGGGGCGGCTGGCGCGCGGACGCTATCCCGAAATCGTCGAGGTCGAAGCCTATTGGAACGCGCTGCGCGGATCGCGGCTGGTGCCCGGTCGGCTGGAAATTGATCCGCGCGGGATCGAAGGCGCACTGGCCTGCGCCTTCATCGTGGAACGGATCGCGCCGGGCGTGGCGCGGGTACGGCTGGCCGGATCGCAGGTCAATGACCTGATGGGTATGGACCTGCGCGGCATGCCGCTGTCGGCGCTGATCGCGCCGCAACACCGCAAGCGGTGCGCCGATTACCTGGACGAACTGTTCTGCGCCCCTGCCCGGCTGACGATGGACCTGAGCGCCGAACGCGCGTTGGGCAAGCCGCGCTGCGACGGGCGGATGGTGCTGTTGCCGCTGACGGACGGGGAAAACCGCATCACCCGCGCGCTGGGGGTGCTTCCCATCACCGGTGCCGTGGGCCGCGCGCCGCGCCGGTTCACCCTGCAGGCGCAGCGGCTGGCGCCGCTCACTGGCGCCACCCTCCTGCGCCAGGCCACGCCGCCACCCCGCCCGGCCCAAGACACGCCGCGCCCGCCCCATCTGCGGCTGGTGACGACAGGGGACTGACCCCCGCCTTTCATCTTGCCCGAAATACTCTCGGGGGGTGAATGGCCGCAGGCCAGAGGGGGGCAGACAGCCCCCCTAACCCGCCCGCCGCAGGCGCAAAACGAAAAGGGCCGCCCAAACGGACGGCCCTCGCTTGGCTTTTCCCGTGATCAGACCGCTTCGGCCTGCTTGTCCTGGCGCAGGGCTGACAGTTCCTCGGCCACCAGGAAGGCCAGCTCCAGCGACTGCGAGGCGTTCAGGCGCGGGTCGCAGGCGGTGTGGTAACGGTCGGACAGGTTTTCCTCGGTCACGGCGCGGACGCCGCCGGTGCATTCGGTCACGTCCTGGCCGGTCATCTCGAAATGCACGCCGCCGGGGATGGTGCCCTCGGCCTTGTGGATGGCGAAGAATTCACGCACCTCGCGCAGCACCGATTCAAACGGTCGGGTCTTGTAGCCGGTGGCCGACTTGATCGTGTTGCCGTGCATCGGATCGCAGGTCCACAGGACGTTTGCGCCTTCCTCGCGGACGGTCTTGATCAGGCGCGGCAGGTTTTCCGCCACCTTGCCGGCACCGAAACGGGCGATCAGGGTCAGGCGGCCCTCTTCGTTGTTCGGGTTCAGCTTGTTCAGCAGAACCTTCAGATCCTCGGCAGAGGTGGTGGGGCCGCATTTCAGACCGATCGGGTTCAGCACGCCACGCAGGAATTCCACATGCGCGCCATCGGTCTGGCGGGTGCGGTCGCCGATCCACAGCATGTGGCCGGACCCGGCCAGCCATTTGCCACTGGTGGAATCCAGACGGGTCAGCGCCTCTTCGTATTCCAGCAGCAGCGCCTCGTGGCTGGTGTAGAAATCCACCGTCTGCAGCGAATGGTTCGAGGTGCTGTCAACGCCCGCGGCCTTCATGAAATCCAGCGTGTCGCTGATGCGGTTGGCCATCTCGCGGTACTTGGCGGCCTTTTCGCTTTCGGTGAAGCCGAGGGTCCACTGGTGGACCTGGTGCACGTCGGCGTAACCGCCGGTGGAAAAGGCGCGCAGCAGGTTCAGCGTCGCGGCCGACTGGGTGTAGGCCTGCAGCATCTTTTTCGGATCGGGAATCCGCGCACCGGGGTTGAAGTCCAGCTCGTTGATGATGTCACCGCGATAGCTGGGCAGTTCCACGCCGCCAACGGTTTCGGTGGGTGCCGAGCGCGGTTTCGCGAACTGGCCCGCCATGCGGCCGACCTTGACCACCGGCACCTTGGCGCCGAAGGTCAGGACCATCGCCATTTGCAACATCACCTTGAACGTGTCGCGGATCGCGTTGGCGCTGAACTGGTCAAAGCTTTCGGCGCAGTCGCCGCCCTGCAGCAGGAAGGCCTCGCCACGCGAGGCGGCGCCAAGGGCTTTCTTCAGCTTGCGCGCCTCACCGGCAAAGACCAGCGGCGGATACTTGGACAGCTGCGCCTCGACGGCGGTCAGCGCGGCCTCGTCCGTATAGTCGGGCATCTGAACCCTGGGCTTGGCGCGCCAATCGGTTTTTTGCCACTCACTCATGTTTCCACTCCGGTTGGTCTGAATTCGATGCCCTTCTATACAGAAGCGTGCCGGATGAGGCCATACGCAAAAGGTCCGAAGTTTTACGACATGGGGGTGTCGCGTTCGGGCCCTCTTGATCGTGTCCGACAAAGGTGCTGAGATGCCCGGCAGACTTTGGGGAAAGCACAGAATGGAAGAAAACCGTCAGACCGTGGACGTGACGCCGCTGGCCAGCAAACCGCGCCGCTTTGTCTTTGTCCTGCTGCCACAGTTCACGCTGCTGAGCTTTGCGTCGGCGCTGGACAGTTTGCGGCTGGCCAACCGCATGGCGGGGCGCGAATTGTACAGTTGGCGGCTGGTTGGTGAAGGCGGCGGAACCATCCAGTGTTCGGCAGGGACCGAGTTCAAGCTGGACGGCGATCTGGACGAGCTGAACCGCGACGACACGGTACTGGTATGCGGCGGGATCGACGTGCAGGCCGCCACGTCCAAGCGGGTGATTTCCTGGCTGCGGCGCGAGGCGCGCAAGGGGCTGATGATGGGCGGGCTGTGCACCGCGACCTTTACATTGGCCAAGGCCGGGCTGCTGGACGGCAAGCGCGCCACCATCCACTGGGAAAACCAGGACAGTTTCACCGAGGAATTCGACGAGGTGGACCTGACACGATCCGTCTTCGTGATCGACGGCAACAGGTTCAGCACGGCGGGGGGCACGTCATCCATTGATCTGATGCTGGCCTTCATCGCGACAGATTACGGCGAGGAACTGGCCAACGCCGTGGCAGACCAGCAGATCTATAACACGATCCGCACGGACCGGGACGCGCAGCGACTGTCCACCCCGACCCGGATCGGGGTGCGCCACCCGAAGCTGAGCCAGGTGATCCAGCGGATGGAGGCCAACATAGAAGACCCGATCAGCCCCGCCATCCTGGCCGAGCAGGTGGGCATGTCGACACGCCAACTGGAACGCCTGTTCCGGCGCTACCTGAACCGCAGCCCGAAACGCTATTACATGGAGTTGCGGTTGCAGAAGGCGCGCAACCTGCTGATGCAGACGGACATGAGCGTGATCAACGTGGCGCTGGCCTGCGGCTTTGCCAGCCCTTCGCATTTTTCGAAATGCTACCGCGCGCATTACAAGACCACGCCCTACCGCGAACGCGGCAGCCACGGCAGCAAGGGCGCGTGATCAGTCCGCTGGGATGATCCGGTACAGCGCGCCGCGGTCCTCTGACAGGAACCAGATTGCGCCATCCGGCCCGGTGCGGATGTCGCGGACGCGGCGGGTTTCGGGGGTCTGGATACGCTCCGACTCGTGCAGCGGGGTGCCGGACAGGCGGGCGATATAATCGAATTTCAGCGACCCGGCGAAGGCGTGGCCGCGCCAGTGCGGGAACAGATTGCCGTCATAGAAAGCCAGCCCCGAAGGCGCGATCGAGGGATCCCAGTACAGCACGGGCTGTTCCATGCCGGGCTTGGCGGTGCCTTCGCCGATCTTGGCGCCGGAATAGTGGCGGCCATAGGCGATCACCGGCCAGCCATAGTTGGCGCCCTTGCGGATCAGGTTGGCCTCGTCCCCGCCGCGCGCACCGTGTTCGGTGATCCACAGCCGCCCTTGCAGGTCAAGCGCCGCACCCTGCGGGTTGCGGTGACCGTAGGACCAGATTTCGGGTAGCGCGCCGGGGCTATCGGCAAGGGGATTGCCGGGCGGGACGCCGCCATCGGGCCGGATGCGGATCACGCTGCCGTTGTGGCGTTGCAGGTTCTGGGCCAGTTCGCTGTCGCCGCGGTCGCCGATGGTCAGGAACAGCGCGCCATCAGGGGCCTCGACGATGCGACCGCCGAAATGCCGCCCACCGCGGCTGCCGGGGGTCATCTGGAAGATCTGTGTCACCTCTGTCAGCCGTGTGCCGTCCGGGGACAGGCGGGCATGGGCCAGCGCGGTGCCGGACCCGCCGGGCTGATCGGTGACATAGCTGAGGTAAACCCGCCGCGAATTGGCGAAATCGCGGGCCACGGCCACATCCAGCAGCCCGCCCTGCCCCTGCACCCGCACCCGCGGGACGCCCTCTACCCGGCTGCGCGCCCCGTCCGGGGCGACGCGCCACAGCACGCCGCCGCGTTCGGTCACCAGAATCGCCCCGTCCGGCAAAAAGGCCAGCGACCAGGGCACGTCGAATCCGCGCGCCACCTGCACAACCTGCACCTGCGCCCCGACCCCGCCGCCCAGCAACAGCCCGGCCCAGAGTGTGAGCGCAAACAGAAGCGAGGTCGTTTTTAGCTGCAACATGGTCGCTATCCGCTGAACAAGTGATGTATTCTAGGGTAGACCGCTGCGTCACAAAAGAAAGACACCCCGCCCGGATGGGACAGAATTACAGCCATTGAATGGCACTTTTCTTTTTCGGAAACGGGGGATAGGGTTCGAGCCGGACCTTTGTTCCAACACTGGGAGTACAACATGAAAAAGTTTCTGATGGCCACCGCCGCAACCGCGCTGATGGCTGGTTCGGCCTTTGCCGGCAGCCATGGCAATGAAGTCAAGCTGGGCGTGATCCTGGGCTTTACCGGCCCGATCGAATCGCTGACCCCGGCCATGGCTGCGGGCGCTGAACTGGCGATGTCCGAAGTATCCGCCAGCGGCAAGCTGCTGGGCGGCGCGACCGTGACCCCGGTCCGTGCGGATTCGACCTGCGTTGACGCGGGTGCCGCCACTGCCGCGGCCGAGCGTCTGATCACCTCGGAAGGGGTCAAGGGCATCATGGGCGCAGACTGTTCCGGCGTGACCGGCGCGGTTCTGGCCAACGTCGCCGTGCCGAACGGCATGGTCATGATCTCTCCGTCCGCAACCTCGCCGGCGCTGACCGCTGCCGAGGACAACGGCCTGTTCTTCCGCACCGCGCCGTCGGATGCGCGTCAGGGTCAGGTTCTGGCCGAAATCCTGATGGAAAAGGGCATCAAGTCGGTCGCCGTGACCTATACGAACAACGACTACGGCAAGGGCCTGGCTGACGCGTTCTCGGCGGCTTACACCGCTGCTGGCGGCACCGTGACCACCACCGCAGCCCACGAAGACGGCAAGGCCGATTACTCGGCCGAAGTCGGCGCGCTGGCGGCTGCCGGTGGCGACGCGCTGGTCGTGGCCGGTTACGTCGACCAGGGCGGCCCGGGCGTTATCCGCGCGTCGCTGGACGCCGGTGCGTTCGACACGTTCGTTCTGCCCGACGGCATGATCGGCTCTGCGCTGGAAGACAACTTTGGCGCGGACATCAACGGCTCGATCGGCACCGTTCCCGGCACCGAAAGCGAGGGCGGCAGCATGATGGCCAAGATGATCGCGGACGCGGGCATCGAGAACGGCGACGGCCCCTATGTCGGCGAAAGCTATGACGCAGCCGCGTTGATCATGCTGGCGATGCAGGCCGCCGGTTCGGTTGAACCGGGTGACTACAAGGCCAAGATCGAGGACGTGGCCAACGCGCCCGGCGAAAAGATCTATCCCGGCGAACTGGCCAAGGCGCTGGAAATCATCGCCGCCGGTGGTGACGTGGACTATGTCGGCGCAACCGCTGTCGAACTGATCGGACCCGGTGAAGCCGCGGGCGGCTATCGCCAGATCGAGATCAAGGACGGCAAGATGGCGACCGTCCAGTACCGTTAAGTCACGCTTGACCTGACAGGGCAGCCCGGCCATGTGCCGGGCTGTTTCCATAAAACAGCGCGGAAATTCGCGCAAACATACGGGGGATGCCTATGATTGTCGTCGAAGACGTTCATAAGCACTTTGGCGGGTTCCATGCCGTAGATGGCGCCACGCTGACCATCGAAAAGGGTTCCATCACCGGGTTGATTGGCCCGAATGGCGCCGGAAAAACCACTCTTTTCAACGTGATCGCTGGCGTTCTTCAACCAACGTCCGGGCGCGTCACCATGGATGGCGAGGACATCACCGGCCTGCCGCCGCACACGCTGTTCCACAAGGGATTGCTGCGCACCTTCCAGATCGCGCATGAATTCGGATCCATGAGCTGCCGCGAAAACCTGATGATGGTGCCGGGCAACCAGTCAGGGGAAACCCTGTGGAACACCTGGTTCGGCCGCAAGCGGATCGCGGACGAGGAACGCGCCCTGCGCGCCAAGGCCGACGAGGTGCTGGAATTCCTGACCATCGAACATATCGCCGACCTGAAGGCGGGCGAAGTGTCCGGCGGGCAGAAGAAGCTGCTGGAACTGGGGCGCACCATGATGGTGGACGCCAAGATCGTGTTCCTGGACGAGGTCGGCGCGGGCGTGAACCGCACGCTGCTGTACACCATCGCCGACGCGATCAAGCAGCTGAACCAGGAGCGCGGGTACACTTTCGTGGTGATCGAGCACGACATGGATTTCATCGACAAGATCTGCGACCCGGTCATCTGCATGGCCGAGGGCAAGGTGCTGGCCGAGGGCACGCTGGCGGAGATCAAGGCAAATGAACAAGTGATCGAGGCCTACCTGGGCACCGGTCTGAAAAACAAGGACAAAGTAGGCGCATGAACGGGGTCTGTGTCTTTGGAACCGGCGGAACCGGGGCTCTGCCCCGGACCCCGGAGTATTTTTCGCAAGATGAAAAAGGGGGGCGCGCGGATGGGCGGTAATCCCTATCAGGACGATCACGGCAACAAGGATGCCTCGATCACGAAACGCAATGGCGGCAGGGAACTGGTGTCCTCGCCCGGGACGGGGGCCAAGGCCCATACCGGCGATGCTTTCCTGATCGGCGACAGCATGACCGGTGGGTATGGAAAATCCGGGCCGGACATCCTGCACGATTGCACCGTGGCGGTGAACAAGGGCGAGATCGCGGTGATCGTCGGCCCCAACGGCGCGGGCAAATCGACGGCGATGAAGGCGACCTTTGGCATGCTGAACCTGCGCAAGGGGTCCGTGCGGCTGGATGGCGAGGACATCACCGATCTGAGCCCGCAGGACCGCGTGGTCAAGGGCATGGGCTTTGTGCCGCAGACGCACAACATCTTTACCTCGATGACGGTCGAGGAAAACCTGGAGATGGGCGCCTTTATCCGCACGGATGATTTCAAGGGCACGATGGCGCAGGTCTATGACCTGTTCCCGATCCTGAAGGAAAAGCGCCGCCAGCCGGCGGGCGAGTTGTCCGGCGGTCAGCGGCAGCAGGTGGCCGTGGGCCGCGCCCTGATGACCAAGCCCAAGGTGCTGTTGCTGGACGAACCCACCGCGGGCGTGTCGCCCATCGTGATGGATGAACTGTTCGACCGCATCATCGAGGTGGCGCGCACGGGGATTTCCATCCTGATGGTGGAACAGAACGCCCGCCAGGCGCTGGAGATCGCGGACAAGGGATACGTGTTGGTGCAGGGGGCGAATGCCCATACCGGCACCGGCAAGGCCCTGCTGGCCGATCCCGAAGTACGTCAATCTTTCCTGGGGGGCTGAGGACATGGACCTGCTGAACGCATTCGTAGCGCTATCCAACTTCGTTCTGGTCCCGGCAATCGCCTATGGCAGCCAGTTGGCGATCGGCGCGCTGGGGGTCACGCTGATCTATGGCATCCTGCGCTTTTCCAACTTTGCCCATGGTGACACGATGGCCTTTGGCACCATGACCGTGGTGCTGGTGACCTGGCTGTTTCAAAGCTGGGGCATTTCGCTGGGACCGCTGCCAACGGCGCTGCTGGCCCTGCCCTTTGGCATCGCCGTCTGCGCGCTGCTGGTGCTGGGGACAGACCGCGTGGTGTACCGGTTCTACCGCGAACAGAAGGCCAAGCCGGTGATCCTGGTGATCGTGTCCATGGGCGTTATGTTCGTGATGAACGCGCTGGTGCGGTTCATCATCGGGCCGGATGAACAGCGATTTGCGGATGGGGAACGATTCATCATCGGCGCGCGCGAGTTCAAGCAGATGACCGGGCTGGACGAAGGGCTGGCGATCAAGTCGACGCAGGGGCTGACCGTTGTCACCGCCGTCGTCGTGGTGGCGCTGCTGTTCTGGTTCCTGAACAACACCCGTACCGGCAAATCCATGCGGGCCTATTCGGATAACGAGGATCTGGCGCTGCTGTCGGGGATCAACCCTGAACGCGTCGTCGTCATCACCTGGCTGATCGTGGCGGCGCTGGCGACCGTGGCGGGGACGCTGTACGGGCTGGACAAAAGCTTTAAGCCCTTCACCTATTTCCAGTTGCTGCTGCCGATCTTTGCCTCGGCCATCGTGGGGGGGCTGGGCAATCCGCTGGGCGCCATCGCGGGCGGGTTCGTCATCGCCTTTTCCGAGGTGACGGTGACCTATGCCTGGAAGAAGGTGCTGGGGTACATGGCGCCCGAAGGCCTGGAACCCGCTGGTTTGGTGCAACTGATGTCCACCGACTACAAGTTCGCGGTCAGTTTCGCGATCCTTCTGGTGGTGCTGCTGTTCAAGCCCACGGGCCTGTTCAAGGGGAAATCGGTATGAGCGATACGATAAAGAAAACCGGCCTCTTTGCGATCGTCGTGGGGCTGATCATCCTGACCGGGATCATGCAGAGCTGGAACTCGGCACTGCTGATCGTCAACATGGGCCTGATCAGCGCCATCATGGCGCTGGGGGTGAACCTGCAATGGGGCTTTGCCGGGCTGTTCAACGTCGGCGTCATGGGCTTCGTCGCGCTGGGGGGGCTGGCGACGGTGCTGATCGCGTCAGATCCGATCCCCGAGGCATGGACGGCGGGCGGTTTTGGCATCGTGCTGGGGCTGGTGATGGGCGCGGCGACGATCGTGCTGGCGGCGCTGATCTACAAGAAACTGCCAAAGGGCGGGTTGCGGACCGTGGCGCTGCTGGCGGTGCTGATCGTGGGTTTCGTGCTGTATCGCTGGGTGTTCGACCCGGCGGTCGAGGCGGTGGAGGCAATCAACCCGGCGGCAGCGGGCAATATCGGCGGGCTGGGACTGCCGGTGCTGCTGGCCTGGCCCGTGGGCGGTCTGTTGGCGGCGGGTGCGGCCTGGATCATCGGCAAGACCGCATTGGGCCTGCGCTCGGACTATCTGGCCATTGCGACGCTGGGCATCGCGGAGATCATCATTGCCGTGATGAAGAACGAGGACTGGCTGGCGCGCGGCGTGAAAAACGTGATCGGCCTGCCCCGCCCGGTCCCCTATGAGGTGGACCTGCAGGAAAGCGCGTCCTTCGTGGAGCGTGCGGCATCGCTGGGTCTGGACCCGACGACCGCGTCCACCCTATGGGTCAAGACGCTGTACGCCGGGCTGTTCGCAACCGTTCTGGTGATCATCCTGGTGATGGCGCAACTGGCGCTACACTCGCCCTGGGGCCGGATGATGCGCGCGATCCGCGACAACGAGAACGCGGCAGAGGCGATGGGCAAGGACGTGACCCGCCGCCACCTGCAGATCTTCATCCTCGGGTCCGCGATCTGCGGTATTGCCGGGGCGATGATGACCACGCTGGACGGGCAGCTGACGCCCGGCACCTACAACCCCTTGCGCTTTACCTTCCTTGTCTGGGTGATGGTGATCGTGGGCGGGTCAGGCAACAACCTGGGCGCGGTCCTGGGCGGGTTCCTGATCTGGTTTCTGTGGGTGCAGGTGGAACCCATCGGCATCTGGCTGATGCAGGTGATCACCAGCGGCATGGCCGACGGCGCCCTGAAAACCCACCTGATCGACAGCGCCGCGCATATGCGTCTGCTGACGATGGGGCTGGTGCTGCTGCTGGTGCTGCGGTTCAGCCCGCGTGGGCTGATCCCCGAAAAATGACCCTACCCGGCGCCCCGAACGAGAAGTGCGGGACGCCTCCGGCGGGAGTATTTGGGGCAAGATGAAAAAGGGGCGCCTGTCATCCAGGCGCCTCTGCTTGTTTCGTCTTGCTGAAAATACTCAAAAACCCCCACAGCCAAGAAGCCCGGACCTGCGAGGTCAGCGGCCCTTGAACAGTCCGCCCAGGATGCCGCGCACGATGCGGCGGCCGGTGGTGCCTTTCAGTTCCTTGATCAGCGCCTTGCCGATCGCCTCTCCCATCGTGTCACCGCGCGAATTGCTGCGGGTATCACGCGAGGTTGAGCGGGTCACGCGGGTGCCGGAATAGCGCCGGGCGGCCTTGAATTCGCGTTCGGCGGCTTCGGCCTCGGCCTCGCGGCGCTCGGCCTCTTCGGCGGCGCGGGCGGCGTCCTGGGCGCGTTGGGCCAGGATTTCATAGGCAGAATGGCGGTCTTGCGTGGTTTCATACTTGCCCGCGATGGGCGAGGTGTCGATCAGCGCGCGGCGCTCGGACGGGTCTATCGGGCCCAGTTGCGACGACGGCGGACGGATCAGGGTGCGTTCGACGATTCCCGGCACCCCCTTCTTTTCCAGGAAGGAGGTCACGGCCTCGCCCACGCCGACCTCTCGGATCGCCTGTTCGGTGTCGAAGCGCGGGTTGTCGCGGTAGGTTTCCGCCGCCATGCGCAGTTCCTTGCGGTCCTTGGCGGTAAAGGCGCGCAGGGCGTGCTGTACCCGGTTGCCCAGCTGGCCCAGGATGTCTTCGGGCACATCGGCGGGGTTCTGGGTGATGAAATAGACGCCCACGCCCTTGGACCGGATCAGGCGCGCGACCTGTTCGACCTTGTCCACCAGCGCCTTGGGGGCGTCGTCGAACAGCAGGTGCGCCTCGTCGAAGAAAAACACCAGCTTGGGCTTGTCGGGGTCGCCGACCTCGGGCAGTTCCTCGAACAGTTCCGACAGCAGCCACAGCAGGAAGGTCGCGTAGAGGCGCGGGCTGGCCATCAGCTTGTCCGCGGCCAGGATGTTGATGCGCCCGCGCCCGTCCAGATCGGTGCGCATGATGTCCGACAGTTCCAGCGCCGGTTCGCCGAACAACAGGGTGCCGCCCTGGTTTTCCAACACCATCAGCCGACGCTGGATCGCCCCAACCGAGGCCGGGGAAATGTTGCCGTAGCGCAGGTTCAGGTCGGCACGGTTTTCCCCCATCCAGACCAGCAACGCCTGAAGATCCTTCAGGTCCAGCAGCGCCAGCCCCTGTTCGTCCGCCAGCCGGAAAGCGATGTTCAGGATGCCTTCCTGCGCCTCTGACAGTTCCAGAAGGCGTGACAGCAGCAGCGGCCCCATCTCGGCCACGGTGGTGCGGACGGGGTGGCCCTGTTCGCCGAACATGTCCCAGAAGGTAACCGGAAAGGCGTCATAGCCGTAGTCGGTGAACCCGATTTTCTGGGCGCGTTCGGTAAAAGCGCCATGCAGTTTGAAGGCGGCGCTGCCCGGTTTGGCGATGCCGGACAAATCACCCTTTACATCCGACATGAACACCGGCACCCCGGCGGCCGAGAAGCCTTCGGCCATGATTTGCAGGGTGACGGTTTTCCCGGTGCCGGTGGCGCCCGCGATCAGACCGTGCCGGTTGGCGTATTTCAGCGCCAGCCCCTGCTGGTCGCCATAGTTTTCGCCGCCACCGCCAATAAAGATGGAATCCTGCATCTGTGCCCCCGTAGCCCTTCAAGTACGGGATGAAAATACACTGTTAACCTATTTGCGCCACAGTGAAATCCGTACCCCGGCGCATGTCCCTTGGGCCGGGGCCGACTTCCTCCCTGTCTGACTGGCCGCGCTTTTCGAAGCGCGGTTTTTTCCGGGCAGACCTGCAATGGCTGTTGACCATCCCGGGGTTCTGCCCTAGCGTTTCGGCAATGACTAAGTCGGCCAGTCCGACGGGGAGAAAAAAATGCGGAAAAAGGGGCCTTTTGGTCCCTTTTTCTTTGCCCGGTCAGCGGAAAATCCTGATCGGTCAACGGGATGGCGAATTTCCGCCCTTGCCGCCGGGCGTGCGGGAAAATGTGACCTGACACTGTGGCGCG
Organism: Thalassovita sp.; assembly: GCA_017792425.1. Classification (GTDB taxonomy): domain Bacteria; phylum Pseudomonadota; class Alphaproteobacteria; order Rhodobacterales; family Rhodobacteraceae; genus Thalassobius. The sequence continues at coordinate 2,010,447 of CP051233.1, forward strand.
CGCATGCTAAGCCCCAAGCAAGCTGAACCGATATACAGGGATACCCCATGTTCAACATTCGCACCTTTCTGCCCCTTGCCGTGATGATGGCCGTGGCCAGCCCGCTGGCGGCCCAGGATGCCGAAAAGCCTGCACAGGACGCAGCCGCCGCCGAAGACCCCCAGAAAGGGCCGTATTTCCGCGAGGAATCCGGCGAATGGAAGCTGGAATGCCTGCGAACCGGAGAGGAAAAAGAGCCTTGCCAGCTGTTCCAGGCGGCATTTGACGATCAGGGCAATCAACTGTCCAACATGCGCCTGTTCAAGCTGCCAAGCGGCGAACAGGCAGAGGCCGGCGCCGTTGTGGCCGTACCGCTGGAGGTTCTGCTGCCCGCGCAGATGATCCTGACCATCGACGAGGGCAAGTCCAAGCGGTATCCCTATTCGGTCTGCGATCCGCTGGGTTGCTATGCGCGCATTGGCTTCACCGCCGAGGAGGTGGCCGAGTTCAAGAAGGGGTCGAAGGCCGTGTTCGAGGTGGTGCCCTTTGTCGCCCCCAACGAGCGGATGAAGATCACCTTTTCGCTGAAGGGCTTTACCGCGGGCTATGACAAGATCGACGTGATCCCGCAATAAACGATCTGCATTCGCGAAGAACCGAAAGGCCCGCTGGCGCGGGCCTTTCGTGTTTGGCCGGGTGTCAGACCCGCCCCAGCGCCAACACGGCGTTCAGCCCGCCAAAGGCGAAAGCGTTGGACAGGGCGTAATCCACCTTGGCCTCGCGCGCCACGTTCGGGACCACGTCCAGCGCGCATTCGGGGTCGGGTTCTTCATAGCCGATGGTGGGCGCGATGATGCCGTCGCGCAGGGCCATGATGCAGGCCAGCAGTTCGACCGCGCCGGTGGCCCCGATCAGGTGGCCGTGCATCGACTTGGTCGAGGACATCATCAGCCGGTCCGCGTGCGGGCCGAACACGTCCGCGACAGCGGCGCATTCGGTCTTGTCATTGGCGGCGGTGCCGGTGCCATGCGCGTTGATATAGCCGACCTGGTCGCGGTTGATCCCGGCATCGGCCAGCGCCCCGGCAATCGCCCGCGCCGCCCCCTGTTTCGACGGCATGACGATATCGGCCGCGTCCGAGGACATGGCAAACCCCTTCACCTCGGCCAGGATCTGGGCGCCACGGGCGCGGGCGTGCTCGTATTCTTCGAATACGAAAATGGCCGCACCCTCGCCCTGCACCATGCCGTTGCGGTTGGCGCTGAACGGGCGGCAGGCGTCCTTGGACATGACGCGCAGGCCCTCCCACGCTTTGACCCCGCCAAAGCACAGCATCGATTCCGACCCGCCGGTGACCATCACCTTTGACATGCCGGACCGGACCATCTGGAACGCCTGCGCCATTGCGTGGTTGGACGACGCACAGGCGGTGGAGACGGTAAAGCTGGGCCCTTTCAGGTTGTGTTCCATGCTGACATGGCTGGCGGCGGCGTTGTTCATCAGCTTGGGCACGACGAAGGGGTGAACGCGGTTCTTTCCTTCTTCGTAGACGGTGCGGTAATTGTCGTCCCAAGTGGATACGCCACCCCCGGCGGTACCCAGCACCACGCCGGCCTTGGCCGACAGTTCGCCATGGAATTCCAGCCCGGACTGGGAAATCGCCTCTTTCGCGGCCAGCAGGGTGAACTGGGTGAACCTGTCATAAAGTGACAGTTGTTGGCGGTTGAAATGACCCTCTGCCTCGAATCCCTTGACCTGGCCGCCGATGCGGATCGACAGCCGTTCGACATCGCGGAATTCTAGGTCGCTGATCCCGCACCGGCCTTCCTTCATGGCTTTCAGGGTTTGGGGAACATCATGGCCAAGCGCGTTGATCGTTCCCGCCCCGGTAATGACGACGCGGTTCATGCGGCCTGCTCGGCCACCAGTTTTTCAATGCCCGCGATGATCGACGCGACCGAGGATATGTCGAAATCGCTTTTCTCCGGTTCGTTGGCGTTGAACGGAATGGCGATGTCAAAGGCTTCCTCGATCGCGAAGATCGATTCCACCAGGCCCAGGCTGTCGATGCCCAGGCTTTCCAATGTGCTGTCCAGGGTCACGTCCGACGGTTCCAATACCGCCTGTTCCGCGATGATTGCGATCACCTTGTCCTTGATAGTCATGGTTCCGGCCTTCCCTCATCCTGAGGCTTAATTAGTCATTGTCCGGCGTCTTTGAAACCGATTTTTGTAACAGGGCGACGTCACGGAACAGGCGCGGCAGGCGACGCAAGGCTTTGTAGACCTCGATATGCTGGTCCATCTTGATCGCGGGATAGCCCAGCATGACCCGGCCCGCCGGAACATTCGCCAGCACCTTGGTCGCACCGCCGGTGATGACGTGATCGCCGATGAACAGGTTGTCGCTGACACCGGTCTGGCCGCCCAGCACCACGTTGTTGCCGATCCGGGTGGACCCGGCCACGCCGACCTGCGCGCAAATCAGGCAATCGTTGCCAATCTCGACGTTGTGGCCGATCTGGGCCAGGTTGTCGAACTTGACGCCATTGCCGATACGGGTATCGCGCACGGTGCCGCGGTCGATGCAGCTGTTGGCGCCCAGTTCCACGTCGTCGCCGATGGTGACATTCCCCAGGCTGTGGATGCGGGCATAGGATTGCGCGCGCATTTCGCCCTGGTCGCCCAGCGTGTCGCGAACCCTTTCGACGCTGGATTCCTCGGGCGTGACAAAGGAGAACCCGTCCGCCCCGACCGTGGCCCCCGGCTGCGCGATAAAGCGTTTGCCTATGCGAACCCGCGCCCCCAGTTTCACGCCTTCGCGCAGGTAGGCGCCTTCGCCCAGGTCCACGTCAGCACCGATGAAGCATTGTGGCCCGATCACCGACCCGGCGCCGATCCGCGCGCGGGCGCCGATCACCGTCAGCGGGCCGACGCTGGTGCCGGGTCCGATTTCGGCGGTCGGGTCGATCACCGCGCTGGGGTGAATGCCGGGGGCATAGCCCTGCCCCCTGTCCATCATCGCGCTGAGACCGGACATGGCAAAGCGGGGACGCGGGGCGACGATAGCGGCCTGCAGCCCCAGCGCCTGCCAATCGGCCCCAGCCCACAGCATCGCGGCACGGGCGTGGCCTTGTGACAGGCCCTCGGCGTATTTCGGGCTCATCGCCAGGGCCAGGTCGGTGATCCCCGCCATTGCCGGTTCCGCAACGCCTTCGATCGGCAGATCAACGGCGCCGAAAGCCTCTGCCCCCAGCGCCGCAGCAATGTCCTTGACCGTATGAGTCATCTTGTCCGCCTCCAGAATGCTCTGGCGGCAGGATTAGCCGCGAACGGCGCCCAAGGCCACCCCTGCCTGTTCCAGCGCCTCCCAAATCCGTGCATCGCGGCCATAGACGTCGCGGCGGAATTCCAGCTCTCCCTTGGCGGTGGTCACGGCGGTACGATAGATGATGTGCACCGGCACGTGCTGGGCCAGGTTCACCTGGGTTTCGCGGCCGGTCCGCAGATGGCCGTGGAATTCCCCCTGCGGGTCGGCGGACTGGCGCGCCAGCAGCGCATAGGCGAAATCAAACGGTTGATGCAGGCGGATGCAGCCGTGGCTGTAGGCGCGGCTTTCGCGGGCGAACAGGCTTTTGGCCGGGGTGTCGTGCAGGTAGATGTTGTGGCGGTTCGGCAGCATGAACTTCACCAGACCCAGTGCGTTGCTGTTCGACGGCGGCTGTTTCATGTCGAACGGAAAGTTCGAGGCGGTGTACTGGGTAAAGTCCACATTGGCGCGGCTGACCATGCGCCCGCTGCCGTCCAGCAGGTTCAGATAGCCCACCGCGTTGGGGTTCTTCTGCAGCATCGGCAGGTATTCGTTGACCGCGATGGAACGCGGTACGTTCCATGTCGGGTTTATGATCATGTGTTCCATGACATCAGAGAATTCCGGGCTGCGGCGGTCATGCGCATTGGCCCCCACCACGGTGCGGCTTTCGAAGGTCACCTTGCCCTCGTCGATGATCTTGGCGCTGAAATCGGTCAGGTTGACCAGCACGTGACGCTGGCCACGGTCCATGTTGGTCCAGCGTTCGCGCTCCATCGCGACGATGACGGATTGCAGCCGCTTTTCCGGGCCGGTGTTCAGTTCCTGCAGCGTGCCCGCCCCGGCGACGCCATCTGCCTCCAGCCCGTTCGCAGCCTGGAATTTCTGAACCGCCTGGGTAATCGCGGCGTCATAGCTGCGGGTGGCGCTGCGGTGGAGGTATCCCATGGCAATCAGCCGGTCGCGCAGGGCCACGACGGCGGGACCGCTGTCGCCCGGTTCCAGTTTGCCACCCGGCACGGTCGCGCCCCATCCGCCCTGGGCGATGCGGGTTTCCAGCTGCATCTTGGCCTTCATCAGGCGGGCGTATTCCGGGTTTTTCGGCGGCAGCGACCGCATGTAAGCGGTAGGCGCGCTTTGGACAAAGGCGGTGAGGTAGGACTTGCGGTCCCGCAGAGGGGCGTCGCGCTTGATCCCGTCGTCCACGCGGGACGGGGTCAGGATACCGGTCTGCACATCGCGGGCATAGGTCAGGAAGGCGTGCGACAGTGCAACCTCGGCGTTCCCCAGGTCGCGGGGGCTGCGCACATCGCGCAGCAACCGTTCCAGCCCGGCGACATCATAACGCGCGGCGGGCAGCCCGTGGGCGGGCGCGGTGTCCAGCGCGGCCAGCAGCGCACGGCGGCGCTGTTGCCCCAGCGGGGTGTCCAGCGTCCAGACCGGCTGATAATCCGAGGTGCGATAGAAATCGGCAAGGTCGCGGTCCAGGGCCGCCGCCTCGGCCACGGCCTGCCGGAAGGCGGTGACCTGCGCCTGCACCGGTGTCACCGTCAGGGCAAGCATCACGGCGGCGAACAAGCCCAAAACAACCCGGACACAGCCGGAACGTGTCAGCTTTTGCATGATCGCGTCCCCTTCAGAAATCATTTTCTACGCCTTTTCCAACAATGACACAGGAGGTGTAAACGTTTGTCTAATCACATTTCCAACAGGAAGCAAACGACTGTCCCCCGGTGCGGATTAACCGGATCTTCATCAATTCTCTGCAATATTCATCACAAATTGGGCGAAATATTGCCGACCGACAATGATTTCCCAGAATCGCCCGAAATTCAGCGTTGGTCACGGGGAAAACCTATGTAATAAAAACCGCGCATCTGGGGATGACACGGCAGGTTTCGCGTAACATCGCGGACTGGCAAGAGCGACGGGACAGCTCACGAATGACGAATAACAGCTCCACGAACTTTTCGCGGCGTGCACTGCTGGGTGCGTTCGCAGCGACCACACTGACGGCAGCTCCGACATTTTCCAAGGCAGCAGGGTTTCTGCGCGGCGCAGGCGATATCCGCCGCGTCAGCATGTATTCCGGCCGGACCGGCGAAAAGCTGGACATGATCTATTGGATCGAAGGCGAGTACATCAAGGATGCGCTCAAGGAAATCAACTTCTTCATGCGGGACTGGCGCACCGGGTCCGCTGTTGGCATGGATACCCGCACGCTGGACATCATCGCGGCCACCCACAACCTGCTGGACGTGAACGAACCCTACATGCTGCTGTCGGGCTATCGCAGCCCCGAAACCAACGCGATGCTGCGGTCCAAATCGCGTGCCGTCGCCAAGAATTCCCTGCATATGAAGGGGCAGGCGGCGGACCTGCGGATGGCCTCACGGTCTGTCAGCCAGATTTCGCGCGCGGCCTCGGCCTGCAGCGCGGGCGGCGTCGGGCGCTACAGCCGGTCGAACTTTGTCCATATGGACTGCGGCCCGATCCGTACCTGGGGCCGCTAAACCCGCTGATTGTTTCCCTTGCAAAGGCCCGCCCGTCCCGGCGGGCTTTTTGTTTCCGGCAAATGCTACAGGAAAAAAAGACCCCGGACGATGCCGGGGCCAGGTTACTCACACCAACGGAGATGTCATTCGGCCGGGTTCGTTCTTTTCCAGATACGCCTCTTGTTCCGGCGTCAGCTCGATTTCGTCATAGCCGGTGATCATCGGCTGGACGTGGCTGCGGAACCCGTGGCCGACGGTCAGCAGATAGACATGCACGATCACGAAAGCCGCGATCACGTAGGCCGCCAGCAGGTGCAGGTTTGCAATCACCGTGATCGCGGCGGTCCCCTGCGCGCCCTCGCCCCAGAAATTATAGCTCAGGTACAGCAGGCCAGTGATCCAGATCGCCGGGAATACGAACCACTTCAGCCCGAAATAGGTGGCGGCCTGCAACGGGTTGTGCTTGCGCCAATACAGCTTGTGATAAGGGTGTTCCTGTCCTTTGAACACACCATAGGCATAGAATTTGGCCACCTCGATCATGCCCTCGATCCGCGGGATGAACTGGCGCCAGGTGCCGGTGGTGAACAGCCAGAACGTGGCAAAGATCCACAGTGCCAGCAACGCCAGCGCCGTGATCGTGTGCAGCATCACCGCCGGGCCGAAGGGCAGCGCGGAATGCACCCCGTTCAGCCCCATGCCGGTGAACAGCAGCATCAGGATCAACAGAACCTGCATCCAGTGCCACAGCCGTTCGAAACGGGGATAGACCTTGACGTAACGCTTAGCCATTTCGGCCTCCTTTCTTGCTGCTGAACAGGCGCAGCACCCCGTGCATCAGCACCCCTGCCAGCGCCGCCAGCACGATCAGCTTGCCCAGGATACCCACCGGGCCGTTCGGGTCCGTGCCGGGCATGAAGACCCCGGCGATATTCTGCAGCCGCCCGTCCCGCGCGTGGCATTCGGCGCAATCCACCGCGCTTTCCGCCGGGGCGACCATGTGGGTGATCGGCCAGTACATGTAGGTGTCAACAAAGCCGAACTGCCCGGAATAGGGCTGGTTGGCGGCTTTCATCCCCGCCTCAACCGCCTTGCCCCAGTCAAAGTTGGTCCAGAACGCGGTGTCGGTTTTTGGCCCCCAGACATGGGTATAGACCAGCGTGTTGTTGACCGTGTCATAGGCCTGTCGGCCCTCCATCCGCTTGAACGGCCAGATCCGGCTGTCCTTGCTGGCGGGATCGCCCTTGATGCTGTTGACGTTGACGGTCTGGCTGGGGTCGATCTTGCGGTCGATCGTGGAATATTCCACCTGCCCATCGAACCAGGCGTAGTAGGGCATGACATCCTCGCCATAGTCGAAATTGCCCTTGGTGGACATGTAGGTGTGCAGGTGCTGACCGGTGGAAGAGGTAAAGTTTTCCTCGGAGTAGGGTTTGCCGTCCTTCAGCTTGCCGGCGGTGGACCAGTCCCACAAGGTTTTCGTCGGTACGCCGCCGCGGGCAAAGCTGGGGATGTGACAGGTCTGGCAGGCCAGCTTGTCCGTGTGGTCGTTCAGCTTCACGCCCTTGATATTGGCCGGGTGCGGGTCTGTCCCGTGGCAGCTTTGGCAGGTGGCGACATCGCGCCGCGCGCCCGGCTTGCCCAGCCCGGTGTTGTCCGCCGCTTGCACGTCATAGCGCGACCCGGCCCACTTGTGTTGGTCCGAAACGTGGCAGGTGGCGCAGACCATGCCTTCGCCGCCGTCCTCTTTGGCGGACATGTGTACGTCCACGTCATGCGCCGGGTTGTACAGCGCCGAGGACAGATCGCCGTGTTTCACGTTATCCCCGCCGCCGCCGTAGAAATGGCAGTTACCGCAATTGTCGCGCCCCGGCATACCGACGCTTTGCGCCGCCTTGGACAGATCCACCGCCCAGGCCTTGGCCCCGGTGATCGTGGTGCCCTTTGCTTCCATCGGCGGGTGCCCTGCCCCGGTCGCCAGTTTCGTGTAGTTGCCGGATCGGTCGTGGCAGACAAGGCAATCCACCGCGTTCGACTGCTGCGGCGGGGGCTGGTTCATATCGGTCCAGCCATAGCCCGCATGGCAAGAGGTGCAGCGCGGTTCATTCCCCGCCACGGAGCCGCAGAAGGAATTGATCACGTTGCGCTTGCCCAGCTTCTGGCCGGTATCCGGGTGATCGAACTCCCAGTCGAAATGGATCGAGTGCATCTGCACCTGGTTATCCGCCTCGGTGTGGCAGGACAGGCAGGCCTCGGTCACCTCGGGGCCAGAGGCGAATGCCTTTTTCAGGATGTCGAACTTTGAATGGTCGGCCGTGCTGCCTGCCGTGGGCATGGGCGGCGCGGCGGTCTGCGCCAGCGCCGTGCCGGACATGGCGGCCAGGCCAAGCCCTGCTGCGGTGGCGATCAGGCGGATGATGCGCATGGCTGGGGCTCCTCCTCGCGAGCGGAATCGTATTCTGTTATCAGAATGTAATTTCGTCAGACGATTTATTGATCTGGATCAAATTCCCGCAAAAAACCTATGCCGAAGATTGATCTTTAATGTCGCAGGCAGATTGACTATGCCCGACCTACCCCAGACAAGGCGGCATGCGATGAAACCTTTCCTTATCCTGCAACTGCGCCCCGAGGCCGAGGCCTCTGATGACGAATATGCCGCCTTTCTGCGCAAGGGCGGGTTGCGCGCGGATCAGACCCATCGCATCCGGCTGGAACGTGATCCCCTGCCCGCGCTGGACCTGTCGCAATATTCCGGCGTGATCGTCGGCGGTGGGCCGGGTTGCATCAGCGACGCGCCGGACCGGAAAGACCCGACAGAGGCGCGGATCGAGGCGGAAATCCTGGCGCTGATGCCGCGGATCACCGGGGGCGACATACCGTTCCTTGGCTGCTGCTATGGCATCGGTATCCTGGCGCATCACCTGGGCGCGATTGTCAGTAAGGACCGCTTTGGCGAACCGGTCAGCGCCGTCCCCTGTCGGATCACCGAGGATGGCCGCACCGATCCGCTGCTGAAGGGGCTGCCGGATGATTTCTGCGCCTTCGTCGGCCACAAAGAGGCCGTGCAGAACCTGCCCAAAGGCGCCGTGCATCTGCTGGCCTCGGACCCCTGCCCGTTCCAGATGATCCGTCACGGCCGGAACGTCTATGCCACCCAGTTCCATCCCGAGGCAGACAGCGACGGCTTTGCCCTGCGTATCCGGCTGTACCGGAACAAGGGATATTTCCACCCGGACGAAGCCGACAGCCTGATCGCCATGTGCCAGGCCGCCGAAGTTCATGCGCCGGAAATCATCCTGCGCAATTTCGTCCGACGCTACGCAGCCTGACCGTTCAACTCCGTCATCACCTGCGCCGCGATCTGGAAAGATTGCACCCGTTTGCCGAAATCGTGGATCTGGCCGTTCAGGATCACCTCGTCCGGCTGGTAGCGTGCGATCAACTCTGCCAGCTTTGCCCTTACCGTGTCGCGCCCGCCCGTGGCCGATACCGCCAGCGCCATGTTCACCATCCGCAGCATGGTGCGGTCGATGTGATCCTCGATCCGGTCCACCGGCGCGGGCAGTTTTCCGGGCTGCCCCATTCGCAGCCGTGCGAATGCTTGCTGCATAGAGGTTTTCAGGTACGCGCCCTCGTCATCGTCTGCCCCGGCAAAGACATTCACCGCCAGCATGAAATGCGGCCGATCCAGAAAGTAGGAGGGCTGAAACCGGTCGCGGTAGATGTCCCGCGCCTCTGCCAGATCCCCCGGCGCGAAATGCGACGCAAAGGCATAGGGCAGCCCCAGGTAGGCCGCCAGTTGCGCGCCATACAGCGACGATCCCAGAATCCAGACCGGCACCTTGGTTCCCACCCCCGGATAAGCGCGGACGCGTTGGCCGTCCTGCGGGTCTTGCAGGAATTGCACCAGTTCCATCACGTCCATTTCAAACCGTTCCGGCCCGGACTTGTTGCGCCGCAGCGCCGTCATTGTTTCCGCGTCCGTCCCCGGCGCACGGCCCAGCCCAAGGTCGATCCGGTCGGGATAGAGCGTGGCCAGCGTGCCGAACTGTTCCGCGATCACCAGTGGGGAATGGTTGGGCAGCATGATGCCCCCCGCCCCGACCCGGATACGCCGGGTTTTCCCCGCCACATGGCCGATCAGCACAGAGGTGGCCGCGCTGGCGATTCCTGGCATGTTGTGGTGTTCCGCCATCCAGTAGCGACCGAAGCCCGCCGCCTCTGCCTCTTGCGCAAGGTCCACGGTATTGGCCAGCGCCTGCGCAATGTCGTGACCGTCGGGCACGGGCGACAGGTCCAGAACGGAATAGGGAACCGGGGTCATCGTCATCCTTTCAACACGGCCTGCAACATTGGCATCTGCGCCTGCATGGCGTCATATCCGGCCTTGATCGCCAGATCCGCCTTGGTGAAATCCAGCACCGTCATCTTGTCCATCAGGTTCAGGTTCACCATAACATGCGGCGGTTCCCCCGCCAGCCTTGCGCGGCGGATGTGATCCGTCATCACGTCGATGGATGTGCTCAGCACCTCGATATAGGTGGGCGGGCGGTGGCGCTTGCGCGGCTTGGCGGTCAGATAGGATTTCAGCATCGGCTGTACGGCGGCGGGCAGCGCGTCCACGATGCTCTCCAGCCCGAAGGCCGGGGTATGGGGTTGATCCTCTGGCCGACCCTGCCGGGTCATGTAAAGTTTGGAATTCGGGTCCACCGCGATGATCACATCCGCCCCGAGCGCCCGGCAGCCGGAGACCGGGATCGGGTTGCTCATGCCACCGTCCAGCAACCAGCGCCCGTCATCCCACACCGGGGCGAAAATTCCCGGTATCCCGATAGAGGCGCGGATCGCCGGTAGCAGATCGCCCTCGCGGAACCAGACCTCGCGCCCGGCATACAGGTCCGTCGCCACGGCCATGAAGGGGCGGTCCATATCTTCGATCCGCTTGGCATAGTCCAGTTCCGACAGCGCCTTGATGATCGCCTCGCCGGTGATCAACCCGCCCGAGGACACGTCGATATTCACCATCCGCGCGACCTTCAACTGCGTCAGGCCGCGGGCGAAATCCTCCAGCCGGTCCAGCGCGCCGGAACAGGCCGCAGCCCCCACCAGCGCCCCCATCGACGTGCCGCAGATCATATCCGGCGCCAGCCCGGCGTCCGCCAACGCGCGCATCACGCCGATATGGCACCAGCCCCGCGCCCCGCCGCTGCCAAGCGCCAATCCGATTTTCGTCGCCATCACACGTCTCCGCCTGTCGCGCGGATGCTGATCCCCGCCCGCGCAAAAGGCAAGACTTCCGCAAGGGCAGACCGGCGATGACAGGGGCAGACAAGGGAAAGTGGCGCACCCAGCACGATTCGAACGTGCGGCCTTTGCCTTCGGAGGGCAACGCTCTATCCAGCTGAGCTATGGGTGCGTAGGGCTGTCTTTACCCAAAGCCCGCGCGGGGTGCAATCGGTAACACCGCGCGGGCCGGGGAAATTTTGACGCCGATCAGGCGAACAACTCGTGCGCCAGTTCCAGCGCATCCACCAGCACGTCCACCTCGGCACGGGTGTTGTACATGGCAAAGGACGCCCGGCAGGTGGCGGAAACGCCCAGCACATCCATCAGCGGACCGGCGCAATGGTGGCCTGCGCGCACCGCCACGCCCTTTTTGTCCAGGATGGTGGAAATGTCATGCGCATGGGCCGCGCCCTGCATGGTGAAGGAAAAGATTGCCGCCTTACCGGGGGCCGTGCCCTGCACGTTGATCCAGTTCAGCCCGGCCAGCCGCTGGCTGGTATAGGCGGCCAGGTCAGCCTCGTGCGCGGCAATGTTTTGCATGCCCACGCCCATCAGGTATTCCAGCGCCACGCCCATGCCGATGGTCTGGACGATGCCGGGGGTGCCGGCCTCGAACTTCATCGGCGGATCGTTATAGGTGATGTGATCGCGGGTGACTTCCTTGATCATGTCGCCGCCACCCAGAAAGGGGCGCATCTCGGCCATGCGGGCCTTGCGGATCCAGATCGCGCCGGACCCCGAAGGGCCGTACAGCTTGTGCCCGGTGATGGCATAGAAATCGCAGCCGATCTCCTCGACATTCACGGGCATGTGCACCGCGCCCTGCGAACCATCCACCAGTACCGGCACGCCCTTTTCACGGGCCGCGCGGCAGATGGTTTTCACGTCCACCACCGATCCCAGCACGTTGGAACATTGGGTGATGGCGACCAGTTTCGTCTTTGGTCCGATCGCGTCGATCACCTTTTGCGGGTCCACCGACCCGTCGGGCTCGATTTCCACCCATTTCAGGACCACGCCCTGCCGTTCGCGCAGGAAATGCCACGGCACGATATTGGCGTGGTGCTCGGCCACCGACAGCACGATTTCATCCCCCGCCTGCAGGCGCGGTGCGGCCCAGCTGTAGGACACCAGGTTGATGCCCTGCGTCGTGCCGGTGGTAAAGACGATTTCGTCCTCGTTCGTCGCGCCAAGGAAACGCGCGGTGATGCCGCGCACGGCCTCGTATTTCTCGGTCGCCAGGTTGGACAGGAAATGCAGCCCGCGATGCACGTTGGCATATTCCTCGGCATAGCCGCGGGTGACGGCGTCGATCACCACCTGTGGTTTCTGCGCGCTGGCGCCGTTGTCCAGATAGACCAGTGGCTTGCCGTTCACTGTGCGCGACAGGATCGGGAAATCGGCGCGGATTTTTTCGACATCATACATGGATCACATTCCCATGGCGGTTGCCCCGACAAGGGCCATGAACAAAGACAGCCCGAAAACGAAGCCCAGCCCCGTCAGAACCATCACCAGAAAGGACTTGCCCAGGGATTTCCACCCCTGCGCCACGTCCAGGAAATTCGCCATCAGCCACAGGCCGAACAGCCCGATACCAACAGACAGCGCGTTGGCCAGCCCCGGTGCGATCAGCATCGCGCCGATAAGCCCCAGTTGCGCCAGCGCCCGCAGCGCCTGCAGCCAGACCACCAGCGGCAGGATCTGCATCACGGTCGCCCGCCCGCCCATCGCCCGGCCGATCCAACTGATCGCCAGTGCGCCGACCAGCATCGCCGCGCTCAACAGCGCCAGGTAGAGCGCGGGGACATTCATCCCCGTCATCATGCCGGTTGTCGCCTCGAACAGCATGATCGACAACGAATAGAGGATCGTGTTGACCACCGCGACCAGCGCAAAGCCGGTGCCAACGGCCTCGCGGCTTAGCGGCATGGCCAGAATGCGTGCGGCGCCATCGCGCGGCCGGGTGACGCTCTCTATCACCATGTCCTTCAGGCCCAGCGTCACGCCCCCTGCCCCCATTCAGCCTGCCGCAACCCGGCCAGCCAGAACCACGCAAAGACCACCAGCCAGACCAGCCCGACCAGCGTCAGCGCCGGACCCGGCCCGATGAACCCCGCCACCATCCCCTGCAGCAAGAGCAGCGGAGACGAGGCCAGCAAGGCCCAGAACAGCGCAATCCGCGCGCCAAAGCCGGTGCCCTGCCCGCGCAGCGCCCGCGCCGCCATATGGGACGCGAAAGCTAGCACGTACATCAGCAACGGCGCAATCATCACCCAGGCCAGCAACGTACCGCCCAGCAGCATCTGCAACTCTATCGCCGGGTCCAGATGCGCCTGCCGCGCCAGCCGGGGCCATTGCGCGATGAAAACCACCGTGCAGCCGGCCATCAGGATCGCCAGGGCCCGGTCCTCGCGTTGGCCCATCGCCAGCAGGCGCGCCACCACGCGGCCCGGCCCCCGGTAGGTGGCCACGATATCGCGGGTGACAGGCATCAGCCGTGCCGCCGTTCCAGCCAGCCTTCCAGCCGGCCGACGATTTCGTCGCGCAGGTCTTCGGCCTCGATCTCCTCGACGGCTTCGGCCAGGAAGGCCAGCACCAGCAGGTCGGTCGCTTCGCGTTCCGGCACACCGCGCGAACGCAGGTAGAACAGCGCCTCCTCGTCGATCGCGCCGCTGGTGGACCCGTGCGAACAGGCCACGTCATCGGCATAGATCTCCAGTTCCGGCTTGGCCAGAAACTGGCTGTCGTCATCCAGCAGCAGCGATTGGCTGATCTGGTAGCCATCGGTTTTCTGTGCGCCCGCCTTCACCAGGATCTTGCCCTGGAACACGCCGGTCGCGCCGTTGCGCAGCACCTTCTTGAACACCTGGCGGCTTTCGCAGTTCAACGCGTCATGGGTGATGAACACCGTGTCGTCGTGGTGGAAATCGCCATCGCCCATGCACGCGCCCGCCACATGGGCCACCGCGTCGTCGCCGGTCAGTTCGATCACGCATTCATTGCGCGTCATCGCCCCGTTCGCGGTCAGGGTGAAGGACTTGAACACCGATTCAATGCCCAACCGTGCGAAGATATGGGTGACGGCCCGGCGTTCATGATCCCGCCCTTGCGAGCGCACGTGATGCAGCACCGCGCCATCGGCGATATCGGCTTCCAGCACCTTGTTGAACCGGGCGGCGGCGGGGCCGTTTTCCAGCAGCGTCAGCTCGGCGCCCTCTTCCAGCTTCACCACGTTGTGCAGCACCGCATCCGATGTTTCGGACCGGTGAAGATAGGACAAGTTCACCGGCTTCGACACCTTGCCGGTGACCCGGATCAGCACGCCATCGGTCGCATAGGCGCTGTTCAACGCGGCCAGCGGGCGCTGCACCGGTTTCTGCCCGGCGGTTTCCAGCAGGCCGTACAGGTCTTTGGCCCAATGGATATCCTTGGCGGCGGCGTCCTGAAGGCGTTCGATCTCGATGCCTTCGTGGGTCAGGTCGTCGCTGGCGTCGGCGTCGAACACGCCATCGACAAAGACGATGCGCAGCCGGTCCACCGTCGAAAACACCGGCGGTTCACCCTGTGCGTCGAACACCGCGGCAGTCAGGGCCGCAGGCGCGGTCAGCGTATCCGGGCGGGTGTATTTCCAATATTCATCCCGGCGCGAAGGCAGCCCCATCGCCCGCACCCGCGCCAGCGCATCCTGACGGGCCGCCGCCAGCCAGGCCCCGCTTTCAGGCAGGGTCATGGCCGCAAGGCGCGCCTCGGTCGTGTCCAGTTTCGCCTGTGCCAGCGCCATCACAGCACCTCCGCCAGGATATCGGCATAGCCGTTCTGTTCCACCTCCAGCGCCAGTTCGGGACCGCCGGATTTCACGATACGGCCTGCCGCCATGATATGCACCACGTCGGGCTGGATATGGTCCAGCAGGCGCTGGTAGTGGGTGATCACCAGGAACGACCGCTTGCCGTCGCGCAGCGCGTTCACGCCTTCGGCCACCAGCTTCATCGCGTCCACGTCCAGGCCGGAATCGGTTTCGTCCAGGATGCACATCTTCGGTTCCAGCATTGCCATCTGCAGGATTTCGTTGCGCTTCTTCTCGCCGCCAGAGAAGCCCACGTTCACCGGGCGCTTCAGCATCTCGGCGTCGATCTTCAGGGTCTTGGCCTTTTCACGCACGGCCTTCAGAAACTCGGCGGCGGTCATTTCTTCCTCGCCGCGCGCCTTGCGCTGTGCGTTCACGGCGGTGCGCAAGAAGGTCATGTTGCCGACGCCGGGGATTTCCACCGGGTACTGGAAGGCCAGGAACAGGCCTGCGGCGGCGCGTTCCTCGGGTTCCATGTCCAGCAGGTCGGCGCCGGCCAGCGTGGCCTCGCCGCCGATCACCTCGTAGCCGTCCTTGCCGGACAGCACATAGGACAGGGTGGATTTGCCCGACCCGTTCGGCCCCATGATCGCATGTACCGTGCCGGGTTCCACGACCAGATCCACCCCTTTCAGGATCTGCTTGTCCTCTTCTTCAAGTTTGACTTGCAGGTTCTTGATTTCCAGCATGTTTTCCATCCTTTTCGTCTTGGGGCGGCGCCGTCAGGGCCGCGTCATCAGTTGCACGATCCGGTGCAGATGTTCTGCGGGCACCGGGGTCGGGTCTATTTCGAAACAGGCCATGCGGCCGATCACGGCGGCGGGTTGGCCGATGAACTTTTCGACCACGTGATAGTGGTCACGGTTGGTGTAGTCGTCGAACAGCAGCGTCACGTGTTTTTGCGTGCGGAACGCCGTGGCCAGCGCGCAGCCCGCGCGGAACCGCCCGTCCACCAGCACCACGTCGGGCTGCTGAAACCCTTTCCTGTCCCACACTGCCAGCGGATAGGCGGCATAGCCGCGCCAGCCGGCATGGTCCACCGGGTGGCCCCATTCCTTGGTCGGGCCGATATCGGCATGGATGATCTCCACCTGCCCCGGCGCGGGATTGGCCGCGAACCAGTCGCGCATCATCTGCGCCCAGTCCGGGTCGCTTTCGACGGAATACACCGTCTTGCCCAGTTCCGCCGCCACCAGTGTCGACCCGCCCGAGCCATATTCCAGCACGACGCCCGCCGCCGCATAGGCGGTGCGCAGGGCCTGCGCCTCTGGCTCTGGCAGGGTCAGCTCTGGCCGGTTGGGGATATGCAGGGCGGGTTGCGTCACCTCAGTCCACCACCACCGCTGTGCCCGAGGCGCTGACCATCAGCATCGACTGGCCCACCACCTCATAGTCCAGGTCCACGCCCACCACGGCATTTGCGCCTTTCAGCACCGCGCGCTCTTCCAGTTCGCGCAGGGCGGTTTCGCGAGCGTCCTGCAGCTTCGATTCATAGGCGCCGGAGCGGCCCCCGATGATATCCGTCACGCTGGCGAACAGGTCGCGCACCACGTTGGCGCCCATGATCGCCTCGCCCACCACGATGCCCTTGTAGGCGGTGATGCGGCGGCCTTCGATATTTGGTGTTGTGGTCACAATCATTGCCCTGCCCCCAGATAGAGGATGCCCATGTTCACGGCCATGGCGAGAAACCCCACAAGCGCCGAAGTAATGAACACCGAGTTGGCGACCAAAGCCTTGGTCCTGCCGCGGTTCTTGGCAATGGAAAACCCGATGAGCGCGCCAATCGTGCAGCCTGCGCCGACCCCTACGGATTGCTGCATCAACTGGTTGATGGTTTCCATCATGACCCTTACCCCTTGAACACGAACGCTGCGCCGACGGCGATCAGCGCAAACCCGATGACGGTGTTGACGGTCAGCGATTCCTTCAGCCACAGCACGGAAAACCCGGCAAAGACGATCAGGGTGATGATCTCTTGAATGGTTTTCAACTGGGCAGCCGTATAAACCTGATGCCCCATCCGGTTGGCCGGCACCGCCAGCCAGTATTCGAAAAAGGCGATACCCCAGGCCAGCAGAACCACCAGATACAGCGGCACGGCCTTGAACTTCAGGTGTCCGTACCATGCGAAGGTCATAAAGACATTCGACAGGGCCAGCATCACGATCGGCACGACATAGTTCATCGGCGCGACACTCCGTCAGCAATTACCTGCATTTCAGCGCCCCCGCTGCATCAGCCGGATGATGCCCGAGGCCGCCAGACGGCCCGCGATGACACCCAGAACAATTGCAACGATAGGATTCAGGAAATCCATCCGGTTCAGGTTGACCCAGATCACACCCAACAACCCGCCGACAACCGGCAGCACATAGGGCAGCGCGGCTTCCAGCCTGTCCGCCAGGGTCGGTTCACGATCAGCCAACGGACCCCTCCAGCGAAATCGCCACCAGTTGCTGTGCTTCCATGGCGAATTCCATCGGCAACGCCTGCAGCACGTCCTTGCAGAACCCGTTCACCACCAGCGCCACGGCGGCCTCTTCATCCATACCGCGCTGGCGGCAATAGAACAGCTGTTCGTCATCCACCTTGGACGTGGTCGCCTCGTGTTCGCAGCGGGACGAGTTGTTCTTGACCTCGATATAGGGCACCGTATGCGCCCCGCATTTGTCCCCGATCAGCAAGCTGTCGCACTGGGTATAGTTGCGGCTGTTCTTCGCCTTCGGGTGCATCGACACCAGCCCGCGATAGGTGTTCTGCGCCTTGCCCGCGCTGATACCCTTGGACACGATGCGCGACTTGGTATCGCGGCCCAGGTGGATCATCTTGGTGCCGGTGTCGGCCTGCTGATAGTTGTTGGCGATGGCGATGGAATAGAACTCGCCCTGGCTTTCATTCCCGCGCAGAATGCAGGACGGGTATTTCCACGTCACCGCGCTGCCGGTTTCCACCTGCGTCCACATCACCTTGGCCCGGTCGCCCCGGCAATCGGCGCGCTTGGTGACGAAGTTGTAGATCCCGCCCTTGCCGTTTTCATCACCCGGATACCAGTTCTGGACGGTCGAGTATTTCACCTCGGCGTCCTCTTCCACGATGATCTCCACCACGGCGGCGTGCAGCTGCGCCGTGTCGCGCTTGGGCGCGGTGCAGCCTTCCAGATAGCTGACATAGCTGCCCTTGTCCGCGATGATCAGCGTGCGTTCGAACTGGCCGGTGTTTTCGGCGTTGATGCGGAAATAGGTGGACAGCTCCATCGGGCAGCGCACCCCCGGCGGCACATAGACGAACGACCCATCCGAGAACACCGCGCTGTTCAGCGTGGCATAGAAATTGTCCGACTGCGGCACGACCGAGCCAAGGTATTTCTTCACCAGCTCGGGGTGTTCCTTGATCGCCTCTGAGATGGAACAGAAGATCACCCCCGCCTTTTTCAGTTCCGCCTGAAAGGTGGTGCCGACGCTGACGGAATCGAACACCGCGTCCACCGCGACCTTGCGGCCCTCGGCGGGCATGTCCTCGGCGCCCTCGACCCCGGCCAGGATCATCTGTTCCTTCAGCGGGATGCCCAGCTTTTCATAGGTTGCCAGCAGCTTGGGATCGACCTCGTCCAGCGACTTGGGCTTCACTTCCATCGACTTGGGCCGGGCATAGTAATACAGGTCCTGAAAATCAATGTCCGGGTAATGGACCATCGCCCACTTGGGCTCTTCCATCTTCTGCCAGCGTTCCAGCGCCTGCAGCCGCCACTCGGTCATCCATTCGGGTTCGTCATTCTTGGCGCTGATCAGCCGGACGATATCGGGATTCACCCCCTTGGGGGCATAGTCCATCTCGATCTCGGTTTCCCAGCCGTACTTGTACTTGCCGCCGACCTCGCGCACGGCATCGACGGTTTCCTGGTCAACACCTTCCTTCACTTCGCTCTGGTTCACAGCAACCATGTCCAACTCCTGTTCGCGTCTGTTTCATGCCACGCGGGCATCGAATTTCTTCCGTTTGGCCAGCCACGCCTCGGCAAAGCGCAGCACGTCCTCTTCCGTCGTCTCCAGCCCCAGCGACACGCGGATCGCACCCCGGGCCGTGGCCTCGTCGTATCCCATCGCCCGCAACACCGGGCTGGCCCGCAGCTTGCCCGAGGAACAGGCCGACCCCGCCGAAATGGCGAACCCCGCCAGGTCCATCTGCATCACCTGCGTTTCGCCCTTCCAGCCGGGTGTGGCGAAACAACTGGTGTTGGGCAGGCGCAACGCCCCTTTCCCGACAAAAATAGTATCTCTCGTCCCGGCCTCAATGGCCTCTTCCAGCAAATTGCGCAACCCCTCGATCCGCGCCCATTTGCCCTCCCCCAGGTCGCGCGCCGCCGCCGCCGCCGCCGCGCCGAACCCGGCGATGCCGAGGATGTTCTCGGTGCCCGCGCGTCGGCCCATTTCCTGCCCGCCGCCTTTCAGCTGCGCCGGCACCTCGGTGCCCCGCTTGACCACCAGCGCGCCCACGCCCTTCGGTCCACCCAATTTATGCGCCGATACCAGCGCCATCACCGCGCCGGACCAGTTGAACGCCAGCGGCAGCTTGCCGAACGCCTGCGTCATGTCGCTGACCGCCAGCCCCGGTGGCAGGTCTTGCACCACGCCGGTTTCCGAATTGGCCAGTTGCAGCGCAGATACCGCCGGGTCCGTCACCGTGACACGCCCCTGCGGATCCACCGCCAGCACCGGATCGGCCCAGGCCAGCACCGCGTCATGTTCCACCGCCGCGCAAACCAGCCCGCGCCCCGCCAGCGCCAGCGCAGCCGCCTCCGTCGCGCCCGAGGTGAACACCACGTCGGCCCCGTCCGCCCCCAGCGCCGCCGCCACCTGCGCGCGTGCTTTTTCCACCAGACCCTTGGCCGCGCGCCCCTCGGCATGGACACTGGACGGGTTGCCCGCCACCTCCATCGCCGCGATCATCGCCGCCCGCGCCTCTGGCCGCAGCGGGGCCGTGGCGTTATGGTCCAGATAGACGCGCACGCCTCAGCCCCCCTGCTTTTTCTTGGCCGAAATACCCCGGAGAGCCCGAAGGGCAGCGCCCCGCGGCTTACCATCCTGCCGCGCCGAAGGCGCGACCGCAGGGACCACCGGTTTCATTCGTCATCCACCACGGAAAACAGTGTCGGCACCGCCGGGCACGGGGCCAGCGTATTTCCGATCACGTCCGACAGCCGCGCATTGTGCAGAAACACATAGACATGCGCGCTCAGGCTCTGCCACAGCCGGTTGGTCATCGACTGCGCCTTGGACCCGGACAGCGCGCCGGACGCGCCCGCCCCCTTGTGCATGGCGTCCACGGTTTCATCCACGGCCCCCAGCACCTCGACGATGCGGATTTCGGACGCGGCGCGCGCCAGCTTGTATCCGCCGCCCGGCCCGCGCACGGAATCGACCAGCCCGGCGCGGCGCAGCTTCACGAACAACTGCTCCAGGTAGGGCAAGGAGATGTCCTGACGCTTGGCAATATCCCCCAGTGAAACCAGCGTTCCCGCCGGTTGCAGCGCGATATCGGCAAGCGCCACCATGGCATAGCGACCTTTTGTGCTCAGCTTCACGGCGTGATTCCCCGTTGAAATGATTGACGACACGGGTTGCAACGCTTATCTCGCATGCACCCGCCCGGCGCAGCCGCCGGCATTTAGAACCGTTCTAGGGTGCTTGAGCAAATTCGTCAAGAATTATGCCACCCCCCCGCGCAGGAGAGACGCAAGACACATGCCCGAGGTTATTTTTCCCGGTCCCGAAGGTCGCCTCGAAGGCCGCTACCACCCCCAGAAAGACCGGGACGCCCCGATCGCCATTGTCCTGCATCCGCATCCGCAGTTCGGCGGCACCATGAACAACAAGGTGGTGTATAACCTGCACTATGCCTTCTACAATATGGGCTTCACCGTGTTGCGCTTCAACTTCCGCGGCGTCGGGCGCAGCCAGGGCGAATACGACCAGGGCATCGGCGAACTGTCAGATGCCGCGTCCGCGCTGGACTACCTGCAGTCGATGAACAGCAATTCGAAACATTGCTGGGTCGCCGGGTTCAGCTTCGGTGCGTGGATCGGGATGCAACTGTTGATGCGCCGCCCGGAAATCACCGGTTTCGTGTCGGTCGCCCCGCCCGCCAACATGTACGATTTCTCGTTCCTGGCGCCCTGCCCGTCCTCTGGCCTGGTGATCAACGGCGCCGCAGACCGCGTCGCCCCGCCCGCCGATACGGTGACGCTGGTGAACAAGCTGCATGAACAGAAGGGCATCACCATCACCCATGAACAGGTGGAAGGCGCGGGCCATTTCTTTGAAAAGCCCGAACACATGGACCAGATGATCGGCACCGTCACCTCCTACGTGAAACGCCGCCTGACAGAAAACACGCGCTGAGGCCGTCATGGGTGTCACCGAAGACCTTGCCGACGCCCTGGCCCGCGACGTGATCGAAGCGGCCGAAACGCTGGATGACGACCGCCTGATCGACCAGATCTCCAAGACGCTTGGCGACAGTTCGATCCCCACGCAAGAGGCGTTCATGACTTCGATTCGCGTGCGCCTGGCGGTGAAACGCGCGCGCAGGCAGTTGGAAACCAAGATCGACGCCGCGATCGAGGCCCGCAAGACAGGTGCGCCCACGGATGGCTGATCGGTTGGACGCGCAGATGGCCTTTCTGACCGAGGCGTGCAAACTGAAATCGGTGATCCGCGCCACCACCCTGTGCGACGGCTCGCGCCGTGAAAATTCCGGCGAACACAGCTGGCACCTGGCGCTGTACGCGATGGTTCTGGGCGATCACGCGCCCGAAGGCGTGGATGTGAACCGGGTCATCCGCATGTTGCTGATCCACGACCTGGTGGAAATCGACGCGGGTGACGCGCCGATCTATGGCACCCACGACGCCGCCGTGACCGAGGCCGAGGAACGGGCCGCCGCGCGCCGCATCTTCGGCCTGCTGCCGGGGACTCAGGGGGCCGACCTGCTGGCCCTGTGGCAAGAGTTCGAGGCCAACCAGACCCCGGACGCCCAATTCGCCAAATCGCTGGACCGGTTTCAGCCGCCGAACCAGAACCTTGCCTCTGGCGGGGGATCGTGGATCGAATACGACGTGGATTACGACACGGTCGCCACCCGTGTCGGCGCCAAGGTCGCCAATGGCGCGCCCGGTCTCTGGGACTGGATCGCGCCGAAAATCCGCGCCTTCTTCGACGGCCGCGCGTAAACGCAGCCCTGCTCAGCCCTTGCGGCGTTTTTCCTCTGCCACCACCTTTTCGGCCAGATCGCGCGCGATGGCAAAGGCGCCCTTGATCTTGTCGGCGTCGGTCTTCCAGTCGCGCCGCACCACAATCTTGTTGTCCTTGACCTTGGCCAGCCCGTTCTGCGCCTGGATGTATTCCACCAAACCGGCGGGGGACGCGAACTTGTCGTTGTGAAACTGGATCGTCGCGCCCTTCGGTCCGCCGTCCAGCTTGGAAATCCCAGCGCGTTTGCACATCGCCTTGATCCGCACCACCAGCAGCAGCGTGTTCACCTCTTTCGGCAACTTGCCGAACCGGTCGATCAGTTCGGCGGCAAAGCCTTCCAGCTCCACCTTGTCGCTCAGCGCCGACAGGCGGCGATACAGGCCCAGCCGCACGTCCAGATCGGGCACATAGTCCTCGGGGATCAGCACCGGCACGCCCAGGTTGATCTGCGGCGCCCACTGGTCATCGGCATCCGACAGCCCTTCCATCTGGCCCGACTTGATCTTGGCAATCGCCTCTTCCAACATCTGCTGATACAGTTCGTACCCCACGTCCCGCATCTGGCCGGACTGTTCCTCGCCCAGCAGGTTGCCGGCCCCGCGAATGTCCAGATCCTGCGAGGCCAGCGTGAACCCCGCGCCCAAAGTATCCAGCGACCCCAGCACCCGCAGGCGCTTTTCGGCGGCGGGGGTCAGCGGCGTGCGCGGTTTCGTGGTCAGATAGGCATAGGCGCGGGTCTTGCTGCGCCCCACCCGGCCCCGGATCTGGTACAGTTGCGCCAGCCCGAACATGTCCGCCCGGTGCACGATCATCGTGTTGGCGGTGGGAATATCCAGCCCGCTTTCCACGATGGTGGTGGCCAGCAGCACGTCATATTTCCCGTCGTAAAAGGCGTTCATCCGGTCATCCAGTTCGCCCGCCGCCATCTGGCCATGTGCGGTGATCACGCTGACCTCTGGCACCTGGGTGCGCAGGAAATCCTCGATCTCGGGCAAATCGGAAATGCGCGGCACGACATAGAAACTCTGCCCGCCCCGGTAATGTTCGCGCAGCAGCGCCTCGCGCACGGTGACCCCGTCGAATTCGCTGACATAGGTGCGGATCGCCAGCCGGTCCACCGGCGGCGTGCCGATGATCGACAGGTCGCGTACCCCCGACAGCGACAGTTGCAGCGTGCGCGGGATCGGCGTGGCGGTCAGGGTCAACACATGGATGTCGCTGCGCATCTGTTTCAGCCGTTCCTTGTGGCCGACGCCGAAATGCTGTTCCTCGTCGATCACCAGCAGACCCAGGTTCCTGAACCGGACACCTTTGGCCAGCAGCGCATGGGTGCCCACCACGATATCGACGGTGCCGTTGGCCAGCCCTTCGCGGGTCTTGGCGGCGTCCTTGGCGGAAACGAACCGCGACAGCGGTCGGACCTCCAGCGGAAAGCCCCGGAACCGTTCGGCAAAGCTCTTGTAGTGCTGACGCGCCAGCAGGGTCGTCGGCGCGATCACCGCCACCTGCACACCCGACATTGCCGCGACAAAGGCCGCGCGCATGGCGACCTCGGTCTTGCCGAACCCCACATCGCCGCACACCAGCCGGTCCATCGGCTGGCCTGAATCCAGATCGTGCAGGACGTCCTCGATCGCCCTCAGCTGGTCATCGGTTTCCTGGTACGGGAACCGCGCGCAGAAGCTTTCCCAGGCGTGGTGCTGCGGTTCCAGCACCGGGGCCGTGCGCAGGGCACGTTCGGCGGCCACCCGGATCAGCCGGTCCGCCATTTCGCGGATGCGTTCCTTCAGCTTGGCCTTCTTGGCCTGCCACGCGCCGCCGCCCAGCCGGTCCAGCAGACCCTCGTCATGGCCGTACTTGGACAGCAGCTCGATGTTTTCCACCGGCAGGTACAGCTTGGCCTCTTCGGCATATTCCAGCAGGATACATTCATGTGCGGCCCCGGCGGCCGTGACCACCTCCAGCCCGCGATAGCGCCCGATCCCGTGGTCCACATGCACCACCAGGTCGCCCGGCGACAGCGATTGCGTCTCGGTCAGGAAATTCTCGGCCCGGCGCTTCTTGCCAGGCTTGCGGATCAGCCGGTCGCCCAGCACGTCCTGTTCCGAAATCACCGTCAGCCCCGGCGCCTCGAACCCATGTTCCAGCGGCCAGACCGCCAGGTGCAGACCGCGTTTGCCCACCCCGCGCATGTCGTTGACCGGCACCGCGCCGATCAACCCCTCGTCCTCCAGCAGCCCGTCCAGACGTTCCCGCGCCCCGTCTGAATACGACGCTACGATTACCGGCCCCTTGGCCATCCTGGCATTAACATGATCCGCCAATGCACTGAAAAGGTTTACGTTCTCTAGCTGACGCTCGGGCGAGAAGTTGCGCCCTATCCGCCCGCCAGCGTCCGCCACGTTGGGGCCGCTGGCCTGCGCCAAGGGGTGAAACTGCACCACCCGCCGCCCGGCCACGGCCTGCCCAAAAGCATCGTCATCCAGATACAGCAGCCCCGGCGGAACGGGTTTGTAGACCGTGTCAATCCGCCCCTTTTGGGTCATCGCGATCTTGCGGGTTTCATATTGGTCCACGATCCCGTTCCAACGGCTGATCCGCTGCGGCGTCGCCTGGTCATCCATCGTCACCGGTGCGCCCGGCAGGTAATCGAACAGCACCTCCAGCCGGTCATGGAAAAACGGCAGCCAGTGTTCCACGCCCTGATGCTTGCGGCCCGCGCTGACGGCCTCGTACAGCGGATCATCCGTGCCCGCCGCGCCGAACTCGATGCGATAGTTCTGGCGGAACCGCAGGATCGCCGCCTCGTCCAGGATCACCTCGGACACCGGGGCCAGTTCCACCACCTCCAGCTTTTCCACCGTACGCTGGCTGACCGGATCGAACCGCCGGGCCCCATCCAGCACGTCGCCGAACAGGTCCAGCCGCACCGGGCCGGATTCGCCCGGCGGGAAGATGTCGATGATCCCGCCGCGTACCGCGTAATCGCCCGGCTCCATCACCGTGGGCGCTTGCGTGAACCCCATCCGCACCAGGAAATCGCGCAGCGCCTTTTCGTCGATCCGGCTGTCCACGCGGGCGGTAAACGCGGCCTCGCGCAGCACATCGCGCGCGGGCACCCGCTGCATGGCCGCGCTGACCGTGGTCAGCAGCACGAACTGTTTCGGCATTCCATGCACCAGCCCGGCCAGCGTCGCCATCCGCGCCGCCGAAATATCCGCGTGCGGGCTGACCCGGTCATAGGGCAGACAGTCCCAGCCGGGGAAGATCACCACCGGCATGTCGGGCGCAAAGAAGCGCAAGGCGGCCTCGGTGGCCGCCAGTCTCTTGTCGTCGCGCGCGATGTGGATCACCGGGCCAGCGGCCTTTTCGACCTCGGCCAGGATCAGCCGGGCATCAAAGCCCTCCGGCGCGCCCCCGATCGTGGTCCAGCGGTTGTTCGACATGCGATATATGCCCCAAGTGCCTGAAATTATTCGGAAGGTTCACGGTCATGTTCTGGTAGATGCCCCAGATCGTGGTCACGAAAATCGCCACCATCCCGATCACCTGCGTCCAGAATCGGTGTTTCGTCAGCCGCCGCCGCAGCACCTTGCCCTGGGCGGATTCATCCCGGATGCGGCGGGC
Organism: Thalassovita sp.; assembly: GCA_017792425.1. Taxonomy (GTDB): domain Bacteria; phylum Pseudomonadota; class Alphaproteobacteria; order Rhodobacterales; family Rhodobacteraceae; genus Thalassobius. Next base: position 2,036,249 of record CP051233.1, read on the forward strand.
GGTGTTCAGGCTCATCATCCAGACAATCGACAGCGGGAACATCAGGCAGAACACCGCCTGCGCCAGCTGCACGTCATAGACGAAGCCCAACAGGATCAGGATGGTCATCAGGAAACAGCCCAGCCCCAGCAGCCACAGCCCAGACACGCCCGAGATGTACAGCAGCCGGTTGACGTTGACGCGCACCATGTCCTCCAGATCCTGTTGCGCCTGCCCCTCGTGGCGCGCGGCGCGCACCACCATGTCAAAGGGCACGCCCAGCACCCAGTGGCTGGCGGTGGACCACGTGACAGCCAGCGCGATCCAGAACCACAGGTTCGAGAACGACCGCATGTCGATCATTTCATTCAGCAGTTCGTACCAGTTCACCTGCGTGCCTCACCGTGTTTGCGCCTGATTAACCGGCCCGCGCGGCAATTCCTACCCTTGAGTGCGGGGAAATTCCATGCCACCCAGTATGAAATCGCCAAGGAAACCCGCCATGCCGTTCAACGCCCAAGCCCCGTTCCCGATCACCCGCTTTCGCCGGACCCGCCAGTCGCCACAGATTCGCGCGCTGGTGCAGGAAAACACCCTCACCGTCGGAGACTTGATCTGGCCGATTTTCGTCCGGGATGGCGAGGACGTGGTGGAACCCGTCGCCTCGATGCCTGGCGTCTACCGCCGTTCGGTGGACCGGATCGTCGACGCCGCGCGCGAAGCTGCGGATCTGGGCATCCCGGCGATCTGCCTGTTCCCCTACACCGACCCGTCGCTGAAAACCCCCGATTGCGCCGAGGCATGGAACCCCGACAACCTGTCGAACCGCGCCACCCGCGCCATCCGCGACGCGGGTGTGGACATCGCCATCATGTCCGACGTGGCGCTGGACCCCTACAATGCCAACGGCCATGACGGGTTCGTGGTGGACGGCAAGATCATCAACGACGAAACCGTCGAGGCGCTGGTGAAACAGGCGCTGGAACAGGCCCGCGCGGGCGTGGACATCATCGGCCCCTCGGACATGATGGATGGCCGCATAGGTGCGATCCGCAACGCCTTGGAATCCGAAGGGTTTCGCGACACGATGATCCTGTCCTACGCCGCCAAATACGCCAGCGCGTTCTACGGCCCGTTCCGCGATGCGGTGGGGGCGTCCGGCGCGCTGAAGGGGGACAAGACCACCTATCAGATGAACCCCGCCAACAGCAATGAGGCGCTGCGCCTGATTGAACGCGACCTGTCCGAAGGTGCCGACATGGTGATGGTGAAGCCCGGCATGCCCTACCTGGATATCTGCCGCCGGGTAAAGGACGCTTTCGCCGTGCCCACCTACGCCTATCAGGTGTCGGGCGAATACGCGATGATCAAGGCCGCCGCCCAGAACGGCTGGATCGACGGCGAAAAGGCGATGCTGGAAAGCCTGATGTGCTTCAAGCGGGCGGGCTGCGACGGCATCCTGACCTATTTCGCCCCCGCCGTGGCGCGCAAATTGCACGCCGGCTGAACCACCCACGCGCCATTTCCCGCGCAATCCGCATCCTGTAGGTGACAGGGCGGCATCCGCTATCTATAGTGGCGTCAATGAACCGTCCGCGCAAAAGGCCGGTCAGCAGTCAGGCAACAACGATACAGGCTATTCACATGACAAACCTTACCCGACGCAGCTTTACGCTGGCCGCGCTGGCCGGTGCCGGTATGACCGCCGCTTGTGGCAACGGGGTCGGCTCGGCCAATGCCGACACGATCGATTCCCGCGTGAACGCCACGCTGAACTACCTGTACACCAAGTATCCCAATGTACGCGAAGTGGGCGACAAATCCGTCGCCCAGCTTGTCATGCCCCTGATCACCGAGGCCGGACTGTTCGTCGGTGGCGGTTATGGTCGCGGCGCGCTGCGGGTAAACGGGGTGTCAGTGGATTACTATTCTTCTGCCAAGGGCAGCTTTGGCCTGCAGATCGGCGCCCAGCAATATGCCCACGTGCTGTTCTTCATGTCGCAAAAGGCGCTGGAGGATTTCCGCCGCGGGTCCGGCTGGGCCGCAGGCGCCGACCTGGAATACGTGTTCTCTGACGTGGGCGAAAACGTACGGACCGACACCACGACCGCGACCTCTCCGGTGCTGGCGGTGGTGTTCGGACAGGCCGGGATGCTGGCGGGCGCCAGCCTGGAAGGCATGAAATACACCCGCATCATCCCCTGATCGGGGCTGCAATCCACCGAGGGATGAAAGGGGGGGCGCTGCCCCCCACGTTGAAAACCATGCGATTTTCAACGCTCCCCCCGGGGTATTTCACCCAAGAAAAAGCCGAAGCGCGGCGCGCTATTGCACCACGAATTCCCCGACCACGTTACGCCACTTTCCGGGGCTGATCAGCTTGCGGTGGGTAAATCGCACCGAATGTAATCGCCCCTCGATTTCCGTCTGCCAAAACTCGATGAACCGGAACAGGCGCGGGTGATCCGGCGCCACGTCATAGTCCTGCCAGACAAAGGTGTTCAGCACATGCACATAGTCCGGCATGTGATAGAAGAATTCGGCCGTGGTCAGGCCATATCCCTTCAGCATCAGTTCGGTTTCGCGTGCCCCCATGGGAAACCTCCTGTCTATCGCGTACTCCGTTTTTCCAGCCGATAAAAAAATCATGCCACAGGTTTGGAAATTTTCAATGGAAACAGTGTGTTGAAAGATGCACATTGCGGTGAGCCCCGCGTGTGGCCGTTCTTCGTTGCACCCCATATGATGGCTCTGATATAACCTGTCCAACAAGATATAGAAAACCAGACAGAGCGGTGGACCGACGTGAGCGACGCGCCTCAACCCCCTGAAAACAAAGATGAAAACGCGCCAGAGCGGCCCAAGTACCACGGCCCCAGCATTTCGATCACGGAGGAGATGAAATCCTCCTACCTCGACTATGCCATGAGCGTGATCGTCAGCCGCGCGATTCCCGATCTGCGGGACGGGCTGAAACCGGTACACCGGCGCATCCTGTACGCGATGCACGAAACCGGCAACACCCATGACAAGGCGTACCGCAAATCCGCCCGTCCGGTCGGCGACGTGATGGGTAAGTACCACCCGCACGGCGATTCAGCGATCTATGACGCGCTGGTGCGGATGGCGCAGGATTTTTCCATGTCGCTGCCGCTGCTGGACGGCCAGGGCAACTTCGGGTCCATGGACGGCGATAACGCCGCCGCCATGCGCTATACCGAGGTGCGGATGGACAAGCCCGCCGCCTTCCTGCTGTCCGACATCGACAAGGAAACCGTCGATTTCCAGGACAACTATGACGGCAAGGACCGCGAACCCACCGTCCTGCCCGCGCGTTTCCCCAACATGCTGGTCAACGGCGCGGGCGGTATTGCCGTCGGCATGGCCACCAACATCCCGCCGCATAACCTGGGCGAGGTCGTGGACGCCACCCTGGCCCTGATCGACGACCCGGACCTGACCAGCGAACAGCTGATTCAGTATGTGCCCGGCCCCGATTTCCCCACCGGCGGCATCATGCTGGGCCGGTCCGGCGCGCGCAAAGCGTATCTGGAGGGCCGCGGCAGCGTCATCATCCGCGCCAAAACGCGGGTCGAAGAGTTGCGCAAGGACCGCTATGCCATCATCGTGGACGAAATCCCCTACCAGGTGAACAAGGCCAGCATGATCGAAAAGATCGCCGAGGCCGTGCGCGACAAGCGGATCGAGGGCGTCAGCCATGTGCAGGACGAATCCGACCGCAACGGTGTGCGCGTGGTGATCGAGATGAAGCGCGACGCCACGCCCGAGGTGGTGCTGAACCAGCTCTATCGTTTCACCCCGATGCAGACGTCCTTTGGCTGCAACATGCTGGCGCTGAACGGTGGCCGCCCCGAACAGCTGACACTGCGCGGCTTCCTGACGGCCTTCGTGGATTTCCGCGAGGATGTCGTTGCCCGCCGCACCGCGTACCTGCTGCGCAAGGCCCGTGAACGCGCCCACATCCTGTGCGGCCTGGCCGTGGCCGTCACCAACGTGGACGAGGTCGTGGCGACCATCCGGTCCTCTGCCGACGCCGCCGAGGCGCGCGAAAAGCTGATGACTCGCCGCTGGCCCGCCGGGTCGATCGCGGAATACATCCGCCTGATCGACGACCCGACCCACACGATCAACGACGACGGCTCTTATAACCTGTCCGAACTGCAGGCCCGCGCCATCCTGGACCTGCGCCTGCAGCGCCTGACGCAACTGGGCGTTCAGGAAGTCACGGACGAATTGCAGACCCTGGCCGCCAATATCCGCGAATACCTGGACATCCTGGGGTCGCGCGAACGGATCATGGGGATCATCGCCGACGAACTGCGCGAAGTGCGCGAACAGTTCGCCGTGCCGCGCCGCACGGAAATCGTGGACTGGTCCGGTGACATGGAAGACGAGGACCTGATCGAGCGCGAGGACATGGTTGTCACCATCACCTCGGCCGGCTGGATCAAGCGCACGCCGCTGGCCGATTTCCGCAGCCAGAAACGCGGCGGCAAGGGCCTGTCGGGCATGCAGACCAAGGAAGAGGACGTGGTGACGACCCTGTTTGTCGCCAACACCCACACGCAGCTACTGTTCTTCACCACGGACGGCATGGTCTATAAACTGAAAACATGGCGCCTGCCGCTGGGTGGACGTACCGCCAAGGGCAAGGCCATCGTCAACATCCTGCCGATTCCCACCGGCGTTTCCATCGCCGCGATCATGCCGGTGGACCGCCCCGAGGAGGAATGGGACGACCTGCAGATCGTCTTTGCCACCAGCGCCGGCGACGTGCGCCGCAACGCGCTGTCGGATTTCACCAACGTGATGCGCAACGGCAAGATCGCCATGGACCTGCCAGAAGGCGTCGAACTGGTGAATGCCCGCATCGCGTCCGAGGATGACGACGTGATGCTGGTGACGAATTCCGGCCGGGCGATCCGCTTCCCCACCACCGATGTGCGCGTGTTCAAGGGGCGCAAGTCCACCGGCGTACGCGGCATCCGCCTGTCCGGCGCTGACCGCGTGGTGTCCATGTCCGTGATCCACCATTTCGAGGCCAGCCCGGACGAACGCGCCGCTTACCTGAAGATGCGCCGCCTGATGGCCGGCGTCACCGAAGAGGCAGAGGCCGACGAGGACGGCGGCAATGCCGACGCGCAACTGCCGCAGGACCGTTACGCCGCGATGTCGGCCGCCGAAAACCTGATCCTGACCATCACCGCCAACGGCTCTGGCAAGCTGTCGTCGTCGCATGACTACCCGGTGCGCGGACGCGGCGGCATGGGTGTGACGGCGATGGACAAGGCGATGCGCGGCGGCGAACTGGTGGCCTCTTTCCCGGTGGAACTGGACGACCAGGTGATGCTGGCGACCTCCAGGGGCCAGTCGATCCGGGTGCCGGTGGACGGGATTTCCTTCCGCTCGCGCTCGGCCGGCGGGGTCAAGGTGTTCAACACCGGCAAGGGCGAAGAGGTCGTATCCGTCGCCCGCATCGCAGAACAGGGTGCGGACGAAGAGACCGAGGAATAAAAGGGGGGCCAGCCCCCCACGTTGGCCATCCTGCGGATCGCCAACGCTCCCCCCGGGGTATTTCGGCCAAGAAAAAGCAAAGGCGCGTCCAGATCGGGCGCGCCTTTGGTCTTGTTTGGGGTCAGATCCCGTAGATCGCGCCGAACTTGCTGTCCAGGTAATCCAGCAGCGGCGCCTCGGTCGGGGCCTTGCCGCAGGCGCGGGTGATCACCTCGCGCGGGTCAAAAAGGCCGCCGTGGCGCTGGACCTTGTCGCGCAGCCAATCCGTGGCAGGGGTCGTGTCGCCCTGCCCCAGCGCCGCGTCCAAGTCCGGCACATCGCGGCGCAGCGCGGCATGCAGGCAGCCGGCATAGACATTGCCCAGCGTGTAGGTCGGGAAATAGCCGAACAGCCCCACCGACCAGTGCACATCCTGCAGGCACCCGTTCGAAGCCCGGTCCACCGCGAACCCGAAATCGGCCATGAATCGGTCGTTCCACGCGGTTTCCAAATCCCGAACCGCCAGGTCGCCGGACATCAGCGCGCGTTCCAGGTCAAACCGCAGCAGGACATGCAGGTTGTACTGGACCTCGTCCGCCTCGGTTCGGATGAAGCCGTCGTGCAACCGGTTCACGGCGGCATGGAACGCATCGGCATCGGCAATCCCGAACTCGCCGAACGCATCGCGCATCTGGCCGAACAGCCAGCCGGTAAAGGCGCGGCTGCGGCCCAACTGGTTTTCATAGATGCGGGATTGCGATTCATGCACCCCCATCGACACGCCCGCGCCAACCGGCGTCAGCAGGTAAGCCCGGTCGATATTCTGCTCATAGCAGGCGTGGCCGACCTCGTGGATGGTGGAATAGATGCAGTTGAACGGATCGGTCGCGCTGGTGCGCGTGGTGATCCGCACATCCAGACCGGAACCGGAACTGAACGGATGCACCGCCTTGTCCAGCCGCCCGTTGGCGAAATCATAGCCGAAGGCGGCGGCCAGCTTGCGCGTCAGCGCCATTTGCGCGGATTCGTCGAAACTGCCGCTCAGCCCCTTGGGCGCGGGTTGCGCCAGGGCGGCGGCGCGCAGGGCGACCAGCCGGGGCCGTAGCGCGCCGAACATCGCTTCCAGGTCCGCAGCTGTCGCGCCCGGTTCGTAATCGTCCAGCAGCGCGTCATACAGGTCACCGCCCTGCGCCAATGCCTGCGCTTCTTCGCGCTTCAGGCGGACGATCCGGTCCAGCACCGGGGCAAAGCTGGCGAAATCGTCAGCGGCGCGCGCCTCGGCCCATTGGCCCTGCGCCCGGCTGGTGACGCGGGCCAGTTCGGCGGCCAGCGTTTCCGGCACTTTCCGCGTGCGGTCATAGGTCCGGCGGATATGACGCAGTTGCGCCTGCCCGGCCTGATCCAGCTGGCTCTCGTCGATCTCTGCCAGCCAGTCGCCTATGCGCGGATCCACCCGGCGGGCATGCAGCACCGATTCCATCGCGGCCATTTCCTCGGCCCGTTGATCGGCGGCACCGCGCGGCATAACGGTTTCCTGGTCCCACCCCAGCCGCCCGGCCACCTGCGCCAGCGCCTGCGTCTGCCGGACATGCGCCATCAGCGCGTCAAAGCCGGTCATGCGCGGCCACCCCGGATCGATCCGGCCACCGGATAGCCCGACAGGAACCGCGCCCGCAGCACCAGCACCCAGACGACGACGGCCAGCACCTGATGCACGATCGCCACCTGCCACGGCGCCCCGCTGATCACGGTGTAGATGCCCAAACCCACCTGCCCGCACAGCGCGACAAAGGCCGCGGTAAAGGCCGCCCGCGTGCCCGCATGGGCCGACTTGCGCCCCTTCAGGACCGCCATGATGCCAAAGGCCAGCAACAGGTAGCCGACAACCCGGTGAATGAACTGCACAAGGCCCGGGTTTTCAAAGAAGTTCTTCCAAACCGGTTCCAGCAGGAACGGATCGGGCGGCACCACCTGCCCGCCCATCAAGGGCCAATCGGTATAGCTGCGCCCGGCGTCGATCCCCGCCACCAGCGCCCCCAGCAGGATCTGCAAGAAGGCGAAATGCAGCCAGCCGGTGGACAGGCCCCACAGCTTTGCTTCGCGCCCGCGCCGGGCCTGCATCAGGTCGCGCTCCTCGCGCCCCAGTGACAGGATGTACCAGCCGATGACGCCCAGGATCACAAAGGCCAACCCCAGGTGCACCGCCAGCCGATAGCTGGCCACGTCCAGCATGGACCCGGACAGGCCGGAACTGACCATCCACCAGCCCACGGCCCCCTGCAGCCCGCCCAGGCCGCCGATCAGCACCAGCCGCCCGGTCCAGCCCACCGGGATCGCCCGCGCCAGCGCAAAGCCGATCAGCCCCACGGCCCAGACCAGCCCGATGGCACGGCCCAACTGCCGGTGGCCCCATTCCCACCAGTAGATTTCCTTGAAGTTCTCCAGCGCCATCCACTTGTTCTGGATCTGGAACTCGGGGATCGCCTTGTACTTGTCGAACTCGGCCTGCCAGTCGGCCTCGGACATCGGCGCGATCGCCCCGGTCACGGGCCGCCACTCGGTGATGCTGAGGCCACTGTCGGTCAGCCGCGTCAGCCCGCCCACGACGATCATCGCCACCACCAGCGCGAACAGCACCGCCAGCCACAGCCGGATGCCCCGGCGCGCGCCGCGCCGCCCCTTGTCGATCATGCCGCCGGCCGGCGCGTTGCGCCCTGCCTTGGCCTCGGTTCCCACATCCTCGAAAATGCTGCGTTTGCCGCTCATTGCCTCGCCTTTCCTGTTGGCGCCAAACCTAGGGCGCGTGCCGTCGTTCGTCCAGAACTCAGCCGCGTTCCTTCCAGCGCACCATTTGCCGCATGATCCCGTGCAACATCTGTACATCGCTGCGGGTCATCCGCATCCGGCTCCACAGGTTGCGCAGCACCACCTTCATGCCCTCGGCCTTTTCCGGCGGAAAAAAGAAGCCCGCCGCCTCCAGCCGCTCCTCGTAATGCTCGGCCAGCTTTTCCACCTCGATGGCGCTGGCCCATTCCGCACCGGCCAGCTCGATCACCTCGGGCGCCACCTCCGCGGCCTGGCGGCCCCATTCATAGGCCACCAGCAGCACGCATTGCGCCAGGTTCAGGCTGGCAAACTCCGGGTTCACGGGGACCGAAATGATTGCATTCGCCCGCGCGACATCCTCGTTCTCCAGCCCGGCGCGTTCGGGGCCGAACATCACCGCCACCTTTTCCCCCGCCGCGATCTTTTCCCGCGCGATCTGCATGGCGCGTTCCGGTGTCACCACCGGCTTGGTCAGCCCACGCGGCCGCGCCGTCGTGGCAAACACGAACGTGCAATCCCCCAGCGCCCCGGCCAGATCGTCCGCCAGCACCGCCTCGTCCAGCAACCGCCCCGCGCCGCTGGCCATCGCCACCGCCTTTTCGTTCGGCCAGCCGTCACGCGGCGCCACGATCCGCATCCGGTCCAGCCCGAAATTCCACATCGCGCGGGCCGCCCCGCCGATATTCTCGCCCATCTGCGGGCGCACCAGGACAAAGGCCGGCTGAGGGGTTCCACTTGGCATTCATCTGTCTCCTGAAATCCACCCGCCGCTGATACGCCACCGTCGCCACCAATCCAACCCCCGCATTCATCTTGCCCCAAATACTCACCTGCACTGGCCCCGCCACCGGCGCGACGCCCCTTATGGTCAAACGGATTTTTCCGCGCTATAGCAGCCAGAACATTTCCGCAGGAGCATCCCATGCCCGAGTCCGAGCAGCCGCAGATCTACCTCATTACCCCGCCCGAGTTCGAGCTGTCGCAATACCCCTCGGCCCTGGCCCGCGTGCTGGACAGCCATGACATCGCCTGCGTCCGCCTGGCCCTGTCCACCCGCGACGAAGACCGCCTGCTGCGCGCCGGGGATGCGCTGCGCGAGGTCTGCCATGCCCGCGACGTGGCCATCGTGATTGAAAACCACCTGTTGCTGGTGGAACGGCTGGGGCTGGACGGTGTCCACCTGACGGACGGTGCGCGCTCGATCCGCAAGACCCGCAAGGAACTGGGCGACGATGCCATTGTCGGCGCGTTCTGCGGCGCCTCGAAACACGAGGGCATGAATGCCGGGGAATCCGGCGCCGATTACGTGGCCTTCGGCCCGGTCGGCCAGACCCCGCTGTTCGACGGCACCACTGCCGAATTCGACCTTTTCGAATGGTGGTCGCAGATGATCGAGGTTCCGGTGGTCGCCGAAGGCGCGCTTTCGGATGACCATATTCGCGCGCTTTCCCCCGTCACCGATTTCTTTGGCATCGGGGACGAGATCTGGAAATCCGACGATCCGGTCGCCGCATTGGCCGCGTTGAAATCAGCTTTCGCGTGACTCGTCCGTTTCAGGGCCTGAACCGTCCGAGTTGACAGGTTTAACACCTCTCAACACAGCGCGCGCGGCCCTAAGGCCGGGGGCTGCACCGCCCTTTCCCAGCCGTTTCATGGTCAGCCGCATCGCTGCGCGCTGATCGCCGGGATTTTCCATCACCTGCAGCATGGCGGCGGCAATTCTGTCGGGTTTACAATCACTTCCGATGAATTCCGGGATCGCGCGGGTGTCCGACACCAGGTTGACCAACGTCACCGTATCCACCTTCAGCATCCGGCTGATGATCTGGCGTGACAGCCAGTTCATGTCATAGGCGATCACCATCGGTGTGTCATTCGCCGCAAGTTCCAGTGAAACCGTTCCAGACGCCGCCAAGGCCGCATCCGCCGCGGCAAAACACGCTGCCTTTTCAGCCAGATAGGCGTCTTTACCTTGGTTAATGGGGGACAGGATCAGGGGCTGAACCGGCCAGTTTTTCACCTGTTCGCGCACCAAATTCGTAACATTCCCCGTGGTCGGGATCACCACGTTAACCTCTGGCCGTTTCGCGACGATCGCGCGTAACGCCTCGCCGAAAATCGGCGCCAGTCGCGACACCTCGCCCCTTCTGGAACCGGGCAAAACCATCAGCAACGGTTTGTTTTCAAAGCCATTTTTCACCCGGAACGCGTGGGCCTGATCCGGTGTCGCCAGCGATTCGGCGACCACCGGATGCCCGACGAAATCGCATTCCATCCCCGCAGCCTGCATATAGGGCGGCTCGAACGGGAACAGCGCCAATACCTGGTCGATGACCCGCGCCATCTTAACCGCCCGTCCGCTGCGCCACGCCCAGACGGTCGGGGCCACATAATGTACTGTTCTGATTGAACTTTTCGCCTTTACCTTCTTGGCGACACGCAGGCAGAAATCGGGGCTGTCGATGGTGATCAGCACATCCGGGTTAACCTTGAGGACAGCCTCGGCCGTCTCCTCGATCCGCCGCTTAAGATGTTGGTATTTCGGCAGAATCTCCGCGATCCCCATGACGGACAGCTCGTCCATCGGGAATCGGCTGGTCATCCCTTCGGCCTCCATCAACGGCCCGCCGACGCCCATGAACTCGACCTCTGACAGGGACTTCAACCCCGCCATCAAAGCCGCCCCCAGCTTGTCCCCGGACGCTTCGCCAGCGATCAGGAACACCCGTATCACAGCACGCGCCCCATGATAAAAAGTCCAGCCTTTTCAGCCTCTTGAATGACTTTCTCTCGTTCGAGAACCAGCACGCCACCAGCCTCCAAAACGATGCCTTCTACCCCTGCGGCTGTAGCGTTGCGCACCGTTTCAGGCCCGATCGCGGGCATGTCCACTCGTAAATCCTGCCCTCGTTTCGGTGCCTTCACGAAAACACCTTTTGCATTCCTTCTCAGATACTTAGGTGTTTCATTTACGAAACGCAGCAAGGCATCCGTGCCCTGGATCGTTTCGATTCCAAGGCACAATCCGCCCGCAACCACACACCCCTGCCCGACGTCCACCGGGGAAAGCGCGTTCAGGATGTCTGCTGCACGATCCGCATCCGTCAGCGCCGCGACGGACGGGGGTGGCCCACAAAAAACCCCTTCTGAAACAGTCAGTTGCGGGGCAATCTCGTGTGCCCCCCTGACGATGAACCCCTGTTCTTCGAATATCTGGATAACCAAACGCAACAGGCCGTCATCCCCGCCCTGCATCGCGGCCAGCAGGCGAGGTGCCAGTTTCCGCATCACTTCGTCAAATTGTGCGGGGTCCAGTGGCGGGCGGGACATGGACCCGCCAAACACGACCTCTCCGACGCCATGGGCCTTTAGATCCGCGAACAGATATCCAAGTTTTTCAAAGCAATGTTCGTTGGTTACATCACGAAGTTGATGTGGAATACCAACAAAGCTGAAACGCAGAGCATCCGGCGCCGCCTTTGACAGAAGCACCGGCAAGGCACCGTTTCCGGCCAGTATGGCAAGCCTTCCGCTCATCCCCTGGGGGTCAGGAACGAACGGTCACTGGCCCCGGTCACGAAATCCACGATCTGGCGCACGTAATCGCTGCTGGTATCCAGCGACCTGGCCCGCTCCTGGAATGTCCCTTCACCTGAGGAAAGCTGCTTAAGTGCGTCTCTGAGCGCGGAAATATCCGCCCTGGCGACGCCACGGCGTTTCAGTCCGACCAGGTTCAGCCCGTCCAGTTCCCCGCGTTGGGCCTGCACGAGCCCATAGGGCAGTACGTCTGCTGTCACCATCGTCACAGCACCGATGATCGCCCCCTGTCCGATACGCACCCATTGATGCACGCCGGACAAGCCGCCAATGATCACGTCATCGCCGATGATACAGTGACCGGCCAACGCGGCGTTGTTGACGACGATTACCCGGTCACCAAGCATGACATCATGCGCGACGTGGCACCCGGCCATGAACAGCCCATCATCGCCGACCCTAGTCAGCCCGCCACCGCCTTCGGTGCCGGCATTCATCGTGACGTGTTCACGAATTCTGTTTCGTTTTCCGACGGTTAGGCGGGTTTCTTCACCTTTGAACTTCAGATCCTGCGGGATTTCCCCAATGCAGGCGAAGGGAAAGATCACCGTGTCGTCGCCGATTTCCGTGCGCCCTGTGACAACAACATGGCTTTTCAGCTCAACCCGATCACCCAGCACGACATTGGGACCGACGATGCAGAACGGGCCGATCTTCACGCCTTCGCCCAGTTGCGCACCGGGATCGATGATCGCCGAAGGATGTATCTGCGCGCTCATCGCGTTACTCCTTGCCCAGGTCCATCATCGCGGTGAATTCGGCCTCTGCCGCCATTTCGCCGTCAACAGTGGCGATGCCCTTGAATTTCCACACCTTTCCGCCGGGTTTGCCGCGGGTGGTGGTCACGTTCAGCTCCAGCACATCGCCGGGAACCACCATGCGGCGGAACTTGGTCTGGTCGATGGCCATGAAGTAGACCAGCATGTTCTTGTCGGCCATATCCAACGCCGTGCCAACCATGATGGCGGCCGTTTGCGCCATCGCCTCGATGATCGTGACACCGGGCATGATCGGCTTGCCGGGGAAGTGGCCCTGGAAATGCGGCTCGTTCATGGTGACGTTCTTAATGCCCCGGCCGGATTTATAGCCATCAATATCCACAACCTTGTCCACCAGCAGGAACGGGTAACGATGGGGAATGATCCGTTGGATCAGGGCGATATCCGCGCTCAGCAACTGCTCTGACATGGTGGGTGTCCTTTCTTTTCCTTGTGTTTTCAGTACCAACAAGGACGCGGCGGGGCAAGCGCCGCAACTACTGCTGCGCGGCAGGCTGGTCCGGGTCAGGAAGGTCGCGACCGTCGCCAATCGCGGCATCAAGCCGGTCAATCGCCAAGTCTGTAATATCGATCGACCGCAGACTCAGCAGAACCGAGCGCCGTTCGACGATCAGCGCCGCTCCTGTTTCCAGCATGATCGCCTCCAGCACCGGGCGGGTGGCAATCAGGAACTGGCGGCGTGCCGTATCCGTGCCTTGGGTCAGGGCGCGGGTCTTGGCGTTCTGTTCGGCGCGGATTTTTTCCACCTTGTCGTCAAAGGCGTCCGCGAGGGCGCGAAATTCTTCTGGCGGCAGGGTCGGACGGCGCTCGGTCAGCGCCTTTTCCTCGGCGGTCAATTCGCCCTCGATGCGGCGGTTTTCAGCCTCCAGCACCTTGCCCTGGGCCTCGACCTCTTCGGAAATGCGCTGGCCGAATTGCGACTGGGAGAACAACCGTTCGGAATCGACAGTCAGGACCGGGCTTTGCACCACCGTCATGTCCTGCGCCGCCAGGCCGGTCGCCATGAAAAGAAGAAGGGCCAGCACCGCCAGCCCTTTTTCAAACATCGCCCGCATCAGAAAGTGGTCGCGATGGACAGGTTAAAGGTCTGTTCCTTGTCCTGGTCCTCTTTCTTCAACGCCTTAGAGAAGTTGAAGCGCAGTGGCCCCACCGGGGTGTTCCAGAACAGCGACACACCAATCACATGACGGGCCGAGAAGCCATCCTGGATCAGGTCGGCGTGGGTCGCTTCGACCCCCCAGAGCGATCCGACGTCATAGAATACACCGCCGCGCATGCCGTATTCTTCGGGCAGGCCCAGCGGGAATTCGGCCTCCAGGCTCAGTACCGCGAACATGTCACCGCCCAAGGCGTCGTCCACCCCAAGCCCGACGTTGTATTCGCGCGGACCGATACCATCGGGCTCAAAACCGCGCATGATGCCAGACCCGATCTGGAACCGGTCAATCGACCGGCCGGTGCTGGTCCCGCCATAGGTCAGAACGCCCGCCTGCAGCGTGGCGCGCAGGGTGACTTCCTCGTTCAGGATCATGGTCTGAGCCGCAGCCTTGGCCGTGGTCTTGATCGAGTCCACATCCCCGCCCAGTCCGTTGAATTCCTGGCCCAGTTCGAACACCCAGCCGGAATCTGTATCCAGTCCGTTGCGGCGCGTATCGAACGTGTACTTGTAGGCCGCGCCGGTGCTGATCAGGCTGCCCAGGCCGATTTCGGCGGCAACGATATCACCCGTTGTCGCGCCGGCGTCCTTCATCTCGGAATCCTTGGCGATGAAAAACAGCCCCAGACGCCCACGTTCGCTGACCGGGAAGGTCAGGCCGGTGCGCAGGCTGGCGATTGTCGTGTCGTAGTTGGCGTAGGACGAATCCGTTTCCTGATAGTTGGCGGCAAAGCTAAAGGCCACGTCGCGCCCAAGGAAAGCCGGTTCGGTGAAGTTCAGACCATAGGTCGTGTCCTCGTCCGCGCCGGACATCGAGATTTCAAATTTCTGGCCACGCCCAAGGAAATTCTGTTCCTTCAGGTTGATCAGCAGGCCGAACCCGCTGTTCGTGGAATAGCTGCCACCAAAGGACAGCGACCCCGTGGGTTTCTCGGTCACGTCCACATCAACAACCACCTGGTCAGGTGATGATCCTTCGCGGGCTTTCACATCGGCGTTTTCAAAGAAACCAAGGGCGCGGATGCGTTCGGCGCTCTGGCGGATTTCGCGCGGGTTGAAAGGGTCGCCCTCGACGATTTTGAACTGGTGTCGGATGACCCGGTCCAGCGTCGTGGTGTTGCCCTCGATGTCGATCCGTTCAACAAAAATGCGCGGGCCGCGGGACAGGACAAATTCAACGTCCAGCGTCAGGTCGCGTTCGTTTCGGGTGATGCGCGGTTCCACCCGGATGAAGTTCAGCCCGTTCCTGATGGCCAGACGTTCCAGGCGGGTGATCGAATCCTCGACCTCGGTGGGCGAGTAGACAGCGCCGGTTTTGATCTTCAGCGTGTCCTGGAATTCCTGGGCGTCCACCTCGGCCACTTCGGACCGGGCGGTGACGTTTCCGAACCGGAATTGCTGGCCTTCCTGGATGTTGATGGCGATGAAATAGGCGTCGCGTTCTTCGGTCAGTTCGGCGTTCAGGCTGTTGATGCGCACATCGACATAGCCGCGCGACAGGTAGAAATCGCGCAGCACCTGCTTGTCGAACTCGACCCGGTCCGCGATGAACGTATCAGAGCGGACAAAAGTGCGCAGCAGGCCCGCTTGCTTGGTGTTCAGAACCCGGCGCAGACGACCGTCGCTATATGCCTCGTTGCCGACAAAGCTGATGCGCTCTACCTCGATCACACCGCCTTCGAAGACTTCGAACACGACGTCGACGCGGTTGTCGCTGCGGCGGATGATCTTGGGGGACACCTTGGCCGACAGGCGGCCTTCCTGGTTATAGGCCTCGGCGATCAGGGCAGCGTCTGCTTCGACCACCGAAGGGCTGAACACGTGGCGCGACTTGGACTGGATCAGGTTTTCCAGCGCGTCATCCTTCAGGCGGCGGTTGCCTTCGATCGAGATGCGGTTGATCGTCGGGTATTCGCGCACCGAGATCACCAGCGTATTGCCACGGGGGGTCAATTCGACTTTCTCGAACAGGCCGCTGTTGACGATGCGCTGGTAAGCCTCGTTCAGCTCGGCCGCGTTGACCGTCTGACCACGGGCGATTCCCGCATAGGTCAGGATCGCGTCACCGCCAATGCGCTGATTTCCATCGATACGGACCGAGGTAAAGCGGTACTCTTGCGCCATGGCAAACTGGGGCAGACCCCCGGAAACCATTGCCGTTGAAAGAAAAAACACCACGCCAAGGCGACGCAGATCATTGAATACACCGGCGCGCGGCAGCCGCGCCTTCGCCTTCGAAGTGCTCATAAAACTACCCAGTCAGACATCCCATTGGCAAACTGACTACCGGGAAAGCCCCGCGTTGTCAAAACGGCAAAACGCCCACCGGACGGAACCGGCGGGCGTTTCAGAGGAAGGGAAACCCATGACGTTCAGAAAGAGCGCCAATACGCCCCGAGGGTCATGGCCAGCAACAAAGTTCCCACGACGAGGAAACGATCCCAATTGAGCAGCAAAAGCAGACCCAAACCACGTGTACCATTCTGAATCGTGTGCATTTTTCCAGCCTTCAGAGCAAGAGTTGTCGTTCTTGCAAGAATCACACCGGAATGTGGCGGAACTGGGGCGTGACGGCGGCAATCCCCCGGCACGCGTTGGGTCAGGGACAGAACAGATCGTTGGTCAGTGCAAAGATCATGGTGGTCAGGATCAGCGCCAGCCCCGCCCCCATCAGCACCCGCAGCGCCTTGTCCGAGGGCTTGCGGCCCGCCACCGCCTCGTAGGCGTAGAAAACCAGGTGCCCACCGTCCAGCACCGGGATCGGGAACAAGTTCAACAGGCCGACGGCCGCGGACAGAACCCCGATGAAGTAGATGTAGCTTTGGGTGCCCTGGCTGGCCATCGCGCCCGAAACCTCGGCGATGCCGATCGGGCCGGACATGTTGCAGCTGCTGATCGCGCCGGTGATCATGTGATACAGGCCGGATATCGACCCGCGCATGATTTCCCACATGATCATGACGCCGTTGGTCAACGCGGCGCCGAACCCGGCGAATTCGGTGGCCGGCTCAAAGAACATGCCCCCGACGATGCCGATGCGCCACTTGGTTTCAAACGATCCATCCGGCTGGGGTTCGTCCACGCGGCGAGGCGCGAGCGTAAACTGCAGGGTTTCGCCATCGCGCCAGACATCCACGACAAGCGGCTGCCCCTCAGCGGCGATGACCTTTTCCTTCAACTGGTCGAACACCTGGATCGGTGCGTCATTCACGGCGGTGAACACGTCACCCACCTTCAGGTCGATGTCATAGGCCGCCGATTGCGGGGCAAGCTGAGAGATGATCGGGGTCATCGGATGTGGCGCGGACACGTCGATCACCTGACCGTCCCGCTTGACCGTCCAGCGCAGCATCTGCTGTACCGGCAGTGCGTCCATGTAGGCGTCGTAGCCTTCGCCATCCTCGCTGGGCAGCTTCATGCCCTCTATCGCGACGATTTCGTCCCCGGACTGCAGGCTGACATCGTAAGGCACCGGCAAAACCTGCCCTACGGTCAGCGGGTCTTTGACCACACCGGCAGTCAGACCGATGCCGGTGAAAATCACGATGGACAGGACAAAGTTGAACACCGGCCCCGCTGCCACGGTCGCCGCCCGCGCCCACAGCGGCGCGCCCAGCATGGTGTGGCGCTGCATTTCGGTGGGCATGGCATGGACTTTTTCCTCGTCCGGGCCGCTGGCGGCATTTGCGTCGCCCAGGAATTTTACGTACCCCCCGAACGGCAGCGCCGCCAGTTGCCAGCGCGTGCCATGTTTGTCTGTCCGCGAAAACAGGACTGGACCAAATCCAAGCGAGAATACCTCGGCCTTGATCCCCGACCAGCGGCCGACGATGTAATGCCCGTATTCGTGGATCGCCACGATCACCGATAGTGCGATGACAAAGGCCAAAACAGTGGTCAGAAAACCACCGAACGCGGGAATAGCACCGAGAATATCCAAGAATCCGTCCTGTTACCTGTCTGCCCTGGCCATCATGACCTTGTCGGCTCGCATACGGGCCAAATGGTCTGCTTTGGCAACGTTATCAAGGGTAAAGCTGGCCTGAATAAGGCCATTATCGGATGACAATTGTGTCATCACATCTTCGACCACAGGGGCCATGTCCAGAAAGCCGATCCGTCCTGCGATGAAAGCGTCCAGCGCGCGTTCCTTGGCCGCGTTGAAGATCGCCCCCATCATGCCACCGGTGCGCATGACCTCTTGGGCAAGGGTCAGCGCCGGATAGCGTACGGGATCCGGCGCACGAAAGGTCAACTGCCCGATCTGCACCAGGTCCAGCCGCGCCACGGGCAGCGGGCGGCGTTCCGGCCAGTGCAGCGCATAGCCGATGGCATGGCGCATATCCGGTGCGCCGACATGCGCCATCAGCGCCCCGTCGTTGAACCCCACCAACGCATGAACCATCGATTCAGGATGCACCAGAACCTCTATCTGCTCGGGCCGGACGCCAAAGAATTCCTTGGTCTCGATCACTTCCAGCGCCTTGTTGAACATTGATGCGCTGTCGATGGTGATACGCTGCCCCATATCCCAGTTCGGATGGCTGGAGGCTTCCTCCAGCGTGGCATTGACCAGTTTTTCCAGTGGCCAATCGCGGAAGGCGCCACCGCTGGCGGTGATGATGATACGTTCGACCGCGGAAATATTTTCGCCGACCAGTCCCTGGAAGATGGCGGAATGTTCGCTGTCCACCGGCAGGACGGTTGCGCCATGTGCCCGCGCGGTCTGCATCAACAGCGGGCCGGCGGTGACCAGAGATTCCTTGTTGGCCAGCGCCAGTGTCGCCCCCTGTTCCAGCGCCTTCAACCCCGGTCCCAGCCCGGCGGCGCCGACGATGGCCGACATCACCCAATCGGCGGGGCGCGTGGCGGCCTCGGTCAGCGCAGCCTGCCCGGCGGCAACTTCGATACCGGTGCCCGACAGCGCGGCGCGCAGGTCCGGCAGCAACTCTTCGTGGGCGGTGATTGCCACATCCGCGTTCAGCGCGATGGCGTCGCGGGCCAGTTGCGCGATGTTGCGCCCGCCGGTCAGGGCGACAACGTCATAATCCTCGGGCGCGCGGGCGATCAGGTCCAGCGTGTTCTGCCCGATGGACCCGGTCGCGCCGAATACGGAAACCCGTCTCATGGCGCGCCCGGCGGAAAGCCGACCAGACCGGCCAGCAGGAACAGCAGAAGTGCCCCCAGCATGCCGTCAAACCGGTCCAGCAGCCCGCCATGTCCGGGGATCAGGTTGGAGCTGTCCTTGACCCCGACCTTGCGCTTGATCGCGCTTTCGGCCACGTCCCCCATCTGGGACGCAAAAGACAGGATCACGCTTATGACGATCAACGCCGGCCCTGCCCCCATCGCCGACATGAACCACAGCGCGACAGCCGCCGCGCCGACCCAGCCCGCCACGGTGCCGGACCATGTTTTCTTGGGGCTGACCCGCGGCCAGAATTTCGGCCCGCCAAGGATGCGCCCCGCAAAATAGCCTGCTACATCGGTGACGATCACGATCGACACCAGCCACAGGGTCCAGGTCAGCCCATGTCCCACGCGCAGGGTGATGCCACCGAAACCCGCCAACAGGATGACGGTCATGTAGGCGGCAAGGACGCCCTGCATCCGCTTGACCTGCCCCAGCCCAACGATCACCGGCGCCAGCAGAACGGGCAGAACATAGAGCCCCGGCAAGAAGGGCGCCAGCAACACCACCCCTCCGACAAGCGCGCCCAACTGGATCGCAGCGGCCGTCTTTTCCGGGTCGATCATGCGCACCAGTTCCCAGACCATCAACCCGCAAATCACGGCCAGCAACACCGAGAAAACCCATCCGCCTTGCACGATGGAGAAGGCACCAACCGCCAGCATCACCAGACCCGAGATCACGCGCGGCGCCAGATCATCCCATTTCGTCGTCATGCTCAGACCTTTACCCCGCCATAGCGGCGTTCCCGTTTCGAGTAGCTGCCGACCAGTGATGCGAACTCTGCCGCGCTGAAATCCGGCCACAGCGTATCTATGAATTCGTACTCGGCGTAGGCGGATTGCCACAGCAGGAAGTTAGAAATCCGCGCTTCGCCACTGGTTCGGATCACCAGGTCAGGGTCCGGCAACACGCAGGTGTCCAGGTATTTCGGCAGCGTTTCCTCGTCCACACTGGCCGGGTCCAACCGACCGGCGGCGACATCTTCAGCCAGCCGCCGGGTCGCACGGGCAACCTCGTCGCGACCGCCATAATTCAGCGCGATCGTCAGGTGGACACGGTCGTTTTCCGCAGTCAGCTGTTCCAGGTCGTCCATCAGCGTGGTCAGCTTGCTGTCCAGCCGCACCCTGTCCCCGATAAAACGCACCCGCACCCCTTCGTTATAAAGCGCGCGGGTTTCCTTGGCTATGTAGCGGCGGAACAGGCTCATCAGCCCGGCGACCTCTACCTGGGTACGTTTCCAGTTCTCGGTCGAGAAGGCAAAGATCGTCAGGTATTTCACGCCCAGATCCGGGCATGCCTCGACAATCTCTCGTACGCGCTTTGCGCCCGCGTGATGGCCGAACAGGCGCGGTCGTCCCCGCGCCTGGGCCCATCTGCCATTGCCGTCCATGATGATGGCAACATGGCGCGGACCAAAGTCCCGTTCAGTCTCGGCGGCCATGACGCGCCCTTTCCAGGTCTCAGACCTGCATGATTTCCGCTTGCTTGGTTTCCAGCGCCTTGTCGACCAGCCCGATATGCTTGTCGGTCAGATCCTGCACCTCGGATTCCCAGAACTTCTGGTCGTCCTCGGACATACCATCAGCCTTGGCCTTCTTGATCTGGTCCATCCCGTCGCGGCGGACGTTGCGGATGGCGATGCGGGCGCGTTCGGCATAATCCCCAGCAACCTTGGTCAGTTCGCGGCGGCGTTCCTCGTTCAACTCGGGGATCGGCAGCATGATGATGGTGCCGTTCAGCTGCGGGTTGATACCCAGACCGCTGGTGCGGATGGCCTTTTCCACCTTGCTGACCATCGTTTTGTCCCAGACGTTGATCGTGACCATGCGCGGTTCGGGGACGTTGATCGTGCCCAGTTGGTTGATCGGGGTGAACTGGCCGTAGGCTTCAACCTGGATCGGATCCAGCATCGAACTGGAGGCCCGCCCGGTCCGCAGAGAGGCGAATTCGTTACGCAGCGCGCCCAAGGCGCCATCCATGCGGCGGGAAAGGTCGCCGGTGTCGATCTCGATTTCTTCTGACATGTACTTGCTCTTTCTTCTTGCCCGCTGCCCGGGCCCTCTTGGCTGGTGTCAGGATACGCTTATCCCACGACCGTTGTATAGGTGCCTTGCCCGGCCAGGATACCCCGGAACCCGCCGGGTTCATCCAGCGAAAAGACGATGATCGGCAGGTTGTTGTCCCGCGCCAGCGCAATGGCAGAAGCATCCATCACGCCAAGATGCTGGGCCAGAACCTCGTCAAAGGTGACGGTGTCATAGCGTTTCGCATCCGCGTGCTTGACCGGATCCTTGTCATAGACCCCATCCACCTTGGTGCCCTTGAAGATCGCCTGGCAGGCCATTTCATTGGCGCGCAGGGTGGCGGCGGTATCGGTGGTGAAATAGGGGTTGCCGGTACCGGCGGCGAAGATGCAGACGCGCTTTTTCTCCAGGTGGCGAACGGCGCGGCGGCGGATGTAGGGCTCGCAGACCTGGTCCATCGGGATCGCGCTGATGACACGGGTAAAGACGCCCAGCGATTCCAGCGCCGACTGCATGGCCAGTGCGTTCATCACCGTGGCGAGCATTCCCATATAGTCCGCAGTGGTGCGTTCCATCCCCTGCGCGCTGCCAGACAGGCCGCGAAAGATGTTGCCGCCCCCGATCACCATGCAGATTTCCACGCCCAGATCGTGCACCGATTTCACCTCGCGCGCGACGCGTTCGACGGTGGGCGGGTGCAAGCCGAATCCTTGCGGCCCCATCAGGGCCTCGCCGGAAATCTTCAGCATCACGCGCTTGAACTTCGTTTCAGAGGCTTTATCCGTGGGGGTGTCGGCAGCTTCGGCCATTGGGGGCTCCGTTCGGCAACTTCCTGTTTGGCGCGCAAAATGTCGGAAAACGTCCCGGTGTTCAATCCGAGAGTCCCGCTTTGGCCGAATTCCCTGCTTCCCCCTTACCAAGCGGCGCCGAACACGGTATCGGGGGCCATGATCGCCCTTTCGCAAATCCCCGTCGACCGGCCCGTCCTGATTGCGGGTCCGACCGCCTCTGGCAAATCCGCGCTGGCGTTGCAGATAGCGCGGGACCAGGGTGGTGTGATCGTGAATGCAGACGCGATCCAGGTCTACGCCAACTGGCACATTCTGACGGCACGCCCTTCCCCCGAAGAAGAGTCAGAGGCCCCGCACCTGCTGTATGGCCATGTCCCCGGTGACCGCGACTATTCCGTGGGGCATTGGTTGCGCGATCTGAACCCCATCCTGCGCAGCGGTCAGCGACCGATCATCGTGGGCGGAACAGGCCTGTATTTTTCCGCACTGACCGAAGGGTTGGCCGAGATCCCGGCAACGCCGCCGGAAATCCGCGCCACGGCGGATGCCCGTATTGCGCGCTCAGGACACGAACCGCTATTGGCCGAACTGGATCCGGTCACACTGTCGCGGATCGACACACGTAACCCGATGCGGGTACAGCGCGCGTGGGAAGTCCAGCAAGCCACCGGGCGTGGTTTGGCCGACTGGCAGAATGATACACCGCCGCCCATGCTGGCGCTGTCCGAAACCACACCGATCCTGTTCGACGTAGGCAAAGAGTGGCTAAACGCCCGCATCGCCCGCCGCTTTGACCAGATGCTGGAACGCGGCGCATTGGACGAGGCGCGCGCCAACCTGCCGAACTGGAACCCTGCCCTGCTATCTTCTAAGGCAATCGGCGCGCCGGAACTGATCGCCCATCTGCGCGGTGAAATGACGCTGGATGCGGCCCGCGAGGCGGCCACAATCGCCACCCGGCAATTCGCCAAACGCCAGCGCACCTGGTTCCGGTCACGCATGAAGGCCTGGGTACGCATCCGGCCTGACACCGGAAATTAATACTTTACATTTTCCGACAATTCTCTCCTAATCCTGTGGATAACTGCAGTTTTGATATCGAAAAGTCCGCAATTCATGGCGCAGGATCTGAATAGCCCGAACGAGATACGTATTTCCTCTATCGCGCAACTGTCGCGTGGGGGGGCTTGGCGGCTGACCGAATTGCACGATTGCGACCATGATCTGATGCTATGGATCACCAAGGGACAGGGACTGGCGATCCTGCAGGGCATCCGGCGCGGCGTCGGGGCGCATAACCTGTTTCATATCCCGGCAAGGACACTGTTTTCAATGGATCTGGGGCGCACCGGTTTCGGCATCGCGGTACGCATCCCGCACGACCCGGCGCTGACCCTGCACGATACCCCGATGCTGCTGCGCATCCGCGAAGTACACGCCCAATCCGAACTGACGGGCCTGCTGGACAACCTGCAGCGTGAACTGGATCACGACGCCCCTTTCATGGACGAGGCGGCGCGGGCCCATGTGTCGTTGATTTCCGTCTGGATGCGGCGGCAGGCACTTGCGATCCAC
The DNA here is from genome assembly GCA_017792425.1 of Thalassovita sp. GTDB lineage: Bacteria > Pseudomonadota > Alphaproteobacteria > Rhodobacterales > Rhodobacteraceae > Thalassobius. The sequence continues at coordinate 2,059,684 of CP051233.1, forward strand.
GGACCAGAGGAACCCCGCCTGCCCGCCGGACAAAGACTGGTCGAGGCATTTTGCGCCCTTGTCGCCAAGGACTTCCGCACCGGCAAGCCAATGGCCGATTTTGCCGCGATGCTGGGCGTCACCCCCACCCATCTGACCCGCGCCTGCCGCCAGTATACCGGCATGACCGCCGCAGATGTCCTGACCCGCCGAACCCTCTACGAGGCGCGTGTTCTGATCGAAGGCACCGATCTGCCGCTAAAGGACATCGCCGATCAATTGGGGTTTGGCAGCGCGGCCTATTTCTCTCGTTTCGTGCTGCAGCACACGAAGTTCAGCCCCTCTGATCTGCGCCGTGGCAAAGGGGTGGAAAAACCGGCATCCCCCCTGCAGGGACGCGCGCAGGTGGGGCAATCACCGGTCAGCCCCTTCCGCCGCTTCAACTGATCGTCAACTGCCCCAGATCGTCAGAACGTAATTCCGGGTTTCCTCGAAAGGGGGAATGCCGCCATGCTTGCGCACTGCGTCCGGCCCGGCGTTATAGGCGGCCAACGCCAGCGGCCACGACCCGAACGCCTTGTACTGCGCCGCCAGGTAGCGCGCACCGCCGTCCAGGTTTTCATAGGGATCCAGCGGGTCTACCCCCAGCAGGTCGGCAGTATCCGGCATCAGTTGTGCCAGTCCCAGCGCCCCCTTGGGCGATGTCGCGTCCTTGTTGAACCGGCTTTCCTGGTGGACCAATCGCAGAAACAGCTCTTCTGGCACGCCATTGCGCGCGGCGGCGGACCGGGCCATGTCCAGATACGGCCCGCGATAGGCCCCGTCATACATGACCGGCCCCCATTTCGAAGGCGTGTGCACAGCCGGTGGCTGCAGGCGAACGCTGGCACGGTATTGTTCGGATGCGCGATTGTCCAGAACCTTGGTCTGTGACTTGAACAGGCTGACCCGGGATTTAGAGGACAGAACCTCGGCTTGGCCACTCCCTGCCCCCGCCAAGGCCAGGGCGCTGGCGGCAATCAAGAACTTACGCATTCCAAATTCCCCGGTACCAACAACTCGCGCCGCGCATGTTATGCAAAACCGCAACAATTACCACCCCTGTGCAATCATTCGGCAGCAGTTTGCCCAGACCGATCGCGCAGCAGCGGCTGAGTCATCAAGTCCTCTATCAACAGGCTGACAAGCTCACCGCGCCCCGACACACCGGCCTTGCGATAGATCGCATTCAGATGCGCCTTGACCGTGCCTTCGGCACTGCCGCGCAGCACCGCGATTTCCGCGATGGGAACACCCTTGATCGCAAACGTCGCCACATCCTGTTCCGAAGGCGTCAGCCCCCAGGTGTGGAAATAGGTTTCCATCAGATCGTTCAAGGCCCCGGACGCGACGGACAGCCCGCGTTCCAGCCGCGCCTGCCTGCGCAACATCTCTAGCAGGAAATGCACGCCGACCACGACCGAAACCGCCAGCGACAGGGCCGCCACGCCCTCGATGGCCAGATGCAGCGGACTGCTTTGGGCATGGCCATCGAACAGATCGAACGCGATATCGCTCAGAAAGAAAAGGGCCGCCGCCGCCTGCACCACGATCAGCAGCCCAAGCCCTACGCTGTTTCGTTTCGCAACCTTCTGGTTCACGTCGGTTTCCTGTCCTTGTCCGGCAGGGTTTTCCGCCCTGTCACCATCGCCCGTGGCAGATTCACCCCGGTTCGCCTGCTTTCAAGGATCACGGCTGCAACATGCACCAAGACCGAAACCCCCAGCCACCCTGCCAGCAACTCGTGCGTTTCCTCGACCCAGTCGACGCCCCAGAACCGGCTGGTGGTCATCATGTACCCGGTCAGCCCCAGCAACAAGACCGTCACCAGAAGATTATAGATCATCAGCGCCCCCAGCGGGCTGTGTCCAGCATGGTGGCGGATCCGGCCCAAGGCCATGTCCTGCAACTGCCCCATGGACGCGTCCAGATCCGGCGGAAAATCAACAAACCGGGCATGGGGCGTACCGACGAAGCCCCAGGCGATCCGCAGCAGCACCAATCCCAGGACAGCATAGCCGATCTGGATGTGCAGCTTGCTATCGTCATCAACAATCAGCCCGTTCAGCGCAATTCCCAGCGCCAGCGTCCAGTGAAACACCCGAACGAACGGATCCCAGACCTGTGTCGTTGTCATCCTGTCATTCCTTCAGTCAAGGCAGACGGGACGGCAAACCGCCGCCCCTTCGCCAATCAGTCATCGGTCTTGGTGCGCACGACGTTCAGGTTTTCGTCCAGATAGATTTCCAGCTTTTTGCCGTCTTTCAGCGCATAGGCTTCGAACAGCCCGTCTTCGCGTTTGATCTTTCGCACCTCGTATCCCTGTTCCGTGAGCTTTGCGCGGATCAATGCCTGGGTTTCCTGCGGAACGCTTTGCGAGGCCAGAACGGGCGTCGCGGCGCCAAGAAGGACCACGGTGGCAAGGGTGGCTGCGGTCAGTTTGCGGATCATCTTGGTTTCTCCTTGATGTGATCACCGGCCCGGTGCCGGCCTGACCGGCATACGCCTTGTTCCCACGCCGACACCATTGAACCCCGGTTGCATTGCGGTGTTCGCCAGGTGGCCTATAGCTGGGGTTTAGATGCCCGCGTCTTTCCGAAAACTTTACCTTTCTGCCGGACCGTGGTGTAAGCAGGATCAAACGAGTCAACGGGAGACAATCATGGCCGGATCGGTGAACAAGGTAATTCTGGTGGGCAACCTCGGCCGCGACCCAGAGGTGCGGTCGTTCCAGAATGGCGGCAAGGTCTGCAACCTGCGCATCGCCACCTCTGAAAACTGGAAAGACCGCAACACCGGCGAACGTCGCGAACGGACCGAATGGCATTCCGTTGCGATCTTCTCGGAACCCTTGGCGCGCATCGCGGAACAGTATCTGCGCAAAGGATCGAAGGTGTATATCGAAGGCCAGCTGGAAACCCGCAAATGGCAGGACCAGTCCGGTCAGGACCGCTATACCACCGAAATCGTGCTGCGCCCGTATCGCGGCGAGTTGACATTGCTGGACGGCCGTGGCGACGGCGGCGGTCAGGGCGGTGGCGGCCAAGGCGGCAGCTACGGCGGCGACTATGGCGGCGGCTACGATTCGGGTCCCTCCTACGGCGGCGGTCAGGGCAGCCAGGGCGGCGGCAGCGCCCGCAACGACCTGGACGACGACATTCCGTTCTGACGCTTGTGCCTGTCTGGTTTCTGGGGCCGCCCATCGGGTGGCCCCTTTTGTATGTCAGACAGCCGTGCGCCCTGCCGGGATGGTTCCCCGGCAACGCGCCTTTCCCTCTGGCCTTTTGAGCTGAGGCAGTATAGGCGGACCCCGAACAAAGCAGGATACGCCTCATGGATATGCGCAATATCGCCATCATCGCCCACGTTGACCACGGCAAGACCACGCTGGTGGACGAATTGCTGAAGCAGTCGGGGGCATTTCGCGAAAACCAGGCCGTGGCCGAACGGGCCATGGACAGCAACGATCTGGAACGCGAACGCGGGATCACCATTTTCGCCAAACCGACCAGCGTCGAATGGCGCGGCACGCGGATCAACATCGTTGACACCCCCGGCCACGCCGATTTCGGCGGCGAGGTAGAGCGTATCCTCAGCATGGTCGATGGCGTGGTCCTGTTGGTGGACGCTGCCGAAGGCCCGATGCCCCAGACCAAGTTCGTGACCTCCAAGGCGCTGGCGCTGGGTCTGCGTCCGATCGTGGTGCTGAACAAGGTGGACAAGCCCGACGCCGAACCCGACCGCGCGCTGGATGAATGCTTTGACCTGTTCGCCAACCTTGGCGCGGACGAGGACCAGCTTGATTTCCCGCATATGTATGCCTCTGGCCGCAACGGCTGGGCTGATGCTGAACTGAACGGCCCGCGCAAGGATCTGCACGCGCTGTTTGAACTGATCGTCAACCACGTGCCGAAACCGCGCCAGTTGAAGAAGATCGACGACGATTTCCGCATGTTGGCCACCATTCTGGGCAGCGATCCGTTCATCGGCCGCACCCTGACCGGCCGCGTGGAATCCGGCAAGATCAAGGTCGGCGCAACCGTGCAGGGCATCAGCCGTGTCGGTCAGAAGATCGAACAGTTCCGCGTCACCAAGATCCAGGCCTTCCGCGGCCTGTCCCTGCAGGAAATCGAAGAAGCCGTCGCCGGCGACATCGTCACGATTGCCGGCATGTCCAAGGCGACCGTGGCCGATACCATCTGTGCCTTGGCCGTGGACCAACCGCTGGACGCCCAGCCGATCGACCCGCCCACCATCACCGTCACTTTCGGCATCAACGACAGCCCGCTGGCAGGCCGTGACGGCAAAAAGGTCCAATCCCGCGTGATCCGCGACCGCCTGATGAAAGAGGCCGAATCCAACGTCGCGATCCGCATCAAGGATACCCCCGGCGGGGAAGCCTTCGAAGTATCGGGGCGCGGTGAACTGCAGATGGGCGTGTTGATCGAAAACATGCGCCGCGAAGGGTTCGAACTGTCGATTTCCCGCCCGCAGGTCATCATGAAAGAGGACGAGGACGGCGACCGGATGGAACCGGTCGAGGAAGTCACCATTGACGTGGATGACGAATATTCGGGTGCGGTGATCGAAAAGATCACCGGCACGCGCAAGGGCGAACTGGCGGAAATGAAACCCGCCGGTGCAGGCAAGACCCGCATCATCGCCTATGTGCCGTCGCGCGGGCTGATCGGCTATCACGGCGAATTCCTGACCGACACTCGCGGCACAGGCGTGCTGAACCGGGTATTCCACGGCTGGACCAAGCACAAGGGCGCGATCCCCGGCCGCCGCGCCGGTGTTCTGATCTCGATGGAGGACGGCGAGGCCGTCGCCTATGCGCTGTGGAACCTCGAAGAGCGTGGCCGCATGTTCCTGGGTCCGCAGGCCAAGGTCTACCAGGGCATGATCATCGGGGAACATTCGCGGGACAACGATCTGGAAGTGAACCCGCTGAAGGGCAAGAAGCTGACCAACGTCCGCGCCAGCGGCACCGACGACGCCGTCCGCCTGACGCCGCATATCAACTTCACCCTGGAAGAGGCGATCGCCTATATCAACGACGACGAATTGGTCGAGGTGACACCGAACGCGATCCGTCTGCGCAAGCGCTACCTGGATCCGCATGAACGCAAGCGCATGGCCAAGCAGGCCTGAGTTAACGTTTTGAAATACGGCCCATGCCGGGTACCCTGCCCGGCATGGCCAAGCTGTCCAACTTTTTGTTCGGAATTGTGGCAAAGTGCGCTTTGCTGTCGTTGCCAGGGGGTGCCCTTGCCGACATTTATGTCTGCGACACTTCTGCCATCAGGGTGACTGCAACGACCGAAACGCTTGCCCGCTCAGTTTGTGTAGGCGCTGAAAATGCTCTGCGCCAACTTGGTCAATGCAGCCTTGCCCTAAAACAACCGGTCACCATCCAGCTTGTAGAGCAGGTTGTACACCCATTTGGATACGATTGCTTTGCCTACGCTGACTGTGAAAGCGCAAGCATTCAACTTTCCGAGCCAACAACACTCGCAGAGGCCGTGGCTGCCAACGAAATCTATAGCGAGGTACCGATTGACCAGATGTTCGAAGGGCTGATTGCGCACGAGTTGACTCACCTTGTTGTCAACCAGATCATTCCTGAAGGGCTAAGCAGGGTAGACCACGAATACATGGCCTATGTCATGCAGATGCAGTCTTATCCACCCCAAACCCGACAAATTTTCCTTAACAAGATAGATGCAACACAGAAGGCTGATCCAATGCGGATCAACTCTTTTTTTATGCGGGCGAGACCGACCCTTTTCGCCGCCTACGCATGGGCGCATTTTTCCCAGGCAGAGAACGGCTGCGCCCATTTTCAGCGGCTTTTGTCCGGAAAGACCACGTTTAACTACATGATCTACTGATCCTTGATTTTGCCAATTTGGACGTGGGCGCTACACTTGTGCAAACACCAGAGAGAACCCCATGAAAAAGATTCAGTCCCAAGGCGTACATCACATAACCCTTACCGGTGCTGACCGGCAGACCAGTATCGACTTCTGGGAAGGCGTGTTGGGTATGCCCTTCGTTTTCGATCAGCCAAATCTGGACAACCCGGACGAAGGCCACCTCTATTTCGATCCCGGTGACGGGCGGCTGATCACCGTTTTCACCAACGAGACCCGCAAGCCGAACCGCCGCCGCACGCCCACCGAACCGGGATGCGTGCATCACCTGGCCTTCAATGTTAGCCGCGCCAGTTTTACCCAGGCCGCGGACCGCCTGGAACAGCGCGGCATCGGCCATTCCGGGGTCAAGGATCGCGGGTTCATGGATTCGATCTACTTCAAGGATCCGCTGGGGCTGCTGATCGAACTGGCCACCTACAAGTTCTTTCCGCCCGAAGGTTGCACCCATGCCGACGTGATGATCCTGGCGCACAAGCTGCGCGTCGAACGGGGCGATTACAACATCCAGGAAATCCACCTGGCTGACGCCATCGAAATACTGGTGGAACAACGGCAACAGTCGCTGTCCAAGGACCGTGGCGCAAAGAACCCGTTCTGAAAGAAAAGGCCGCGCACCCGGCGCGGCCCCTGTTCATTCGCTGGTTTCCACCACCAGCAGTTCACGCTCCGACGCGCCCCGCGCATGGCTGAGCGCCTCTTGGTATTCCGGGCTGTGATAGCAGGCCACCGCGGTTTCCACATCAGGGAACCTGGCCACTACATTGCGCGGGCGATCCTTGCCTTCCAGTTGGACATAGCGCCCGGCGCGGGCGATGAACTCGCCGCCATGCTTGGCGATTGCCGGACCCGCCAATTTCGCGTATTTGCCGTATGCTTCCTCGTCCGTCACCGTGACGTGCGCGATCCACAATGCTCCCATATTATCCTCCGATCACGGCCTTGGCCGCTGCAATTGCGGCGTCGGCATTGGCGGCATCCTTGCCGCCGCCCTGCGCCATATCGGGACGGCCACCGCCGCCTTTGCCCCCCAGTTCCGGCACCGCCGCCTTGACCAGATCGACAGCCGAAACACGCCCGGTCAAATCCGCAGTCACACCGGCTGCCACTGCGGCCTTGCCGTCCGAATCGGCGATCAGCAGCACCGCACCGGACCCGATGCGCGCCTTGTGTTCGTCGATCAGCGCGGGCAGATCCTTGCCGGACACACCGGTCAGTACCTGCGCCAAGAATTTCACGCCGTTCACATCCTCTGCCGCTGTACCGCCACCCTGTCCGGCACCACCGGTCATCGCCAGTTCGCGGCGCAGCTGTGCCACCTCGTTCGTCAGCGACTTGCGTTCATGCAGCAGTGCCTCGACCCGGTCCACGACCTCGGTCGGTTGCGCCTTCAACGCACCCATCACGGCGGCCAATGTATTTGCCTGATCGTGCAGGTAATCCAGCGCGGCCTGCCCGGTCAGCGCCTCTATCCGGCGGACACCGGCGCTGCTGGCGCTGTCACCCAGGATCACACACATGCCGATATCGCCGGTCTGTTTCACATGGGTGCCACCGCACAGTTCGATCGAATAGGTGGTGCCATCCTGACCTTTGCCAGTGGCCGCGCGACCCATCGACACGACACGCACCTCTTCCCCGTATTTTTCGCCGAACAGCGCCTGCGCACCGATGGCGCGGGCATCATCCGGGGTCATGATCCGGGTTTCCACCGGTGTGTTCTGGCGGATAAAGGCGTTCACATCTGCGGCGACCTTGCTCAGCTCTGCATCCGACAGCGCCTTGGCGTGGCTGAAGTCGAACCGCAGACGATCCGGCGCGTTCAGCGAGCCGCGCTGCGCCACGTGTTCGCCCAGCGTTTCGCGCAGCGACTCGTGCAGCAGGTGCGTGGCCGAGTGATTGGCGCGGATCGCGGATCGGCGGGTGTGATCCACCTCCAGAACCGCCGCAGCGCCGCGCGCGATCTCACCTTCGGTGACTTCGGCAAAGTGGATGAACACCCCGGCCGCCTTACGCGTGTCTATGATCCGCGCCGCGCCGGTTTCGGTTCTCAGCGTGCCGGTGTCGCCGACCTGACCACCGCTCTCGGCATAAAACGGGGTCTGGTTCACGGCGATTTGCAGGCTGTCGCCCTTCACCGCCTTGTCCACCTGCGCGCCGTCCTTGACGATGGCCAGAACCTGTGCCTCGGCGGTTTCGGTGTCATAGCCCAAGAATTCCGTCACACCCTTGTTTTCCGCGATGTCATACCAGATCGTCGCATCCGCCGCCTCGCCCGAACCGGACCACGCCGCCCGCGCCTTGGCCTTCTGCTCGGCCATCGCGGTTTCAAAGCCTTCGGTCGCCACGGTCAGGCCCTTTTCGCGCAGCGCATCCTGCGTCAGGTCCAGCGGAAAGCCATAAGTGTCGTACAGCTTGAACGCGGTTTCACCCGGCAGCGCGGTGGTGTCGCCCAGGTTCGCCACCTCTTCGTCCAGCAGTTTCAGACCGCGGTCCAGCGTCTGCTTGAACCGTGTTTCCTCCAGCAGCAGCGTTTCCTCGATCATCGGCTGCGCGCGGCGCAATTCGGGATAGGCTTCGCCCATCTGGCCGACCAGCGTTTTCACCAGCCGGTGCATGACCGGGTCTTTGGCGCCCAGCAGATGCGCGTGACGCATGGCGCGGCGCATGATCCGGCGCAGCACATATCCACGGCCATCATTGCTGGGCATCACCCCGTCCGCAATCAGGAAAGAGGTAGAGCGCAGGTGATCCGCGATCACCCGGTGATGCACGTTCTGATCGCCGTAGGGGTCAACGCTGGTGGCATGGGCGCTGGCCTCGATCAGCGCCTTGAACAGATCGGTGTCATAGTTGTCATGGCTGCCCTGCAGCAGCGCCCCGATCCGTTCCAGCCCCATGCCGGTGTCGATCGACTGCATCTCCAGGTCGACCATCGAGCCGTCCTCGAACTTCTCGTTCTGCATGAACACGACGTTCCAGATTTCGATGAACCGGTCGCCATCTTCTTCGGCCGATCCCGGAGGGCCGCCCCAGATGTGATCGCCGTGGTCATAGAAAATCTCGGTGCAAGGGCCGCAGGGGCCGGTCGGTCCCATCTGCCAAAAGTTGTCGCTGGTCGCGATGCGGATGATCCGGTCCTCGGGCACGCCAACGGATTTCCAGATCTCGAACGCCTCGTCATCGGTGTGGTAAACGGTGGTCAGCAGGCGGCTTTTGTCGATACCGAATTCCTTGGTCACCAACTCCCAGGCAAAGGGAATCGCCTCGCGCTTGAAATAGTCGCCAAAGCTGAAATTTCCCAGCATTTCAAAGAAGGTGTGGTGCCGCGCGGTATAACCCACGTTGTCCAGATCGTTGTGCTTACCGCCAGCGCGCACGCATTTTTGAGCGGTCGTGGCGCGGACGTAATCGCGCTTCTCCACCCCCGTGAAACAGTTCTTGAACTGCACCATGCCCGAGTTGGTGAACATCAGTGTCGGGTCGTTGCGCGGGACAAGCGGGCTGGAGGGGACGATCGTGTGCCCCTGTTTCTGGAAATAGTTCAGGAAGGTCGAGCGGATCTCGTTCAAGCTGGGCATGCGTTTCAGGTCTTTCCGGACAAGGCCAAAGTCCACGATGATTTAGCCGTGCCAGCCCCCGGTGTCCACGCTTACTTGACGCGAAAAGGCCGACCTCGCAGCACGCGGGCCGGCCTTCCCGGGGATTTTGCGCGCTTTGCCGGATCAGGCCTCCAAAACGTCGCCGTCATCCTCGCTCATATGGAAATCCAGACCGTGCGCGGCGCGGATCTTGTCCTCGATCTGCAGGGCGATGTCGGGGTTATCACGCAGGAACTGTTTGGCGTTTTCACGCCCCTGCCCCAGACGTTCATCATTGTAGCTGAACCAAGCGCCGGATTTATCCACCACGCCCGCTTTCACGCCCAGATCCAGCAGTTCACCGGTCTTCGAGATGCCTTCGCCATACATGATGTCGAATTCCACCTGCTTGAACGGCGGCGCGACCTTGTTCTTGACCACTTTCACGCGGGTGGCGTTACCAACCACCTCGTCCCGGTCCTTGATTGCGCCGATGCGGCGGATATCCAGGCGCACCGAGCTATAGAATTTCAGCGCGTTGCCACCGGTCGTCGTTTCGGGGCTGCCAAACATCACGCCGATTTTCATGCGGATCTGGTTGATGAAGATCACCATGCAGTTGCTGCGCGCGATCGAGCCGGTCAGCTTGCGCATCGCCTGGCTCATCAGCCGGGCCTGCACGCCCACGTTGCTGTCGCCCATATCACCTTCAAGCTCGGATTTCGGGGTCAGCGCGGCGACAGAGTCGACAACGACCATGCTGACCGCGCCCGAACGCACCAGCGTATCCACGATTTCCAGCGCCTGTTCGCCGGTATCCGGCTGGCTGATCAGCAATTCATCCAGATTAACGCCCAGTTTCTTGGCATACTGCGGGTCCAGCGCGTGTTCGGCGTCTACGAACGCGCAAATGCCGCCCTTCTTCTGTTCCTCGGCCACGCAATGCAGCGTCAGTGTTGTCTTCCCCGAACTTTCGGGTCCGTAAATCTCGACGATCCGGCCCTTGGGCAGCCCGCCGATCCCCAGCGCGATGTCCAGCCCCAGCGACCCGGTCGAGGTCGCCTCGATTTCCTGAACGGCGTTTTCGCCACCCAGTTTCATGATCGACCCCTTGCCGAACTGCCGTTCAATCTGCGCCAGCGCACTGTCCAGAGCCTTTTGCTTATCCGCGTTGCGTTTGCTGTCCATCGTTAGAAGATCTGCCATTGCCTTTGTTTCCGTTCCTTATCCCACACTCGCCGACAAGCGGCAATCGCGCATGTGTTCGCCTGTTGTTCTCTTTTTCTTTATGCGCACAAAAAGAGAACATTTCAATCCGAATTTTCTGGTTCCAATTTGCGGCCAGAGAGTTAAGGATTAGTTTATGGGCAAAAAATTCTGCCAGAAAAGGTAATGACAGGCTGCTATGTTGGTGTTCTGGAAAGAGAATCTGGTTTTCCTGTCAGTCCCCAAAACCGGAACGACAGCCTATCAATCGGCATTGGCACCCCAAGCGGCGCTCGTGGTGAACGATCCGCCGGAACTGAAACACGCGCCACTCTATCGTTATAACCGGTTCTTTCGACCGATGTTCGAAAAGGTCGGCGGGCAGACGCTGGAAACCCTCGCCGTGGTCAGAGAACCGATCAGCTGGCTGGGAAGCTGGTACCGCTATCGCCGCCGACCCTTCATGGATGGCCACCCCAATTCGACCCATGCGGTCAGCTTTGACGAATTTGTCGACGCCTATATGAAAGGATCGCCGCCGGGGTTTGCAAACGTGGGAAGCCAGGCCAAGTTTCTGGAGCCGCGGCCAAACGGAACCCGCGTGACCCACCTGTTCCGCTATGAAAACCAACCTCAATTGCAGGATTTCCTGGAACAGCGACTGGGGCTTCCGCTGACACTGGCCCGCGAAAACGTTTCCCCCCAGATGGAACTAAGCCTTTCCCCCGAGGTCGAAAAGCGCCTGCGGCGCAAGTGCGCTGCCGAGTTCGATCTTTGGGACACCACCCTGGGCTGAGTGTCAGGCCATCTGTTTCTGCACCGTTTCCAACAGTTCGTTCAACGAAAACGGCTTGGGCAGAAACACGGAATTCCCAACCGGATCCGCGTTGTCGCCAAGGGCGTCCTCGGCATAGCCCGACATAAACACCACCCGCACATTCGGTCGATCCTGGCGCGCCTTTCTGACCCAGCTTGGCCCGTCCATTCCCGGCATGATCACATCGGTTACGAACAGATCAATCTCCAGCCCCTCGTTCTGCAGCAACTCCATCGCTTCCTCGCCAGAGCCCGCCTCGACGACGGAATAGCCGCGCAATTTCAGCGCACGTGACGCGAAAGCACGCACCGGGGCCTCGTCCTCGACCAGCAGCACAACGCCTTCTTCACGGTTCAGCCGCTGTTTCGGCGGCGGTGTCTGGGGTGGCGCGGTCAGTTCTTCCCGCGTGGCCAGATGCACCGGGAACATCAGCGAAAACTCTGCGCCTTTGTCCACCTCGCTGTCTACAAAAATATACCCGCCGCTCTGTTTCACGATCCCATAGGCCGTGGACAAGCCCAGACCGGTGCCTTCCCCCTGTCGTTTGGTGGTGAAGAAAGGCTCGAATATCTTCTGCAGCTTGTCCGCGGGTATCCCGCATCCCTGATCGCTGACACGGATCACGACGTAGTCCCCCGGCGGTACGGTCGCGCGGTCGCGTTCCAGCGCCACCGCCAGATGGTGGTTTCCGGTTTCGATCCTGATTTCCCCGCCGCCGGGCATCGCATCGCGCGCATTGACGACAAGGTTCATAAGAACTTGTTCCAGCTGCCGCTTGTCCGCCCTGATGGTTTTCAATACCGGGTCGTGATTCAGGGACAAGGACACTTTTTCGCCGACCAGCCTGTTCAACAGATGGGTCAGATCCGCCAAGGTTTCACGGACATCCAGAACCTCTGGGCGCAGGGTCTGTTTTCTGGAAAAGGCCAGCAATTGCCCAACCAGCGCCGCCGCACGGTTCGCGTTCTGGGAAATCTGCGCCAAGTCCGCGAAATCGGAATCGCCATGGTCGTGCCGCAGCATCAACAAATCGCAATGCCCCGATATCGCGGTCAGCAGATTGTTGAAATCATGGGCGATACCCCCGGCCAGTTCGCCGATTGCCTGCATTTTCTGGCTCTGGACGAATTGTGCTTCCAGTGTTTTCAGCTCTGTCGCGTCATGCAGCACGGCGATCAGAAAGGTCTTGCCTTCTTCCTTGACCCGTTCCAGCGACACCTGGATGAACACGTCCGCATCGCTGGACCTAAGCCGCAGAAATTCGGACTTGTTCAGCCCCCGCCCCTGTAGCGCGTCCTCCAGCCAGTCCGTAATCGAACGTCCCAGCCCCTCCAGCCGGCTTTGCAAAGTGACGCCACCTGTGCTGGACAGCCCCAAAAGCGTTCGCGCAAGCCTGTTGGATTGGTCAATCTCTCCGCCCGGACCCAGGCGCAGGACGGCCACCGGCAACCCCTCGAACGAGGGCTGGTCCGTGCGCAGCTCGGTCTGTTCGGTGGGTATGAAATGGATTTCCTGCTTCCCGGTAGCAGAGCGGGATTCCACCACGAAACATCTGCGTCTTTCCCCGTCCAGCCGGGCGCTGCAAACTTGTCCGCTGCGCAGGGGCAGGTCCGGGAACAGCTCTGTCAGGGTCCGCGCCCGCCCGCCGGCGACGGCGCGGGCGGCTTCGTTCATGGACAGGACAGTTCCGGCGCGTCCGACCGTGACCCGCGGAAAAGGGCTTGGGTCACCCGCCCGGGCCGCGATATCCTGAATATCCTCGATCCGCCAGGCCAAGCCGCCAGCCCCCAGCGAGGTGACAGAGAGGCGCACGCGTCCGCGACGGGTCAGCAACTCCTCGAACCCGCCACCGGTCCCTTCCGCCCGTATTTGCAGTCGGCGCAGGGTGGTGCGCGGGTTGGGTAGGATATCGCACAGCGCATTCGCCAAGGTCAGACCGCTGGCCGGGTTCATTCGCTGTACGGCGCTGCGCCCCGCAAACCGAATTATCCCAAGCTCGTCGGTGAGGAAACACAACGCAGGATCATTGTTCAGGAATTCAATCGCCATCGCGCGGCGCAGGGTCAGGGTTCGGGTGACCAGCCATCGCCGAACCCAAACCACGACCGCAGCGCAAAACAATCCGATACCGGCGGCAATCAGCACCGGCGTTGTCAGATCGTGCCGCACCTGCAGCCCGGCCAGAAGCAGCGCCCCCCCGAAAGCCAGCAGGGCAACAGCCCTGACGCTGCCCGAAGGGGGCTGCCCCGATGGCCCGTCCTGATCGGCGATCGTCATTAGCGTCTTCCCGCAGTTGATTCCCGCCCAGTGTGAGGGATGCGGGGTTAACCGACGCTTAACAGGCGCCTATACGCCTTATAGTTGCATTATAAGGTGTATCGGGTCAAGCATGCCGCGAAGAAACCATCGCCTTCTGAACCGGGTGTCCACTGCCGCGCCCAATCGCACCGCCACCCCGGATGACGGGACAGGAAGGCGGCCACGCGGTCATCATTCTCGGCGCGCAGCACAGAGCAGGTGGCGTAGATCAGAACGCCATTTTCGGCGACAAGTTGTTGTGTTTCATCCATAATAAAATCTTGTTGCACATTCAGATCGGACAGCGTCGCAGGGGATAGCGCCCATTTTCCCTCTGGCGATCTGCGCCAGGATCCGCTGCCGGAACAGGGAACATCGCACAGCACCAGATCATAAGGGGCGTGGTCAGCCACCTCTGAGTGGCTTAACAACCTGACAGAGAGTCCGGCGCGGTCCGCCCGGTTCGGCAGGTCGTTCATGCGCTGAAAATTCGCGTCGTGGGCAAAATATGTTCCCGCGCAGCGGCCCGCCATCGCCAGGGTTTTCCCCCCGCCACCGGCGCAATAGTCCAGCACTTTCATCCCCTGCCGCAAGGGCAGGCTGTCCACCACCGCCTGCGACGCCCCGTCCTGCAATTCCACGATGCCGTCCAGATAGGGCGCGGAACCGTTGATCCGGCGGGGGCCGTCAGTGACCAGCAACGCCGTTTCGGACACGGTCGCGGGCTGTGCGGTCACACCAGCCTGGGCAAGCGCCGCAATCGCCTGATCGCGGGTCGCCTTGCGCAGGTTCACCCGCAGCATCACCGGGGCGCGTGCCCGCAGGGTCTGGGCGACGGTTTCAGCCTCTGGCCCCAGCGACTCCCGGAACAGCGGCGCGATCCAGTCAGGAAGGTCCAGCGCCTCCGCTCCGGCAGGTGCCGCTCCTGCTGCCGCTTCGGTCGCTTCCAGCGGCGCGGGTGCATGGCCGAAGCCGGTGAAAATGTCGGCCGGATCGCGCCCCTGGGCCCGCAGCATGCCGATCATCAGGCCGCGCCCGGTCATCGCGCCCCCAAGCGCGGCAAAGGACCGTTTGCACCGTAAGGCGTCAAACACATGATCCCGGATCGCCGCACGATCCTTGGACCCGGCAAACCGAGACCGCCGCGCCCAGCCGGTCAGCGCCTTTTCGGCAGGCTCGCCCGCCAGCACGGTATCCAGCAGGTCCGCTGCTGTTGCTATCCGGGCCTCGGGCGTCATCGTATTACCTCAGCTTCGGCGCGTAAGTGGCTGAAAAGTCATCCAACCCGATAGTTCGGGCTTTCGCGAGTGATCTGCACGTCATGGACATGGCTTTCGGTCAGACCCGCGTTGGTGATCTTCACGAACTGGCAATTCTTGCGCATTTCCTCGACCGTGGCGTTGCCGGTATAGCCCATCGCCGCGCGCAGACCGCCGACCAGTTGGTGAATGACGGTGTTGGCCGGACCCTTGTAGGGCACCTGGCCCTCGATCCCCTCGGGGACCAGCTTGTCGCTGGCCGCGTCCTTCTGGAAATACCGGTCGGCAGAGCCACGCGCCATCGCGCCCAGGCTGCCCATACCGCGATAGGACTTGAACGAGCGCCCCTGGTACAGGATCACCTCGCCCGGCGATTCATCGGTGCCGGCGATCATGCTGCCAACCATCGCGCAGGACGCACCCGCCGCGATCGCCTTGGCGAAATCGCCAGAAAACTTGATGCCGCCATCTGCGATGACCGGCGTATCGCCCGCCGCCTTGGCGCAATCGTTGATCGCGGTCAGCTGGGGCACACCGACACCGGCCACCATCCGCGTGGTGCAGATGGACCCCGGCCCGATTCCAACCTTTACCGCATCCGCCCCGGCGTCGATCAGCGCCTTGGTTGCCTCGGCGGTGGCCACGTTGCCCGCGATCACCTGTACCTCGTTGGACAGCGCCTTGGCGCGCTTCACCGCTTCCAGCACGCCCGCGGAATGCCCGTGCGCGGTGTCCACCACCAGCACGTCCACCCCGGCATCCACCAACGCGGCAGAGCGTTCATAGCCAGCATCCCCTACCCCCGTCGCCGCCGCAACGCGCAGGCGGCCCAGCCCGTCCTTGCAGGCGGTCGGGTTCAGCACGGCTTTTTCGGTGTCCTTCAGCGTCAACAGCCCGGTCAGTTTGCCCTTGCCATCATGCACCAGCAGCTTTTCGATCCGGCGCGCCTTCATCAGGCTTTTGGCCTCGTCCAGATCGGCAGGTTCGGCCAGCATCGCCAGGTTGTTGCTGGTCATCATCGCGGAAACCGGCATGTCATCGGAACTGGCGAACCGCATGTCCCGGTTCGTCAGGATGCCCACGACCAGCCCGTTGTCATCCACGACCGGAAAGCCGGTAAAGTTGAAACGTTCCACCAGCTCCTTGGCGTCGGCCAGGGTCTGATCCACCCGCAGCGTCACCGGGTTATACACGATCCCGGATTCAAATCGTTTGACCCGGCGCACTTCCTGCGCCTGCTGTTCGACTGTCAGGTTCTTGTGGATCACGCCCATGCCACCCGCCTGTGCCATGGCGATGGCCATGCGCGCCTCGGTCACGGTGTCCATTGCCGAACTCAGCAGCGGGATGTTCAGCTTGATCGACCGCGTGACGCGCGTACGGGTATCCGCCGTGGACGGCAGAACACTGGACGCGGCGGGAACCAGAAGAACATCATCGAAGGTAAGGGCCTCACGAATTTCCATTGGCAGGACTCCGGCTGAATGGGGATCGGTGTTGGCACGTCCCTTTCTCATGGATCGGCGCGAATGAAAACCCCTAAACGGGACGATGCGTCACCAACCGCCTGCGCTCTTGGCAGATGCCTTCATCCACGTCACGCTGATGAAAACCGGGAAAGGAGACCGAAATGACCAAGGTGCTGTACAAAAAGGACGGGCGCATTGCCCGCATCACCCTGAACCGCCCAGAGGTGATGAACGCCATCGACGACGAACTGCCTCACCTGCTGGCCGCTGCCGTCGCGCAGGCCGATGCCGATCCCGGCGTCCACCTGATGGTGTTATCCGGCAACGGTCCCGCCTTCTGCGCCGGATACGACCTGACCTACTATGCCGAGGGCAACGGCAATGGCCAGGCCACGCAGGATATGCCGTGGGATCCGATCCGGGACTATGCCTTCATGTGGAAGAACACGCAGGCGTTCATGTCACTGTTCCGCGCTCTGAAACCGGTGATCTGCAAGGTCCACGGCTTTGCCGTCGCTGGCGGCTCCGACATCGCGCTGTGTTCCGATCTGGTGTTCATGCAGGACACCGCCCAGATCGGCTATATGCCCGCCCGCGTCTGGGGCTGCCCCACCACCGCCATGTGGGTCTATCGTCTGGGCGCGGAAAAAGCCAAGCGGATGCTGTTCACCGGCGACAAGATCACCGGAACAGAGGCCGAAGCGATGGGTCTGATCCTGAAGGCCGTTCCCGGGGAACTGCTGGACGACGCCGTTGAAACCATGGCGCAGCGCATGGCGACGGTCCCGGTCAATCAGTTGGTGATGCAGAAGATGGTGATCAACCAGGCGATCGAGCAGACCGGCCTGATGAACACCCAGCGTCTGGCCACCATCTTTGACGGCATCACCCGCCACTCGCCCGAGGGGATAAACTTCAAGGACCGGGCCGAGCAGGTGGGCTGGAAACGTGCTGTCCACGAACGCGACACCGGAACATACGACTGGACCCTGAACCGCCCCATCAACCCCGAATCCTGACGCCGGTATTGGCTGCAAACGGGTCGCAGCGCAGCATTGTGCCGTACCCCGCACCGGGCCATGCTGGCCCCAATCGACAGGAGGCGCGTATGGCACATGGCTACGACACCGGCAGGCTGAACCTGCCCTTCGTGGGGATTTCCACCTTTGGCAAGCGCCCCTATCAGCCCGATTGGGACAAGGTGCAGGCGGATATCGCCATTATCGGCGCACCCTTCGATTTCGGCACCCAGTACCGCGCCGGGGCGCGGTTCGGCCCGCGTGCCGTGCGCGAGGCCTCCACCCTGTTTTCTTTCGGCCACGCCGGGGCCTACGATCACGAGGACGACGCCACCTATCTGCCCGCCGCGGTCAGGATCGTCGATATGGGCGACGCCGACATCGTCCACACCGACACGGAAAAATCCCACGCCAATATCGAAACCGCCGTGCGCGCCGCGCTGAAGGCGGGCGCCCTGCCCGTCACCATCGGCGGCGATCATTCCGTCAACATTCCCTGCATCAACGCTTTCGACGATCAGGGCGACATCCACATCCTGCAGATCGACGCGCATCTCGATTTTGTCGATGAACGCCACGGCGTGCGAAACGGTCACGGCAACCCGATGCGTCGCGCGGCGGAAAAACCCTATGTCACCGGCCTGACCCAGGTCGGCATCCGCAACGTGTCGTCAACGGCGCGCGAGGGCTACGCAGACGCCCGGCGCATGGGGTCGGACATCCTGTCGGTGCGGCAGGCCCGCGCGCTGGGTGCGCAAGCGCTGGCCGCCCGCATCCCTGAAGGCGCCCGCGTCTACATCACGCTGGACATTGACGGCTTCTGCCCCTCGATCGCGCCGGGCACCGGCACCCCCAGCCACGGCGGCTTTCTTTATTACGAGGTGCTGGAACTGTTCCAGCAGGTCGCCCGCACCCATGACATCGTCGGCATCGATCTGGTCGAAGTCGCCCCGGACTACGACCACGCGGGCATGACCGCCATCCTCGCCGCACAAGTCCTGCTGAACACGCTCGGCTTCATCTTTCATACGCGCGGTTTCCGTTAACCGGGCAGTAAGGTTAACGCCCTCCCATTTCATCTTGCAGAAAAATACTCCCGCCGGAGGCTCCCCAACCCACCGCCCCGCGCGACGTCCGCCCATGACGCGCCTTGGCGCGGAAATGCCGCTTCCCGTCTTTCCTTCACCGCGCGATGCCCTATGCTCCGCCCGAAACGCGCACAGGACTGACCAGATGACCGACCCTCTCGTGATTTTCACCCCTTCGGGCAAACGCGGCCACTTCCCGGTAGGAACGCCGGTGCTGACCGCCGCCCGGCAGTTGGGGGTGGACCTGGATTCAGTCTGCGGCGGGCGCGGAATCTGCTCGAAATGCCAGATTACCCCGTCCTATGGTGAATTTCCCAAACATGGGGTCACCGTCGCCGACACCGCCCTGTCGGACTGGAACAGCGTGGAACAACGCTACCAGGACAAGCGCGGCCTGAAACCCGGCCGCCGTCTGGGCTGCCAGGCCACGATCCAGGGCGATGTGGTGATTGACGTCCCCCCCGAATCCCAGGTTCACAAGCAGGTGATCCGCAAGGCCGCCACCGCCCGCCCGATCACGATGGACCCCGCCACGCGCCTGTTCTTTGTCGAGGTCGCCCAGCCCGACATGCACACCCCCACCGGCGATTTCGAGCGGCTCAAACGCGCCCTGAAGGACCAGTGGGACATTGCTGACCTGCGTGCCGATCTGTCGGTGCTGTCCAAACTCCAGCCCGCCCTGCGCAAGGGCAACTGGCAGGTCACCGTCGCCTTGCATCACGATCACAACAAAGGCCCCGCACAGATCACCGAAATCTGGCCCGGCCTGCATGAAAAAGGTCTTTTCGGGTTGGCGATTGATCTGGGCTCCACCACGATCGCCGCGCATCTGTGCGATCTGCAAACCGGGGCGGTGATCGCCTCGTCGGGCCTGATGAACCCGCAGATTCGCTTCGGCGAAGACCTGATGAGCCGGGTTTCCTACGCCATGATGAATCCCGGCGGGGACCGCGAAATGACAACCGCCGTGCGCAGCGCGCTCAATGATCTGGCCGCGTCGCTGGCGCAAGAGGCGCAGATCGACCCCGCTCTGCTGGTCGAGGCGACATTCGTCTGCAACCCGGTCATGCACCACCTGCTGCTGGGCATTGACCCGGTGGAACTGGGTCAGGCGCCCTTTGCGCTGGCGACCTCGGACAGCCTGTCGCTGCCCGCCGCGCAACTGGATCTGACTGCGCTGAACCCGCGCGCGCAGGTCTATGTCCTGCCCTGTATCGCGGGCCATGTAGGGGCCGATGCTGCGGCCGTCGCCCTGTCCGAAGAACCGCATAAATCCAAGGATCTGGCGCTGATCGTCGATGTCGGCACAAATGCGGAAATCCTGCTGGGCAACGAAACCCGCGTGCTGGCCTGCTCCTCTCCCACCGGCCCTGCCTTCGAAGGCGCCCAGATCAGTTCCGGCCAACGCGCTGCCCCCGGTGCGATCGAACGGCTGGAAATCGACCCCGCCACCAAAGAACCCCGCTTCCGCATCATCGGTGTGGATCTGTGGTCCGACGATCCGGGGTTCCCCGAAGCCGCCGCCGCGACCGGGATCACCGGCATTTGCGGGTCCGGCATTATCGAAGCCGTGGCCGAAATGCGTATGGCTGGGCTTCTGGACGCCTCTGGCCTGATCGGATCGGCTGAACAAACCGGCACATCCCGCTGCATTCCGCAGGGGCGCACCCATACCTATGTGATCTGGGATGGCACCACCGACGGCGGCCCCCTGATCAGCGTGACCCAGGGTGACATCCGCGCGATCCAACTGGCGAAATCGGCACTTTATGCCGGGGCGCGCCTGCTGATGGATGAAATGGGCGTGGACACCGTGGACCGCGTCGTGCTGGCCGGGGCCTTCGGCGCGCATATCAGCCCCAAACACGCGCTGGTGCTTGGCATGATCCCGGATGTGCCGCTGGACAAGGTGCAAAGCGCGGGCAACGCCGCCGGAACCGGCGCGCGGATCGCGCTCTGCAACATCGCCGCCCGGGCCGAGGTTGAACGGACCGTCCACCACATCACCAAGGTCGAAACCGCGATCGAGCCGCGCTTTCAGGAACATTTCGTCGCCGCAAACGCGATTCCGCACGCCACGGCCCCGTTCCCGGAACTGGCCCGGATCGTCACCCTGCCCCAGGTCAGCTTCAACATCAAAACCGAAGGCGGGGCCGGGGGGCGCCGTCGCCGCCGGTAGGGGTTTTCTTCACCTGTTAACTGGCATAGCCTGCTTCTGTCCGCCCGTGACGACGGATCAGGAACAGGACGTCTCATGCCCGCCCGCCCCGCACTCAGCAAGGTCGAGTTCATCGGCCTGATGGCCATGCTTTTTGCAACGATCGCGTTTTCGATCGATTCGATGCTGCCCGCCCTGCCGGAAATCGCGCAGGAATTGTCCCCGGACGATCTGAATCGCGCCCAGTTGATTATCACCAGTTTCGTTCTGGGCATGGGGATCGGCACGTTCTTCACCGGCCCGCTGTCGGACGCATTCGGCCGCAAGCCGGTGATTCTGGGCGGCGCGGCGCTGTATGTTCTGGCCGCGGGATGGGCCTTTGTGGCGCAGGGGCTGGAACCTTTGCTGGTCGCCCGCTTCCTGCAAGGCATCGGGGCCGCAGGCCCGCGAGTCGTTGGTCTGGCCATCGTCCGGGATCAATACGCCGGGCGCGAAATGGCGCGGATCATGTCCTTTGTCATGATGGTTTTCACGCTTGTGCCCGCTGTCGCCCCGCTGATGGGGTCAGTGATCATCGTCTTTTCCGGGTGGCGCGGGGTGTTCCTGGCCTTCGTGCTGTTCGCCATGGGCTCGGCGCTGTGGCTGGCGCTGCGGCAACCTGAAACCCTCCCACCCGCAGACCGTCGCCCGCTGCGCATCTCCGTGATCCGCGCCGCCATCGCGGAAATGGCCGCCCATCCCTCGGTACGTCTTTCCATTCTGGCGCAGACCTTCTGCTTTGCCCTGCTGTTCATGACCATCACCATGATCCAGCAAGTGTTCGACCTGACTTTCGGTCGCGCCGACAGCTTTCCCCTTTGGTTTGCAGGCATGGCATTGGTCGCCGGGTCGGCAAGCTTCCTCAATGCCTCGCTGGTGATGAAGTTCGGTATGCGTAAACTGGCCACGACAGCCCTGGGCACGCAGGTATTCCTGTCGTCTCTGATGGCCCTGACATGGATCACAGGTGTGCTGGGCGACGCGACATTCTACGCCTTCGTCCTGTGGATGACCTCTGTCTTTTTCCAGACCGGCCTGACCATCGGTAACCTGAACGCTATCACGATGGAACCGATGGGCCATATCGCCGGAATGGCAGCCAGCGTATCGGGCGCGTTTTCCACCGTGGTAGCGGCCACTCTCGCCGTCCCAGTCGGCCAGAGCTTTGACGGAACCCCCCTGCCGATGGCCTTGGGCGTCGGCGCGGCCTCGCTTTCCGGTTTTCTCGTGTTGCTGCATCTCAGACGCATTGAACGCGGCCAGACCGAAATCGCGTCGTAACGTCACATTTTCTGTATACCATTGCATACCACCCCTTGATCACCACCCCGAATCCCGCCAGAACACGCGCATAACGCGCCATTCGGAGGGACTCGCCCATGTCGAAGATCAAAGTCGCCAACCCCATCGTCGAAATGGACGGCGATGAAATGACCCGCATCATCTGGCAGTTCATCAAGGACAAGCTGATCCTGCCCTATCTGGATCTTGACCTGCTTTACTATGACCTGGGGATCGAAGAACGCGACCGCACCAGCGACCAGATCACCATCGACGCCGCCGAGAAAACCCGCAAAATCGGTGTCGCCGTCAAATGCGCCACCATCACACCGGATGAACAGCGGGTCGAAGAATTCGGCCTGAAACAGATGTGGCGCAGTCCCAACGGCACCATCCGCAACATCCTGGGCGGCGTGGTGTTCCGCAAACCGATCATCTGCCGCAACGTGCCGCGCCTTGTGCCCGGCTGGACTCGCCCCATCGTGATCGGTCGCCATGCCTTTGGGGATCAGTACAAGGCCACCGATTTCACCTTCCCCGGCGCGGGAAAACTGTCGATGAAATTCGTCGGCGACGACGGCACCGTGATCGAACGCGAGGTCTACGACGCCCCCTCGGCCGGGGTGTTCCAGTCCATGTACAACCTCGACGCCTCGATCATGGATTTCGCCCGCGCCTCGCTGAACTACGGGCTGGCCCTTGGCTGGCCTGTATACCTGTCCACCAAGAACACGATCCTCAAGGCCTATGACGGCCGCTTCAAGGATCTGTTCCAACAGGTCTACGAAGAAGAATTCGCCGAGAAATTCAAGGAACGCGGCATCTGGTACGAACACCGCCTGATCGACGACATGGTCGCCTGCTGCCTGAAATGGAACGGCGGTTTCGTCTGGGCGTGCAAGAACTACGATGGCGACGTGCAGTCCGACACCGTGGCGCAGGGCTTCGGCTCACTCGGGCTGATGACCTCTCAGTTGATGACCCCCGATGGCAAGATCGTCGAGGCCGAGGCCGCCCACGGCACCGTCACCCGCCACTACCGCCAGCATCAGCGCGGCGAACAGACCTCGACCAACTCGATCGCCTCGATCTATGCGTGGACCGGCGGCCTGAAGCACCGCGCCAAGCTGGACGACAACACCCCGCTGATGAAATTCGCCACCACGCTGGAACAGGTCGTCGTGGACACGGTCGAAAGCGGGTACATGACCAAGGATCTGGCGCTGCTGGTCGGTCCCAACCAGGGCTGGCTGACGACGATGGGCTTCCTGGAAAAGGTGAACGCCAACCTGAACAAGGCGCTGGTGGGCTGACCCCTCCCCCCGCCGCGCCTGCGCCCGCCCCGTCCGGGGCGGGTGACAAACCGTCGCTCTGGCGCAGGGCACCGCGATGCCGCAGGTTCGCCGCATGACCCAGACCGAATCGATCCATCCACAAAAACATGGCCCCGTGGCCGATGCGCAGGGCCTTCTGTTCGGCAGCGGCATCGCCTCCGCCGCGATGGTCATCCTGACCCACCTGGGGCTGGTCACCGGCCAGACCGCCGGCCTGGCGGTGCTGCTGTCCTATGTCACGGGCTACAGTTTCGGCACCGTGTTTTTCGTGGTGAACCTGCCGTTCTACTGGCTCGGCTACCGCCGCATGGGCTGGCGCTTCACGCTCAAGACCTTCGCCGCCGTCGGGCTGCTGTCACTGTTTTCCAACCACCTGCCGGATTTCTTCCAGATCGGCTATATCCATCCCGCGGTCGGCGCGATCCTGTTTGGCATGATGTCGGGCGCGGGGTTGCTGGCGCTGTTCCGTCACGGGGCCAGCCTGGGCGGGGTCGGCATCCTGGCGCTCTACCTGCAGGACAGCACCGGGTTCCGCGCCGGCTACACCCAGCTTCTGTTCGATACCTGCGTGTTCACTCTGGCCTTTTTCGTGATCGACACGCCACTGGTGCTTTACTCACTGCTGGGGGCGCTGGTCGTGAACCTGACGATCACCATCAACCACCGTAAGGACTGGTACGTCGCCACCTGACCTCTTGCGCCCGGCGCAGGGGTCTGGTCCCCTGTCCCAGTCAACTCGGAATACCCGGCATGCAGACCTACCTGATCCTTTTCCTCGCCATCGCGGCGGAAACCATCGGCACCACCGCGCTTCAGGCCAGCCAACAGTTCTCCCGCCCCTGGCCTTCGGTCCTGGTGGTGCTGTCCTATGCGCTCAGTTTCTGGCTACTGTCGCTGACCCTGAAATCCATGCCCGTCGGCATCGTCTACGCCATCTGGTCAGGTTTCGGTATCGTCCTGATCGCATTGATCGGTCTGGCTGTATTCGGCCAGCGTCTGGACCTGCCCGCCATCCTGGGCATCAGCCTCATCCTTGCCGGCATCCTGGTCATCAACCTGTTTTCCAGCACCGCCACCCATTGAATGGGCCGCGCCTCACACCGGCACGGCCCTTCATCTTGCGGAAAATACTCCGGGGTGAATGCGCCGCAGGCGCAGAGGGGCAGCGCCCCTCCACCCAACCTTACCCCAGCTTGCGCAACCGCTTGATCAGGCTCGAGGTATCCCAGCGCCCGCCACCCATGTTCTGCACGTCCTTATAGAACTGGTCCACGATCGCCGTCACCGGCAGGCTGGCACCGGTTTCGTTCGCCGTGCTCAGGCAGATACCCAAGTCCTTGCGCATCCAGTCTACCGCGAACCCGTGATTGAACTCGTCATCCAGCATGGTCTTGTAGCGGTTCACCATCTGCCAACTGCCCGCGGCGCCGCCGCCGATCACCTCGATCACTTCGCGCCCGTCCAGCCCGGCCTTTTCCGCGAAATGCAGCCCCTCGGACAGGCCCTGCACCAGTCCGGCAATGCAGATCTGGTTGACCATCTTGCACAGTTGCCCGGCCCCGGTGTCACCCAGGCGCTTGCACATCTTGGCATAGGCGGCGATCACCGCTTCGGCCTTGTCATAGGCAGGCTGGTCGCCGCCGCACATCACCACCAGCTGGCCGTTTTCGGCACCTGCCTGCCCGCCGGACACTGGTGCGTCCACGAATGACACGCCCAGCCCCGCCGCTTCGGCATACAGCGCGCGGGTAACGGCCGCCGACACCGTGGTGTGATCGACGAACAACGCGCCCGTGGCCATCCCGGCAAATGCCCCGTCCGGGCCCAGGCACACACCGCGCAGGTCGTCGTCATTGCCCACGCAGGCCATTACCAGATCGCAACCCGCTGCCGCTTCCCTTGGGGTCAGGGCCATACTGCCGCCATGCTGCGCCACCCATTTTTCTGCCTTGGCCGCGGTGCGGTTATAGACCACCACCTCGTGCCCGGCCTTGACCAGATGACCGGCCATCGGATAGCCCATCACCCCCAGGCCCAGAAACGCCACTTTCGCCATGTCACACTCCCCTTGCATTTGTATTCCCCATGGTTTGTGGCTAGCTATCGGGCCAAAGGCAAGGGCGAACAGGGACTCAGACATATGGTGACATTCATCCGATGGCTGTTCAGGCTGACCGGTGCGATGATCGTGCTGGCGGTGCTCAGCGTGCTGGTGATCTATTACCTGGCGTCCCGATCCCTGCCCCAGTACGACAAGACCCTGAGGGTCGCCGACCTGTCCACTCCGGTGGAAATCGTGCGCGACAACGCCAATGTGCCGCATATCTTCGCCGCCGCCGATGACGCCGTGTATTTCGGCCTTGGCTATGCCCATGCACAGGACCGGCTTTGGCAGATGACCACCATGCGCCGCACCGTGCAGGGCCGCCTGTCGGAAATCTTTGGCCCCCGCACAATCGAGATCGACAAACTGATGCGCAGGTTCGATCTGTATGCCCTGGCGCAGAAATCCGTCGCGGTTCAGGACGCCCGCACACAGATGGCGCTGAACGCCTACGCCGCCGGCGTCAACGCCCGCTTGGCAGAGGTCAACCGCGACGCCCTGGGCCGCGGCGCGCCAGAGATGTTCCTGTTCAACGCTCCCGTCGCACCTTGGACACCGGCGGATTCGCTGGCGCTGGTAAAACTGATGTCTGTGCAACTGTCCGGCCAATTGGAAACAGAGGTTCTGCGCGCCCGCACCTCGCTGATCCTGCCCGATCCGAACCGGCTGTCCGACATCCTGCCGGATGCGCCCGGTTCCGGCATCGCCGCCCTGCCCGCCTATGCCAGCCTGATGGACACGCCGTTGCCGCGCTTTGCCCACACCCGCCGCGCGCCTCGGCATCCGCTGTCCCCCTTCCGCCCGCGCGACCTGGCTGGCGCGTCGAACGCTTGGGCCGCCGCCGCCAGCCGCTCTGCATCTGGGGGCACGCTGCTGGCCAACGACCCGCATCTTGGCTTTACCGCACCGACGATCTGGTATCTTGCCAGCCTGGAACTGCAATCGGGGGCGGTCATCGGCGCAACCATCCCCGGCATTCCCACCGTTCTGTCCGGCCGCTCGGCCGATCTGGGGTGGGCGGTGACCTCTTCCTACATGGATGACCTTGATATCTATGTGGAAAAACTGAATCCAGACAACCCCGAGGAATACCTGACCCCGGACGGGTTCACGCCCTTCGCCACGCGCAAATCCATCATCGAAATTGCGGATGAACAGCCGGTCACGATTACCTTGCGCTGGACGGAAAACGGACCCGTCCTGCCCGGCAGTCACGCCGATCTTGCGGCGATCACGCCGCAGGATCACGTGACCAGCGTCGCCTGGACCGCTCTCAGCCCGAACGACACCACGCTTAGCGCAGGGATCGCGCTAATGTACGCCAAGACGGTGCAGGACGGGATCGCCGCGCTGGAACCCTATGTCGCGCCCTCGCAGAACGTGACACTGGTGGACGGTGTGCAGATCGCGATGAAAACCGTGGGCGCCATGCCCCGCCGCACAGCCGAACACCAAAGCCAAGGGCGCATGCCATCCCCCGGCTGGATAGAGGCGAACCGCTGGCAGGGCCGCAGCGCCTATGCCGCCAACCCGGAATTCATCCAGCCGCAGGGCGGGATCGTTGGCAACACCAACAACAAGGTCGTGGACCGTCCCTTCCCGCTGCATATGTCCTTTGACTGGGGCGATACGCAGCGCGTTCAACGCTGGCAGCGGTTGATGCAATCCCGCCAGGTCCACACCCGCGACAGCTTTATCGAGGCGCAACTGGATACCGTCAGCCCTGCGGCGCGCACCATCCTGCCCCTGATCGCCGCCGATCTGTGGTTCACCGGCGAGGCCGCCCCGGAGGGCACCCTGGAACGTCAGCGCCAGCGCGCCCTGACCCTGCTGGCCGAATGGAACGGCGAGATGAACGAGCATATGCCCGAACCGCTCATCTACGCCGCCTGGGTCCGCGCGCTGCAACAACGTCTGATCCGCGATGAACTCGGCCCGCTGTCCAGCGAATTCACCCATGTTGAACCGCTGTTCCTGGAACGCGTGTACAAGGACGTGGATGGCGCCTCCGTCTGGTGCGACGTGATCCAGTCCGCACCGGTCGAAACCTGCACGGACATCGCCCGTCTGGCGCTGGACGATGCCCTGCTGTGGATTGAGGAACAATACGGCACCGCACTGGAATCATTACGCTGGGGCGACGCCCATCAGGCGACCCACGATCACCCGGTTCTGGGCACCGTCCCGTTGCTGCGGCATTTCGTGAATATCCGCCAATCCACCTCTGGTGGCGATCACACCTTGATGCGCGGCAAGTCAGGCGGTGCCCCCGCCGCGCCATTCCAGAACGTCCACGGCGCCGGCTATCGCGGGGTCTATGACTTCGCCGATCCCGACAGTTCGGTCTTTGTCATCTCGACCGGGCAGTCGGGCCATTTCCTGTCCCGGCACTACGATGACCTGGGCGAATTGTGGCGGCGCGGAGAATACATCCCGATGTCGCTGGATGCCGATCTGGCGCGGGCTGCGGCGGTTGGCACGACACGTCTCATGCCAGACGACAAGGATTGATTGGTTAACCGGGCGAACGGTGTTGTGGCGCGCGTTCTGGGTATCCCTGTGGTTTGCGGCGCAAACCACACAGAACCCCCGGAACGCCGCTACAGATCGCGGAACCGTTTTTCCTGCCGCGCGGTCCAGCGGACGGTCAGGTTGAACCCGGTTTCGTCCTGCTCCTCGGCCTCGACCACCTCTTGCGCGAACAGCCAGGCCCGTTTTTTCCCGTCCGAGAAATCAAGGTGGAACCGGCTGACATGCCGTTCGGTTTCCAACGCCCGCTTGATCCGCTCCATCAACGGATCAAGCCCTTCTCCGGTCACGGCAGAGATCGCGAAAACATCCTCTTCACGCGCCGCTCGCGACACGTAAGCCGCTTTAACTTCGTCGTCGAAGTTATCTATTTTGTTCCATATTTCCAAAACAGGCACGTCATCCGACACCCCCAAAGAGTGCATGATTTCGTGGACATCCTTGGCCTGTCCATCGGTTTCAGGATGGGAAATATCTCGCACGTGCAGGATCAGGTTCGCCGCCAACACCTCCTCCAGCGTGGCGCGGA
Organism: Thalassovita sp.; assembly: GCA_017792425.1. GTDB lineage: Bacteria > Pseudomonadota > Alphaproteobacteria > Rhodobacterales > Rhodobacteraceae > Thalassobius. Next base: position 2,088,349 of record CP051233.1, read on the forward strand.
AGGCTGCCACCAGTTCCGTTGGCAAATCGCTGATGAACCCCACGGTGTCAGACAGGATCACCTCGGGCCCATCAGGCAGTTGCACGCGCCGCATCGTGGGGTCCAGCGTGGCAAACAGCATGTCCTTCACGAACACCTCTGCCCCGGTCAAACGATTGAAAAGAGTGGACTTTCCTGCGTTTGTATAGCCGACAAGCGCGACGATCGGGAACGGAACCTTGGCCCGCGCCGCCCGGTGCAACTCGCGCGTCCTGACCACCTTGTCCAACTGCCGCCTCAACCGGACCAATTGTTCGTCAATTGCCCGGCGGTCCGCCTCGATCTGGGTTTCGCCGGGGCCGCCGACAAAGCCCAACCCGCCGCGCTGACGTTCCAGGTGGGTCCAGGCCCGCACCAGCCGGGTCCGCTGATAGGACAGCGCGGCCATTTCGACCTGCAGCACGCCTTCCTTGGTCCGGGCGCGGTCGCTGAAAATCTCCAGGATCAGGCCAGTCCGATCCAAGATCTTGACTTTCCACTCTTTTTCCAGGTTTCGCTGTTGTACCGGCGTAACCGGACCGTCAATCAGGACCAGCGCAACCTCTGCTTCCCTGAAGCGTATTTTCAGCTCTTCGATCTTGCCGGACCCGAACAGCATCCCCGCGTGTGGGCGTGAAACGCGCACGGCTTCTCCTCCCACGACGTCCAGGTCTGGCAGGGCTTCAGCAAGGGCAATGGCCTCATCCAGCGCAAAAGAGGGATCGCGCCGTTCGCGTTCGGATTTGAAATCGGGATGCAGAACCCAGGCCCGGGTCGCCTCCCGCTCATGCGTCATCAATTGGTGTCGTCGCCATCATACAGGTTGATCGGCTGCGCCGGCATGATCGTGGAAATCGCATGTTTATAGACCAGTTGCGACTGCCCATCACGGCGCAGAAGGACACAGAAATTGTCAAACCAGGTAATCACACCCTGCAGCTTCACGCCGTTGATCAGGAAAATCGTCACCGGAATCTTGGTCTTCCGCGTGTGATTCAGAAATGCGTCCTGCAAGTTTTGCTTATCGGAAGCCATGAAAATAAGACCTTTGTTCTTGCCCGGGGTCGCGGCCCGACCCTTTGTATGTGGCCCAAGTATGTCGTGGCATCGCCAGAGTTTCCAGCCCAAAAAATCAATCCGTTAAGGGCAATAGACGCGAACCGCGTCACGAACGCCACACATCGCTGGTCAAAAGCGCGATGATTGCCAACAGTTCCAGCCGTCCCAGGATCATACCGGCGCAAAACACCAGCTTGGCGGCATCGCCCAGATCGGTCAGGCTGATAGCCTGTTCCGGCGCCAGCACGACTAGCGGACCCGTGGTGGACAGCGCAGACACCGACAGCACGATCGCGTTTTCAAAGCTGAGGCCAAGACCGGAAAACGCAACCGTAAACCCGGACAGGGTCAGCGCGAACAGCATGAAGAAGATCCAAGAGATATAAGCCCCCTGCTTGCGGATTTTGCGCGACACGCCGCCAGAGCGCCCGACAGAGGACGGATGCACCATGCGTTCCAGTTCGCGCATTCCACTAAGGTACAGTGCCCAGATGCGCAGTAGCTTTACCCCGCCCGCGGTGGTGGCCACCCCGCCCCCGACGATTGCCAACCCCAGCAGAATCAACCCCGGCGACCCCAGACCGGACCAAAGCTGCGCGGTATCCCAATCCGCGCTGTAGAACCCGGTGGTGGTCAGAAAAGAGAGGGTGGTAAAGACCCCGCCCCAAAGTGCGCGCAGGGCCTCGATCACGCCGCTGCCGGTCTGCGCGCCATCATAAAATCCGACCCAGTGGCGCAAAAGCAGCAAAAGGGGAACCGCCAGCACAATCGCCAGACCCAGCCGAAATTCCGAATCCTGAAACACGTTGCGCCGCGCAGTCGTCACCGTATCGCCGGAAAAGCTGAGGCGCGACAAGGCGAACAGCATGAACAGCGCCAGAACGGCCTCTCCGGCCAGCCCGGATTGCGCATTTTGCGCGCCGCCAATGGGGGAAATGCCACTGGTCGCCATTACCGACATCGCATGGCAAAGCGAAACCAGGGGCCCGTCGCCGCCAATCACCAGCATGATCCAAAGCGCAAGCGTCAGCCCGGCATAGACCGGAAACAGCAGCGCTGCGACGCGCAGAATGCGTTTCTGCGGATCTGCCCGCCCCAGCCCCAGATCTTGCCCGTCGGAATGACCGGGTTCGGTGGACCCGGTCACCTCGAACCCGCCCAGATTCAGCGGGGCCAGGATCGCCGCTGCCGAAATCCACATCACCAGCCCCCCCATCCATCCGACCTGCGCCCGCCACAGATGCTGGGTATCGGTCAGGCGCTGCGGATCGAACAGGGTTGCGCCGGTGGTGGTCAGGCTGGACACCATTTCAACATAGGCATTGAGAAACGTGGTGGTGCGGACGGCCTCGAAGAACGGAACGGCCAGCATCACCGGCAAAAACGTGAAACAGCCGAACAGCGCCAGCAGGTTCCCCATGTCCCCACGCTTCCGCTGCCGCGCGGATTGCGCAAGCGCGATCAATCCAACGATCAACAGGAACAGCGTGCCGGAATAGAAGAACGCGCGCGCCTCGGTATGGCTTTCCAGGACCAGCGCGTGGGCGGCGGGGACGTACATGGACAGCGCGCCGATTCCTGTCAGCAGCAGGAACAGCGGCAGGTTTTTCAGGCTCGTCCACATGGATCAGAAGAAATCGATCGAAACTTGCAGCAGGCGTTCCACCTCGGGGACGTCCTTGGCCATAGAGAAGATGACGATCACGTCGCCTTCATCCACGCGGGTATCGCTTTGCAGCTTGATCACCTTGTCACCCTTCAACACCCCTCCGACAAGCACGCCTTCGGGAAATCCGATATCCCGAATGCGCTGCCCCGAAATAGGCGAGGTGGACAGCACTTCGGCCTCGATCATCTCGGCCTCGGCGTCGCCGATGGAATAGACCCCGCGCACCCGGCCGTGGCGGATGTGGCGCAGGATTGAGGACACCGTTGTGGCGCGCGGGTTGATGTAGGCGTCAATCCCCAGCGGCGCCATCATCGGCGTCAGCGTTGGATCGTTGATCAGGGCGATCGCCATCGGGCAACCTTCGGTCTTGGCGCGGACCGCGGCCAGCATGTTCGTCTTGTCGTCGTCGGTCACGCACAGCACAGCATCGGCGCGGCTGATATTCGCCTCGGCCAGCAGGGCGTTGTCCAGCCCGTCGCCATTCAGAACGATGGTGCGCTCCAGGGCATCCGCCGCACGTTCCGCCTGCGGCCTGCTGCGTTCAACCACCTTGGCGCGGATCCGGTCCACGCTTTCTTCCAGCGCCTTGGCGACCGCCAGACCGACGTTGCCGCCGCCAATGATCACCACGCGTTCTTGTTTCTTGGCGGTCTTGCCGAACACCTCTAGCGTGCGGGGGACATCTTCGTTCACCACGAACAGATAGCAGTCATCCCCCGGAAACAGTTGATCCCCGGCATAGGGGGCGAACAGCGACCCTTCGCGGCGCACCCCCACCACGACGACGCGCAGGGTTGAAAACAGTTCGTTCAACTGGCGCAGCGGCGTGTTCACCACCGGGCAATCATCCTCGATCGTGATGCCCAGCAGCAGCGCCTTGCCCCCCAGGAAACGTTCGGTATCAAAGGCAGAAGGCGAGGACAGCCGCCGCAGCGCGGCCTCGGCCACCTCGCGTTCCGGGCTGATCACCACGTCAATCGGCAGGTGGTCCCGGCGGTACAGACCAGAGTTGATAGCGTTCAGATAACTTTGACTGCGCAGGCGCGCGATCTTGCGGGGGATCGAGAAAACCGAGTGGGCGATCTGGCAGGTGACCATGTTCACCTCGTCCGAGTAAGTGGCGGCGATGATCATGTCCGCATCGCGCGCGCCTGCCCGTTCCAACACATCGGGATAAGAGGCAAAACCGGAAATCCCCTGCACGTCCAGCGTATCCGTGGCCCGGCGCACCAGATCGGGGTTGTTATCCACCACGGTGACGTCATTGCGTTCCCCGGACAGGTGGCGTGCGATCTGCCAACCAACCTGGCCAGCCCCGCAGATGATGACCTTCATCGCAAAGATCCCCTTTCGTCAGGGGGTTTGATTGCCACGCGTCCCATGCACGGTCAATTGATTTGTAATCTTGGCGCGGGCAAGCTTTGATTTCAATGAAAGGAGGGTCAAATGCGCCACAGCCTTCTGATTACATCCGCCATCTTGTTTCTTGCGGGCTGCGTTCCCGTAGATGTTTACCATAAAGCCGGAGGCAGCCTGCACCGGTTGCAGAATGACGAAACCGATTGCAAGGTCAGTGCCTTGCAACAAGTGCCTGTGAACAGGATGACCCGGATCACCCCGATCCGCCTGATCCCGCAACAGCATTGCGAACGCCGCGGAGACTGCCGGATCGTCTATATCGAGGTCGGCGGAAATGTCGAAACCTATGACGCCAACCTGCCCCTGCGCCAACGGGTAGAAGCGCAGTGCATGGCCCGCAAGGGATATGAGCGCGTTGAACTGCCGGTCTGCACGGAAAAAGCACCCGCCACCCTGCCCGGCACCATGCCCCCGCTGGCCGAGAAAGCCTGCGCTGTCCGCACCAAGACCGGTTACCGGGCGGTCAACCCCGGTTAATCCTCGGCGTCCTCGTCCAAATGGGCGACGCGGGCGCCGGCCTTGTTCGTGGTTACGACGCTCAGAGATTTCAGCTTGCGGTGCAGTGCGCTGCGTTCCATGCCCACGAAATTGGCCGTGCGGCTGATGTTGCCACCAAACCGGTTGATCTGGGTCAGCAAGTATTCCCGTTCGAACACTTCACGGGCTTCACGCAACGGCAAGGTCGCCAGCGCCCCGGTCAAGACCACCCGCCCATCGTCGCCGCCAGTGTCGCCATCCTGTGGCAGCTCGCGTGCTTGTATCGCGCCGTTGCCCTCTCCTAGGATCAGCACGCGTTCTATCAGGTTGCGCAGTTGGCGCACGTTTCCGGGCCAGATCATCGTTTGCATCATCGCCACGGCATCTTCGGACAATTCCCGCAAAGGCAGCCCCTGCGTGCGATTGAACATGGCGATGAAGTGTTGCGCCAGTTCGGGAATATCCTCGCGGCGGTCCTCCAGCGAGGGCACGGCGATCGGCACCACGTTCAGGCGGTGGTACAACTCCTGCCGGAACGTGCCTGCATCGATCTCGGCCTCAAGGTTCCGATTGGTCGAGGAGATCACCCGCAAGTCCACCCGCACCTTGTCCGCCCCGCCGACCCGGGTGAATTGCTGATCCACGAGGACACGCAAGATCTTGGACTGGGTTCCCAGCGGCATATCGGCAACCTCGTCGAAAAAGACGACGCCACCATGCGCCTGTTCCAGCAAACCGGGTTCCAGCCCGCGTTCGCTGCTTTCGCGGCCAAACAGCACTTCTTCGACCCGGTCGGGTTCGATGGTGGCGCAGCTGACGGTGACAAACGGCCCGGAGGCGCGGTTGGATTTTGCGTGGATAAAGCGCGCGGCGATTTCCTTGCCTGCCCCGGCGGGGCCAGTCAGCATCACGCGGCCATTGGATTTCGTCACCTTTTCCAATTGCGAGACCAGCGCCCGGAATGCCCCTGAACTGCCGATCATCTCGGCCGAGGTGACGTCCTTGCGCCGTAGCTCCTGATTTTCGCGGCGCAAGCGCGAGGTTTCCATCGCGCGTCGGATCACCACCAGTAACTGGTCAATGTTGAACGGCTTTTCAATGAAATCATAGGCACCCTGCTTGATGGCCGCCACGGCAATTTCAATGTTGCCGTGACCAGAGATGATGACCACCGGCACATCCGGGTTGTCGCGGCGCACGGTTTTCAGGATGTCGATCCCGTCCATCCGGCTGTCTTTCAGCCAGATATCCAGGATGATCAGCGCCGGGGGTTCAGCGTTGATCTCCTTCATCGCATCGTCAGAGTTTCCGGCCAGGCGCGTGGTATAGCCTTCGTCTTCCAGAATGTCAGAGATCAATTCCCTGATGTCCCGTTCGTCATCCACGATCAAAATGTCACTCATTTTGTCCTCAACACACCTGTTCTTGTTCATTGTCGTCGCCCGAAGGGCGTGGCGTTTCGGCCAGCGGCAGACGGATCACGGCCATCGCGCCTGCGTGGCTGGCTCCGTCGAAGGCAGGGGCGTCCTCCAGGCTCAACGTCCCGCCGTGTTCTTCGATGATCTTGCGCACGATGGGCAGGCCCAGGCCGGTGCCCTCTGCGCGGGTGGTCACGTAGGGTTCGAACAGGCGGGCGCGGTCCTCCGGCAACCCGATCCCGTTATCCGCAATGGTGACAACGGCCCATTGCGCCTCTGTGCCGGACTTAACGTGGATCTGCGGTGAAAACCCGTCTGGCTCACCCTTTTTCTGCAGGGTTTCAATGGCTTCCCCGGCGTTCTTGATCAGGTTTGTCAATGCCTGGTTGATCATGGTGGCATCCAGATCAGCCAGCAGGGGATCATCCATCAGGTCGGTTTTGATCCTGACGCCGGGTTGACCGTTCTGCTGCAGCACCACCGCGTCCTGCACCAGTTTGGTCAGGCTTTCCTGCCGCCGGTCAGGTTCCGGCATCCTGGCAAACTTGGAAAATTCGTCCACGATGCGTCGCAGATCGTTTGTCTGGCGAATGATCACTTCGGTCAGCTGCTCCAAGTTCTCTGCCAAGAGATCATCCAGGTGACGGCCAAACTTGCGCTTGATGCGTTCGGCGCTTAGCTGGATCGGGGTCAGCGGGTTCTTGATCTCATGGGCGATACGCCGCGCCACGTCGCCCCACGCGGCCATCCGCTGCGCCGCAACCAGGTTGGTCACGTCATCAAAGGCCACCACGTAGCCTTCCAGCCTTCCGTCATCGGTGCGCCGTACGGACATACGCACCAGCAGGTTTTCCAGGCGGCCATTGCGGGTGACCTTGATTTCCTCTTGAACCGCTGATCCCTTTTCAGCGCGCAACCGTTGAAGAAGATCGCCGAACTCCGGCACGGCTACGGCCAGTGCAAGGGATTGCTGTTCGTCGTGCCAGTCCAGCAGCCGTTCGGCAGAGCGGTTCACGAAGGTCACGCGCCCCTTGGAATCCAGCCCCACCACACCAGAGGTCACGGAACTGAGTACGGAATCGAACAGGCGGCGACGGCGTTCGATCTGCCGGGTGTTGTCCAACAGTGTTTCCCGCTGCGCCTTGAGCTGACGGGTCATCTGGTTGAAATACCGGCTGAGCATGGCAATCTCGTCGTCACCCTCTTCTTCGATCACCTGGGTGTCCAGATCCCCTGCGCCCACCCGCTGCGCCGCACCGGTCAGCCGCCCGACGGGACGTGACAGGCGTTCTGCAAACCACAGGCCCAGCCAGATCGCCGCAAGGATCAGGATGACCGCAAAACCGAGATAGATCATCCCGAACTCGAACAGTACCCGCCCGCGCTCGCTTTCCAGTTGCTGGTAAAAGCGGGCGGTTTCCTTGGTGTCGTCCAGCAGGCTCAACAATTCACCGTCCACGTTGCGGCTGACATACAGGAACCTGTCAACGAAGGCGTTCAGCGGCACCAATGCACGGAACTCGTTGTTGTCCCAGTCCTCGATGATCAGGATGCCACCGGTCAGCGAATCCCTGATCTGATCAGCCGTGGGGCGTTCGAAATCGAACAGATAGGACCGGTCGCCGCGTGCGCGGATTTCTCCGGTTCCGTCGATCACGAAGGCTTCTCTGAGCCCGCGCTGGATCTGCAACTGTCCTTGCGACAGCAGTTGGCGCACCTCGGCATCCACCATGAAGGGGGTTGTTCGCCGCGTGGCATCCAGTATGCCCGCCAGCGCCAAAGCATCCTGTCGCAAATCCCTGCGATGTTCCTCTTCATAGGCTTCGGCGGCGTTCAGCGAACTGCCGACAACCTGCCGGACACGGTCGGAAAACCAGCCCTCCAGCCCGACATTCACGGTGAGCGCCGCAAAGATCGCCACGGAAACCGTGGGGATCAGCGCCAGGATAGCAAAGGCGCCGGTTAACCGCAGGTGCAGGCGAGAACCCGCCGATTGCGCGCGCCGCGCCGCTACAAGCGCCACGATCCGCTGCAAAACCAGGGCCGCGACCACCAGCACATAGACGAAATCCGCCAGCAGGATCAGCCGCAGGCTGAGCGAGGACGACCCCTGATCCAGCGGCCCCAGGATCAGGAACGTGGATAGCGCCAGCACCGGTCCCAGCAGCACGAGGGCGAATGTCGCCGTGTTCTGCACACGCCGCTGCCGCCTAAGACGCTGGAATCGCTGCCAGGTCGATCTGTCTCGTGTCCGGGTTACCACCCGCCACCTCATCCTGATGCGGCCCGCAGGGGCCATCCGCCAAGTCGGGCCCATTGCAATTGGGCCACTATATGTTGCGGTTTTACATCAATTTCCGGCGGCGAGTCACGCGAATATCCAGCTCGGTGATTTTCTTGCGCAAAGTATTGCGATTGATGCCCAGAAGGTCGGCGCATTTCGCCTGGTTGCCTCCTGTCGCCTCCAGCGCGATCTCGATCAGCGGCATTTCCACCTCTCGCAGGATCCGGCCATACAGGCCCGGCGGCGGCAGCATGTTACCGTGCAAATCGAAATAGCGCCGCAGGTGACGCGCCACAGAGGCTGACAGTTTCTCGGTATCTCCACCACCCAGCACCGGTTCCATCTCCGGCTGGCTGCCCAGGACGCCCTCAACCTCGGAGCGCGTGATTTCATCGGCACGAGAGGTCAGTACCAGCCGCTTGACCGCGTTTTCCAACTGCCGCACGTTGCCGGGCCAACTGTAGACGCGCATCATCTCCATCGCGTCCTTGGAGAGGACACGTTTGGGGGCGCCTTCACGCTCGGCCCGGTTCAGGAAGTGTTCGGCCAACAGCGGGATATCTTCGACCCGTTCGCGCAGGCTGGGTACGTGCAGCGACGCGCCGGAAAGGCGATAGTACAGATCCTGCCGCATCTTGCCCTTTTCCAGCGCGTTCGACAGGTCCGACTGGCTGGTCGCCATGAACCGTGGGACGTGATCACCGGGGCTGTCCATCATGCGGACGATCCGCGCCTGGATTTCCGGTTCCACATCGCCGATTTCATCTATCAACAGCGTGCCGCCCTTGACGCGTGCCAGAACCCGAGCAGGGCCTTCGATATCTTGCAGGTCGGCCACTGTCACCGTCACGAAGGGCAACGTGCGGCGATCGGAAAAATCGTGGATCGCACGGGCGATCAGCGACTTTCCGGTGCCGGATTCGCCAGAAATCAACACTGGCAGATCGGTGTTCATCACCCGCGCCACCAGCCTGTACAGCGCCTGCATCGCAGGCGTCCGCCCCACCAGCGGCAGATCATCCGGGCGCTCGTTGTCATCGGCGGGACGCGGGACTGGCGTGGCGCGGCGGCTTTGATCCAGTGCGCGTGCCGTCCGCTTCATCAGGTCGGGAAGGTCGAACGGTTTCGGCAGATAGTCATATGCCTCGGCCTCGGCGGCCTGGATCGCTGTCATGATCGTGTTCTGGGCCGAAATCACGATCACCGGCAGACCGGGACGGTCCTGCGCGATCTTTGGCAGCATTTCCAGCCCGTTCCCGTCTGGCATCATCACGTCGCTGATCACAACGTCGCCCTTGCCTTCGGCAACCCAGCGCATCAGAGTCGTCAGCGAACTGGTGGCGTGAACCTTGCACCCGGCCCGTGTCAGGGCCTGGGTCAAGACCGTGCGGATCGTGCGATCGTCGTCGGCGACAAGTACAGTGCCGTCCATCAGTGGCTCTCCTTCTTCTTGCGCCCGGCCTTTTCCTTGGGCGCCATCGGCAGGGAAATCTTGAAGACTGTCCGGCCGGGAACGGAATTCACCGCGATCCAGCCGTCATGGTCCGATATGATCTTGCTGACCAGCGCCAACCCCAGCCCCGTACCGTTTTCACGGCCGGAGACGAAGGGGTCGAAGATATCACCCTTGATATCCTCGGGCAGACCGGGGCCATCGTCGATCACCTCTATCTGCAGGGGCAGCGCCTGACCGGTGCCATCGCTGCGGCGCAGACGGAAGCTGTGTTCATAGAAGGTGTGCAGCCGGATCGTTCCCCCGGCCCGATCTGCGGCCTCGGACGCATTCTTGACCAGGTTCAGGATGACCTGCAGCAGTTGATCCGGATCGCCATAGGCCATCGGAAGCGACGGATCGTAATCCTCGATGATCTTCATATGCGCGCCGAAGCCCAGTAGCGCGGACCGCCGCGCGCGGTCCAGAACATCATGCACGTTCACCGGCTTGCGTTCCGGGGCGGTCAGGTTGCCAAACTGTTCGACCTGTTCCAGCAGTTTCACGATCCGCCGACTTTCAGCGACGATCAGATCGGTCAGTTCCTGATCCTCGGGCGACAGGTTCATGGACAGCAGCTGCGCGGCCCCCGTGATCCCCGCCAGCGGGTTCTTGATCTCGTGGGCCAGCATTTCCGCCATGCCGATTGCCGATTTCGCAGCGGATTTCACCGAATGGCTTTGGGTCATGCGCCCGGCCAGTTCCCGCGGCGAGATCAGGAACAGCATGTAGCCCGGCATACCCTGCATAGGGGCGATCTGCAGGTTGCAGTGCAGCGGCGCACGTTCCCCGGTGCCCACGTCCACGTCATTGACGAACAGGGGCGTGTTGCTGGTGCGGGCGCGCAGGAATGCTTCCTCCAGCGGCGCGTCGATCATGATCCGGTCCCAGACCGGCTGTCCCTTGATGGACTTGGCCGAGGAGTTCAAGAACCCTTCGGCGGCAGGGTTGATATCCTCGATATTGTCGTGCGGGTCCACCAGAACCCCCGGAACGGGCAATGACGACCAAACCGAATTGCTTTCCATCACGCGGCCTCCTGCTTGGGTTCCAGTAGGGCGGCGGGCAGCAGGCGCAGCACCAGCGCCGGATCGCGCGCGGTCAGAACCTCGCGGCGGCGCATCGACGCGGTACCCGCCTGATCCATGTACCATCCCAGATGCTTGCGGGCGACACGCAGCCCCAGATCGGCGCCGTAGAAGGCCAGCATTGACTCGTAGTGTTCGCTGACCATGTCCACCAGCGCGCGGCCAACCGGCCTTTCCGGCGCATCGCCGCCATAAAGATCGTGGGCGACTTGCGCCAACACCCAAGGCCGCCCCTGTGCGCCGCGCCCGATCATCACGCCGTCAGCGCCGGATCGTTGCTGAGCACAAGCAGCGGTAGCACTGTCGACAATGTCACCGTTAGCGATCACAGGGATGGACACCGCCTGTTTCACTTGCGCAATCGCGGCCCAATCCGCCCTGCCCTTATAGAACTGGCACCGGGTCCGGCCATGAATGGTGATCATTCGAATGCCAGCGCTTTCGGCGCGTTGCGCCAGGTCGGGTGCGTTCAGCAAGGCGTCATCCCAGCCCAGCCGGGTTTTCAGCGTCACCGGAACCGCGACGGCATTCACCACGGCCTCGATCAGGGTCAGCGCGTGGTCCAGATCCTTCAGCAAGGCAGACCCGGAATAGCCGTTCACCACCTTTTTGGCCGGACACCCCATGTTGATGTCTATGATTTTCGCCCCGTTTGCCTCGACCATGCGCGCAGCTTCTGTCATCCATCTGGCTTCGCGGCCCGCCAGCTGAACAGCAGTGTTCGCCGAGTCGAATCCCAGTTCGGCCCTTTCGCGCACGCCCGGCTTGGCCTGTACCATTTCCTGGCTGGCCACCATTTCACTGACGACCAGCCCAGCCCCGAACCGCGAGACAAGGTTGCGGAAGGGCAGATCAGTGATTCCGGCAAGCGGCGCCAGGAAAACAGGAGGTGTCAGAGTGTTATCGGCAAGCGCCAGCGACACGTGCTTAATCCTTGTGCAGTTGCCTTGGACCTAGCGGATAGATCGCGCTGCTTCAATGAACTACGCCCAGAAATCGACCGCAGCAGGGCTTTCTGCCTATTTTTTAATCGTCGCTGCCCGGAACGCCTGCCGGATTGCCCTCCGCGCGAACTCGGCCTATGCACAACTGCAGGACCAAAAGGAAACCCAATGCGCACTGACGCCATCATCGTCGCCGCCGGACGCGGCAGCCGCGCAGGCGGCGGACTGCCAAAGCAATGGCGGCAGATTGCCGGACGAACGGTGGCGGAATGGAGCATCTCGGCCTTTCGCACCCACCCCGCGATCGGACGTATTGTACTGGTGTATCACCCAGACGATACCCTCCTTGCGGCCCCCCTGCTGTCCCTGCCCGGTGTGATCGGTGTCCACGGGGCTGACACCCGTAACGGATCGGTTCGCAACGGGCTAGAGGCACTGTCGGCCAACGCGCCGGATCTGGTAATGATCCACGATGTCGCACGCCCCTGCACCCCGGCCGGTGTAATTCAATCGGTAATAGACGCCTTGGCAGACGCCCTCGGCGCGGCCCCTGCATTGGCGGTGACCGACGCGCTTTGGCGCGGCGCGGACGGGCAGGTCAGCGGGGTTCAGAACCGCGAAGGTCTGTATCGCGCGCAGACGCCGCAGGGGTTCCGCTTTGCCCCGCTGCTGGCAGCGCACCGCGCCTATGTGGGCGACGCGGCGGATGACGTGCAGGTGGCCCGCGCGGCGGGCCTGACCGTGCGGATCGTCGAAGGCCACGCGGACAACCTGAAGATCACTCATCCCGGCGATTTTGACCGGGCCGAAAAAATACTGCGAGGACAAATGGATATCCGCGTTGGCAATGGCTATGACGTGCACCGTTTCGGCACCGGGGACCACGTGATCCTGTGCGGCGTGAAAATTCCCCACGGGCGTGGATTGCAAGGCCATTCGGACGCGGATGTTGGGATGCACGCGGTCACGGATGCGATCTATGGCGCACTGGCCGAGGGTGACATTGGCCGCCATTTTCCCCCGTCCGATCCGCAATGGAAGGGCGCGGCCAGCGAAATCTTCCTGAAACATGCCGCAGATCTGGCGACGTCCAAAGGGTTTACCATTTCCAACATAGATTGCACCCTGGTCTGCGAACACCCCAAGATCGGCCCCCACGCCGCCGCGATGCAGGCGGAAATGGCCCGGATCATGGGGTTGACGGCGGATCGCGTTTCAATCAAGGCGACAACCAGCGAAAGACTGGGCTTCACCGGCCGAGAGGAAGGCATCGCCGCTATCGCAACCGCAACATTGGTGAAACCATGATCCGGCTTATCAACACTTTCTTTTACACCGGATTGCTGCGCCCTGCCCCCGGCACGTGGGGATCGCTGGCAGCGTTGGCTGTCGGTTGGGGAATTGAACGCTACCTGGGTTTCTGGCCTTTGGTGGTCGCTACCCTTCTTGTGACAGCGCTGGGGTTCTGGACCATTGGCGTCGAACTCAAGGACCGCCCCGGCGACGATCCGTCGGAAATCGTCATTGATGAAGTGGCGGGCATGTGGCTGGCGCTGTTATTCCCGGCGGCGGGGTTCTGGATGCGCGACATGTCCATGGTTTGGCCCGGCCCGGTCGGGGCTTTCCTGCTGTTCCGACTGTTCGACATCACCAAGCCATGGTTGGTGGGACGCGCCGACCGCCGCCATGATGCTCGGGGGGTAATGCTGGACGACCTTTGGGCGGGCCTCTTTGCCGGGGTCTGCACCTTGATCGCTGCCGCGCTTTACCACATCGTTCTGGTATGACACCCGCCGACCTGCTCAGCCTCTATCGCACGCGCGGCCTGCGCATCGCCACTGCCGAAAGCTGCACCGGTGGCATGGTCGCTGCCGCGCTGACGGATGTTGCCGGGTCGTCGGACGTGTTTGAGCGTGGCTTCGTCACCTATTCCAACGCCGCCAAGCAGGATATGCTGGGGGTGCGGGCCGAAACGCTGTTGGCCCACGGCGCGGTGTCCGAACAGGTGGCGGTTGAAATGGCCGAAGGCGCACTGCGCCACGCCCAGGCAGAGGTGGCCGTGTCGGTCACCGGCATCGCTGGCCCGGGCGGATCAGAGTTCAAACCAGAAGGCCGAGTTTGCTTTGCGCTGGCCACAAAAGCGGCGCCCACACTTTCGGAAACCGTGGAATTCGGCGCCATTGGCCGGGCCGATGTCCGCGCGGCGGCTGTTCAAAAAGCACTCGATCTGCTGAAATCGGCGGCATACAGATAATGCTCTATTTTTTTGCGTCGCGGCAAAATATCGCGTAAAATTTATGCGATTGATAAACCGCTTGCTTTTTGACCCCTCTCGCACGGGGTTGCCGCTTTCTTTTGCGGTGTGAATCCGCTTGGTCCGCTCCAAACCAGAACAACGGGATTGGAAAGGAAGGACAAATGAACGGAGCGGATACCGCCTGGATCATCGTCGCAACGGCCCTGGTGCTGTTCATGACGTTGCCGGGTCTGGCACTGTTTTACGGCGGACTGGTACGCGCGCGTAACGTGCTGAGCGTGTTCATGCACGTATACGCCATCGCCTGCTTGATGAGCGTTCTGTGGTTCATCGTCGGCTACTCGGTGGCCTTCGGCGACGGCGGCGCATGGTGGGGCGGCCTGGGCAAGATGTTCCTTGCCGGGATTGATGCCGACACCGTATCGGGAACCCTACCGGAGGTTCTGTTCTTCGCTTTCCAGATGACCTTTGCCATCATCACCCCGGCGCTGATCGTCGGTGCCTATGTCGAACGGATCGGATTCGGTTTCGTGTTGCTGTTCTCGGCCCTGTGGATGGTGTTGGTCTATGCGCCGGTGACGCATTGGATCTGGGGCGGCGGGTTCCTGGCCGATGACGGGATCTTCGGCGACACCGGCGTTAAGGATTTCGCGGGCGGTATTGTCGTCCATGAAACCGCAGGGATCGCGGCGTTGGTGCTGGCGGTGATGCTGGGCGCACGCCGCAACCGAACCACCCCGCCGCACAATCCCGGTTTCGTCATGATCGGCGCGGCGATGCTGTGGGTCGGCTGGTTCGGCTTCAACGGCGGTTCGCAACTGGCGGCAGACGGCGGCGCGGCAATGGCGCTGACCGTGACGCATATTTCCGCCGCGACCGCGTCTCTGACCTGGGCGTTGTGGGAACGCATCAAGTTCGGCCGCGCGTCGCTGGTGGGCATTGTGACTGGCACCATCGCGGGTCTTGCCTCGATCACCCCGGCATCTGGCTTCGTCGGCCCCGTAGAGGCGCTGATCATCGGTGCCGTCGCCGGTATCCTGTGCCAAGAGGCTGTTGGCCTGGTCCGCAACAAGCTGAAGATCGACGACACGCTGGACGTGTTCGCCGTTCACGGTGTCGGCGGTATTTTCGGCACCATCATGATCGCCGCGTTCGGCGCTGGCAGCTGGGCCGCGCAACTGGGATCGCTGGCCATTGTGGGGATTTTCACGCTGGTCGTTTCGGTGGTGCTGGCCAAACTGGTTGGTCTGATCACGCCGCTGCGCGTGGATGCGGAAACCGAAACCAACGGTCTGGACCTGAGCGTTCACGGTGAACGCGCATACGATCACAACTCTTGATCGCCTCCACATGTAAACACGAAGGCCGCCCTGTCAGGCGGCCTTTAATCTTCCGAATCGTAAGGTTCGAGGCTTCAACCGTACAACTCGGCAGCGCGTTTTTCGAAGGCTTTCACGATGCGGTGCATCGCCTCGTTGAACACCACGCCGATGATCTTTTGCAGCACGGCGTTCTTGAATTCGAAATCGACGAAGAACTGCACCTCGCAGCCGTCCGGGGTTTTCGCGAATTCCCAGCTGGACTTCAGGTACTTGAAAGGCCCGTCCAGGTATTCGATGAACAGCTTGTGCTGATCGGGGTGCATCTGGACAACCGTCCCGAACCGTTCCCGGAACACCTTGAACGAAATGACCATGTCGGCCTTCATCAATTGCGTGCCGTCCGGCATGTCCTCGTGCGAACGCACGCGCGTCGCAGCGCACCACGGCAGGAACGCCGGATAGGCCTTTACGTCAGCCACCAACTGGTACATTTGCTGCGCCGAATAGGGCAACTGGCGGGTCTCGGAATGGGTCGGCATATCGCCCCTTTTTTCGCGTGACAGTGGGGGACCATTTCGTAGACTGGGCCGGGAAATTCAAGGGGGTCACATGCCACAGCGTCCTTATGTCATTGACGAGATGATCTCGGCCAAGCAGATCGCCGCCCGTATCGAACAACTGGCCGGGGAAATCCACGACGAATACGCCGATACCGACAAACTGGTCGTGGTGGGGTTGTTGCGCGGCAGCTTTGTATTCATCGCGGACCTCGTGCGCGAGTTGGACCTGCCGGTCGAGGTGGATTTCCTGGAGGCGTCTTCTTATGGCGATTCCACTGAAAGTTCGCGCGAAGTGCGCATTCTGAAAGACCTGCGCGGCCAGATCGAAGGCCGCGACGTGCTGGTGGTCGAGGATATCGTGGACACCGGATATACGCTGGATCACGTGCTGCACCTGCTGCACAGCCGTCACCCGCGCAAGCTGCGCACCATCGCCCTGCTGTGCAAACCCTCTCGGCGCGAGGTGGACATCAAGGCCGACTGGACCGGATTCACCATTCCCGACGAATTCGTGGTCGGCTATGGCATCGACTTTGCCCAACGCAACCGCAACCTGCCGTTCATCGGCAAGGTCAGGTTCACCGACACATGATCCGCCGCTTCCTGCGCATGGCTAAGTGGGCCCGCCGCCCGCCTTCCGAACGGCGGCTAAAGCTGGTGCTGGCGGTGATAGGGCTGTGCCTGATCCTGTTCGCCATCGAACGCTGGATCGGCTGGCCGGATGCGCTGACCGCCCAGAAATTGCGACCCTGAGACTAGCCGGGCATCGTCTTTGCCAGATAGCGGATCAGGCGGGTGCGTACTTCTCTGATCCGGGGAACATGGCCCAGTTCCGCGTGACTGGCCACCCACAGCGGCACCCGCATCGGCGGCATGGCCTGGGAAACGGGGCGCAGTCCATCGGCGTTATCCCCCAGCAGGCAGGGCAACACCGCGCGCCCCATCCCTTGCTGCGCCATCCGGGCAAGAACGACAAAACTGTCCGCTGATCCGACCATATCCTCTTGGGCGATCGCGTCACCCAGCCATTTCGCCGGGGCGGAACGCATCAGCGGCCCGGCCAGACCCAGCCATTTTTCGGGCGCCTCCGGACGGGCGTAGACGCCAAACACCATCTGCGCGGCGACTTCGCCTTCCATGTCCTCGGGCAGCGCGAGGGCCGGACGCACGGCGATATCCGCCTGAAGCCGGGAAAAATCAAGGTGGTTGTTATTGCACAGCAAATCAATGTGCAGCCGCCGCGACCGCCGGTTCATCTGGGTGACAAAGCCGGGCAGCACCGTGGTACACATCGTATCGGTGGAACTGACCCGCACGACACCGTGCAATTGCGCGCGCCCGCCACGCATCAGCCTTTCGACGGTCTGATAGGCGTTTTCAACCTCGCGGGCGGCTTCGATCACCCGCAGCCGGTCCGGCAGGATACTGTATCCCTGCGGCCCGCGCGCAAAGACCGGCCCGCCGTTCTGGTCCTCGAACGCGGCAATCCTGCGCAGGACGGTGGCGTGGTTCACCTTCAGCGCCCGGGCCGCCGCCGACAGTGATCCGTGTTTCACCACCGCAAGCACAAAACGCAGGTCATCCCAGTTGGCGCTGTGCATGAAATGAATAACCCTTTGCGAGAATGCCGAGTATCCGCCAATATTCTCACATATATACTGGTCAGGCCAGAAATCGATTTCAGGGAGGCACAATCATGAAAATAACGATTACCCTACTCAGTGGCGCGGCGATCGCGCTTGGACTAGCGGCCAGCGCCCTGGCGGAAAGCCATGTGGACAAGGCGATTTCCGACGCGGTCACGGCGCGGCAATCGACGATGAAGCTTTATGCCTTCAACCTGGGACTGCTGGGCAACATGGCCAAGGGCGCGATCCCCTATGACGCCGACGCCGCCAGCAAGGCCGCCGGCAACCTGGCCGCGCTGTCACGCATGGACCAGTCGCGCATGTGGCCCGCCGGGTCCGATGACATGAGCATCGACAACACTCGCGCCCTGCCCGCCCTGTGGGACAACATGAACGACGTGATGGCCAAAGGGGCCGACGCGGGCAAAGCAATCGCTGCCATGGAAACGGCGGCGGGCGCAGGGCTGGAAAGCCTGCAAGCCGCGATGGGCCCGCTGGGCGGGGCCTGCGGTGCCTGCCACAAAGCGTATCGCGCGCCAGAAAAATAAGACATGCGGCGCAACCTGTTGATAGCACTCGGTCTGCTCGTTGCCGCTGCGGCGGGCGGTGGCTGGGTGCTGACCACGCCGGACACCGTGGACCCTGCCGATTTCGCCGGGTTGACTGGGGATACGGATCGCGGTGCGGTAGTGTTTCACGCTGCAGGTTGCGCCTCTTGCCACACCGCGCCAAAGGCCGAACCGTCTGACGCGCCCGTTCTGTCCGGCGGGCGGGCATTCGTCAGCGCCTTTGGCACGTTCTACGCGCCCAACATCTCGTCCGACCCGGCCCAGGGGATCGGCGGCTGGTCGGTCACCGACCTGGCGAACGCGATGATGCGGGGCACCTCGCCCGACGGGCGGCACTATTACCCGGCCTTTCCCTACACCACCTATGTCCGCACCACGCCGCAGGACGTGACCGACCTGCACGGGTTCCTGCAGACCCTGCCCGCCGATACCACACCCAGCCGCGCGCATGACGTGGGGTTTCCCTTCAACATCCGCCGCAGCCTTGGTGGCTGGAAGCTGCTGTTTTTCAGACAGGACTGGGTGACACCCGCCACAGATAACCAACGCGGCCGCTACCTGGTAGAGGCGCTTGGCCATTGCGGCGAATGTCATACGCCGCGCAACGCCTTGGGCGGTCTGGAGTATTCCAGCTGGCTGGGTGGCGCACCCAATCCCACCGGGCGCGGCACCATCCCCAACCTGACCCCGGCCAAACTGGACTGGAGTACCCCCGACCTGATCGAATATTTCACCAGCGGCTTCACCCCGGAATTCGACAGCGCGGGTGGTGAAATGGCCGAGGTCGTGCAGAACCTGGCCAAGCTGCCGCCAGAGGACCGGCAGGCCATCGCCGCCTATCTGAAGGCCCTGCCCTGATCAGCGCTTCAGCGGATAACGGTCGCCTTCTTCGAACACGTCGATCGCCTTGGCGCCAGCCTTGATCGTCGCGCTGTGCACGACACCCGCCGGAATGTCGTAGGTGTCGCCCTTGCGATACGTGCGGGTATCGTCGCCGATGGTCAGGGTGATCTCGCCCTCCAGCACCGTGCCCCACTGGCCCAGATGCGAATGCGGCGGCAGGATGGTATCCTTGTGAAAGTGAAAGAACGCGACCAACCCATCGTCCGACGCAATGGCCCGGATCGTCACGTCCTCTTCGGTAAAGGCGGTTTCCAGGCTCGGCAGGCGCTGAATGAACTCTGCATATTCCATCAGTTGATCCCCAGTTTGGCGTTGCGATTGGCCTGCAGCCGGGCGAAATCATCCCCCGCCAGATACGACGACCGCGTCAGCGGTGTCGCCGAAACCATCAGGAAGCCCTTGCCATAGGCGGCTTTCTCATAGGCCTTGAATTCATCCGGGTGGACGAACCGATCCACCGCATGGTGTTTCGGGGTGGGCTGCAGGTACTGACCGATGGTCAGGAAATCAATGTCGGCGGCGCGCATGTCATCCATCACCTGATGCACGGCCTGCTTGTCCTCTCCCAGCCCCACCATGATGCCGGACTTGGTGAACATCGCCGGGTCCAGCTCTTTCACCCGCTGCAACAGCCGCAGCGAATGGAAATAGCGCGCGCCCGGCCGCACTTCGGGATAAAGGCCCGGCACGGTTTCCAGGTTGTGGTTGAACACGTCCGGTTTCGCGGCGACGACCACCTCCAGCGCCTCGGGGCTGCATTTCAGAAAATCGGGGGTCAGCACCTCGATCGTCGTCGTCGGGCTGCGGTGACGCACGGCGCGG
This sequence comes from Thalassovita sp., assembly GCA_017792425.1. GTDB lineage: Bacteria > Pseudomonadota > Alphaproteobacteria > Rhodobacterales > Rhodobacteraceae > Thalassobius. The sequence continues at coordinate 2,108,278 of CP051233.1, forward strand.
ATGGTCTGGGCGAAATGTTCGGCCCCGCCGTCCTCCAGGTCGTCACGGTCGACGCTGGTGATCACCACGTGCTTCAGCCCCAGTTTCTGCACCGCATCGGCCACCCGGCCCGGTTCGAACGCATCCAGCGCACTGGGCTTGCCAGTGGCGATATTGCAGAAGGTGCAACCGCGCGTGCAGATTTCCCCCATGATCATCATGGTGGCATGTCCCGCGCTCCAGCATTCCCCCGCATTGGGACAGCCCGCTTCCTCGCATACGGTGACAAGCTTGTTGTCGCGCATGATCTTGTGGGTTTTCTTGTACCCTTCCGAGGTCGGCGCCTTCACACGGATCCAGTCCGGTTTTTTTGGCTGGGCGTTGTCGGGGCGATGCGCCTTTTCGGGGTGTCGTTGCTGGGGGATCTTCAGATCGCGCACGTCGGTCATCCTGCTGTTAGGTGGCGGCCAATATAGGGCCTTTGCCGGACAAGCGCCAGTTCCCGTGGAACCTAACGTCACTTGCGAAAAAGGTGAATGCTGCAATACGGAATTTAGTCGTTATATCCCATGCGCTTGTTCGCCTAACCCTGGAATTTCATACCAAAAACTTCCTGCTGCGCCGCAGCACCCCCTTGCGGTTTTTTGGAATCGTTTTAAAAGACCGACATCCAACACCTACCGAGGAGCCACATCATGCAAGCAGGCCAGAAACTGCCCGAAGTTACCTTCCGCACCCGCGTCCGCGACGAAGCCGTCGGCGGCCCGAACCCGTTCCGCTGGCAGGACGTGACCACGTCGGACTATTTCGCCGGCAAGCGCGTGATCCTGTTCTCGCTGCCCGGTGCTTTCACCCCCACCTGTTCCACCTACCAACTGCCGGGCTTCGAAAAGATGGCTGACGATTTCCGCGCCAAGGGCATTGACGCCATCTACTGCATGTCGGTGAACGACAGCTTTGTCATGAACAAATGGGCCGAAGCGCAGGGCCTGCAGAACGTCAAGGTCATCCCCGACGGGTCGGGCGAATTCACCCGCAAGGTCGGGATGCTGGTGGCCAAGGACAACCTCGGCTTCGGCATGCGTTCGTGGCGCTATGCGGCGATCATCAACAACGGCATCGTCGAAGCCTGGTTCGAAGAACCCGGCCTGTCGGACAACCACGGTGAAGACCCCTATGGCGAAAGCGCCCCGGAAAACCTGATGAAATACCTGGACGCCCAGGGCGCCGTCGCAGCCGAATAATCGGCTGAAACACCCAATTCAGAAAGGCCCGCGCAATCGCCCGGGCCTTTTTTCATGGTTTTTTCTTGGCGAAAATACCCCGGGGTCCGGGGCAGCGCCCCGGCGCTTTCCGCCCAAGTCGCGGTCAGTCGTCCCGCGCCCCGCCGATCAGGCCCTCGCCGGTTGCGCGCAACACACCGGCCAGGTCGCTGAACCAGCCATCGTCGGCAGAGGACGCCCTGCGCACCAACCCGATCACCCGGAACGGTTCGGGCAAGGCAAACCGCTGCAGACACATCCCCGGTGAAGCGCGGGATTCGGCCTGCGCCGCCATTTCCGGCATCAACGTCAGCCCAAACCCGGCAGCCACCAGCCTGGTCAGCGTCGCCAGCGACGACGCCCCGGTGTTGATCTGCGCGCTGCCCCGCCCCTGCCCGCAGACCTCCAGCGCCTGATCGGTCAGGCAATGGCCGTCTTCCAGCAGCAGCAGGTGTTCAGGCCGCAATCCCGTCGGGCGCAGGGTTTCCGGCGACCCCAATGCGGCCAGCCGCGCCGCGGTTCCAGCCAGCAAGAAGCGGTCCTGGAACAGCGGCGCTTCCACCAGCCCCGGTTCGCCAGCGGGCAACGCCATGACGGCTGCGTCCAGTTCGCCCGCTTTCAGCGCCGCGATCAGCCGGTGGGTCTTGCCTTCCTGCACCTGTACGTCCAGCCGGATATCCCGCGCCCGCAACGCCGCCAGCGCCCCCGGCAGAAGGTACGGTGCGATGGTCGGGATGACCCCCAGGCTCAGCCGCCCCGACAACCCTTCGGTCCAGCGCGCGGCTTCTTCCAGCGCACGGACCTCGTCCAGCACCTTTTGCGCCTGGTCCAGGATGCGGCGCCCGAACGGTGTCAGCAGCACGACCCGGGCCTGCCGTTCGACAAGTGCCGCCCCCAGCGTGGTTTCCAGTTCCTTGATCTGAACAGACAACGCGGGCTGAGAGATATGCACCGCCTCGGCCGCCCGGCCAAAATGGCGGTGTTCGGCAAGGGCCTTGAAATAGGTCAACTGTCGGAGCGTGATATTCATAAACGGAAATTATCACCTGCGCCGATTTCGACAACCGGAATTCATCGCTGCTGCGGCCTCGTGCCCCTGTTCGGCGCATTGCGGGGACAAACCGGACCTGTATGCTGATCCCAGCCAGTCAACAGGACAGTCATGAACCAGCCAGCCACCCGCGCACCGCTTTCCGGCCTCAGGGATTACCTGAAACAGATCATCTATGGCGGCAATGACGGCATTGTCACGACCTTTGCCATCGTCGCGGGATTCGCAGGGGCCAATGCCGACGGGGTGGCACAAGTCGGTGGGCTGGCGGTGCTGATCTTTGGCCTTGCGAACCTGTTTGCCGACGCGGTTTCGATGGGGTTGGGGGAATTCCTGTCCTCGCGCTCGGCCCATGATCTTTATCGCGCGCGGCGGGCGGACTATGTCCGGCAAGTCACCGCCGTGCCGGAAACCGGCGTCAAATCCCTGTCCGGGCTGCTGATCTCCAAGGGTTTGGCCCCAGAAAACGCCGCCCAGGTCGCCCGGCATCTCAGCACCGCGCCACAACTGATGGCCGAGCAGATCCTGTATCACGAACACGGCGTCCAGCCCCCGGAAGAGGACAACCCCGGCGTCAACGGCACCGTCACCTTCCTGTCTTTCGTGCTGTTCGGCAGCCTGCCGCTGTTGCCCTACATCCTGCGTGGGGCGGATTCCGGCAGCCTGATGATGTCTGCAATCGCCACCCTGACCGCCCTGACCGCGCTTGGCCTGCTGCGCTGGGTGGCGACCGGGGACCGGCTGCGCATGGCAGTGCTGGAAACCGTCGGCGTCGGATCGGTCTGTGCCGGTGTGGCCTATGTTGTGGGCTGGATGGTCGGCGGCTGACGGATCAACCGATCATCTGTCCGGCCTGACCCAACCCGTCATAGTGGCGCTTCAACCGTTGCAGCGCGATCCGTAGCACAATCTTGCCGGACCGGGCGGACCATCCCATACGCTTTTCCGCGCTTTCCAGCCCCTCCAGGTAGCAACAGCAGCGCAGGGCGACATCCCCCAATCCCGGCCCCAGGTCGCGCAAGGCCAGCGCCACGCGGTCCCGCGCCGCAGCTGGCCCTTGCGGCATGTCCATGAGGGCAGAGGCGCCGCGCAGGTCGCGCCCGGTCAGGAAACGGTCCCAGTTCTGGGTGACACGCGGCCCCAGTTGGGCCAATTCGAAATCCTCGCGCAGCCGTTCGCCAGCTGTCACCAGGTCATCCGTCAGAAAGGGCCGCCCGTCCCGATCACGCCGCCGCGCCAGCATCGCCAGCGGAGAATCCGGCGCAGAATAGCGCGTCCGACCGGTGCCCCGTCCGCCTTGCTCTGCCTCGTCCGGCGTACCGGTCCAACCCGTCGCCGCGGGAAGGAACCCGGCCTGCGCCTCTGCGAATCCGCGCTGTGCACAGCTTTCGGCCCGCGCCATCAAACGGGCAAGCGCCGCGCGGCCCTCGGCGGTGATGGAATAGCGCGATACCCGCCCCGGAGTCTTGCAGGCGATCCAGTCCTTCAGCGCCATTGCCTGGGCGATTTCACGGTCCACCACCGCGGTGCGCGCGCTGGACCCGCTGGCCGTGTCGCGCACGACAACGGCTTTCTCCATGTCCAGCGCCACGGCCAGCACCGCGCCGGTCTCGGTCATGCGTCGCAGGATCCGGCGGGCTTCCTTGTCGAAGGTGTCGGTTTCGGCGGGGATGGTCATGCGAATGGGGGCGGTCATCTTGATTGGCTCCGTTGCACTGATCTGCGGGGTTTCCTGTGCGGCTTGAAAATGTTGGCGTCCAAGGCGGTTCAGAACCTCGTCCACCAGCTGATCTTCGCGCCGGTTTTCCAGTTTTCGGATCTGCCTGAGAACGGTCGAGGCATGGCATCCCGATTGCCGTGCCAGGGCCCTGATCGGCTGTCCGGCCTCTGTATGCGCCAGATAGTGAAGCGCCGCTTCGGGCACCCAGGACGGCACTGGCGAAACGCAATAGGCGGGCAGATCAGAACGGGGCATGGCGTCTCCAATTGGGTCTAAAATACTGCCCCGGGTGTCCACGGTCCTATCCCCAGAGATACCCCCAGAACAGGACGCAACCTAGGCGTGCAATTGTTACCTGACAGTTAACAGTTTCCGATTTGGCAATAATTGTTTCCAAATTATGAACAACTGCCCAACGGGCCGTTCGGAGGATGCGCCTCCCGCGCAACACTACCTTTGCGTGTATTATGGTGCCGAAAACTTGCATAGGAAGGAACCCGTCATGCTTGATCTGCTCAGCCTGCTGGCCACCATTCGCCGCCCCCGTCTGCTGATCCGCGCCGCGCGGTTCGGGGTGGACGACTACCGCCGGTCGGTGCATCTGCCGCGGTTGCTGGGACACGGTCCCTTGCCGCGCAATGGCGCAGCCCTGTCACGACTGATCGCCCTGGAATCCGACCTGAACGACCAGCGCAAGGAAAATGCCGCCGGGTATTCCCCCGTACGGCATGTGGAAATCATGATCGCAATAATGGGAGAGGCGCAACTGCTGCGCGCCTCGACCCGGTCCGACCCTGCAGTTGACGCTGCGATCAGCTGAAGGCGTCTGGCATCGACGCTTTTTTCTGCGCGACATAGGCTTTCAGCGCCTCGGCAATGGCGGGGTCCAGATCCGGCTGGACATAGTCCGCCAGCATCTTCTTGACCCGCGCCGACGCCAGGGCCATGGTGTCGCGCGATCCTTCCTCGGACCAGGCTTCGTAGGGTTTGTAGTCCAGCACGTTGGTGCGCCAGAACGCTTCCTTGAAATTCGCCTGCGTATGGGCGCAGCCCAGGTAATGGCCGCCCGGCCCCACCTCGCGGATTGCGTCCATCGCCTGCGCGTTTTCATCCGCAAGGACACCCGCAGCCATCCGGTGCAGCGCGCCCAACTGGTCCGCATCCATCACGAATTTTTCATAGGACGAAGCCAGCCCGCCTTCCAGCCAGCCACAGGCGTGCAGCATGAAGTTCACGCCCGACAGCAGCCCCATGTTCAGCGAATTGGCGCTTTCGTACCCGGCCTGTGCATCCGGCAGCTTGGAACCGGTGAACCCGCCAGAGGACCGGAACGGCAGCCCCAGCCGCCGCGCCAGTTGTCCCGCGCCATAGGTGATTTGCGCGGCTTCGGGCGTACCAAAGGTCGGTGCCCCGGAATTCATGTCGATCGAGGTCACGAACGCCCCGAAAATCACCGGCGCGCCCTTGCGCACCAACTGGCTGTAGGCAATCCCGGCCAGCACCTCGGCCAGCACCTGCGTCAGCGTACCCGCAACAGAGACCGGTGCCATCGCGCCGCCGACGATGAACGGGCTGACGATACAGGCCTGGTTGTTACGGGCGTACACTTCCAGCGCGCCCATCATCACGTCGTCGAACGTCAGCGGAGAGTTGATGTTCACCAGCGAGGTCATCACCGTGTTCTGCTGAACAAAGTCCTTGCCGAACAGGATTTCGCACATTTCCACCGAATCTTGTGCGCGGCTGGGTTCGGTCACTGACCCCATGAACGGCTTGTCAGACAGCGTCATATGCGCCAGCAACATGTCCAGGTGGCGTTTGTTGACCGGAATATCTGTCGGTTCGCACACCGTGCCGCCGGAATGGTGCAGCCATTTGGACATATAGCCCAGCTTCACGAAATTGCGGAAATCCTCGATCGTGGCATAGCGGCGGCCGCGCTCGGCGTCGTGCACGAAGGGCGGGCCATACACCGGCGCCAGCACCAGGTTGCGCCCACCGATTTCCACGTTGCGCGCGGGGTTACGCGCGTGTTGGGTATAGCTGGACGGCGCGGTGCTGCATAGCTGCCGGGCCAGCCCGCGCGGGATGCGCACCCGTTCGCCTGTCACGTCCGCGCCGGCCTCTTTCCACAGCGCCAAGGCACCGGGATTATTAACGAAATTCACACCAATTTCTGCCAGGACGGTTTCGGCGTTGGTCTCGATGATCTCCAACGCCTCGTCGTTCAGGATTTCCAGGTTGGGGATGTTGCGCTCGATATAGCGCGCTGTTTCGAACGAGACAGAGCTGCGCTCTGCCCGCCGCGCGGCCCCGCCGCCCCCTCTGCGCTTGCGCGCCGCCTGTTCGCTCATCCCTGATTCTCCTGGCTTGATGGTCAACTCCTTTTTTACGATCTGATCCCGCGGCGCCTTGGCAGGAATACGGCCTCTGAGGCCAAAAAACGACCTTTGGCCAACCGTGCCACCGGATGCAGGCATCTGGCGGCTGGCGTAAAAACTGGTGACAGATACATTCCTTTACGTAAATATGTTGAAACCGGAATACGGGAGGAGGCCGTATCCGGCATCCAAAATGATCCGGCCCGGAACGAACGGGCAGGACAGATCACGCCGCGGCGCCAAGGAGTGGGCAATACGCCGCAACAGGGAGAAGAGAAGCAATGACAATCAACACTTTGCGCCGCCGGGCCACGGCGGGCGCGCTGATGGCGGCTTGTCTGTCGCCAGCAACCGAAGCCCTTGCCACGAACGGCTATTTTTCCAATGGCTACAGCCCTGAATCCAAGGCGATGGCCGGGGCTGGTGTGGCGGTTGGGACCGGTGTCATGGGCCTGTCGCAAAATCCCGCGATGGGGACGAAAATCGGGAACGAGGCAGGATTTTGCCTGTCGCTGTTCGCGCCGGACCGCGGGTTCACCGTCACCGACGTGGGCGGCCCGGGGCCGCTGACCACGGGCACGCAGACCAGCCGGAACACGCTGTTCCCGGTCCCCTGCGGCGGGGTGAATTTCCGGCTGAACGACCGCTCCAGCCTCGGGGTGATCGCCTATGGCAACGGCGGCATGAACACCGAATACGGCACCAACGTTTTTGTCCCCGGCTTTGGCGTCGCGGGCACCTCGCCCTTGGGGGTCAACCTGGAACAACTGTTCATCGCGGTGAACTATGCCTACCAGATCAATGACCAGATCAGCGTCGGCATCGCGCCGGTTTTTGCGATTCAGCGGTTCAGCGCCACCGGGTTGGAAAACTTTGCCCCGTTCTCGATGGATGGCGCCAGCCTGACTGGAAACGGCGATGACTGGTCCACCGGTGGCGGGCTCAGCCTGGGGATGCTGTTTGAACCCAACGAAAACTGGTCCGTCGGCATGTCCTACCGGACGCGTATGCGGATGAAGGCGTTTGATAAATATGCGGGCCTGTTTGCCGAACAGGGGGATTTCGACATTCCGGCCACCGCCAGCATCGGCGCGGCCTTCACGCCGCCGTCCAACCCGCGCTGGACCTTTACCGGGGAATATCAGCGCATCTTCTATTCCGACATCGCCGCAATCGCCAATTCCGGGGCGGTAATGGCGACGCCGCTGGGGGCGGATGACGGCCCCGGTTTCGGCTGGAAGGACATGGACGTGGTCCGTCTGGGCGCGATCTATCGCTACTCGGACAAGCTGACCCTGCGCGGCGGCGTGTCCTATGCGACCAAGTTCATCGACACCTCTGAAGTGATGCTGAACATGCTGGCCCCCGCCACGCCGCAATGGCACTATTCCATCGGCGCGACCTACCAGATGAATGCGAACTGGGCCATGACCACCGCCTTCACCCATGTGCCCAACGCCACCGTTTCGGGTATTGCCCCGATGACAGGCGGGACGCAGAACATCGCCCTGCGGATGGATCAGAATGAATTCACCGTCGGCTTTACCCGACGCTGGTAAAAAACGGGGCTGCGCGTCACATCCGGCGCGCAGCCTCTTGCACGGCGCACGGACCCGCCGTATTGGACATACATGACCCAGACATCCCATGACCGCCTTCTTATCATCGACTTCGGCAGCCAGGTCACGCAGCTGATTGCGCGCCGCCTGCGCGAGCTGAACGTCTATTGCGAAATCCACCCCTATCAGAATGTCTCGGACGCTTTCCTTGCGGAATTTGCGCCCAAGGCGATCATCTTCTCGGGTGGGCCGGATTCCGTGATGCGCGACGGCAGCCCCCGACCCCCGAAATCGGCCTATACGCTGGGCGTGCCGATCCTGGGCATCTGCTATGGCCAGCAGGTGATGATGCATGATCTGGGTGGCCGGGTCGAAGCGGGCGAACACGCCACCGCCGAATTCGGCCGCGCCTATGTCGCGCCCACCGCGACCCATCCCGATTTCCTGAACGGCTGGTTCCTGGAGGGCAAGGAACAGGTCTGGATGTCCCACGGTGACCACGTGGCGGAAATCGCCCCGGGGTTCGAGGTGTTCGGCACCTCGCCCGGCGCGCCTTTCGCCATCACCGCCGATTTGTCGCGCAACTTCTTTGCCGTGCAGTTCCACCCCGAGGTGCACCACACCCCGAATGGTGCCACGCTTTATGAAAACTTCGTTCGCGCGGCGGGTTTCAAGGGCGACTGGACCATGGGCGCCTACCGCGAGGAAGCCATCAAGGCGATCCGCGAACAGGTCGGCGACAAAAAGGTGATCTGCGGCCTGTCGGGCGGCGTGGACAGTTCCGTCACCGCGATCCTGCTGCACGAGGCCATCGGCGACCAGCTGACCTGCGTTTTCGTGGATCACGGCCTGCTGCGCCTGAACGAGGCCGAGCAGGTCGTCCAGATGTTCCGCGACCATTACAACATCAACCTGATCCATGCCGACGAAAGCGACCTGTTCCTGGGCGAACTGGAGGGCGTGTCCGACCCGGAAACCAAGCGCAAGACCATCGGCAAGCTGTTCATCGACGTGTTCCAGAAATACGCCGACCAGATCGAGGACGCGGAATTCCTTGCGCAGGGTACGCTGTACCCCGACGTGATCGAAAGCGTCAGCTTTTCGGGTGGGCCTTCGGTGACGATCAAGTCGCACCATAACGTCGGCGGCCTGCCGGAAAAGATGGGTCTGAAACTGGTGGAACCGCTGCGTGAGCTGTTCAAGGACGAGGTCCGCGCGCTGGGGCACGAACTGGGCCTGCCCGCCAGCTTTATCGGTCGCCACCCCTTCCCCGGACCGGGCCTGGCCATCCGCTGCCCCGGCGAGATCACCCGCGACAAGCTGGACATCCTGCGCAAGGCCGACGCGGTGTACATCGACCAGATCCGCAAGCATGGGCTGTATGACGAGATCTGGCAGGCATTCGCCGCGATCCTGCCGATGCGCACCGTGGGCGTGATGGGCGACGGGCGCACCTATGACTATGCGCTGGCACTGCGGGCGGTGACCTCTGTGGACGGGATGACGGCGGATTACTATCCGTTCAGCCATGACTTCCTGGGCGAAACCGCAACCCGGATCATCAACGAGGTCAAGGGCGTGAACCGGGTGTTCTATGACTGCACTTCCAAGCCGCCGGGAACGATCGAACTGGAATAGGGTACAAGTTTCGCCTGCGGCGGGCGGGCCAAGGGGGCTTTGCCCCCTCTTGGCCTTTGGCCAATTCACCCCCAGGGTATTGCCACCAAGAAAAAACTGAGAGGCGCGAATGTCAGCCAGCGGGGATGTTCTGAAGGCGATGCTGTGGATGAGCGGGGCAATCGCGTCGTTTTCATCCATGGCGGTCGCGGGACGCGCGATCAGCTTCGAACTGGATACGTTCGAGATCATGATGTATCGCAGCCTGGTCGGCGTCGTGATCGTGCTGGTTGTCGCCGGGCTGGCGGGAACCCTGGGCCAGATCACACGGCGCAACCTGGGCCTGCACCTGATCCGCAACCTGTCGCATTTCACCGGTCAGAACCTGTGGTTCTATTCGATCACGGTGATCCCGCTGGCGCAGGTCTTTGCGCTGGAGTTCACCGCGCCGCTTTGGGTGATCGTACTGTCGCCGCTGATCCTGGGTGAACGGCTGACCGCGATCCGGGCCCTGTCGGCGGTGATCGGATTCATCGGCATCCTGATCGTGGCCCGCCCGACGCCCGAAACCCTGCAGCTTGGGCAGGTCACGGCGGCGCTGGCGGCCATAGGCTTTGCCGGATCGGCCATGTTCACGCGCAAGCTGACGCGCAGTGAAACCATTACCTGCATCCTGTTCTATCTGACGGTGATGCAGGCCGTGTTCGGGCTGATCTGCGCCGGGTTCGATGGTGATATCGCGCTGCCCTCTGCCAGTTCGGTGCCATGGCTGGTGCTGATCGGCTGCGCCGGGCTGCTGGCGCATTTCTGCCTGACCACGGCCTTGCGTCTTGCGCCAGCCACCGTGGTGATGCCCATCGATTTCACCCGCCTGCCGCTGATCGCCATCGTCGGGATGGTTCTATACGGGGAGTCCATCAGCCTTTGGATCGTGCTGGGCGCGCTGGTGATCTTCGGGGCGAACTATCTGAACATCTGGCACGAAACCCGGCGCATTCGCGCATGAACCGGATTGGCGTCCCAGTGCCCTGCGGGTAGCAAGGTGACATGACACCGATCCAGAAATCCATCCCGCCCCGCGCCTGGGTCGAATTGCTGCTTCTTTCGCTGATCTGGGGGGGCAGTTTCCTGTCCGTGGCCGTCATCATCCGGGAAATCCCCGTGCTCTGGGCGGTTGCCTGGCGGGTGGGGGGCGCGGCGGCGGTGCTGTGGGCCTATGTGCTGTGGCGCGGGCTGGCGCCGCCGCGTGGCTGGCGGGCCTGGGGCGCGTTCCTGGGCATGGGGCTGTTGAACAACGTCATTCCCTTCACGCTGATCACCTGGGGACAACAGCATATCAGCACCGGCCTTGCGGGTATCCTGAACGCGCTGACCGCCGTGTTGGGCGTGCTGGTGGCGGCGCTGCTGCTGGCGGATGAACGGCTGACCACGCGCAAGGGCGTCGGCGTTCTGCTGGGCTTTGCCGGGGCGGCGACGGTGATCGGACCCGCAGCGCTGGGGCAGTTGAACCCGGCCTCGCTGGGGCAGTTGGCGTTACTGGGCAGTTCGCTGTCCTATGCGTTGGCCGGGGTCTGGGCGCGGCGCACGCTGGCGGGGCAGACCCCACAGGTGGCGGCGGCGGGGATGCTGACGGCATCCACCCTGATGATGGTTCCGTTGGCCTGGATCACCGAGGGCGCGCCCGCCCTGCCGCAGCTGGGGCAGACCTGGGTCGCGCTGGCCTATCTGTCGCTGATCGCCACCGCCGGGGCGTACCTGCTGTATTATCGTGTTCTTGGCATGGCCGGATCGGGCAACCTGATGCTGGTCACGCTGATGATCGCCCCCTTCGCGGTGCTGCTGGGGGCGCTGGTGCTGGGGGAAACCCTGCCCCCCCGCGCCTATGGCGGCTTTGCGCTGCTGGCGGCGGGGCTGATCGTCATTGACGGGCGATTGGCGCGTGTGATCCGCAATAGGGTTTGACCACCCTGCCCCGCGCGGCTAGGAGTTTGACCGCGCAAGGGAAATGGCAATGATCTACAAGACCGCAAACGACTGGCTGACCGCGCCGAAAAAGAAAGTCCTGTTCTTTGGCATGTCTGGGCTGGGGAAAACCCATGTCTCGAACATGCTGCGTGATCAGGGCCAGTGGTTCCACTATTCCATAGATTACCGCATCGGCACCCGCTACATGGGCGAATACATCGCCGACAACGCCAAGCGCGAAGCGATGAAGGTGCCCTTTCTGCGCGATCTGCTGATGTCGGATTCGATCTATATCGGGTCCAACATCACCTTCAACAACCTGACGCCGGTGTCATCCTATTTGGGCAAGCCCGGTGACGTTGCCAAAGGCGGGCTGCCTTACGCCGAATACACCCGGCGGCAGGGGCAGTTTCGCACGGCCGAGATTTCGGCCCTGCTGGATACCCCCTATTTCATCGAACGGGCAGAGGCGCTGTACGGCTATCCGCATTTCATCTGCGATACCGGCGGGTCGATCTGCGAGTGGGTGAACCCGGACGATCCCGATGATCTGGTGCTGAAAACCCTGTCGCAGCACACTCTGATGATCTGGATCGAAGGCTCGGACGCCCATACCGCCGAACTGGTCCGCCGCTTTGACAAGGCCCCCAAGCCGATGTCCTACCAGGCTGAATTCCTGGAACGGGTCTGGGCGGAATACCTGGATCAGAAAGGGCTGGATGAAACGCAGGTGGACCCGGACGCCTTTATCCGTTGGACCTATGCCCAGGCACTGGCACACCGCCAACCGCTTTATGCCGCGATGGCGCGGAATTGGGGCGTTTCGGTCAAGGCCGAGGAAATCGCCCAGGTGAAAACCGCCGCCGATTTCGACCAGTTGATTGCCACCGCCCTTGAGCGCCGCTAGGCGCCCCCCTACCTTAGCCCTCCAACCAGCCGGAGCCTCACCATGCCCATCAAACTGCCCCGTGACCTGCCCGCCTTTGACGTGCTGACCCACGAAGGCGTCATGGTCATGGACGAAGAACTGGCGGCGCACCAGGACATCCGCCCGATCCGCATCGGCCTGCTGAACCTGATGCCGAAAAAGATCCAGACGGAAAACCAGTTCGCCCGGCTGATCGGCGCGACCCCGCTGCAGATCGAATTCAGCCTGATCCGGATGAGCGAGCACGAGTCCAAAAACACCGGCGCCGACCATCTGGAAAGCTTCTACCGCCCGTTTTCCGAGGTGAAGGCGACAGGCGAAAAATTCGATGGCCTGATCATCACCGGCGCCCCGATTGAACATTTGCCGTTCGAGGCGGTGACCTATTGGGACGAACTGGAAGAGGTGTTCCAGTGGACCCAGACCCATGTCCACTCTACCTTTGGCGTCTGCTGGGGCGGGATGGCGATGATCCACTACTTCCACGGCGTTAACAAATACGTGCTGGATCAAAAGCTGTTCGGTTGCTACCGGCACATGAACTTTGCCCCGCAAAGCCCTTATCTACGTGGATTTTCTGACGATCTGATCATGCCGGTCAGCCGCTGGACGGAAATGCGCCGTGATGAAATCGCCGCCGCCGGGTTGCCGATCCTTCTGCACTCGAACGAGGTCGGCCCCGCGCTGGTCGAAGACCCCGCACACCGGGCGATCTATATCTTCAACCACCTGGAATACGACAGCGGTACCCTGAACGAAGAATACCAGCGCGACCTGCAATCGAACCAGATCGAAGGCGCGCAGATCCAGATGCCGGTCAACTATTTCCCGGGCGATGACCCTGCGCAGCTGCCACAGAACCGCTGGCGCAGCCATGCACACCTGCTGTACGGCAACTGGATTTCGGAAATCTACCTGACCACACCGTTCGATATGGGCCAGATCGGCCAAAGCTCGACCGACTGGCGCAAACCGGGGCAGCCGTGATTTCCGGCACGCTGGCGGCCCTCGCCTGTGTGGGGGCCGCGCATGGGTACACCCTGCACCGCGCCGCCCGGCATGAATCCCGCGCCACCGCCGCCTACCCACCCGAAGGCCAGTTCATCACCGTAGACGGGCACCGGCTGCATGTGGTGGTGCACGGACAAGGCCCCGATCTGGTGCTGATCCACGGCGCATCCGGCAACACGCGCGATTTCACCCATGATCTGGCGCAGCAACTGGCCGCGCGCTATCGGGTGATCGTGTTTGACCGCCCCGGCCTGGGATACTCCGACCGGGTCAACCACGGCGGTGCTACGATCCGGCAACAGGCGCATCTGATGGCCCGTGCCGCCGCGCAACTGGGAGCCAACCGCCCGATCGTGCTGGGCCAGTCCTATGGCGGGGCCGTCGCGCTGGCCTGGGCCGTGGATTGCCCCGAAAACATCGCGGCTCTGGTCCCGCTGGCCGCAGCGTCGCAAACCTGGGACGGGCCGCTGTCGCGTTATTACCGGACGCTTTCCCACCGCTGGATTGGCCCGCTGGTGATCCCCTACCTGACGGCTTTCGTACCGGATTCGAAGGTGCAGACGGAACTCGATTCGATCTTCACCCCGCAACAGCCCCCGGCCGGCTATGACACCCATATCGGGGCGGGATTGACCCTGCGTCGCGCCGCCCTGCGCGCCAATGCCCTGCAACGCGCCAACCTGAACGAAGAGGTCCGCGCGCTGGTGCCTTTCTATGGCCAGATCAACGTTCCCACCGAAATCCTGCATGGCACCGCCGACACCATCGTCGGGCTGGAGCACCATTCGGTTCCCCTGTCGCGGCAAATCCCCGCCGCACGGCTGACCGTCCTGCCGGGCGTCGGCCACATGCCGCAGCACGCCGCCAAACCACAGGTCATCGCTGCCATTGACCGCGCCGCCGCGCGTGCCGGATTGAACTGAACGCCGCGCGACGCCATATTGCATTGAAAACAAATGGAGAGGCCAATGGAGCTGCCCTTTGACGGCGCCATCAGCGCGTTCTACGAAAACGACGCCCCCGCCGATATTCGCAACGCGGTAAAGCGCGCCGAAAAGGATGACATCCTGACCGCGTCCTACCCCTATTCCGACCGGCTGGGCACGAAACCCTACACCAAGGACATGGACCGGCTGCAGGTGGAACTGGTGAAGCTGCAAAGCTGGGCCAAGGCCACCGGCGCGCGCATTGCCATCGTGTTCGAAGGTCGCGACGCCGCAGGCAAGGGCGGCACGATCAAACGCTTCGCCCAGAACCTGAACCCGCGCGGCGCGCGGACCGTCGCGCTGTCCAAACCATCGGATACCGAACAGACGCAATGGTATTTCCAACGCTACATTGATCATCTGCCCTCTGGCGGGGAAATCGTGTTCTATGACCGCAGTTGGTACAATCGCGGCGTCGTGGAAAAGGTGTTCGGATTCTGCACCGACGATCAGCGTGAACATTTCTTTGCGCAGGTGCCCGATTTCGAAAAAATGCTGGTTCAAGAAGGCATTCACCTGTTCAAGTTCTGGCTGAACGTCGGGCGGGCGGAACAGTTGCGCCGCTTCCTGGCCCGGGAACAGGATCCGCTGAAGCAGTGGAAACTCAGTTGGATCGACGTCGACGGGCTGAAGAAATGGGATGCCTATTCCGACGCCATCCGTGAGACGCTGGAGCGCAGCCACACCGATGCCGCACCGTGGGCTATCGTACGCGCGGACGATAAGAAGCGCGCCCGGCTGGCCGCGATCAGGCACGTTCTGCACGCGATCGAATATACCCGCAAGGACAGCCACGCCATAGGTGCCTGCGATCCGTTGATCTGCGGCGGCCCGGATCTGTGGAATGCCTAAAAAGCGCGGATATCACCACGGCAACCTGCGTCAGGCGCTGGTCGAGGCCGCGCTGGAACTGATCGAGGCGCGCGGCCCCACAGGCTTTACCCTGTCAGAGGCGGCCAAGCAGGCCGGGGTCACCCCCGCCGCCGTCTACCGCCATTTCGAAGGCCGCGAAGACCTGATCGCCGAGGCCGCGCGCCAAGGCTATGAGATCTTCGCCGACGTGATGCAATTTGCCTATGACAAGGGCCAGCCTTCGGCCCTTGCCGCGTTCGAGGCGACGGGCCGCGCCTATCTGGCTTTCGCCCGCAAATACCCCGGCCACTATATCGCGATGTTCGAATCGGGCGTGTCCGTCAACCGCACCCCGGAACTGGCTGCCGTGGCCAGCCGCGCGCGAGGGGTGCTGGAAAAGGCCGCCGAAGACCTCAGCCAGCACATCCCGCCTGCCAAGCGCCCCCCGGCGGCGATGTTTTCGGCTCATATCTGGGCGCTCAGCCACGGGGTCGTGGAACTGTTCGCGCGCAACTCCCCCGGCACCCAATCCCCCTTCCCGCCAGAGGATTTGCTGGAAACCGGAATCGGCGTTTACCTGCGCGGTCTCGGACTCGTTCCGCCCGACAACTAGGCAAGGCGCACTTTTTTTCATCCACTTTTTGATCAAATTATGATTTACCCTGTTGCAGCGTTGCCGCGACTGGATTTTTCCGCGCTGCAGCGTACAAGAAACGCAGCGACAACTGGAGACATGGGACAGGAAACGACGTAAGAGGGCGATAGCTTAGAATCTCGCCCAGATCGCGCCACATCGGCCCTTCCAGGCATAGTCGAGCACGTAAAGACAAACCATTGACGATGAAGGGGACAAGAATGTTCACTCAAAAAACTCTGGCAGCAGCCGCTGCTTTGGCTCTGCTGCCGCTGGGCGCCTACGCCGGTTCCGTCGAAGTGACCGCCGGCATCCAGGGGAACCTGTTCTACGACAAGGATCTGAACAAAAGCGGCGATTCGGTCGAGGGCTACATCAACGCCGCGATCAACGGCTTCTACGGCGAAATCTGGCTGGGCACGCTGGACGACCCGATTGATGAGTTCGAATACGAACTGACCCTGGGTTATGCCAACGACATCAACGACAAGCTGGGCTATGACGCGTCGATCACCGGCTACTACCTGAACGACTCGGGCTACCAGAACTACTACCTGACACTGGACCTGATCTATGCGTTCTCGGATTCGCTGTCCGGCACCCTGGAACTGTCCGGCGACCCGGAAAATGACACCACCGATCACAGCCTGTCGCTGGAATACGCGCTGGACAAGTGGACCATCGTCCCGACCGTGGGCGTGATCGACGGGAACACCAACTACGCCGAGCTGGAATTCATCTACACTCTGGACAACGGCCTGTGGTTCGAAGCAGACTTCTATGATGACGAGGCGTCTTCGCCGACCATCGGTGTCTACATCGGCTACGATTTCACGCTGATCGGCGGCTGATTCAACGATCATCGCCGTTCCAATCCGGCGATCAAAGGCGGGCTCCCTCGGGCCCGCCTTTTTCTTTGGCCCTGCCCCGCGACACCGGTTTGATCATCAAACCACTGCGCAACGAAAAAGGCCGCCCAGTGGGCGGCCTTTCCGTATTCCGGCAATTCCCGGCGACTTAACGCTTCGAGAACTGGAACGAGCGGCGGGCCTTGGCCTTACCGTATTTCTTACGCTCGACGACGCGGCTGTCGCGGGTCAGGAAGCCAGCGGCCTTCAGCGCGCCACGCAGCGACGGATCGTACAGTTGCAGCGCCTTCGAGATGCCGTGCTTGACCGCACCGGCCTGGCCCGACAGACCGCCGCCCTTGACGGTGGCGACAACGTCGAACTGGTCTTCGACACCGGCAACGGTGAACGGTTGACGCAGGATCATCTGCAGCACCGGACGTGCGAAGTAGGCGTTCATTTCCTTGCCGTTCACAGTCACTTTGCCCGAACCCGGCTTGATCCAGACGCGTGCGACAGCGTCCTTCCGCTTGCCGGTGGCATAGGAACGGCCCAGCTCGTCACGAACGGGTTCACGGGGGGCTTCAACTTCGGCGACGACGGCACCGGTGGCTGCGCCCAGCTCTTCCAGCGAATTGATTTGTTCAGCCATTTATCAGCTCCGGGTGTTCTTGGAGTTCATGGACTTGACGTCCAGAACTTCGGGGTTCTGTGCGGCGTGCGGATGATCGGCACCGGCGTAAACGCGCAGGTTGGTCATCACGTGACGCGACAGTTTGTTGCCCGGCAGCATGCGCTTGACCGCGGCGGTCACGACGCGCTCGGGATAGGCGCCTTCCAGGATCTGGCCGGCGGTGCGGTGCTTGATGCCGCCCGGGTGGCCGGTGTGCCAATAGTATTTCTTGTCAGCACGCTTGTTGCCGGTCATCTGCACCTTGTCGGCGTTGATGACGATGACGTTGTCGCCCATGTCCATGTGGGGGGTGAACGACGGCTTGTGCTTGCCACGCAAACGCATGGCGACGATCGAGGCGAGACGGCCCAGCACCACGCCTTCGGCGTCGATGATGATCCACTTTTTCTCGATGTCTGCCGGAGTAGCAGAGAAGGTTTTCATCGCGGGATTACCCTTGTTCAGTTGAGGAAAAGGGCACAAGGCCCCGATCCGAATTAGATTGCGGCGTTATATAGGGCCAGAAATCGCAGTCAAGCGGCCTGAAAGCGTATTTATCGTTTAAAATCATTTGGTTAAAAAATAGGTATTATTTTACCCCATATATTTGCCCCGTTCAGACCGTGAATTCCTCTCTCGGGTTGTCCAGAAGCTGCCGGACCTGGTCGATTCCCGCCTCATAGCGCGCGATATCCACCTGCCCGTTCACCGCGATGCGGATGGCATGGGGTGGGCGGCCATCGCGCAGCACGAATTCCTCGGCGCTTTTGACCATGACCCCCTGCGCCTCTGCGGCGCGGACGAAACTGGCGGATCGCCAGCCCGCGGGCAACGCCACCCACAGGAACGGCACGTCCTCTTGCCACGTCACGTTATGCCCGCCCAGGTGATTGACCGTCAGCCGCACCAATTCGTTGATGCGTGCGCGGGCCTTCGCCTCGACGCTCAGCATGCGCGGATCGGACATGAAGGCCAGCGTCATTTCGGTCAACGGGCGGGACAGGCCGAAAAAGGAATAGATCGCCGTGCGGGCCAGATCCTGCACACGGGAATGCGGCGCCACCACATAGCCCACGCGCAAGGCCGGGGTCAGGGACTTCGACAGAGAGGAAACGTACCACCCCAGGTCCGGCAGCAAAGAGTGATAGCTTTCGTCCGCATGTGGCCCAATGGCATAGCAATCGTCGTCCAGCACATGCAGTCCCAACCGCTCTGCAAGCGCGGCGATTTCACGTCGGCGGGCCGGGCTGGTCGCGCGGACGGTGGGGTTGTTCACCTCGGACGAGGTACAGAACAGCTGCACCCCCTGCTCACGCACCGCACGTTCCAGCTCGGCCACCACGGGTCCGTCCTCATCGCACGGAATGCCCACGACGCGGGCACGGCATAATTCCGCCGCCCGCCGGAACCCCGGATAGGTCAGCGTCTCCACTGCCACCGCCGGGTTATCACCACTCAGCACCGTCTGCATCACCAGCGTCAGCGCGTTCTGCGCCCCATGCGCTAGCACGATGTCCTCGGCGGTGAAATTTCCGATCGGCAAGTCCGCCATCCAGCGCCGCAGCGCCCGCCGCAACGGCAGGTCCAACCGTCTGTCCAGGTGGTTCACCGGGTAGTTCAGGAACTCTGCCGCGGGCATCGTGTCCGCTGTGGCACGCATGGCGTCACGCAACAGCAGGCTTTGGCCGACATCCGGCAACAGCGGGCTGCGCAGGTTCAGCACCTGTGGCCAGGCCACAGAGTCATCCACCTGCGTCGTCGCCTCTGACACGAAGGTGCCCCGCCCCACGCCCGCCTGCAGCACGCCTTCGTCCGTCAGCAGCGAATAGGCCCGCGCCACCGTCCCCGGCGTCACCTGCAATTGATAGGCCATTTCCCGCACCGGCGGCAGTTGCGCGCCGCTGGCCAACTGCCCACCGGCCACCGCTGCACGAATCTCGTCGGCCAGTGCCTTGTACTTGGACCGGCCCGCCTTGCTGAGGTCTGGCAGCCATTTTGTACCCATAACAATATTTTCCTAGACGCTTTGTATGCCAAATTGTATCAATATTGACGTAGCAACATTGCTACTTTGTGTCAATACAATTTAAGGAATCGACCCATGTCACCGCAGCCTGTTCTGCACGCCGTCCATGTCATCAACACCGATCTGGGCCAGGCCGCCCCGGTTGCGGCCCGCTGGGCGATGGCGTTCGCGGTGATGGTGACGAAATGGGACACCCGATATCGCACCCGAAAGGCGCTGTTGGCGCTTTCGGATGAACAGCTAGCGGATATCGGCCTGGAACGTGACGTGGCTTATACGGAGGCCCGTCGCCCATTCTGGCGCGCGTAACGACCCCGTCCGCGTTGGAATGTACTGAAGCCGGGGCTTGTCCCCGGCTCTTTTTCAAGCACTTATTCTGGCGGAATCGCGTAGGTCATCGTGGACCGCGCCACCGGCGCTTCCCTCCCGTCCGAGTAAATCAGCACATCGCCCACCGCCAGCAGCTTGCCCAGTTTCAGCAGTCTGCATTCGGCGATCAGGTCGCGCCCGGCTTCGGGCTTGCGCATGAAATCCAGCGAACAATTGGTCGTCACTGCCAGCGCCTTCGGCCCGATCATCGCCAGCACCGCGAAATAGACGGCGCAATCGGCCAGCGCGAACATCGACGGGCCGGACACCGTGCCACCGGGACGCAGGTGTTTTTCCGCCACCGGCATACGGAGGCGCACCGCCATGTCGCGCACCTCCTCGACGATGAAGTCGCCCTTGACCTGCGGAAACACCTCCTCGGCGAACTCCGTCAATTCCTGCGCTGACATTTTAACGGCCATCGCTTCCCTCCTCTGCCTCTTGGTCCTAGAGTTGCCGCGAATGACGAGGAGGACAAGATGGCTTTGTTGGAACGTAACGACACTGGCGCGGTGGCGCACCTCGTGCTGAACTCGCCGCAGAACCTGAATGCGCTGTCGGACGCGATGCTGGCGGCGCTGCAGGATGAATTCGACCGGCTGGCGCAGGACAACAGCATTCGCGCTGTGATCCTGTCCGGCGCGGGCAAGGTATTCTGCGCCGGCCACGACCTGAAGGAAATGACCGCGGGCAGGCAGGCCCCGGACGGCGGCAAGGCCTATTTCAAGGATTTGTTCGATCGCTGCGCGCGCATGATGCAAACCGTGCAGAAACTGCCCCAACCGGTGATCGCGCAGGTCCACGGCATCGCCACGGCGGCCGGTTGCCAGTTGGTCGCCTCTTGTGACATGGCCGTCGCCGCCGCTGGAACACGCTTTGGCGTCAACGGCGTCAACATCGGCCTGTTCTGTTCTACCCCGATGGTGGCCCTGTCCCGCAACATCCCGCGCAAACAGGCGTTCGAGATGCTGACCACCGGCCAGTTCATCCCCGCCGAGCGGGCGGAATCGCTGGGACTGGTCAACAAGGTCGTCCCGCATGACCAGTTGGAAGCCACCACCGCAGAACTGGCCGGGATGGTCGCAGCGAAACTGGGGGCTGCGGTGAAGATCGGCAAACAGGCGTTTTATGACCAGATCCAGATGCCGCTGGACCAGGCCTATGAATACGCCGGAGACGTGATGGTGGAAAACATGCTGTACCGCGACACCCAGGAAGGCATCGCCGCTTTCCTGGAAAAACGCCCGCCGGACTGGCAGCAATAACCACCCCCTTCCGTTGACGACAGTCAATGAAATCGCGCGATCCTCACGTACACTCACAAGGACGTGATGATGGACGGCGCGGTGTCGTTTCCAATTTGCGCCCTATTGTTTTCACATTTGCCGCTTTTCTGCCGCAATTGCATTTGATATTTGAAAGGGACAGAGGAAATGATGAACCTCTTGATCATGCGGGCGTGGGTCGCCGGCGGCGTTCTCTCTCTCTCGGCCGGCCTCTCTCTGGCCACCGAACTGCCGCAGAAGGCGACCCACTCGTCCTTCCCCACCCCGAACATGACACAGGTGATGCTGGGCCGGGATCTGTTCTATGATCCGATCCTGTCCGGCAACCGCAACATCGCCTGCGCCACCTGCCACCATCCCAGTTTGGGCACGTCAGACGGCATGTCGCTGTCCATCGGCGAAGGCGGCGCCGGTCTGGGCACACAGCGCAGCGTGATCGCCGGGCAGGAACCGCATGACCGCATCCCGCGCAACGCCCCGGCCCTGTGGAACAAGGGCGCGACAGAGTTTTCCGTGCTGTTTCATGACGGGCGGGTGGAACGCGACGACGCCGCGCCGCATGGCATCCGTATGCCCGCAGGCCGCACGCTGGACCGCGCCGTTCCGTCACCGCTGGCGGCACAATCCCTGCTGCCGATCCTGTCCGCCGATGAAATGGCGGGGCAGCCCGGCGAAAACGACATCGCCAACGCTGTTGCACGCGACGACGCCACCGCCGCCTGGGCCTTGCTGTCGGCGCGGGTAAATGCCCTGCCCGGCTATCGCAAGCGGTTCGATCTGCTGATCGGCGCGGACACCCCGCTGCATATCACCGACATCGCCGCCGCCATCGGCGCGTTTGAAACCTTCGAGTTCCAGGCCACGGACAGCCCGTTCGACGCCTTCCTTGACGGTGACGCGACCGCGCTGAACGCCGCCCAGAAACGCGGCATGGCCCTGTTTTATGGCGATACCGGCTGTTCCGGCTGCCACGCGGGCACCTTCCAGACCGATCACGCCTTTCACGCCATCGCCATGCCGCAGCTTGGCCCCGGCAAGGCAAGCGGCGCAGTGGACCACGGTCGCCAGGACGTCACCAAGGATCCGAAAGACGGCTACTGTTTCCGCACCCCATCCCTGCGCAATGTGGAACTGACGGCCCCCTATGGCCACGCAGGCGCCTTCGCCACGCTGAAGGCGATCGTATCGCACCACGCCGACCCGGTGAATTCGCTGATGACCTATGACCGGTCGCAGGCGGTTCTGCACAAGGCGTCCTTCAACGACTGGCAGGCGCTGGACAACCAGGCCGAACGGCTGGACATCGCCGCCGCCAACCAACTGCCGGACATGTCCCTGACAGAGGCCGACATAGACGACATCGTCGCCTTCCTGACCTCTTTGACCGACCGCAAGGCCGCCGGTGGACGTCTGGGCGTGCCCGAAACCGTGCCGTCCGGTCTGCCCGTGGATCGCTGAGGGGGCTTTCCAAAAGCCCCCGCCTGCCCTACATCGCGGCGCATGGACAACACACTTCATATCATCGGCGGCGGCATGGCCGGGTCCGAGGCCGCTTGGCAGGCGGCCAACATGGGCGTCCGCGTCGTCATTCACGAAATGCGCCCGCAGGTCGAAACCTTTGCCCACCGCACCGGCAACCTGGCGGAAATGGTCTGCTCGAACTCGTTCCGTTCGGACGATGACGAACAGAACGCCGTGGGTCTGCTGCATTGGGAAATGCGCGCCGCGAACGGGCTGATCATGGCGATGGCCGACCACCACCGCCTGCCCGCCGGTGGCGCGCTGGCCGTGGACCGCGATCCGTTCTCTGAATCCGTCACCCGGACGCTGCTTGAGCACCCCAATGTCAGCGTCGAACCCGGCGAAATCACCGAGCTGCCCGCCGACGGCCATTGGATCATCGCCACCGGCCCGCTGACCTCTTCCGCGCTCGGGGCCGCGATCCAGCGCGAAACCGGGTCCGAACGGTTGGCCTTTTTCGACGCCATCGCGCCGATCGTCTATACCGACAGCATCAACATGGACGTGGCCTGGCTGCAGTCGCGCTATGACAAGGGCGAAACCGAGGCGGAACAGAAAGCCTACCTCAACTGCCCGATGACCAAGCCGCAGTACGAAGCGTTCATCGACGCGATCCTTGCCGCTGACAAGACAGAGTTTCACGAGGGCGAAGCCGCCGGCTATTTCGACGGCTGCCTGCCGATCGAGGTCATGGCAGAGCGGGGCCGCGAAACCTTGCGCCACGGCCCGATGAAACCCGTCGGACTGACCAACGCCCACGACCCGGAAAACAAACCCTATGCCGTGGTGCAACTGCGCCGCGATAACGCATTAGGAACGCTGCATAACATCGTGGGATTTCAGACAAAAATGAAATACGGGGCGCAGACGGACGTATTCCGCCTGATCCCCGGACTGGAAGACGCCTCGTTTGCCCGCCTGGGCGGCATCCACCGCAACACCTTCCTGAATTCGCCCACGCTACTGGACGACCAGATGCGCCTGCGCAGCCGGCCTAACATCCGCTTTGCCGGTCAGGTTACGGGGGTCGAGGGCTATGTGGAATCCGCCGCCATGGGGTTGCTGGCCGGTCGCCTCGCCGCCGCCGAAATCCTGGGCAAGCCGTTGCAATCCGCGCCACAGGACACCGCCATGGGCGCGCTGATCCATCACATCACCGGCGGAGCCGAGGCCAAGACCTTTCAGCCGATGAACGTCAACTTCGGCCTGTTCCGCCCGCTGGACGGGATGCGTGGCGGTCGCAAAGGCCGCAAGGACCGCTACAAAGGCTACACAGATCGCGCCAAAGAGGCGTTCAATCAATGGCTTGAGGAGCAAAGCTAATGCAGTTCAGGACCCGGTTCGCCCCCAGCCCAACCGGGCCGCTGCATCTGGGCCACGCCTATTCCGCGATCCTCTCGCATGACATGGCAAAGGCTGCAACCGGCACCTTCCTGCTGCGGATCGAGGACATAGACCGATCCCGGTCCCGCCCTGAATGGGAGGCGCAGATTTACGATGACCTGACCTGGCTTGGCCTGACATGGCCCAGCCCCGTCCTGCGTCAGTCCGACCGCCTGCCGCTCTATCGCGGGGCGTTGCGTCATCTCTGGGCGCGCGGGCTGCTCTATCCCTGCACCTGCAACCGGCGCGACATCGCCGCCGCCGCCAACGCCCCCCAAGAAGGCGCGCCCCTGCATGGCCCCGATGGCATCGTTTATCCCGGCACCTGCCGCCACATCCCCGACAGCACCCAGCCCCTGCCCGATACCGCCCTGCGCCTGAACACCGCTCGCGCGCTGGAGATCCTGACTCACCGACCGTTCGCCCGCCCGCTGCAATTCACCGAAACTGGAACCGGCCAGCCGGAAACCCACGTGATCGACCCGGCGGATTTCCTGCAAAACGTCGGTGATATCGTTCTGGCCCGCCGCGACATGGGTACGTCCTATCACCTGTCCGTGGTTCTGGACGACGCCGCCCAGCACATCACGCACGTCACCCGCGGCGCAGACCTGTTCGCGGCGACGCAGATCCACGTCCTGTTGCAACAGCTTCTGCACCTGCCCACGCCCCTCTACCACCACCACCGTCTGATCCGCGACGATCAGGGCAAACGGCTGGCCAAACGCGACGACGCCCGCGCCATCGCAACATACCGGGCCGAGGGCGCAACCCCGCACGACATCCGCCACCTGATCGGCCTCGATTAACCTTACCGCCCGCTTTTTCTTGGGAAAAATACCCCGGGGGGAGCGTTGAAAATCGCATGATTTTCAACGTGGGGGGCAGCGCCCCCTATTCGGGCTTCATCAACTCCACCTCGGTGCCGTCCCGCACAGCGGTATAGAAACACGATCGGCGGTTGGTGTGGCAGGCCGGCCCTGTCTGGCGCACCCGCACCAACAGGCAATCCCGGTCGCAATCCACGCGGAAATCCACCAACTCTTGCACGTTCCCGCTGCTTTCGCCCTTCACCCAGAACGATTGCCGCGACCGGCTCCAATAGGTCACGCGGCCCGTGTCCAGCGTCTGCCGCACCGCTTCCGCGTTCATCCAGGCCATCATCAGAACCTCGCCTGTCGCATCGTCCTGCGCGATGGCCGGAATCAGACCTTGGTCGGAGTATTTCAGCGTGGCGGGGTCAAACGACATGGGGTAAACCTTTTGCATCCGGTGAATGGCACCCTATCTATGCCAGGCAACGACGAAGGAAAAGCCATGAGCGTCGACAACGACCTGATCAAGCTCTACTCCGCGCGCATCCTCGCGCTGGCTGCGGACATGCCGCATGATGAACGGTTGTCCAACCCTGACGCGACGGCCAAGAAACGCTCGCCGCTCTGCGGGTCCACCGTCACCGTGGATCTGTCGGTCAAGGATGGGCGGATCACCGACTACGGACAGGACGTAAAGGCCTGCGCCTTAGGCCAGGCCGCCGCCGCCGTCATCGGGGCTAACGTGATCGGCTGCACCCGTGCCCAGATCCAGACCGCCCGCGACCAGTTGAAGGCCCTGCTGAAAGAGGACGGCCCAACCCCCGACGCCCCCTTCGCAGAGCTTGAAGTGCTGCGTCCTGCGCGCGACTACAAGAACCGCCACGCCTCGATCATGCTGACGGCAGAGGCGACACTGGAAGCGATGGACAAGGCCGCCGAAGCCGCCTGCGCCTGACCCGCACCGCACCGCCCCCCCAAAAAAACCGCCGCGCTTCCCGACGGAAGGCGGCGGTTCAGTTGTGCTGTCTGACCGGGTGGCCCGCTGACATCGGAAGAGGCAACAACCGAAGACTTGGGACAGGCAGAAGTCGGCGCCACAATGTTGGGGACAGGCAGGCGCCACAGCCGGGCCGGGTCAGACCGCAGGCAGAAACTCAGAGCAGATTTGGAAGATGCAGGGCCGTCACCGTCATCACGATCAAGGCGGCGACACCCAATGCGTCAGAGATCAGCGTTTCCTCGGCGCGGGTCACGATATCGGCAATCTGGCGGAACATGGCGGCGTCTCCCTGTTAACCTTGGTTGCCAATTTGTTCTCATATCCTTAACCGCAAGTAAAGAACTTTTTAGGAACATTTGTGAACAAACGGCACTACAGACGCTAACCGACTGAAATCAAACGGATCGCCTGATCCTGTTCCATCAGCCACAGCAACACCCGCGCCGCCTTGCCACGCGGGCCCTGCAGAGTTGGGTCTTGCGCCATCAGCGCGCGCGCGTCCGATTGGGCGATTTCCATCAGCGCGGCCTGGCGTTCCATGTCGGCCACCCGGAATCGGGGCAGCCCCGATTGCGCGGTCCCGATCAGGTCGCCCGCGCCACGCATCTCCAGGTCCACTTCGGAAATGCGAAAGCCGTCCTCGGTGTCGCGCAGCGTGGTCAACCTGCGTTGCCCGCCCTCGCTCAGCGGTGCCTGGTACAACAGCAGACAGGTCGAGTCCACGCTGCCGCGCCCCACCCGTCCCCGCAACTGGTGCAACTGCGCCAACCCGAAAATTTCGGCCCGTTCCACCACCATGATCGACGCATTGGGCACGTTCACCCCCACCTCGATCACCGTCGTCGCCACCAGAACCGAGGTCTTGCCCGCCACGAAATCCGCCATCGCGGCGTCCTTGTCCGCGGGCGGCATCTGCCCATGCACGAGCCCAACGCGCCCCTCTCCCAAAGCGGCGCGCAGATGTTTGAACCGCTCTTCGGCGGCGGTCAGGGTCACGACCTCGCTTTCCTCGACCAGCGGGCAGACCCAATAGGCCTGCCGCCCCTCGGCGATCGCCTTGCGCAGGTGATCCACCACCTCGTCCATCCGCGCGTCGGATACCATTGCCGTCTTGATCGGCTTGCGTCCGGGCGGTTTTTCATCCAGCACCGACACGTCCATGTCACCGTATTGCGCCAGCGCCAAGGATCGGGGGATCGGCGTCGCCGTCATCACCAGCATGTCGGCGCGTTCGCCCTTCTGGCCCAGTTCCAGCCGCTGCCGCACGCCGAACCGATGCTGTTCATCCACCACCGCCAGGCGCAGATCGTGAAATTCTACGTCCTTCTGAAACACCGCGTGCGTGCCCACCAACATCTGGATGTCCCCGCGCGCCAGCGCCGCCAGCTTGGCCTTGCGTTCCGCCCCCTTGTCGCGCCCAGTCAGAATGTCCAGCACCACGCCCGCGTCCTCTGCCAAAGGGCGCAGACCCTCCAGGTGTTGCCGCGCCAGGATTTCCGTGGGGGCCATCATCACGCCCTGCCCGCCCGATTCCACCGCGATCAGCAGCGCCATGAAGGCCACCAGGGTCTTGCCCGCACCCACATCCCCCTGCAGCAGCCGGTTCATCCGCACGGGTGCCGCCATGTCCGCCGCGATTTCGTCAATCGCGCGCAACTGCGCCCCCGTGGGCCGGTACGGCAGCGCCGTCAGCACCCGCGCCTGCAACGCGCCGTCGCCCTTGGTCTGCCGCCCCTTGGCCTTGCGCAGCCGTGTCCGCGCCAAGGCCAGCGTCAACTGGTGCGCCATGAATTCGTCATAGGCCAGCCGTTCCCGCGCCGGGGCCGCCGCCGCCAGATCCTCTGGCGCCTGCGGGCTGTGCGCCGCCCGCACCGCCGCCGCCCAATCCGGCCAACCCGCCCGCGCCTTCTGGTCCGGGTCGATCCATTCCGGCAGGTCCGGCACCCGTTTCAGCGCCGACTCCACCGCCTTGGCCATCTGTTTCTGCGTCACCCCGGCGGTCAGCGGCCAGACCGGTTCAAACGCCGGAATGTCCGAGGCTTCCTCGACCGGCAGGATGTGATCGGGGTGTACCATCTGCGCGATGCCGTCGAACATTTCCACCTTGCCTGAGACGACCCGCCGCGCACCCACCGGCAGCACCTTTTGCAGGTATTCCCCACGCGCGTGAAAGAACACCAACTGGAACGCCGTTTCCGCATCCTCGACGTTGATCCGGTAAGCCCCGCCCTTGCTGCGTGGCGGTTTATGCGCGCCCACTGTCACCTCGACCGTCAGCACATCCGGCAGCACCGCGCCCCGAACCGACCCCCGCAGCGCCCGATTCACCCCGGAATAGGGCAGCGTGAACAGCAGGTCGCGCGGCTTTTCCACCCCGATCTGCGCCAGGTGCTGCGCAGTTTTCGGCCCGACGCCCGCCAGCGTCTCCAGCCCCGCGAACAGCGGGAACAGGGCTTCGGGCCGGCCGCTCATGCGTCGCCGATCAACTGCAGCCAGCCGTCCTCGTCCAGCGTTTCGATACCCAGTTCAGCAGCTTTCTTGGCCTTCGACCCCGCCCCCGGCCCTGCCACCAAAAGGTCCGTCTTGGCGCTGACGGACCCCGCCACCTTCGCCCCCAGCGACTCGGCGCGCGCCTTTGCTTCGGCGCGGGTCATCTTTTCCAGCGTGCCGGTAAAGACCACCGTCTTGCCAGCCACCGGGCTGCCCTCTGTGCGCGGGCGGCTTGCGGGTTGCACCTCAAGCTGGGCCACCAGCGCGTCGATGCTGGCACGTTCGTGGTCCTGCGCAAAGGCCATCACCAAGGACCGCGCCATCACCGCCCCGACACCATCAATCGACAGCAGATCGTCCCAGTCCGGCCCTTCACAGGCCGCTGCCGCCTGCATCGCGGCCTCGAACGTATCCCACTGGCCATAGTGCAGCGCGATCAGGTTGCTGGCCGCTTCGCCCACATGCCGGATTCCAAGTGCGAACAGCAGCCGTCCAAATGGAATTTTCCTTTTTTTATCAATGGCTTTGAAGAGGTTCTTCGCGCTCTTGTCGCCCCATCCATCGCGGTTGGCCAGCTTGGCCAGATTGGCCTTGTCGCGCGCTTCAAGGGTAAAGATGTCTGCGGGTACTTTCACCGGGAGCAGTTCGTCACGATAGAACATCTCTACCTGCTTGGCGCCCAGCCCCTCGATGTCAAAGGCCCCGCGGCTGACGAAATGCTTCAATTTTTCAACGGCTTGCGCGGGACAGATAATCCCACCCGTACAGCGACGAACGGAATCGCCCTCTTCCCGGATCGCCGCGCTGCCACATTCGGGGCATTCATCGGGAAACTGATAGGGCTGCGCCTCCGCTGGTCGCCGTTCCAGGTCCACGTCGGCCACTTTGGGGATCACGTCCCCCGCACGATAGACCTGCACCCAGTCGCCCACGCGGATATCTTTACCGCCCCGGATCACCTCGCCCCTGGAATCGCGCCCGGCGATATAATCTTCGTTATGCAGCGTCGCATTGCTGACCACGACACCGCCCACCGTGACCGGCGTCAACCGCGCCACCGGACTCAGCGCGCCGGTCCGGCCCACCTGGATGTCGATCGCCTCCAGCCGGGTCCAGGCCAGCTCTGCCGGGAACTTGTGCGCGATTGCCCAGCGTGGCGTGGTGGCGCGAAACCCCAGCCGTGCCTGCAGCGCCAGGTCGTTCACCTTGTAAACCACCCCGTCAATGTCATAGCCCAGCGTCGCCCGCATTTGCTCGATCCGGCGATAGTGGTCCAACAACGCCTGTAGGCCGGGGCAAAGCTCGGTCAGCGGATTGGTCTGAAAACCCAGCGTTTTCAGACGATTGATCGACGCCATCTGGGTTTCGGCCAGCGGCTCTGACAGCTCCCCCCACCCGTAGGCAAAGAACCGCAGCGGTCGTGCGCGGGTGATTTCCGCGTCCAACTGGCGCAGAGACCCAGCCGCCGCGTTGCGCGGGTTGGCGAATATCTTGCCGCCCCGCTCTGCCTGCCGCGCGTTCAGCGCCTCAAAATCGGCGTGGCTCATGTAGACCTCGCCGCGCACCTCCAGCACAGACGGCGCACCATCCAACCGCTGCGGAATATCCGCGATTGTGCGGGCGTTTTCGGTGACATTTTCGCCCACCTCGCCATCGCCTCGCGTCGCCGCCTGCACCAGAACCCCGCCCTCGTAGCGCAGCGACAGGCTCAGCCCATCGATCTTCGGTTCCGCCGTAAAGGCCAGGCCGCCGGTGTCCAACCCAAGGTACTTGCAGACAAAGGTTTCGAATTCCGCCGCGTCCTCCTCGTCAAACGCATTGCCCAGCGACATCATACGCACCGCGTGCCGGATCTTGCCGAACCCTTCACCCGGGGCAGCCCCCACCTGTTCGCTGGGACTGTCGGCGCGTTTCAACGCCGGGAACCGGGCCTCGATCTCTGTATTGCGCCGCCTCAGCGCGTCATAGGCAGCGTCCGAAATCTCTGGCGCGTCCAGCGTGTGATAGGCGGTGTTGGCCTCTGCGATCAGACCGGCCAGCCGCGCCAGCTCCGACTTGGCCTGGTCTTCGGTCAGGTCTTTCACGGCAATCTTTTCGGTCACGGCTACCCCCTTGGCACTTGGCCAAAGTGATAGGGGCGTGCCGCCGCGACGTCCAGTCCCTGACCGCCCGAATTCAGGCGCCGACGGCGATCCTGCCGCCCGTCATCGCGGCCGGTGCCGGATCGCGCAGCACATAGCCGCGCCCCCAGACGGTTTCGATATAGTTGTCGCCATCGGTTGCCAGGCTCAGTTTCTTGCGCAGCTTGCAAATGAACACGTCGATGATCTTCAGTTCCGGTTCATCCATGCCGCCATAGAGGTGGTTCAGGAACATTTCCTTGGTCAGGGTCGTTCCCTTGCGCAGGCTCAAGAGTTCCAGCATCTGGTACTCCTTGCCGGTCAGATGCACGGTCTTGCCGCCCACCTCTACCGTCTTGGCGTCAAGGTTCACGTTGATGCGGCCGGTGCGGATCACCGATTGCGAATGGCCCTTGGACCGGCGAATGATCGCGTGGATGCGCGCCACCAGTTCCTCGCGGTGGAAGGGTTTGGTCAGATAGTCATCCGCGCCGAACCCAAATCCCTTGATCTTGCTTTCGGTGTCGTCAGACCCGGACAGAATCAGGATCGGCGTTTCCACCCGCGCCAGACGCAACTGGCGCAGAACCTCGTGCCCATGCATGTCCGGCAGGCCCAGATCCAGCAGGATCAGGTCATAGTCATAAAGCTTGGCCAGGTCGATGCCTTCTTCGCCCAGGTCCGTCGTATAGACGTTCAGGTTGGCATGGGTCAGCATCATCTCGATGCTCTTGGACGTCGTCGGGTCATCTTCCACCAGCAGCACGCGCATTCATCTTCTCCGTCAATCGCTTTAAAATTGCACCAACCGTGACCAATAAAGGTTAATCACTCGTTACCCATGAAGAACAAATTACGTACTATCGTTAAAGTTGTCTATACTTTTGTAGGGCCGTGGCCCGCAATGCCTCTTCCCCGTGATTGGCAATTGCCTGACACCATTCAATAAACTCTTCCTCGCTCAACGCGTAACGCCGCAATGCCTCTTCCCTGGTGATCAGACCATATAGAACACCGCGCACGACCGCCGCCTTGCGGCTTGCAACCCAGCGGCGAGTATCGCCCGGTGGCAGGTCTGCCTGCGTCATCACCCGCCCATCGGGCAACGTCACCGCCCGTGGTCCATCGACTTTCTTCAGGTACATTCCGGTTTTCCTCGTCATTTGCACCAGCATCGATGCGGGGTCTTAACAGGCGGTGAAACCGGGGCTTGAGAGTAGTTAGGATTTTCCTATATTCTCGCAGACTTTCATGGGGACGCGGCCGATGCTGGATGATACGACGAAACTGAACTCGCTGGGCTTTGCCAAACCGCCGTCGGAAACGCGGGTGGTGGTGGCGATGTCTGGCGGCGTTGACAGCTCTGTCGTCGCCGCCATGCTGGCCGAGGAAGGCTATGACGTGGTCGGCGTCACCCTGCAACTTTATGACCACGGTGCGGCACTGGCCAAGAAAGGTGCCTGCTGCGCCGGGATCGACATTCACGACGCCCGCCGCGTGGCCGAGGAAATGGGCTTTCCGCATTACGTGCTGGACTATGAAAACATCTTCCAAGAGGCGGTGATCGACGAATTTGCCGACAGCTACCTGGCTGGCGCCACCCCTGTGCCCTGCATCCGCTGCAACGAACGGGTGAAGTTCAAGGATCTGTTGGAAACCGCGCGCGATCTGGAGGCCGACTGCATGGCCACCGGCCATTACATTCAGCGCAAGATGGGGCCGCACGGGCCGGAACTGCACAGCGCCGCCGATCCGAACCGCGACCAGTCGTATTTCCTGTTCTCCACCACGCCGGAACAGTTGGACTATCTTCGCTTTCCGCTGGGACACCTGCCGTCCAAGGATGAAACCCGTGCGCTGGCGGCGAAATACGGGCTGGCGGTGGCCGACAAGCCGGACAGTCAGGACATCTGCTTCGTGCCGAACGGCAACTACGCCAGCGTGATCGAGAAACTGCGCCCCGGTGCCGCCGAACCCGGCCAGATCGTGCATGCCGATGGCCGCGTTCTGGGCGAACACAACGGCGTCATCCATTACACCATAGGCCAGCGCCGCGGCTTGGGCATCGGTGGGCTGTCTGAACCGCTGTACGTGGTCCGGCTGGACGTGGACGCCCGGCAGGTGATCGTCGGGCCGAAGGATCTGCTCTCGACCCGGACCGTCCCGGTGAAAGAAGTTAACTGGCTGGGCGATACACCGTTCACCTCGCAGCCCGAATGGCACGTCCGGGTCAAGGTCCGCTCTACCCGCCCCCCGCGCGAGGCGATCATACGCCCGCTGACCGACACGACCGCAGAGGTTGAACTGCTGACCCCCGAAGAAGGCGTTTCCCCGGGCCAGGCCTGCGTCTTTTACGAATCCGGCGGCTCGCGCATTCTGGGCGGCGGCTGGATCTGGAAGGGCTGAGGTCGTCGAATCGTCCGTTTCATGGCTTGAAACGTACCTCTTGACGGGTTTCCGATCCGTTAACGGTCCGTCAGGCCGGCGCGCACGGCCTGTTCGGCATGGGCGGCCAATGTCTTGCGGTTGGGAAAATCATCGACCCTGACCGGGGCGTGATACAGTACCGACACAGACCCCTGACGCGGAGCAGCCAGAACCTTCAGCAGATGCGGCCCAAACTCCATTTCCCCCCACCAGCCATAGAACCGGGGGTCAGCATCCTCTGGCGCGCGATAAATCAGCGTGACTGGCTGAATATACATCTCATGCTTAAGGTGATCTGTGAAGAATGCCTGAAAAAGCGTTGATTTAAAAGGTAAAACAACCAGACTGTCTGTCGAGGTTCCCTCGGGGAAGAACAACAGCTTGTGCCCCGACAACAGCCGCCGTTCAAAGATATCCTGGTGGATCTTGGCCTCTTTTGGGTTGCGGTTGATGAACACGGTGCCGGTGGCCCGCGCCAGCCAGCCGATCCCGGGCCACCCCGCGACCTCTGACTTGGACACGAAATAGACGCGCTTGCGGGCATTCAGCGCGAAAATATCCAACCATGACGCGTGGTTAGCCACCACAGCTCCGCTCTCCCGCATCACCTCACCGTCGGTATCAAAGCGGATTCCCATTAACCTGAACGCGTTGCGGCACACGAATTGCGTGATAAAGGGGGTGATTGGGCGTTTCACGCCGAAAACGGGCGCCTCGATCAGGCGCACGGTCAGCAGCACGGCCAAGCCACCAAAGACCAGCCCGCCCAACGGAACCCCCCGACGCAGGGCGCGGGTCCAGCCCCGCACACCGATCCGTTCCGCTTCTGGCTCTGGCGGCATATCCCACTCTAATGTCAAGCCGTAACCTCTCGGGAATAAAGAGATTTCTGCTTTTCGCTCAACTGCGCCGTATCCATGATCAGGCACACATCCGTGGTGTTGAACGCATGATCGACAAAGGCCCCGTCGCCAACGACACCCCCCAAACGCAGGTAGGCTTTGATCAGCGACGGCATTGCCAACATGGCGGCTTTGCGATCGACCTCTTCGGGCGGCAACAGGTTCATCGCCACACCGTTTTCCGGCAGCACCGCGACGCGTAACGCTTCGGGCGCGCGGTGGCGGTGATGCAACAACGACAGGGGTTGCGCCAGGGCGGCAATGTCAGTCCCGTGGAAACTGGCCACGCCAAACAGAATTTCTACTTTGTGTTCAGTGACATAGGCGGAAATTCCGTTCCAGATATGGAACATGGCCGCCCCCCCGCGATAGTCCTTGTGCAGGCAGGAACGCCCCAGTTCCAGCAACGGTCGGCCACAGGTTTTCAGCGCGGTCAGATCGTATTCGTCCTGGGAATAAAATTGCCCTGCAGCGCGCGCCTGATCATCCCGCATCAACCGGTATACCCCGACGATCCGGTCCGCCACATCGCCTGCACGGTCTGCGTCCAACAGGATCAAGTGATCGCAAAAGGGATCAAATCGGTCCTTTTCCAACCGGCTGTCATGATCCACCATTGATCCGCCGCCACCCAGTTCGGCCACGAACACCTCATAGCGCAGATGCTGCGCGGCGCGCAGTTCTTCGTCAGATTCTGCAATCTTTACAACATATTGCGGCATCTTCTAGGGTATGCCCCCGATCCTGGATCATTTGGGTCTATTTAGGAAAGCATGAAATAAAACGCAACCGTCGCGTCAGAAATGCTATAGATAACCCCAGGTTGTGTTAGGCTTTCATTAACCACAATCAGTCATCAAAGACTGGCACAAGAAACACAAGGGCCCCATTGATGACAACCTTTCCGGCTTCGGGGAAATTCACGGTGATCTTGCCGTGAATGTTCGATTGCACCTGACCGACGCCCCATTCCGGGCAGTCAGGATGTCGCACGCGCATCCCAGGTTCAAGAAAGGCGTTCAGATCGTCCATTCGGGTCCACTTTCGGAGGAATTGCTTTGACCCAAGATACCCTTGAATTCAGCGCATTGATAGGGTCACGCATCTGCCATGATCTGATCAGCCCCATCGGCGCGATCGGCAATGGGCTGGAATTGCTGCAAATGGGTATGCCCCTGTCGCCGGAACTGGCCTTGGTGGCAGAAAGCGTGGAAAACGCCAACGCCCGGGTGCGGTTTTTCCGCGTTGCCTTTGGCAAGGCCAGCGAAGGACAGCAGGTCAACCGCGCCGAGGTAGAGGGCATATTGCGGGACATATCCAAGGGCGGGCGCATAGAAATACGCTGGGCCGGCGATACGCCGCCGGATCGCAGGGGATTACGCGCAGGGTTCATGGCGGTGATGTGCCTGGAAAGCACCCTGCCCCTTGGCGGCGAAATTACCGTTGAATATCAATCTGGTGCATGGCGTCTGCATGCTACCGGGCACCGCATTCGGTTACAACCGGACCTGTGGGCACTACTGGATCAGCCGCAGTCTGACCCGCATAGCGTTTCCGCCGGGCAGGTCCAATTCGCGCTGCTTCCGGGCCTGCTGCGCGATCTGGGCCGGGTAGCGGTGGTCTCGTCAACCGACACCACC
Organism: Thalassovita sp.; assembly: GCA_017792425.1. GTDB lineage: Bacteria > Pseudomonadota > Alphaproteobacteria > Rhodobacterales > Rhodobacteraceae > Thalassobius. The sequence goes on from CP051233.1 coordinate 2,143,723, forward strand.
GCAACGATCGCCTTCTAGCTGCGCACAGCCCCGTCGCCTGTGACCAGGTACTTGAAACTGGTCAGTTGCGCCGCCCCGACAGGGCCGCGGGCGTGCATCTTGCCCGTGGCGATACCGATCTCTGCGCCCATTCCAAACTCGCCACCGTCAGCAAATTGGGTAGAAGCGTTATGCATCAGGATCGCACTGTCCAACCGTTCAAAGAAACGGTCTGCAACAGCCTGGTTTTCCGTGATCACGCAATCTGTGTGGCTCGAGCTGAACTGCCGGATATGGGCAATCGCGCCGTCGACGTCATTCACCACGCGTGCGGCGATGATGGAATCAAGGTACTCTTTGCCCCAGTCATCCTGCGTGGCGGGGATTGACCCTGGCAGACCTTCCGCGCGCACTTCCACGCCCGCATCCATCAGCGCCTTTACCAAATCTGCGCCAAGAGTGTCCGCTATATCCTTGTGAATCAACAGACATTCCGCAGCCCCACAAATTCCCGTACGACGGGTCTTGGCGTTCAGGACCACGCGCAGCGCCTTTTCGGGGTCGGCATCCTTGTCCACGAAGATATGCACGATGCCTTCCAGATGGGCAAACACCGGCACGCGGGCTTCGCGCTGAACCAGCCCGACCAGACCTTTGCCACCGCGCGGCACGATCACGTCCACATAGTCGGTCATGGTCAGCAACTCCTGCACGGCGGCGCGGTCCCGGGTCGGCACCAGTTGGATCGCGTCCGCGGGCAGGTTGGCGACTTTTAGCCCTTCAACCAGACAAGCGTGTATCGCGCCCGAGGAATGGAAGCTTTCGGACCCGCCCCGCAGGATCACCGCATTGCCCGATTTCAGGCACAGCGCCCCGGCATCGGCGGTCACATTGGGACGGCTTTCATAGATCACCCCGATCACCCCCAGCGGCGTACGCACGCGGCGGATATGCAGCCCCGAAGGCATGTCCCATTCCGCCAGCACCTCGCCCACCGGGTCGGCCTGTTCGGCAACGGCGCGCAATCCATCGACAATCCCGCGAATACGCCCTTCGTCCAGCATCAGCCGGTCCATCATGGCCGGGCTCAGGCCCTTTTCGCGACCATAGTCCAGATCCTTGGCATTCGCCGCGATGATCGCGGCGCGGTTTTTCCACACGGCATCTGCGGCAGCGATCAGCGCCGCGTGCTTGCGTTCAGCGGTGGCGAAACCCAATTCGGCCGCGGCGGCCTTGGCGCGCTTACCCAGATCGGTCATCAGCGCGTGGATGTCGTTTGCGTCTTTCATGTCTGACCTCCGGTTTCCCTGTCAGTGTAATCGGTTGGGCGCTACAGCGCCATGTCGTCCCTGTGTACCAGTGCGGCGCGGCCCGGGTAGCCAAGGATTGCCTCGATCTCATCCGAGCGATGCCCCTTGATGCGAAATGCCTCTGCCGCCGTGTAGCGGGTCAGCCCCTGCCCCAGCTTGCGACCGTCCGGTCCCAGAATAGCCACCGGATCGCCACGGCCGAACACGCCGGTCACGCCCTTCACCCCGGCTGGCAGCAGGCTTTTGCCCTTGGCCAATGCGGCGGCGGCGCCAGCGTCCACGACGATTTCACCCTTCACTTTCATCGAGTGAATCCAACGCTTTCGCGCAAGGTGCGGATCGTCCTGCGCCAGAAACCACGTGGCGTTGGCACCGTTTTCCAGTGCCATCAGCGGGCGCGAAACGGACCCTTCGGTGATCGCCATGGCGCAGCCACCTGCGATGGCCATCTTCGCCGCCATCAGCTTGGTGATCATGCCGCCCTTGGACAGGCCAGACACGCCTTCGCCCGCCATCGCCTCGATCTCTGGTGTAACCTGTTCGATCACGTCGAACCGGCGCGCGCTGGGGTCGGTCTGCGGATTGGCGGAATAGAACCCGTCCACATCCGACAGCAGGATCAACTGATCCGCCCCCACCGTCACGGCCACCTGCGCGGCCAGCCGGTCGTTATCGCCATAGCGGATTTCATCTGTGGCAACGGTGTCATTTTCGTTCACGATGGGAACTACACCGAACCCGATCAGCGTTTCCAGCGTGGCGCGGCTGTTCAGATAGCGGCGGCGGTTTTCACTGTCCTCCAGTGTCACCAGCACCTGCCCCGTGGCGATCCCATACGGGGCCAGCACCTCTTCGTAGGCACGGGCCAGGCGAATCTGCCCGACAGCTGCGGCCGCTTGGGATTGTTCCAGCGCCAATTCGCTGCGCGGCAGGCCCAGCACCCCCCGCCCCAGCGCGATGGACCCCGAGGACACCAGGATCACGTCCTTGCCCATACCCTTCAGCCAAGCGACATCCTGCGCCAACGCTTTCAGCCAGTCGGCACGCAAATCGCCTGTCGCCCGGTCCACCAACAGGGCCGAGCCGATCTTGATCACCAATCGCTTGGCGTCTGTCAGGGATGCCACGGTTCGTCCTCTTGCTCTGCTGCCTTCTGGCGCAGGCGGTCGGCATCAATGCGCGAGCGAAGGGCACGCAGGACTTCGTCCACGCCTTCGCGGGAAACGCCGGACATCAGCATGACAGGTTTGCCGCAGGCGGCTTCCAGTTCTTCGCGCAGAAAATCGCGTTCCTCGGCGTCCAGCGTGTCGATCTTGTTCAGAACAGTGACGCGCGGCTTGTCCGCCAAGCCGCCGCCATAGGCGTCAAGCTCGTTGATGATGGTGTGGTAATCCTCCACCAGCGTGCCCGAGGTGCCATCCACCAAGTGCAACAGAACCGCGCAGCGTTCGACATGGCCAAGGAACAGGTCACCCAACCCGCGGCCTTCGCTGGCCCCCTCGATCAGGCCGGGGATGTCCGCGACGACGAATTCCACGCCATCAATACCGACAACACCCAGATTCGGGTGCAGGGTGGTGAACGGGTAATCCGCGATTTTGGGGCGAGCGTTCGACGTAGCGGCCAAGAAGGTGGACTTACCCGCGTTGGGCAGGCCCAGCAATCCGACATCCGCAATCAGCTTCAGCCGCAGCCAGATCGTGCGTTCCACGCCCTCTTGTCCCGGATTGGCGCGGCGCGGCGCCTGATTGGTAGAGCTTTTGAAATGCAGGTTGCCCCAGCCGCCATTTCCGCCCTTGGCCAGCAGCACGCGCTGGCCGATTTCCGTCATGTCGGCCAGAACGGTTTCCTGGTCTTCGTCCAGGATTTCGGTGCCGACAGGCACCCGCAGAACGATATCATCCCCGTCCGCACCGGTACGCTGACGCCCCATGCCGGGGCGGCCGTTGTCGGCAAAGAAATGCTGTTGATAGCGGAAGTCGATCAGGGTGTTCAGACCGTCCACTGCTTCGGCCCAGACGGAACCGCCTGTGCCACCATCGCCCCCATCCGGCCCACCGAATTCGATGAACTTTTCACGGCGGAAGCTGACGCACCCACCGCCGCCCGAACCGGACCGGATGTAGACCTTTGCGAGATCAAGAAATTTCATGGAGTTCTCCTATCGCAAAGGCCGGTTGTTCCGCAATCGGTCTTTGCTTAGTCCAGTTTTCGGCTGTAGGTCCAGGTTGCGACCTTGGCGTTGCGCGCGACCGAGAATGTCTCGGCGTCGCCAAGGTAGACAAATCCGCAGTTGGTCAGCACACGGGCCGAGGCCGCGTTGTCCTGAAAAACCTCGGCGAACAAGGTCTTGCAGCGTTGGGGATTCGCCCCGATCAGCGCGGTCACCGCCTGCGAGGCCAACCCGGTGTTCCAGAACGCAGGAGCCACCCAGTACGAAATCTCGGACTGGTCGTGATCCACCCGTTCCAGCGAAATCAAGCCCATTACTTCGGGGCCGTCAGATTTGGTGCCATCAATGGCCCAGACATCCGCAACCCGGTCCACCGACAACGCGCGGTTGATGAACGCCTCTGTCGCGCCCGGTGGCAGCGGATTCGGGATGGCGCGGGTGTTGTTGGCCACGCGCGGATCACCACAGTACATGGCAACCAGCCCCTGATCCGATTTGCGCAGCGGCCGCAGATCGAAGCGCTCTGTCTCTATCACAGGCTGATTGGTGATCCTGTCCAACATCATGCTCTTTCTCCTCCTGCAGGGTCCGTAGCCCCCTATTCCGGCCCGCCTCTCGACTCCTCCAAGAGTGGACGACCGAAGTTATTTCCAAAGAGTGTCAAAGAGATGGCACCGGGCGCATGAAATACAAGATGCACGCGCGATGAACTCTTCGACAGATTCGTCAGAATGCCCCTCTGTCCAGCAGATGCGCAATGACGGCGCGCAACGGCTTGGGTTTTCAGGATATTCCGCCAGCGAACCCATTGCCCCCCCGCCAAACGAAAAAGAGGACCGGCTGTTCGCCGATCCCCTTATGCGTTACAGCCCTTAAGGTCGGCTTACTCGGCGGCCTCCGCCGCTGGCAGGACCGAAATAAAGGTGCGGCCTTTCAGGCCTTTGCGGAAGGTCACCTTGCCCTCGGCAGTTGCAAAGATCGTATGGTCACGACCCATGCCAACGCCTTCGCCCGGCCACCACTTGGTGCCGCGCTGACGCGCAATGATGTTTCCGGGAATGGCGGTCTGGCCACCAAACAGTTTCACGCCAAGGCGGCGACCGTCAGAGTCGCGACCGTTCCGGGATGAACCGCCAGCTTTCTTGTGTGCCATCTGTCGTTACTCCTTATTCTGCAGCCGCAGCCGGTGCGGACGCCGCGCCAACCGCTGCCTTGACACCCGACTTTGCCGCGCCCTTGGGCAGGATGTCGGTGATCTTGATCAGGGTCAGCTGCTGACGATGACCCCGGGTGCGCTTCGAGCTGTGCTTACGACGGCGCTTGACGAAGCTGATGACCTTGTCGCCCTTGATCTGGTCCACGACTTCGGCCTGAACGGCAGCATCGTCAACCAGCGGCGCGCCCACGACGAGATCATCGCCGCCCAGCATCAGCACTTCGTTGAATTGGATTTTTTCACCAGCATCGGCAGCCAGCTTCTCGACGCGCAGGATATCGCCCGCCTGAACCTTGTACTGCTTGCCGCCAGTCTTGAGGACCGCAAACATGTGCTCTTCCTTCATTTTCCCGCGTTCTGTGGTCCCTGTTTCCAGGAGTTTGGGCCGTGGCCACCTCGAACAGCGCGCCCGTTTGGGCGTGATTACAACAAGAACGGGCAAGGATTCCCCTGCCCGAGATGCGCGCTTATCCACGGGAACGCCCGCCAAGTCAAGGCCCGCACCTGAAAAACAACGCGTTTCCCGGCGCTAGAGGTCCGCGCCAAGACTGGCATGCGCGATGGCCAGCCCCAACCCATAGGACAGCGCCTCGTACATGCTGTCAAAGCCGCCGAACAGCGCACGGTTCAACGTCTGCCCTGCAGGGCTTGCCGAAAAGGCGTTGTACGCGCGCAACTGATCCACGTTCAGCCCCGCGTAGGCTGCGCTCAGGTAGGCGTGCAGCCATTCATCCATGTCCGCGCGGGTTTCCGCCTCTGCCGCCCAAGCCTCGGCTAGAATCTCGTCTTCGGTCAGGTGCAGGTATTCGCCATGCACAAGGCCCAAATAGAACCTGTAGTTGGAATTCAGCGCCCCGGACACGTTTCTTTCCAGCAGATCGTTAAGCTGAATATAACCTGACACTTCTGCAAGATGCGGGTCCGCGCCGGATTCGCCAAGCGTGTACGCCCGCCGCGACGCATCCTCGACCGCGCTGTCCAGAAACGCCCGCCGCACCGAGATTTCGCCCTCGACGATCTGCTGCCCCAGCGGCGTATCAAAAAAGGCCAGCATCGCGCCGCAGTCCTGATCCGGTATGCGGCTGGTGACGCCCGCGACGGCCTGATCCGTCATTCGCGGCACATCATACAACAGCTGCAGCCGCCGCTCCCAAGCCGCGCCGCCGCTCTCCTGTAGCATGCTGGCCCCTAGGTCGCGGCCCTGGTCCAGACCCTCCTGCTGCATGATCTGCACGACCTCTTCCAAACGCAACAGCGAGACCAGGCGCGCCTGACACACGCCCGCCGCCTGCGCGGCGGTCGCCAGCCCCAGCCACAACAGGGCAGATATGAGCAGAACGCCCCGCATGCGGGATCAAAGCTCTTGCGACGGGCGCAGGATAGCCATGCGCGCGGCCAGCATCTCGTACCGGTTGGCCATGATCTCGTAATGGACCGCGTTCATCAGCTCGTAGACCTGCCGCATCGGCTCTGCTTCCAGTGCCAAGGTATAGTCGTGCAACTCGTCGTCGCTAAAGGACTGATAGGTATAGGCGGCATTCGCCATGGCGCTGGCCAGCAACGCGCTGCGCAATTGCGGCTCCTGCTCGCGGAACATCTCTCGCAGGTCCGGCTCATCCATCTTCAGCGCGATCACCCCTGCCCTTGCTGCCGCCATCAGAAATCGGATCTGCACTTCTTGCAGTGCGCGGATGGACATGTCGCCGATATCGATGGCCGCGTTCATACGGCGGAAATAGTCCAGCCGGTCACGTCCTTCTGGCCCGGACCTGACCAACGCGCCGATTATCGCCTCTCCGGCCTCGTCCTTGCCGTCGTCGCCCTTTTCCATGTGGGCGGCGTTTTCTGCCGCGACCAGCCGACGCCCGAGGTCAGATCCATAAAAGGCCAGTGCGTGATCCAGCGACGTCTCGTCCAGCGTCTGTTGCAAAATCCCGATCGCCGTTTCGCGGATATCGGCGGGCACCATCACCTCTTGCACCAGCTTTTTCCACAGGCTACCGAATTCACCGGGGTCGCGGCCCAGCATAGCTGGGGCCTGCTCGGCCCCCAGGGCCATTGAATCAAGCGCCACGTCGAATCCCGTCACGCTGAGGAACTGTTCAATCCGCGCCCGGTCTGCCGCCCCGGCGAGGCCGGCGCACAACAGGTTCACAGCTACCAGCCCTGCTATCCAGAATGATCGCAACCCCGCGCGCATGACCTATTTCCCTGTTTTTCTTTGCCTGGCCCGACAGTTAAGAAAAAACTTCGAAGAAACAACGTAAATCGCCCTTGCCAGTTCCGAAAAGAGAGATTAAACGCACCTCCCAGACCCCCGCGGAGAGGTGCCGGAGTGGTCGAACGGGGCGGTCTCGAAAACCGTTGTGGGTGCAAGCCCACCCAGGGTTCGAATCCCTGTCTCTCCGCCACAATGTCTTCGCAAGACATTGTAAATGAATAAAAAATATGAATATAAAGTTGTTATTCCCCCGAAATATCCCCCACGTCGACGGTGCCCCCTCGAATTAACGGCATTGGTACTTGATTCCATTTGTCGGGAGCCAACTATCTCTGCGCGTTTTGCGTTAGATCGGCAATCTGGTCCAGTTCAGCTCGGTACGGGCCGGCGGCCATCTGCTGCAGGTAGGTGTCAGCCTCGGCGTTGGTCATGCCGGACCCGCCATCTAGCATGGCAGGGTTGATCTGCGCGATGCGCGCGTTGCGTTCCTTCGCATGCCGCGCGGCCAGCCAGTCACCAACGTTGTCTGCGGTCAGTCCGCCATTCGTTCCGGCAATAATGGCGATGATCGGCTTGGTATAGTCCTCGTCAATCTCGTACAAGTGCCGCCCGGCCTTGCCGCTGAACGTGGTTTCGGTCGCATAGGCGTTGTAACGGTCTGACAAGGGTGCGCCAGTATCCCGTTCGATAGCCTGCTGCGCCCGCAGGACAGGCAGGAAGCGGTCCTGCAGGTTGAAGCGCGCCCGGTCAACGGCATCGTTGATGGCACCGCCTGCGCCCTGAATGCGCTCGAACACGGTTGCGCCAGAGCGTGTCAGTTCATCCCACATGCCACGGTTCGGAATGTGGGCGGGAAGCGCCTGTGCCTGTCTCTGCTGGCCCGTTCCGGCCCGCTGGATGCGCGGCTGGGCTGGATTGCGCTGGTCTTTTGACCCCTTGAAAATGTCCTCGCGTGTGAGTATCTTCTTGCTGCGCAGCGGGGTTAGATCAGCATTGCGCTGGACAGAAGCGGAATCAGACCGTGGACGGTTCGCACTGGCTCCCGCGCGCTTTCCATCCCGATCATAAAGAAGCCTTCCAGCCGAAATTTGGGCGTCAAGCCAGTCAGCATCATCCTTCACGTATATGCTGGTGATTTCGCTGGCTGGGTTCCTGTTGCCGCTCTTGAAAACCGTCCTTGGTGTGCGTATCTTGCTACTCACGCGCAGGCGATGAAGGGTGTCGTTCAGCGAGGCGTTAAGGGAATAAGCCCCGGTATGTCTATATCCCGAGCCTGCGCGTTTACCTCTCAAGTAAAGAACTGAGCCAATGGGATGAACTGCCTTCCCACCAACCTGCTGCAATCGTTGCGTCGGAGCGCGTCAGTTCATCCCACACACCACGATCAGCGATATGCGTAGGGAAGGCCTGTGCCTGTCATTGCTGGCCCGTTCCCGCCTTCTGGATACGCGGTAGGGCGGGATAGCGTTGGTCTTTGAACCCCTTGATATGTCCTCAAGAGTGAGTATCTTCTCACCAGCGCGGTCCCCAACCCTGGCTTTGCTGTCGCTTAGGGGGGCGTCCCCTTTGAGACCCAGGCTTCGGGCCGCGCGATCATCCCTCACGTACACAATTGCCCCGGCGTTCATCGCGCCATTGAACGCGCTCAGAATCTGACCAGCCATAAACCGTCATCACGACCTGGGCAGGCTGGCCGCGACGGATTTCACCATCAACCTTGATGTTAGCGACGATGGGACGCCCGCCCTCAATCCGTACGCTGGTGATGACCCTGAAATCACTGTCATCGCGGTTCTGGAGTGTTGCCTGAACGGTCTTTGACAAGCTCAACTACCCCGGGTTAAGAAACGAATTACTTGCTAGGAAAGGCATGACATCCTCCCCGACGAAAAATGTCCCCCGATCCACATTTCTCGCAGACAATCTTCACGAAATTCGTGCATGTCGAAGTTACGTTCCTCGACGCTCTGCAAATAATACTCAAGGGCGGGACCTTCAATGTAAAACCCACTGCCCGTCACAAGGCTGCGGATAAGAGGGAGAAAGAAATCTGGATCACCCTCAAACGTCTTGTTGCGCGGAAAATCGAAGCAAACTGCACGGCCAACAACTTCCAGAGCACCGTCGAGATTGGTCTGGGAACCGAAGGAGACTAACAACCAACCGCGTTCCACCTGATCGAACCATTGGAAGTCAGGCGTTCCAAAGCACCTCGCAGACTCGGCATAAAGAATCGCCAGAGCTAAAATATGCCTTCGTGTCCAAGCTTCTGCTTCGTCGTTCACATCCGCAAATAACCCAGCATCTTCGAGAATTGGCCATACCGACTTCGCCCAGATCAGGTCTTCATGATCCGGCCAAAACTGGAAGAACTCATGAAAAATGGGACGAACCAATTCCCATTTGCTTACATTTTTTTCGCGATGCACGTAAGGAGTCAGATCTTCAGTCATAGCCCGGAAAAACTTTCCTGAAGTTGGTCATTGCTAGATACCCGATGAAACCCAAATCCAAAATTAAAATGCGTCCGCATGTGATTAGTTACTATGTGATTTCTCTTAGCAGTGCTTCAGCCTGTTCGAGCACGGTCTGAACGGCCCCTAGAGATAGGTCAGGCGGGTAGCCGTATTTTTTGAGGATACGCTTAACCAATATGCGCATTCGAGCTCGTGCGCTTTCCTTCTTATGCCAATCAACCGTTGCGTTCTTGCGAACTTGTTCAAGAAGCTCATGAGCTATCAGACGCAGTTGTTCGTTGCCCATTGCCTCCACTGCGCTGTCGCTTTGAGCCAAGGCGTCGTAAAAAGCCAGCTCTTCTTCGGACAAGCCTTCAGCTTCACCACGGACCGCAGAAGCTTTTACGTCTTTGGCGAGGTCAATCAGGGTCTGAATCATCTCGACCGTAGAAATGGCGTTGGCATGATAGCGGGCGACTGCCTCTTCGAGGCGCTGACTGAAGGCGCGGCTTTCGACTACGTTTCGTTTGGCTCTGCTCTTGATTTCTCCGTTCAGGAGCTTCTTGAGCGCCTCCAAGGCAAGGTTTTTGCGCTCCATAGACTGAATTTCGAGTAGGAATTCATCAGACAAGATCGAAATGTCCGGTGTCTTGATGCCTGCCGCATGAAGGATATCCACGATTTCCGCATCAGCGACTGCCTTGTTGACCAGTTGCTCGATGGCAAACTGCTTCGCCCGAGAAGAGAGTTTGCCCTTGGCCGTGGTTTTGGTCATCGCCACTCGAACGGCCTGAAGGAAGCCGACCTCGTCTTTGACGTCCTTGGCCAGATCGCTGGACGATGCCAGAGCAAAGGCGCGTGACAGCTCAAGGGCTGCATCCTGAAACCGCGATAGTTCCTTCTTTTTGTCAACGTCGGACGACTTCTGGCGCGCAGCCTGAGCTTGCTGTCCTACGATCCAATCGACCGCATCACCGAGAGCCTGCAAGCGGGCCTGAGCCGTGCCATGAAGTCCCGCGCTGCAGTCATGACCATTGAACATGTGGCGAACAACGTCGAGCTTTTCGGCCAGCAGCGCCACCGCTTGCTCCTCGTCGATTCCGGTGCGTTCGCGGTCGGCGTCGGAGTACTGTGACAGAGCATTCTTCAAGTTCTGGGCAATGCCGATGTAGTCGACCACCAGTCCTCCCGGCTTGTCCCGGAATACCCTGTTTACCCTGGCAATGGCCTGCATCAACCCATGTCCGCGCATGGGCTTGTCTACATACATTGTGTGCATGCACGGTGCGTCGAAGCCGGTCAGCCACATGTCCCGAACGATGACCAGCTTCAGCGGGTCATCGGGGTCGCGCGCCCTCTTGGCCAGATCGTCTCGCCGTTTCTTGTTTCCGATGTGAACTTGCCATTCGAGCGGGTCCGATGCCGAGCCGGTCATGACAATCTTGACCGCGCCAGATGCATCGTCGTCAGAATGCCAACTTGGGCGAAGCGCGACGATCTCGTTGTAGAGCGCCACGCAAATACGGCGGCTCATGCAGACCGCCATGGCCTTGCCGCCAAGGGCGGAAGTCCGCGCCTCCAGATGTTCGACAAGGTCGGCTGCTACTTGCTTCAGCCGCTTTTCCGCACCAACCAGCGCTTCAACAGTGCTCCATTTTGCCTTGGTCTTTTCCTGTTCGGACAGCGTTTCGTCTTCCAGGATCGCCGCGATCTCTTCGTCGATCTTCGGCTTCTCGTCTTCGTCGAGTTCGATACGGGCCAACCGGCTTTCGTAGTAAATCGGCACTGTCGCCTTGTCTTCGACGGCACGGGTAATGTCATAGATGTCGACGTAGTCGCCAAAGACCGCCGGGGTGTTCACGTCCGCCGTTTCAATCGGTGTTCCAGTGAAGCCGACAAACGATGCATGTGGAAGCGCCTGGCGAACGTAATGCGCATAGCCGTATTTGCGCTCACCGGTCTTTGTGTTCACCTTGGTATCCATCCCGTACTGACTGCGATGCGCCTCATCAGCTATGACGATTACGTTGCGACGGTCTGTCAAGGTCGGGAAGCGCTCCTCGCCCTTCTCTGGGGTGAACTTCTGCATGGTCGTGAAGATCACACCGCCGGATTGCCGGGCAAGCAAATCGCGCAGCTCTTCCCGGCTTTCCGCGTGCTCGGGCGTTTGACGGATCAGGTCCTTCGTCGTGGCAAAGGTTTGGAAGAGCTGATCGTCCAGATCATTCCGGTCGGTCAGGACGATAAGCGTCGGGTTCTCCATCGCCGAACTGCGCACCAGCAAACCCGCGAAGAACGCCATGAGCAGTGACTTGCCGGACCCCTGGGTGTGCCAGATCACACCGATGCGGCGGTCGCCTTCGGGCTGCGACGCCTTGATGGCGCTGGCCAAAGCCTTTCGTGCGCCGAAAAACTGGTGATACCCCGCGATGATCTTGAAAGGACCCTCACCTAGATCGCCAAACACCGTGAAATCGCGCAAAAGCTCCAGAAAGCGCCCCTTGTCGAATACGCCCCTGAGCAGCACAGCCATTTCCTGAGGGCCTTCAGGCGTGAAATCCCCGGCCGCGCCGGTGACCGAGCGCCACGGCATGAACCGCTCTTCATTCGCCGTCAGCGAGCCGATCCGGGCCAACAACCCGTCCGAACTGATCAACACCGCGTTCGTGCGGAACAGGGACGGCACCTGCTGCTTGTAGGTCTGTATCTGGGCGAAGGCGTCTTCGATCGTCGCGGCTTCGCTGGCGGCGTTCTTCAGCTCGATCACCGCGACGGGCAGACCGTTCAGAAACACAACAACATCTGGGCGGCGATTGTGCTTGCCCTCGATCACAGTGAACTGGTTAGTTACCAGCCAGTCGTTGGCCTGCGGGTCCTCGAAATCTACCAGCCAGACCTTGTCACCCCGGATCGTGCCGTCATCCGCCTTGAACTCCACATCCACGCCATTGACCAAAAGCGCATGAATTCGCCGGTTCTCTTCGGTCAGGCTTTGCGAGGCAGAGCCGGAGATCTGCCGCAGCGCGTCCTGGCGGGCATCTTCGGGGATGTGGGAGTTCAACCGCGCAACGGCCTCCTCCAGCCGCCCTATCAACAGAACCTCGCCATAGGACGCGCGCTCAGGCTGTTTGCCATCGGGCGAGATCACATCCGCGCCCAGATAGGGAATGCCCTGATCCTGCAGGATGGCCAGCGCGGCCTGCTCGACGAGGTCTTCGTTGATCATCCCTTCGCATCTCCACTCGCCGTCGCTTTGTAGAGTTCAACCAACTGGTCGACCACTTGATCGCGAAGACTGTCTGAAAAGCCAAAAGCCGCTGCTAGGCGTCGTTGGCCTGTCTTAACTTTGGCGGTCTTGCTGTCTGCAAGGTACCACTCAAACGATTGATCCTGCTGGAAGCGCTCGTACAGGTGGGTGGCAAAATCACTCATTTCTTCGGGCGAGTAGTCTTCACCGAGGATATGTCTAAGAACGGCTTTAATCGCCCCTAGGACGTCAGGCGCAGCCTCAATGACTTCTCTTGTTGTTGCCGCTGAAGTCGGGCGGGGCGCTCGCTCGGCAGCTTTCTCACGCTCGGCCTTTTCTTCGCGCATGATGCGCTCCAGCCAGTCGTTGCAATAGAGAGAAGCCCCTTGCGCGTCAGGGAACAAGGTGCCGTTGTGAATGTTCATCTTGCGAAGCGTGGCGAGGCAATCCATGCGACCAACGTTAGGGATATGAACCTTCTGGATGTATTGTTTCAATTGATCGGACAGGTTGTCCGTGACCGTAAACTCAACGACGGGTTCCCCTGAATCAGGGCTTTCGACGGTCGCCGTCTGGGTAACAGGCTCGGCGCTGACAATACCTTCTTCTTGCAGCGTATTAATGACGTAGCTGGCGAAGTTGTCGTCATCATCTGGGATCATGGTGAACAGTCCGGCCTGATTGACCAAACGGCTGTTATTATGCCCCATCGGATCACGAAACAGGTTCTGTTCACCCAGCGCATTCCTCAACGCCGACATGTTCACGCAATAGACAGCCCGAGAGGGGTTCTTTTCCGCATCGTCCGGACTGTTGAAGGCGAAGAACAGGGCGATAAAGGGCGACCGCGTCCAGTCCAGCAAGGGCGTCAGCAAGCCGTGGTGCTGGCCGATGGCCCATTTCTCGATCTCGGCATCTTCGCCGTTGAAGGCGCTCAGGTCATAGCCACGTCCGCGCATGGCAAGTTCGAATTGCGACAACAGCTGCTGGCGCTTGTCGGCGGGAATGCTGCCGCCGTCGAACTTGCGCCCGAGGGTCGAGGCAAGGGGCCAGTCGCCCCCGCGTTGCCCGCGATAGACCCATTCGCTGGAGGCACGGTTGTGCTGCGGATCACGCATCGCCTCAAGGAACTTCTCCCAGCTTTCAACGCGGCATGTTGGGATCAGCCCGTCAACCTCGGGATCGCCTTCGCAGAATTCTGGCCAGACCGGCAACGACTCTAGCTTAGCGCTAAGTTCCTCGGGGAAGAGTTTTGTGGCGCTCACACTTTACCCCCTTTGGCTTTAACAATTATTCGTGCCTTCAGCTCCTCGCCATCAAATGCGCAGGTTTCCAACCCGGTCGCCCCGATAAAGTCTGCGCTCTCAACATTGTAGGCCTCCCGAAAATCGGCCCAGTGAAATCGACATTTCTTGAATGAAACGTTGGCGAGGTCGGTGTCGTTAAAGCTGCCATGGTGGACTCTGTCCATGATTGGGCGACCGTCATCTTCTTCCGCGATGACCTCATCTAGGGTGTCCGGTGGCGGGGTGGTCCAATGAAGTTCGGCGGCGTCAAAGCAGCTGCCCCTCAAATCAGCTTCCCAGAAATTGCAGTCCTCGTACCGACCGGACTTCGCATATCCAAATCCCCATGCATCATAGCCAAACAAAACATCTCGAAGGTCCAATCGTGAAAAGTCGACATTCTTGAACGATGACTCACGCAGGGTCTCGTCTGCCCAACCGCCACCCGAAAGTTTCGACCCGCGCAGGCTGGTTGCGCCATATCCTTTGAATTTCGCGCCAGAGATTGAAGCACCTGTAAGATCAACTTCAGTCTTGCCCATATTGTTTAGGCGACGGATCGCCCCAACAATGCGATGCATGGATTCCTCGTTGTCCCATCGTTTTAGGTCCTCAATGATCTCCTCTTGCCTTGCGATATCGTCGCGCCGCTGCTTCCAGTTCTGTATAAGTCCGAAGCCTACCAGGATGATAAGAATATCGAAGATCAGACCCCAAAATTCGGTCCAGAGGTTTTCTGCGCCAACGTCGACACCGAAGATTTGCACGACGAGATAGCAAACAATCAGCAAGCCAAGGCTCCAACCAATCAGCGTCTGGCGGAAGCCCCAATCAAACCATTGTCGGGAAATGAATATTTGCCGGTTGGGGAAACCCAATGTGCCACGAGCCGCGAGTCGTTCCTTTGGTGTAACTTCAAAGCGTTTTTCAACGCCGAGCTTTTTATAGCCAGAGTTGAGCCATGTCTTGGCATGGTATCGAGCAACTGGCGTGGCTTGGCCCCAATATTTCTTCAAGCCAGCCCCTCCGCGCCGGTCAGGCGGATTTCGCCGGACATGAGTTTGGGGAGGAGGAGGTCTCGGGTGGCGGCGAGGGTTTGGTTTTCTTGTTGGTTGTTGCGGATCAGGTTCATCATTTGCCCTGCGACCTCTGCAAATTTTGCGACCAAATCTTCGCCTGCGTGGTTGACCCGCAGCGGGCGGAAGTTCTTCTTGCTGATTTCTTGGAAGGTCGAGCCGTTGGCATTCGCCTTGATCAGGTCGAGGTTTTCCAGCGTCCAGAAATAGGCAAACTCCGTCGGGAAAGCCGGGGTGGGCTGCATGACGATGAAGCCTTGGTTCACCGCGACGGGCTTCTCGGCGATGGCGACATAGCCAATCGGTGCGCGGGACGAGAGCAGGACGCTTCCAACGGGGGACAGGCCCGAACTTACCTTGGCGAGGCCCGCATCCGTCACCTGCCTTTCGGTTTCACTCAGGAACAAGCCCGAGAGCTTCGACAGGTCTTTGGGTGTTGCCCAGTTATGCGTGCCATCATCCCAGAAAGCGGGTTCCTTGGTGCTGGGGGTTCCGCCGCCGACAATTGGGCAAAGGTCGCCGATTTCGCGCTCTTCCCACCCCTCCGGCAGGCCGTTTGCTCCGAAGCTGTCGGGGAATAGGGCCGTGAAGGGGGCGGCTTTATCCGAGTCGGGGAGGAGGTGGCCTAGGATGGCGGCGGGGTCGGTGAGGCCTGCGGCCTTGCGGCGGGTGGGGCCGAAATCGACGAACCAATCCCGAAACACCGCCCGCGCCATCGCCTCCAACGTCTCATTCATCCGCCGGTTCAACTCGATCTTGTCGTCGAGTGCGGAAAGCGTATCAGCAATCCTTTGCTGTTCGTCGAGCGGAGGCAGCACGAAGGGCACGGCGGAGAGAATGGATGTATTCAGGTTGGGCATTGTCGCGCCAACTGCGTGTTGCACCACCCATGCCTTGGAGGCTGGATGACTCAGGAAGAACGCCGCGAATTCCGGAACTACAACACCCGAGCCTAAACGCACCTTCAAGCATCCAGTCCCGCAGAGCCAACCCTCATTTTCGGGCCTTACGAGCGCACGACGCTCAACGTCGCCTCGGCGGCTATAAACGATGTCACCTATCTTGACCCTATGTTTTGAAAGACACTCAGCGTCTTCCTCAGCAACCCGTGCAATGCCCTCAGTCGAGATTCGATCTGTTGAAATGTTCTGAGGCATGATTACCGGCACGCCCCATTCCTTGTAATCGGATGCGTGCAACTGACTGCCAAACGGTCCTGTTTGGATTGAACCCCCGCCTCGACGAGCCACATCGCCAAGCGTAACGTCTTCCCAATCCGCAGGCACCCTCTGCCGTTCCACAATCGCCCGAAACTCCGGCGACACGGCGTTCAGGTCGATCACGTCCACTTTCCACGGCAGATCCGAGGCCTCGAATGCCTCCTCCAGATCGATCAGCACATCGGCGGCCAAGGGTGCGGCCCCTTCCAGCGCGATGTCCAGATCGGAAAAGGGTTTGGCCGTCCATGTCACGCGGCTGCCAAAGGCCCAGGCCAGCGTTCCCTTGGGTAGGTGATCCTTCAATATCCCCTGCACGATGGCCAGTTGTTCGGGGCTGATGTCGATCTTGCCCGTCATTCCGCGTTCCGCTCAGCCAAGCGCGCCAGCAGAAACGCCGCCTCATCCCGAAAGGCGGGGATGCGCACGAAAACCTCGTTCGCCTTTTTTTCATTGTAGGCATGGCTGGTCGCGTTGCGCGCATCGCGGAAGCGCCGCCATTCATCCCAGCCATTGGCCAGAAGCCCACGCTCCGCGCCAGACCGGATCATGTCGGCAAAGCTCATCTGGTCGATCTCGGACGGGTTGGGCGACATCGCCTCCAACTGCCGTTTCAGCAATTTGTGGGCCAGTTCGTAGGTGTATTCGAACCGCTGGATGCAGGCATCCTTGACGAACTGGCTTTGGGTGCGGTCGAACTCCGCCAGCGCCTCGTCCAGCGAGGCGAGGGCTTTCTCAAACGATGACAGTTCCAGCTTCATTGCGGCCCCCCGGGGATGCGCGCCAGCGTGCGGCGGATCAGGTCGGCCATGCGGGCGCTTTCCGTCAGTTGCGCGTCAAGCTGGGTGGCGAGGGCGGCGAATTTCTCCTCGAAGGGCACGCCGTCGTCTTCCTCATCCGCCGCACCGACATAGCGGCCCGGGGTCAGGGCGTAGTCATGCTTGCGGATCGCGTCGAGCTTGGCGCTGGCGCAGAACCCCGGTTCGTCCTTGTAGGGCTGGTCCGGCGCCTTGGCCCGCCAGCGGTGGTAGGTGTCGGCAATCTTGTCGATTTCACTATCGTCAAAGTCGCGGCGCACACGGTCCACCATGTGGCCCATTTGGCGCGCGTCGATGAACAGCACCTCGCCCCGCCGGTCGCGGTGGCCATTGGCGGGTTTATCATTGGCCAAGATCCACAGGCAGGCGGGAATTTGCGTGGAATAGAAAAGCTGCCCCGGCAGGGCGACCATGCAATCGACCTTGTCCGCCTCGATCATGGCCTTGCGTATGTCGCCCTCGCCCGATTGCTGCGAAGACATGGAGCCGTTGGCCAGCACCACGCCCGCCGTGCCACGCGGGGCCAGATGGTGCAGGATATGTTGCAGCCATGCGTAGTTGGCGTTGCCCTTGGGGGGCGTGCCGTATTTCCAGCGCCCGTCATCCGTCAGCCGCTCGCCGCCCCAGTCGGAGATGTTGAAGGGCGGGTTGGCAAGGATGTAGTCGGCGCGCAGGTCGGGCAGCTCATCGCGGATGAACGAGCCTTCGTTGTTCCACTTGATCTCGGCGTCGATGCCTTGGACAGCGAGGTTCATCATCGCCAGCCGCCATGTGGTGTGGTTGATTTCTTGCCCGTAGACCGAGATGTCATTGCGGCGGCCGCCGTGATCTTCGATGAAGTTCTCGGACTGGATGAACATGCCACCCGAGCCGCAGCAGGGGTCATATACGCGGCCTTGCTTGGGCTCTAGCATAGCGACCAGTGTCTTTACGACCGACCGGGGTGTGAAGAATTCGCCGCCGCGCTTGCCTTCGGACGAGGCAAACCCCGAGAGGAAGTACTCATAGACGCGGCCCAACAGGTCGCGCGCCTCGGTCGCGCCGCCGCGCATGTCGATCTTGGAGAAGAGATCGATCAGGTCGCCCAGCATCTCCTTGTTGAGCGTGGGGCGGGCGTAGTTCTTGGGCAAAACGCCCTTGAGCTTCTCGTTGGCCGGAACGCGCTCGATGGCTTCCATCGCGTCGTCGATGATCTTGCCGATATTGGGATCACGCGCCTTGTTGCGCAAATGCGACCAGCGCGCCTCCAGTGGCACCCAGAAGATGTTTTCAGCTAGGTATTCCTCGGGATCTTCGGGGTCGGCGTACTCGTCTTCAACCAGTCTGGAGTGGTAAGCTTCGAAGGCTTCAGAGATGTATTTCAGAAAGACGAGACCTAGGACAACATGTTTGTACTCGGAAGGTTCTAGATTGCCGCGTAGGCGGTCAGCGGCTTTGAAAAGTTCTGCCTCGAAACCGAGGTCGGAGGTGCGTGGGTCCGCCATTCAGGGGCCTTTGTCTAACGGGGTTTTCTGAATCGGTTGTTTGTTCGGTTACTATGGGAAGTAGCAGGGAAACATGCAACCTGTGGGCGTGATTCCATTGATATGCGACATTCACATTTCATGTTCGATGCGTCTTCGCATGAGCCAAGCTTCGATCTCTTCCTGTAACTCGTCGTCTGACATTGAGCGAATCGCGTTCGTATCTGAACCGGCAGGCGTGCATCTGATATGTATTTGATCATCACAGTGGGGCTTGGTTCCCCACGTCTTGCGCTTACGTAACTGAAGCCAATGCATCGCAGCTTTGGTGTCTGGCGGAATTTCAGTCACGGTCTGCGATATTACAGTCTCGCCCTCTTGGCCTTTCGTGATTTTCTCTGATTTAACCAGCATTCCGGTTGCCCGCTTGTATAGCGCGCAAGCAACCTCCGAGTCTGCTATTTCTTTTCCTCTCTGGACCGCGTCACGAAAACCGAGGTTTTCGCTCTTCCAACGATGGAGAGTGTTGCGGCTCACACTGAAGAATCGAGCGATTTCTTCATCATTGAGGCCCAGCAGGGCTAACTTGTAAGCTTGTTCGTCCATCTTGGGGTCGTAGCTTGATCTGCGACCAGGACCGGCCTCTGAACCAGTTAAG
Organism: Thalassovita sp.; assembly: GCA_017792425.1. Classification (GTDB taxonomy): domain Bacteria; phylum Pseudomonadota; class Alphaproteobacteria; order Rhodobacterales; family Rhodobacteraceae; genus Thalassobius. Next base: position 2,162,843 of record CP051233.1, read on the forward strand.
AACCGGCCTCTTTCGTCACGGTCTGCCATGCGTCATCTCATTTTTGGCCAAATTATGCAGTGAAGGAGTGAAGAGATTTCCACAAAACTCTCCTTTCAGATGTTTATCTTTACATAACATATACTTAGTTGTTTTTTCAAGCTGTGTGGGCAAGTGCTTCACCTTCTTCACTCCTTCACCGTCCTTCACCTGGCACAAATTTGGATACTCCTTTATTAACCCCGGACGTTACACGCCCTGCTCTCTCCCAGCCTAGAGCCAGGAGTTCCCGCGCAATGCGTTTGCTCAGTTGAGGTGTCATTTCAGGGGATTTGACTTCGAGTTCGATCAACACCTGTCTTGTCGTGATCTCGGTGTAATCCGCGATAATGCGGGCAATGTCAGCGCGCCAAGGGTCATCGATCAGACGCTCAGCAACCTCAGCCTTCGCCTGCAGTGCAACCTCACCTTCCAGCCACCACTTCTCGCCTTGGCGATAGAACACCACGGCTTCCGCCCAGAGTTGATCGCGGTCGCGTTCAAGAGCAGGCAAATTGATTTCGACCACCTTTACCGGCCAGAACCTCCGTCCACCCGTTTCGTCACGTTGCCAGTCATCCTTGTTTGTGGTGCCTGCGAAAACACAGCGCCGCGGCTCAGACACTTCTTCTCGGGCATAGGCCGGTCGAAAAGACTCCACCTGTCGGGAGATAAATGCCTTGACTGCGTCCACATCTCTGCGCATTGCTTCGAGTTCTCCTACTTCGACAATCCACTTTCCACGCAGGAAGCTGCTCGCATCTTTGGTGCCCATCGGGGGCAATGCGTCTGAGAACCAATCCTCACCGGCAAGGGCAGACAAAGCAGTTGATTTTCGACGACCCTGAGCACCTTCGAGAACCAGCATGTGATCAGCCTTACAGCCAGGTTTCAGGCCCCGTGCGACAGCAGAGACACACCACTTTTTGCCCACCTCTGAGGTGTATTCATTGGCAGCGGCTCCGCAGTAGATCGTAAGCCATGTCGAAAGCCTTGATGTGCCGTCCCATTGCAGGCCTTCAAGATAATCTCTTAATGGATCGAAAGAATGGTGACGGCAGACTTTTCGCACTGCCGCCCGCACGATTTCCGAATTGGTTTTGGGAAAGCCGTTTCGGTTAAACCACGCCTGCGTCGCGGTGTAGTCATCATCTTCCAAGGGGCGTGGATATTCACTGTCCTTCTGACCGGGAATCGGATGCAAAAGGACGCGACGCATTGTGAATTTATTGAAGCCAAGAACGCCTTTCCAATCGCGGTGACTAGATAGCAGAGTAATCGCGTTTACCATATTCCAAATTGGTCGCCCCCTGTCATCGCGAATGAGGTCCAGTTCGGCGTGACGATTGGGTAAGCTAGGAGGTCTTCTGTCATCCATGTGAGTGCATGGCGAAAGAAACTCATTTTTCTTCGTTTTCACGTCGCCACCTCATTCGTGAAATCCGGGAAGTCCCAACGCTTTGTGGGCGACAGGGCGTTGAACGTTGGGATGCCATTGTTTTTGATCTCTTCAGGGCTGGTGAAACCTGTGCAGAGGATCGCCTCATCGGGTGTGTCAAACAGTGACGGCAACGGTGACCCCGCACCCCCAAGGACTGTTTCGATCACCGCGCGGGCTTGCGCTTGGTTGAGACTGCGCAAAGAGGCCCAAGCTAGCGCTGCACATTCTTCTGGGGTAAGCCGGGCCTGCCAGACTGCAGAGGCCGCGTCCCACGCATCAAAGTCGTTAATGGTCAGTGCGTAGCCCAGCACTCGGGTTGCACCAAGATGAGGACGTTTCATGAGTTTGGAAAAGGACGTGCACTTGCTCATTCCACAATCCCCCAATGCTTTGCGATTATGGGATGACCTGTCTTGAATGAGGTGATATTATTCAGTTGGAGTTGATTGACTTCATTTCCTATCTGAGCTCCGTCGCGGGTACCAGCCGCGACGGAGCTTTTATCTTCTAGATGTTCGGGAGGGCTCTCGTCCCAAAGTATCGATGCGCCGATTTCGAAGGGTTCATGGAGATTACTCATTTTACGCCTCCCGCACTTCACGGCTGTCAAGCCAGTCGTCAATATCGCCTTCGCGCCATGCTACGAGGCGAGCGCCTAGCTTCAGCGGTTGGGGAAATTCGCCGCGCTTCATCCAATCGTAGAGAGTAGAGCGGGAGACGCCGGTGCGGGCTTCGACCTCAGGACGGCGTAGCAGTTTTTGAGCCATGTTGGTTCCTTTCAGACTTGTTGAGTTCTGTCTGAAAGGTAGAGGATTTCGCTTCAGGCTTCGCGGCGCGAAAAATCATCCGATTTTTGCATTTTTCTCCCAGCACACTGCACGGGCCATGTATTCAGGCGTCGCGCCAACATTGAAAAGCGTGAACATGTCGCGTACGAAGTCGAGAAAGGGTCCTTGTTTCTCTTCGGTTTCTCGATCAGTGACGATGGTTGGTTTAGTCCCGCTTAAATCTTCAAAAACATCATAGAGCGCTCGGGTAAATATTAACGCCGTGGTTTTCCTAGGAGCTCCTTTCCTACTCTTATAAACGGGCGGCGTTTCTTCTTCTGCCTCCCGAACGCTTCGCGACAAGCCGCACCGTACTTCCCTAATTTTGTTTGTGATGATCTCTTTTGAGTCGTGACCAGTGTGTTGCCACCCAGCAAATGCGTCGTTTTCGAATGCGTTCAATTGGTGTGCTGTTTCGATCAGAAAAGCGCTACCGAAACTCCCCAGTGACTGAATTTCTGCTTCTGCATCCTCCAGTCCTTTCAGTGCTTTTTTCATCGCCGTGATGTCGCTTTTCGTAGACGTCTGACTTCTTTCTACCTCTTGCAGGGCTTGGGCGATGTCAAATGACATTCCCAAGTCATCTGCAATAGCCGCCCGGTCTTCTTTCAAAACCGTTGGAAAATGGCGAGCGAGCAGGTCGCACAATTTATCATGATCGCTCATTTCAACGCCCCAATTCCATGGCGCCAGTGGAAATTCGCGTTTGGTTGCGTAGATACTCGCCCCAAGCAACCATCATCTCGCGACGCCGTTCGAGCATGTCTGACCTCTGGTATGCGCGCTCCACTTCCGAACCGATAAAATGCGCAAGGGCAATTTCCGCCATTTCGCGTGGATAGCCCAATTCTGCCGCCCATTGCCGAAAGGTCGAGCGCAGCCCATGCGGCACAGCAGGTCGCTTGTTTCTCGGATCGAGATAGCCCGTTCGGCCTGCCTTAGCCTCTGCCTCCTGCATCCGGCGCATGACAGCGGAAATGGACATATCTGATAGCATCCCGCCGCGCGCCGCAAAAAACACGTAAGACGAACTGTCCATGCGCGGCAAGGCTTCCAGCAACGCTACGGCCTCCGACGTCAGCGGCACGCGATGCTCGCGCCCGTTTTTCATTCGCGAAGCGGGAACGATCCAAACATTTTGCTGTGCAACAAAAGTTGAAGCCTGTCCCAAATGGATTTCATCCCAAGTCATGCCTCGTACTTCGCCAGAGCGTGCAGCTGTCAAGGCCAGAAATTCGAGTGCCCGCGCAGCCATCCCGTCTCGCCGCCGCAGATCCGTCCACCAGCGCGAGACATCACCAGGTGCCAAAGCCGGTTGATTGTCGCTCCTTGTCACCTTCGCTGGCTTCGGAAGGATTTCCGACAGGTTGCCTTTCCAGCGGGCAGGATTGTCGCCTTTCCGATGCCCCGCCACCGTAGCCCAAGACAGCACGTTCTCAATGCGCCCGCGCAGGCGGGACGCAGTTTCGGTCTTGCCCTTCCAGATCGGTTCCAGCACGCGCAGCACGTCCTGCACGTCGATTTCAGAAACCAGCTTCTTCCCCAACACAGGGACGGCGTAGCGGTCAAGTGTCGAACGCCATTGTTTCCGGTGCTTTTCGTTCCTGAATTCCGACAGCTTCGTAGCAAGGAATTTGTCCACTGCATCGACAAAGGTCATGCCTTCGCGCGACTTGCGCTTGTCTGCCAGCGGGTCGCCGCCAAGCATCGCCTTGCCCCTATTTTCAAGAGCCAGCCGCCGCACGGTAGCCAGAGTCACCGCGGGCGGGCTGCCCAACCCGAGTTCGGTGCGCTTGCCGCGAATGGTGATGCGCTGAACCCATTGCTTCGAACCGTTCTTCGCTACACGCAGGAACAAGCCATGTCCGTCAAAATACTTACCAGGTTCGTTCACGGTTTCCACAAAACGCGACGACAGAGCTTTTTCCGGCCGACGGATGTTCTTTTCGCTCATTGTATCCCCCGTTTAGTCCCCCACTTTTGCATGGCCTGTATCGAACAATGACGGAACCTGTCGTACATGTGAAGAAATTTTATCAATCTAAAACAGTATATTTACAGAATTCAGAGGATCACGCTGGAATAACTAATGGCGGCCTGTCTCTCCGCCACTATCCCATTGGATCAGATGGTGAAACAGCCTGGAAAGGTTGCGCGACCGGCGCTCGGATTTCGGGGTTTCGACCCTTGGCTATCGGCTATTCAGGTCTTCGGTTTTCAGGAAAATCTTGGTGCGGGTGGAGGGACTTGAACCCCCACGCCTTGCGGCGCCAGAACCTAAATCTGGTGCGTCTACCAATTTCGCCACACCCGCACTGACCTGCCCCAGGCAGGTGCGGCGTTCCTTAGCAAACACCTTCGGCGGATGCGAGAGGAAAATCACCGGCGACTTCGGTGTCCATCAGTTTGCGGAACACCATGGGCAGTTGTTCAGGCAAATCTTCGGCGATCAGGCCCGGCCCGAAACTGCGCGCAGCTTCGGTGTGCAGCCATGCACCCGTTCTGGCCGCATCAACCGGAGAGAACCCGCGCGCCAGCAACCCGGTGATCAGCCCGGCAAGCACATCACCCGACCCGGCGGTGGCCAGCCACGGCGCGGCGCGGTCATATGCTGCGGCGTGGAGCGCGCATTGTCCGTCCGGCGACGCGATAACCGTGTCTGCCCCCTTGAACAACACGACGCACCCTGCACGTTTCGCAGCCACGCGCGCGGCCAGCACCTTGGAATAGGCCGGTCCCTTGGCGGACGGAGCCGTCAGCAGATCGGCGATATCAGGGAAAAGCCGCGCGAATTCGCCGTGGTGGGGCGTCAGCACGCATCTGTCATGCAGCTTGGTGAACAAGGACGGTGTCTGTGCCAAAAGGGTCAGCGCATCCGCATCCAGAACGGTCGCCCGTCCAGCCTGCAGCACTTCGGCGACCAATCTGGCCTGCGCCTGCGCCAACCCAAGCCCCGGCCCGATGCAAACAGCCTTAAGCCGTTCGTCCGCCAATAAAGTAGAAAGCGCCTGGGAGTCCGGTACTTCCCTCATCATGACAGAGGTGATCTGAGATGCGACTTCGGGGGCTGCTGCAGGCGGTACCCCCAAGGTGACCAGACCCGCCCCGACGCGCAAGGCCGCGCGCGCGGACAGCCTTGCCGCACCGGTCCTGCCATAGCCACCGGATAACACGAGCGCGTGACCGTAGGTAAACTTGTGCGATCCATCCGCCGCTCCGGTTTTCAATAGACGGGCCACATCTGTCGCGCCGGGAGCTTTGACCAGATCAACCAAGCCATGCGTGTCCGCGTCTTTGCTGCCCTGCCATGCGCCAGACAAACCGATGTCAGTATTGATCAGCACGCCGCAATGTCGGGGTCCATTTTCCAGGTAATGCCCCAGCTTCGGGCGGTGGAACGTGACTGTCAGCGACGCGGGGCCCATATCCCGGCCCCCCAGAACCTTGCCGCTATCCGCACACAGACCAGACGGGATATCTACCGCAACCAGCCTTGAACGCCCGGATACCCCAAGAGCCTGCAGTATCCGTAGCGCCGCGCCCTCTAGCGGGCGGGCAAGCCCGGTTCCGAACAACGCATCAACGAACAGGTCTGCGGCTGGGGGCGTTTGCGGAAACGCTTGGATCGGCATGACAGCGCCAAGCCTTCGCCAGCGATCGTAGTTCGTCCGCGCGTCAGGGGGCAGCTTTCCGGGATCACCCAACAGGTAGACGTCGGACTGCCACCCCCAACGATGCAGCAGACGCGCAATGACAAATCCGTCCCCGCCGTTGTTGCCTGGCCCGCACAGGATGACGGCTTTATGCGCAGTTTGCCCCAACTTCGGCCATGTGTTGAAAATGGCGTCAACGACGCCTTGCCCGGCGCGTTCCATCAGGTCCAACCCGGACGTGACGCCCGACTCGATGGCGGCGCGTTCTATGCTGCGCATTTGTGCAGCTGTCAGAATTTCCGTCACAGCCGCCGACCCGCCGATTCAATTTCGATTACTTTTTGTGCAAGCCGCATAAAATTTCGCCTTTCGCAGGGCATTCCATCGCACCCGAAACATGGCGAGACCTTAGCCAATTGTGGCCGATCAGGGAAAGTGTTCTGTCGCTTTCGACCAGACACGGTGAGGAGATCCCAGGCGATGAAGAAAATCGAAGCGATCATCAAGCCTTTCAAACTTGATGAAGTCAAAGAGGCGCTACAAGAGGCGGGCATCCAGGGCCTGAGCGTAATCGAAGTCAAAGGCTTCGGTCGCCAGAAAGGGCATACGGAACTGTACCGCGGCGCTGAATACGTCGTGGACTTTCTGCCCAAGGTGAAGATCGAGGTCGTCCTGGACGATGACCTTGTGGATGGCGCCATCGAGGCGATCATCGACGCGGCAAAGACCGACAAGATCGGGGACGGCAAGATTTTTGTCAGCCCCGTTGAACAAGCCATCCGTATCCGTACCGGTGAATCCGGCTCGGACGCGCTGTAATTACCCCAAGACAACGAAAGGGATTAAGGGAATGAGCAAGGACGCAGTTCTTAAACTCATCAAGGACGAGGAAATCGACTATGTCGATATCCGTTTCACCGATCCGCGCGGCAAGCTGCAGCACGTGACCGTGGTGGCCGATCTGGTAGACGAGGATTTCCTGGACGAAGGCTTCATGTTCGACGGTTCGTCGATCGCTGGCTGGAAGTCGATCGAAGCATCGGACATGAAACTGATGCCCGACACGGAATCGGTCTACATTGACCCGTTCTATGCGGAAAAAACCCTGTGCATCCATTGTTCGGTCGTCGAACCCGACACCGGCGAAGCCTACAACCGCGATCCGCGCGGGACCGCACAAAAGGCCGAAGCCTACCTGAAAGCATCGGGTATCGGTGACGTCGCCTATATGGGCCCCGAAGCCGAATTCTTCATTTTCGACGACGTCCGTTACGCGGTCACCCCGTCGAAAGTGTCCTTCTCGATCGACGCCGAAGCGGCAGCCTGGAACACCGACGCCGAAATCGAGCACGGCAACCTGGCGCACCGCGCCGAGCACAAGGGCGGCTACTTCCCGGTAAACCCCGTGGACGAAGCCCAGGACATTCGCGCCGAGATGCTGTCCACCATGAAGCGCATGGGCATGAAAGTTGACAAGCACCACCACGAAGTGGCGACCTGTCAGCACGAACTGGGCCTGATCTTCGGAACCCTGACCGAACAGGCCGACAACATCCAGAAGTACAAGTACGTCATCCACAACGTGGCGCACGCCTATGGCAAGACCGTAACCTTCATGCCGAAGCCCATGAAGGGCGACAACGGCTCGGGCATGCACGTGAACATGTCGATCTGGAAAGACGGCAAGCCGCTGTTTGCAGGCGACAAATACGCTGACCTGTCGCAGGAAGCCCTGTACTTCATCGGCGGTATCCTGAAGCATGCCAAGGCGCTGAACGCCTTCACGAACCCGTCCACCAACAGCTACAAGCGCCTGATCCCCGGCTTCGAGGCCCCGGTTCTACGCGCCTACTCGGCTCGCAACCGTTCGGGCTGCGTCCGTATTCCGTGGACTGAATCGCCGAAGGCCAAGCGCGTCGAGGCCCGTTTCCCCGATCCCTCGGCCAACCCTTACCTGGCTTTCGCAGCTCTGCTGATGGCCGGTCTGGACGGCATCAAGAACAAGATCGATCCGGGTGAAGCCATGGACAAGAACCTGTACGATCTGCCCGCCGAAGAACTGGCCGGTATCCCGACCGTATGCGGTTCGCTGCGCGAAGCCCTGGACGAGCTGCAGGCAGACATGGACTTCCTGCTGGCTGGCGATGTGTTCACCAAAGATCAGATCGACGGCTATATCGGCCTGAAAATGGACGAAGTGCACGCGTATGAACACACGCCGCACCCGATCGAGTACCAGCTGTACTACAGCTGCTGATACCAAACGGATCAAGACTTGGGAAAGGGCGCTTTCGGGCGCCCTTTTCTATTGCCGCCGCCCATCCGAAGAATCACTGGAACATTGAGGAAGGCGACGCTGCGAACGTGGCTGGCGTCATCCACTCAGCGGCGACATTTGGTGAATATTTCCTTTAATCGTTTCTGGTGGTGAAACAGTCGGGGCGCGGCGGCCCCATTTCCACCTGATAACCCTATTCCCGTCACAATCTTTCCCTTTTTCATCGACAGATTGGTCCCAAAGATTAAGACGACGGACTGGAGTTCTGTGATGAAAACCGCAAAGAACCGCTTCACCTCTGGATTGGTTTTCCTGGCCTCCCGCCATTGCGACACGCTGGAACTAAGCGCGAGCCTGCAGCGGGTGCTGGAGGCGAACGGACACCGCATCAGCGGTGTTCAGGTGCTTTCCGACTCTCATGTGCAAGTGGCCTCGGATCTGCTGACGCTGGAGCTTTCGATCCCGTCGCAGGTTCAAGCCGCCAGCGCAGACAAGGTGACTGCGGATGCGGACGCCACCAGCTCCATCCTGCAAAAGGCCAGTCTGGTCATCCAAGTGTCGCTGACCCAGCCGCCAGAGGACGGCATGGTGCCCGCCAAACGCGCGACGCAGGCGACCCTTGCCAGCCTGACCTGTCAAATGGCCGTATGGCTGGAACCCGACTATATCCAGTGGCTGGACGAAGACACGTTGCTGGACACCAAGGATTTCGTCAAAGCCGTCGCCCGCGTCATGCCGCGCCGCGTCAAGCGCAAGGAACATGCCCCGGTCGCGCGCCCCATCATGCCGGCGGCAACGGCAACACCCGTATCCAACCTGGCGCTGGCCACGGCAGGCGGCGCGCCTGCGGTTCCGGTTCGCCCGGTGCACCCAACTACAATCACTTCGGAACGGCCCCAGCCCCTGCGTGGTGCGGCACGGTTTCCTGATGTGGACCTGACGTCGCGGACGTTGGAAGGCGAATACGACCGCCGCAACCGCCAGGCGATCGAGCAATCCGAACTGCACGAACTATCGGACCTGCGCACCAATTTCTATGAGGACGACGATGCCGAGCTGGAAGCGCAGGGTATTGCCTCGCCGCGCAACGGTATCGCGCGCATGGCCACCTGGTTCGTCGCGATCACGGTTGGCATCTATTCGCTGCCGATTGCCGCCTTCCTGATGGTCTATAACCTGTTCCGCGGCGAAGATTTCCGGCTGTCCGCGCAGGCCCTGTCACTGACCGGCCTTTTCACCGCGCTTCAGGCGAATGGCGCAACCGCCGAGGTGATTTCGGTGGTCAGCAACATCATCGGCTGACACGCCCGTTAGCCCCAATTCAGGCCACCGCCAGCGCGGTGGCCTTTTCTGTTGGCCGGTCGGCATCGCCGCACCTACCCCCCTGCCCTTGCCGATATGACCCCGCGCAGGTAAAGACGGCGCGAAACCTAGTATCCTCAAGGAAAGCCGATGATCCCTCGTTACGCCCGCCCCGAGATGGTCGCCATCTGGTCGCCTGAAACCAAGTTCCGCATCTGGTACGAAATCGAAGCCCACGCCTGCGACGCGCAGGCAAAGCTGGGCGTGATCCCGCAGGAAAACGCAGATGCAGTGTGGAAGGCCAAGGACGTGGAATTCGACGTCGCCCGCATCGACGAGATCGAAGCCGTCACCAAGCATGATGTCATCGCCTTCCTGACCCACCTGGCCGAACATGTCGGCAGCGAGGAAGCGCGTTTCGTGCATCAGGGCATGACCTCGTCCGACGTGCTGGACACCTGCCTGAACGTTCAACTGGTGCGCGCCGCCGACATCCTGCTGGACGGTATGAACAAGGTTCTGGCCGCGCTGAAAAAACGGGCCTTTGAACACAAGAACACCGTGCGCGTCGGCCGCAGCCACGGCATTCATGCCGAACCCACCACGATGGGCCTGACCTTTGCCCGTTTCTACGCCGAAATGGACCGCAACAAGAACCGCCTCGAAAAGGCCCGTTGGGAAATCGCGACCGGTGCGATTTCGGGTGCGGTGGGCACTTTTGCCAACATCGACCCTGCAGTCGAGGAACACGTCTGCGAAAAGCTGGGCCTGCGCCCCGAACCGATCAGCACCCAAGTGATCCCGCGCGACCGCCACGCGATGTTCTTTGCAACGTTGGGCGTGATTGCCAGTTCGATCGAGAACATCGCCATCGAGATTCGCCACATGCAGCGCACCGAGGTGCTGGAGGGCGCCGAATTCTTCTCGATGGGCCAGAAGGGCTCTTCGGCGATGCCGCACAAGAAGAATCCGGTGCTGACCGAAAACCTGACGGGCCTGGCCCGTCTGGTGCGCATGACCGTGATCCCGGCGATGGAAAACGTGGCGCTATGGCACGAACGTGACATCTCGCACTCGTCCGTGGAACGCGGCATTGGGCCGGACGCGACCGTGACCCTGGATTTCGCCCTCCACCGTTTGGCCGGGGTCATCGACAAGATGCTGGTTTTCCCCGAAAACATGCTGGAAAACATGAATAAATTCCCGGGACTGGTGATGTCGCAGCGGGTGTTGCTGGCGCTGACTCAGGCCGGTGTCTCGCGCGAGGATGCCTATTCCATGGTACAGCGGAACGCCCTGAAGGTCTGGGAAGACCGTGTCGATTTCCGCGAACTGCTGCTTGCTGACGCCGAAGTTGTCGCCGCCCTGGGCGAGGACGGCATCAACGCCAAGTTCGACATGGAGTACCACACCAAACATGTCGACACGATCTTTCGCCGGGTGTTCGGCGAAGCGTGATTTCTGGCGAATCGCCAATCGTGATATGCTCCCTGTCGTGTTTTCATGGCAGGGAGTTTTCACATGATCCGAACTGTTCTGACGGCCCTAATCCTATCAGCCGCGCCTGTCGCGGCCTTGGCAGAGTGCTTCTCTGATCACCAGCAGGCCATGTCCTGCGCCGATGGCAAGGTCTGGGATCAAGACAGCAAAAGCTGCATCGCTACGACCGGGTAAAGCCTTTGTTCATCCTTTCCTGCTTTTCTGTCGCAAGACGACAGGAAAGAGGGAAGGATGAACAACGCCACCCAACTGGCCCGGATTACCCCGTCCCGGAAGGAACTGCCTTCATCCGGCGGCACAGGGGCGGTTGCGCCGCGCCAATCCGTGTTGTCGCGCAAGCAGAAGGCCGCCATCATGGTGCGATTCCTGCTGTCCGAGGGGGCGGACCTTGATTTCTCGAACCTGCCGGACGAATTGCAGGCCGAACTGACGCGTCAGATGGGCGACATGCGGATCGTTGATCGGCAGACCTTGGCGAATGTCGTCACGGAATTTGCCGGCCAACTGGAACAGATCGGCGTCACCTTTCCACGCGATCTGGCCGGGGCGCTGATGGTGCTGGACGGGCGCATCCACCCCCGGACAGCAGCGCGTCTGCGCAGGCAGGCAGGGGTTCGCCAATATGCTGATCCTTGGGATAGGATACGCGCATTGGATGCGTCCTCTTTGCTACCGATATTCGAAACGGAATCAACGGAAATTGCTGCTGTGATCCTGTCGAAGCTGGACGTCGCGCGCGCGTCAGAGGTGCTCTCGATCCTGCCCGGGGATCGCGCGCGCAAGATTACCTATGCGATTTCCATGACCGGTGCCGTCACCCCGGATGCCGTTGACCGGATCGGCCTGTCACTGGCGGCGCAACTGGATGCCCGTCCTGATCGGGCATTCGAGGATGACCCGGAAAAACGGGTTGGTGCGATCCTGAACTTTTCGCCCTCGGCGACACGGGACGAATTATTGACCGCACTGGAAGGCGAAGACGCCGATTTTGCGGCCCGCGTCCGCAAGGCGATCTTTACCTTCAATGACATTCCAGCCCGCATCGCCCCCATCGACATCCCGAAACTGACGCGCGCCGTGGACCAGTCGGTGTTGGTCGTGGCGCTGAGTTTCGCCGACGCAACCGACGGTGCTGAGGCGGCAAACCACATCCTGTCCAACCTGTCAGGCCGTATGGCCGACGCTCTCCGCGAGGAAATGGCCGAAACCGGACCCGTCAAGTCCAAACCCGGCGAAGAGGCATTGGGCGCCGTCGTCGCCGCCGTGCGGCAGCTGGAAACGTCCGGCGAAATCACCCTGATCACGGATGAGGAGGACGCCTGACCTGCCCCCAAGGCAGCCCGCAGGGGCCTTGTGAACGCTGGCTGCGGGCTTTATGTCTGGCGGCGCAGCAACTGAAATGGGCAATCACATTGGCAACAAAGGCGCGGAAACACGGTGGCTGGCAGGACTGGATCACTGACCGGTTTTTGCGTGGGCTGATCGGGCTGGCGCTGGCCTTGCCATGGGAAACGCGGTCCCGCCTGATGGGGTGGTTCACGCGTCGGGTTTTGTCGCCCGCCGTGGGCTATCGCAAGCGCGCCATCGCCAATCTGACCTATATCCATCCCGACATGCCGGGATCTGAAAAGCGCCGGATCGCCGACGCGGTGGCCGACAACGCCGGGCGCACGATGATCGAAAATTACGACACCGCTGGTTTGCTGGAACGCACCAAGAACCAGGCAATCACCGGGGTCGGGCTGCCGGTCATCGAACAGGCCCGCAAGGATGGAACCCCGGTCCTGATGGTGACCGCCCATTACGCCAATTTCGAAATCCCGCGCGCGGCGCTGGTCAATCGCGGGTTCCAGATTGGCGGATTGTACCGACCGATGTCCAACCCGTTTTTCAACGAACACTATGCAGAGAACATGAAACGCCTGTCCGGCCCGGTGTTCGAAAAGGGCAAGCGCGGGACATTGGGGCTGATCCGGCATATCGCAAAGGGCGGTTTTGGCGTGTTGCTGTTTGACCTGCATGATCGCAACGGGATCCCGATTCCGTTCCTGGGCAAACCGGCGCCGACACTGACCTCGGCCGCAGAAATCGCGATGCGGACCGGGGCGCTGCTGGTGCCGTTCTTCGCCACCCGCCAACCCGATGGCGTATCCTTCGAGGTAGAGATCGAGGCACCGATCGCCCATACCACGCCCGAGGAAATGACCACGGAAATGACGCGGCGGCTGGAGCAGCGGATCGCTACCCATCCAGAACAGTGGTTCTGGATTCACCGCCGTTGGAGCAAGACTCTTTAGCGCAGGCGGGCGGCGCTCAGGATTTCGCCGGGGCCCTTGCGCTGGACGATCACCACCACAGGGGCGTCGCCGGAAATCGGCCCGCCTGCCCGCAAGGGTGTTTTGGTGTCCCATTCGCCGACGATTTTCCATTCGGTCACGATGTTGGAATAATCCACCGTCCGGCCTGCGTTTTCGCCCTTGCTGATTTCCACCCGGGCAGAGGGGCGGTACCGCACGAGCTGAACCAGCAGCGGATCGGGTTGCGGCTGGCTGGCCGTCGCCCGGATTTCCAGCTGGTTGCCCTTGCGGTCCAGTTCCAGCACAATTGTTTGTGGCTTGGTGGCGTGCTTGCCGATCAGATCCGTCACGTCCTTGGGATGGTTGCCTACTACATGTTGTTGTCCGCCGACGATGACCTGCGGAGTATAGACGGAACGGCGGCCGGCGGCCATCGCATAGGCCTTTTGTCGGGCGGTGTAATGCGGGCTGGCGAATTCGTCTTTCCAGCCGATGTAATCCCAATAATCCACATGCAGGGCCAAGGCGATCACGTCGTCGCGGTTGGCCAGTGTAGTCAAGAATTCATCGGCAGGCGGGCAGGACGAACAGCCCTGAGAGGTGTAAAGCTCTACCACCACTGGATTTTCCCCTGCCAGGGCAGAGCCTGCACCCAGCAGCCAGACGGCGGCAAGCCAAGTCGTCAATCGGCGCATTTTCCCAAGTCTTCCCCAACTTTTCCGTTCTTCAGTCTTAGGCATTCCGCGTTGAAATAACCAATCAAGGTTTCGTCAGCCCCCGGTGATCCGGCGGTTTCGTGGTCTTGGGACGCTGGGTTCACGATTTGAAAACCTGTCAAGCTGTACGGTTCGAGGCTTGAACCGTACGCTTTTGCCACACCCGCTCGACACCGGCCCCAGGGGCGGCATTTGGCGCTGGACCTTGGACCACCCATCCCGTTAACTGCCCCACACTCTGACCGGACAGGACCGATGCACTATTCAGTCGTTGCGCGTATTCTGGCTTTCTTGGCGATCGGCCTGGGCCTGGCCATGTTGCCCTGTCTGGCCATGGACCTGATCACGGGGGAACAGCACTATGGCGTGTTTGCACAATCCGCCGGGTTGGTGCTGACCTTTGGCATTCTGGTGGTGCTGGCGACGCAGAACCGCCGGGCCGAGCAGATGGGAATCCGCGAGGCGTTCCTGCTGACCACCGGCACCTGGGTGCTGCTGCCGATGCTGGGGGCGATCCCGCTGATGCTGGGGGCGTCGGATTCGAGCTTTACCGATGCCTATTTTGAATCCGTGTCTGGCATGACGACGACCGGGTCCACCATCTTTGTCAAGATCGAGGAATTGCCCGCCAGCATCCTGCTGTGGCGCGGGATCATGCAGTGGCTGGGCGGGTTGGGGATCATCGTCGTGGCGATGATCTTCTTGCCGGTGATGCGGGTCGGCGGGATGCAGTTCTTCCGCTCGGAAGGGTTTGACACGTTGGGCAAGATGATGCCGCGCGCGCCGGATATCGCGCGGGGCCTGCTGGAAATGTACATCGGGCTGACGGTGCTGTGCGCCATCGGCTATGCGCTGTTCGGGATGGCCCCGTTCGATGCGGCGGTTCATGCCATGACGACCATCGCAACCGGGGGGTTCGCCAATAGCGACGCCAGTTTCGCCATCTACGAAGGGCCGCTGGAATACGTGTCGTCCGTGTTCATGTTCCTGGCCTCGCTGCCCTTCATCCGGTTCGTGCAACTGACACGGGGACAGGCGCAACCCATCCTGTCGGATGTTCAGATCCGCGCCTATGTAAAGCTGGTGTTCCTGTCGATCGGGTCCATCATCCTGTACCGGATGATGTTCGAGGATGTGGAATTCCTGCATGTGCTGCGCGAAACGGTGTTCAACGTGATCACGCTGTTTTCCGGCACCGGCTATGCCAGCGAGGATATCACCACCTGGGGCGCCTTTCCGTTTACCGTGATCTTTTTCAGCGGGCTGGTCGGCGGCTGCACGGCGTCCACCGCCTGTTCGATCAAGGTGTTCCGCTGGCTGGTGGTATGGGAAGCGATCAAGACGCAAGTGCGGCGCATCCAGTCCCCCAACGCGATCCTGCGCCCGAAACTGGGCCAGCAGGTGATCGGCGATGACGTGATCGATTCCGTTATCGCGTTCTTCATCCTGTTCGTGCTGTCATTCGGGCTGTTGACGGTGGCGCTGGAACTGACCGGCCTGCACGTCAAGACGGCGATCACGGCGGCATGGACATCTATCGCGAATATCGGCCCCGCCTTTGGTCCCGAAGTCGCCGCAAACGGGGCGATGAACGGATTCCCGGAGGCGGCGAAATGGCTGATGATCTTCGGGATGCTGGTAGGCCGACTGGAAATCCTGTCCGTCTACCTGCTGTTCACGCGCAAGTTCTGGCGCGACTAAGGTGGCGGAGGGGCTTATTGCCCCTGCGCCTGCTTGATCGCGGGGGCCAGGGTGTTGTCGATCACACGCTCGGTGATCGGCCCGGCGTGACGCATCAGGATGTTGCCCTGCCCGTCGATCAGATAGGTTTCCGGCACGCCGTAGACCCCCCAGTTCAGCCCCATGCGGCCGTTCGCATCCTGCCCCATGCCAGCATAGGGGTTGCCCAGCTCGGCCAGGAATTTCAGCGCCGCCTCGGGCTTGTCCTTGTAGTTGATGCCGTAGATCGGGATTCCCTGCTGCGCCAGTTTTTCCAAGTTCGGGTGTTCCACCCGGCAGGGCGCGCACCACGAGGCCCAGAAATTCACCAGCTTCAGTTCGCCATCCCGCAGGGTGGCATCCTCGAACAGGGGCAGGTCCGCAAGTTGGGTGACCTGTACCTGAGGCGCCTGCTTACCCTTCAGCGCGGTCGGCAGTTCATTGGGGTTTTCGCGCTGCATGCCGATCATGAACATCGCGGCAAGTGCGGCAAACACCAGCGGCGGCGCCACCATGAGAGGAGAGATCTTAGCCATTGGCGCGGCTCCGTTTTTCAACCTCGGCCAGGTCGGCCCGCGCCTTGCGGGACCGCAGGATGCTGACCGCCACAAGGACGACGATCAGCCCGATGGAGACGGCATAAGAGGACAGCACCTCGGCCGCGTATTTCCCAAGTTCCGGCATCATTGGTTCAGCCTTTCCCTTGCCAGCAGGGCCCGCATGCGGCGGGCACGGATTTCGGTCTGGGTGCGCAGGAACACCAGCGCGATGAACAGCAACACAAAGCCCGCGATGCAGACCAGCAGCGGCTGATAGAACACGTCCGCGACGTGTTCCTCCTTGTCCAGTGACAACGAAGCGCCCTGGTGCAGGCCCTGGTTCCAGAAATTGACCGCATAGCGGCTGAGCAGGGCAAACACGGACCCGACAAGGCACAGAATGCTGGTCAGGTCGGCAGCGGTGTCGTCATTCTCAATCGCGGCCCACAGCGCCATGTAGCCCAGGTAGAACAGGAACAGGATCAGAAAGCTGGTCAGCCGCGGATCCCATTCCCACCAGGTGCCCCACATCGGCTGGCCCCAGATCGCCCCGGTGGCCAGCGCGATCAGCGTCATCGTGGCCCCGATGGGCGCCGCCGCGCGGGCGGCCAGGGCCGAGACGTGGTGACGGCGCACGATCCACACCAGCGAGGCCACCAGCATCATCATCCACGCGTTGATCGCCATCAGGGCGGCGGGCACGTGCAGGTAGATGATCTTGACGGTCGATCCCTGCTTGTAATCCTCGGGCGTATAGAAGAACCCCCACACCAGCCCGACCACCAGCGCGACAACGGCCAGCACGGACACCCACGGCAACAGCTTGTCCGTGGTGGCGATGAATTTCTTCGGGTTGGCGTATTCCCAGATCGAGGCCATGTCCCTCTCCTATCCTGCCCCGCGCGGGGCGCAATTCACATTCCTGTCAGCGCAGGTTCACCCGCAGCACCGCCGCCGAGGCGAAGGGCAGCAGGGCGATCGCACCGCAGGTGATCCCCGCCAGCATCAGCATCGGCGTGGCATAGTCCATTCCCTCGGCCCCGCGCCGGGCCACCTCGGCCCCAAAGATCAGCGTCGGCACGTACAGCGGCAGCACCAGCAGCGACAGCAACAGCCCACCGCGTTTGATCCCCACGGTCAGGGCCGCGCCGAACGTGCCGATCACGCTCAGCGCCGGGGTGCCCAGCACCAGCGAGATCACCATCGGCCCGTAGCCCGGCCCGGGCAGGTTCAGCAGCATCCCGAACACCGGGGCAGAGATCACCAGCGGCAGGCCGGTGGTCAGCCAATGCGCCAGCGCCTTGATGGTCACCGCGGCCTCCATCGGAACCGGGGCGGTGGCCAGCAGGTCCAGCGATCCGTCCTCCCAGTCCAGCGCAAATATCCGGTCCAGTGACAGCAGGCAGGCCAGCAGCGCGCCCAGCCACAGGATGCCCGCCGCGATCTTGGCCAGCAGCGCGCTTTGCGGGCCAACGCCAAACGGCACCAGCACCACCACGATCAGGAAGAACGCCAGCCCCAGGCCAAAGCCCCCGCCGGCGCGGATCGCCAGCCGCATGTCTCGGATCAATAACGCAATCACAGGAAGGCTCCGTCAAAGTCGTCGATGTCAGGGGCCTTGGCCTTGAACGGGCGCACGTCCAGAACGCGCGCCTCGCCCAGTCCCAGGTCGATATGCGTCGCCATCAACGCCAGCCCGCCGCCCACCAGGTGCGCGCGCACCGCGCCCGCGAACATTTCCACCGCCGCGGCATCCAGTGAAACGGTGGGTTCATCCAGCACCCAGACGGGCCGCCCGGTGACCACCATCCGCGCCAGCCCCAGCCGCCGCTTTTGCCCCGCCGACAACGCGCCCGCCGGGCGATCCCGCAGCCCGTTCAGATCAAACGCTTTCAGCGCGGGCTCGATGGACCCGGTGGCAAACACATCCGCCCAGAACTGCAGGTTCTCGCGCACGCTCAGCACCGCCTTGATCCCGTCGGAATGGCCGGCATAGGCCATCGCCTCGCGTTCCAACCCGATACGGCCCGCCAGCGGTGGCTGCAGCCCCGCAACCGTCCGTAGCAACGTGGTTTTCCCGCAACCATTCGGCCCGCGCAACACCAGCGCCTCGCCCGCCGAAACGGTGAACGAAACCCCTTCCAGCACCGGGACGCCGCCGCGCGCCACGGCAAGATCAGTAACCGTCAATTCCATGCCGCTGTCCTACCCGATCCCAACCGGCGCGCAAACCGCTTTTCATCTTGCCCAAAATACTCCGGGGTGCGGGGCTGGCCCCGCTTCTGTCCGTGCCGCCAGCGCGACGGCTGGCGGAATGGACCTAGCGCGCCCAGGCCGCGCCGACCTTGACCTTCGTCAAACCGGCAACACCGCCGCGGCCACCCGCCGCCCTTCGGACGCCAGCACGTTGTAGGTGCGGCAGGCCGCCGGGGAATTCATCACTTCCAGCCCCAGCCCCAGCGCCTCGATCTCTTGCCGCAACGCGACGGGGGCATGGGCGATGTCCCCGCCCATCCCCAGAAAGATCACGTCCACCTGCCCCGCCAGCGCCCGCAGCGGGTCCATGTCGTCCAAGCCGCCCCAGCTGGCGGCGCGGGTCAGCGTGATCAGCGCGGGTCCGGTGATGACCTGCCCGGCGACCCGGAAAAACCCCGGCCCATAGCCGTCAATCGGCACGGCGTCGTGATAGGTGATCTCGGTCATCTGCATCCTGCGTCTCCCTGATTCAGCGGGTCTGGTCCCACAACGGCAACCCGCTGATCGCGGCGGCGGTGATGACGGTATAGCCCACCGCCCGGTAGATCCGTTGCCGTTCGGGGTGGAACATAGCGGCCCCGGCCAGATTGCCCAGCAGATTCGGCACCGCCAGCAGCAGCCCCAATCCGACTGGCGCCAGCTCTGCCCGGCCCTGCACCGTCAGCAGCGCCAGAACGACCACGTCAAAGGTGAAAAGATACATCATGATATTGGCGCGGATGGTCTGAACCGGCCCGCTGGAGGCCATGTAAAGCAGGATTACCGGTGGCCCCGGCAGCCCCGCGATCCCGCCCAGAAAGCCCGACACGCCGCCGGTGCCCAGCAACAGGCCGCGCCCCGGCGTCCCGCGATAGCGCAGGCCCGAGGCCAGCAGCACCGGCGCGGCCAGCGCGACCAGGCTGACGACATAGCGAAAGATCTCTGGCCGGACGGCATACAGCACCATCAGGCCCAGCGGCAGCGCCACCACCATGCCCACCAGCAGCCAGGCGACATCCGCGGTCCGTCCGTCACGGCGGGCGCGGGGCAGGTTCGGCAGCGGCCCGAACACATCCATCACCACAAGGGAAATCAGCGTCCAGACCGGCGGCAGGAACTGGCTGGCGACCGGCAGGTAGACCAGCGCCGTGCCGAATCCGGCGAAGCCCCGGACCGCCCCGGCGACAAAGGTTGCGACGACCAGCCACCCCAGCCCGTCCTGGGCCAGGACGGTGGCCAGAACCTCAGGCATCGACGTTGGCGAACTGGTTGCCCTGGTTGTTGTCAGGCTTGGACCAATCGCGTTTGACACCCAGCATCAGCACGATGTTCTTGGCGACATAGACCGACGAATAGGTTCCGACGACCACGCCCCAAGTGATGGCGAACACGAAGCCGCGGATCACGTCGCCACCCAGCACCAGCAGCGCGATCAGCGCGATCAGCGTGGTGCCAGAGGTCATGATCGTCCGGCTGAGCGTTTCGTTCACCGTCAGGTTCATCAGGTCGCGCAGGGGCGTCGATTTGAACTTGATCAGGTTTTCGCGCAGCCGGTCAAAGATCACCACGGTGTCGTTGATGGAATAGCCGATGATCGTCAGAAGGGCCGCGATGGTGGCCAAATCGAACCGGATCTGCAGCACCGAAAAGATGCCGATGGTGATGATCACATCATGCGCCAGCGCGGCGACCGCACCCACGGAAAACTGCCATTCGAACCGCAGCCAGATATAGAACAGGATCGCCGCCAGCGAGGCCCCCACGGCCAGGACAGCGGTCAGGATCAGCTCGCCCGACACTTTGGGGCCGACCGATTCGACCAGCGGGAAGGTGATCGAGGGATCGACGGTTTTCAGCGCGTCCTCGATCTGCTGGATGGTTTCAGGGGTGACGGCTTCTTCGTCGTCCTGGGCCTGGATGCGGATCATCGACACGTGTTTGTCCGGGCCGAAGGTCGGGTCGAACACCTCGGAGATGACGACATCCCCCAGCCCCAGCGGCGCCAGCGCCTGCCGGTAATCGCCCACATCCACCGCCGAGGTGCTTTCGGTGCGGATGGTGGTGCCGCCCTTGAAGTCGATGCCGAAATTCAGACCGATCACCAGCCAACTGACCAGCGACAGCACCACAGCAATGGCGGAAATGCCAAGGGTCAGCTTTTGCAGCCGGAAGAAATCGAAGTTCGGGATTTCGCGGAACAGTCTCAGGCGCATGTCAGACCTCAATGGTTTTCGGACGGCGGCGTTCGAACCAGATGACGATGAACAACCGGGTCACGAAAATCGCGGTAAAGACCGAGGTCAGGATGCCCAGCCCCAGCGTGATGGCGAAGCCGCGCACCGGGCCGGACCCCAGCGTGAACAGGATCACCGAGATGATGAAGGTGGTGATGTTGGCGTCAAAGATCGCCGACAGCGCCCGATCATAGCCCAGTTCAATCGCGCGTGCGGGGCCGCGGGCTGTACGCAGTTCTTCGCGGATGCGTTCGAACACCAGCACGTTGGCGTCCACCGCCATGCCGATGGTCAGCACGATCCCGGCGATGCCGGGCAGTGTCAGCGTGCCGCCGATCAGGCTGAGCGCACCGAAGATCAGGCCGACATTGATCATCAGGGCAAGGTTGGCGAATACGCCGAACAAACCGTAGCTGAGCACCATGAAAACCAGCACGGCAGCGAAGGCGACGATACAGGCGATCTTGCCCGCCTCGATGCTGTCGGCGCCCAGTTCCGGGCCGATGGTGCGTTCTTCGAGGAAGTCCAGCCCGGCGGGCAGCGCGCCCGCGCGCAGCAGGACGGCCAGGTTGGTCGATTCCTCGACCGAGAAATTGCCGGTGATGATGCCGGACCCGCCCGCGATATGGGCCTGGATGACGGGGGCGCTGATCACTTCTCCGTCCAGCACGATGGCGAAGGGATTGCCAATGTTTTCAGCGGTGTAGTCGCCGAACTTGCGCGCGCCGGACGGGTTGAAGCGGAAGCTGACCGCCGGGCGGCCGTTCTGGTCAAAGGACGGCTGGGCGTCCACCAGATCTTCGCCGGTCACGACGGGGGCCTGTTCCAGCACGTAGAACTGGCCCTCTTCGTCCAGAGAGGGCAGGATTTCATTGCCCGCGCCGGGCGGCATGTCAGCGTTCCCGGTGCGCGTCACCACGGGCTGAAAGGTCAGCTGCGCGGTGGTGCCGATGATGTCCTTGAGTTCCGTCGCGCTGCCGACGCCGGGCACCTGGATCAGAATCCTGTCGTTGCCCTGCCGCTGGATGGTGGGTTCGCGGGTGCCGACCTCGTCAATTCGGCGGCGGATGATTTCCAGCGCCTGTTTGACGGTACGTTCGTCAGTGGCAAGGCGTTCGGCCTCGGACAGGGTGATGACAAGGTCGGCGCCGTCCACCGTCACGTCGATGTCGCTGGCGCCTGCGCCGGACAGGCTGGCGACCGGGCGGGCCAACCCGCGCACCAGTTCGGCGGCGCGGTCGGCCATATCCGGCTTCTGGTTCAGGCGGATGCGCAGTTCCGGGCCTTCGGTGCGCTGCAGGCGGATGGTGCCGACGGTGTCACGCTCTTCGCGCAGCAGGTCGCGGACCTCTGGCCACATGGATTGCAGGCGGGTTTCGTAGACATCCGCAACCTGAACCTCGGCCAGCAGATGCGCGCCGCCGCGCAGGTCCAGACCCAGATTGACCAGACCGGACGGCAGGAAGGACGGCCACAGCGCGGCCTGTTCTTCCAGCCCCTGCCCCGAGCCGCCGACTTCCAGTGCGGCGACGGCATCGTTGCGGGTTTCGACCCGCGTGTAGAACGCGTTCGGAAGCGCAAGCGCCAACCCCAGGACACACAGACCCAGGATCACCACGCGCTTCCAAAGATCAATCTGAAGCATGTTGTCAGCTTTCGCTTGGTCTGGGGAAGGCTCAGGCGTCGGCGGACGCGGGTTCTGTCTTGTTCAGAACCTGGGCAACGGTGGCCTTGACGACGCGGACCTTTACGCCTTCGGCGATCTCGACCTCCAGTTCATTGTCGTCCTTGACCTTGCTGACCTTGCCGATGATGCCGCCCTGGGTAACGACCTGATCCCCGCGACGCAGGTTCGAGACCATGTTCTGGTGATCCTTCATCTTCTTCTGCTGCGGGCGGATCAGCAGGAAATACATGATCACGAAGATCAGGATGAGGGGAAGAAACTGGCCAATGGATTCCATCTTGTCTGTCCTTATGGATTGGCGAAACCGGAGCGGCCCCGCGATTTTCGCAGGAACCTATGTGCGGGGGGCAACATTTGCAAGGCGGGAAAGGCCGGGCTGGCGCGCGCAAATGGCGCGGGCGGGCCACAGCGGCGCACGGGTTGGCGGGCCGCGCTTACATCCTGTTCAAGAATCGGCAATAACCTGCGCGAAACGACTCAACCCGGAGCAAACCCATGCATGACATCCGCGCCATCCGCGAAAACCCTGCCGCCTTCGATGCGGCCCTGGCCCGCCGCGGGGCTGCGCCGATGTCGTCCGAGGTGCTGACGCTGGACGAAACCCGCCGGGCCAAGATCCTGGCCTCGGAAACGGCGCAGGCGGAACAGAACAAGGCGTCCAAGGAAGTGGGCGCCGCCAAGGGCCGTGGCGACGAGGCGGAATTCGAACGCCTGCGCGCGCTGGTGGCCGAAAAGAAGGCCGAGGTCGCCGCCATGCAGACCGAGGCGAAAGAGCTGGACCAGAAGCTGACCGACCTGCTGATGACCCTGCCCAACACCCCGCTGGCCGAGGTGCCGGACGGCGCGGACGAGGCCGACAACGTGGAACTGCGCCGCTGGGGCAGCCCGCGCACCTTTGATTTCACCCCGAAGGAGCATTACGACCTGGACGGCGTGAAACCGGGGATGGATTTCGAAACCGCCGCCAAGCTGTCGGGATCGCGTTTCGTGGTGCTGTCGGGGGCCGTGGCGCGCATTCACCGCGCGCTGGCGCAGTTCATGCTGAACACCCATGTCGATGAAAACGGCCTGAGCGAAACCTGGACCCCCGTGCTGGTGCGCGAAGAGATGATGCTGGGCACCGGGCAGTTGCCGAAATTCGGCGAGGACAGCTATCAGACCCGCGAAGGTTGGTGGCTGGTGCCCACTGCAGAGGTGACGCTGACCAACATCGTCAACGGTGTGACGGTCGAGGAAAGCTATCTGCCCCGCCGCTATGTCGCGCATACCCAGTGTTTCCGTTCCGAAGCGGGCAGCGCGGGCCGCGACACCGCCGGGATGCTGCGCCAGCACCAGTTCGAGAAGGTGGAAATGGTGTCCATCACCCGCCCCGATGACTCGCTGGCCGAACATGACCGGATGACCCGCTGCGCCGAAGGTATCCTGGAAAAGCTGGGCCTGCCCTATCGCACGATCGTGCTGTGCACCGGGGACATGGGATTCGGCGCCACGCGCACCCATGACATCGAGGTCTGGCTGCCCGGACAGGATACCTATCGCGAGATCAGCTCGGTTTCCGTGTGCGGCGATTTCCAGGCGCGGCGGATGAACGCCCGGTTCAAGCCCACCGATGGTGGCAAGCCGCAGTTCGTGCATACGCTGAACGGGTCGGGGCTGGCCGTGGGCCGGACGCTGATCGCGGTGCTGGAAAACGGCCAGCAGGCGGACGGGTCGGTGGTGCTGCCTGCCGTGCTGCACCCCTACCTGGGCGGCAAGACGACACTGGCCGCCGACGGTTCGCTGGTCTGAACGAAAAACCCCTCGGCGGTCGAACCGGCGAGGGGTTTCGTTTCGGCTGCGCAGGGCGCGTCAGCTCATGCCAAGGGCTTCCTTGTACATTTCCAGCACCGCCTCTTCCTCGGCGATGTCGTTCTTGTCGCGCTTGCGCAGGGAAATGATCTTGCGCATGACCTTGGTGTCATAGCCGCGCCCCTTGGCCTCGGCCATCACTTCCTTCTGCTGGTCGGCGATGTCCTTTTTCTCCATCTCCAGCCGCTCGAACCGTTCGATGAATTGGCGCAGTTCGTCCGCGGTGACGCGATAATTCGCCTCGGTGATGTCGTCGTTCATGTCCTGCCTCCGGGGTGTGTTCGGGCAGAACCCCTACCTGCCCCGCTGCCGCGCCGCAAGTCCGGTTGGGGGCGGGATGCGAAAATGCGCCACGTTGCGCCCCCGCGCGCGACCTGATAGGCCGCGCCCACCACGAAAACCGGAGGGCGGTATGGAATTTCTGATCTGGGGCGGCGCTGCAATTTCTGTTGCCGGGCTTCTGGGCCTTGTCTACTGCATCTTCCGGGTGGCGCAGGCCAAGCGCGCCAACCTGAGCGACGACGACCTGCGCGACGCGGTGAAGAAAGTCGTGCCCCTGAACCTGGGCGCGCTGTTCCTGTCGGTGATCGGGCTGATGATGGTGATCCTGGGCGTGTTCCTGGGATAAACCTAACCGCCGATACGGCGCCGGTTGCGGCCGATGGCGTTCAATACCTCCAGATGTTCGCCGTTCTTGATCAGTTCGGCAATACCCGGGTCCGGGGCGAAGATGCGCGGGGCCTGTTCGGCGTACACCGCCATTTGCCGGGTCAAGGTGAACAGCCCGATCCGGTCCGCCGCATTCATCGGGCCGCCCCGCCACGCCGGGAAGCCGTGGTGGCGCACCATCACCAGGTCTATGTCCGAGGGCCGCAGCGCCACGCCTTCGCGCAAGAGCCGCGCGCCTTCGTTCATCATTGCCCCAAGGCAGAGCTGCACGATCTGGTCCTGCGATGGCCCAGCCGCGGACGGGTCGACCGGGACAGGCTGGCCATCGGACCAGTCCAAAACCCCTGCCCCCGCGGCGCGCCCCGTGCGGCCCTGCCCTGCCACTGCGCGCAGGTGGTTCAGATGGGCCAATGCGTAGGCTTCGGGACGGTGCAGTTGTTCGGCGCGGCGCAACACCACATCCAGCCCAAGGCTGTCGATCTGGGCGAACACCCCGCCGGTCAGACCGAATGCCACCAGCGCCGCGTCCACCTGCGCCGGAGCCGCGCCAAGGGACAGGCAATAGACCGCCGCGTCGCGCAGCGCCGCCACCATGCGCTGGCCGATTGTGCCACCGTGGCTGCCGGTGCGGACCGGCTGCACGCCGATGCTGCGCAATGCCTCTGCCGCCGTTACGACAGAGGCGGTGCTGGTGTGCGGGCCGGGGACCAGTTCGGCCAGGCCAGAGGATTGCCCCCCCGCCGGACAGTAAAACCCAAGCACCGTAGAGATTCGCCCGGCTGCATCGGCGATCGGGGCCACGGGCAGGGTTGCACTGTGCGACAGCAGAATGGCGGTGCCGGCGGCGACATTGGCCAGGGCTTCGAACACCTGCGCCTTGGTACCGGGGTTGTCGGCCACGGCCTCGATCACCAGATCGGCCTGTCCCAGATCACGCAGGTCGGTTGTCTGGGTCAGCTTGTCCGGCAGCGTTCTGCGGGTGTCGGCATCCAGGTGCGACGCCTCGATCAGGCGGTGCAGACGGGTCAGCGCGGCCTCTGACGCCTCGGCGCTGCGTTCGAACCAGGTGACGGGCTGGCCTGCACGCAGGGCGTGGAACACCAGCGCCGCCGCCGTCGCCCCGCCGCCGATCACGGCAATGCGCCCCACGGGCTGCGGGGTGGCGGCCAGCGCCTCGGGCATGTTGTGGGCGCGGCGTTGCGCCAGTTGCACATGCAGCAGCCCCTGTGCGTGATCCGACGCCTGGCATTCGGCAAAGGCCAGTTCCTCGAACGCCTCGGCGGCGTCGAAGGGCAGCAGCAGCGCACGTTCCACGCAATCCACCAGCAGGCGTTCATGCGGCGGTGCGTCCGGTCCCAGCGCATCGCGGCAGGTCTGGATGGATCGGGCGAAGGCCGCGGGGTCAGACAGCCCGTCCCGCCGGTCACGGGTGCGCATAATGGGCAGCGTTCCGGCGATCATCTGGCGCAAGCGGTCGGCGGCGGCCTGTTCCACCCCATCGGTGACGATTTCATCAACAAGGCCGGACACACGGGGATGGATCACCGGCAGGGTCAGTCCCGACAGCAGCAAGGCCAGCGCCCGGTCCGCCCCCAGAAGGCGCGGCAGACGCTGGGTGCCGCCCGCCGACGGGATCAGCCCCACGGCGATATCGGGCATCCCGACAACGGCAGACCGCAGCGCCACCCGGCCATGCGCGGCCAGCGCCAGTTCCAGCCCGGCGCCGTGGGCAACGCCGAACAGCGCCGCGACCACGGGTTTTTGCATGTCCTCTATCTGGCGGCACAGCTGCGCCAGCGATGGCGCGCCTTCACGCATTTCGGGGCTGGCGGCGTTGTAGCCGGTGGAGAACAGCCCGTCAGAGCCTGTCAGCAAAACCCCGGCGACATCCGGGGCGTGTTCCAGATCGGACAGGGTTTGCGACAGTTCGGCCCGCAGTACCGGACCCAGGAAATTGCGCGGCGGATTTGCCAGCCGCAGCACGGCCAGTTCCTGATACCGTTCGATGGCCAGTTTCTGGGACAATAAAAGACCTTTCCAAACACCCCGGCACGCATGGCACGCGCGCCGTTCACGGGCAGTTTGAAGACTTCACCCACCATCGCGCAAGCCCCGGATGTACAAACCCGCGAATTCGCGCGTCAGACCGGCATGTTGTCGAAACGGTCCTCGATTTCTTCGTCCACGGCCTGGTTGTCCAGATCCTGAAGGCGGGCGGGGATGGTGAAACCCGCGGCGCGCATCGCCTCTACGGCCTTGTGCAACTCGGCCTGGATTTCGTGACGGACCTCGTCGCTGGCTTCGGCAATCTGGGTTTCCAATTGTTCGATCAGTTCCAGAAACTTCTTCTCGGCCATGTCTTTTCCTCCGTTTTGTTCAGGTCTTTCCGGCGGCGCAGGTCTTGCACATCGGTGCGGCGGGCAGCACCGCCAGCCGTTCAGCAGAGATTTCATCCCCACATTTGACGCAATAGCCGTATTCGCCATCGCGAATCCGTTGAAGCGCCGCGCGGATACCGCGGATTTCCTCTTGTCCGGCCTGGCCCAGGGATTCCAGAACCTCGTCCCCTTCGCGTTCGACGGCCAGTTCTTCCCAATCCCTGGAATGGGGCCCGTCCAGTTCATCTTCGATGGCGTGCAGGCGTTCATCAAGCTCTGACAGCCGTTTCATCAAGGCTTTCTGATATTTTGCCACTTCTTTCATCGCGGTTCCTCCTAGAGCCGACGCAGCTTTGCACGCCAGCAGAGCCGAAACCTTGACCCAAATCAACCGAACAGGTGTACCATCAAAGGGACGGGCCAAGGCGGCCCTTGCATCACATAGCATAATTTATATATGTGACGCAGACACGGAGGACCCCACCGATGACCCCACAAGTAACCGCCTTTTTCGACGATGCGACCAACACCATTTCCTATGTCGTGCGCGATCCGTCCGGCAGCGCCTGCGCCATCGTCGATTCGGTTCTGGATTTCGATTATGCCTCTGGCCATACCGACACACGATCGGCGGACGCCATCGTTGCCTTTGTCCAGACGGAAGGCCTGAAGGTCGAATGGCTGCTGGAAAGCCACGTGCATGCCGATCACCTGTCTGCCGCCCCCTACCTGCAGGAAAAACTGGGCGGCAAGATCGGCATCGGTGAGCGCATCACCGTGG
This sequence comes from Thalassovita sp., assembly GCA_017792425.1. Classification (GTDB taxonomy): domain Bacteria; phylum Pseudomonadota; class Alphaproteobacteria; order Rhodobacterales; family Rhodobacteraceae; genus Thalassobius. The sequence continues at coordinate 2,190,965 of CP051233.1, forward strand.
TGCAGGATACCTTTGGCAAGGTGTTCAACGAAGGCACGGAGTTTCAGCGCGACGGCAGCCAGTTCGACGCGCTGTTCAAGGAAGGCGACAGTTTCCACATCGGACAGATGCGCGGCGATGTGCTGCATACGCCGGGCCATACGCCTGCCTGCCTGACCTATGTGATCGGGGACGCGGCCTTTGTCGGGGACACGCTGTTCATGCCCGATTTCGGCACGGCGCGCTGCGATTTCCCCGGCGGATCGGCGGAAACGCTGTACGCCTCGATCCAGAAAATCCTGTCGCTGCCGGATCAGACCCGGATCTTCGTGGGCCATGATTACAAGGCGCCGGGCCGGGACGAATACGCCTGGGAAACCACCGTGGCCGAACAGAAGGCCCGCAACATCCACGTCGCCAGCGACAAGGACAAGGACAGTTTCGTCAAGATGCGGACCGAGCGGGACGCGACGCTGGGCATGCCGCGCCTGATCGTGCCGTCGCTGCAGGTGAACATGCGCGCGGGCCGGATGCCCCCCGCCGATGAGGACGGCAACGTGTTCCTGAAGGTTCCAGTCAACAAGTTGTGACGGTATACAGCGCCCGAATCGCGCCCGTTCCCCGTGGAAAGCGGGGAACGGGCGCTATCTTTGATGCAGGCGCAAACAGGAACGGAAACGCGATGTTGAATTCTATCCCCACCGATTGGATCTGGGGGCTGGTTGGCGGGTTGCTGATCGGCACGGGCGGTGCCGTCTATCTGCTGGCCAATGGCCGCGTCATGGGGGCCAGCGGCATCCTGGGCGGACTGGTGGACCGCAGTGGCTGGCAAGAATGGAAAGAACGCACGATCTTTTTGCTGGGCGTGTTCCTGCTGCCGATCCCCTTGTATCCCCTGTACCGAGAAGTCGACACCCATATCACCGACAACTGGGTCGTTTTGGTCCTGGCCGGGTTGCTGGTGGGCATCGGGACACGGCTGGCAAATGGCTGCACCTCCGGGCACGGGGTCTGCGGGATTTCGCGGCTGTCGCTGCGCGGGATCGTTGCGACGATGTTCTATATTCTGGCGGGCGGGGCCGTTGTCGCCCTGCTGCGCCACATGTGGGGGGTGATCTGATGCAGCGCCTTGTCTACGCATTCCTGGCCGGTGGGCTGTTCGGCGCCGGGCTGTTCGTTTCGGGTATGACCGACACCACCAAGGTGCAGGGCTGGCTGGACGTGTTCGGCGACTGGGATCCCACGCTGGCCTTCGTGATGGGCGGCGCGATCCTGCCGATGGCCATCGCCTGGCGTCTGGTGCCGGGGCGCAAACCGTTGGCCGGGGGCGATTTCCCCGCCGCGCCGGTGCAGGAAATCAGCCGGACCCTGGTGCTGGGCTCGGTCCTGTTCGGCGCGGGCTGGGGTCTGGCCGGGCTGTGCCCCGGCCCGTCGGTCGCCTCTCTCAGCTATGGTGGGATCGGGCACTGGATCTTCCTGGCGGCGATGGTGTGCGGTATGGCGCTGGCGCCGCAACTGCGCGTGACGCTGGACAGAACCGTGCCGGCGGAATAAATCGAATCGCATGCAGATCCGTCAAATCACCCCCCGCTATTCCGTCAGCCCCCAGATCAACCCCGAGGATCTGGCAGCCATCAAGGCCGCCGGGTTCGTCAAGGTGATCTGCAACCGGCCAGACGAGGAAATCCCCCCCAGCCACCATGCCGCGACGATGCAATCCGCCGCCGAGGCCGCCGGTCTGGAATTCTTCAACCTGCCGCTGACGCATCAGACCATGACGCCGCAGAACATCACGGCGCAGTTCGCCGCTGTCGATTGTTGTGATGGCCCGGTTCTGGCCTATTGCGCGTCCGGCACACGCTGCACGGTGATCTGGGCGCTGTCGCAGGCCGGTTCGATGCCGGTGGACGAGATCCTGGGCACCGCGCAACGCGCAGGCTATGACTTGTCTGGGCTGCGCCCGCGGCTGGTACAGCCCTGACGCCCGCCCGGCGCGCTAGCCGGAACGGCTGCGCTGCGGCAGATCCTGCATGAAGGATCCGGTGCCTTTGCCCGGATCATCTGCCGCGGCGGGATCGTCCAGATTGCCAAGCCCCAGTTCGTTCAGCAACGCCTCTGTCCCCGTGGGATCGCTGCGGGGGGCGGGCAGCGCCGCAGTTTGCGGTTTCGCCGCCGGTTCGGGGTTGCGCGGTGCCGGGGCAGGCTGACGCGGCGCGGGTTCGGGGGCCGCGGGTTTGCGCGGGCGCGGCGTTTCCAGCAGCCCGGCATCGGCCATATCGACCGCGCCGAATTTCGGCAACTGTTCCAGTACGCCCGGCGTGGCGGCGCTGCAGGGCTGCCCCAGGCCGGTCAGGCGCACGGCGCGATTCCCGCCGATCTGGCCCAGCACACCCGTCGCAACGATCTGGCGGTCGGCGCTGCGCAGGCGCAGTTCTGACAGGGCGCGGATCGGCAAGGTCACCTGATCACCGGGTTTCAGCAGCGCCACCTTGTCCAGGGTCATTTCCAGCCGGTGCAATTCGGTTTCCAGCCGTGCGGAGGCGTCCAACACCTCGGCCCGGACAAAGCCGGGGGTGCGGGGCGCGGCGGGTTCGGGTTCGGGTTCGTCCACCTGCTCCGGAACGCAAGGCAAGGCCAGCGCCATCCTGCCCCGGCGTTCTCTGTCCCCGATATCGACATCCAGCGACAGGAAATTGTAGGAGCCATCTGGCAGATGCGCCGCCAGAGTCTGGCGGTCGGGCACCCAGTTGCCGAAGTGAAACCCGGTCAGCGGTGCAAATTCCCGGTCCGAGAGAAGCTGCGCGAACCCACTGAGCGTGCCGTCGATCAGCGGCAGGGCCACGGCGGCGTCGGTGCGGGTGACGCGGCGGGCCGGAGCGGGTTTGCCGTGCACCTTGCCCAGGGTCTGCACCTCTATCAGCGCGGAGAGCAGTTGCAGGTCCAGCATCGCGGCCCCTGCCCCGCCGCCGTCCCGTTCCAACAGCACCAACAGCCCGTCCGCCCCGATCTGTTCAATCACCGAATCGCGATCCATCAGCGCCTCAGCCCCGCCGATCGCCTGCAGCGGCAGCGACAGGCCCAACTGGGCAGCGCGGCACAGAGCGCGGCGAAAGGCGCGCCGGGGCGTCATCACGCGCGTTTCACGCGCTTCCCGCGCGGCGGCAGCCTTGCGCCGCAAGATGTCATTCCCTGTGGTCATCAGCCCGGCAATCCAACGCCGCATCCTGCGGCCTTTCGCTGACCCTAGGGCGGCAAAGTTACCGAAGGCTTACCGGATTGCGATTATTGCGCGGCCAGCGCGTTTTTCAGAGGCAGGCTGACCCGGAACGCTGCGCCGCCCTGCCCCGGCAGATAGGAAATCGCGCCGCCCAGCCGGGACATGATCTCGCGGCAGATCGCCAGCCCCAGCCCGGCGCCGCCCGCCTTGCGCTGATCGCCGACGCGGCTGAACTTTTCAAAGATAAGGGCCTGCGCGTCTGACGGGATGCCAGAGCCATTGTCGACGAAATCCACCACGAGATAACCGTCGCGTTCCAGCACCCGGATGGCCAGTTCCGGCTGCGTGGCATCACAGTATTTCTGAACATTGGCGATCAGGTTGATGAACACCTGCGACAGGCGGTCCAGATCGGTTTCGATCGGCACGCTTTCGGTGCCGCCTTTGCGCTGCACCTTCAGCCGCCCGTTCTGCACCCCGGTGGCGTCGATGGCGTGGTCGATCACCTCTGACAGCAGGCCAGAGCGGATGTTCAGGCTGACCTGCCCGTTTTCCAGCACCGACAGATCCAGCAAGTCGTCCAGAAGGCGCGTCAGGCGGATCGCCTCGGAATGGATGATGCCCGCGTATTTGGTCAGTTCCACCTTGGTCAGCCCGTCGGCGTCGCGCAGGATTTCCGAAAACGACCGGATCGAGGTCATCGGCGTGCGCAATTCGTGGCTGATCTGGGACAGGAAGGCATCCTTTTGCACCGAAAGCTGGGTCAGTTTTTCGTTCACGGCGCGCAACTGGCGGGCGGTGCGGGTCAGTTCGGCCGATTTTGCCTCTAGCTGGCTGGAATATTCCATCATCTGCGCGGTTTCATCGGCCACGGCCATCAGATCTTCGACCGATACCGTGGCGCGGCCCATGATCTGCCCGATCATCGCGTGGGCGGTGGCCGCGCCGACAGACCCGGACAGTTCCCGTTCCAGCCGCTGCAGGAATTCCGGCGTGGGTTCAGGCAGATAACCCGCCAGCCCCTGGGCGGCGGCTTCGGCCTGGAAAAAGCCCTGCGCCTCTGACGCGCCAAGGATGCGCTGCGCCATGATCATCAGATCCTCTGACTGGGCGACGCCGCCGGACCAGCCCTGCGGATTGCCCGAATGCTGGAACACGTTGACGAACTGCGCGCCCTGCAGGCGCTCCATCGGTTCGGGAAAGGTGATCAGCGACACCAGCACGAACACCACCCCATTCAGCAGAAGCGACCACAACACCGTATGCACCAGCGGGTCCAGTCCGCCGATGCCGAACAGCGCCTGCGGGCGCAGCCAGCCGATGCCCATAGGGCCTTCGGCCATCAGCGCGCCGGACATAATCAGGTTGGGGCCAAAGCTGGGCAGCAGCAGCGTATAAAGCCACAGAGAGAACCCGACCAACAGCCCGGTCAAGGCCCCGATGCGAGTGGCGCCGCGCCAGAAAATGCCCCCCATCAGCGGCGGCAGGAATTGCGCGACCCCGGCAAAAGAGATCAGGCCGATGGCCGCCAGCGCGGTGCCACCGCCGGAAAAGCGGTAGTACAGATAGCCAAGTGCCAGCACCCCGGCGATGGACAGGCGGCGCGCCAACAGCACAACATGGCGCACGTCACCGGAAATCATCGCGCCGCCGCCGGTGAAATGCAGCCAGATCGGCATCACGATATGGTTTGACACCATCGTGGACAGCGCGATCGCGGCCACGATCACCATCGAGGTAGCCGAGCTGAACCCGCCTAAAAAGCTGAGCATCGCCAGCCCGTCGCGCCCCTGCGACAGCGGGACGGTCAGCACGAACTGGTCCGGGTTCGATCCGGCGGGCATCAGGTCCAGCCCGGTGACGGCAATGGGCACGACGAACAGGCTCATTATCATCAGGTAGGTCGGAAAGGCCCAAGAGGCCGTGCGCAGGTGGTTTTCGTTGTCGTTTTCGATCACCAGCACCTGGAACATCCGCGGCAGGGTCAGGAAGGCTGCTGCGGACAGGAAGATCAGCGCGGCCCAACGGCCCTTGTCCATCTGCCACTGACCGATGTCAGAGGAGTCGATGCGCGCCAGGGTTTCCGATACGCCGCCGCCCACGCCCCAGACCACGAACACCCCGACGGCGACCAGGGCGAACAGCTTGACCACCGCTTCCAGCGCGATGGCCATGACGACGCCGTGGTGGCGTTCGTTGGCGTCCAGGTTGCGGGTGCCGAACAGGACGGTGAACAACGCCAGACCGACGGCGACCCACAGCGCGGTTGCGTCGCTGTCACCCAGTTCCGCAGCAGCCGGATCATATAATGCAAAGCTTGAAAAAGACGACGTAACAGATTGAAGTTGCAGAGCAATATAAGGTGTTGTCCCGATCACCGCGACCACGGTCACGAACACGGCCAGCGAATTCGACTTGCCATAGCGCGACGAAATCAGGTCCGCGATAGAGGTGATCCGCTGCGTCTTGCCGATGCGCACCAGCTTGCGCAGACCCCACCACCAGCCGATCATCACCAGGGTCGGGCCGATATAGATGGTCAGGTATTCCAGCCCCGACCGCGCCGCATAGCCGACCGCGCCGTAGAACGTCCAGGCGGTGCAGTAGATCGACAGCGACAGCGTGTAGACGACAGGCGAACGCAACCAGCCGCTGCGTCCCCGCAGGGCCGCGCGTTCCGCGATGAAGGCCACCACGAACAGCAACGCCACATAGGCCAGGCACACCGCGATAAGAAGGTTCAGCGCCCCCATGTCATGGCCTGTCGGACGGGTCGGCGTCGACGTCCGGCTGCAGCCAGCGGCTGAGCGCGAAGGACGCCAGCACCAGCAGGAACCAGACCCCGAAGATATACAGCATCGCCCGCGAGGTAGAGATGCCGTGTTCGCCGGGCGGCGCCCACAGGATCGGTATGCCCCACAGCACCGCCCCGATGAAGGGCATCAGCCGTGCGCCATCGCGGATGCGCCGCTGGCGATAGCTGGTACGTTCCAGAAAGATCGGGGGACGGGGCTTGCGCATCAGGGCACCAGTTGCTGGACGGCCTCCAGCACCTCGGCATTGGAAAACGGCTTGGTCATGAACCGGCTGGCGCCGATCTTTTCAGCCATCTCACGGTCCTTGGACTGGCCGCGGGCGGTCAGCATCAGCACCGGCAGGTTGCGTGTCGGGTCCGCGTCGCGCAGTTCAGTCAGGATGTCATACCCGCTTTTGCCGGGCAGCATGACGTCCAGGATCAGCAGATCGGGCGATTTGGACCGCACCACGTCCACGGCGTCATGCCCGTTCGAATGCGTGTCCACCTGCCAACCCGCACGGGACAGAATGAAGCTGATCGCCTCGATGATGTTCGGCTCATCCTCTATCACAAGGACATGTTTGCCCATACCATCGCCTCCCCGTAGCGTGGACTTCTTCTTATGGTTTCAGCATTTATCCGCAATCTGCAAGCCCGTGTCAAAACCCATCGGTCAAAATCGACGGTTCGCGCCGACCGGGACAGGCGTCGCGGGGGCAGATGCGGCAGCTGACGCCAACCTCTTCAAGGGTGTCGGGCAGACGTTCGCCCGGGTCCGTCGGCAGGATCAGCATGTAGGCCTCGAACAGGGTCGGACCCTCGAAGCGGACAGCGCCGGCGGGCTGGGCGATGGAATAGGTGCGGAACACGCCGCCGCCCCTGCCCGCCTGTTTCACCACGCGCGCGACCGGGGTCATCGGATGCGACAACGCCCGGAACAGCGGCCAGAGGGGGCAGGCCGCCCCGAACCGGGGCAGCAAGAACCCGTCCAGCGCCTTGCGGAAGGTCATGGTGCCGGACGCGTCGCAACTGACCAGCCCGACGGGGCGGCCTGTGACTGATTCCGGCAACTCCGCCAGACGGCGCATGACGGTGGGCAGATCCGTGCTGAAATGCTGGGCCAGCGCCGAGATGTTCAGTCCATATTCGCCGATCGCCCCGACCGTTTGCGGCAGCGGCATGGTGCGGGCGTCCTTTACATAGCGTTGCAGATAGGTCCGCGCCATCGCGCGCGACGCCGCCGATTGCAGCACCTCCTGCCCCTCGATCAGCGCATCCACGTCAACGGTCGCCTGTTCCTCCAGATGCGGCATGTGATAGCCGCTTTCGCCCAGGAACGCGTCCAGTTCATCCTGGGGAGAGCTGATTTCGGTATCGTCTGACTCTTCCGCGCTGTCCAGATAGCCGACCAGCGCCGTCGCGCTGTGGGCCAGGCGGGCGGCGTCCTCGTTGATGTTGCGGTGGAACCGGTCACGCCACTCTGGTTCAAGTTCGCGGGTTTCAGCAAGGATAGAGGCGGTGGAGCGGATTGCGGTGATGGTGGACAGCATTTCATGCAGCGCGGCGGCAAGATGGGGGTCGTGGGTCAACCTGTCGGACAGGGTTTCAACGGTGCGTTCCAGTTCCAGAACGCGCCGATGACGGCGTTCCAGCAATTGCGCCCAGCCGGAAAAGCGCCCGGCGAAGTCCTCCAGCCCGTCGGCCTCGGCCCCTGCGGCGGGGTCTGCGGCACGGGCTTCGCGCAGGGTGGCGATCAGCGCGGCCTCTGCGCCTTCGGTCAGCGCAGAGGGCTCTACCCCCAGCGCGCGCGCAATCGCCAACAGCAGCTTGCCCCCGATTCTGCGGCGGTTGTGTTCGATCAGATTGAGGTATGACCCGGAAATCCCGACCTCTCGGGCCAGGTCTGTCTGGCGCATGCCAAGCATCATGCGTCTTTCGCGGATCCGGGTTCCCGTCAAATGACGTTGCGGCACTTTTTTTCCTATCTGAATCAAGCACCTTCTGCGGTGCGGAATAATTTGTTTACACAGTATGCTAGTGCATTGTGATATTTTTTACAAAAAAATTGTTTCATTCAAGGACGTTGTTGCGAAGTTTTCTTATCCGGGCCGATAATGGATTTGCACAAACTTGTGCCCGCGGGTGTGGCAAGAGGAGGCCACCCCCGCATTTCACGAAACGGGAGGATTACATGTCCAAAAGCAATCTGACTCGTCGTGGCGTTCTGAAAACCGGTGCCGTTGCAGGTGCTGGTGTCGCGCTACCGACGATCTTTACCGCGTCGTCGGCCTCGGCCTTCACCAACGAGCCGAAGGGCTCGACCGTGAAGTTCGGTTTCAACGTGCCGCAGACCGGTCCCTACGCTGACGAAGGCCTGGACGAACTGCGTGCCCAGGAACTGGCTGTCGAGCACATCAACGGTATGGGCGACGGCGGCGGGCTGAACACCTTCACCTCCAAGGCACTGGGCGGCGACGGCATCCTGGGCAAGAAGGTGGAATTCGTCACCGGCGACACCCAGACCAAATCGGACGCGGCCCGTGCATCGGCCAAGTCGATGATCGAAAAAGACGGCGTTGTCATGATCAACGGCGGTTCGTCCTCGGGCGTGGCCGTTGCTGTTCAGGGCCTCTGCCAAGAAGCCGGCATCATCTTCATGGCCGGTCTGACCCACTCGAACGACACCACCGGCAAGGACCGCAAGGCCAACGGTTTCCGTCACTTCTTCAACGCTTACATGTCGGGTGCCGCGCTGGCGCCGGTGCTGGCGAAGGAATACGGCAAGGACCGCCGCGCCTATCACCTGACCGCGGACTACACCTGGGGCTGGACCCAGCAGGAATCGATCGCTGCTGCCACCGAGGCCATGGGCTGGGAAACCGTCAACAACGTGCTGACCCCGCTGGCGGCCACGGACTTCTCGTCCTACATCGCGCCGGTTCTGAACTCTGGCGCAGACGTGCTGGTTCTGAACCACTACGGCGGGAACATGGTGAACTCGCTGACAAACGCCATCCAGTTCGGTCTGCGTGACAAGCAGGTGAACGGCAAGGACTTCCAGATCGTCGTTCCGCTGTATTCGGAACTGATGGCCGCCGGTGCAGGCGAGAACATCAAGGGCGTGTACGGGTCCATGAACTGGAACTGGCAGCTGCAGGACGCAGGCACCCAGGCCTTCGTGAAGTCCTTCGGCGAAAAGTACGGCCGTCCGCCGTCGAACTCGGCCCAGACCTGCTATGCACAGACCATCCTGTACGCAGACGCAGTGGCACGCGCCGGTTCGTTCAACCCCTGCGCCGTCGCCGAAGCCCTGGAAGGCTTCGAGTTCGACGGTCTGGGCAACGGCCCGACCCTGTACCGCGCCGACGACCACCAGTGCTTCAAGGACGTGCTGATCATGAAAGGCCGCGAGAACCCGACCAACCAGTACGACACGCTGGAAGTCGTGGAAATCACCCCGCGCGCCCAGGTCGAATACGCACCGAACCACCCGATGTTCGGCGGCGACGAGGCCTCGCTGGGGGCTTGCAACGCAGGCGCCTGAGACTGAACCCGCAAAACCGGCCGTGTGCGCATCGCGCGCACGGCCCTTTCGGACACTGCACGCCCGTGCGGTCTGTCCGCGTGGCTGACCACCAACCGACATAAAACCCAAGGTGGGGACAATGGACGCAATCTTCCTGCAAATCCTGAACGGGCTCGACAAGGGCTCGGCCTATGCGCTGATCGCGCTGGGTCTTACGCTTATCTTCGGCACGCTTGGCGTCGTGAACTTCGCCCACGGGGCGATCTTCATGATCGGCGCATTCGTTGCCGTCACGCTTCAACGTCTGCTCGGCCTGAGCTTCGTTACCCTGGACGAAACCCAGAAGGACTTCCTGGGGCGGCCGTTGAAGGTGGAAACCCCTTATGTCGAAAGCTGGTTCGGCAAAGACATCGGGACGGCGCTGATCGACTGGTCGGTGCCGCTGGCCGTGCTGCTGGCAATCCCGGTGATGCTGTTCATCGGCTATGCGATGGAACGCGGGCTGATCAAGCATTTCTACAAGCGCGCCCATGCCGACCAGATCCTGGTGACCTTTGGCCTGGCGATCGTGCTGCAGGAAATCGTCAAGTACTTCTTCGGCGCCAACCCGATTCAGACCCCCCCGCCCGCTGCCCTGAACGGCGTGGCGAATGTCGGAGCCCTGCTGGGCATGGACATCGTCTATCCGGTGTGGCGCATCGTCTACTTCTGCTTCTCGGCGCTGATCATCGGCGGGATCTTCGCATTCCTGCAGTTCACCACGTTCGGCATGGTCGTCCGCGCCGGTATGGCTGACCGGGAAACCGTGGGGCTGCTGGGCATCAATATCGACCGCCGCTTTACCATCATGTTCGGCGTCGCCGCCGCTGTGGCCGGTCTGGCCGGGGTGATGTACGGCCCGATCAACCCGCCCAACTATCACATGGGCATGGACTTCCTGGTGCTGAGCTTCGTCGTGGTGGTTGTTGGCGGCATGGGGTCGCTTCCGGGCGCCGTGCTGGCTGGTTTCATGCTGGGTATCCTGGAAAGCTTCGCCTCGACCACCTGGGCAACGACGACCATCCCCGGCATCAACCAAATCATCATCTACCTTGTTGCAATCATCGTCCTGCTGACCCGTCCTCGCGGGCTGATGGGCCGCAAAGGCGTCATGGAGGACTAATCCGATGTTCGGACTGGATAAAAAAGACACCACCCTGCTGATCGCCGTGGCGCTGCTGACCATGTTTGCGCCGTTCATCCTGAACCCCTTCCCCACTGGCAGCGGGCTGGCGCAGTTCAATGCCGGCTACCCGGACCTGATGCAGCGTTTCGTGATCTTCGGGATCTTCGCCATCGGCTTTAACATCCTGTTCGGCCTGACCGGATACCTGTCCTTTGGTCACGCGGCCTTTCTGGGGGTCGGTTCCTATGCCGCGGTTTGGATCTTCAAGCTGTTCACCTACAACATCGTTCCGGCGATCATCCTCAGCGTTGTCGTTGCAGCCCTGTTTTCGCTGCTGATCGGTTTTGTCAGCCTGCGGCGTTCGGGCATCTACTTCTCGATCCTGACGCTGGCCTTTGCGCAGATGTCCTTTGCGCTGGCCTATTCGGTGCTGTCGAACCCCAAGTTCAACCTGACCAACGGCGAAACCGGCCTGCAGGTCTATGCGGACGACCTGCAGATGTTCCACCGCGACGGCCTGCCCGACCTGCCGCACCTGTTCGGCCTGTCGATGCGGTCCACCCACACGATGGAGGTTGGCGCCTGGTCGTTCGACTTCAACACCGGCTACTATGTGTGCGCGGTGATCATGCTGGTCATGTTCTACCTGGCAATCCGCCTGTTCCGCTCGCCCTTCGGGATGATGCTGCGCGCGGTCAAGTCGAACCAGCAGCGCATGCGCTATACCGGTCTGAACCCGCGTCCCTACACCCTGGCGGCCTTCGTGATCTCTGGCATGTATGCCGGTCTGGCCGGTGGGCTGCTGGCTGCGATGGACCCGCTGGCAGGCGCAGAACGCATGCAGTGGACCGCCTCGGGCGAAGTCGTTCTGATGACCATCCTGGGCGGCGCCGGCACGCTGATCGGCCCGGTCCTGGGGGCGGGTTTCATCAAGTATTTCGAGAACATCTTCTCGAAGATCAACGACAACATCCTGCATGGCTGGTTCAGCTTCCTGCCCGATGGGCTTGAGGATTTCGTCGTCACCATCCTGCATCCCTTCATCGGTAAGGGCTGGCACCTGACGCTGGGCCTGCTGTTCATGCTGGTCGTGATCTTCCTGCCCGGTGGACTGGTCGAGGGCGGTCAACGCCTGGGACGCTTGCTGCGTCGCAAGAAGGCCGACGAAAAGTCCCCGGCCAAAACCGAACCTGCGGAATAAGGAGCGCAAACAATGGGTATCCTTGAAGTCAAAGGCGTCAACAAACGCTTCGGCGGTCTGCAGGCCCTGGGCAACGTGAACCTGAGCGTGAAGGAAAACACCGTCCACGCGATCATCGGGCCGAACGGTGCGGGCAAGTCCACCCTGCTGAACTGCCTTGTGGGCAAGCTGATCCCGGACACCGGGTCCGTCATGTTCGACGGTCAGTCGGTGCTGGGACGCCAGCCGCACGAAATCAACCAGATGGGCATCAGCCGCGTGTTCCAGACGCCGGAAATCTTTGGTGATCTGACCGTCATGGAAAACATGATGATCCCGATCTTTGCCCACCGCGACGGTGCGTTCCGCATGCATGCCCTAAAAAACATGCTGGCCGACAAGAATGTCGTGGAAGCGGCCGAGAAGATGCTGGTGGACATGAACATGGCCGACAAGCGCAACATGCATACCGCATCCATGTCGCGTGGTGACAAGCGGCGGCTGGAAATCGGCATGTGCCTGGCGCAGGAACCGCGGCTGCTGCTGCTGGACGAACCGACCGCGGGCATGGCGCGCGCCGACACCAACAACACCATCGACCTGCTGAAGCAGATCAAGGAAGAGCGCAACATCACCATCGCCATCATCGAACACGACATGCACGTCGTGTTCAGCCTGGCCAACCGGATCACCGTTCTGGCGCAGGGCACCCCCCTGGTCGAGGACGATCCGCAAAACATCAAGGGCAACCCCAAGGTGCGCGAAGCGTACCTGGGCGAGACCGCGTAAGGAGAGGCAGCCATGAACGTCAAACCGGATTTCTCCAAGGGGCATAACCTTGCCGAAACCGCACCGGCCTTCCTGTCGGTCTGGGACATCCACGCCTACTATGGCGAAAGCTACATCGTGCAGGGCGTCAGCTTTAACGTGCACGAGGGCGAAATCCTGGCGCTGCTGGGCCGCAACGGGGCGGGCAAGACATCCACCCTGCGGGCCATCGCGCGGCTGGACAACCCGGCGATCCACAAGGGCGAAGTCTGGCTGGACCACCAGCCGCTGCACCTGAAGAACAGCTACCAGGCGGCGCAGAACGGCATCGGGCTGGTTCCCGAAGACCGCCGCATCATCCCCGGCCTGACGGTCGAGGAAAACCTGAAGCTGGCGCAGATCGCCCCGCCGATCGGATGGTCCATCGAACGCCTGTACGAATTGTTCCCCCGCCTGGGCGAACGCCGCAACCAGGAAGGCGTCACGCTGTCGGGTGGTGAGCAGCAGATGCTGGCCATCGCGCGGGCGCTGGCGCGGGACATCAAGGTTCTGCTGCTGGACGAACCCTATGAAGGCTTGGCGCCGGTGATCGTGGACGAGATCGAGCGCACCCTGCGCAAGATCAAGGAACAGGGCATCACAACGGTGATCGTGGAACAGAACGCCGTGCGCGCGCTGGAACTGTCCGACCGTTCGGTCATCCTGGACACCGGCAGCGTGGTCTTTGACGGCTCGGCCTCTGAAGTGCTGGGCAACAAGGAACTGCGTGAAGAGTATCTGGCCATCTGAGCCGGACAGACCCGCCCCCTTCTGTTGCTGCTTGCCGGGGGCGGGTCACCAAATTGCACGGGCAAACCGATTAACCCCGGACCCGGGGCAAATGCCACCGGGTTATCCTCCTGCCCCGTCCCTATGGGACGGGGTTTTTTGTTTCTTATTTCTTCTTGGCTTTTTTCTTCTTCGCGGATTTTTTAGCCGGTTTTTTCCCGGCCTTCTTGGCTGTCTTTTTTTCCGGCTTGTCCGCTTTCTTCTTTTTCCTGGTCTTTTCGGCTTTGTCGCCGGACGTCTTAGCTTTGGCTTTCTTGGGCTTGTCTTTCTTGCCCTTGCCCGCCTCTTTCTTTTTGCCTTCCTTCTTTTTCCCCGACTTTTTCCCGGACGTCTTCACCGCTTCTGCCGGGCGCTCCTCTGGCGCAGCCTCTGCCGGGGTCGTCTGGGTCGGGATTTCCTCGGGCAGGACGGCGACCACCTCCTTGGCGGCGTGGATCAGGGCGGCGGCGCGGGCCGGGCCGATGCCGCTGATCTTGGTCAGGGCCGCCGGGTCCGCGATGGCCAGATCGGCGGCGTTGTGAATGCCCATGTCGGCAAGCTGAGTGGCAATCGCGGGGCCGATCCCCTTGATGCTGGTCGTGTCCATATCGGTTTTCCTGCTCTGGGGGCGCTGGTTGGCGCAGTTGGAATGCACATACAATGTATATACATTTCAGACCGCAGAAAGAAAAGCCAGCGCCCTGATTTATTGCGCGGTCCAGCCGCCATCCACGGGGATCGCGGTGCCGGTCACGTTATGGGCCACTGGCGCGCACAGCCACAGCGCCAGCGCACCGATTTCAGACGGGTCCGACATTCGGCCCGAAGGCTGTTTTTCCGTCACCAGATCCGCAATCCCGGCCTCGCGGTCACCGCCGAACTGCGCCACGCGCGCGTCGATCTGCGGACCGAGGATAGCGGTTTCAGTCCAGCCGGGACAGATGCAGTTGACGGTGACGCCACCCTGAGCCCGTTTCCCCTGCGCGGCGTATTCCAGCGCGGCCACGCGGCTGAGCCCCACCAGCCCGAACTTGGCGGCAACATAGGGGGCCTTTTCCTTGCTGGCCACCAGCCCGTGCACGCTGGCGATGTTCACCACCCGGCCATATCCGCGTTCGGCCATCCGGGGCAGCGCCGCCTGCATGGTATAGAAGGCCGCCGACAGGTTGATCTGCAGGATCGCCTCCCATTTCTCTGCCGGCATGTCCTTCAGCGGGGCGGTATGCTGGATACCCGCGTTGTTGACCAGGATATCTGCCCCGCCCCAGGCCTGCACCGCATCCATCATGGCGGTGATCTGGTCGGGGTAGCGCAGATCGCCCGCGAAATATTCGGCCTGCGGCGACCCCTTGGCGCGCAGGTGTTCGCATACCTCGTGGATTTGCGCATCCCCGGCGATGCCATGCACGGCAATCCGCGCCCCTGCGCTGGCCAGCGATTCCGCGATGGCCAATCCGATGCCCTGCACCGATCCGGTGACAAGGGCGGTTTTTCCGGTCAGGTCTGTCATGTCTTCATCTCCTTCAGGCGGTCGCGCAGGTCCGTTTTCAGAACCTTGCCATAGTTGTTCTTGGGCAGTTCGGTGATTGGGTAGTAATCCTTGGGCCGCTTGAACCGGGCGATCTGCGACAGGCAGTGCGCGTCCAACGCCTTTGGGTCCAGGTTCCGACCGGGCTTGGTGACGACGAAGGCCACCACGTCTTCGCCCCATTCGGCATTGGGGCGTCCGATCACGCTGACCTCTTGCACGTCGGGGTGAGTCAGCAGGGCCTCTTCGACCTCGCGCGGGTAGATGTTTGTCCCGCCCGAGATGATCATGTCCTTGGACCGGTCCTGCATGGTGACATAGCCGTCTTCGTCCATGAATCCCACGTCGCCGGTCAGCAGCCAGCCGTCCACGATGGTTTTTTCCGTCGCCTCGGGGTTCTGCCAGTACCCGGGCATGACCAGATCGCCGCGGACCATGATTTCACCGGGCTGGCCGGGGGGCAGCGGTTTGCCGTCGGCATCGCCGATCCGCACCTCTACCGGCGCTTGCGGGCGTCCAACCGAGGCCAGCCGGTTCCGCCAGCGCGGGTGGCTGCGGTCCGCGACCTCGTCCCGCGTCAGGGCGGTGATGCCCATCGGGGCCTCTCCCTGCCCGTAAATCTGCAGGAAGATCGGGCCAAAGTGATCTACCGCGTCCACGATATCGGCCACGTACATCGGGCCGCCGCCATAGACGATGGACCGCAGCCCTTCGCCGGTTTCGCCTGACTGCCGGGCGATGCCGGTCATGCGTTTGACCATCGTGGGGGCGGCGAACATGTGGACATTGCGGTGGTGGCGGGCCAGTTCGAAAATCTCGGCCTCTTCGAACCCGCCGGAAACCGGGCAGACGTGGCGCGCGCCCATCAGGACGTGGATCATATTGTAGATGCCCGCGCCGTGGCTCATCGGGGCGGCGTACAGCACGGAGTCCTGTTCGGTGACAGGATCGACGTTGGACAGGTAGGCCAGCGACATCACGATCAGCATCCGATGGGTGATCATCACGCCCTTGGGCCGTCCCGTGGTGCCAGAGGTATAGAACAGCCAGGACAGATCGCCGGGCGCACGCTGCCGTGGCGTGGCGGGATCGCTGGCCATGACGACGGCATAGTCGGTGCCGGTCACATCCAGCACCGGACATGTCACGCCCGCATCCGTCAGAGCCTGTGCCAACCCCGGAGATGAGAAAGCCAACGTGGCCCCTGCGTTTTCGATGATCCAGGCGGCTTCTCGCCCGTGCAGTTTGGCGTTAATCGGGACGATGGCCGCACCCGCGTACCAGATACCGTACTGGACGATCAGGAAATCGGGGCAGTTCTTCATGAAGATCGCCACCCGGTCGCCGGGTTGCACCCCCTGCCCGGCCAGCCATTTCGCGACCCGGCAGGCGCGGTCATGGAACTGACCATAGGTGGCCACGTGATCCATGCCCAAAAACAGCGCCGAGCGGTCCGGGTTCACCTGCGCCTGTCGTTGCAGCCAGAAACCGATGTTCATGCCTTTACCCCTTCGAGGATGCTGGCGTGACTGGCAACGCCGGACCCGCCCATGTTGAACACCAGCCCCAGTTCCGCGCCGGGGTGCTGCATCGCACCCGCCTGCCCGGTGACCTGCCGCGCCACCAGCGCGTGCATGGACACGCCCGTGGCGCCGATCGGGTGGCCCTTGGCCTTCAGCCCGCCGGACAGGTTCACCGGCAGCCGCCCGCCCGCGTGGACGGTTCCGTCCTCCAGCAGGCACGCGCCCATTCCCTTTGGCGCAAGTCCCATCGCCTCGTAGATCAGCAGTTCGGCGATGGTGAAACAATCATGCACCTCGGCCACGTCAATGTCGGTCACTGTCAGCCCCGCGCGCTGGTAGGCCAAGGCGATCGCCCGCGCCGGGCCTTCAAAATCGGTCAGCTTACGCACCGACATCGGCAGCACGTCACTGACATGGGCGACCGAGCGTATCCGCACCGCCTTGGCCGCATCGCCCAACAGTTCCTCGGCCACGAGCACCACAGCCGCCGCGCCATCGGACACCAGCGAGCAATCGGTTTTCTTCAGCGGGGCCGCGATCATCGGGTTGCGGTCGCTTTCATGCAGGCAGAATTCCAGGTCCATCGGTTTCTGCAATTGCGCCAGCGGGTTGTTGACGGAATTGCCGTGGTTCTTGGCTGCGATCATCGCAAGCGCGCGGGTCTGATCGCCGTATTCGGTGAAATAGGCCTGCGCGAATTGCGCGAATACACCGGGGAAGGAAATTCCCGCTTCTTCCGGCTGGTAGGCGGCGGTTCCCAAGGCGGCCGTCACCTCGGCCCCCGGCAGGTGCGTCATCTTTTCCACCCCCACCACCAGCGCCACCTTGCAGTCCCCGGCCAGGATCGCCTGCCGCGCGGCGTGGATCGCGGCCGACCCGGTGGCGCAGGCGTTTTCAACGCGCACGGCGGGCTTATACCGCAGCGCCGGGTCGATCCCGATCATCAGCGACGAGGCAAACCCGTCCTGCACCATGCCACCGTTGTAATGCCCCAGCCACATCCCGTCCACGTCCGCCCCACCGATCCCGGCGTCGGCCAGCGCCTCGCGACCGAACTTCGTATGCCCCCATCCGACGATGTAAACCATGATTACCTCCCTTGCGATCACGCCTAGCAAAGCACCGACGCGCGCGCCGCGCAATTCGTAGAAATACGCCGCCACCCACGTAGAAATACGTGCCCTTTGCATCGGCGGGAAAATCCGGGCATATCTGGCGCATGAGCCTTGGGGACATCGCCTTTGAATATGCGCCGGTCGGCCTGTGTATGCTGGAAAACCGCATTATCACCGGCTGCAACCGTGAATTCGCGCATATCTTCGGCGGTGGCGTGTCCGATTTCGAAGGCGTGCCCTTTGCGCATTTCTATGCCTCGATGGAGGACTACGAAAAGATCGGTGCGCGCGGGCTGGCGCAGATGCGCAAGACCGGCACCTATGCCGATGAACGGGTGATGCGGCGGCGCTCCGGCGCGCTGTTCTGGTGCCGGGTGCGCGGCCAGTCGCTGACCCCCGAAGACCCGTTCCGCAAGGGCATCTGGTCACTGTCGGACCTGTCCGATGAACGCCCCATCGTGCAACTGACCCAACGTGAGCGCGAAGTGGCGATCCTGACCTGCCGTGGCATGACCAGCAAGGAAATCGGCAAGGAACTGAACCTGTCCTATCGTACTGTCGAGTTGTACCGCGCCCGGTTGCTGGAAAAATTCGGGGCGCGGAAACTGGCGGAACTGGTGGCGAAACTGTCGGGAATGCCGCTGTAGACCGGCGGGAAAACGCTGGCGCGGGGCATTTTCCCCTCGCATTTCCGGGCAAAACTTCCCACATTCCGGTCAAGATCGGCGCTTTCCGAGGCGTCAATCATCGCCTATAAGGCGGCCAGAATGGCAAGGAGCTGCGCCCGTATAGCAGCCAACCGCAACCGGTCGAGGACAAAATGACTAAGAAAAACCATGACTCTGATGTGGCCTTCATCCAGGCGCTGGCCGAGCTTTTGCGCGCCAATGACCTGACCGAACTGGAAGTGATGCGCGAATACGCCGACAACGACAGCCTGAACGTCCGGGTCAGCCGCGCCCAGCAAGTCGTGACCCAGGTCGCCGCCGTCCCCGCCGCCGTCGCGGCAGCCCCGGCCGTCGCGGCCCCTGCCCCCGCAACCGCAGCCGCGACCCCCGCAGGCGACCCGGCCAGCCATCCCGGCGCGGTGACTTCGCCCATGGTGGGTACGGTTTACCTGCAGGCCGAACCGGGTTCGCCCCCCTTCGTGTCGGTCGGCGCACAGGTCAAGGAAGGCGACACCCTGCTGATCATCGAGGCCATGAAAACCATGAACCACATCCCGGCCCCGAAATCGGGCACGGTAAAGCGGATCCTGGTCGAGGATACCAGCGCCGTCGAATTCGGCGCGCCGCTGATGATCATCGAATAAGGGCCGCGCCATGTTCGACAAGATCCTGATTGCCAACCGCGGGGAAATCGCGCTGCGCGTAATCCGCGCCTGCCGCGAAATGGGCATCCAGTCCGTCGCGGTTCATTCCACGGCGGATGCGGACGCCATGCACGTGCGCATGGCGGACGAAGCCGTCTGTATTGGTCCGCCGTCCAGTGCCCAAAGCTATCTGCACATCCCGTCCATCATCGCAGCCTGCGAAGTGACCGGCGCGCAGGCGATCCATCCGGGCTATGGCTTTCTGTCGGAGAACGCCAATTTCGTGCAGATCGTCGAGGATCACGGCATCACCTTCGTCGGCCCCTCTGCAGCGCATATCCGCATCATGGGCGACAAGATCACCGCCAAGGATACCGCGAAAACCTTGGGCATCCCGGTTGTTCCAGGGTCGGACGGCGGCGTGGCCACCGTCGAAGAGGCCAAGAAGATCGGGCGGGACTTCGGCTATCCGGTGATCGTCAAGGCCACCGCGGGCGGCGGCGGGCGCGGTATGAAGGTCGCCCGCACCGAGGAAGAAATGGAAAAGGCGTTCCGCACCGCGCGCGCCGAGGCCAAGGCCGCGTTCGGTAACGACGAGGTCTATATTGAAAAATACCTGACAACCCCGCGCCACATCGAAATTCAGGTCTTTGGCGACGGCAAGGGCAACGGTGTCCACCTGGGAGAACGTGACTGTTCACTGCAGCGCCGCCACCAGAAGGTGTTCGAAGAGGCCCCCGGCCCCTGCATCTCCCACGAGGAACGCGCCCAGATCGGCAAGATCTGCGCCGACGCCATCGGCAAGATGGGGTATCGCGGCGCGGGCACCATCGAGTTCCTGTACGAAAAGGGAGAGTTCTATTTCATCGAGATGAACACCCGTCTGCAGGTGGAACACCCGGTGACGGAATCCATCTTCGGCGTGGACTTGGTGCGCGAACAGATCCGCGTGGCCGAAGGCATGCCGATGTCGTTCACGCAGGATGACCTGTCGATCAACGGCCACGCCATCGAGGTCCGCATCAACGCGGAAAAACTGCCCAACTTCTCGCCCTGTCCGGGCCGGATCACGCAGTTTCACGCGCCGGGCGGGCTGGGTGTGCGCATGGATTCGGCGCTCTATGACGGCTATTCGATCCCGCCCTATTATGACAGCCTGATCGGCAAGCTGATCGTGCATGGCCGCGACCGCGCAGAGGCGCTGTCCCGTCTGAACCGGGCGCTTGGCGAATTGATCGTGGACGGGGTGGACACCACGCTGCCGCTGTTCCACGCCCTGCTGCAGGAACAAGACATCCACTCTGGCAACTACAACATCCATTGGCTGGAAAAGTGGCTGGAAGCCAACCTGGCCGGATAAGATAACAGGCCGGGCCTTTGGGTCCGGCCTTTTTGCCACGGGGGACGGATGCCCAAAGACGACCTGATCCTGACACCGCAACTGCTGTTGAACGCCTATGCCTCGGGGGTATTCCCGATGGCCGAACATCAGGACGACCCCGAGATTTTCTGGGTGGACCCGCGTCGCAGGGGGATTTTCCCGCTGGAGGAATTCCACATCTCGCGCAGCCTGGCCCGGCGTATCCGGCGGGGGGGATACAGGATCAGCGTCAATCAGGATTTCGAAGGCGTCGTGAAGGGCTGCGCCGACCGGACGGAAACCTGGATCAACGCCCAGATATTCGACCTGTACATGCGGTTACACGCGATGGGTTTCGCCCATTCACTGGAAGTCTGGATGGACGATGAACTGGTCGGTGGCGTCTATGGCGTGAGCCTGGGGCGGGCGTTTTTCGGGGAGAGCATGTTTTCGCGGCGCACGGATGCGTCAAAGATTGCGCTGGCCTACCTTGTGGACAGGCTGAGGCTCGCGGGATTCACCCTGTTCGACACGCAGTTCATAACGCCGCATCTGGGCCGGCTGGGCGCGACAGAGATCACGCGGGCACGCTATCACAGGCTGCTGGAAGAGGCGTTGGAAGGGGACGCGGATTTCACCGCCCCCGCGTTGCCAGACTCACCTCAAGACGTCTTGCAGCGCAGCACCCAGACGTCATAGCGCGCGTGATCCAGCGCGTTGAGGGCCGGGGACGATGCCAGCATCCACCCTTGGAACACCGGTTCAGGCTGGCCCTGTTCGCGGATCGTCAGATAGGCATACGCATCCCCGGCGGGGTTGCCTTCTGGATAGCGGCATTCCCCCAGTTCAATCACCAGCCGCGCATATTCAACGCTGCCGCCGTTTGGCACCTCGATGTCCTGGAATTGGGCATTGACCTTGTCCAGCCCGCGCAGAATAGCGCCACTGCCCAAGCTGACACCTTCGGCATCGCTGTCCGGGATCACGTCGTTCTGGGCCAGCGCCGGTGCGGACAAGGCCAGAAACCCGGCCAGCAACAGGCGCCTCATTCCGTGGCCCCCTGATCGGACGACCCGGTGACGAATTTCATCAGCAGGCTGACCAGCGAGACCGAGCCCTGGGTATCCTCGATCTCGGCCCCGGGTTGAAAGTTGAAAGGCGATCCACCCGGTACGATTTCCACGAAATTGCCGCCCAGCAAGCCTTCGGAGGCAACGACAACCGCGCTGTCATCCGGGATTTCGATCCCGTCGATCAGCGAAAACGTGGTGTCGGCGCGAAAGGTCTGCGGGTTCAGTTTCAGGTCCGTCACAGTGCCGATCTTGACCCCTGCCAGACGTACATCCGTGCCGACAGTCACGCCCTCGGCCGAGCGGAAAGAGGCAGTCAGCGGATAGCCGGTGGTGGCACCGGAAAACCCGGTGATCTGGCCCGCGTAGACGACAAAGCCGATGGCAACCGCAAGCACGGCACCACCGACGAAAACTTCGGTCTTGTTTTCAGACATTTGCGGTCCCTTATTCGGGCGACCACGCCTCGTAATCGGCGCGATCGTCCGGGCGCGAACGGCGGATGGACCCGACCGGCGCATAGGCCAAGGCCGAACCGGTCAGGTTTTCCTGATGCGGTTTTTCCCATGCCTTGTGCGACAGGGCGGTTGCGCCCGGCATTTCGTCAAAGGTGTGGTGCAGCCAGCCATGCCAATCGGCGCTGATGCGGCTTGCCTCGACCTCTCCGTTGAAGATGACCCAACGGCGCTTGCCATCCACGCTGCGGTAAAAGACGTTACCCTGCTCGTCCTCGCCGACCTTGACGCCCTTGCGCCAAGTGTACAGACGGGTGTTCAGGGTCTGGCCGTTCCACCAGGTGACTGCGCTGAGGATGGTGTTCAGAATGCCCATGGGTCTCTCCAGAAATTCCTTGCCCCTGATATGGACCAATTCCCGGCAAAGGTCCAGTGTCAGAAGGCCGCAAAAAAGGCGGGCATCGGCCCGCCTTCCTGTTTCCGCCGACGGGGATCTCAGCCCGCGCTGGCGCCTTCCTTCTTGGGATCCACAAAGATCGTCAGGGGCTTCGCGGCAGAGGTCGCGGCCTCTTCGTTCACCACCACTTCTTCGACGTTTTCCATGCTGGGAAGTTCGAACATCGTGTCCAGCAGGATATCCTCCAGGATGGATCGCAGGCCGCGTGCGCCCGTCTTGCGGGCGATGGCGCGCTTGGCGATGGCCTTCAGCGCATCATCGGTAAAGCTGAGCTGCACGCCCTCCAGTTCGAACAGGCGCTGGTATTGCTTGATCAGCGCGTTCTTCGGTTCGGTCAGGATGGTGACCAGCGCATCCTCGTCCAGGTCTTCCAGCGTGGCGATCACGGGCAGGCGGCCGACGAATTCCGGGATCAGGCCGAATTTCAGCAGGTCTTCGGGTTCCAGATCCTTGAAAACCTCGCCGACGTTGCGGGTTTCGGGGTCTTTCACATCGGCGCCGAATCCCATCGCGCTGCCCTTGCCGCGCTGCGCGATGATCCGGTCCAGCCCGGCGAAGGCGCCGCCGCAGATGAACAGGATGTTGGTGGTGTCCACCTGCAGGAATTCCTGCTGCGGATGTTTGCGCCCGCCCTGCGGCGGCACAGAGGCGACGGTGCCTTCCATCAGCTTCAGCAGGGCCTGTTGCACGCCCTCGCCCGACACGTCGCGGGTGATCGAGGGGTTTTCGGACTTGCGGGTGATCTTGTCGACCTCGTCGATATAGACGATGCCGCGCTGCGCGCGTTCAACGTTGTATTCCGAGGATTGCAGCAGCTTCAGGATGATGTTTTCGACATCTTCGCCCACGTAGCCGGCCTCGGTCAGGGTGGTCGCGTCAGCCATCGTAAAGGGCACATCCAGAATGCGCGCCAAGGTCTGCGCCAGCAGGGTCTTGCCGCAACCGGTCGGACCGATCAGCAGGATGTTCGACTTCGACAGCTCGATATCGTTGGACTTCTGCGAATGGTTCAGACGCTTGTAGTGGTTGTGCACCGCGACGGACAGCACGCGCTTGGCCATCGCCTGCCCAATCACGTAATCGTCCAGAACCTTGCAGATGTCGCGCGGCGTCGGCACCCCTTCGGAGGATTTCAAGCCGGAGCTTTTCGTCTCTTCGCGGATGATGTCCATGCAAAGCTCGACACATTCATCGCAGATAAAAACGGTCGGACCGGCAATCAGCTTGCGGACCTCGTGCTGGCTTTTGCCGCAGAAGCTGCAGTAGAGCGTGTTCTTGCTGTCGCCAGAGTTGTTCGCCATTTCGTCCCTTTCAGGCCTCGTCTTGCATGTCTGTCGGGCAGCGTAGTCATCCTGCGGGCCACCCTGGCCCCAAGATTAGGCCAGCCCCGCTGTGGCTACAATGCCAAAACGCCCCGCCGATTCAGATCGCGGGGCGCGATCTTTGTTAACTGTCGCCGTCTGCCTTGGCGCGGCTGGTCACGATTTCGTCAATCAGGCCCCAGTCCTTGGCTTCCTCGGGTGACATGAAGTTATCGCGCTCCAGCGCCTTTTCCACGTCTTTCAGCGTGCGACCCGTGTGCTTCACGTAAATCTCGTTCAGGCGGCGCTTCAGCTTCAGGGTTTCCTCGGCGTGGATCATGATGTCCGTCGCCTGGCCCTGGTACCCACCGCTGGGCTGGTGCACCATCACGCGGCTGTTGGGCAGGCTGAAACGCATCCCCGGTTCGCCCGCCGTCAGCAGCAACGACCCCATCGAGGCCGCCTGCCCGATCACCAGCGTGCTGACCTTCGGCTTGATGTATTGCATCGTATCATAGATCGACAGGCCAGAGGTCACGACACCGCCGGGGCTGTTGATGTACATGCTGATTTCCTTGGACGGGTTTTCCGCCTCCAGGTGCAGCAACTGCGCAACGATCAGGCTGGACATACCGTCGTGCACCGGACCCGACAGGAAAATGATCCGTTCCTTCAACAGGCGCGAAAAGATGTCATAGGCGCGTTCGCCACGGCTGGTCTGTTCCACGACCATCGGGACCAGGGTGTTCATGTATACGTCAAAAGGGTCTTTCATATCCGCCTGCCTGCTGTTGTTTCCGCACCTATACGCATCATGTGCTAATGGAGTCTTAGTGTCGCACCGGGGGGGCTGCAAGGGCCGAAGCATCTTTTCGGGCGAAGTTCCGGGAACGTGAAAACCCCGAAGGCGCGGCAACGCCTCCGGGGTTTCATTCTGTTCACGCGGTCTGATTACTGCGCAGCCAGCGGCTGGCGAGCCAGGCGGCATTCGGCCCACAGCGATTGCAGCGCATTGACCAGGTGGGTCATGTCCTCTGCCGTGTGGACGGGCGACGGGGTGATCCGCAGCCGTTCGGTACCCTTGGGCACGGTCGGATAGTTGATCGGCTGGATATAGACCCCGTGATCCGCCATCAACCTGTCAGAGATGTATTTGCACTTCACCGGATCGCCCACCATCACCGGGATGATGTGGCTGGGGTTCGAAATGTGCGGGATACCGATTTCATCCAGACGCGCCCGCAATTCCGCGACGCGGTCCTGCTGGCCCTGACGTTCCGCATCCGACTGTTTCAGATGCCGGATCGAGGCCACCGCCCCTGCTGCCACATGCGGTGGCAGCGCGGTGGTGAAAATGAACCCGCTGGCAAAGGAGCGCACGAAATCCACCAGTTCCTTGGAGCCGGTGATATAGCCGCCAACGACGCCGAAGGCCTTGCCCAGCGTGCCCTCGATGATGTCGATCCGGTCCATCAATCCTTCGCGCTCGGCCACGCCGCCACCGTGCGGGCCGTACATGCCCACCGCGTGAACCTCGTCGATATAGGTCATGGCGTTGTATTTGTCGGCCAGATCGCAAATCGCCGCGATCGGGGCGATGTCACCATCCATAGAGTAGACGGATTCGAATGCGATCAGCTTGGGCGCCTCCAGCGGCAGCGATTGCAGATGCGCCTCCAGATCCGCCAGGTCGTTATGTTTCCAGATGATGCGGCGGGCCTTGGAATGGCGGATGCCTTCGATCATAGAGGCGTGGTTCAGCGCGTCCGACAGGATCACCAACCCGGGGATCTTCGCCCCCAGCGTCCCCAGCGTCGCCCAGTTGGACACGTAGCCGGATGTGAACAGCAGCGCCGCTTCCTTGCCGTGCAGGTCAGCCAGCTCGGCCTCCAGTTCCACATGGTCATGGGTGGTGCCGCTGATATTGCGTGTACCGCCCGCGCCTGCGCCGCTGCGATCCAGCGCGTCATGCATCGCGGCCAGAACCTTGGGGTGCTGCCCCATGCCCAAGTAGTCGTTGGAGCACCAGATGGTCACATCCCGCGCCTCCCCTCCCTTGCGGAACGTCGCCTTGGGGAAATCCCCCAGATGCCGTTCCAGATCGGCGAAAACGCGATAGTTGCCCTCTTCCCGCAAGCGGGTCAGCGACTCTTTGAAAAATCCCTGATAGTCCATGCTTTCGGGGCCTTCCTTTTCTGTTCCGTAAAGGACCGCCCCCGCGGGGCCGGTCCAGTTGCGTAGTCCGAAGTCAGCCGAACATATCAGCGGTGATACCCGCGTACCACCCCAGCGACTCTTCATAGGTCTGTTTTCTCAGTGCGGCATCTTCACCAGTCTGGCTGATGAAACTGGATACACTGGCGATTTTTTCATCCGTGGCCTGATAGGCCGCCCCTACCTTGATGCCATCGTCCGTGTCGATCAATGACCAACAAGTATTAGTGAACTTGGCCGGAAAGACCTTGGACCCGGTCAACGCCCCGCGTACGGCCATCGCCGCGACCTTGGCCTGGGAATTGGCCGAGAAGCCGGATTTCGGCATATCGCCCTGATCGGTGGCGTCGCCCAGAACGTGGATGTTTTCATCCACGCGGCTTTGCATCGTATGCCCGCTGACAGGCGCCCAGTTACCGTCGGTGATCCCGGCCAGTTCGCAGATTCGCCCGGCCTTTTGCGCCGGGATTACGTTGCAGACATCCACTTTTTCCACCGTGCCGTCGATATTGACGGTCATGGCCTCGGCATCGACCGACACCTTGTCCCCGCCGAAATCCGGGCCGATCCGCTCTATCATGCCGGGATAGTGCCGGCCCCAGCCTTCTTCGAACAGGGCCTGCTTGGAAAACTTCGGCTTGGGATCGGCGATCAGGATCTTGGCGGTCGGATTGATCTGCGTCAGCAGGTGCGCGACCATGCTGATGCGTTCATACGGCCCCGGCGGGCAGCGAAAGGGGTTCGGCGGGGCGATCATGGCATAGACACCGCCCTGCGGCATCGCCTCGATCTGCGCTTTCAGCAATTCGGTCTGCGACCCGGCCTTGTAGGCATGGGGCATCCGGTTCTGTTTCGTCACATCCCAGCCCGGCACCGCGCCGTCGACGAAATCAATCCCGGGGCTGAGGATCAGCCGGTCATAGGGCAGCACCGCGCCGCCCGCCAGCGTCACGGTTCTGGCGTCACGATCCACGCCCACCGCCCAGTCATGCACCACGTTCACGCCGTATTGGCTGGCCAACACGCCATAGCTGTGCCCGATCGAGGACAGTTCCCGGAACCCGCCGAGATAGAGGTTGGAAAAGAAGCAGGTGTAATACAGGCGCGTCGGTTCCACCAGGGTCACGTCAATCGCGCCGTCGCTGTCCTTGGCTAGGTAACGCGCCGCTGTTGCGCCCCCCGCCCCGCCGCCGATGACCACGACGCGTGGCTTGCCGTGGCTCGCGCCCCAGACCGAGGGCGCGGCCAGCGTTGCGGCGGCGGCCATACCGGTTCCGACAAATGCTCTTCTGTTCAGTTTCATTGGTCCTCTCCCTTGAATGCGGATCTCAGCCCTGAAGATCCTTGAAATAGGCGGCCAGCGCCGCGATCTCTTCGTCCGTCAGGCGGCCCGCCATCATCTGCATGACCGGATGCGGGCGGATCTTGCGCTTGTAGGCGTGCATGGCGACGACAAAATCCTCGGTCGGCCAGTGCGTGATGGATGGAATGCCTTCGTCGGCGCCGCTGCGCTGGTGGCAGGTGGTGCATTCGCTGGCCAGGTATTCGCCATATTCCGGGTCTCCGACGATGGCCAGGATTTCGGCCGACAGTTCCACCTCTGGCGGCAGTTGCGTCGGCTGCGCTTCGGGGATGTTGGACGGGTTGTCCGAAAACTGGCGCATGTAGGCCAGCACGTCATAGCGGTCCTGCTGATCCGCCAGCCCGCGAAAGCTCATGCGCGTGCCGGTGACCAGCGCCTTGGGGTTTTCCAGATAGGCGTCCAGCTTTTGCAGCGTCCAGATCAGCCCATCCGCCCCGGCGCGCTGCAACCCCTTGGAATAGGCGAAATCATCGTCCACCGACCCCGCCTTGCGGCCAAAGATCCCGTTCAGATGCGGGCCGATCCGGTTCCGCGCCCCGGCGCCGATCTGATGACACCCGGCGCATTTGCCGAAAATCTCGCGCCCCCGGTCAGCGTCGCCAAATTCATCGGCATGGCTGGCGGAACTGCCCAACAGGATGGCCAGCGCAGCAGCCCCGATCCAATTCCTCATTGGCGATCCTCCCGTTCCTGCGATCCCGCGATCATGGGTCGTCACGACACATAGGACACGACCCAGAACAACCAGGCGCTGGCGCGGCCTCCTCCGGGTCTTGCCAGCATTGCGCCATGCCCTTTGCATGGCTGGGCGGGGCCGAAACACCGGCCCCGCCCCAGTATATCATTCCGAGTAGGATTTCAGATAAGCGATAACCGCCGCGATATCTTCGTCCTTCTTCAGCCCGGCAAAGGACATTTTCGTCTTGTTGACGAACTCTTTGGGCTTGGCCAGGAACGCGGCAAGGGTTTCGTCATTCCAGACGGTGCCCGCCGCGCCCATGTCCTGCATGGTCTTGGAGTATTTGAACCCCTCCGCACTACCCAGCGTCCGGCCAATGACGTTGTTCAACTCCGGGCCGGTCTTGTTCTTGGCGCCCTCGCCCACCTGGTGGCAGGCCTTGCACTTCTTGAACACGCCTTCGCCCTCGGCCACCAGCGCCGGATCAAGCGCCGCTGCATCCGTCGCGGCGGTCTCTTCCGCAGGGGCTGCCTCTTGCGTTTCGGCCTTGGCCTCTGTCGCACCGGACACGGCCGGGCGGTTTTCGCGCGGCTTGGTGGCGTCGATCATTTCCTGCACCTTGCGGGCGCGGGTTTCCTCTGGCGTGACGTCCAGCACGGCGGCGCGCATGGTGATCTTCACTTCGCCGTCCTTGCAGTTGTCCATGCAGGGTTCCGTCCAGAACTGAGCCTCTGACGTTTCGCGGTCATCCACGATGAACCCTTCGGCATTCGGCATTTCCACATCCAGGAAGGTTTCGTTCGACAGGATGAAATCATCCTCCACCAGGTCGTTCGAATACAGGATATAGGCGACGATGGCATAGACCTCGTCATCGGTCAGCGTTTGCGCGTTGCCAAAGGGCATAGAGCGGCGAACATAGTCAAAAGTGGTGGACAGATAGGGCCAGTACGATCCGACGGTTTTCAGCGGATCCTTGCGGTCCAGCGTATCCATGCCCCCGGCCAGTTTGGGCCAGTTGTCCACACCTTCGGCGAATTCACCGTGACAGATGGCACAGTTTTCCGAGAAGATCATCTCGCCATCCTCGACGTTGCCCGAACCGACCGGCAGGCCGGTTCCGTTGGGCGATACGTCCAGATCCCAAGCGGCGATTTCCTCGGGCAAAGCGGCACGGCCCAGACCATATTTTTCGGCATAGGCAGGCATGGCCGCCAGCGCGGCAATCGCGGTCCCGACCAGCAGATTACGATACTTCGACATTCTCTGCCTCCCCGTTTTCCTTGATCCACCAGGTCTGAATGCAGTTGTTGTGGTAGATCGAGTTTTCACCGCGCACGTCGCGCAGCATGTGCTTGGTCGGCTGGACATAGCCGGTTTCATCCATCGCGCGCGATTGCAGCAGCATTTCTTCGCCGTTCCATTCGGTGTCCAGATAGAAACGGGTCAGCGCCATTTTCTGCCCCGGCGCGGCCAGGCGGGCGGTTTCCCAGGTCTTGCCACCGTCCCTGGATACGTCCACGCGGGTGATCGCCCCGCGACCGGACCACGCCAGTCCGGTGATGACCAGCGGGCCATGCCCGTGCTTGATCGGCGATTGCGGGCTGGGGCTGGTGACCACCGATTTGGCGTCCATGACCCAGGTCCACTTGCGGCTGGTGCCATTCGCCAGCGTATCGGTGTATTTGCTGGTTTCCTCGCGGCTTTCGACCGGGCCGTCCATGACCTCGATCCGGCGGATCCACTTGACCCACATGTTGCCTTCCCAGCCGGGAACGACCAGTCGCGCAGGGTATCCGTGTTCCTTGCGCAGCGCCTCGCCATTGGCCTTGAAGGCAATGATGCAGTCGTCCAGCGCCTTTTCCAGCGGGATGGACCGCCCGTTCGAGGACGCATCCGCCCCTTCGACATACACCCACTTGTCCGCGAAATCACCCGCGGCGCCCAGGCCTGCCTCTTCCAGCAGGGTGCGCAGGGTGACGCCGGTATATTCCATGTTGTGGATCATGCCGTGGGTGAACTGCGCCCCGTTCAGCTGCGACCCGGCCCATTCCATCCCGGTATTCGCTGCGCATTCCAGGAAATAAGTCTGGTTCACGCGCGGGAACCGTTCCAGATCTTCGTAGGTAAAGACCAGCGGCGTATCCACCAACCCGTTGATCATCAAGCGATAATCTTCCTTGCGCAGCTCGATCGCGCCGGAATGGTGGCGTTCAAAGGCACAGCCCTGCGGGGTAATGGTGCCGTCCAGCGCGTGGATCGGCGTGAAGTTGATGGAACTGATCGTGTCAGCCGTCAGCCATTCCACGTTGCGGCGCACCACGTCCGATTCATACTTGATCGGCAGGCCATAGGGCGTTGCATCCACACCGTCGCCCGTGCCCTGCGCCCAGGGCTGTTTCTGGGTGATCAGGCGATCCGGGGTCGCAGCACCAGCGGCCCCTGCCCCGGCAATCGCGCCTGCCGTCGACGCCAGCGTCCCTTTCAGGAACGCGCGCCGCGAAGGCTGTTTGCCTTTGAAGCGGACTGTCATCTGTCTTTGCCTCCTAACTTTCACTATTCTGCCAGCCGGTGGCCCGGTCCGGCGCAATTCCGGGTATCGGGGATCAGACCCCGACCACCTTGACGTTGTCATGCGGGGTGACGGTCACCGTGCCCATCTTGCGGATGTGGTTTTCCACCACGTCCCAGATCTGCGGGCCTTCGGTGCCTTCGTTCACGCTGGCCCAACCGGCAACCTGATAGGTCTTGGCCGGGTCGATCGCCTCGCCGGTTTTCAACAGGGTCATTTCGCTGATGCGTTCACCCTGCGGCTTGCTGACGTCGATCTTGTAGCCCATGCCGCCGATGCGGACCATGTCGCCGCCCTGCTGGTAATACGGGTCCGTATTGAACAGGTTGTCGGCCACGTCCTCCAGCACGACATGGATGAATTCACCCGTCATTTCCGTGCGATACGCCGCGCCATAGGTCATCGAGGTCACGTTCCAGATGTCCTCTCGGGTGATGTCCTGACCGGGCAGGATCGACGGCCCCCAACGCACGCCGGGTGACATGGCGATATCGGCCTCGCGCTCGCTCAGCAGGGCGTCGCAGATCAGGTCATCCCAGGTGCCGTTGAAGTTGCCGCGACGGAACAGCAGGCTGTCGGTCTTGCCGACCACCTCGCTCATCTGGTCCAGGTAGGGCGCGCGCTGTTCGTCGATCAGCGCGGCGACGTCCTTGTCCGGTTCGATCACGTCGCTGAAAATCGGGATCAGCTTGTGGCGGAACCCCATCATGCGGCCATCGCGCACATCCAGATCGACGCGGCTGACGAATTTGCCGTTGGACCCCGACGCGATGATGATCGTGTCGCCCACCAGCACCGGTTCCGGCACCGCGTCATGGGTGTGGCCCGACAGGATCACGTCGATGCCGGTGACACGGCTGGCCATCTTCTTGTCCACGTCGAACCCGTTGTGCGACAGCAGCACAACCAATTCTGCCCCCTCGGCGCGGACCTCGTCCACGACTTCCTGCATCCGTTCGTCGCGGATGCCAAAGCTGTATTCGGGGAACATCCAGCCGGGGTTGGCAATCGGCATATAGGGGAAGGCCTGCCCGATCACGGCGATCTTCACCCCGCCGCGTTCGAACATGCGGTAGGGTTCGAAATTCTCGGAAGGTTCATTCCATTCCGCGTCAAAGATGTTGGCGCCCAAGGCCGCGAACGGCAGGTTCGCCACGATTTCCTCAACCCGCGCCGATCCCAGCGTGAATTCCCAGTGAAAGGTCATCGCGTCGGGCTTCAGCGCGTTCATCACGTTGACCATGTCCTGCCCTTCGGTGTGATAGCAGGTATAGGATCCGTGCCAGGTATCGCCGCCATCCAGCAGCAGCGCGTCGGGACGGTCGGCACGGATCGCGTTGATCACGGTGGCAACACGGTCCAGCCCGCCGACCTTGCCATAGGCCTGCGCCAGCGAGGTGAAGTCGTTATAGGTCAGCGCATAGGCGCTGGGGGAACCATCCGCGATGCCGTACATCTTGCGGTAATCGGCGCCGGTGATATGGGGCACCTGCCCACGCGCGCCGCCAACGCCCAGATTGATCTCCGGTTCGCGGAAATAGATCGGCTTCAACTGCGCGTGAATATCGGTGATATGGATCAGGGACACATTGCCGAAGGTGTCGAACTTCAGCAATTCGTCCTGCGTCAGTTTCTGTTGCGCCGCCAGACGGGCCCAGTTGCCGAAACCTGATGCGCCCAGCATCGCGGATGCGGCCATACTTACCTGAAGAAAATCGCGGCGAGAGATCATGCTCAATACTCCGAGCGTTTGAGTGTTCCAACTCCCCTGGCGCACAGCCCCAGAGGTCAGGCCAGTTCAGCCTTCAATTTCAATGTGTTGCAAGCCGTTGTTGACTTGAGGGCGAGTGTCCCGCCCCCAAGTGAATGCTTAGTTGCGGACCGACGGGCCCTCGACCGACAGACCGTTACCACGGCTGGCGACATACAGTTCCAGCGCGATGAACTCGGGCGAACCTTCTGCATAGGTCTCGGCGCGGGTGTCGCGGATGCAGCCCTTGAACCGGTTGTGGACACCGTTCAGCTTGGCGTTCTTCAGACGATAGGCCGGGAACGCGTTGATCTGCCCCTGCGACAGGTGGTCGGCGCGGATCATGTTGCCATAGTTCTGCTCGTGGCAGCTGGCGCAGGACAGGTCCAACTGGCCGGTACGGGTATAGTACAGCTCTTTGCCAGCTTCCCAGGTCGCCTGGGCCGGGCCGTCAATGGCCACGTTGACGGGCATCCCGCGCGATTGCAGCGAAATCAGCGCCACCATGTTCACCATGTCCCCGCCAGAGTATTTCAGCGCCTCGCCGCCCATCCGGGTGGTGACGCAGTCGTTGATCTGCATCTCCAGCGTGCGGACCTCGCCCGCGGCTTCGTTCCACTTGGGATAGACTGCGCGCACGCCCTTCATGCTCTCTGCGGCGTCGCCGTGACAGGACGCGCAGGACTTGCCTTCGCCGCCCATCGCGGTGTTCCAGGCTTCGGCGGCGGCCTCGACGCCCAGCATGCCGGGGTTGTCGAAATCGTCCATCTCCATCGCCTGGGTATCGTCGTCGCGGAAATGCCACCCCGACATGACCTCGGACAGCGCACCCTCCAAGTGGGCCGGTGCAGCAGTCTTGGTGACCATTTCCAGATCGCCGTTGATGACCAGCTTGTCATCGTCTGCATCCGCCAGCGCGAATGCGGGCAAGGCCAGCGCCAGCGCCGCGACTGCGGTCATTTGCTTGAACTTCATCTAGCTTCCTCCCTGAAGCAACCTTGTCCCGCGCGGGAACAAGGTGCTTTTCTTGTTCTGATTAGCCGATCGCGATCTTCTTGGTGTCGGTGTAGACCGACCCGTCGTCGTCGTACCAGGTGAACAGCATTTCACCTGCTTCGGGGATGACGGCTTCGAACTCGAAATACGGGTTGGTCGAGATTGCCGGTTCCATCTTCACGTCGATCACGGACTTGCCGTTGTATTCGCAGGTGAAGCGGTTGATGATCGAACGCGGAATGACAGAGCCATCCTTGTTCTTGCGCTGACCCGATTCCATTTCGTGGCTGATCAGGGTCTTGATAACGACGGCCTCGCCGGCTGCTGCCGACTTCGGGGCCTTGACGCGGGGTTTAACGCCATCTGCCATTTGTGTAACTCCTTGAAATCCTGATTAGCCGCCGCAGCCGCCGATGGTGACCTTCACGGTCGCGCTGGCCTTGGCAAAGCTGCCATCGGCCATCTTGGCAATGGCGACCACGTCCTGGGTGCCGGCCAGACGAATACGGGTGGACGCGGAATGCGCGCCAGCCAGTTCGCCAAAGTTGAAGGTGGCCACGCCCGGGGTCGGGTTGCCGGTCGCCAGCAGCAGGATCGCCGATGCGCCTTCTGCCGACACCGAAATCGGAACCGTGTTGCCGTTTTCGGCGATTTCCGGGGCAGTCAGGGTAACGCCACCCTCAGCCATGTCGGCACCGCCGGTGAAGGCCGCGATCGCGTCTTCGGCAGCGGCGTTGGCGCGGAACGGCAGCACGGTCAAGGCGACCGCCCCCAGTCCAAGCGCCAGCGTGTCGCGTCTGGTGAATTCCATCTTAGTCTCCTTGTTCATAACGCCCCGGTCACTTCAGCGAAGCGAGGAAGGCAATCACGTCTTCGATCTGTTCGGCCGACAGCAGCGGGTCCAGCGCGCCCTGCGGTGCCTTGCCGGTATATGCGTCGCCCGGCCGGGTGAACCCGTCGACCTTGTAATAGGCGGGCATGACGGTGCCTTCGAACGTCTTTTTCGAATTCACCAGAATGCCGCGGATCTCGGCCTCGGAGCGGTTGCTGCCAACGCCGTCCAGCATCGGGCCGACATTGCCCGGAAAGCTCAGTTCGGTGCGGGCCTCGATGTTGTGGCAAGCGACGCAGTTGCCTTTCTTCTTGTTCGAGAAGACATCGAACCCCTTGGTTGCATCCCCCGCGGCGCCGGTCAGCGACATTTCAACCGCCCCGTCCTCGGTGAACACCACGTCCGCAGGCGAGACCGGGTTGGCAATAGCCGCGCCGGCAGCGCAGACCGCCGCCAGTGTCAGTGTAGTTAGCCTCATGTTTCCTCCCATGAATTGCTTTTCTGGCTTTGTTGATTTTGTATACCGTAGGCCACCGGATACACTTAACGCAACAACAAATTCACTTCTGTGAATTTTTTCAATTGTTGCGCTTTCACTCAATCTGTTTTTCCATTGTTGCGCTCCTTGATTCGGCGCGCGTGGTAACGTTGAAAATCTTCGCCGTTATCAAGAAGGTAGCGTTCCTCGTTCACCCAGGTAAACATGTCCAGCGACGTGCCTTTGGCAAAGGCGCCCGGCATGACCGACACCGCCGCCTGCGGCGCGGTCAGTCCCTCCGCCACCTCTTGCGGCAGGAACATGATGGTCGGGGTGAACAGAATCCCCCACTTGCGCGCCATCTCGGACTCGCCCAGTTCTTCGCCGTCGAAATCCGTGACCGCGATGTCGCCATGCAGGTTCAGTTGCACGACGAAATAGTTGGTTGCGATGTATTCGGACACCTCCGGGTCGCTGAACACCTCTTTGTGCATCTTGGTGCAATAGACGCAGCCGCGCTGTTCAAAGAACAGCACCAGGCGCTTGCCCTCGGCGTTGGCCTCGGCCAGGTCTTCGCGCAAGTCCTTGAACGTGTTGCGCATCCAGGGCTCTTTGTGCAGCCCGTCGTCACCCAGTTCGCTTGCCTGTACCGGCAGGGCGAACCCCAACACGGTGATCAGCGCCAGGAACAGTTTCTTCATGTTCTCCTCCCTTGATTGAAGCTAGCCAAGACTGGTCAGCCCCGGGAACCACCGAATCATCAGGTCGGCAATCAGGTTCACCGCGTCTGCCGCAATCAGGATAGCGAATACGATCAGCATCGCACCCATCACTTTTTCGACGTGACCCAGGTATTTGCGGTTCCGCTGCATCCAGCCCAGGAACGGTTTGGCGAACAGCGCCGCCACCACGAAGGGCGCGGTCATCGCCAGCCCGTACACCAGCAGCAGCGCCCCACCCCGCCAGATGTCCCCCATTCCGCTGGCGATCATCAGGATCGACGCCAGCGCCGGCCCCACGCAGGGCGTCCAGCCGAACCCGAACGCCAGCCCCATGACATAGGCCCCCAGGATCGTGGTCGGTTCCGATTTGCTTTCCAGCCGAGCTTCTCGGTACAGCAGGCCGATGCGGATCACGCCCAGGAAATGCAGCCCGAACACCAGCAGGATCGCCGCCGCGACATAGCTCAGCGGTTGTTTCCATTGCACAAAGGCCTGCCCCAGCGCCGTCGCCCCCATGCCCAGCAACACGAAGATCGTGCTGACCCCAAGCGCAAAGAACACGGCGGAAATGACCAGCCGCCGCTGCGCCCCCGGCGCGATCTGTCCGTCCTGGCGCAGTTCGGCCATGGAAATACCGGCCATGTAGCACAGGTAAAACGGCACCATCGGCAGGATGCAGGGTGTAAAGAACGACAGAAGCCCAGCCAGCGCCGCCCCGGCAAAGGACACATCCAGCATGCACGACTCCTTGATTAATTCACATATTCATATTATGTTGTTTAAAATTTATACGTCAATCAGGTGTTTCATGGGCCTTCGCCTGTTTCTAATATTCTTGGCAAGCTTGCTGCCCCTGGTCAACGCCGTGAACGCGGCAGAGCTGATCATGGTGGAACGCCAGGGCTGCCAGTATTGCATTGCCTGGACGGAAAAACTGGGGCCGATCTATCCCAACACCCCAGAGGGCCGGTTTGCCCCGCTGCGGGTTGTCGATATCGCGGACGCCCCCCCGGCAGATGTCACCTTTGCACGCAAGGTCGTCTATACCCCGACCTTCGTGCTGATCGAGGACAACACCGAAATTGGCCGGATAGAGGGCTATCCCGGCGAAGACTTCTTTTGGGGTCTGCTGGGCATGATGCTGAAGGCGAAAACCGACTATAGGGATCCCACCGGCTGACATCACCTGCGACGCTGCGACCGAGTGGACATGAAAGGCAAAGGGCAATAAGCCTCCGAAAAGGGAAAACCGAAGGGACAGAGAGATGGCGCTCCCGGTGTTTGAAAACTCCATTTCCAATGAGGAAATGGACCGGATCGTGGAAAATGCCACGAATGCTTCCAACTTTCTGAAGGCGGTCAGCCACGAAGGCCGCATGCTGATCCTGTGCCACCTTGTCACCGGCGAAAAATCCGTCACCGAACTGGAAGAACTGCTGTCCGCCCGTCAGGCGGCCGTGTCACAGCAATTGTCCCGCCTGCGTCTGGAAGGGCTGGTCATCCCCCGCCGCGACGGCAAGGCGATTTATTACCGTTTGGCGGACGACAAACCCCGACGTATACTTGAATTGGTATACGATCTTTTCTGCGCGGATGACGCCGGGGCCTGATCGGGCTCGGCACGGATGGCAGAAACTGGGGGGAACGGGGCATGCCCGAATTTCTGAGCGAAGAGGTGCTTGTCGCGCTGGTCGGTCTGGTCGGTGGCGTGATGCTGGGACTGGCCGCCCGCCTTGGCCGTTTCTGCACCATGGGCGCGATAGAGGATCTGCTATACGGCGGATCATCCATACGGATGCGCATGTGGGCCCTTGCCATCGGCGTTGCGGTCATCGGCAGTTTCGCGCTGTCAGCGGCCGGTCTGATGACAACAGAAAGTTCCTATTACCTGTCCATCCGCTGGATGCCGCTGGCGTCGATCCTTGGCGGGCTGATCTTCGGTTATGGCATGGCGCTGGCCGGCAATTGCGGATTTGGGTCCATCGCCCGGCTGGGCGGCGGCGATCTGCGCGCCTTCGTGATCGTGCTGGTCATGGGCGTATCCGCCTATGTGGTGCTGTCCGGCCCGCTGGCCCCTGTTCGGGTCTGGCTGTTCCCGCAACAGGACGTGGTCAATGACATGCCACCGGGACTGGCGCATCTGCTGGGCGATTGGACGGGCCTGTCCATAAACCTGCTGGGCGTGTTGATCGGGGTCGGTATCGCCCTGGCCGCGCTGGCGTCCCGTGACTTCCTTGCCAACCGGCAGGCGATCTTCTGGTCCGGTGTCGTTGGCGTGGCCATCGCGTCTGGTTGGGTCGGCAGCCATTGGGTGGCCAGCACCGGTTTTGCCGATATACAGGTGGTGTCGCACAGCTTCTCCGCCCCGGTCGGGGAAAGCCTGCTGTACTTCATGACCGCCTCGGCCCGCGCGCCGTCCTTCGCCGTCGGCTCTGTTGCCGGGGTGATCCTTGGCGCGTTCATCGGGTCGCTGGTCAAGGGCCATTTCCGCTGGGAAGCCTGCGAAGACCCGCGCGAGTTGCGCCGCCAGATCACCGGCGCGGCGCTGATGGGTGCAGGCGCCGTTCTGGCGTTGGGTTGCACGGTCGGACAGGGCCTCAGCGCGTTTTCGGTACTGGCCTACTCGGCCCCCGTCACCTTTCTGGCGATCTTTGCCGGCGCGGCGTTTGGCCTGCGCCAGTTGATCGAAGGTTTCCAGCCCGCCGAATAAGGCGCGGGGGTCAGATCCCCCGCGCGATCACCAGCCGCTGCACCTCGCTCGTGCCTTCGTAGATCTGGCAGACCCTCACGTCGCGGTAGATCCGTTCCACCGGGTAATCGGCCAGATAGCCATACCCGCCGTGAATCTGGATTGCCGCCGTACAGACCTGTTCCGCCATTTCCGACGCAAACAGCTTGGCCATCGACGCTTCGGTCAGGCACGGCTTGCCCGCCTGCCGCAGTTGTGCCGCGTGCAGCACCATGTGCCGCGCGGCCGCGATCCTGGTGGCCATGTCCGCCAGTTTAAAGGCGATGGTCTGGTGTTCGATGATCGGCTTGCCAAAGGTCACGCGTTCATGCGCGTAGTCCCGCGCGGCCTCGAACGCGGCACGCGCCATGCCCACCGCCTGCGAGGCGATGCCGATCCGCCCGCCCTCCAGGTTGGCCAGCGCGATCTTGTAGCCCTCGCCCTCGGCACCCAGCCGGTTCTCCACCGGCACCCGCATCCCGTTGAAGGCCAGCGCGCAGGTGTCCGAGGAATGCTGCCCCAGCTTGCGCTCGACCGTGACGACCTCATAGCCCGGCGTGTCCGTGGGTACGATGAAGGCGCTGATGCCTTTCTTGCCGGCTGCCGGATCGGTCACGGCGAACACGATCACCACGTCGCCATTCTTGCCGGAAGTAATGAACTGCTTGGCCCCGTCGATCACATAGTGATCCCCGTCCAGCCGCGCGCGGGTTTTCAGCCCGGACGCATCCGACCCCGCTTGCGGCTCGGTCAGGGCAAAGCCGCCGATCCATTCACCGGCCGCCATCTTCGGCAGGAACCGCGCCTTCTGATCGTTCGTGCCATACTTGAGGATCGGCACGCAACCTACTGAACTGTGTACAGAAACGATGGTGGAACAGGCCCCGTCGGCGGCCGCGATTTCCTCCAGCGCCAAGGCATAGGACACCATGCCCATGTCGGACCCGCCGAATTCCTCGGGGACCAGCATACCCATGAAGCCCAGTTGCCCCATTTCCGCCAGTTCCGCCTTGGGAAAGGCATGGTCCCGGTCCCGCTGCGCCGCCCCCGGTGCCAGCTGGTCCTGCGCAAAGGCGCGGACCGCGTCGCGGATCATTTCATTGGTTTCATCCAGCATCATCACGCGATCCTTTCGATACCGATGGCGGTGGCCTCGCCGCCGCCGATGCACAGCGACGCGACACCGCGCTTCAGGTCGTATTTCTGCAGTGCCGCCAACAGCGTCACCATCACTCGCGCCCCCGAGGCCCCGATCGGATGCCCCAGCGCGCAGGCGCCCCCGTGAACGTTCACCTTGTCATGCGGCAAGTCAAGGTCGCGCATCGCGGCCATGGCGACCACGGCAAAGGCTTCGTTGATTTCGAACAGGTCCACATCCGACATTGCCCAGCCGGTCTTGTCCGCCAGCTTGCGCATCGCGCCGATGGGGGCCGTCGGGAACAGGTTCGGTTCATGCGCATGGGTGGTGTGGCCAACGATCCGCGCCAGCGGGGTCAGGCCGCGCTTTTCGGCCTCGGACTGGCGCATCAACACCAGCGCCGCCGCCCCGTCGGAAATCGAGGACGCGTTCGCCGCGGTCACCGTGCCGTCCTTGCGAAAGGCGGGTTTCAGGCCGGGGATTTTGTCCAGCCGCGCCTTGCCGGGCTGTTCGTCGATACTGACCGTCACGTCGCCCTTGCGGCTGCTGACCGTCACCGGCGTCACCTCGGCCCCGAAACTGCCATCGGCAATCGCCGCCTGCGCCCGTTTCAGAGAGGTAATCGCGAACTCGTCCTGTGCCTCGCGGGTGAACTGGTAGGACTGGGCGCAATCCTCGGCGAAGGTGCCCATCAGGCGCCCCTTGTCATAGGCGTCCTCCAACCCGTCCAGGAACATGTGATCCATCACCGCGCCGTGGCCCATGCGATAGCCGCCACGCGCCTTGGGCAGGATGTAGGGGGCGTTGGTCATGCTTTCCATGCCACCCGCGACAATCACATCGGCACTGCCCGCGACCAGCAGGTCATGGGCGAACATCGCGGCCTTCATGCCGCTGCCGCACATCTTGTTGACAGTGGTGGCCCCTGCCCCCAGCGGCAGACCGGCCTTCAACGCCGCCTGGCGCGCCGGGGCCTGCCCCTGCCCGGCGGGCAGAACGCAGCCCATCACCACCTCTTGTACGGCCTCCGATGACAGGCCCGCCCCTTTCAGTGCGGCGTCGATCGCGGCCCCACCAAGGGTAGAGGCGTCCACGTCCGAAAAATCCCCCTGGAACCCACCCATCGGCGTCCGTGCGGACCCCACGATCACGATTGGATCAACAGTCATGTGCGCTCTCCTTATTTCGCAGCCATGCGCAGCGCGCCATCCAGGCGGATGACCTCGCCGTTCAGCATCTGGTTTTCAAAGATGTGCCGCACCATGGCGGCGTATTCCGCCGGATCGCCCAGCCGCGACGGGAACGGCACCGAGGCCCCCAACGCGTCCTGCACCTCTTGCGGCATGCCCGCCATCATCGGCGTGGCAAAGATGCCCGGCGCGATCGTCACCACCCGGATGCCCGAGCGGGCCAGTTCCCGCGCCACCGGCAAGGTCAGGGAGGCGACCCCACCCTTGGACGCGGCATAGGCCGCCTGCCCGATCTGGCCATCAAAGGCCGCGATAGAGGCAGTATTGACGATCACGCCGCGCTCGCCCCCCTCTCCGGGGATCTGCTTGGCAATGGCCTCGGCGGCCAGGCGCAGCATGTTGAAGGTACCGACCAGGTTGATGGACACGGTGCGCGCGAACATGTCCAGATCATGCGCGCCGTTGCGGCCCACCACCTTTTCACCGGGGGCAACGCCCGCGCAGTTGACCAGCCCGTCCAGCTGGCCGAAAGCGTCCAGCGCCAATGCCACGGCTTCGCGCCCGTCGGCGTCTCTGGTCACGTCGGTTTTCACGAAACGGGCTGCCTCGCCCAGCTTTTCCAGCATGGCCGCACCGGCCAGCGCGTTGATATCGGCCAACACCACCTTGCCGCCCGCGTCCACCACCATTTGCGCCACGGCAGCCCCCAGCCCGGACCCGGCGCCGGTCACCAGGATCACTTTTCCATCCAGTTTCATGTCACGTTCCTCCGAGGCGGCCATGTGCCGCGATTTCCCTGCCGGAACCTACCCGGAATGGGGTGACAATCAATGACATCTGTGATCTTCATATCTGATCGAAAATGTCACTACCGGCCCGATGGAAACACCCCAGATCTCACCCGATTTCGTCGAGGACGCGCTGGCCTGCCTGCGCGCGGCAGGGCATGATCCGACCCCCTTGCTGGCCGAACTGAACCTGCCCGACCCTGTGACCGCGCCCGTGACCAATGAAACCTACGGCCGCCTGTGGTGGCTGATCGCACAGACGATGCAGGATGAATTCTTCGGGTTGGGCGCACGCCCGATGCGGCCCGGCAGCTTTGCGCTGATGTGCCACGCAGCCCTGACCGCCCGGACATTGAAACAGGCCCTGCACCGGTCATTGCTATTCCTGTCCGTGGTGCTGGATGAACCGCGCGGGCGGCTGGCCATCCAGGACGGCGAGGCGCGAATTACCCTGACCGGCAACGCCAGCGCCTTTGCCTTTCGCACCTACTGGCTGATCCTGCTGGGGGTCACCTGCTGGCTGGTGGGGCGGCGCATCCCCCTGCGCGGCCTGGATTTCGCCTGCGCTGCCCCCGAACACCGGGCCGAGTACCGCCGCTTCTTCGGCGCTCCGGTCCGGTTCGACGCCCCCACAACCTGCCTGCGGTTCGATGCGGCCTACCTGTCCCTGCCGGTGGTCCGCACCGAACAGGCACTGAAATCCTTCTTGCGTGCCGCGCCGGCCAATATCCTCGTTCGCTTTCGTCACGATCAGGGCACGGCAATCCGTGTCCGCAACCTTCTGGCAAAGCGGCCCGCCGCGGATTGGCCGTCATTCCAGGCATTGGCCGACACGCTGGGCGTTTCCACCGCGACGCTGCGGCGGCAGTTGCGTGCCGACGGGCAAAGCTACATGTCGATCAAGGATGAACTGCGCGTGGCCCGCGCCGAACAGATGCTGCGCGATCCCGCGGTCAGCATCGCCGAAATCGCGGCGCAGCTTGGCTACAGCGAACCCAGCGCATTCTTCCGCGCCTACCGCAAGTGGACAGGCCGCAGCCCCCGATCCGCGTGACCAGAACGAAAGAGGCGCCCCCGTCCCCGGAAGCGCCGTGCTTGACCAAGGATCAAGCTGTTCAGGAAGCGGCCCGCGTCGAAGCGAACCGGACGTATTGGGCGTTTTCGCTGACCGCCGCA
Source organism: Thalassovita sp. (assembly GCA_017792425.1). Taxonomy (GTDB): domain Bacteria; phylum Pseudomonadota; class Alphaproteobacteria; order Rhodobacterales; family Rhodobacteraceae; genus Thalassobius. The sequence continues at coordinate 2,233,151 of CP051233.1, forward strand.
CGCTGCTCCGGCTGACGGACCGTGCGCTTGGCCACCACGATGTCGGTCACCGAGCGGGTGTCGTGCATGGTATCCGGGCGCAGCCGGTTCAACACCCGTTCTTCCACGCATTTGGCCTGGACCCGCAGCCGGGCAATCTCGTTGACCTTGATCTGGTCCGGCGCAAGGATCGAAATCGCGTTGCGGTCCGCCAGGCTGTGCAGCGCACGGCACAGGGTTTCGGCGCTCATGTCCAGATAGGACGCCAGATCGCGGCGGGTCAGTTGAATATTCACGACCGGCGAACCATTGGTGCGCGACCGCGCCGGGATCTGCGTCAGCAGCCAATAGGCCACGCGCTGCACCGTGTTGCGCCCGCGCAATTCCGCGCTCCAGATCTGGCTGACCTCGGCTTGCTGCACCACGGCCTTCAGGATACCGGGATACAGGCCCGGCTGTTCGTGGAACAGCGCAACCAGCTTTTTCAGCGGCAGCCAGCAGAACGTCATATCCGTTGCGGCCTCCCAAGCGACGGCGTTTCGCGCGCCGGTCGGGTCGCCCACCAGATCACCGGGATGCAGCAGTTGCAACAGCTGCTCGTTCCCTTCCTCGGTGGCATAGACCACCTTGGCGAAACCGGACGCGACGATACCTACACGGTCGCTGCGCTCGTCCTGATCCAGGATCGTCGTCCCGGCCTCAACGATGGAATGATAGGATTGTGCGGCCAAGGCCGAACGGTCAGCCGTGGACAAGCCCCGGCAAACCCCCAGATCACGAACCGGACAGCGGGCACAGCGCCCATTGGAACTGCCCAAAACATGGGTTCCAGTCTGCATAACAATTCCCCCCCAGGAATTAGGTACTAAAAAGGTCTTCAAAATAGAAAAGGTGCGCAAATCGCGGAAATTTAAGAATTCTGGGTTGGTGAAATAATAGTCGCTCACCTACCCGCAGTGGTCGCGATCGTTTACAGCCCCTTCTAGTACTGAAAGCTTAACAAAGGTTAATTGACGACGGACAACACAGTTTTGTGCAGAAATGTACGGCGCCTCATTTTCGACATGATGAAATGCTTGTGGCGGCGCGCCCCGTCCGGGCTCCCAGATGGCGGCACCATAACAGAAAGCCGAGGATTCGGCACGTCCCGTTTTCAGTCCGGCGACACTTCGGCGGTGAAAACGTACCCCACCCCACGCACGGAACGGATCAGCACGGGGGCATCCCCGGCCGGTTCGATCTTGCGGCGCAGCCGGGCAACATGCCCGTCTATGGTGCGGTCCAGCGGTGACCAGTCCCGCCCGTGCAGCGACTGGTAAATCTCGTCGCGGCTCAGCACGCGGCCCGGATGACGCAGGAACAATTCCAGGATCTTCAATTCCATTTCCGTCAGGTGAACCGCGCTGCCGTCCAGTTGCCGCACCACCTTGCGCTTTACGTCATAGGCACTGGTATCAAACGTAACCGTCTGATTTTCAAGTATATTCGAATTATATCGCTGCATCAGGCGTTCGATCCGCAGGATGACCTCGCGCATGTGGAACGGCTTGACGATATAGTCATCCGCCCCATGCTCCAGCCCGATGACCCGGTCGAACGGGTCGCCGCGCCCGGTGATCACGAGGATCGGAATATTCTTCTTGGCGCGCAGTTCGCGGGCCAGGTCCAGCCCATCCTCTCTTTCCAGGATCAGGTCCAGCGTAACCAGGTCGATCCGGTCCAGGTCGATGATGCGCATCATGCTTGCACGATCAGAAGCTTCGCGGACGGACCAGCCATGTTCTTCCAGCCCCGCACGCAGCGAAGCCCGGACCGCCGGTTCGTCGTCAACGACAAGAATATTCAATTTCTGGTTATGCATGTGCTTGTTTTTCAGTAATTTGCCTGTCCTTCGCAATTTAATTATTTGGAAGAAATGCACACAATTGACAATCATGTCATTCGTGCACAATGCGTTCGGCATCGGGAAACAAAGCCGCGAATACGGACGGAAAGCCGACCGTTGGTAACCAAAACAGGGTTGGTGTGAAGGACAGGCCCACCCGGCCTGTCGGGTCTCAGCGCGGCTCCAGCGCCGCGGTCAGCAGGTCGTCCACGTTCTTCAGCCAAACAAATTCCAATGGCTCGCGCGCGGAAACGGGGATGTCGTCAAAGTCGTGACGGTTGCGTTCCGGCAGCAGCACGCGCTTGATCCCGGCCGACGCCGCCGCCACCACCTTTTCCCGAATGCCCCCGACCGGCAGGATCATGCCGCGCAGGGAAATCTCTCCGGTCATGGCGGTGTCGCTGCGCAGCTTGCGGTCCAGCAGCAAGGACGCCATCGCGGCCACGATCGCCACCCCGGCGCTTGGCCCGTCCTTTGGCGTGGCCCCGGCGGGGACGTGAACATGGATGTCGGTCCGTTCGAACAGGCCGCCGTCTATGCCCAGCTCTCCGGCCCGCGCCTTCAGCAAGGTCAGCGCCGCCTGGGCGCTTTCACGCATGACCTCGCCCAACTGTCCGGTCAACACCAGCGCGCCCTTGCCGGGTGATCGGCTGGCCTCGATGAACAGGATGTCGCCGCCAAAGGGGGTCCAGGCCAGCCCCGTCGCCACGCCGGGCAGACTGATCCGCAGCGCGACCTCGTTTTCATATTGCGGCGCGCCCAGGATCGGCTTCAGGTCCGGCGCGTCGATCTGGCAGCTTTCGATCTTGCCCTCGGCGATTGCCACGGCCGAATGGCGGAACACCGCGCCGATCCGGCGCTCCAGCCCGCGCACGCCCGCTTCGCGCGTATATGTCTGGATGATGCCGCGCAGCGCGTCCGGCGACAAGGTCACCTGGCGTTCGGTCAGCCCCGTCGCCTCCAACTGCCGCCGGATCAGGTAGCGGTTGGCGATCTCCAGCTTTTCCTCTTCGGTGTAACCGGGCAGCGTGATCACCTCCATCCGGTCCGCCAACGGGCGCGGGATGCCTTCCAGCATGTTCGCCGTGGTCAGAAAGATCACGTGCGACAGGTCATAGTCGATCCCCAGGTAGTTGTCCCGAAACCCGCTGTTCTGCGCCGGGTCCAGCACCTCCAGCAGCGCCGCCGCCGGGTCGCCGCCGATGCCCTTGCCCAGCTTGTCGATCTCGTCCAGCATCATCACGCAACTGGGCGATCCGGCCCGGTTCACCGCCTGCATGATCGCACCCGGCATGGCCCCCATGTAAGTGCGCCGATGGCCGCGGATTTCCGCCTCGTCATGCACGCCACCCAGGCTCAGCCGGGCAAAGGGGCGTTCCATCGCCCGCGCGATGGACTGCCCCAGCGATGTCTTGCCGACACCCGGCGGACCGACGAAGCACAGGATTGGCGCCTTGCTGGCCGGCGCCAGCTTGCGCACCGCCAGGAATTCGATGATCCGCGCCTTGATCTTGTTCAGACCATAGTGGTCCTCGTCCAGGATGCGCCGCGCGGCGGACAGGTCGATCGGCTGGTCCTCTGGCACATGCCAGGGCAGTTCCAGCATCCAGTCCAGCCAGCTGCGCAGCATGTTGGCCTCGCCCGCGCCTTCTGGCAGCCGTTCATAGCGTTTCACCTCGCGCTGGATCAGAGCCTCCACGTTCTCTGGCAGGTCGGCCTCTGCGGCCTTGCGCGTCAGGTCGCGCACCTCGTCTGAACGGCCGTTTTCCTCTTCGCCCAGTTCGCGCCGGATGGCGGCCAGTTGTTCGCGCAGGATGACCTCTCTGTGCCGCTCATCCAGCGCCTCGCGCGCCTGCTGACCCAATTCGTCGATGATGCGCAGCACCACGATCCGGTCGGACACGATCCGCGTGACCTTTTCCACCCGCAGGTCGATGTCCAGCGTTTCCAGCACCTCTTGCTTGTCCTCGGGCGAAATATCCGTGAATGACACCGCCAGGTCCGCCAGCGCCCCCGGTTCGGTCATCTCACGCACGGATTCCGCCAGCCCCACCGGTGCGTGCGGCAGCAGGTCCAGCAACAGGCTGGCCTGGTCACGCAAATGCAGAAAGCGCGCCTCGGTCTGCGGGCCGATTTCCTTGCCATCGGTCAGTTCGCGCACCTTGGCGGTCGGAAACGGAAACAGCCGCGTCAACTCCAGCAACTCGAACCGCCCGGTTCCGCGGCAGATCACGTGGTTGTCGCCGTCCGGCCCGGTCATGAAGCGCAGGATTTCGCAGATGCAGCCGACCTGGTACAAGTCCTCTTCCAGCGGATCCTCGATCCGGGTGTCGCGCTGCATGATGATGCCGATCGGCAGATCGTCGCGGACGGCCCGTTCGATCGCCGCCACCGACTTGTCGCGTTCCACGGCAAGCGGAAACACCGTTCCGGGGAACGGCACGAAACCGCGGACCGGCATAAGGATCATTTCCAGTTCGGCAGATCGCTCGGCCCCTTCGGGGTTCGGAGCAGCGGTCCTATCGGTGACAACTGTACCGTTCCCGGCCATGCTTCTACTCCCCATGCCTTCACTCCACCTGCATCCTGAAGGCGCAGGCAAAGCCACTTTCAATAAAACAGTCCGACCACGACAACTGTCGCAATACGCGGCTTGAAATTAATTTGGATCCCTCCGTCCCCCTGGTCCGGCACCGGGCAAGCCGCCGATTCCGGCGGAGGGATCCATTCTTTTTCCTGAGTGCGCCTTTTGCCCGTTTCGCGCATTGACCGTGCGCAACGGGGATCGGGTTTGTTTCCGATCCGGCAACGCAAGAAATGAGATTACTGTATAAAATCAATTGGTTCATGGGCGCTTCTTATCTGACTCCACAACCTGCTATCGATCGGTCCCTGTTTGCAGCACCCGGCGCAGCGCCCCCGCCAGGGCTGACTGGTCCAGCGCATCCGCGATCTGTTCGGTGCTGCCATCCGTCGGCACTGTCCCTCGTCCGGCCAGAACCACGCCGATCCGGGGAAACTGGCGGCGCAAGGCGGCCCAATTGGCGTGTTGGCTCAGCGCAGCGTCGCCGCAGATGGCGTCCACCGGTTCCCCCATCTGCAGCAGGCGCAGCGCCTCGGCGGGGTCAGCCGCGTCCAGCACCGCATAGCCGATCACCTCCAGCCGTTTCATCACGTCCTCGCGCCGCACGCCGTCCGCGTCCATCACAAGGATCAACTCGCCATCCCCAAAGGGAAAGTCCTCCGGTCGCGCCAGCCCGCCAACCACCGCCGCGGGTGTTTCGACCTGCGCCTGGGGCATATCGGCCAGCGCGAGCAGCCGTCCCGCAAGATCCGCGCCCTTCTCTGCCGCCTCGCTGGCCCCGGTCAGCAGGGTCTGCAGGGTCGGATCATCGCTGCGCACAGCCCCCAGCTTCAGCCCCGACAGCAGCACCGTCAGCACATTGTTGAAATCATGCGCCACGGCGTCCGCCGCCTGCCGGATCATGTCCAGCCGCTTGCGCATCTCTGCCGCGTCGGCCGGGGGGTCCTGTTGCAGCAGAACCGCCACGCCACCCCCCGCGCCGCCAACCGGAACGAACCGCCAGCGCAGCGCGCAGCGACGCCCCTCGCCCGGTGGCTCCGTCTGCGACTGGTCGCCCCCTTCGGTCAGCGTACGCTGCAGGGCCGCGTGTCCGGCGCCGGGCCGGTCGCGGAACAGATCGGCATGGGCGCGGCCGCGCACCTGATCAGGCGTCACGCCCGCCAGGTCGCACCAGCGCGCGGACCAGGCGACATAGCCCCCCCCAGTATCCAGCAACGCCACGGGCACGGGCAGGCCACGCAGGAACTGCACCAACTGCGCCGGGGTCGCGGGAAACGCCTGCGAATGGTCAGGCGAAGCGCCCGTTTTCCCCTGCCCCGCCATCAGCCGAAGGGGCCTGGGTCTGCGCCGGCAGAACAGACCTGCGCGCCATGGGACAAACGGAATGAACTGTCAGCCATATCGGCCACCAAGCTGGTTCAAGCAATCAGGGCCACTCACCGTTGCCCAATTCGAAACAATTACCCAAGACTTGCATAGATTATCTGAAAAATCATGAACAAAATCCGGGCGGAAACGCTGCCTTAGTTCGGATGTCGTTCCGGGGTCAGCTTCAGATCAAAGGTCACCGGCAGGATCGAGCTGAAATACAGCGAAATCAGCTCGCTCTGGCGGTGGGTGCCGGTCTTGGCGAACACCTGTTTCATGTAGCTGCGCACCGTCGCCTGCGACAGGTTGTTGGCTTCGGCCGCCTCGGCGATGGACAGCCCTTTCAGGATCTCATGGGCGATCATGCTCTCGGACCGGGTCAGGCTGTAGGCGTTGAAGAAATGTTCGCGCAGTTTGAAATGGTCTGTGTTTTCGCTTTCGAACAACACCAGCGCCATCGTCGAGTCCCCCACGTTCAGCGGCGTGACGACAACCAGCCGGGGCACGCCGGGGCTGGCGAACACCGACACGATAGAGGTCCGTCCCTCCCCCGAAGTCGCGGCCTGAATCGCCTCTTGCATCTGGGTGTTCTCACCCTCGGATTTCAGCGACAGCACCTTGTTGCACACCATCCAGTCCGTCGTGCTGGTCTGGCTGGGGCGGTTCTGCAGGCTGTCAAAGCGCACCTTGCCGTCGGCGGTAACCACCAGGAACTGGATCGACAGCACCTGCATGGCGGTTTCCACCAGCGTTTCCATCCACACGCTGCGGGCGTACAGTTCTTCCGTCAGTTGGTGGGTGACATAGGCCATCCCCATCCGCAGCAGGGTTTTCCGGGCAGCGAAATCGGCATCGGACCCGCGATGAAACACGATCACCGGATAGACGCCGCTGGTCGCAGCGCCGATGCTGATGATGTAATCCTCGGTTTGCATGAAAGAGGTGATGTTTCCCGACCCTTCCGCCGAAACGCCTTCCTTGCCGAAATCGGGATCAATGGCCACGGCCGCGCCCCACAGCGCCAGACGGTTCTCGGCGGTCTGGATCATCTCCTGGCCGCTTTCGTTTGACAGCATGTCACTGTGACCGATCCAGCTTTCCTTGAACGTCCGGGACCGCCCGTCGAAGAAGGCCATCAGGACCATCGGCATCTTTGCACAGACACAGAACTGATGGGCGAACTCCGTGCGCCTCAGCAAGGTTTCCCCACGTTCCCGAAGGTTCTTCATGGTATCACTCCCGGTCAATCGGACCCCAACACCTTTCAAAACGTCGCCGGTCGAAAATGAAATTCACCGGCCCCCCCTAAAGGAATCAATTTGGCGGCGAATCGCATTGACGGCCGTCAAAGCCTTGCACCCGGATCAACTCAGATGTTTTACTTGTTGTTTTTTAACGGTATTTTCACAAACCATCCGAAAACCCGCACCAATTGCCACGCGCAATGCGGGGTTTCCGGTCCGGTTCTCAAACTGTGAACGGATTGTTTCGCACGCCCCCTACGCGCGCGTGTTCTTGTCTACACTCGTCGGCGCCCCGTCTGCCCCTGAACGTCAAACCGCCTTTTCGCAGCGGGCCGTTGACTGCCGTCAATGACGCTTCCGCGGTTCAGCGGCGAACATCCGAGTCAACCGATCGGTGGTTATCGCGTTTTGAGATCTCGAAAGAGACGCAGGGGGATTCGTTATGTCAGACACCAAGAACATGTCCGGGCTGACCGAACTTCGAGAAGCGCGCAAGGAGTTCCGAAGCCTGCTCTGGTCTGCGGGATTCTTCAGCATCTTCCTGAATATCCTGATGCTTTCCGGCCCTCTGTTCATGCTGCTGACCTATGATCGTGTGCTCGGCTCTCGCTCGCAGGAAACGCTGCTGGCGCTGTTTGGCGTCGTGGCGTTCTTTTTCCTGGTCATGGGGCTTGTGGATTGGGCGCGCGGCCGGATGCTGACCCGGATGGGCGCAAATTTCCAGGCCAAGCTGGACCGGCGCGTGTTCTCTGCCCTGATCAAGAAAGCCGCCGTGGACCAGGACGTTCAGGAATTTTCCATCTCTGGCCGCCAGTTGAAAGACCTCGAAGCGGTGCAGCGGTTTTTCGGTTCACCGGTCTTTTCCTCTTTGTTCGATGCCCCGTGGGCACCGGTGTTCCTGCTGGGGATTTCGCTGTTCCACCCCTGGCTGGGCGTCATGGCCACCCTTGGCGGCGGCCTGCTGATCCTGTCGGCGATCCTGAACCAGCTGACCACCAAGACCTACGCGATCAAGGCGAACGCCTCCAGCTACATGGCTGATCGCTACTCGGAACAGTTGCAGAACGAGGCCGAAACCATCCGCAGCCTCGGCATGCAGTCCAACGCCTTCGACAACTGGGCCAAGACCCGTCACAAGGCGCTGCAGGAAATGGTCCGCTCGACCGACATGGGCGGCAGTTTCATGACTATTTCCAAGACCTTCCGGCTCTTTCTTCAATCGGCGATGCTGGCCCTTGGTGCCTATCTGGTGCTGCAGGGCGAAGTGACGCCGGGCGTCATGATCGCCTCCTCGCTGTTGCTGGGCCGTGCGTTGGCGCCGGTGGAAACCGTCGTCAACCAGTGGTCCACCGTACAGCGTGCCAAGATGGGCTGGGACAACCTGGCCGATCTGCTGACGGAAATCCCCGAAGACGCCGCGCCGGTGCAACTGCCGCGCCCCAGTGCCAAGCTGATCGTCAACCAGATCGTGGTCGCGCCGCCGAAAACGCGCACCCCGACCCTGCGCAATATCAGCTTTGGCATCCTGCCGGGCGAAGCCGTGGGCGTGATCGGCCCCAGCGGATCGGGTAAATCCACCCTTGCGCGGGCGCTGACAAACATCTGGCCCACCGCTTCCGGCAAGATCACGCTGGGCGGCGCGCCGCTGGACCAATACCATCCCGAAGAGCTGGCGCATTACATCGGCTACCTGCCGCAGCGCGTCACCCTGTTCGACGGCACCGTTGCCCAGAACATCGCGCGCCTTTCCGCCAACTTCGACTCGGAACGCGTGATCGAGGCTGCGAAAAAGGCCGCCGCGCATGAAATGATCCTGAAACTGTCCGAGGGCTACAACACCCCGGTCCGCACCATCGGCACCCAGTTGTCGGGCGGCCAGATCCAGCGGATCGGCCTGGCGCGGGCGCTGTACGGCAACCCGGTGCTGCTGGTCCTGGACGAACCCAATTCCAACCTGGACAACGAAGGGTCCGCCGCGCTGAACACGGCGATCGCGACCATGAAGGAAGAAGGCAACGCCGTGCTGATCATGGCGCACCGCCCCTCTGCCATCAAGGAATGCGACAAGATCCTGATGCTGGAAGACGGCAACATGAAGGCCTGGGGACCGCGTGAAAAGGTCATGTCCGACATGCTGGCCTCGAATATCAAGGTTGTTCGCAAGACCGCAGGGGGTGTCGCATGAGCGCGCAGACGACAGATACGGGTTTCGGCTTCTCGCTGTTCCTTCCCAAGCTGATCGGATTCGGCAGCATCATCATGCTGCTGGGCGGGTTCGCCACATGGGCGATGCTGGCGCAGATCGACGGTGCGGTCGTGGCCTCTGGCCGGATCATCATCGACCGCAACCGCCAGGCTGTTCAGCATCAGGTCGGCGGTATCGTGGACCAGATCTTCGTGGCCGAGGGCGATTCCGTCAAAGCGGGCGCAACGCTGGTGAAACTGGACCCGACCCTGACCCTGTCCGAACTGGCCATCGTCGAAGGCCAGCTTTACGAACTGATGGCCCGCCGCGGACGGCTAGAAGCGGAACGCGATCAGGCGGACATTGTCGAGTTTGACCCGCAACTTATTGAAGCGGCACAGTTAAACCCGGACGTGATGGATCTGATGGACGGCCAGGCCCGCCTGTTCGAAGCCCGTCTGGACAGCCTCGACAAATCCGTGACCCAGCTGGCCAACCAGCGCGAACAGCTTGAAAACCAGATCGGCGGCATTGATGCGCAAATGGCCTCGGCCGCGAAGCAGTTGACCCTGATCCAGGAAGAAGCCCACAACCAGGAAATCCTGCTGAAAAAGGGCCTGGCCCAGACCAGCCGCGTCCTGAACCTGCAGCGCGAAGCCGCCCGCCTGGCCGGCCTCGAAGGCGAACTGACCGCCCGCCGCGCGCAGGCCATGCAGCAGATCGCCGAGATCAGCATCCAGGAACTGCGCCTGCATTCCCAGCGCCGCGAAGAGGCAATCAGCACCCTGCGCGACCTGGGCTTCAACGAAATGGAAATGACGGAACGCCGCCGCGCCCTGATGACCCAGCTGGACCGCATGGACATCAAGGCCCCGATCAGTGGCGTCGTCTACGACCTGCGCCTGTTCGGCCCCCGGTCCGTCATTCGTCCGGCGGACGCGGTGATGTACATCATCCCGCAGGACCGCCCGCTGATCATCGAAGCCGAGGTCAACACGATTGACATCGACAAGATTTACACCAACCAGGAAGTGGTGCTGCGCTTCGCTTCCTTCGACATGCGCTCGACCCCGGACCTGTTTGGCCGTGTGACGCGCGTGTCGCCCGACGCTTTCAACGATCCGCAAACGGGTCGTTCCTACTATCGAACCGAGATTGAACTTCCTAACGCCGAGGTCGCCAAGCTGCCCGAGGGTCAGTCATTGATCCCCGGTATGCCGGCGGAAACCTTCATCCGCACGGGCGAGTATACTCCCTTTGCATACCTGACAAGACCGGTCACCCGTTATTTCCAACGGGCGATGCGGGACGACGGCTAACAGACGGACAAGTCATCCGGTGAAAACCGGAAGCGGGCTGAAACATTCCCGCTGCCGGACACCCGAACCAGGGTTGCTTGACGCCCTGGGTCGGTTCGAAACGGGAAAGGCTGGAGCCTTGCTCCGAGCCCCCGAGCCAGAGGGCCACGGCCCTGCCGACCCTCTGGCCAACGCTCCCTGCGCGACCATTCCGGTGGTCGTGCAGGGAGCTGATTCTGCTTTCAAAATCAGTGATTTCACCGCCCTGACAAATCAGGCGAAAAAAAGGCAACTTTTTGCAAAGATTAGGAATTTTACCCCCAAATGAGGGTATTTGAGACAGTAAATGAATGGCTCACTGGAAAGGTGATCGGGGTCCACTTGATTCCTCGGTCGCGCGCGAAAACCGCACATAAATTTGTTTGTGACTCCTGCGGTCAAGCGTTTCTTGAAAACCAAATCTTGGGGGTAATTACTATGGCCTTTAATATGAAAACCCTGTCCGAAGCATGGGCGCTGGTTTCCGGCACCTGGCTCGGCGGTACACCGAATACTGACAGTGCCGATTTCAACGAGCTGGCAAACACCAACAAAGGCAAAGGCCTTGGCGGTGACGACCACATTCGCGGCAACGCAAACACCAACGTGATCGCCGGCAACGGCGGCAACGACCTGCTGCGCGGCGACGGCGGCGGTGACTACCTGTTCGGCGGCTCCGGCGACGACATCCTGATGGGTGACGAGTTCTGGCAGGACCCGGCAATGCACGGCAACGACGAGCTGAACGGCGGAACTGGCCGTGACATGCTGGCCGGCGGCGGCGGCAACGACAGCCTGGACGGTGATGACGGCGACGACATCCTGATCGGTGGTTCGGGCGACGACTGCCTGACGGGCGGCGACGGCAACGACACCCTGCTGGGTGGGTCGGACGATGACCTGATGATTGGCGGCGCAGGCGATGACTGCATGGCTGGTCAGGCAGGCGACGACAAGATGAAGGGTCGCGCAGGCGACGACTTCATGACCGGTGGTGAAGGCGACGACACCCTGTACGGTAACGGCGGTCACGACAGCCTTGCCGGTAACGCAGGCTGCGACTACATCCATGCCGGTTCCGGCAACGACTTCGCCTCTGGCGGGTCGGGCGATGACACCATCCGCGGCTACAACGGCAACGACACCATCTTCGGTGACGCTGGCGATGACGCCCTGCTGGGTCAGCGCGGCAACGACCTGATCTACGGTGGTGAAGGCAACGACAACATCCAGGGTGGTGCTGACAACGACCGTATCGATGGTGGCACCGGCAACGATGTTATCGAAGGCAACGACAACGCTGACTGCATCAGAGGCGGTGACGGCGATGACCTGATCTACGGTGACAACGCCAACGGGTTCGTCGCTCTGGGCGAAGCCAGCGACCTGATCTCCGGTGGTGAAGGCAACGACACCATCCACGGTGGTGAAGATGACGACGAAGTCAACGGCGACGCAGGCGACGACGTGATCAACGGTAACGTCGGCAACGACACCCTGTCCGGTGACGGTGGCCACGACACTGTCCACGGTAACGAAGGCGACGACCACATCCACGGTGGCGACGGCAAAGACGCACTGTACGGTGACGAAGGCAACGACGTGATCGACGGCGACGGCGACGACGACTACATCAGCGGTGGCGAAGGCGACGACTGCCTGGATGGCGGTGACGGCCACGACGTCGTGAATGGCGACGAAGGCAACGACACCCTGGACGGTGGCGCTGGTTCGGACACCATGGACGGTGGCGACGGCGACGACTTCCTCTACGGTAACGGCGGCGTTGACGTCCTCTACGGTGACATGGGCCAAGAAGGCGGCGGCATGGACGTCCTGCTGGGTGGGGCCAACAACGACGAGCTGCACGGTGGTAAGGAAACTGACTGCCTGATCTCTGACCGTGGTAACGAAACCATGTGGGGTGAAGCAGACGGCGACGACTTTGTCTTCGGCTACGGAGTGGACAACGACGGTGACGAAATCTGCGATGAAGTCATCATCACCAACCTGGGCGATGACACCATCAAGGACTTCGACTACTTCAACAACCAAGACCGTCTGGTGTTCCACACCACCACGGATGTGGGCGCAATGACCTCCACCGTGTCGGGCGACGACGTGATCATCCACTACGCTGGTGGGTCTGTCACGGTCGAAAACCTGATGAACACCCTGCGTGCTCATGGTCTGAACGACGACGATCCGCTGTTCCACGAAAGCAAGGTCATGTCGTACCTGCTGCAGATGGGCGAAGACGAAGAAAGCCCGGACGACGGCAAGGGCATCATCTACTTCGAAGACAAGTGCGTCGAGATCCCGGATTGCGAAGCAGATCGTCCGGATACCGAATGGAACGCAGAACCGGTGTATATCGAGAACTGCTACGAAACTCTGTCGACCGAAGACGTTGGTGACACCACCATCTTCACCAACGAGCTGGAAGTTGCTGGCTGGTATGTTGAGCAGGACGCAAACGTCCAGATCAGCTTCGACCAACTCTGCATCAACCTGCTGGCAGAAGAGATCTAAGCCACAGAACTTCGGTTCAGAAAAAAAGGAGCGCCCCGAAAGGGGCGCTCTTACTCTTTGGGGGGCGGGTCAGGCTGGGGTCTTGTGACCGTCCCTGCCCCACGCCGATGCTGACCGGTAGCGAATCGTACGGTTCAAAGCCTGAACCGTACGACTTGACAGGTTAAAGACCTTTTGCCCGATAGCTCTTTGCGATCCGTTCGATCGACACCATGAAGGCCGCGACGCGCAGATCCTCTACGTCTTGGCGTCCATGCCAGGTTTCCCGCATCGAATTGTAGGCCGCCCGCATCGTGTCATCCAGACCCGAGCGCACCAGTTCCAGCTCATCCGCGCCCCGCAGGTACTTCGCCTTGAAATCCGGCGTCATGGACCACGCATCCCCCAGATATCGGTCCAGCCGCTCCAATTCGTCTACCACTAGTTTGTGCCGCGCCTCTTCCTGGCGGCGCTGCATCCGGCCAAAGCGGATGTGGTTCAGGTTCTTGACCCATTCGAAATAGGACACGGTGACACCGCCGGCGTTGGCATAAAGGTCTGGAATGATGACAGTTCCCTTGGCGCGCAGGATCTCGTCAGCACCGGCAGTCACCGGGCCGTTGGCGGCCTCGATGATCAGCGGCGCCTTGATCCGCGCAGCATTCCCCGTATGGATCACCCCCTCCAGCGCAGCCGGGATCAAGATGTCGCACTCCATTTCCAGAACCTCTGCGCCGTTCTCGGTAAAGTCTGCGTCCGGGAAACCCTTCACACCGCCATGCCCACCGATCCAGTCACGAACCGCGTCGATATCGAAACCGTCTTTGCTGATGATCGCGCCGTCGCGCTCTACGATGGCGATGACCTTGGCGCCATCCTCTTGCGTCAGGAATTTCGCCGCGTGATAACCAACGTTGCCAAGCCCCTGAACAATAACGCGTTTCCCGTCCAGCGTGCCATCCAGACAGGCCATCTTCACGTCTTCTGGATGCCGGAAAAATTCGCGAAGCGCATATTGCACACCGCGGCCCGTCGCCTCTACCCGGCCCTGAATACCACCCGCGTGAACGGGTTTACCGGTGACACAGGCGTTCACGTTCAACTCGTTGGTGTTCATGCGTTTGTACTGATCAGCGATCCAGGCCATTTCGCGCTCGCCGGTGCCCATGTCCGGGGCCGGCACGTTCTGGGCGGGGCTGATCAGGTCGCGCTTGGCCAGCTCATAGGCGAAACGGCGGGTGATCTGTTCCAGTTCATGTTCTTCCCATTCCAACGGGTTGATGCGCAGCCCGCCCTTGGACCCGCCGAAGGGCGCCTCGACCAGCGCGCATTTATAGGTCATCAGCGCCGCCAGCGCCTCTACCTCGTCCTGGTTCACCGCCATCGCATAGCGAATACCGCCCTTGACCGGCTCCATATGTTCCGAATGGACCGACCGATAGCCGGTAAAGGTGTGGATCTTGCCGCGCAGACGGACCCCGAACCGCACGGTATAGGTCGAGTTGCAGACCCGGATTTTTTCCTCCAGCCCCGGCGAAAGGTCCATCAGCGCCACCGCGCGATTGAACATCAGGTCCACTGACTCGCGAAAGCTCTTTTCGTTTTGCATGTGCATTGCACTTCTCCATTGGCATTTCCCTTTGCATTGGGAAAGCTTCTTCGGTCGCCGGCCCCACCACGGGACCGGCGTTATTCTTCGTTTCTTATTGCAGGTTGGTTCCTAGCGGATGACCAATACCGATACCGGGGCGTGACGGACGACATGCGACGCGTTCGACCCCAGCAGGTAATCGCGGATCGCCGGTTTGTGCGACCCGATTACGATCAGATCACTTCCGGCGGCTTCAGCGACGCGCAGCACCTCCTGATAGACCTTGCCCGAGGCGACCTCGTGGCGGATGGATTTGTTGGCTTCGGCCCCGATGACCTCTGTCACAAATTTCTCAAGGTCGGACCGCGCCTGGTCCATCGCCTTTTCCAGGTAATCCTCGGGGAAAAAATCGGCCACTTCGCCAACCCCGAAGTTCGGCACGACGGAAAGCACGTCCAGTTGCGCCCCATCCAGTTTGGCCAGCTTATGCGCCGTTTCCAGTAGCTTACGGCTCTGGTCTGGCTGGTTCAGGTCCAATGCGCAAAGAATGCAGGTGCTCATGCGGTTGCTCCTTCTTTCCGGGTGGCCCTTCTGGACCGCAGGATTTGAACATAGCCGATACCACCGACCAGCAGCAGCACCGGGAAGAAGATCAGCTCCTTGGGCAGCTGATCCTGCGGCACACGCACCAGCGTCACCTCTACCGGATCGTCTGCATAGAAATCGAACGCGCCCAAGGTTTCAAAGAACTGCGTGCCGGGGAACGGTTCTTCCAGCTTGGTCTTGCCGTCTTCGTTCAGCGTGATCAGGCCAAGGGTTTTCAGCTTGTCCTCGCCGCTGGCGCCTTCGGGGATGTCCAGAACCAGCGTTGTTTCCTTCATGTCACCGGTGACATAGTCCGGCCCAGCCACACGCAGACGCACGATCGCGCCCGCCTCGGCTGCACCCATGGCCTGCACGATTTGCGCGGGCGGCAGTTCAGCAAAGGGCGGCTGGATGCGATCCATGATCACGCCGGGGCGGAACAGGAAGAAGGACAGCAGGATCAACAGGATGCTTTCCACGATGTTGGAACGGTACATGAACCAGCCCATCGTGCCCGCGGTGAACACTAGGATACCGATGGTGGACACCACGAACACCAAAATGCCCTGTGCCAATGTCACGTCGATCAGCAACAGGTCCGTGTTGAAGATGAACACAAAGGGCAGCGCGATTGTCCGCAGGCTATAGAAGAACCCCTGAAACCCGGTGCGGATCGCGTCCCCGCCCGACACGGCGGCGGCGGCGAAGGACGCCAGCCCGACCGGTGGCGTCACGTCGGCCATGATGCCGAAATAGAACACGAACAGATGAACCGCGATCAGCGGCACGATCAGGCCCGATTGCGCCCCCAGTTGCACCACGACCCCCGCCATCAGCGAACTGACGACGATATAGTTCGCCGTGGTCGGCAGGCCCATGCCCAGGATCAGGCTGAGGATACCCACCATTACCAACATCAGGATCAGGTTGCCGCCTGACAGAAACTCTACGAGGTCGGCCATCACCTGCCCCACGCCGGTCAGGGTCACCGTGCCCACGATCACGCCGGCCGTGGCAGTGGCCAGGCCGATCCCGATCATATTGCGCGCGCCGTCGATCATCGCCTGAACCAGGTCACCCACCCCCGCCTTGAAGGCATTGGCGGTATCGCTTTCGCCCCGGAATATTGCCTTCAGCGGCCGCTGGGTCAGCAGGATACCGAACAGCAGTGCCGAGGCCCAGAAGGCCGACAGGCCGGGCGATTTCTGTTCGATCATCAGAAAGTAGACCAGCACGATGATCGGCAGCAGGAAATAGAGACCCGCCTTGTAGATTTCACTGATCACCGGCAGCTTCACCACTTCGGCGTTGGGATCGTCAGGTTCCAGATCGGGAACCCCGGCGGCCAGTTTCAACAGCAGCACATAGGTGGCGAATGTCAGCGCGGCCAATACCCACCCCGCCCCTTCGGGCACCAGGGACACGATCGCACGGACCGGATATTGCACCCCATAGCACAGCGCGGCAAAGCCCACGAAGAACACCGCCATGCCCCCAACCGTGCGGCCCAGCGACACCACACGGTCACCCAGCGTGGGCATGTTCATCTTCACCGCTTCCAGATGCACGATATAGACCAGCGCGATATAGCTGATGACGGCAGGCAGGAAGGCGTGGGTGATGACCTCGACATAGGAAATGCCGACATATTCCACCATCAGGAAGGCGGCGGCTCCCATCACCGGCGGCATGATCTGGCCGTTGACGGAACTGGCCACCTCGACCGCACCGGCCTTTTCGGATGACAGGCCCACGCGTTTCATCAGCGGGATGGTGAATGTGCCGGTGGTCACGACGTTGGCGATGGACGACCCGGAAATCAGGCCGGTCGCGGCAGAGCCCACCACGGCAGCCTTGGCAGGACCGCCCCGCAGGTGACCAAGCGCACCAAAGGCCATCTTGATGAAGTAGTTGCCTGCGCCCGCCTTTTCCAGCAGCGCGCCGAACAGCACGAACAGGAACACGAACTTGGTGGACACGCCCAGGGCGATGCCGAAAACGCCCTCTGACGTGATCCACATGTGGCTCATCGCTTTCTTCAGCGACGCGCCTTTCCAGCGGATGACTTCGGGCACCCAAGAGGAAGAACCAAAGAAGACATAAAACAAGAAGATCGTGGCGATGATCGCCATCGCCGGGCCAAGCGCGCGGCGGGCAGCCTCGAACAGCAGGATCAAGCCCAGCAGGGCAATCCATTTGTCGGTATCATCCGCCAGACCGCCTGAATTGACGATCTTCTGGTAGAAAAAGAAGCCATAAAGTGCAATGAACGCGGCGACCACGGCCATCACCCAATCCTGCACCGGAACATAGTGGCGCGGGCTGGAGGCCAGAGCCGGATAGGCAAGGAAAGCCAGGAACACAGCAAAGGCCAGATGAATCTGGCGCGAGTTGTTGATCACATCCCCGGGCAGCAGCATGTTGGACACCGGTGACGCCAGCAGAACCTGGAAGGCCGACCACAAGAAGGCGACCACGGCCAACAAAAGGGCGACGTTGCCCGCCGGATTGCGGCCCCCGGCGTCAGAGGCAGCAACAAGCTCCTGCAGCTCTTCTTCGCTCAGGGCGCGTCCCTTGTTCTCTATCTTTGCCATTCCTTGTCTCTCCCTCTGACGAACCCGCCCCCGCGTCAGGGCGTACGTCTGGACCCAATGAACTTTCTTCTTATCGTTGAACGGGATGCGTGGCCGGGCTGACCCGGCCACGCAAGACGCGGATTACTGAATCCAGCCGCGTTCCTTGTAGTATTTCACGGCACCATCATGCAGCGGGGCCGACAGGCTGTTCTTGATCATGGCTTCTTCATTCAGAACAGCAAAAGCGGGGTGCAATGCCTTGAAATCATCGAAGTTTTCAAAAACGGCCTTAACGAAGTTATAGACAACCTCGTCAGCAACCTCGGCGCGGGTCACAACGGTTGCGCCAACCCCGAAGGTCGTGGTGTCCGCATCCGAACCGCGATACATGCCGCCGGGAATGGTGGCCGAAGCATAGTACGGGTTGTCGGCGATCAGCTTGTCGATTTCCGGGCCGGTCACGTTCACCAAGACCGAGTCACAGGCGGTGGTGGCTTCCTGGATGGACCCCGAGGGGTGGCCGACCGTGTAGATCATCGCATCAATCTGGTTGTCACACAGGGCGGCCGATTGTTCGGCCGGCTTCAACTCGGATGCCAAAGCGAAATCGCCGGTGGTCCAGCCCTTGGCCTCCAGGACGACATCCATCGTACCGCGCTGACCCGACCCCGGGTTGCCGATGTTGACGCGCTTGCCCTTCAGGTCATCAAAATTCTTGATACCTGCATCGGCGCGGGCGACCACGGTAAACGGTTCGGGATGCAGCGAGAACACGGCACGCAGGTTCTCGAACTTGCCGTTCTCCTCGAACTTCGATGTGCCGTGATAGGCGTGGAACTGCCAGTCGGACTGGGCAACGCCGAATTCCAACTCTCCTTCGCGGATGGTGTTGATGTTGTAGACCGAACCGCCGGTGGATTCGACAGAGCAACGGATACCATGTTCCTTGCGGCCTTTGTTGACCAAGCGGCAGATCGCACCGCCGGCCGGGTAGTACACACCCGTCACGCCGCCGGTGCCGATGGTGATGAACTGTTCAGCCATCGCCAGCGGGGCCGCCACGATCGTTGCGGCCAGAACGGCACCGCCCAGTTTGAACTTGTTAAACATCAGAGTCTCCCTTTTTGATGTTCACGGTTAAGGGGTCAATCGGACCAGAACTCTCCCAGTCCCTTGTTGCGCAGCTCTACCTCCCGGATGCGTTCGCTGGTGTCGTCGGACGAACGGGCCACGAGCATGGCAATCAGCGTTTCCATCAGCACCAGCGTCGCCGCATAAGACGAAAAGAACTGCGGGCTGTCGGACGGAATGATAAAGTTGATATCCGCGTGTTTCAGCGCGGGGCAGGAATGATCGTCGGTGATGACGATGGTCGTCGCGCCTTCCTTGCGGGCGATTTCCGCGGCCAGGATGGCGCGTTTGGCGTAGGGTGTCTTGGTGACGACCAGCAGCACGTCGCCCTTGCCGATAGAGGCCAGTGCAGACCCCAGCGACGCCCCCATACGTCCGGCCAGCGTCCAGTTGGTGCTGAAATAATTGGCCAGGTACGACATGTATTCCACGATCCCGGTGGACCCGAACGCCCCGAAAAGGATCACGTTGCGCGCGCCTTGCAGCGCCTCTACAGCCTGATCCAGCTTGGCCGAGGTTTCCAGTTCACGCAATTGCGCGATGTTGGAAATGCACGCCGCCATCTGGCGTTCAAGGATCGAAGTGATTGACTGGTCGGACGAACGAAGCATGCCCGCCTTTTCCGAAAAGGTCTTGGCGCGGCGGCCCACGTTCTTGCGGCACAGCTCGCGCAGGTCTTCGTAGCTGTCAAAATCCAGCGCGCGCGCCAGTCGGGAATAGGTGGCCGGGGAAACGCCGCTGGACGTGGAAACTGCGCGCAGGGAACGTGTTGCGACATCAATGGGATGCAGCGCAACATAATCGGCAGCCTCTCGCAGCTTGGCGCTGAGATCGCTATAGCTACGCGCGATGACATCTTCGATCGACATCTGAGCAGACACGCCTTCCTCCCGGTCGGCACCTATTTCTCATTTGTTTTATTTCTTGTCAACACAGGAAACATATGTTTCATATATTCGGAATTGGAAGCCCCGATTGGCCGCGACTCATCCTTCTGCCAGCCTAGCACACAAGTTTCCGAAACGCTTGTTGCAGCGCCGCATATGAAAGGAAACGGTTTCATCAATGACGGGTTTTCGTTTTATTGCAATGGTATAGCCATGACACCACTGAAAATCACGGTTGCGCCGAACGGGGCGCGGCGCGGAAAGTCCGACCATCCTGAAATACCTGTTTCACGAGCCGAGATCATTGAAACAGCTGTTGCGTGTCATGCCGCCGGTGCCGCCGAGCTGCATTTGCACATCCGCGACACGGCGGGAAAGCACAGTCTCGATTCGACAGAATACCGGGAAACCATGACCGAACTGGCGCGCACGGTGCCAGACATGGCGGTGCAGGTTACCACGGAATCCGCAGGAATCTTCGCGGTCCCGGACCAGTTCGCCTGCCTCAGGGGCGTCCGCCCCGCCGCGGCCAGTGTCTCTGTCCGCGAAATTGCCCGCGCCCCGGAACTGGCACCGCAGGTCTATGCCTTTGCGGCGGACAATGGCATCAAGGTGCAGCACATCCTGTATGAACAGGCCGATCTGGATCAGTTGAAAGCCTGGCTGGCGGACGGCACGGTGCCGGACGACATGCGCGCAGTGATCCTGGTGCTGGGCAAATATGCGCCGCCACAGAACGCCCAACCCGATGACCTGGCCCCTTTCGTCAATGCCTTGGGTGGTGCCTTCCCCGACTGGACGGTTTGCGCCTTCGGGCATCAGGAACACGCCGTCCTGACCGAAGCGATCCGGCTGGGTGGCCATGTCCGCGTCGGGTTTGAAAACAACATCTGCCGTCCTGACGGAACCCCCGCCAAGGACAACGCCGAAAACGTCGCCCGCATCGCCGCCGCCGCGCGCGCAATGGGCCGTCCGATCCAGAACTGAGAGACCTGCCATGTCCCACGTTTTCCCCCGCCACACCAAGGCCAAGTTGCCCACCGCCGTAAAGGGCGACGGTTGCTACCTGATTGACAGCACCGGCAAGCGGTATTTCGACGGGTCGGGCGGCGCCGCGGTATCCTGCCTGGGGCATTCCGACGCCGAAGTGACCGAAGCGATCAAGGCCCAGGTGGACAAGCTCGCCTTTGCCCACACCGGTTTTTTCACATCCGACCCGGCAGAAGCCTTGGCCGACTTGTTGATCGCAAACGCCCCTGCCGGTCTGGACCGGGTCTATTTCGTATCGGGCGGATCCGAGGCGACAGAGGCCGCGCTGAAACTGGCGCGTCAGTATTTCCTGGAAATCGGCCAGCCACAGCGCCGCCACGTCATCGCCCGCCGGCAAAGCTATCATGGCAACACGCTGGGGGTTTTGGCGGTTGGTGGTAACGAATGGCGGCGGGCGCAGTTCGCGCCGCTGCTGATGGATGTAACGCATATTTCGCCCTGCTACGAATACCGTGACCGCCACGCGGACGAAACCGCCCATGACTATGGCCAGCGAATCGCGAACGAGCTGGAAGCGCAAATCCAGCGCCTTGGCCCCGACAGCGTGATGGCCTTCGTCGCCGAACCCGTGGTCGGCGCAACCGCCGGGGCGCTGCCGCCGGTCGAAGGGTATTTCAAGAGAATCCGTGAGATTTGCGATACTTACGGTGTATTGTTGATCCTGGACGAGGTCATGTGCGGCATGGGCCGGACCGGCACGCTATTCGCCTGTGAACAGGACGGCGTAGCCCCCGACATCACCGCTATCGCCAAGGGCTTGGGCGGCGGGTATCAACCCTTGGGGGCGATGCTGTGCTCCGGCCAGATCTATGACGCGATTGAAAACGGTTCCGGTTTTTTCCAGCACGGCCACACCTACATCGGCCACCCTGTCGCCACGGCGGCAGGGCTGGCGGTGCTGACCCGACTGACCCGCGACGGGCTGGCGGCACGGTCCATGCAGATGGGGCAGAAACTGGACTCCGCGCTGCATGACGCCTTTGGCCAGCACCCCAATATTGGCGATATCCGTGGCCGTGGCCTGTTCCGCGGGCTGGAAATCGTTGCGGACCGCGCAACCAAGGCCCCATTCGATCCCGCCAAGGGCATCAACAAAGCCGTGAAGAAAGCCGCGTTCGAGGCAGGCCTGATCTGCTATCCGATGGGTGGCACGATCGACGGGGTGCGCGGAGACCACGTGCTGCTGGCCCCGCCCTTCATCCTGACAGACGATCACATCGGGGAAATCGTGGACAAACTGGGAACCGCTTTCCGGCAAGTTCTGGGACAGTAATAAAAAGGCCGCGTTCCCTTCAGGGGCGCGGCCTTTGCCTGTCAGCGTTTCGGTGTTCGGGGCTTGGTGCCCCCTTTGGCCGGGGGCTTGCCGCCGGGTTTGCCCCCCGGCTTTCCGGTGCCGCCGGGCTTTGCCCCCTTGGCACAGGGTTTACCATCCTGCGGACGCCCCTTGGGCGCGCCGCGCGGTTTGTCGAACCCACCCTTGCCGCCATCCGAGCGGGGGCGGCGTGGCACGGCCTCGCCTCCCTTGGCGCTGCGCACTGGGCGCGGTTTGTGTTCAGCCTCCGCTTCGCCGCGGGCGTCCGGTTTGCGCATCGGGCGCGGCTTAGCCCGCAGGGATTTCGACGGATCATCCGCGTTGAAGGCAGGTTTCGCCCGCGCGGGTTTCACAGGTTTGTCACCGACAGCCTTGACCGGCCGCGGCTTTCTGGTTTCCGCCCCGTTGCCTGCGTCGCGCGGTGTTGGGCGCGGTTTGCCTTCTACCCGTTCCGGGTAGTCCTTGCGTGGCTTCGGACGGTCCTCGTTCCGGGGCGCCGGGGTCCGGTCGGGGCGGTCCCCCTTACGGTGCGGCTTGGGCCGGTCAAAGCGGGGTTTCTGCGGCCCGCGACGCGGTTCTTCCGGCGGTTCAGCATCCATGACCAGCGCCCGGATGCCTTCGTCCACTTGCCCGTCCGGCCCAATCTGGTTCATGAACCCAGCAAGCGCGTCCTGCGACAGTTCCACATAGCTTTCGGTCTCACCAACCCGGATCTTGCCGATACTTGCCTTTTCAAGGTTTCCCGCGCGGCACAGCATGGGCAACAGCCAGCGCGGTTCGGCGTTGCGATCCCGCCCCACGGACAGCGACACCCAGACAGACGGGCCAAAGTCGCGGCGTGGTTCGCGGGCTTCACGTTGGGGGGCAGCCACAACGGCGTTCAGTTCCTCGGGTGCGGACAGGCGGGTGCGGTACAGCCGCAGGCAAGCCGTTGCAATCTGATCCGGCGTATATTGCGCCTGCAGTTTGGCTGCGAATTCCGCCTCATCGGCTTCGGGTGCGTCGTGCCATGCGGGATCGGCCAGCAGGCGCTCTTCATCCTTGGCGCGGATATCCTCGGGGCTGGGGGCGAAATTCCACGCCGCCTCGATCTTGGCCCATTTCAAAAGGCGACCGGCCTTTTTCGCGGCCTTGTCCGGCACGATCAGCGCGGAAATCCCCTTGCGCCCTGCCCGCCCGGTCCGGCCAGACCGGTGCAGCAGGGTTTCCGTATTGGTGGGCAGGTCGGCATGTACAACCAGTTCCAGGTTCGGCAGGTCAATGCCGCGCGCGGCCACATCTGTGGCCACACAGACCCGCGCCCGGCCATCGCGCAGCGCCTGCAGCGCATGGCTACGCTCATCCTGGCTCAGTTCACCTGACAGGCTGACCACCAGGAACCCACGGTTGGCGAACCGCGCAGCAAGGCGCGCAACGGCAGCGCGGGTATTGGCAAAGACGATGGCGGTTTGCGCATCGTGAAACCGCAGCAGGTTAATGATCGCATGTTCCACGTCCTGTGCGGACACCTGCACCGCCTGGTATTCGATATCGGCGTGTTGCTGGCCCTTGGTCAGGGTGGTCACGCGTTCCGCATCGCGCTGATAGCTTTTCGCCAGTTCCGCGATCGAGGGCGGCACCGTGGCCGAGAACAACAGGGTGCGGCGGTCTGCGGGGGCTTCGGCCAGCATGAATTCCAGATCCTCGCGGAAGCCAAGATCCAGCATTTCATCTGCCTCGTCCAGCACGATGGCGCGGATGTCGGCCAGGTCCAGCGCGCCACGGGTGATGTGATCGCGCAGACGCCCCGGCGTCCCCACCACGATATGCGCCCCGCGTTCCAGCGCCCGGCGTTCGTTTCGTGCATCCATCCCCCCGATGCAGGAAACGATCCGCGCGCCCGTCCGGGCATAGAGCCAGCCCAGTTCCTGAGTCACCTGCATCGCCAGTTCCCGCGTCGGCGCGACGATCAGGGCCAGCGGGGCCGCGGCGGGGGTGAAATGCGTCTCATCGCCCAACAGAGTCCCGGCGATGGCCAGACCGAACCCCACGGTTTTGCCTGAACCGGTCTGGGCGGACACCAGCAGGTCCGATTGGGCCAGTTCGGGCGCGGTGACGGCCTGTTGCACGTCGGTAAGGGTGGTATACCCGCGCTCAGCGAGGGCTTCGGACAGGGGCGTGATCATCAGGGGAAGGTATCCATAGAGGCGCGACAGGGGTCACGGAAAGCGCCCTTCTACCTGACCGCCCCGCCCCTGTCCATCGAATTAGACGCCACAGGTCATCATTGCCCTGCGTCTTTTCGATGCAAAACGGAAAAGGGCGGCCCTGGGGCCGCCCTTGGTGTTCCGTCGCCTGGATCAGATCAGCGTGATGTCGGTCAGCAGACCGGCGGTCGAGGTGATACCGGTCAACGTCAGCGTGTCGCCGCTGTCGAAGTTCAGCACCAGATCCGGCCCGGTCAGGTCGGCCATCAGATCCAGGGTCGCCTGATCCAGCGCACCGGTCCACAGCGAGGTCGAGATCTGCAGGCTGTCCACACCCAGTTCGTAATCGGTGATGACATCATTGCCCGACACCGGTTCGAACACGAAGGTATCCGCATCGGCACCACCAGTCAGAATGTCATCCTCCAGGCCCCCGAACAGGGTGTCGTCACCTTCACCGCCATTCAGATTGTCCGCTCCGGCGCCACCAACCAGCAGGTCATTGCCGAGGCCACCAATGAGGATGTCGTTATCCTCTTCGCCGTCCAACTGGTCGTCACCGTCGCCGCCATCCAGCGTATCGCTGCCGGTGCCGCCAATGAGGGTATCATTGTGGCCGTCACCGAACAGTTGGTCGTCCCCTTCCTTACCGAGAATGCGGTCATCGCCATTACCACCGTAGACAACATCGTTACCCTCGGCGCCATAGACTTTGTCATTCCCGTTGCCGGCATCAATGGTGTCATCGCCATCGCCGCCAAGGATAATGTCGCCGCCGCCATCGCCCGAGATGTAATCGTTCCCGTTGCCACCCTTAATCGTGTCGTTTCCAACACCGCCAGAGATGGTATCGTTACCGCCTTCACCCAGGATCCAGTCACGGCCATCCTCGCCGAAGATCACGTCGTGGTTCTGTCCGCCCTTCAGGTTGTCATCACCCGCACCGCCATAGATCGTATCGTCGCCATAGTCGCCACGGATACGGTCATTGCCGTCCTCGCCGAACAGAAGATCGTCGAAACCGCCGCCAAGCAGGGTATCGTTGCCCGTGCCGCCGTACAGCGTGTCACGGCCCTTGTCGCCTTCCAGCCTGTCGTTGCCAGAGCCGCCGAACACCAGGTCATTGCCAAGATCGGCAAGCACGGTGTCATTCCCGGCCGCTCCGTCCAGAACGTCATCCCCTTCGGTTCCGAGAAGTGTTGCGTCAACCGCCTCGCCAATCGTCAGCGTCAATGTAGCCGAGGAAGAAAGAACCCCGTCCGACGCCTCAACCGTTGCCAGGATGGTTCCGGGCACTTCCCCCGCCGCCAAGGTCAGGGCATCCAGCTCTGCCCGCGTCAGGACAGTGCCAGAGGCCAGAACAACATCGCCAAGGTACAGCGTTCCGTCGGCCGAGGGCGTGTACGTCACGGTATAGCTGAGAGGATCGCCATCAACATCCGTCGCCACAAAGCTCGGGGTGATGATACCGCGGCGGCTGCCGGCCTCGATTGCCTCCGGGGTCCAGTCCTCGACAACCGGTGCGTCGTTCACCGGGTTGACCGTCAAGGTGATCGTTCCCGTATCAGACAGACCTGCAAGGGTGTCGTCCGTCACCGTGTAGGTGATGATGACTTCGCCATTGAAGTTCTCAACCGGGGTAAAGGTGACCTCTGTCCCGCTGACGCTGACCGTGC
Organism: Thalassovita sp.; assembly: GCA_017792425.1. Classification (GTDB taxonomy): domain Bacteria; phylum Pseudomonadota; class Alphaproteobacteria; order Rhodobacterales; family Rhodobacteraceae; genus Thalassobius. The sequence goes on from CP051233.1 coordinate 2,259,238, forward strand.
CCTGTTCGGGATCAACGGTTGCGGTCACGGTATAGCTGTCGCCATCCACCTCTGTGATCAGCCCGGCGACGTCACCGGTGATCGGCGTATCCTCGTCGGTTTCAATCGGGGTGCCTTCGTCGTCGAAGGTGGATGTATCCTCGGCGATTGGGGCATCGTCCACCGGGTTCACCGTCACGGTGATCGTCCCTTCATCCGACAGCGCCGCACCGGTCACATCGGTCACCGTGTAGGTGATCGTCGCCTCGCCAAAGAAGTTCTCTGCCGGGGTGAAAGTGATTTCCGTGCCGTCGACACTGACAGTCCCCTGTTCCGGGGCGACCGAGGCAGATACCTCGATGCTGTCGCCGTCCTGCTCTGTAATCAGGCTGGCAACGTCGATCACGGTCGCGTTGTCCTCGTCAGTCGTGCCAACGCCATCCGCAGCCACCGGCGCATCGTCGACCGGCAGCAGATCCAGCCCGGCCGAAGCCGTTGCCGTCAGGACACCATCGGAAACCGTGTAGTCGAAGGTCACCTCGCTGCTGTCATTGAAATCAGGCGTATAGGTCCAGGTACCGTCGCCATTGTCGACAAGCAGCCCGTTGCCCGAGGTCAGCGTCAGATCGGTGATTTCCAGCACCGCGCTCGCATCCGGGTCCGAAGCCCCGGTCAGCAGTTCCGCCTCGGTGATGATGCGGGTGCTGTTTTCATCCGACGCGATCAGCGTCACAGCCGTGGCGTTCGGGGCGTCGTTATCCCCTGTCACCTGCACCAGAACGGTCGTTGTCGATTGGGCCGACCCGCCATCCTGCACCGTGTACTGGAAGCTGGCAGAGTAGGTCTGCCCTTCATCCAGGCTGTCGGGCGCAGAGATGGTATAGCTGCCATCGGTGGCCAGCAGGATGATTACCCCTGCGTTGGTCGTGATCTGGTAGCCCCCTGCAGTTGCGACAGCCGTTGCGGTGACGGAACTGGTGACGCTGACAACCGACCGGGTGTCGTTGACATCGACATCGGTGTCATTCGCCAGAAGGTTCCCGGAAACAGACGCTGCGGTTTCCTCTGTCGCGACGATCGCATCGCCGACCGCCACGATACCGTCATTGGTGCCGGTGATCGTCACCGCGACAGTTGCCGTCGCCGTACCACCATTCCCGTCACTCACCGTGTAAGTGAAGGTGTCAACAGCGGTCTCTCCGCCAGCCAGTTGGTTGAAGCGCGCGACAGGCGAGGTGAGGTTGTAGAACAGCTGCCCGCTGGCCTGCAAGGTAACCTCGGCCCCCCAATCCGTGGTGATCACGCCCGCAGACCCGCCCACGGCCGAAGAACCGCCGACCGGCTCGGTTCCATCCGCGACATCGCTGACAGCAATCACGCTCAGCGCATCCCCATCCGGGTCACTGTCGGGCGTTCCGCGGGTCAATACGTTAAGCGTCGAGGCGAACGAGCCTTCGGACACGCCAAAGGTATCGTCAACCGGCGTTGGCGTATCGTTCGACGCGGTGATGTTGACCGACACGATCTGTTGCGTCGCAACTCCACCATCCCCATCCGTCAGATCCAGCGAGATATCGCGGGTCGCTGCCGGCGTATCGTCGGTGGTGGCATAGGTCAGTGCGTTGATGACCGCCTGCACATCCGCTGCCATCACGCCGCTTCCAAAGACGACGGACAGCGAATTGGTGCCGACACCTGTGACGATCCCGACAGGCAGTCCGCCGACACCGACGACACCGCCAACGATGCTGACAGCGCCCGAAGTATCCAGATCCAGCAGGTCGCTGCTGTCCCCTCCCACGACCGAAGCCGCGAAGATACCGCTGTTGTAGTCCAGCCCGTCAACATCGATCAGCGTGACGCCATCCGCGACGGCAACCGGCACCGGATCAGCGTCATCCACCGCCTCGACATGTGTCGGGGCCGATTGGCCAGAAACGTCTATCTCGGTCGGGTCGTTGACTGCGTTGACGTCCACGTTGACGGTTACCGTATCGGTTAGCTCTCCGTCACTGACCTGCACAACAAAGCTGTCTGCGCCGTTGAAATCGGCATTCGGAGTATAGACATAGCTGCCGTCCGGGTTGACTGTGACCGACCCGTTGGCCGCGTCAGTGTCCAGGCTGAAGGTCAGCTCGTCCCCTGTGTCCACGTCCGTCGCGGTGACTGTGCCGCTCAGCGCAGTATCCTCGTCGGTCGAGACATTGGCATCGTCCTGGGCCACCGGCGCGTCGTTGGTGTTTTCCACCGTCAGATCGAACGTGTCAGAGGCGGTTGCCTCATCCCCATCCGTCGCGATCACCGTCACGCTGACCGTGCCCACGTCGCCGTTCTCAGGCGTGCCGCTCAGCACACCCGTCGCGCCGTCAATCGACAGCCACGCAGGCGCACCCGCCCCCAGGCTGAAGGTCAGGCTGTCGCCATG
>CP051233.1:2262271-2964954 GCA_017792425.1 Thalassovita sp.
GTGTCCACGTCGGCAAAGTTGCCCGACACATCCAGGCTGAACGCCGCGTCCTCATCCGTCGACTGGTCCGCGATGGCCAGCGATACCACCGGCGCTTCATTGACGTTGGTGACTGTCAACGAAAACGCCGTGCTGGCATCGGGGTCACCACCCACCGTGGCGTCATTCACCTGGACGGTGACATCGTAGACACCGTCGCCATCTTCATTCGTCGGGGATTCGAAGTCCGGCGAAGCGCCGACAAAGTGCAGTTCCAGCGCCCCGCCGTTGTCCACCAGCGCAAAAGCACCTGCATCAGCACCGGTCAGGCTGACAACATTCGCGCCCAGGGCGTCGTCGGTAATCGTCACATCCGCGACCTTGATGCCCGCGCCCACGGTCACGTTTTCCGCAATCGTGGTCTGCTGGTTGCCAAGGACGACCGCTGTCGGGGCTTCGTTGACATCCGCGACTGTCACAGTCAGGGCCTGATCGGTGGTGTTCACCCCGTCCGACGCCTGAACGGTGACGTTGTAGACGCCATCCGCTCCGGTGTCCGCCGGTGCTTCGAAGTCCGGCGCCGCGACGAATTGCAGCGTGTAGACGCCATCGGTGTTGACCACCTCGAACGCCGCAGCGTCATCGCCCCCGATGATCGAGAAGCTGACCGGACCGCCGACAGTATCGACATCATCCGCCGTAAGCGTCACGACCCCGGTGGTGTTTTCATCCACGCTGACCGTGCCAGAGCTGGTGAATACCGGCGCGTTGTCGTTCGCATCCAGGACGGCGATAGTGAAATCGGCTGTCGCCGTTGAGCCATCGCTGCTGGCCGCCTGAACCGTGATCTGGTGACTGGTTGCGGTTTCATAGTCGGGACGGGCGGCACCCGGCGCGGTCGAAAGGCTGACAACACCGGTGACGCTGTCGATCTCGAAGATACCACCGGCATCGTCGGTCAGGCTGTAACTGACAGTGTTCGTGGTCGCGTCGTCATCCGTCGACATCGCGACGACGCCTACCGCGGTTCCTGCCGCTGCGTCTTCAGAGACCTCGTTTGCGGCGGCGTTGCTGTCCACCGGAGCCGTCACGTCGAACTCGTCCACATCATTGATGGCGATGGTGAATGACGACGTTGTGCTGGCCGCGCCGTTGGCGGGGGTCGCCTGCACCTCGATCGTGTAGCTTTCTGCGGTTTCACGATCCAGAACCGCACCGGCCGCGACGCTGACCACACCCGAATTTGCGTCAATGTCGAACAGGGTTTCGCCCGTTCCGCCGACAATCGCGTAGGTGATCCCACCCGAGGTCACATCCGCATCGGTCGAATTGACCGTGATCCCGACCAGCGTGCCGGAAACAGCGTTTTCGTCCACGGCGTCCGGGGTTGCGTCCGTGTCTGCCGGGGCAGTGGTGGCATTGTCATCCACATCAGAGACATTGATCGTGATCTCCTGGGTGTCGGACCCGCCGTTTCCATCCGACATGGTGACTGTCAGAACATGGGACCCAGCGGTTTCCGCATCCAGCGCCTGACCGGCAGCCAGCGAAATCTCTCCGGTTTCGCTGTCAATCTCGAACAGACCGGCGTCGTTGCCACCGGTGATCGTGAAGCCAAGCACATCGCTTGCGTCCGCATCGGTGCCCGAAGCCGTCGCAATCACCACAGCGTCGCCGATATCCTCGGCCACGGTGCCGGAAATGGCGGCCGAAGCAACAGGGCTGTCATTAGTGCCGGTGATGGTGATGGTGACGGTTTGCGTGTCCGTCGCGCTGTCGGTTTCCGATCCGTCATCGGCGGTCAGGGTATAGGTCACCTCCAGCGTTTCACCTACGGCGAGGAAGTCAAAAGATCCATCGCCCGAGGCATCCGAAGCGAAGGCCCAGCTGAAATCGGACCCAGCCCCATCTGCGCCAACGGTGGCCGAAGCACCGAACCCAGTGGTCGCGGCGGCGCCGGCCGCCACCTGCATCATGGCCAGCAACGCCGCGTCGTTCAGCGGCGAGGTGCCGCCAAAGGTACCCCCCGTGATGGTCGCGCCGGTCACGGACACCGTGACATCGTCGCTGGTATCCTCATCCGATACCGACAGGGTGCCAGATGCGCTGATGGTTGCGTCAACCGCGCCATCGGCGGCTTCAGTCACTGCCGCGGCGTCAGCCACAGCGCCGCCGCCCAATGCCCCGGCGATCACCGGTGCATCGTTGGTACCAACGATGCTGATCGAAACCCGCTGGGTGACAATACCACCGTCGGACCCATCGCTGATCGTGATGTCATAGACCTGCGGGCTGGTGGACAGGGCCTCTCCCTCTGCCAGCGAATTCAGGACGGAATCCGCGATAACGAAGCTCCAGCCGACCGACCCGTTCGCGACGGTCCCGCCAGACGGGGTGAACGAGATCACGCCCTGGTACCCCGATCCCTGCGGCAGGAAACCGAAGCTGGGCAACGTGGTGCTGTCCACATCGACAAAATCAATGGTGCCGGAAACGGTCACCTGCGTACCCTCGGTGGCCTCGGCCTGCTCTTTCGCCGTTGCCGAAACCGTCCCGGAAACCGCCGGGGGGGTCGTACCCGTCACGACTGGGTTGTCATTCGCGCCGTCGATGCTGATGGTCAGCATGGTGGTATCCGTGCCCCCCTGCGGGTCAGTCGCCCGCAGCGTGGTGGTGATCACCGGATCTTCGGCCGCGCGCAGGGCGTTGATCCCCGCATCGTTGGGGTCAAAGCTGTAGGCCCCGTTGGTCTGAACCGTCAGCGTACCCAGCTCCAGCCCGTTGACGGGCGCTGTGGTCACAACAGCCGAACCATCACGATCCCAATAGAAGGTCTGCGAAGTTTCACCGCCTGCGGCAGTCTGACCGTCAATGGTATATTCCATCGCGTCTTCGTGCCCGGCATCGCGGTCCGCAGCGGACAGAGTCCCGCTGATGGCCGCAAAATCATCGCTGGCGCTTGTGTCGGTGATCGTTCCCGAAGCAACTGCCGCCATTTCCGGCGTATCGTTGGCCGGGGTGATGTCGATTGTCAGCGTCGCGGTGTCGCTGGCGCCCTGGTCGTCGGTGACAACAACGGTGAAGGTTTCGTTCGGGGTTGCCCCGGCCTCCAACGCCTGCAGTGCCACCGCATCCGGCGTATAGCTATAGCTGCCGTCCGTCTGCACGGTCAGCGTGCCGTACTGACCCGCCAGCGTGCTTTCGTTATCGACAACGGTGACACCGTCAATGCCATAGCTCAGCGCAGCGCCGGTATCGGCGTCGGTACCCACCAAGGTGCCGGTGACATCGGCCAGAACATCGTCCGCAGCCGTTTCAACCAGCGTCGGGGTCGACGTGGCATCCGCCAGAACCGGCGCGTCATTGGTGCCGTTAATGGTGATCGCGACGGTATGCGTGTCGCTCGCGCCATGCTCGTCCGTCGCGGTAAGCGTGTAGGTCAGTTGCAGCGATTGGCCGACGGCCAGATGATCGAATGCCTCGGTGGCGCTGTTGAATTGCCAGGTGGCGCCGCTTTCACTCGTACCGTCGGCAAGCCCGCCGGTCACCGCCATCATGTTCAGCAGCGTGCTGTTGAGGAGCGTTCCGGCATTGCCGACCGCCACGACCGACGACACCGCCGTGGTCACGACGTCCGACACATCCACATCCGCCAGAGACAGCGTGCCAGAGGCCAGCAGCCCGGCGTTGGTTTCGTCAATCGACGCGCTGTCGGCATCCGTCMCGCCCGACGCGTCCAGAACCGGCGCGTCATTGGCGCCGTTGATCGTCACCGTGATSGTYTSCRYGSYSRKSCCRTCTGCSGACAGYACCTCGATCGTGTCGCTCAGCGTGTCGCCCACGCCCAAAGCCTGCACATCCGCATGGCCGTTGTTCAGCGTATAGGTCCATACGCCATCGGTTCCCATCTCGAACGTGCCATAGCCGTTGTCACCCGCAGTCCCTGCGGCAACCGCCTGGAACACCGCCTCGCCCGTATCCAGATCGGTAATATCCAGATCGCCGGAAACGGCCAGGGTCGTGTCCTCGGTCACCGACCCAGACGCGGTGCCGGTGATCGTGGCCGTGTCATTGGTGCCGGTGATGGTGATCACCACGTCCTGCGTGTCCGTGCCGCCATTCTGATCATCGGCGGTGAGCGTGTAGGTCAGGACCAGTTCGGCCCCCGCCGGAAGGTGATCGAACGTCACCAGACCGCTGTCAAAGACCCAACCGATGCTGTCCGCGGTTTCGCTGCCGTCAAGGTCGCCCGACGGCGTCAGCATTCCCGAAATGTCCGCGCCACCCGCATCGCCAGAGGTCACAACCGCATTGGTCACGGAGACCCACACCAGGTCCGACACATCCACATCCGCCAGAGACAGCGTGCCAGAGGCCAGCAGCCCGGCGTTGGTTTCGTCAATCGACGCGCTGTCGGCATCCGTCACGCCCGACGCGTCCAGAACCGGCGCGTCRTTGGCGCCGTTGATCGTCACCGTGATCGTCTGCGCGGTCAGCCCGTCTGCGGACAGCACCTCGATCGTGTCGCTCAGCGTGTCGCCCACGCCCAAAGCCTGCACATCCGCATGGCCGTTGTTCAGCGTATAGGTCCATACGCCATCGGTTCCCATCTCGAACGTGCCATAGCCGTTGTCACCCGCAGTCCCTGCGGCAACCGCCTGGAACACCGCCTCGCCCGTATCCAGATCGGTAATATCCAGATCGCCGGAAACGGCCAGGGTCGTGTCCTCGGTCACCGACCCAGACGCGGTGCCGGTGATCGTGGCCGTGTCATTGGTGCCGGTGATGGTGATCACCACGTCCTGCGTGTCCGTGCCGCCATTCTGATCATCGGCGGTGAGCGTGTAGGTCAGGACCAGTTCGGCCCCCGCCGGAAGGTGATCGAACGTCACCAGACCGCTGTCAAAGACCCAACCGATGCTGTCCGCGGTTTCGCTGCCGTCAAGGTCGCCCGACGGCGTCAGCATTCCCGAAATGTCCGCGCCACCCGCATCGCCAGAGGTCACAACCGCATTGGTCACGGAGACCCACACCAGGTCCGACACATCCACATCCGCCAGAGACAGCGTGCCAGAGGCCAGCAGCCCGGCGTTGGTTTCGTCAATCGACGCGCTGTCGGCATCCGTCACGCCCGACGCGTCCAGAACCGGCGCGTCGTTGGCGCCGTTGATCGTCACCGTGATGGTTTCCATGCCGGTGCCATCTGCCGACAGTACATCGGTCTGATCGGTCAGTGTATCGCCCACCCCAAGGGCCTGGACCGCCGGATCGCTGTTGTTCAGCGAATAGCTCCACGCCCCGTTTTCATCCAGATCGAACGTGCCATGCGCATTGTCGCCAGTGCGGCCGGTGAACGCCTGGAACACCGCCTCGCCCGTATCGGCGTCGGTCACGCTCAGATCGCCGGAAACGGTCAGGGTCGTTTCCTCCGTTACGCTGCCGGTATTGGCCCCGGTAATCGTGGCCGCATCGTTGGTGCCGGTGATGCTGAACGTCAGGGTTTCGGTATCGGTTCCGCCGTTGCCGTCATCGACGGTCACCGTATAGGTAATATCCAGAACCTCTCCGTCCTTCAGGAAGTCGAAATCGCCATCGGTGATGGAGAAGGACCAGTTCGCGGTGTTCCCCAGGGTCGAGGTCGCATTGGCCAGCCCGGACGAGGTGACATCAAAGCTCAGCGTACCGGTCGGGCCGGCATAGCCAGCCTGCGCCACTGTATCCAGCGCCACGCCCGTCACTTCGGCGGTCACCGTGTGGGTGTCCGCCCCACCGGCGCTGCTGGCGGCCAGGTTCGAAACATCCACGTCATCGAAGGTGATCGTACCGCTTAGGGCCTGAACATCGGCAGACCCGGTTTCAACAACGTCCTGGTCCTCGGTCAGGGCGGTGGCGCCCGTGGTCGCGGTGATCACCGGCGCGTCATTGGTGCCCTCGATGGTCAGGACGATGTTGCGCTCGACGGTCACGGTGCCGTCGGAAATCGCAACCTTGTATTCCTGTGTGAAACTGTCGCCTGCGGCAAGATTGTCCAGCACACCGTCACTGACGTTGAACGTGTAGTAAACCAGCCCATCCATCGCCCCGGAAGGTGCGATAAACCCGCCCGAGAACGCGCCGACATAGTTGGCCAGAAGTGCGGCGCCCGCGCCAACCCCCTGCACCTGCGTGGTGGTGACAGACAGGTTGCCGCTGTTCACATCGTTGAAATCGACATCGTTGAAATCAATGGTGCCAGCGACGCTCAGTGTTGCGGTGGTTTCATTGACTGCACCGTCAGCCAGTTCTGTCACGCTGGTTGTCAGACCGCCGCCATCGGTGATGAACGGCGCATCGTTCGCACCGTTGATACGGATGGTCGTGGTCAGGTTGTCCACCACGGTCGTCGATCCGTCCGGCGACGTGGTCGTCACCTGGTAGGCGATCTGCACATCAATGAACTCGCCCGCATCCAGCGCATCAAACACGGCGGCATTGCGGTTGAACGTGACGCTGTCGGTGCCAATGCTGAAGGCATCGGTCACATCGGTATTGGCAAAGCTGCCCGGAACGCTGCCGCCCGACACCGAAACGGTGGTCGTGCCGGTGATCGACCGGATATCGTTTTCATCCAGCTCGCCTGTGACATTCGTCACCCAGATTTCGCTGCCGGAATCCGTGCCGTCCCCCAGCAGATTGACGGTGACGGTATCCGCATCGGCAGGGCCGGACAGGACGGATTCCCCGTCGATGACCAAAGAATCCCCTTCGACAAAGCTGTTCGTTCCATCCGCGGTGATCGTGGCGACATCATTGGTGCCGGTAATCGTGACGGTCACCTGCTGGACGGAGGAAACGGAATTTTCATCCACGCCAAGGCCGTTGAAACCACCCTGATCATCCACCGTTACGTCATAAACCACCGTCAGGGTTTCCCCTGCCCCCAGGAAATCCGCCAGCGCATCGCTCAGCGCGAAATCCCAATTGATCTGACGGGCGTCCTCGCCGTTAATTGCCACCGACAGCGCGGTTTCCAGCGCAGTTTGCAGACCTTCGGGCAGCGGAGTGACCTCGGACGCGGTGCCAAGGTTGTCCGCGCCGTTCAGATCCGTCCAGGTGACGGAATTCAGGGTTCCAGAAACCGCATGCGTGTCGGACAGATCATCATCGCCGATGCTCAACGTGCCGGTCGTCGTCAGGGTCGCGGCACTGGATTCCACGATCGTTTCCGCGGCGGAATCGCCTGCGCCAATCTGGATTTCCGGCCGATCATTGCTGCCCGTTACCGTGACAGTCACGGTTTCGGTATCGGTCGTGTCGCCGTCATTCGCGGTGACCGTAAAGGCCAGAACGATGCTTTCGCCGTTGGCGAGGTAGTCAAACGTTTCCGTACCGCTGTCAAAGCTCCAGGTGAACTGGCCAGAGGCATTGCCCGAACCGGTGGCCAACGGGCTGCCCGCAGAAATGGACAGCATGCTTTGCAGTGCCGCATCGTCGCTAGCATAGGTGTTCAGCGTTCCCGACGCCGAAACCGCGCTGACGGTGACGGAAACCTCATCCCCCGCGTCCACGTCGGACAGGGTCAGCGTGCCGCTGGTCGTCAGGTTCGCCACATCGGATTCCTGGACGGACTCCGCCTGGGAATCCCCCGTTTCAACCGAGATGACAGGCGCGTCATTGGTGCCCGTCACGTTGACGGTCACGTTCGTTTCCGAATAGCCGCCCAGCCCATCGGACACGCGCACGGTGAACACATCCGTCACCGCAGCCCCACCGGCCAGCGCCTGGGTGTCCTCATCGGCGTCGTTCAGTGTATAGGTCCACGCCCCGCTGTCATCCAGCGACAGGCTGCCATAGGTGCCTTCCACCACGGCGGGTGACCCTGCGGTGGCCGTTGTCAGATTTGGCGCGGTCGGCCCCTCCGGCGCAAATGCCGGAATGATCAGGCTTTCTTCTACAATCGACCAAACCTGAGCGTCGTCATCTGTGGTCGCGGGATCGTCGTTGTCCACATCCGGCGCGCTGAAGCTGCCCGATGCAATTGCGTCACCGCTCACGCCGAACCCGGCTTCGGTCACGCTGGTGTCAGCGCCCGCATCAGCCGAAATGACCGGCGCGTCGTTTTCGCCTGTGATGGTGATGGTCACCGTATGGGTATCAGAGGCGCTCTGATCGTCGTCGGCCTGCACCTCGAAGGTTTCGGTCACGACCTGCCCGTTATACAGCTCCTGAACTGCCGTCGCACTGTTGTTCAGGACAAAGGTCCACGCGCCGGACTGGTCGACGGTAAACGTGCCGTATGTTCCCGCCACCTCGGTGCCAGAGGATTGCGACTGGCCGGCTGCGGCATTGGCCGACCACACCAGCGCCTCGCCGCTGTCACCGTCGCCCGCATCCACATCATCGGCAGCCAGTGTGCCGCTGACCGACGCGGTTCCCGAAACCGCGTTGTTGTCCACATCCACACCGGCTTCGGCCACAGCGCCTTCATCCGCGCCGACCGCTGCCGTGATGACCGGGTTGTCATTCGCACCCTGGATATTGATCGTCAGAGTCGAGCTGGCTTCGTTACCCGCCCCACCACCATTGTTGGCAATCGTGTAGTTGAAGATTTCGGAAGCCGCGTCACCAGCGTTCAATGCCTCGGTTGCGGCACGATCATCGTCCAGCGCATAGCGATAAGACCCGTCAGCCTGCACGAACAACGACCCGTAAGTGCCTGCGATTTCGGCTTCTCCGGTCTCGCCATCAAAGATCAGCGCCGCTTGTGCGTCGGCGCCATGCGATCCCGCGGAAACCGCAAGGCCAGCCGTCTCATCCGTGTCGTCATCCGTCCAGTTACCGCTGTTCAGCGTGCCGCTGGCTGCGGCTGTGCCAGACGTGCCGTTTTCCACACCGCCCGCTTCGACGATCGTGGTGGCCTCTGTCAGCGCCGAAGTGATCGACGGCGCATCGTTGCTGCCGGTCACATTGACGGTTACATCCTGTTCGGAATAGCCGCCCAGACCATCGGATACACGCACAGTGAACACATCGGTCACCGCAGCCCCGGCCACCAGCGCCTGCGTGTCCTCGTCGCCATTGTCCAGCGTATAGGTCCATTCGCCTGCATTGTTCAGCGACAGGCTGCCGTAGGTGCCGGTTGCTTCCGCAGCCAGACCATTCGCCACCGAATGGGTGATACCTGCGCCGTTGACCGCCGTGATCGACCAGATCGTGGTATCAATGCCCCCGGTATCGGCATCCGGCGCGCTGAAGCTGCCAGACGCCGTTGCATCACCAGACACGGTGGCCCCTGCCTCAGTCACATCGGTATCGGCCCCGGCAGTCGCCGTGATCACCGGCGCGTCGTTTTCGCCGACGATGTTGACCGTCAGGGTCGAGCTTGCCTCGTTCCCCAGACCGCCGCCGTTATTGGCAATCGTGTAGTTGAAGGTTTCGGACACACCCTGCCCGTCATACAGGGCCTGGGTGTCGACATCGGCATTGTCCAGGACATAGCGATAGCTGCCGTCAGCCGACAGGAACAACGACCCGTAAGTGCCTGTTATCTCAGCTTCTCCGCTCTCAGAATCGAACACCAGAGCCGACTGCGCATCGCCCCCGTGCGACCCGGCCACCACTGCCAGGTTCGCCGCCTCTCCGGCGTCGGCGTCGGTCCAGTTGTCGCCCTCGGACAGCGTGCCGCTGACCTGCGGCGTGCCCGAAACGGCTTCGTTTCCGGCATCGACACCGGCCTCCGAAGCGGTTGCGTCAGCTGTGCTTGCCGCGCCGATTTCGGGTACATCGTTGGTGCCGGTCACCGTGATGGTCACCACCTGATCGCCTGCATCATCCCCGGCCTCGGAATCGTCCGTGGCCCGCAGCGTATAGTTCAGAACCAGCGTTTCACCGGCCCCCAGGAAATCGAACGGTGAACTGCCCGCATCCCCGGCTTCGAATTTCCAGGTGAAATCAGACCCGACCCCGGGGTTCGCAGTCATCAACCCGGTTTGCGCGCCGAATTCGCCAATGCTGCCATCCCCGGCGACAACGCTCATCATCGCCAGAAGATCGCCGTTTTCCGGCGCGGTTCCCGTCGCCGTGCTGGACTCGTCAACCGCGACCGAGGCAACCGATACGCTGACCTGATCGGTGGTATCGGTATCCGCTACGTTCAGGGTGCCAGAGGCGATCAGGGTCTGATCCGAACCGTCGTCCACAGCCTCGGTCACGCCTGCCGCAACCGCTGCACCGGAAATCACCGGTGTATCGTTGCTGCCTTCGATGGTGACGGTAACGCGTTGGGTCAGTGTACCGCCATTGCCGTCATTCACTGTGACATCGTACTCTTGCACGATGGTTTCTCCGACGGCCAGCGCGTCGATCACGCCCATCTGGGCCGCCTGCATGCCCGCAGGCAGCGGCGAACCGATCGACCAGTCCCAGCCAACCACGCCTTCACCATCACCGGTGATCGGCGTATCCAGACCGGCCAGGAACACGCCCAGGAAACCGCCCGCATTGGTTGTGGACACGTTGCTGACGGTCACGGAATGGGTATCGGTCACGTCATCGTCATGCACCGAATAGGTGCCAGAGGTGCCAAACGGCGTCGCCAATTCGTCCACCGCGCCATCGGTACGCTCGGTCGCGCTGCCAGAGGTGGTGTTCGTGCCGCTGCTCAGTTCCGGTGCGTCGTTCAGATCGTTCAGGGTGACGGTGATGGTGGAATCGGTCGTGTTGCCCGCGTCGTCGGTGCCGGTCACATCAATGCTGACGGGCGAGTTCACTTCGCGGTCAAAGAAGCTGCGCGCCGCTTCGGTATCAATGATCCGCAACGACCAGTCACCGCCATCGGCCACGATTTCAACGGCATCGTACACGCCGCCGCTGCCGTCCAGCGCATAGGTGGTGCCATCAGCACCCGACAGGCTGGCCAGCACGACCGGGGTGCCGGTTGTCGCTGCATCCTGGTCCGGGATCTCGTTGATCGAGACGGATTCCGACTCTGATGCGGGGGCAAGGGTGTCGATCGGCTGCACATGCTGCGCCGGGGCAATCGCGGTATTGCCTGCGCCATCGGTCACGCCAGTGGTGTCCAGATCAACCGTCAGATCGCCTTCGGTATCGGCGGCGGGCGTCACGGTCAGGGTATAGGTGTCGCCGCTGCCGGTCAGGCTGACGATAGACCCGTTGCCGACGCTGAACGCCCCCTGGGTCAGGCCGCTCACCGCCTCCGAGAAAGCCACGGTAAAGACAACGTCACCACCTGCAATATTCGCCGTACCGGCCTCGTCGTCGGTAATGGAAACGGTGGGCGCGCCAGTGTCGATCGTCACGGGCAGCGCAGCCGAGTTGATGCTGCTGTTGCCCGCGGTATCCACAGCGCGGACAGCAATGAGGTGCTCTCCGTCAGACAGCGCGCTGGCGGTTATCTGCACAAACAAATCACCCGGCTGAACCGTATGAGTCCCAATTACCGCGTCGCCATTGCTGGAATCCACCAGTTGAACCACTTCGCCCACGGCAACGCCTGACACGTTGATCACAAAGGTCGGGGTGTTGTTATTGGTGACATCATCGGTATCGCTGATGCCGCCATCAGAAGCCGCCACCAGATCGGGCGAGCTGGGAATGGCCGGGGCGGTCGTGTCGATCGTCACGTTCACCGAGCCGGATGCGCTGCCGATATTACCCGCCGGATCCACCGCGCGGGCCGAGATCGCGTAGGCGCCTTCCAGCAGGGTCGAGGTCGTGATCTGCGCAATGCCCCCTTCCTCGGTCCCGGTCACCGTATAAGTGCCAACCACGGTCGGGCCAGCGCCAAATACCAACTGCACTTCGTCGCCAGCGGTCAGTCCAGACACATCCACCGCGAAGGTCGGTGTGTCATCGTTGGTGATGTTGTCCGTATCAACGCCACTATCCGACGCCGCCGCCAGATCGGGCGTGCCGGGGGTGGCCGGGGGGGTGGTATCGACGGTGAAGGTCAGGCTGGCCACGCTGCCAACATTCCCGGCCGGATCAATCTCACGCGCATAGATGGTGTTCGCGCCATCTGCCGCGGTCGGCTTGGTGGTGGACCACGCTATGTTGTCGGTCGAATATTGCAGGGTGTTCGCGCCATCCGTGACGGTGACGGTAAACGCCCCGTCATTGGTCAGCAGATCGGACCCCGATGCGCCGGTGTCATTGTCCAGCGCAATGGTCGGCGCAGACGGTCCCGTGGTGTCCACGGTCACGGCCACCGGGGCGGACGCCGCACTGGCGTTGCCCGCCGTATCCACGGCACGGGCAACGATATTGTGCGCGCCGTCAGACAGCACGCTTGCGGTGATCTGCGCCACCCCGCCGGATTCGCCACCTGTCACCGTATGGGTTCCCACAACGGCATTTCCGTTGCTGGTATCCACCAGTTGCACCACGTCACCTGTTGCCACGCCCGAGACATCCACCGCGAAAGTCGGGGTGTTGTCATTGGTGACATCGTCGGTATCGCTGCTGCCGCTATCCGACGCCGCCACCAGATCGGGCGCGCCGGGCGCATTGGGGGCGGTGGTGTCGATGGTCACAGACACCGAACTGGATGCGGTGCTGATGTTGCCAGCGCCATCTACCGCGCGGGCCGAAATGCTATAGGCGCCTTCCGCCAGCGTCGAGGCGGTGATCTGCGCAATGCCCCCAACTTCGCTACCGGTCACCTCGTAGGTACCCACCACGGTCGGACCAGCGCCATGAATCAGTTGCACCTCGTCACCCGCGTCCAGCCCCGACACATCCACCGCGAAGGTCGGTGTGTCATCGTTGGTGATGTTGTCGGTATCGCTGCTGCCGGTATCCGACGCCGTTACCAGGTCCGGCGTGCCAGGGGTGGCCGGGGGCGTGCCGTCAACGCTCAGCGAAGTTGCGCCGCCGTCATAGGTTTGCGGGGCGTTGTTGAAATCTGCCGAAAGATAGGTCGTCGAACCAACGAAACTGTTGCTAACCGAGGATACATCAACCGTAAAGTTGTCCCCTGGCTGCACCGTATAGGTAAACACCCAGGTCGTGGCACCATTTAAGCCAACGCTGCTTAATTCGAGGGTACTATCGCCCCCGACACCATCGTTTTCGATATCGCCATCTGGCTCGCTGTCCCCGAAGGAGTTCGCCAAACCCGTCGCATGACTGAATGTGGCGCTTTTGCCACCCGAAAAATACAGCACGTAGCCCGCCGGGTCCGCGCTAGCATAAACATACTCATCAAAGGTCACGGTAAACGTGATCTCGTCCCCCGGCGCTGCGTAAACGGGGTCAGTGCTGGTGGAAGTGACGTGAATGCTGGTGATGGCCATTGTGTGTATCCGGGAATGAAAAGTGGGCTGTGTAAGGTTGACTGGGCTTTGCGCGGTCAGATCAGGCGCGCCTGCCGCCTTCGGTTGGGGCGGCCAGGGGGATCAGGGGGATCGCAAAGCGCAGGAAGACGAATCTGAGGAGAACAAGCAAAGGCCCTGCTGCCACAAGGGCAACAGACAGGAATGGCACGCGCGCCAAAACGCTCGTTCATACTACCCTCACTCGAATTCAGTGAAAGCGGAAGAACGAACGAAACCGTCTTGTGAAAGGACAAGCGTCAGGCAGAATGTGCCCCGAAAAACCTAAAAAGGCTTATTTCACAATTAGTTTCGAACGACTCCACATTCACAACGTACAAGCCAGACCCCTTGCAGGGTCTGAATAAGTTTCAGATACTCTCTATTTCGCAGCCAACTAAACACTAATTGTTTCGCCTGAAAAGAGAAATTTCATGCGTCTGCGATTTTTTCCATTTCGGAAACACAAAGTGGCAATAAGCCTATCGAAAGTGAAACTGGAAACAAAAACAGCGGGAATTTTCAGCCAACCAAGGGGGAAAGCCCCTTCTGTGCAAGCCACCAAACCGACCAGCGATGCCCTGCAACAGTCCCAGCCCGCCGCAAGAAAACCCACTGGACAAGGGCCCCAAACAAAGACGGGCCCGGCGATTGGCCGGACCCGATCAGAATGTCCTGACTAGTCGGGTCTGAAACGACCCTGACCCGTCATTGGCCCGCTTCGGCCACCGCATCCGCAACCGCGGCTTCGAAAATGGCCAGCCCCTCGGCGATCACCTCGTCCGACGCTGTCAGCGGCACCATGATCCGCAGCGCGTTGCCATACATGCCACACGCCAGAAGGATCAGGCCGCGCTTCAACGCATGGGCGATCACCGACTTGGTAAAGACCGCATCCGGTGCGGCGGTGTCAAAATCACTGACAAATTCCACCGCGATCATCGCCCCCAGCCCGCGAATGTCCCACATGCGGGACGGGGCGACACGGGCAGCGATTTCGGCAAAGCGCGCGCGAAAGGTTTCTCCCAGTTCGGTCGAACGGGCCAGTAGCCCCTCTGATTCCAGCGCGTCGATGGCCGCCAGAGCGGCCGCGCAGGCCACCGGGTTTCCGCCATAGGTGCCGCCCAGACCGCCGGGTTCGACCTTGTCCATGACCTCGGCCAGCCCCACCACACCGGCGATCGGATAGCCCCCGGCCACCGATTTCGCAAAGGTGATCAGGTCGGGGACAACCCCCGAATGCTCGATCCCGAACCAGGTGCCGGTGCGGCCAAACCCGGCCTGAATCTCGTCCGAGATCAACAGGATACCGTGCTTGTCGCAGATCGCGCGCAGCGCGTGCAGCATGTCGAAGGGCACCGGGGTATAACCGCCCTCGCCCAGCACGGGTTCGATGATGATGGCCGCCACACGGTCGGGCTGCGCATCGGTCAGGAACAG
Source organism: Thalassovita sp. (assembly GCA_017792425.1). GTDB lineage: Bacteria > Pseudomonadota > Alphaproteobacteria > Rhodobacterales > Rhodobacteraceae > Thalassobius. The sequence goes on from CP051233.1 coordinate 2,277,001, forward strand.
CATTTCCAGCGCGTGCAGCGCGTCCTTCACGGTGATCCCGGCGCGCGCATCGGGGAACGGCGCGCGATAGATATCCGCCGGGAACGGGCCGACGTTCTTCTTGTAGGGCGACACCTTGCCGGTCATGCCCAGCGTCAGCAGGGTGCGGCCATGATAGCCGCCGGCAAAGGCGATCACGCCCGGACGGCCCGTCGCAGCCCGCGCAATTTTCACCGCGTTTTCAACAGCTTCCGCACCGGTTGTGACCAGCAGCGTTTTCTTCGGCGCCTTCCCCGGCGCCAGCGCGTTCAGCTTTTCGGCCAGCGCGACATAGGGTTCATAGGGCACCACCTGGAAAGAGGTGTGCGTGTACAGATCCTCTTGCGCCTTGGCGGCGGCGACAACCTTGGGGTGACGGTGGCCGGTGTTCAGCACGGCGATACCACCGGCGAAATCGATATAGCGTTTGCCCTCGACATCCCACAGCTCTGCATTCTCGGCATAGGCTGCAAAGATCGGCGCGGCAGAGGCGACGCCACGGGCGACAGCCGCGTCACGCCGGGCCAGAAGTTCGGCGTTCGAGCCCTGCGCTGCAGAAACGGCGGTATCGGGGATTGCTTTGGCGGTGGTCATGAATCGATCCTCCATGATCATGATTAATTTTTTAATAGACCGTTTATTATTCTTGTCAATATACCTGATATTCTAACCGTCAGCCGCTTTGAAATACCATCGTTGCCGGGGTAGACATGGATGATTGACGCTTGAAATCCGCCGCGCTTAATATTTCAAACGGCACGAAAGCAAGGAGCAACAGCTTGAACATCGGCGAACGCCTGAAACAGATCCGCGCGGAAAAAGGCCTTTCGCAACGCGAACTTGCGGCCCGCGCAGGCATGACCAGCGGCGCCATTTCCCTGATCGAACAGGACAAGACCAGCCCCTCCGTTTCCTCGCTGAAGCGCATTCTGGACGGTATCCCGGTGTCGCTGTCGGCCTTCTTTTCCTCGGTCGAGGACGAACTGACGCCCAAGTACTTCTATGCGCCCGGCGAATTCACCGAACTGTCGCCGCAGGATCTGGGCATGACCAGCGGGCGCGCGCAAAGGCTGAGCCTGAAGCAGTTGGGTGACGCCTCGCGTCATAACCTGCAGGTGCTCTATGAAACCTACCCCCCCGGATCGGACACGGGCGAAGAAATGCTAAGCCACGAGTCGGAAGAGGCCGGTATCGTCGTCTCGGGCGAGGTAGAGGTGACGGTGGACGGCCAGGCCAGGGTGCTGCGTGCCGGTGACGGCTATCTGTTTGACAGCCGCCTGCCGCACAGGTTCAGAAACATCGGCACTGCGGACTGTGTTGTGATCAGCGCCTGCACCCCACCAACCTTCTGACCCTGCGCAGCGCATCCGCCAAGCTGCGCGCGTCATTTCAAAGGGTCACGTTTTTCCCGCGAAACTCCTGATTTTTGTCGTATTTTCCGGTATGGTGACGAAAAACACCGTCAGAGGCAGGGTCCGTCATTTTCCGATTACCAATTTTCCACCACGGGGGATCCTCCGCGCTGCACTACCGCCCCGAAATCGACGGGCTGCGCGCTATCGCCGTGCTTTCAGTGGTTTTCTACCATTTCGGGGTGCCAGGGATCGCGGGCGGCTTCGTGGGCGTGGACATCTTCTTTGTCCTGTCCGGTTTCCTGATCGGCGGCATCCTTTGGGCGGAACTGTCCGAAACCGGCCGCGTTTCGCTGACCCGCTTCTACTTGCGGCGGTTCAAACGGCTGGCCCCGGCCTTTTTCACGATGGCCTTCCTTGTCGCGGCGGCCAGTTACCTGCTGTTGCTGCCGTTCGAGTTTCGGGAATTCGGCAAGACCCTGATTGCCGCCACGGTCTATCTGTCCAACGTGCAGTTCTTCCGCGATTCCGGCTATTTCGACACCGGGGCCGAGGAAAAAGTGCTGCTGCACACATGGTCCCTGGCGGTCGAGGAACAGTTCTATGTCTTTCTGCCACTGGTGCTGCTGCTGTTCCGCTTCAGCCGGAAAACCCTGCTGACAGCCCTGGTGGGCATGTTCGCCTTGTCGCTGGCCGCCTGTATCTGGCTGACGCCGACCAATCCCACCGCCACGTTTTACCTGTTCCCGTTCCGGGCATGGGAACTGCTGGCCGGGGTGTTGCTGGCGATTTGGGGGCAAAGCGCAGGAACCAGATGGGCCATCCATCCGGGCCTGTCCTGGCTGGGGCTGGCGCTTGTCGGCTACGGGCTGGTGTTTACCACCCAAGCAGGTTTTCCCGGCTACCAGGTCGCGATCCCGGTGCTGGGAACGGTGCTGGTCCTGCTGAACGGGCATGACCCCAACCCGGTGAACCGCGTATTGTCTGCCCGGATGCCGGTGTTCGTCGGGTTAATTTCCTACTCTTTGTACCTGTGGCACTGGCCGGTCGCGGTGCTGTCCACCTATGCCCGCGGTGCCTATGCCGGCTGGTGGGAAACCGCGCTCTGGATGGTATTGTCGCTGCTCCTGTCCGTCCTGTCCTGGCGCTATGTCGAACTGCCGGTACGGCGGTCCTGGCGGCTGGGTTTCCCGGCGACTTTGGGGGCTGTGGCCGCCCTGTCCGTTGTCGCCCTGGGTCTGGGCGGGCTGTTCTACAAAACGGGTGGTATGCCTGCACGCTTCCCGCCCGACCTGCGCCGCCACATCGACGCCTCTGCCGGGTTCCTGCAGGACTGGAGCCGCTGCTCCACCCCGGATGATGGCCCCTTTGCCGGGGTGGAGCTGTGCCGGATCGGCCCCGAGGGCGACACCGAGGTGCTGTTCTGGGGCGACAGCCACCTGCGCGCCTATATGGAGGGCATCGCCCTGGCCGCGATGGAAAGCGGCACGCCGGGCCTGCTGATCTGGCACGCGGGTTGCCCGCCGCTGTTCGGTGTCCAGAAACGGGAATCCGCAGCCACACCCGCACAAGACGCCGATTGCGCCCGCGACAATGAAACGATCCGGCGGGCGCTGCCAATGCTGCCCCATCTGCGCGCAATCACGCTGGTCGGCCGGTGGGCCTATTACGCCGACGGGGCCGGAACCGGGCGCGACGCCCATAACCGGATCACTCTGCTGCCAGACACCGGCGACCAGCCCGCCCGTTTCACAATGGCCCTGCACCGCACGGTCTCAGAGCTTGCCGGGTCAGCGCCCGCCGTGATGGTCCTGCGCCAGACCCCGGAAATCCCGTGGTACGATTCCCGCACGACTGCCCGCGCGCTGGCGCATGGCCGAGAGGAGGCGGTCGCGGACACGTTCCAGGCCCCGCTGGACACCGTGAACCAGCGCGCCGCCAGCTCCGACCCGGTGCTGCAAACCCTTGCTGCAGAAGGGAAAATCACTGTGCTGGATCCGCGCGCACGCCTGTGTGGGGCGGATTCCTGTTCAGTCCTTCAGGACGGGCTGGTGTACTATTTCGACAACAACCACCTGAACAACGATGGCGCGCGGGCGCTGCGGGATCTGTTCCTGCCCGCCCTGACGGTGGGGGCAGGCGAATGACACCGGACTTCGCTGCGCAAAACTGGGACGTGATCGTTATCGGCACCGGCATCGGCGGCGGCACCGTCGGGCGGCGCTTGGCCGAACGCGGCCTTTCCGTTCTGTTCGTTGAAAAGGGCCCCAACTGCCCCCGCACCGAACAGACCGCCCTGAACCCGGAAATGTTCGATCCGCCCGCCCGCCGTATTCGCGGCTTCTGGCCCGGGCAGGTACACGCAAGGATCAATGGCCGTGACAGCCGGTTCTTCGGCCCGGTCGGCGCGGGCGTTGGCGGATCGTCTGTATTCTACGCCGCCACGCTGGAACGGCCTGAACCGCATGATCTGGACGACAGCCCGGACCGCCCCCACCCCACTGGCGGCTGGCCAGTCAGCCACGCAGAATACCGCCCCTATTTCGATCAGGTAGAGCAGCTTTATGCGATCAGCGGCGAAGCAGACCCTCTGTCCACCATCCCCTGCCCTGACCTGCTTGACCCACCCCCTCTGTCCGCTGCGGATAAAACGCTGCAAAAGCTGTGGCAGGACAAGGGGTTGCACCCCTACCATCTGCATTCCGCCATCCGGCGCTTGGACGGCTGCAAGGACTGCCTCGGCTTCAAATGTCCGAAACGGTGCAAGATGGACGGTCGCTCTGCCGGGGTGGAACCGGCGCTGGACACCGGGCGCGCCGCACTGCTGGACAACTGCGAGGTTCAGGCGCTGGAAGGCGACACCACCCGCATCACCGGCATCCGCGTCATCCGTAATGGCCAGCCGATGACCCTACGCGCCCGTACTGTCGTATTGGCGGCGGGCGCATTCGGCACACCCCGTCTGTTGCTGGCCTCTCGCAGCGACGTCTGGCCCACCGGCTGCGCCAACGCCTCGGGCTTCGTGGGGCGCAACCTGATGTTCCACCTGAACGAACTGGTCGCCCTCTGGCCTGGGAAGTCCACCGCCCCGGGCGTCAGCAAGGCACTGGGATTCCGCGACCTCTATCATGTGGGCGGCGAACGCTATGGCATGGTGCAGGCGATGGGGATACAGGTTTCCTACGGCGAAATCGTCTATTTCCTGAAGATGCTGGTGGAACGCTCGGCCCTGCGCCGAATTCCCATGCTGAAGGAACTGGTCCGCATTCCCGCCGCCATCGCCGCCAAACTGTTCGGCAACGCACAGGTATTCGTCGGGTTGATGGAGGATTTGCCCTATCCCGAAAACTGCGTCCTGTTGGATGACGACCCAGACGTGATCCGGTTCGAATACACCCTGCAACCCGAACTGTTGCGACGCAGGCGCAGCTTTCGCCGGCTGATCCGTAAGGCGTTCAGGGGCCAACGGCACATGTTCCTTGGCCTGCAGCCCGAATTGAATTTCGGCCACCCATGCGGCACCGTACGGTTTGGCACGAACCCCGAGACCAGCGTTTTGAACCGCGACTGCCGGGCGCATGGGCTGGAAAACCTCTATGTCGCCGATGCCTCGGTCTTTCCAACCAGCTTCGGTGTGAACCCCAGCCTGATGATCGCCGCCAACGCCTTGCGCGTCGCGGACGTGATCGCCGACCAGCACAAAGGAACCAGCGATGCCCCGTGACGATCCCCGCCTGTTGACCGGCCCCGCCGTGGTAACCGGGGCCAGCGAGGGGCTGGGCCGCGCCCTGTCCGTCGCCCTGACCCGCCGGGGCGTGCCCGTCACCGGGTTCGGCCGCCGCACCGACGCGCTGGCCGAAACCGCGCGACTGGCCGGGCCGCTGTTCACCCCCATGACCGTGGACGTATCCGACACCGCTGCCGCCGGCACCGCCATTCAGCAGATCGCGCCGGTGTTGCTGATCAACAACGCCGCCGTCTACCCCCGCCGCGATATTCTGGACGAAACAGCGGACAGTTTCCTGCACTCCGTCGCGGTGAACCTTGGCGGGGTCGTGGCCTGCACCCGCGCCGCGCTGGACGGCATGGTCGCCACCGGCTTTGGCCGCATCATGACCGTGTCCACCTTTGCCGATATTGCCCCCCTGCCCGCGTCCGCGGCCTATGCGACGTCCAAGGGCGCAGTGCGAATCTTCAACCGGGCGCTGGTGGCCGATCTGGGCGACCGCTTCCCCGACATCGTGATCAACGACTGGATGCCGGGGATGCTGGCCACGCGCATGGGCATCCCCGATGGTCTGGACCCCGCGATTTCCGCCGAATGGGGGGCCGAACTGGCGCTGTGGCACGATCCCGGCCTGACCGGTACGATCTTTGAGCAGGACCGCGAACTGCCACCGCCGCGCAGCCTGAAGCGCCGGGTCAAGGACAGGTTGCTGCTGCGCAAACCGCCCCCACCCCGGCAATTGATCTCCTGATCCTCGCCTGCGGGCTTGCTTTTTGAAATCCTCATATTAGGATTTTCGAATAAGTAGCGAACAGGCAGGTCCACATGAAGAAAGTCATTCTGGCGCGGCTATCCACCATCACCCCGCAAAGTTCCCGGTTGGATCTGGTATCCGCTGGCATGGTCGGGGACCGCGATATCGCGCTGGATGGTGGGCGGGCGGTGGTGTCGGTCAACCTGCCCGAAGCGTTTGACGGCGACCTTGAAACCCTGAAATCGCAGATCGAGGACCGCCTGTCCGGCCTGCCGGAAATTGAAACCCTGCTGGTGGTCATGACCGCCGAACGCCCCGCCGCACCAGCACCGGAACCGCCGCGCCTGAAAAAACGCCCGACCGAAGCGCCGGGCCGCGACATGCGCCCACACAGTGCCGCCGTTCCTGGCATCAAGACCATCATCGCCGTCGCCTCTGGCAAGGGCGGCGTCGGCAAGTCCACCACCGCAGTCAACCTTGCGCTGGCCCTGTCCGGGCTGGGGTTGAAAACCGGTCTGCTGGATGCCGACATCTACGGCCCGTCCCTGCCTCGGCTGATGAACATCACCGACCGGCCAGAGGTGCAGGACGACCGCGTGCTGCCAATCGAAAAATACGGCATAAAAACCATGTCGATGGGCTTCCTTATGGAAGAGGACAACCCGGTGATCTGGCGCGGCCCGATGATCGTCACCGCCCTGATGCAGATGACCCGAGAGGTCGACTGGGGCGAATTGGACGTGCTGGTGCTGGACATGCCGCCGGGCACCGGCGACGCGCAACTGACGATGGCGCAACAGGTGCCGCTGCAGGGGGCGGTGATCGTGTCCACGCCGCAAGATCTGGCCTTGATCGACGCCCGCAAAGGGTTGAAAATGTTCAAGAACGTGGACGTACCGATCTTTGGCATCATTGAAAACATGTCGGTGTTCATCTGCCCGCATTGCGGCAAGCCGTCCAACATCTTCGGCCACGGCGGGGCGCAGGCCGACGCGCACAAGCTGGGCGTGCCCTTCCTGGGCGCGATCCCGCTGCACATGGACATCCGCGAAACCTCGGATGACGGCACCCCGATCGTCGTGGCCAAACCCGACAGCCCCCACGCGGCGGCCTATCGCAAGATCGCGCTGAACATCGCCGCGCGCCTGTTCCCAGAAGTGGATTAACACCGCCAAACAGCAGCAGATGCGGGTGTTTGTACTAGCTTTTATTCAAAAATCCTAATATAAGAAATTCAGCATTTCATCAACTGGGAGGTACGATGATGCTGGACAGCAGCCAACTTGAAAACGCCAAAAGCATGTCGATCATCGTGACCAAGGGATCGCTTGACTGGGCCTATCCGCCCTTCATTCTGGGCACCACCGCCGCGGCCATGGATGTCGAGGTGACGATGTTCTTTACCTTCTACGGGCTGACCCTGCTGAAGAAGGATCTGAACCTGAAATTCACGACTCTTGGCAATCCGGCGATGGAAATGCCCATGATGGGCGGACACATGGCAATGCCGAACCTCATGGGGGTTTTGCCCGGCGTGGGGGGCCTTGCCGGCACCATGATGAAAAACCTGATGAAGAAGAAAGGCGTCGCCTCGATCGAGGAATTGCGCGATATCGCCGTGGAATGCGAAATCGAGCTGATCGCCTGCCAGATGACGATGGACCTGTTCGAATTCACCACCGACGACATGATTGACGGCGTCCAGCTTGGCGGGGCCGCCACCTATATGGAAAAGGCGCTGAAATCCGACATCAACCTGTTCATCTGAACACCAACCGCCCACCGATTGTTAGAGAGGAGCTAATACCGTGGCTGAACATGTGCTGAACGCCGAGGGGCTGAACTGTCCCCTTCCCATTATCAAGGCCAAGAAGATGCTGAAGGGCATCCCGGCGGGTGAAATCCTGGAAATTCGCGCCACCGATCCCGGATCGGTCGCCGATTTCGCCGCCTTTTGCAAACAGACCGGGAACGAACTGCTCAGCTCCACCGCCGAGGGCGACGTCTACAAGTTCGAGATCCGGCGCAGCTGACGCGTCCGCGCTAACCGGCGATACCCGTCCTATTGGGCGGGTATTTTTCGTTCCGCCTTGCAGGACTGGACAAAGGACAGGAACCCGCTGACCCACGGGCGGCAGCAGGTGTTGCGCAAATGGCAGAACCCGGCCACCGTATTGGCCACGTGAATGCCGTCCCTTTGCCCGCTGACCCCGGTGCCGCGCGTCATCCGGCGGGTGAACACCGTATCCTCTGGCAGCCCTTCGATACTGGCATAGTGGAACTCATGCGCGGTAACCGCCTCGCCCGGCATCGCCCAAGGATGCGCCTCGGTACTTTCAAAGGCGACATAGCCGCGCCCCTGCGGCTGCCGGTGCATCACCGCCTGCCCGGGGATCAGCCCCACCATCGGCAGACGGCGTCCACCGTGGCTCAGGCTTTCGCACAGGTACATCAACCCGCCGCATTCGGCATAGCATGGCAGCCCCGCCGCCAACGCCCCGCGCAGCGCGTGCCGCAGCGTGCGATTGTCCGCCAGCGCCTGCATGTGCATTTCCGGGAAACCGCCACCAATGAACAGCCCGTCGACATCCGGCAGGTGGTTGTCGCGCAACGCGTCTATCGGCACCAGCCTAGCCCCCGCCTGTTCAAACGCTTCCAGATCATCGGGATAGTAGAACCCAAAGGCCGCATCACGCATCACCCCGATGCGCAACCCCTGCCCGACCTTCGGCACCTGCTTGCGCGGCATTGCGGGCGGGTTCAGATCGGGCGCGGCATTGGCCACCGCGCGGATACGGTCCAGATCGACAGACTCCGTGACAACATCCCCCAGCCCGCCGATGATCCGTTCCAGGTGATCGTTCTCCGCCGGGGTGGTCAGGCCCAGATGGCGCTCGCCGATCTCCAGCGCGGAATTGCGCCACACGCTGCCCAGAACCGGGATGTCGGTATAGGTTTCCACCGCACGGCGCAGCTTTGCCTCGTGCCGCGCCCCCCCCACCTGGTTCAGGATCACCCCGGCAATATTCACCGCCGGATCGAACGCGCGATAGCCGAACAACAGCGGCGCGATCCCCCGCGTCATGCCCCGCGTGTCGATCACCAGCACCACCGGCAGGCCCAGCAGCTTCGCCAGTTCGGCGTTGGAATCCGCGCCATCCGGGCTCATTCCGTCGTACAGGCCCTTGTTCGCCTCCACCAGCGACAGCGATCCTGCCCGGCTGGCAAAGAACGGCGCGATCATGTCACGGTCCATCGCGTTGAAATCCAGGTTGTAGCAAGACGCCCCGGACGCCAGCCCCAACCACATCGGATCAATGTAATCCGGTCCCTTCTTGAACGTCCGCACCCCCGGATCGGTCCGGCTGAACGCCGCCGCCAGCCCGGTGGACACCACCGTCTTGCCCGAGGACTTGTGCGCCCCCGCGATCATGAAGCGCGGAAAATCCGTCATGCCCCGCCGCCCTCCTGCCCGATATTGGCGTCCGACAGGCTGGTGGGCAGGATGCGCAGCACTTTGGCCCCGACCCCCGTCGCCAGCAGGGCAATCGCCACCCCGCCCAGCCCCAGCGCCAGTTCCGGCCAGCGCGGCACATAGGACGCCACCCCCCCGTCGCCGAATCCGCTGGCCACCACATGCCCCGGAAACAGCGGCATCGGATAGACCTGCCCGCCGATCACGATCTGGTAAAGATGCGCCAAGCCCCCGACGATCACCAGCCCACAGGCCAGCATCACCCCTTGCCGGGTCTGGCCAAAACCGGGGCTGAACAGCACCGCGATGGGCAGCAGCCCTCCCAGCACCACTTGTCCGCCCCAGAACATCCAGGTGTAGACACTCCCACCGGACAGGATGAACGCCTCAAACCCCGCGTGTTCCGCAGCATACAGGTTGGTCAGGTGCCGCACCGCGGTGAAATACAGCACCACGCCGGCGAAGATCGCCAGCAAACGGCCGAACCGTTGCAATAGCGCGTCGCTCAGCGGGCGCTCCGACAGGCGAAACAGCACTGTCAATACGATCAGGAACACCGCCAGGCCAAAGGAAAAGCTCATGGCGATGAACAGCGGCGCCATCACCGCCGCGTCATAGCCCGGACGCGCCACCAGCCAGCCAAAGATGGACCCGGTCCCGGTGGTCAGCGCCAGACGCCACAGGAAGGCCAGCAGCCCCATCCGCTTGACGATCCCATAGGACACGCTGCGCGACATCTGTGCGAACAGGTAGACAGCCACGATCCCCAGGAACCCGGTATACAGCAGCACGTTCCACGCGAAGATAGAGCTGAAATTGTAGGTGGTCATCGCCACGATCAGCCGGTCGGGCCGCCCCAGGTCCAGCACCAGCACCGCCAGCCCCCCGGCCAGCAGCGCCATCGCCAGCACGCCGGACAGACGCGCCAGCGGCTTGCAGTGGGTCTTGTCAAAGACCGACGCCATCGACGCCACGTTCAGCGCGCCCGACGCCGCCACGATCAGGAAGATCGCGAACACATGCGGCAGCCCCCAGACCACCTGGTTCGTCATCCCGGTCACCGCGTGGCCGTGATGCTCCACGTAGGCAACAGAGGCCAGCGCCCCGGCGATGAACAGCACCAGCAGCACGGCGGCCTGCCAGACCGGCCCCGTCGCCTTGATTTCCCTATAGATCGTCCGTTCCATCACCGCTCCTTACAAATCCGCATAGCGGACGCCCGGATTCAGCTCCAGATCGGGCCGCAGCGCCGCCGACGGGTATTGCGCCAACCGCTTCGAAATCTCGCTCTCCGGGTCGCGCAGATCGCCAAAGACGATGGCCCCGTGCCCGGTGGCGGCGCAGGCCTCGACACAGGCGGGCACGCCGCCCGCGTCTACCCGATGCACGCACAGGGTGCAGCTTTCCACCGTTCCCTGCCCGCGTGGTGCATGGGATTTCTGGTTCACCACCGGCTCATGCACGAAGGACCGCGCTTTGAACGGGCAGGCCATCATGCAGTAACGGCAGCCGATGCAGATATGCTTGTCCACCAGCACGATCCCGTCCGCCCGCTTGAAGGACGCGCCGGTCGGGCAGACATCCACGCAGGGCGGTTCCTCGCAATGCTGGCACATCACCGGCAGCGAACTTTCGCGCCCCGTCGCGGTGTTCTTCAGCGTCACCTTGCGGATCCACTGGACATCGGTTTCCGGGTTGCCATGGCCCTTCCAGCCGTTTTCATCCGCGCAGGCGGAAATGCAGGCGGTGCAGTCCTTGGCGCATTTGCCCGCGTCGATCAGCAGGCCCCAGCGTTTGCCCGCGTCCGCCGCCGCCTGCGCCTCTGATCCGCCAAAGGCCATCAGCGTCACCCCCGGCGCCAGCGTCACCGTCGCCACCGCCGCCCCGCTGCGCAGGAAATCGCGGCGGCTGATCTCTGCGCCGTTGGGTCGTTTCGCGCTCATTGCCCCGCCTCCTTCCGCGCGGCCTGCTGCAGATAGGCCATGATCACCGCGGGATCATCCGGTTTCACCTGCCGCGGCGGCAGCAGCGCGGCATGCGCGCGGGTTTCATCCACGCCTTCAGGGGTGGAGCGGTGGCACATGAAGCAATCCACCTTCACCGCCGCGAAATCGTGGCAGGCGCGGCAGAAATGCCCCTCGTCCGCATAGGTCAGCACGGTGCCAGCCGCGTCCTTTGCCGCGTGGCAGTCGAAACAGCCCTTCAGGCTGGCGCCGATGTCCCGGTCCCCGTCGCGCAGGCTCATGTCGCGGTCATGCTTCATCAGGGTCATGTGGTTCTTGCGCCAATAGGCGTTGCCCTCGGGATGCGGCGCGCCGGTGGCGGCCGGCACGTCGGGCCACAGCGCGGACCGCTCCTCGGCGATCCCGCCGGTCGCCCAGCCCAACAACAGCACCAGAACCAATCGCAGCATCACTCGCCCAGTCCCATCTTGATATAGCCCGTTGGGCAGACATCGGCACAGATGTGACACCCGATGCAGCGCGTGTAGTCGGTGTAGACATAGCGCCCGACAGTGCGGTCATCCTTGCGGACCCGATGCACGGCGTCCTGCGGGCAGTAGATCACGCAGTTGTCGCATTCGAAACACATCCCGCAGGACATGCAGCGTTCGCCTTCCTTTTGCGCCTGCGCCTCGGTCAGTCCGACGATGCGTTCGTCAAAGTTGCCCAGAACGGCATCCGCCTCGATATGCACCTCGTCGCGCTGCTCGCGCTTGACGAAATTGAAATGCCCCTTGAACAGCTCGTCATGCGGAATGATCTGGCTGGCGGATCGGTCCTCATAGTTATGCACCGCCCAATCCGCATCATTTGTGCCGCGCTGCTGGAGATGATCGTATTCTGCCGGATCCTTTCCGCGCTGGTGCAATTCGGCCAGCAGGTTGAACTGATGCACATCCAGCTTGGGCCTTTTTTGCACCGCGCCATCATCCAGAAAATCGCTGATCACCTGCGCGCCGATCCGGCCATGCCCGATAGCCGTGGTCAACAGGTGCGGTCGAATGATGTCGCCCCCGGCAAAGTGCTTGTCCTGCCCCTTCACCCGGTAATCGGGCGTGGCGTCGATAAAGCCGCGCCCGCCGTCCATCCCGTCCAGCCCGGCGAAATCGCCCATCTGGCCGATGGCGGCGATGATGATGTCGCACTCGATCTCGAACTCGGTGCCTTCGCGCGGGATCGGTTTCATCCCGTCCATGTCGCATTCGCACATTTTCAGCGCGACGGCCTTGCCGGTGGAGTCCTTGATCACCTCCAGCGGCATGACCCCGCCCTTGATGTCGATGCCTTCGCGCATCGCATCCTCGCGTTCGCGCGCGGCGGCGGTCATCTGCTCGATCGGGAACAGGGATGTCAGCGTGGCCCTCATCCCTTCACGGGTCAGCGAAGCGGCAACATCGTGGCTGGTGAAATCCACCACCGACCCGGACGGATGTTCGGCCTGCGCCACGTTGGTGATATGCCCCAGCCGCCGCGCAACGGATGCCACGTCCACCGAGGTATCGCCGCCGCCGACAACGACGACCTTCTGCGCCGTGCCCAGCACATAGCCCTGGTTGAACGCGTCCAGGAACTCGATCCCGTTGATGCAGTTTTCCGTGCCTTCCCAGCCGGGAATGGGCAACGGACGGCCATTCTGCGCCCCCATCGCCCAATAGATCGCGTCATACCGGGCCTCCAGTTCCGCAACCGTCACGTCAGTGCCGACGCGGGTGCCGGTGCGCACCTCGATCCCCAACTCGGTGATCCGGGCGATTTCACGGTCCAGCATGTCGCGCGGGGTGCGATAGCCGGGGATGCCATAGCGCATCATCCCGCCCAGCTTCTCGTGCGCCTCGAACACCGTCACCGCGTGGCCATCCAGCCGCAAGAAACAGGCCGCCGACAGGCCAGCCGGGCCGCCGCCGATCACCGCGATCCTCTTGCCGGTATCCGCCGCCGGGCTGGGCAGGCCCACGCCGTTTTCATTGGCCCAGTCGCCGACGTATTGTTCCACCGCGTTGATGCCGACATAGTCGTCCACCTCGTTGCGGTTGCAGCCCGCCTCGCACGGGGCGGGGCAGACGCGGCCCATGGTGGCCGGGAACGGGTTGGCCGCCGCCATCCGCTGGAACGCGTATTCCTGCCAGGCCATGCCCTCGACCGGGGGCTTGTCCATGCCGCGGGCAATCGCCAGCCAGCCGCGGATTTCATGCCCCGACGGGCAGGATCCCTGGCACGGCGGCGTCTTGTGCACGTAGGTCGGGCATTTATGCGAATGGTCCGCGTTGAAGATCTTCTCTTCCAGGTCCCAATCCGCTGCCGTCTCGCCTTCCTTGAACCGCCGGAAGGTGTGCCCTGTCTTGGTGCTCATCTCGTTCATTGCCGTCCCTCCCCGGTTGGCTTAATCCTCGTCGTCCCCGTCGTCGTCCCCGTCCACATCCTGACCCGTCAGGATGATCGCGTTCGACACCAACTGGTGTACCGACACGACTGAATCCATCTCGTACCCATACGCGGGCATGACCTTGGAAAACTGCGTCTTGCAGATGGCGCAGATCGCCGCCATGTGGGTCACCCCGTGTTCCTCGGTCGTCTGTTTCAAGGCCGTCATGCGCGGGCTGGCGCCCTTCTTGCGCAGGTCCATCAGGTCGTCGGTCAGCAGACCGCCCCCGCCGCCGCAACACAGCGTCGCCTCGCGGATGGTTTCATCCGGCATGTCGTAATAGTGGTTGCAAACCGCCCGGATCACGTTGCGCGGGATTTCGAACTGGCCGCCCGGCGTATCCCCCATGCGCGACCCGCGCGCCACGTTGCAGCTGTCGTGGAACGTCAGCTTCATGTGGTCGTTTCGCGACTTGTCGAAGGTCAGCGTGCCCTTCTGGATTTCCCCCCAGGTGAATTCCAGGATGTGCTGCGGGATCGGATAGGCCTGGTCCAGGAAATCCCACGGCCCCGCCAGCGTGTTCAGGAAACTGTAGGCCACCCGCCACGCATGGCCGCATTCGCCAAAGATGATGCGCTTGACCCCCAGATCCTGCGCGGCCTTGCGAATGCGCAGGGAAATCTCGCGCATGTTTTCATAGGATCCGATGAACAGCCCGAAATTCGCCGCCTCCGAGGCATAGGACGACAGCGTCCAGCTGACCCCGGCCTCGTGGAACACCTTGGCATAGCCGATCAGCCCGTCGATATGCGGTTCGGCAAAGAAATCGGCCGAAGGCGTGATCAGCAGGATATCCGCGCCCTTTTCATCCAGCGGGATGCGGACCGACACGCCGGTGTCATCCTCGATATCCTCTTCCAGGTCTTCCAGCGTGGCCCGCAGCGCCTTGGGGTTCAGCCCAAGGTTATTGCCCACGTCCTTGACCTTGCCGATGATTTCATTGCTGTATTTCTGGCCACGGCCCACACTGTCCATGATTTCCCGCGCGGCCATGGTGATTTCGGCGGTATCGATGCCGTAGGGGCAGAACACTGAACAGCGGCGGCATTCGCTGCACTGGTGGTAATAGGAATACCACTCGTCCAGCACCTCTTCGGTCAGGTCGCGCGCGCCCACCAGTTTGGGGAAATACTTGCCCGCGAAGGTGAAATAGCGCCGGTAGACCGACCGCAGCAGATCCTGCCGCGCCACCGGCATGTTCTTGGGGTCGCCCGTACCAAGGAAATAATGGCACTTATCCGTGCAGGCCCCGCATTTCACGCAGGCGTCCAGATAGACCTGGAAGGCGCGGTTCTTGCTGGCCAGCTCGGCCATCTTCTCCAGCGCCTTTTCCTTCCAGTCGGGCAGCAACTCGCCGGGAAAGCCCACCTTTTCCTGATGTTCCGGCGCGGCGATGAACGGCTTCAGCCCCTTCATCGCGTCCGGCTTCAGGCAGGGAATATCCAGCGGGAATTCCATTTTCGGCAGGTCGTCTCCGTCCGCCATGGCTCAGCCCTCCAGTTTCGCCGCCCAGGGGGCGAGATGGCGCTTTTCGCGCGGGTTGTCGGCCTGGTTGCGGGTCGGGCTGAAAAAGACGCCCGGCGCATGCAGCAGCTTGGAAATCGGGAACACGATCATCAGCGCGGCGACGCAGCCCAGATGCACCAGCAGGATCGGGTCGGTCGGCAGGGTTTCGATCCGCAGCCGCATCAGCCCCAGCATGAACACCTTCACCGCCACGATATCCGTGTGCAGCACAAAGCGCATCATCAGCCCGCTGCCCACGATCGCCACCAGCAGCGCCAGCATCAGGTGATCGGATGGGTTGGTGATATAGCGGATGCGTTCCACAAGCACCCGCCGCGCCCACAGGCCCAGCAGCCCCGCCAGCATCGCGAACCCAGCGTAGGTGCCGAACGGCTGGGCAAAAGCCACCCACCACCAGACATCGGCGGTGAAATAGCGAATATGCCGGATCAGGACCAGCCACATGCCCATGTGAAACGTCCAGCCGAACAGCCAGATCCACTTGTTCGACTTGAACAGGCTTTCGAACAGGATCACCTCGCGGGCCATCCGCAGCACTACGCCGCCGGTGGTGGTCGGCGCGGGCGTCGTGGGGATTTTCAGCGGCGCGGGCGTACGCGCGTACTTGCGGATCTTCGCGCCGACACCGATCACCAGGATCAGCGTCGCCACCCAGAACAGCAGGGCATAGATGACTGACAGCACGCAAACTCCTCCTGTTCGCCCGGCGGGGTGTGCCCCGCCCAGGCGTTGTTGCTATCCGATGGGTGGTTCCGCGCTGCCCCCTCCTCCGGGTCAGCGCGTTCGTCGGCTCAGACGCAGCCGGTCGGCTTGGGCAGGCCGGCGATCTTGCAGGCCTGCTTGGCCGGGCCATAGGGGAACAGCTCGTACATGTACTTGTTGTTGCCCTTGTCCGGCCCCATGGATTTCTTGACGGCCTTGATCAGCACGCGCACGGCGGGCGCGATCTGGTACTCGTCGTAATATTCGCGCAGGAAGTTCACGACCTCCCAATGCTCCTCGTTCATGTCGATATCCTCGGCCTTGGCGATCACCTCGGCCAGGTCTTTGCTCCAGTCACCCAGGTTGGTGATATAGCCCTCTTCGTCATGCTCGACGGTGTGACCGTTCACTTGATAAGACATTGTTATTCCTCCTTGAAACCCTTGCGGGCCGTTCCCTAAAGCCAGGCTTGGGCGCGGTCGTGCGCCGCCACCAGATCCACGAATCCGTCATAGTCCACGCGGCCCACGCCGGTGATCATCCGGTCCTGCGGCAGCCCGCGCGCCTCGGCGTCCGGGGCAAGCACGTAAATCGCCACCGCCCCGGCCCGGCCCGCCACCTGTTCGGCCAGCGCCGTCCCGGTCAGCCCACCATAAACGCCATCCTCGATCATCAGCACCGCATCCCCGTCCAGACAGTGATCCAGACAGCTTTTCAGCGCGTTGGTCGCAAAGGGCGATTTGTTCACCGTGTGCAAAGTCGACATCTTTCCCCCTCAGAAACTCAGAACCACGTCCTGCCCCGCCATGATCCCGGCCATTTCGGCCCGGCTGACGATGCGGATGGATGGTTTTTCCGCCCAGTCGTCATCTTCGTCCTCATAGGTGATCTCTTGCAGGTCATCCTCGGACAGGCCGCGCTCTTCCAGGCTCTCGCGTTCGACGAACAGCTTGGTGACCTCGTAATCCCCCAGCGCCCGGAACGTGGGCGAGAAGTTCTTGACCCCGATCCCGTCGGTCTTCTGGCCCTTGGTCAGTTGGAACACCCCGTCATCCAGGAAGGCCAGGCTGACATCCTGTTCGAACGCCGCACCGATCAGCACGACCTCCAGGCTTTCCAGCGCATAGATCGTCCCGTAAGGCGCCTTGCGGTTCACATAGAGGAATTTCTTCACGTCTGACATGTATCCCCTCAATCCCCGAACGTGACCAGACGGTCGGTTTCGATTCCCATCTCGATCAACTGGCCCAGCCCGGATATGCGGAAACCTTCGGCGATGTTGCTGGCATCCTTGCCCTGCCGCTTGGCCTCGTTGTCGTCCAGCAACCCGCGCCGCTGCGCCGCCGCGATGCACACCACCAGGTCGATGTCATGCGCCTTGGCCAGCGCGGTCCAGTTGTTCTGGATGTGCCGCTCGTCCTGCGGCGGCACACTCAGCCGGGTCGAGACATTGACCCCGTCGTGATAAAAGAACACCCGTGGCACCTCATGCCCCTTGGCCAGCGCCGATTTGACGAAATGATAGGCCGTGTCCGCCGCCTGATGCGTATACGGCCCCTCGCTGATGACTACTCCGATCTTCACGCTCACCTCGTCTCAGAAATGGATGTGGGCGGACATGTTCATGGACTTCCGCGCACCGGTCCAGGTGTCCAGGTGGTGCTTGGTAAAGGCCAGGCCCGTCAGTTCGAAGAAGCGGTTCCAGCCGATGCGGTCGATCCACTCGCCCATGCGTTCCCAGTGCTTAGCGTCCTTCTTGTAGGCCTCGACGATCTTGCCGACGACCTCCTTGACCTCGGGCCAGTGGGGCGCGTTGTTGGGCAGGTTGGCGACGGCCAGCTTGTGGAACGTCGGCTTGGACCGCGCGTTGGAATGCTTGCCGCCCACCCAGATCGCGATCTTGGTGGAATCCGCGCCGTTGATCTGCATCGGCGGGCACGGCGGATAGCAGGCGCCGCAGCAGACGCATTTCTTCTCGTCCACCTCCAGCGAGGGCTTGCCGTTCACCATTGCCGGGCGGATTGCGGCCACCGGGCAGCGCGCCACGACGGCCGGGCGTTCACAGACGTTGGCCACCAGGTCGTGGTTGATCTTGGGCGGCTTGGTGTACTGGACGTTCACCGCGATATCACCCTGCCCGCCACAGTTGATCTGGCAGCAGGACGTGGTGATCCGCAGGCGGTTGGGCATCTTTTCCTGCACGAATTCCTTGTGCAGCATGTCCATCAGCCCCTTGACCACGCCCGACGCATCGGTGCCCGGAATGTCGCAGTGCAGCCACCCCTGGGTATGAGAGATCATGGAAACCGACGCCCCCGTTCCCCCCACCGGGAACCCCGCTGCCTCCAGCGCCGCGATCAGCGGGGCGACCTTGGCCTCGTCCGCCACCATGTATTCGATATTGGACCGGGTGGTGAACCGCACATGACCATCGGCGAATTCATCCCCGATATCGGCCAGCTTGCGGATGGTGAACACGTCCATCTGGCGTTGAGTCCCCGCCCGGACCGTGAAAATCTGATCCCCGGATTTCGCCACGTGGCGCAGCACACCGGCGCGCGGGCGGTCGTGATAGTCCCAGTTGCCATAGTTCTTCACCATGACCGGGTGCATGTATGGAAACGGGTCGGGAACCCCCACCTCGTCCGGCGTGCGCGGCTTGTCTGTCTGGTCTTTCATGTTGTGTCCTCCCTACCTGCCGTCACTCTGCGCTGATCTGCAGACCGGCCTCGCGCGCCTTGCGCTCGAACCACTTGGCCGCTTCGTCGTCGAAATCATCCGTCCGCACATAGCAGGACGTGCGCGGATGACTGACCATGTTCGGGTCCACGTCGATATCCAGCGCCTCCAGGAAGGCGGGCAGCCCGATCCGGTCGATGGTTTCCCCGATCCGTTCGTGTTCCAGCGCGTTCTCGGCAAAGAACTCCACAACGTTCGCGGCAAACTCTTCCAGTTTCTCGAAATCCTCGTCGGTCTCCAGCTTCATGAACGGCACCACCATGATGCCCATCAGGTCGCCGATCTTCAGCGCCCGCTTGCCCCCGATCAGGATGGACACCCCCCGGTCATCGCCGGGCGACAGCGCCTTGGTCATCACGTTGATGCAATGCATGCAGCGCACGCAGGACTTGTTGTCGATTTCCAGCGTGTCGTCATCGTTCAGGCTGATCGCGCGGGTCGGGCACATCGAAACGACCGTGTCGATCGTGTACTTGCGGCCCTTTTCGGCGATGTGTTCCTTTACCTTTTCCTGGTTGATCTTGATGTCGTCGCGCCAGGTGCCGATCATCGCGAAATCCGCACGGTGGATGGCGTTGACGCAATCGTTGGCGCAGCCCGAAAACTTGAACTTGAACTTGTAGGGCAGCGATGGGCGGTGCATTTCGTCCAGCAAGCTGTTGATCAGCGTCCGGTGCGCGCGTACCTCGTCATAGCAGGACTGTTCACAGCGGGCATGTCCCACGCAGCTCATGGCGGTCCGCAGCGCCGGCCCTGCCCCACCCAGGTCGAACCCGATCTCGTTCAGGTCATCGAACGCCTTCTGCACGTTCTCCGTGGAACAGCCCTGGAACATGATATCGCCCGACTGGCCGTGAAACGCGATCAGGCCAGAGCCGTGCTTTTCCCAGATGTCGCACATCTGGCGCAGCACGTCGGTGGTATAGTGATAGCCCGCCGGGGGCATCACCCGCAGGGTGTGGAATTCCTTGGAGGCGGGAAACTTGTCCGCCACTTCGGAAAAACGCGGAATGATCCCGCCGCCATAGCCGAACACCGACACGGTGCCGCCCTTCCAGAACCCCAGCCGCTTTTCGTAGGAATGGTTCAACTGGCCCAGCAGATCGTTCATGATCTCGCGGTTGCCCTCGGACCCCTCGTCGCGCAGCCGCTTTATGCCGGTCACGAAACTGGGCCAGGGGCCGCTTTCCAGTTCGTCCAGATGCGGCGTTGGGTGAACGGCTCTGTCTTCACCGTTGGTCTTGTCGTCGGTTGGTTTGCGGTCCGTCATTTGCTTCCTCCCAAGCAAGTTCCGAGTGCGCCGTTGACCGGCGTTTTGCGGGGGGATGCACGCCTGCCTGCGGGCCTTCCTCCCGCAGTGGGCCGGTATGCGACCGGCCCCTGGCTAACAGCGTCCTCCCTACGCTTTGATATATACATTGCGATAATCGAATGTAACAATCAACGGAAACCAGCGATGACACGTGCAAGTTTGGCGATATTTTATGAAACAGACCCGGGCCCGGCCCCGGCAAAACGTTGTGGGGGTTCCGAATGCAACAGGTGAAAATGACAGAATTTGAATGGCTTAACCTGTCCGACACGGGCGGCTACATCGCGTGGCGCAACGCGCTGCTGGATCGTGCCGAAAAAGCCGCCAAACTGCCCCCAATCCTGCTGGAACGGCTGGAATCCCCCTCTGGGGCGGAAATCAATGCCATCCTGCAACGCTGCGAGGACACCAATTTCGCCCCCTATACCACCCCCGACTCTGGCGCCGACCCGGATGAAACCCGCCACAAGCTGCGCCTTTTCGCCGCCGCCTTCGGTTTGCGAATCGCGGAACGGCACCGGTCCGCCGGGGATCAGGGCATCGTCGCGCTGCAGCCCTCGGACGATCCCGACCAGCGCGGCTATATCCCCTATTCCACCCGCGCGCTGAACTGGCACACCGACGGCTACTACAACGCGCCGCAAGACCGGATTTCCGCCTTCGTGCTGCATTGCGTGACCCCGGCGGCCAGTGGCGGCGTGAACCAGATCCTGGACCCGCGCATCGCCTATATCCGGCTGCGCGATGCCGATCCGGCCTTTGTGCAGGCGCTGCTGCACCCCGCCGCGATGTCCATCCCCGCCAATACCGAACGCGACGGCACCATTCGCCCCGAATCCATCGGCCCGGTGTTCTACCCGGACCCCGAAACCGGCCGGATGCAGATGCGCTTTACCGCGCGCACCCGGTCGATTCATTGGCGCGACGATCCGGCCACGCTGGCCGCCGCCGGGTTCCTGCGCGACCTGCTGCAACAGGGCGACCCGCTGACCGTGGAAACCCGCCTTGGCCCCGGACAAGGCATCCTGAACAACAACGTCCTGCACAACCGTACCGCCTTTGATCCCGGCCCCGGACCCAGCCGCCTGATGTTCCGCGTCCGCTTTCAGAACCGCATCGGAAGGAAACCCAATGACCAAGCTCAGTGACCTCATCATCTCGAACCCCGGGGTGAAAAGCTTCCAGGAACTCGAAGACCTCGTGCGCCACGCAGCCGAGGAAGGCCACATGTTCCTGGAATTCGACATCAAGCCCGATTTCCGCGACACCCCGCGCAAATGGGAATGGGCGCTGGAAACCGCCTTTACGAAAGGAACCGGGTTTTGACACAGGAAACCGTGACCGATCTTGCCGTGCTGGACCTTCCTTACCGCCGCCGCGCCACGTTGCGCGAGGTGCGCCACGAAAGTGGCCTGCGCCTGATCCGGCTGGTCCTGCGCGAAGGCACCCGCATCACCCAGGTGGATCTGGACGCGGCCACCGCCCGCGCGCTGGCCCGCCACCTGAATGACGCCGCCGACAGCCCGGTGGACTGACCCCACCCAAGGCCGAGTCACATCCTATAGACAGAATACATCATCGTATTCTAACATCGTAATGCGTTAATTTCTCAAAAGGCGCACGCAACGCAACAAAGTTTCATACTTCGGGGAGGGAACTATGGAAGCTTTGAAAGAAGCCGCGATCGAATCCGCGGCGGCCTATATCGGCTGGGGGGGGCTGCTGATCGGCACCGTGTTCGGCTTCATCGTCTACCGGACGAATTTCTGCACGATGGGATCAATCTCGGACATCCTGTCCTTCGGCGATTTCAGCCGGTTCCGGGCGTGGCTCTTGGCCATCGCCGTCGCCATCCTCGGGGTGGCCGGGCTGGAACTGGCCGGGGTGGCCGACATGTCCATGTCCATGTACCGGGGCGCATCGTTCCAATGGGGCGGCAACGTGGTGGGCGGATTGATCTTCGGCTTCGGCATGGTATTTTCGGGGGGCTGCATCAGCCGCAACCTTGTGCGCGCGGGCGGCGGTGATTTGCGTTCCGTCGTGGTGCTGCTGATCACCGGCATTTTCGGCTATATGACGATTGGCGGGTTGCTGGGGCCGCTACGGGTGTCCCTGTTCACCCCGCTGACCAGCGACCTGAGCACGCTGGGGATGGAGGACCAGAACATCGGCGCCTTCCTCACCCTGCTTTTTGGCCTGTCCACGCAAACCGCCGCCACGCTCAGCGCCTTGGTGATCGCCGTCCTGCTGCTGGCCTATTGTTTCCTCAATGCCGATTTCCGCACCTCGGGCCGCAACATCGCGGCGGGGGTCGGCATCGGCCTGTGCGTCGTCGCGGGCTGGTTCCTGACAGGCATCACCTATGATGAATTTGCGGACAACCCGGAACTGATCTCGCTCAGCTACGTCCGCCCCGCCGGGGATACGCTTGATTACCTGATGCGTTTCACAGCACTCGGCGCGCCCGGCTTTGGCGTCGCCACGCTGGCCGGGGCGCTGCTGGGTGGGTTCGTGGGCGCGGCCTCGCGCGGGCGTCTGCACCTGACCACCTTCGCGGACAAGAGCGATTCCATCCGCAACATGTTCGGCGCGGCCCTGATGGGCATCGGCGGCGTGCTGGCGCTCGGTTGCACCGTGGGTCAGGCGTTGACGGGGGTCTCTACGCTTGCGCTCGGATCGGTGCTGACCTTCGTGTTCATCGTCCTGGGGGGCGTGGCCGGGGTCAAGACGATGGAAAGCCTGGCCTGACTCCAGCCTGCGTGACGACTCGGACGTTTCAAGGCCTGAACCGTACAAGTTGACAGGTTATCGCTTTGTAAACGCTGGGCCCGGCGGTCGGCGCCCAAGGTGCGAAGGGCGGAACAATGCGCGAAACCAGCGCCCGCCCGACCTCCTGCCGCAACTGCCAGAGAACAGTCCAGCCCGGATGTTGCAATTGTTTCAATCCTGACCCCCCTCAAAACGCCAGCCGGGCCGTGAATAGGCCCGGAAACAGGTTAGGAATTGACGTCATACCATTGTAAATAATGTGATTTTTTAGAAGCCCCGGAAATCGCCGGCAAGAAATTTCTGGCTGAAACACCTGTTTTTCAGCTATGCTGCCTCGCGTTGATCATAATCAAACCGCCAAGGGCCACCCAAGCACGGGTCGGACCTTGCGTTTCGCGTAGGTCAAGTAGGCAATCTGGGGGCAAACCGTGCCGAATTGGACCGACATCTGGAACTCCGTACTCGGAGTCTGGCCCTGGGGCACCCCAGGTTCAGACAGCGGGTACTTTGACAATCTTGTCGGAGTCAACAAAGGAAGGGGCCTTGATGGGAATGACCACATCAAGGGCAATAACCTTGCGAACGTGATTTTTGGCGATGGCGGCACTGATCTTCTGCGTGGCGGCACCGGCGATGACTCCATGCTGGGCGGGCGCGGCAACGACATCCTGATGGGGGATGAATTCAGCGATAGTATAGGCGGCAATGATTTCCTGTCCGGCGGCACAGGAGACGACCTGGTCGTCGGCGGCATTGGCGACAACACCCTGCGCGGCGGTGCAGGTAACGATATCGTGATCGGCGGCGACGGCGATGATACGTTGATGGGATGGAACGGCGATGATCTGCTGCTGGGCGGCGCCGGCAGCGACAGGATCGGCGGCGGCGCAGGCAACGACACGATCTTGGGCCAATCGGGCAGCGATCTATTGCGCGGCAAATACGGGAACGACCAGATCTCGGGCGGGCAAGGGACTGATACGCTGTATGGAAACAGCGGAGATGATACGCTTTTCGGCAATGCCGGCGGCGACTATCTGCACGGAGGAACCGGCCGCGATCTGCTGCACGGCGGTAAAGGCAGCGACACGCTGAATGGCGGCAACGGGCTTGATACACTGATCGGAGGCAGAGGGGACGACGCCCTGATCGGCGGGCGCGGCAACGACCTGATTTTTGGCGACGAAACCTCGGGGAACGGCAACACGCGCAATGGTGGTCATGACAACATACTCGGCGGCAGCGGAGAGGACACGATCCTGGGCGGCGGCGGCGATGATCTGATCGAGGGCAATGACAGCTCCGACCTCATAGATGGGGGCGGCGGAAATGACGTGATTTACGGCGACAACTCGGGGTTTTTTCCTGCACATGGGTTGGCGGCGGACAGGATTACCGGTGGGGCCGGCAACGACACGATCCACGCCGGACAGGACAATGACGTGGTCAGCGGCGGCGATGACAATGACCTGATCCACGGCAACGAAGGCTCGGACACGCTGGGCGGGGATGACGGCGACGACACAATACATGGCGACGAAGGCGACGACCACATCAGCGGTGGCAGCGGTCAGGATTCCCTGTTGGGCGGCGACGGCGACGACAGGCTGCACGGCGGCGCAGGGCATGACGCGATCGACGGCGGGTCAGACGATGATTGCATGGATGGTGGCGAAGGTGACGACGACCTTCGGGGCGGATCGGGCAATGACACGCTGTTGGGGGGAACGGGCGCCGACCTGCTGGACGGCGGGACAGGCAAGGACGCGCTGTGGGGCGGGGCGCAAGATGATACGCTGCACGGTGGCGACGGGTCAGACAGCCTGATCGGCGAAGCAGGCGACGACGTGTTGCAAGGCGGAGATGGCGCCGATTTCCTGTTTGGGGACGAAGGCGATGACCTTCTGACCGGCGGCAGCGGAGCGGATGAATTCGCCTTTGGTTTCAGCCTGGACAAGGACGGCGACGGCATCGCGGACCAGATCATGACGACCATCGGCCATGATACGATTACAGATTTCAGCATCGGGTCATCAGACCAACTGGTCATTCACCCGGATATCGCCGGTCCGGCAGGTGAAAACCTGTGCGCTGCCTTCGATGGTGACGATCTGCTGCTGACCATCGACACCACGGGCGAAACCATCCGCTTGCTGGGGATGCGGTTCCAGATGCAGGGGATTGACCCGGATGATCCCCTGTTCGACGCCTCGGGGCTGGTTGAGGCGCTGCTGGACATCGGCGCAGAGGGAGAAGGCATGGGTTTTATCCGTATCGCGGACACACAGTTGGAAGCCACCGATTGCGACGTGGACACCGAAACGGTCGTCGTTCACACGGATCTGAGCGTGGATGGCAGCAGTCTTGTTACCCTCAGCGACCAACAAGCCGGCAGCATCACCACTCACGCGGATGAAAAGCTGATCGCGCAGATGTATCTGGACGAAGACGACAATATCGCGTTTTCAGGGGGCGGCCTGGCGATTGACCTGCACGATTGATCCCTTCGCAGGCGGCCTATACCGTATGCAGGTACAAATCGAAATCCACGTTCGAAATGGTCCGCGCCACGCGCTCATATTCCGCCGCCTTCACCGAGGTGAAGGTACGGTGCATGTCCTCGCCCAGTGCCTGCTTCAGGAAATCCGAACCCTGCGCCATGCGGATCGCCGTGGCCCAGTCGCGGGGCATCCGATCATCCTCGGCCGGGTTGTCATAGCCGTTGCCGATCGTTTCGGGTCCGGGGTCGATGCGGTCAGACAGGCCCTTGCGGATACCGGCCAGCACGGTCGCGGCAACAAGATAGGGGTTTGCGTCCACGCCCGAAGGCCGGTGTTCGATCCGTCGCGCCTGCACGCTGCCCGCCGGCACGCGCAATGCCACGGAACGGTTGTTGGTCCCCCAGTTGGTGGATATGGGCGCATAGCTCTGGTTGGCGAAACGGCGCCAGGAATTGGCGTGCGGGGCAAAGACCAGCATGGATTCCGCCATCGTGGACCGCAGGCCACCGATGGCATGCAGTAGCGGCGCGACAAAGGTTCCTTCTGACTGTTCCGCAAAGATATTGGCGCCCGCGGCGTCCTGCATGGACACGTGCAGGTGCATTCCCGACCCGGCGTAGCCTTCAAACGGTTTGGCCATGAAGCAAGCGGTCACCCCATGCAGCCGCGCGTGCAACCGAACGATCCGCTTCAGCCGCATCAGGTCATCGGCTGCCTGCATGATGTCGCGGCGATAGTGCAGCGTCAGTTCATACTGGCCCGGTGCATATTCGGAAATCATGGTTTCGGCATTGATCCCGGCCTTGGCGGCGGCGGCGTAGATGTCGTTGAACAGCGGCATCATCCCGTGCAGTTGATCAACCGAGTAGACCTCTGTTTTCAGGCTGCGGCGACCGTCCAGCACATCGGCGGCGGGCAGGACATTGCCATTTGCGTCGCGCTCGTTCGCCAGCAGGAAAAACTCCAACTCGAAGGCTCCGGCGGGGTGCAAACCTTCGGTGGCCAGCGCATCCACCTGACGCAGCAACGCATGGCGCGGATCCGAAGTCATCGGCGTGCCGTCCAGCGTGTACATGGACATCAACACCTCGCCCCGGGGCGGGGTGGTGTTGTGCATCGGCACAAGGGTTCCGGGGATCGGCCAGGCGCGCAGATCGCCATCGCCCTGCTCCCAGATCAGACCAGTTTCATGAACGTCCTCGCCACAGATATCCAGCCCCAGGATCGAGATTGGCAAGTGCCGCCCCGATCGGTACAGCGGCAGAAGTTCATGGCGACGGATCACCTTGCCCCGGCCTATCCCGTTGGAATCATGCAGAACAATATCAAAAGCCTCGATTTCCGGGTGGGCAGCCAGAAAGGCTTCGGCCTCGGCAATAGTGGCGCCCGAAGGGCAGGCATTGGCGGTCATGGATTCGTCTTTCGCTCGTTTCCGCAATTTTTGATCATATTTTGAGCGCTGTGGGAAGCAAATATCGAGCGTCGGTAACACCGCCAAACCGCAATCATCAAATGCGGCGCACCGTGCCTGTCCCAGAGCATTCCGGCACAAGCCACATTCTCAGCCCATCCCGAAAGGAAAAACCGCGCCACTGCGATTGCAATGGCGCGGTCAGATGGCCAGAACTGGCCTGTAGTCTTAGAAATGGACCGAGCGCGGATCAGCCGGTTTTTGCAGCGGCGGGGCGAACTTGGTCAGGTCAATGCCTTCGACGGCGGCCTTGTATTCCTCCAGTGTCGGGGTACGGCCGAGGATTGCCGACAGCACGACGACCGGGGTCGAGGCCAACAGCGATTCACCCTTCTTCTCGGCGCTGTCCTCCACGACGCGGCCTTGGAACAGGCGGGTCGAGGTGGCCAGAACGGTATCGCCCTTTTCCGCCTTTTCCTGGTTGCCCATACACAGGTTACAACCCGGACGTTCGAGGTAGAGGATGTTCTCATACTCGGTACGGGCGGTGGATTTGGGCATCAGGTCGTCGAATTCGAAGCCCGAGTAGCGTTCCAGAATTTCCCAGTCGCCTTCGGCCTTCAGTTCGTCGATGATGTTGTAGGTGGGCGCAGCGACCACCAGCGGGGCCTTGAACTCGACCTTGCCGGTTGTCTTTTCCAAGTTCTTCAGCATTTGGGCCACGATCTTCATGTCGCCCTTGTGCACCATGCACGACCCGACAAAGCCCAGGTCCACCTTCTTGTCGCCGCCGTAATAGGACACGGGGCGGATGGTGTCATGGGTATAGCGCTTGGACACATCAGCGTTGTTTACATCAGGGTCCGCGATCATCGGTTCAACGATTTCGTCCAGGTCGACGACAACCTCTGCAAAATACTTGGCGTTCGCATCCGGTGTCAGTGCCGGTTTTTCACCAGACTTGATTTCCGCGATACGCTTGTCCGCCTTGTTGATCAGGCCCTGCAAGGTCTGCGCGGCGTTGTCCATGCCTTTTTCGATCATGATCTGGATACGCGACTTGGCCAGTTCCAGCGAACCGATCAGCGTTTCATCGTTCGAAATACAGATCGAGGCCTTGGCCTTCATCTCTGCGGTCCAGTCGGTGAAGGTGAAGGCCTGGTCGGCCAGCAGCGTACCGATATGCACTTCGATGATGCGGCCCTGGAAGACGTTGTCGCCGTGCTGTTTCAGCATCTGCGCCTGGGTGGCGTGCACAACGTCACGGAAGTCCATCCAGTCAGCCATCTTGCCCTTGAAGGTCACCTTGACCGATTCCGGGATCGGCATGGTCGCTTCGCCGGTTGCCAGCGCCAGCGCCACGGTGCCCGAGTCCGCGCCGAACGCGACACCCTTGGACATACGGGTATGGCTGTCGCCACCAATGATGATATCCCAGTCATCCACGGTGATGTCGTTCAGCACCTTGTGGATCACGTCGGTCATCGCGTGGTATTCGCCCACCGGGTCGCGTGCGGTGATCAGGCCGAAGTTGTTCATGAACTTCATCAGCTTGGGGATGTTGGCCTGGGCCTTCTTGTCCCAGACCGACGCGGTGTGACAGCCCGACTGATACCCGGCATCGACCGAGGGCGAAATGACGGTGGCCGCCATTGCTTCCAGTTCCTGGGCGGTCATCGGGCCGGTGGTATCCTGCGAACCGACAACATTTACAAGCACACGCACGTCCGAACCGGCGTGCAGCACCTTGCCCGGGGTCACGCCGCGTGCGTTGCGGTTGAAGATCTTTTCAACAGCGGTCAGGCCCTGCCCTTCGACAGAAACCTCTTTCGACGGCGCATAGGCCGATTTCAGGTCCTGGCCCAGGGTTTCCGCGGCGAATGTCTGCAGCTTCTTGCCAAAGACAACAGCATAGGAACCGCCCGCCTTGATGAACTCTACCTTCTGCGGGGTCAGCGAAGATTTGATGTCCACCAGTTCGGCGCCATCGGCATCGTACAGTTTCTTTTCCTTGGTGTTGATGGTCAGCACCTTGCCGGTTTCCACCGAGTAGACCTGTTCCAGCACCGGGTCGCCGTTGGCGTCCAGTACCGGCTTGCCATCGGCATCAAGTTTCTTGACCCAGTTCTTCAGGTCGATGCCGATACCGCCGGTCACGCCAACGGTGGTCAGGAAGATCGGAGAGATGCCGTTGGTGCCCGCAACGATCGGAGCGATGTTGACGAAGGGCACGTAGGGGCTGGCTTGTTTGCCGGTCCACAGCGCGACGTTGTTCACGCCGGACATCCGCGACGAACCCACACCCATCGTGCCCTTTTCCGCGATCAGCATAACCCGAGCGTCTGGGTGCTGCGCTTGCAGCGCCTGAATTTCGGCCTGCGCCTCGGGGGTGATCATGCACTTGCCGTGCAATTCGCGGTCGGAACGAGAGTGCGCCTGGTTCCCAGGCGACAGTAGGTCGGTCGAAATATCGCCTTCTGCGGCAATGTAGGTGACGACCTTGATTTCCTCGTCGATATCCGGAAGCTTCGTGAAGAATTCTGCCTTGGCATAGCTTTCCAGAATGTCCTTGGCGATTGCGTTCCCGGCCTTGAAGGCGTCTTTCAGGCGATCGGTATCCGCTTCGTACAAGAACACCTGGGTTTTCAGAACCTCGGCGGCCTGCGTGGCGACGGACGGATCATTCCCCAGCGCCATATCCAAAAGAACGTCCACCGAAGGGCCGCCTTTCATGTGCGACAGCAGCTCAAATGCAAAATCCGGGGTGATTTCCGCGACCGAAGCTTCACCAAGAATGATCTCTTTCAGGAACTTCGCCTTCACACCTGCGGCGCTGGTGGTGCCAGGCAAGGTATTGTAAATGAAGAACTTCAGGGAATCTGCGCGATACTCGCTTCCAGTATCCTTGATCTGGGCGATCAGCTCGTTGACAAGCGCGCCATCTTCGATGGGCTTGGGGTTCAAGCCTTGCGCTTTTCGCGTGCCGATCTCATCCAGGTAGTCAGTGTACAAGCTCATTCTTTTTTCCGCCGGTTTAGTGTCAGAAACAGCTTGATCACCGTGCCCCAGAATCTCGAGGCGCAGTGTTCAAACTTGCTGTATGCCACGGTATACTATCCGCGTTTAACTTGCAAGAGGGGCAACCAGATCACCGAGGAATTCAATTCGGTCGTATTGCGCGGGGTCCGTGGCAGGGCGCAACCTAACGTCAACCGGCGCATCTGTAAAAGCCAAATCACCGCACCGCCGCCACAGGCAAGGAAAGGCCGAAGCCGACGGTTGGATTTGAACAGCGACATCGCCCTTTTACGGCGCCAAGTGGCTTTGACCGGTTGGGACGGACCGATTAGTCTGACCCAACCGCGAGAAAGGAGCAGGACATGACTTCCGTTCGATTGCGCCTGCTGGTTCTGGCGCTGACCCCGCTGATCGTTCTGATGCCGCTGCTGCTGTTCACCGGCATGACTCGCTGGACGACAGACTATGACAAGCTGTTGATCGCCAATGTCGAAAGCGATCTGCGCATTGCAAAACAATACCTTGTCCGCCTCATGAACGAAACGCGGGACGAATTGCAAAGCCTGTCCGAGTCGGTGGAGTTCGCCAGTATCCTGAACCGTGCCTCCTCCGGCAACCGCGCCTATTTCGCCCGCAAGCAGGAAGAATTGCGACTGGACTTCCTGTATTTCATACCTGCCGCAGCCGCGGCGCCCGATGCGGAACGTTGGCCGGTCATCGCGGCCGGTCTGCATGGCACGCCAGCGACGCAGATCGATATTTTCGGTCCGAAGGATCTGAACCAGATTGGCGCGGCCTTGCCGCAGCGCGCAAGAATTCCGCTGATAGATACCCAGGCCGCACAGCCGACTTCGCGCACCATAGAAGATCGCGGTTTGGTCGTTCACGCGGCCAGCCCCGTTCTGATCGCCGGACATGAAGGGGTGCTGGTGGGTGGCATATTGCTGAACCGCAACCTCGACTTCATCGACAACATCAATGCGCTGGTCTACCTGAACGCGGTCACCGGCGGCGACAGGCAGGGGACGGCGACACTGTTCCTGGAAGATGTGCGTATATCAACCAATGTGCGCCTGTTCGAAGATGTCAGGGCCCTTGGCACACGGGTGTCCGCCGCCGTACGCGAAAGGGTGCTTGGCCAAGGGGAAACCTGGCTGGACCGGGCCTTCGTGGTGAATGACTGGTACATTTCTGGCTACTTGCCGCTGACCGACAGCTTTGGTGCCCGTGTCGGCATGCTGTATGTCGGATTTCTGGAGGCACCGTTTACCGCAGCCAAGCGCGACGCGTTCCTGGCTATGCTGGCCGCCTTTGCCGGGGTTCTGGCGCTTTCCGCGCCGGTGTTCCTGTGGATGGCCAAGGGCATATTCGCACCGTTGGAAAAGATGATCCAGACCATGCGACGCGTGCGCATGGGGGATATGTCCGCGCGCAATCTGCACCGGGGCGGCAAGGACGAGATCAGCCAGGTTGCGGGGCACTTGGACAACCTTCTGGACCAGGTGCAGGAACGGGACCAACGCCTGCGATCCTGGGCCAATGAATTGAACCAGCGGGTCGAGAAACGAACGGCCGAACTGGTCGTCGCGAACGAGAAGTTGGAGCAAACCTATCGCCAACTGGTGATGAGCGAAAAGCTGGCCTCGATCGGGGAAATCACAGCCGGTGTGGCGCATGAGATCAACAACCCGGTGGCGGTGATTCAGGGCAATGTCGATGTGATCCGCGAAACGCTGGGTCAACAGGCCGACTGCGTGCAAACCGAATTGAACCTGGTAGACCAGCAGATCGCACGGATCGAGGGGATCGTTGGCAAATTGCTGACCTTCGCCAGACCGAACGACTATCCCGACCAGATGCAGGCGATCCAGCTTGCGCCGATCGTAGACGATTGCCTGGTGCTGGTGGAACATGTCCTGCACAAGGGCAACATCACCGTCGAAACGGATTTCGCCCCTGCCCCGTTCGTCAAGGGACAGGCCAGCGAGTTCCAGCAGGTCGTGGTGAACCTGATCGTGAACGCTTCTCAGGCGATGCGCGGGCAAGGCCAGTTGTTCCTGAGCGTCGGAACACGGAAACGCTTTGGTCAGGCCGGTGCGTTCCTGACAGTCAGGGACACCGGCCCCGGTATCCCCGACGACAAGCTGAACAAGCTGTTCGATCCGTTCTTTACGACCAGGATCGGCGAAGGCACCGGGCTAGGCCTGTCAATTTCCCAGTCTCTGATCCAACGGGCGGGCGGCATTATCACCGCCCGCAACCACCCCGATGGCGGGGCGGAACTGACCGTCTGGCTGCCAGAGGACTGCGCGTGAATCTCAGGCCGCCGTCACCCGGACTGCGGCGTATTTGAACTCTGGTATCTTGCCATAGGGATCCAGCGCCGGATTGGTCAGAATGTTGGCCGCCGCCTCGACAAAGGCAAAGGGAAGGAACACCATATCGGGCGACACGGCCCTGTCCTCGCGCGCCATGACCACAACGGACCCGCGCCGGGTTTCCAGCCGCACCATCCCGCCCGGTTCCACTCCCAGCTTGCGCAGCGTGGAGGGGTGCAACGAACAATTCGCCTGCGGTTCCACCGCGTCCAGTACAGCGGAACGTCGGGTCATCGAACCCGTATGCCAGTGCTCCAACTGGCGGCCGGTGGTCAGCACCATCGGATAGTCGGCGTCGGGCTGTTCATCCGGGGGAACCACGCTGGCGGGCGTGAACCGCGCGCGCCCACCGTCGCGCGGGAAACCGTCGCCAAACACGATCGGCTGACCGGGGTCTTCGGGTGAAAGGCTGGGGTAAGTGACTGCGCCCTCTGCATCCAGCCGGTCCCATGTGATATTGGCCAGCGATTTCATCCCCAAGGTCATTTCCGCGAACACCTGCGACGGGTGGGTATAGGTCCAATCCAGCCCAAGACGTTTTGCCAGATCAACCGTGATCGCCCAATCCTCACGCGCCTCGCCCGGTGGTTTAACCGCGGCGCGGCCCATCTGGACCTGACGGTTGGTATTGGTGACGGTGCCGTTCTTTTCGTAGAACGCCGCCGCGGGCAGGATCACGTCCGCGAAATTCGCGGTTTCGGTCAGAAAGATGTCCTGGACCACCAGATGCCGCAAAGACGCCAACGCCTGCCGGGCGTGGGTGACATCCGGGTCCGACATGGCCGGGTTTTCGCCCAGGATATACATGCCTTTGATCTGGCCGGCATGGACTGCATCCAGGATTTCCGTCACGGTCAGGCCCTTTTCGGCGCTGAAATCGCCTGTTCCCCAAATTCCGGCAAAGGTGCTGCGTACGCCATCGTCAGTAACGCTTTGATAATCCGGCAGGAACATCGGGATCAGGCCCGCATCCGAGGCCCCCTGAACGTTGTTCTGCCCCCGCAACGGATGCAGGCCGGAACCGGGTTTGCCGACATTGCCTGTCATCAGCGCGAGGCTGATCAGGCAACGTGAGTTATCCGTGCCGTGGATATGTTGCGACACCCCCATTCCCCAGAAGATCATGCCCCGTTCGGCGGTCGCGAAATCGCGGGCGACCTGACGGACAGTTGCCGCCGGAATACCTGTCAGTGTTTCCATCTTCTCCGGGGCGAAACCTGCCAGGTGGGCTTTCTCCGCTTCCCAGTTTTCCGTGAACCGGTCGATATAGGTCTGGTCGTACAGGCCCTCTTCGACGATCACGGACATCATGGCGTTCAGCAGCGCCACATCCGCACCGGGCCGGAACTGCAACATGTGCTTTGCGTGCCGCTTCAACGCCAAACCGCGCGGGTCCATGATGATCAGGGTGCCGCCACGTTTTGCGAACTGCTTGAAATACGTCGCCGCGACCGGGTGGTTTTCCACCGGATTGGACCCGATCACGATGGCGACATCGGCGTTTTCGATCTGGTTGAACGTCGCCGTAACAGCCCCTGACCCCACGTTTTCCATAAGCGCCGCAACGGAAGAGGCATGGCACAACCGCGTGCAATGGTCGACGTTGTTATGCCCGAACCCTTGTCGGATCAGTTTCTGGAACAGGTAGGCCTCTTCGTTGGTGCATTTCGCGCTGCCAAAACCCGCCACCGAAGCGCCGCCGTCAGCCTCGCGCAGGCGTAACAGCCCGCCCGCCGCCACATCCAGTGCCTCGTCCCAGCTTGCCTCTCGGAAATGGGTAAAGGGATTGGCGGGGTCCACGTTCAGACCCTTTGGCGCGTTTTCCAGACGGATCAGGGGTTTCGTCAGCCTGTGAGGGTGGTGGATATAGTCGTAGCCGAACCGACCCTTCACACAAAGGCGGCCTTCGTTGGCCGGGCCGTTGATGCCTTCTGCATACAGGACTTTGCCGTCCT
Organism: Thalassovita sp.; assembly: GCA_017792425.1. Taxonomy (GTDB): domain Bacteria; phylum Pseudomonadota; class Alphaproteobacteria; order Rhodobacterales; family Rhodobacteraceae; genus Thalassobius. Next base: position 2,311,064 of record CP051233.1, read on the forward strand.
TCAGCTTCAGCGAAACCTGGCAGCCGACACCGCAGAACGGACAGACCGAGGTGACCGCTTGGTCATGGTCCCGGCTGTCGCCCCGCTGCTGATCGTCCAGAACGGTTGCGGGCATCAATGCGCCGGTAGGACAGGCCTGAACGCATTCGCCGCAGGCAACACAGGTTGACGCCCCCATCGGGTCCGCGAAATCGAAACTGGGAAAGGCGTCGTGACCGCGCCCCGCCATGCCAATGACATCGTTGATCTGAACCTCTCTGCAGGCGCGAACACAAAGCCCGCATTGAATGCAGGCGTCCAGATTGACCCGCATGGCAATGTGACTGTCATCCAGCAACGGAATGCGCTGGGGGTCCATCTGCGGAAAGCGGCTGTCGCCGACGCCGCAGGCCCCGGCCATGTCCCACAGGTGCGATCCGGCATCATGCGCCTGTTCCCGATGCGGCTGATCTGCCAGCAATAGTTCCATCACCATTGCACGGGATTTACGGGCGCGTTCGCTTTCGGTGTTGACGACCATGCCTTCGGTGGGCGCACGGCAGCACGACGCGGTCAGAGTGCGTTCGCCGTCCACTTCGACCACGCAGGCGCGGCAGTTTCCATCGGGGCGATACCCGGTCTGATCCTTGTGGCACAGGTGCGGGATATCGGTGCCCAAACGTTTGGCCACTTGCCAAATGGTTTCGCTTTCACCGGCCGAGACCGTTTGCCCGTCCAGCACGAATGTCACCTGTTTGGTGGGGGTCGCGTCCGTCATATCAGACCTCATCGCCAAAATGCTGCATCGTCAGCCTGATCGGGTTCGGAGCGGCCTGCCCCAAACCGCAGATAGAGGCATCCGCCATGACCGTGCACAGATCATCCAACAGCGCCGTGTCCCAACGCTCTGCCTGCATAAGCTTTACCGCCTTTTCACAGCCGACACGGCAAGGGGTGCATTGCCCACAGCTTTCTGCCTCGAAAAACCGCAGCATGTTCAGGGCCGCGTCGCGCGCGCTGTCCTGATCCGACAGAATCACAACGGCGGCGGACCCGATAAAGGTTCCGTGGGGCTGCAGGGTGTCAAAATCCAGCGGCACATCACCCAACGATGCGGGCAAAAGGCCAGAGGATGGCCCACCCGGCTGGTACGCCTTGAATCTGTGTCCGTTGGCCATACCACCCGCGGCGGCGATAACCTCTGTAATGGTTGACCCAGCCGGCAGCAGGTAGACGCCGGGGTTGGCCACCCGCCCGGAAACAGAGTAGCTGCGCAGCCCCTTGCGGCCATTGTGCATCACGTCATTGATCTGCGCGCCCTCACGGCAGATGCGGGCAACCCAATGCAGGGTTTCGACGTTATGCACCAGGGTTGGCCGATCGAAGATACCAATCTGGGCCACGTAGGGAGGGCGCAGGCGTGGAATGCCGCGTTTGCCCTCGATAGACTCGATCATCGCGCTTTCTTCGCCGCAGATATAGGCCCCGGCCCCACGGCGCAGGTCAATATAGCCCGTCGGCACCAGCCCTGCCTGTTCCAGCGCTGCAATTTCCCGGCGCAGGATTTCCAGCACGGCCGGGTATTCGTCGCGCATGTAGATATAGCAGGTTTTCGCCTCTACGGCCCAGGCAGCGATCAGCATGCCCTCCAGCATCAAGTGCGGTGTCCGTTCGAGGTAGTGGCGATCCTTGAAAGTGCCCGGTTCGCCCTCATCGCCGTTCACCGCCAGGTAACGCGGCCCCGGATTGGCACGGACGAAACCCCATTTCCTGCCCGAGGGGAAGCCAGCCCCCCCCAGTCCGCGCAGACCTGCCTCAAGCAATTGGGACTGGACCTGTTGCCAATCGCCGCTGTCACGCAGCGAAACCAGCGTTTCATATCCGCCCGCCATACGGTAGGCCGCAAGAGTTTCATAGTCGGGTATCAAAGGGTGCAGGTCGCCGCTGTCGATGACCTGCTGGATGGTGGTTGGCGTCGCGCGCCCGACATGGCGATGACCGACCTCTGCCACCGGTGCCGTATCGCACCGCCCCATGCACGGTGCACGCAGAACGCGGATGCGCGATGGATCAACGCCGTCTTTCAGCGCGGAAAACAACGCGTCTGATCCAGCCATTTCGCAGGACAGGCTGTCGCAGACACGGATGGTCAGGTCTGGCGGCGGGGATTCCCCTTCGCGCACCGTATCAAAATGCGCATAGAAGGTGGCGACTTCCCAAACTTCTGCCATCGACAGGCGCATTTCCTCGGCCAGGGCGCGCAGGTGATGCGCGGAAAGATGGCCGAAGCGATCCTGCAGCAGGTGCAGGTATTCAATCAGCAGGTCACGTCTGCGAGGACGGTCCTGCAATACATCCCGAACGTCCTGCCATGCGGCTTCATCCAGAGGACGCCCCTTGGTGTGCGCCCTGCCCCGTTTACCGCTGCGCCCAGAGGTCCATATTCCAGCTTCTTTGTCCAATGCCATGACCATCTGCCATCCAAATTCCAAGAAACCCCTTTGTGCCGCTTTTTATTGCATATTCAATATCTATATCCCGTTGATTGATAGGCAAACTCTATCAAATTTAAACACATGGACAGCCGCCCCGGCTGGGCATAAGTGTTGCGCATGAACTGGGATCAGGAATTGGACGCGTCGGGGCTGTTATGCCCCTTGCCCGTGCTGAAGGCGCGCAAACGGCTGCTATCCATGCAGCCGGGGCAGGTGCTGCGCTTGGTCGCGACTGACCCGGCCGCCGTGATTGATGTGCCACATTTCTGCAATGAATCCGGGCACATACTGGACGGAACCGCAGACGAAGGCGGCGCGCAGGTCTACCTGATCCGCCACAAGGGCTAGGCTTAAAGCCCGAAACCGGCGTATGGAAGGAACCGGACGGGCGTGCCCGGCTCGATCTGAACGGCGTCGTCAGGCAGTTCGACCAGGCCGTTTGCCCACGACAACCCGCTGATCCGGCCCGACCCTTCCGATTTGAAAACCTCTGCCGTGCCCTGCTCTGTCAGGCGCGCGCGCAGGTACTCCCGCCGACCGGGCTTCTTGGATTTCGAAAACGCGGCGGGCACGTTGAAGGCCAGTGGCGTTTGCCACCCCGCCCCGGCCATCAGCGACAACGCCGGTCGCCCGAAAACCAGGGCGCAGACCAGCGCGGCCACCGGGTTGCCGGGCAACCCCAGCACGGGCGCGCCCTTCCACACCGCCAAAGCAAGGGGACGCCCCGGTTTCAAGGCGATCCGCCAACTGGTCAATGTTCCGCTTTCGCGCAACAGGGTAGAAACGTGGTCTTCATCCCCGGCCGATGCGCCGCCGGATGTAAAGATCACGTCGGCCTGTTGCGCCCCCGCGTCAAGGCGTTGCGCAATCAGTGTGGGATCGTCGATTACGTGCCCCAAATCGACAGGTTCATAGTTCCAGGATCGCGCCAACCCCAGCAGCATCGGGCGGTTGGCATCCCAGATCTGGTGTGGTTTTGCTGGCAGGGACGGATCGGGAACGATCTCTGTCCCGGTGGACAGAACACCGACACGCAATTGCCGGTGAACCGGTGCCTTTGATATACCCAATGCCGATAGCAGCGCCAGATCAGGGGCCCGCAATACATGCCCAGCTGGCAGTGCTGACGCGCCTTCGGCCACGTCTTCGCCTGCCTTGCGTGTATTGGCGCGCGGCTTTATCGGCCCATCGAACACCACGGATGCCCCATCCGTCGCGGTGTCCTCCTCCAGTACGACGGTGTCCACGCCTTCGGGCAGGATCGCCCCTGTCAGAATACGGACGGCAGCGCCAAAGGGGACGACCCCGTTAAACGGTTGACCCGCCGCTGCGCGGCCCTTCACCAGTGGAAGCCGCTGCGGCCCCTGCCCCGTTGCAGCGTGAGCGAACCCATACCCATCCACCGCCGAGTTGGGCATCGGCGGGTTCGAGCGCCGCGCAATCACTGGCTGTGACAGAATACGCCCCTGACATTGGGATAAAGTGCAAAGCTCTGTTCCGGTGACAGGGCGCAGGACTGACCGCAACCGCGCCAGTGCTTCGTCCACCGGCACCCAATCCACTCCTTGCGGCATTGCGAAACAGTCGTCGCGCAGTCGTGGCGGTTCGATCCTGGAAGCGACCGCGAGCCGCAGGTTCAATTGCTGGCGCAGGCCCAGAATCCATCCCTCCTCCCGCGCCACCACTGGCAAATCATCCTGAAAAAGCGCGTCCAATTCACCCCCTTCCGACAACGACAGCAATGCAGACGCCAAAACCCGAACCTGGGCCTCGTCCTTTATCATGCCAGGCTGGCCCGCCTGCAAAGCGGCCACTTCGGCGGTCAACATCGAAGGGTAGACCTCGGCCACCACGATCGGCGCATCCGGGTTCTGAAATGGCCAAACGGCCATGTGTCGCCCGAATGCCTGCCGAAACCGCGACAACATAGGCAATCCAACCAGGGTCTGTGCCCCAACTGCCCCGGCCCCGGCCAATTGCCAGCAGGATTTCGGCGACAGCTTCAGTGCGCGCGCCTCCTTCTCGGTCAAGCGAAATTCGTTCAGGGTTGCGGACCGGGCAGGTTTGGTACGCGAAAGATGCGCCACTTCGTTCTTCGCACCATTTCCCCAGAACGGGCCCTGGTCAGGAAACAACTGGTTTATGCGTCCCGCAACTTCGCGCAGGCTGTGACGGTTGTCATCGCCGTCATGAACATGTTGGGCCAGCCATTCCCAGACCGCCTGCGCCCTGCCCTGCCCCGTCAGCCGTTCGGCAAATCCGACGGGAAAACCCAGACTGAAATCGCATCCAAGCAATAGCCGTTCGCCTGCATCTAGAGAGGCCTGTATTGTCGCTTTCAGTTCCGCTTCCGCTTCGCCCCGCGTAGGGGGATTGCTGGTTGTGACGCCCCCCGCCCCGGCAAGCGCCAGCCAGACGGAATCGGCGCCGGTTTTCGGGGTGCTGGCGGCAGACCAGTCCAATATGGCGACACGATCGAATTTCACAGTCCGACCTCCCTCAGGATGAAATCCGCGATGGCGACGGTGTCGTTCAGGTCAAACTCTGGCAGGTCGGCTTTCAGTCCGGGCGTATCCGTTGCAATGGCGCGAATGGTCGGGTTTCGCGCGGCCAGGGGTGGCTTGCCGTTCTCTTGACGAAACGCCTCTACCTTTTGGTGCGTCTCCTTCTTGTACCCTTCTATCAAGACCAGATCGACAGGCCCCAGATGGGTCAGCAATTCTGACAAGGCCGGTTCCGGTGCATCCCGCAATTCTTGCATCAGGGCCCATCGGCGGGGCGAGGATAACATGACCTGCGTGGCCCCTGCCTGCCTGTGGCGGTAGCTGTCCCGCCCGGGTTGGTCAACATCGGTATCGTGATGGGCGTGTTTGACGGTTGAAACCGAATAGCCGCGATCGGTAATCTCTGTCACCAGCCGTTCCATCAGTCCTGTTTTTCCCGCATTTTTCCAGCCGGTTACGCCATAGATCTTCATAGCATCGCCTTTGCCAGCACCAGATCATCGGGCGTATTGACGTTGAAGAACGGATCCTTCTGCCCGGTTTGGAAAAGCGCCTCTCTGCAGCCGTGCTGGTCCGTCCACAGAACGACCTTTTTCAACCCGTCGTTCAACGCGGCGCGTAGCTGATCGCGCAGGGCAACTGGCCACAGCCCGAATGTCGGGTGGCGGATCAGCCCTTTGGTCATTGATCGGGTCTGCTCGTCTCCCCTTGGGGTGGCGGCCACAACCAGCGGATGAGTTTGTCCCGCGGATCGATCCAACAACCGCTGTGCCAGGTTCAGAGGAAAGAATGGCGTATCAGCGGCAACGGTGACGATCGTCTCTGCCCCGAGAGCGGCCGCCCAGTCCAGCCCCGCCAGCACCCCCGCCAACGGCCCTGGAAAGCCGTCGATGCTGTCTGGCAGCACGGGCAAACCAAATTCCGCAAATCGCGCCGCGTCGCCATTCGCATTGATCGCCATCTGCGCAACCTGCGGTGACAACCGTTCGATCACGTGACCCAGCAAAGGCTTTTCACCCAGACGCAGCAAGGCCTTGTCACCCCCACCCATGCGGGTTGCCAGCCCTCCCGCCAGAATGACACCTAAAGGTTTGATCATTCGCCTGCCCCTTTCCGGCGGTGCTTGCGGTCCTCTGACGGGATCGACGCCGGATCGACGTCGCGCACCAGGCGTTCTTCGCCGGACAGGCAGATGAACCGCTGGCCACGCATCCGCCCGACCAGTGTCAAGCCAACCTGCCGCGCGATTTCCACCCCCCAGGCAGTGAAACCAGACCGCGACACCAGAACCGGGATGCCCATATTGGCTGTCTTGATCACCATTTCAGAGGTCAGCCGCCCGGTGGTGTAAAGGATCTTGTCACCCGCTGGAACACCGTGGTGGAACATAAAGCCCGCGATCTTGTCCACCGCGTTGTGCCGCCCGACATCTTCCATGTAAACCAATGGCTTGTCTTCCTGACAAAGCACGGTGCCATGAATGGCCCCTGCTTCGAGGTAAAGCGAGGGCGTCGTGTTGATTTCCTTGGCCAATGAATAAAGCCAGCTGGATCGAACCTCGGCCTTTGGCAGGGTCAGCCCCTCCAGCCCCTCCATCATGTCCCCGAAAACGGTGCCTACTGCACAGCCGCTGGTGCGGGTCTTTTTCTGCACCTTTTCCTCGTAAGAGGTCTCACGCTCGGTGCGGACGACGACCGTTTCGATTTCTTCGTCGAAATCAATTGCCGTGACGATGTCATGGACATGCAGCATGCCTTGGTTGCGCAGAAACCCCAGCGCCAGCAGTTCCGGGTAGTCCCCTATGGTCATCGCCGTCACGATTTCCTGGCGGTTCAGATAGATGGTCAAGGGGCGTTCTTCGACCACGGAAATTTCTGTCTCGGCGCCAGTTTGGTCAAAACCCCGGACACGGCGCGTCAGCTTTGTGTTCTCTGGCGTCGGAAGGATTGGATATTCGGGGTGTTTCACAGTCGGCTTGATCGTTGTATCGCTTTCATGGTCAGGAAGCATGCTGTATGGTTTCCTTCAGAATATCAAGAGATTGCCCATGCTGGGATATGTCGTCGCCGAAGGGCGCGGAAACGCAGACCAACTGATCCGAGACGCCGCCGCACGCCTGCGCAAAGCTGGCTTTGACGTTGCGGGTGCGGTTCAGGTCAATGTCGAAACCGGCCCGTTGCAGAAATGCCAGATGGATTTGCACATCCTGTCGGGGCAGAATGTAGTGCGCATCAGCCAGAACCTTGGCGCATTGTCGCAAGGCTGCCGCTTGGACCCGGAAGGGCTGGAACGCGCTGTCGGGCTTGTAGGTGCGGCGCTGAATGATGGGGCGGATATCCTGATCATCAACAAATTCGGCAAGCAAGAAGCCGATGGTCGCGGGTTCCGCCCCCTGATCGGTGACGCGCTGGCGGCGGGCGTTCCTGTTCTGACGGCGGTCAACAGCGGCAACCTTTCGGCCTTTCTGGCGTTTTCCGAGGATCTGGCCGAACCACTTCCCGAAAATGGTGACGGCATCTTGGATTGGTGCCTGTCGCAGATTGCGGACCGCACCTAGGGGATTTCCCAGAGTCATTCGTCCCAGATCGCCATTTTGCGGTCGATGGTTTTCCGCGAAACGCCCAGGCGCCGTGCCGCCTCTGCCCGGTTCCCGTCACAAGTATCCAGAACACCAAGGATATGACGCTGCACCACAAGATCCAGATTTTCGATCGCCTGCGCCCCCTTGATAGCACCGGTGCCATCGAATTCGTCGGGGAACTCTCCCAGGATGACAGAACGCTCTATCATGTTGCGCAACTCGCGCACGTTGCCGGGCCAGTCATAGCGACGCATTTTCAGCAATGTCGTTTCGTTCAGTTCAAGGCTGTCCATGCCCAGCGTCGAAGAAAAATGCTTCATGAACATATCGGCAAGTTGAACGATGTCCTCGGAACGCTCGCGCAGCGGCGGCATTTCAATCGTTACCACGTTCATGCGATGATACAGGTCGGACCGGAATGTTCCAGCGGCGACCGCCTTTGACAGATCAGCGTTGGTTGCGAACAGAAAACGCAGGTTCAGCGGGATTTCTCTCTCTGCGCCGACGGGCCGAACCTTTCGTTCCTCCAGCACCCGCAAAAGCGACGCCTGCGCCCGCAAGGGCATTTGCGCGACCTCATCCAGAAACAGCGTTCCGCCTTCGGCCAGCAGTAACAGGCCGGGTTTCAGCCGGTCATCATCTTCGACAACGCCGAACATTTCAGCCGCGATGCGATCCGGCGGGATAGAGGCGCAGTTGATCGCCACGAAGGGCTCTGCCGCGCTGTCCGACAGGCCGTGCAGGTAGCGCGCGGCCAGTTCCTTACCTGTACCGCTGGCCCCGGTGAACAGTACGCTTGTCGGCAAGGGGGCCAGCTTGTGCAGCATCGACCGCACCGCCGACAAGGCCGGGGACGTCCCCAGCAGCTTGCCCCGCCCGTGGTCCGAATACAGTTCGCGCCGCAACAGCGCGTTTTCCCTGCGCAGGTATTTGCGATCCAGCGTCCGTTCGATCGCTCCAAGGATCTGGTTCGCGCGAAATGGTTTCAGTACAAAATCACTCACCCCAGCACGCAAAGCGGTGATCGCGGTTTCCAGATCTGCGTAAGCGGTCACCAGGATCGCGTCGCCAAAGAACCCCTTGCGCCGCTGTTCGGCAATCCAGTCCAGCCCCGTCCCGCCGGGCATCAGGTTGTCCAGGATCACCAGATCGAAATGGGCTTCGTCCAGCTTTCTGTTTGCCTCTTTCGGCGACCCGGCCTGTTCAACGCGACGCACACGCGGCGCCAGGATCTTGGTCAGGAAATTCCGCATACCCGGTTCGTCGTCCACCACCAGGACAGACGCGCCTGCAAGGCTGCCGTATTCGTCAGTTACGCTCATTACCCGGTCAAGGCCCGATCAATCCAACCGCACGTTTTGACTGGAATACACCTTTTGCGAGGAAAATCCCATCTGATCCAAGGCATAGTTGGCCCCGGCAGCGACAACTATCACCGCAGCAAGCCCTGTCAGCATTGCTTTCATTTTTCATTCTCCATCCGCGCCCTGTTCCGGCACCGTATCAAAGTATAGCACATATGGCCGAGGACCGACGATGCTCGCCCAAGGTCAGGCGCGCGCAGATTATTCCGCCGGTGTGCCCTGATCGCCTTGCTTGGCCTTCAGCTCGTCCAGCCAGATCGAGTGGTGTTGATGCGCCCACGCTTCATCCACTTCACCGGTTCCCATCGCATCAAATGCACCTTCCATGCCAACCGAACCGATATAGATATGCGCGATGACAATCGCCATCAGGACAAAGGCGACGATAGCGTGCCAAAGCTGCGCCAGCTGCATCTCTTCTTGCGGCGCCAATGCTGTCGGCAAAGCGTCTATCCCCAACAGGCTGGGAACACCAAGACTGTTCGCAACTTCGAAGGTTTTCGCGAACAGCGGCATTTCGAATGGGAACAACAGCGAGACCCCCGAGACAGAGATCGAAGCGCCAAACAGGATTACCGACCAGAAGATGATCTTCTGCCCCCCGTTGAATTTCTTGGCCGGGGGATGCTTCTTGCCGATGATGCCACCGGCCTGCGCGAACCATGTCAGATCTGTCCGGTCGGGTATGTTGTGCCAGACCCACAGGACAAAAACCAATATCAGCCCCAGAATGAACGCCCAGGCGATGTTGTTGTGCAGCAGCTTCGACACCGTAAGCAGCATGGCGTTGAACTCTTTCCCCAGATAGGGCGCAATGAACATGCGGCCGAAAAGGCTCAGCAATCCAGTCAAACCCAGCACGATGAACGATCCGGCCAGCAACCAGTGGGAAAACCTCTCGAACGCCTGAAAGCGCGTGACGGTTCGGCCGGTTTTCGGCTCGTCCAGGCGAATTTTCCCCCGCAGTAGAAGGAACAGCGCCAAGGTGGCAAGCGTTCCCAGCAGCAGCCAGCCACCATAGGTCGCCAAGGGTCCGCTGCGGAATGCCAGCCAAGCCATCCCCCCGTCCTGCACCAACACCTTGCCGGTTTCGTTGCGGGTGCTGACAGTGACCTCCAGCCTGTCGTAGCGCAGGGCGCGCCACAGCTCCGGGTCAGAGGACGAGCCCAAGGGGCCCAGTCCCGGCACGCTCAGCGCCTGACCGCCGATGTTGTCGCTGCGGAACGTGTCATCCAGCTTCTGACCGGCCTGGCGGGCCAGGATATCTTCTAGCGTTTGCGCTCCGCCCGTGGCGGAACGGTCATGTGTTGCGGCAGGTGCGGTTCCCTGTGCCGACAGCATGGCGGGAAGGGATAGCAGCAGCACCGCAAGAAAGGCCACCATGTGACGCAACATGGTTGTTCTCCTTGAAAATCAACGACGATGGGCGTTCGGCCTTTCAGCCGCACGCATCGTTTCCACAGATCAGGGCGGGTTTGCCGCCCTGACCCGCAAGGTCATTCGCCTTTCTGAGAGTAGGCGGTACCCCAACCCCACGCACCCGAACCGAAGCCGCGCGCGACCACGCGTTCACGGTAAATGGCAGACACGATATCGCCATCCCCGGCCAGCAGCGCCTTGGTGGAACACATCTCGGCGCAGATCGGCAGCTTACCTTCGGCGATCCGGTTGCGGCCATACTTGGCAAACTCTTCTTTCGAATTGTTCGCCTCGGGGCCACCGGCGCAGAAGGTGCACTTGTCCATCTTGCCGCGGGAACCGAAGTTACCCGCCTGCGGGTACTGCGGCGCGCCGAAGGGACACGCGTAGAAGCAGTAGCCGCAACCGATGCACAGATCCTTGGAATGCAGCACGACGCCTTCCTCGGTCTGGTAAAAGCAATCCACCGGACAGACGGCCATGCAGGGCGCGTCCGAACAATGCATGCAGGCGACCGAGATCGAGCGTTCGCCGGGTTTGCCGTCCTGGATTGTCACCACCCTGCGGCGGTTGATCCCCCACGGCACCTCGTGCTCGTTCTTGCAGGCGGTGACACAGGCGTTGCATTCGATGCAGCGCTCGGCGTCACAGAGAAATTTTGCTCTAGCCATTCTCTATCTCCTTACGCTGGCATGATCTTGCAGAGAGTCGCTTTCGTCTCTTGCATCTGGGTCACGCTGTCATAGCCATAGGTCTGGGCGGTATTGGTCGATTCACCCAGGACATACGGGTCAGCCCCATCCGGGTACTTTGACCGCAAATCCTGCCCCTGGAAGTGCCCACCGAAGTGGAACGGCATGAAGGCGACGCCTTCGCCGACACGTTCCGTGACCAGCGCCTTGACCTTGACCTTGCCACCTTCGGGGCCTTCGACCCAGCACTGCGCGCCGTCCCGCACACCAAGGTTATTGGCGTCGCGCGGGTTGATCTCGACGAACATGTCCTGCTGCAATTCTGCAAGCCACGGATTGGACCGGGTTTCGTCGCCACCGCCTTCGTATTCCACCAAGCGGCCCGAGGTCAGGATGATCGGGTAGTCCTTGGAGAAATCGTTTTTCTGGATCGAGGCGTACATCGTCGGCAGACGATAGAACTTGCGATCCTCGTAGGTGGGATAGTCGGCGACAAGGTCGCGACGGTTGGTGTACAGCGGTTCCCGGTGAACCGGGATCGGGTCCGGAAAGGTCCAGACCACGGTTCGCGCCTTGGCGTTGCCGTAGGGAGCGCAACCGTGCTTGATCGCGACCCTCTGGATTCCGCCCGACAGGTCAGTCTTCCAGTTGGTCTTGGGCCCGGCCACGGCGTCGATGGCTGCGCGCTCTTCGGCAGTCAGGTCACCGTCCCATCCCAGATCCATCAGCATCTGCATGGTAAATTCGGGATAGCCGTCCTGCAGTTCCGCACCGGGGTTCGAAACGCCCTCGGCCAACAGGTTTTCACCATTGCGTTCAACACCATAGCGGGCGCGGAAAGGCAAACCGCCCTCAGCGACAGGCTTGTTGATATCGTAGAGGTTGGGTGAACCGGGATGGTTCAGTTCTGCAGTCCCCCAGCAAGGCCACGGAAGCCCGTAATAGTCGCCATCGGCAGGGCCACCCACCGCGCGCAGCGTGGTCCGGTCAAACGTGTGCTGGTTGGCCATGTGCAGCTTTAACCGTTCGGGCGACTGGCCGGTATAGCCGACGGTCCACATGCCACGGTTAATCTCACGCAAGGTGTCCTCGATGTTCGGGGTCAACCCGTCGTCTTCCAGTTTGATGTTGCGGAAGATACGGTCATGGAACCCGAACTTTTTCGCAAACAGGCCGATGATTTCGTGGTCCGGCTTGCTTTCGAACAGCGGTGCGACAACCTGTTCGCGCCACTGTAGCGAACGGTTCGACGCGGTGACAGATCCCACGGTTTCAAACTGTGTTGCGGCAGGCAACAGGTACACACCATCGGTCCGGTCATGAAGAACCGCTGAAACGGTGGGATACGGGTCGATCACGACCAGCATGTCCAGCAGCTCCATTGCCTTCTTCATCTCGACCTGACGGGTCTGAGAGTTCGGCGCGTGCCCCCACAGTACCATGGCGCGCACGTTGTTCGGCTGGTCGATATTGGCGGCATCTTCAAGAACACCGTCGATCCAACGGGACACCGGAATACCGGTTTCGTACATCAGATCCTTGTCCTTGCCGTCGGCGCCCTTCATCTTGGCGAACTGGCTGTTCAGCCAATCAAAGTCTTCTCCCCAGACGCGGGCCCAATGACCCCACGATCCTTTTGCAAGGCCGTAGTAACCGGGCAACGTATGGGACAGAACACCAAGGTCGGTCGCACCCTGCACGTTATCATGGCCGCGGAAGATATTGGTTCCGCCGCCGGACGTGCCCATGTTCCCCAGCGCCAGCTGCAGCACGCAATAGGCGCGGGTGTTGTTGTTACCGTTGGTGTGCTGCGTGCCGCCCATGCACCAGATCACGGTGCCGGGACGGTTGTTGGCCATCGTCAGGGCCACACGGCGCAGCTGTTCGCCGGGAACCCCGGTGACGCGCTCGGTTTCTTCGGGGGTCCATTTGACCACTTCCTCGCGGATTTGGTCCATTCCCCAGACGCGGGTGCGGATGAATTCCTTGTCTTCCCACCCGTTTTCAAAGATGTGCCACAGGATACCCCAGATCAGCGCGACATCGGTACCGGGACGGAAGCGCACGTATTCATCTGCATGTGCGGCGGTCCTGGTAAAGCGCGGATCGCAGACGATCAGCGGGGCGTTGTTCTGTTCCTTGGCGCGCAGCACGTGCAGCAGCGACACGGGGTGCGCCTCTGCCGGGTTGCCGCCGATGATGAAGATGGCCTGAGAGTTATGGATGTCGTTGTACGAGTTCGTCATCGCTCCATAGCCCCAGGTGTTTGCGACACCTGCAACCGTGGTCGAGTGACAGATACGGGCTTGGTGATCCACGTTGTTCGTGCCCCAGTAGGCCGCGAACTTGCGGAACAGATACGCCTGTTCATTGTTGTGTTTGGCCGATCCCAGCCAGTACACGCTGTCAGGGCCGCTTTCGCTGCGGATGTTCAGCATCTGGTCGCCGATCTCTTGGATGGCCTGTTCCCAGCTGATCCGCTTCCATTCGCCACCCTCTTTCTTCATCGGGTATTTCAGGCGGCGTTCGCCGTGGGCGTGTTCACGGACGGACGCACCCTTGGCGCAATGGGCGCCCAGGTTGAACGGGCTGTCCCAACCGGGTTCCTGCCCGATCCAGACGCCATCCGAAACCTCGGCCATGACGGTGCACCCGACCGAACAGTGGGTGCAAACCGATTTTTTCAATTCGACCTTTCCAGTGGCCGCGGACGCAGCCGTGGCCTGGGTTACGGTGCCACCTGTCGCGGCCACCGCCGCCAGTCCACCGATCGCCAGACCGGAACCGCGCAGAAACGCGCGGCGGTCAACCGAGGTATTCGCGACCTCGGAAAGGATACTTGTCCGCTGGGGGCGTCGCGCAACCCCGTTGGTCTTTTTCCTCAGCATGTTTCAATCTCCCTGAACGCGTTGCTACGCGCTTGGCTACGAACAGCAGAACGGTCGGGCCTCACGCAACCAGTTGTTCTGCCACGAAGCATCGACCGGTCAGAACCGGGCGCTGCTGTAGTAGGCGCGGGTGTGTACGGTATCCTGCATCTTGTCCGAAGACAGATCTGGTTCCGCGGCCTCTGCCGAAGTGCCGCTGGTCGCAACCGCGATCGCCGCCAGCGGCGCCGAGGTTCCGGCCAGTTTCAGAAAATCGCGGCGGCTTTTTTCGCCATCGGTTTTCTTGGTCATGAGAGTCCTCCTCTCTGCTGTGACGGTCACCCGTCAGGTCATGCGGCTTACGCCGCGCTCATTCGGAACGCCTCGCTTTCGATCTGCATGAACACGCGGCCGACAGTACCGACCGGAGCATAGAAGACCGAGTTCTTGGCGGCTTCCAAATCCGTGAAGAAGTGCCCCGCCCACGGGGCGATATGCTTGCTGAAGAAATTCCGCTGAGAGGCCAGGTCAGCTGGTTTTCCGAAACGCCCGACAATCAGCGCCCCCATCATTTCCATAAGGCTGGCGATATTATCCTCAGGCTCGAAAACCCCTTCGGCCCGGGATAGCCCCTGCGCGGTCATGTCCTGACGCAACAACGCCAGCGGCTTTTCGTTCAGAAAGCCTGTCATGTAGTAGCTGGCATAGGGCAGCAGCTCGCCCCGGCCCAAGCCGATGAACAACCTGTTGAATTCACTTTCCACCGTCTTGGGCTTGGTGATCTTGCCCATCTTGGCCAGCGTCGTGATCGCCTGCCCCAGTTCGGTTCCGTCACCGGACAGACTGGCGGTCTGGCCCAGTAACATCTCATCCGGCGGGCCGGAAAGCATGAGCCCAAGATAGTTGTACAGATCGGCGCGCAGGCGGTCTTCTTGGGCGATCGGCGGGGTGGTGGCTGTCGTCATCAGGTTTCCTGTGCTGGTTCGAAACGGAACCGCATCCGCCGCGTGGAGGGCGGAGCATACGCTTGCGTATCCGGGTCATCTTCAACGGTATCTTGGGTCGGCATGGCATGCGCGGGCGCCATGAACTCGGAGGGGGGTGCAGAAACGATGAAGGCGGATTCTTCCAAACCCTCGTCTTCAGCTTCGACATCGGGGGTTTCGGTATTCAGTATTTCCTCGAAACGGGTCAGCATCCCCTTGCCGACCACATAGGCGGTTTGCAGGTTCTCGATCACGCGGGTACTGTCGGTGAAATCCTCGCCATAGTCGACGAGCCCGTCCAGATTGGCCAAGACCGGGTTCAGCCGCCACAACCGCCGCAGGGCGCGCGCTTTCAACCGTTGCGGAATGGCGGCGTTCAGGAACTCCCTCACCTGACTGGCATCGTCCAGAAGTTCCGGTTCAGGCAAGTCCAGTTCGGCCAGAATTTCTGCGTCAGTCCGTTCCGACAGGCGTTCTTCTTCTGCCAGACGCACTGCAACAGCCTTCGCGTTCTGATCGGCGGCGGCTTCCTTGCGGACAGCGACTTTGCGGCGAGACCAGAAATCGTTCATATCAGGCGCCTCCGCTTAAGGCTGGGGGAAGCGTAGATATCGCCGTCCTTGCCGATGCGCGGGTCACCGATACCATCCTCTTTGCGGCTGATGTCCTTCTTGTCGCGCTGGCGTTTCACGAACGTTTCCTGCGTGTGAAACTCTGTCACGAAGTCGCGAACCCAGGCCACCAACCCGTGCGGCATGGGCACCTTTTCGACGATTTCCTCTCCGCTGTCGGTGTAATCCTGCGCCTCGTAGGGCGAGGCTGTGACAAGAACGATGTCTAGAGGATGTTCTGCATCACCTTCACGCATCACGACATAGAGACTGGGCACCTCCGCCGTCAGCCCGTGCAGATAGGCTTCGGTGTCAGCCCCGTGAAGTTCCAGAACCAATGTCGCCGCATGGTATTCAACGGTATCACCCTCACGCCGCAATTCACGCCAATCGGCAGGCCCCGCCCCCGGCAGCACCGCACTTGCCGTCCAGACCCATTTAGCCCAACGGGTCACGCCCGGCGTTTTGCGCAGGACAACACCGACGGATATGGTGCGATACATTTTCGGATTGTGGAACACGCCGCAATCTCCTCCTCACCACAAGATGACGGGCAAAATCGGTGTATGAGAAGCGATTTCAAATGGACTTCACCGAATTGACCGTGGCTTGGACAATTTGGGCCGGTTGAACTGGGGGCTCCGGGATGCCGGGACGAAATGTCCAACCGGACTAGTTTAGTCAGGATTTAGGTGGTCGCTCCGCAGCGCGAATCGCTATGTGATTCGCGCCCAGAATGTCCGCGCCCACTGTGTGGCGACTGGCATGAAACCAGTTGTCGCCCCTCCGAATCGTGGTTAGCTTTTGCCTCAGGAAGCCACGAAACACGGTCTAAATCATCACTGCACCACGGAAAAAATACATGGCCAAGACATTGATAACATGTGATTGTTGCGGGACGCAGACCGTCGACGCCACCGCACTATCCGCCAAGACCGGACTGGACGTACGCCCGCCGTGTTCCGCCCTGTGTTCGGACCAGATTGACCGCGCGGCAGAGGCCTTGGCGACTGGCGATGTAATTTTTTCCTGCACGCAAGAACACCGGGTTTTCGCGGAACTGGCTGCGGAAATCGGTGTTTCCTCTCCACCTTTGGTTGACCTGAGGGACCGGGCGGGATGGTCCTCTGATCCGCGCTCCAAACTACCCAAAATGTCTGCACTTCTGGCAGAGGCCACCCTACCCGCCGCCCCTGAAAAGACCGTCGACGTGGTTTCAGAGGGGTTATGCCTGATCCTGGGCGCGCCCGAAACCGCCCTGGCCGCTGCCGAGCAGTTGAAGGATTTCCTGAGCGTGACAGTCCTGTTGGGTGACGCTTTGAATATCCCGGATCAGCGGGACTTTGATGTGATCGTCGGGAAACTGCGCCGCGCCAAGGGGGCATTGGGTCAGTTCGAGGTGATTATAGATGCGCTGCAGCAGGTCGAACCAGGCGGGCGCGGCGAATTCAAGCTGACGCAACCGCGCGATGGCGGCATATCTCAGTGCGATATCATTTTGGATTTGCGTGGAGGCACCCCGTTATTTCCCGCCCCGGAAAAGCGCGAAGGCTATCTGAGGGCGGACCCAGGTCATCCGCCCGCGGTCGCTGCCGCTACCCTGGCAGCCTCGCATCTACTGGGCACCTTCGAAAAACCACTTTACATACGGTCGGAACCCCTGCTTTGCGCCCATTCCCGCGCGGGGCAAACCGGCTGCACCCGCTGTCTGGACCTGTGCCCAACCGGCGCGATCTATGCGCAAGGGGAACATGTGGTGATTGACCCGATGGTATGTGCCGGATGCGGCGCGTGTTCTGCCGCGTGTCCCTCTGGCGCGATCAGTTATGACGCACCACCGGTGGACCAGACCTTTCGCCGTATTCAGACACTGGCCAAAGCTTACCTGGACGCGGGTGGTATAGCACCCCGGCTATTGGTGCACGATACCCACGGGGCCGAGATGGTCCGCCTGTCCGCACGCTATGGGGCGGGCCTTCCGGCGGATGTGATACCGCTTGAACACCCCGCCCTTGGCGCGTTTGGGCACGCCGAGATCGTCGCGGCGCTGGCAGCCGGGTTTGCAATGGTCCATATCCAGCCCAGCCCCAAGACCGACCTGCAGGCGTTGGCGGCGCAGGTTGAACTGGCAACCGCCATCGCAGGCACGGACCGAATAGACCTACTGCACGGCAATGACCCCGACACCATGTCTGAATCGCTCTATGCCGCCAAGGCCCCGGCACCAGTCGCGACCTCCGTGCGCCCGATCGGACAACGGCGCCAGATCACCCGGCAGGCTGCACGCGCGCTGCACCCCGGACTGGACCACTTGCCCCTGCCTGCGGGCGCACCGTACGGCGCAGTACTGGTAAGCACGGATGATTGCACGCTTTGCCTGTCCTGTGTTTCGCTGTGCCCCTCCGGCGCGTTAGTGGACAACCCGGACCTTCCACAACTGCGCTTTCAGGAAGACGCCTGTCTGCAATGCGGGTTGTGCGCCGCAATTTGTCCAGAAAAGGCAATCAGTTACGAACCCCGCCTAAACCTGTCAGAGACTGCGCTGCAGCAACAGGTTCTGAACGAGGAAGAACCCTTTGCCTGTATCGAATGCGGTAGTCTGTTTGGGGTGAAATCCACCATCGAGCGCATCACGGAAAAGCTGAAAAGCCATGCCATGTTTGCAGATCAGGATAAGCTGCGTCTGATCCAGATGTGTGACGATTGCCGGGTGAACGCCCAGTTCCACAGCGACAACAATCCGCTTACCGGTGACGACCGTCCGCTACCTCGCACGACGGCTGACTATCTAAGTAAGCGGCGCGATCACTGATGCTGCTGCGCCTTTCCCAGATCAGCGGCTTGCAAACCGCCGACAAAGGCCAAGATGACCTGCATTTCTGCCGTGGTTATCATGGCCGGGGAATTAAGGGGAGGCCTGTAACTTCCGAGAATAGCATCGGCATCCTTTGGGTTGCCGACCAGCCTGTCAGCGATCTGATATTTAACAGAAAACCGCGGCGGACCGAATGTCAGCAACCCGGTGTCAATCAACCTTTGCGGCGCGTGAAATGCAGGCTAATTCCCGGCCAAATGCGCCGTCAGCTCTTGGAGAAGGAGATCACGATGTCTGAAAGCTATAACATGTCCATGCGCAAATTCCTGAAACAGGTCGGTGTAACCTCGCAGCAGGCGATCGAAGACGCTCTGCGCGAAGCGGAAGCGACGGGCAAGACCTATGCGATAAGAGCCGTCATCACCATTGAGGATTTGGGAATGACGCATGAAATAAATGGCCAGATAAAACCGGGAGAATGACTTTGGCTGCAAGCAGAGAGGCCGTGCTGGAGGCGCTGAAATCCGTCACTGATCCGGTCGCCGGGACGGATATCGTGGCCAGCGGGGTGATGCGCGCTTTGAATGTAGAACCAGACGGAACAGTACGGTTTGTCATGGAGATCGCCCCGGACCATGCGGCCCGGTACGCCAACGCCAAGACGCAGGCCGAGGCCGTGCTCAGCCGCGTCCCGGGCGTGACGAAGACTGCCGTCGTGATGACCGGGCACAGCCTGAAATCCCCACCGCCCGATCTGAAACCCGGTCGCCCTGCAGAACCGAAGGGGCCGCAGCGCCTTCCCGGTGTGAACCATATTATCGCGATTGCCAGCGGGAAGGGCGGCGTCGGGAAATCTACAGTCTCTGCCAACCTCGCCTGCGCGCTGGCGGCACAGGGGCGGAGGGTCGGGCTGTTGGATGCCGATGTGTACGGACCATCACAGCCGCGCATGCTGGGGGTGTCCGGCCGCCCAGCCAGCCCGGATGGCAAAACCATCCTGCCCATGCGCAACCACGGCGTTACCATGATGTCCATCGGGCTGATGACGAACGAGGATCAGGCCGTTGTCTGGCGTGGCCCCATGTTGATGGGTGCGCTGCAACAGATGATGATGCAGGTGCAATGGGGCGCGCTGGATGTGCTGATCGTCGACCTGCCCCCCGGCACTGGCGACGTTCAAATGACCCTTTGCCAGAAGGCCCAAATCGATGGTGCGATTGTCGTGTCCACGCCCCAGGATGTGGCGTTGCTGGACGCGCGTAAGGGTATCGACATGTTTCGGCAACTGCAGGTTCCAATCCTTGGGATGATCGAGAACATGAGCACTCACATCTGTTCGAACTGCGGCCACGAAGAGCATGTTTTTGGCCACGGTGGCGTGGTGAAGGAAGCCGGCAAACTGGGGGTGCCGGTACTGGCAGAAATCCCGTTGGATTTGGGAATAAGGCTTGCCGCCGATGGCGGAGCCCCTATCGTAGTCAGCCAGCCAGACAGTAAACAGGCCCGTGTTTTCGGTGACATCGGCAACGCGCTTGTGGCCCTGGGGGTGGCCTGACCGTGCATGAATACCTGACATTTCCACCTTTGATGTGGGGTGAAACGGCCGTCGGCGACGCGATCGAACACGCTTGCATGCGCGCCACGATGGGGTGCGATGCAGGACTGGTAACGTTCAACCTGTTGGGCAATGACATGCAAGGGGCCATCGTCTTTGCACCCGAAGTGCCTCTGCGAAAGGCGATGACGATGCTGCCTCTGTGCGGCGTAGGCTTCCAGAACGCGCTGGGGGCCATAGCCCCGCCAGAAGTAGCGGTGCACTTGGATTGGGACGGAGGTATCCGTATCAACGGGGCGTCCTGCGGACGATTCCACGCCATTGCCGCCGACAACAACCCGGACAGGGTTCCTGACTGGTTGGTGATCGGGCTTCGCCTGCCCCTGCATCAGGGTGCGGAAAACCCCGGCGATGCGCCCGACCAAACAACACTCTATGCCGAAGGGTGCGCAGATGTATCACCAGCGGATCTGCTGGAAGCCTGGGCGCGGCACACATTGAACTGGATCACCCGCTGGGAAGACGGCGGAACGCGCGCGCTGCACAACGATTGGCGCGGCCTTGCCCACGGGATCGGAGAGGACGCCACCCGCGACGGGATTACCGGCACCTTTCTGGGCGTGGACGAAGATTTTGGCATGTTGCTGCGCGTGGACCAAGCCACGCATCTGATACCGCTCACCTCAGTCCTGGAGGACACACCGTGAAACTGGCCCGGGCCGTTCATTTCGACGAAAGCGATCAGCGTGTCTTTGCTACCCCCGCCCGTACGGGAGAGTGGTGCATCTCTGGAGGGTTCGAGTTTTCGAATGTCACCGAGGGCGAGTTGGTTGGCAAGACCCGCCAGGCCTTTGCAAATGGCTGGTTCGGGCTGGAAACCAGCGGTCGAGTGACCTTTGTCGCCGTGACAGCGATCGAACCTGCGGAACTGTCGGCGCTCACAGAACTGCTGGCGCAGCATTTCATCAGCTACTACGGCGCGCCATCAATTGAGGCCGCCCACCCTGTCGCGTCAGAAGAACTGGCCCATATGCTGGACCTGTGCGAAGACCATGCCCCCAACACCCTTCTGACTGTTGCGCGCAGTCTGACGGACTCCGGTGTACGGGAAGCCTATCGCGTGATCTCTCCGCCCGATGCGGAACTGGATTTGCTGGCCGTACACGGTTCTTTGGACGACTAGACTGCGCGCCCTGCCCGCCGGACTACTGCGGCGTTGCGTTGAACACGAACAGTTGCTCGCCGTTGATCTTGTAGCCGTCGATCAGTTCCTTCGCGCGTGCAGACACCAGCCAGCCTTCCAGTTTCACGACCAGGTCAGCACGTACGTGGGGATGGACCTCTGGGTTGACAGGGATATAGGCGTATTGATTGAAAAGCACCTTATCGCCCGCGAATAGCAGCGTCAGATCGCCCTTATTGCCGAAGTTTAGCCAGCTTGCCCGGTCTGACAGGATATAGGCGTTCATACCAGACGCCGTGTTCAGCGAAGCCCCCATACCCGCGCCCACGGCGTTGTACCAGGCACCAAGGCCTTTCACATCCAGACCAGCGGCTGTCCAAAGGCTTTGCTCTTTCTTGTGGGTGCCGCTGTCGTCCCCGCGACTGACAAAGGCGGCTTGGGCCGTCGCAATCTTCTGCAGCGCCTCTGCAGCGGAGCCTGCGCCTGCAACGCCCGCCTGATCCGCTTTCGGACCGATGAGAACGAAATCGTTATACATGATCTCGCGCCGGTGGGTGCCGGCTTTGTCCGCCAGGAACTGTTCCTCGGCCTTTTTCGAATGGACCAGGATCGCATCCACATCCCCCGCCCGGCCCAGTTTCAGCGCCTGGCCAGTGCCCACGACCAACAATTGAACTTCCAGATCCAGATCTTTGCGGATTTCCGGCAGCAACACCTCTGCCAGCCCGGAATTGTGAAAAGACGTGGTCACCGCCATTTTCATCGTGTCGGTCGCCTGAGCTGCGGTCGCTACCACCATGAAAGCGGCAAAGGTCAACAATTTCTTGATCATACGACGATATCTCCGTTTAGAAATGCCCGCCCCTGGGGGGTCGTGGGCTGGTTGAAAAACCTGTTGGCGGGGCCGTTTTCATAGATGTGGCCCCCCAAAAGGAACAGCACCTCGTCCGCCATTCGGCGGGCCTGTCCCATGTCATGGGTGGACATGATCAGGCGGGTTCCATTTGACTTTGCTGCGTGCAGGATCTGTTCCACATCGCGCATCGCGCGGCCATCCAACGAGGCGCAGGGTTCATCCAGGAACAGCAGATCCGGTTGGGTCACCAATGCACGTGCCAAGGCCAGCTTTTGCTGCTCCCCCCCGGACAAGACTGTCGCCTGCCGGTCCAGCATTTCGCCCAAACCGACGCGATCGGCCCAGTCACGGGCCGTCACCCTCGCCTGTTTGCGCCCCACCCCCCGCACCCGCAAGGGATAGGCGATATTATCCAGCACAGAGCGGCGCAGCACTACAGGCCGCTGAAAGACGAAGGCTTGCCTGTTCTCCGCCTCATCTATCGGGCAAGCCCAGTTGATGCTCCCGCCCGAAAGGCGCGCGATGCCGTGCAGCATTTTCAGCAGCGATGTCTTGCCGGCCCCGTTCGGTCCGATCACAACGGTTGTTCCAGTCGGGCCAATCGTCAGGTCCACTGGCCCGACAAGCGTTTTCCCCGCCCGGCGGGACGTGGCGCCTGAAACAGAAAGGGGGAACAGGCTGTTCACCATCGCGCCCCCGTTTCCGTCCGGCTCAGCCAGTGGATCAGTACGTTCACGGTGATCGCCAGGCCGATCAGGACAAATCCCAGCGCTAACGCCATACCGAAGTCTCCCTTGCCTGTTTCCAACGCAATCGCCGTTGTCAGCACCCGTGTGGCGTGGTCGATATTGCCGCCGACGATCATGATCGCGCCAACCTCGCCTATCGCACGACCAAAGCCCGCGAGAGCGGCCGTCAGCAATGAACGCCGCGCATCCCACAACAAAGTGGCGATCTTCTGGCGCTGTGTGACGTTCATCGAGATCAGAAGATCATGGTATTCCTGCCAAAGTTCGCGCAGCGACTGATGCGCGATGCTGGCGATCAGCGGAACGATGATAATCACCTGCGCAATGATCATGGCGGTGGGCGTGAACAACAGCCCCAGAACGCCGAACGGGCCGGATCGCGACAGGAATACGTAGACGATCAAGCCAACCACCACTGGTGGCAGCCCCATCAAGGCGTTCAGAATGGCGATGACTGCCCGGCGCAAACGGAACCGGCGAATGGCCAGAAGGGCTGCCAACGGCATGGCGATAAGGCAGGCGAAAAACAGCGCGGATACAGTCACCCGAAGCGACCGAAGCGCGATTTCTACAAGTATCGGGTCCAGAGTGACGCATAGGTAAATCGCTTGCGCCAACCCTTCCCAAATATCGACCATAAGCCGATGCCTCCTCATCCCTGTCCCGCCTAGCTGCCAGTTTGCCCGGCTATCTTCCAGCGGTTTTCACAAAAACCCGAGGTAAAATCCCATATTGGCCAAACTGTCCACGCTGCGGGGGGGCAAAATGGGACAAAATTTCCTTTTGGGGTATCCAGGACTGTCAGGCCGCGGGTGCTGTTGCTTTTGTAGCCAGCGGGAATGCGGCCCCAAGGCCAACCTTGCGCAAGCAATACGCACGCTTGCGTCGGCTCGGAAAAACAGCCAGCCACGCTGGAACCTCGGGAATTGGAGGCGGCTTTGGGGCTTCGCCTCAGAAAAACGTGAACTTCGGGTCGCTCATGTAAATCCGTTCGGCATACTTGCGCTCTGCCTCGAAGTCATGCGGCACCTGGGCCGCGGTTCGGCTACCCGAATTGGACATCGACGAAAAGAAATCGAACCCGAACACCGAAATCCTTTGCACGGGCAGTGCGCTCAGCAATTGCAGCACCATCGCACCGGTCGAAGGGGGGCTTCCCAGATCAACAGAGAGCTTTTGCGGCTGCCCAATCGGGTTCAGGTAAAACCCCTTCCGGCTGGCAATCCGATAGGGAAGGCGCTTGCGTTTCCGGGTCATCCACAGGGTGGCAGAGGGGTCATGCCGCCGGAGGTCCGTTTCGCACACAGGTATTGAAATCGCCAACCAATCCGTTTTGTTGCCGTGACTACGTGTGCATGGCATGGGGCCTTTGTTGATACGCACGACCAGATCGTGATCATCAATCATTTCACCATACGATTTGTCTGACAATGACCTGGCATTGCCTACCAACGCAATGGTGCGCCCCTGAGCTTTCCCGGACAAGTAATCCTGACCGCACGACCACCGAGACAGAGCGGCTTCGTCATGCAGGAACCGCCCCGCGATGAATTGAAAAAACCCGGGACCGCCCAAATGCGTGTTTTCAGAAAGGGAATGCCCGCCGGTTTTGGCGTAAGAAATGGGCGAAGTCGGATGTGCCATGACAGACCCTTGTCAACTGAGATTGACATCGGCCTACGCGGTGAACCTGAACTGAACCTGAAATGCTTATCCGAGGAAAAGAGGAAGTTTCAGAACGAACCGCGCCCCTGGCAAATTCTTGCCGTCCTCGACGTGCAGGCTGCCTGCGTTGCGCGCCGCCAAGGCGCCCGCGATCGACAAACCAAGCCCTGTACCATTTCGCTTTCCACGGCTGGATGACTGAAACCTTTCAAAGATTTGCGTACGCTCTTCAGGTGGAATGCCAGGGCCGGAGTCTTCTATGCAGATGCACCCCTGCCCGTCCTGTTCACCGATCTCGATCCGCAACTGCACATCTGGCCCGACATGCCTGATGCTGTTTTCCAGCAGGTTGGTCAAAATTCCATCGACGTCTGCAGGATCTGCCATGAACGCTGCATCCGTTGTGGCATGGACGTCGACCTTCAACGGTTCTGACGCCGCCAAGGACAGGTTACGGACAGAGGCCCGCACAAGACCAACCGGATCAACTGCCCCCCTGTTCCTGGCAGGATGTGTGGCTTGTGCGTTGAACAACAGCGCGTTGCTAAGTTTTGTGGCCTTGTCGACTCCAACCAACAGGCTTTCCAGATGCTCTCGATTTTCCATGGAAAGGGATTGCATGTCCATCGCCTGCGCCTGCGCCTTTATGATCGTCAACGGGGTGCGCAATTCATGGGCGGCCTCATCGACAAACCTTCGCTCGTGATCCAGAAACGCGCTCAAACGCTCGAACAGCCCATTCAGGGCAGAGACGACAGGCACGAGTTCAGCCGGCAACCCTTCCGCGCCTATCGGATCGAAGTTTCCCGGTTTTCTGGTGTGCAACGACTGCGCCAAGCCCCGTACCGGGCGAAGTTCGGACCGTACGATGGCGCCAATGACGACCAAGGACAATACCAGGGCGATAGCCAGCGGTATCCCCATCGAAAGGACCAGTTTCTGGGTTTCCTCGGTCATCTCTTCCATGTGGATGCCTGCGAAAACCTTGCCGCCATCCGCGGTGCTGCTTTGGCGGATGTTCCAATCCCCCCAAACATAGGTTCCATCCGGCCGCCCCCGCGGCAATTCCAGTCCGGGGTCTGATATGAAACGAACCTCGCCATTTGAGTTGAACAGGGCCACCAGGAACTCCCTGTCGAGCTCTGACGGCTCTTCCTCGTTAGGCGAAACCGCCTGCGGCACCAGGTGAATCCCATGAAGCGCGGCAACTGCCCGGCTTGAATCCAGCATCTGCTGGGCCTGGACTTCCTCAATTTCCTCTTGCGTGGTCAAATAGGCAACACCGATCGCCACCACCCACAGGACCGAGATTACCGGCAACAACCTTGTCAGCAGTTTTTGCTGAAGCGATCGGTTTTCTGGCTTATTCCGGGTCGATGACATAGCCCATTCCACGTACGGTGCGGATAAGCTCGCGGCCCAGCTTGCGCCGAAGCTGCGAAATATAGACCTCTACTGTATTGCTGTCCGCGCCGTTCTCCCACCCATAAAGCACCTGTTCGATATCGGACTTGGAAACGATATGCCCTCTTCGCTCCAACAACAGCATGATCAGGCGGTAGGCTTGACCATGCAGATCAACCGGTTCGCCGTCCAGCTTCACCTGCTTCCGTGCCGGATCCAACGTAAGCGCGCCATGTACCAGCAAAGGATTTGCCCTTCCGCTACCACGGCGGATACGGGCGCGGACGCGGGCAAGCAATTCGTTCATGTCGAAGGGTTTTGTCACGTAGTCGTCTGCTCCGAGGTCCAGGCCCTCGATGCGGTTTTCCACGGCTTCTCTTGCCGTAAGGATGATAACAGGTGTTTCCAGGTGATACTGCCGAAGCCATCGCAAGAAGGTTAACCCGTCGCGTCCGGGCAGCCCCAGGTCCAGCAAGACAAGGTCGAACGGCGTCGACCGGCAGGCAGTTTCGGCCGCATCCGCGTCCGCCACCCAACTGACACGGTATCCGGCCTTTGACAGCGCCGAGTCGACTGCATTGGCAATCAGGCGTTCATCTTCGACAAGCAGAATCTGAATGGTGCCACTCCGACTTTCCGCCAGGCACAGATGGCCTGGTTATCCATTACCAGCACTAGGCCAATTGGGAACCACGAGGCAACATCACATATGCCGAACGGTTGGCCGCCACCTTAGACCATCACCAGGTCATCCAGCAGCCCGACCGTGGACCCGATCCCCTGCAGGGTCACGGACTCGCCGCCGTCGAAATGAAGGACCAGGTCGGGGCCGGATGTGTCGGCCAGCGCGTCCAGCCGCGCCTGGTCCAGAACGCCATTCCACAGGGCCGCGGTGACCTGCAGGGTGTCGATCCCGGTTTCGTAGCCCTTGATCAGATCGCTGCCGCAGGCCTCGGCAAAGATGAACTGGTCAGCCCCCGCGCCGCCGATCAGCGTATCGTCACCGGTGCCACCGATCAGCGTGTCGTTGCCGGTGCCGCCCTTGAGCAGGTCGTCGGAACTGCCGCCATTCAGATTGTCACGGCCGCTGCCGCCGATGACCTTGTCCCGGCCACCACCGCCAAGAAGCACATCCAGACCCGCGTTGCCGAACAGCCTGTCCGACCCGCCCGAACCGGTGATCGTGTCATCCCCCAGCCCCCCGATCAGCGTGTCACGCCCCGCGCCGCCGAGAAGGGAATCGTCGCCCCCGCCGCCATCAACCCGATCGCGCCCGCCCAGGGCATCAATGGTATCACCCCCGGCGGTTCCCAGCAGCGTGTCGTTGCCCTGGGTCGGTCCCGGCGCGGTGTAAGTGCCGCTCAGCACATCGAAAATCCCGCCGTCATCGAATTGCAGGAACTCTATCGCCTTGGAGGCATCGTCATACTGACCCTTGACCGTGACCGTCGCCCCGCTGGCCAGCGTCAGCACCAGATCGCCCAGCACATTGGCCAACCCGACATCCGCGAACACAAGCCCCGGGCCGAAAAGGATCGTATCCACCGACGTGGCCGGGTTGGCGTCCTCCTCGATGATGTCCTCCCCGTCCGCGGCGCCGATCCGGTAAACGTCATGCCCGCCGCCCCCGTCCATCTGGTCATCCCCGGAACCGCCATCCAAAGTGTCGTCGCCGCTCCCCCCTTTTAACTCATCATGGCCTGCACCACCGATCAACACATCCGCCCCGGATCCACCGCTGATCGCATCGTTTTCGCCACCCCCCAGCAAGGAATCGTCCCCGCTTCCGCCGAAGATCACGTCATCGCTGTCGCCGCCGTCGATGGTGTCATCGCCCGCACCGCCGTCCAACGTGTCGTTGTCACCACCTTCGGGAACAGCCGCTGCGCCCCCGATGATCACATCCGCACCGTCACCACCAAGAATGCTGTCGCGCCCGTCCCCCCCCCGCAAAGAGTCGTCGCCCGCCCCGCCGTCCAACGTATCGTCGCCGCCATTGCCCAGCAGGGTATCGTGCCCGTCGAAACCTTCCAAAAGCTCGGCTGACGCCCCGCCAACCAGGTAATTGTCCCCATCATCGCCGGTCAGGTCTCGCTCTACCGTCACGTGGACTCGTGCAGACGAGGTCAAGGCGCCGTCGCTTACCACATAAAGGAAACTGTCCGCCCCGACGAAACCCAGGTCCGCCGTATAGCGCAGCGTCCCATCCGCTAACAGCTCTGCCACCCCATGAGAGGCCGCACCAACCGAAGTGATGCTGATCGGGTCTCCTTCGATATCGGTGTCGTTCAAGAGAGCGTTGACGATGACAGGGTCCGTTCCGACGGTCGTCGCACTGTCATCCAACACGATCGGCGCGGCATTGGTGCTGGCCAGTATCACGTCCGTCAGATCGAAGTTCGCCAGGTTCAGCCCAACGATGCGTACGCTGGAACCGTCGACGAAGGTCACTCGGACATCGCCACCGGCTGTCTGGGTCGCCCCGATGACAGCCGAGGCCGCCTCGGTCTTGTCCCAGGAAGACAAATCCAACAGGTCGATCCCGTCTTCGAAATCGGTGATCACGTCAATCCCGTCGCCCTTGTTGATCACAAAGCGATCCGCGCCAGTCCCCCCTGTCAGGGTATCGTCACCAAGACCGCCACTCAGGGTGTCATCCTCGGTTTCACCATACAGGTCATCATTGCCCGATCCCCCACGCACCTCGTCCCTGCCGTCGTCCCCGTGGCATTCGTCTGCACCGGCGCCGCCATCGACCACATCATCACTACCCAGTCCATGAATCGTGTCGTCTCCCAGGCCACCAAAGATTCCGTCTTCATCCTCGGACCCGTCGATCGAGTCATCAAGATCCGTTCCCTGATGCGTGACGATCCCACAGGCCAGTCCCAGCGCAGTCCGCACCGCGTCGGAAAAATTTTCACTGTCGCTTGTCATGGTGACCACGGCGCCAAACCCCAACTGGTCAACCAAGGCTTCGTAATCCGCGCGAACTGTGGCAGTTACTGAAAAAACCGGAAAGATATTCGCGGCCAAAAGTGCGTCCCTGAGTCCGGCTATCGTGGGATAGTCCTCTCCGGTTCCGGCGGGTGATCCATCCAACACGGTGTCCAGATTATTGGCCGGAACTCCGGCGAAATCACCTGCGACATGATAGGTTGAATCCGTGGACAGCATCACCACGCGCGTAGATCCGGCGCGATATCCCAGTTCACCCTCGCGCAATGCCGTCTGCAACAAAGCTTCCAACTGGGCTTCGGGTGCATCCGCGCCACTACGCGTGGCAAGGCCGTTGATCGTGCTGATCACCGAAGCGTTGTCTGTCGAAAGGCCCAGATGTGTCTGATACACATAGTCCCCTGCCGCACCGAACGCCCCTGTCGGCTTGTCAATGAACGAGGCCACGGCAAAATCGATATCCGCCCCGCCGCCTTCGGTCGCCGCAATCAGGTTCGGCACCTGTGCTTTCAGGATTGGCAAGTCATCCGTGTAGGAACCGGAAAGATCCTGCAGGAATACGAAATCGACCGGCCCGCAGCTCGTTGCACTCATGGCCTTCTCCTCTGTTTCGGGGTTGGCTTGCGGTTGCCTGTCAGACCGGCAGACGCTTGATAAATTTCTGAAGATGACGCTTTTCAGGGCCCAAAATGTCTATACGCAACCGCTTATGCAGCATAATCTTGGGTGAGAGAGCTTGCTTGCGTTGCCTTTCCGGGGAAGTCACATGCCAAAATTGCTTCGGCCTCAGTCCATTTCCGTCTCTTGGGGTGGCAATGCGCCAAAGATGGTTTTGCTGTCCGTGGTCATTTTTATGCAGGCAACCTGTTCGCTGTTTTTCCTGTGGGACGTGATAACTGACCTCCAGGCCGGATATCTGACCCTGCATATTCGTTTTGAACTGCTGGCCGTCCTTACCCTTATCGCGGGGGTAGCAACCGGCACGGTGCTGTTGCGCAACCTCATAAACCTATCAAACCAATCAAGGCAGGAAATCGAGCGTATGCGCGAGCGGATCAGTAAAATGATCAAGGAACGCATGGATATGTGGGATCTAACCCGGTCCGAAACGGAAGTTGCTTGGATGGTGCTGAAAGGCTTCGACATCGATGAGATCGCACATGTTCGGAAAACTGCCTCTGGCACCGTTCGTGCACAACTGTCCAGGATCTACGAAAAGTCAGAGACACACAGCCAAAGCCAGTTCATAGCGCAATTTCTGGATCTGCTGCTGGCAAAGGACCAACCCAACGCAATTCAGCCATAGAGGTGCGGAGGGACGCGCAAAACCCACCACAGGAACGAACGGGCAGAGCGCGCGGTCGTCGCGGTTGGTCTGCCGAGTTCCTTGTACGAACCTAGATCCTCGGGCTCTGGACGCGATGCAAGTCACCGCCCCACCGATATTAGGGGCGTTCAGATTGGGTGAACCTGCGTTCAGCTAAACTCCGGGTATTTTCGCGCTGTACCCAAGGCAATCTCTGGTGCAGTTCCGCGTGTCGGGACTCTTTGCGCCCGTTGTGATCGGTTCCCTGCCTTGGCCCGAACGGCGTAGCGGTTACGGACCGCCCCCCAAACGGTGCTCAACAATCTTTTATTAGCCATTCTCAAAGCTTGTGCTTTAATCCTGAGAAAAATATCAGTTATGATTAGTTGATGGTCAGAGGTTTACATGAGGCATTTCAACCATTGGGTTAAGGCAGTTGGGGTTGCAGTCACGACTGTCGCCAGTTTTGGTTTGACAGGTATGCTGTTGGCTGGCGAAATAAATCCACCTTCTCAAGATCTATTGAAACAGCGGCTGTCAGAAGTCGCTGAAAATAGACCGCGGAACATGGTGGAATTTCAACCATTCCGCGCCGAGCAAGAAGCAACGGACGCGGATGGCAATCATTTCGCGCTTACCTCACTCAATCCCCATTTCAACGCTTGGTTCGTGCTTGATGTGACGGCAGGGAATCGCACCGACAGCTACCACCTGGAACTGGCGGACCCGGAAGGCACGCGCCTTTGGCTGCAGCAGGATGGCAACCCCGTTCTGGTCTTTGAAAACGACACTGGCCCGCTTTATTGCGCACCCTGGCAGGGGCGCAGCAGCGAACTGGCGCAGGCCCGGCGCACCGGATTGCCCTACGCCCCTGTCTGCGACAAGCGCGCCTTTCTGCGCAACGAAGTCCGTGGCAACAGATCCAGCCGCGAAGCGGTGGCAGAGTTCTTACGCGACAACGTGGTCTTTGGCGAAAGCATCGTTGGCCTGATCAAGGGCACGTTTTACGAAGACGCATTCATGAGTTCCGGCAAGGTTGTGGATGGCGGTTCGGCTGGCGACATCGTTGCCGCATTGGGCAAGGCCAAGCTATCCGCGCATCCGGTTATCCGCACCTACTTTGGTTTCGAACTGGAGGGTGCGGCCGAAGGCGTAGAGGCTGGCGCTTGGTACGCCGTCAAGGATTCCCCCGGTGTGTACGCAAGTGCCATGCAGCCCGGCATGGTCGCGCCAGAGGTAACCAACGTTCCCGGCGCCAACTGGCTGGATGGCGTCGAATCCCGGGCCGATGTGTATATGGTGGCCTTTGATCTGTCGCAATTCGACCTTGGGTTCGAACTGGGAACCGATCATCCCAGGCTTGACTGGTCGCCGCGTCCTTCTGGCGTTTACAGCCCTGGTATGCCCGGACCAGACGGGTTCAGCACCTCTGCTCCGCTCGCGCGTACCGGCATGCTAAGCCCGGCGCTGACCGACCGTGTGGCCGCCACTTTCGCAGGTGGTTTCAAGCGCAGCCACGCCGCCTGGCGTGCCTCGGAAATGGCGGTAACACGCAACGGCCACCACTACGGGTTTGCGCAACAAGGTGTCGTGTTCAGTCGGATTCACCCGGGGCTATCAACCATCTTTGTCCTTGATGATGGCTCGGTTCACATGCGGACCTGGACAGAGGAAGATGAGGCGCTGTTGCCCCGCGTCCGGTTTGCCCGGCAGAATGGTGTGCCGCTGGTGGAAAACGGTGCGCCCGGCGCACAGGTCACCAGTTGGCTGGGCGGCAACTGGTCCGGTTCGGCCGAAGCGGATTTACGCACACTGCGCGGTGGGGCGTGCCTGAAAACTGTCGGCACCCGCAAGTTTCTGATCTACGCCTATTTTTCCACGGCAACCCCGTCGGCGATGGCGCGCAGTTTCCAGGCCTATGACTGCGAATACGCCATGCTTTTGGACATGAACTCGCAAGAGCACACTTACTTGGCGCTCTACACGCATCAAGATGGGCGGACGTTGCCGCATCATCTGGTGACAGGTATGGCGGCCATCGATTCAAAAACGCGGGACGGCTGGCCAATTCCTCGGTTTGTCAGCTTCGCGGACAACCGGGACTTCTTCTATTTATTGAGAAAATAACAGGGAGTGAAAGCATGTTAAACCCGCTGAAAACTGCAGCGTTGGCCTGCTTGGTTACCACGGCTTTCATTCAACCGGCGGGGGCGCAATCGCTGCAGCAAAACAATGAAGCCATGTTTCGCCAAATTCAGTCCGCCAGGGGGCTCAGCAATACGGACATGTCACGGATCAAGGCGATATTCGCACGCTCACCGTGGATCGGCCAAGGAAATCCCGAAGTCACCCGTCACCCGCTGACCCCGGAACAACTGACGCAAAAGCTGGGCCAAGATCCCAAATCCTACTACCGCAACGCAGAGTTTGAGCGCATCTGTGGTGAAAAATACATGGCGCCGCTTTACGACCCCGCAACGCAACGGCCCAGCGACGCCAAGGTTTGCGCTGATATGTTTGAATACCCGAACGTGCCGGGTATGTACCCGGTGGTTTGGGTCCGCGCCAACGAAGCTGCGGAACTGTGCTGGGCAGAGGGCAAGCGCATGGGCGACGCCCACGAATGGGAGGGCGCGTCACACGGCGCGCTGACACCACCGGACTATTTCTTCGGGGTCTCGGTACAATCCGCCCGCGCCGCACATAATGCTAAATACGCCTCCAGTGCGCGCTATTCGATCGGGCCGAACTGGCAGGCGGGCGTTTGCGCCACCAACAGCTTCAAGAACCAGACCTGCAACGGTGGCAGTTTCAAGGGCTGCGGCTCCAACACCTACCCCGCCGGCAGCTTCCCTGCCTGCAAAAGCCCGCTGGGTGTCTATGACCTGGACGGCAACGCGGCAGAGCATATGAACCTGCCGCTGTCAGCAGACCAGATGGCCAGCCGTGGAAGCCGCAAACTGGGTGTTACGGAAATGAAGGGCAGTTGGTTCATCTGGGACAAGGTCCGGGCCCATACCCATTGGAGCCGCTGGCGCGCGCCGTTTTGGCACGGCACGCGCGTCATGGCCTCGAACAGCCATCACAACTACCACCTTGGCTTCAGGTGTTTCAAGGATATCCGCTAATATGCCAATTGCGGGCCGACTCCTGGCGTCAGTTTGACGCCAGGATCTGGGTGCCAAGCGGGCCTTCGCTATTCAGCAGATCGGCATAGCGCGGATCGCTCATCAGGCGGCGCAAATCGATTTTCTGCCCATTCAGAAACGCGGTGCGGCTTACCAAGCGGACACCGTGGCTGTAATCGGCATACCCTGCGCCATGCACTGTGCTAAGCGGTTGGATCGGCTTGCCGTTACGGCGATGCCAGCCATAGATCGCCACGCGCCCTTGTTTCGCGCTCAGGCGTCGGGTCAGCACCAAGTCTTTCTTGTGGCCGGAAACCAGGACACCACCCGCAACGCCTGCCTGGCGCAACTGCGATTCCACCGTATTGTTATGGGTCTGGAAATAGGCGGTGCTGGTCATCATGGCGCCCGGTTTCATCGGGTTGGGCGTCAGCCGCACATCAGACGCACGATAGATCATGTCCACCATGCGCGTCGTCGGCAGGATCATGTCGAAATCATCTGAAATTCGCTTGGCTGCGTTCAACCCCAGCGGCACCCGCACGTAGTCACGGTCGCTGCCCACCGCCAGGTAATCCGGCATGACGCAAATGACAATCTGGGTGGTATTTCCGTCGCTAGCCCGACCTGCGATGCTGACAGGCACCAGGTCGCGCAAGAAGGATGGCATGTTGCCTTTGCGGATTTCCCGTTCAAGCACCTGATCGCGCTTCACACCATCCGTACTTTGGACGCTGGCCAGCAACGTCTCTACCGGGGTGGCATTTCCAGAACGGCGGGGAATGGCGCGGGCCAGGCTTGCGGGGCAGCTGCCGGAACGCATGACCGTGTCAGGCATGATTGCCCGTGGGGTGGGTACGGCGGCAGTACGGGGCACGGCGCTTGCCACTTGCTCTGGCGCAGCCGGCTTTACGGGATCGAACGCTTCCGCGACTTTCACCTGCGCAAGACCTGCGGGACGAGGTTGCGGACGCAGGGAGGCAATCAATTGGTTCCGGGCAACATCGTCACCCTCTTCTAGGCTGCGTTGCTGCGGACGAGGTGTCATATCCAAAGCTTCCGCCACCGCTTGGTTTTCACCCAGCAACGCCGGACGTTCGGGCGGCACCACGCTTGGACGCCCCAGGAAAACCCGCGACACTTGCGAAATCGTGTTACGATCTTGTGGGGGATACTGCACCGTCAGAGTGTCCAGATGCATTGGCTGCGCGACGGTTTCCGGGGCACCGACAGCATTTAATGCAACCTGATTACCGAGGGCAGCAGCAGGCGTCTGCAGGCGCTCTGTGACCACAAAGGGCGTCTTGGGCGTGCTGTCCACCTGGTTTAAGAACGGGTAAGCCCCCGCACCAACGGTGAGCGACCCCAACAAAAAAACGCCCGCCGAAAACGAACGGGGGTACATAAGCAGCGCATACATGGCTGCGGGGCGCACGGCCCCAATGCTTGC
This sequence comes from Thalassovita sp., assembly GCA_017792425.1. Taxonomy (GTDB): domain Bacteria; phylum Pseudomonadota; class Alphaproteobacteria; order Rhodobacterales; family Rhodobacteraceae; genus Thalassobius. Next base: position 2,345,631 of record CP051233.1, read on the forward strand.
GAGTGATAGTTTTTTCATTCATCTGCCCTTAGTCGAAGCCGCACAGCCAAGCAATTTGTTAAATTGACCACGCCCTTATCGCGGCGCGTTTCAGGCGAAAAACCGCCTGAAAAATGGGGTTTCCAGGTAAAATCCCCCGCATCTTTCGGAAACATGGCCGACCTACTCTGCACGAAACGCTCAGATTTCCCGCGATTTTTCAAAATCCACTGTTGGCATGAAGCCGTGAATAATGTGGTAATCACAACTACGGGTTAGTGGTGTGAAAAGGGGAAGGCGGCATGCGAAACGCAAAAACCGGTGTATTGGTCTGGGCTTTTGCCCTTGGAGTGGCGATTACTGGCCTGTCGATGGCCAATCCCCTGATGGCGCAAAGCGCAGGCCAGGAATGTCGTGCGATCAGCGGAGTTCCCACGGCACAGGCCCCCGTCAGCCGCGACGCCTTCAACGATTATTTCAGCACCCTTGCCCGCGCTCGCCCTCATTGCGAAGCTGCGGTAATCGGACCCGAACCCGATGCAGAGGCATTGTTTCATCTGGCCGTGATGATGCAGCGCGAAGGGGCGCACCCCTATGCGTTGGACTTGTTTGAAATGGCAGCACAGGCGGGCGTGCCGGCGGCACATACCAAGTTGGGGGATTACTACAACTTTGGCATCGGCGGCACACGCGAAGACATCGGGCGCGCGGTACGGGAATACGGGAAAGCAGCCGACCTAGGGGATGTCGCGGCCAAGTCGACGATGGCGATCATGTACCAGCTCGGCCGTGGCGTGCCACGAGACAGCGTGAAAATGCTGGAGGTGCTGCAGGAAACGGCCGATGCAGGCTATCATTTTTCCCAATACCGCCTGGCAGAGCTTTACATGAACCCGCGCGCACTGCCGCCCGCGCTGGCGGACCAGATGCAATTGCCCGACCCGATAAAGGCGGCCGAGTATTACCAGAAGGCGGCAGCCCAAGGCAGCGCCGAGGCGCGCGCCAAGATGAAAGAGATTTTCGATGGCGCTGGCGCTTTCGCAGACCCGGTGATCAAGTTCAAACTGATGCAGCACGCGGCTTCTGGCGGGGATGCGCAGGCGCTGAATGCGCTGGGTTTCCTCTATGAGACTGGGGACGGCGTGGAGTTTGATCCGATAAAGGCGGCGCAGCACTACATCATGGCGCTGGAAACGGGAAACCTGGACGTCAGCCAACTGCGGGGCCGGGTGAACGGCTACACGCCCCCGTGGAATCGGGAAACGGCGCTGGAATTCCAGATGATCCTGCGGGAACGCGAACTTTACCTCGGACCACTGGATGCCTTGGTCGGGTTCGGCACTTTGGCCGCTGCCCGTAAACTGGTGCAATAGATCACGACCGCCGCCCGCGATCCCAAAGGATTCAGTGTGGCAGCAGCTACAGGCGCAACCGCTTGAAAATCCGTTCGGGGATGTTGCGGATGATCAGCATGATCAGCCACCAGACCGGCTTGGCATAAATCACGTCACGCTTTTTCTGAACGGCCTTGAATACGGATTGGGCAACTTCGCCAGGATCGGCCGTCAGCTTGGCCGGAAGTTCCATGTCCTCTGTCATCTTTGTCGCGACAAACCCGGGCAGCACCGTCAGAACATGCACCCCGCGTTTGGCCAATCGGTTGCGCAAGCCGGACAGGAAGGCCGAGAAACCTGCCTTGGCCGACCCATAGACATAGTTGGTCGCCCTGCCCCGCTCTCCGGCGACGGAACTGATCCCCACCAAGATGCCGGACCCGCGGGCCTCGTACCGGTTGGCGAGTTCAGCCAGAATACTGGCCGGTCCTTCAAAGTTGCTGCGCATGACCCGTGCCGCCACCGAAGTGTCATGTTCGCTGTCAGACTGATCGCCCATGAAGCCGACAGCGCACACCGCAATGTCGGGCAGAGCAGGCAAGGCATCGACGAACCCGCCATGCGACGCGATATCCAACGCGTCGAATTCATGGAGCGTGACACTGGCCTGGTACCGCACCTCCAGATCGGCTTTTTCCGGCTCCAGACCCTCCACTTGACGCGCGGCCAGTTGAATGTCGTATCCGGCCTTGGCAAAGCGATGGGCCACCGCCAGGGCGATATCGCTTCGCGCACCCAGGATAAGGGCGACTGCTTTGCTCAATATTCCAACCTTTCGGATTGCGCAGACCGAAAAACGGACGCATCGCCCCGGATGGTGCGAAAACGCGCATATGCCTCTGCCCGCTGTTCAGACAGCCTGAACACTTCTGGCCCCATGCGGCTGTCCTTTGCCAGATAAAACCGCCCACCGTACCGCATGGTGATGCTGTCCAGATCATTCAACAAGGCCAGGGTTGTCCTGTTCATCGGAAAGTCCAGCGCCAGCGTATAGCCCTCCATCGGGAAAGAAAACCTGTCGTCTTGCGGGCCGAACCGCTTGAGCACCGCCAGGAACGACCCCGCGCCCGCACCTGCGATGACCGACAGCAGCTCCGTCAGCCCGGCCTGCGCCTGGCCCAGCGGAATGACACATTGGAACTGGGCAAAGCCCCGGCGGCCATAAATCCTGTTCCACCCCAATATCGCATCAAGTGGGTAGAAAAAGGTATCCCAGTCCACCAATTGTCGTTCCGTATTGTGCTTGCCCTTCCAGTAGTAAAGAGCGTTGAAAGCGCGAACACTGAAGCGGTTCAATGCCCAACCGGGAAAATCCAAAGGCACGCTCAACTTGCGTTTCGCAGGCACCTGCAACGGGGTCACGCGATGCTTTTGCGGTATGGCGTCCGTCTTTGCGTGTTCGCCCAGCATCACCAGCGACCGCCCCAGCCCCTTGCCGGTCTGCAGGCAATCAATCCAGGCGACAGAATAGGTCGTGTCCATCGACTGCTCAAAAAGGTCGATGGCATGAGAGATGTTTTCAGCGGCCAATATGCGCTGTTCGATCCAGGCCGACGGGACAGGCCGCAGACGAATGGCAGCGCGCAGGATGACACCGGTCAGCCCCATTCCGCCAATCGTCCACTCGAACAGCTCTGTATTTTGTTGGGCAGAGCATCGCTGAACAACGCCATCACCGGTGACAACATCAATCCATTCAACGCATCTCCCGAAACTGCCGTCCTTGTGGTGGTTCTTGCCGTGCACATCGGCAGCGATCATGCCACCCAGGGTCACGAACTTGGTGCCGGGTGTCACAAAGGGGAACCAGCCGCGCGGCAGGAAGGCTTCTAGGATATCCTCCAACAAGACACCTGACTCTGCTTCCAGCAGGCCGGTGTCCGCATCGAACGCCAGCATACGGTTAAAGTGTTTCAGGTGGATTGTATTGCTGGCACTGACGGCGCTGTCACCATAGGCGCGCCCGTTGCCACGCGCGATGGCGTCGCCTTGCCGCACAAGCTGGATCAGGGCATCCAGATCCCGCGGCGCACTAAGCCGCGCTTCTATGACCGGATATCGTCCCCACCCGGACAGCTTCATGACATGCGCACCAGTTGCGCGTCGGAAAAAACGAACCTGCGGTCCAGCTGGTACTTCACCACATAGCCAATGGCCAGCCCGATGACAGCGCCAAGTTCACGCATCGCATCCGTTCTCCACACCAGCCAGAATCCCGTTTCGAAACCCCAGAAAATGGCGGTCGTGACGACACCCATCGCGGTGTACAGCGTAAATTTCCTGCTGTGCGCCTTCATCCCGCTGCTATTGTCCCCGAATATCCAACGCTTGTCCAAAACGTATTTCACCAACAGACCCACAACCGTCCCTGCAAAGACAGCCACGGCAAACATTGCGCCGTGGTCCGCGAACCATAGCAACAGCCGTTGTGTAGCCAAATTGGCCACCGTCGCCAACACGGCAAAGAACGCGTAGCGCATGACCAGCGCGCGCAACGTCACAGCAATGCTCCAGCAGCCGCAGCGGCAACGATAACAACCAGGCAGACCTGGCTTACCGTGTCTTTCGCGGCATAAACCACAGGATCGTCATGCATGAACCCGCGATGGGTCATCAGCACCATGCGAGTCAGCCAGTACAACAGGATACAACAGATACCCCACAACGCCGTCGGATAGACATAAAGCTGCACAACGGAGGGTGAATTCAGATACAATGCCAGAACCAGTACGGAAACATAGCCGGCAGCCAAGGCAACCATGCTGATAATCGGCAAGTCCTCTACGTGATAGCCGCGTCCCCGCGCCTCTATTGCGCCGCGTTGCGCCATATCCACCAGTTCGGCCTGCCGCTTGATCGCCGCCAACGACAGGAAGAAGAAAATCGAGAACGCCAACAGCCAAACGGACAGATCAATGCCCGTAGCGACACCCCCCGCGATGATCCGCATGGTATAAAGCCCCGCCAGAATGCAGATATCCACAACTGTCTTGCGCTTGAGCTTCAGCGAATAGGCGGTGGTCAACAGGTAATATCCGGTCAGCGTAAGCAGGAACATCCCCCCAAGGAAGGACGCCAACAAAGCGCCCGCAACAAGCAGAACCGCCGCCAGGACTCCACCGTGGGCAATCGGCAAAGCCCCTGATGCAAGGGGGCGCTGTCGCTTTCTGGGATGGGCCCGGTCTGCGGTCAGATCCAGAAGATCGTTCAGGACATAGACGCTTGATGCGATCAGGCTGAAGGCGATGAAGGCCAGAATGCTGCTGATCCATGTGGCGCTGTCCAACCTGTGAGCCGCCAGCATCGGCAGAAAGACCAGGATGTTTTTCAGCCACTGATGCGGGCGTAGTTCCTGAACATAGGGGGCAATCGACTTCTCCCTCGTCTCCAGATGCTCGAACGGCTTGCCCAGGTTTTCGGCCTTTTTCCGTAGAGATCGGGGCGCGTTCACCGTCACGACCCTGCCCGCGACATTCCAGACGGGCAAATCCGCCTCGGCGTCGCCCATATAGCAAAACGCGCCTGCGCCAAACCTTTCCACCAGAAAAGAAGCTTTGGCAGGCCCTTTCAGGTTCGTCACCGCGTCAGACCCGTGCACCTCGTCAAAAATCTGCAGGTGTTCCGCGATTTGCGCAGCAAGGCTTTGGTTGGACGCGGTCACCAAGGCCGTGTGTCCACCCTGTTGCCGATACGCACGGACATAGGCGATCACGTCGTCATCATAGGGCAGACCGCGCACATCAAGATCCGCTGCCCCGCGCAGATACTCCTTCAACGCGGCCTTGCCACGCACAAGGGTCGCGACGGAACGGATTGCACAGCGCCAATCCCGACCAAGGGCGGACCAAAAACTTTCGAACAGCATATCCGATTTCAGCAACGTGCCGTCCAAATCGACTATCAGCACCTCTTTGCCGTCCATACGTGTCACGCCTCGATCAACCTTTGGATGTACCTATTGCACGCTACAGGTCGATTGTTAGTACATAGCCTCCCTGTGGTCCATCTGGTTGATGCGCCTTGGATGGTGGGGTGACCCCAAAGCTTTCCGGCAACCGGCTTGTGGTATGTCGCGGCAGGAAATCGCCCTTTGTCATCTCTTTGCTGCCTGAAACAAGTGAGAAGCGATCAAATCCCATAAGGCCCGTTTGGCCGGGCCTTTGTCCGGTAAGAGCAAACCGGGCGACTGGACTATATTCGCAATTCGGAAAGGCATTCCTCGGGACGGACAATGATCGCCTTCCATACGCGCCCCTGCAGACATATTCACCCCCAAAGGCCGCACAAGGTGTCGGGCCCCGCAGAAGCGACATCCATGCCAAACCTCTTGTTGCAGTATTCCCCAATACAGAAACAATCCCCGAAACGCCCGCCATTGTCACATTTAACCCATTTCAGACACGGTATCGGCCGATCGCTTTCCTTGCGATGTCCAGAACGGGGGGCATCGGTCTCGGCCAATGGCGCAGACCGAGTGGTCTATCTACAACGCGACGATCAGCGTGCTGGATGCGGACACCGGAGTGCAGCAGAGCATGTTGGACCTGTCCTTCCGCCGTGAACGGGCTGTTTCTCGATAACTACCTAGGCACGGCAGCGGGGCCGCACAAGTTCGACCGGGTTGGCGGCACTATGACAGCGGATGGCCACTATACCTACGTTGTCGGGTTGCCGCTGTCGGGGAAACCAAGGCTGAAAGCTGAACCTGTCCCCGCAGGCTGGCGTTGACCTGGCCAATTCGCAGTGTGGCGAGACGGGTTTCACGCAGACCGACCGCTACGGCCTCAAGGGCTGGACCAACACGATCCGACTGGAAGGAGAACACGCGGGCAGTTTTGTTTCCAGTTCGCTCGGCGTGGAACAGGTGTTCAGCCAGCAATTCTGCGCAAAAAGGCCCTTTGACGTCTGCCCGTGCCGTTCGCCGGCGCGGGCTTGTTCATTTCAGACCATCACCAGGTCATCCAGCAGCCCGACCGTGGACCCGATCCCCTGCAGGGTCACGGACTCGCCGCCGTCGAAATGAAGGACCAGGTCGGGGCCGGATGTGTCGGCCAGCGCGTCCAGCCGCGCCTGGTCCAGAACGCCATTCCACAGGGCCGCGGTGACCTGCAGGGTGTCGATCCCGGTTTCGTAGCCCTTGATCAGATCGCTGCCGCAGGCCTCGGCAAAGATGAACTGGTCAGCCCCCGCGCCGCCGATCAGCGTATCGTCACCGGTGCCACCGATCAGCGTGTCGTTGCCGTTGCCGCCCTTGAGCAGGTCGTCGGAACTGCCGCCATTCAGATTGTCACGGCCGCTGCCGCCGATGACCTTGTCCCGGCCACCACCGCCAAGAAGCACATCCAGACCCGCGTTGCCGAACAGCCTGTCCGACCCGCCCGAACCGGTGATCGTGTCATCCCCCAGCCCCCCGATCAGCGTGTCGCGCCCCGCACCGCCGGACAGCAGGTCATTTCCCCCGCGCCCTTCCAGCGCATCGTTTCCGCCAAGCCCCAGAATGTAGTCCGCACCATCTGTCCCGATCAGCCCGCGCGATCCAGTGTCATTTTCATATCCGACGGGTTTGGCATCGACGTATTTCTGAAACACGGCAAGCGCATCGCCGTGCAAAGTTCCAATCGCCGCGTAATCGGTTTCACCGGCGATCACGCTTTGCCCACCCAGGTATGAGACCAGGGAATCCTCTGCCAGCAGCCCAACGATCGCCCAGTACAGCCCGTGATCATGCTCGGCGCCGAAATTCAGGCTGGCCAGCGGGCTGTCAGAGTCGACGGGATCAGTGGCAGACACATTAGGCAGGTCAATGGCCAGCAACCCGTCGTCGAAATTTTCATTATTGTTCAAAACGAAATTCGGAACCATCGGCAGCGATGTGGGATTTTCGCGGTCGAAGGTCACGGTGTCATTGGTGAAGGACACCCCGATGTAATAGCTGGGAGCGGTCAGGTGCAACTGTTCGTTGTCGCCGCCCGGATCGCTGAAATAGGCCAGCGAGGTGTCGTACTGCCCCCTGACACCATTGGTCAGGTATCCGTCCAGCAGCACCTGCGGGTGCAACCCCGCCGAAGCGAGAGAAACCACGGTCAGGTCAATAACCCCCGACAGGCGATGCGCGTCGACTACGGTGAACAAATCCGCAGTTGCTCCGCCCAGACTATGGCCGGACACCACCATTTTGTCGATACCATTGGCCCCATCGTTGGCATAGGCAATCGCCGCATCCACAAGAGGGCGCATCGCTTCGTAGTAGTTGTACAAACCATTTCCGGTGAACGACTGCCCCAACGCGCTGTCCAGCATGTCGTCGCCATCTGTGCCGCGAAAGGTCAGCGCCAGTGTCCGCGTACCCTCGGGGGCCTCGTTCACCGCCAGAAGGCCCTGCGAGTTGAACCGACTGATCGTCAGGTCGTCCGCATCTCCGACAAACAACCCGCCATCCGTGAAATAGCCCTGGTCCGCCTTGGGCCGGAACATCAAACCCAGATCCCTATCGTCCAGAACGGTCCACTCCTCTTGCGCCAAATAGGCGCGATAGTCATCTTCTAGCCCGTTGTCGTTGTCCCCCCGGAAGCCTTCGGGGATCGCGTCCAGCCCATAGACCGTGTGTACCATGAAGGCCGCCAGCCGGACATCATCCGCCGAGTTTGCCACGGTCTTTTGCGGGCCGGTGTCATGGTCATTGCCGAACCGCTCGGACCAGCGGTTATTCGCTAGCGTCACCTCGGGATCGTCACCATAGACCCGAACGCTGACCGTGTGCGGCCCGTCAGAGGTCAATGTATAGTCAATGGATTCCCAATCCCCGAACAGTGGCGTCAACCCTAGCGAAAGGCTGTCTGTCCCGACAATCTGTCCGTCGACGCTGTATTCAACATGGATAAACCCGTTCAGCAGGTTCCAGGCGTCCTCGCCGATGTTCTCGATGAAGGTGCGGATCTTGACCTCGTCCCCGTCGGACCAGCCGCCCAGAACCTGCACATCCGTTACAACCAGATCGGGTTGCGGGAAGGCAAAGCTCTTGGTCAGACTGTTGTTGGATTGGTTGGCGTCCGTCGCACCGACGATCCTGACAGTGACATCGTTCTCAACCCCTTGGGTAAAGGAGTAAAGTTCGCTTTCGAAATTCGTGGAGCCGCCATTCAACCCGAAAGTCAGTTCGCTGGTCCCGATGACCTGCCCGTTGACCAGGTATTCAAGGTCGATCTTCTGGCCATATCGCTGATCGCCGGTATTTTCGATCCAGGTTTCGATCAGCATCGGTGTACCAACCTCGTTGCCGCCGACCCCGCTTAGCTGGATGTCCCGGACCCGCAGATCTGGGACGGTGTTGTAGTCTACCCAGACCTCCAGATAGTTCAGGTCCAGCGTGATCCCGGTATCGTTGTCGATCCGCAGCCCCCAATTACCGTTTACCGGGTTGCCGTCCAGGCCGAACTTGATACTGGAAATCAGGTCCGTGCCCGAAAAATAGATGTCATAGTCATTGGCTGCGTCGCTGTCGTTGCCGTCATCACCATCCGCACCGAACCCGTCGAAGTTATAATATATCCGGTTGGTTTCCCCATCCGGCGACACAATCCAGATATCAACGTCGCCCAGATCGACCTGCGAACCGCCGTTGTTGTCCAGATTGAACCGAAAGCGCACTTCCTCGACCTCGGCGCCAACTGGGTCACCGGTCGGGTTGAACCAGACCGTGCTCAGCCCCCTCACGATGGTCAGGTCGCCGTTATATTCAGAGGAATAACTGTTGTAGTAATGCGCGGTACCCATGAAACCAATCCATTTCCTTACGATAGGTAAGCTTAGGCCCGCCGGGGGTTGCGTATAAATGAGGGAAACACCCCATTTATACGCATACCGGTCCAAACCATTTGGAAAAATCACCTGCTGCATTTACCCTCTGCAGCAGGAGGCATCTGATTGTTTCACAGGTTTTTTCTGCGCATCATTGGTTCCGTCAGGCTGATTACCATTCTTTTCCTGTGGGCTCTGATTGTACCGGGGAACCCCGCCGCGCAGGTGGCCTGTCCGCCTGTACAGTTGGACGCTGGGCCAGGGTTTCGCGTTGATCTTGGCCCTTATGCCTGCGCCTTTTCCGACGCCGACAGATCGTTGACCTTGGCCCAGATCCTTGCCTTGGAAAACGGGGGGCAATTCCGGCCTGTCCCCGGCGGGCTGGTCGATTTCGGATTTGGCGATGCACGGTATTGGGTTGCCGTTTCCCTGCGGAATGCGACCAGCAAACCGGGGGTTTGGTGGGTCTTGCACGATATGCCCGTTGCGCAGACCTTTACTGTGCAACTTGTCCCCGAAAACAGTGGTGCCGACAGTGCGCGGACCCTGTTGTCGCTGGATGCCAGCAATGGTTTCAACGCCCGCCCTATCCCGCATCGTCACCTGGTATCAGAGGTGGCGCTAGGTTCGGGCGAAACTGCGACGCTGATCATCAGCTACACCACGGAACAGGCGACAGAGATGCCGCTGACCGCTGAAACCGTGGCGGCATTCATGAAACGCAGCCAACAGGAAATGGCCACGATCATCGCCCTTATCGCGCTTGTACTGGGCATGGGGTTCATCAACACCATTTACCTTTACAGTTTGAACGGACGTCCTGCGCTGGCCTATGGCGCCTATGTTCTGGCCTCGGTCTTTCTGCTGGTTCACATGGAAGGCTACACGCTGCAATTCGTTTGGCCAGAAGCGCCGCGCCTGAACCAGTTGGCGCTGCCCGTCATCTCTGTGTTGACGGTGGTGCTGGGGATCGTCTTTGTGAACGTTTTTACCCAGACCCGGGGCAACACACCGTGCCTTCACCGGGCCGCCTGGGTCACGTCTGTCTTACTGGTATGCCTGGCCATTCTGTCGCCCCTTCTGATCAGTGAGGTTTGGTTCAAACGCCTGGTCCTTGTTTCGGTCGGCATCGGCACGACATTGCAGGTCTTTCTGGCATGGTCTGCGGTGAAACACCGCCACCCCGGCGGCCGGTTCCTGGTCGCGGGGTTTGGGGCGCTTGCGGCATCATTCCTGTTCGGCATCCTGGGATACCTGACCGAGGGGATGTTCGAACAGGAATTGGCGGGCATCGCGATCCGGTTTGGCTATCTGACAGAGGCGTTGGCCTTTTCTGCCGCGATTGCCCTGCGGGTGCGCGCAGCACGGCGCGAACATGATGCCGCGCTGCGGGAACAATTGCGCCTGTCCAGGGATCGCCTGAACCTGTCCGAAGCCCTTCGCCGCGCCGAGGACGACCGCCAGCGCGCCGCCAATGCTGCCCAACGCAGCCGAGAAGCCCTGGCCAGCACCGCCCATGACTTGCGCCAACCTCTGGCCTCTCTTGAAATGGAGCTGTCACATGGAATGGCTGCCAGTGACGGCATTGTCCGGCACCTGAAATACATTGACGAGATTGTCCGCGCAGGACTGGAAGAAAGTTGCACCCCGCTTGGCGCCGGCGACACGGACCCACCGAACCAAAATGCGAAGGAACGGTTCAACGCCGGGATAATCCTGACCAACCTTGAATCCATGTTTCAGTCAGAAGCCGCACGCAAAGGGATTACCCTGCGCGTCCTCCCCAGCACTCGCAACGTTGTCGCCGATCCACTGGCACTGCTGCGGATCGTCGGCAATCTGGTTTCAAACGCGCTGAACCATGCCGAGGCGGAAAAGGTGCTGGTTGGCTGCCGGATTCGCCAAGGCCAACACTGTTTCGAAGTCCATGACAACGGCAAAGGGATCGTTGCGGAAAACCTGGAACGCCTACAGCAGCCCGGACAAAAGGGAAACGCCTCGGACGGGCACGGCCTTGGCCTGTCGATCGTGACCAGCCTTGCCAGTGAAAACGGCATGACCTTTGCGCTTACTTCGACACCCGGACGCGGCACCAGCGGGCGCATCTGCATTGCGCCGCCGGGGTCTGCCCCCTTTCAGACGGAGACCAAGACATGAGCCGTCCAACCGCCGTTATTGCAGACGATCACGCCCTGATCCGGCAAGGCATCCGTCCGATCCTGATCTCTGCCGGAATGGACGTTGTCGCCGAAGCCGCCGATGGGTTGGAAGCCATCGCAATGGTCCGCAGCCATCGCCCGACGCTTCTGACGCTGGATATCGCCATGCCCTACGCACGCGGAATCGACGTGTTCGTAGAAGCACGCCGGTGGTCGCCCGGCACGCGGATCGTGGTGTTTTCGGGCATGACGTCCGCCGGGCTGCTGGCTGAACTGGTTCAAGCGGGCGCCGACGCCATCTTCCTCAAGCGTGAAGATATCTCTTCGTTCTCCGACGCCATTCCCCAGATCATCATGGGCCAGCACGTCCTGGGCCCGGGGGTCCAGGATCTAGTTCAGTCTGCTCAGGACAGAAAAACCCTGACGTCGCGCGAATACCAGATCCTCAGCCTGCTGGCACAGGGCCTGAACAACCGGGACATCGCAGAACGGCTGGGTGTCAGCACGAAAACCGTGGACAACCACCGCACCAACCTGATGCGCAAGATCGAGGTTCACTCTGTCGCCGAGTTGTTGGCCTATGCGGTCAGAGAGGGTTTACTGGACGCGAACCGGGAAACTTGATCTGTGTTTGCCACCGAACTCCCGGCATTCCTTTTTCGGAACAACACAAACGCCACGCCCAAACGAAGCCGCCCGCGCCACCTACAGGGGCGGGAAGTGATGGAACTGGACCGGGTGATGGGTTCGCGGTCAAGATCAAAGGGTTCAGGCGGGTCCGGTCAGGCCACATGGGTTCACTTGGCCGCTTGGCCCACAGCGGCACGAGCACCCGCCCATTCGCCTTTCGCCATCAGGTCAGCCACCACCTGCGCCAGCAGTGCGCTTATGGCGGCCTGTGCGCGGGTGATGGGACGGCCAACGGGTTGGATCAAATGGGCGCGCCGCCACAGGCCGGGGTCTGCAACACGGCTGGTGTGGATCGTTCCAGCACGGGTTTCGGCCTGCACGGCATAAGCAGGCAGGATCGAAGGGCCAAAGCCTTCTGCCACCAGGCTTTTGATATTGGCGTAGGAATCGATCTCGATTGCCACTTCCGGGACCACACCTTGTGTGCGAAATTCTTCCTCGATCAATTCACGCAGCCCGTGACCCCGGCTGGGCAGCACCATCGGCACGCCGTCCAGCGCACCCAGCGCCACCTTGGGCGGCATGTCCACCTCTTGCCCCCACAGGATCACCAGTTCTTCTTCCAGCAGAACATCCGATCGGTATCCGCGGTCGGTCAGGGCGTGATACAGGATGGCCAGGTCGATCCGGTCCTCGGCCATCCACCCGGCAATGAACCCGCTCATAGCCTCGGCGATGTTGATCGTGATTTTGGGGTATCGATCCCGCGCTGCCTGGATCAGCGGCAGCGAAACCAGTGCGCTGATGGTTCCCGGCAGGCCAACCCGCACGACACCCGAGGGGTCGGAGTCCAGACTTCGGACCTCGTCCTCCGTCCGCGTGATTTCGTCCAGGATATGTCGTGCCCGTTCCATCAGTAATTGCCCCGCCTCTGTCGGCACTACGCCGGACCGGTTGCGCAGCATCAGAGTGGTGCCCAGCTTTTCCTCCAGCGTCCGCAGGTGCAGCGACAACGCCGGTTGCGCGACATTCAGCACCTGCGATGCGCGGGTGATAGAGCCTTGCTGAGCAATCTCAACGAAGTATCGAAGCTGTCTGGTATCGAGAGTCATGACATACATCCTTTGTATGGTAGGCATCTGAAACATATATTTGCCTAATGGCAACCCCGCTGCCTATGTTGGCGCAAATCCGACAAACGAAAGCTGATTTCATGAACTTTCTGACCGACAACTACCAGGACATCCGCGACGGCGTGAAGGCGCTGTGCGCCCAGTTCCCCGCCGAATACCACCGCAAGGTGGACGAGGAGAAAGCCTATCCCGAGGCCTTCGTTGACGCGCTGACCAAAGAAGGCTGGATGGCCGCGCTGATCCCCGAAGAATACGGCGGATCGGGCCTGGGATTGATCGAGGCCAGCGTCATCATGGAAGAGATCAACCGCGCAGGCGGAAATTCCGGCGCCTGCCACGGGCAGATGTACAACATGAACACGCTGGTGCGCCACGGATCAGAGGAACAGCGCCAGAAATACCTGCCCCGGATCGCCTCGGGTGAATTGCGCCTGCAGTCCATGGGCGTGACCGAACCCACCACCGGCACCGACACCACCAAGATCAAGACCACCGCCGTCAAGAAGGATGGCCGCTATGTCATCAACGGGCAAAAGGTCTGGATCAGCCGGGTGCAGCATTCCGATTTCATGATCCTGCTGGCCCGCACCACCCCTCTGGCCGAGGTGAAAAAGAAATCCGATGGCCTGTCGATCTTCCTTGTCGATATCAAGGAAGCGATGAAAACCGGGATGGAGGTCAAACCGATCCCGAATATGGTCAACCACGAAACCAATGAGCTGTTCTTCGACAACCTTGAAATCCCCGAGGAAAACCTGATCGGCGAAGAGGGCAAGGGGTTCAAGTACATCCTGACCGGGCTGAACGCCGAACGCGCGCTGATCGCGGCGGAATGTATCGGGGATGGCTATTGGTTCACCGACAAGGTCACGGCATATGTCAAGGAACGGCAGGTGTTCGGGCGGCCGATCGGCATGAACCAGGGGGTGCAGTTCCCCATCGCCGAAGCGTTCATCGAAGTCGAAGCCGCCAACCTGATGCGCTACAAGGCCTGCGCGCTGTATGACGCGGGCCAACCATGCGGGGCCGAGGCGAACATGGCCAAGTACCTGGCCGCCAAGGCAAGCTGGGAAGCAGCGAACGCCTGTATCCAGTTTCACGGCGGGTTCGGCTTTGCCAATGAATACGATGTTGAACGCAAGTTCCGTGAAACCCGACTGTACCAAGTGGCGCCAATTTCCACCAACCTGATCCTGTCCTTCGTCGCCGAACATATCCTTGGCATGCCGAGGTCGTTCTGATGCTGCCGCTGCAGGGGCTGGAAGTCGTCACTATTGAACAGGCCGTGGCGGGGCCTCTGGCGTCTTGCCGTTTGGCTGACGCGGGGGCGCATGTGGTCAAGGTCGAACGGCCAGAGGGTGATTTCGCCCGTGGCTATGATGACGTGGCCAATGGTCAGGCCAGCTATTTCGTGTGGCTGAACCGGGGCAAGGACAGCGTCACACTGGATCTGACCGCAGACGCGGGCAAGGCCGCGCTGGCCGATCTAGTCGCCGGGGCGGATGTGCTGATCCAGAACCTGAAACCCGGATCTCTGGCGCGTCTGGGGTTCGATCTGGGCCGGCTGCATGCTGAAAACCCGCGGCTGATTTCCTGTTCCATTTCCGGCTATGGCGAGGACGGACCGATGGCCGACCGCAAGGCCTATGACCTGCTGGTGCAGGCCGAAAGCGGGCTGTGCTCCATCACCGGCGGGCCGACGGAACCATCGCGCGTGGGCACTTCGGTGGTTGATATCGCTACCGGGTCCACCGCCTACGAGGCGATTCTGGAGGCGATCATCGGGCGTGGCGTCACGGGCAAGGGCGCGCGGATTTCGGTGTCGATGTTCGACGTGATGGCCGAATGGCTGACCGTACCGCTGCTGAACCACGAAGGCGGCAAAAGTCCGCGCCGCGTCGGTCTGGCCCACCCCTCTATCGCGCCCTACGGGGTATTTCAGCCGAAATCCGGCGCGCCGATCCTGATCTCTATCCAGTCGGACCGCGAATGGCGGGTTCTGGCGCGGGACTTCATCGGCGATGACAGCCTTGCCACTGACCCGCGTTTTGCCACCAACGTGGCGCGGGTCGCGCACCGTACCGAAACCGACTCTATCGTGGCTGCAGCCTTTGCGCGCTACACCTCGGAAAAGGCCGTTGCCCTGCTGAGCGACGCCAATATCGCGCTGGCCCAGGTCAATGACATGGAGGGCCTTTCCGCCCATCCCCACCTACGCCGCATCACCGTTGGCAGCCCGAACGGCCCCGTCAGCTTTCCGGCCCCCGGCGCGCGCTTTATCGGGCAGGATCGTAGCTATGGTCCCGTCCCGGCCCTGAACCCGTTGGAGAGATAAATGGAAATCGACATCGACCACCTGCGCGGCTGGATCGGCAAGAGCCAGTCCGACAGCGAAACGCTGAGCCCCACCACGGTGCGCCAGTTCGCGGCGACCTTTGACCGCGACTGGCCGGCCGCGCCGGGGGACGAGGCGCCACTGCTGATCCACCTGTGCCTGGCCCAGCCAATAGCGCCCATGTCTGCGCTTGGCCGTGATGGCCACCCCGCGCTCGGCAGGTTTCTGCCCCCTGTCCCTCTGCCCCGGCGGATGTGGGCGGGCGGGGAGTTTTCCTTTCACGGACCGATCCGGGTGGGGGAAACCGTCACCCGCCATTCGACAATCCGTGATGTGACCCTGAAGCAGGGCCGCACCGGCGCGCTGTGTTTCGTCACCGTGGAGCACGATATCACCAGCGACGGTCGCCCGGTCCTGACTGAACGCCAGGATATTGTCTATCGTGACATGACCCCGGCAACCAAGCCCAAGACCGACCCCGCTCCGGCCCTCGCAGGCGAACATCGCCGCTCGATAGAGCCCACGCCAACCCTGCTGTTCCGCTATTCGGCGCTGACATTCAACGGCCACCGCATCCATTACGATAAGGCGTTCTGCACTGGAACCGAGGGCTATCCCGGCCTTGTCGTGCACGGACCCATGCAGGCCACGCTGCTGTGCCAGATGGCCGCCGACATCGGTGGCAAACCGCCCGCCCGGTTCCGCTTCCGCAGCCTGTCACCACTGTTCGACAACACCGACATGACGCTGAACGCCAGCACCGACGGCGACGCCCTGACCCTGTGGACCGCCCGCACCGGCGGCCCTGTCGCAATGGAGGCCCACGCCGAATGGTAACAGCCATCCAGACCCCGCTGTTCGTCCCTGCCAACCGCCCCGA
Source organism: Thalassovita sp. (assembly GCA_017792425.1). GTDB lineage: Bacteria > Pseudomonadota > Alphaproteobacteria > Rhodobacterales > Rhodobacteraceae > Thalassobius. The sequence continues at coordinate 2,361,938 of CP051233.1, forward strand.
GCGCTTTGCCAAGGCCGCCGCATCGGGCGCAAACGCAGTGATCCTGGACTTGGAGGACGCCGTCGCCGCCGCTGACAAGGACGCGGCCCGCGCACAACTGGACGCTGGCTTTGCACCGCTTCCGGTACTCGTGCGCATCAACGCGCACGGCACGCCCTGGCACGACGCCGATCTGGCGGCCGTGATCAGGGCAGGCTTTGCCGCTGTCATCCTGCCCAAGGCGGAACAGCCCAGCCAGGTAGCCGCGACCGCCGCCACGTTGAACGACACCCCCCTGATCGCCTTGATCGAATCCGCGCAAGGACTGGCCAACGCCCGCGCCATCGCGGCGCTGGACGGCGTAGCGCGCTTAGCCTTCGGGTCGGTAGATTTTTGCGCCGATCTGGGTTGCGCCCATCAGCAAGAAGTCCTGCTGCCCGCCCGCAGTGAACTGGTTCTGGCCTCGCGCCTTGCCGGGATCGCGCCGCCGATCGACGGTGTGACCGTACAACTGGACGATCCCGCCATTGCCGAAGGGGACGCCGCCCACGCCCGTGCCCTTGGCATGACCGGCAAGCTGTGTATCCATCCCCGCCAGATTGATCCCATCCGCCGCGCCTTCGCGCCGTCTGCGGCAGAGCTGGTCTGGGCGCGCCGGGTTCTGGCCGCCGGAGAAGGCGCGGTGTCCGTCGATGGCCAGATGGTGGACGCCCCCGTCCGCATCCGCGCCCACGCTATCCTGAACGCCGCCGCGAACGGATGATCCCCAAACCGCAGATTATCCTGATCCCCGGCCTGCAGAACGACTCCGATCTCTGTGGCTGGGGGTGTCAGACCAATTCTGGCAAGTCTCGCCAAAGGCAGTGGCCCTGACCACCGCAATCGCCCGCCCCGCTGCGCGAAATGATAGCTCCGCGCGTCGGGCGATTGCACAACCTGCACCGATCGGCGTAAACTGTCAGCACAAGCGGCTTACGCCCCTGCCGGCGTGACGACGTTGAACATGGGGTTGAAATCGTCCAGCGCGGCAAACAGGGTTTCGACAGCGCGCTTGTCGCCCTTAATAGCCACCTCTTCAGCCTGCAGGTCACTGGCCCCGACGGCAAGCCGCGCGATGGCGGCATGCGTCAGTGACATCGTCGCTACCGCCCCGGCATCGAACTTGTTCACCAGATGTGTCAGGCAGCCGCGTGACAGGGTCATCGCCAGTGACTCTTGCCGGTCGGTGATGTCCAGGTTGATGACGAACGCCTTGTCGCGCACCTTTTCCGGAATCAGCCTGACGCCGAGGTAATCCAGCATCGTTGAAACGCTCATCGCCTGCATCAGGTCCGGGCCGAGGGTCTTGGAAATGGTCATCGCCATGACACCTTGCCGCAGTTCTTGCGCGGCATACAGATAGGCGTTTCGCCAAGTGCCGGACTCTGACTGATAGCCAAGCTGCTCATAGGCATCGGCCAGTAGATCTCGGGCCTGGGCGTTGGCCGGGTCGGCATAGACCAGCTTACCTATGATTTCCGTCACCCAGCGAAATTCGCCCTTGTCGAAATCCTCTTGCGCGCGTTCCAGGACCGCCTCCGCACCGCCCATGTAGTCGATGGTCCGTTGCGCCGATTGCGCCGATGGCAGCGGGTGCAGATTGGCTGGGTTGCCGTCATACCAACTCAGGTACCGCTGGTAAACCGCCTTGGAGTTGTGGTTGACCGTACCGTAGTATCCGCGACAAGACCACTGCGCCTGCAGCGCCTCAGGCAAGGTCAGATTTTCCGCGATCTCATCGGGTTTGCCGCCGCGATTGGCGCCGCGCAGGGTCTGGTCGTGGATGAACTTGTATAGATCACGGTGGATCGACAGCAGTTCCATGACGCGATCGCGGCCCCAGGTCGGCCAGTGATGCTGGGCAATCAGCACATCGGCCTTGTCGGCATAAAGCTCGATCGCATCGCCAATGTATTTTGACCACACCAATGGATCACGCACGACCGCGCCCCGGATCGGGCAGAAGTTATGCAGGTTGTGTGTCACGTTTTCCGCCATGTTCAACACCCGCAGGCCAGGAAAGAACATGTGCATTTCCGCCGGGGCCTCGGAATCCGGGGCCATGTAGAATTCTATCTCCACCCCATCGATCACATGGGTTTCCGTCTTGTCCGCGATCAGTTGTGTCGGCGCGATCAGCGACCGCGCGCCCTTGGTGACAGTCTTGCCCAGACCGGTATCGACCGCGCCCCGGATACCGGGCTGCAGCAATGTGCCGAATTGGAACTGGGCGCGGCGATAGGTGGCGGTGCCGCTCAGAACGTTTTCACCTTCGATGGCTTCCAGGAAGCCATCTGGTGCGATGACGCGGACCTTGCCGGCGGCAACGTCCTGTTCGTCGATCACGCCCTTGACGCCGCCATAGTGATCGGGGTGGCTGTGGCTGTAGATCACCGCAACGACCGGGCGATGCGGACGATGGGCAAAGAAAAGGTCGATACAGGCGCGCGCTGTTTCGACCGACGTCACCGGATCAATGATGATCAGGCCGCTTTCGCCTTCGATGATGGTCATGTTGGACAGGTCCAGCCCGCGCACTTGGTAAACGCGATCACACACCACGAACAGCCCCGCGATCCGGTTCAACTGGGCCTGTCGCCACAGGCTGGGATTGACGGTATCGGGGGCCTTATCCAGATCGGCGACAAATTCAAAGACCTGCGTATCCCAGACGGTGCGGCCCTGATCGTTAGCCACTTGGCGCGGCGCTTCGGCGATCAGGCCGCGCCGGGCATCCTCGAAATCCCGCTGGTCAGCGAACGGCAGACTTTGAGCCATCGCCGCGTTTGCCGCGATGGTCGCGGCATGGGCCGGTTTCGGGTCTTCGCGTTGTGCACGAGTGTCACGGGTTCCGGTCATTGTTCATTGTCCTTCTTCTGGTGTGGCCAGACGGAATTTAGCCAGCGCGACCCCTGCTTCGGTCACGATGTCCAAGAGCACGCGCGCGCCGGGGTGCAGCGCGGTGCCGCCTTGGGAATTCACAATATTGGTCAGAAGCCGGGGTCCTTCGTCGAGTTCGACGATGGTCACGTCATACGGCACCTTGTCCTCGAAATAACTGGCATAGGCCCGGTGATAGACGACCCAGGACACCACCCGTCCCCTGCCCGACGCAATAACCCATTCAGGGGCATCCGCCAGGCATCCGGGGCAATAGCGCCGCGCAGGCAGCCATTTGTTCCCGCAGGCGCGGCAGTTCTGATAGCGTAGCTCACCAGCCTGCAGCCCGTCCCAGTAAGGGCGGTTGATCTCAGTTATTTCAGGGGTTGGAAAGCTCATGTCGGTTGCCCCAGGATAAGTGTCGCGTGCGTGTGCATTGATCCGCCCTGATTGGACACGATCCCGATCTTCGGGTCTTTCACCTGCAGGCGCGCGTCGCCACGCATTTGCCGCACTCCCTCGATCACCAGTTGCAGGCCGGGGGTTCCCGATTCCGACAATAACCCGCCCGAGGTGTTCAGCGGCAGCCAGCCATTCGGGCCGATACCATCTGACAAGGCCCTTGCTCCGGCCTGACCGCGCGGGGCCAAACCATATTCTTCCAGCGTTTGCAGCACTGTGACGGTGAAGCAGTCATAAATCTGCGCCAGGTCCACATCGGCAGGACCGACACCGGCCATCCGAAACGCGGTCTGCGCCGAGGCTTGCGCCATGTCCCCCAGCAGGTCGGGGCGTAGATGAACCTCCCAGCTTTCCTGTCCCTGCCCGAAGCCAAGGATCGGCACGGCTGAAGCAATTCCCAGTTCCTTCGCGCGTTTGGCGGAACACAGGATCACCGCAGCCCCACCGTCCGACAACAGGCAGCAATCATCGCGCCGCAGCGGGTCGATGACCCAGGGACCGTTCAGATAGTCCTCCATGCTCAGTGCAACGCGCAGGTGGGCGTTGGAATTGGTCAGCGCGTTTGCACGGCACTGAACAGCGATAGCCCCGAAATGTTCGTCCGGCGCATCATAGCGATTCTGGTAGGCGCGGTGGATCATCGCATAGCCCGCCGCAGAAGAGTACCAGCCATAGGCGGACTCTTCTCCGCGGGGACGATGGTAGACGGCATTCGACCCGGTTCGCGGCGTGTCGCCATAACAGACCAGTGCCATTTCCATCATGCCGGCTTCGATCGCCATTGCCGCGTAGGAAATCAGCGAAACATTCGCCGCCCCGCCCTGATCCAGCGAACAGCCCATGCGCGGCCGCAGCCCCAGCGCCTCTGACACTTTCTGCCCGTACAGGAACGACGGGGCCGAATTCGCCATCTTCACCATGACACCGTCCAGCATGTCCTTGCTGATGCCAGCATCCGCGATGGCGGACCGAGCGGCCTCTACTATCAGATCGACCCTGTCGCGCCCAGGATGCTTGCCATAGCGCGTGTGACCGACACCTGCGATAACCGTTTTTCCCCGCACCTTCGCTTCCTTTCTCTTGCGCCCTGTTCAGTTGCCCTTGAAATCCGGCTTGCGCTTTTCGGCGAAGGCCTGTTTTGCGGTCTTGGTATCTTCGGACTGGTGCAGGATTGCGTTAACCAGTTGTTCCATGCGCAGCCCGTCTGCGATGCTCATGTCCTGCCCGCGCACGGCCAGTTCTTTCGCAGCCTGCACAGCCAGCGGAGCATTTTCCTTGATGCGTTGCGCCATTTCGATGGCGGTTTCCATCAGCTTGTCACGCGGCACCACGCGGTTGACCAGTCCCCAGCGAGCGGCGGTCTGGGCGTCTATCCGATCCCCCAGCAACAACAGTTCCATCGCGATGGCATAGGGCATCTGTTTCATGATCCTCTGGGTACCGCCGTTCGCCGCGATGATGCCCCGACGCACTTCAGCCAGCGAAAAGAACGCGTCCTCACAGACCACTCGCAGGTCGGTTCCCAGCAACAGAGTCATGCCCCCGCCCACGCAGGCGCCGTTCACCGCGGAAATCACCGGCTTCCAGACTTCCAGCCCGCGGTTCAGCAGGTTGTCCTTCTGCGTCAGCCAGATGTCCGAAAGCGCACGGTCCCGCCCGACGAAAGACTTGATATCAGCCCCAGCGCAAAACGATTTGTCCCCGACCCCGGTCACGATGGCCACGCGCACCTCCGGGTCGTCGCGCACCTGTTGCCAGGCCCTCGACAACATCGTGTAATGGTCAGCGTCCAACGCGTTGCGACGTTCGGGACGGTTGATGGTGATGGTCGCGATATTGTCGTTCAGTTCGAAATCTATCGACATGGCTAGCCTCGCAGAATTTCGCGCGCCAGCACCATGCGGTGAACCTCTGACGGGCCTTCGCCGATCCGCTTGATGCGCAATTCACGATACCAGCGTTCCAGCGGTAGTTCCTTGGACACGCCCATCGCCCCCAGGATTTGCACGCAGCGGTCAATCACGCGACCAGCAGTTTCGGTGGCATAGAGCTTGGCGATAGACGCATCCGTCTTGATGTCACGGCCCAGATCACCATTCCAAGCGGCCTGATAGGTCAGCAGCCGTGCGGCACGCAGTTCGACCTCGCTATCTGCAATCATCCATTGCACAGCTTGTTTGTCCGCAAGCTTGGATTTGTGTACGTCCCGTTCCCGCGCCCATTCGGTCGCGATGCGCAGCGCGTCCTGCGCCACGCCGATCACGCCCGCCGCATAGGGAACCCGCGCATGGACCAGCCATTTCTGACAGATGGCAAAGCCCTTGTTCTCATCTCCCAACCGATTGGCCACAGGGACGCGCACGTTGTCGAAACTCACCTCATAAGGCGAATAGGACCGGATCACGCCAATTTCCCTGGTGGTAATACCGGGGGTGTCGCGGTCCACGATGAAGGCGGTGATCCCGTCGCCCTTGCCGGGTTCGCCGGTGCGGGCGAACACGATGCCCCAATCAGCCGTCCCGGCGGCCGTGATCCACAGTTTGGTGCCGTTGATCACGTATTCCTCGCCATCGCGCACCGCGCGGGTCTGGATCTTGCGAGCGGGGTCGGACCCCCCTGACGCCTCGGAAATAGCCACGAAGCATTTCTTGCCTTTGGTGATCCCCTCGATTCCATATTTCTGTTTTTGTTCGTCATTGCCCAGCCAGATCACGCTGGGCGGGTCGATCCCCAACGCCCCGCACGCCGGGACATAGGCGCCCATTCGGCATTTGGCGGCCTCTTCTGCCACGATCACCTGCGCCAGCAAGCCTAATCCGCCGCCGCCATATTCCGTGGGTGATGACAGGCACCACAGTCCCAGGGCTTGTGCCTTTGCCTGCAACGCCTGCAACTGGTCTGGCGGCAGGCTATAGCAATCGTGCGGCTGGCGTTCTTCGACCGGGCGGACCTCTTCGGACATGAACCGACGAACGGTATCACGCAGCATCACCAGTTCCTCGGGAAGCTCCCAAGCTCCAGTTGGAAATCCATCATCCATTTCGCTGACCCTTTCGTTGTATAGCGCAAAATCCATTGCGCACTGACCCTGACACCCGGTGCCGGGTCATACCGTGATTTCGTTTGTTAATTCGCGGATACGCTTGCGATGTACGGTGCCGTTCCCCAGCCACGCGGCCAACACCATCGCGCGGTGGACATAAAGCCCAAGATCATATTCGTAGGTAAAGCCGATCGCCCCGTGCAACTGGATGCATTCGCGCGTGATGCGCATGACGGCGTCACTACAGCGGCTCTTGGTGCGGCTGGCCAGGGTGGCGCGCGCCGCGGCGGTTGGTGGCGTGCTGGTCAGCGCCTCTTGCAGAACCCCAGAACAGATTTCCTTCAGCACATACAAATCAACCACCTTGTGCTGCAGGGCCTGGTAACTGCCGATGGGCTTGTCGAACTGGACCCGCGTGCGCATGTATTCCAGCGTCATTTCCAGCACCGCTTCCATGATGCCCAACATTTCCGCCGACGCCACGATCAACGCCTGGTCAAAGGCCGCGTCCAGCGCCTCTTGCGCCGTGTTGGCCCCACACACCAGTTCCCCGGTGACATTTTCAAGACGCAGGTGGCCCACGCAACTGCCGTCATGCCGCCATTCGAAATTTACGCCCAGTCCGGGTGTGCTCCTTGCAACCCGGTAGACATTCAGCCCCTCTGCCCCCTGCGCCACCACAAGAAAGCTGTCAGCGATCCCCGCCCCGGCGACGAAGCGGCAGTCGCCCGTCAGATGCCCATCACCATAGCGCACCCCGGTTTGCGAAAACCCGATGCCGCCCTGATCCGGCTGAAAGGCCAGTGCAATCTGGTAGTCGCCCATCGCAATCTGCGGCAGCAGTTCACGCTTCAGCCCCTCGTTCGTGCTACGCGTCAGAACGCCCGCTCCCAGCACCGCGGTCGCGGTGATCGGTTCAGCCATCAGACCTGCACCCAAGTGGCGTACCACCTGCGCCATCTCGCCAAGGCTCAGCCCCAGCCCATCGTATTCCTCTGGCACCAGGATACCAAACCAGCCCAGTTCAGCGATCTTTTTCAGTTGTTTGACATCTGCGCCCGGAAGCTGGTTGCGCTGCGCCCGGTAGCTGCCGAAATTCCGTTCCTTCGCCACGAAGGTAGTGACGGAGTCGCGCAACATATCAAGTTCGTTGGTGTCGCTCATGATTACCTCGGCAGATTCAGTACGGTTTTTGCAATGATGTTGCGCTGCACCTGGCTGGAGCCGCCGTAGATCGTGGGTGCACGCGAGTCGAAGAACGGCATAGAGATGTCTATTTCCAGGCCCCCGATAGTCACGTCGCCCGCCAATGCGCCCGCATCCTGCGCCGCCTCCAGCAGCGCCTCTGTGATGCGCTGGCAATTCTCTGTCGCCCAGATCTTCAGCACCGACACCTCTGCGCCCAAGTTTTCGCCGCGCACGACCTTTTGCTGCACCAGCGCATAGGCCGACGCCAGATCGCGCGTGTCCAATTCCAGCATCTGGAACTTGTCGGCAAAGACCGGATCATCAAACTTGCCAAGCGCCTCGGCAGTGCGCTTCAACTTGAACAGCGCGGAATAGGACTGGCGCGGCGAACCGGACCAGATGCGTTCATGGCCCAGCAGCGTTTTCGAAAGCCGCCAGCCATCGTTCAGCGCGCCCACAAGGTTTTCCTTCGGTGTACGAACATTATCGAAGAACACTTCGCACAGCTCTTCGCGCCCGGCGATATTCTCGATCGTGCGGACGGTGACACCGGGCTGCTTCAGGTCAATCAAGACAAAGCTGATCCCCGCCTGCTTGCGCACGGTCTTGTCGGTACGGACCAGTGCAAAGATCATGTTGGCGTCCATCGCCATGCTGGTCCAGATCTTCGATCCGTTGATGACGAATTCATCGCCGTCCAGTACCGCCTCTGTTTTCAGCGACGCCAGATCAGACCCGGCGTTAGGTTCGGAATAGCCCTGGCACCAGATATGTTCGCAGGAAATGACCTTCGGCAGGTACTCCGCCTTCTGCGCCTCTGTGCCATGCGCAATCAGTAGCGGGCCGAAGTTAATCATCCCCTGATCCAGCAGGCGCGGCGCACCCTGGTTTTCCATCTCCTCCAGATAGATAAGGTGCTTGGCCGGGTTCAGTCCCATGCCGCCGTATTTGACGGGCCATGCGGGACATAGCCAGCCGGCCTTGCCCATCGCCTTCTGCCAGTCCATCACTTCTGCCAGGCGGGGGCGATCCTTCAGATAGCGCAACTCGGTCGGGCAGTTTTCCTTGATGAAGCGCGCCACTTCCTGCCGGAAGGCGTCATCTGTCATCTCATTCCAGTCGTTCCCGTTCTCTGACACCTCGATCCCCTCATCAGTTGTAGCCTTGCCGACACCCCAAAGACCTAGCGCATCAGTGGGTCAGATGTCCAGCATAATTTCGATTAATGATTTTTATTTCACTCAATGAAATGCCTAAAATACCCTCTCAAACTTCACCTGCCACGATCATCCCACGTTCCTGAGAAATAAAAAATCCCCGCCTCTAAGGCGGGGATCGTATGTCAGGATCTGTGCTTCGGATCAGTCCAGCTTGATGTCGTTCTTTTTGATGACACCACCCCAGAAATCCATATCCCAATCAAGCTGCGCCTGCATCGCGTCGGCACCGCCGATATTGGCCGTCATGCCGACATTGGTCATCTTCTCAATGATCTCGGGCCGGCCTACAGCGTTCTGCAGAGCCGTGCTGACACGATCCTTTTCAGCCTGCGGGGTACCTGCGGGCGCGACCAGACCGAACCAGAAGGACGAAATCAACTGCGGATAGCCCAGTTCCGTCACGGAAGGCAGCTCGGGGAACCGTTCCATACGCTCGTTGGTAGAGATCGCGATGATCTTCAGATCGCCCGAGTCCACATACTTGACCAGCGAAATCGGGGTGGAAAAGTTCAGCTCAACAAGACCGCCGATTTGATCGACAATCATTTCCGGGTTGGCTTTGTAAGCCACTGGCACAAGTTCGGTGCCCAGCACATCCTGCAACACCATGCCGAACAGGTGGGTCACGCTGCCCGGTCCAAGCATCGCATAGCGCAACGGCTTGTCAGAGCTCTGGGCAAAAGCCTTCAATTCATCCAGTGTGTTGATACCCATCGAGGCAGGAACCGTTACCGTCAGCGGACCGCTGAACATGGTGCCGACGGGTTCGAAATCCTCCATCTTGAAGGGCAGGCTTTCCCGCAAAAGCACGTTCAGCGACAGCGGCCCGGTTGCGCCAACCAAGTAGGTCAGACCATCGGGCTTGGACTTGGCAACGTAGGACGCGCCGATGATACCGTTCGAGCCGGGCTTGTTTTCGACAATCACAGGCTGGCCCAGTTCCGCCGACATCGATTCCGACATCTGACGGACCAACCCGTCCAGCAGGCCACCAGCGTTGTAAGGCACGATCAGGCGAATCGGTTCAGCCGCCCGCGCCGCGCCGATGGGCGCAAAAGCAGCAGCCAGCGCAAGGCCAGCGGCTGCAAGAATTTTTCCATGTTTGAATAGTGCCATTTTATTTCCTCCTGGGGCTGCCGGGGGCCCTCTCCTCCAGATCATGCCAGCCCGTTGCCCCGCGATCATAGGACAAGTGCGGGGTGGCTGTCTATGGTAATTTCATTATATGTATTAAATTTCATCTATTGTAATTTTAGTAGGAATAGATCCCTGTGATCCCGCAGCTATTGCACCCGTCAAAGCGAAATCGGCGTTGAAATCCGGAGGCCCGAGCTTCAACGCCGATCAGTGGATGAACTGGATTATTTCAGAACCGCGCGGCCAATGATCTTGCCTGCTTCGAGCTGATTCAGCACGTCATCCGCATTTCGCAACGGAAAGATCGTACTCGGGATGGGCCGCAATTTCCCCGCGCGGGCCAGATCCACCAATTCCCTGAAATCATTGAGAGACCCGACATAGCTGCCCTGAATCCGCGCCGATTTGAGCGTGATCATCGGCAAGGGCCAGGGCGCACCACCGCCGAACAGTCCGACCGTGACCAGGCTGCCGCCCTTGCCCAACACGTTGAAGGCCAGTTCCGCGGTGGATTCGGCGTTCACGAAGTCAATGACGCCCATCGGCGCCCCGCCACACGCATCGATGATCTGCTCCATCGCACCTTCTGCGCGCGGGTCGATCACCGCCTTGGCCCCGTTCTTCAGGGCCTGGTCCCGTTTGACCGGATCGATATCCACGACGACCGGCGGCTTTGCGCCAAGCGCCTGGATCATCTCGGTACACATCAGCCCCAGCCCGCCCGCACCGAATAAAACTGTCGTGTGGCTGTGAATCACCCCCGCCAGCTTTTTCAACGCGGAATAGGTGGTCAGCCCCGAACAGGCCAACGGCGCAGCGGAAACCGGATTCAGGTCGCCGATATCGAACAGATAGCGCGGGTGAGCGACCTTTATCTGGGTGGCGTATCCACCATCCACATGGATGCCCAGGCACCGGGGCGTCATGCACAGATGTTCATCCCCCGCCGTGCATAGATCGCAGGAGCCGCAGCCGCACCACGGGTAGATCAAATAGGTCTTGCCTGGGTCGATACCCTCCGCTTGGGGGCCTGCAGCCACAACGCGACCCACGTTTTCATGCCCCAGCACCAGCGGCAGGCCAATGCCGCGCGCCGCATAGTCCAGCTTTTGTCCGCGCCCCAGGTCCAGCCCGCCTTCACGCATGTGCAGATCCGTATGGCACACCCCGGCGGCGATCACCTCCAAGATGACTTCGCTGCCTTCCGGCACCATGTCCTGACGGTCTTGCGGTTCCAGTGCGTGACCAAATTTCGTTATGCATTGGCAATGCATCGTATGTCCTTTCGCGGGTTCGGGCACCAATCCGTTTTCGGTGCGATTGCGTAGTAGGTGTGGCCTAGTCCAAGCTCACGAAATCCGGCGGACGTTTGTCGATGAACGCCTGGATGCCTTCGGCAGCTTCCGCGCCGTAGCGGGCCTTGTTGATATTGCGCGCCTCCAGATCGATCTGGGTAGCAAGATCATTGCGCCGCGCGTCGTTGATTTCCGACTTGATGACGGCAATCGCCCCCGCCGGTCCGCGCGCCAGGCTGCGCGCCAGATCAAGCGCAGCGGCAAACGCCTCTCCTTCGGCACACAGCAGGTTGATGACCCCCGCGTGGTGAAATCTGTCGACGCTAACAGGCCGGCCCAGCATGCACATTTCGGACACGAACTGGCGCGGCAACGCGTCCAGCAGGAAATGCGTGGCGCCACCATCGGGCGACAAGCCGATCTTGACATAGGCGGCGGTGAACTTTGCGCGGTCTGACGCGACAATCATGTCGCAGCTCAGCACCAGCGACATTCCCACACCCGCCGCTCCCCCTTCGACTGCGGCGATCACCGGTGTGGGGCAGGCGCGGATGGCCAGGATCATCGCGGCCATCGCATCCGTGTTGCGCGACACCTGCGCCAGGGTGCGGCTGCGCCCCTCCAGCAGGGCATTCACATTTCCCCCCGAACAAAAAAAGTTGCCCGCGCCTTGCAGGATGATCGCCCGTACACGACTGTCATTGCCCGCCTCGATGATCGCGGCATGCAGATCCTCGCATTGGGACCGGCCCACCGAATTGCGGGTCTTGGGACCATTCAGCGTCAGGACACGGATACCGTCCTCTGGCGTTTCAACATCCAGCACGGTGACATTCATATCGTTCCCGGTCATCGGTGTGTATTCCCTTCTTTCCGTAGCGGCCCGCATCGCGGCCCTTGCCTGGGGGGTCGCGGAACGCCGGGCGCCCGGCATTCCGCCTTGATAATCAGGCCCGGCGGCCCGACAGGCCTTTCCTGATGGTATTCCCGACCGCCCACAGCACGATGGCAGCAACCACCGCCACGATCGAAGCCGAGATCGGCCGGTCGATGAACGTGTTGAAATCGCCACCCGAAATCACCAGCGAGCGGCGGAAATACACCTCGACCATCGGACCAAGAACAAACCCCAGCAGCAGCGGGGCAACCTCGAAGTTCAGGGCCTTCATGCCAACCCCCAGGAACCCGAATGCCAGCAGCACAAAGATATCCATCACTTGGTAATGCACGCTGTAAATCCCGATGCAGGTGAAGGCGACGATCACGGGGAACAGCAGGTTGTATGGGATCTTCAACAACTTTACCCACATACCGATCATCGGCAGGTTCAGGATCAACAGCATGAAGTTCCCGATGATGAAGCTGACGATCAGCCCCCAGAAAAGGTCCGGACGCGACTGGATCACATCCGGCCCCGGAATGATGCCGTGGATCATCATGACGCCAAGCATGATCGCCATCACGGGATCCCCCGGTATGCCTAGGCTCAGTGTCGGAATGAATGCCGCCTGAACCGAGGCGTTGTTGGCGGATTCAGGCCCTACGACCCCCTCGATCGCGCCCTTGCCGAACTCTTCGGGGTGCTTGCTGACCCGACGTTCAACCGCGTAGGACACGAAGGTTGCGACCAACCCGCCAGTCCCCGGCAGCGCGCCGAAAAAGCCACCGAGCATGGACCCCCGCGCCATCGGCATGGTTGATCGGCGCCAGTCCTCACGGCTGGGCATCATGTCGCGCATCCTGATCTTGCTTTCACGGATCTTGGGCAATTCCGCCCGGCCCGCGTTGGAAATGATCTCTGGCAGGCCGAACAGGCCGATGGCCACGGCCACCAGCGGCAGGCCGTCATAGAACTGCGTCACGCCGAAGGTAAAGCGCGCCGTACCGCTGTTCAGGTCCAGCCCCACAAGCCCCAGCGCCAGCCCCAACGCAACCGAAGCCAACGAGCGGATCGACCGCCCTGTCCCGATCACAGAGGCTGCGACAAGTCCCAGCGTCATCAGGGCCACGTATTCCTGTGGCCCAAAGCGCAACGCCACGCTGGCCAGCGGCACAGAAAACCCTGCCAGCAGGATAACCCCGACGAATGTGCCGAAGAATGAAGCGATTGCTTTCATGAACAACGCCGGCCCGGCGCGCCCCTTCTGCGCCATCGGATAGCCCTCGATCCCGGTGACGGCGCTGGTCGCGGTGCCGGGCAGGTTCATCAGGATCGCAGCCGTCGATCCGCCGAAATCGGCGCCATAGTAAATCCCCGCCAGCATGATCAGACCAAAGGTCGGATCAATGTGATAGGTGATAGGCATTAGCATCGCCATCGTCGCCATGATGCCGATCCCCGGCAGCACCCCCACGATGGTTCCCAGGAACACCCCCAGGAAGCAGTAGAACAGCCCGGAAATCGACGCGGCGACGTTAAACCCAAGCGACAGGTCGGATAACAGTTGGCTCATGTCAAAACGCCTCGATCTGCAGGCCCAGCCCGACCCGGAAAATCAGGGTGGAAACAACGGCAGTGCCAAGCGCCAGCACGGCGGCCATCACAACAGTGGTGTTGCGGTTGCCCATGGCCGACAGGAACACAACCAGGAAAACCGAGGCCAGCAGACCTAGCGGTTCCACGGTGAAAGCGAAGGCGAAGAAACCCGCCGCGACAAAAAGGGTGCCGCGAAACTGTTCTCTACTGACAGCGGCCAGCTTCTCGCTTGGACGGGCCGTCAGCACCATGATCAGCGACAGGGCAATCATGAGACCGCCCAAGATGGTCGGGAAATACCCCGCACCCATATTGTAGATGCTGCCCAGCTTGTAGTTCGACGCTTCGACGATGATGAAAACACCGATCGCCGCCGTGACCACACCGGCGATGAAGTCCTCGAGTCTGTTGACGATGTATCGCATATCCCTCCTCCTTGAGATTGGATGCCCTGTTTCGGTTGGCAGCGGGCTGCCTTCAGTCGATTGTCCCCGCTTCGATAGCCTGCCCGGTCACAAACCCGGCGTCGCACCCCACCAGGAAATGGCTGACGGCGTTCAGGCCATTCAGCGATGCGCCGGACCAGATCAGGGCGTTGACACGCAGGCCCGCCGGCGCCCATTCCAGCGCCAGCGTCCGGGCCAGCATGGACTGCGCAGCGACCATCGCCGCGTCATTTGCAGTATACCTTTTGCGCAAGACGAAAAGCAGCGCGAACTCTTTCGCGCGGCCCGGCATGTCTGCACAGGCTTTAGCGGTTTGATACATTTGATCCAGACTGATCGGCGCACCGGATACGGGGGCCAGCCCGGTCATGTCTATGATTGCCGATATGGGCGGGTCGCCGGGGTTCCAGCAAACCTGCGCCAGGTCGCTGATCGTGCCGTCACGCGACGGATCCGGCGATGGCCCGATTGTCAGGATGTGCCCCGCCCCGCCCCGCCCTGGTTCAGGCGCGCTTGCCTTAGGTGCAACCCCGGCCAGACCACCACCATCCACCACCACTGTTTCGCCGGACAGGGCATGGCTGTCCGTACCAGCCAGAAACGCAACGACAGAGCCAATATCCTCGGGTTCGGCAATGCGTCCCATCGGGATCGACGCAGCGACCTTGTCCAGGTTCACACGCCCCTCACTGGCCAGCGTATCTACCAGTGGAGTGCGGGTATAGCCGGGCGCGACGGCTGACACGCTGATGCCCTTGGGCGCCAACTCAAGCGACAGCGTCCTGGTCAGCGCGACAACACCGGCCTTGGTTGCGCTATACGGCCCGCGCAGCGCCAGAGGGCGAAACGCCGCGCCAGACGCCAGGTTGACGATGCAGCCCCCCCGCCCCAGAACATCCGCCGCCTGTGAACAGATCGCTTCTACCGCGGACAGGTTCAGCGTGACCAGGCGGTCGAACGACGCCTTGGGCAACTGGATCAGAGGCTGGCCCGAAGAGTCCGTCATCCCGGCATTGTTGATGATCGCGTCCAGCCCGCCCAGGATTCTGGCCGCCCGCGCGGGCAACGCAAGCGCCGCAGCGCGGTCTGTCAGGTCCACCTTCAGGGCGACATGGCCACCCCCCAGTTCGGCGACCCGCGCTTTGGCTAGCGGTTCATCTATATCGGCAAGCGCGACACGATACCCTCGCGCCGCAAGCGCACGGCAGATCGCCCATCCGATCCCCTGAGCCCCCCCCGTCACCAGCGCCCGTCGATATTGGCCATCGTTTGCCATGCCGTCCGTCCTTCGTGCCTCGGCCATTGATCGCGTGCCTGCTTTTGCTGGCACAGGTGATCCCGCATCCATCTGTGAACAGGCCGTCGGAAAGCTGCTGCGACATGCGTGGTTTCAGGCGCACTCAGCCCGGCTTGTCCATCCGTCCAAGCAGCAATGCGGCAGGAAACGCCGCAAGTCAAGATTGCACTTAGCGAAAATAATAACAAACAGTGAAATTTTACCCATATAGAGAATTCCAGCGCCCCTATAGGTCGCTTTGTGT
The DNA here is from genome assembly GCA_017792425.1 of Thalassovita sp. Taxonomy (GTDB): domain Bacteria; phylum Pseudomonadota; class Alphaproteobacteria; order Rhodobacterales; family Rhodobacteraceae; genus Thalassobius. The sequence continues at coordinate 2,377,644 of CP051233.1, forward strand.
GATCCCGCCATCTACCAGCAAGGCCTGCCCAGTGACGAATCCAGATTGCGGGCCCGCCAGAAAACACACCGCATCGGCGATGTCCTGGGGTGTGCCCAGCCGTCCCAGCGGCGTCAGGGCCGCACGCCGAGCGTCGCGCGCGGGGTCCCGCAAGCGTTGGGTTCCCTCAGTCGGAATGGCAGAGGGGCAGACCGCGTTCACGCGGATATTGCGCGCTCCCAGTTCCGCCGCTGCCGCGCGGGTGATGCCCAACATACCCGACTTGATCCCGGAGTAGACAATCGTGCGCGACGGAGACCGGAACGCCACCATGGAGGACACATTGACAATTGCCCCCCCGCGCGACGTGTCCATACGCTCGGCGGCGGCCTGCATTCCCCAAATGACTGCCTTGAACCCGATATCCAGCATCCGGTCCACGGTGTCATCAGCAACATCGGGCAGCGCCTGATACCGCACCCAAGCGGCGTTGTTCACCAGGATATCCAGACGCCCGCCATATTCGCAAGCCTGTGCCACCGCTGCCGTCGCCCCATCACGCCGGGCAATATTCTGTACCACCGGGAACGCTCGCCCCCCTTGCGCACGGATAGTCGCAACACCGCGATGAGCCAACTCTGCGGTCAAATCGTTGACGCCAACGATCGCGCCAGCGGCGGCCAAGCGTTCGGCAATCGCACGGCCGATCCCGTTCCCGGCCCCCGTCACCAGCGCCACCTGTCCCTTCATCGTATCTTGTCCCACGCAGAGTTCCTGTTCATGCGGCGGGCTGGGTGGGATGACCCACCGCCCGGATCATTCGGCCAACTCCCTTTTGCGCATCGACAGGCTGGTGGCGTAGACCGCAACGGTACAGCCGATGCTGATCGCGGCCAGTTCGACATTGCTCAGACCGATGACAGGGGTGCTGGGCATAGCCATCGCCAGCCCGCCAATGGCCAGCAATACCCGCAACGGCCATTGCAGCCATCCCATGCGGGCCATGTCGCCCACCCCGTACATATAGCCCTGGAGCCCCATGGACAGGATCACCACCCCCGCCAACGCATTTGCGACCACCACCAGAATCTGGCCTGGATCTCCCTGCGCAATCAGGGCCGGGTCCAGAACGAAGAAGAACGGGATGAAGTAGATGATCGTGGCAAACTTCATTGCCTCCAGTCCCGTGCGCATAGGCCGACACCCGGCCAGCGATGCGGCAGCGAACGCCCCCAGCGCCACAGGCGGCGTGATATAGGACAGCATTCCCCAATACAGCATGAACAGATGCACGCCCATCGGGTTCAGGCCCGATTCCGCTAGCGCGGGCGCCAGTGTAAGCGCCAAGATCAGATAGGCCACCGTGACCGTCACCCCGATCCCCATGATAAAGCTGACGACCGCCCCCAGCAAAAGCAGCAGGAATACCTGCCCATCCGCCAGCGCCAGCACATCGAACGCCAAGGTTGCGATCTTGCTTTGATAGGCCAGCGAACCGACAATCAGCCCAACGCCCGCCAGCAGACCCGCCAGCTCTGCAAACAAGGCTCCGATGCCCTGAACCAAAGCCATGAAATCCCGCCAGCCAAATCGGTGCGACGGGCTGATCTGATTGATCAGCAGCAACAGCGCCGTGGCATAATAGGGCGCCTGCGATTCACGGTTCTGGAACACCAGAAGATAGATCAGCAGGGCGAATACAAGCAGGTAGTACCACCCTTCTCTCAGCACCCGACCGACCTCTTCCAGATCGGCGCGTTTGATGCCGGTCAGCCTGTTCCTGGCGGCATACAGATCAACCTGCACGAAGATGGAAAAGAAATACAGCAAGGACGGAATGATAGCCGCGATCAGCACATCCCGATAGGGAACGCCCAGGTTGATCGCGATGATAAACGCCGTCGCCCCCATTACCGGCGGCATCAGCACGCCTCCGGTAGAGGCACAGGCCTCGATCGCAGCGGCAACATGGCCACGTATCCCGGTGCGTTTCATCGCGGGAATAGTCATCGCACCCGTAGTCAGCACATTGGTAATGACGCTGCCACTCATTGATCCCATCATGCCGGAAGACAGCACCGCCACCTTTGCCGGGCCGCCACGGATTCCACCAAGCAGTGCAAAGGCAAGCCGGATAAAGAACTGCCCCCCACCCGTGTGCTGCAACGCAACGCCAAACACCATAAAGCCCAGGATCAGTTCGGCAAACGCCCGGAACGGCACCCCGATGATGCTTTCGGTAGACAGCACATGATAGGCGGCAGTGTCAGCAATGCTTTCCGACGTACCTTCCAGAATACCCGGCATGACCCCGGCGAACAGCGGATAGGCAGAGACCACCGTCACGATCCCCAGCACCACGTTGCCGCTGGCGCGGCGCGTGGCTTCCAGCACCAGCAGCCAGATGGCGATACTGACATATTGCATCTGTGGCGGCGCGACGAATTCCCACCCGCCGTTCAGGATCGGCTCGGCATAAGCCACCAGCACGGCCGACAGGCCAAAGGACAGCGCTGCCAGACCCGCATCAAGCATAGCATACCCCCTGTGGCCTTCCGCCTGCGGCGCCACGGGGAACAGGACAAACGCCAACGGCAGCAGCAACATCAGGATGATGTAGTAATACTGACTGTCCAGGAAGGTATAACCCGTCACGCCCGCCCCGTTGAACACGCGGTACAGCGACAGCCCGAGCGTCGCCGCGACCGACAGGAACACGGTGGTTTTCCACGCGGGGGTCAGGCGGCGGTAACGTCCGCCGCCCTCCTCGCTTTGATGTTGCACCTCGGAGTCCCGGGTCATGGGGGCTGGTCCCGTCACTTGAAGATGACAGGCAAGCCCGCCGCCTCAAGCGCCGCCTTGCGCGCGGCCATCCAGCCGGTTGAAAAAGCGTCGCCCTCTGCGGATGCAGCAGCGGCGCTATAGTCTTGCCAGGCGGTTTTCAGGACTTCCTGCCGCTGGACCAGACCATCGTTATAGGCCTGATCCGCTTCGGTCCATTTGCCGATTTCCTTGAAGTAGCGGATCGTCCCGTCGTGATAGGGAATGGCCCATTGCAGGTTTTGCGAACCCAGTGCCCAGCCCGTGGCGCCGGGGGCCCCGTCCTTGTACTGGTCGAAATTCTCGACCATGGATTTGGTCAGTTGATAGACCACTTCTTCGTCCTGATCCGCGTTGGCGGTCAAGATCGGGTAGGGATAGTTCGCCCCCTCCAGTGGCGCCTCCGCCGACACTTCGGTGCCGACTGTGACTGTGTTCGGCACGAAATACGGTGCCAGTTCGCGCACCCGCGCCCAACCTTCGGTATCTTCCTTTGGCATCGGCAGCCAGGTCAACCCGTGGTTCGACGCCGAAACCTGCTGGGTCATCGGCGAAAGCGTGCTGGTAAAGGTGACATCAACACGGCCGTCCAGAATGGCTTGCAAGTCAGCGCCGGTTCCCGATACCTCGACCACCTCGACATCGTTCAACGTCAATCCGCCAAAGGCCAGCAGGGCCTGCAGCGACCAGTTCACCGAATCCGACCCCTTGATCGTGGCCACCCGCGCTCCCTTCACATCCGCCACCGTCTGGATGCCAGAGCTTTCCGTGGCAATTAGCATCAGGCCGCTGCTGCCGAAGGCGGACATCAAGATGCGCAGCGGTTGTGGCCCCCATTCCTTTTGCCCGAACATATAGACACCTTCCTGACCCATCCAAACTGTCGCGCCACAGTTGCAGAAATCGGCGTTCCGATCCCGCAGGGGTGTCATACGCGAAACGTCGTTCTTACCCGGCAGGATCCGGATATTCACGCCGTCCTGTTGTTTCAGCATATTGGCAATTGCCACTGTCTGAGCATAGCCGGAAGAGGTCGTCTGATATGCCATCCATGTCATGTTCTTGGGCAGGTTTTCCGCCTGCGCGACACCGAACGGCGCGATCAGACCAATTGTCGCCAGCGCAAGTTTCCCCGAAATTTTCTTGAACATTCTTTCCTCCCTTGGCCCCTCGCGCCACCCGGCACGAATCTTTTGGGCCTGACACCAAATCGTAAATTAATGTTACTTAGCAAAATTGATTCCATCAAATGAAATTTATAGAAGCATTGATGCTGCTGATCCCATGCGCAGCACAAGGCCGTATGGCCTTTGCTAAACGACTGCCTTCACGAAATAAAAAAGCGCCCACTAAGGGGCGCAGGTGTAAACACAAGCGGGGTCAGGTGAAGAGTTACTCCAGATTGGCACTGACTAATCTACGCTGGCGGTGTCCTCGGCTTGGGACGCTTCATCGGTCGCCCCAATCCGCAGCGAGATCAGCCGTGCGGAATCCACGACTTCGGTCACGAAGAAGTTGCGGTTATCAGTATAGCGCGATTCCGGGCAGGCCAGGGACAGGGCGAATTTGACACTGCCATCCATTTCGAAAATCGGCGCGGCAACCGCAGCATTCCCAGCGGTCACTTCATAGCGACTCTCGGCGTAACCGTGCTCTCGGATCTGCTCCAGTTCTTTCACCAGCTTGTCCGGGTCGGTTCCCAGCTTGGCATGAAGATCAGCCAGCGTCGCCTGTATCGTTTTCGGATCCTGATATGCCAGGATCACCTTGCCGCTGGCCCCCTGCCCCAGTGCAGCGCGATCGCCTTCGCGGATCACCGTTTGCAGGCGCAGTTCGGAATCGATGGCATAGATGCAAACCCGTTCAGCTCCGTCTATCATGTACAATGCGACGGATTCCTTGGTGCGTTCGGCCAGATCGTGGTTCACGTCATAGGAAATCTCACGGATTCCCAACGTGCTTTTCACCGCCGAGGCAAAGCGCAGCACCTTGGGCGACAAGCAGTATTCGTTCCTGTTCAACCGCACCAGATAGCCCAAGTTCACCAGCGCCTTGATGATCCGCAAGGTCGTCGGGCTTGTCAGATTCACGATCTGCGCGATCTCATGCAAAGCCAGCGTGCGCCGGTCCTCGTTGAATGCTTCGAGGACGGAAAATGCTCGTTTGACTGTTCTCATGTACGGTATCCAGTTATATCCCGCGGGGCCGGGGCGTATGGTGTTCTTGTTGCAGCCTCTCGCGGCCTGTCTCGACGCGGATATCGCGCAACACCCTTCAGGTGGTCCGGGCCAACCTCTTGGGCAATTAACCTGTATTTCCTGTGCTGCATACAACGGATAATTGGCCCAATCAACGATTTAGGCCCTGTGTTGGGCTGCACGAATGCCACACTATGCCACTTGACGCGAAATCGAACAATCGCACAGCATGGCGCCATCTCTGTCAGGGGCCCGCGCCCGAAAAGATTGCAAAGAACCGGGTTTGACAAACCCCGCGAAACCCATTCCGTTAGGCGACCTAAGAACAACGCAGGCAGGAGGCGGCAGTGGCAGAACTTTCTTCGGACCAACAGGACATCAAGGCAAAGTTCATCGCAAGGCGCGGCTATTGGCGCCCTTGGACAGAGGTTCTGTTGCACCACGACGCGCAGTTTGTCGCAGATTACGCCGATTACGCCGGATACCCCGCGCAACACGGCAGCCTGTCCGCCCGCATGGTCGAACTGATCTATGTCGCGCTGGACAGTTCCGCGACCCACCTGTTTGAACCGGGTCTTGTCACCCACCTGCAAAAGGCGCGAGAGGCCGGAGCCAGCACCGCCGATCTGCTGGACGTGCTGCATATTGTGGCCTGCCAAGGACTGAGCGGCGTGTTTGCCGGTGCTGAAATCCTGGCGCAGGAAACCGGCCTGTCAGGCCCACAATCCATGCCAGCGGATCTGCGCGAACAGGTTGACCGGGTGTTGCCCCATGCCGGGGACAGCATTTCCATGCTGGCCGCGCTTGATCCGGGCTATCTACGCTGTGTGCTGGCTTTCCTGGATCACGACGGGCCAGCGGGAGGGCTGGATGCCGGTGAACGCAGCCTGATCGAGATCGCCTTGCACGCCTGTTTTACCGGGTTCAGCGCCGATATGCTGCGCCAATCCATCCGCGCGGCGCTGGCTGCCGGGCGCTGTCCGGCAGAGATCATGACCGCCATGCAACTGACCGCGCACTTGTCAGTCCATGGTACTGCATTGGCCGCATCGCACTTGGAACCGTGATCCTGCGGGCACGGGTTCCGGCCACCCGCTATGCGACCCCGTCACGCAGCATGTTGCGGGCAATCACCAGTTGCTGAATCTGCGTCGTGCCTTCGTAAATGCGGAACAGGCGCACATCCCGATAGAACCGTTCCACGGCGTAATCCGCAATATAGCCCGCGCCCCCGTGAATCTGCACCGCCCGGTCAGCGACGCGGCCCACCATTTCCGAACAGAACAGCTTGCAGCACGATGCCTCTGTAGACACGGGGATGCCGTCATCCTTGCGCCGGGCTGCGTCCAGCACCATGCAACGGGCGGCATATGACTCGGCCCGGCTGTCCGCCAGCATGGCCTGGATCAGCTGGAACTGCCCGATTGCTTTGCCAAATTGTTTGCGTTCGCTGGCATAGGTCACGGATTCATCTATCAGCCGTTCCGCCGCCCCCACACAGACAGCAGAGATATTCAGCCGCCCACGATCCAGCACTTTCATAGCGGTCTTGAACCCCATACCCGGAACACCGCCAACAATGTTGGCGGCAGGAACACGACAGTTTTCGAATATCACATCGCAGGTATGGCTGCCCTTCTGCCCCATCTTCTTGTCGGTCTTGCCAAGGCTTAACCCCGGCGTGTCCCTTTCAACGATAAAGGCCGATATCCCGCTGGCGCCCTTGCTGCCCGGATCTGTCCGCGCCATGACAGTAAAGATATCGGCAGAGGGCGCGTTGGTGATAAACCGCTTCGTGCCGTTCAGAACATAGGTATCGCCCTCCAGACGGGCGGTCGTACCGAGCGATGCAGCGTCAGAACCTGTGTTTGGTTCCGTCAGGGCGAAGGCGCCGATAATCTCGCCACTGGCCAGTTTCGGCAGCCACTTTTCTTTCTGCTCGGATGTGCCGTCAATGACGATGCCCTGCCCGCCAATCCCGTTGTTGGTGCCAATCAGCGACCGGAACGCCGGAGAGGCCCGGCTGATTTCAAAATTGACCAGCACCTCTTCTTCCATGGTCAGGCCAAGGCCGCCGAATTCTTCGGGAGCGGACATGCCGAACAATCCCAGATCACGCATTTCCTGCACTAGCCCAGGTGGAATTGCATCCTGTTCGACGATCAATTCCTCGTTCGGGATCAGCCGTTCCCGGACAAACCGGGATACGACCGCCAGCAACTGATCCATGTTTTCGCGATCTCTGATCATGGCATTTCCCTTTGGGACAATTGGCGCTTTGTGGGATGTCAAAAAATCTCGAACAGGCCAGCGGCCCCCATACCCCCGCCGACACACATGGTCACGACACCGTACTTCGCCTTGCGCCGACGGCCTTCCAGCAGGATATGCCCCGCAAGGCGCGCACCGGTCATGCCGAACGGGTGACCCACGGAAATCGAGCCACCATTGACGTTCAGCTTGTCGTTGTCGATGCCCAGGCGATCACGGCAATACAGCAATTGGCTGGCGAAGGCCTCGTTCAGTTCCCAAATATCGATATCGCCGATCTTAAGGCCAGCGCGTTCCAGCAGGCGCGGCACCGCGTAGACCGGACCGATGCCCATTTCATCGGGTTCACATCCGGCAATTGCAAAGCCCCGCAACGCGCCCAGCGGTTCCAGCCCCGCTTGTTCCGCCGCCTTCGCTTCCATCAGGACGCAAGCAGACGCACCATCAGCCAGCTGGCTGGCGTTGCCCGCCGTGATGAACTTGCCCGCGCCACGCACCGGTTCCAGCCCGGCCAGGCCATCCAGCGTTGTTGCGGGCCGGTTGCATCCGTCGCGATCTATGGTGACTTCGACCTTGGACACAGCGCCGGTTTCCCGGTCCTTTTTTGCCATCATGGTGGTGAAGGGAACGATCTCTAAATCGAAACGGCCTGCCGCCTGCGCCGCCGCCGTGCGCTGCTGGCTTTGCAGCGAATATTCATCCTGCGCCTCGCGGCTGATACCATAGCGTTCGGCAACGATGTCAGCCGTTTCGATCATCGCCATGTAGACACCGGGAATATGCTGGTTCAGCCAGGTTTCACGGCGCACGGATTCATCAACATTCTGCTGCCGCTGCGAAATCGATTCCAGACCACCCGCGATCATCGCCGGAACGCCATCCAGCCGAATCCGGTTATTGGCCGCCGCAATCGCATGCAAACCGGAGGCGCAGGCCTGATTGACGGTAGAGCCAGAGACATTCACGCCCAAACCCGCCCGCAGCGCGGTCTGGCGGGCCATGTTGCTGGCAGTCGCCTGATAGGGATGAGCGACGCCAAACACCGAATCTTCCAGTATCGCCGGATCGATCCCGGACCTGTCCACCGCATGACGAACAACATGCCCGCCCATTGTTGCGCCGTGGGTTATGTTCAACTCGCCGCGGAACGATTTGGTCAGCCCGGTTCGGGCAGTGGAAAGAATGACAGCATCACGCATGGGTCTGTTTCTCGCTCAGGAATTAAGGGATTCGAAGGTGCGGTTCTGTTGAACCAGGTCCACCAGCAAAGGCGACGGGGACCAGAAGAAGGGATCTTCGGCGGTATTGGCGCGGATCGTGTTCAGTACCGTTTCCAGCCCGATACTATCAGCATAGAACATCGGCCCTCCGCGCCATCGGGGAAAGCCGAAGCCCAGCAGGAAGGTCACGTCAATATCCAACGGTCGCAGCGCGATCTTATCGTGCAGCACGTTCGCGCCTTCGTTGATCAGGATCGACACCATGCGCTGAACGATTTCCTCGTCCGAGAAGTGGCGCGGCGTGATGCCGTTGGCGGTGCGCTCTGCGTCAATGATGTCCAGGACATCCGGGTTGGGACGCCCACGCGGGCTTTCTTCGTCATAGATATAGAAGCCACGCCCGGATTTCTGGCCAAACCAGCCCTGTTCACAGATGCGGTCTGCAATGGCCACATAGCGTTCACGCGGGTCGCGTGTCGGGGCCAGCCGCTTGCGCGAGGCCCAGCCGATATCAAGCCCCGCCAGATCACTGACCTGATGCGGCCCCATCGGAAAGCCGAATCCGGTCACTGCGCGATCCAAGTCGTAGGGGGACACCCCATCCAGAACCAGGTATTCCGACGCTTTCTTGTAGAAGGACATCATGCGGTTGCCGATGAACCCGTCACAAACCCCCGAACGCACCCCGACCTTGCCCAGCTTCTTGGACAGAACGGTGGCGGTGGCGATGGTTTTCGGGGCGCTGGCGTCACCCACGATCACCTCTACCAGACGCATGATGTTGGCCGGTGAAAAGAAGTGCAGACCGATCACATCCTGCGGGCGCGATGTCACGCCACCGATTTCATTGATATCCATCCGAGAGGTATTCGTCGCAAGAACGGCGCCCGGCTTGGCTACCTTGTCCAGTTCGCGGAACACGGCCTTCTTGACATCCATGTCCTCGAACACCGCTTCGATGATGACATCGGCATCCGACAGCGCGCCATAATCGGCACTGGAGCGATAGCGCCTTTGCAACAGGGTGTCCCGTTCGGCCTGCGTCATCCGGCCCTTTGTGATCGCACGCTTGTAGACTCGTTCGATATTCTGACGCGCCTTTTGCAGGCTTTCGTCGTCGCGTTCGATCATCACCACGTCCAGCCCCGCGTCGATGGCGGACACGGCGATGCCTGCACCCATCGTGCCACCACCCACGATGCCGATCGTGTTGACCGGACGCGCTGTTGCCCCTTCGGCATCGGGAATCTTGGCTGCTTTGCGCTCGGCAAAGAAGGCATGGACCAGCGCCTTGCGTTGCGGGGTATCCATGCATTCCAGGAACAGTTCGCGCTCATAAGCCAGCCCGTCGTCAAACGGCCGGTCCAGCGATGCCTGAACCGCATCGACAATGCGATAGGGCGCAATCTGGCCACGCGCCCGCCGCTGCAGCGATGCGCGAGCGGTTTCGAATATTTCCGGGTGCGCGCGGTCAGCCTCCAGCCGTTCAGTGATATCGCGGGTGGACCGCGGCGGCATGCCGGTGTCGATCACATGGCGGGCAAAGGCCAACCCGGCGCTGCGCGCATCCGGCAGATCGAACACTTCATCGATCAGGCCCAGGGCACAGGCTTCGGGCGCGGCGACATGGCGCCCCGACAGGATCAGATCCAGCGCCACCTTCGCCCCCACCAGCCGGGGCATGCGCTGGGTGCCGCCACCGCCGGGGATGATACCCAGGTTCACCTCTGGCAGGCCTACCTTGGCCGACCCCAACGCTACCCGATAGTGGCAGCCCATGGCGAATTCAAACCCGCCGCCAAGCGCCGTGCCGTGGATCGCCGCGATCACCGGCTTTTGCGATGCTTCGAACAGACGAATGACATCGGCAGTCGCGGGTGGTTGGCGCGGCTTGCCGAATTCCGAAATCTCGGCGCCCGCGATGAACGAACGCCCATTGCAGACGAACAGGATCGCCCTGGCGTCGGGGTTTGCCTGCGCCGCCGTGGTTGCGTCCAGCATACCCTTGCGCACTGGAAAGCTGAGCGTATTCATCGGCGGGCTGTCAATCGTCACGACCGCGATGTCGCCAACCATTTCAAGTGTGACCGGCCCGGCCTGGCCTTCGATGCGATCAGACATATCGCCTACGTCCTTCCCTTATTTCATCGCCGGAACCATGCCCGGCTATCCAGTAATTCTCGTTCCGCGCCACCCAAGGCACAGCAAACCTGCCACGGGCAGGCACGCGGCCTGCCCGGCGGCCAAGGTGGCCCCGGCGCACAGCGGCATTCGGACGGGATCAGATGATGCCCGCCTTTCGATACGTCGCGATCTTTTCGTCGTCGAAACCCAGAACATCCCGCAGGATCTGTTCCGAATGTTCACCCTGCAACGGCGGGGCGGAATCATAACGCACCGGCACTTCCGAAAAATGCAGCGGGTTCGCCAGCGTCGGCATTTCCCCCACCACATCATGCACGATGGTCCGTTTCACGCCACGGTGGCGCACCTGTTCGTCCTCGAACACCTGTTCCAGATCATACAATGGCCCGATCGGCACACCTGCCGCGTTCAGCAAATCCACCCATTCGGCAGCATTGCGCGTCAGAAAGATCGGTTCGATCGCCGCCAGCAGCGCATCACGGTTCTGCACCCGCAGATGGTGATCTACGAAGCGCGGATCCTCGGCCAGTTCGTCAACCCCCAGCGCCCGACACATATTGGCCCATTGGGCGTTGTTGCCCACGCTGACAACCACCTTGAAATCCTTGCAGTCTATGGGCTGAACGGGTGCGCCCGTATAGGACTGGTTGCCAGTGCGAACCGGCACTTTGCCGCTGACCAGATAGGTCATCGCCATATGCGTCAGGCTGAAAATCTGCGTGTCCAGCAGGGCCAGGTCAATAAACTGCCCCTTGCCGTCGGCGCTGCGCATCCGGTGGAACATAGCCGTAACGATCCCAAGCGCGGCCACCGTGCCGGTCATGATATCCACCATGCTGTAACCGACGCGCATCGGGCCACCGCCCGGTTCGGAATCGTTGTGGCCGGTCAGGCTCATCAGCCCGCTCATCGCCTGAAAGATGATGTCATATCCCGGTCGGTCCTTGTAGGGGCCGGATTGTCCGAACCCGGTGATCGAACAATAGATCAGCGCCGGGTTCACTTGTTTCAGGGATTCGTAATCCAGCCCGTACTTCGCCAGCGACCCGGCCTTGAAATTCTCGATCAGGACATCAGCCTGCCGCACCAGACCCAAAAGAATCTCGCGGCCTTCTTGCTTGGTGAAGTCCAGCGTGATGGACCGCTTGTTGCGGTTCAGGCTGATGAAAGGCGCGGAAACCTTATCCTCGCGCCCACTGTCCTGCTGGACAAAGGGTGGCAGCCGCCGACAGTCATCGCCCCGGCCCGGCTGTTCGACCTTGATGACATCAGCCCCGAAATCCGCCAGCCACTGACCCGCCAGAGGACCAGCGAAAACCCGGCTGATATCCAGAACCTTGACCCCGGACAGCATCCCGCCGTTCCCATCGCCGTCCGCCGCATCAGCGTTTGCGCCAAACCCGAATTTGTCTTGCATCCTCACCCCCTGTTGCATCTGCCCGACCCGACAGGGCCGGAGTACGCCCGTTAGTAACCCTTGAAAACCGGGCGGCGCTTTTCGGCAAAGGCCGTGGCGGCTTCCTTGTGGTCATGCGTCTGAAGGGTAAGCATTTCATAGGCAATGGACGCATCCAGCACGAGGTTAAGCTGATCCTTCAGTACCTTGTTGACCGACAGCTTGGTCCATTGGACCGCGTGTTCGGGCAGACGTGCGAGATCGGCGGCGATGTCAACAGCGGTATCCATCACCGCATCCGTCGGCACAGCATAGTTGGCGATTCCCATGTTCGCAGCTTCCTGCCCTGAAATCAGCAGGCCGCGCATCAGGAAATCCTTGGCCCGCGCAGGCCCAATCAGCAGCGGCCAGATTACCGCGCCGCCGTCACCGGCCACCAAGCCCACCTTGACATGGGTATCGCCGAACTTGGCGTCGTTGGAAATCACCATGATATCGGAAAACAGGGCCAGCGTTGCACCCAGCCCGACGCAATCGCCGTTAACCGCAGCGATGATCGGCTGGCGCACTTCAAGGATATTCTGGAACATCCGGCGCGTTTCACCGGGGGTTTTGAGCGCGAACTTCAGCCCCTCCACCGTGCCTGCGCGGCGCGCCATGTTCTTTACGTCGCCCCCGGCAGAAAAGGTTTTGCCTTCGCCGGTGAAGATGATGACCTTGACTTCGTCATCCGCAGACAGATCCAGCCAGACCTGCTCCAGCTCTTTATGTGTATCGTGGCTGATCGCATTGCGAAAATCGGGACGGTTGATGCTCAGCCGCGCGACACCTTCGCTCTTTTCGACCCGGATGTTCTGGTAATGGTCATAAGACGTCATGATGGATTCCTGAGTTTGACTGTTATTCAGAGTAGTCCATGATTTGTTTTCATGTGTCAACATATCTTTCACTTGGTGTAACATTTATCGGCAAACGAAATTGGTCTAGCCGCCACCCACAGCCCCCGCTTTGTCCGCTCCCCACACAGACGCCGCCCATTTTCAAAGCTTTTCGTATAAGCGATGCTATCCCCCGGTACGGACGCTGCGGATCCCTCCCAGCGCCTTCAACACCGACCGCACTTCCTCTGCATTCCACGCTTGTGTGCGCTCGCCAATTGACGGCACTGCAAGGCCTCACGTCACTCGAATACATTGGCAAAACCTGGACGTCAGAACCGGAACGATTCAACGTCGATCCATCCCTCCGCATGCCAAGACTGAACAGCCAGTACGACCGCCCTGGTATTACCGCGACTCCTGCGTGCAGCTAGATGTGTGTTGAAGAGCCAACAAGCCAGTCATAGACTGTCTTCGCTCTTTCGGCGGCGTGTGGATGGAGCTTGACATAAAAGTCCTCGGACGTCTCTACCTCTAGTGGCAACAGGGGAACGAGTTGGCCGCGTGCAATATAGTTATGCGTCAAGCCGACCCACCCCAGCACCGCCCCCATATCATCGCAGGCTGCCTGCAGTGCAATGACGTAGTTATTGACCCGATGGCTTGCTTTTACCGGGCCGTCATAGCCCGCGAAACGAAACCAGTCCTGCCAGTCCGTCCAGCCAGAGTTGCCAGAGTCAAAGTGGATGAGCGGGAGGCCGGCAAGGTCGCGCGGAGTGGCTGCGGGATGCGCCCGCGCAAAACCCGGGCTCCCAAGCGCCATGATCCGGTCATGGAACAGGATGCTCCGCGTACCGGTGTCGCGCGACAGGTTTCCGTAGTGGATACTCAGGTCGCAGTCGACCATGGACTGATCGGTGTCGCTGACAATCTGCGCCACCGAGATATCGCCATGTGATTTCCAGAATTGCGCCAGCTTCGGCGTAAGCCAGAGCGAGCTTACCGCAGTTGTCACCCTAATTGTCACAGAAGCGTGGTTGGAGCGTTTTCGGAGTTGATCGACGGCCTCGCCTATGGCCTCGAACCCGCGCTGCAAGGCCACCAGCAGATAAGCGCCCGTCTCTGTAAGCTGAACCCCCCGGTGATGACGCCGAAACAACAGGCAGCGCAACTCAGTCTCGAGAGCCTTGACCTGATGGCTGATCGCGGCAGGCGTGACATTCAATTCCTGCGCTGCCGATTTGAACCCTTCGTGCCGCGCTGCGGCCTCGAAGGCTACGAGCGCGGTCATCGCCGGGAGATCGTAGGGGCTTTTAGGCAAGTACACCTCACTCTCGATGACGCATACGCATTGGATCGTTCCATTTCCCGAGGACGCGTCGACCAGTTCACATTAGTTATTCTAAGCCAGAATGAGAATTTATGCAATTGTCAGGCAGTCCGTTGGCAGCAACATTGCGCAGCACCGCGAATATCGCGCAGGACCGGCCCCATAAGTCCGGCGACCCGTGTCGCAAATGATAAGGAACACGCCATGGAACAGACAGCTATGCCCACGCCCCCCCGCGCTCGCCGCCGAGGCCGGTCGCAAATGACCCGCAGCGCCGAACCGGGGCAGAACTTGCATTTGCGCGTTCCTTACATCACCCGCGGCGTTCCCACCTATGACCTGCTGAACGAAGAGGCGCTGATCCGAATCGAAGCGACAGCGGACCGGATTCTTGCCGAGATCGGCATTGAAGTGCGCGAAGATCCTGAAGCGGTCAGGCTTTATCGCGAGGCCGGTGCCACGGTCACAGAGAATGCCACCGACAGATGGACCCTGAAGTTCGAACCCGGCATGTTACGCGAAATCCTGAAAACTGCCCCTTCGCGGTTTACCCAGCACGCGCGCAACCCGGCCAATACGGTCGAGATCGGGGGGGATGCCACGGTGTTTGCGCCGTCTTACGGCTCGCCTTTCGTGATGGATCTCGACAGCGGGCGTCGCTACGGCACCATCGCGGATTTCGAGAACCTGGTGAAACTGGCGCAATCGTCGCCCTGGCTGCACCATTCCGGTGGCACCATCTGCGAACCGACCGATGTGCCGGTGAACAAGCGCCACCTGGACATGGTCTATGCCCATATGCGCTACTCTGATCGGGCTTTTTTGGGCTCGATCACGGCCCCTGAACGCGCCGAAGACAGCATCGAGATGTGCCGTATTCTCTTTGGGTCAGGCTTCGTGGATGAGCACTGCGTAATCATGGGGAATTTCAACACGACTTCTCCTCTTGTGCTCGACGGGGTAACAACCGCGGGCATTCGCGCCTATGCCGCCGCGGGCCAGGGGTCGATTCACCTGCCATTCCTTCTGGGGGGCGCGGTGTCACCACTGACTATGGCGGGATCGGTGGCGCAATGTCTGGCTGAATCCATGGCCTCATGCGCCTTGACCCAACTCGTGCGACCGGGGGCCCCCGCAATCTTTGCCGGGTTCCTGTCGTCAATGTCACTGCGCTCGGGCTCGCCGACCTTCGGCACGCCGGAGCCAGCACTCGGTTCTCTGGTCATGGGGCAACTGGCGCGCCGCCTGAACATTCCGCTGCGCTGCGCCGGTAACTTTAGCACCTCGAAGCTACCCGACGGTCAAGCGATGCAGCAATCCATGATGTCGATGATGTCGGCAATCCAAGGTGGCGCGAACTACATCCTGCACTCGGCCGGGTTCCTCGACGGGCTCTTGTCCATGTCCTACGAGAAATTCGTCATGGACTGCGACATGGCAGGCGCACTGCACTCTTATCTGAAAGGGATCGAGGTCAACTACGATACGCTCGGCTTCGAGGCCCTGGCACAGAACGGGCCGGGTGAGCACCTGTTCGGCACCGATCATACTCTGCGCCATTACCAAACCGCCTATTGGGACAGTGCCCTGAACGACGACCAGCCGTTCGAGACATGGTCGGAACAGGGCGAGATCGACTCGGCGCAACGAGCCAACCAACGTTGGAAAAACATCCTGAACAACTACGAGGCCCCGGCGCTGGATCCGGGTATCGACGAGGCGCTGCGCGATTTCATCGACCGCAAGAAAGCTTCGATGGAAGATGCGTGGTACTGACATGGCACTTGCATTGGTCCCATCATTCGGCCCCGCGCCGTGTTCGGAACCATGCCATTTCACGCACCGCGGGCGATGACCCGCGAAGGTCGCAACATGGTCAGCGGTACTGGCAGACCAATTCCAACCAGCCTCTCCAAGGGCAGGATAGCTGTCTTTTAGGCAGCACAACAACCGCGCCACTCGATGAGAGTCGCGCTTGATGTTGGCCCTGGAAGAGAGGCTGGTCTCGGCGTTGAAATAGTTGAAGACAAACGCGTGGCAGGAGGTAAATTTCCGCACGCTTCGCAGCCGCCGGAACCGCAGCATTGCCCTCCCCGTCGCCAGAATGGCAGGTTAGAATTCTCTGCCCGGTTGTTCACACAACGTCCCGTTTCCTGCCGATTTACAGCACCGGTTGCCCCAAGCGTGGCACCGCAGGAGCAAAGCCGGTCAGTCACGATCACTTCGGGGCAACCGTGCTTTCGCATTGCGTTCCCAAGAAATTTCAGCGCGGCTTTCCTGTCACGTTTCTTCGCAACAAATCTGCTCTGCCCGTCCGCAGTGGTTTCCTTTGACAGCCCCCTGCCAAGCAACTCAATTAAATTAGCTGAGCAATTATTAGCTTGCAAATTAAATTCGATTCTGTACCTTCTCGCCAAGGAGGATTTGGCATGATTGACTATGACGCCCTTATGACGCGTGACTTTCCCGTCATTGAACACAACTATACGCTGCGCGATACAATTCTCTATGCACTAGGCTTGGGTTTGGGCACCGATCCGGTTGATCCCTCTCATCTGCGCGCAACTTATGAAGGGGCAGAAGGGTTTGGCGCTTTGCCTGCTATGGTAAACGTCATCGGCTATCCTGGGTTCTGGGCGAAAGAGCCGGACACCGGCTTGACCTGGCAGAAGATCCTACATGGTGAGCAAAGCTTGACACTGCACGCGCCGCTGCTCGCCGAAGGCACGCTACTTGGTCAGACACGCATAGTTGATATCGTCGACAAGGGCGAAGGCAAAGGCGCGCTGATCTATTCCGAACGAGAGCTAAGAGACAAGATAACCGGCGATCTGGTCGCAACGGTTTCCAGCACGACTTTTGCGCGTGCTGACGGTGGGTTTGGCGGACCGACCGGACCGATCAAGCCGGTACAACCCGTTCCCGAAGGAGAGCCGGATGCCACCTTCGACTTCCGCACGCCCGACGGGGCTGCGCTGATTTATCGTCTGTCAGGAGACTACAACCCACTTCACGCAGACCCTGCTGTCGCCAAGCAGGCCGGCTTCGATAGACCGATCCTGCATGGGTTGTGCTCGCTTGGAGTCGTATCGTGGTCCATCACCGAGGCCCTCGCGGGCGGCGCGTTCCAAGCGCTGAAACATCTAGAACTACGCTTCACCTCGCCGGTCTATCCCGGCGAAACGCTTCGGACAGAGATGTGGCGCGACGGTACCACCGTCCGCTTCCGTGCCAGAGCAGTTGAGCGCGACGTGGTGGTTCTGAACAACGGGCTGGCCCGTCTGGGCTAGGTCGATTTACCTACAATTGAAGGAGAATACAGATGAGTGAACGGCCTTTGCCGACCATCTATCCGGAAACGCAATTCTATTGGGACGGCGCAAAGGAAGGAAAGTTGCTTCTGAATGCGTGCATTCCCTGTGGCGACAAGACCTTTTTTCCGCCTCGTCCCTTTTGCCCGACATGTGGTTCGCGTGATGTGACCGTAACACAGGCAAGCGGAAAAGGGCGCTTGTATTCCTACATCATCAACCACCTGCCTGCGCCGGGGTACGAACCCCCGTTCACCGTGGCTGTCGTGATGCTGGACGAAGGCGTAAAAATGGTCGCCAATATCCTAGAATGTCCGGCCGACCCGAAGGCCCTGAGCCTGGACATGCCGTTGGAAGTCACGTTCGAGAAGCGCGGTGATTTGTCCATTCCCCAATTCAAACCCGCAGGAGGTGCCGCATGAGCCGCGCATCCATCGCCATTGTCGGTGCCGCTGAAACCACCCGTTTGGGCAAGGTGCCCGAACTGTCGCAAACCGGCCTGCACGCGGATGCTGCCTTGAACGCCATGGCCGAATGCGGCTTGACGCCAGCCGATATCGACGGAGTGGCAACCGGCGGCCATGACGTGGCCGAGATCGTCCAGTATCTGGGTATCACCCCGACATGGTACGATGGCACCTCTGTCGGCGGTTGTTCCTTCATCACGCTGGTCCGCCACGCGGCCGCTGCGATTGAAACCGGCCTGTGCAAGACCGTTCTGATCACGCATGGCGAAAGCGGACGTTCGAACAACCGGAACCACCGCCCGATCTTCCCGTCAATGCAACAGCAGGAATTCGAATCCATCTATGGCCCCTTGTTCCCGCCTTCGCGCTTTACCCTCCCCGTAATGCGCAAGATGAAGGATGACGGACTGACCGAGGAGCAATTGGCCATGGTGGCCGTGGTGCAGCGGAAATGGGCCTCCCGCCACCCGCGCGCCACGGCACGTGATCCGATCACGGTAGATGATGTTCTAAACTCGAAAATGATCGCCTATCCCTTCCGCAAACTCATGTGCTGCCTGGTTTCGGACGGTGGCGGGGCGCTGATCCTGACCAGCGTGGATCGGGCCAAGGATTTCCCGACCAAACCCGTGTACCTTCGCGGAATGGGCGGAGAAAGCGCCGAAGGCCCAATGATTTCGCAGATGGAAAGCTTCACCTCGTCCAAGGCGTTCCGCGTGTCGGGTCAGCTTGCTTTTGAGAGTGCCGGGATCACCCATGCAGATGTCGATCACCTGATGATCTATGACGCCTTCGCGCACCTGCCAATCTACGGGCTCGAGGATCTGGGCTTTGTCAAACCTGGTGAAGGTGGCGCTTTCATTGCCGAAGGGAATACCCGGCCTGGTGGCAAGCTGCCTCTGAACACCAACGGCGGCGGGCTGTCTTACATGCACTCGGGCATGTACGGGATGTATGCTCTTCAGGAAGGCGTGCGCCAGTTGCGCGGAACCAGTCCGGCGCAGATCGAGGACGCCAAATTGTCGCTCGTGCACGGTGTTGGGGGCATGTTCAGCGCCGCTGCAACCGTCGTTCTGACCTCGGAGGCCCAATGGTAAGCGAATTCAAGGGTAAAACGGTTTTCGTATCCGGCGGAACCAGCGGCATCAATCTAGGCATCGCGCAGCATTTCGCACGCGAAGGGGCGCAGATATTTGTAATATCGCGGGATTCAGCGAAGGTCCAAGCCGCAGTAGACTCTCTGCGCGACATTGGCGCCAGAGCGGATGGCCTGCCTGCCGATGTCCGTCAATTCGAGCAAGTCAAAGCGGCGCTCGACCAGTGCGCCCGGTCCTTTGGCCTCATCGATATATTGGTGTCGGGGGCGGCCGGGAATTTCCTCGCAAAAGCAGAAAACATCAGTTCGAACGGGTTCCGCGCCGTAATGGAAATCGACGTGCTAGGAACCCATCACGTCATGAGCGCAGCGTTCCCGCATCTTCGTAAACCGGGAGCATGTATTCTTAACATTTCAGCGCCGCAAGGATCGGTAGCAATGGTCGGTCAGGCTCACGTATGCGCCGCGAAATCCGGTATCGACATGCTGACCCGTTCGTTGGCTCTGGAATGGGGGCCGCATGGGATTCGGGTGAATTCAGTATCCCCCGGCCCGATTTCCGGTACAGAAGGCCAAAAGAGACTGGTGCCGAACCCGAGTGCCGTCCAAGAACGGATTGATGCGATCCCACTGAGGCGAATGGGAACCCTGCAAGACGTGTCAGACCTGTGCCTTTTCCTGGCATCGGACAAGTCATCGTATATCACCGGCACCGTGATCCCGGTGGATGGGGGAACGACACTGAATCCGACGCCCACAAGAATGGGGCAGTTTTTGGAGGATTGATATGGCTGGTGCGCTCAAGGGATTGCGTGTTCTTGATCTGACCGATCACCGTGGCCTTCTTGCAGGCCGGATGCTGGCGATGATGGGGGCCGATGTCCTGGCCATTGAAGGGAAGGACGGCAATGCCGCGCGACAGCAGCCGCCTTTTGATCCAAGCGGTGCGTCACTTTACTGGCAATCATATGGAACCGGCCGGCGGTCATTGTGTCTTGATCGCGAATCCGAACCCGACCGCCTGCTTGCCTTGGCCGACACGGCTGATGTTGTTCTTGAATGCGGCACACCGGGTGTTGATACATTCCTGGACACGGACACGTTGCTTGCCCGGAACCAGGGATTGGTTCACGCGATCATGACACCTTTCGGTCTGACAGGTCCGAAGGCTGGCAATGCCTCCTCTGATCTTACGCTATGGGCCGCTGGCGGACCGCTGAATCCGACTGAAAGCCTAGCTGGAGTGCCGACGCGGCTGACTCTGCCACAAGCCTGGCATCATGCCGCCGCAGATGCGTTTTGCGGGGTAATGGTCGCACTAGAGGCCCGTCGGCGTGGTGGACTGGGACAGAGGGTTGTGACTTCGGTTCAGGCCTCTGCCACGCAATGCACACTTTCGCTTTCGATGGCGGCGGTGATCGGGCATGCGGATTATGCCTTCCGTCCTGAAATTAAATCCAAAAAGAAAAAGGAACTGGATTTGTCCGGCTCCGGTTCGCGGACGCAAAGATCAAAATGGCCTGTAAAAGACGGTCTTGTCGAAATGCATCTGGCGATTGGTCCGGCGGCCGGACGGTTTACCAATAGCCTGTTCAAGTATTTGGGCTCACAAGGCGCGGTATCGCAGAAATTCCAAGAGTGGGACTGGATCTCCCTGCCGCCGCTTATCGAAAACGATGAGATTTCCGAAGACGATTTGGAGCAGGCTCGAGATGAGGTTGCCGCTTTTTTCGCTAAGATTACCAAGCGGGAGGCGGTTGAGATTGCGCTAAAGCACAGGTTGATGCTGGCACCAATCTTTGATGCCGCCGACTTGCTGGACAGCCCGCACGCACAGGCCCGCGGCTTTCTCCAAGACGTTGGCGCGTTGCGTTTGCCAGGTGAAATCGCGCTTGGTTACGACGAAGGATTTGTTCCAACCAAGCCTGCCCCCTATCCGGGGGAAGGCGGCGCCGTGGCAGAGGCAGAATGGCTTGCCGGGCGGGACAAGCAGCCCTTTGCGCCTGCAACCAAGCTGGCCACGGTTGCGCGGCCTCTGGATACTATCAAAGTGCTGGATCTTTCATGGGTCGTCGCAGGGCCGATGATCGGGCGCAATATGGCCGATTTCGGCGCCAAGGTGATCCGCATCGAAAGCCGCAAGAAGCCTGAAGTCGCCCGTTTGACCGGCCCGTTTCCCGGCGGCACGAGGGATCTCGACAAATCCGGGCTGTACGAAAACTGCAACGCAGGAAAACTGGGGCTTGCCCTGGACCTGGGGCAACCAGAGGCCAAAAGGATCGTGCGGGAACTGGCCGCAAAGGTTGACGTGGTCGTAGAGAGTTTTGCGCCGGGCCAGATAGATAAGTGGGGTTTGGGATACGACGTCCTGTCAGCAGAAAACCCTGGCCTCATAATGCTCTCGACCTCTCTGATGGGGCAGTCGGGGCCGTGGTCCGCATTGGCAGGATTTGGAAATATCGGGGCTGCCATGTCAGGTTTGCAGAAACTTGCGGGGCGCATCGGGGCGGATCCTGTTGGCCCCTATGGGCCGTATACCGATTTCGTTGCCCCACGTTTGGCTTTGCCGGTGCTGCTGGCGGCACTAGAGGATCGGCGCACATCCGGCACAGGGCGAGCACTTGATATCTGTCAGTCAGAGGCGGGCATGCAATTCATCGCCGAGGCTTTCGCGATGGCTTCGGCCACAGGAGTTTCGCCAGTCGCGATAGGCAATCGGGATCCGTTGATTGTACCGAATGAATGCTATCGGTGTGCGTCTTCAGACGAAGCGGGCGCATGGATCGCCATCAGCGTCACATCAGATCAAGCGTGGCGTGCATTCTGCGAACTTCCCGGTCTGCAAACACTTGCCAATCCCGCTTTCGGCACGTTGGAAGGGCGCATTGCCTCGGAAGACGAAATTAATGCAATCATCGCGGACTGGTGCCGCGGGAAACGCGCCGCCGACTTGGAAATGACACTCCAGCGAGCCGGGATTGCAGCAGCGGTCGTGGCAACGGCACAAGATCTGGCCGAAGATCCACAACTCGAGGCTTGGGGCCACTTCCAGGAAACACCGCGGAGTGATGGGACCGTTTCGCACTACGAATCTTGCCGTTTTCAGCTTAGCCTGACTCCTGCCAAGGTTATGCGGGCAGCGCCCGAATATGGGCGTGATACAAACCAAGTTCTGATGGAATGGATGGGAATGGAGACTGCCGAGATTGACCGGCTGGACACCGCGGGCGTTCTTACCTGAGCCATATTCCAGAAAAATGCCCCCCAGATTGTCATCTGGGGGGCATTGCGTCACTCCTAGCGGAAATTGAAGCGCGGTGCCTCTTTGCGGGTAAACCGGTCCAGCGCATCCCTGTGATATTCGCTGGCCAGGCAAATCGCTTGGGCCTGCGCTTCCATTTCCAGCAACTCGTCCGACGCCAGTTCAAGCGACCTGCCCGAAATGGCCTTGGTCAAACCGAATGCCGTGGGCGAACTCTGGGTCATTTGGGCCGCGATTTCCCATGCACGGGACAGTAAGCCTTCGGGCGTTGTGACTTCCATGCAGATGCCAAGGCGTTGCGCCTCTTCCGCACCAACGGTGCGCCCGGTATAGAACATTTCCCGCGCGCGTTGCAGGCCGATCATCCTGGGCAGGGAATAGAAAAGATTCCCGTCCGGCACCGCGCCGACCTTGCAGAAAGAGGCATTGAAGGTTGCGCGATCCGACGCCAGGATAATATCACCGGTCAAAGCCAGCCCGAGTCCCGCGCCGAAAGCAGGGCCATCGACGGCGACGATCACGGGAACGGGCATGTCACGCAGTTTCCTGACCCAACTGTGCAGATATCGCATACGGGCGATGTAATCCTCGGCGCCGGAAATCAGGCCCGCCCTGTGATTTTCAAGCATCTTCTTGAGATCGCCACCCGCACAGAAGACCCCGTCGGACCCAGTCAGGATCAAGGCGGACATTTCGGTATCAAGCGACAGGTCGTGCATCGTATCGTGCAATGACTTGCGCATGGCGTCGGAAAGGGCGTTGCGGGACCGCGCTTCCATCAGTTCGATCTGGACGACACCGTTTTCGCGGGTGATCCGAAGCGGATTGCTCATGCGTTTTGCCCTTCTTTTCTATCAGCCAGAACCGCTTGGCGGATGGCTTTCTTGTCGATCTTGTTGGTCGGGGACAGAGGAAGCGGTCCGTCCCAAATGGTCACACCCCGCGGCGCTTTGAAATCGGCGATCTTCTGTCGGCAAAAGGCGATCAGCTCTTCTCCGGTGGTCGTCTTGCCGTCGTGCAAAGAAACAACCGCATAAACCATCTCTCCCCACTTGTGATGGGGAACACCGATCACGGCGGCCTGCGCCACGGCGGGATGCTTGGTCAAGGCATTTTCCGTTTCGATCGGATAGACGTTTTCCCCGCCCGAGATAATCATCTCCTTGGTGCGGCCAACCAGGGTCAAATAGCCGTCTTCGTCCAGGAAACCAGCGTCGCCCGTATGGTAAAATCCCCCGCGCATGGCATGAGCCGTTTCCTCGGGTCGGTTCCAATAGCCGTTCATGACCTGCGGACCGCGAATGATGACTTCACCGGACTGCCCCATCGGAACGGGGTTGTCGTTTTCATCAACGATGCGGACATCGGCATAGATCACGGGTTTCCCGACCGACCCCAGTTTTCCGATCATGGGGTTTCCGGGGACGTGGTCTGCCGGGGTCAAGACGGTCAGAACCGGAGAGGTTTCGGTCATGCCATAGCCCTGGCAGAACACAACCCCGGGGATTGCCTCGATCGCGCGCTCCATCAAGGCGATGGGCATGGGCGATGCACCGTAGGTCAGGCAGCGGATCGAGGAGAAGTCAAAATCGCTAAAGCGGGGATGATCCATTATCATCCGCAACATTGTTGGTACCAGCGTCATGGTCGAAACCCGCTGATCCTGAATGATCTGCATGGTCTCTTCCACCTCGAAACGGGGTTGGATGACCATAGTCGTGCCGTATGCAATGGCCGTGTAAACCCTGCTGCCGGTGCCCAGGTGGAACAGCGGTCCCGACAGCAACAAAACGTCCGTATCCACGTAGCCGTACAGATGCCCAGAGCCGGTGGCATTAGTCAGCAAGTTTGAATGCGAAAGCATCACCCCCTTGGGCACGCCGGTGGTTCCCGAGGTGTAGAAAATGATCATGGTGTCATTCGTGTGGGTCGCGCGATCCTCAAACGCATCATCGGGAACTGGCTTCACCGCTGCGACCAGCGCATCATAGCTTGGGGTGCCAACGGGCAGCCCGGGGGCCTCTTCGTCCCAGTCCGCAAAGATCAACTGTTTCAGCGACGGGCAACGATCCATCAGTGTGGTGGCGCGGGATACGAAATGTCGATCCACGATCAGCACTTCGGGAGTGCAATCAGCGATGACCTCGACCATCTCGTCTTCGGAAAGACGATAGTTCAGCGGAACAAGGATGCCCCCCACCACGCAGGGCGCATAGTACATTTCAACCAGCCAGTGCGAGTTCTGGCCAAGATAGGCCACGCGGTCTCCGGGATTGACCCCGTGATTCACCAGCACCTGCCCCATGCCCTGAATCCGTTCAAGGAATTGGGCATAGGTAAAATCACGGCCGTCGAAATGGGTGGCTTTCTTATCCGGGTGTAGAAACGCATATTTGCGGATCAGGTCAGGAAACCGGTTCATTTCTTGCCCCCAAGCACCGAGCGCCCAATGATTTCGCGCATGACTTCGCCGGTGCCGCCAGCGATCCGGCCGACGCGGGCATCGGCCCATGCACGGGCGATCGCGTATTCCCACATGTAGCCATACCCGCCGAACAATTGCAGCATGTCATCCAGACACCTGCACAGTGTTTCCGAGGTCAGCATCTTGCCCATCGCCGCATCCACGGCGTCCAACTCGCCCGCCACGTGCATCTCCAGGCACTTATCCGTAAAGACGCGCATCAGGACCGCCTGCGCCTTGATTTCAGCAAGTTTGAAACGGGTATTCTGGAAATCCGCTATCGTCTGACCGAAGGCTTTGCGCCCTGTCACGTGGTCCACTGTCCATTCCAGCGCAGCCTCCAGCGCGGCAGTCGCGCGAACGCATTGTAGCAGACGTTCCTGGGGCAGCTGTTCCATCAATTGGTAGAACCCGCGACCCTCGCCGCCCAACAGATTTGCCACCGGCACCCGGACATCATCAAAAAACAGTTCTGCCGTGTCTTGCG
This sequence comes from Thalassovita sp., assembly GCA_017792425.1. Classification (GTDB taxonomy): domain Bacteria; phylum Pseudomonadota; class Alphaproteobacteria; order Rhodobacterales; family Rhodobacteraceae; genus Thalassobius. The sequence continues at coordinate 2,402,968 of CP051233.1, forward strand.
CCTTCCAGCCGACTTTCTCCAGCAGCTTGTTTCCCTTGCGAAAACCGGGAGTGTCTGCGGGAACCAGGATCAAGGAAGTGCCTTTTGCGCCAAGAGATGGATCGGTCTTGCAGGCCAGCACCAGGATATCACAGTTGCCGCCATTGGTGATGAACACCTTCTGACCGTTTATGACGAATTCGTCTCCGTCGCGGATGGCCGTGGTCTTGATCCCCTGCACGTCCGAACCGGCCGCCGGTTCCGTCATGGCTATTGCGCCGATTTTTTTTCCGCACGCCATTTGCGGCAGCCATTCCTTTTTCAGCTCTTCCGAACCGTAGTGCAGGATGTAAGGTGCCACGATATCAGAGTGCAGTGAAAAACCCGGTCCCATTGCGCCAGCAGAAGCAAGCTCTTCCATGACGACCATCGAAAAAAGGAAGTCCGCACCGGCACCGCCGTATTCCTCTGGCATGGCCGCGCACAGCAGGCCGTTTTCACCAGCTTTACGCCAGGCTTCGCGGCTGACGCGGCCGTCCTTTTCCCACTGGGCGTGGTTTGGTGTGATCTCGGCCTCGACGAATCGGCGTACCTGATCACGGAACATTTCGTGGTCTTCGTTAAATACCGTGCGCTTGAACAAAGTCGTATCCTCCCTTGGAAACATCGATTCCAGTCATGGTGTGCTCTGCCCTTCATAATTAGCTTGCAAACCGTTATCAAGCTTATTATAAACCCAGCAACACACGAGGAGGACTGAATCCATGCTGCAAGGTAAAGCAGTTATTGTAACGGGCGCAGGCCGCGGCATTGGCCGTGACATCGCCTTGATGATGGCGTCCAGGGGCGCGAAAGTGATCGTGAATGATCTGGGCGGTGCGGCCGATGGTGATGGGGCTGATGCAGCCCCTGCGCAGGAAGTCGTAAATGAGATTCGGGCGGCGGGCGGCGAGGCCGTTGCCAACTTCGGCAACGTCGCCAAGCCAGAAGACGCGCGTGGCATGTATGAACAGGCGATGGATGAATTTGGCGCCATCGACGTGGTCGTGAACAATGCCGGCATCCTGCGCGACGTGATCTTTCACAAGATGACAGAATCCGACTGGGATTCCGTGATCGCTGTGCACTTGAAAGGCAGCTTCAACCTGGCCCAGGCCGTGGCTCAGCAGTTCAAGATGCAGGCTTCGGGTTGCTTCCTGAACTTCACCTCGACCTCGGGTCTGATTGGCAACTTCGGACAGGCCAACTATTCTGCGGCCAAGATGGGCATCGTCGGTCTGTCGAAATCGCTTGCGCTGGACATGGCGCGTTTCAACGTGCGTTCGAACTGTATTGCGCCCTTCGCGTGGTCACGCCTGATCGGCACCATTCCCGCCAAGACCGATGCCGAAAAGGCCCGCGTCGAACGCATCAAGGAAATGACTCCGGCGAAAATCGCGCCTCTGTGCGTGGCACTCGCCTCACCAGAATGCGACGTCACCGGCCAGATCTTTTGCATTCGCAACAACGAGATCTTCCTGATGAGTCAGCCGCGCCCAATCCGCTCGGTTCACCGCTCTGAAGGCTGGACACCGGAAACAGTGTTGGAGCACGCGATTCCGTCCATGAAGGCGAATTTCTACGACCTCGACCGCTCGGCCGATGTGTTCAGTTGGGATCCGATCTGACGAATGGACTTCCAGCCCGAAAATCCTATGCTGGTTTTCGGGCGAAAACCCCGAACTAGAGAAGGTAGGGTCTGCGGTGAGCGATGCGGTCAAGGAAAAAAAGGTGACGATGTCCCTGGGCGAGGATGACAACCCCCTGTATCAGGACATTGCGCGTTTTCGCGCGATCATGTTCGACTATTTTCTGAAACCGCATGACATGACCATGTCCCAAGGTTGGGTTCTGGTGCACCTGCTCCGCGAAAACGGGCTTCGTCAATCCGACCTTGCCGACCGGCTTGAGGTTGCCACTGTCACCACGTCGAAACTGATCGATCGACTTGAGGCGCGCGGCTATGTCGAGCGCCGCTCTGATCCCAGCGACCGCCGCTCGAACCGCGTTTTCGCAACGGATCAGGCCAAGGCGATCGTCAAGATTATGACCAAGACAATTGGCGAAGTGGACAAAATTGCCAATCAAGGGATCGACCCGGCAGATCTTAAGGTGACACGCGATGTTCTGGACAAGATGCGTCAGAACCTGCGGGATGCCATGAGCAGACGGTGACCCCGTCCCCGGATCTCGGGGTGTGAAAATCACGAAAAGGACAACACGATGCCCAAGGACGCATCGGCGCCCCCGCTTGCGGGAATGCGCATCATTGAGTTTGCCGGAATCGGTCCGGGCCCGTTTGCCGGCATGATGTTGGCCGATATGGGAGCCGAGATCATTCGGATCGAGCGCCCCGGCGCAACCTCGCCCACCGGGCAAGGTTACTATGAACTGGACTTCATGGCGCGCGGGCGCAAGTCGCTGGCGTTGAACCTGAAGAAGCCAGGCGCATTGGAAACGGCACTACGCCTGATAGAAAACGCCGACGGCCTGATCGAGGGCTTCCGCCCCGGCGTGATGGAACGCCTTGGACTCGGCCCTGATGCCTGCAGAGCGCGCAATCCACGCTTGGTCTATGGCCGGATGACAGGCTGGGGCCAGCACGGGCCGATCGCCCACACCGCCGGGCATGACCTTAACTATATCGCGCTCACAGGCGCGCTTTGGGCAAGTGGTGAACATGATCGAGCACCGACCTTTCCACTGAATCTGCTTGGCGATTTTGGCGGCGGCGGGATGTTTCTGGCCTTTGGTATGGTGACAGGGATGCTCAAGGCCGCACGGACCGGACAAGGCGACGTGGTGGACGCAGCCATCGTTGATGGCACCGCAGCACTGATGACGATGATCTACAGCCGGAGGGCGATGGGTGTCTGGCGCGACGAACGCGCGGCCAATGCTCTTGACGGTGGCGTACCCTGGTACGGGGTCTACGAATGCGCCGATGGCGGTTGGATCACGATCGGGTCTTTGGAACCGCAATTCTGGGCGGTCCTGCTTGAAAAACTGGGACTGACTGAAGCCGAAACAGGTGACCGCAAGGACCGCCGCAACTGGCCGGCCATTCGGGCCCAGTTGACCGGGATATTCTCCAGCCAGCCGCGCGATCACTGGGTGGCCCTGTTGCAGAACAGCGACGCATGCTTTGCACCGGTTCTGTCCCCGGCAGAAGCGGCAGAACACCCACATAACCGCGCGCGGGGCATCTTTGGCGGCAAGCAACCACAGCCCATGCCCGCACCGCGCTTTGCTTGCTCCGAAACGCCCTTGCCACCGCCGCCGCCGCCGCCCGGCAGGGACAGTCGCGAGGTATTGGAGATCACCGGCTTCTCAGCCGGTGAAATCGAAACCCTGTTCGCAAATGGCGTCGTGAACTGATGGCTCCCCAAGGAAGGAACTGACCATGGCCCTGCCCCCCGTATTGCAGAACCTGCGCATCCCGCTGATCGGCAGCCCGCTGTTCATCGTCTCCAACCCCGATCTTGTGATCGCCCAGTGCAAGGCCGGGATCGTCGGATCGTTCCCGGCGCTGAACGCGCGCGAAAAGGAAGGCAACGACCTGGACGAATGGCTGTCGCGCATCACCGACACGCTGGCCGCGCATACCGCCGCCCATCCCGACCGCCCTGCCGCCCCCTTCGCCGTGAACCAGATCGTGCACAAATCCAACACCCGTCTGGAACGCGACGTTGAGCTGTGCGTGAAACACAAGGTGCCGGTCTGGATCACCTCTCTGGGCGCGCAGGAATGGGTGTACGAGGCCGCGCATTCCGTGGGCGCCGTGGTCCTGCATGACATCATCAACGACAAGTTCGCCCACAAGGCGATCGAAAAGGGCGCGGACGGCCTGATCGCCGTGGCCGCCGGGGCGGGCGGGCACGCGGGCGCGCTGTCGCCGCTGGCGCTGATCCAGGAAATCCGCGAATGGTTCGACGGCCCGCTGTTCCTGTCGGGCGCCATCGGGCGCGGCGATTCCATCCTGGCCGCCCAGGCGATGGGCGCGGATGGCGGCTATGCCGGGTCGGCCTTCATCGCCACCGAAGAGGCGAACGCCGTCGAAGGTTACAAGAAGATGATCGCCGAAAGCGGCGCGTCGGACATCGTCTATTCCAACCTCTTCACCGGGGTCTGGGGCAACTACCTGAAGCCTTCGATCGCCGCGGCGGGCATGGATCCCGACAACCTGGAAATCTCGGACCCGTCCAAGATGAACTTCGGCGAAAACCGCGAAAAACCCAAAAGCTGGTCCACGATCTGGGGATCGGGCCAGGGCATCGGCGCGATCAAGCAAGTCGTGCCCACCGCGCAACTGGTGGACCGTCTGGCCGAGGAATATTTCGCCGCCGCCGACCGGCTGGCCGCGCAGGTCGCCCACTACCGGCGTTGAGAGGGTTCAGAACCGAGCAGCTCTTAATTTGCAAGATTTAGATTGCTAGATAACTTTTATCTTGCTATGTATTTTAGATGGAGGAACGGGAGAAATTCCGTGAACTTAGGGAGGAAAACCATGAAACGAATGACAACAAGACTGTTGGCGGCCGCCACAGTTTCGGTTCTGGCCCTTGCGGCTCAAGCGGAAACGCGGTTGATCGCAAATGAGCCTGGACCCAACAAGGGTGTACGCGCCGAGGCTGTGAACTACATCGCCGATCAGATCGCCGAGCGCACCAATGGAGAGGTCACCGTCGAACAGAACTGGGGTGGCGCTCTTTTCAAGACCAACGCTGCGCTGCAATCCATTGGCCTTGGCGTTGCTGACATGGGCGTGATTATCGGCGCCTACTCCGCCTCTGAATTCCCGGAACTACAGATGGCGGGGCTTCAACTGAAGCCGGCGCACCCTTGGGTGATGATGCAGGCCATGTACGAACTGTTCAGCACCAATGAACGTCTGCAACAGCGTTTCGAGGAACTGAATATCGAGTATATTTCGACTTTCTCGCTGTCGCCCGGCATTCTTGCCTGTGCAGGCGAGGGCATCCGGTCGCTGGATCAGGCTGCTGGCAAGAAGATTGCGCACACCGGCAGTTCGACTGACATTTTCGGCCAACTTGGCGGCAACCTGGTGTCCATGCCGATCTACGAGGTCTATCAAGGCATGGAGACCGGCCTGGTAGAGTGTTCCGTGACCTATGCCTATTACGCGGTCGCCTCGAAGTTGAACGAGCTGGTCAATACCGTCACGGACATGCACTTCTCGCCGCTGGCCAGCCTTGGTACCTTCATGAACAAGGACACGTTCGATGCGCTGACGCCCGAACAGCAGGCTACGATCAAACAAATCGGCCGCGACGTGATGGACTTCTACGGTGAACGCCTGGCCGTGGCCGACGTCAAGGCGATGGAAACCCTGACCACTGGCCCCAAAGCCGTGGAAATGGTCGAACTGCCGGCGGCGGACTATGATCGTCTTGACGAGCTGTTCAAACCGTCGATCGCCAACTGGAAGGCCGATGCCTCGGCTGTCGGGACGGATGGCGATGCGCTAATGGCCGAACTTTTCGCGCTCATAGACAAATGGACGGCCGTGCTGGAGAAAGACGGTCTGCCCTGGGATCGCAAGTAAGGCGACCACTTCTGGCCCGGACGCCCTATGCCTTCCGGGCCAGACCTGCCTCCATCCGACAGAATGGGAAAGACCATGAAACGCATCGAGCATCTTCTCGATACGATGGCCGCTGTTGCCATCGTTCTTCTAGGCCTCCTGATCACCGCGAATATCGTCGCCCGCGAGGTCATCCAGACCGGCATTCCGGACATCATGATCATGGTGCAGGAACTGATGATCCCCGCGATTCTCTTTCCGCTGGCCAGTGCCACCGCAGCACGGGCTCATATCGGGATCGAGGTAATCGCCAATCTTTTCCCCAAGGCGCTGAACCGCTGGATTGCCGTTTTCGCCGCTTTGGCAGGCGTCTTGATCGCCTCGGTACTGCTTCTCGCCGGGTGGATGGAGTTCTGGAAGACCTTCAACTCCAACGCCCACTACGGCGGCATTTTCTTTTGGCCGAAATGGCCGGGTCGGGCGCTGTTCGTGATCGCTCTCGCCTTCTTTGAACTGCGCCTGTTCACGGTTTTCTGGGTCGACTTGCGGGCAGCGTTCACGGGACAACCCGCCCCCGAAACTCTCTAAGCCGAAAGGAACTGAAATGGACCTGGCCACTGTCGGATACATTGCTTGCGCCGCCGTCATATTCCTGCTGGCAATCCGTGTACCTATCTCGTTCGCTATCGGAAGCGTTGCAGTAACCGCGATCTTCATCGTCTTTGCATATCGCACCGGGACGTTCATGCCGGAACGGGCGATCAAGACCACTCTTTCACTGGCGTTTTCTTCCAGTTTCGACTTGGTGCATTCCTATGACCTGTCGATGATCCCGCTATTCATCGCACTGGGACACATCGCGTACAAGGCCGGGATAACTACCGAAATCTACGACGCCGCACGCGTTTGGCTGGCCCGTCTTCCCGGTGGGATCGCGATCGCTTCGGTCGCAGGCTGCGGGGGATTCTCGGCCATCTCGGGGTCATCGATCGCCTGCGCCTCGACTATGGGTCGCATCTGCACCCCCGAGATGTTGCGCATGAACTATGACCCGCGCCTTGCCACCGCCTCTGTCGCGGCGGGCGGCACACTGGGGTCGCTGATCCCGCCATCCGTGTTGTTCATCATCTACGGCATCTTCACCGAAAGCTCGATCAGCCAGCTATTCTTGGCCGGTTTCCTGCCGGGGATCATATCGATGATCGGTTACTCGCTGGTGATCGTGCTGTGGGTCAAGCAACGCCCGGAAATCGCGCCCCGTCCGACCGAAACCGTACCGATGTCCGAAAAGATGCTGGCTGCTGCGCGCAGCTGGCCCGCCGTCCTGCTGTTCATCACCGTGATCGGCGGTATCTATGGCGGCATCTTCACCGCGACCGAGGCCGCCGCGCTGTCACTGCTGTTCGCCACGGGGCTGGGCATCTGGCGCGGGCACATCCGGTTGCGCGATGTCGTTCCGCTGTTGCGGGAAACGATGGCGACCACCGGGGCAATCTTCTTCATCGCGGCCTGTGCCAAGATCTTCGTCGCGCTGATCGCACTGACCGGGCTGTCCAACTCGCTCGTGGGTCTGCTGGACAACGCCTCTATCGGTCCGGGACTTTTCTTGTTCTTTGTTTGCCTGATCTACCTGGTACTGGGGATGTTCCTTGACCCGGTCGGCATCATGGTTCTGACGCTGCCGCTGATGATCCCGATGGTCGAGAACTTTGACATGAACCTGATCTGGTTCGGCGTGGTGATCGTTAAACTGCTGGAAATCGGCCTGATCACGCCGCCCGTGGGTCTGAACGTCTTTGTGCTGGCCAGCGTGCTGGAAGGTAAAGTCGATATCGACAAGATATTCTCGGGTCTCTGGCGGTTCCTTGGCATTGATCTGGTGGTTCTGGTCCTGCTGGTCTTGGTTCCCTGGATCTCGCTTGCCATTCCCATGTCCATGAACTGAGGATGACCCTGATGCGTTTCACCCCATCCGTGATCGAAAATGAAACCCTGCTGAATTTCGGCAGCGCGGTTGCGCGGAATGCCAGGCAACTAGGCGAAAAACCGGCCGTCATCGTTTCTGGCAGAACCGTCACCTGGTCCGAATTGGGCGACATGGTTGCACAAGTCTCGGGCAAACTGCGCACCGCGGGCGTGGGACGCGGCGAGTTTGTTGCGACCCTGTCCGAGAACTCGCTGGAAAATGTCGTGCTGTTTTGCGCGACTCTCTCAGCCGGTGCCTGCGTCGTTCCCCTACCCTTCTCGGCAACGCCTGAGGCGCTGGAAAGGATGATGAGCGACAGCAGAGCGGGGATACTTTTTGCCTCGCCAAGCTACATGGAAACGGCAAAAGGCCTGGGCGCACCGGTGTTGCTTGACCTTTCTCGGGTTCTGGATTGGGCTGCTGATGCGGAACCAGCGGCCCCGCAGGATGTGGCGCCGGATGATCTGTTCAACATCATTTATTCCTCGGGAACCACTGGCTTGCCCAAAGGTATCTTGCACGACCACCGGTTCCGCTCGCGGCAATTGGCGCGGATTACCCGGTTCGGGCTGACGCCGGACTCGCGGATGATCATCTCGACCCCGATCTATTCGAACACAACCCTGTTCGCGATGCTGCCCACCCTGCTATTGGGCGCAACGCTGGTCATCATGCCGAAATTCAATACAGTTGAATTCCTTCAGCTGTCGGAAAAACACGCTCTGACCCATGCCACGCTGGTTCCGGTCCAATACATGCGCCTGATGGCCGAACCGCACTTCGACGCGTTCGACCTCAGTTCCTACATTTGCAAGTTCTCAACCTCCGCCCCGCTGCCTGGCAACCTGATCAGCAAGATTATGGACCGCTGGCCGGGCAACCTGATCGAAGTCTATGGCATGACCGAGGGTGGTGTTTCGACCGCGCTGAACTGCGCCGCCTTCCCGGACAAGTGGGATACGGTCGGCAAACCGGGCGAAGGCGTAGACATCCGGGTGATCGACGACAAGGGGAACGAAGTGCCAGCCGGAGAGTTCGGCGAGCTTGTCGGGCGCGGTCCCTCCATGATGCCCGGTTATCACAACGCCGAGGACAAATCGGCCGAACTGCTTTGGACCGATGCCGAAGGCAACCATTTCATCCGCACCGGGGACATTGGCCGCTTCGATGAAGACGGGTTCGTCCACCTCATGGATCGAAAGAAGGACATGATCATTTCGGGCGGTTTCAATATCTATGCCGCCGATCTGGAGGCCGTATTGCGCCAACATCCATTGGTGTCGGACGCTGCGGTCATCGCGATCCCCAGCGACGCATGGGGGGAAACGCCCCTGGGTTTCGTGGTCTTGAAAGAAGGGGCGGACTCCACCCCGGAAGCGGTCTGTCTATGGGCCAATGACCGACTGGGAAAAACCCAACGCCTGTCCCGTGTGATCAGGATGGATGAGCTACCGCGCAGCGAAATAGGAAAAGTATTGAAAAAAGATCTCAGGGCTCCTTACTGGGACAAGTAAGGACTTCCCGAGCGGTTGCGGGCAAACCAATTCCCTCCAGCCTCTCCAGGGGCAGGATAGCTGTTTGGGGTGCTGTCAGACAAAGTCGAACCAGTCTCTACTTGGGCAAGATGGCTGCCCTTTATGCCGCGCAGAGACCGCGCCACTCGGTGAGAGCGGCGGCGCGGTTCAGCTTGAAATTTGGCCTGGAACAGAGGCTGCGCTCCGAATTGAAATGGTTGGTGACCGAGGCGTGGACTGCGGCGAACATCTGCAAACTTCGCATTCGCCTGAAGCGCAGCATCGCCCGCTCCCGTCGTCGGAAWGGMAGGTGCGAATTCTCGACCCGGTTGTTCAACCAGCGACCGGTTTCCTGTATGTCGGCGGCACCGACCTCCCTCAATGCCGCGCCGTAGGATCGAAGCTTGTCGGTCACGATCACCTCGGGACGACCGTGCTTCCGCATTGCTTTTCTTAGGAGTTTCAGCGCGGCTTTCTTGTCACGCCTCTTCGTGACAAAGCTTTCCAGAACCTCACCTTCGTGATCCACAGCCCGCCACAGGTAGTGCCGCTCGCCGTTGATTTTCACGAACATCTCGTCCAGATGCCACCGCCAGCGGCTCGACTTCATCCCCTCAACCCGCCGCTTCCTGATCTCGGATGCGAACATCGGCCCGAACCGATGCCACCAGTATCGGACGGTTTCGTGACTCACGTCGATGCCACGCTCATGGAGCAGATCTTCGACGTTTCGCAGCGACAGCGGGAACCGGACACACAGCATCACCGCCAGGCGGATGATCTCGCGGCTGGTTTTAAAGTATTTGAATGGATCGCGTTTCGTCATACCGGGACGCTATCCAGCCCCCTGCCCCGCCGCAAGCCAAGTTCCTCTGACATGCCCCCCTCCCCGCCTCAAGCTGGTTTCCTTTGACAGCCCCTTTCTCCCTACTAACCCATGCGTTCAGATGCATAGGCACTTGGGCTTGCAGGAAAGACGACGGTCTTGTCCATGTTAAGAAACACCCGGTGTTGCGCGTGCGCATGAACTGCTCTGGCCAGAACTTGAGCTTCGACGTCGCGGCCCAGGGAGACATAGTCCGATGCGCTCTGCGCGTGTGTGACGCGCGGGTGCTGTCAGACAAAGTCGAACCAGTCTCTACTTGGGCAAGATGGCTGCCCTTTATGCCGCGCAGAGACCGCGCCACTCGGTGAGAGCGGCGGCGCGGTTCAGCTTGAAATTTGGCCTGGAACAGAGGCTGCGCTCCGAATTGAAATGGTTGGTGACCGAGGCGTGGACTGCGGCGAACATCTGCAAACTTCGCATTCGCCTGAAGCGCAGCATCGCCCGCTCCCGTCGTCGGAATGGCAGGTGCGAATTCTCGACCCGGTTGTTCAACCAGCGTCCTGTTTCCTGCCTGTCGGCGGCACCAACCTCCCTCAATGCAGCCCCGTAGGATCTAAGCCTGTCAGTTACGATTACCTCGGGACGACCGTGCTTCCGCATTGCTTTTCTTAGGAATTTCAGCGCGGCTTTCTTGTCACGCCTCTTCGTGACAAAGCTTTCCAAAACCTCGCCTTCGTGATCCACAGCCCGCCATAGGTAATGACGTTCACCGTTGATCTTCACGAACATCTCGTCCAGATGCCACCGCCAGCGGCTCGATTTCATCCCCTCAAGGCGCCGCTTTCTGATCTCTGATGCGAACATCGGCCCGAACCGAAGCCACCAATATCGGACGGTTTCGTGACTCACGTCGATGCCACGCTCGTGGAGCAGATCTTCCACGTTTCGCAACGACAGCGGGAACCTGACATACAGCATCACCGCCAGGCGAATAATCTCGGGACTGGTCTTGAAGTACTTGAAGGGCAAGCGTTTGGTCATGGATGGAAGCTACGGAACCACCCCGCCCTTCACAAGTTGGTTTCCTTTGACAGCACCCGACCGGGCCCTGGAACCCCTCAACATTCTTCTGCAACCATGCGGTCAGCAGGGCCATGTCAAAACCGTGTTCGGCTCTAACGTGCTCGACACCAGCGTTGGCTTCTGCACCCAGTGCGTCGCTCATGCCACATTCACCTTCTTCCAATCGCGCTTGATCTTCTTGGCCAAGCTCCATTTGTGGACCTCTGTGGGGCCGTCGTAGATACGGAAGGCGCGGATCTCGCGGAAAACCTGTTCAACGATCGTATCAGCGGTAACCCCCTGCCCGCCCATGACCTGCACGCAGCGGTCGGCCACGCGCATCAGCGCCTCGGACACCGCGACCTTGGCCATCGAACTTTCGACAGTACCCAACACGCCCGTGTCCAGCACATCAGCGCACCAATAGATCATCAGTTCGGCTTGTTTCAGATCGATCAGGTTGTCCGCCAACATGAAGCCGACACCTTCGTGATCCACCAGCGGCTTGCCAAAGGCCATGCGGCGGTTGGCATAATCTGTAGCAATCTCGTTGGCGCGGATACAGGCACCAAGCCAGCGCATGCAATGGGTCAACCGCGCAGGCGACAGGCGCACCTGAGCATAGCGGAACCCTTCACCGCTTTCGCCCAGCATCGCGGTGGCAGGAACGCGCAGGTTTTCGATGCTGATCACCGCATGGCCACCTGGCATCGAACTGTCGATCGTGTCCATCACCCGTTCGATCCTGATCGCTGGGTCTGGCAGGTCCACAAGGAACATACAGGCACCGTCATCGGATTTTGCCATGACGATCCCCATCCCAGCGCCCTCGGCCCCGGTGATATAGGTCTTGCGCCCGTTGATAACCCAGTGATTACCATCCATCCGGCATGTGGTAATCATCATGGACGGGTCCGATCCCGCCCCGCCATCCTCGGCTGGCTCGGTCATGAAAAATGCCGACCGCATCTCGCCCCGCACCATCGGATCAAGGAACCGTTCCTTGAGCTCTGGCGAACCGACCTTACCCAGCAGATACATGTTGCCTTCGTCCGGGGCGGCCACGTTGCAGGCAATTGGCCCAAGCGGCGACAGCCCAGACCGGATCAGCACGGCGGCAGTTTCCCGATGGGTCAGGTGCCTGCCATCCCCCAGGATATGCGGGGTCAGAACACCAGCCTTGCGGGCGGCGGCCTTCAAATCATTGGCCAATTCATCTGATGGCCCGTGGGATGTTCGGCGCGGGTCTTTCTCAAAAGGTGCTACAACCTCACGGACAAAGATTTCCACCCGATCGGCGATGTCGATCGCCCGCTCACTCATTCCGCCATATTCAAGTACAAAGGTCATCTCGCGGTCATCCCCATCTTGTCTTTAAGACCAGACACGCTATCCGCGCCGGTCCTTGAAGTTGCATGAACTTCCATGTTCAGTCCTTTCTTGCCCACAGCCATCCTATTGGATGGCCAGATTTCTTTCCTGTGATTTCAGCACGGATGTTTGATACATAGCCGCCCCTACCCGAATACCGAAACTTACCGCCCTCATCGCGCAATCGTCTGGATTTCGTTGGCCATCGATGTCACGCTCGTGGAGCAGATCTTCCGCGTTTCGCAGCGACAGCGGGAACCGGACATATAGCATCACCGCCAGGCGGATGATCTCCGGGAAGGTCTTGAAGTACTTGAAGGGCAAGCGTTTGGTCATAGATAGAAGCTACGAAACCACCCTGCCCTTCTCAAGCTGGTTTCCTTTGACAGCCCCCTCCGTAGCGCCCCAAAAAAGTTCACCTGGATGAATCACCAATCAGCAATAGGCCATCAGCCACTAAGGCTGGGCGCTCGCTCCCCTTGATTTCTATAGTCGATGTAATTGCAAGTTGTGTCCCCTGCCCGCGCCGGGTGACGGATGTAATCGTCTGGACTAGGCGCACAAAGCTGCCCGCTGGGACAGGAGCGGTGAAGCGCACCCGATCATAGCCGTAGTTTAGCCCCGCTCCGCGGCGTTCGATCCTGAACAATTGTCGCTGAAGACGCGGAATGAGAGAAACAAGGAAAAGCCCGTGAGCAATGGTTTTTCCGTCCGGTTGCTCGCGGGCCGCGCGGGCCACATCCACATGGATCCAGTGGTCATCGCCAGTCAATTCCGCGAAGGCATTAATTTGCGTTTGGGTGATTTCCATCCACTCTGTCGCTCCGAGCGGTTTTTCCGTGTGCCGCGCCAGATCCACGGCTGTCTCGACTGCAATCATCTTCTTATCCTCCATTCATTTATGCCATCTCGCAGCATAAGAGTTAATAAATCATAATTACAATTTTTATCTTGCGAAAGTAGGCCGAATCGTCGCAGAAAAAAGCAGATGTTGCGGAGGAATACTGCTAATGGTCGGGACTCTGGGTCATATTAAGGTGCTGGATTTCAGCCGCGTTTTTGCTGGGCCATGGGCCGCGCAGATGCTTGCGGACTTTGGCGCCGACGTCCTCAAGGTGGAACACGTGAAGGGGGGCGACGACGTGCGTTACATGGGCGTGCCTCACCTGAACGATGAAGGTAGACCTACAGGCGAGACGTCCTCATTTCTGGCGATGAACAGGGGAAAACGCTCGATCGGTCTCGACTTGAAACGCCCCGAGGGGCAGGCGCTGGCGAAAAAACTGATTGCCGAGTCCGACGTGTTGATAGAGAACTTCAAGACCGGAAACCTTGCCCGTTTTGGCCTTGACTACGCAGCCGTGGCCGAGATTAACCCACGGCTCGTCTACTGTTCAATCACCGGCTTTGGACAAACCGGCCCGATGGCGCATCTTCCCGGCTACGATCCAATTTTCCAGGCCATGTCTGGCTTGCTTAGCATGACCGGAAACGCTGACGGGCAGCCCGGAGCCGGCCCCGCATTGGTAGGCTATTCGATCTCTGATATCACCGCCGGCCAATATGCAGTGGCGGCAATCTTAGCTGCGCTGAACCACCGTGATGCGGTCTCTGGTGAGGGCCAGTTCATTGACATTGCACTATTAGACACGCAGATTCATGCAGCCTCACATATGGCGATGAACTACCTGTCGTCGGGAAATCTGCCGCACCGAAACGGCACTGCCTCGCAGATCACATGTCCATGGCAAGCTTTCGACTGTGCGGATCGGCCAATCATGATCGCCATCGGGAATGACGCGCAGTTCTCTCGTTTTGCCGAATACCTTGGACTTGGCGGCGTCGCAGAGGATTCGCGTTTTGCTACCAACCTTGCTCGCGTCAGAAACGCCGAAGTGTTGGTGCCAATGATCGCGGAGAGGCTTGCCAAGAAAAAGGCTGAGACGTGCTACGCCGAGTTAGAGGCCATCGGCATCCCCGCCGGGCCGTTGAACAGCTTTGAAGATGTGTTTGCGATGAAGCAGGTTCAGAACCGTGGACTGCTAAAGACGCTCTACCATCCGAACGCAGGCCGCGTGCGCTACGTGGGCAATCCGGTTCGCTTCTCGAAGACAATGTCGAATGACAGCCGCCACCCTCCACTCCACGCCGAACACACCGACGAGGTGCTGCGAGAGATGGGGCTGGCTGCGGACGAAGTGGCAACGCTGCGCGAAGCGGGCGCTGTGAAATAGGAGGCCGGAGATGGATGGTGGTATGAGCGAAGAGTGGGTCGAAAACGCCCGGATGATAGTCGAGAGCGCGCGAGCCATCGTACCGGCAGACGGATCGCTGGAGCGGGTGCGCAAGCTGCGTTTCAATGGGCCGGGCTACGACCGCACGATTATGGCCAAAGCGGGCGAGCTGGGGCTTTTTCTGATGCGCGTAAGCGACGACGCGGGCGGCCTTGGTCTTGGCATGCGCGAAACCTGCGAGTTGGCACGGATTCTGGGGCGCGGCCTGCTACCTGAACCGGTACTCCCGGCGATCATGGCCGGTGCGCTCTTGCAGAAGAACATGTCCGAGGAGGCGATGACGGGTGCGCAAGTACTCACCTGGGCCTGGCAGGATGCTCTGGGAACCCCCAGTTGGAACTCCGGTGCCGAAGGTCGCCACCTCAAAGGCCGTAAGCTGGCTGTGCAAGGCGCTGCTGGGGCAGATCTCTTTGCGGTGGTCACAGGTCAAGGCGTGGCTGTCCTGCTGCGCGACGCCGTGACTGTCGAGGCCGTAGACAGTATTGATGGCGGACATCTCTGCTCGATTAGCTTCAATACCGAAACCGAACTCTTCCCCTGCCCAAATGCGCGGTCGGTGATTGCGGACGCGACCCTCGCGCACTCCGCCTACCTTCTTGGCCTCTCGGAACGCGCTCTGGAGATCACGCTCGATTACCTGCGCGTACGTAAGCAGTTCGATCGACCAATTGGCAGCTATCAGTCACTCCAGCACCGAGCGACAGAGATGAAGATTCGTCTTGAACTCTCCCGCGCCGCCATCTTCGCCACCGCCCGCCGTTTCGACAGTGGGGCAGACGCGCTCACTCGTACACGCGGTGCCGCACGGGTCAAACTGCGGGCCGCTGAGCTTGCGATGCACGTAAGCCGAGAGGCCATCCAAATGCACGGCGCCATGGGCATCACTGATGAAGCCGACATCGGTCTCTACGTCCGCAAGGCTATGGCCGAGGCCAATCTCTTCGGCGCACCGTATGTATTGCGCGCGCAACTTTCCGAGATGCTTGATGAAGGAGAGGCCGCATGAAAGACCTGCCCGATTTCAACGCGATGAGCGACGCGGAGTTCCGCTCGCTTGCCCGCGACTTCGTCGAGACCAACTATCCCTCCATCCCCCGTTATTCCCTGAGCCGATTGCACTGGGACGTGGTGAAGCCTTGGTATCTTGTTCTTTCTGAGCACGGCTGGATTTGCCCGACATGGCCGCGCGAATATGGCGGCATGGGATTGGTTGCTGGCAAACATCTGATTCTCATTGAAGAATTCGAGCGCCACGGAGCCGCGCGGGTGAATGATATCGGCCCGGTAATGCTAGGACCGCTTCTTTTAAAATACGGCACAGAGGCGCAAAAAACCGAGTTTCTACCCAAGATCCTTTCGGGTGAACATGTCTGGGCGCAGGGTTACTCCGAGCCCGGCGCTGGCTCCGACCTAGCTGCTGTGCGCTGCGAGGCAGCACTCGACGGCAACGAATGGGTCATCAACGGCCAAAAAACCTGGTGCACACTGGGGATGGATGCCAACTGGATATTCATCCTCGCCCGCACCGACAAGACAGTGAAGAAACAGGCCGGGATCAGCTTCCTTCTGGTGCCAATGGGTGCTCCCGGTGTAACGGTCCGCAACATCAAGAACCTTGAGCGCGAAGCCGAGTTCTGTGAGGTGTTCTTCGACGACGTTCGCATTCCGGCAGACCATATCGTCGGGGGCGTGAATGAGGGTTGGGCGACGGCAAAAGCGCTGCTTGGGCACGAGCGGGTCTTCATTGGGGCTCCCCGTCTTTCCGCCGCCGCAATGACCCGGCTAAAGCGCATAGCAAAGCGCGCAGGCATCTGGAATGACTTGGTTTTCCGTGATCGCTACGTCGCCCTGCAATGTGATCTGGCTGATCTGGGGGATCTGTTCGAGACCTATGTCGACAAACTGCGCGGAGGCCAGACCATCGGCGCCGACGTTGCAATGCTGAAAATTTTCCAAAGCGAGCTCTACCAGCGCATTTCCGAGTTGATGATGGAGATCGCGGGCGAGGAGTCCGGGCTTGCACATCCGCCTGAAGATGACCGCCAGTTGCACGCTGCTGCGATCTATCTGTCGGCCCGTCCCACGACCATTTTCGGAGGATCGTCAGAGATCATGCGCAACGTGCTGGCAAAGGCCGTTCTCAACCTACCGAGCTGAGCATATCGCACGGTGTGGATAACTCTGTAAAAAAGCTAAAAAGTATAATATTGACTTTTAAGCAGAAAGCCAACTATGATGCCCCGAACGGTGTTCACCTCGAAGCACACACCGTCCGAAAAAACCGGAGCAAAGGGAGGAAAATAATTGCTGCGCTCTAACTTCATGAAGGCAACGGCCATGTCCGTTGCATTGTTCGCTGGTCAGGCTCTCTGGGCCCAGGATACGGCATTGCCCAAGTCCATGGTCTGGACATCCTACGATCTCGGCTCAACCGGCTATGTCGAAGCTTCGGCGATGGCCGACGCGCTTGACAAAAAGTTTGGCACAACTGTCCGCCTTACTCCCTCTGGTACCGGCGTCGGGCGGCTTCTTCCGCTCAAGACAAAGCGAGCCAACTTCGGCTTCATGGGCAACGAAATCCTCTTTGCCGCTGAAGGAAGTTTCGAATTTGCCGCTAAGGATTGGGGTCCGCAAGACACCCGTGTCCTGCTTGGCCGTCCCGCTGCGGTGGGCCTGATCACCGGTAAAGACACTGACATCCATACCATGGCCGACGTGCGCGGGAAAAAAGTCGGCTACGTGCAGGCGAACCCGTCCATCGACATGAATATTGCTGCCGAGCTAGCCTTCGGCGGGCTTACCAAGGATGATGTCGAGCCTGTGGTTTACCCTGGGTACGGTGCCATGGTGAAAGGATTTATCGCCGGCGAGATCGACGTAGTCACGGTGACGCCCACCGTCTCAGCCCTTCGCGAAGCCGAGGGCGGGCGTGGCGTGCGCTGGATTGATATGCCTGGTTCGGACGCAGAAGGTTGGGCCCGTGTACGTGCAAGCTCATCGGTGTTCTCCCCCGCCACCATGACCGTAGGCGTGAGCATCTCCGCGGAAGATCCCGCCGAGCTGTTGGGCTACCGCTATCCGCAGCTCTCCACCTATGCTGACGTTAGCGAAGATGAAGTCTACGCCTTGATCAAGGCGCTCGATGAGAGCTACGACCTGTTCAAGGACGGCAACCAAGTGATGGGCCGTTGGAACCTCGAAGAAGCCGGCACTTCCCCCGCTGGTGCACCGTTCCACCCAGGTGCAATCAAGTATCTTCGCGAGAAAGGCATCTGGAACGTGGAAGACGACGCTTGGAACGATGCACGTATTGCCGAGCTCGAGAAGATCAAAGCCGCTTGGCCTGAGGCGCTCGCCAAAGCTGACGCGGAAGGCGTGTCCGACGAGAACTGGCCGGCCTTCTGGGAAGCTTATAAGGCCGAAAAGCTCAACTAAGCTACCTAGGCACTTTGCCCTGATCCAGGGCGCCCTGTGTCGACGGCGGTGCGGAGGTTGACCATTCGCACCGCCTGAGCCGACAGAGGCCATCGTGCCGCTACCCTGATTTCCGGAGCCCACTATGCAGACCGCAGAGACCTCTCCCACCACGCCAGTCACGAAGCTCTGGTCCCAACCAAGGGAACGGCTGTCTGGCTTGCCCTGGTTCGTCACCTTAGGGTTATCGTTCTTGGGACTGACGATCATCGTCAACCAGATATTCAATCTGCAGGTCATGGGTTTTCGCCCGATCAGTACCTCGTATTACTACATCATCGTTGGCCTATTCATGCCGGTGGCCTTCCTTGCGACTCCCGCTCGTGCGGCAGATGCGCATCGAGTGCGCTTGTATGACTGGGTGCTTGCCGGCCTAGCGCTTGGCATCTGTCTCTACTTTGCCTCTCATACCGACGAGATTCTGAACCGTGGCTGGGAATACCAAGCTCCCACCCCTGTTACGCTTATGGCAGGCGGGCTAGTGCTGCTCTCGCTTGAGGCAGTGCGCCGTTGTGCGGGGGTGCCGCTGTTTATCATCTGCGCTATCTTCGCAGCATTCCCGCTCTACACCGGCTACCTTCCGGGCTTCCTTTGGGGGGTGCAGCTTTCGCTCCCTGAAACCGTGCTAAGCCATTCGCTCGGTGTCGAGAGCATCATCGGCATTCCGATCCGTGTGATCGCTGATCTGCTCATTGGCTTCATCGTCTTTGGCGTCGCGCTTACGGTTTCTGGCGGCGGCGTGTTCTTCATGGACCTCGCATCGGCCCTTATGGGGCACGCCCGCGGTGGCCCTGCCAAGGTTGCGATCCTGTCCTCCGGCTTCTTCGGCTCGCTTTCGGGAAGCGTGATCTCGAACGTGATTTCCACCGGCGCGATGACGATCCCCACGATGAAAAAGTGCGGCTATCCGGCCACCTACGCCGGTGCGGTCGAAAGCTGCGCCTCGACTGGTGGCGCGCTGATGCCGCCAGTTATGGGATCGGTGGCCTTCGTTATGGCCTCTTTCATGGGCGTCCCTTACGCCGACATCATGGTCGCCGCAACAGTGCCTGCACTGCTCTTCTACCTCGTGTTGCTTATCCAGACAGACTGCTACGCCGCAAAAAATGGCCTGAAGGGCCTGCCGCGCGACCAGTTGCCGAAACTTATGCTGGTGCTTCGTTCGGGTTGGGTCTTCCTTATCAGTCTCTTCGCGCTCGTGCTTCTTCTGCTGGCCACGAATGCCGAGGCGAAAGCTCCGTTCTTCATCACTGTCCTGCTGCTGCTTACAGCGCTGATCCATGCTCGCAAGGGCAAAAAGCTGGAGCCGATCCTGCAGCTTGTGATGGAGACCGGCACGACCATCGGGATGCTTGTCGGTGTGCTGGCTGGTGTGGGTATGGTTGTCGGCGCACTTGCGATTACTGGGGTGGGCAATGCTTTTTCCCGCGAACTTCTGCAATATGCCGGCGGGAACCCGTATCTGCTGCTGCTGTTCGGCGCATTGACGAGCTTCATCCTTGGCATGGGAATGACGGTATCGGCTTGCTACATTTTCCTCGCCGTAGTGCTTGCGCCGGCTCTGGTTCAGAGCGGTTTCAGCCAGATGGCAAGCCACCTCTTCATCCTCTATTGGGCCATGCTCTCTTACATCACACCGCCTGTGGCGATGGCAGCTGTCGCTGCTTCTTCCATCGCTAAGGCTCCGGCAATGCGCACCGGCGTTACCGCCATGCGGCTTGGCGCTATCCTCTTTGTCCTGCCATTCCTCTTTGTGCTGAACCCCAGCCTGATCCTACAGGGTGATTGGCTGGGTATCATCCCCTCGGTTTCGACTGCGATCCTCTCGATCCTCATGCTCGCCGCTGCATCCGAACGTTGGCTCTACATTCTCAACCGTCGCGCAACTGGCTGGGAGGCACTTGTCATGCTGGCGGGGGGCATCGGTCTACTGATCCCCGAACGTCTCTCTGACCTCGCAGGACTTGCCGCCTTGGCGTTGGTATACGGTGTCGGCTTTGCTACCCGCCCGCGTACATCGACAGCAGAAACGACCGGAGATGCCGAATGAGCCCCCCCCATCGCATCGCCCTGCCCGACGGCCCGTCCCTCAATGTCCGCCTCGATGGACCTGAGGGGGCACCCGTCCTGTTCTTTTCCAACTCTGTGCTTACGGACCACACGGTCTGGGACGCGCAGGCCGAGGCATTCTCGGAAAGCTATCGGGTAATCCGCTACGACCAACGAGGCCACGGTGCATCCGACATAACCGACGGCCCGATGGACTTCAGCAGATACGGGGCCGACGTGGTCTCCCTCCTCAATGCGCTCGGGATCGACCGCTGCACCTTTATCGGTCTTTCCATGGGTGTCCCGACCGGACTTGCAGCCTATGCCGCCGCACCGGAGCGCTTCGAGCGTTTCGTATTGGTAGACGGGGTTAGCCGCTCCGCCCCAGGACGCGAAGTCTTTTGGGGCGAGCGCCGCGATACCGCGCGCGACAAGGGTATGGAGGAAATCGCCAACTCGACCGCACCCCGATGGATGCCCGGAGTCGACGAAACTACGCCCGCCATTATCCGCCTGAAGGCCATGGTCGCGGCGACGCCCGTAGAGGGTTTCGCGGCTGCGACCCATGCGCTTGCAAGCTACGATCTCTCCAACGTTGTTTCAAATCTTCGTGTGCCGCTCCTCGGGATCACCGGCGATAAAGACGGCACCATGCCAGAAGCGGTGCGCAAGCAGTTTGCCGATGTGCCGGGCGCGCTTTTCGTAGGTATCGCTGATGCCGGCCACCTGCCCAATTTCCAAAACCCTAACGCCTTCAATACCGCGCTTTCCGCTTTTCTTGAGGCAACCGCGCAAGACATTACCAAGGAGACCCGTTGATGTCCGGCCCCCTTTCACACGTTCGCGTCCTCGACCTCAGCCGTATCATGGCTGGCCCTTGGTGCGGCCAGATCCTTGCCGATCTGGGCGCCGACGTTATCAAAGTGGAGCGTCTCCGCGAGGGTGATGACACCCGCCGCTGGGGTCCGCCCTTTCTGAAGGACAAGGACGGCAACCCGACCAAGGAGGCTGGCTACTACCTTTCGGTGAACCGCGGCAAGCGCTCGGTGGAGCTTGACCTGAAGAGCGAGGAAGGCCGCGCCGTGGTCAAGGCCCTGGCCGCCGAAAGCGACATCCTGCTTGAGAACTTCAAGACCGGCACGCTGGGCCGGATGGGCCTCGGCTACGAAGACCTCAAGGTGGTGAACCCAAAGCTGATCTACTGTTCGATCACTGGCTTCGGCCTCACCGGCCCGATGGCAGGCGATGCGGCCTATGATTTCATGATCCAGGGCATGGGCGGGCTGATGAGCGTGACCGGCGGGGACGACGGTGCCCCCGGCGGCGGACCGCAGAAGGTCGGCGTGCCGATCGTCGATATCATGACCGGCATGTATGCCGCCATCGGCGTGCTGGCCGCGCTCTCCAACCGCGACCAGACCGGCAATGGCGACCATATCGACCTCGCCATGCTCGACGTGTCGGTGGCGATGCTGGCCAATCAGGCGATGAACTTCCTCGTCTCCGGCCAAGAGCCGGTGCGCCGTGGCAACCGCCACCCCAACATCCAGCCCCAGAACGTCTACCCGGTGAAGGACGGCTATATCGTTCTGGCGGTGGGCAATGACGGGCAGTTCCGCAAGTTCGCCGAGGTGACCGGCCAGCCCGCGCTGGCGGATGATCCGAAATTCGCCACCAATGCGGCCCGGGTTGAAAACCTTGAAGAACTCGAAACCCTGCTAATCGCTGCGCTTTCCTCTGGCACGATCACGGAATGGGTTGCGGCCTTTGCCGCGGCCGGTGTCCCAGCTGGACCGATCAACACCGTGGGCCGGGTTTTTGATGAACCTCAGATCCAGCACCGCGAGATGCTGCGAGATATTCCTCACCCACTCTCCGGCTCGGTGAAACAGGTAGTCAGCCCACTCAATTTTACCAATGCGCCGCTCGCCTTCGATCGCGCGCCGCCGCTCTTGGGGGAACATACCGAGGAAGTTCTCAAAGCCCTTGGACTGAAGGAGACGCAAGAATGAGCCAGCAGAGCCAAAGCGCCACCAACCGGGGCCGTATCAGCTTCCCGGTGCCTGAAACAATGAACGAAGCCCAGCTCGAGGTCTACGAGCAGATCGTTTCTGGTCCCCGCCGCACCTTGGTCGGCCCCCTGCGGGCAGCCCTGCACAACCCAGTTCTGGCCGACCGCTGGCAGCGCCTGGGCCAAGTGCTTCGGTTCGAAACTTCCCTGCCCACCCACCTCAACGAGTTGGCGATTTTGGTCACCGCACGGCGCTGGAACAGCGATCTGGAATGGGCCATCCATGCTGGGGACGCGGATCGCGCTGGGCTCGACCCGGCCATCGCGGAGGCGATCCGCACCTGCTCGGCTCCCGATTTCGAGGGGGATGATGTTGCCCGCGAGATCTACGACTACGCCTGCGAGCTGGTGCAGCGCGGCGACGTGAGCGAGCCAACCTATGCCGCCATTGTCGCCCGCTGGGGCGAGGTCGGTGCGGTCGAGCTGACCGCCGTGATCGGTTACTACTCGATGGTTGCGATGACGCTGAACGTTCACCGCGTGCCCATGCCCGACGGACTGAGCGCCGACCTGCCGAAAGAGGAGGGCAAGCTGGCGAGTTTGCTCTCCGCCAAGAGCAGATAGACCCGCAATTCAGACAATGTCACTGATCATCCGGGAGGAAACCATGATCACAAGGAAGACCCGAGTCATCCTGCTGACAACAGCAGCCGCCATTGCGACACCGCAATTCGCGGCATCCGACGAAGCCGCTTGTGCGCAACTTTCAACACTCTCCAACGACCAGACGGAGATCACCTCCACCACATGGGTTCCGGTCGGTCCAGACGCGGATGCCAAGGCGGACCTCCCGGCCTATTGTCGGGTCGACGGCATCATCGGCGCGCGCGTCGGCGCAGGTGACCGTCCATTGGGCGAGAAGTTCGAGTTGCGCTTGCCCGCCGAGTGGAACGGTCGCTTCTTCTTCCAGGGTGGGGGCGGGCTTGACGGGAGAGTTCGCCCGGCCTACGGTCGCGGCGCGCCAACGAGCACGCCCCCCGCGGTCGGCGAAGGCTTTGCGGTCATCTCCACCAATGCCGGCCACGACTATCCCGATGGATCCTTCGGTTTCGACGAGAAGGCGCGCGAGATCTGGGGCTACGAGACGATCGAGCACGTTACCCTCGTCGGGAAAGAACTGGTGGAGGCCTACTACGGCGAAGCGCCGCACCATTCGTACCTTGTGGGATGCTCGAACGGCGGGCGGCAGGGCATGATGGCTAGCCAGCGCTACCCCGAGCTCTTCGACGGCATCGTGAGCGGAGCACCAGTCTTCCGGATGACCCGCTCGCACATCGACACTGCATGGGGCCTCCAGAACCTTACGTCTATCGCACCAAAGAACAAAGAAGGCGACCGAATTCTTGCCAAAGCCTTCAGTGATTCGGATCTCGCGCTTCTGTCCGATGACATCCTCGCTGTTTGCGATGGGCTAGACGGGCTGGAAGACGGGCTCGTCTCGGCCGTCGGCCAATGCGACTACGACCCGGCGCGACTGCAGTGTCAGGGCGACAAGACCGACGCATGCCTGTCTACTGACCAGGTCCGCGTGATGCAGACCATCCACGCAGGCTCGACCGACAGCGCGGGCAAGGCCTGGTACATTCCTTGGGCGTTCGATCCCGGTATCGGGGACAGCGGTTGGCGGCGTTGGCGGCTTGGCGATTCCGAAACCGCCGAGCCCAACGCGATCAAGGCCGGGCTCAGCAACAACGGGATCAAACACGTCTTCATCACGCCGCCCGACGCGGAGTTCAACATCCAGGAGTTTGACTTCGACGAGGATCCGAAACGGATGGAGGCCTCGGCGGCTTTCGCAGACGCCGTCTCTACCGACTTGGCTGCCTTCCGCGACAAGGGCGGCAAGATTCTCTTCTACCATGGCGTCAGCGACCCTGCGATCTCTGCCCTTGACACGGCGCGCTACTTCGACGCTCTCACCGAGGACATGGGCGGGTCCGATGCGACCGATGAGTTCGCCAAGCTGTATCTCGTACCCGGCATGGGGCATTGCGGGGGCGGCAAAGGACTGAACGAGTTCGATACGCTGAGCGCAATCGTCGATTGGGTCGAGAACGAAAAGGCTCCAGGCTCCCTCGTCGTGACGGGCTCGTACAGACCGGGGGTCAGCCGCCCGCTCTGCCCCTACCCAACTTACGCCACCTATGACGGCAGCGGCGATCCGGCGAAGGCCGAAAGTTTCAACTGCCAATAAGCTGGCTATCGGGTCGGCGCGCCTTCTGTGCCGGCCCACATTATACTGAAAAGTCAATCAAGGATCCCATGTTCTACGACCCGCGCAGCGAGGGCCACGGCCTGCCGCACAACCCCTGGCTGGCGCTGATCGTGCCGCGTCCGATCGGCTGGATCTCCACCGTATCGGCCGAGGGCACGCCTAACCTGGCGCCCTATAGCTGCTTCAATTCGGTGGCCTCGACGCCGCCGCATGTGATGTTCTCCTCCGACAGCGCTAAGGACAGCGTGACCAACGCCGAGGCCACCGGCTACTTTTGCTGCAACCTCGCCACCTTCGAGCTGTGCGTGCAGATGAACCAGAGTTCGGCGACCTACGCGCCCGAAGTGGACGAGTTCGAGGCCTCGGGCCTGACGGCGGTACCCTGCGAGAACATCCCGGTCATGCGGGTGGCTGAGAGCCCGGTGGCGGTGGAGTGCAAACTCTCCCAGTTGATCACCCTCACCCCCTCCAGCGGGCTGCCCAACACCAACCGTATCGTCATCGGCGAGGTCGTGGGCATCCACATCGACGAGCGCGTGCTGAAGGACGGGCTGGTGGACGTGGAAGAGCTGAAACCGTTGGGCCGCATGGGCTACCGCGAATACACTGTGCCGCCTCGCAGCTTCGAGATGCTGCGCCCGGTGCTCGACTAAAAAAAGGAGACTGCTGATGAGCGACTACGAAACACTCACACTGGAGGTGGCCGATTTCGTCGCCACCGTAACCATCACCCGCCCGCCGGTGAATGCGCAGAACAACCGCTTTCGCGAAGAAATCGCCGAAGTGATCGACGCTCTTGGCGACCGGACGGACGTGCGCGCCATCGTCCTCACCGGCGCAGGCAAGGCCTTCTCGGCCGGGGCCGACCTTTCCGAGCGTCCGACCCAGGATCCCGGCCATTACACCGCCCATAATCGCCGCGTTCGGGCCAGCTTTGACTGCCTGCTGGAATGTCCCAAGCCAATCATCGCGGCCGTCAACGGAGCCGCCATCGGTGCGGGCTGCGTCACCGCGCTCTGCTGCGATATCATAGTGACCTCCGAAAAGGGTTTCCTGCAAATGACCGAGGTGATGGTCGGCCTAGCCGGCGGCGTGGCGCATGTCCGCCGTCACTTCGGCGAAAGCGACGCACGGATGATGATTTATACCGCCCGCCGGGTCTATGGTCCCGAACTTCTGCGCATGAACGTCGCTTCGGCCTGCGTGGCACCTGAAGAGCTTTTCGCCACCGCACATGCGCTCGCGGTCGATATCGCCAAGGCCAGCCCATCTGCGGTGCGCGCTGCCAAGAAGTCTTTCCAGATGACCGAAGGCGTCTCAATCTATGAGGGATATCGCTTCGAGCAAGGTCAGACCAAGGCGCTATCCACCTCGGAGGACACCGCCGAAGCCATGACCGCCTTCCGCGAGAAGCGCCCGCCAGTGTTCAAGAGCTGATGGTAGGGGCGGGGTAACCCGCCCTACCGCAATTTCACTTCGATTTTCATCATGTCACCACGGTAGATGCCGTTCGCCATGAGGATCACATCACCATTCTGGTTTACAGCCGTTCGGCGGACCTTGGCTACCGGATCACCGATCGAGATGTTCAACTCGGATGAGGTCTCCAGATCGGCCGCCCCGATCGTCACTACCTGGTTGGCATCCGTCACAGTCTGACCAGGCAGGTCAGAGACCAGCCGCATCGCCGTAACCGTCGTATAGGCCTCCTCCGGG
Source organism: Thalassovita sp. (assembly GCA_017792425.1). Taxonomy (GTDB): domain Bacteria; phylum Pseudomonadota; class Alphaproteobacteria; order Rhodobacterales; family Rhodobacteraceae; genus Thalassobius. The sequence goes on from CP051233.1 coordinate 2,429,089, forward strand.
ATCAGCGGGCAGATCCGCTCGTCCACATAGACGTCTGCCAATAGGAACGGAGAGCCATCGCGGCTGTGGCGGCGCTTCAGGTGCCGATAGGACGGAGCCGGTGTGCCGATGTTGTCCTCGCCGCGGGGCAGCGGCACGTTGCGTTCATCGTCGAGTATCTCGATCACTGCATTGTCGCGCGCGATCAGCAGACCTGACCAATCTGTTTTCACCTCGCACCACAAGTCACGACGCGGACGCTCCAGAACGAAGGTGCCCTTAGCACGGTAGCGCTCGATCAGCCCTTCTTTTTCAAGGATATCAAGTGACTGACGAATAGTCATCGTGGCAACGCCACACTGATCAGCCAACTCCTTGACGGTTGGAATCTGCGTCCCCACGTCCCATTCGCCGTTCTCTATGCGCTGCCGAAACAGGCTGGCAAGCTGGATATACCGCGCCACGTTGCTTTTCTGCAGCGCCTTTACGGTCGCATTCTCTGATCTTGTCGTTTGCATACGTACTCCTGCGGTACCGCGCTACTCCTATGGTAGCAACGGCTGAAGGTGCAAGCAATCAGAAAACCTAGTCTTTTATGTTATACCCCGAAGGTAAGTTGCCTTCTGGTCAGCGCACCAGCGTCACTGCCCTCATCGTCTCTTATCTTCGAGGCGACGACGGAGGGTCGCCCGGCCAGCTTTGCCTCCAACGCAGCCAACTGCAGGAAATGATTGCGCCAGCCGCAATCTGGCCAGCGGAAATCCAGCTGCCCTAGCGCGGCAACAAGGGCGACGTGGCCTATGCCGAAGGGGGCCTCTGCAATCTGATCGGTTTCAGCTTCGAACCGCGCCATCGTTGCCTGTACCTTCACCCGCCAGCTGTCGACCACGGCCTGCCAAGGGCCGTTCTCCCGGGTGAGTTCGGTGCGCCAGACAAGCAACACGTCGGTCATGCCGTCGGCCAATGCCTGCCAATTGAGGTGTGCGCTCCGCAAGCGCAGCTCGGACGGAAACAACCCGGTGCCCGCCCGCAGGTCCAGGTATTCACAGATCACCCGACTATCGACCAACTGCCGCCCATCCTCGGTGACCAATGCGGGGATCTTGCCCAGCGGGTTATCGGCCAGCACCTCGGCGGGGGTAGGTATCTGGACGGCAACCACATTGCGGCTCAACTCCACCTCATCCGTGAGGCCAGTTTCATGCAGGACGATCATCACCTTACGAACGAAAGGGGACCGAGGCGACCAGTGCAATTTCATGCGCTGTCCCATCACACAGCCTCCAGCGAGATTGCGATGCCTTGCCCCACGCCGATGCACATGGTGGCCAGCGCCCGCTTTCCCGCCCCGCGCGCCAAGGCGCGCGCCGCAGTGCCGGTGATCCGCGCGCCCGACATGCCAAGCGGGTGCCCAAGAGCGATGGCCCCGCCGTTGGGATTCACATGCGCCGCATCGTCCAGAAGCCCGAGGCGGCGCAGCACCGCCAAAGCCTGGCTAGCAAATGCCTCATTCAACTCGATCACATCAAAATCACCCGGCACAAGGCCTTGCTGCGCGCATAGCTTTTCAGTGGCCGGCGCGGGGCCGATACCCATGATCCGCGGTGCCACACCGGCGGTGGCTCCACCCGTGACCCGAGCCAGCGGCGTCAACCCGTGGCGTCGGATTCCGGCCTCGGTAGCCAGTATCAACGCCGCAGCGCCATCATTAACCCCCGATGAATTTCCGGCAGTCACCGACCCGCCTACGCGGAACGGGGCCTTGAGCGCTGCGAGCTGGTCCAGCGAGGTCGCGCGGGGGTGCTCATCTGTGCCGAATACAACCGGATCTCCCTTCCGCTGCGGAATTTCGACCGAAACGATTTCCTCGGCCAAAACGCCGGAAGAAATCGCCGCGGCGGCGCGCTGCTGTGATCGCAGTGCAAAGGCGTCCTGGTCCTCGCGCGAAATCGAGAAAGCCTCAGCTAAGTTCTCCGCTGTTTCCGGCATGGAATCGGTGCCAAACATCGCCTGCATTTTCTTGTTGATGAAGCGCCAGCCGATGGTGGTATCTTCCACGCTGTTCGCCCGCGAGAAAGGCGTGGCGGCCTTCGGCATCACGAAGGGCGCACGGCTCATGCTCTCCACGCCTCCCGCAATAGCAATGTCACCCTCACCTACGGCAAGCCGACGCCAGGCCGCCAGCACAGCATCCATACCAGAGCCGCACAGCCGGTTCATTGTGGTGCCGGAAACCGTTTCTGGCAGTCCCGCCAGAAGTAACGACATGCGGGCGACCGAACGATTGTCTTCGCCCGCTTGATTGGCGCAACCGTAAATCACGTCTACAACCGCCTCCCAGTCGAGGCCGGGGTGACGTTTCATAAGCGCCGTGAGCGGCAGCGCGCCGAGGTCATCGGCCCGGACCGAGGACATGCTGCCGCCATAGCGACCGATGGGCGTACGAATGTAATCGCAGATGAAGACCTGTTTCATTTCTCAGCTTTCCTGTCCGGTTTCCAGATCGGCCAGCACCCGCGCCACGGGCCCCACCTTGTGTCCATGCCCCACGGCCTCGGCGAGCGCCTCAAGATCGGCGGCAAGACGGGCCGGATCCTGCTGCCTGGCCCAGTAGAGCGGTCCGCCGCGCCAGCGCGGGAACCCGTAGCCGTTGCACAGCGCCACATCCACGTCCGAGCCGCGTTCGGCAATGCCCTCGTCCAGTAGCAGCGCCGCCTCGTTGACGATGGCGGCCAGAAGCTGGTGCTGGATCTCTTCGGCGCTGAAGGCCCGCGCTGCGACGCCCGCGGTCTGCCGTTCCTCGTCAATGATGGCCTGAACCGCCGGGTCCGGCTGCGCCTTGCCGCTGGCATATTCGTACCAGCCCGCCCCGGACTTGCGCCCAAGCCGCCCGGCCTCGCAGAGCCGGTCCGGAATGGTGACATAGCGCGCCTTCGGATCGCGCGTCGCGGCTTGGCGCTTGCGCATCGCCCAGGCGATATCCAGCCCGGACATGTCGGCCACCTCGAAAGGCCCCATCGCAAAGCCGAAATCGGTCACCGCCGCGTCCACCTCTTGCGGCGCTGCGCCGTCGAGCACCAGCAATTCTGCGCGTCGGCGATAGGCCGCATAAATCCTGTTTCCAATGAAGCCTTCGGCGACCCGCGCCACCACTGGTTGCTTGCCCAGACGCCGAGCGAGTTTCAGACCGGTAGCCAAAACGTCGGGTGCGGTTTTATCGGCGCGCACAACCTCGAGCAGCGGCATGATGTCGGCCGGGCTGAAGAAATGCAGCCCAATCAGCCGCTCGGGATGCGCCAGCCCCTCGGCCATCTCGTCGATGTCGAGATAGGAGGTATTGGTGGCGAGGATCGCCTCCGGCGACAGCAACGCCTCGAGCCGGCCCAGAACCTCGCGTTTCACGCCCATGTCCTCGAACACCGCCTCGATCACCAAGTCGCAGCCCGACAGGGCGTCCGGCGTCACCGTGCCGGTCAAAGCCTCATCGCGCGCCTTGGCCTCCGCCTCGGAGAGTCGCCCTTTCGCCACTTGGTCAGCAAAACTTTTCTTTAGCGCTGTCAGGGCAGCTTCCAACGGCGCAGCATAGCGCTCCATCAGGACCACGGTCAGGCCAGAAGCAAGGAAAGCACGGGCAATCCCCTGCCCCATCGTGCCGCCACCAACGACGCCGACGCGCGTCACCATGCGAGCCAGCTTCGGATCGATCCCTTTGACAGAACCGGCCTTGCGCTCAGCGAAGAAAAGGGCGCGCAGCGCATGGGCCTCGGGGCTGAGACGCAGACGCTGAAAAGTTGACCTCTCATCAATGAGCACCACGCCAGCATCGCCCGTTGACGCCTTCACCAGCCGGATTGCCTCCACCACATTAGGCCGCCTCCTACCGCGCTTCAGCGCTACAGCCGAAGCAGCCTCCAGCGCCTGTTCGCTCTCCTCGGGCGGCATCATATCGCGGCTGAGACGCTTGGGTAGCGGTTCTGAGGCGAGAAAGGCCAAGGCGCCTTGCATCAGATCACCCTCACAAAGCGCATCCACCAAACCAAGCGGGAACGCCTCGCGTGCCGAGATGCGGGCGGAACGGCAAATCAGATTCATCGCTTTGCTGCGCCCGATCAGGCGCGGCAACCGCTGGGTGCCACCTGCGCCAGGGATCATGCCGAGCGAGACCTCGGGCAAGCCAACCTTGGCATCAGGCGTGGCCACGCGATAGTCGCAGCCCAGCGCCAGCTCCAATCCACCGCCAAGAGCCACTCCGTGGATCGCCGCAACCACTGGAAACGGAGCCGCCTCGATTGCGGCGATTACATCTGGCAATTCCGGATAGGCCAGCGGCAGATTGAACTCGCGCAGGTCGGAACCGGCGACGAAACTGTTTCCGGCTCCCAGTAGAACCGCGCCCTCGACTCCGGCTTCCACGGCCTTTTCGATACCATCCACCAGCCCTCTACGCACGGCATGAGAACCCGCGTTCACCGGAGGATTGCTGATCTCTAGTACGGCAATCTTGCCTTCAATGCGAAACTCGACCCTACCATGAGACTTGTTGTCAACGTGGGTGTTCAAGGGGTTGGTCCTCCAATGCAATCAGTAGTTGACCCGAGTCATTCGCGGTCTCGCTCGGACATAAAACATGTTAGAATATAAGTATAGCTTTATGTACCAGACAGCAATGCCTTCACCCAGTCAATCATAAGCGCGCCGACTTCGTCTGGCTTCTCGTCCGGCAGGGCATGGCTTGCTCCGTCCACTGTGATTAGCTCGACGCGCGGCGTGAACTCTTTTACGTAGAAATCTCTGGAACCTTCTGCCCGAAACGGGTCTTGCAGACCTACAATATCGAGGATCGGAGCAGTGCCACTGGGCCACCAACTGTCACGTTCGGTGGCAGCGCGGGCCGCGCGCTGCGCCACAACAAGCGCGGGATGCCAGCCTTCAAGCCAGCGCCGCGGATCGTGGCCCTCGGCAAAGAACCCGCGCCGCAACGCGGCCAATCGGTCCGCCTCTGGGGCCTCGGGTGCCATCGCAACATCGATCGCCTTCGAAAGATCGTCAGGCCACTTTCCACCGCCGGCAGCGAGCAGGATGATTCCGTCCACCAGCTCTGGCCGGTCCTGAGCAACCGTCCGGGCAATCCAGCAACCGTAGGCATGACCTACAACAACTGCCCCACCCTCGCCCGCCTCGGAATCCAGCACGGCAGCAGCATCAGCTGCTAGGTCGTGAAAAGTGATCCCCTCCAGCGGTCCCTCGCTCCCCCCCGTGCCACGGGGCCAAGGTAATACCACGCGGAGACCACCTCGGGAAAGAACCTCGGCGAGATGAGCAAAATCCTCGGGACCACGCCCTGTGGATGCGATCAGGCACAGTGTCGGCACATTAGCTCCAGACGGGCCAAGCACCGCGTAGGCCACCACGATTTCTCCGTTACGAACGGTCTTTCTATCTCCAAGGGCGCCGCACATCAGCTTTCTCCTGCCGCGTCATTTCAATTTCAGGCGCAGCTTGGTGCTGTCGCCTCGGTAAATCCCATCCGCCACCAGCACGCGGACTTCATCTTGATCAATAGCCAGCCGGACCATTCGCACCATTAGCAATCCCAGCGAAACCGAAAGATCACTTGCGACTGTCAAATCTGCAGATAAGATCGTCAGTTCCTGCTGAGCGTTCACGATGGGTCGGCCCGACAAATCGGAAACCATCCAAAGCGCTGTCAGACGCTCGGCGCTCCCCACCGACAGAATACGATAGGCGGTTTCGTCGATATAGACGCCGGCCAACATGAAGGGCACGCCTTCGCGCGAATAGCGCTGCCGCAAACAACGGCACTCACGCGCTGACTTCCAGACACCCACGATGCCCGCGTAGTCTATCCGGTACATTCAAATTCCTCCCGTTACTGCGTCTTCCGAGGCTTCCGCCGAACCACTGGCCCCTGCCCCAAAAGTATCTGAAATCACTGCAATCCATTTCAGTCTTGCACTAAAAAAATCTATGAAGTAGCTTTTTGTCAATTAATAGTTCACCCGCCGGAAAATACTAACAATACAAAGGATTCAACGTCCTGCCGCCACTTTCCTCCGATAGCTCAACCCAGTTCCCGACTCGATTTATGCTTACCAGAGCCACCGTCTTTCAGCAGGCAACTTGCGCCGTGCGCAGCAGCACCGCGGTCCAGGTTTGGTCAGAGATGCTCTGCTCACCAATTGCGAAAGTTGATGCAATTTCCCGCCTCAAGGAGGGCATGCCGATTTGAGGTTTATGTTCGCACTCGCCGGCCTCTACGCCGGCGCCGGCATGGCGGGGCTGGCATTCAGCGCTCTGAGTCTGCCGCTGCCTTGGATGATTGGTCCGCTGGTTGTCTCGGGCCTGCTGACTGTAACAGACACGTTATCTGTGCGTGTGCCGATTCAGATGCGCCCCTTCGGCCAAATTACCGTGGCCACTTTCGTTGGAGCGCATTTCACCCCAGCCGCGTTCCATTCCCTGCTGCAAACCGCACCAATTCTGGTGTTCGTGAGCCTATACATAGTCGCAATCTCGGTCGCCGTTAGTCTCGTTCAACGCCGCGTCTACGGTACCGACGGCGTGACCGCCTTTCTCTCCGTAGTTCCGACCTCACCCGTTGAGGCAGGGGTGTTGGCCGAGCATCACGGCGTTGCACCGGCGCCCGTAATCTTCGCACAGACGATGCGGATAGCACTTGTGGTGACGATCTTTCCTATGATGCTCTATCTCTCGGGGGATGCGTCAGCCGTGCTGTCTCAGCCTGATGTCCATCACGGGGTGGTGGCGTTCTGTGTGACGCTTGCGGGGGCCATTGTCGGCCCGATCCTCTTCAAGGCGTTGCGCCTTAACAACCCATTCTTTTTGGGGCCGCTATTTATGGCCGCGACACTTTCAGCCCTCGGCCAGCCAGCATTCGACATCCCCCGGCCCATGCTGGCTCTGGCACAGGTCGTTCTGGGCACGTGGCTTGGCTCCTGCTTTACACGTCGCACCTTCACCGAGCGCAAGAACTTGGTCAGTTCGGTATTTATTACCTCCGTCATGCTGCTTGTTTTGTCCGTGTTTGGCGCCTGGCTGGCCAGCCATATACTAGACACAGCCTTTTCCACGATGGTTCTCGGTTTCGCCCCGGGCGGCACCACAGAGATGGCACTAACCGCGGGTATTCTCGGGCAGGACGTCGCCCTTGTGACGGCGATGCACCTCGCCCGAATTTTCGTCATTATGCTAATCTACAATGGCTTACACGGATCACCAACCGCAGTACTCGCAATAAAGGCGCCTCCTGACGCGTCGCAAACCGAAATAGGAGATTTCCCATGCCCCGTGCTTTTGAAGGCCTCAAGGTCATCGACGCCACCCATGTTCTGGCCGGTCCCTTCGCCGCTTACCAACTTGCGGTACTAGGCGCCGATGTGATCAAAATTGATCGCCCCGACGACCCCGACCAAGTCCGCCAGCAAGGTCCGGACAAAGAGCTGAACGCGGCACAGATGGGTACGACCTATCTCGCGCAGGGCGCAAACAAACGCTCCATCGGGCTTGATCTGAAAACTGAGGGCGGGCAGGAAGTGCTAAAGGCGCTTCTGAAGGACGCTGACGTATTCGTGCAGAATTACCGGCCCGGCGCGCTCGATGCCTTGGGACTTGGCTATGACGAAATCCACAAGATAAACCCCCGCCTTGTCTATTGCTCCGTCTCCGCATTCGGACGCAATGGGCCGCGCGGCGAAGAAACTGGCTACGATTTTGTTTTCCAAGCTGTTGCAGGCCTTATGGCACTCACCGGTTCTGAGGAAAGCGCACCCCTGAAAACCGGCGCCCCAGTGGTGGATTATGCCACCGGTTACATGACCGCTTTCGCTATCTCCGCAGCCCTCTTCCAACGCACCCAAACCGGCCGAGGGCAAAATGTTGATCTTGCGATGTTTGATGCCACGCTGATGCTGATGAGCACTCATATTGCAGCATATAACATCGGCGGCAAGGCACCAATACCCGAGGGCAACCGCTTCGTGCTCGCTGGTATTGGGGCCTATGAAACCGCAGATGGTTTGCTCATGCTCGGGGCTGCCAATATGCGTCAGCAGAAGCGGCTTTGGGAGGCTCTCGACCGCCCCGATATGGTGAAGGAAACCCATGCCGAGCGTCTGGAAAGTCATGCCGCAGAGGAAGCCGTTCTGAAGGAGGTATTTCTCACTCGCACCGCCGACGAATGGCAGGACTTCCTGCGTCAGCACCAAGTACCGGCAGGCCGTGTTCGCACGATGCAGGAGGCGCTCGCGGATCCACAGCTTGCCACCCGTGGCCTACTTCAGGACACTCCCGCCCCACTTGGTCGCGATGGCACCCACAAGGTGCCCGTCGCGCCATTTCTAATGTCTGAGGGCAACCCCAGCATCGAGCGGCCTGCCCCGACTATCGGCGAGCACACCGACGAGGTTCTTGCCGAGGTAGGCTTCACAACCGATCAGATCGAGGCCCTGATCCAATCACGGGCCGCAAGTCGCATGTAGGTGGGGAAAGTTTGCATAGGCACGACGACTTTGTTTCGGGCTGTGCATGTGCTTAAGTTTTGGAAAGATGTCGGGTTTTTCAGAATATTAGCAGGGGGGCCTGCTTCAAGGAGTGCAACTGCCGAGGCCTGTGAGCGGTGCTGTCTGGACCTGCACCAGTTCTGTTCCGGTCAGATCCTCAAATTATGCGACCCATTGTTCGAAGGCCACGGGTGATTTCCAGCCGAGGGCTGAGTATTTTCGGCACGGGTTGTAGAAGCTGTTAATGTATTCGAAGAGGGCCACTTCGACCTCGCGGCGGGTTCGTGATCGATGTCTTCGCCCGCTAGATCGTCGGCTGGCGTGTCTCAACCTTGATGACAACCGGCTTCGTGCTGGATGCCCTGAACCAGGCGATCTGCCAGCAGGCATCATCCGAAGTGAAATAGCGGATCCATCGCTCCGACCGCGGGTCGCAAGGCGGATTCAAGCGGTTGTCGCTACGGTTCCCAATTGGAGGTTGTGATGACAAACAACAAACGGGCATCGGCGCAAAGCACAATACGTGGTTAAAGACGTCGTTTGCGACGTGTTTTTTTACGGGGTCAGTGAACCTTGATATCCATCAGATGCTCCTCTCGCCACCTATGTCCGCTGCGATAGCAGCAGGTTGGTGGGAAGGCAGTTCATCCCACTGGCTCACTCGACCCTACTCCCACTTCGAGAGCTGCAGCGCAATCGAGATAAACAGACCATAGGCGAACATTCCCGCCGCGATGGCGATGAACACGGCGTTCACCCCCAATTCCGTTGTCTGCCCCAGCAACACTGACCCGCCGAAAGCAATTGCCAGACGTATGACCCCACCAAGGAAGGGCAATACCAGTCTCCCGGCCCCTTGGCTGGCGAAATACAGCGCCAGCCCCAGCCCGAAGAACCCATAGAACGGCGCGACGGCCCTAAAATAGGCCCGACCCACGGACAAGGCCTCGGTCTCTTGTGCTGACAGGAACAGCCGCAGCCACAAATCAGGAAACACCGCCACCACGGCCCCGATCCCCCCGACGATCCCTGCCGCGGCGATGGACCCCGTCCAGGCCACCGCAAGGGCACGGCGCCGGTTGCCCGCCCCTATATTCGCGCCGACCATGGCCGTCATCGCTGCGCCGATGCCAAAGACGATCGGGATCATCAGGAATTCCAGCCGCGCGCCCAGGCCGTACCCCGCCAAGGCCGCTGCACCATGCCGCCCGACGGCGCCGACCATCAGGACGATGGTCAACACTGTCAGCACGGAATTGACGGATGCGATGCTCCCGACTTTCAGGATATCGGCAAACATGTCCCATGCCAGCCGCGCACGCCCAGGAGACAGCCCGGCCCGACCGGCCAGCAGGTACGCCACCGCGACGGCCGCGCCAAGCGCATGGGCAATGATGCCACCCAAGGCCAGCCCGGCCATACCAAGGGCCGGAAACGGCCCCCAACCAAGCGCGAAGGCCCCGGCCAGGGGAATGCTGAGAACCGAAACACCCAGCAACACCAGCGAAGGAACGCCCATGTTGCCCGCTCCACGGATCACACTGAGGCTGGAATGACAAAGCCAGATCGCAAGACAGCCCGGAAAATACACCGCGGCATAGTCCAACGCCGACCGGATGGCATCCGAATCCCCGCCGAGCAAACCAAAGACGGCCCGTCCGAAGAGCGCCATGGCCAGAGCCGAGGCCGCAGCCAAGACCAAGGCCAGACTCCACGCCGCCAGGATCAGTCCGCTTGCACGTGCGTCGTGGTTCGCCCCTAGCGCACGTGCCACGGCCGACGATATTGCCCCACCCATCGACCCGGCGGACAGCATCTGCGTCAGCATCACCAACGGAAAGACCAGCGCCAGGCCTGCCAGAGCAGGAACCCCCAGGCGGCTGGCGAAATAGCCCTCGGCAATGCTCATCGCCGCCTGCACCACCATTGCCAACACGTTCGGCAGAGCCAGCCTTGCCAATGTCGGGGCAATCCGCCCGTCCAACAAGACACGGGTGCGCGCCGCCCGCGCAGTGGCGGCCGTGGTCCGCTCCGTGACGGACACCCCACCCATCACGCGACCGTCCCGTCCAGCGGGAACAGGAAACAGGTGGTAGAGCCATGCGCATAGAGTTTGTCGTCGCCGACCCCGATCAGCCGGGCCTCGGCGGTGGCCATGCGCCGCCCGCGATGGATAACTTCGCCTTCGGCCCGCAACTTGCCGCCATCAGAGCGGATCGCGCGAGTATAGTTGATCTTCAGTTCCGCCGTGGTGAAACCCCAGCCCGGTTCCAGCGTTGTGTGAACCGAAATACCCAGCGCCGAGTCCATGATGGTCGCCGCGAAACCACCATGCACCGTCCCCATCGGGTTCAGCAGCCAATCTCCCGGCTCAGCTTCGAATGCAACCTTGCCATACGCCAGGTCACGAGCCGGCGACATGCCCATGGTCGCTGAAATCGACGGCTGGGCGCCGATCTGCCCGGCGGCAAGGGCGCGCATGTAGTCCAGCCCAGACATGCGCATCGCCGCGGCAGGATCGAAGGTGGCTCTGGCATATTCATAAGTCCGGGTGATCTTGGTCATGTGAAGCCTTTTTTGCGCTGTCCGGCATTGTAGGTTCTATTTTGGAACTAACTCTTTGTAAGTTCTGTTTCGGAACCTGTCAACTTGCGCTATAAGAGCGGCATGAAATGGGAAGACCTGAGAACCGAACGTTGCCCCGTCGCCCGCGGATTGTCCGTGATTGGGGACCGCTGGACCTTGCTCGTGCTGCGCGACTGCTTTCTTGGCGTCCGACGGTTCGAGCAGATGCAGGAACGGCTGGGCATCACCCGGCACATCTTGGCTGATCGCCTACGCAAACTGGAAACCGAGGGCCTGCTGCGTCGCGAACAATATATGGAGCACCCGCCCCGCCATGAATATCGCCTGACCGACAAGGGCAAGGCGTTCTATCCCGTTCTGGTTTCGTTGATCGCCTGGGCCGACCAGAACGTGCCGTCGGATCAAGGCACTGCCATGACATTGCTGTCGCGCGAAACCGGCAAACCGATTCAGCCCGTGCTCACCGATGCAAACACTGGTCGTCCCATCACCCACCGCGACGTCATTGCCAGCAAGAACTAGGCGTCCAAATCAATGTGGTCGCTTTCACGTATCGGCTGCCCATCCGCAGCCAGAAGCCTTGCGTTGTTTGCTGCGCAGGTCACCAGAACAGAAGCAACCATCCAATCCAGGTTGAACCGAAGACCTCGCTGCCCCCCGCTTGGACGTTTTTACCACCTACACCGACTGGACTTCCTCTCAATTCCACGCGTGTGTGTACCCGCCCGGTGAGTTCCGGGCTTTTCCCGGTAGCAGGCGCGGGATGCGCGGGAACCCGGAGGGAAGCACGATGACGAAACGGCGTGAAGCGGCACTGGTTGATATCAGTGAACTGGAGCAGATGGGGCGGGACGCGTTGCTGTCGCTGTGGCGCAGGCAGCACGGCCAGCCAGCACCGAGAGGCCTGAGCCGCCCGATGTTGCGGCGCATTCTGGCATTTGACATGCAGGCGCAGCAGCTTGGCGGATTGCCGAGGCAGGCCGAGCGGATGATCGAGAGGGAACTGGCCGGAAGGCGGAGCCCGGGTACACCGGGGCTGCAACCCGGCGGGCGGTTGATCCGGGAATGGAACGGGGTCACCCACGTGGTCGATGTCGTGGAGGGCGGGTTTGCCTGGAACGGAGAGCGCCATCGCTCCCTATCGGCCATCGCGCGCGCGATCACCGGCGCGCGCTGGTCCGGGCCACGGTTTTTCGGGCTGACAGGAGCGGGCAAACCATGAGCCAGCGCCCGAAGATCCGCTGCGCCATCTACACGCGCAAATCCTCCGACGACGGGCTGGAGCAGGATTTCAACTCTCTGGATGCCCAGCACGAGGCCTGTGCCGCCTATGTCGCCAGCCAGCGCCACGAGGGCTGGAAGCTGCTGCCGGCGCGCTACGACGATGGCGGCGTTTCCGGCGGAACACTGGAACGCCCCGCCCTGCAACGCCTGCTGGCCGATATCGAGGCGCGCCGTGTCGACATGGTGGTCGTTTACAAGATCGACCGGCTGACCCGGTCGCTGGCCGATTTCGCGCGGCTGGTGGACAGGCTGGAACAGGCGGACTGCTCCTTCGTATCGGTCACGCAGGCGTTCAACACCTCTTCCTCGATGGGGCGCCTCACCCTCAACGTGCTGTTGTCCTTTGCCCAGTTCGAACGCGAGGTCACCGCCGAACGCATCCGCGACAAGATCGCGGCCTCCAAGAAGAAGGGTCTGTGGATGGGGGGCGTCCTGCCACTGGGCTATGACCGTCACCCCGATCCGCTGCGCCGCGAACTGGTGGTCAACCCGGAGGAGGCCCGCACCGTCAACCGCCTGTTCGAACTCTATGCCGAGCACGGGTGCCTGAGGCAGGTCACCGCGCTGGCCCGCTCCGAGGGGTTGCGATCAAAGCGCCAGGTCTATTCCACCGGCCGGACCAGCGGCGGCCAATCCCTGTCCCGGGGCCAGTTGCACTACCTGCTGCGCAACCCGGTCTATCGTGGTCGGATCCGCCACAAGGACAAGGAATGGCCGGGCTTGCAGCCCCCGATCATCGACGACATCCTCTGGGCCAAGGTGCAATCGAGGCTGGACGCCGCCCGGAACGGACCACGGCGCATGACCTCCGGACAAAACCGTGCGGTTCCGTCCTGGCTGTCAGGCAAGCTGCGCGATGACACCGGGGACCGCCTGACACCGACCCACACGGTGAAAGGCAGGCACCGGCACCGCTACTATGTCTCCGGCAGGCTGCTGTCCGGCACCCCCGATCCCGCCGGCTGGCGGCTGCGCGCCCCCGACCTGGAACGCATGTTCGCCCAGGTGGTGATCGCGCATCTGCGCCACCATGCGGCGCGGCATACGATACTGGCCAGCCCAGACGCCAGCCGGGCCGAACGCGTTGCGCAACAGGCCTTTGACTTTGCCGATGCCATCGACACCGACCCCAGCCAGACAGGCCAACTGATCGCCAGCGGGGTACTCTACGGGAACAGGTTGTCCTTGCGGCTGGACTCTCTCGCCGTTGCGAATGCGCTGGGAGTGTCCAACAGCAAATTGGCAGATGAGCTTCTCTCCGTCGACGCGCCTTTCACGCTGCGCCGTCGCGGGGTTGAGACCCGGATCATCGCAGGCGAACGCTTGCCAGCTCCCGATCCGGTATTGCGCGCCACCCTGATCCGCGCCCATGGCTGGGTCACAGCCCTGCGCAAGGGCATCCCCCTGTCGCAGATCGCGACAGACGAGAAGATCTCTGAATCCTACCTGCGCACCCGGATCCGCTTTGCCTTCCTGTCACCGCGCATCCAGCAGGCCATCCTGGCCGGCACCCAGCCTGTCGACCTGACCGCGCAACGGCTGGCGACCAGCCCGATCCCGCTCGACTGGCAGGAACAGGACCGGCACTTCGGATTTACCCCTACCAACGGCAACGCGGTCATCTGACCCGCTCAGCCAACCCTGCGCGAAATCCCCTGCAACCGGTCTATGCCGGTCCGGATGATCGACAGGATCCGGTCATTGCGGTCCAGATCCTCGCGCAGGAAGTCCCGCATCCCGCCGTCGGTTGTTGCGTTCAGGGTCTCACGCAACCAGTCGCGCTCTTCCTCGAAGCTGAGCAGGCGTTCCTGCAGGCAGATCAGCTTTCCCTGCTCGTCCTCGGTGATCGGGCCGACAACCCGCACCTCGCCCGTGAACATGTCGATCCGGACCTGGTCCGGATGCGGCAGAGGGTCCGGCAGATCCGTCAATCGCAACCGTTGCCGCCGCTCCAGCTCCTGTTCCCAGTAGGCCTTGTAGTCAGAGGCGATCTCCGCCACCTCCTCCGCCAGCGCCCGGTTCTGCTGTTCGACCCGGGTCAGGATCTCGGCAAACAGCCGTTGCGAGCGGTGCTGCCCCTTGGCGGCATTGACCGCCAGCGACCGCATGACCGCCCGCGCCATCGGGATGCTGACGTTCCGGTCCCCCTCGCGCACGCTGATCTCGCGATAGGCCTCTTCCAGGATGATCCCTTTCAGACGCTCCTCGCCAAGCGGTGTCCGCCGGTTGCGCGATCCTTTCGGGCGGCCCTTCGGATTGCCGGATCGCCCGGGCTTGAACCGCCCCGAGACCGGTGGCTTGCCATAGCCGACCTCGTACTCCGGTCCCGGTCCGGGCAAACCCGCCTTGTCGCGGCCGGTCTTTTTCCTGCCCCCGCTCATTCAGCCGCTTTCAACGCTGCGGCATTCGGCGGGGTCCAGCCGCACAGAACCTGCTCGGCCTCGTCCTTCGCCCAGGCTTCCCACCGGGCCAGAATCCGGTCGCAGTAGATCGTGTCCAGTTCGCACAGGTACCCGCACCGCCCGGTCTTGCCGGCCGCGATCAGCGTCGAACCGGACCCGCCGAACAGGTCCAGCACGATCTCGCCCCGCCCCGAGACATCCCGGATCGCATCGGCGATCATCTGCACCGGCTTCACGGTCGGGTGCAGTGCCAGTTCCTCCATCCGCCCGGCACGGCGGCTGTTGGCCCCGCGGTATTCCCAGACATTGGTCCGGTAGCGCCCGTGCTGGCCCAGCTCGAACGTGTTGACATGCGGGGCCGTCCCCTTCTTGAAGGCAAAGACCAGCTCGTGGCGCGAGCGATAGAAGGTGCCCATCCCGCCATTGTCCTTGGCCCAGACCACCAGGTTCTTCAGCTCGTCATAGACCGCGTGGCCCGCCGCCAGCATCTCGGACATGTGCCGCCAGTCCATGCACAGGAAATGGATCGAGCCGTCCAGGCTATGCTCCGCCATGTTGCGAAACGCCCGTTCCAAGAAGGCGGTGAACTCGGGGGCGCTCATCTCGCCTGACGCCATGGCGAACTCGCGGTGCCGGATCTTGCCCGAGTTCCCGACATGCCCGTCGATCGGCACGTTGTAGGGCGGATCGCTGAACACCATCCGCGCCAGCTCGCCCTGCATCAGCGCCGCCGCCACCTGCGGATCCAGCGCGTCGCCGCAGATCAGCCGGTGTGCCCCCAGCTGCCAGATGTCCCCGGGGCGGACCCGCGCCTGTGCCTCTGCGGGAATGTGTTCATCCGCCGGGTCGCCCGGCTCCTCCGGCTTGACCTCTTCCAGGATGCCGTCGATCTCCGGGATGGAGAAGCCCGTGATCGACAGGTCGAACTCCAGCTCCGCCGAAGCCAGCGCCCCCAGTTCGGCCGCCAGCAGCTCCTCGTCCCAGCCCGCGTTCAGCGCCAGCTTGTTGTCCGCCAGCACATAGGCCCGCTTCTCATCCTCGCTCATGTGATCGAGCCGCAGGCAAGGCACCTCGGTCATCCCCAGCAGCGTCGCCCCCGCCACCCGGCCATGCCCGGCAAGGATCGTGCCGTGCTCGTCGATCAGCACCGGGTTGGTAAACCCGAAAGTCTCGATACTGTCGGCAATCTGCCGGACCTGCTTCTTCGAATGGGTCCGCGCATTGCGTGCCCAGGGCTTGAGACCCGCAATGGGCATCATCTGGATCGTCGTTCGGGTCATTCTGACCTCCTGTAGCAGCTCGACCGGGAATCACCACTCCGGCCTCTGGCGTTAGTTTTAACAAACTTCTGGCAATTCAGAAAGTCCTGTCATATGGTTCCGTTAGGCATAGCGTACGGAGGAAGCCATGCAGATCGGCGAGCGCCTGTTCAATCTGCGCACCAGGAGTGACCAGTCCCTGCAGGATGTGGCCAACGCGGTCGGGATCTCGAAGGTTCATGTATGGGAGCTGGAAAAGGGCCGGACGAAGAAGCCCTCCTTCGAACTGGTGCGCAACCTGGCACAGCACTTCGGCGTCACGACGGACGAGCTTGTCGGGCTGGCAAAGGAACCGGACGCGGCCTCCATGCAGCTTCAGCGCATCCACCGCGATCTCGAAACGCTGTCCGAAAGGGACCGCGCGATCATCGAGGAAACGGTGAAGGCCATGAAGGCCCGCGCAACCGAGACTGCCTGACCTCTTGAAGCTGGACCGTATCGCACTGGCCGACCTGCGATCCCCTGTCGCGATCGCTCAGGCGCTCCACGCGCAGATCGGGCCGTGCGATGGTCCGGTCCCGGTCGAGGAGATCGCCCTGGGCCTCGGGATTGCCTGTATCCGGCAAGAAAGATTTGACGGCTTCGAAGGCATGCTTCTGACCGACAGGGTCCGCAGCCAGGGTGCGATCCTCGCCAATACCTCCGGTGGCCCCGCCCGCACCCGGTTCACCCTCGCCCATGAGCTGGGGCACTTCCTGATGGAATGGCATGAACCGACCGGAGAGACAGGCTTTACCTGCCAGGACAGCGACATGCGGGCAACCGGGATGGCAGAGCAGCACATCCGGCAGGAAAGCGAGGCCAACCGCTTCGCGATCGAGCTTCTCGCCCCGCAGTCGCTGGCAGCCCCGCACCTGTCACCCGACCCCGACCTGGCCGATGCCCTGTCCCTTGCCGAAGCGCTTGGGATCAGCGTCGAGGCGGCCGTTCGCCGGATGATCGACCTGCGCCGCGAACCCCTGGCCGCGGTCTGGTCCCACGGTGGCCGAATCCGGTACCTGTTCCGCGAACGGGGATTCCCATGGATACCGCTCGGCCCCGGTCAGCCCCTCCCAGCCTCTTCTCCGGCCCATGACCTCGCCCTTGCAGGACTGGCCGCGACCTCTCCGATGGAAACCGGCACGTCCGCCGGCTGGATTGATCGCCGCAACATGACCCTGCGCGAGCAGACCCGCATCGGTCCGTCCGGATACGCTGTCACCCTGCTCTGGGCCTGCGGATCAGAGGCGCCGGAAAACCCGGCCTCGATCGAGTCCGAAAAACAGAGATTCTGAGCCGCAAGCTGCGCCAATGCGCATACCCTGTTCTTCCCAGCATCCTTCCCTGTTCCGGCAGTCGCATTCCCTGTTCAGCGCATTTGAATTCCCTGTTTCCAAAGAACAGGGAAATCGCCTGCAACCCCATGGAATCGCGTCAGAAATCAGGGGCGAAACTGGCCCTTCCCGACCCTGCCCCCCGAAACAGACGCGAAATTCCCTGTTAATTCCCTGTAAACCCAAAACCGCCTCGTCCGAAATGCCCGACAGAGACAAACCGCAAAACACGCGCTGAAAGGGACGGAAAGGCGCGTCTCTCATCGCAGCGCGCACCGGCAAACCCCCGAAAAGACCGGGAAAAATCACCTGAACAGGACAACAGGGAAACAGAGAAATGTGGGTGGCGGACAGTGAGGGATTCGAACCCTCGAGACGGTTCCCCGCCTACACACTTTCCAGGCGTGCGCCTTCGACCACTCGGCCAACTGTCCGTTCGGCCCTTCTAATCGCAGGCGCGGGGCGAATGCAAGACCTCTCGCGCATGTGATTTCACTGTTAGGGGCCGTTGTAACCCCCGGGGCGTTCTCGCATAATCGGATGACCTCAGCCAGACCCCGACCATGACAGGCAAGATGAACAAATCCCTTCGCAGACCGCCGCAGCCCCGCCAGCACCTTGGGTCGGGCCAACGGAAAGAGTTCGACCGCATCCAGACCGGCGCGCTGGTGATCATCGCCTTTGCCGTCGTGCTGTTCCTGCTGGTACAGGCGCGGTTCCTGCTGATTTCGCTGGCCACGGCGGTGGTGCTGTTCTCGCTGACCAGCGACGCGATCAACTTCATTTCGCGGTTGCGGATCGGGCCGGTGCGAATCCCCAATTTCCTGGCTTCGCTGATGGCGCTGCTGATGATCTCGGCGGCGTTGCTGACGCTCAGTTCCATCATCCTCAGCCAGGTCAACACGGTGCTGACCACCACCGTGTCCTATGCCGAAAGCGCGCCCGCCGCGATAGCGTCGATGTTTGCCTGGCTGGGCGACGACGTGCAGTCAGCCGTGTTCAACTCGGTGAAATCCATCGAGGTCACAGGCTATCTGCGGACCGCCGCCGGGCAGGCCGGGAACCTGATGTCGGCCACGGTGCTGGTGATCCTGTTCGTCGGCTTCCTGTTCGCCGAACGCATCTGGTTCGCCACCAAGCTGGAGAATTTCTTTGGCGGGGATGAAGAGCAGGCCAGGCAGGTCAGCCGCATCATGTCCACGATCATCCACCGCGTGAACTATTACCTGCTGGTGAAAACCGGGGTCAGCGCCGTGACCGGGGTGATGGCCTATGGCGTGGCCAAGCTCTTTGGGCTGGACCTGGCCGGGGCGCTGGGAATCCTGACCTTCGTGCTGAACTACATCCCCAATGTCGGCTCCATCGTGGCGACGATCATGGTGGCGCTTGTGGCCTTCGTCCAGACCGCCGATCCGGGCGCGACGGCGGCGATCTTCATCATCGTGACGATGATCCAGTTCATGAACGGCAGCGTGATCGATCCGATGCTGATGGGGCGCGCCCTGCGGCTGTCGTCTTTCGGGATCATCATCAGCCTGGCCTTCTGGGGCGCGGTCTGGGGCATTCCCGGCATGTTCCTGTCGGTGCCGATCATGGTAGGGCTGCTGATCGTATGCTCAGAGGTGCCGGCCCTGCGCCCCATCGCCATCCTGCTGTCGCGCCAAGGCCTGCCGGAACCGAAAGAAGGGGCCGAAAAAGAGGATTAATCCACCAGCAGCAGGTTCACCCGGCGGTTCTGGCGGCCCTTCTTTTCGATCTTGCCCAAGGTGATCCGGCCGATTTCGCCGGTGCGCGCGACATGAGTGCCGCCGCAGGGCTGCAGGTCCACCTGATCCGCCCCCTGCCCGATCCGCACCAGCCGCACCCGGCCCTGCCCCATCGGCGGCATCACCGACATGGTTTTCACCAGCCCCGGATTGGCCTGCAGTTCATCGTCGGTGATCCAGTCATCCGTCACCGGCAAGTCACGGGCGATCAGCGCGTTCAGCGCATCTTCCAGCGCCTGCTTGTCCTCCGGCGCGTCGGGCATGTCGAAATCCAGCCGGCCCTTGTCAGCACCGATAGCGCCACCGCTGACCGGCAGCGGGATCACCACGGACAGCAGGTGCAGCGCCGTATGCACGCGCATCAGCCGCTGGCGACGGTCCCAGTCCAGCACCTGTTCCACCGCGTCACCCACCGCGGGCAGGCGGCTGCCCTCTGCCGGGACCAGCACGATATCGTCGCCCTCACCCTTGACGGTGGTGGCGATCACGGCCTCGCCCCCGTTCCAGCGCAAAACGCCGGTGTCGCCCGGCTGCCCGCCCCCGGTTGGATAAAAGACAGACCGGTCCAGCACCACGCCGCCCTGTTCGGTCAGCGCGGTCACAACGGCCGGGGCCTGCCGCAAATAGGCGTCGGTGCGAAACAGTGGTTCGGTCATGTATCCTGTCCTTCCGGGTCATTCTTCGCCGCTGCCGGGCGCGCGCCGGTCAGCGCTTCCGGGTTGCGCAGCCAGATATCGCGCTGCGCGAACGGGATCTCGATCTTCTCTTCGGCGAAGCGGCGGGCGATCTCGTGGTTCAGTTCCGACCGCACGGTCATGGACCAGTTCACGTCACGCAGGATGGCGCGGATTTCAAAGTTCAACGAATCCGCCCCGAACCCCTGGAAAATCACGTTCGGTTTCGGGTTCAGCAGCACCATCGGATGCGCCTCGGCAATCTCACGCAAGATACCATCCACCCGCATCGTGTCGGTGCCATAGGCCACGCCCACCGGCAGGATCAGCCGCCCGATGGTGTTGCCGCGGGTGAAATTCGTCACCGTACCGCTGACAAGGTCGGCGTTGGGGATGATCACATCGGTGCGGTCAAAGGTCTCGATCCGGGTCGAGCGGACGGAAATGTCGCGCACATAGCCCTGCTTGCCGCCCACCTCGATCCAGTCGCCTTCGGCCACCGGGCGTTCGATCAGCAGAATGATGCCCGACACGAAGTTGGACACGATATTCTGCAACCCGAAACCGATGCCGACGGACAGCGCACCGGCGACGATGGCCAGTGAACTCAGGTCCAGCCCGGCGGATGAAATCGCCACCACCGCCGCGGTGAAGATCCCCACATAGCCAAGCCCCGCGACGATGGCGTTCTGCCCGCCCGGATCAATCTTGGTCTTGGGCAGGATGGAACTGCGCACTGTTCCCTGCACCACCCGCGTCAACATATACCCCAGGCCGAACACCAGCACGAACACCAGGAAATCCGTGGGCGAAATGCGCGTGTCCCCGATGGCAAAGCCCTCGCGGAACCGCGCCCAGACCTCGGTCAGCTCGGCCACCCGTGCGCCCCAGATCAGCGCCAGCACCGGCACCAGCGCCAACGCCAGCCCGAACCCGATCAACACCGGCCACAGCGCCTCTGATGCGTCGTCCTCTGCGCGGGTGATCAGGCAATAGATGTCGGTGATCAGCTTGCGCAGCACCGCAAAGACCCCCAGCAGCCCCACCGTCTGCACCGCCGGATAGATCAGCGCATCGGCTGCGTTCTGATAGCCCACCGCCCACATCAGCGGCCCCACCACCGCCGCCACCTGCGCGGCGCGGCTCAGCAGGCCCAGCAGCCGGTTGCGATAGCCGATCTGCTCTTCCGCCTGTTTGGCCTTCTCGATCTGGCGCGACAGGAATTGCCCGGACCGGAACAGCACCAGCCCGGTCAGCAGCGCCACCGGGAATCCGATCACCGCCTCGGCCTCGATGCTGAAATCGCCGATCACGCCCAGCACGCCGACAACGCTGCTTAGCACCACCAGAACCGCCAGGATCGTCGCATAGCCGCGCGCCTCGCCGCGGCGGGCGGGCTCTACCGGCACCAGCGCCGGGCCGGTATCCGGGAACAGGCGGTCCGCCAGCCAGCGCGCCGCCAGGATACCCAGGCCCCAGGCCGGGATATGGTTCAGCACCGTCGCCCCGTGCAGCCCGACGAATCCGGTCTGGATGATGGCCTGCGCCACGATCAGCAGCCCGACCTGTGGCATCACCACCTTGCCCAGCGACAGCAGGAACTGCCACACCGGCACCCCGCGCGGCGACATCTTGGTCAGTTGCGCCTCCAGCCAGCCGAACCAGCGCCGCCCGCGCAGCAGCAGCACGATTCCCACCAGCCCGATCGCCGCCGATACCGGCGCGCTTTGCCGGAATTCGGCCTGCCGTACCTCGTTGGTCCAGTTGGATTGCACTTCCTGCCACAGCGTATCGAAGGCGCCGTACAGCTCCAGCACGCTGGATGTCCAATGCAACGGGTTCAATGGCGACGGCCCCAGCGAGATCAGTTCTTCCGCCTGCCGTTCCCGGATGATGCGGTCAATCTCTGCAATCAGCCCGGCCGCGCGGCGATGCGCCTCTTCGGCGGTCAGAACGGGGGCCTGCAACCGGGTCAGCTGCGCCGTCAACTCGGCCCGTCGCGCCGCGATCTCGGCGGATTCCTCGCCGTTTTCGGGCACCGCCCCCAGCGCGGTGATCTGCGACTGAACGATGTCGATCCGGGACTTGTTGGTATTCTGCGCCGCCGCGAACTTGTCGCGCCATGCCGCGATATCGGCGCGCAGCGTTTCCAGCGCCGCGTTGGACGCCCGCCCCACCTCCAACGCGTCCTCGGCGCGGGTGGCGATGCTTTCCCATGCTTCGTAATCCAGCGCCGCCTGTGTTCCGGCGTCCTGCGCCAGCGGCGTCTCTTGCGCGTAGACGGGCGACAGCGGCGCAGCCACGACGCAGGCCAGCCACAGGCTCAGGAACAGACGCAACATCGCGCGGCCCCGCCTTATTCGTCCACGAAAACCGACGGTGCGGCCGGGGCCTCGGCCACCAGCCATTTCGGCTGCGGCAGCCCGTTGGCGGACAGGAATTCAGGGTTGAACAGCTTGGACTGATAGCGGTTGCCATAGTCGCACAGGATGGTCACGATGGTGTGGCCCGGTCCCATGTCCCGCGCCATCCGCATTGCCCCCGCGATATTGATCGCCGACGATCCGCCCAGGCACAGCCCTTCTTCTTCCAGCAGGTCGAACACCACCGGCAAGGCTTCCTCGTCCGGGATCTGATAGGACATGTCGGGCGTGAATCCTTCCAGGTTGGCGGTGATCCGCCCCTGCCCGATGCCTTCGGTGATGGACCCGCCCTCGGCCTTCAGCTCGCCCGTGGTATAGAACGAATACAGCGCCGCCCCCATCGGGTCGGCCAGGCCGATCTTCACGCCCTTGGGCTGCAGCGCATCGGCCACCCCGGCCAGCGTCCCGCCCGAACCCACCGCGCAGATGAACCCGTCCACCTTGCCGCCGGTCTGTTCCCAGATTTCCGGGCCGGTGGTTTCCACGTGGGCCTGCCGGTTGGCAACATTGTCGAACTGGTTGGCCCAGATCGCGCCATTGGGTTCGGTCTTGGCCAGTTCCTCGGCCAGACGGCCGGAATAGCGCACATAGTTGTTGGGATTACGGTAGGGCGCGGCCGGCACCTCGATCAACTGCGCACCCGCCAGCCGCAGCATGTCCTTCTTTTCCTGGCTCTGGGTTTCGGGGATCACGATCACCGTGCGGAATCCCATCGACGCCCCCACCAGCGCCAGCCCGATGCCAGTGTTGCCCGCCGTGCCCTCGACGATGGTGCCGCCGGGTTTCAGCTGCCCCTTGGCCACCGCGTCCCGGATGATGTACAGTGCCGCGCGGTCCTTTACGGACTGGCCCGGGTTCATGAACTCGGCCTTGCCCAGGATCTCGCACCCGGTCGCTTCGCTGGCCTTTTTCAGGCGGATCAGGGGGGTGTTGCCGATGGCCTCGGCCAGGTCATGAGCGATACGCATTGTCGTTTCCTTCTTCGTTCCCGTAAGGGATAGGCCGCGCGGCACAGGAACTCAAGCACCCGCGCGCAGCCGGTCGCGGTGCCGCGCCAGCCACAGCAGCGCCATCGCCAGCGGAACCACCCGGATTTCACCGCGTTCCAGCATCGCCATGACAGCCTCAAAGGCCAGCACATGACTCTGGATATTCTCGTGCTCGTCCAGCATCCCGCCTGTCCCGGCCAGATCGTCCGGCAGGTCGGCCAGCCCCAGGTAGGTGTGAAAATACTCGTCGCTGCACCCGGGCGAGGGATAGCCCCGGTGGATCAGTCGCAAATCCTTCAGGTGCAGCCCGGCCTCTTCCAGCGCCTCGCGATACGCGGCCTGGTCCGGGGTTTCGCCCGCGTCCACCCGGCCTGCGATCGGTTCCAGTTGCCACGGCACCCGGTCGCCACGCACATGCGCACCCATGCGGAACTGTTCCACCAGCAGCACCCGGTCCCGCACCGGATCATAGGGCAGCACCAGCGCCGCATCCGTCGCCACGAAGGCGGCGTACTGCACCTCCGGCCCCATCTGCCCGTCGAACTGACGGAACCGCAGCCGCTGCGATTCCACCGCGAAGAACCCGACATAGGGCTGATCCCGCTCCAGCACCTCTACATCCGCGCGGCTCAGCCCGCCGGGGGCGTCCGGCACCGGTTCCGTCCGGCCCAGCACGTGCGAGGACGCGCGCACCTCTATCATCGGGTACAGGGCCGCCACCTCCTCGGCCGTGCGTTGGCCGTACATCGCCATCACGTCCTCGGCCGCCCGCATGTTGATCGCGGCGCGGTGGCGTTCCCAGCTTTCCAGGTCAAACACCCCGTCCGGTTCGAACCGTCCCGGCGGCGTCAGCCAGACCCGCGCCGGGCGCGGCCCGTCCTCGGTCTGCACAGTCACCGGGTGCAGCGCATAGCCAAAGCCGCCCTCGTAGAAATCCAGCCGCGCGATATCCGCGTCGCTCAGCCCCTCGGCCAGCAGGCCGGGACATTCGGCGCCCGGTTCCGCGGTCAGAAAGGGAAACCCCTGCCCCTTCACCAGGTAAGCGCAATAACCCGGCAACCGCGCCGGGGTCAGGGTGCAGGGCGTCGCGCGCCCCAGGACGGTTTCCAGCAACGCCCGATGGCGCAGCGTGCCGTAAAAGAACAGGTTGGTCATGTTTTCCTCAGCGCCAGACCCGGCTGGCCAGTTCCGACAGCACCCCGGCCAGAATGCCCCCGACGATCAGCAGCCCCGCCACGTCGGGGTTGATCAACAATTGCGCCCAGTCGAACCCGATCTGGAACATGTCCAGCAGCGCCTCTACCGGGCCGTCGTACCAGCGCCGCAGGGAATTGCCGACCATCTTATAGGCCGACTGCACGAACAGCGCCCAGAACACCATCACCACCATCCCGGTCAGCCCGTTGCCAATCGCCGCCGACATCCCCCGCCCGGCCCGCGCCCCCACCGTGCGCCAGCCGAAAATCACGCCAAGCCCGGCATTGACATAGTCGAACCAGCCGAACTGCGTGCCTTCGGGCAGATAGGGTTTCACGGTCTGCGACACGGCCCAGGCCGTAGCGGCCAGAACCAGCGCGGCGATCAGCCTTGCGGCGGTGGGCATCATCGTCAGGCGGGCCTTTTCATCGTGATCTGCGTCACGTCGCAGTTTCCCCCGTGAAACGCCCCGGCACAAGAGGTCAGGTAGAAATTCCACATCCGGTGAAACCGGTCGTCGAACCCCAGCGCCTGCACCTCATCCCAGTGGGCGTTGAAGGTGTCGTACCAGCGGCGCAAGGTCAGACTGTAGCTTTCCCCGAACTCGACGGACCGTTCGAACCGCAGCCCCGCCTTCGCGATCTCCTGTTTCAGCGCCGTTGGACTGGGCAGCATACCACCCGGAAAGATGTACTTCTGGATAAAGTCCACGCCCTTACGATATGATTCAAAACGTTTTTCCGTGATCGTGATGATCTGCAGCGTGGCCGTCGCGCCGGGTTTCAGGCAGTCGCGGACCTTGCCGAAATAGACCGGCCAGTATTTTTCCCCCACGGCTTCGAACATCTCGATACTGGCGATGCCATCGTACTGGCCCTGCTCGTCGCGGTAATCCTGCAGCTTCAGGCTCACAAGATCAGAAATCCCCGCCTTTTCAATGCGTTCCCGCGCATACTTCAACTGTTCCTGACTGATGGTCAACCCGGTCACGCGCAGCCCGCGTTCTTTGGCGGCATATTCGGCGAACCCGCCCCAGCCACAGCCGATCTCCAGCACGTGATCGCCCGGTTTCGCGCCCATCTGGTCCACAAGGCTGGCGTATTTCTGGATTTGCGCCTGCTCCATGCTTTCCTGTCCGGTTTTGAACAGGGCGCTGGAATAGGTCATCGTGTCGTCCAGCCACAGCCGGTAGAACTCGTTCCCCAGGTCATAGTGATAGCTGATGTTCTTCTTGGCCTGCTTGCGGGTGTTGCGGTTCATCCAGTGCCGCATTCGCTCATAGGCGCGCACCAGGAACATGCCAGGGAAGCCGTCGTACAGCTCGTCATTCTCGGCGTGCAGGAAATCCAGAAAGGCCTGCAGGTCCGGGCTGCTCCACCAGCCGTCCAGATAGGCGTCACAGAACCCCAGGTCACCCTCGCGCACCAGCCGGGTAAAGGTGTCGGGGTTGTGCACCCGCAGTTCCGCCACCGGGCCGGGCCGCTGTGCCTCGGCGCGGAACACCCGCCCGTCCGGCAGCACGAAATCCAGCCGCCCCCGCCTGATCCGTCTGGCCAGCCCAAACACCACGGCGAAATACCGCGGCAGGTCTTTCTGGTCATGGGTCTCGGTCAGGATCATCCGCATCTCCGCTTGCGGCGCTCTGCCCAAGGCTGACAAGAAATCGCGTTCCGAGCAAGTTTTTCCTGCTTACCCCCTCAGAACCCACGGTTTTCATAGGCCGCAAGCGCCCGTTTTCTGCCCGCATCGGGGGTCACGACCGGCGCCGGATAAGGATCGTCCGCCGACAGCCCCCACCTGCCGGGGATCGCCCGGAAATAGTCCAGCGCGCTGTCCGGCGCCCCCCGCTGCCCCTCGGCGACCCATCGCCGGACATAGGCCCCCTGCGGATCGAACTTCGCCTGCTGCGTCACCGGGTTGAACACCCGGAAATAGGGCGCGGCATCCGGCCCACACCCGGCCACCCATTGCCAGCCCATCGCGTTGCTGGCCGGATCCCAGTCAATCAGGCAATCCGCGAACCAGTCCCGCCCGATCCGCCAATCCGTCAGCAGGTGTTTCGTCAGAAAAGAGGCGACGATCATCCGTGCCCGGTTGTGCATCCGCCCGGTGACGTACATTTCCCGCATCGCGGCATCGACAAAGGGCACCCCGGTTCGCCCGCGTTGCCACGCCACCACATGCGGATGATCCGCCTCCGTCTGCCAACCGAACCCGTCCCATTCCGGCCGCCAGCATCCGGTCAGCAAATGCGGCGTGTGAAATGCCAGATGATAGGCGAACTCGCGCCACACCAGTTCCTTCAGAAAGATTTCGGCCCCGGCCGACCCCGCCTGCATCGCCCGCCACCCCGCGTGCCAGCAGCGGTGCGGGCTGATCTCGCCCAGCGCCAGGTTTTCCGACAGACCGGATGTCCCATCCACCCCCGGCAAATCGCGCAAGTCCCCATAGCGCCCGATCCCCTCCGCCACGAAGTCCTCCAATCGCGCCAGCGCCGCCGCTTCACCCAGCCGGACATGCGGGCGCACCACCTCGGCCCCGCGCCGCATCCCCGCCCCCAGCCGCCAGTCCGGCAGACTGTCGCTATCTGGCCAGACGTCAGGCGCAGGTATCCGCGACGGCGCAGGCAGGCATTCCGCCACCTCGCGCCCGCGCACCGCCTTCCAGAACGGGGTGAACACGCGATAGGGCCCGCCCGCCCCGGTCTGCACCCCCTGAGGTTCGAACAGCAGGAAGCCGCCGCAGCTTTGCGCCTCTGCCCCCTGCGCCTGCAGCGCCTGTTTGACGGCCCGCCCCTGCGCCACCGCCACCGGATCATGCCCGCGTGTCCAGACAACCGCCCCGGCCCCGGTTTCCCGCACCAGATCGGCCAGCACCTCGGCCGCCGGCCCGCTGCACAGAATCAACCGGCTGCCGCGGTTTTCCAGCTCTTGCGCGAAATGGCCCAGCCCCAGCCCCAGCCGCCACGCCGGCGCGGCCCCCAGCCGGTCCACCGCCGAATCGCGGACGAACACCGGAATCACCGGCCCGCCCCGCCGGATCGCCGCATCCAGCGCCCAGTGATCGCGCAGGCGCAAGTCCCGCCGCAGCCACAACAAAACCGGTTTGCGCATATCCTGCCTCCTTTAGGCGGCAACATGGGCCGCGCAGGCCAAAGATCAAAGCCCGCGCCGCCAAAAAAATCTGCGGGAAAAACCACTTGCTTTCCTGACTAAAATAGTCAATTATCACCGCACCCAGCCGGATACCGTCGCCAGGGCTTCATCACATTCACAGTTTCGAAGTGGCCCGCAGCCCGCACGCCCGCAATCGTGTCTGGCCGCCATCGGCTGCCGCCACTTCGGAAACGAAAGGAGACAGCACCGTGGCCTCGTTCGGTTCCACCCCAAGACCCTGCAATGACAGCCCCGTCCATGACCGGCGTCCCGATCACGGGCGGCTCAGCGCATTGGACTGGGGCACCGAAGAGATCGCGGTGCTGACGATCGCGCGCCATTACTTCACCAGCTTCGCCGTACCACACCGGCACGGCTGGATGGGCGCGCTCAGTCACGCCTTGCGGGTGTTCGGCGATGACCGGGGGCCAGCGGCGGCCTTCGCCGTCCTGTCGATGGTTCAGGCGATGCGCAGCGCACGGCATTCTCCGTTCAACTTCAACTCGGCCGACTGCCCCAACTGCGCGGACCGGCTGACCGGCAATGAACGCACTTTCATGTCCGCCCTGCGCGCGCTGATGCGCGACGACGAACCCGCCGCAACCGCCCACGCAGCCCTGCTGTGCGAAGGCAACGACCCGCTGGGTTTCGTGGTCGCACTTCAGGTCGTGACCCGGACCTGCCTTCCGAATTCCCCGGCCCCGACCGGGTCGGCAACGACGCCGGTGCACTGACACCGGGCATTCCAATCATGCGCGGGATCTGCGCAGGCCGCGCCCGTCGCGCACCTTTCGGGGCGTCCATCGTGGCGCCCCTTTTTTTCGTGATGTACGACTCGTACGGTTGAAGCCTTGAACCGTCCGAGTTGACAGATTTCCGAAAGGTTACTCAGGCGTTCAGCGCGGCCCGGATCTTGGTGGCGATCTCTTTCAGCACGACCTGATCTTCCATCTTGCCCGGCGGGCGCAGCCGCACCCCGTCATGGCGCGGCAGAATGTGGTAGTGCAGGTGAAAAACCTCTTGCCCGCCAACGGCTTCGTTGAATTGCTGGATGGTTACACCCTCTGCCCCCAACGCCCGCATCACCGCATGCCCCATGTGGCGCACGGTGCGCAGGCAGGCCGACAGTTGCGCGTCGCTTGCATCCAGCATGTTCCGGCAGGGCGTCTTGGGAATGACCAGGCAATGCCCGTCAGCCCGAGGCATTATGTCCATGAAAACAAAGGTTTCTTCATCCTCGTACAGTTTCTCGCAAGGGATTTCCCCGCGCAGGATCTTGGCGAAGATGTTGTTGGAATCATAGGCCATCGGGCACCTCCTGAATCATATCGGGCCAAGGCTACCGCCCCGGCCCCAGAGGTTCCAGCGCGATCAGGCGTTCACATCAACGACAACGCGTCCCTTGACCTGCCCCTTCAAAATATCCCGCCCCAATTGCGGCAGGTCCGATAGGGTCGCGGGCTGCACCATTGCCTCCAGCTTGTCCATCGGCAAATCCCTTGCAATCCGTCCCCAAGCGCGCACCCGGTCGGCATATGGCCGCATGACGGAATCGATCCCCAACAGGTTCACTCCCCGCAGGATGAACGGGGTGATCAGCGCCCCCTCGATCGCGGCCCCACCGGCCAGACCGACAGCGGCAACGGAACAGCCGTATTTCATCTGTTTCAGCACCCGCCCCAGCATGGCCCCACCGACCGCGTCGACGCAACCGGACCAAACCTCTGATTCCAATGGCTTTCTTGTGACCTCTGTCAAATCCTCGCGCGGGACGATCTGGGTGGCGCCCAAGCCCCGCAAGTAGGTTTCAGTGTCAGGACGCCCGGTGACGGCGGCCACCTCATAGCCAAGGTTGGCCAGAATGGCAGTGGCGACAGATCCCACGCCACCCGCCGCGCCGGTCACCAGAACCGGCCCGTGTTTATCCTTCAGCCCGTGGTCCTCCAGTGCCATGACGCACAGCATCGCGGTGAACCCGGCGGTACCCACTGCCATCGCCTGCCGCGTGCTCAGCCCGTCTGGCAGCGGCACCAGCCAGTCGGCCTTGACCCGCGCCTTCTGCGAATACCCGCCCCAATGCGCCTCGCCCACGCGCCAGCCGGTAAGAACCACCTTGTCGCCGGGCTTGTAACGGTCGTCGGTCGAACTTTCGACGGTGCCGGCAAAGTCGATCCCCGGCACATGCGGGTAATTCCGCACCAGCCCGCCCCCCGGCCCGATGCACAGCCCGTCCTTGTAGTTGACGGTCGAGTATTCTACGGCCACCGTCACCTCTGCTTCTGGCAGATCGGCGTCGCTGATCTGCTTGACCGCAGCGTGGGTTTTGCCTTCTTCATCCTTGTCGACAACCAAAGCGTTGAACATGTTGGTCCTCCTCTTGCTGGCGCGGGTCCGCGCGCATCATACCAGATCCTGCCCGACTCGGCGCTTGCCTAGCCGGGGTTCGCTCTTTTAAATGTCTGACAAAATATTCCACGCGCGCCAAGGGGAAATGTCAGACAAATGAAAATCGACCCGAACAGCCCCGCCGACCTGTCCGCCCAGATCGCCGCCGCGATCCGCGACGCCATCGTCAGCGGAGAGCTGATCGTTGACGCCCGCCTGCCATCCGAGGCCGAACTGGCCGAGCAGTTCGCCGTGTCCCGCCCAACAGTGCGCGAAGCCCTGAAAAGACTTGCCGCCCAATCCCTTATCCGCACGCAGCGCGGTGCTTCTGGCGGGGCGTTCGTGAACCGGTTGTCGTTCGAAGAAGCCCACGGCCAGCAGATCACCACCTCTACCCTGCTGCTGTCGATGAACGAAGTCAGCTTCGACACTGCCTGCGAAGCACGGTTTGCCATGGAACGCGCCTGCGCGGCCTTATCGGCCCAACGGCGCAACGCTGATCATCTGGCAACCATGCGCGCCGAAATCCACAGGCAATCACAACCTGGCCTGTCCGACGAAGGGTTCTGCGCCTCTGACGTCGCCTTTCACCGTGCACTGGTAGACGGGGCGGGCAATCCGGTGCTGTCTTACCAATTGGCCGGGGCGGTAGAGGCGATGCAGCCCTTGATGAACATGATCACTTTCACCGAACGGTCGCGCGAACGGATTGTCGCCCTGCACACCGGCATTGCCGACGCCCTGGAGATCCGGGATGCCGGACTGGTGGAATCCTTACTGAACGAGTTGGAAGCCTACACGCTGGACATCGCCCACGGCATCGCCGCCCGTCGCCATCCCAAGGCGTGAAATCCCGCGCGACAGGTCTTTCAATCCGCCAAGGGGCACACTATATTCGGGATGTCCTTCGGGACTATGGGCATAAACGCGCATGTAATAAACGGATCGGACCCGGGGGCGGTACCCGGCGGCTCCACCAACATCCTTCGTTTGGGGATCATGGGGCCGAAACAGGATCGACGAACGCGTAAAGATGTAGCTTTGTCCCGGTGAGGTACCACCGTTATCGGTCCGAAAAGTACAATTGCAAACGACAATCGTGCTCCGGTCGCAATGGCTGCGTAAGCAGTCGGAGTTACCGAAATCTAAGTCCTTGCGCCTAGCAGCGTAAGGCGGGGTTCGCAGGTACCTGGCAACAGAAACCTGCACTTCCCTTCCCCATTCACGGTTCATTCAGGTTTCCTGCTTAGCCTGCGGTCCATTAGCGGACTCGGAAGGGTATGATCATGACGAATACTGACATCATGCGTGAATGGTTTTCCCGTGTTTGGGAACAAGGCGATATTTCGGCGATCGATGAACTGTTCGTGCCGGATACATTGGCCAACGGCATCGTGCCGGACATGGAACTGGGCGTGGACGAGTTCAAGTTCCTGGTGGCGACGATCCAGGAAATGATCACCCCACCGAAAATCCACATCAACAAGCTGATCGACCAGAATGACTGGATCGCCGGGATGATGACAATGACCAGCGAAACGCTGGAAGCCCGCAAGCCGGTGACGGTTTCGGCGATGGTTTTCTGCCGGACCAGCAATGGACGTATCGTGGAAGCCTATAACTGCTTTGATTTCGTGGGGTTCTTCGAACAACTGGGCCTGCTGCCGGAAAACACCATCGCTGTTTGCATGTCGGGCCAGCCGATCGGCTGATCCCCCCAACCCGACAAAGAAAGACCGCCCGGAATTTTTCTCTGGCCGGTCTTTCGTTTTGCTTCGAATCCCCTATTCTCTGGAACGGACTTTCAAGGAACCCCTGATGCCGCATTCCATTGACTACGGAAAACTGATGCACCGCGCGATGCGCGGCCTTATTCAACAAGTGCTTGAAGATGTCGCCAGTCATGGCCTGCCCGGGGCGCACCATTTTTTCATCACATTCGACACCACCCACCCGGATGCGAAACTGGCCGACTGGCTGAAACAGCGCTATCCGTCGGAAATGACCGTGGTGATGCAGCATTGGTATGAAAACCTGGATGTCACGGACGAAGGGTTCTCGGTCACGCTGAACTTCGGCGACCAGCCGGAACCGCTGTACATCCCCTATGACGCGATCAAGACATTCGTGGACCCGTCGGTGGAATTCGGCCTGCGGTTCGAATCCGCCGAAGCCGATGACGAAGAGGATGAGGACGAGGACGAGGATCCGACCCCGCCAGAGGACGACCCCACCCCCCGCACCGGTCACCGCGACGCAGAGGTCGTGAGCCTGGACAAGTTCCGCAAGTAAACCTTCTGCGCACCGGCCTCATTGCGTCATCAGATGGAATCAGGTTGCCGTGGCGTCAATTAAAGTGCCATGCTGGCCGAAAAGGTATTTCGATGTCCCGTGATCTTGCCGTTTTCCTGACCCAGATTCTGCGCCGTCCGATGCAGATCGGCGCGATCGCGCCGTCCTCCAGCGCTGTAGCGCGGCACATGACCGAAGGGTTGGAACAGGTGGAAGGGCCGATTGTGGAATTCGGCCCCGGCACCGGCAGTTTCACCCGCGCTATCTTGGAACGCGGTATCGCGCCAGAACGCCTGACGCTGATGGAAATGAACCCTGTTTTCTGCGAAAATTTGCGGCGGAAATTTCCCGGCGTCCGGGTTCTGAACCGCCCGGCGCAGGAAATTTCTGATATCGGGGAAAAAAACGTTGGCGCGGTCGTATCCGGCATCCCAATCCTGGCCCGGCCGCAAATCCAGCGGGAAATGCTGGGCAACGCGCTGAAGGTGCTGGCCCCCAATGGATACATCATCCAATTCACATATGGATTCGACACGCCGATCCCGCGCCAGTTGCAGGATGATCTTGGCGTTTCCGTGGAACGCCGCGCAACTGTATGGGCCAATTTGCCGCCCGCCAGAGTGTTTGTATTCCGTCGTATGCAACATTGAATTTCCCTGCGTTTCGGGTATGTAGGCCGCAAATCCCAATTGGAGGCTGATCCATGACCCAAACCCGCACCGAAACCGACAGCTTTGGCCCGCTGGAAGTCCCGACCGACAAGTACTGGGGCGCACAGACGCAACGCTCGATCATGAACTTCCCTATTGGTTGGGAAAAGCAGCCCGTCGCCATCGTGCGCGCGCTGGGTGTGATCAAGAAGGCCTGCGCCATGGCCAACAAGGAATCGGGCAAGCTGGACGCCACGCTGGCCGACGCCATGATCCAGGCCGCCGGTGAGGTGATCGAGGGCAAGTTCGACGACAACTTCCCGCTGGTGGTTTGGCAGACCGGTTCGGGCACCCAGTCGAACATGAATGCGAACGAGGTGATCTCGAACCGCGCGATTGAAATCCTGGGCGGCGAGATCGGTTCGAAAAAACCGGTGCACCCGAACGATCACGTCAACATGGGCCAGTCGTCGAACGATACGTTCCCGACCGCGATGCACGTGGCTGCCGCGATGACCGCACGCGACGTGCTACTGCCCGGCCTGAAAAAGCTGCTGGCGGGGCTGGAACAGAAGTCCGAGGAATTCAAGGACATCATCAAGATCGGCCGCACCCATACGCAGGACGCCACCCCGCTGACACTGGGCCAGGAATTCGGCGGCTACGCACACCAGATCCGCCAGGGGATCGCCCGGATCGAGATGGCCCTGCCGGGCATCTATGAACTGGCACAGGGCGGCACCGCCGTCGGCACCGGGCTGAACACTAAGAAAGGCTGGGGTGAAAAGGTCGCGGGCAACATGGCAGAAATCACCGGCCTGCCCTTCGTCACCGCCCCGAACAAGTTCGAGGCGCTGGCCGCCCACGACGCGATGGTGTTCATGTCCGGCGCGCTGTCAACCGTGGCAGGTGCCATGTACAAGATCGCCAACGACATCCGCCTGCTGGGATCTGGCCCGCGGTCCGGTCTGGGCGAACTGATCCTGCCGGAAAACGAACCGGGCTCGTCCATCATGCCGGGCAAAGTGAACCCCACCCAGGCAGAGGCGATGACCCAAGTTGCCGCCCATGTCATCGGCAACGACGCCGCGATCAAGTTCGCCGGTTCGCAGGGCCACTTTGAGCTGAACGTCTATAACCCGATGATGGCCTACAACCTGCTGCAATCCATGCAGTTGCTGGGCGACGTTGCCGACAGCTTTACCGAGCGTATGCTGCTGGGCATTGAGGCCAATAAGCCGCGCATCCAGAAGCTGATGCAGGAATCGCTGATGCTGGTGACTGCCCTGGCCCCGACCATCGGTTACGACAACGCCACCAAGGTCGCCAAGACTGCGCATAAGAACGGCACCACGCTGAAGGAAGAGGCGATCGCGCTCGGCTTTGTGGATGAGGCCACTTTTGACGCGGTGGTCCGTCCCGAACAGATGATCGGCCCGGAAGACTGATGGCGCAGCCGGTCAATCTGAACCGGTTCAGAAAAGACAAGGCGCGGGCCGACAAAAAGGCCCGCGCTGACGAGAACGCGGTCAAGTTCGGGCGCACCAAGGCGCAAAAGGATCTGGACCGTGCCCGTACTCAGAAAGAAGCGCGCGATCTGGACGGGAAGAAGCGCGAATGAGCGGACGCCCCGTCAAACGGTCCCTGACCCTGCGCGGTCATCGCACCAGCGTGTCGCTGGAAGATGAATTCTGGCAAGCGTTCCGAGAGATAGCAGAGGCACAGGATAAGCCGATCAACGTACTGGCTGCGGAAATCGACGCCGAACGTGATCTGGAAACCGGGCTGGCAACGGCCATCCGGCTGCATGTCCTGCAGCATTTCCGAAACCGCTAACGCGGGGTGATCCGCAACCAGATTCCATCCTGACCGCGCACTGTCAGATGCGCCACCGGCATGGCCGGACGGTCCTTGACGATCTGGAACCGGTATTCACGCACCAGCATGGACAGCAGCAGCGGCCCCTCTATCATGGCAAAAGCCGCACCGGGGCAAACCCGTTGACCGGCAGAAAACGGGATAAACGCGCTGCGCAGGCAGGTCTTGCCATTCTCCGTTTCAAATCGGGCAGGATCGAAGGCGTCGGGGTTGTTCCACAACCGTTCATGCCGATGCAGATGCCACGGAGACAGGACAATCTGGCTGCCTTTCCTGACAACCCGGTCCCGTAATTTTTCGTCCTTCGTCGCCTCGCGCACCATCATCGGAACGGGGGGATAAAGGCGAAGCGCCTCACGGAACACGCTGCGCGACAGGGCCAGCTTGGATACCGTCGAAAAATAGATCGTTTCGGGGTCGATCGTTTCCCGCGCCTCAGCCGCGATCCGATCCTGCCAGTCCGGGTACAGCGCCAGCAGGTACAACGCCCAGGCCAGAGCCGACGCGCTGGTTTCATGCCCGGCCAAGAAGAAGATCGCGACTTGATCCACCATTTCATCGGTGTCAAAGCAATCCCCGGTTTGCGGGTCCGGGGTTGTCATGATCTTGGTCGCCAGATCGTCCGGCGCCGTGCCGGCGCGGATTGCCAGCATACGTTCGTCTGTCAATTGGGTGATCAGACGGCGGATGACACGGGCGGTGGCCTTGGTCCTGCGGCTGTGAAAGCGGGGAAACCAGCGTGGCAACGGCAGCAAGGCCCCTAGGTTGACCACAGGCTGCGCGCGCTGATGTTCGCGGAATTCATGGAACACCTGCCCGGCGACCTCGTGTTCGATCGGGATGGAAAACAACGTGCGAAAGATCACGTCGGCGGCGGCGTGACTGGCCTGCGACTCTATTTCCCGGGGGGATCCATCGGCCAGCGGCCGGATGCGTGCTACGGCGGCCTGTCCGGCATCCCACATGGCGGGAAAGACCTCTCTCAGCCGCCCCCCTTCGAATGCGGGGTCAATGATGCGGCGCTGACGTTTCCAGGTTTCGCCGTTGGTGATGAAAACCGAATCCCCCAGTAGCGGTTTCAGCCCTTCGCGGACGCGGTTGGATTTTGGGAAATCATCCGGCCTGCCCCTCAACACCAGGTCCACCAGGTAGGGCTGATTGCACATGTACGACCGAAAGAACGGCGTGCGGAATTCAGCCATCCAGGCGCGGTACAGACGGGCCGGTTGGGCTGATAGCAAATCCCTTCGAAACAGCCGCAGATACCGCCAAAGCGATACTTTGTCGGGCCGCGCGGGAGGCTTGGGCGGCAGCGGGTTCTTCATGGTGAAACAGATACATACTTGGATACCGCGCGCTCAATGCGTGATTTGGACGCTTTTCGCCGGCTGTACCGCTGCCGCAGGGTTTGCGGCCCTGCAGTAATACGGAAATAGTCGTAATCCCGTGGCCGGTCGAAGGCACACAGGTACTGAAAATGCAGCCGGAAGAACCGTCTTTTCAGCGCGTTCCACTTTGCCGGAGATAGGGTTTGGGTAAAGGCGGCGGAAAACACCAGTGGCCAGCGTTTTCCCGTCCCGGCAACGCCCGAAACGCTGACCGGATCGCACAGGGCAAAGGCGCAACCATCGCCTGGCGCGGTCACGTCTACCCATGCGATTTCGCTGCGTTCGGACAGATAGGCCAAATCGGACCTCAGCCGCCACGCACGTGGCAGGAACGACACCATGGGCACCACCTGCCCGAGGGTCAGAAGGTTCAACTGCGGGCCCGGTGTGGGCAATCCCTCGCGGATCAGGTCCGCCAGGATGGAAACGGCCAGATGCGCGCCAGAGCTGTGGCCAACCACCAGGACTTCGTCTGTGTCCGTTTGCATAGCCGCACGGATGGCGGCGGTGAACGTGGCGATCCTGGCTTCCAACTCGGGTGGGTTTTCCCCCTGGGACCGCGCCGAATAGGCGTAGTCATGCATTAGGTAATAGGCGAAGAACTTGTTGTCATGCTTTCGGAACCAGTACAGCACCGGCGGAACGACCCCCAACCCCAGCAGCGCCAGCCAGGGATGTAGCCAGGACAGGCCCCAGCCCAGCAGCGCCGCAAGGCCGAGCGCCAACACCAATTGCAACAGCAGGAACAAAACCGGGTACAGGGCCGCGATCACTGGCCCTTTGCGCAGTTGCATCAGCCGCCACAACGCCCCGGATCCGATATAGACCCCGGCTGTGCGCAGCAATTGCAAATAGGTCGCCCATATCCCCTGCGCCATGCTGTTCCGCACGATATCGGACCAGACCAGAACCTCGATATCGGCGTCCACGCAGGCACCGTCAATCTGCGCCTGCACATGCCAACCGTAAAGCCCCGGCGTCGTTTTGGGTTTCAGCGCAATCTGATAGCCTGAAATCTGCGCCTGCTCGGCCCCTTCCTTGCGGTATAGTTCGCGATAGCGGCGCGGATGGATGGGATCATAGCCCGGAATGTAGAACACCCGGCGCTTGCGGACCTGTATGAACTGCTCGGTTTCTGACATGTCGCCCTCTTGGCGGCACGCTAACGCAGCTTTTGGACCGAAGTAAGACCTAACCGAGGTTCGCCAGGGCGGGGAATTT
Organism: Thalassovita sp.; assembly: GCA_017792425.1. Lineage (GTDB taxonomy): Bacteria > Pseudomonadota > Alphaproteobacteria > Rhodobacterales > Rhodobacteraceae > Thalassobius. Next base: position 2,466,530 of record CP051233.1, read on the forward strand.
TTCCAGCAGCCAGTAAGAGAAAGAGGAGAAGCCACCAGTCAGCATCAAAAGACCGATAGTCCAAAGCAACAGGCCCATGACCCGTTCAATCTGTTCCATGTGGCGCTTCATCCAGCCCATGACACCCGACAGACGCGGCAGGAAAGCCGCGACCAGAAGGAACGGAATGCCCAACCCTGCGGCGTAGACCGCCAACAACACGGTGCCGCGCATGATGGACGCCTCTGACGCTGCCAGCGACAGGATCGCCCCCAGTTGCGGCCCGATGCACGGGGTCCAACCAAAGGCGAAGGCCAGACCCAGGATATAGGCCCCGAAGGCCGAACCGCCACGATCCCCCGCGTCGATGCGCGCTTCGCGGTCCAGGAAACCGATGCGATACACACCCACGAAATGCGCGCCGAAGATCATCACGAGGATCCCGGCAATCGTGTTGAACCAAGACTGATAGGCTAGGAAAACCGCGCCGATCGCTGACGCGGTGAATCCCAGGAAAAGGAACACAGTCGACAAACCCAGCACAAAGAAAAACGCCGGGGCAAGCGCAGCCTTGCTGCGGCTGCTGTCGTTCAGGTCCGCTAGGGAAACGCCGCTCATATACGCCAGGTAAGGCGGGACGATGGGCAGTACACAGGGGCTGAGGAACGAGACGACGCCCGCCATCAGCGCCACCAGCATGGCGGGAAGCAGGCCCGCGTCGATGATCTCGATTCCAAACATGTCTATGGATTTATGCGATTACCTGTCCGAGGTCACTGCGGCGGATTTCACATCTGCGTTGGCAGGGCCGAAAAACGCCGCCCCGTCTGTCCGGGGCGGCGTCCGCGATCATTTGCCAGCGTTCCACCAGCCGCGCCGTTTGGGCTGCTCCGGCTCTGGCTCGGCCTCGGCTGCGGCGGGTTCGAGAGTCGCTGCAGCGGTTTCTGGCACAGATTCCGGCATCACCTCGGCGGTCTCCGGTTCCGGGGGGGTCTCTGCGTCTTGCGGTTCAGGCTCTGCGGCAGAGGCCACTTCGGTTGCGGCTTCCACTTCCTCGGCGGAGGGTTCTTCGGCCGTCGGTTCCGCACCCTCTGTGGATGCTTCGACCACGGGTTCTTCCACCGTCGCGTCTTGCGGTTCGCTCAACTCGGGGTCGGGCGTATCTGATGCCTCTGCTTCGGCAGGGGTTTCCTGCTCAACAGCTTCAGCATCGGTGCTTGCAGGGGCCTCTTCCACAGTGGCGGCGCTGTCATCTGCGGCGTCAGCCTCGGTGTCCTTGGGCTTCGAACGGGACCGGCGGCGGCGTGTGCGCTTCTTCGGCTCTTCCTCGGTGGTTTCCTCGGGCTCGGCTGCAGGGGCCTCGGCCTCGGTTTCCGCAGGTTCCTCGGCACTCGATTCTGCGCTGCTTTCATCCTCGGAAACGGTATCGCCTTCGGTCTCCGCGCCATTCTCGGCAGAGCTCTTCGAGCGGGACCGACGACGGCGACGGCGGCGTTTCTTTGGCTTGGTTTCGTCCTCTGCCTCGTCGGTTTCGGGCAGATCCTCTTCTTCGGCTTCGGTTTCCTCGTCGACCTGATCCATGATCGTGCTGTCCACAGAGACCACAGGCGTAGTCTGTTCCGGCACAACGCGTGTGGCCGTCTTGAACTTCTCCAACGCGAAATCCGGAGAGATCAGCATCGGATCGCCTTCGACCCGAACGGACAGACCATAGCGCATCTCGATCTGGGCAACGTGTTCACGTTTCTGGTTCATGATGAAGTTGGCGATACCCACCGGGCATTTCACCAGCACCTCGCGCGACCGGCGGCGTGTACCTTCTTCCTCGATCTGGCGCAGAATCGACAGGGCCAGGTTGTCGTCCGACCGGATCAGACCGGTGCCGTGGCAGGCCGGGCACGGCTGAGTGGTCGCCTCGATCATGCCGGGGCGCAGACGTTGACGCGACATTTCCAGCAGCCCGAACCCGCTGATCCGTCCCACCTGGATACGCGCACGGTCGGATTTCAGCTTGTCTTTCAGGCGCTTTTCGACGGAAGCGTTGTTCTTGCGCTCGTCCATGTCGATAAAGTCGATCACGATCAGACCCGCAAGGTCACGCAGGCGCAATTGGCGGGCCACTTCCTCTGCGGCCTCCAAGTTGGTTTTCAGCGCGGTTTCCTCGATCGAGCCTTCTTTCGTGGCCCGGCCAGAGTTCACGTCGATTGCCACCAATGCCTCGGTCACGCCGATCACGATGTAACCACCGGATTTCAACTGTACAACCGGGTTGAACATGCTGCTCAGGTAGCTTTCCACCTGATAGCGCGCATACAGCGGCATCTGGTCGCCGTAGTGCTTAACGTTCTTGGCGTGGGACGGCATGATCATCTTCATGAAGTCCTTGGCGATGCGGTAGCCGCGTTCGCCTTCGACCAGAACCTCGTCAATGTCGCGGTTATACAGATCGCGGATCGAGCGTTTGATAAGGTCGCCTTCTTCGTAGATCTTCGCCGGAGCAACCGATTTCAGCGTCAGTTCACGGATCTGTTCCCACAGCCGCTGCAGGTATTCATAGTCGCGCTTGATCTCGGACTTGGTGCGTTTGGCGCCCGCGGTACGAATGATCAGGCCCGCGCCCTTGGGCACGTCGATTTCGGTTGCGATGTCTTTCAGCTTCTTGCGGTCGACAGCATTGGTGATCTTGCGGCTGATGCCGCCACCGCGTGCCGTATTCGGCATCAGGACGCAGTAACGACCAGCCAGTGACAGGTAGGTCGTCAGCGCGGCGCCCTTGTTGCCGCGTTCTTCCTTCACGACCTGAACCAGCAGAATCTGGCGGACCTTGATGACTTCCTGAATTTTGTAGCGGCGTGGGCGCGGTTTGCGGATCGGGCGCACGTCCTCAGGGTCATCCTGTTCGGACACGTCCTCGATCGAGTCGTCCTTATCGACGGATTCGACGGGGCTATCCTCATCGTCGTCGTACTGAGAGTCTTCCGCGTCTGCCTGATCGTCCTGAACCGAAGTGGTTTCCCGTGTATCTTCAGTCGGTTCTTCCACCGGTGTTTCGGAAACCCGCTCCATGGGCGAGCTGCCCTCTTCGGTTTCTTCGTCGCCCAGGTCGATGGTTTCCATGCCAGAGATTTCACCGCTCACCTCGCGGGTAGCGACGGCGTCCTTGCTCTTGCTGCTGGCTGGCTTGGAACGCGACCGGCGCGAAGAGCGTTTCTTGGAAGAACCGCCCTCGTCCTCGTCCTCGGCGCGCTGCGCTTCGGCATAGGCGCGCTCTTCTTCCATCAGCGCCTCGCGGTCGGCGACGGGTATCTGGTAGTAATCGGGATGGATTTCCGAAAACGCAAGGAAGCCATGACGGTTGCCGCCATAGTCCACGAAAGCTGCCTGAAGCGAGGGTTCGACCCGCGTTACCTTTGCCAGATAGATGTTACCAGCAAGCTGGCGTTTGTTTTCGGATTCAAAATCAAATTCCTCGACCTTGTTTCCGTCAACCACCACGACGCGGGTTTCCTCCGCGTGGGTGGCGTCGATGAGCATTTTCTTTGCCATAATGTCCGTTTGCACTGCGGCAAAGCCCCCTGACCCGGTGGGCGGGGGCGTTGCAGCAGGTGTCTGTCAGGGGCGAATGCGGACGCGCGGCAGGAAAGGCCATCGTGGGCCCCTGCTCTCACACTCGGGTGTCTCGCGCGCCTCATCGCGTTTCTTCTCCGACGGTGCCGCGGCATGGCCACGGTCCGCCCGTTCGATGCCCGCCTGCCCACAAGGGATAGCCGAGCGATTATCATGCCTCTTTCAAGGCCAATCGGTCTGCGTGAACGGGCCGTTTACCCGGTCTTCCGGTCATGCAGCGAAACTCTCGCGGCGGGCAGGAACCTGCCTGTCGCCGTCTTACCAACATAAGGTGTACGTAGGATAAATGACAATACGCAAAATGCCCACCGAACGGGCGCATGTTCCGCGACAGGGGCGTCGGCCTCCGTCAGGTGGCCGTTTTCGCTGGGTTTATCGCCCTGTTGTCGTGTTCTGCCCGCCCTACAAGTAATCTGCGCGCTGCAGCCCATACTTGGCCATTTTCTCGTTCAGGGTTCGGCGCGGCAGGCACAGTTCGTCCATCACCGCTGCGATGGATCCTTTGTGGCGGCGCATTGTGTTGTCTATCAGCATACGCTCGAACGCTTCCACGTATTCCTTCAAAGGCTTGCCTTCGGTCGTCATGACCGGCTGCATGTCATCATGATCCGCCATCAGCAACGACGTGATGGTGCCGCTGCCCCGCCGTGATTGCAAGACAGCGCGTTCAGCCACATTGATCAACTGGCGTACATTGCCCGGCCAAGGAGCCTGCAACAGCTGCGCGGCCTCTTGTGCGGTGACCTTGGGGGACTCGCAGCCATATTCGTCGGCGAACTGTTCCGACAGGCGGGTGAACAGCGTCAGTATGTCTTCTCCGCGCTGGCGCAGGGGCGGCAAGGTGATCCGCAGAGCGGCCAGACGGTAAAACAGGTCCGGGCGCAGGGCGTCCTCTATCGTGCGGTCCTGCTCCTGCATGTTACAGATCGCGACGATCCGGGTTTCCGGCGGCGTGCCCTGCTCGTTGATGAAGCTTAGTAGACGGGCCTGCAGCCCGTCCGTCAGCGCCTCGATATCTTCCAGCACCAGCGTGCCGCCGCGGGCCTCTTCGACGGCCGGCAGTTGACTGTCCTCTGGCATCATCGGACCGAACAGGCGCTTGGCCAGCGCTTCCTCGTCCCAGGCAGAACAGGAAATCAGCACGAATTTCTTACCCGCACGCGATCCGACCGCATGCAGCGCGTGGGCCACCAGGGTCTTGCCGGTTCCGGTTTCACCGTCGATCAGCACATGACCATCCGCCTGGCCTAGGTCCAGGATGTCCTCTTTCAGCCGCTCCATCGTGGGCGAGGCCCCGATCAGCTTGCTCATCAGTTGGCTGCCATCCGACAGTTCCTTGCGCAGGGCGCGGTTGTCCAGTGTCAGACGGCGCGCATTCGTCGCCTTGCGGGCCAGTTCGGTCATCCGGTCCGGGTTGAAGGGTTTTTCAAGGAAGTCGAAGGCCCCGACCCGCATCGCCTCTACCGCCATGGGTACGTCACCGTGTCCTGTGATCATGATGACCGGCAAGGCGCTGTCGCTGCCCATCAGTTTCTTCAGGAATTGCATCCCGTCCATGCCGGGCATCTTTATGTCGGAAATCACGATACCGGGGTAATCAGACCCCAGAACCTTCAACGCGTCCTCGGCGCTGGCAAAGGTTTCGGTGTCATACCCCGATAGTGCCAGCCATTGGCTGATCGACTGCCGCATATCCTGTTCATCGTCAACGATGGCGATCTTCATCACCTTCGACATTGGCCTACTCCGCCGCTTCTATTTCAGTGTCACTTGTTAAGATAGGCAGTTGCATTTCAAATACAGCCCCCCCACCCTCAGCATTGCGGGCCGTCAGACGCCCCCCCAGATCGCCCACGATCCCGGACGAAATCGCCAGACCAAGACCAACCCCTTCGCCGGGCTTCTTGGTCGTGTAGAACGGTTCAAACAAGGCATCCAGGTCGTCGATCCCGTGGCCATTGTCGCGTACCGTCAGGCTGGCGGTTTCACCGGCCGCGAGGATGATGTCTATTTCCGGGTCGTCGACACCCTGCGTGGCATCCAGCGCGTTGCGCAGCAGGTTGATCATTACCTGTTCGATCCGCACCCTATCGCCCATCACCTTAACCGGCGCATCCGGGATGGCGCGGGTGATCCGTATGTGGCGGTTTTTCAACTGCGGCTCCATCATGGACAGGGCCGAGGCCAGCGCCTCATTCAGATTGACCTCGGTGAATGCGTCACCGCCCTTTCGGGCATAGCTTTTCAGTTGCCTGGTGATGGTCCCCATGCGCCCGATCAGATCGTCAATGCGCTGAAAGGAGGACAGCGCCTCTTCTGGCCGATTGCGGTTCAGCAGCAGACGCGCCCCCGCAAGGTAGGTTTTCATCGCGGCCAGCGGCTGGTTCAGTTCATGGCTGACCGCTGCCGACATTTCACCCAGCGCCGCCAGTTTCTGACTTTGCGCAAGTGTCTGCTCAGCCACGGCGAGTGTTTTCTGCACCCGCTCACGCTCGGCGATTTCCCGCTGCAAGCGGTTGTTCAACCGGCGTAGTTCCGCCGACTCTCGCTGGAACAACGCCATGCGCAACGCCGTCTTGCGGCTGAGGAAGTAGAACGCCAGCGCCAGGAACATGGCGAATCCCATGATTTCCAGTGCGAGGAAGCCGTTCACCTTTTCTCGGACGCTGTCATAAGTCGTAAAGCTTGTGATCCGCCAGCCGCGGAATGGAATGCGGGTTTCCATGCGCATCACCGCCTCGCCCTTGACATAGGCGTCGGCGGGCAGCGCGGCCCAATCGCTGGTTGCCTGGATCGCCCGGCGGATCGCACCGTCCACCGGATCGGCCTTCAGCGCCTCGGCCTCGGACAGACCGCGCCAGCGGGGTTCCGTGGCCAGGATGATCGTCCCGGCACTGTCCGTCACCAACACAGCGTCTGAAATCCCCGCCCAGGCGCGTTCAAACTTCTGCAGGTCCACCTCGACCAGGATCACACCCATCGTGGCGCCCTGGCTTTCGACGCGGCGCGAATAGGTGAAGCTGTACCCACCGCTTTCACGGCGCAGAACGGTAAAAACTGTGTCCGGGGCCCTTACAGCGTTCAGGAAATATGGGTCTTGCCGGTGCAAAGACCCCAACCGCGTCCGGTCCGTCGCAGCGACGGCGCGGCCGTCCTTGTCCAGCAACATCAAAGATGCTGCACCAATTTCATCGACAAAGGAAATCAGCCGCTGCGTCGAATGCGAATAGTCGCTGGAATTCAGCGCCCCGATCAGCGCCGCATCCCGCGCAAGCAATTGCGGCACGATGGCGTTCCGGCGCAGTTCAGACAGCAGGTTGCCACCGTAAAGCGCAAGGCGCAGTTCCGCCCGGTTCCGGGTGTTCTGGGTAAAGCGGTCAGTCAGAAGGCTGTTGGTGACGACGACCGTTATCACCGCCAAAACGAACAGCACCAGCAAAGCAACCCGCACGCGCCAACTGATCGGGCCGGCGCGGTCTGAACCAGACTCGGGAATATGCGTTTTCGTTGCCATGCCCCAGATTACGCCGGGGCCATGGCGGCCTCAAGTCAGGCCGTTGCCAGTTGGTCCATCAACGCGCGGAACATTGCCACCCCATCGGTGCCGCCGTGGCGTTCATCCACGCAACGTTCAGGGTGCGGCATCATGCCCAGCACGCGCCGGTTGGCCGACAGCACCCCCGCGATCGAATCCATGGACCCGTTCGGGTTGTCGGTGTAGCGGAATGCGATGCGGTCATCGCCCTGCAGGCGGGCCAGCAATTCGGGATCAGCGTTGTAATTACCATCGTGATGCGCGACGGGAACCGTTAGCACCTGTCCCTTTTCATAACCGCTGGTAAAGGCGCTGTCGGTGGTCGCCACTTCAAGCCCCACGGGCTTGCAGATGAATTTCAGATTGGCGTTGCGCATCAGCGCACCCGGCAGCAGGCCGGTTTCGGTCAGCACCTGAAAGCCGTTGCAGATACCCAGAACATAGCCGCCGCGTTCAGCGTGTTTGACCACCGACCGGCAAATCGGAGAGTTCGCAGCAATCGCCCCGCAACGTAGGTAGTCGCCAAAGGAAAAGCCGCCGGGAATGCCCACAATGTCCACGTCGCCGGGCAGTTCTGTATCCTTGTGCCAGATCATGCTGACATCCGCCCCCGCGCGCTGAAAGGCGACAGCAAGGTCACGGTCGCAATTGGACCCGGGGAAAACGACGACGGCAGCTTTCATGGCGCTCAGGCTCCTAGTTCTGGAAATCCGTGATCACTGCCACGCCGGGCGGGGTCGGGCCGTTGAAGGCCGCCAGCTCCGCCCCGGTCTGCGACAGGGGGATTTCGCGTGCGATCAGGGGCGACATATCCACCTGCCCTTCGGTTATCAACTCCAAAAGCGACGGATAGCGCCAGGACGGCATACCGCGGGTTCCATAAAGCGCAAGATTGCCCTGATAGACCGCTGACATGTTGACGTTCATCTGCGCTGTGTGGCCAATAGGCATCCCCACCTGCACGTGCCGCCCCAGAGGACGCAGGCATTCCAGCGATCCGTTCACGGTGGCCTCGATCCCCAGCGCCTCGACGCTGACATGAGCGCCGCCGCCAGTAATTTCCTTGATGCGCGCGCCGACATCGCCGTCACGCGCGTTAACCGCCGCCTGCATGCCCAGCCCCATCGCGTGGTCAAGCTTTTCCTGCACCACGTCCACCACGATCACACGCGCGCCGATGGCCCGACCCAGGATCGCCGCCGACAGCCCGATCCCGCCGGTGCCGTGCACGGCCAGCCATTCGCCTGCCCGCAGCGCAGCCCTGCCTGTCAACGCGTGCCAACTGGTCGTTACCCGGCACCCCAGTCCCGCCGCGACCGTCGGCGACAGGTTTTCCGGCAGCCGCGCCAGATTGTGATCGAAGGGCACCGCGACATACTCTGCGAAAGCACCCGGTTCCACGAACCCCGGAAGGCGCTGGTCCGGGCAAGTGTTCTGATTGCCGGACTGGCAGCTTGGGCACGAACCGCAGGCCAAGATGAACGGGGCCACCACCCTGTCACCGATCTGCCACCGGGACCGGGGGCCGGCTTCCACCACCTCGCCGCAGTATTCGTGCCCACCGATCTGGCCGGGCTTCACGCGCGGATGTTCTCCCACCCAACCGTGCCAGTCGCTGCGGCAGACACCACAGGCCAGCACCTTCAGGATCACCCCATCCTCGGGGCATTCGGGATAGGGCACATCCTCCAGCGACAGATCCTTGTTATATTCCCTCAAAACGGCCGCGCGCATGGCTATCCCTCCCTGACGACTCCTCGCAAGGATGCAACAGAGGGGATCAGCGCCGCCCGGTCAAGCCATTGCAAAGAAAAAGCCGCGCCCGAGGGGCGCGGCCTGTATCACCGGTATGACCCGACTGTCAGGACAACTCGATCGAGTAGCTTTCGATCACCGTGTTCGCCAGCAGCTTTTCGCACATGTCCTTGACTGTGGCCTCGGTGGTGCCGTCGGCCAGGTCCAGTTCGATCACCTTGCCCTGTCGGACACCGTTAACGCCCGCGAACCCCAGCGAACCCAGAGCATGGCGCACGGCTTCGCCCTGCGGGTCCAGAACACCGTTCTTCAGCATGACATGAACGCGAGCTTTCATCGTGACTTTCCTTATTTCGGGCGGATCAGTTGATCAGGGTCGGTTTGGCGGGCGCGGTGCCCTTGGGCAGGACACCCAGTCGGCGGGCGACCTCGGTATAGGCGTCGGTCAGGCTGCCCAGATCGCGGCGGAATACGTCCTTGTCCAGCTTCTGGCCGGTTTCGATGTCCCACAGGCGGCAACTGTCGGGGCTGATTTCATCCGCCACCACCAGCCGTTGGAAATCGCCGTCGAACACACGACCGATTTCGATCTTGAAGTCGATCAGCTTGATCCCGACGCCATACATCACGCCCGACAGGAAGTCGTTCACCCGCAGCGCAAGGCTGAGGATATCATCCATGTCCTGCTGGCTGGCCCAGCCGAAGGCGGCGATGTGCTCCTCGGTGACCAGCGGATCGCCCAGCTTGTCGTCCTTATAGCAATATTCCACCACGGGGCGCGGCAGTTGGGTGCCTTCCTCGATCCCCAGACGGGTAGCCAGCGATCCGGCGGCAAAGTTGCGCACGATCACTTCCAGCGGGATGATCTCACAACTGCGCACCAGTTGTTCGCGCATGTTCAGGCGGCGCAGGAAATGCGTCGGCACGCCGATGTTGATCAGGCCCAGCATGAAATACTCGGACAGCAGGTTGTTCAGAACCCCCTTACCCTCGATCACATCCTTTTTCTGGGCGTTGAACGCGGTGGCGTCATCCTTGAAATACTGGACGATGGTTCCCGGTTCCGGGCCTTCGTACAGGGTCTTTGCCTTGCCTTCATAAATCTTCTTGCGCCGTGCCATGGCCACTCCGTCGCTTGGCCGGGATGAGTCCCGGTTTTTCGCCGTCTTAGTCCACATGCGCCATTGTCGCAAGAGACGCTGACCCGAAACCCCCGTTGCCCCTTGCACCGAACGTTTCGTCGGGGCATATCAGTTTTAACACCAATGTCAGCCGAGGACACCGGAACATGACCACTTTTGACGATCGCGAACACGCATTCGAAGCCAAATTTGCCCACGACGAAGAAATGAAATTCAAGGCCGACGCCCGCTGCAACAAACTGTTGGGCCTGTGGGCTGCGGACCTGCTGGGCAAAACGGGCGACGAGGCCGACGCCTATGCCAAAACCGTGGTCAGCGCCGATTTCGAGGAAGCCGGACACGAAGACGTGGTGCGCAAGGTCGTGGCCGACCTTGAAGGAAAAGTGACCGCCGACGCCATCCGCGCCAAGCGTGCCGAATTGCTGCTGGTAGCCAAGGATCAGATTGTCAAGGAAGCCTGACCCCTTCCAGATCAATGACTTGAGTGAAACGCGGTCCATTCGGGCCGCGTTTTTCTTTGCTCAACTTGGGCGGTTTTTCAGATTTCATTCATGATCAGCGTGAAGATAATGAGTTTGCCCTTCCGTCGCAAACATGACAGGAAGCGCGCGAAACGGCCTGACTTTCAAAGGATCCGACGATGACCGATGCACTTTCCCGCCTGCTGGAAACCCGCGACTGGCTGATGGCCGATGGCGCGACGGGCACCAACCTGTTCAACATGGGCCTCAGCTCTGGCGATGCGCCGGAACTGTGGAACGAACAGCACCCCGACCGGATCAAGAACCTGTACAAATTCGCGGTGGACGCAGGCTCGGACATCTTCCTGACCAACTCTTTTGGTGGCAACGCATCGCGGCTGAAACTGCACGGCGCGGAAAAGCGGGCGCGCGAATTGTCGCGGATCAGCGCGGAATTGGGCCGCGAGATCGCGGATGCGTCGGGCCGGACGGTTGTTGTCGCCGGGTCCGTCGGCCCGACCGGAGACATCTTTGCCCCGATGGGCCCGATGACCCACGCCACCGCCGTGGAAATCTTTCACGAACAGGCCGAGGGGTTGAAAGAGGGCGGCGCGGACGTGCTGTGGCTGGAAACCATCTCTGCGCCGGAGGAATACAAAGCCGCCGCCGAAGCCTTTGCCCTGGCAGGCATGCCGTGGTGCGGCACCATGAGCTTTGATACAGCCGGACGCACCATGATGGGCGTCACCAGCGCCGCAATGGTGGACATGGTGGAAAAACTGCCCAATCCGCCGATTGCCTTTGGTGCGAACTGCGGCGTTGGGGCCTCGGACTTGCTGCGCACGGTTCTGGGCTTTGCCGCCAATGGCACCGAACGTCCGATCATCGCCAAGGGCAACGCAGGCATCCCAAAGTACCACGATGGCCACATCCACTATGATGGTACCCCGGAGCTGATGGCCGAATATGCTGTGTTGGCCCGCGACGCTGGCGCCACCATCATTGGCGGTTGCTGCGGCACCATGCCCGAACACCTGGCCGCAATGCATGACGCGCTGGTCAACCGACCGCGCGGCCCGCGCCCGACACTGGAAGAAATCACAGCGAAACTGGGCGGCTTTTCTTCGGCCTCTGACGGCACGGGCGAAGCGCCGGGCGCGGGACGGCGGTCAACCCGCCGCCGCCGCGGCTGACCGATGTCGCCGCGCAAGCAGATCCTGCACGATTTCCTGCACCGCATCTGGGGCGAACAAGATCTGTCGGCGATCCCTGAATTTATTGCCGACAGCTACATCATCCACAACGACCCCGGCGATCCGTGGGATGGTCGGACCCTGTCCCGCGACGAGTTTCGTAATCGCCTGACAACTTCGCGCAGCGTCGCGCCGGATCAGCGATTTACCCCCGTTCATATGACCGAGGATGGCGACCGGATCGCCGTCGCCTGGACTTGGGAAGGCACCCACTTGGGCGATATGCCGGGCCTGCCTGCGACCGGCCGCTCCCTTCGAATGACCGGCCTGACCATCTACTTCTTCGAGGGCAATCGTCTTTGCGGGCATTGGCAGGTGACGGACAGGCTTGGCATCTACCGCCAGATGACCGCCCCGGATCAGAACAGCGGCAACTGATCCCCTGCCCGCGGCGGTGGCCGAAACAGGTCACACCGCAAATCCGGCTGTTTTGCATCCAGCCCCAACCGCCGCGTCGCCGCCTTGAAACGGCGGGCAATCATCGCGGCATACTCCCCGTCACCACGCATTCGCCGCCCCCACTGGGCCGAGTAGTCGCGCCCGCCGTGCATTTCCCGCAGCCGCGCCATGATCCGCTTCGCCCGCATCGGATATTGCACCTCCAGCCATTCACGAAACAGCGGCGATACCTCCAAGGGCAGCCGCAGCATGATCCAACTGGCCGCCTGCGCCCCGGCAGCCTTTCCCGCCACCAGCAACGCCTCGATCTCTTGATCGTTGAGCCCCGGCACGATGGGGGATGTCATCAGGCGCACCGGAATCCCTGCCTTGCTCAACCGGTCGATCACCTTCAGGCGCCTTGCGGGCAACGGAACACGCGGCTCCATCGCACGGGACAGGCCCTGATCCAGCGTGGTGAGGGAAATCCCCACTCGCACCAATCCAAGCGCCGCCAGTTGCGTCAGAATATCCACGTCCCGTTCGATCAAGGTGCCCTTGGTCACGATTGCGACAGGATGCCGGAAATCCAGCAACACCTGAAGGCAGGCGCGCATGATCCTGCGTTCCTTTTCCAGCGGCTGATAGGGGTCCGTGTTGGTCCCTATGGCAACGGGGGCCACGGCATACCCCCTGCGCCGCAATTCTGTGGCCAAAACAACAGGCGCGTCAGGCCGCGCCACCAGCCGGGTTTCAAAATCCAGACCTGGGGACAGCCCCAACCACGCATGGGTTGGCCGGGCGAAACAATAGATACACCCGTGTTCGCACCCGCGATAGGGATTCAGCGACCGGTCAAAAGGCAAATCCGGCGACCGAACGTAGTTGATCACCGACCTGGGGCGCTCTTCCCGCACCTCGGTACGCACAGGCGGCATCTCCTCGGGTAAGTCCCAGCCGTCGTGAACCCGAACGGTCTCTGTCCTTTCGAACCGGCCGGTCCGATTGGTCAGCGCCCCACGCCCGCGGCGGCGATCGGTTTCGATCAGGTGGATTTCATCCCGGTTCATCTGAATACAAAAGAACAAATTGTGAACATTTGCAATGTGCATCACAATCATGGTGAAGATTTTTCAATCCACCTTCGCTTCATTCCGTCTTATAAGTCGGAACCGAAACGGCTTTTGTCGGAATCCGCCAAGTCTTGTGGCCCGAAAAGTCGGAAAGCTGGCAAATACGAAGGACTCTGGCGGCCTGCCGCCCCAACCAAGGAAACGCGCAATGTCGGAAGACCAAGACGACATCATCCTGTCCGAACTGAACGACGAGGAACTGGTCGAACAGATGTTCGACGACCTGTATGACGGCATGAAAGAAGAGATCGAAGAGGGCGTCGAGATTCTTCTGGAACGCGGCTGGGCCCCCTACCGTGTCCTGACAGAGGCCCTGGTCGGTGGCATGACCGTCGTGGGGAACGATTTCCGCGACGGGATCCTCTTTGTGCCAGAGGTTCTGCTGGCCGCCAATGCAATGAAAGGCGGCATGTCCATCCTGAAACCGCTGCTGGCCGAAACCGGCGCGCCGCGCATGGGCAAGATGGTGATCGGAACCGTCAAGGGTGACATCCACGATATCGGCAAGAACCTGGTGGCGATGATGATGGAAGGCGCCGGGTTCGAGGTTGTGGACCTGGGTATCAACAACGACGTGGACAAGTACCTGGGCGCGCTGGAAACCGAACAGCCCGATATCCTGGGCATGTCCGCCCTGCTGACCACCACCATGCCCTACATGAAAACCGTGATCGACACCCTGTCCGAACGCGGCCTGCGCGATGAGTATATCGTGCTGGTCGGCGGAGCGCCGCTGAACGAGGAATTCGGCAAGGCCATCGGCGCCGATGCCTATTGCCGCGACGCCGCCGTGGCAGTGGAAAAGGCGAAGTCTTTCATCGCCCGCAAGCACAACCAGATGTCCGCCTGACCGGACTGGCCCGCGCCCGAAAGCGCGGGCCGATCACCATGACCCTGCCCAGTGATGACAGCCTTACCCAAAGCGGCCTGCCCCCGACCCACGCCACGGGCCGGGTTCTGGTGATTGCCTGCGGTGCGCTGGCGCGCGAAATCCTTGCGCTGATCCGGTTGAACGGCTGGTCCCACATGGACCTGACCTGCCTGCCAGCGATCCTGCACAATCACCCTGAAAAAATCGCTTCAGCCGTCGAACAGGCCATCCAGCGGCACAAGGCCACGCACCAGCAACTGTTCGTCGCCTATGCGGATTGTGGAACCGGCGGAGAACTGCAGCAGGTCTGCGGCCGCCACGACGTTCCGATGATCGCTGGCCCGCACTGCTATTCCTTCTTCGAAGGCAACGCCGCATTCGCCGCACATGAACAGGAAATGGACGCCTTCTACCTGACTGATTTCCTGACCCGCCAGTTTGATGCTTTCGTCTGGAAACCGCTTGGCCTGGACCGCCATCCGCAGTTGCGCGATAGCTATTTCGGCCATTACACGAAACTGGTCTACCAAGCCCAGACCGACGACCCCGAGCTTACCGCCAAGGCCCGCGACGCCGCCGCCCGCCTGGGCCTTGCCTTCGAACGCCGGTTCACCGGCTACGGCGATCTGGCAACGGCGCTCGCACGAAACGCCTGACTTTTTCTTGGGAAAGATACCCCGGGGGAGCGGTTGAAAATCAACGATTTTCATCCGAGGGGGCAGCGCCCCCCCACCGCTTCGGCGCAGGCCGAAGCTTATCCTGCGTGGCGCAGCCACACCACCGGGTTACGCCGCGACAGAGACCTGGCGTATGCGCTCCACCATCGCCCGTACCCCGTTGGACCGCTGCGACGACAGGTGTTCATTCAGCCCCAGCCGCGCCAGTTCCTGCTGGGCGTCCACACCGGCGACCTCTGCCACCGGCAGTCCATTGTAAAGCGCCCGCAACACCGCGATCAGCCCGCGCACGATCAGGGCGTCGCTATCACCGTCAAAGCTGAAAACACCGCCTTCGATCTTCGGATGCAGCCAGACTTGGCTGGCGCAGCCGTCCACCTTCGTGGCAGGAACCTTCAGAACCTCGTCCAGCGGCGCCATCGCCTTGCCCTGTTCGATAACATAGCGATAGCGGTCTTCCCACTCTTCCAAGAAGTCGAAATCTTCGACAATCGCTTCGAATGCTTCCGTGGCCATGGCTGTTCCCTTCTTGCCTGCCTTTCAGTTAGGCGTCCCGCGCCCAAAGGTCCACCCCCGCCTTGCGTCTTTTCAACTGCGCCTGGATAGGGTAACCCGTTGAGGACAGCGACAAAGGCGGATGCAATGCGGATACCCCTGACGGCCCTTCTGATTTCCACACTCATCGTTGCGGGCTGCGGCAACTCGCGCCTGAACCCGTTCAACTGGTTTGGCCGCGGACAGTCTGAATCCGTCGCCACGGCAGAAAACCCCAACCCGCTGATCCCCAAGCGTTCGAACGGGCTGATGTACCGACCCAAGCCCGCCTATCCCGGCGTTCTGATCGCCAAGGTCACCGATCTGAAAATCGAACGCATTCCAGGCGGTGCCATCGTGCGCGCCACCGGTATCGGCCATTTCCAGGGGTCATACGAAGTACGCTTGGTGCCCGCCGCCCAGAATCAGGCTTCGGACAAGACCCTGACATTCGAATTCCGCGCCAACCTGCCACCCACGCGCGGTCGGGTTCAGGGATCGGAGTGGAGCCGCACAATCACGGCCGCCGCCAACATCACCGACAACCAGTTGGCGGAAATACGCACGATCCGCGTTGTTGCCGCCGAAAACGCCATGAGTTCGCGCCGCTGACCGGCGACGTGCCTTTGCTTACAGTTCGATGATCCGAACGTTCTTGCCTTTGGCGGCCAGCGCAACCTTGCCGTCGCACAGCCGCAAGGCGTCCTCTCCGAATACCTCGCGCCGCCATCCTTTCAGCGCGGGAACGTCCCTCTCACCCGAGGCAATCGCGTCCAGATCCGACGCCGGTGCAATCAGCTTGGAAGCCACCCCGGCGGACTCCGTCTTGGCTTTGAGCAGCACGCGCAACAAATCTGCCAGCGCCGGATTAACCTGCAGCTTGTCGCGGTCATTGTCGACCTTGGGATGGTTCGCCGGATCACACGCCAGCCCGGCCTTCACCGCCGTCAGGATACCGTCGGCGATTTCCCCCTTTCGGGCCTCGCGCAGCAGCAGCCGGGACCGCCCCAGGTCGTTCAGTGTCGCCGGCTTGGTCGAGGCCAGCTCAACCAGCGCGTCGTCCTTATAAACGCGATTTCGGGGGATGTTGCGGGACTGGGCGTAATCCTCGCGGAAGCGCGCCAGTTCACGCACCACCGCCAGGAATTTTCCGCTGTTGGTGCGGGTCTTGACGCGCTGCCAGGCATCCTCTGGGTGGGTGATGTAGGTATCCGGGTTGGTCAGAACCTGCAGCTCTTCCTGAACCCATTTTTCGCGCTTGTTCTTCTTCAACTGGCCGGCCAGGAATTCATAGATCTTGCGCAAATGCGTTACGTCTGCCAGCGCATAGGTTTTCTGCGCCTCGCTCAGCGGGCGCTGCGACCAATCGGTGAAACGGTGGCTCTTGTCCAAAGAAGATTTGGCGATCTTGCGGACCAGGGTTTCATAGCCAACCTGTTCGCCAAACCCGCAGACCATCGCGGCCACCTGCGTATCGAACAGCGGTTCGGGGAATACCCGCGCTTCGACAAAGAAGATTTCCAGATCCTGCCGCGCGGCATGGAACACCTTTACGACTGCGGTATCGCGGAACAGGTCATACATCGGATCCAGCGACAGTCCGTTGGCCAGCGGGTCCACCAGAACGGCGGTTTCGTCCGTATCACCGGGCATGGCCATCTGGATCAGGCACAGTTTGGAATAGTAGGTCCGCTCTCGCAGGAACTCTGTGTCGATGGTGACATAGGGATGTTTGCGGGCCTCGGCGCAGAATGCGGCCAATTCTTCCGTGGTGGTCAGTGTCTTCATTCGAGCGTTTTTCGTTCTTGGCCTGAAGTGACGGGCGATGCCTGCATATACGTCACAGGCCCGCCGAAGGAAAGCCGGGCCTCAGCCCAGATGAATAGGCGTTGTGTCACCGGTGACGAAGCGCCGCAGTACCGCCGGGTACAGGATATGTTCCCGGGCCAGAACCCGCGCGGCCAGGGTATCCGGCGTGTCATCAGCCAGCACGGGCACCCGGGACTGCCCCAGGATCGGGCCGTCATCCAGCGCGGCGGTCACCATGTGGACGGTGCAGCCAGCTTCGGTATCGCCAGACTCCAACGCGCGGGCATGGGTATGCAGCCCCTTGTATTTGGGCAACAAAGACGGGTGGATATTCAACATCCGCCCATCCCAGTTGCGCACGAAGTCTTCGGTCAGCACCCGCATGAAACCGGCAAGGCAAATCACGTCTGGCTGCGCAGCTTCAAGGTGTTTTTGCAGTTCGGCCTCGAAGCCGGCGCGATCACCCTTGTAGGGGCGGTGGTCAACGGCGAATGTTGGCACCCCCAAGTCAGCCGCTTTCTTCAGCCCGCCAGCCTCAGGGTCATTCGATCCGACCAGAACGGCGCGCGCGGGGTGATCCCCCACCATGCTTTCCACCAATTTCACCATGTTCGAGCCGCCGCCCGAAATCAGGATGGCAACCCGTTTGGTCACAGGATGGCCCCGGTATAGCTGACGCCATCACCGGCACCCACGGTGCCCAGCCGGGCCACGGTTTCACCCGCATCCACCAACAGGTCCGCCAGCACATCGGCGCGATCAGCCTCCACGACAAGGATCATGCCAATTCCGCAGTTGAAGGTTTTCAGCAGTTCCGGTTCGTCCATGTCACCTGTCGCCGCCAGCCACTTGAACACCGGTGGCAAGTCCCAGCTATCCAGATCAATGGTGGCGCCCATACCATCGGGCAGGACACGCGGCAGGTTTTCGGTCAGGCCACCGCCGGTGATATGCGCCAGCGCATGCACCCCGCCCGCGCGGACCGCTTCCAAAGCCTGTTTTACATACAACCGTGTCGGCGCCAGCAAGGCTGCGCCTAGCGTGCCTTCTGCCCAGGGGCAATCTGCATCCCAACCCAGACCGGACACTTCGACCAGCTTGCGCACAAGGCTGTAACCATTCGAGTGTACCCCGTTGGACCCCAGCCCCAGCAACACGTCGCCTACTTTCACACCCGCAGGCAGGTCCGCGCCGCGCTCCATCGCGCCGACGGCAAAGCCTGCCAGGTCGAAATCGCCCTTGTGGTACATGCCCGGCATTTCCGCCGTTTCGCCACCGATCAGCGCACAGCCGGACTGGGCACAGCCCTGTGCAATGCCTTCGATGATACGCGTTGCCTGATCCAGTTCCAGTTTGCCGGTCGCGAAATAATCAAGGAAAAACAGCGGCTCTGCCCCCTGACAGACAAGATCGTTCACGCACATCGCAACCAGGTCGATGCCAATCGTGTCCACGTTGCCGGTGTCAATGGCGATGCGCAGTTTCGTACCCACACCATCTGTGGCCGCCACGAGGATTGGATCGTTGTACCCGGCGTCTTTCAGGTCGAACAGCGCGCCGAAACCACCCAGCCCAGACATCACACCCGAACGGGTTGTCCGCTTGGCTGCCGGCTTGATCCGGTTGACCAGTTCGTTGCCTGCATCAATGTCCACGCCTGCATCCGCATAGGTCAGGCCACTCTTGCCAGTGCTCATTCACTTATCCCCGATTACGTTGCGGACCCCATAGACCATTGCCGCACCCGAGTCCACGGTGCGCGGCACCAGCCCTTCGCGTAACGGTCAGGCGGCCTGTTCTTCGCTTTGCTGGCGGGTCCACAGGCTGTAGTAGCGCCCTTTACGCGCCAGCAACTGGGCATGGGTGCCTTCTTCGACAACCTCCCCCTGTTCCAGCACAACGATACGATCCGCGTCGGCGATGGTGGACAGGCGGTGCGCGATGGTGATCACCGTGCGCCCTTGCCCTGCGCGGGACAGCGCGCCCTGTATTTCGCGTTCGGTATCGGTATCCAGCGCGCTTGTCGCCTCGTCCAGCAGCAGGATCGGCGGGTTTTTCAGCAAAGTCCGGGCGATACCGACGCGCTGCTTTTCGCCGCCGGAAAGCTTCAGCCCTCGCTCGCCCACCTGCGTGTCATAGCCCTGCGGTAGCGACAGGATGAAATCGTGGATCTGGGCTGCCTTGGCGGCCTCGATCACCTCCGCCTCGGTGGCGTTGTCGCGACCATAAGCGATGTTGTAGCGGATGGTGTCGTTGAACAGCACCGTATCCTGCGGCACCACACCGATCATCCGGTGCAGACTATCCTGCGTCACATCACGTACATCCTGTGCATCAATCGTCACGGCCCCTTTTTGCACGTCGTAAAACCTGAACAGCAGACGCCCGATGGTGGATTTGCCGGACCCTGAAGAGCCGACAATTGCCACGGTCCGCCCGGCGGGCACATCAATGTTCACGCCTTTCAGGATCGGACGTTCCGGGTCATAGCCAAACCCCACATCCCGCAACTGGACATGCCCGCCCCGCACGGCTATATCCGGCGCCCTGGGCTTGTCGTTGACCTCGGCGGGTTGTTCCAGCAGGTGGAACATTTCCGACATGTCCACCAGGCTTTGACGGATTTCGCGGTAAACCGTTCCAAGAAAGTTCAACGGCATGGTGATCTGGATCATGTAAGCGTTGACCATCACGAAATCGCCCACAGTCAAAGTGCCATTCTGCACCCCCAACGCGGCCATGACCATCACCACGACCAACCCGCCGGTGATCAGCAACGACTGCCCGAAGTTCAGGAATGACAACGAATAGGATGTCGCCAACGCAGCCTTTTCATACCCTTCCATCGCGTGGTCATAACGGGCAGCTTCGCGCGCCTCTGCACCGAAGTATTTTACGGTTTCAAAGTTCAGCAGGCTGTCGATCGCCTTTTGGTTGGCGTCGGTGTCCTGATCGTTCATCTTGCGGCGCAGTTTGACCCGCCATTCGGTGACGGCAAAGGTGAATTTCACATAGGCCGCGATGGTGACAGCGACCGCCACCAAATACCAGACGTCGAACATCCAGAACAGGATGACGGCCACCATCAGCAATTCCAGGATCAGCGGACCGATTGAAAACAGCATGAAGCGCAACAGGAAATCGACGCCTTTCACCCCACGCTCGATGATGCGGGACAGGCCCCCGGTCTTGCGCGTGATGTGATAGCGCATGGACAGGCGATGGATGTGCGTGAAGGTTTCCAACGCAAGGGCGCGCAACGCCCGTTGCCCGACCACCGCGAACACCGCGTCGCGCAATTGCTGAAACCCGTTCGACATCAGCCGCGCCATACCATAGGCGATGGTCAGCCCGACCGCCCCCAGCGCCAGCATCGGCGTACCCTCGCCCGCCAGCGCATCGACCGCGTCCTTGTACAACAGCGGTGTGACCACCGTCACCAGCTTGGCCAGCAACAACAACAGCAACGCACCGATGACGCGAAGCCGGACATCCTTTCGATCCTGTGGCCACAGGTAGGGGGCGACGCGGCGGATGGTGGCCCAGCCGTTGACAGGGGGCTTGTCTTGATCGTCCGGCGAGGCAGGCAGGGGCTGGCGATGACGCATATGGGCTTTCCTTTGCAATCCCCCTCACATAGGGCGCGTCACACGGAAAGACCAGTCACGGCGGGAACGAGGTGCCGCCATACCCGTTTCCTCGGTTGGCTCTGACTATTCCGGCACCACGAACACCTGTCCCGGATAGATCAAGTCAGGATTGCGGATCCGGGTCTTGTTGGCTTCGTAGACGCGGACATATAGCACCCCTTCGCCGTATTTCTCTCGGGCGATGGCCCAGAGCGTGGAACCGGGCTGAACGGTGACCACGCGTACCGCAGGCTGGGCAGAGGCCACAGGCGGTGTGGGCGCAGGTTGGGTGTCAGCGGTCGTAACCGGCGCCTCGGCGGGCTGTTCCGCGGTCTGAACCGGGGATTGCTCTTGATCCTGTTGCGCAGCGGGCATGGTTTCAGGCTTGCTCACGACCGCTTTGGCCGGGGTTTCGTTTTCGGTCTCCGGCGTCGCGGTTTCCGCCTTGGCTGCGGGCGGCGTTGCGACTGCAGCCACTTTTTCCGGGGCTTCGCGCAAGAACGGCGTTTCGACACGGGACAACACCTTGCCGCTGGCCTCCACCTCATCTGCGCGCAGGGTGTAAAGCCCCGGTTCAATGCCAGTCAGAACGGATTCCCAACGCCCCTCCGACCCGATTCCGCCACCACCGACAGCGACATTGTTCAGGTACAGTAGGATCGACAAGCCAGGCTTGCCCCGGCCGGCAACAGTGACATCCCCGGCTTCGGTATAGCTGACCGCGTCGATGGATACGTTCGTCTGAGGGGCCGGGTCGTCACTGGCTGCGGGTTGGATGACCTTTACGCCATCCTTGTCCGCCAAGATCACGGTCGGCGTTTTTGGAGTGTCCTCGGCTTTGGATTCGGCGGTCGCTTCCATCGCCACCTGTGCAGGCTGACCGGGGGTGGTTTCCGCCGGTTGGGCAGGCTGATCCTGCGCGGGCGCGGCCTCGGCAACTTGGGCCGGGTCGGGCTGGGTATCAGGGCGCGGCTGTTGTACGGCTTCCGTTTCCGGGGATGAGGCCGGTTCGGCCTCGGCCACTTGCACCACCGGCGCGATGATCACCGTCTGGTCCGAAGCGATCTGCTGCCCGTCCAGATACATCATCAGGCTCAGCACACGGGGCTGGTCAGAGGGATCGATATTCAGGAATTCGGCGAACTTGCCATCCGCAGAAGGCATGGCGCGCGCCAGTGCCGCGCCATCCAGCAGGATATCCAGCTCGGCCCCGGCAACCGCCGTTCCAGCAACCAGCGTCGTGCCATCCGCTTCCACCCGCACCACGTCGAATGCCGGGGCGGCATAAACAGCTTTTTCTGCGGGCTCTGGCGTCTTTTCCGGCTCGGCGGCGGGTTCGGCTTTCGCCTCTGGCTGCGCTGTTTCCGGGGCAGGCGCAACAGGCTGCGCCACCGTCACCGGCGCAGAGACAGGTGCTGGCGCGTCTTTGTCAAACAGGCCCGTCAGATACGCCACCGCCACACCAATAGCGACCACGGCGGCCCCTGCGATCGTCAGGGTCTGGCCGCCCTTTGCATCGGTCTTTTCGTTCATCGTTATCCTTCCAGCCCGCCCTATTCTTCCCCAGCGGTTGAGTGAACATAGCAACACAGATATGACGGGTCAAAACCACCTTTCGTCTCAGGATGATTTGTCATGAAAACCGTCTCTGTCTGTGTCTATTGCGGCTCACGCGCGGGGGAAAATCCGCTGTTCCAGCGCCATGCCACGAAATTGGGTCGCCTGCTGGCCGAAAACGAATGGCGTCTTGTGTACGGGGCCGGGGATGTGGGGCTGATGGGGGCAGTTGCCCGTGCCGCCCAAAGCGCGGGGGGCGAAACCTTTGGTGTGATCCCGATGCACTTGGTCAAATGGGAGGTCGGCAAGACCGACCTGACCCGCTATATCGTGACCGAGAACATGCACGAGCGTAAGAAGGTCATGTACATGAACTCTGACGCGATCATTGTGATGCCGGGCGGTGCGGGATCGCTGGACGAGTTTTTCGAAGTGCTGACATGGCGGCAGTTGAAACTGCATGAAAAACCGATCCTGCTGCTGAACACGGACGGGTACTGGCAGCCGTTGATGACGCTGATGCACCATGTGGTGAATCAGGGCTTTGCCGACGCGTCGCTGCTGGAGTTCATCACGGTCGTGGACACCCCCGAAGCCGCCATCGCCACCCTGCGCGAAGCCATGTCCTGACGGATGGTCGCCATCGAGTAGACCGCCAGCGCCGTCCAGATCAGCCCGAAGGCGATGGCATGCCACTGACCGAAGGGTTCTCCGAACACCAGCACGGCGCACAGGAATTGCAGCGTGGGATTCAGGTATTGCACCAGCCCGACGGTGGACAGGGACACGCGCTTCGTCGCTGCCGAAAACAGGATCAGCGGGGTTGCCGTCAGCGGGCCGGATACCATCAGCAGCACGCTGTCGCGCAGGTTGGCGCCGTAGGCGGCTGTACCCTCGTTCCATACCTGCCACAGGATCGCCAGCGCGATCGGGGTCAGCAACAGAACCTCGGCGGTGACCGACACGACAGGACCAAGGGGCAGGCGTTTCTTTAACAATCCATACAGCCCGAACGTGCCCGCGATGATCAGCGCGATCCACGGGGCGACGCCAAGGCCCCCGGTCAGCACAACGACAGCCGTTACCGCCAGTGCGACCGATATCCATTGCGCGCGGCCCAAGCGTTCGCCGAACGCCAGCACACCGATCAGCACCGCCACCAGCGGGAAGATGTAATACCCCAGCGATGCCTCTGTCGCTTTGCCGATCTGGATCGACAGGATGAAGCAGAACCAGTTGGCTGAAATCATCAGCGCCGCCAGCGCGATGACGCCAACCGACCGGCCAGAGGAAAGCGCCCCGCGCAGATGGCCCAGACGCCCCTGCCCCAGCAGCACCAGCGCGAAAAAGGCAAAGGACCACAGGGTGCGGTGGGACAGAACCTCTAGCGGGGGAAGATGCGCCAGAAGCTTGTAATACAGCGGCGACAGCCCCCAGATCGTGCAGGCTGCAACCAGCGCCAGCACGCCCTTGCCCGTTTCTTTCACTATCCCACTCCCTCGCTGCGCCCAGTGCTGCACGAAGCACAGCCGAAGGACAAGCGCCTAGAGATCCGCCAGCGTCTTTTTCACGGTTCCGGCGATCTCTGCCACCGGGTGTTTCGTCAGATCCTTGGGCAGTTCGGCCAGTACCAGTTTGCGCGTCGCCGGGGCCAGCTTGTCGCGCAGTGTACCCAGCGTAGCGGGCGGAGCGACCAACACGACCTGTTTCACCGCGCCGACCTGCGCCCATGTGTTGACGATGCCTGCGACCTCGCCTGCAAAGTCCTGTTCCGCCAGTTCGTGCCAGTCGGTGTGTTCCATCCCCGAGGCACCCCCCGGCCCGGCGCGGCGTCCGGGCTTGCCTGCGCCCTGGTCCCGATTCATCGGGTTGTCCAGTTCGTCCTTGCGCAGGACGTGCAAATCCTCGTCCATGGTGTCACTGAAGTTTTCAAGGAACAGGGCCTTCCGCCCGTCCGCGACCACGATCCAAAGGCCCTTTGGTAGTTTCAGCATGTCCTTTCCTCCCAGAATAGACGGGGACAGGATAACGCAGAAAGCAATCGGGGGGGCTGACCTGCATCAAATAGAAAACCGCCCCACAGTGGGGGCGGTTTTCAGGCCAAAGGTGTTCGGGATCAGAGGCGCGAGGCCACGTTTTCCCAGTTCACCAGCTTGTCCAGGAAGTTGGTCAGGTAGGCCGGACGCTTGTTGCGGAAGTCGATGTAGTAGGAGTGTTCCCATACGTCGCACCCCAACAGTGCGGTCTGGCCAAAGCACAGCGGGTTCACGCCGTTTTCGGTCTTGGTGACTTTCAGGCCGCCATCGGCATCCTTAACCAGCCAGCACCAGCCCGAACCGAACTGGCCTGCGCCAGCGGCGGCGAATTCTTCCTTGAACTTGTCGACCGAGCCGAACGAGTCGGCGATCGCCTTTTCCAACTCGGACGGCATCTTGCTTTCGCCCGGGCCCATCATTTCCCAGAACTGGTTGTGGTTCCAAAGCTGGCTGATGTTGTTGAAGATACCGTTCTGGGCAACGGCGGTCTTGTTGTAGGTGCCGGTGATGATCTCTTCCAGCGACTTGTTTTCCCACTCGGTGCCGGCGATCAGCTTGTTACCGTTGTCGACATAAGCCTTGTGGTGCAGGTCGTGGTGATATTCCAGGGTTTCCTTGGACATACCCAGATCGGCCAGTGCGTCATGGGCGTAAGGCAGGGCGGGAAGTTCGAAAGCCATTGATGAATCCTCTTTCCGGTTCGAGCGTTATGGTTCTGCCACAGATGGTAGGCTTCGGGGCGCAAGGTCAACCCCTAACACGGAAAACGGGCCGCGAATGGCGGCCCGGTTCGTATCAGTTACCCGTCTGGAGGTCAGCGAAAAAAGCCTACCGGCCCATCCTGCGCCGAGGTTTTCAGCAGGTCGAACGCGTATTGCGCGACAGACCGGAAACAGACCACGTGGAACGCATCCGGCGTGGGCATCCAGAAGGCGGCGGCGATCTGTGACAGGCGGGAGCGGCGGAAATCCCCTGTGCCGAACACGTCCGGGGACAGGTCAGCAGGGGCAAGCTTGGCCATGACCTCCCGCACCTCGACCGGTTTGCCGGACAAGCGGAACAACGCCCGTGCGTCGGACACGTTGACGGCCAAAGCGTGGGTGCCTTCCAGCGCAGCGGACAAACGGGCCACGGCAGGGTTGGCGTCGGCATAGGGTAGCAGGATCAGCAATTCATCCGGCGACATCCATGCAACCGTGCAATCGCCTGCGGTTTCGACCCGGCGCTGCGTGGGGATGGCTGTGCCTGCCACCTCTTTCACGGCGGCCGCCAGTTTCGAATTCGACAGGTCGCCGCGCAAGGTGATCATCCCCTGCGGGCCGATATCCTGTACCGTGACGGCGCCCTTGGCATAGGCGCCCTGCATCGCGCTGAGGGCTTCAGACATTCTGCTTCTCCCCTTCCTTGTCATAGAACACCGGATCGACGATCCGCGCCTTGACTATGGTTCCGTCCAGTTTCGGGAATTCAACAACTTCGCCCATGCGGTCCGGCCCATGCAGGATCAACCCCATGGCGATCCCCTTGTCCAGCGTCGGCGAATAATAGGTCGAGGTCACCCGGCCCTGCGTATTGCGCTGGCCGTTCGCGTTGCTGCCGGCTGCCACCGCATAGGCCCCATCGGGCAGGACAGATCCGTCCAGCGTGTCCAGCCCCACCAGTTTCCACCGCTTGGGATCGGTCATATGGCTGCGTTCCTGCGCGCGCTTGCCGATGAAGTCTTCCTTTTTCTTGGAAATAGCCCAGTTCAGCCCCAGATCCTGCGGAATAACCGTACCGTCGGTTTCGTCCCCGATCATGATAAAGCCCTTTTCGGCGCGCAGAACGTGCAGTGTCTCTGTGCCATAGGGCATGACGTCAAATTCGGCCCCGGCCTCGGCGATCTTGTCCCACAGCGCCTGACCATACCCCGCGTCCACCGCGATTTCATAGCTCAGCTCACCCGAGAACGAGATGCGGTAGGCCCGCACCTTGATGCCCGCCAGTTCACCGTCCGCCCATTCCATGAAGGGCAACGTTTCGCGCGACACATCCATGCCGCCCAGTTTTTCCAGCACCAGCCGCGCCTTGGGGCCGACCACCGCAATCTGGGCGTATTGTTCCGTCACGTTGGCCACATAGACCTGCATGTCCCACCATTCGGTCTGCAGCCATTCTTCCATATGGGCGTGGATGCGATCCGCGCCGCCGGTGGTGGTGTGGCACAAGAAGGTGTCATCGTCGATCCGGGCCACGACCCCGTCATCCATCAGAAAGCCGTTTTCGCTGCACATCAGGCCATAGCGGCATTTGCCGGGCTTCAGCGTGGACATCATGTTGGTGTACATCATGTCCATGAACTTGCCCGCGTCAGGGCCCTTGACGATCAGCTTGCCCAAGGTCGAGGCATCCAGCATGCCGACGCCGTTGCGAACCTGGCGCACTTCGCGGGTGACGGCCTGATGCGAGTCCTCGCCCGCCCGCAGATAGCAATAGGGGCGACGCCATTGGCCAACCGGTTCCCAATGCGCGCCATTGGCTTCGTGCCAGCCATGTATGGGGGTACGGCGCAGCGGCTGAAAGATTTCAGCCCGCGCCGATCCGGCAATCGCCCCCATGCTGATCGGCGTGTACGGCGGGCGGAAGGTCGTGGTGCCGGTCTGCGGGATCGGTTGATCCAACGCATTAGACAAGATCGCCAGACCGTTGATGTTGCTAAGTTTTCCCTGATCCGTGGCCATCCCGAGCGTGGTGTAACGCTTGGTGTGCTCGACGCTTTCATAGCCTTCGCGGGCGGCCAGTTGCACGTCGCTCACCTTTACGTCGTTCTGGTAGTCCAGCCAGGATTTCATCCGCAGTTTCACGTTCGCACCCTGCGGCATCAACCAGACGGGCAGTATCTGTGTCTCTGGGGTTTCGGGCACTTCGGGGCCTGTGGCGGTGACGCCAGAAGCCTGACAGCCCGCAGCGGTGGCGTCGGCCATTACTTCGGCCAGTTGCATCGCGCCAGAGGCCGCGCCGGCAGTGACCACGAACCCTTGCCCATCCGCGCCTGTGGGGGCCTTGTCCGGGTCAGGGCGGAACATCGCGTGGGTGTCGTCCCAGATCAGTTTGCCGCCACAATGAGACCACAGGTGCACGACCGGCGACCAGCCGCCCGACATGGCGACGGCATCGCAGGCGATGGTCTCCAGCGCCGCGCCTTCGCCCGCTTGCAGGCAGACCGACACGCCAGTGACGCGCTTGCGGCCATGAACCTTGGCGATGCCCTTGCCGTTTTCAATGCGGATGCCCAGCGACCGGGCTTCATCCGCCAGCGCACCGCCGCCGGTGGGGCGGGCGTCCAGGATCGCGGGGACGATCAGCCCGGCGCGTTTCAGCGCGATGGCGGTACGATAGGCGTCATCGTTGTTGGTGACGATCACGGTGCGGTCGCCAAGGGAAACCCCGTGGTTGACCAGGTAGTCCCGCACAGCCGAGGCCAGCATCACCCCCGGAATATCATTCCCGGCAAAGCTGAGCGGGCGTTCGATAGCGCCGGTGGCGGTAATGACCTGCCCTGCCCGGATGCGCCACAGACGGTGGCGCGGGCCTGCCATGTCGGGGGTGTGATCGGTCAGCCGTTCATAGCCCAGCACATAGCCGTGGTCATAGACCCCTGCCCCCATGCAGCGGGCGCACAGGGTGACATTGGGCAGGTTGCGCAGGTCCGACACCGTCTGGTCCACCCAATCGGCAACCGGTTGGCCGTCCACCTGCCCACCATCGACGGGCGCGCGCCCGCCCCAATGTGCGGTCTGTTCGATCAGCATGACCTTCTTGCCACTGGCGGCGGCAACCTTGGCGGCCTGCAAACCGGCCACCCCGCCGCCAATCACAAGCACGTCCACGAAGGCGTAGAAGTGTTCATACGTGTCCACATCACGATCGCGCGGCACCTTGCCCAGACCGGCAGACTGACGGACGATAGGTTCAAACAGGTGCTTCCAAGCAGCACGGGGGGCCATGAAGGTCTTGTAGTAGAACCCGGCAGGCAGGAACCGCGCGACATAGTTGTTCACCACGCCGATGTCAAAATCCAGAGACGGCCAATGGTTCTGGCTTTCGCTGTCCAGCCCGTCAAACAATTCGGTGGTGGTCACGCGCTGGTTGGGTTCGAACTTGCCGTCGCGGCCAAGGCCGACCAGTGCGTTCGGTTCCTCTGCCCCGCTGGCGACGATGCCGCGCGGGCGGTGGTACTTGAACGACCGGCCCACCAGCATCTGGTCGTTGGCCAGCAGGGCCGAGGCCAGCGTGTCGCCCTCGTATCCTTTCAGTTGCTTGCCGTTAAAGCTGAAGCGTAGCGGCTTACCCCGGTTCACGAGGCGGCCGCCGGTGGTCAGACGGGTGCTCATGCGAATTCCCTCCATATCCAGCCGGGTCGCTGGGCGGTGATGGCGTCCTTGATGTCTTGCGGCGGTTCGCTGACCTGCGCCAAATAGGTGCCGAACACCTGCAGGGTCATGGTGCAGCGGGCGGCGTGAAACCATTTCCCGCAGCCGTTCACATGCCGCCAGCGTTCGAAATGCACGCCCTTGGGGTTTTCACGCTGAAACATGTAGGCGGTGAAATCCTGGTCAGACGAACCGGGGCCGAAACGCTTCAGATGCGCCTCTCCTCCGGCGTGCAGTTCCGTTTCCTCGGCGTCGACGCCGCAATAGGGACAGTGAAGGGTCAGCATGTCAGGCTCCGGGCGGTAAGTTTGTCATGGGTGATCATTGGGCCGCGTCCTTCTGGCAGGCGGTCAGGGCGGCAAAGGTGTCGGGCATGGTACGCAGGTCGATCCCAAACCGGTCTTCTGGCTTTCTGGGCAGGGCGACCACGGCAAAGGCGCGTCGGCGCAGGGCGATCCACAAATCCGTGGGCTGTCCGTCCTCTTGCAGGGCAATCAGGTATCGGCCTTCCAGCAAGCGCGCCTTGGCGGTAATGACCAGGCTATCCTCAAAGGCAAAGGCCACGGTCTGATACAGCCGCGCGCTGTGGTCGGCGCCATCGGGGGCCAGCACCAGTTCGGCATTGCCGTGGGCATCCAGCAGAATGGTGACCTCTATCCCTTCCTTGCGGGCGGAAAGCACCTGATCTGTAGCCACGCACAACCCCGTTGCGGCATCCCGCGCCACGGTGAAATCCGCCGTGACAAGGTTCACCACCTGCTCGGCCCAAGCGGGCGCGGCCAGAAGGGCCAAGGCTGCGGCAAGGCGTTTCATCAATGCGCCACCCCGGCTGCCACGCTTTCGTCAATGAACCGGCCCTCGGCAAAGCGGTTCAGACCGAATTCGTCGGCCAGCGGGGAATGCCCCTTGGCCATCAGTTCGGCCATCGCCCAGCCGGAACCGGGGATCGCCTTGAACCCGCCGGTCCCCCAGCCGCAGTTCACGAAAATCCCATCCACCGGGGTTTTCGAGATGATGGGCGACCGATCCCCGGTCATGTCCACGATACCGCCCCACTGGCGCAGCATCTTCAGACGGCTGATCATCGGGAAGGTTTCGACCAGGGCGCGCACGGTTTCCTCGACATGGTGAAAGCTGCCGCGCTGGGTGTAGTTGTTGAACCCGTCGGTGCCGCCGCCGATGACCATTTCGCCCTTGTCGGATTGCGACATATAGCCATGCACGGTGTTGGCCATCACAACCACGTCCATGCAGGGCTTGATCGGCTCAGAGACCAGCGCCTGCAGCGCCAGCGATTCAATCGGCAGGCGGAATCCGGCCAGATCGGCCATGATGCCGGAATGCCCTGCGACTACGATGCCCAGCTTGTCGCACTCAATCGCGCCCTTGGTGGTATCGACACCCACGACGCGATCCCCTTCGCGGCGCACGCCGGTGACCTCGCATTTCTGGATGATGTCCATGCCCATGTCGGAACAGGCGCGGGCATAGCCCCAGGCCACCGCATCATGGCGCGCGGTGCCGCCGCGTGGCTGCCACAGACCGCCCAGAACCGGATACCGCGGCCCGTCCAGGTTGATGATCGGCACCAGTTCCTTGACCTTTTGCGGGTTGATGAATTCTGTCGCCACCCCTTGCAGCGCATTGGCATGGGCTGTGCGCTGATAGCCGCGTACCTCGTGTTCCGTCTGGGCCAGCATGATCACACCACGCGGGCTGAACATAACGTTATAGTTCAGGTCCTGGCTCATGGTTTCGTACAGCGACCGGGCCTTTTCATAGATCGCGGCCGACGCATCCTGCAAGTAGTTCGACCGGATGATCGTGGTGTTGCGCCCGGTGTTGCCGCCGCCCAGCCAGCCCTTCTCCAGCACAGCGACATTGGTGATGCCGAAATTCTTGCCCAGGTAATAGGCCGTGGCCAACCCATGACCACCCGCGCCAACGATGATGACATCATATTTCTGCTTCGGGGCAGGTGAAGCCCAGGCCCGTTCCCAGCCAGTGTGGTAACGGGCGGCTTCACGGGCGATGGCAAAGGCGGAATAGCGTCTCATGGGGTTTTCCTGGCCTCGAATCCGGTTGAAGGGGTCATGAACCCTAACTGGACCCTAGGGGCGCTTCATCCCCGTTTCCAAGCGTCGCAACTGGTCACAATTGCGACATGGTGGGCCTTTGCGTCAGTTTGCCCTTTTGCCTGTCGGACGTGGCATATACATGTGCGGCAACCGAATGGAGGCACCATGCTGTTTTGGATCATCACCGGAGTCCTGGCCTTCGTCGTGGCCACGCTGCTGGCCTGGACGCTGTTGAAAGGCCGCACCGGCCAGGAACCCCCCGCCGCTTATGACCTGCGGGTGTACCGCGACCAGTTGAAAGAGGTCGAGAAGGATCTGGCCCGCGGCGTGATCAACGCCGAGGACGCAGAGCGCACCAAGGCCGAAATTTCGCGGCGTATCCTTGCAGCGGATGCGCAGGTTCAGTCCGGGGGCAATAGCGGCGGTCAGCCCGACGGCCTGGGCCGTGCACTGGCGGTGATCGTCGGTGCGGTGCTGGTGGCCGGCTCGATCGGGCTTTACTGGACATTGGGCGTACCGGGCTATGGCGATCTGAGCCTGAAGCAGCGGATCGAAATGGCCAAGGAAGCACACGACACCCGCCCCGGACAGGACGAGGTAGAGTCCCAGATGCCGCCGGGCAACCCGTTTGGCAAACCGTCAGAGGAATATCTGGCGCTGGTCGAAAAACTGCGCACCGCCGTGGCCGCCAACCCGGATGACCTGCAAGGTAACATCCTGCTGGCCCGCAACGAGGCCGCGCTGGGGAACTTCCGCGCAGGCTACGAAGCGCAGCGCAAGGTGCTGGACCTGAAAGGGGAAACCGCCGACGCGCAGGATTTCGTGGACTACGCGGACATGATGATCCTGGCCGCGGGCGGCTATGTCTCACCAGAGGCGGAAACCGCCCTGCTGGCAGCGATGTCCAAAGACCCGCGCAACGGTTCGGCCCGGTATTACCTTGGCCTTATGCTGGCCCAGACCGGACGACCCGACCGCGCCTTTCAAACCTGGAACAGGTTGATGGACGAAGGCCCCGCCGACGCGCCCTGGATTGAACCGATCCGCGCCCAGATCGAGGAAATTGCGATGCGCGCCGGTGTCCGCTACGAACTGCCCGAAGCAGCCCCGGCCCGCGGCCCCAGCGCCGAAGACATGCAAGCCGCCAGCGAGCTGAGCGCCGAGGACCGCCAGGAAATGATCCGCAACATGGTCAGCCAGTTGGCCGAACGCCTGGCCACCGAAGGCGGCACGCCTGAAGAATGGGCGCGACTAATCTCGGCCTACGGTGTGATGGGCGAAACCGAACGCGCACAGGCGGTCTGGCAAGAGGCGCAACAGGTATTCAAGGACCGCCCCGAGGCGCTGGAAACCGTCCGCGCAGGCGCACAATCCGCCGGGCTTCAGTGATGGTTCTGGACGAGTTTGACGCTTTCGCAGCGGCCCTGCCCCGGCACGGCGCGCTGTTGGGGCTGGACCTGGGGACCAAAACCATCGGTGTCGCGGTGTCGGATGTGCTGCGCGGTGTGGCAACCCCGATGGAAACGGTCAAACGCAAGAAATTCACGCTGGACGCCGCCCGCTTGCTGGAAATCGCCAGCCAACGACAAGCCGCCGGGTTCCTGCTGGGCCTGCCGCGCAACATGGACGGGTCCGAAGGTCCACGCTGCCAGTCCACTCGCGCCTTTGCCCGCAACCTGTCGCAACTGACGGCCCTGCCCATCGGGTACTGGGATGAACGCCTGTCCACCGTCGCCGCCGAACGCGCCCTGCTAGAGGCGGATACGTCCCGAAAACGTCGCGCCGAGTTGATCGACAACGTCGCCGCTTCGTATATCCTGCAAGGAGCATTGGACAGGTTACGGCATATGGGAACAGGCGTTTGACAGAAGAAATCTGGAAACGGGACGAACCTGTGCCCACGCCCTGCGTCAAAGTTTGCGTGATGCACCCAGAGGCCAAGATTTGCGCCGGATGCCTGCGCACGATCGACGAAATCATGCGCTGGTCCAAGATGGACAATGCGGAACGGATCTCGGTCATGGCGGAGCTGCCGTCGCGGGCACCCCTGTTGAAGAAGCGCCGCGGCGGACGGGCCGCGCGCCAGGGTCGGGATCAGTAACCCAGCGCCTTGCGCAACATGTTCAGCGCGACCAGCGTCAGGAACACAGCGAACACCCGTTTCAGCGGCTTGGGATCCATCGAATGGGCCAGCTTCACCCCCAACGGCGCTGTCAGCAAGGTCATCGCGATGACCACGCCAAAGGCCACCAGGTTCACCGCGCCGACGGTCAGCGGCGGGCGCGTGGCCGGGTCGATACCCAGCGTCAGGAACCCGATCACCGACGGCACGGCGATGATCACGCCAAACCCTGCCGCTGTCGCCACGGCCCGGTGGATTGGCGTGTTATACAGGCTCATCAGCGGAACGCCGAAACTGCCCCCGCCGATCCCCATCAACACCGACAGAAAGCCCACCGCCGGGGACAGGACCACCCGCAACAGGCCTTTGGGCATGGCCTGCCCCAACCGCCAATGCGCCCGTCCCAGGCCCATATAGGCCCCAACCACCAGCGCCAGCACACCAAAAATTCCTTGCAAGGTGTTCGAGCGCAGCGACGCAACCGTCAGCATTCCCACGACCGCGCCCACCGCAATCCCCGGCGCCCATCCCTTCAGGATTTCCCAGTCCACCGCGCCCTTCTTGTTATGGCTTAGCACTGACCGGACAGAGGTCACGATGATCGTCGCCAGCGACGTCGCAAGGCAAACCTGCATCAACTGTGGCCCGTCATAGCCCAACGTCTTGAACGCATAGAAAAAGGCCGGGACCAGCACGATCCCCCCGCCAACGCCCAGCAATCCCGCCAGCACACCGGCCAAGGCTCCGATTACCAGCAGCATCGCCAGCATCATCAACAGCAAGGTCAAGTCGGGCATTCGGCCACTCCGGTTTTGTGTTCACCCCGGCCAGTTAGACCGCCCACGCAAGGCGACCACAAGGGAAATCACACCGCCTGCAGAATATGTGCCAACGCCTGCTCGACCAGCGCGGGCCCGGCAGACGGTTTGTGCGCGCCCTCGGACAAGATGCGCCGCCATTGCCGCGCGCCCGGCCGACCGGCGAACAGGCCCAGCATGTGGCGGGTCACCTGCGCCAGCTTGCCGCCTGACGACAGATGCGCCTCGATATAGGGCAGCATGGCGCGGGCGGCCTCTACCGGATCGCTGGCCTGCCCGACACCAAACACCCGCGGATCGGCGTCGCACAGGATATCGGCGGGCTGGTGATAGGCCGCCCGCCCGATCATCACCCCGTCCATCCCCGCCTCCAGGAAATTCAACGCCTGTTGCAGCGTCTCAATCCCTCCGTTTACCGACAGGTGCAGATGCGGAAACGTGGCCTTCATCCGCAGCACAAGCGGATAGTCCAGCGGCGGGATGTCCCGGTTTTCCTTTGGCGACAGCCCCTGCAACCACGCCTTGCGCGCATGTATGCTGAACCGCCGACAACCTGACGCGCTGACCGTTTCGATGAACGCCGGCAGCACCTGCTCTGGTTCTTGTTCATCGACACCGATACGGCACTTGACCGTGACCTCTGCGCCGATGGCATCCTGCATCGCCTTCACGCAATCGGCCACCAGTTCGGGCTGTTTCATCAGCACCGCCCCGAATGTTCCCGATTGCACCCGGTCCGAAGGGCACCCGATGTTCAGGTTGATCTCCTCATATCCGGCAGCCGCCCCCAACCGGGCGGCTTCGGCCAGCTCTGTCGGGTCCGACCCACCCAGTTGCAAGGCCACGGGGTGCTCTTCGGGGGAATGCGCCAGTAAATGCAACGCCCCCCCGCGCACCAACGCGGGCGAGGTCACCATTTCCGTGTAAAGCAACACCTCGCGCGACAGCAACCGATGCAAAAAACGGCAATGCCGGTCCGTCCAATCCATCATCGGGGCCACGCTTAGACGCGCTGCTTTTTGTAGGTTGTTTTTCACAGCGTTAGCCCCTTCCCCACCTACCCCCTGCAACACGATTTCCCCGGATTTCCGGCGATTTGGCCAGGTTCTTGGCGGTTTCCGATTCTGAGTTGCCACCGTGTAACACACCCGAGCCAGCAGGACACCGCCGCATCCGAGCATTCCGCTAGGCCCCAGAATCGAACACTGGCGTCGGTCACGATTTGCTGTCTGCGGATCTTCGACAAGAAGGAGATCAGAGATGTCGAAACGCAAGCAGCCTTTACTTGGTTCAAGGCGAAGGTGGCGCTTGAAGCACTGAAGGGCGAGCAGTCGGTGGCCAAGGCTGCCAGTTCTCGTCCTTTGCCTGGACGGAACACTTGCACCGGTCCAGTGCGCGCAACTCTTTGGACGGCAAGGGCCGGTTCCTTGACAATATATTGTGGAACGGCTCTGGCGGTCGCTGAAATACGAGTGTGTCTACCTGCACGCCTGTGAGACCGGATCGCAGGCAAAGGCGGGTGTCGGGACATGAATCGAGTTCTGCAACCGCAAGCGCCCCCAGTTCGGAACCCGGTTGTTGCGCAGGAATTACCGGGGATCAGCCCAACCGGGGCAAGGCCGTGTCGAAAATCGTGTCGGCGATCAGCCTGCCGATTCTCAGCCCCTCTGTGTTGTCGGATTCCCAGTGGATACCACCGTACTCCCGGCTGGCTCCGGCCTCGTCGGCTGCCTGGCTAAGCCGTGTCCAGGATCGCCGCACGCCCTTCAGTTGCAAAGGCCAATTCACGAGGTCCGGCGCAGTGCCTGCGAAGGACACGTTATCCGTGCCAAGCAGATGTGCCAGCATACGCGACGAGGCGCCGCTAAAGGTCGAATGGCCCGAGGTATAGGCCGGGAACGGTGGCGTCGGGATCAGCGTTTTCCACTCGGGATCGTGGAATTGTGCGAATTTCTCTTGCGAGAGAACCTTGGTCCGGATCGCGGTTTCGGGCCGCAGCACGTCCATGTCGTACTTGCAATCCCAGGTCACGATAGCAGAATCGGCCTGCGCCATGCTGATCAGCGCCATGAACCGGGCCTGATCGACCAGATCAAGCTCTTGCCGCTGCAATAGATCCAGGGCGATGATCTGCCAATGACCCGGCGGTGTAGACCCGCGCGGCCCGTCCTCCCAGAAGAACGCGATCTCGGTCTGATCGGCGGTGCGATAGTCGCTGGTCGCGCCACCCCAATGAAAAACCTTTTCCAACTGACGCAGGAATTCCCGGCTGTCCTGCCTGGGAAACGGTGTCGGGCGAAAATCGCGTGCAGATCCGACGCCAAAGGTCTGAATCTTGCCCCACCCCGGCAACAGCGGGCTGCTGAACTGCTTGAATGTTGGGCCGTTTTCAGCACCAAAGAATGGCCCCGTCGGTTGCCAGGCCATCGGTCCATCCAGCTTGTCATAGGGCATGGTTTTTGACGCGGCGACCCCGTCGCCCGCCCGCCAAGCCAGCACCTCTTCGGCTGCTTTGACGCCCCAGGCGACGCCATTGGTCTTGGCCTCACCATTTTCGAAACCTGCCAAAAACGACTTCAAGGCGCAGTCATCCGTGCTGAAAAGTGCCGCGATGGTCGTCGCCAACGCGGTGCCGTAGGCAACCTCCGGATCAATCTGCGCAGGTGCTTCAGGCAGCTTCACCGGCGTCTGATAGCGCGGCGAAATGCCGTTGACTGCGACGAAACCGGCCAAGTGACCAATGGCGAAGGCCCGGGTGGCAGGCGGCGGCGGGGTGGCGGTGTCCCGCACCGCCTGCACCAGATGATCCGACCATCTCATGACCGCGTTCATCTTGTGCGGCGAAACTAGGCCTTCAATATAGGATGACCGGGATAAACAACCCTGTTGGGCGAAGGCCCGCGGGGTTGCCGCAACAAGCGCGGCAGACGACAGCACGCCCAGAACCGCTCGTCGATCAAAGGAAAAATAAGCATTGGAGTCGGACATATGGCAGCTCCCCACTTGAAAATTTATTTGCCATACATGTTACTCCAAAGCAGGATTCGAGCAAGCTCTCACGCGGAGCATCCGCAATATCGCGACATTGAATGACCTGCCGCAGGGATTGTTTTCAATCTCTGGACAATCCTGTCTAATAAATGGGCAGCGATCGAGGCAGGCTGGACCTGCCCCACCCTTACCCGGCGAACCGAACTTGCCAATGCCGGACCGACCGAGGTTTACGTTGCTATTCCGCAGCTTTGCACTAGTGTCCCTGTTCGGTTGCCCTTTGAAGTGGAGTCCTTCGGCTTTCGTTCATCATGCCCATCTGGAAACAACTTCTGATTATCGCCTTGTTGGCCGGGATTTCCTACGGGGGGTATGAAGGCTATCAGCGGTATTCATCTGACCAAAACCCTTCGGACGTAACAAAAGGAAACGTGGCCGCAGCGCCGGTGGTCGTAGAGGTGGCCCCGGCTGAATTGCGGACCCTCAGCGAAATCATCGAGGCCGTTGGAACAACACGTGCCCGTCAGTCGGTCGATATCGTGCCCGAAGCCAGTGGCAGGATTGAAGCGTTGCATTTTTCGGCGGGCCAGAAGGTAGAGGCCGGCACCATCCTTCTGCAACTGGATGACAGGATCGAAAGCGCGAACCTTGCCGAAGCAGAGGCAAAGCTGATCGAACGGGAACGAGTGTTGGCGCGTATCACTCGCCTACGCGGGTCGAGCGCCGTATCCGAAGCAACCATGGAGGACGCCATCGCACGGTTGGCCGAGGCGCGCGCGCAGCTTGACCGCGCCAAGCAGCGCCTGGCCGAGCGCACGATCCGCGCGCCCTTTGCCGGGACGATCGGGCTGGCCGAAGTTGATCGCGGCGCCCGGGTCAGCACGGGAACGTTCCTAGCCCGACTGGATGACCTGTCCGAGGTCGAAGTAGAGTTTTCGCTGCCGGAAACCCTGTTCGCGCGTGTAAATACCGGACAGACCATCACCTCCAACAGCGTAGCGTTTCCCGGCCGCAGTTTCACCGGGCAGATAGAAGCGGTGGACAGCCGCATTGATCCGGTCAGCCGCTCTTTCAGAACCCGGGCGGTCATCCCGAACCCGAACGGGACGCTGCCTGCGGGCATGTTCATGTCGTTGGAACTGGTCCTTTCGCAGGCGGATCATATCGTCGTCCCCGAAGAGGCGATCGTATATCAGGCGGCCGAAGCCTATGTGTTCGCTGTTGCGGATGGCCACGCCGCGAAACTGCGCGTGAAAACCGGCCAACGGCGTGATGGTTTCGTCGCGATCCTGGATGGGGTGCAACTGGGCGACAGGGTTGTCATCCGGGGGCTGCAACGGGTCCGCGACGGTGCCGCGGTCAGAATTCTGGGGTCCGCGACCGACACCGCTGACAAGACGGGAAACGGCTCATGACGCTTTCCGACATTTCGGTACGGCGTCCGGTACTGGCAGCGGTCGCCAACCTGCTGCTGATCGTTTTTGGCATCACAGCCGTCAGTGACATCCCCGTGCGCGAATTGCCCGATGTCGACAACGCTGTGGTCACCGTTTCCACCAACTACCGTGGCGCCGCCCCAGAGGTGATCGACACCGACATCACCGAAACCATCGAAAGCGCGGTGGCTTCGGTCTCGGGTATCCGTTCAATCAGTTCAGAAAGCCGTCAGGGCCGG
Source organism: Thalassovita sp. (assembly GCA_017792425.1). Lineage (GTDB taxonomy): Bacteria > Pseudomonadota > Alphaproteobacteria > Rhodobacterales > Rhodobacteraceae > Thalassobius. The sequence goes on from CP051233.1 coordinate 2,505,002, forward strand.
TCACGCGTGACCATCGAATTCGAAGCCGGGCAGAATGTGGACGTTGCTGCAAGTGACGTACGCGACGCGGTGGGACGGGTGCTGGACAACCTGCCGCAAGAGGCCGACCAACCCGAAGTCGAGAAAAGCGATTCCGACGCGGACCCGGTGATGCGCCTGGCGGTGGTGTCGGACCGGATGAACACTGCGGAAATCACGGATTACATCGACCGGTTCATCTCCGACAGGCTGGCGACGCTTGATGGCGTGGCCAGCCTGCGCATCTATGGGGAACGGTCCTTTGCCGTTCGCATCTGGATCGACCGGCGGGCGCTGGCCGCGCGCCAATTAACGGTGGCCGATGTCGAACGCGCCCTGCAGCGCAACAACGTGGAACTTCCTGCGGGCGAGGTTTCAACAACCAACCGCCAGTTGACCGTCCGCCTGAACAGCCGATTGCAGAGCATCGACGATTTCCGCGACGTGGTGCTGGATCGTGTGGCAGGGTATCCCGTCAGGCTGGGCGACGTGGCCCGCGTCGAACCCGGCGTTGCCGATGACACGACCATCGCCCGCAGCGATGGCCGCCCCGCTGTCGGCGTCGCGGTGCAGCGCAAAAGCCAGTCCAACACGCTTCAGATTTCCAACGCCGTGCGCGCCGAGATCGACAAGATCACCCCCACGCTACCAGAGGGCATGCAGATCCTGATCGGGTCGGATGATGCGCTATTCGTCGGCGCATCCATCCGGGAAGTGGTCAACGCACTGCTGTTCTCGTTGGGGTTGGTGGTGCTGGTTATCCTCTTGTTCCTGCGCAGTTTCCGGGCGACGCTTATTCCCGCCATCACGATTCCGGTTTCCCTGATCGGTGCGTTCGTGCTGATCGGTGCCTGGGGATTCTCGCTGAACACGCTGACCCTGCTGGCGCTGCTGCTGGCGATCGGGTTGGTGGTGGATGACGCCATCGTGGTGCTGGAAAATATCCAGCGACGCATTGAAAACGGTGAATCGCCGCTTGTGGCCTCTCTCAATGGGGCGCGGCAGGTGACATTCGCCGTGCTGGCCACGTCGGTCACGCTTATCGCGGTGTTTGTGCCGCTGTCCTTCATGCCGGGACAGGTTGGGCGGTTGTTCATCGAATTCGGCTGGGTGATGGCCGGTACGGTGGCGATATCAACTTTCGTTGCGCTGACCGCCTGTCCGGCGCTCGCCTCCAAGGTGCTGCGCCCGGCCCGGAACCGACCGCAGCCAGAAGCCCGGCCAGATCACAGCCCCCTTGGCCCGGTGCAACGCGCCTATGTCAGCCTATTGCGGTTCAGTTTGCGGATGCCGCTGGTCGTTGTCATCATCGGCGGTGTCGTCACCAGTGGCGCCGCGCTGTTCTACGATTCCCTGCCGCGTGAACTGGCCCCCCGCGAAGACCGGGGTGTGGGTTTCGTGCCCCTGACCGCCCCGCAAGGCAGCACCGTCGCCTATACGGACCAGGCCGCCCGCCAGGTAGAGGATATCCTCAAACCGTTGCAGGCCGATGGCGTGATCGAAACCGTCTTTACCTTCACCGGCTGGGGCAACAGGGCTTGGCGGTCGTTCGTGGTGTTCCGGCTTGCCCCCTGGGAAGAGCGCGATATGACGGCCGACCAGGTCGCGCGCGCAATCGAACCCGGAATGGGACAGGTCACGCTGGCGCGCGGGTTTCCCGTCACCCCCGCCGGGCTTGGCCTGCGTGGCAATTCCACCCCCGTCCGCGTCGTCATCAGCGGGCCGGACTTCGACAGCGTCAAGAATTGGTCCACGACGCTCTTGGAACGCGCGGAAAACATAGCGGGGCTGGTCAACCCCGAAATCGACTTTGAACAAAGCCTTCCCCAGCTCGAGGTGCATATCGACCGCTTGCGCGCCGATGACCTGGGCATTTCTGCCGACACCATCGCCGCAACTATGCAATCCATGCTGGCATCGCGAGAGGTCACGACCTTTGTCAGCCGCGGCCGGGAATACCCCGTGATCCTGCAAGCCGAGGAACGTGACAGGCGCACCCCGTCCGACATCGACAACATCTATGTCCGGTCAGCCGATGGACAAACCCTGGTGCCACTGGGGGCGCTGGTCTCGGTGCAGGAAAACGCCGCGTCACCTTCGCTGCGCCGTTTTGATCGCCTGCCGTCAATCCAACTGTCCGGCGCGCTTGCGCCCGGCGCTGACCTGGGAACGGTGCTGAACCAGTTGGAACAAGCCGCCACCGAAGTCATCCCGGCCGACGGAAAACTGGGCTTCGAAGGGCAATCACGCACGTTCAAGGACACAGCCACCGGGGCCAACATTGTCTTTGCGATGGCGCTGCTGATCGTGTTCCTGGTCCTCGCCGCGCAATTTGAAAGCTTTGTGCATCCGATCATCATCCTGCTGACTGTGCCTGCGGGCGTGGCCGGTGCGCTTTATGCCATGGCCTTGGGGGGGCTGTCGCTGAACGTCTACAGCCAGATCGGGATCATCCTGCTGATCGGGCTGGTGGCAAAGAACGGAATCCTGATCGTCGAATTCGCCAATCAGTTGCGGGACGAAGGCAAACCAGTCCGAGAAGCCGTCATACTGGCCGCAGCCTTGCGCCTGCGCCCGATTGTCATGACAGTCCTGTCCACGATACTGGGCGCGCTTCCCTTGATCCTCGCCACCGGAGCCGGCGCCGAAAGCCGCAATGCGATCGGAACGGTGATCATCGCGGGACTGACAATGTCGGCGCTTCTGATGCTGGTGGTCACGCCGGTGCTTTACGACCTGCTCGCCCGTTTCACCAAACCCCGCGGGGCCGTGGAAAAAGCGCTGGAACAGGAGCTCCGTCAGGCCCGCTAGGAAAAACAGCACCGAATTGGGCCCGGCTTTGCCAAAGACGGCAGGGCCGACCATCGTCCAGAAAAACGCTTGGGAAATCTGCCAGCCGCGCGCCCGGCCTTCGCTGGTGAACATGGTTGTTGCCGACACCAGCACGGGGTCTCCCACCGCAACGTCAAGCGCATCGGCCCGTTCAGGGCTGACCCCGGCCGCCCGGATTGTCTGTTCTTCCCCCGGTATCCAACGCGGGCAGAGGGCGCAGTTGCGGCCCGCACACCGGCAAGAGGCCCCTGGCGCGCTGCCGGACGACACAGCCTTCGTCCGCCAGCGCGCCGGTGGCCCATGTCCGGCGAAGCGCGGTCCGGTGTCGTCACTGGGCCTTGCGCCGCGCGCTGCGGCTTTGCGATGGGCCGCGTTTGCGGCGGAACCCGCCCGGTTTGCCCCCGGCGTTGCCCTCTGGCGCAGCGCCGGGCATCCCGCCGGGCTTGCCGCCCCGGCGGTTGCCGCCACCCTTGCCACCGGGTTTGCCGCCCGGTTTGCCACCACGCCCACCGCGCGGTTCCGGCGCGACCGGATCCCATGCCCGGCCAGATGCCACGGGGATGGTGAACTTCATCGCCTTCTGGATGTCGTTCAGCAGGTCCATTTCATCGGGCGCGCACAGCGCGATCGCCTTGCCGTCCCGTCCGGCCCGCGCGGTGCGGCCGATCCGGTGGACATAGTTTTCCGGCACGTTGGGCAGTTCATAGTTGTAGACATGCATGACCTCGGGGATATCCAGCCCCCGCGCGGCCACGTCGGTGGCCACCAGGATACGCGCCTCTCCGGCGCGGAAGGCCGCCATCGCCCGTTCACGCTGGCCCTGGCTCTTGTTGCCATGCACGGCGACAACGGAATAGCCCGCCTTGTCCAGCACCCGGCCCAGCCGTTCCATCCCGTGCTTGGTGCGCCCGAACACCACCGCCAGTTCATCACGGTGGCTGTTCAGCAGTTCAATCAGCAGGTTGGTCTTTTCCGCCTTGGCGATGAAATGCACCGACTGGTCGATCTTGTCGGCCGCCTTGCCCGGCGGGTTCACCTGCACCCGCATCGGGTTGGTCAGGTAGGCCTCGGCGATCTCGGCCATCTGTTTCGGCATGGTGGCGGAAAACAGCATGGTCTGGCGCTCGGCGGGCAACATCGCCGCGATCTTGCGCAGCGCGTGGATGAACCCGAGGTCCAGCATCTGGTCGGCCTCGTCCAGCACCAGGAACTTGGTCTGCGACAGGCTAAGCGCCTTGCGGTCCAGCAGGTCCATCAGCCGCCCCGGCGTCGCCACCAGGATGTCCACGCCGCGTTCCAGCCGCTTGGCCTGCGGGTTGATGGACAGCCCGCCCACCACCAGGGCCACCTTCAGCGGCATGCCCTGCACGAATGCCGTCAGCGTGTCGCTGATCTGCTTGGCCAGTTCGCGCGTCGGCGCCAGGATCAGCCCGCGCGCGGATTTCGGCAGCGGTTTGCCCTGCCCGGCCATCAGTTCGACCAGCGGCAGCCCGAAGGCGGCGGTCTTGCCGGTGCCGGTCTGCGCCAGGCCCATCACGTCGCGCCCTTCCAGCGCCAGCGGAATCGCGCGCGACTGGATCGGGGTGGGTTCAGTCAGGCCAAGCGCCGCGATACGCTCTACCAGCTTGGGCGCAAGGCCCATCATTTCGAATTGGTTCACGAAAAATCCTTCCGGCCCCGCAGTTTCGCGGGGTCCATACACGGCAGGCCCCTGCCTGCCGCAATCGTGGTTGCTGCCGGTCTCTGCGCCCAGGCCCCTTGCCTGAAAGCCGCCGACAGCCATCCCACGCGTGATCTTGGGAATAGGTCTGCGGCGCCCCTTGGCGCGGGTCCATGCCCGCCTGTTGCCCCTGCTCACGCGGCAGAGGACGCCGGTTCCCAGCGCAAATGGGTTGCAAACCGCGCGAAGTCAAGCCATTTCGCCGCTCCGCCCCCGCACAACCGGGTGGAAATGCGCGCAAACCCGGCCTAAAACCAATGCAAAGAAGGAACCGTTCATGTCCCAGACGATCACCGCCCGCTGCGAATCCATCGGCCTGCGCATGACCGATCAGCGCCGCATCATCGCCGCCGTCCTGGAAGAGGCCGACGACCACCCCGACGTGGAAGAGCTGTACGCCCGCGCCGCGGCCCGCGATTCCGCGATCTCGCTGGCGACGGTCTACCGCACCGTGAAACTGTTCGAGGAATCCGGCATCCTGGACAAGCTGGAATTCGGCGACGGCCGCGCCCGCTATGAAGACGCCGAACGCGACCACCACGACCACCTGATCGACATCAACACCGGCCAGGTCATCGAATTCTGCGACCCGGAAATAGAGGCCCTGCAGGAAAAGATTGCCGCCAAGCTGGGCTACAAGCTGAAGGGCCACAAGCTGGAACTCTATGGCGTTCCCCTGAAGAAACGCTGAAACCCTTGCGTCATCGGCCTGCCGCGCTACCCTTCTGACGCGAACCGGAGGCTTTCATGACCAAACCCATTATCTATCACATCCCCGTCTGTCCGTTTTCCCAGCGCGTCGAAATCCTGTTGGCGCTGAAGGGGCTGACCGATGCGGTCGAATTCCGCACCGTGGACATCACCAAACCCCGCGACCCGGAACTGCTGCGCAAGACGCGCGGCACCACCGCCCTGCCGGTATTGGAGGATGAACAGGGCCGGATCATCAAGGAATCATTGGTCATCCTGCGCTATATCGAGGACCGTTTTCCCACCCCGCCGATCGCGCGCACCGATCCCTATGAACGCGCCGTGGAAAACCAGCTGATCGCGCTGGAAGGCCCGTTCACCGGCGCGGGCTACATGTTCGTGATGAACCAGGACCGCACCAAACGGCCCGATTTCGAACAGAAGATGCTGACCCTTTACAAGCAACTGAACGATTTCCTGTCCCACCATGCCCCCAAAGGCCCGTTCCTGTTCGACACCTTCGGGCTGGCCGAGGCCGTGTTCACCCCGATGTTCATGCGATTCTGGTTCCTGGACTATTACGAAGGTTTCCAGATCCCCGGCACACCCGAATTCGCCCGCGTGAAGGCATGGCACGACGCCTGCCTTGCCCACCCCGCCGCACAGCAGGTCAGCCATGACGAGATCGTAAAGCTGTATTACGACTATGCCATCGGCGCGGGCAACGGGGCGCTGCCCGCCGGGCGGACCCGGTCCAGCTTCGTGTTCGAACCGGACTGGCCCGCTCGCCCGATGCCACCCCGCGACAAGTGGGGAACCCATGCAACAGACGCAGGGCTGGGTCTCGTCTGACGATCTTGCCCTTTTCCGCACGCCCCCGTATGGCGGGTTCAGAGCGAACGGGAAACATCACATGAACAACATCCGCGGGATCCTTCTGGTCGTCCTGTCCATGGCCGCCTTTGCGACCGAGGACATGTTCGTCAAGGCCATGACCCAAAGCCTGCCCACCGGGCAGGTCATCTTCATGCTGGGCGCGGGCGGGGCGTTGGTGTTCGCGGTTCTGGCCAAACGCCACGGCCATGCGCTGTTTACCCCGCTGCTGCGCAACCGCGCCCTGCTGGTCCGCACCGTGGCCGAGGCATTCGCCGCGCTGTTCTTCATCACCTCTCTGGCGCTGGTGCCGATGTCCACCGTGGCAGCCGTGTTCCAGGCCACGCCGCTGGCGATCACGCTGGGGGCGGCACTGTTCCTGGGCGAACAGGTCGGCTGGCGCCGCTGGAGCGCGATCCTCGTCGGGTTTGCCGGCGTGCTGACGATCATCCGCCCCGGCATGGCTGGGTTCGACCCGGCGGTGCTGATGGTGCTGGGGGCGGTCGCCGCCATCGCGACCCGCGATCTGGTATCACGCCGCCTGCCCCCCGACATGTCCACCTATGTCGTCAGCTTTCACGGCTTCGGTTCGCTGGCGGTGGTCGGTCCGCTGCTGATGCTGGCCGGGGCGGATATGCCCCGCGCGTTGTCGCTGACCGCCTCCGGCCAACTGGCCGCCGCGCTGGTTTTTGGCGTGCTGGGCTATATTGCCATCGTCACCGCCACCCGCACTGGCGACGCTTCGGCCATCACGCCGTTCCGGTACACCCGCCTTATCTTCTCGATGATCCTGGGGATGCTGGTATTCAGCGAACAGCCCGATCTGCTGACCTATGTCGGCTCTGCCCTGATCATCGCCTCGGGCCTTTATACCTACCTGCGCGAACGTCGCCTGCTGGTTCAGGCTGCGCCAGCCGTGTCCAGCGCGGCAATTCACCCGCGTTAACGCAAAAGTCGTCTGTGGGGCTTTTCACCGGGGCAAAGCGGGACTAAAAGCCCGCCAAACCGCTTTTTCAAAAGGGAACCGACCCAATGAGCACCATTATCGACATCCACGCGCGCGAAATCCTGGACAGCCGCGGCAACCCCACCGTCGAGGTGGACGTGATCCTGGAAGACGGCACCCTGGGCCGCGCCGCCGTGCCCTCGGGCGCTTCCACCGGCGCACACGAAGCTGTCGAAAAGCGTGACGGCGACAAGTCGCGCTACATGGGCAAGGGCGTGCTGGAAGCCGTCGCCGCCGTCAACGGCGAGATCGCCGAGGCGCTGGTCGGCTTCGATGTCACCGAACAGGTCGCCATCGACATGGCCATGATTGAACTGGACGGCACCCCCAACAAGGCCCGCCTGGGCGCCAACGCCATCCTGGGCGTGTCGCTGGCCTGCGCCAAGGCCGCCGCCGATTTCACCGCCCAGCCGCTGTTCCGTTACGTGGGTGGCACCTCGGCCCGCGTCCTGCCGGTCCCGATGATGAACATCATCAACGGCGGCGAACACGCCGACAACCCGATCGACATCCAGGAATTCATGATCATGCCCGTGTCGGCCGCGAATATCCGCGACGCCGTCCGCATGGGGTCCGAAGTGTTCCACACCCTGAAAAAGGAACTGACCGCCGCCGGCCACAACACCGGTCTGGGGGACGAAGGCGGTTTTGCCCCCAACCTGGAATCGACCCGCGCCGCGCTGGATCTGATCCTGACCTCGATCGAGAAAGCGGGCTACAAGCCGGGCGAGGACATCTACCTGGCGCTCGATTGCGCCTCGACCGAATACTACAAGAACGGCAAGTACGAGATGAAGGGCGAAGGCAAATCGCTGACGTCCGCAGAAAACGCCGACTACCTGGCCCAGCTCTGCGCCGACTACCCGATCATCTCGATCGAGGACGGCATGAGCGAAGACGACTGGGAAGGCTGGAAACTGCTGACTGACAAGATCGGCGACAAGGTGCAGCTGGTCGGGGATGATCTGTTCGTGACCAACCCCGCCCGCCTGGCCGATGGCATCGCGCAGGGCGTCGCCAACTCGATGCTGGTGAAGGTGAACCAGATCGGTTCGCTGACCGAAACGCTGAAGGCCGTCGATATGGCCCACCGCGCGCGCTACACCAACGTGATGTCGCACCGCTCGGGTGAAACCGAGGACGCCACCATCGCCGATCTGGCCGTCGCCACCAACTGCGGCCAGATCAAAACCGGCTCGCTGGCGCGGTCTGACCGGCTGGCGAAATACAACCAGCTGATCCGAATCGAAGAGCTGCTGGGCGAAACCGCCGAATACGCCGGGCGCTCGATCCTGAAATAAGCCTGCGATTCACATCGCTGCGACAACGGCCCGCGCAGTTCGCGGGCCGTTTTTTTGCCACATTTCCTGCGCCCGCATCACCCTTTCCCGGCACAACCTGCGGATTGTTTCCAAGCTTGTCGCAATCGAAAAAAATCGAAACATATTCCCAAAAAACGCTTTTTACGCGCATCGTCGCCGTGCTACCCTAGGTACGTAGCAGTTCTCCAGTTTTCGTTCTTTGCCAACATGGGAACGCGCCTGACCGGCGCGCCAACAGGTGACGCTTTGAAACCCGGAACAATCGCCCAACACGGCCCGACCAGACCGCCAGACGCCCTGCCGCGCCCGCTGAAATATATCATTTTGTCTATGTTTTTCAGCATCATGCCCGCCATATGCGACGCCCGCCAAAGACCCCTGCATATCGTGATGAACGACCGGGGCGGCGTGGTGTCCCAGCGGCAGCAAGAGATCGAAGCGATCAGGATCAGCGGTTCGCGGGTTGAAATCCGCGGCGCGGTCTGCCTGTCCTCTTGCACCATGTTCCTTGGGTCGCCGGATGTCTGCGTTTCGCCGAAAACGCGTTTCGGCTTTCACGGTCCCACGGACCACGGACGGCCATTGAACAAACCGCAGTTCGACTATTGGTCGAAAATCATCGCCTCGCATTACCCCACGGCGCTGTCATCCTGGTACATGCGGATCGCACGCCATCGCACGTCCGGGTATTACAGCCTGACCGGCGCGCAACTGATCGAAATGGGGTTCAAATCCTGCTGATCCCCCCGGCTTGATCACTCTGGCACGGTTTCACCGCTGCCCCCGAAATCCGCCGGAAAGTCGCGGAACTTCGGCAGGCCGTCCCTGATCGGCAGAACCGTTTCGGCATAGTTGACGTGAACGCCCGGAATAAAATCCACCGTCGGAACCGTTGCCGCGTAAACATCGACCAGACCCAGCCCCGGATGGTCCGTCATCACGTGCCCGCCACAAAGCGCGCAGTATTGCCTGCCACTGTTTTCCGTTTTCATGAAACGGGCCAAATGTTCGGCCCCGTGCGTCACCTTCACGTTCTCCGGTTTCCACAGGGTAAAGGCATTGACCGGCCCCGCCGACCACGACCGGCAAGACTGGCAATGGCAATATCCCATGCCTTCCGGTTCGCCGGTGACTTCGATGCCAACGGTCCCGCAGAAACATTCGCCTTTGTGTGTCGTCATGTCTGGCCTCCGCATGTAATGATCCCACCCCCGGATCAATCACTCGGCCTGACCGCGAATATATCACGAAACCCGCATTTTACCCACCGCGAACTGCGGTGACGTGACAATCGGGGGGACTACGACCTTGGTCGCAGAGGGCACCAACCTGCGCACCAAGCGGGTGTTTCAGTGCCTTCCTAACTGCGCGACAAATAAAATCGTTATAATTCTGATGGTTGGCATTTTTCTGAAAAAGTCACCCCCCTTGTGGTCGTATGAACCAAGGTCGCATTCGCGGGCAAACCGACTTCTCCTATCGTTCCGCCCCATCCGGTCCCCTCATGCACATGGCCGGACAACTGGATATAATTACGGGAGGAAACCATGAATCTCATCAACGCTCTTGCCATCTCTATCGGTGTTCTGGCCGCTGCAGCCACCTGGCTCTGCCTTGGCACCCCCTATGGGCTGGCTGTCTGGGCCCTTTTCATCGGATGGGGCAGCTTCTATCACACCGGCGGCGGGACCGGCGGGCTTGTGAAATCCGCGATCAACCATGCCTGGGGCGCCGCAGTCGCCGCCGTGGCGCTGTTCACCCTGGCCACTGTCGGTGGCGGGGTTCCGGTCACCTCTGGCATCGTCGGAGTCTCTGTGGTGGTGCTGGTACTGGGCGCGCATCTGCCCGCGCTGTCCACCATCCCCGCAGCGGTTTACGGCTATGCCTCGACAGCGGCCTTCTGCCTGCTGGGCGGGGTCGCCCTGACAGATCTGGCCGCCGTCGGCACCGCAGCCGTGATGGTGTTCATTTCGCTGGTGCTGGGCAACGCCTTCGGCTTCGTGTCGGAAAAGGGCGCGGGCCTGCTGGTCGCCAAGGCCGAAAGCTGACCGGTCCCGCGGGCGGGGCCTGACCGCCCCCCCGCCTTTCGGTCGTGGACCTTGCTGGCCGGTGCGCCTAACCTCTGGCCGGAAACCAAGCCAGAGCCGACCATGACGCCGCAGGAAATCATCACCCGCCTGAACCTTGTCCCGCATCCCGAGGGCGGCCACTACCGCCAGACATGGATTGACGGCACCGCCGATGGCCGCCCCGCTGGCACCGCCATCCTGTTCCTGTTGCAAGGGCACGAACGCAGCCACTGGCACACGGTGGATGCGACAGAGATCTGGCATTACCACGCCGGCGCGCCGCTGGTGCTGTCGCTGTCCGCAACCGACACCGGCCCCGCCACGGATCACCTGCTGGGGCCGGACCTGTCACGGGACCACAGCCCGCAACTGATCGTGCCCGCCCATCATTGGCAATCGGCGCGCAGCACTGGCGACTGGACGCTGGTCGGCTGCACCGTTTCCCCCGGCTTCCAGTTCCGGGGCTTCACCCTCGCCCCGCCGGATTTCGACATCCCGCGCTAAGCGCCGTTCGCCGCCACGAAGTCCAGCAACTGTCGCGTGGACCCGTCCAGCCCCGCCACCTCTTGCCCCGCCAGCGCCGGGTCCAGCGCCGTGGCCAATTCCTTGCCCAGCTCCACCCCCCACTGGTCGAAAGAGTTGATGCCCAGCACCACGCCTTCGACGAACACCCGGTGTTCGTACAGCGCCACGATCTGGCCCAGCCGATAGGGCGTCAGCAGGTCATAGACCAGCATCGTCGAAGGCCGGTTCCCCGCGCATGTCCGGTGCCGCGCCCACCGTTCCGCCGCGCCCCCTTCCAGCCCCTTGGCCCATGCCTCGGCCAGCGCGGCGTCAAAGCTGCGCCCGGTCATCAGCGCCTGCGCCTGCGCCAGGCAATTGGCCACCAGCAGCCGGTGATGATGCACCAGGTCCGGTTCATGCCCGCGCGCGCCCACCATGAATTCGCAGGGCACCACCTGCGCCCCCTGATGGATCAGTTGGAAAAACGCGTGCTGCCCGTTGGTGCCCGGCTCCCCCCAGACAATCGGCCCCGCGACGCCGTCCAGCGCGGTCCCGTCCATCGCCACGGACTTGCCGTTGCTTTCCATTTCCAACTGCTGCAGGTAGGCGGGCAGTCGCAGCAGCCGCTGTTCATAGGGCAGTACGGCACGGGTCGGATAACCGCACACCTGGTGATGCCACAGCCCCACCAGCGCCAGCAGCACCGGCATATTCTGCGCCAAGGGCGCGTCGCGGAAATGCGCGTCCATCGCCACCCCGCCGCGCAGGAACGCCTCGAAATCCCCCGGCCCGATGGCGATCATCAGGCTCAGCCCGATCGGCCCCCACATGCTGTATCGCCCGCCGACCCAGTCGCCGAACCCGAACACCCGCTCTGGCGCGATGCCGAAGGCGGCGGTCCTGTCCAGCGCCGAGGACAGCGCCACGAATTGCGCCGCCGGGTCCGCCACCGTGTCCGCCATCCAGCGACGCGCGGTTTCCGCGTTGGTCATGGTTTCCACCGTGGTGAATGTCTTGGACGCCACGATCACCAGCGTCGTTTCCGGGGTCAGCCCGGCCAGCACGTCCCGCACATGCGCCCCGTCCACATTGGACACGAAATGCACCCGCGGCCCGTCGCAATAAGGTGCCAGCGCCTGCACCCCCATCGCCGGCCCCAGGTCGGACCCACCGATACCGATGTTCACCACGTCGGTGATGCGCCCGCCCTGCCCGGTGAATCGTCCACCCCGCACTGCCCGGGCAAAATCGGCCATCCGCGCACGGGTGTCCCGCACGCCGGGCATCACGTCCTGCCCGTCCACCACCACCCGCGCCCCGTCCGGCGCGCGCAGCGCGGTATGCAGCACCGCCCGGCCCTCGGTTTCGTTGATCTTTTGCCCTGTGAACATCGCCTCGCGCCGCTGCGCCACACCGGCCCCCTCGGCCAGCGCGATCAGCCCCGCCAGCGCCGCATCGGTGACCGAGGTCTTGGCAAAGTCGAACAGCAACCCGTCGAAGGCGCAGGAAAACCGCGCTGCTCGGTCGGGATCTTCGAACAGGTCCACGATCCGCGCGCCCTGCAATGCCCGCAATGCGTCGAACATCAGGCGCTCTCCGCCCAATGCACCACCGCATCGGCCAGCACCGCGACGATGGGGGCCTCTTCCGGTTCCAGGTCCAGCGCCCGTTCCAGCGCCGCGCGCTTTTCCGCCCCGGTGATCAACACATGCAGCGACACCGACTGGCGCAACGCTCGCGCGCTCAGGGTGATGCGCGGTTCCGGCTGGCCCGGCGCGTGCATCGCCAGCAGCAGCGGCGCGTCCTCGGCCAGCGCATTGTCCAGGTTGTCCGCACCCGGAAACAACGATGCGGTGTGCATGTCCGCCCCCATCCCCAGCAGCGCGACCGCGGCCGGAAGATGCGGCCGGATCACCTGCTCCAACTGGCCGACAGCCAGTTCTGGGGTGGCGGCGGGCGTGTACATCGGCAGCAGATGCGCCGCTGCGGCAGGCCCCACCAGCAGCCGTTCGCGCAGCAGCCGCGTGTTGGAACGCTCATGCGTTTCAGGCACCCAACGTTCGTCGCTCAGCAACACGTCCACCCGCGCCCAGTCCAGTTCGGCGGCGCACAGCACATCGAACACCGGCCCCGGCGTCGTCCCCCCCGGCACGATCAGCGTGGCGCGTTCCTCGTGCATCAGGGTTGCGGTCAGTTCCCCGGCCAGCTTCTGCGCCAGGTCGATCGCCAACATGTCCATATCGGGATAGTCCAACAGTTTCATGCGCGTATGTCCCTCCATTTGCGGCCATCGCGGTGCATCAGCGCCAGCGCCTCCTCGGGGCCGGAACTGCCCGTGTCATAGGGGATCGGCCGGTCGCCGCGTTCTTCCCACCCGGCGATGACCGGATCGGTCCAGGCCCAGGCGGCCTCTACCTCGTCGCCGCGCATGAACAGGGTCTGGTTACCCCGCACCACGTCCATGATCAGCCGCTCGTAAGCGTCCGGCGCATCGGCATCCGGCCCCAGCGCCTCGGAAAAGGTCATGTCCAGCGGCACGTCCACCAGCCGCATTCCCCCCGGTCCCGGTTCCTTGATCGTCACGTCCAGATCGATCCCTTCATTCGGCTGCAGCCGGATCGTCAGGATATTGCGATGCCGGCCGCTGTCCTCGGTAAAGATGTTGTGCGGCGCCTCCTTGAACACCACAGCGATTTCACTGGTACGCGCGCGCAGCCGTTTCCCGGACCGCAGATAGAACGGCGTGCCCGCCCAACGCCAGTTGCTGATCCCCAGCTTCATCGCGATAAAGCTTTCCGTCAAGGAATCCGGGTTTTCCACATGCTCCAGGTACCCCGGCTTCTCCTCGTCCGCCAGATACTGGCCGCGCACGACGTGGTCCGGCTTCAGCGGGTTCAGCGCGCGGATCACCTTCAGCTTTTCGTCACGCACGGCGTCCGGGTCGAACACCGCGGGCGGTTCCATCGCGATCAGGCACAACAGCTGCATGAGGTGGTTCTGCACCATGTCCCGCATCGCGCCGGACCGGTCATAGTATTCACCCCGCCCGCCGACACCCACCGTTTCGGCCACGGTGATCTGGATGTGATCCACGTACTGGCTGTTCCATAGCGGTTCGAACAGCATGTTGCCGAACCGGATCGCCATCAGGTTCTGCACGGTTTCCTTGCCCAGATAGTGATCAATCCGGTAAATCTGGTTTTCGTTGAAATGATCCGCCAACGACCGGTTCAGCGCCCGCGCGGTGTCCAGATCGCGACCAAAGGGTTTCTCCACCACGATCCGGGTATCGTGATCGGCCATTCCGTATTGGTGCAATCGCAGCGCCAGGTCGCCGAACAGGCTCGGCCCGACCGAGAAATAGAAGGCCCGCACCCGCCCCGGATGCATCTTGGCGGCCAGTTCGGACCAGCCGCCGTCACCCTTCGCATCCAACGTGACATAGGACAGGATTTCCTGGAAACGCTTGATCGTGCCCGGCTCACAACCGGTGTGATCGCCATTGAACTCTATCAGCGCCTCGGCCACGAAGGCGCGGTATTCCACGTCGTCCATCGCGGTGCGGGCCGCACCGATGATGCGGGTGCCGTTCTCCATCTGGCCCGCGCAGAACCGTCGGAACAGCGCCGGCAGGATCTTGCGCCGCGCCAGGTCACCCGTGCCGCCGAACACCACCAGATCGAACGGCTCCACCGGAATGATCCGCGATACCATCTGCCTTCCCTTCTGCCGCGCGCGTCGGCGTTTCACCTGCCCTTGATCCATGTCTAGCACGTCCCCTCCGGTTCACAATGGTGTCAGAACCCAAACCCGCCCTTTCGCCGCCCGAAACGCCACCGTAGCCTGCTGCGTGAACAGATCGACAGGACGGACATGAAAGACCACGCGCCTCAAATCGCAAATGCCGGGAAATTCCGCGATCCCCATGTGACGGCAGACGGCCAGCCCCGCGCCACGGTGGCGCTCAGCCATCCGGAAACCCTGTGGTTCAATACCGGCACCCTGTGCAACATCACCTGCGCGAACTGCTATATCGACAGCTCGCCCACCAATGACGCGCTGGTCTACCTGACCGCGGCCGAGGTGGCGGATTACCTGGCCCAGATCACCGAACGCGGCTGGCCGGTACGTGAAATCGGGTTCACGGGTGGCGAGCCCTTCATGAATCCTCAGGTGATCGACATGGCCCGCCTGTCACTGGAAGCGGGGTATCAGGTGCTGATCCTGACCAACGCCATGCTGCCAATGATGCGCCCGGCGATGCGGCGCGGAATCGCGGCGCTGAATGCCGCCTTTCCCGGACAACTGACGCTGCGCGTGTCGCTGGACCACTGGGACGAGACGCGCCACGACGCCGAACGCGGCGCTGGCAGTTTCACCAAAACACTGAAAGGTATGGATTTCCTGCGCGACGCGGGCGTACCGATGGCGGTGGCTGGCCGTGCGCTGTGGCATGAAACCGACGCCAGCGCGCGTGCAGGCTATGCTCGCCTGTTCGGTGACCGCGGCTATGACATAGACGCCGCGAACCCGGCGCAATGCATGCTGTTCCCGGAAATGGACCTGGCAGCCGAGGTGCCAGAGATCACCACCGCCTGCTGGAACATCCTGGACAAATCCCCCGACAGCGTCATGTGCGCCTCGTCCCGGATGGTGGTGAAACGCAAGGGGGCGGCGCGCCCCGTGGTGCTCGCCTGCACGCTGCTGGCCTATGACCCGCGGTTCGAACTGGGCCAAAGCCTGGCGGAGGCAGAGCGGGACGTGGCGCTGAACCATCCCCATTGCGCGAAGTTCTGCGTGCTGGGCGGGGCAAGTTGTTCGGCCTGACGGCCTTTGCGCCTGCGGCGAGCGGGTCAGGGGGGCCAGCCCCCCTCGGCCTGCGGCCTCACCCCCCGGAGTATTTTTCGCAAGATGAAAGGGGACGGAACCGCATGTAATCCCACCCCCTGATTGAGGCGATATCGGGTTTGCCCCTGCTTGCGGCGGCCATTAACCTTAGTGCGGGTTAAGGTTAACGCGACCTGCGTCTTTCATCTTGCAATAAATACTCAAATCCCGACCTCACCGGTTGCGCGGCGTCAGGGGATCAGGTCTGGGGTGGAGATTTCGCCGCCACCCACCGATGCCCGCACGCCGGTGGTGGCAGGGCAGGACGTGGGCAGACCACGCCGGACACGGGCAGCAAGGAAGGCGAAGGCCTGTGCTTCCAGCATGTCGCCGTCCAGCCCGACCTCTTCCACCGCGAGGACCGGGCAATCCAGCCCCGCGCGCAGCATTTCCATCATCACCGGGTTGTGGCGTCCGCCCCCGGTGACCAGCAGTTGATCCGGCGGGATCGGGCAATGTTCCATCCCTTGCATCACCGCGGCGGCGGCCATGCCTGTCATGGTGGCCGCGGCATCCGCGTCGTCCAGTTCGCGCACCAGGTCCAACATGTCGGCAAAGGCGTCGCGGTCCAAGGATTTCGGCGGCATCCGCCGGAAATAGACATCGTCCAGGAACAGTTCCAGCGCCCCCGCCACCACATCCCCGCGCGCGGCCAGCGCGCCATTGCGGTCAAAGGATTCGCCGCGGCGCTGCATCATCAGGTCATTGATCGGCGCATTGGCGGGGCCGGTGTCGAATGCCAGCAGCGCGCCGGGCGTTTCCGGGGTCGGCATCGACGGGTCCACCCAGGTCAGGTTGCCCACCCCGCCGAGGTTCAGGAAACACAGGGGTTTCTTCGCCCCGATCCACTGTGCGCAGGCAAAGTGATAGAACGGCGCCAGCGGCGCGCCCTGCCCGCCCATGCGCACGTCGGCGCTGCGGAAATCCCAGACCACGGGGATGCGCAGTTCCTCGGCCAGCCGCGCGCCGTCGCCCGCCTGGTGGGTGCCGCGCCCGTCGGGGTCATGCGCCAGTGTCTGGCCGTGAAACCCGATCAGCGACGCGCCCCCGATCCCGCGCAGCAGCTCCAGGTGCGCGTCCTCGACCAGGCTGGCCGCCTCTGCCACGCCCGGATCCCCCGGCCAGCCGCCCAGTGCCGCGCGCAGCACCGCCTGTTCCGCTGCCGAATAGGGGCGATAGCCGCTGTCGCCGAAATCGAGGATGCGCTCCCCGTCCGTCAGCACCATCGCCGCGTCCACCCCGTCCAGCGAAGTGCCCGACATCGTGCCCAAGACCCATTGCGGTTCCATGTTTTTCATGCCCCGACCCCGCCGAAAACCGGTTTCGCTTGATCCGATTGCACACTATACAGTGCCGCGCAACGCTCAATAGGAACGATACGATGACCTACCACCCCAAATCGGATTTCATGGCCGTCATGATGCAACGCGGATTCGTCGCCGATTGCACCGATTACCAGGGCCTTGACGAGGCACTGACCAAGGGTGTGGTTCCGGCCTATATCGGCTTTGACGCGACGGCGAAATCGCTGCACGTCGGATCGCTGATCCAGATCATGATGCTGCGTTGGCTGCAAAAGACCGGGCACCAGCCGATCACCCTGATGGGCGGCGGCACCACCAAGGTGGGCGATCCCTCTTTCCGCGCCGATGAACGTCCGCTGCTGACACCTGCGCAGATCGACGGCAACATCGCCGGGATCAAGCAGGTGTTCGCCAAGTACCTGGACTATGACCGTGCCGGGAACCCCGCGCTGATGCTGAACAACGCCGAGTGGCTGGACGGGCTGAACTACCTGGATTTCCTGCGCGACATCGGGCGGCATTTCAGCGTCAACCGGATGCTGAGCTTTGAATCCGTGAAATCGCGGCTGGACCGGGAACAATCGCTGTCCTTCCTCGAATTCAACTACATGATCCTGCAGGCCTATGACTTCCTCGAACTGAACCGCCGCTATGGCTGCCTGCTGCAGATGGGCGGCAGCGATCAGTGGGGCAACATCGTCAACGGGATCGACCTGACCCGCCGGGTGCTGGACAGTGAAATCTACGGCCTGACCAGCCCGCTGCTGACCACCTCGGACGGCAAGAAGATGGGCAAGACCGCCGATGGCGCGGTGTGGCTGAACGCCGACATGCGCAGCCCTTACGAATTCTGGCAGTTCTGGCGCAACACCACCGATGCCGACGTGGGCCGCTTCCTGAAGCTGTACACCGAAATGGACCTGGACGAATGCGACCGGCTGGGCGCGCTGCAAGGGTCGGAAATCAACGCCGCCAAGGTGGTTCTGGCCAATGCCGTCACCACCCTGTGCCACGGCGCGGATGCTGCGGCAGCGGCAGAGGCCACCGCCCGCGAAGTGTTCGAAAAGGGCGGCGTCGGAGACGACCTGCCCACCGTCGAACTGACCCGCGCCGAACTGGGCGACGGGCTGTCCATCGTGCAGGCGATCGTGCGCTCGGGTCTGGCGAAATCCGGCAAGGACGCCAAGCGCCTGATCGCCGAAGGTGGCGCCAAGATCGACGACCAGCCGCTGACCGACGCCGGTCTTGTGCTGGACGCGGGCGCGCTGTCCGCCCCCGTGAAACTCTCGGCAGGCAAGAAGCGCCACGCGCTGGTCAAACTGGCTGACTGACCTGCCCAAACGACTCGTACGTTTCAAACCCTGAAACGTACGAGTTGACGGATTTCCCGCTCCCTACCCCGCCGGGCGTTGCCCGAGTCGCGCCGCGATACCCGGCCAATCCGAACTTGACCGCGCGCCGCGTTAACTGTGTCAGATCGGCAGCGCGGTCGAGGATTTGATTTCCTCCATCGACAGCAACGCGGTGACGTTGTGCACCTTCACCTCGGAAATCAGCGACTGATAGAATTCGTCATAGGCGCGGGCGTTCTTGACCCGCACTTTCAGGATATAGTCGATATCCCCCGCCAGCCGGTGCGCCTCTTGCACCTCGGGGCGATCCTGCAATGCTTTCAGGAACTTGCGCTGCCAGTCGGCCTCGTGCTCTGACGTGCGGATCAGCACGAAGAAGCACGCGTCGAACCCCAGCTTTTCGGCATCCAGAACCACGGTCTGCGGCCCCATGACACCGGCCTCGCGCATCTTGCGGATGCGATTCCACACCGGGGTCTTGGACGACCCGACCTTGCGCGCGATTTCGTCCAGCGACTGCCCCGCATCGCGTTGCAGCTCCACAAGGATTTTTCTGTCCGTCTCGTCCAACCGAACCGACATTTCTTTCTCCTTACCAAAAGAAGAACAAAGCATCCGCTTTTGCAGCGCAGAACCGATGATGTTCTTATTTTTTCCCGCCTATGGCGCTAATACAGGAATATTTTCTATATTAGGGGACAAGTCAACCAGACAACCGAAACGATTTCCCAAGCTGAGGATCCAACCGATGTCCCGCCCGTTCACACCCAAAGTCGTCACCGCCAACGCATTGATCGAAGGCGACGTGGTCTATCTGACGGCGAATGACAACTGGACCCGCCAACTTGCCGAAGCCGAATTAATTGAAGATGAAGCCCATGCCCAGGTCCGCCTTCTGGACGGGGAACGCCAACAGAACCAGGTGGTCGGCGTTTATCTGGCTGACGTCTCCAAGGGGGCGCAAGGCCCCGAACCCACCCATTTCCGAGAGGACTTCCGCCGCACCGGACCCTCGAACTACTTCCACGGCAAACAGGCAGAGGTGGCGTAATGTATACCTATTCCGAATTCGATCACGCCTTTCTGGCTTCGCGCAACGACCAGTTCCGCCAGCAGGTGGAACGCCGTATCGACGGGTCGCTGACCGAGGATGAATTCCGCCCCCTGCGCCTGATGAACGGCGTCTACCTGCAGCTGCACGCCTACATGCTGCGGGTCGCCATTCCCTATGGTACCCTATCCGGTGCGCAGATGCGCAAGCTGGCTGAACTGGCGGATCGCTGGGACAAGGGCTATGGCCACTTCACCACCCGTCAGAACATCCAGTACAACTGGCCGAAGCTGCCTGACATTCCCGATATGCTGGACGCGCTGGCAGAGGTGAACCTGCACGCCATCCAGACCTCGGGCAACACGATCCGCAACGTGACCTCTGACCATTTCGCCGGCGCGGCCGCGGACGAGGTCGCGGACCCGCGCCCCGTGGCCGAGCTGATCCGCCAGTGGTCCACCGACCACCCGGAGTTCCAGTTCCTGCCGCGCAAGTTCAAGATCGCCATCGTCGGTTCCCCCAACGACCGCGCCGTGACCCGCGCCCATGACATCGGGCTGCGAATCGTCGAACGGAATGGTGAACAGGGCTTCGAGGTGATCGTCGGCGGCGGTCTGGGTCGCACCCCTGTGATCGGCAAGACGATTAACGAATTCCTGCCCAAAGCCGATCTGTTGCCCTACCTGGAAGCGGTCGTAAGAACCTACAACTTGCTCGGCCGCCGCGATAACAAGTACAAGGCGCGCATCAAGATCACCGTGAACGAAAACGGCCTGGACACGTTCCGCGAGCTGACCGAGGCGCGTTTTGCTGAGATTCGCCCGCTGTTCAAGGGCGTGGATCAGAACATCCTGGCCGGGATCGAGGCCCAGTTCGCAGCACCGGATTTCGCACGAAAAAACACACAAGCCTTTGACACTGCTTATGAAAACGACCCCGTTTTCCGCAGCTGGGCAGACACCAACCTGCATCCGCACAAGGCGGATGGCTATGCGATCGTCACCGTTTCGATCAAGGCGCACGGCCAGACGCCGGGCGACGCCACCAGCGACCAGATGCGCCTGCTGGCCGATCTGGCCGAACGCTATGGCCATAACGAGTTGCGCATCAGCCACGAACAGAACGTGATCTTGCCGCATGTCCACAAATCGGACCTGCCCGCGATCCACGCTGAACTGAAGGCCGCCGGCCTGGGCACCGCCAACGTCGGCCTGATCAGCGACATCATCGCCTGCCCCGGCATGGACTATTGCGCCCTGGCCACCGCGCGGGCGATCCCTGTGGCCCAGCAGATTGCCGTGCGGTTCGATGAGCTGAAGCTGGAACACGAAGTGGGCCCGCTGAAAATCAAGATTTCCGGGTGCATCAACGCCTGCGGTCACCATCACGTCGGCCACATCGGCATCCTCGGTTTGGACCGCGCCGGGGTCGAGAACTACCAGATCACCCTGGGGGGTGACGGGACCGAGGACGCCGTGATCGGCGAACGCGCCGGGCCGGGCTTTGCCTATGACGAGATCGTGGACGCAATCGAACGCATCGTCCGCGCCTATCTGGATCTGCGCGAAAGCCCCGAGGAAACGTTCCTCGAAGCCTATCGCCGCGTCGGGGCCGATCCGTTCAAGACCGCGCTCTACCCGGAGGCCGCGAGGAAAAATGCCGCTTGAACAACCTCTTGGCCCTATCCAGGAACGGGTAGAGCATCTGAACCGGCGTTATCAGCATCACGCGGCCAGCGCGGTGCTGAAGCGGGCGATGTCCGACAGCCAAGTGGGGCGCATCGCGATGGTATCGTCCTTCGGGGCTGAAAGCGTCGTGCTGCTGCACATGGTGGCCATGGTGGACCGGACAACCCCGGTTCTGTTCATCGACACGATGCTGCTGTTCCCGGAAACGCTGGACTATCAGCAGGAAGTGGCCGCCAAGCTGGGCCTGACCGATGTTCGCGTCATTCAGGCCAACAAGGCCGCGCTGGAGGCGGAAGACCCCTATGGCGCGCTGCATCTGCGTGACACCGACGCCTGCTGCGACCTGCGCAAGACCCGCCCACTAGAGGAGGCGCTGGGTGGCTTTGACGCGTGGATCACCGGCCGCAAGCGGTTCCAGGGGTCCAGCCGGGCAACGCTGAATTTCTTTGAAAACGAGGAAGACCGCCGGATCAAGGTTAACCCGCTTGCGCATTGGGACAAGCAGGACGTTCAGGACTACTTGATCAACAACCGCCTCCCACGGCACCCGCTGGTTGCCAAGGGGTATCCCTCGATCGGGTGCCGCCCGTGCACCTCGCCTGTAAAGCCCGGCGAAGACGAGCGCGCGGGACGCTGGCGCGGATCGGAAAAAGTGGAATGCGGCATTCACCTTGTGGATGGCAAGATGGTAAGAACAGGAGCAGCGCAATGAGCGTGATCGTGACCGATACGGGCTTTGCCCCCGATGACTGGACTGGTGGATTCACCGCCTTGGGCGAGGCTGCAAACGACGTTGCAGCGGTGGACGTGCCTTCGGACACCGACCCGGAAACGCTGGCCGGAAGACTGGGCGGGCTGCGCCTGATCCGCGTCGATTTCCCCAGCTTTGCTGACGGGCGCGGATTTACCCTGGCGCAGCGCCTGCGCCGGATGGGGTACACCGGGCGCCTGCGCGCCAAGGGCCACGTGATCGCCGATCAATACACGATGGCGCGGCGAGCGGGCTTCGACGAGGTCGAAATTTCCGATGACCTGGCGGCGCGTCAACCGGAAAACCAGTGGAAATTCCGCTCTGACTGGCAGTCCAACGACTATCAATCGCGGCTGCGGGCGGGCTGAGGCCCTTCGTCGCCTTTCATCTGACATGGATCAAAGATAACTGGGGAATGCCGGTTTAAATACCGGCGAAGATAGACATGACCGAGATTAGACCTGTGACCGAAGCGAAAGCCATCAAAGTCCCCACCCTGCCCGACGCCCAGACCGTGACCGAGGTTACGCACTGGACGGATCGGCTGTTCTCGTTCCGCTGCACGCGCCCTGCATCGCTGCGGTTCCGTTCGGGCGAGTTCGTGATGATCGGCCTGATGGGCGACCCGGACCCGAAAACCGGCAAGCAAAAGCCGCTGCTGCGCGCGTATTCCATCGCCTCGCCCAGCTGGGATGAGGAACTGGAGTTCTACTCGATCAAGGTGCAGGACGGCCCGCTGACCTCCAGGTTGCAGCACATCAAGGTTGGCGACCAGATCATCCTGCGACCCAAGCCCGTCGGGACGCTGGTGCATGACGCGCTGCTGCCCGGCAAGCGGATCTGGTTCTTTGCGACCGGCACCGGCTTTGCGCCCTTCGCCAGCCTGCTGCGCGAACCGCAGACATATGAGGATTACGACGAGGTCATCATCACCCACACCTGCCGCGAAGTGGGGGAATTGCAGTATGGCCACGATCTGATCGAGTCGCTGAAAACCGACGAGCTGCTGAACGAACTGATCGGCGAAGGGTTCTGGAAGAAGATCAAATACTACCCGACCACCACCCGTGAAGAGAGCCCCAAGATGGGCCGCATCACCGACCTGATGCGTTCCGGCGAGGCGTTCGAAGATCTGGGCGTGCCGCAGATCAACGCCGAAACTGATCGCGCAATGGTCTGCGGCAACCTGGCCTTCAACCTTGAGATCAAAGAGATGCTGGAAGGTTACGGGCTGGTGGAAGGCGCGAATTCCGACCCGCAGACCTATGTCGTGGAAAAGGCGTTCCTGGACTAATCGCCTGCGCAGCAACGAAAAAGGCCGCGTCCAGACGGGCGCGGCCTTCGTGTTTTCAGTAGCCAGAAATCAGCCGTCCAGACCCATTGCCTTGCGTGCCTGCGCCAGCACCTCTTTCAGCAGGTCCGGGTTGTCGCGTGCGCCTTCCAGTGCCGATTTGGTGGTCATTTTAACGACATCGTTCATGCCCGACGCGTCAATGGCCTCGATCGCCTTGTCATAGTCGAAGCCTTCAACGGTGAACAAATCGGTCAGCCCGGCGCCTTCTTCGGCGGCGGGGGTCATGGCTTCTTTGGCCTGCTCCGCCACATCGGCGGCCTTGTCCATCGCATCGCTGGCAGCGTCCTTGGCGGCTTCGACGGCGTTGCCTGCGGTTTCCTTCGCGGCCTCGGCGGCGGCGGCGGCTTCCTCTGCGGCCTTTGCTGCGGCGGCTTCGGCAGCAGCGCGGGCCTCTTCGGCGGCTTTCTCGGCGGCGGCGCGGGCCTCTGCGGCGGCGGCTTCGGCCTTCTCTTTCATGGTTTCCTCGGATTCCACGGCGTCCGGCGCAGTGATCGGATCGTCTTTCTTGATCACCGCTTCCTGCACCTCGCGCGAGGGGGGATTCAGGGCGACATAACCCAGAAGCGCGACGCCAAGCACCGCCAGGATCAAAACAACTTTCTTCATCTGCATTTCCTCTCTGTCATAGACACCGGGGGGCGGCATCCGTTCGCGTGCAGCAAATGACCTTCAAACAGCTGTCACACAAGGGGGAAAAGCGAAATTAATGCGACACCGGCAGGGATTTGCCGCTTGAAGAAACCCGGACCTGAGTTTAGGTTACGGCTTCGAATTTCCGCAATCATCGAAGGAACAAAACCATAGCTCGCAGACCTCATAACGCGCCGCCCACCCGCGAAACCGGCCCACGGATCAACGACCGTATTCGCGCTACCGAAATCCGTCTGATTGGCGCGGATGGCGAAAACGTCGGGGTGGTGTCGCCTCAGCAGGCGCTTGATCTTGCCGAAAAGGCAGGCCTGGATCTGGTCGAGATTTCCCCAAATGCTACGCCGCCGGTGTGCAAGATCATGGACTTCGGCAAGTTCAAGTACGAACAGCAGAAGCGTGAATCCGAAGCCCGCAAAAAGCAGAAGATCATCGAGGTCAAGGAAATCAAGTTCCGCCCGAACACCGACACCCACGATTACGAGGTGAAGATGCGCAGCGTGATCAAGTTCCTGGAAAACGGCGACAAGGTGAAGGTGACCCTGCGTTTCCGTGGCCGTGAAATGGCACACCAGAACCTGGGCCGCGAATTGCTGGAACGGGTAGCCGAGGACGTCAAGGAAATCGGCAAGGTCGAACATATGCCCAAGATGGAAGGCCGCCAGATGATCATGATGATCGGGCCCATCAGCAAGTAATCGGTCAGCTATGTGATTTCAGATGCCCCTGCGTTCATCCGAAACGTGGGGGCGTTTTTGTTTCAGGAGGCGCCCATGTGGGAAGAACGTTTTGCTACCCAGGACTATGTTTTCGGCAAGGAACCGGCACGGTTCCTCGTGGAACACGCCAGCTACCTGACCCCCGGCATGACTGCCCTGTCGGTGGCGGATGGCGAAGGCCGCAACTCTGTCTATCTGGCAGAGCGGGGGCTGACCGTCACCGCGCTGGAGTTTGCCCCCTCTGCGATCCGCAAGGCGCGTCTGCTGGCAGCAGAGCGCGGGGTCAGCGTCGATTTTCAGAACGTGGATGTGCTGCGGCATGTCTGGCCGGATCAATTCGGTTTGGTGGCGGGGATTTTCATCCAGTTCGTCGGCCCGCAGCAAAGGGCAGAGCTGTTCAAGGGCATGATGGCCTCTGTTCAGCCGGGGGGCCTGCTGATGCTGCATGGCTACACGCCGGAACAACTGAAACATGGCACGGGCGGTCCGCCCTTCGCTGAAAACATGTACACCGAGGCCCTACTGAAGGAAGCTTTCAGCGGATGGGACATACTGGAATGCCGCGCCTATGAACGCGAGGTACAAGAAGGGCGCGGGCATGTCGGCATGTCGGCGCTGATCGACTTTGTCGCGCGCAAACCTGCCTGAGTCGTCTGGACAAATTCAACCGTCCGCAGATGTCGCTTTGCGCCCCCGGCGTGGCATCGGGCGGGTCGGGATTTCCTTTAGCAGCCCGCCGACCCCCATGCGGGCGATATCGCTGCCGGTGACGGGAATACCGCAGGCGATCCGCGACAGCACCCAATCCGCCCCATTCAGCGCCGGAGACCGCGCACAACCCGGCAGGCCGATTACGGGACGCCCCCCCAACCCACCGACGAACAGAAGGTTGCCGGGGTCCACGGGCATCCCGAAGCGATCCACCGTTCCGCCTGCTTGGCGCACGGCCTGCGGGGCGACATCCATCGAATCCGACGTGGCCGATCCGGTCAGGATCATAACCAGATCGCCGGTCACCCCGGTCAGCGCCTGCGCCAAGGGGGGGGCACGGTGGGGGACGGTGACGACCTCTGCCAGGGTCAGGCCCAACGCCTCTGCCCGACCACGGATTGCATCTACACCCTTTTCACCCGCCCCGCCGGGGATTTCCGTGACGATCAGCGAGGCGGTTTTCAGAACCGGCGCGGCAAAACCGATGGCGCCGCGCGCCAGATCGGCGGCACGGACTACATCCGCCTTGGGCACACCGTATGAGATGATCTTTACTGTCGCCACCATGCCGCGCGCGCCCAGTTGCTGATAAGGCGGAACCGTCGCCACCGTGATCATCGGGTGAACATCATTGGCGGCATCCAGACGCGCGACGTCCAGAACGGCGACTCCCGGCCCCTCGGCCAGCACATTGACCCGGCCTGTGAAAGCATTTGACAGCCGCACACCCTGCGCCCCCTGAACCAGCGTCTGCGCCAGTAGCGCCGCGGCCTCATCCTCGTGCAGATCGTCGGGTTCCAGCCGCGCCACGGTGACTTCGGTGACGCCAGCCCTGCCAAGCGCCTGCAGATGCTGTGGCGTCAGGATTTCGCCTTTGCGCAGCCGCCCACCGTCGGCAAGTTCCGAATGGGCCAGAATGGCGCCCTCGGCCTCCTTTAAGGGAACTGGGCCGAACTTCATCCCTTCCTCAACACTTGGGTGCATTCCGCCATGATGGAAACCGCGATTTCCGCCGGGCTGGCTGCACCGATATCCACCCCGACTGGGCCATGGATACGGGCGATCTGCTCTTCCGTGAACCCCTTGTCGCGCAGCCGGCCCACCCGTTTGGCATGGGTGCGGGTAGACCCAAGTGCACCGATGTAGAACACGTTGGCGGCCAGCGCCTGTTCAAGGGCGGGGTCATCCAGTTTCGGATCGTGTGTCAGCAGGACCAGCGCGGTGCGGGCATCCAGCCCCAACGCCTTTACCGCGTCATCGGGCCAGTCATTCAGGATGGTTTCGCCGGGAAAGCGATCCTGCGATCCGAAGCTTTCGCGCGGATCCACCAGCACCGGATCATAGCCCGCAAGGCGCGCCATCGGCACCAGCGCCTGCGCGATATGTACGGCCCCCACGACAATCATCCGCAGCGGCGGGTTGTGGATCGCCACGAAAAAGCGACCGTCCTCTTCGAAGCCGGACCGATCCATGCGGAACCGTTCGGCGTACCCGCTATGCGTCAGCCAGCGATCCCCATCCACCAGATCGGCCACCACCGCCACGGCTTCGCGCGCGGCACGGGCTGCGACCAGACGTTCCAGCAGATCCACCGGTAGGGCCTCGCCCACGGGTTCGACCAGTACCCGGATTGTGCCACCGCAGGCCAGCCCCACGGCAAAGGCATCACCGTCGCTGACCCCGAATTCCAGAATACGCGGTTGCCCGTCTTCCAGCGCCTCCAATGCTTCGACCACCACCGCGCCTTCGACGCAGCCGCCAGATACCGAGCCCTGGATCTCCCCTGCACCGGACACGGCCAATTGGCTGCCCACACGGCGCGGGGCGCTGCCCCAGGTTTCCACCACGGTGGCCAGAACGGCCCCCTTGCCCGCATTGTGCCACGCCAGAGCGGTTTCGGGAATATTGTCGAAACGGTCCATGATGCGCCTCCCTCAAGGCCCCAATCTAGCACAGGATTTCGGCCTGTCTGCCCCCGTGGTCGTACGACCAAGGTGCAACGCCCTCATATTCGCACATCACATTCGACCTTTCGAATGATTCATGTCAGACTGACACTGCTCGAGGAGGACACCCAATGCCACGTGAACGCCCGGAGTGGGAAACGGCCTACAGGGACAAAGAGGCCGAGTCCCTGTCATGGTTCGAAAACCGGCCCGATGTTTCGTTGGACCTGATCAGGCTGACTGGCCTGTCACGCGATGCCGTCGTGGTGGATGTCGGTGCCGGGTCGTCGCCAGTTCTGATTTGTCTGGCGCGCGAGGGCTGGGGAAATCTGACAGCTGTGGACCTGTCGCCCTCTGCGTTGGCCGGACTGAAAGCGCAACTGCCTGCCAGCACCAAGATAACGACAATCGCGGCCGACATTTGCGACTGGCAGCCCAAACACCGGTTCGACCTGTGGCACGACCGGGCGGCACTCCATTTCCTGACGGACAGGGATGATCGGCTAGCCTATGTCGGAACGCTGAAGGCTGCACTGAAACCTGGCGGCTTTGCGGTATTCGGGGCGTTCGCACCAGATGGGCCGGACACATGCTTTGGCCAGCGCATCCAGAGGTATGACGCGCAGGAACTGTCGGCCTTGCTGGGGGATGAGTTTCGCCTGGTCGAAGAACGCCGCCACACCCATGCCACCCCGCGTGGAACTGAGCAGCGGTATTTCTATGCCTTGATGCAGCGCGCCGGCTAACCCTGTCGCAGCATCGCCATCAGCCGATCCTTTTCCCCTGCATCATCGTGACGAGAGATTGCCTGCGCCAATTCCTCCAGCGTGGCGATGGAATGGCCCGCGCGAAAGGCGTCCACATGAGGCAGCATGGCCTTGATCCCAATGGCCCGAGGCGCGAAACTGTCCCAGCGCAGCAAAGGGTTCAGCCAGATCAGTCGCCGCGCGGACAGGTGCAGCCGCTCCATTTCCTTTGTCAGGGCGGGGGCATCGCCCCGGTCCAGCCCGTCTGTGATCAGCAGCACCACCGCCCCCTGCCCCATCACCCGCCGCGACCAGTCGCGGTTGAAGCTGTGCAGACAATCGCCGATGCGTGTGCCGCCCTCCCAATCCTGCGCTTCGGACCCGGCGGCATGCAGGGCCTGATCCACGTCACGGGTGGCAAGGTGCCGCGTGATGTTGGTCAGTCGGGTGCCAAAGGTGAAGGCATGAACCCTGGCCCACCCTGCCCCCTTTTCATTGGCGACCGCGTGCAGGAAATGCAGAACCATGCGGCTGTACTGGCTCATGGACCCTGAGATGTCGCACAGAACGATCAGGTTGGGCCAGCGGGTCTTGTGCTTTTTCAATGCGATGTCGTGCAACTCTCCCCCGCGCCGCATCGACCCACGCAAGGTGCGGCGCCAGTCAATCGAATGGCCCCGCAAGCTCGCTTGCGTCCGGCGCGAGGCGATCGGTTTCACCGGCAGACGCAGCCGGGCCAGCATCCGTTTGGCCTGCGTGATTTCCTCGGCGCTCATCTGTTCAAAATCCAGCGTTTTCAACCGTTCTTCGGTGGACATTGTGAAGGACGCGTCCACCTCGATCTTCGTCTCTTCCTCCGGCTGGTCCTGTTCCGGCATGTACGGCATCTGCCCGTCCAGCAGAGCCTGAGCCGCGCGTTTTTCAGCGGCTTGGGCCGGGCGGTCATCCTGCACTCCACGTATGGCAGGCAGCATCATCGCCATCATGTGTTCCATGTAGCGCGGATCGCGCCAGTACAGGCGAAAGATCTGGCTGAACACGGTGCGGTGTTCGGGGCGGTTCACGAAACAGGCATGCAGCGTCCAATAGAAATCGCGCTTGTCCGTAAACCCGGCAGCCTGCACCGCGCGGATGGCGTCAATCACACGGCCCGGCCCAATCGGCAGACCCGCCTTGCGCAGGGCGCGTGCGAAATGGGTGATGTTGTGGGTCAGCTTCGGGTTATCGGGCAGCGGCAGATCGGGAAGTTCAACCATGGCTGCGCCCCCTGGGGTGATACTCCCGGACCCACGGGGGATTTCCTCCAAGAAAAAACATCAGGCCGGTTCGAGCGCGGCGCGGGATTCGTCCAGCAGGCGTTTGGCTTCGGACCCCTGCAGGCGTTGGATATCGTCCTGGTACTTGAGGATCGCGCCGATGGTATCCGAGATAACCTCGGGCGACAGGGACAGCACATCCAGCGCCAGCAGGCATTTCGCCCAGTCGATGGTTTCCGCGACGCCGGGCTTCTTGAACAGATCCTCAGTACGCAGTCGCTGAACAAAGGCGACGACCTCTCGGCTGAGCGCCTCTGCGGCCTCGGGGGCGCGGGCGTGCAGGATTTCCACCTCTCTGTCAAAGGTCGGGTAATCCACCCAATGATAGAGGCAACGGCGCTTGAGCGCGTCATGCACCTCTCTCGTGCGGTTGGAGGTCAGGATCACGATCGGGGGTTCGGGCGCCTTGATGGTGCCAAGTTCAGGAATGGTGACTTGGAAATCGCTGAGCGCCTCCAGCAGGAACGCCTCGAACGGCTCATCGGTGCGGTCCAGTTCATCGATCAGCAGGACCGGGGCGCCGCCGGGCTGGGGCCGCATCGCCTGCAGCAAAGGGCGTTCAATCAGATAGTCCTGTGTGAAAAGTTCCGTTTTCAGGCTGTCCCGGTCAGCGCCGCCTGACGCCTCGGCGGTGCGGATGGCGATCATCTGGGACGCGAAATTCCATTCGTAGACCGCGCTGGCGGCGTCCAACCCTTCGTAACATTGCAGGCGGATCAGGCGACGGCCCAGGGCGGCCGCGATGGCCTTGGCGATCTCGGTCTTGCCGACACCGGCCTCGCCTTCCAGGAACAGGGGGCGGCCAAGCTTAAGCGACAGGAAGGCCACCGTGGCCAGAGCCCGCCCGCAGACATAGTTCTGACCTGCAAGCTGCGCCTGCACGTCGTCGATCGAGTTGATTGTGCTCATTCCCGTCCTCCCTGTCCTCATCAGATGCAGGACAGGCCGCAGGCGTCAAGTAGCACCAAAGGCGCATTTTCCGGTGACGTTGACGCCCGAAGCGGCACCTGTCATGATTCCGGTAACGATTTCCGGTGCAAAACGGGACAAACCCGCTACCGGACAAGGGCAGTACAGTCATGAGCAGACGACCGAAAGACACGGCGGGGGCGGCGCCATGCGCATAACCGCCGTCACCTGCGTGAAGAACGAGGGGCCGTTCCTTCTGGAGTGGATCGCCTACAACCGGATTATCGGCGTGACCGATTTCCTGTTCTATTCCAATGATTGCACGGATGGCACAGACAGGTTGCTTACCGCATTGGAACAGCGCGGCATTGTACGGCACCTGCCCAATCCCGCGCAGGGGCGCAACTACCAGATGGAAGCGTTGCGCCACGCTACGAAACAGGACATCGTAACCGGGGCCGACTGGGTCTGGATCGCAGACGTGGACGAATTTCTGAACATCCACACAGGCGACCACACTATCGCCGACTTGATCACGGCTTGTGGAAATCCGCAGGCAATCTCGGTCACGTTCCAGTTTTTCGCCAATGGAGGAGTTGAGAAGTTCGAGGACCGCCCCGTCATCGAGCAGTTCATCCGCACGCATAACCCGGACATCTGGTGCGGCGAATTGGCGATAGAGGTGAAAACGCTGATGCGCAGTGACTTCCCCTTGCGCTATTTCGGAGCGCACCGGCCGTTTTTCAGGGAAAACCTGCCACCCAAGAAACGGCCCGGCTGGACGGACGGGGCCGGGCGCGAGGTGCCGCACAAATTTCTGGTCGCAGCGAATCCTCGGCGTATTCGCAAGTTCCCCGCCAAGGGTGCGCGGGAATTCGCGACACTGAACCATTATGCGTTGCGGTCGCTGGACAGCTATCTGGTGAAGAACGATCGGGGCGATGTGAACCGCGAACACCGCGCGTTCGACGATACCTATTGGCGTGAACGCAATGATGGCGGCTGGGAGGAAACCAGTATCCACCGACAGTTGCCCGCACTACAGGCGGAAATGGCGAGGCTGCGGGCTGATCCGGAAATTTCCGCTTTGCACAACGATTGCGTACGCCTGCACCGCGCCAAACGTGACACGCTGTTGACCCAACCCGAATATCAGCAGATGCGCTCTCAGTTGCTGGCCGCACCCGACCTGCCGCAAGCCGAACTGGATCTGCTGGCCAAATTGGGGGCCGAGACATGAGCGATAGGATGCGCATCGTCAACCTGGGCCTTCCGAAATCAGGCACCACCACGCTGGCCCACGCCCTGCGAATTTCCGGGCTGCGAATTGCTGACTACCGGATTCGGCAGCGACAGACACCGGATGTGACGCTGCACGATGCTTTTGTCGGCGATCGTATGTACCGCAGTTATTTCGCAAGCGGCGACCCGCTGGACGGGTTGGACCTGTTTGACGGGTTTTCCGAGGTCAGCACCCTACGCGAGGGGCATTCCCTGTGGCCGCAAACAGATTGGGGACTGATCAGCGCCATTCGCCAACATCACCCCGGCACCCGGTTCCTTGCGACCTGGCGCCCGCCGGAAGTGATTTCGGATTCAATGCTGCGCTGGTCAAACCTGGGCACGGAACGCCTGCCTGACGGCCAGGTTCCCGGGTTGCCCGCGGGCTATGGCGCCTCCCCGGCGCATCGGATTCGTTGGGTCGGCGCGCATTACGCCTTTCTGGAAAAACTGTTCGAAGGGGACGACCGATTTCTGCGGCTGGATATCAAGGCGCCGGATGCACCGCAGACCCTGGGCGCCTTTCTGGGCCGCGATATTCCCTGGTGGGGCAAGGCGAACCGCAACCCTGTCCCCAAACTGGCCGAGGTTGATTGATGCGCATCTTTCTTCATATCGGGCTGGAACAGGTCGGCGCGGACCGGTTGCAAAAGGTGCTGCACGCCAAGCGGGACCAGTTGCTGACCCAAGGCGTGCTGTACGCCGCATCGCCGGGGGCAATGAACCACACCCGCCTGTTCATGGCTGTGACCGATCCCGAGCATATCGACCCGCTGCGCCACGCACGGGGGTTTGCGGACCCGGAACAGCAGCAAAACCTGTATTCGGCCGTCGCCGGGGCGCTGATGCAAGAGGTGGAAACCCACCGTCCGCATACGCTGATCCTGTCGGCCAGCCAGCTTGGCGGCGCGCTGTCCCGTATATCAGAGATCGAGCGGCTGCACGCACTGTTGTCGCCCCTGTCCGAGGATATTCGCATCGTCGCCCATGTCGATGAACAGGCACGCCTGCTGACCCGCCACTATGCCCATCAGGTCATGGAAGGACGTGCCGCGCCCCTGTCACTGGAACTGGATCTGGCCGGGACCGGCGATTGGTGGGACGACGCGCTGTTGGACGGGCACGACATCCAACCGGACAATGGCCAGTTTCAGGAAACCCAGTGTCCCGCGTTCTGGCTGGACTACACCCGCCTGGTTCATGAATGGGAAACCGTTTTCGGCCCCGGTTCTGTTGTCCTGCGATCCTATGACGAAGCGCTGTTCTACTCGGAAAACGCGACGGAAGAGTTGCGCGCGGCTTTCGGGATCGAACAGCAGATTGGCAAGGCGGAACCGGCAGACGCCCCACAGCCGCCGTCTGCCGCCCATGTTGCGCGGGCACGACAGTTGAACGCGCTGCTGTTGCGCCTGCTGGAACGGTCCGACCGGCTGATTTCGCGCAAGCTGTGGAAATCGTTGTTGGAGGAATTGCGGATACCCGGTGCACCCATGGACCCGGGCAGCCTGTCGGAACTATCCAGCAGCTTTGCCGCGGCCAATGCGGATCTGTGCGGCACCTATCCTGCTTTGTCCGCCTTGTCCCTTTCGCCGTCCCCGATCTCGGAACCTTGGCAAGAGGCCGATCCGACGCTGGGTTTTCGCGCGTCCCAGTATCTTTTGGCCTTCATGGGCAGGATCAACCGCGCCACCCGGATTGAAAAACGCGCCAGGAAAGACAGCTCTGCCACGGCCAGTACCGACAGTCGCAAGATCAGCGGCCTAAGCCCGCAGTTATTAACCTTAATGCCACCGCAGGCCTTGCAGAATTACGAACGCCTTCAATCGTCGTCATTTCGCCCGCATAACCGAATGGGAACAGTGGCCGAGGATCAAGCCACCCCGCCCTACCCAGCGGTTCCCAAGGTCAAGTTGACAGAGGGCAGCACCGGCACCGTGATTGTCGGCTGCATGAAAAACGAAGCCCCCTATATCCTGGAATGGATCGCCTATCACCGGGCGATCGGAGTGGATAATTTCCTGATCTACACCAACGATTGCACGGATGGGACGGCGGAAATTCTGTCTCGGCTGCAAGAAATGGATATGCTGCAACACCGTAACAATGACGACTGGAAAGGAAACTCTCCGCAACAGCACGCACTGGACGCCGCATTGACCGAACCGCTGATGCAAAAGGCCGACTGGATCGCGCATATCGACGTGGACGAGTTCATCAACATCCGCACAGGAAACGGAACGCTGGCGGATTTCCACGCCGCCGTACCGGATGCCACGAACGTGGCGATGACCTGGCGGCTGTTCGGGCACAGCGGCGTCCGAACGCTGGAGGACCGCCTGGTCATCGAACAGTTTGACCGCTGCGCCCCGAAATTCTGTCCGAAACCCCATACCGTATGGGGGTTCAAGACGATGTTCCGCAACACCGGCGCCTATGGCAAGCTGTCCTGCCACCGCCCGAACAAGCTGAACGGGCAAATGGCAGCGCAGGTGAAATGGGTCAACGGGTCCGGGCAAGACATGACCGGGGAAGCACTGAAAAACGGCTGGCGCAGTTCGAAGAAATCGGTGGGGTATGACCTGATCCAGCTGAACCACTACGCCTTGCGTTCGGCCGAAAGCTTTCTTGTAAAGCGTCAGCGCGGGCGGGCGCTGCATGTCGACCGATCCATTGGGTTGAACTACTGGATCCGCATGGACTGGAATGACCATCGCGATATCACCATCCAGCGCAACATCCCCCGAGTCCGCGCCGAATTGGACAGGTTGATGCAGGATGACACGCTGCGCGCGCTGCATAAGGCTGGTCTTGCCTGGCACCGCGCGAAAGCCGAAGAATTGCACGCCATGCCAGAATTCCAGGAACTGTATGATCAGGCGTTGGCGGTGAAATTGACGGAAACCGAACGCGTCGCCTGGGCGCTGGCCCTGGATATGGAAAGCTGAGATGACCGAGCGGTTCCTGGCTATCCTTTGTGTACGTAACGAGGCAGCTTTCATACTGGAATGGCTGGCCCATCACCGCGCCTGCGGGTTCACGGATTTTCTGGTATTCTCAAACAACTGCCAGGACGGGACGGATACAATGCTGGACCGGCTGGCAGCACTGGGCCACCTGACCCACGAGCGCAACGAAGGGCCACATGATGCGCGCGGCATCCAGTTCACTGCGCTGAACCGTGCGTGGGATCTGCCGGTCGTGCGGCGCACGGACTGGATCCTGCCGCTGGACGTGGATGAATTCGTCAACATCCATGTGGCCGACAGGACGGTGCAGGCGCTGACCTCGGCGCTGCCGCGGGCGACCGCGATCACCCTGACGTGGCGCTTGTTCGGAAATGCCGGAATCATCGGCTACGAAGACACGCCGATAACCGAACAGTTCACACAGGCTGCCCCGGTCGTGATGCACTGGCCTTGGCGCAGCGCAATGTTCAAGACCCTGTTTCGCAACAACGGAACCTATGGCGCCCTCGGGGTTCACCGCCCGCGCCAGCCGGTTGAGGCGGCATTGCAGTCTGCCCGCTGGTTCGATGGCGAAGGGCGCGAGCTGGATGCGAAATTCAGGACAGGCCGGATTTTTTCCAACTACGGGCAGTCGAACTACCGTCTTGCGCAGATGAACCATTATCCGTTGGGCGCAATGGAAAGCTATCTGTTGAAGGCGGATCGCGGGCGGGCCGTACATTCGGATCATGCCTTGGGGATGGATTATTGGGTCGAGCGGAATTTCTGCACCGATACCGATCAGAGCATTCAAAAGCTGTCCCCGCAGGTCCGCGTTGAATTGGCCGGGCTGCTGGCCGATCCTGACCTGGCGCGTCTGCACAAAAGTGCTGTGGGTTGGCGCCGCAAGCGGATCACAGAATTGCTGGCGCAGGAACCCTACCGCGCCCTGATGGGCAGGCTTCTGATGACGCCCCCCTCGCAGCCCGTGCCGGTTCAGGCGGCGCGTATCCTGTCCCAGCACGCCCGGCATACGCTTGACGGATCACAGGCAACCCCAAGAAAGCCCTAGGATTCTCCGCATTTTCGCCCCATTGGACCCGTAGCTGTTTTTTCTGGATAATAGCTGCATTTGGTGCAGGCTTCGAAGGAAGAGTGGCATGACGGATCTTAGGAAACTGCTGGAAACCCCCATGAACGGGCTGAAGAAGCCGTCGTGGCTGGGCAAGCTGCAGGAGATCGCGGACGACACCGGGTTCTTTGAACCTCTGGGCAAGAACCACTTCGCCACCTTCGTCGATCAGGACGAAACCCTGATCGTCACCTTCGAATCGATCCAGGGCATTCAGGCGCTTTCGGAAGCGGCGCAACCGATGGGGTGGGAAGTGGCGCGTGAACGGGGTTGGTCGCACCTGGCGTTGATTTCGGACGGGGATACCTGGTTCCGCGATCCGGCGGTCTTCGCGTTCTTCGACAAGTTCATCGACGACGGGTTTTTCGAGGAGTTCGACCGCGTGGTCTTTTACGGCGCCGGGCCCTGCGGCTATGCCGCCACGGCGTTTTCTGTCGCGTCACCCGGCGCCACCGTGCTGGCTGTTCAGCCGCAGGCCACGCTGGATCCGCGGATCACCGAGTGGGACGACAGGTTCATGGAAATGCGCCGCACCGATTTCGGGGACCGCTACGGGTTTGCGCCGGACATGGTGGATGCCGCCGAACAGGCCTTTGTGTTCTATGACCCGCATGAAGATCTGGACGCGATGCACGCCGCGCTGTTCACCCGCCCCAATGTCACCAAGCTGCGTATGCCAAACATGGGGGACGCGCTGCAAACAGAGCTGTTGACGATGGACCTGCTCTTCACCGTCCTCAGCCAGGCCGGGCAAGGTAGCTTTTCAGCCCAAAACTTTGCCAAGCTTTACCGCGCCCGGCGGAACAACGGGTCTTACCTGCGCGGGCTTCTGGCCCGCCTCGACGTGCAGGACCGTCCCTATCTGGCGACAATGCTGTGCCGCAACGTGGTGGGCCGAATGCACGCCCCCCGCATCCGTCGTCGGCTGGACGCGCTGGAACGGGCCGCCGCCGAAGGAAAGATTCAGATTCCCGCCGCCTAGGGTCAGAATCCGACGCTTGCCCACTGGCCCAAATCGCTGGATGGGTGTAATCGCGAGATCATGAGCACCTCGATCACCTTCACCCGTCCCGACGACTGGCACCTGCACCTGCGCGACGGCGCGATGTTGCAGGCGGTCCTGCCCGAAACCGCCCGCCATTTCGCGCGCGCCATCGTGATGCCGAACCTTGTGCCGCCCGTCGTCACCGGCGCGCAGGCTGCCGCCTACCGCGATCGGATCATGGCGGCCCTGCCCGATGGCCTGACGTTCGAGCCGCTGATGACGCTGTACCTGACCGAGGATACCGACCCGGCAGACGTGGCAGCCGCCCATGCGTCCGGGCTTTGCACCGCGGTGAAACTGTACCCGGCGGGCGCAACGACAAATTCAGCCTCTGGTGTACGCGATTTCGACAAGGTCCGCCCGGTGCTGGAAAAGATGGCCGAGATCGGCATGCCCCTGTGCGTGCATGGCGAGGTGACGGACCCAGCGGTCGACATCTTCGACCGCGAGGCCGTATTCATTGACCGCGTGCTGGACCCGATCCGCCGCGCCACCCCCGGCCTGCGCGTGGTGATGGAACATATCACCACCTCGAACGGGGTGGACTATGTGAAATCGAACCCCACGGACCTGGGTGCGACGATCACCACGCATCACCTGATCATCAACCGCAATCACATCCTGGTCGGCGGGATCAAACCGCACTACTACTGCCTGCCCGTCGCCAAGCGCGAAGAACACCGCCTGGCCCTGCGCGCCGCCGCCACGTCGGGTGATGCGCGGTTCTTCCTGGGCACTGACAGCGCACCGCATGTAGACCCGTTGAAAGAATGCGCCTGCGGCTGCGCGGGCTGCTTCACCGCAACAAATACGATGCCCCTTCTGGCCCATGTGTTCGAAGAAGAAAACGCGCTGGACCAGTTGGAGGGCTTCGCCTCTCGGAATGGCCCCACCTTTTATGGGCTGCCAATGAACACGGATACGATCACCCTGACCAAGGGTGACAGCGCCGTCCAATGGCCGGGAAAAATCCAATCCGGCGATGGCCCTGTCACCGTCTTTGACCCCGGCTTTCCGGTTTTCTGGCAGGTGGTGCCCTGATTTCATCTTGCCCAAAATACTCCCGCCGGAGGCGTCCGCACTTTCCATCCGCGCCCCGGCCTGTGGACAGACAGACTGACAAAGGAACCCGCTCATGATCCCAACGTCCTACCCGACCAAAGAGGAAATCGCCCGCCTGACCGCCCGCATGCTGCTGGAAATCAAGGCCGTGCATTTCAATGCTGCGGAACCGTTCACGCTGGCCTCGGGCCTGCCCAGCCCGACCTATATCGACTGCCGCAAGCTGATCTCCTATCCGCGCATCCGCTCGACACTGATGGATTTCCTAACCGTCACCATCATGCGCGAGGCGGGGTTCGAGGCGTTCGACAATATCGCCGGTGGTGAAACTGCGGGCATCCCCTTTGCCGCTATGGTCGCCGAGCGTATGGCTCTGCCGATGACCTATGTGCGTAAGAAACCCAAGGGCTATGGCCGCAACGCCCGGATCGAAGGCGCGATGACCGAAGGCCAGCGCGTGCTGCTGGTCGAGGATCTGACCACTGACGGTGGGTCCAAACTATCCTTTGTGGATGCGATTCGCGAAACCGGCGCCACCTGTGGACATACGGCAGTGATCTTTTACTACGGGATTTTCCCCGAGACCGAGAAAACCCTTGGCGATCATGGAGTTCAGCTGCATGCCCTTTGCACCTGGTGGGACGTTCTGGCCGAGGCCCGCGCTTCAGATGCGTTCGACGAGGCCACGCTGACCGAGGTCGAGGCGTTCCTGAGCAACCCGCGCCCGTGGCAGGAAGCGCGGAAAAAGAACTGAACGCTGTGTCTGGCCGCCCACTCCGTACCGCCAGCATACCCAGATATTGACGCACCCCACCTCTTCGCCCCATTATCTGGGGGCGGAGAGTTGCTCACAACTTATCCCCAGAAATATACAAGTTGCCTGTCCACGTGTGGGTTTTGTATGACCTGCTCTTCATAAGGGGACGGTTGAAAATGAACGAAATAGCCAGGATTGACGGAACCGATCGCGAGTCAGACAGCACTGATCCGATGCCCCATTCCATCGAGGCCGAACAGCAGATTCTGGGCGCGATCCTGACCAACAACGACATTTACGACCGCGTCGCCGCAATCATTGGCGCGCAGCATTTCTATGACCCGGTGCACGCTCGTATCTTCGAAGTGGCTGCTGCGCGGATCGCCAAGAACACCTTGGCCAGCCCGGTGACGCTGAAAGCGTTTCTGGAGGATGATGCAGGCTTGAAGGAATTGGGCGGTCCGGCCTATCTGGCACGTCTGGCGGGGGCGGCGATCTCGGCCTATGCGGCGCGCGACTATGCGCAGATGATCTATGACATGGCGATCCGGCGCGAACTGATCGGTCTGGGCAACAACATCGCCACCAAGGCCGGACGGGTCGATGTAGCCTCGGAACCCAAGGAACAGATCGTCGAGGCCGAGCAGGCGCTCTACAAGCTATCCGAGCAGGGCAAGACGGACAGCGGATTCGTGTCCTTCCTGAAAGCGGTGACAGAGGCGGTCAACGTTACCAACGAGGCCTATCAACGCGGCGGCGGCATGGCCGGGATTTCAACCGGGCTGGTTGATCTGGACAAGCAGTTGGGCGGCTTGCATCCGTCAGACTTGCTTATCCTCGCCGGACGTCCGTCGATGGGGAAAACCTCGTTGGCGACCAACATCGCGTTCAACGTGGCCAAGGCCTACAAGCGCGGACTGAAACCGGACGGCACTGAAGGCACCGTTGACGGTGGCGTGGTTGGCTTCTTCAGCCTCGAAATGAGCGCCGAGCAGTTGGCCGGACGCGTTCTGGCCGAAGCGTCCGAGATTTCTTCGCACCGCATTCGTCAGGGCGACATGACCGAACAAGAGTTCCGCCGTTTTGTCGAAGCCGCGAAAGAGCTGGAAGCCTGCCCGCTGTTCATCGACGACACCCCAGCCCTGCCGATCAGCCAACTGGCCGCGCGGGCGCGGCGGTTGAAGCGGACCCACGGGCTGGACCTGCTGATCATCGACTACCTGCAGCTTTGCCGCGGCATGTCGGACAACCGCGTGAACGAAATCGCAGAGATTTCGATGGGGATGAAGGCCATCGCCAAGGAACTGAACATCCCGGTCATCGCGCTGTCGCAGCTAAGCCGTCAGGTGGAAAGCCGCGACGACAAACGCCCGCAGCTTTCGGACCTGCGTGAATCGGGCTCGATCGAGCAAGATGCAGACGTGGTGATGTTCGTGTTCCGAGAAGAATACTACAAGGAACGCGAGAAGCCGGGCGAGCACGAACTGGAGCGGATGGAAGAGTGGAAAACCGCGATGGAGCGCCTGCATGGCAAGGCCGAGGTCATCGTGGGAAAACAACGCCACGGCCCCATCGGCACGGTGGAGCTGGCGTTCGAGGCGCAGTTCACCCGCTTTGGCAACCTGGCAAAAACCTGGCAGCAAGACGCGCAAGCCGAGTACTGACATGTCGTTCCATGGTTTCATGGACGCCTACCAGTAGGTCTGGAAAGGTCAGGACAGCGACGGATCGCTGCAATTTTCACGCTCGGCGTCAATACTGGAACACTCCGTTCCAGGTACAGGGCACGGTTGAAAAACGGGTGACCGATAGGGACCGGATCCAGCTACCAGAAGACATCCACGTCCGCTACGATGTGCTGGGCAAGACCCACTGGAACCGGATTGCCCGACCGCAAGTCCAGTGATCCCTTACCGCACATCGTGCTGGACCGGGCCTTGCTGGAAGTTTTTGACGACAACGGGCTGGCAACCAAGGTGAATATCTGGTGGCACTCCACTCTGCGCCCCTCCGGGTCACCGGCGGCATGATGCCCGCAAGCTGCCTTTGCGCTTGACCATTTCCGGCACTCTGTCAAAACACCCGCATGGCTACTGCGACACTGACAATTGACCTGAACGCCCTAACCGACAACTGGCGGGCACTTGATGCGCTGACGGGCGACGGTGTAGAAACCGCTGCCGTGGTCAAGGCGAACGGCTATGGCTTGGGGGCGTCCCGCGTGGCACGTGCGCTTGCCAATGCCGGGGCCCGAAGGTTTTTTGTCGCCGCTGCAGAAGAAGCCGCCGCCGTGCGCGAGGCGCTGGGGCCCGGGCCGGAAATCTGTGTGTTTTCCGGGCATATGGCCGGGGACACCGACATGATCCATGATTTGTATCTGGTGCCGATGCTGAACTCGATTGACCAGATGTTGCGCCATGTAGAGGCGTTGCCGGGACATCCTTTCGGTGTGCAATTGGACACCGGGATGAACCGCTTGGGGATGGAGCCCGCCGAATGGGCCGCATTGCGCGACATCGCGCTGGCGCAGAATATCCAGTTGATCATGTCCCACCTTGCCTGCGCGGATGAACCCGATCACCCGATGAATGCCCACCAACTACAGGTGTTCAAAGAGATGACCGAGGGCTGCGATGTTCCCCGGTCCTTGTCCGCGACCGGCGGCATCCTGCTGGGGCCAGAATATCATTTCGACATCACCCGCCCCGGTATCGGCCTCTATGGCGGTCTGCCCTTCGATCGGGCGCGCCCGGTGGCGCATGTCAGCCTGCCGATCATCCAGATCCGTGACGTCGCAGAGGGCGAAACCGTCGGTTATTCCAATACATGGACGGCAGGCCAACCGTCCCGTATCGCCACCGTTTCTGGCGGGTATGCTGACGGTATCCACCGTGCGATGGGGCCGAAGACCTCTCTTTTCCATGGAGACGCCCCCTGCCCGATCCGCGGTCGCATTTCGATGGACCTGATCGGAGTCGACATTACGCATCTGGACGAAGAGCCGAAATATCTGGACCTGCTGACCCCGCAACAGACGGTGGACATGCTGGCCGACAACGCCGGCACCATCGGGTATGAAATCCTGACCTCTATGGGCGCGCGCTATCGCCGCCGGTATGTAAGCGCATGACCCTGACTGCCCCCCTCGCTGCCTTGGGCCGACAGGTGCTGGCCGCGCTGGCCTTGATCGGGCAGGTCACGTTATATGCCCTGGAAACGGTTTCGCACCTGTTCCGCCCGCCTTTCTATGGCCGTGAATTTCTGCATGCGCTGATTCAAATAGGGTGGCTGTCTTTGCCCGTGGTGGGCATGACCACGCTGTTCACCGGCGGCGCGCTGGCCTTGCAGATTTACGCCGGGGGCAGCCGTTTCAATGCCGAAGCCGTGGTGCCCTCTATCGTGGCAATCGGCATGGTACGTGAATTGGGGCCGGTGCTGGGTGGCCTGATGGTGGCGGCCAGGGTTGCCTCGTCTATCGCGGCAGAGCTAGGCACTATGAAAGTGACAGAGCAGATTGACGCCTTGGTGACCTTGTCCACCCATCCGATGAAATACCTGACCCTTCCACGCGTGCTTGCCGCAACCATCGCTGTGCCGGTTCTGGTCGCAGTGGGCGATGCCATAGGGATCATGGGTGGCTACCTGGTCGGCATTTCCCGACTGGGGTTCAATGCCTCGGCCTATCTGGCCAATACCGTTGATTTTCTTGAAACCTTTGACGTGGTTTCGGGGTTGATCAAGGGGGCGGTGTTCGGCTTCATCGTGGCGCTGATCGGCTGTTATTACGGGATGAATTCGGGCCGCGGGGCACAGGGCGTGGGCCGGGCCACCAAATCCGCTGTCGTCACGGCTTCGGTCCTGATCTTCGCCGCTAACTACATCCTGACAGAGGTGTTCTTCTCCGCATGATCGAGTTGACCGATGTCCACAAGGCCTTTGGCGCCAACCGCGTGCTGAAGGGCCTAAATCTGACGATCCCCAAGGGGACATCGATGGTGATTATCGGCGGATCGGGCACGGGCAAATCGGTGGCGCTGAAATGCGTTCTGGGGCTGGTCAGGCCCGACAGCGGGACAATCACCCTGGACGGGCAGGACGTCACCAAAGGGGACCGAGATGCGTTCCTGGCGCGGTTCGGGATGCTGTTTCAGGGCGGCGCACTATTCGATTCTTTGCCGGTTTGGCAGAACGTCGCCTTTCGCCTGCTGCGCGGATCGCTGAAACGTCCCAAGGCAGAGGCGCGCGAGATTGCCATTGAAAAGCTGCGCCGTGTCGGCCTGAAACCAGACGTCGCCGACAAGTTTCCGGCGGAACTGTCCGGCGGGATGCAAAAACGCGTGGGGCTGGCCCGTGCCATCGCGGCCGAGCCTGAAATCATCTTTTTCGACGAACCCACCACCGGGCTGGACCCGATCATGTCCGGCGTGATCAACGAATTGATCCGCGAAATCGTGGTGGAAATGGGCGCGACCGCCATGACCATCACCCATGACATGACCAGCGTACGCG
This sequence comes from Thalassovita sp., assembly GCA_017792425.1. Classification (GTDB taxonomy): domain Bacteria; phylum Pseudomonadota; class Alphaproteobacteria; order Rhodobacterales; family Rhodobacteraceae; genus Thalassobius. Next base: position 2,548,149 of record CP051233.1, read on the forward strand.
CGATAGCCGACAACGTGGCGATGTTGCATGAAGGCGTCATCAAGTGGACAGGGCCGGTGTCGCGGATGGATGCTTCGGGCGATCCCTATCTGGATCAGTTCATCCACGGTCGGGCAGATGGCCCGATCGAATCGGTGCGATGAACGCAAGGCCGCTGGAGGCGGAGGATGCTGAAATACCTCAACCTTTCCCTACTGATCCTGTTCCCGATTGCCTGGTTTGCGCCCCTGCTGCGGGCGGGGCTGTTGCCATTGTTCGGGCTAAGTGAAATCAGCGTAATTTCCGGCCTGCAAAGCCTATGGGACACGGATGTGTTTCTGGCCCTGGTCGTCACCGTCTTTGCCCTGTTCGCGCCGTACCTGAAAACCATTGGCCTGGCGTTGATCCATTTCGGTCTGCTGGACCGGCGCACGCTGCCCGCGCTGAACCTGCTGGGCAAGCTGGCGATGGCGGATATCTTCCTGATCGCGCTGTACATCACAATCGCCAAGGGCATCGGCGTTGGCACGATCCAGGCCGCCTGGGGGCTGTACCTGTTCACTGGCTGCATCCTGGCGTCGCTGGCAATTTCCTATGCCGCACGCAAGGAACCGGTTTGACCGCATCCAACCGGTAAGGCATCACTGGCGCATGGCAAAAGCGAACACCTATTCCTGCACCGCCTGCGGAGCCAGCCACAACAAGTGGTCAGGCCGCTGCGATGCCTGCGGCGAGTGGAACTCTATCATCGAGGACAAGCCCCTGTCCGCAGGCCCGACCGCCAAGTCTTTGGGCAATAAACGCGGCGCGTCGATCGCGTTGACCGACTTGGCGACACAGGAAACACCGCCGCCGCGCACCTGTTCGGGAATGGAGGAGTTGGACCGCGTCCTGGGCGGTGGGCTGGTTCCGGCCAGTGCCATCCTTGTCGGCGGCGATCCGGGCATCGGCAAATCCACCCTGCTGCTGCAGGCCGCCGCCCGGTTTGCCGGGGCGGGGGTGAAAACCATCTATATCTCGGGCGAGGAAGCCAGCGCCCAGGTCCGCATGCGCGCGCAGCGGCTTGGACTGACAGATGCTCCCGTTCAACTGGGGGCGGAAACCAACCTGCGCGACATCCTGACAACGCTGGATTCGGAAAAACCGCAACTGGCCATCATCGATTCAATCCAGACCATGTGGGCGGACAACGTGGACAGCGCACCGGGCAGCGTCAGTCAGGTTCGGGCTGCCGCCCATGAACTGACCAGTTTCGCCAAGCGCAAAGGCATGTCGGTGATCCTCGTGGGCCATGTCACCAAGGAAGGCCAGATCGCCGGGCCGCGCGTGGTGGAACACATGGTCGATACTGTGCTGTATTTCGAAGGCGAGCGCGGCCACCAGTTCCGCATCCTGCGTGCGGTCAAGAACCGGTTTGGCCCAGCGGATGAAATCGGGGTTTTCGAAATGACCGGCGCAGGGCTGGCCGAGGTTACCAACCCCTCGGCCCTGTTCCTGTCCGAACGCGGCGAGCCCAGTCCGGGATCGGTCGTCTTTGCCGGGATCGAAGGCACCCGCCCCGTTCTGGTGGAATTCCAGGCGCTGGTGGCGCCCACCCCGCATTCGCAGCCCCGGCGCACCGTCGTAGGATGGGACGGGTCGCGGCTGGCGATGATCCTTGCCGTGCTGGAGGCTCGCTGCGGCATCCCTTTCGCCGGGCTGGATGTGTACCTGAACGTTGCAGGCGGTCTGAAAGTCAGCGAACCGGCGGCGGACCTTGCTGTCGCTGCTGCTCTTTTGTCCGCTCGTGAAGACGCCGCGCTGCCTGCAGATACGGTTCTTTTCGGGGAAATCAGCCTGTCTGGGGCGCTGCGACCGGTGGGACAGACCGAAAACAGGTTGAAAGAAGCGCAAAAACTTGGTTTCACCACGGCAATCGCCCCGTCCGGCGGCAAACCGGGTGGGAATGGCGGCATGGCCCTGCGACAGTTCGCGGACCTGACTGCCTTTGTTGGTGACATTTTCGGCGCGGGATAGCGCGGCAGGGACAGGGACGTACATTCGCATGGAAGGGTTCACGCTCATCGACGGGGTTGTCGCCGCCGTCATCATCCTCTCGGCGCTGCTTGCATATTCGCGTGGCGTAGTGCGCGAAGGGCTTGCCATCGCGGGCTGGATCGCCGCCGCCGTGCTGGCCTATATCTTCGCCCCACAGGTACAGCCCCTGATCAAGGAAGTTCCCGTTCTCGGCGATTTCATCGCCGATAGCTGCGAGCTGAGCATCATCGCGGCCTTTGCCGCCGTATTCGCCGTGGCGCTGGTTCTGGCGTCGCTGTTCACACCGCTGTTTGCCACGCTGGTCCAACGGTCGGTTCTGGGGGGGCTGGATCAGGGTCTGGGCTTTCTGTTCGGCGTGCTGCGCGGCATCCTGCTGGTGGCAATCGCCTTTTTCGTCTACGAAACGGTGATCACATCACAGGACATCCCCATGGTGGACGACAGCAGATCGGCCAAGATTTTCGCCGCCATGACCGGCAAGATCGAGGACGAAAACCCGGAAGAAGCACTGGGCTGGATCACCAAGCAGTACGAGGAACTGGTCGGCAGTTGCGAACAGTGACACAGGCGGACAGATCAGGGCGGGCCATTGGACCCGCCCTGATCTGTCCGCCAGCTATGGCCACCCAAATCGGTATTTCCGTTTTCCAACATCGCACTAGATCACCTTAGTGAAGGCAGTTGGTGACGCTTGGAACGGAATTGGTGCTTTTTTGCTGCTTTGCGGCATCGCATTTTGTGATCCTTTCGTGACAGTCGCCGATTCACACCCTATGTAAGGGCCAACTGCCAGCAACGGATTCGGAGCACAGCCTTGACCAAGCTCATGCCTCCCGCTCACCCTTTCGACGACGACAAGCTGAAAGAGGAGTGCGGTGTGTTCGGCGTTATCGGCGTTGCCGACGCAGCCAATTTCGTGGCCCTCGGCCTGCACGCGTTGCAGCACCGTGGACAAGAGGCGGGCGGTATCGTCAGCTATCATCCTGATCACGGGTTCAACAACGCCCGGCGCTTTGGATATGTGCGCGATAACTTTACCTCGCAATCGCTGATGCAGACGCTGCCGGGGCCATTGGCCATCGGGCATGTGCGCTACTCTACCGCCGGGGCCAAGGGCGCAGCGATCCGCGACGTCCAGCCTTTCTTTGGCGAATTCGCAATGGGCGGGGCGGCAATCGCCCATAACGGCAACCTGACCAATGCGGATTCGCTGCGTCGCGAACTGATCGAGCGCGGCTCTATCTTCCAGTCGTCATCGGATTCGGAATGTATCATTCACCTGATGGCGCGGTCATTGCAGCGCAACATCCCCGAACGGATGGAAGACGCCCTGCGCCGCGTTGAGGGCGCGTTCAGCATAGTCGCCATGACCCGTACCAAGCTGATCGGGGTACGCGACCCGATGGGCGTTCGCCCGCTGGTTCTGGGACGTATCGGCGATGGCTGGGTGTTGTCGTCAGAAACCTGCGCGCTGGACATCATCGGCGCGGAATATGTGCGCGAGATCGAGCCGGGTGAAATGGTTGTCATCAGCGAAAAGAAGGGGATCGAAAGCCTACGCCCCTTCCGCCCGCAACCGCCGAAGTTCTGTATCTTTGAACACGTTTATTTCTCTCGCCCCGACAGCATCATCGGCGGTCGTTCCGTCTATGAAACCCGCCGCCAGATCGGTGTGGAACTGGCGCGCGAGACCCCGGTCGAGGCGGATTTGGTCTGCCCTGTCCCCGACAGCGGCACCCCGGCGGCAATCGGGTTCGCCCACGAAAGCGGTATCCCGTTCGGCATGGGCATCATCCGCAACCAGTACATGGGCCGGACCTTCATCGAACCGACCGAACAGATCCGCAACATGGGCGTCCGACTGAAACTGAATGTCAACCGCGCCCTGATCCAGGGCAAGCGCGTGGTGTTGGTGGACGACTCCGTGGTGCGGGGGACGACCAGCCGCAAGATCAAGGAAATGATCCTGGACGCTGGCGCGGCAGAGGTTCATTTCCGCATCGCCAGCCCGCCCACGGCTTGGCCCTGCTTTTACGGCGTGGACACGCCCCAACGTGAAAAACTGCTGGCCGCGACCATGACCGAAGAGGAAATGCGCGAATACCTGTCGGTGGACAGCCTGAAGTTCATCTCTCTCGACGGGCTGTATCGCGCCGTTGGTGAAGCCCAGGGCCGCAACGCCAAATGCCCGCAACATTGCGACGCCTGTTTCTCTGGTGAATACCCGGTGGAACCCTCGGATATGATCCAGAAAGGTTTCCGCCTGAAGGCCGCGGAATAAATCCAGCGCCGGGGCATTCCCGGACAAGGAATTGATCGGGGCGCCCCGCAGTTTATGCGGCGGCGCCCTTCTTTTGCGCGGATAGGCGCATATCAAGGGCACATGTCAGCGGACAACCGCCCAGCAGAGGCCCCTCGGATAGTTTGGTGCTTCCTTTCGTTCTCTGCATCCGCCATATGCCGCCGCGCAGCATCGGAATGCTGTGCAACCCGGCGTAAATGATGACCACCGACTCTGCTGGCGATGAATCCGTCGCGTCTGATGAAACCACCCCGACAAATGACACCGTCGTCAGCAATGCGACCATCCCGGGCGTAATGCCGAAAAAGGGTCTGACCCTTCTGGGTACAATCGTCACACCGTCCGGTGCGCGGGCGCTGCTGCGGCATTCCGCTGGCGGCGTTGAACAAGTCGGCCCCGGCGACAAGGTATCGGGACACGAGGTTGCTGCGATCGAAGACGGATTTATCCTGCTATCTCGGGCCGGAGAGACAAAGCGCCTGACCTTGCCGTTGCACTAGGCTTGCGACACTGCTCCTTGACGCTTAGGTTGCCACAAGCCTGAGAATGAAGGAACGCGATGTCGCTGCTTGCCCTGGATGCCCGATGGCGCCGTTTCAACGACGAAGCCCGCACCTGTCCCTGTTGTGGCCGGCGGTTTTCAGGGATTTACGATCTGGGCTTCGATCATCCCTCTGACTGGTCACATGATGCACGCGGCGACGCCCCTTTCGTCAAGGAAGGGGAGGATCAACTGTCCCCAGACCTGTGTCGTCATGGCGACAACAGATACCTGCGCGCAGTGCTGTCCATGCCAGTGCAAGGCGCGGAAGAATCGATTCTGATCACGCCCTGGGTGCAGGTCAGCCCGGAAATCTTCTATGGATACTTGGAAACATGGGACGACCCGTCAGCCCCCCTGCCCCCAAGCGCCGAAGCGATCCTGGCGAATGACTTGCCCGGCCTGGCGGCTGCTGGCAGCCTCATGACGGCAGCGTTTCCCAACCGCGACGCCCGTCCCATCCTGTCATTCAGAGACAGCACACTGAACCAGCCAATGACACAGGGCATCAGTTTTGACCGGCTTCTGGACCTTTACGCTGCCTTCGGTGATGACATTCGCCCGCACCTATTGCGCGACTGAACAGGGATGTCCCTTCGCCCGAACGGGATGGGCGTTTACGCCTCACCAAGAGCCTTGTGAAATCACTTGACCTGCCTGCCGTTTCGGCCCACATCGCCACCATGACACAGAAAATAGCCCTCATCACCGGTGCGACGCGTGGCCTGGGCGCAGGTATGGCCGAAGCGCTCTGCCAGACGCATCACATCGTTGCCGTTGGGCGCACCACCGGTGCGCTGGAAGAACTGGACGACCGTATCAAGGCGCTTGGTGGTCAGGCGACGCTGGCGCCGATGGATATCACGAACATGGACGCAATGGCGCAGCTCTGTCGTTCCATCTATGATCGCTGGGGCAAGGTGGATGTCTGGGTGCACACGGCCGTTCACGCGGCAGCGCTATCCCCGGCGAATTTCATCGACCAAAAAGATTGGGACAAATCGGTCGCCTGCAATGTGACCGCGCCAGGCAAACTGATCCCCTTCCTGGCGCCCCTTCTGGGTGAAGCCGGTACTGCGGTATTTTTTGACGACCCCCACGGCGGAGAGAAGTTCTTCGGCTCCTACGGTGCAACCAAGGCTGCTCAGGTCGCCTTGGCGCGCAGTTGGGCGGCAGAAACGGCCAAGACCGGCCCCCGGATTCATATCTTGGAACCGGCCCCAATGGCCACGGCCACCCGCGCCCGTTTCTTCCCCGGCGAAAACCGCAGCGCCCTGGCAGACCCCAAGGCCGAAGCGCGCCGCCTGCTGGACAGCCTGACACTCTGACAGAAGCGTCGCCGCACCACCCACAGGTTATTTCGGCGCTGACGCTTGCCCCGCTTCCGGCACGCGGCTACTAAAGGTCAGAAACGGCAGCAGGCGGTGCAACATGCGCATTCTCATCACGAATGACGACGGAATCAACGCGCCGGGATTGGAAGCGTTGTTCGAAATCGCGCAGGATCTTGCTGGCCCGGATGGCGAGGTCTGGACCGTCGCACCTGCCTTTGAACAATCCGGCGTCGGGCACTGCATCAGCTACACCCACCCGATGATGCTGACAAAGATGGGTGATCGGCGATATGCCGCCGAAGGCAGCCCCGCGGATTGCGTGCTGGCAGGCCTGCACCACGTCATGGGCGATGAAACCCCTGACCTGATCCTGTCCGGGGTGAACCGTGGCAACAATTCTGCCGAGAACGCTCTCTATTCGGGCACTTTGGGGGGCGCGATGGAGGGGGCATTGCAGCGGATTCCGTCGATTGCGTTGTCGCAATACCTCGGCCCCTATAATTTCCAGGCTGACGACCCATTCGAAGCCGCCCGCATCCATGCCCCTGTGGTCATCCGCAAAATCCTGGACAGTTGGCCCGTGGAAAATGGTGGTTACCGACTGTTTTTCAACGTCAATTTCCCACCTGTCCCCGCGCGGGACGTGCTGGGGATGAAAATCGCACCACAGGGTTTCCGCGAGCACACCCGCTTTGCCTGTGAACCGCATCTGTCACCCTCGGGCCGGCAGTTTCTGTGGATCCGGGGCGGCGACCAACACCGGCCCACGGCAGAAGGCACGGACGCACAGGTCAACCTGGCGGGATACATCTCGGTCACACCGATGCGCGCGGACCTGACCGACCATGCCCTGATCGACTCCCTGAAGGGACTGGAATGACCGAAACCGACGACGCAATGCGAAAAATGCAGTTCCTGTTCGCCTTGCGGTCGCGTGGGGTAACGGACCCGAAAGTATTGTCGGCAATGGAAAAAATTGATCGTGGGCTGTTCGTGCGTGGGCTGTTCGCGGAACGCGCCTACGAAGACATGCCCCTGCCGATCGCGTGCGGGCAGACCATCAGCCAGCCTTCAGTTGTGGGGTTGATGACGCAGGCCCTGGAAACCACTTCACGCGACAAGGTGCTGGAGGTGGGCACCGGGTCAGGCTATCAGGCGGCGGTCCTCAGCCAGTTAGCGCGCCGCGTCTATACCGTGGACCGCCACCGGCGACTGGTCCGCGAGGCCCGAGAGGTTTTTGACCAGCTCGACCTGACCAATATCACTGCCTTCACCGCTGACGGCAGCTTTGGCCTGCCGGACCAGGCGCCGTTTGATCGCATCCTTGTGACCGCCGCCGCAGAAGACCCCCCTGGCCCTCTCTTGGCCCAATTGAAAATCGGGGGTATCATGGTGTTGCCCGTGGGGCAGTCGGATACGGTTCAAAGCCTGATCCGCGTTCGGCGCCACGCGGGCGGTTTCGAGTATGACGAACTGCGCCCTGTGCGCTTCGTCCCCCTTCTGGAAGGGCTGGCGCGGGAAGAATGATCCGCGCCAGAATGTATTGACCGATTGATAATGCCCCGGAGACAAGGGGCACGCAGAGGACTATCGAGATGACCCAAACCCGCCGCTTCCGTTCGGCCCGCGTTGTGTTCGCGGGGTCTGCTCTGGCCTTGGTTGGCGCCTGCGCCGAGCCGTTGGATTTCGATCTTCGCGGCAACTTCGGCAATACATTGACCACCGCAGAGGCCGCCCGCCAGACCACAGCCCACCGGCCCCGCCCCGACAATCGCGGCGTGATTTCCTATCCCGGCTATCAGGTCGTCGTGGCGCGCGGTGGCGATACTGTGGCAGAAGTTGCAAGAAGGATCGGGATGGATTCCCAAGAACTGGCCCGCTACAACGGCGTCCAGACTGGCGACATCCTGCGCAAGGACGAGGTGCTTGCCCTTCCCCGCCGTGTAGCCGAACCGTCCCCGGCCACAGGTGCGTCCGGCACCGGCCCGATTCAGCCGCCGTCCGGGGTGGATATCGAAAGCATAGCAGGCGGCGCAATCGACCGGGCATCGGGTTCGCGGGTTGAAACTTCGGAACTGCCCAAGACAGATACGGCGAAACCCGCCCCGGTGACGGGCGGCGGGCAGGTCGGCATTCAACCCATCCGCCACAAGGTCGTGCGCGGCGAAACCGCCTTTACCATTTCCCGGCTCTATAATGTCACGGTCCGGTCACTGGCCGAATGGAACGGTCTGGGGCCAGATTTCAAGATCCGTGAAGGCCAGTACCTGCTGATCCCGGTCGCCGATGCCAAGGCGCCATCCCAGCCGGCCAGCAATACCTCTCAGCCGGGCCAGGGCAGTTCCACCCCGACGCCTCCCAGCGCCAGCCAACCCCTACCCGCAGAAAAAACCGCGCCTGCATCCTCGGCCAAGGCGGCAAGCGGCGCGCCCGACCTGGGTAAGACGCAGAACAGTTCTTCACGTTTGGGGATGCCGGTCAGCGGGTCCATCATCCGCGATTACAGCAAGGGTAAGAACGACGGCATAGACATCGCAGCAGCGCCGGGAACGGCGGTCAAGGCAGCAGCTGACGGAACCGTGGCGGCGATCACGACGGATTCGGACCAGGTGCCAATTCTCTTGATCAAACATCCGGACAACCTGCTGACAGTCTATGCGAACGTCGATGCGATTGCGGTTAAGAAGGGGGAGTCTGTGAAGCGCGGTCAAACGGTTGGCAAAATCCGCGCTGGCCAGTCGAACTATGTGCACTTCGAGGTCCGCAAGGGGTTTGATGCCGTGGACCCGACCCCATACCTGAAATAAGCACCGCTATTCCAGAGGACGCGCAATGCGCTGTGCGCCCTTACCCTCGCTGCAATCAGATGCGCACGCCCTTGCGCCCGGCCAGGTCAGTGAAATACTGCCAAGCCACGCGACCCGAACGCGCGCCCCGGGTTGCCTGCCATTCGATTGCTTCTGCCCGTAGAGCCGCGTCGTCGATCTGTACACCGTAGGCGTCGCAATATCCGCGGATCATCGCCAGATATTCGTCCTGCGAACAGGGATGGAACCCCAGCCACAGACCGAAGCGATCCGAGAGCGAAACCTTCTCCTCAACCGCTTCGGAGGGGTTGATCGCGTTGGAGCGTTCATTTTCGATCATGTCACGCGGCATCAGGTGACGACGGTTGGACGTCGCATAAAACACCACGTTGTCCGGCCGTCCCTCGATCCCGCCATCCAGTACCGCCTTCAGCGATTTGTAATGCTGGTCATCGTGGCTAAAGGACAGGTCGTCGCAGAACAGTAGGAACCGTTCTTTGCGGCCGCGCAGCAGGTTCATCAGCCGGGAAACGCTAGGCAAGTCCTCTCGCTGCAATTCGACGATCTTCAGCGCATGGCCACGTTTCAGAACCTCGGCATGCACCGCCTTTACCAGTGAAGATTTGCCCATCCCGCGCGCACCCCAAAGAAGCGCGTTGTTGGCGGGCAACCCGGCGGCGAATTGAATAGTATTTGCCAGCAGCGTATCGCGGCTGCGGTTGACCCCGATCAACAGGGAAAGATCCACCCGGTTGACACGGGCCACAGGCTCCAGCCGGTCGGGATCAACATGCCAGACAAACGCATCCGCTTGGGCGAAATCAGGGGCGGCCAAAGGTGCCGGCGCCATCCGTTCCAGCGCCGCAGCGATACGCTTCATGTGTTTTTTCACTTCGAGGCTTCCTCCTCCGCCTCGTCGAATTCCTTCATCAGCGGATCGTCGAAATCTTCTTCGTCGTCATAGTAGCCCTCCTCGCGCAGGCGTGCCTCGCGCTTGGTCTCCACGCGGCGGACCAGGAAGATCGACACCTCGTACAGACCATAGACAACGACGAACAGTATCACCTGAGTTACGACATCAGGCGGGGTAACGATTGCAGCCAGAACCAAGATTCCAATGATCGCGTATTTGCGGACGTTGGCCAAGCCCTCGGCGCTGACCAACCCGGCCTTGCCCATCAGCGTCAGCAGAACAGGCAATTGGAAACACATGCCAAAGGCGACGATGAACTTGATTGTCAGGCTCAGGTATTCTTGTGCAGACCCCTGAAAGGCGATGCCTGCGGTGGCGTTGTCCACGTCGCCTTCGGACAGGACAGAACCAACCTGCTGGAACCCCAGGAAGAAATCAAATGCCATCGGCGTGACGACGAAATAGGCAAACCCCGCGCCCAGGAAGAACATGAAGGGCGAGGCGATCAGGAATGGCAGAAACGCGCCCTTCTCGCTCTTGTAAAGTCCCGGTGCAACAAAGCGCCACATCTGGAACGCAATGTAGGGGAAGGACAGAATCAGCCCCCCCAGCAGCGAAATAGAAACCGCGACGAAGAAGCCTTCTTGCAACTTGATCAGGATCAGGCCGCAATCAGCGTGTCCCCGTTCTGCCATCGCGGAACAAAGCGGATGGGTCAAAAAGTTGAAAATCGGATTCCAGACGGTAAAACAGATCACCATGCCGACGATGAAAGCGCTGACGGAATGGATCAATCGCGTCCTGAGTTCCGCCAGATGCTCAATCAGCGGCGCGCTGGTGTCTTCGATTTCCTTGCTCATGCCTTGTCCTCGGACGGCGCCGCCTTCTTGGTGGCTTTCTTGGCGGGGGCTTTCTTGGCGGGGGTCTTGGTCGCAGCTTTGGTTGCGGCCGGTTTTTTCGCCGCAGCCGCCTTCTTCGCAGCTGGTTTCTTCGGGGCTTTTTCTTCTGCCGGATTTGCAGTGGCGGCGGTTTCCATCGCTTTTTCCTCGGCGGCTTTTGCCTCGGCCGCCTGGCGCTCCGTGGCGCGCTTGGCCGTCGCGTCATGGATCTTCTTGGCCATTTCGGCGCGTTCGGGGTCCAAGCCAGTTTCCTTGGTCGGGTCCCAGGATTTGAAACTGTCCGTCGCTTCCTTGACCTTGTCCAGGCCGAATTGCTTGGGGTTCGCCGCCGCCCTAATCGAAGAGCTGATGTCCTTGACCCCGGCTTCGTCGGCGGCGTCCTCCATCGCCCGGCTGAACTCGCGGGCCATGCCCTTGGCCTTGCCCACGAACCGCCCGACCGAGCGGAACAGGCCCGGCAATTCCTTGGGGCCCACCACGATCAGAGCGACGATCCCGATGAGCAGAAGCTCCGTCCAGCCGAGGTCGAACATTTATCAGACCTTGTCTTTGTCAGACTCGGGGGTCACGTCCTTGGCAGCGTCGGCATTCTGGTCTTCCAGTTCCTTGGTGCCTTCGTTGACGCCCTTCTTGAACGAGGTGATACCCTTGCCCACTTCACCCATGAGCGAGCTGATCTTGCCACGGCCGAACAGCACCAGCACAACGACGGCGATCAGCAGAAGGCCGGGAAGGCCGATATTGTTAAGCATGTTGTTTCTCCCTTGGTGGGGCCCTTGTGGACAGGCCCTGCGAAAATCACGTTACGTATCTAATGACGATCCGCCCCGGTTGGAAGAACCAAAGCGACGCAACGTCGGATTTTTCACGCGGACTCAGGCGGTGGACCGCTCAGACGGCACCCTTGCCCGCCGGGAAAACGAAACAGCGGTCGCGCCGGAACATCAGCCACAGCGGTTTACCCTGTTTGGGCAGGAACACGTTCGGCACCGTCGCTTTCAGGATAGAGCCGTCGAAATCCATCTGGATCTCGACCAGGCTTTCGGACCCCATGAACCGGGCGCGCACCACTTCGCCCCGCGCGGCGACTCCGTCCTGCGGGGTGGGCAGCGGGCCTTTTCCACCCCGGTCAAAATCGATCTTCAGGTGTTGCGGGCGGATGACGATTTCCACCTCTGCCCCATCGGGAACCCCCGGCGCAAGGAACTGACCAAAGGCGGTATCTGTCAGCGCGCCCTCAACCTTGCCACGTATCACGTTGATATCGCTGAAAAAGGCAACAGCTTGTTTATCCACCGGCGCATTGTAGATGTTGTAGGGCGCCCCCTGCTGCACAATCCTGCCGCGCCGCATAAGTGCGATTTCATCTGCCATGCGCATCGCTTCTTCGGGCTCGTGGGTTACCAGCAGAACGGCGGCGTCCTCTTCCTTCAGCAGTTCCAGCGTTTGGTCGCGGATATCGTCGCGCAAGCGATTGTCGAGGCCGGAAAACGGTTCGTCCATCAGCATGATACGCGGCCGCGGGGCCAGCGCGCGGGCCAAGGCCACTCGCTGCTGTTCGCCCCCCGACAGCAAATAGGGAAAGCCGTCAATGAACCGGCGCAACCCGACCTTGTCCAACAGCTCCTCTACCCGGGCACGTTTTTCATCCTTGCCACCCTTCAACCCGAAGGCGACATTGTCACCAACGCTGAGATGGGGAAACAGCGCAAAGTCCTGGAACATCAGTCCGATCTGGCGACGTTCGGGCGGAATCCGGAACACCGTGTCGCAGATCAGCTTGCCGTCCACGTAGATTTCACCGGAGTCCTGCATTTCGACTCCGGCGATCATGCGCAGGGTGGTGGATTTGCCGCAGCCGGACGGCCCCAATAGGCAAGTCACCTGCCCCGGCATCACGCTGAGCGATACCCCATCCACAACCACCTGCCCGTCAAACTTGCGGACAAGGTTGCGGATTTCCAGTCTGGGGGCGGTCCTTACCACTCGGGCCTCTTCTGTTTTCCGATGAAATCTATCGGGTTTCCAAGGCCAGATAGCAAGCTCCGCCCGCCGGCACAAGCCTTCGCGGCAAGGTCAGGCACCTACCCTACATCGTCGTGTTGATGCTGCCGCCGTCCAGAAGGATGTTTTGCCCCACCATGAAACCCGCATATTGCGAACACAGAAAGGCACAGGCCGCGCCGAATTCCTGGGGCGTTCCGTCCCGGCCCGTCGGGTTCTGCGATTGCCGCGCCCTGGTGGCCTCTTCCACCGGCTTTCCGGTCTGCTGAGCCGTGCGTTCATCCAGGCTGCGCAGCCTGTCGGTGGCATGTTGTCCGGGCAACAGGTTGTTGATGGTAACCCCATGCTTGGCCACCTGGCGCGAGGTTCCGGCGACATAGCCCGTCAGCCCCGCACGGGCGGAATTCGACAAGCCCAATATCGAAATCGGCGCCTTCACCGAGCCCGAGGTGATGTTCACGACCCGGCCCCAGCCTTTTTCAATCATACCGGGCAGTAGCGCCTTCATCAGCGCGATCGGGGTCAGCATGTTGGCATCCAGCGCCTTGATGAAATCGTCCCGTTCCCAGTCCGTCCACATACCCGGCGGCGGACCGCCCGCATTTGTCACAAGGATATCAATGCCCTGCGCGGCTTCCAGCACCTTGGCGCGGCCCTCGTCAGTTGTCACATCCGCCGCGACGGCGTTCACATTCACACCGAATTTAGCGCGAATGTCAGCGGCGGTCGCTTCCAACGCATCCGCGCCGCGTGCGTTCAGCACCAGGTTTACCCCGGCCTCTGCCAGGGCTTCGGCGCAGCCGCGCCCCAAACCCTTGCTGGATGCGCAGACCAGCGCCGTCTTTCCCTTGATCCCCAGATCCATCCGTTCTCTCCCGCTGTTAACTTGTTGACAAAGGTCTAGGACGCACACTGCAGATTGACAATTGCCCAGGCCCGGAAATCTCCGCCGGGCTGACCTGTTGCCGCCACATTCGACGGGTATCCCGAAACTCTACGCCACCAACCCCGACAGCAAAAAGCCATGACCAGAACCTTCCGCCCCGCCTTTTCGCTGCCCGTCCTGCCCGCTGATTGGTTGCAGGCTGAACAGGGTGCAAATATTGGCGATCCGCTGACAATCGCGGACGATCTGGTGTTGGATGACATCTATGCGCTGACCGTGCGGCCTGCTGCCCTGCGCCTGTCGCTGGTGCCGGATGGCGACGCCCTTCAGGTGGCGCAGGACAGCCCGAACGGGACACCAGGCGCGAATGTTTGCCTGGACTGCTGCCTGACATTTATGTCCCCCGATGGGCGCACATCAGAGGTATTGGTGCTTGTGGAACTTGAGGACCAGAACCACCTGCACAGGATCTTTGCGCTTCCCTTGACGCGCTTGCACCCCAAGATCAGTTATCGCCTCGTCGGCATCGACACCGACACGCCCCGCGCCCTGCTGGCGCAAGTGGCTTGCGTCTCATTCACGCGCGGGACATCCATTACACTGGCCACAGGCGAACAGCGACTGATAGAAGATTTGCGCATCGGCGACAGGGTGTTGACCCGTGACGACGGCCCACAGGAAATCCGTTGGATCGGCCAATCCACCACCCGCGCTGTGGGCGAATTCGCCCCGATCCGAATCGCGGCGGGCACGCTGCACAACGCGGGTGACCTGATCGTCAGCCCCGATCACCGGTTGTTCCTGTACCAGCGCAGCGATGAACTAGGGGTTGGGCGATCCGAAGTGCTGATCCGCGCCCGCCACCTGGTGAACGGCACCACGATCACCCAGATGGAGGGGGGCTTTGTCGATTATTTCCAGCTTCTGTTCGACAACCACCAAATCATCTATGCCGAAGGAATCGCCGCCGAAACCCTGCTGCTGGATGATCGCACGCGCCCGGCCCTGCCGCCGGAGATAGCGAAATCGCTTTCACAGCGCGGCACCCAGCACGATACTGGCCTGCGCGACGAATTCGAGGTAAGCGAACAACAGATGGCAAAGCCTGACATGGTCAGCCTACTGCGCCGCGCGACGGCGGGCTGACCCCGCTAAAACACGAAATGATCGTCGGTCAGATCGGACATGGCTACCCCGCGCAATTCAATCAGGATGTCCGAAATCTCCCAGCCCGGCGCATCCCATGCCACCAACGCGTCGCCGTCTGCATCTTCTGACAACACCAGGTCCGCCCGGCTGATCTTCATCTCCGTAAAATCCAGGACGTCACTGGCGACGTCGAAATCCATCACGATGTCATGGCTGGCGCCCCCACCTGCGCCGGCCCAAACCTGCGGATCGTTTTCCTTATAGATCAGGACGTCATCTCCATCGCCTGTCCAGATAAAGTTCGTCCCCGATCCCCCGAATAAGCTGTTGCCGCCATTGTTACCAAAGATGATCTCGTGCGCCTCGCTTCCGATGAAGGGGTCATTGTTGCGGTCATCCCCAATATCGTGCCGTTCTTCAGAAATGATCTTCATTGTGTATTCGGTCCAGTAGCCCGCATTGAATACCAGTTCCTCGATGAAGAACTGCTCTCCGGTTGCTTTGAACTGTTTCTGGACAACAAGGGTTGATACCCCTCCATCCGCAGAGATGACCATGTTCAGCCCATCACGCGCGAAGCTGAGCCGCGCAAACGCCTCTGGTGTGGAACCGTCTGAAGGACCGTAGAACCCCCGCAGCTCTATTGAATCGATGTTCTGATAGCTTGGCGCGTCGCCTTGATCAGAGATGGTATCATTCCCCCAACCAGCGTCCCCCAGCCGTGAATTGAACACATAGACATCCCCGGCCAGACCGCCGCGCAGCCAGTCATTGCCCGCGTCTCCGGAAAGATAGTCCTGCCCTTCGCCACCTTCCAGCCTATCATTGCCGTTGCCGCCCAACAGCCGGTCGTTGTCCGCCTCGCCCATAATCCTGTCATTTCCGTCGCCCGCCTCGATCCAGTCGGCCCCATTGCCCCCCCGGATCTTGTCCCAGCCACTTTCGGAAAAGACGGTGTCATTTCCGTTCCCCGCGCGGATCTTGTCACCGCCATTGCCGCCGAACACCATGTCGTCGCCGTTTCCGGACTTGATGGTATCTTTGCCGCCGTTGCCGAATATCCAGTCGTCCCCCCCGCGCCCCAGCATTACTTCGGCAGCGTTCGTGCCCGCGATCAGATCCGCCAACGACCCGCCTTCGGGTCCAGTGGCAATCTGGTATACAGTTCCCCCGGCCTCGATGCTTTCAACCGCACCATCCCTGAAATGGTCGATGATCTCTATATGGTACGACGGTTTCGAAGGATCCCTGAACCGAGCCGGTTTGTACGGGGTATCAAGGATCAGATCATCCCCGACGCGGATCGCCTCGGCATAGCCGACATACCCCAAGGAAGCGGAATGATAGAACGCTCCGGCATTCACGATGCCATCCACCGCCCCGTCTGCACTGTCGTCCTGGATGATGTAGGATTGGCTAGCATCGCTTCTGCGCAGATCGTAGATGTCATCGCCAAGGCCACCCAGCAGAAAATCGGATTCACCTGTTACGGTGGTGCCATACGGGGTCAGGGTATCGGCGGCGTCCGTCCCAATCAATGTGTCCGTTCCCAATGTCCCGATGATGTCCGCCAATTGTCCGCTCCTCCGATCATGCAAGCCCCGCTTCTCAGGATCACACATATCAAATCCCTAATCTATTCCCTGCATCCCCAATACGGGGGCGAAAATCCCGAAATAAACCTGAGTTTAGGCCGTTTCTGCCCAGACAACGCTCAAACAGGCGTAGTTCGGGCTTGGCCTGAGCCTCTGGTCAGCCCAAGATCAACCCAAGGACAACTCAAACGGGGCTGATCATGACCAAGAACATTCTCGTCGCTACGGACCTGTCGGCCCGCTCGGACCGCGCCGTTCACCGTGCGGCCCAACTGGCGCGGGCGCATGGTGCGCGCCTGACCATCCTGCATGTTCTGGATGACGCAATGCCGGACAAGCTGCTGGCAGAGCAGCAATCCGCTGTTTCAGAGTACCTGGACGAATTCGCCGCGTCAGTTGCGGCTGGATTGGATTGCACCGTCCTGCCCTGTATTGGCGATCCAGCCACGACGATCCTGGATCAGGTACAGGATCAGAATCCATCTTTGCTGGTTGTCGGAACCCACCGCGAACGGCGCTTTTGGGATGCGATACGCGAAACTACTGCGCAACGGGTGGTGCGACTGACTGGCTACCCGGTTCTGGTGGTCGCCAGCCCAGCGGACAAAGACTATGCTTCGGTGCTGGCGGCCACGGATTTTTCCCCTGCCTCAACCGCCGCGTTGAACCTGGGCCATGCACTTGCGCCAACGGCGACGATAACGCCGCTGCATGCGGTCCATGTCCCCTATGCAGGGCGTCTGGCCGGTTCGGAACTCGCGGTTCAAGACCTTGCTGCCGCTTTCCTTGCCGAAGCGAAAGAGGCGGACGACGCGTGGCGCGCCAAAACCGCACTGCCGGTCACCCTGCACCACACCACGTTTCCCACCGGCAGCGCCCTGAACGCCCTGAAGAAGTTGGCCAAGCGCGAAACCCTGATCACCGCAGGCGCGCACGGCCGGACCGGGGCGCACCGCGCATTGCTGGGCAGCGTCGCTACCGATCTTCTGCGCGATCCGCCCTGTGACGTGCTGATTGCGCGCCCCAACGGTGGCTGATTTCCTTGCCAACATGACCGCGCCTGAATATATGCGCGGACATGTTGGATACCGCTTCGAACCGCCCCGCTTTGCCGCCTGAAATCGCGCGGCGCCGTACCTTCGCGATCATCTCGCACCCGGACGCCGGTAAAACGACGTTGACGGAAAAATTTCTGTTGTACGGCGGCGCGATCCAGATGGCCGGACAGGTGCGCGCCAAGGGCGAAGCGCGCCGCACCCGCTCGGATTTCATGAAAATGGAACAGGATCGCGGGATTTCGGTCAGCGCTTCGGCCATGTCTTTCGATTTCGGCAAGTTCCGGTTTAACCTGGTGGATACGCCCGGCCACTCCGACTTCTCGGAAGACACCTATCGTACGCTAACCGCCGTGGATGCGGCGATCATGGTGATCGACGGTGCCAAGGGCGTGGAATCCCAGACCCAGAAGCTGTTCGAGGTCTGCCGCCTGCGTGACCTGCCGATCCTGACCTTCTGTAACAAAATGGACCGCGAATCCCGCGATACGTTCGAGATTATCGACGAAATCCAGGAAATGCTGGCGATTGACGTCACCCCTGCCAGTTGGCCCATCGGCACCGGCCGCGATTTCGTCGGCTGCTATGACATGCTTCACAATCGTCTGGAATTGATGGATCGCGCCGATCGCAACAAGGTAGCGGAATCCATCAAGATCAATGGCCTGGACGACCCCGCGCTGGAAAAACATGTGCCTTCCCACCTGGTTGACCAGCTGCGCGAAGAGGTCGAGATGGCCCGCGAACTGCTGCCCCGAATGGACCCGCAATCCGTGCTAGAGGGTCATATGACCCCGATCTGGTTTGGTTCAGCGATCAATTCCTTCGGGGTGAAGGAACTGATGGACGGTATTGCGGAATACGGTCCGCAGCCGCAGCCACAACAGGCCAGTCCACGCCAGATTCTGCCCGAGGAAACCAAGGTAGCCGGCTTCGTGTTCAAGGTGCAGGCCAACATGGACCCCAAGCACCGCGACCGCGTGGCCTTTGTCCGGCTGGCTTCCGGCCACTTCGAACGCGGCATGAAGCTGACCCATGTGCGCACCAAGAAGCCGATGGCGATTTCCAACCCGGTGCTGTTCCTGGCCGCCGACCGCGAATTGGCCGAGGAAGCTTGGGCGGGTGACATCATCGGCATCCCGAACCACGGGCAACTGCGCATCGGTGACACCCTGACCGAGGGCGAGGCCCTGCGCGCCACCGGCATCCCGTCCTTCGCACCGGAACTGCTGCAGGGCGTCCGCGCGGGCGACCCGATGAAGGCCAAGCACCTGGAAAAGGCCTTGATGCAATTCGCCGAAGAAGGCGCGGCCAAAGTGTTCAAACCGAACATCGGCTCCGGCTTCATCGTCGGCGTGGTCGGCGCGCTGCAATTCGAGGTTCTGGCCAGCCGGATTGAACTGGAATACGGCCTGCCCGTCCGCTTTGACCAGACACAGTTCACCAGCGCGCGCTGGGTGTCCGGGGACAAGTTGGCGGTGGACAAATTCGTAGCCGCCAACAAGCAGCACATCGCCCATGACCATGACGGCGACATCGTCTACCTAACGCGCCTGCAATGGGATATCGATCGTGTGGACCGCGACTATCCCGATATCCACTTGTCGGCAACCAAGGAAATGCACGGAGAATAACATTGCGCGCGGTTCTTGGTCAGATCACCTTGGACCGCGCCAGATTTCCGCCATACTCGCCTGCGATTCCCTTGGGACAGCCCCTTGAAACAGGATTGGCCATGTATTGTCGGCGCAGCGCACAGTTTCGCTTTCTGTCTCTGCTGCTGGGCGGTGTCATGTGGCTATTGCCATTTCTGGCGCCGCCGTTGTGCGCCCAGCCGCAGTTGCAAGATCTCCCCTATGGCCCCGATCCCAGACAGAAGTTGGACGTCTATCTGCCAACCGACACGCAGAACGCGCCGGTGATCGTTCTGGTCCACGGTGGCGGATGGCGCTTCGGGGACAAGTCAAACGAAGCCGTCTGGCAGGACAAGGCGGCCCATTGGACCGCTTTGGGCGTGATGGTCGTCGCGGTGAACTACCGGCTTGTGCCACAGGTCACCCCGCTGGACCAGGCACAGGACGTCGCTCGCGCTCTTGCCTATGTTCAGGCCAATGCCGCCGGTTGGGGCGGTGCCGGGGATCATGTGGTCCTGATGGGCCATTCCGCTGGCGGACATCTGGCAGCCCTGATCAGCGCCGACCCCGCCTTGGCCAAGACGCTGGGGGCGCAGGATTGGCTGGCCACTGTTGTGCTGGACACGGCGATACTGGACACACATGCAGTCATGACGTCCGCGCCATCAGTCCTTTATGATCAGGCATTCGGGTCCGACCCCCGATTTTGGGCACAGGTGTCCCCGGCTGCGCGTCTTTCCGCCTTGGCCCCGCCCATGCTGCTGGTCTGTTCAACCCGCCGCGCCCTGCCATGTCCGCAAGCGGATGCCTTAGCCGCTCGACTGACTGCGCTTGGCGGGCTTGCGCGTATCCTGCCGGTGGACATGTCCCACCGCTCTGTCAACGAGGCACTGGGGCTGCACCCGGACTATACCGCCCAGGTGGACGCCTTCCTGCGCGACATCGGCCTGTGGGGCCAGCCATGAGTCCGCTGCAAAACCGCGTCCAGCCAACCGGAGAAATTTCCGCCCTTACGGCGCGCGGCACGCTTACCGGCAATCGCGGCATCCTGCACCGCCCGGATGGCACGCTGGGTCCATCACGCTGGAAGCACACGCATTGGGTTTGCTGCGAACTGTGCCACAACGGCCGCTATCACGGCCCCATGCCGGCTAACGGGTGGACAGCACTGTTTTTCCTGGACGAGGCAGTAGCCTTGGCGGCCGGGCACCGCCCCTGCCATGCCTGCCGTCGGCCAGATGCCCACCGCTTTCACGCGGCATGGGAGACCGCGCATGGCCCGCTCCGATCCACCGCAGAGATCGACAGTGCCCTGCACCCGACGCGCGTCACACGGTCCCGTCAACAGGTCCGCCACACCGCAACGGCAGAATCCCTGCCTCCCGGCACCTTCATCCTGACGGACGGGCCATATCTGCTGACGGCAACGGCGGCTTTGCGTTATTCGCCTGCGGGTTATGTCCGTGCGGACCCGCGCCCGACAGGCGCTGTCACTGTCCTGACCCCGGCCCCGGTCACCGCCGTTCTTGCCAACGGCTACCTTCCGCGTCTGCACCCCTCGTCCAAGATGTCCTGACCTGCCGCACATTCGGCCCTTGCCCGCCGCAACGCCGCGCGTCATTCTCCCGCCATGAGCGAGCAGGAAAAACAAA
This sequence comes from Thalassovita sp., assembly GCA_017792425.1. Classification (GTDB taxonomy): domain Bacteria; phylum Pseudomonadota; class Alphaproteobacteria; order Rhodobacterales; family Rhodobacteraceae; genus Thalassobius. The sequence continues at coordinate 2,568,936 of CP051233.1, forward strand.
CCTACCCGGGCGGTTTTCGCGCCATCGTTTCCCAGATGGAGAAGCGTCAGGACCCGCTTGTCTACCTCGACGGCGAAGCCCTGCCTCCGTTGGACGCAGACCTGCAGCAGATCAAAACCCGAACCGTCCAGAAAGGCGCGGCGGAACTGGGCAGATCGCGCAGCACCTATGCCCGCAAATACCGCGAACTGGCCAAGCAATTCCACGGCCAGTCCGGCCTGCTGCACCTGCACGGCCTGCTGATCGCAAACCTGCGTCGCAAAGGGCAACCAGAACACACGGCGGCCTTGTTCAACCGCCTTTGGGCCGAGGAGCCAGAGTTTCTGCTGGATCATCTGGATGCGCGGTGGTTGGTGTCAGCGGTCACCACCTTCGGCGACCACGGGCAGACAGCGGACCAACGACAGTTGGGACAGGCGCTTTCGGTGCTGTTCGGCATGATGAAGCTTTACGAAACCGAACGGCTTTATTCAGGCCACGCGCCGGCAGACGCCTTCCCCATCGCGGACCGGTCGGCCAGGCAGTTGGCCCTGCAGATGGACCCGTTCGCACTCTCCACGGGAGGGCTGGACGTAAACCTGTTGGGCGGGTTGTGGCAACAAGCTGAACAAGTGCCCGTTCTGCGCCCCCTTGCCCAACGGCTGCTGTCGCTGCTGATCAGCGACGACATGACCGTGTTCCGCCGCCTTCGCACCATGCGGGCCGAGCGCGACAAGGCGCTGAAGGCCAAGGGAATTCGCCAGAAATCCAGCCCCAAACGTGAACGCATCGCAGATGTGCCCCCCCATATCCTGAAAACCGACCCGGCCACATTACGCTGGGGCGTGGTGGCGATGATCAAGGCGCCGCTGGTGGATACCGCCCGCTTTGCCGCACATCACCTGGACCTTGGTGCGCACCGGTTGCATATCTTTCTGGACGATCCTGCGCCGCGCACTGTGGAATTCCTGTCATGCCACCCGAACATCACTGTCACGACCTGCGACAACGCCTATTGGGACACACAGAAAAAACCCCGCATGAAGGCGCACCAGATGCGGCAGGTCTGGGTCGCAACCCAAGCCTATCAGGACACGGATGTGGACTGGCTGGCGCATCTGGACGTTGATGAATTCCTGTTGCCCCCCGCCCCGGTGGCCGACCTGCTGGCGCAAATACCCGGCGACATGGCCGTTCTACGCATGGCCCCGGCCGAACTGTTGGCCGGGTCACAGGGGAATGAGTTGTTCAAGCTGCAGCGTAAATTCGCAGGACAGGGCAAGGCCGCGCTAGAGGCGATCTATCCCAATTTCGGCAGCCACCTGCCCGACGGGTTCGTCAGTCACCGCGAGGGCAAGAACTTTGCCCGCACCGGTCTGGACGGTATCCGGCTGGGCATTCACACAGTCCTGCAGGACGGCGCGCTGATAAGCAACCGCACCCGCACAGACGGCTTTTTCATCGGCCACGCCCACGCGCCCAGTTGGGGTTTCTTCCGCGATCACATGAAGTTCCGCATGACGCGCGGGTCTTACCGAAAATCGGACGAAGAAAAGTTCCGGCTGCTGGACATTCTGGAATTCCTGCACAAAGAGGACGGCGAAGACGGTCTACGCCTATTTTTCCACGAGGTCTGCGAAGCCACGCCACACCTGGTTTCGGCACTGGAAAAACATCGGATGCTGCTGCGCTACCGGTTGGATCTGGACACGAAGGTTCAGCGCCAATTCGGCATGTTGCCGGAACAGGAGGCCGCGGAATGACCCTGCCCACCTGGGGGATTGTCAGCACGATCAAGGCTCCTGTCCGCGAGATCTTGAACTTCTGCGCCCATCACCTCGAACTGGGGGCGCACCGGTTGTATATCTATCTGGACAACGACAATAGAGAAGCGTTCACGCTATTGTCGGAACACCCGAACATCCTGCCTGTCCTATGCGATGACGCCTATTGGGCGACTGTTGGCCGTCGCCCGGGCAAGCACCAGGCGCGGCAGGTGGCAAATGCTGCCCATGCCTACGCCCGCGCACCAGAGGTTGACTGGCTGGCGCATATAGACGTGGACGAGTTTCTGTGGACCTCAGCCCCGTTGCCATCTCAACTCGCCGCCCTGCCCGGCGATTGCGTCGTTGCACGTATCCGCCCGGCCGAAGCGTTGGCCAGTCCCGAACCCGGCCCGGTCACGCATTTCAAACGCCTGACAATCGACCGCGCCAAACGCGACAGTCAAACACGCCGCATCTATCCCACCTTTGGTATGCACCTGAACGGCGGTTTCCTGTCCCATGTTCAGGGCAAGCTGATCTATCGAACCGGAATTCCCAGCCTGACCGCAAAGATCCACAACGTGAACGTGGGCGACATGATGAACCCCGGCCAACAGGAACTTGCAGGCACCGAACTGCTGCATCTACACGCCAAAAGCTGGGAAGATTTCATCGCGGCCTTCCGCTTTCGAATAGCCCGCGGTTCCTACCGGTCAGAGCTGAAACCGGCCACCCAAAACGGCGTTTCCATGCACGATCTGTTTACCATGATTCACAACGAAGCTGGAGAGGACGGTCTGCGCGCTTTTTATGCAGAGGTTTGCACCGCTTCGCCCGACCTGCTGAACCGACTGCAGGCAGAGGGCCTGTTGTCCTGTCACGCGCTGAACCTGGACCCCAAGCGCGCGAAACAGTTTTTTTCGGCGTAACCTCCCGAAAAATAAGGGACAGATTGACCCGCTCCTCGCTTTCCTGTACACCGCGCCGACAGGAAGACCCAAGGGCTGCCACCCAAGGGCCATACGGGCCCAACCTTCCATTGACGCTACGGGCCGCATCGTGTCCGTAAACCACGGATACACATGACTAAATTCTCTGATCTGAAACTCGATCCGAAAGTCCTGAAAGCAATCGAAGAAGCGGGCTATGAAAAGCCCACGCCCATTCAGGCGGGGGCTATCCCCCCTGCGTTGGAAGGCCGTGACGTTCTGGGCATAGCCCAGACAGGCACCGGAAAAACCGCCAGCTTTACGCTGCCGATGATCACCTTGCTGGCCAAGGGGCGCGCCCGCGCCCGGATGCCGCGCAGCCTGGTATTGTGCCCGACACGCGAATTGGCCGCGCAGGTAGCAGAAAATTTCGACACCTATGCCAAGCATGTGAAACTGACCAAGGCGCTGTTGATCGGCGGCGTTTCGTTCAAGGAACAGGACGCGCTGATTGACCGTGGCGTGGACGTTCTGATCGCGACCCCCGGCCGCCTGCTGGACCATTTCGAACGCGGCAAGCTGCTGCTGACCGGCGTGCAGATCATGGTGGTGGACGAAGCGGACCGGATGCTGGACATGGGCTTCATCCCCGATATCGAACGCATCTTCAGCCTGACGCCGTTCACCCGCCAGACCCTGTTTTTCTCGGCCACCATGGCGCCGGAAATCGAGCGGATAACCAACACCTTCCTGTCCGCCCCCGAACGGATAGAGGTCGCTCGTCAGGCCACGACATCGGACACCATCACGCAGGGCGTGGTGATGTTCAAAGCCTCTCGCAAGGACCGCGAAGGCAGCGAAAAGCGCAAGCTGCTGCGCGCGCTGATCGACAGCGAGGGCGTCAAATGCAAGAACGCGATCATCTTCTGCAATCGCAAGGTTGACGTGGATATTACCGCAAAAAGCCTTAAGAAATACGGCTATGACGCTGCGGCCATTCATGGCGACCTGGACCAAAGCCAGCGCATGAAAACGCTGGATGGCTTCCGCGATGGCACCTTGCGTTTCCTCGTTGCATCGGACGTTGCTGCGCGTGGATTGGACATTCCGAACGTCAGCCACGTGTTCAATTTCGACGTACCATCGCATTCCGAAGACTACGTTCACCGCATCGGGCGCACTGGTCGCGCCGGACGTACCGGCACTGCGATGATGATCTGCACCCCGCGCGACGAAAAGAACTTCGACGCAATTGAAAAACTGGTGAGCCTGGAAATCCCGCGCCTGGATAATCCGCTGAAGGACGAAAAGCCCGAAGCCAAGCCGCGCGCGGAAAAAGAAGAGAAGGCTTCGCGCACGCGGTCCTCCCGGTCGCGTAAATCCGATGACAAGCCCACCGAGGCCCCGCAAAAGCGGGAAAAACCCGAACCGCAGGAACCCCAGCAATCGCGCACATCGCAACCCAAGCCGCAGAAATCCGACCGCCGCGATCGTGGGCGGGATTCAAATGTCGTTGGCATGGGCGATCACCTGCCCAGCTTCATCGCGCTCAGCTTTGACGAACGGCGCGCGAACTGAGCATGACCAGATAGAACACGAACGGCGGCCATTGGCCGCCGTTTTTGTTTGAATGCCGTCCCGGCAATAGCACAGATCAGGCCAGTCGGCTGATCACCACCGTAACCTCTGGTTTCTTGCCGATCTCGTCCAGCGCGGTCTTGCGGGCGATCCGCTTCAGCTCATTTTCCAGCCGGTCGTCATCGCGCAAGGTTGCGCCTTTCGCGCGGCGCATGAACTGGTCCAGATCCTCTTCCAGCACATCCACCAGTGGTGCCGTGGACCTGCCAACCTCTGCCAGACCGCGCAATTCACACCAGGGCTCGCCCAATGGCTCATTATCCTCATCCAGGATCACGTTCACCATCACGTGGCCATTCAGCGCCATACGGATACGATCCCGCACAATACCGTCCAGCGCACCGATCAGGATACGACCATCCAGATAGGTCCGCCCGGTTTCAACGTAGTCGGCTACGGTCGGCCTGTCGCCCGACAGATCTACCATCACCCCGTTCGGCGCGACGATGGACTGAAACCCGTTCATTTCGGCCAGCTTGGCATGTTCACGCAAATGACGGTGTTCGCCATGCATCGGAATCACCACGTCTGGCTTCATCAGCTTGTGCACCGTCACCAGATCTGGCCGGTTGGCGTGACCTGACACGTGATAGCGGCCTTGCGTATCATCCACGATATCCACGCCCATTTCGCTGAACTGGTTCATGATGCGGATCACGCCGCGTTCATTGCCGGGAATGGTTTTGGACGAAAACAGGAACAGGTCTCCCTCTTTCAGGGTGATCCCATTGTGCTTGCCATTCGCCAGTTGCGCCGAAGCCGCCCGACGTTCACCTTGACTACCGGTTACCAGAAGCATGACGTTGTCGCGCGGCATGGCCAGCGCGTCCTCTGGCCCGATCACCGTCGGAAAACCGGTCAGAACCCCGGTTTCGACTGCCGTTTCGATCATCCGGCGCATGGCGCGGCCCATCAGACAAATCGACCGACCCGCCCGTTGCCCCGCCTCGGCCAATGTTTTCAGACGTGCAACGTTGGATGCAAAGGTCGTCGCCACGACCATCTGCTTGGCCTCGGACACAAGGTTGGTGATCTCGTCGGCGATACTGGCCTCTGATCGGCCCGGCATTGGATTGAAAACATTGGTGGAATCGCAAACCAGTGCCTTGATACCCGGGGCTGCGACCGATCCCCACAGCGCGGGATCCCAAGGTTCGCCGACAACCGGGGTTTCATCCAGCTTGAAATCGCCCGTGTGCACGATCCGCCCATCGGGGCTGTCTATCACCAGGCCGCTGCTTTCAGGGATCGAGTGGGAAATCGGCAGGAACCCCACGTTGAACGGCCCCGCCTGAACGGTTTCCGGCCAGGCCGATACTGTGGTCACCGTGTCCTCTGGCAGGCCATAGTCCGCCAGTTTCAGCCGGGCGATCCGCGCGGTAAAGGCGCGGGCATAGATCGGTTTCCCCAACTTTTCATACAGATGCCCCACCGCGCCGACATGATCCTCATGCGCATGAGTGATGAAAATCGCCTCCAGCCGGTCCTTGCGTTCCTCCAACCACCGGATATCAGCCATGATCAGGTCCACACCGGGCGATCCGTCCATATCCGGGAAGGTCACCCCCATATCCACGAGGATCAGCCGTTCCTGCCCCGCCGGGCCATAGCCGTAGACGTAGCAGTTCATCCCGATCTCACCGGCGCCGCCGAGAGGAAGATAGATCAAGCGGTTGCTGCTCATGTGTTGCCCTGGTCCTTGTTGTAGTTGTGAATGACCGTCAGGCCATGAATCGTCAGGAATTCGTCGAATACATCGAACAGCGTATCGCCCTGCCCGAACAGCGGGGCCAGCCCGCCGGTTGCGATCACCCGCATCGGATGATCGTATTCTGCCTTGATCTGCTCGCAGACGCCACGCACCAAACCGACATAGCCCCAGAAAATACCGCTTTGCATACAGGCCACGGTATTGGTCCCGATTACCTTTTGCGGTTTGGTGACATCCACATGCGGCAGGGCGGCGGCAGCTTCGTGCAGCGCCTGCAGCGACAGGTTCACCCCCGGCGCAATCACGCCGCCGACATAGGCGCCATCATGGGCCACTACGTCAAAAGTGGTCGCGGTGCCAAAATCCACCACGATCAGGTTGCCGCCATATCTGTCGAACGCCCCCGCAGTGTTGACCAGCCGGTCAGGCCCGACCTGGGTTCCGGCATCCACGCGCGGGTCCATTGGCAACAGGCAATCGGGCTTTCCCACCACCAGCGGACGGCAGTTGAAGTAACGATCCGCCAGAACCCGCAGGTTGAACACCACGCGCGGCACGGTCGAACTGATGATGACCGCGTTTATGTCCATGTCGATTTCATGGTGCTGCAACAGGCGATCCAGCCAGACGAAATACTGGTCGGCGGTCCGCTGGTGATCTGTGGCCGTGCGCAGGGTACAGCGGATCTTTTCGCCGTCCCAGATGGAAAAAACCGTGTTGGTGTTACCGCAGTCAATCGCCAGAAGCATGAATGCCTCCTGTTCAGAAAAAGATTTCGGCCGCGGGGATGACCTCGCGTCCCTTGGCCGTGGATAGAACGATATTACCTGCCTCGTCCACCGTCTCGAACGTACCGGTGGTTTCGTTACGCATCGTTCTGGCGGTGATCACCTCGCCCAAGCGGGCGGCGCGGGACAGCCACAGGGTGCGGATCGGCGCGAATCCGTAGGTGCGAAACTGCGCCTCGTACCGGGCATAGGCGGGGGCCAGCAAGTCCAGAAACGCCTCGGGTGTCACGCGTATCCCGGTTTCCGAGGCCAAGGATACAGGCCGCAACGCGCCCTGTTCTACCTGCCCCGCTACCGGAACACTGACCAGGTTCACCCCGATCCCGATGGCGATATGCGACACACCCTGCCCGTGGCCCGCACTTTCCAGCAGGATGCCCGCCAGCTTGCCACCGTTCAGCAGCACATCATTGGGCCATTTCAGGCTTAGCAGATCCTCCCGGCCGGTGGCCGCAACACAAGCGTCGTACAGCGCCAGCGACGCCACGAAGGACCGCAGGGCGATCCGGTCAGGGGTTTCGGCTGGCCGCATCACCAGCGTTGCCGCGAAATTGCCCTGCGGGTCGGTCCAGGCGCGGCCACGGCGCCCGCGGCCAGCGGTCTGGCGCAGCGCCAGAATCCATTCCGGCCCGGTCAGAGCTGTAGCGATCCGGGCGGCCTCGGCATTGGTGCTGTCCACGCTGGCCAGCACCCGCCGGCCATATCCTTCGGGCCATTCGGTCATGACACTTCCACCCTAGGCAAAAGCAAAGCGACGCGCCAATGGCGCGTCACTTCAAGCTATCACATGTTCTTTGGTCAGTTGACCAGCGTCGCGGCGGCCGCGGCGGCGACACCCTCGATCCCGAACAAGTTCACGACACCAACGACCATCACCGCAGCCGACGCCATCAGGAACCCCCACAGAACCGGCGAGCGGTTCTTGTCCAGCGCCTCGCCTTCGGTGCCGAAGTACATGTAGTACACGATCCGCAGATAGTAGAACGCGCCGATCACCGATGCGATCACACCCAGGACCGCCAGCCAGATCAACCCGGCCTCATAGGCTGCCTTCAGCACATAGAACTTGCCGAAGAAACCCACCATCGGCGGCACGCCCGCCAAGCTGAACATCAGCACCAGCACCGCCAGTGCCTTGGCCGGTTCACGCTTGGAATACATGTTCAGCGCCTTGATGTCAGTGACGGGTTGGCCATCCTTTTCCATCGACAGGATAAAGGCGAAGGTGCCGACATTCATCGCGACGTAGATCGCCATGTAGATCAGCAGCGCCTGCACGCCGAACGCGGTGCCCGCCGCCAGCCCCATCAGCGCATAGCCCATGTGGGCAATCGACGAATAGGCCATCAGTCGCTTGATGTTGGTCTGACCGATCGCCGCGACCGCGCCGACGAACATCGACAACACGGACATCAGCGCGATGATCTGCTGCCAGTCCGCGACGACACCGCCAAAGGCATCATGCACGACGCGGGCAAACAGGCCCATTGCAGCCATTTTCGGAGCCGTGGCAAAGAAGGCGGTCACCGGGGTCGGCGAACCTTCGTAAACATCCGGGGTCCACATGTGGAACGGAACCGCCGACACCTTGAACGCCAGGCCAGAGATCACGAAGACCAGGCCGAACAGCATTCCCAGCGAGGCATGACCGCCCGAAGCGGCTTCGATGATGACCGAGAATTGCGTGGTCCCGGCAAAGCCGTAAACCAGCGACGAGCCATAGAGCATCAGACCAGAACTGAGCGCGCCAAGGATGAAGTATTTCATCCCGGCCTCGGTCGATTTCGCGCTATCGCGGCGCAGGGCGGCAACGACATACAGCGACAGCGACTGCAGTTCCAGACCCATGTACAGGGTCATCAGGTCGGCGGCCGAAACCATCACCATCATGCCAACGGTGGCCAGCACGATCAGCACCGGGTATTCGAACCGCAGCAACCCGCGGCGCGCCATGTAGTCCTGGCTCATGACCAGAACGGATGCGCCACCCAGCAGGATCGTTACCTTGGCGAAACGGGCGAAAGCGTCATCGTGGAACATACCGCCGAAGGCCAGGTTGTCCCCCGATCCGTTCAGCCCGATCCACAGGGCGAACAGCGCCAGAACGCCGGCCGTCACCCAGGTCAGCAGCCCGGCGATCCGGTCCTTGCTGGTGTAGACGGCCACCATCAGCGCCAGTATCGCGTAAACCGACAGCAGAACCTCTGGAAGGATAATGTTCAGATCAGCCTGGATCATCTCTCTGGGCTCCTGTTTCAGTGCGATGCGGCGACTTGCGTGGCGGGTGTGCCGTCCGCAAGGGCCAGTTCGTAGTTGTGGACCAGCGCCTCTACCGAGGGGCCGATGATATCGGTGACCAGCGACGGGTAGACACCCAGCAACAGGGTCATGACGACCAGCGGCGCAAAGATTGCCTTTTCGCGGCGGGTCATGTCGGTGATCGACTTCAGGCTTTCCTTGATCAGGTCACCGAACACCACGCGACGGTACAGCCACAGGGCGTAGGCCGCCGACAGGATCACGCCAGAGGTCGCCACCAGCGCCACCCAGGTGTTGACCTGGAACACGCCCATCAGCGTCAGGAATTCCCCGATGAAACCCGAGGTGCCCGGCAGACCGACGTTGGCCATGGTGAAGAACATAAAGATCAGTGCATAGGCCGGCATCTTGTTCACCAGGCCACCATAGGCGTCGATGTCACGGGTGTGCATCCGATCATAGATCACGCCCACGCAAAGGAACAGCGCGCCCGAGATGAAACCGTGGCTCAGCATCTGGAAAATGGCGCCGTCGATCCCCTGCTGGTTGGCCGCAAAGATCCCCATGGTCACATAGCCCATGTGCGCCACCGACGAATAGGCGATCAGCTTTTTCATATCTTCCTGAACCAGCGCCACCAGCGAGGTGTAGACGATTGCAATCGCCGACATCCAGAACACCAGCGGCGTCAACACGTCAGCACCGACAGGGAACATCGGCAGGCTGAACCGCAGGAAGCCATAGCCGCCCATCTTCAGCAGGATCGCGGCCAGCACCACGGAACCGGCGGTCGGGGCCTGCACGTGCGCATCCGGCAGCCAGGTGTGCACCGGCCACATCGGCATCTTCACCGCGAAGGATGCGAAGAAGGCCAGGAACAGCAGGGTCTGCAAGCCACCCACCACATGAATGCCCAGCACGCTGAAACTGTCAGATGCAAAGGTGTGCTTCATCAGGGTCGGAATATCGGTGGTGCCGGCGTCGGCGAACATCGCCACCATCGCCACCAGCATCAGGACAGAGCCCAGGAAGGTATAGAGGAAGAACTTGAACGAGGCGTAAATCCGTTCCTTGCCGCCCCAGATGCCGATGATCAGGAACATCGGGATCAGGCCCGCTTCGAAGAACAGGTAGAACAGCACCAGATCCAGCGCCATGAACACGCCCAGCATCAACGTTTCCAGCAGCAGGAAGGCGATCATGTATTCCTTCACGCGCTTTTCAACGCCCCAACTGGCCCAGATCACCAGCGGCATCATGAAGGTGGTCAGCATCACGAACAGCACAGAAATGCCGTCCACGCCCATCTTGTATTTCAGACCCAGCAACCACTCGCGTTCCTCGACATACTGGAACCCGGTGTTCGACGGGTCGAACTCGGCCAGGATGAACAGCGACACCAGAAAGGTGATGGAGGTGGCGATCAGCGCCGAATACTTGGCATTGCGCTGTGCTGCTGCGTCCTCGCCCCGCAGGAAGATCGCCAGAATGGCGGCCGCCAGCGCGGGGATGAAGGTGACGATGGAGAGCAGGTTATCCATTAGTGCGCTCCTCCGGTGAGCGAGACCAGCGTGATCAGCACAACGATGCCGACCACCATGGCAAAGGCGTAAGTGAAGATGTAACCGGACTGCGCGCGGCCAGCGAGGCGGGTGAAGAAGGGGATGATCCCCATCGCCACGCCGTTCAGCGACCCGTCAATGACATTGCCGTCACCGCGCCTCCACAGGAAGCGGCCGATGGCCTTGGCCGGTTGCACGAAAAGGAAGTCGTAGATCTCGTCGAAATACCACTTGTTCAGCAGGAACAGGTACAGCGGGCGCTGGCTTTCAGCCAGGCGCTTGGGCATTTCCGGGTTCACGATGTAGAACCAGTAGGCCACGACGAAACCCAGGACCATCGCCACGAACGGGCTGACCTTGACCCAGGTCGGCGCATGGTGCGCCTCGTCCATGACATGGTTGTCCGGGTGCGTGAATACGGCGCCTTGCGGGGCCACTCCATGCGCTTCCTCTGCAGCATGGTCACCGCCTTGAGCAGCCGGTGCATGGCTGTCGCCCGCCGGTGCATGACCTTCGGCCGAAGCCTCGGCATGAGCGGGAATCCCGAAGAATTCGTTCACCTTGTTATGGTCACCAAAGAAGCTGTTGTACCAGATCATGCCAGAGAACACGGCCCCCAGCGCCAGCACGCCCAGCGGGACCAGCATGACCATCGGGCTTTCATGCGCGTGCTCATGCGTGTGCTTGTCGCCGCGCGGGCTGCCGTAGAAGGTCAGGAACATCAGTCGCCAGCTGTAGAAGCTGGTGAACAGCGCCGCCACGACCAGCATCCAGAAGGCATAGCCACCATGGGTTCCGGCCCAGGCGCTCTCGATCACGGCGTCCTTGGACAGGAAGCCGGCGAAACCGAAATGGGTCAGCGGGATGCCGACGCCGGTGATGGCCAGCGTGCCCAGCATCATCGCCCAGAAGGTATAGGGCAGTTTCTTGCGCAGGCCGCCATAGTTCCGCATGTCCTGTTCGTGGTGCATCCCGTGGATCACGGAACCCGCGCCAAGGAACAGCATCGCCTTGAAGAACGCGTGCGTGAACAGGTGGAACATGGCCACCGAGTAGACGCCCACACCCGCAGCCACGAACATGTAACCCAGCTGCGACATGGTCGAATAGGCGATCACGCGCTTGATGTCGTTCTGCACCAGACCGATGGTCGCGGCGACGAAAGCGGTGGTCGCACCCAGGAAGGTGATAAAGGCTGTCGCCTCGGGGGCGTATTCCATCAGTGGCGACATGCGGCAGACCAGGAACACACCGGCGGTCACCATGGTCGCCGCGTGGATCAGCGCCGACACCGGGGTCGGGCCTTCCATCGCGTCCGGCAGCCAGGTGTGCAGGAACAGTTGCGCCGATTTACCCATCGCGCCGACGAACAGCAGGAAGGCCAGCAGGTTGGCGGCGTTCCATTCGGTCCACAGGAACCCGACCTGTGTATTCGCCAGATCTGGCGCCGAGGCAAAGATCACGTCGAAGCTGATGCTATCGGTCAGGAAGAACAGGCCAAAGATGCCCAGGGCAAATCCGAAGTCACCCACGCGGTTCACGACGAATGCCTTGATGGCCGCCGCGTTCGCGCTGGGTTTCTTGTAGTAGAAGCCGATCAGCAGGTACGAAGCCACGCCCACGCCTTCCCAGCCAAAGAACATCTGCACCAGGTTGTCCGAGGTGACCAGCATCAGCATGGCGAAGGTAAAGAACGACAGGTAGGCGAAGAACCGCGCCTTGTAGTTCTCGTGGTGGCCCCAGTTGTCGTCATGGGCCATGTAGCCGACCGAGTAGAGGTGAACCAGCGCCGACACCGTGGTGACAACGATCAGCATGATCGCGGTCAGGCGGTCCAGACGGATCGACCACTCAGTGCTCAGGCTGCCGGATTCGATATAGTCCAGGATGTGGATATGTTTCACATGCTCTGCATCCAGCCCCAGGAACACGATCCAGGACAGGATACAGGCCAGGAACAGCAGTCCGGTGGTCAGGTACTGCGCCCCCTTCTCACCGATCAGGCGCCAGCCGAAGCCGGCAATGATTGCCCCAACCAGCGGAGCAAAGAGGATGATGGTTTCCATGTCTCTTTACCCCTTCATCACATTAATGTCTTCCACGTCGATCGTTCCGCGGTTGCGGAAGAACACGACGAGGATGGCCAGGCCGATTGCGGCCTCGGCGGCAGCGACGGTCAGCACGAACAGCGTGAACACCTGGCCCACCAGATCCCCCATGTAAGAGGAGAAGGCGACAAGGTTGATGTTGACCGACAGCAGCATCAACTCGATCGACATCAAGAGGATGATCACGTTCTTCCGGTTCAGGAAGAGGCCAAAGATACCTATGACAAACAGCGCGGACGCCACTGTCAGGTAATGTTCTATCCCAATCATTTTTCCCTCGGTCCTTATTCTTCCAGCGGCGGCCTTACAGGCCCTGCCCCGGTTTAACGTCTTTCAGTTCCATCGCGGTCGCCGGGTCGCGCCACATCTGCGCCAGCACGTTCTGGCGCTTGATGTCGCGGCGGTGGCGCAGGGTCAGCAGGATCGCACCGATCATGGCGACCAGCAGGATCAGGCCAGCCAGCTGGAACAGCAGGAAGTACTTGTCGTACAGCAACACACCCAGCGCGGCGGTGTTTTCCATGTCCGCCGGGGTGACCGCGCTGCGCGACGCCTGCGCCATGTCAGAGGTTTCCCAGACGCCGTAGGCCAGCCCCAGTTGCATCAGCAGGATCACACCGATCAGCAGCGCCAACGGCAGGTATTTCGCCATTTCCGCCTTCAGTTCGGCAAAATCGACATCCAGCATCATGACGACGAACAGGAACAGAACCGCCACCGCGCCGACGTAGACGATGACCAGAAGCATCGCCACGAATTCCGCGCCCAGCAGGACGAACAGCCCGGCCGAACTGAGGAAGGCCAGGATCAGCCACAGCACCGAGTGCACGGGGTTGCGGCTGACCACGGTGAACAGCCCCCCGACAATGGCGCAGACCGCGAACAGGTAGAATGCCAGCGCTGCAATCGTCATTTCGTTTTATCCTCTTTGTCGTCCATGACTTCCTTGGCCAATTCCATGCCTTTGGTCATGGCGGGTATGCCAGCGAACATCGCCATCTGGGCGATGGTCTCGGCGATTTCATCCTTGGTGGCGCCTGCCTCCAGGGCGTGGCGCACGGTCATCCGCAAGCCCATTTCGTTCTGGGCCCCCTGCATCGTCAGCCCTGCCAGCGTCAGCAGCAGCCGCGTTTTCGCATCCAGCCCGTCCTTGCTCAGCCCCTTGCCGAACGCCATTTCCATGACTTCCTTGGGCATGGTTGGCCACAGCGCCTCGAACCCTTTCGGCGAAAAGGATTCAAGCGCCGGGTTAAAGGCCTTGGCCATGGCCTGGGCCTGCTGCATCAGCATTTCGAACGGGTTGGTCGGATCGCTCATCGGTAGGGTGCATCCAGTTCAAGGTTGCGGGCGATCTCGGCTTCCCACCGCTCCCCGTTCGCCAGCAGCTTTTCCTTGTCATAGAACAGCTCTTCGCGGGTTTCGGTGGCGAATTCGAAGTTTGGCCCCTCGACGATCGCATCCACCGGGCAGGCTTCCTGGCAGAAACCGCAGTAGATGCACTTGGTCATGTCGATGTCATAGCGCGTGGTGCGGCGGCTGCCGTCGTCGCGCGGTTCAGCGTCGATGGTGATCGCCTGCGCGGGACAGATTGCTTCGCACAGTTTGCAGGCGATGCAACGCTCTTCCCCGTTGGGATAGCGGCGTAGCGCGTGTTCACCGCGGAAACGCGGCGACAGCGGGCCTTTTTCGTGCGGGTAGTTCAGGGTGGCCTTGGGGGCGAAGAAGTACTTCAGCCCCAGTTGGAACCCTTTAACGAAGTCGGCCAGCAGGAAATACTTGGCCGCGCGTCCATAGTCGATCGATGCCATTGATCAGCCTCCAATCGCCCAGCGGGCATATGCGCCGCCGAATGCTTCGAATTTTGCAAGGAATGCCACGATGACGACCCAGCCCAGCGACAGCGGCAGGAACACCTTCCAGCCGATCCGCATCAGCTGGTCGTAGCGATAGCGCGGGGTGATCGCCTTCACCATCGCGAAGATGAAGAAGAAGAACGCCATCTTGCCCACCATCCACAGCACGCCATCAGGCAGGCCGGGGATCGGCGACAGCCAGCCGCCAAAGAACAGCAGCGTGGTCAGCGCACACATCAGGAAGATCGCGATGTATTCACCGGCCATGAACAGCAGGAACGGGGTCGCGCTGTATTCCACCTGGTAACCGGCCACCAATTCCGATTCCGCTTCGGGCAGGTCGAACGGCGGGCGGTTGGTTTCGGCCAGCGCCGAGATGAAGAACAGGAACACCATCGGGAAGTGCGGCAACCAGTACCAGCTGAAGAAGCCATAGCTGCCGTCCTGCGCACGCACGATGTCGCCAAAGTTCATCGAACCCGTAGAGATGATGATGCCGATGATGATCAGGCCGATGCTGACCTCGTAGGAAATCATCTGCGCGGCGGACCGCAGCGACCCCAGGAACGGGTATTTCGAGTTCGAGGCCCAGCCACCCATGATCACGCCGTACACCTCGAGCGAGGAGACCGCGAAGACGAACAGGATCGCAACGTTGATGTCCGACAGCACCCAGCCGTCATTGAACGGGATCACCGCCCAGGCCAGGATCGCCAGCACGAAAGAGGTCAGCGGCGCCAGGATGAACACCGGCTTGTCGGCCCCGGCGGGGATGACCACCTCTTTCAGCACGTATTTCAGGGCGTCCGCCACCGACTGCAGCAGGCCGAAGACGCCCACCACGTTGGGGCCGCGGCGCATCTGGACGGCGGCCCAGATCTTGCGGTCGCCATAGACCAGGAACAGCAGAGAGATCATCACGAAGGCCACGATGGCCAGCGACTGCGCGACTAGGATGATCGCTATTCCGAAGGGGGTGGTAAAGAAGTCTGCCATTAGGTCCTCACACCGTCGGTATTCCGTTTTCCGCGCAATGCGCGACGACGACTTCGGCGTCGATCGTCATCACTCCGCGAGGCAGCGCGGGCGAGATGGTATAAATCGCATCCCCTCGCCACAGGCTGCCCTGTTGCTCTATGTTCGTGCGCAGGTGGCGCGCGAAACCGTATCCGCGGATCATCGCGTATTGTGCAGCCGCACATTCCGCGTAATCCGCCACATCCTCGCCCGTGCGGGCGCCCGTCATGGCGACATGGAAATTCACCAGGTCACCATCCAGCAGCTGCGTCTCGATCCCCTGATAGGCCGGCCGGAACGGCGCCGCTTCCGGTTGCGCATTCACGCAACCGGCCAGCACGCCCGTCAGGCCCAGGGATATGAACGCGGCGCGGATCATCACTCGGCCGCCACCGGGGTTGCCACGCGGGCCTTGGCGTTGGCCGCCAGTTCCCCCATCAGCGCCGAAGCGCGGGCGATCGGGTTTGTCAAATAGAACTGATCGTCCGAGGCGATGGCCAGACGGAAATCCCCAGCCTTCAGGTTGGCCGTTTCCAGCGCCTGCCAGTCGTTCTCGATCACTTCGTCGATCTGTGCCAGATGCGGAACCTCTGCCACCAGCGCCTGACGCAGCTGCGCCAGCGTGTCATAGGGCAGAGCCGAGCCCAGCTCGGCGCTCAGCGCACGCAGGATGGCCCAGTTTTCCTTGGCCTCACCCGGCGCGAACCCGGCGCGCATTGCCAGTTGCGGGCGGCCTTCGGTGTTCACGAACAGGCCGTTTTCCTCGGTATAGGCTGCACCCGGCAGGATGATGTCGGCGCGGTGTGCGCCACGGTCGCCGTGGCTGCCCTGGTAGATCACCACCGGGCCAGCGCCGACTTCCACCTCGTCCGCACCCAGGTTGAAAATCACCTCGGCCCCGTCCATCGCCTTTTCCAGGCCGCCTTCGGTGACAGCACCCAGATCCATCGCGCCAACGCGGCTGGCCGCACCATGCAGAACCAGCATCTTGCCGCCCAGCTTTTCGGTCAGCGCCTGTGCCTGTGCCAGAACCTTGATGCCGTCGCCCTCGGTAATGGCGCCCTGCCCCACGATCACGACCGCGCCTTCGGTGGCGGCGGCATCAGCCACTGCGCCCATCAGCGCCTCGCGACCGTTGCCCAGATGGGCCACGTCATAGGTCAGGTCGGCCTTCGGGCCGATCACGCGGACATCCGCGCCCTTGGTCCAGGCCTTGCGGATACGGGCATTCAGAACCGGGGCTTCGTTGCGCGGGTTGGTTCCGATCAGGTAAACCACCTTGGCGGTGTCCAGATCCTCGATCGCGGCGGTGCCCACATAGGCCGAACGGTTGCCCGCTGGCAGCACGGCGCCGTTGGTGCGCGACTCAATGGTTCCACCCAGACCGTCGACGATCTGCTTCAGCGCATAGACAGCTTCGACCGGGGCCAGATCGCCAACCAGCGCGGCAACCTTCTTGCCTTTCATCGCGGCAGCGGCGGCGGTCAACGCCTCGGTCCAGGACGCCTTACGCAGTTTGCCGTTCTCGCGGATATAGGGGGTATCCAGGCGCTGGCGGCGCAGGCCGTCCCAGACAAAGCGCGACTTGTCGCTCAACCATTCCTCGTTCACGCCGTCGTGGTTGCGCGGCATGATACGCATCACTTCGCGGCCCTTGGTGTCCACGCGGATGTTGCTGCCCAGGGCGTCCATCACGTCGATGGTTTCGGTCTTGGTCAGTTCCCACGGGCGGGCGGTAAAGGCATAGGGCTTCGACACCAGCGCGCCCACCGGGCACAGGTCGATGATATTGCCCTGCATGTTCGATACCAGCGTTTCGTTCAGGTAGCTGGTGATTTCGCTGTCTTCGCCGCGCCCGGTCTGACCCATCTGGGTGATGCCGGCGACCTCGGTGGTGAAGCGCACGCAGCGGGTGCAGCTGATGCAGCGGGTCATGTGGGTTTCGACAAGCGGCCCAAGGTTCAGGTCTTCGGTGGCGCGCTTGGGTTCGCGGTAGCGGCTGAAATCCACGCCATAGGCCATGGCCTGATCCTGCAAGTCGCATTCGCCACCCTGGTCGCAGATCGGGCAATCCAGCGGGTGGTTGATCAGCAGGAACTCCATCACGCCTTCGCGGGCCTTCTTGACCATGGGCGAGTTGGTTTTCACCACCGGCGGCTGGCCTTCAGGCCCCGGGCGCAGGTCACGAACCTGCATCGCGCAAGAGGCGGCGGGCTTGGGCGGGCCGCCGACGACCTCGACCAGGCACATGCGGCAGTTGCCCGCGATCGACAGACGCTCGTGATAGCAGAAACGCGGCACCTCTACCCCGGCCTGTTCGCAGGCCTGTATCAGGGTCATCGCCCCTTCCACTTCGATCTCGGTCTCGTCGATGATGACTTTGCGTAGGTCAGACATGGGGTCTCACTTTGCTTTCAGTAATTGGCCGATCCGGCTGTCCTTGGCGATCTCGGCACGGCCGAGCTTGCACAGGGTATCCGGGTCGGCGTCGCTTACGCCGTTGGCTTTCAGGTAGGCTTCGCCACGGGCACGCATCCGCGCCTTTTCCTCTTTGGAGTCGACGTAGGCCTTGATCTCTTGCTTGCTGTAACCCAGCTCCAGCGCGCGGTTTTCCAGCGCGTTGATGTAATTCAGCGCCCGGAACATCCGGGCGGAAATGCCGGTGCATTCCTTGCGAATCCTGTCTGCAACCGCGACGGCGAAAAGACCGTCGTTGATTTCGGCAACCTCGCGCAGCGGCGGGCGTGCCTGGGCCGACGCGGCCATTGCCAAGGTTGCGGCCAGGATCACCGGCAACGCAACGCGCTTGTCGCCTGCCTCCCGCATAGAACGGAGGGCGCGACAGAGCGATGCCCGGACCGAGGATATGACACGTCCTGTCGTCATACCTTGCAACGTCCCCGCATGATCAGCGTGTCCTTGTCGGTCAGAACGGCGCGATCCTGGCTTTCGGCCACCGCCAGCCATTCCAGGCTGGAGTTGCCGAATTTCACAACGCAATACCGGGTCGCTTCATAGCGGCCCGCGTCCTCGGCGCCGGTCAGGCTGCGGCTGGCATCCTTCACCGTCACTTCGAACATGCGCCGGTCTTCCTTCATCGGGCTAAGCGAGGTCTTGAACCGGTGGCCGTCAAAGGTCAGGCGCTGCTTGTCGCCCTTCAGCTTCTCGCCGATACCGCAAGAGGCGACCAGCCCCGCGCACGCCATGATCAGAACCGCACCGCGCATGGACATTACTCCGCCGCGACGGCGCTGATGCGCCCGGTTTTCTGCGCCTTGATGCGATCCTCGATCACGTCACGGAAGTTACGGATCAGGCCCTGGATCGGCCAGGCCGCCGCGTCGCCAAGCGCACAGATGGTGTGGCCTTCGACCTGCTTGGTCACATCCCAAAGCATGTCGATTTCTTCGGGTTCGGCCTCGCCCTTTACCAGGCGGTCCATCACGCGCATCATCCAGCCGGTGCCTTCGCGGCACGGGGTACACTGGCCGCAGCTTTCGTGCTTGTAGAACTTGGACAGACGCCAGATCGCCTTCACGATATCGGTCTGCTTGTCCATCACGATCACCGCCGCGGTGCCCAGGCCGGACCCCAGTTCGCCGCGCAGGTAATCGAAGTCCATGATCGCGTCTTTCATCTTCTCGCCGCGCACGCAGGGCACGGACGATCCGCCGGGGATCACCGCCAGCAGGTTGTCCCAGCCGCCACGGATGCCGCCGCAATGCTTCTCGATCAGTTCCTCGAACGGGATCGACATCGCCTCTTCGACGACGCAGGGGTTGTTGACGTGGCCGGAAATGGCGAACAGCTTGGTACCCGCGTTGTTCTGGCGGCCGAAACCTGCAAACCACGACGCGCCACGGCGCAGGATGGTCGGCACGACGGCGATGGATTCCACGTTGTTCACGGTGGTCGGGCAGCCATACAGACCCGCACCCGCCGGGAACGGCGGCTTCATCCGGGGCATGCCCTTCTTGCCTTCCAGCGATTCAATCAGTGCGGTTTCCTCGCCGCAGATATAGGCGCCGGCGCCGTGATGCAGGAACAGGTCGAAATCAAAGCCGGACCCGGCGGCGTTCTTGCCCAGCAGACCCGCGTCATAGGCTTCGTCCACGGCCGCCTGCAGCGCCTCACGCTCGCGGATGTATTCGCCGCGCAGGTAGATATAGCAGGTGTTGGCGTTCATCGCGAAAGACGCGATCAGCGCGCCCTCGATCAGCGTGTGCGGATCGTGGCGCATGATTTCGCGGTCCTTGCAGGTGCCAGGTTCCGATTCATCCGCGTTGATCACCAGATAGGCCGGGCGACCATCGCTTTCCTTGGGCATGAAGGACCACTTCAACCCGGTCGGGAAGCCCGCGCCGCCACGTCCACGCAGACCGCTGGCCTTCATCTCGTTGATGATCCAGTCGCGGCCCTTCTGGATGATCCCGGCGGTTCCGTCCCAATGCCCACGGGCGCGGGCACCCGCAAGGGTCCGCTCGTGCATGCCGTAGATATTGGTAAAGATACGGTCTTGATCCTTCAGCATCCGTTTACCTCTGATCGTTTTGGCGCGCGCGCCAGATTTGATAGATCATCGCGATGGCCAGAACGAACCCGGCCAGGGCGATCAGGTCGAACAACGCGCGTGTGCGGTTGTCCAGACCCAGTTGTCCTCCGACAAGGTTGGCCAGAACCCAGAACACACCTGTCCCCGCGATCAGCAGCGCAACCTTGCGCCCCTTGCGTGCCAGTTCTGCGTCCCGATCAGCCATCCCTCATCCGCCTCAGTACACGTCGCCCTTGTCGACGCGCTTCGAAAACTCCGTGTCCTCGCCCGCCGCCAGTTGCGTAGCCTGCCCGATCCAGTCGTCACGGGTGATCCGGCCCTTGAACTTCAGGCGGTTGTCAACCCAGGCGATTTCCGCATCGGTCCACTTGGCGATCTGATCGAAGTGGTAGAAACCCAGCTCGTTCAGGGTCTGCTCCAGCTTCGGACCGACGCCCTTGATCTTCTTCAGATCGTCGGCACCGCCGGCGCGGGCCGCGGTCAGCAGTTCGGGCTGTGCCTCTTCCACGTCAGCCACAGGGGCCGGGGAGTCGG
Source organism: Thalassovita sp. (assembly GCA_017792425.1). Classification (GTDB taxonomy): domain Bacteria; phylum Pseudomonadota; class Alphaproteobacteria; order Rhodobacterales; family Rhodobacteraceae; genus Thalassobius. Next base: position 2,589,632 of record CP051233.1, read on the forward strand.
CGGGTTTCTCGTATTTCCAACCGCCCTTGCGCTCGGCCAGTTCTTCCTCGCCTGCCAGCTTGGCCGAAGGCTGCACCTTCGGCGCGTCAGCTGCAGGCGCGGGCTTGGCCGGTGCTTTTGCCGATGCCTTGGCGGGCTTGGCGGGCGCCTCGGCCTTTGCCTTGTCTTTCAGCCACGGGGTCAGCAGCGGCACTTCGGTGCCGTCGATGCGCTTGATGCCGTCGCCGATGTCGGTCGCCAACTGGGCGCTTGCGTTGTACTTGGTGTGGCCGCTGTCGAATTCCTTCAACGAGGTCAGACCGCCCAGCGGTTCCGCCGCGAACCGGCCGTTCTGCGGGCCGGGAACCGGGGTTTTGCCGGCCGCCATCTCGTCCAGCATCGTGGCCAGCCCCTCGGCGGTCAGGTCTTCATAGTAGTCCTTGCCGATCTGAGCCATCGGGGCATTGGTGCACGCGCCCAGGCATTCCACCTCTTCCCAGCTGAACTTGCCGTCAGCGGACAGGGTAAAGGGCTTGTCTGCGATCTTTTCACGGCAAACCTTGATCAGATCCTCTGCGCCGCAAATCATGCAGGACGTGGTGCCACAGATCTGGATATGTGCAACGGACCCAACCGGTTGCAGCTGGAACATGAAGTAGAAGGTCGCCACTTCCAGCGCACGGATATAGGCCATGCCCAGCATCTCGGCGACATGTTCGATCGCCGGACGTGTCAGCCAGCCTTCCTGTTCCTGCGCGCGCCACAGCAGCGGAATGATCGCCGATTGCTGGCGCCCCTCGGGGTATTTGGTGATCTGCGCCTCGGCCCAAGCCTGGTTGGCGGGGGTAAAGGCAAAGCTGGCGGGTTGGTCCTTGTAAAGACGGCGGAGCATTAGTTCGTCCCTTCGGCTGCGCGGCGGCTGTCGGAGCCTCCGGCGGGAGTATTTTCGGCAAGATGAAAGGCGGGGCGCATCAGCGATCGATCTCCCCGAACACGACGTCCATGGTGCCGATGATGGCGGCCACGTCGGCCAGTTGGTGGCCGGTGGCGACATGGTCCATCGCCTGCAAGTGCAGGAAACCCGGCGCGCGCAGCTTGGCGCGGTAGGGTTTGTTGGACCCGTCAGACACCATGTACACCCCGAACTCGCCCTTGGGTGCTTCGACGGCGGCGTAAACTTCGCCCGCCGGGACGTGGAACCCCTCGGTGTAGAGTTTGAAGTGGTGGATCAGCGCCTCCATCGAGGTCTTCATGTCGCCGCGTTTCGGCGGGGTCAGCTTGCTGCGCGCCAGCACGTCGCCGGTGGCTTCGCGCAGCTTGCCGATGGCCTGACGGATGATGCTGGTCGACTGGCGCATCTCTTCCATACGGACGAGGTAGCGGTCATAGCAGTCGCCGTGTTTGCCGACGGGAACCTGGAACTCGAACTCATCGTAGCATTCATAGGGCTGCGCGCGGCGCAAATCCCATGCCAGGCCAGATCCGCGGACCATCACGCCCGAGAAACCGTATTTTTGGATGTCATCCTCGGTCACCACGCCGATATCGCAGTTACGCTGCTTGAAGATGCGGTTTTCCGTCAGCAGCCCGTCGATATCGTCCAGCACCTTCGGGAATTCGATGGCCCATTCCTCGATATCGTCCAGCAGCGCGTCCGGCAGATCCTGATGGACGCCGCCAGGACGGAAGTAGTTGGAGTGCAGGCGGGCACCGCAGGCGCGTTCATAGAAGATCATCAGCTTCTCGCGCTCTTCGAACCCCCACAGCGGCGGGGTCAGGGCGCCGACGTCCATGGCCTGCGTGGTCACGTTCAGCAGATGGTTCAGCACGCGGCCGATTTCCGAGTACAGAACCCGGATCAGAGAGGCCCGGCGGGGGATTTCGACGCCGCACAGTTTCTCGATGGCCAGGCACCAGGCATGTTCCTGGTTCATCGGCGCGACATAATCCAGCCGGTCCAGATAGGGCAGGTTCTGCAGGTAGGTGCGCGACTCCATCAGCTTTTCGGTGCCGCGGTGCAGCAGGCCGATATGCGGGTCGCAGCGTTCCACGATCTCGCCGTCCAGCTCCAGCACCAGGCGCAGCACGCCGTGGGCCGCCGGGTGCTGCGGGCCGAAGTTGATGTTGAAGTTGCGGATCTTCTGTTCGCCGCTCAGGGCGTCGACGCTGCCGTCGTCAAACTTCGAGCCGTCCATCATACCGCTCTTCCTTTGTTGCAAGCGACAGCCAGACCCTGCGGCGCGCGCGCCGCCCGTTCCAGTGCCGCTTTGTTTTCCATAGTGCGCATACTGTCCATCTCGTTACCGCTTTCGCACCTCAGGCGTCCACCAACGCCATTTGCTGTTTCCATGCGTTCGGCAAGCGATCACCAAACTTCTTTTCCATGTACTGGTAGACCGGCATCAGCCGCTCCAGCGCCAAGGTACGGAACGCCTTGTCGAATTCGTCGTCAGCGGCGCTCGGGTTACCCGGATTCACCTTCGTGTCGAAATCCCCCGGGACCGCTTCGATCCCCAGGAAATCACAAATGTCAGCGGCGCTGCGCTTCTCGAAGATGTCCTCGTAGAAGAAATAGCCGATCTTGTCCGTCGAAACGGCCGCTTCCAGTTCTTCGATCGTGCGGTCATAGCTCGACCGGCGGACAGCGGCAGAATTCTTTCTGAACAGCAGCGCCCGCAGTTCTTCCAGGATTTCCTCGTTCGAGAATTGACGCCCCCGGTCCACTTCCAGACGGTTGCGCAACCGTTTGCGCATGCTTGAATGCAGCCGTTCGACCGGATCGCGCATCAGGAACACGAACCGCGTATCGCTGTTCAGCGCCGACATATCGGCAAAGGTCTCGCGGTCCAGGTCCGCGTAGTCCGGGGTGATTTCCCCGACCAGTTTTTGCCCGGTATAGCGTTTGAACAGGATATCCGCGTACAGCTTGTGGGACGGATCCTCGGTCTGCAACAGCTTCAGGCGCCGCTTCATCGCCCCGGGGCGGGGCTTGCCTTCTTCACGCAGCGTTTTCAGCTGCGCCTTCAGGCGTTTGGCGACACCCAGCGAAGCGCCCTTGTCACGAGTCCAGTAATGCAGCTCTTTTCCACGCGGCACGGCAGCATCGGGATGCTTGTTCAGGTAGCTATGAAGCCAACTGGTGCCAGCCTTCTGCGCGCCGATCCCGAAAAACAGGGTCGGCGGCTCGGAAAATCGGCTGTCAATCTGGACGCCGGACATTACTTGGCTCCTGTCTTTTCATCGCCGGGCAGCACATAGGTGGCCCCTTCCCACGGCGACATGAAATCGAACTGGCGGTATTCCTGCACCAGGCTGACGGGTTCGTAGACCACGCGCTTTTGCGCCTCGTCGTAACGGACCTCGGTATAGCCGGTGGTCGGGAAATCCTTGCGCAGCGGGTGGCCGCGGAACCCATAGTCGGTCAGGATACGGCGCAGGTCCGGGTGGCCCGAGAACAGGATGCCGAACATGTCGAACACTTCACGCTCGAACCAGTTGGCCGAGGGGTGAACGCTGGTGATCGAGGCCACCAACTCATCCTCGCGCACGGATACCCGCAGGCGGATGCGGTGGTTCCGGTACATCGACAGGAAGTGGTAAACCACGTCGAACCGCTTGGCGCGGTCCGGATAGTCCACCGCGGTGATGTCCACCAGCGAAGAAAACTTGCAGGTCGGGTCCGTCTTCAGGAACTCGACAAACGCGACGATATTGGCCGGGGCCACGTCGATCGTCAGCTCGTCAAAGGCGATGTCCCAGCCCAACACGCAATCCGCGCGCTTCAGCTCGATATGGGTGGCCAGTTCGGTCAGGGCTTCAGTCATGATTCTTGTCCTTCCAACCGTTCGTCAGCGCACGATCGTGCCGGTGCGGCGGATCTTGCGGGCCAGTTGCATGAACCCGTACAGCAGCGCCTCGGCGGTCGGGGGGCAGCCGGGAACATAGACGTCCACCGGCACGATCCGGTCACAGCCGCGCACCACGGAATAGCTGTAGTGGTAGTAACCGCCGCCGTTCGCGCAAGACCCCATGGAGATCACGTAGCGCGGTTCCGGCATCTGGTCATAGACCTTGCGCAGCGCCGGGGCCATCTTGTTGGTCAGCGTACCTGCCACGATCATCACGTCCGACTGACGCGGGGATGCGCGCGGTGCGATCCCGAAACGTTCGGCGTCGTAACGCGGCATCGAGGTATGCATCATCTCAACCGCGCAGCAGGCCAGGCCAAAGGTCATCCAGTGCAGAGATCCGGTGCGGCCCCAGTTGATGATGTCGTCCACCGTGGTCAGCAGGAAACCCTTGTCCTGCAGTTCGCGGTTCAGCTCTTGCGTGGCGGCTTCGCGGTCAAAGCCAGCCGTGTTCGCGCCGGTCATCACTCCCATTCCAGGGCCCCTTTCTTCCACTCATAGGCAAAGCCAGCCGTCAGCACGCCCAAAAACACCATCATGGACCAGAAGCCCACGGTGGAAACGTCCTTGAACGCCACTGCCCAGGGGAACAGCATCGCGATTTCAAGGTCGAAGATGATGAACAGGATCGACACCAGATAGAACCGGACGTCGAACTTCATCCGCGCGTCGTCGAAGGCGTTGAACCCGCATTCATAGGCCGACAGCTTTTCCGGGTCCGGGTGACGGACGGCCAGGATGACAGCAGCGAGGATAAGAACAATTCCAAGGGCGATGGCGATGGCCATAAAGACGAGGATGGGAAGGTATTCCCTCAGCATCTCTTCCACGAGTGGCTCCTTTCATGCGCACGCGCGCAGTCAGTAGGCTGATTTTGCTTTGCCGGGTTTACTCCTGCACCCCTTCGGGGTCAACCGAACGCGAAACACATTCAACAACACGAAGATGATAGGAATTTCCAAGGTATACGACGGCACACAACGTGATTTTCGTTGCACTGCGGCAATTCGCCAAGGGATTTCGCAACCCCTTGTCACGAAATCCCGCCAAAGGACAGCGACCGGGCCGGGGAAATACCCCCCGATTCCCGTAAAGGCGCGTCAAACATGTATATTATAAACGGAAAAACGGCGCGATTTGCGCGCCGTTTCATGGATTTGGCCAAACAGATTCGCGCGGTGTTGCCGCCTCAGCCCTGCCACGCGGGCTTGCGCTTGTCGAAAAACGCGCCAATCCCCTCGGGGGCCTCGTCGCCTTCCCAACAGGCCGCCAACTGGCCGATGGTGTGGCGGATCGTGTCCTCGTCAATCCGCGGCCCCAAGGTGCGCAGCAACGCCTTCGCGCGCGCAACCGCGCCCGGCGCACATTCCAGATAGGGGGCCACCTCGGCTTCGATCGCGGCATCCAGATCGGTGGCCGGTACCGCCCGTGCCAGCAGGCCCAGTTTCACGGCCTCTTCCGCGCCGAACCGGCGGCCGGACATGAACACCCGCCGCGCGTTCGCCTCGCCCATGCGGGCGCAGACATAAGGGCCGATAGTTGCCGGGATCAGGCCCAGGCGGGTTTCCGTCAGCGCCATCAGAACACTGTCCGCCCCGATGGCGATATCACAAACGCTGGCCATGCCGACACCACCGCCGAACGCATTGCCCTGCACCCGCCCGATCAGCGGTTTCGGCAGGGTGTTCAGCGCCTGCAGCATCCAGGCCAGCTTGCCCGCCTCTTCCATCCGCTGCGCCGGTTCGGCCTCGAATTGCTCGCGCATCCATCCCAGATCGCCCCCGGCGCAAAAGCTCTTGCCCTGCGCCGCCAGCACCACCACGCGCACGCTGTCATCGGTGCCCAGGTCGGTCGCCGCCCGGTGCAGTTCCGCGATCATCTGCGCCGACAGCGCGTTGTGCTTTTCCGCCCGGTCCAGCCACAGCGTGGCCACGCCGCGCCCATCGCGTTCAATAGAAATCGTTTCCATCTCACATCCCTCGCATGGCGCGCGCCATCGCCGCCGCCGTTTCCAGTACATTCGCATCCAGACCGGTTTCATATCCCAGCGCCAACAGCCGGGCGTTCACCGCTTCCGTCGCCACGTTGCCCTTGGCTCCGGGCGCATAGGGACAGCCGCCCAGGCCGCCCACCGCCGCGTCGAACACCCGCACCCCTCGGTCCAGCGATGCCTCTATATTCGCCAGCGCCCGCCCCGCGGTGTCGTGGTAATGCCCCGCCAAACGATCCGCCGGAACCACCTGCACCACCGCGTCCAGCATCGCGCCGATGCTTTCGGGCGTCCCCTGCCCGATCGTGTCACCCAGCGAGATCTCGTAACAGCCCATCGCGTCCAGCGCCGCCGCTACCTGGGCCACGGCGGCCGGGTCCACCTTGCCGTCATAGGGACAGTCCGTGACACAGGACACATAGCCCCGCACCTTCACCCCCGCCGCGCGCGCCGCTTCGACCACCGGGCGGAACCGGTCCAGGCTCTCGGCGATCGAGGCATTGATATTGGCCTTGGAAAACCCCTCCGAGGCCGAGCCGAAGATCGCCACCTCGTCCGCCTTCGCGGTCAGCGCCCGCTCCAGCCCCATCATGTTCGGCGTCAGCGCCGCATAGGATACACCCGGCGCGCGCCGGATACCGGCCAGCACATCGGCGGAATCCGCCATCTGCGGCACCCATTTCGGGCTGACGAAACTGGCCACCTCGATCCGCCGGAACCCGGCGTTGCTCAGGCAGTCGACCAGCGCGACCTTGGCCGCGGCCGGGATCTGCGCCTTCTCGTTCTGCAACCCGTCGCGCGGACCGACCTCGAAAATCTCGACATACTCAGCCATCGGCCACCCCTGCTTTCATCTTGCCCCAAATACTCACATTCCGCCGCCCGGCCATCAAGAGACCGGCCCGAGAGGTCATTCTTCGTCCTCCAGCCGGATCAGCGCCGCGCCGGCCTCGACCTGCGACCCGGCGGCGGCCAGAACCTCTGCCACCACGCCATCGCGCGCGGCCAGCAGCGAATGCTCCATCTTCATCGCCTCCAGGATGGCCAGACGATCACCCGCCGCCACCTGTTGCCCGGCCTTGGCAAAGACCGCCTTCACCAGCCCCGGCATCGGTGCTTCGATCAGGTTGCCGTCACCGGCCGCGCTGGTGGCGCGGTCCAGCGGGTCCACCACGCGGAAGGACAGGCCATAATCGGCATACACGGTGATCGTGTCGCCCTTGCGCGTCCAATGCGCCGCGCGGTCGCCATCGAAGGTCCAGCCATTGCGCCAGACAGCTTCGACAATCAGCCCGTCCACCTCCACCAGCGCCGCGTTGTTGCCGCGCAGCATGACGCCAACGTCTCGGGGTTCTCCGCCATCGTCCAGCGTCACCCCGCGCCAGCTGCGCCCCCACAGGGCAAAGCCGCGATCCCAGTCCGGCGCGCCCATCAGGTCCAGCGCCGCCATTGCCGCCTGCGCCACCACTTGCGGGCGGGGCTGGATGTCCCGCACCAGATCATCCAGGTCGCGCCCGATCAGGCCGGTGTCCACCTCGCCGCTGGCAAACCCCTCGTGCGCGCAAAGCGCCCCCAGGAAGGCCAGGTTCGTCACCGTGCCCGCAACCTGAGTACCTGCCAACGCCTGCGCCATCTGCTTCAACGCGACGGCGCGGGTCGGCCCGTGGGTGATCACCTTGGCGATCATCGGGTCATAGAACGGGCTGATCGTATCGCCCGTGCGCACGCCGCTGTCCGCCCGGCACCCGTCCGGGAAGGCCAGGTGCGCCAGCGTGCCGGTGGCGGGCAGGAATCCCTTCGGCACGTCCTCGGCATAAAGGCGGGATTCAAAGGCGTGGCCGGTGATGGTCAGCTCGTCCTGCGCCTTGGGCAGCCCCTCTCCGGCAGCCACGCGCAATTGCCATTCCACCAGGTCCACGCCGGTGATCGCCTCGGTCACCGGGTGCTCTACCTGCAGGCGGGTGTTCATTTCCATGAACCAGAAGCCCTCGGGGTTCAGGCCCCGCGACCCGTCCACGATGAACTCGATCGTGCCTGCGCCCTTGTAGCCGATGGCCTCGGCAGCACGCACGGCAGCGCGCCCCATCGCCTCGCGCATTTCCTCGGTCATGCCGGGGGCCGGGGCTTCCTCGATCACCTTCTGGTGGCGGCGCTGAAGCGAGCAGTCGCGTTCGAACAGGTGCACGGCCTTTTCGCCATCCCCGAACACCTGCACCTCGATATGGCGGGGCTGCTGAATGTATTTTTCGATCAGCACGTCGGGGTTGCCAAAAGCGGTTCGCGCCTCGCCCTGGGCGCTGGCCAGCGCATCGGCGAAATCCTTGGGGCGCTCGACCAGGCGCATCCCCTTGCCACCGCCGCCTGCCACGGCCTTGATCAGCACCGGATAGCCGATCGCGTCAGCGGCGCCCGACAGGTGTTCGGGATCCTGGTTCGACCCGTGATAGCCGGGCACGACGGGCACGCCCGCCTCTTCCATCAGGGCCTTGGCGGCGTCCTTCAGGCCCATCTTGCGGATCGCATCGGCAGAGGGGCCGATGAACACCAGCCCGGCGGCCTCGACCGCGTCCACGAAACCGGGGTTTTCCGACAGGAAACCATAGCCCGGGTGGATCGCCTGCGCGCCGGTATCCAGTGCGGCCTGGATGATGCGGTCGCCCTTCAGGTAGCTGTCCGCCGGGGCGGAGCCACCGATATGCACGGCCTCGTCCGCTATGGCCACATGGGCGGCGCTTGCGTCGGCGTCAGAATAGACGGCCACCACCTTTACCCCCATGGCGCGCGCGGTGCGGGCCACGCGGCAGGCGATTTCCCCCCGGTTGGCGATCAGGATCTTGTCAAACATCTGTCTGGTCCTTTCCTTGCGGGGAAAACCGGGGGCCAGCCCCCGGACCCCCGGAGTATTTTCGGCAAGATGAAAGCGCCGGGGTTACATGCGGAACACGCCAAAGCGCGTCGGTTCGATGGGGGCGTTCAACGTGGCGCTGAGCGACAGCGCCAGCACGTCGCGTGTCTTGCGCGGGTCGATCACCCCGTCATCCCACAGCCGTGCCGAAGCGTAGAGCGGGTGGCTTTGTTCCTCGAACATCTCGATGGTGGGGCGCTTGAACTCGGCCTCTTCCTCGGCCGACCAACTGCCCCCGGACCGTTCGATCCCGTCGCGTTTCACGGTGGCCAGGACGCCCGCAGCCTGTTCGCCGCCCATGACGGAGATGCGGGAATTCGGCCAGGTCCACAGGAAGCGCGGGGAATAGGCCCGTCCGGCCATGCCGTAGTTGCCCGCCCCGAACGATCCGCCCACCAGCATGGTGATCTTCGGCACATTGGTGGTGGCCACCGCCGTCACCATCTTGGCACCATGCCGCGCGATGCCCTCGTTTTCGTATTTGCGTCCAACCATGAAGCCGGTGATATTCTGCAAAAATACCAGCGGGATATTGCGCTGGCTGCACAGTTCCACGAAATGCGCGCCCTTCTGCGCGGCCTCGGAAAACAGCACGCCGTTGTTGGCGACGATGCCCACAGGACAGCCCTTTACATGCGCGAAGCCGGTGACCAGCGTTTCGCCGAAGCGGGGTTTGAACTCGTCAAAGCGGCTGCCATCGACGGTGCGGGCGATCACTTCGCGGATGTCATAGGGGGTGCGCAGGTCCGCCGGAACCACGCCCAGGATTTCCTCCGGGTCATAGGCGGGTTCTTCGCTGGATTGCCATTGCACGGTGGAGGGCTTGGCGCGGTTCAGGTGGCTGACCGCGCGGCGGGCCAGCGCCAGCGCGTGGGCGTCATCCTCGGCCAGGTAGTCGGCCACGCCGGACAGGCGCGTATGCACATCGCCGCCACCCAGATCCTCGGCACTGACAACCTCTCCGGTTGCGGCCTTGACCAGCGGCGGGCCGGCCAGGAAGATCGTGCCCTGCTCCTTGACGATGATCGTCACGTCCGACATCGCGGGCACATAGGCGCCGCCCGCGGTGCACGATCCCATCACCACGGCGACCTGCGGGATACCCTTGGCGGACATGCGCGCCTGGTTGAAGAAGATGCGGCCAAAGTGATCCCGGTCCGGGAACACCTCGTCCTGGTTGGGCAGGTTCGCACCGCCCGAATCCACCAGGTAGATGCAGGGCAGATGGTTCTGTTCGGCGATTTCCTGCGCGCGCAGGTGTTTCTTGACCGTCATCGGGTAATAGGTGCCGCCCTTCACGGTGGCGTCGTTGCACACGATCATGCATTCGATCCCGTGCACCCGACCGATCCCGGTGACCACGCCCGCGCTGGGGGCATCGCCGCCGTACATGCCATGCGCCGCCGTGGCCCCGATTTCCAGAAAGGGCGAATCCGCGTCCAGCAGGTTCGCGATCCGGCGGCGCGGCAACATCTTGCCGCGCTCCTCGTGCCGCTTGCGGGCGCGTTCACCGCCCCCCAGACGGGCAGCCTCGGCGGCCTCGCGGATCACTTCCAGCGCCTCAAGGTGCCCCTTGCGGTTGGTCTGGAAGGTTTCCGAGGACGGAATGGCCTGAGAGTTCAGTTTCATGTCTGTGCCTCCGTTTCGCGGGTTGCCCGCGCTTTGAGTTCCTTGCGGATCACCTTGCCCGTCACCGTCATCGGCAGGACGTCCAGGAATCCGATTTCCCTTGGGTATGAATGTTTTGCGACGCGCTCTTTAACAAAAGACTGAAGTTCCGCGGCCAGTTCATCCGACGGCTGCCCCCCCGGCTTCAACACCACGTAGGCCTTCACGATCTCGGTGCGCAGCGCGTCTGGCTTGCCGACGACACCCACCGTCGCCACCGCCGGGTGGCGCAGCAGGCAATCCTCGATCTCGCTTGGACCGATGCGATAGCCCGCACTGGTGATCACGTCATCCTCGCGCCCGACGAAGCGCAGGAAATCGCGATCCCAGATGCCCCGGTCGCCGGTCAGCATCCAGTCGCCCCTGAACTTCTGGGCGGTTGCGTCCGGCCTGTTCCAATAGCCCAGCATCATGCTTGCTGCGCCCCTGGCGATGGCCACGTCTCCCTCGCCCTGCGTGGGCAGGCCAGCATGATCCAGCACCGCGATATCAAACCCGGGCACCGGCTTGCCGATGCAGCCCGGCCGCGCGTCGAACAGCGCCCCGCAGGACGACGCCACCATGTTGCATTCGGTCTGGCCGTAGAATTCGTTGATCGCCACGCCAAAGGCGTCGCGCCCCCAGGCCAGCATTTCCGCCCCCAGCGGTTCCCCGCCCGAGGCGACCGAGCGCAGCCCGGCGATCGCCGCATCTTCGGCCTTGAGCATCCGCAGCGCGGTGGGGGGAAAGAACACGTTGCGCACGCCGCCCTCGGCCACGATCCGCCGGCATTCTTCGGCGCTGAACTTGTCCATCCGCGCCGCCACCACTGGCACGCCCAGCGCCAGCCCCGGCATCAGCACATCGAACAATCCGCCGATCCAGGCCCAGTCCGCCGGGGTCCACAGGCAATCGCCCGACTGCCCTAGAAAGTCATGGCTGACCTCTACCCCCGGCAGGTGCCCGATCAGCACGCGATGGCCGTGCAACGCCCCCTTCGGCGCGCCGGTGGTGCCGCTGGTATAGATCAGCACGGCGGGGTCTTCCGGCCCGGTATCCGCGGCCTCGTACAGATCCTCTGACAGGGTCAGCGCCTCTGGCACGATCTGCCCACGCCCTGCCCCGCCCAGCCATTCCCGCAGCCCGTCCGTACCTTCGGAGTCAGCGATCACCCACGCCACCCCGGCATCTTCCAGCCGGGTGATCAGCGCGTCCGTTCCGAACAGCTTGAACAACGGGATCGAAATCGCCCCGACCTTCCAGCAGGCGATATGCGCCGCCGCCGTCCACGGGGATTGCGACCGCAGGACACCCACCCGGTCGCCACGCTGCACGCCTCTGGCCACCAGTTCGGCAGCCAGCGTGTCCGCCATCCGGCGCAGCCCGGCATAGGTGACATCCCGCCGCGCCCCGCCTGTCATGTCGATGATTGCCACGCGGTCGGGCACACGCGCGGCCCAGTCGTCACAGACTTGCCGCGCCATGTTCAGCCGGGCGGGGATGTCCCACCGGAACCCCCGCACAAGGCTGCCATAGTCCTCCCCGCGCGACAGCATGGCTCAGCTCATCGCCGACATCATTTCGCGGCCCACCAGCATCCGGCGGATTTCGCTGGTGCCCGCGCCGATTTCCATCAGCTTGGCGTCACGGAAGATACGCCCGACCGGGTTGTCGCTCAGATAACCTGCACCGCCAAAAGCCTGCACCGCCTGGTGTGCCACGACCATCGCCTCTTCGGACGCATACAGGCAGCAGGCCGCCGCGTCCTGACGGGTCACTTCACCCCGGTCACAGGCCTTGGCCACCTCGTAGACATAGGCGCGGGCCGAGTTCATCTTGGTGTACATGTCCGCCAGTTTACCCTGCATCAGCTGGAAATTCCCGATCGGCTGGCCGAACTGCTTGCGCTCGGCCATGTAGGGCATGACCTCGTCCAGGCAGGCCGCCATGATGCCGGTGCCGATCCCGGCCAGCACGACGCGCTCATAGTCCAGGCCCGACATCAGCACGCGCACGCCCTTGCCTTCTTCGCCCAGCACGTTTTCGAACGGCACTTCGACATTGTCGAAAATCAGTTCGGCCGTGTTCGATCCGCGCATCCCCAGCTTGTCGAAATGTTTCGAAGTGCTGAACCCTTTCATCGAATTTTCGACGATGAAGGCAGTGATGCCCTTGCTTCCCGCCTCTGGGTCGGTCTTGGCGTAAACCACCAGCGTGTCCGCATCCGGCCCGTTGGTGATCCAGTATTTATTGCCGTTCAGCACATAGTAGCCGTTGCGCTTGTCCGCTTTCAGCTTCATCGACACCACGTCGGACCCGGCCGAGGGTTCCGACATCGCCAGCGCACCCACGTTTTTGCCGGAAATCAGGCCGGGCAGATATTTCATCTTCTGCTCGTGCGTGCCGTTCAGTTTGATCTGGTTCACACACAGGTTGGAATGCGCACCATAGGACAAGGACACCGAGGCAGACGCCCGCGCGATTTCCTCGACCGCGATCACATGCGCCAGATAGGACATGCCCGCGCCGCCGTATTCCTCGGGGGTGGTGATGCCCAACAGGCCCAGTTCCCCCATCTCTTCCCACAGCTCGTTGGGGAATTCGTTATCCAGGTCGATCTTGGCCGCCATCGGCTTGATCCGCTCCTGCGCCCAGCGGTGTACCATCTCGCGCAGCGCGTTCACGTCCTCGCCCAGGTCGAAACTCATCGTATGATTGAACATGGCCTATCCTCCGGTCGGCAGCCGTTTATTGAACACATGTTCATTTAGTAAGACCAAAACCCGATTCGGGTCAATGGGGGCATGGGGATGGCGGTGCATTTCCAAGGATTCGGGCGTGTGGCCGGGCTGCTCTTGCCACGGTTTTACCACAATACCCTGCCAGACTGGGGGCGCCCGCAGCCGAAATTGGACCGATCCCATGCCGACCAACCTGATCGTGAACGGAACCTTTGATGCCGGATCCACTGGCTGGACGGGCAGCGATCTGGAAACCAACCACACCGAACACGCCTACCTGGGGAACCGGTCCGGCAACCGCGTAGCCGAACTGGATGGCCATTCCGGCAAGACCACGGTGATGCGGCAAAGCTTTGTCGTTTCCGGCACGGGCGAGGTGTCGGCCACCTTCAACATCGACAGCGCCCTGCGCACCGCCTCGTTGAAGAACGCGGGCAGCGAAGGCTTTTCCGTCAAGATAACGGACGCCTCGGGCAAGGTGATCGCCGCCATGACGATCCTGCCCACCACCAGTTCGTGGAATTCCTTTACGATGGATGTTCTGTTTCCCGCGCCGGGAACCTACACGCTGGAAATGACCGAAATCGGCAAGGACGACAGCCTGGGTGCGATTATCGACAACGTTGAAATGCTGGTCTGCTTTTGCAAGGGCACCATGATCGACACCCCCGCCGGCCCCCGCCCGGTCCAGGATCTGAAAGTGGGCGATCTGGTCCGCACCTCGTCAGGCCCGCGCCCGTTACGCTGGATCGGCACCCGCCGCGTCAGCGCGCAGGACATGCAGGCGGATGAAACGCTACGTCCCGTCCGCATCCGCGCGGGTGCGTTGGGGCTGGGCCTGCCGGTGCGCGATCTTTACGTGTCGCGCCAGCATCGGATGCTGTGCCGTTCTGCCCTGGCGGAACGCATGTTCGGCAGCCCTGAAATCCTGATTGCCGCGATCCGCCTGTGCCGCCTGCCCGGCATCCGGCTGGGAAAACAGCCCCATAACACCGTCTATCATCACCTGCTGTTGGACGACCATGCGGTGATCTACGCCGAGGGCGCGCCGACAGAATCGCTGCGCCTGACGGAAACCTCTGGCCTGATGCTGACAGACGCAGCGTGGGATGAGCTTTTGCGCGTGTTCCCCATGCTGGCAGCGCGCGCGGGCAGGAATGGCCCGGATGCCGCGCTGATCCCGTCGCTGGCCCGACAGAAAGCCTTTGCCCGCCGCTTGGGCCGCAACCGCAAGCCGCCCCTCACGCTGTCACGGGCAGACGGCGCGGCCCGTCTGACGGCCTGATCCGGGTCAGCGCCCCGCGCGCACCTCTTCGCGGATGATCCGGGCAATCAGTGCGCAATCGTCGCGTGAAAACGTCAACGGCAGCCGCATGTCCACGATGGCCTTTAACACCCGGTCCGTGTCCGGCATCCGGTCCACCCGCACATAGCGCCAACTGTCATAGCGGCTGGTGAAGCCCGCAGGCTCCGCCCCGCCGAACCATTTCAGTTCCACGCCCCTTGCCGCGCAGCGGGACAACACGCCGCCAATCGCTTCCTCCGGCCAGTCCAGCAGCAGGAACTGGATGGAACTGCCCACGAAATATTCCGCGTTCGGGCGTTCCACCACCGACAGCCCCGGTACCCCGCGCAACCCGTCCTCGACCACGCGATAGCGTGCATTCCACCGTTCGCACTGGCGGTCCAGATCGCGCAATTGCGGGCGCAGCACCGCCGCCCGCAGGTTGTCCATCCGGCCAGAGATATTGGGCGTGTCGTATTTCACCGCCTCGAACACCTCTGCGCCCGGCGCGGCCAGATGCCGCCCGTACAGCATGTAAGACCCCGACAGCATCACCGCCCGCGCCATTACCTGCGCGTCATTGGTGACCAGCAGCCCGCCCTCGCCCGAATTCATGTGCTTGTAAGTCTGCGTGGAATAGCAGCCGATCAGCCCATCCGTCCCCGACAACCGCCCCGCCCAGCGTGCGCCCATGGTGTGGGCGCAATCCTCGATCACGGTGACGCCTGCATCGCGGCAGATCTCCATCAGCCGGTCCATGTCGCAGATATGCCCGCGCATGTGCGACAACATCAGCACATCCGCCAGATCCGCCTTCGCCGCCAGGTCGTCCAGGTCAATCACCAGCCCTTCGGTCACGCCAACGAACACCGGCACCGCGCCGACACTGGCGATCGCCCCCGGCACTGGGGCCAGCGTAAAGGCGTTGGTCAGCACCCGGTCCCCGGGCCCAATCCCCACCGCCCGCAAGGCGCAGGCCAGCGCATACCCGCCCGAGGCCACCGCCAACGCGTATTTCACGCCCATCGCAGCCGCGAATTCCTGCTCCAACAAGGCGGTTTCGGCGATTTCGCCCGCCACTGTGTTATACCGGGTCAACCGGCCCGACCGCATGACGCGCACGGCGGCCTCGATCGCATCCTCGGGGATGGGTTCCTGCTGGGTGAAACTGCCGGTGAACCGTTCCGTCATGCTCAGGCCACCTCGACCCGGCCCAGCAGGCGTTCGACCAGGTCGGGCAGGTCATCGAAATGATCCAGCAGCGCGTCGGGCTGCAACGCCTCGACCGCGCGCCCCTCGGGGCCGAATGTCACCAGCACGCAGGGCACCCCCATAGCGGCAGCGGTTTTGCGGTCTGTCACCGTATCCCCGATCAGCACGGACCGCGCCGGATCGCCTCCGGCCCGCAGCACAGCCTGCCGCAACGGTTCCGGGTCCGGTTTGCGCACCGGCAGCGTGTCCGCCCCGATCAGCGACGCGAAGGCCCCCCGCACCCCCAGCCGCTGCATCAGCGTTTCGGCCAACGCCGCAGGCTTGTTGGTGCAGATCCCAACCTTGTACCCAGCCGCCGACAGGGCACCCACCGCCGCCATCACACCGGGATACAGCACGGTATGCCGGTCGATATCAGCGGCATAGGCGTCCAGCAGCACGGGATACCAGCGCGCGATCTCTGCCTCTACATCCGCATGGCCGATCCGTTCCAGCCCCAACTTCAGCATCGCCCGCCCGCCGTGAAAGGCCGTCGCCGCATCGCCGGTGGCGCACAGCACATCACCCGCGCCCATACCCCGGAAACAGGCATTCGCCGCCGCGATCAGGTCGGCGCTGGTGTCCGCCAGCGTCCCGTCCAGGTCGAAAATCACCGTTTTCATCGCCTACACACCCCTTTCAGCGCCTTTTCGCCCAACAATGTCACATGACGCAACACCAAGTGAAGCACCCCGGCCTTGCGCGCCAGCCCCAAGCGGATAAAACGGGCGAAAGGCAAAAACAACAAGAGACATGGCATGAGCACGGCCCTCATCATCCTTGCCGCAGGCATGGGAACCCGCATGAACTCGGACCTGCCCAAGGTTCTGCACCAGATCGCCGGGGCGCCCCTGCTGGTCCACGCGATGAAGGCGGGCGCGGCGCTGGCCCCCGAACGCACCGTGATTGTCACCGGCCACGGCGCGGACCAGGTGGAAAAGGCCGCGCTGGACTGGGACGAGGACGCGCTCTTTGCCCTACAGACCGAACAGAACGGCACCGCTCACGCCGTCGCGCAGGCTCGGCAGGCGCTGGACGGGTTCACCGGCGACGCGATCGTGCTTTATGGCGACACCCCCTTCATCCAGCCCGAAACGCTGCAGGCGATGATTGCCGCCCGCGCCAAACACGATGTCGTGGTGCTGGGCTTTGCCGCCACCGATCCGGGCCGCTATGGCCGGTTGGTGATGAACGGCAAAGGCCTGGACCGGATCGTCGAATACAAGGACGCCACCGACACCGAGCGCGCCATCACCCTGTGCAATTCCGGCGTGGTCTGCGCCGATGCCGACACGCTGTTCAGCCTGATAGACGCGGTGGACAACAACAACGCCGCCGGGGAATATTACCTGACCGACATCGTCGCCATCGCCCGGTCGCGCGGCCTGTCCGCCACCGCCGTCACCTGTGACGAGGCCGAAACGCTGGGCATCAACTCCCGCGCCGAACTGGCCACCGCCGAAGCCACATGGCAATCCCGCGCCCGCCAGATCGCGATGGAGGACGGCGTCACCCTGCTGGCCCCCGAAACCGTGTTCTTTGCCCATGACACCGTGGTGGGCCGCGACACGGTCATCGAACAGAACGTGGTGTTCGGCCCGAACGTCACCGTGGAATCCAACGCCCGCATCCGCGCGTTCAGCCATCTGGAAGGCTGCCACGTCAGCCAGCGCGCCATCGTCGGCCCCTACGCCCGCCTGCGCCCCGGCGCCGAACTGGCCGAGGACGTGCATGTCGGCAACTTCGTGGAAATAAAGAACGCCTATCTGGACGAAGGCGCCAAGGCCAACCACCTGACCTATATCGGCGACGCCTCTGTCGGCAAGGCCACCAACATCGGCGCGGGCACGATTACCTGCAACTACGACGGCGTGATGAAGCACCGCACCGAAATCGGCGCCAACGTGTTCATCGGCTCCAACACCATGTTGGTCGCCCCGGTCAAGGTCGGCCACCGCGCCATGACCGCCACCGGTGCGGTGATCACCACCGACGTCCCGGACGAAGCATTGGCCATCGGCCGCACCAAGCAGGAAAACAAACCGGGCATGGCGGTCAAATTGTTCGAAATTCTAAAGCAGAAGAAGCTGAAACGCGATAAAGGGGCGGTCTGATGTGCGGTATTGTGGGGGTTCTCGGCAATCACGAGGCAGCACCGATCCTGGTCGAAGCCCTGAAACGGCTGGAATATCGCGGCTATGACAGCGCCGGGATCGCCACCGTCAACAACGGCCATCTGGACCGCCGCCGCGCGGTTGGCAAACTGGTGAATCTCAGCGACCTGCTGGTGCATGATCCCCTGCCGGGCAAGTCCGGCATCGGCCACACCCGCTGGGCCACCCACGGCGCGCCGACCATCACCAACGCCCACCCCCATCGCGCCGGTCCCGTCGCCGTGGTCCATAACGGCATCATCGAAAACTTCCG
The DNA here is from genome assembly GCA_017792425.1 of Thalassovita sp. Taxonomy (GTDB): domain Bacteria; phylum Pseudomonadota; class Alphaproteobacteria; order Rhodobacterales; family Rhodobacteraceae; genus Thalassobius. Next base: position 2,607,765 of record CP051233.1, read on the forward strand.
CGACCTGCGCGCCGAACTGGCCGACAAGGGCTTCAAGTTCGTCACCGAAACCGACACCGAAACCGTCGCCCTGCTGGTGCAATCCTACATGGCAGAAGGCAACGATCCGGTGCAGGCCGCCCGCCAGACCCTTGGCCGTCTGCACGGAGCCTTTGCGCTGGCCTTCCTGTTCGACGGGCAGGACGACCTGCTGATCGCCGCCCGCAAGGGCAGCCCGCTGGCCATCGGCCATGGCGACGGCGAAATGTTCGTCGGCTCCGACGCCATCGCGCTGGCCCCCCTGACAGACCGCATCACCTATCTGGAAGAAGGCGACTGGGCCGTCCTCACCCGTACCTCTGTTGAAATCCGCGACGCGCAGGACCAGTTGGCCAACCGCGACATGCGCCGCATCGAACTGGACACCGCCCGCATCGACAAGGGCGGGCACAAGCATTTCATGGCCAAGGAAATCGCCGAACAGCCCAGCGTCATCGGCGAAGCGATCCGCCACTACCTGTCCGCCGACGGCGACCACGTCGCGCTGCCCGGCGACGGTCTGGACTTCACACGAATCGACCGGCTGACCATGGTCGCCTGCGGCACCGCCTTCTACGCGTGCCTGACCGCGAAATACTGGTTCGAACAACTGGCCGGCCTGCCGGTCGAGGTCGATATCGCGTCTGAATTCCGCTATCGCGAACCGCCGATCACCGCGCGCACCGTGGCCCTGTTCGTCAGCCAGTCCGGCGAAACCGCCGACACGCTGGCCGCCCTGCGCTATTGCGCTGAAAAAGCGGACCGGATCGTGTCCGTGGTCAACGTCCCCGAATCCTCGATCGCGCGTGAAAGCGACCTTGCCCTGCCGATCCTCGCCGGGGCGGAAATCGGCGTCGCCTCGACCAAGGCCTTCACCTGCCAGTTGACGGTCCTGCTGATGCTGGCGCTGAAGGCCGCCGAACAGCGCGGCACCATCACCGCCGACCGCCTGTCGGACCTGCTGTCGCAACTGCGCGGCCTGCCCCACACGCTGAACCAGGCGCTGGACCAGAACCCCGCCACCGAACGCGCGGCCCGCAGGCTGGCCGAATCCTCGGACGTGCTGTTCCTGGGCCGTGGCCTGATGTACCCGCTGGCGCTGGAAGGTGCGCTGAAATTGAAGGAAATCAGCTACATCCACGCCGAGGCCTATGCTTCCGGCGAGCTGAAACACGGCCCCATCGCGCTGATCGACAAGACCCTTCCGGTGGTCGTCATGGCCCCGCGCGACGCGCTGTTCGACAAAACCGTGTCCAACATGCAAGAGGTTCTGGCCCGTGGCGGCAAGGTGATGCTGATCACCGACGCCAAGGGCGCGGCAGAGGCCGGGGACGACACCTGGGAAACCATCATCATGCCCAAGGTGGACCCGGTGCTGACCCCCATCCTCTACGCCGTCCCCGCGCAGCTTCTGGCCTATCACACCGCCGTGGCCAAGGGCACCGACGTGGACCAGCCCCGCAACCTCGCCAAATCGGTGACGGTGGAATGACGCTGGACGACGCCCTCGCCCAGCTGCGCGCCCATATCGAACCCGGTCGTGCCGAAGGAATGCGCGCCTATCACAAGCAGACGCGCGAAGTACTGGGCATCCCCAACCCGGACCTGAACGACCTGACCAAGGCCTGGCGCCAAACGCTGACCGTCCCCGAACGCGTCGATCTGGCCCGCGCCCTGTGGGACACCGACATATTCGAGGCCCGCATCGCCGCCGCCAAGCTGCTGACCCAGGCCCGCATCAAGGACGACGACCAGGCCTGGATCCTGATCCAAAGCTGGGTGCCGCAGTTCGACAGCTGGGCCATCGCCGACCACGCCTGCATGGCCGGTCAGAAGCGGCTTCTGTCCAACCCCACCCGTGTTGACGACTTGGAGGACTGGACCCGCTCCGATCACATGTGGACCCGTCGCGCCGCGCTGGTGATCACCTTGCCATGGACGAAACTGAACAAGCCCAAACCGACCGACCTGGAAATCCGCGACCGCGTCCTCGGCTGGTGCGCCCGCTACGCCGAGGACCACGCATGGTTCATCCAGAAAGCCATCGCCTGGTGGCTGCGCGACCTCTCCAAACACGACCCGGCCCGCGTCACCCGCTTCCTCGATGAACACGGCGATCGGCTGAAACCCTTCGCCCGCAAAGAGGCGGCCAAACACCTGCCCAAGTCGTGACTCCTGCGCCTTTCATCTTGCCCGAAATACTCCCGCCGGAGGCGCCCGCACCCTCCGCCCGCGCGCGGCCCGAAATCGTACGGTTCAAGCCGCGAATCGTACCAGTTGACAGGTTTCCAAACCGTGACCGCCCCGTTCAGTCGCGGTAAACCTTGACCTCTGGCAGCCCAGTCAGCGGCGCATCCAGCAGTCGCATCGTGGCCAATGACAGCCGGCTTCCCGCCGTTGCCGGCCCGTCGATCGGAATCAGGTCCACTTTCACCGTGCGCCCGGTCTTGGCATAGCTTACGCGGCCCTTTCCGGCAGCCTGCACCAGTGGCGTTTCGATCCAGAAACCCGCCTTGGCCGGATCGCCCAAAGACGCGACAGTCACGCCCAGAAGCCCTGTCTTTTCAGCAGGTTGCGCCTCCTCCACCTCGTCGGCAGGCAGTGTCTCTTCCACGATGGGCTCGTCCTGAACCACCGGTTCCGGGCGCTCCGTTCTTTTCGCGGGCCAGTCTAGGCCGATCCGTTCCATCGGCGCACAGCCCGCCACGGCCAAAACAGCCAATGCGGCGATCAGATAGGTTTTCATTCGGTCAGGTTACGACCAATCTCTGCCCCGTTCAACGCGATCCACCCTTGCCGACGCAGGGTTCCAGACTTAGTTTCCCCTTCATGACAGCGCCCCTCATAGACCCCTTCCAGCGCGCAATCTCTTACCTGCGTGTGTCCGTCACCGACCGGTGTGATTTCCGATGCGTCTATTGCATGTCGGAAAACATGGATTTTCTTCCTAAAAAAGAACTACTTACGCTGGAAGAGTTGGATCGCGTCTGTTCCACATTCATCCGCATGGGCGTGGAAAAACTCCGCATCACCGGGGGCGAACCGCTGGTGCGCCGGGGCATTCTCAGCTTCTTTCAGAACATGTCACGCCATCTTGATTCCGGCGCGCTGAGGGAATTGACCCTGACGACAAACGGATCGCAACTCGCACGGTTCTCGGATGACCTTTACGCCGCTGGTGTCCGCAGGGTGAACGTATCGCTGGACACTCTGGACGAACAGAAGTTCGCGGACATCACGCGCTGGGGCCGACTGAAGCAGGTTCTGGAAGGCATCGACGCTGCTCAACGTGCAGGATTACGAATAAAAATCAACGCGGTAGCCCTAAAGGACTTTAACGAGGACGAACTGTTCCCGATCGTCGAATGGTGCAAATCCCGCGACATGGACCTGACCTTTATCGAGGTCATGCCAATGGGCGACATCGGCAATGAAAACCGTCTGGATCAATATTGGCCGTTGAAAGACCTGCGCGCCACGCTGGGCCAGCAATACACCCTGACCGACCTGGCTGAACGCACCGGCGGCCCCGCCCGCTATGTCCGGTTGGATGAAACCGGGCAGAAAATCGGCTTTATCACGCCGCTGACCCATAATTTCTGCGAAAGCTGCAACCGCGTCCGCCTGACCTGCACCGGAGAATTGTTCATGTGCCTTGGACAAGAGGACATGGCCGACTTGCGCCCATCCATGCGCAACAACCCCAGCGACGACGCCCCGCTTGAAGTGGCGATCCGCGCCGCCATCGGGCTGAAACCCAAGGGGCACGATTTTGACTATTCCCGCCAGCAGGTGTCTGGAAAGATGTCCCGCCACATGAGCCACACCGGCGGCTGAGCATGACCGGGGCACCCCGCAAGCCTTTGCTTTTACGTGCATATATTTCTGCTACCCGGTTTTTTCCCGGCTTGCTTGCGCGCCCCGCACGCAAGGTCCACACCCGGCTTGGCTGTGCCCCGGACCGGTTGGCGGAACGGTTCGGCAAGACGACGCAGCCCCGCCCTGCGGGTAAATTGATCTGGCTGCACGCGGCCTCTGTCGGGGAACTGCTGTCAGTGCTGGACCTTGCGGGGGACATAGCGAAAGCCACGGGTGCGCACCTGTTGTTCACCACGATGACGCAAACCTCGGCCCAGCTCGCGGCCAGGCGATTGCCGGACGGTGCGATTCACCAGTTCATTCCGGTGGATACACCCGACGCGGTGACCCGGTTCCTGGATCACTGGCGGCCCGACATGGCATGTTTCGTGGAATCCGATATTTGGCCCCGAATGGTTCTGGCCTGCCAAACCCGCGGCGTTCCGCTGGCACTGATCAATGCGCGCCCGTCATCCAGCCGGGAAAAGGCCCCGCGTACAATGGGTTACCTGATGTCTTGCTTTGCGCGTCTGACCGCCCAGGACAAGGAAACACGCGACCAGCTGTTGACCATCGGGGTGCCGCCTGCCCGCGTGGCCATGACCGGCGACCTGAAAGCTGCCGCAGCCCCTTTAGGCTACGACGCCGAAGCATTCGCGGGACTGCAGACCATGATCGGGGGGCGCCCAACATGGCTCGCAGCTTCGACCCATCCAGGGGAAGAAGAAAAGGTTCTGGCGGCGCATCGCAAGGCGATGGAAACGGTCCCGACCCTGCTGCTTATCCTGATCCCCCGACACCCGGAACGCAGCGCAGAAATTCGCAACCTGTTGACGCAGAACGGCTTTACTGCATCCACCCGATCAGAACGCCAGACCATCACACCCGATACGCAGGTCTATCTGGCAGATACGCTCGGTGAAACGGGTCTGTTTTTTCGGCTTTGCCAGCTGGTGTTCATGGGGGCATCCTTCAGCAACCAAGGGGGCCACAACCCGTTTGAACCTGCCCAACTGGGCGCGGCTGTGTTGCATGGCCCCAACGTGCGGAATTTCCAAGGCGACTATGCCGAAATGGACATCAATGGCGCCGCGCAACAGGTTGAGGACGCGGAAGAATTGGCCAATGCTGTCATGCACCTGACCGGCAGCGCGCAACTGACAGCGATGCAGACCGCCGGGCGGCAACTGATGGCGGACAAGGCATATATCCGCACCGCCGTCATGAACCACTTGCGGCCCCTTCTGCCCTGACACCCTTGTCCCCGTAGGCCTGCACGCATAGGGTCGCGGCGAAACAGCTGGCCGGACGGACCCATGCCCTCGCACCCCACTGTCATCGTGATGAACGACACCTCGACGCGCTACCACCACGGCTGCGCCCGAGTGATGCGCCTGCTGTCGCAAGGGCTGGAGGCCGCGGGGCTGATGATCATTGCCCGCAGCCCGGCGCGCCACGACTGGGAAAACGATCCGGATTTCCTGCAGGCCGTCCAACAGGCCGATCTGATCGTGATCAACGGCGAAGGCACCCTGCATCACGGCAAACCTGCGGGCGAGGCGCTGCTGAGAATCGCTACCCACCCGGCGCGCGGGAATACGCCGGTGGCGCTGGTCAATGCGCTGTATCAGGACAACCCACCGGAATGGGGGGCGCTGTTAGCGCAGTTTTCCCTTTTGTCAGCGCGCGATAGCCAAAGTGCAACGTCGATGGCTCGCGCCAGCCATCAACAAGTGCGCTGGTTGCCTGACCTGTCGCTTTCGGCGCCGGCGGAAACCCCTGCCCACCAGCGCAAGGGCCTGATCGTCGGGGACAGCGTCAGGCTGGATAAACGGCGCGATCTGGCCCGACTGGCCTCACAAACCCCCGGTGCCAGGTTCATCCCGACCAAGACCTTGCGCCATGCCGTCTGGCACCTGCCTTTGATCGGCCCGTTTCTGCGGGGGGTGTTGTTCCGCCTGTACAACGCGGTTTTTCCGCTGCACGCACCGGAATTCCTGATGCCAATGACCGAAGGCGCCTATCTGGCGGAAATCGCGGCGGCGCAACTTCATATTACCGGGCGCTTTCACGCGGTTTGCCTGTCCATGCTGACGGAAACCCCGTTCCTGGCGTTGACGTCAAATGCCTCGAAGATCGAACAGTTGTTGCGCGACGCCGGACTGGACGGGCATCGGATCGTCAGCGTACGCGACATCTCTGCCCCCCCTGCTTCGGCCGACTTCTCGGATCAGGAGTTGAAGTTGATCCGTGCCTTCCGAACGCGTGCGCAACAGGATGCGGATCGCCTGTACCGTGACCTGGCGGACCTGGCCCGCACGCACCGGGATCAGCCCAGCACGTCCGCCATGCCCCGCCCGGCCAGATAGACCTCCAGCACCGCACGGGCGGTTTCGGGGGAAACTTGCCCGCTGACAACCATCGGCCAGTCCGCCAAGCTGCGCGCATCAATGACCGACAGCAGGCCCGGGCGCAGCCGCACCGGAACGTGACTGTGTCCCATCTGGGCCAGCGCCGCCGCGCGATGCTTACCGCCCATGACAAAGAAACAGGCTCGCGTTCCATCTGTCAGAAGGTAGCCCTCGATGTCGCCATGCCGGTCCGGGTTATAGCCTTTGCGCTGGATGGACCTCAGAACACCGGCCAGACGGCGATGTTCCAGCGCCACCTTGGCCGCGCTGCAGGGGCCGTAAAAGGCGGTTCCCTGCGATGCCGGCAACCCCTTTTCACCGGGTGGCGGCAAGTTTTCAGCGCGCAGCCGCCACGGCAGGGTCCATTGCGGCAGCTCTGCGCCGGTACAGCCTCGTGACAGCCCATACATCGACCGCAGGTCAACCGGCTGAAACCCGTCAAAGAACCGCGCCAACCCCGCTTTGCCGTCGCGCATTCCGACCTGAAAGGGATGGTCCGGCCCATAGCGAAACGCGCCGTGGCTGCGCAGCATCGAAACCGGCAGATCCATTCGCAGCGGCTTTTTCTCAACCCAGTACGCCAACCGGACAGCGTCCATCGGCGACTCGGCCCGCTGGACGACAGGAGAGTATCGAGCTTGCGAAAGGGCCTTTCGCAGGCGGGTCAGGAAACCGATCATTTCCGGGTCTTTCTTGCGTTCCGGGCTTTCAACATGATGCGGAGTTTGTGCAGCGTCAATTTCAAACCGGTCGGCGGGTCAGGATCATGCAATCCCTCTGCCAATCGGGTGAAATAGGTTTCGTTCCCGTGCTGGCGCGCCATGCTCAGAACATCCTGCGCAAAGATCCGTTCGAAGGTCCGGGACATATCCACGGACCCTAGATCATTGGGCGTGAACCCCGGTGTCAGGAAAATGTCCGGCACTTTCTGCGAATGAGCAAAGAACATCGCCTTTGTCCGCACGCATTTGGAACAGGCACCGCAATTGTCCGGGCGGGTGTTGTAGTCCTTGCAGAAGGAAACGGAACGCAAGGCCAGGTCGTCATTCAGCAGCATGGCCACCTTTTCCGCCCGCGTGGTTTCCAGACCCAGCAAACGGGACTGGCTGCCCCCACTGGAATAGTGATGCGTCAGGCAAGACGAGGTACTGTACGGCCCCACCAGACATTCCTGAAAGTCCGCGAAATCCGCAGCGGTCAGGAAATGCCCGTAACGGTGTTCGAACAGAAAAAAACTGGCGGCTAATTGGAACCCGAAACCACGATCCGCCGGTATCCCGAACCGCCGCATGACCGAGGCGGCATCGCTTTTCACGATCAGATGAGCGCCGGTTCTTTGGCGACGAAACTCCGCTGTGCGATCCAGCAGTTTCTGGAACCGTTCGGTATCTCCCCGGCGATAGTCCATGCCCAAAACGGTCAGGACATCCGGTTTCCGCCCGGTCTGGCGGACATGTTCGGCAAGCGCGACGGTGGAATCCACCCCACCTGAAAAGGTCATCAATTCCCGGTCTTGTCCCGTGCAGGGCGTTTCCCCCTGCTCTGAGGTGGAAATGTCGATATCACGGTACAGATCAGGCGCCCACATCGTCCAGAGCCGCGCGATATGCCTGGCATTTCGAAGCAACACCGGGGACACCCGCCCCACAATGTGCAGGGGGCGCCCCAGCCGCATGGCAAAGGGCAAGGCTGTCCAGACCGCGAAATTGGCGCTGTCCGTCACGTCCTCTGACGTTTCAAAGAAAACCTCGAACGCGTCTGAGCCGACAACCACGCGGTCGCCCGTGCAGAGGACTTCCACTCGCAGATCTTGCACAGCTTCATCCTTTAATAGTTCGCAAATTGCAACTACAACGCAGGCATGCGCCGTTCAACGATTTCGGCCCACCAGCTGCATCCCGCGGGGATTGCTTCGTCGTTGAAGTTGTATTCCGGGTGGTGGACCATCGCCGTGTCGCCGTTGCCCACAAGGATATAGGCGCCGGGGCGTTCTTCCAGCATGAATGCGAAATCCTCGCCTCCCATGACCAACGGTGCCTCGTCGCATTGACCGCTGACGGCGCGGGCGACTTCGGCGGCGAAATCTGTCTGTTCGGGTGTGTTGACCATCACCGGGTAGTTGCGGGTGTAGTCCACACGGACGACCCCGCCGAACGTGGCCGCGATTCCGGTGCAGATGGATTTAATCCGCGTTTCGGCCAGGTCGCGCATGGCACCGCTCATGGTGCGCACGGTGCCTTTCAGTGTCACCCGCTGCGGGATCACGTTGAACGCCTTTGAAGAGGTTTCAAAGGAGGTGACAGACACCACCACCTGGTCCACCGGGTCAGCGTTGCGGCTGGCGATGGTCTGCAGCGCCAGCACCGCCTGGGACGCCATGACAGTCGTGTCCACGGTTTCCTGGGGTTTGGCGGCGTGGCCACCTTTGCCTTCGAACTCGATCTCGAAAATATCGGTGGCGGCGAAGAACGCGCCGGGTCGAATGGAAAAACTGCCCACGGGGCGGCCGGGCCAGTTGTGCATGCCATAGACCTCTTGAATGCCCCAGCGGTCCATCAGGCCATCGTCGCACATTTCCTTACCGCCGCCGCCGCCTTCCTCGGCGGGCTGAAAGATTACCACGACCGTGCCATCGAAATTGCGGGTCTCGGCCAGGTATTTCGCCGCCCCCAACAGCATCGCGGTGTGCCCGTCATGGCCGCAGGCGTGCATCGCGCCCGGCGTTCTTGAGGCATAGCCCACCCCGGTCTGTTCATGGATCGGCAGCGCGTCCATATCGGCGCGTAGACCGATCACCTTGCCGCTGCCGGTCTGCTTACCCTTGATGACACCGACCACGCCGGTGCGGCCAATGCCCGTCACCACCTCGTCACAACCACAAACGTGCAGCTTTTCAGCCACGATCCCGGCGGTGCGCACGGTGTCGAACAGGATTTCCGGGTGTTCGTGGAAATCCCGGCGCCACGCGGTGATTTCGTCCTGCATTTCGGCAAAGCGGTTCTTGACGGGCATTGGTTGGTCCTTTCCTCAGGCGCGCGGCATACGGCGTTCGATCAACTCGGCGAAGAAGCTGCACCCCAGCGGGATCGCCGCGTCGTTGAAATCATAGGCGGGGTGGTGGCACATCGGGGAATCCCCGTTGCCCAGAAATATATAGGCGCCGGGGCGCGCTTCCAGCATGTAGGAGAAATCCTCGGCCGGCATGATCGGCGGGGTGTTGGTTTCCACCTTGTCTGACACGGCGCGGGCGGCCTCGATAGCGTGGCTGGTTTGATCCTCGGCGTTGACGGTGGGCGGATAACCGCGGACATATTGGATATCCACCGTCGCGCCATAGGCTTCGGCAGTAAGGCTGACAACGGATTTCAACCGTTCTTCCACCAAGCTGCGCACGCCGGGTTCGAAACAGCGCACGGTGCCCCGCAGTTTTACCGTTTGCGGAATGACGTTCGCCGTATCGCTTTCGGTCAGGAAAGTCGTGACCGACAGAACCGCCTGTTTCACCGGGTCAACGTTGCGCGAGACGATGGATTGCAGCGCGATCACCACGTGGCTGGCGGCCAAGGTGGTATCCACCACCGTTTGCGGCTGTGCCGCATGTCCGCCCTTGCCGGTGACGATGATTTCAAATTCGTCAGCAGAGGCCATCAGGGGGCCGGGCCGGATCGCGAACTCACCCACGGGGATGCCGGGCATGTTGTGCAGGCCATAGACCTCTTGCACGTTCCAACGGTCCAGCGCGCCGTCCTGTACCATTTTCAGGCCGCCGCCGCCGCCTTCTTCGGCGGGCTGGAACAGCAGCACCACCGTGCCGTCAAAATTTCGGGTCTCGGCGAGGTATTTTGCCGCCCCCAGCAGCATCGCGGTGTGCCCGTCATGGCCGCAGGCGTGCATCGCACCTGGGATTTTGGACGCGTAACCCAACCCGGTGATCTCCGTCATCGGCAGCGCGTCCATATCGGCGCGCAGGCCGACCACGCGATCGGATTTCCCCGCCCGGATCACCCCGACCACGCCGGTGATGCCGATGCCCTCTACCACCTCGTCACAGCCGAATTCACGCAGCTTTCCAGCAACGATCCCGGCGGTGCGGTGCACATCGAACATGATTTCGGGATGTTCGTGAAAATCCCGGCGCCAGGCTGTGATCTGTCCGTGCATCTGGGCGAAACTGTTCTTGATCGGCATCGCGATTCCTCGGTTATTGTTGCGACATCGCCCGGTTTCCCGTGGCATCACCGATCTGACCCGGTGATTGTCCAGTTGATAAACGGACCCGGAAAACACGCAAGGTTTCCGCTAGGTCATCCTGCCAGGGCGGGTACGCACACCGACAGATCCGGGCCGCAAATCCGCCCATTCAGCCGCTCTTGGGTGAAGGTGCGTTTCCCTTGCTGGTTCTGACAACTCTGCCGGGGGGTTTCAAGCGCAATCCCCGACGCCCTACCCGGCTGGCGGATTTTGTCCTGTGTCTGATCAATTGGACAACCGCAGCAGTAGACATCCCGGAGAACCCCGACGGCTGGCAGGGCGGCCAGCCAGTTCCAGTGGCACATCGGCGGGAACGGCGAGCGGTCAGTATCCGCTGTCCGTAGTCAGAATGAAATGGCCGGGGCTGACCTCCTGGTACTGTGACGGGGCCGGATCATACCCGACCGGGTGGATCGGCGAAGGGATCGGCTTGAAGTTCAGATCGCGTTCGGATTTGCGGTCCCCCGGATCGGCGACCGGCACAGCCTTCATCAACGCCTGCGTATAGGGGTGTTGCGGGTCTTCGAACACTGCCTGCCGGGGGCCCAATTCCACGATCCGGCCCAGGTACATCACGCCAACGTCGTGGCTGACCCGCTCTACCACCGCCATGTCATGGCTGATGAACAGGAAGGACAACCCCAGTTCGGTCTGCAATTCCATCATCAGGTTCAACACCTGCGCCTGCACCGACACGTCCAGCGCCGAAACTGCCTCGTCCGCGACGATCAGCTTGGGGTTCAGGGCCAAGGCGCGGGCAATGGCGATCCGCTGACGCTGACCACCGGACATTTCATGCGGATAGCGGCGCATGAAGCTGCGCGGCAGTTCGACCCGGTCGAACAGCATCGCAACCCGATCCATCAACGCCGATCCCTTATGCGTGCCATAGTTGCGCATGGGTTCGGCCACCTGATCGGCCAGCTGCATCTGCGGATTCAGACTGGCGAAGGGATCCTGGAACACCATCTGCATGTCCTGCCGCGCCTTGCGCAGGTCACCCTGGTCCAGCGCCATGATGTCCAGACCGTCCAGCATTACATGGCCCGATTGCGGCTGCACCAACCGCAGGATGGACCGCCCCGCCGTGGATTTACCACAACCGGATTCGCCCACCAGCGACAGCGTACGCCCCTTGTTGAGCGTAAAGGACACATCCTCGACCGCGTGGACATTGGCGACGGTCTGGCGAAAGAACCCACCCTTGACCGGGAAGCGGGTGACAAGGTTCCTGACCGTCAGCAGCGGGGTATCGGTCCCCTTGATGGGCTTCAATTCGCCCTGATCCTGGCCGAACAGTTTCATCGGTTCAGGCAGCGGCTTGCCTGTCATCTCTCCCAGCTTGGGCACGGCGGCCAGAAGGGCCTTGGTGTATTCGTGCCGCGGGTTGTCGAATATCTGGGCCACCGGACCTTCTTCGACCTTGTTACCGCGGAACATCACAACGACGCGGTCCGCCATTTGCGCCACCACGGCCATGTCGTGGGTGATGAACATCACCGCCGTGCCAGTTTCCCGTTTTAGCCGGTTCATCAACGCCAGGATTTCCGCCTGAATGGTCACATCCAGCGCGGTGGTAGGTTCGTCCGCAATCAGCAGGCGTGGTTCGCAGGCCAGCGCCATCGCGATCACCACGCGCTGCCGCATCCCGCCGGACAACTCGTGCGGGTACTGCTTCAGCCGCTGTTCGGGTTCCGGGATGCGCACTTGGCGCAACAGATCCAGCGCGCGCGCCTCAGCCTTGGCCTTGCTCAGCCCCTTGTGCAGGCGCAGACCCTCGGTCAGCTGGCGTCCCACCGTGAACACCGGGTTCAGCGCGGTCATCGGTTCCTGGAAAATCATGCCGATTTCATTGCCGCGAATGGTGCGCATCAGCGATTGGTCGGCCTTTGACAGATCCAGTTCCTTGCCATCCTTGCGGTCAAAGATCAGCCGCCCGCCTGTGATTTGCCCCCCGCCGAATTCAACCAGCCGCATCAGCGACAGGCTGGACACCGACTTGCCCGAACCGGATTCACCCACGATACAGACAGTTTCGCCGGGATTGACGGTGAACGAGACATCCTCGACCCCGACGACGGGGCCGTCCTTTGTCTGGAATTCGACGCGAAGGTTTTCGATGGATGCGATCGGCTGGTCCAGCATCACGGTTTTCCTGTCCGGGGCAATCAGGTGCAGACGGTACAGACAGGCGGACGCCGCTGTCAAACCGGTAGCAGCCTGCCGCAGGGACAACTTGCGAGCCGCTTGCTTTTTTTGACCAGATGGTTTGGGATCACGCCAGCCATTGTAACACATGGTAGAAATATCCGTGGTGGCGGAAGGGTATATTGGTGCAAGTTTGCCATAGTCCGTGGAAAGAATCACACATGACGCCACCGCGGAAATAGAGACAGAACTGTCCAACCAGGAGGAATCTATGAAACTCAAAGCCCTGATGTCAGGCGCCGTAGCGATGGCCGCACTCGCCCCCGCCGCATTTGCAGAGCGCGGCACAGACGGCCATGTCAACATCATCTACTGGCAGGCCCCTTCGATCCTGAACCCCTATCTGTCCAGCGGCACCAAGGATCTGGAATCGTCGTCGCTGGTTATTGAACCGCTGGGCCGCTATGACCAGAACGGCGCGCTGGTGCCTTATCTGGCCGAAGCGATCCCCACCGTCGAAAACGGCGGCGTCACAAGCGACCTGGCCTCGATCACGTGGAAGCTGAAACCCGGCTTGAAATGGTCTGATGGGTCGCCCGTGACCTCTGCCGACGTGAAATTCACCGCCGAATACTGCATGCACCCCGAAGGCGGCTGCGCGCAACTGGCCAAGTTCCAGGGCGTCAGCAGCGTTGACGCGGTCGATGATCTGACGGTCAAGGTCACCTTCTCGGAACCCAAGCCGAACCCCTATGGCCCGTTCATGGGGGCGCAATCCCCGATCCTGCAAAAGGCGCAGTTTGAAAACTGCCTGGGTGCAAAAGCCCCGGAATGTACTGACGCCAACTTTGGCCCGATCGGCACCGGCCCCTTCGTCGTGACCGAGTTCAAGCCGAACGACGTGATTTCCATGAAGGCCAACGACAACTACCGCGATCCGGCGAAACCTGCCTTCGCGACCCTGACCTTCAAGGGCGGTGGCGATGCAACCGCAGCGGGCCGCGCCGTCCTGGAAACCGGCGAATTCGACTATGCGTGGAATCTGCAACTGGCGCCTGACGTTCTGGCCAACATGGCCAAGGGTGGCAAGGGCAAGCCGATCGCGGCATTCGGTTCGCTGGTGGAACGGATCGAGATGAACATGACCGATCCTTCGCCCAACCTGCCCGAGGGTGAGCGGTCTACCGCCAAGCACCCGCACCCGATCCTGTCCGATGTCCGCGTCCGCAAGGCGCTGTCAATGGCCATCGACCGCAACCTGCTGGTGGAAATCGGCTATGGTCAGGCCGGTCGCCCGACCTGTAACCTGGTGCCCGCTCCGGCAGCCTATGCCTCGGACAACACCGACTGCCTGACGCAGGACATCGAAGGCGCCAAAGCCCTGCTGGAAGAAGCAGGATGGAAAGTCGGCGCAGGTGGCGTACGCGAAAAGGACGGCATGAAGCTTAGCCTGCTGTACCAGACCTCGACCAACGCGGTGCGCCAGGACTTCCAGGCGCTGATCAAGCAGTGGTGGAGCGAGATCGGAGTTGAAACGGAACTGCGCAACATCTCGGCCAGCGTGTTCTTCGGTGGCGATCCGGGGTCGCCCGACACGTTCCAGAAGTTCTATGCCGACGTGGAAATGTACGCCAACAACTTTGACGGGACCGACCCGGAATCCTACCTGGCGCAACACACCTGCGAAAAGGCGCCCAAACCCGAAGCCCAATGGCAGGGTGAGAACGTCAACCGCTTCTGTGATCCGGCCTATGACGAACTGGTGGCCGAACTGGGCCGCACCGGCGAACTGTCCAAACGCGGCGAAATCGCCAAGAAGCTGAACGATATGCTGACCAAGGACAGCTATGTCGTGGTGCCGCTGGTGGACCGTGGCCGCGTGTCCGCGCATTCCAATTCGCTGGGTGGCGTGATCCTGAACACTTGGGATTCGGAACTGTGGAACGCCGCCGACTGGCATCGGGTAAAGTAATCCGCTAAGGGATTGGCCCCGGCCCACGCTGGCCGGGGCCATTCTTGTTTCCGGGCGTCCGTATCCGCGCCCGCCCCACTAAGAAAAGCCGCAAAGGCACTAATATGCTGACATTTACGATACGCCGTCTGGTCCTGGCCGTCCCGACGCTGTTGTTTATCAGTCTCGTGATTTTTCTGTTGCTGGAACTGGCCCCGGGCGATCCGATGGCGCAGGTTCCGCTGACTGTCCCCCCCGAAGTCAAGGAACGCATGCGTGAGGCACTGGGCCTGGGCGAGCCCGTCCACATCCGCTTTGTCAAATGGCTTGTGCAGTTCTTCTGGATTGAACCGCAGGTGCTGATCGACAACCTGTTCGGCACATCTCTGGCCGAGGGCCAGTTGCGCGTACTGTCCTGGCAGACCCGCAGCCCGGTGATGGACATCGTCGTGCAACGCCTGCCGCAGACCCTGTGGGTGGTGGGCATGTCCTATATCGTCGGCGTGCTGATCGCCTTGCCGATCGGGATCTACTCGGCCTACCGCCAGTATTCGGTGTTTGACCAGGTCGGTACGTTCATCTCGATGATCGGATTTTCCGTGCCCACGTTCTTTACAGGCGTGCTGCTGATCGTGATCTTCTCGGTCAACCTGGGCTGGTTCCCGTCGATTTACGACACCACGCACAAGGTGACCAACTGGGACAGTTTCGTTTTCCAGCTGCGCCAGATGGCGATGCCGGTTTTCGTGCTGGCGCTGTACAATGCCGCGCAGATCAGCCGGTTCATGCGGGCGTCCATGCTGGACAACCTGAACCAGGATTACGTCCGCACCGCCCGCGCCAAGGGGCTGGGCGAACGCGTCGTGGTGCTGGTTCATGTGCTGCGTAATTCCATGATCCCGGTCGTGACTGTAATCGCGCTTGGCGTGCCGCAGGTATTCGGCGGCGCCATCATCACCGAACAGGTGTTCAAGGTGAACGGTCTGGGCCAGCTTTTGATCGGCGCGATCGAGGCTAACGACCTGCCAATGGTGCAGACGCTGACCTTTATCTTTGCGCTGTTGATCGTGGTGTTCAACCTGATCGCCGACGTGCTGTACGGCATTCTGGACCCGAGGATTCGATATGACTGAGCCTGTTCAGAAAACCATTCCCGGATCGGGCGGGGCCACACCGGCGGGCGCGTTGACCGACCCGGTCCTGACAGCGCCGCCTCGCAGCCAATGGCGCGACGTTTGGGACCAGTTCAAGCACCACAAGGGCGCGATGCTGGGCGGGATCGTTTTCCTGCTGATCGTGCTGGCGGTCTTTCTGGGCCCGCTGTTCTGGCCCTATGACGCGACCTATATCGACATCCGCGCCCGTAATCAGGGGCCGTCCTTTGCACACCCGCTGGGCACGGACCAGTTGGGCCGCGACACGCTGGCACGGATGATGGCAGGGGGGCAGACCTCTGTTTCAGTGGGGATCACCGCAATGCTGCTGGCTCTGTTTCTGGGCAGCCTCGTTGGCGTTCTGGCCGGATTTTTCCGGCGACTGGACGGACTGCTGATGCGAATGACGGACCTGTTCCTGGCCCTTCCCCTGCTGCCCTTGCTGCTGGTGATGGTGCTGCTGTTCCGCGACCCGCTGAACGCCGCCTTCGGGCCGGAAACCGGGATTTTCATCCTGATCGTGGTCGCCATCGGCGTCACCAGCTGGATGCCAACCGCGCGGATCGTGCGCGGTGACGTGCTGGCACTGAAGGAGCGAGAGTTCGTCCTGGCAGCCCGGTCCATCGGCACCACCAACACCCGGATGATCCTGCGCCACATCCTGCCCAACGTGCTGTCGCCAATCATGGTGTCCGCCACGCTGGGGATCGCCAATGCGATCATCACGGAATCCGCGCTGTCCTTTCTTGGCCTGGGGTTTCCACCGGACTTCCCGACATGGGGGCGGCTGCTGTTCGACGCGACTGATTACCTGCAACAGTACCCCGAACGGGTGTTCTGGCCGGGCCTTGCGATTTCGCTGACGGTGCTGGGCGTCAACTACTTGGGTGATGGCCTGCGCGACGCGCTGGACCCGCGCATACGCGGCCGCTGAAGCCACAGCCGAAATAAGGACCAAACAACGGCCCGCCGCGTCCTTGGCGGGCTGTTTTCATGTCATTCCATTCGCATATGTAGATTCGTTTCGAAAATCCGGCAGAATTAGGAAATCGTCCCGCTCCCGCAACACTGAAAGACCATTTACGCACTTGATAATGGGTACGAGCTTTGGCATTTGGGAAAAAATTCTACTTCACGCGGGAAAAGCACCATGTTTGAAACCTTCGGCTTTGAAGAGTTGACCGCCCCCCAGGCCGTCGTTTATTTCGCCGTTCTGGTCGGTCTGGGTTTCGGTGCCTTGGCACAGATCACCCGATTCTGCTTTCGTCGCGCCATCGTGGGCGAGGACCGTAGACAAGCCGCTGGTGTCTGGTTGGCCGCCCTCGCCGTTGCGGTTCTGGGCACACAGGCAGCGGTCGCATATGGCCTGATCTCGTTCGTGGATCACCGCTTCATGGCTGGCGATGTTCCTGTACTGGCGATCATAACCGGGGGTCTTTTGTTCGGCATCGGCATGGTTCTGACCCGCGGCTGCGTTTCGCGTCTTACGGTATTGACCGGGTCGGGCAACCTGCGCGCAGCACTGGTGTTGGTGGTATTCGCCATCGTCGCCCATGCCACGCTGAAAGGCGTCCTGGCCCCCATCCGCACCACGCTGGGCAGCTTCACCCTTTCGCTGGACAGCGCCGCCCTGCCGGGGAACCCGCTGGTCTGGGCCGTGTTAATCGCTTTGGTCGCCCTGACGGTGGCCGTGCGTTCCGGCAATCGGACTGGTGCGCTTCTGGGTGGCGCGCTGATCGGGGCACTGGTGCCGCTGGGTTGGATTGGCACCGGTTTCATCCTGCTTGACGATTTCGACCCGGTCGCGCTGGAAAGCCTCAGCTTCACGTCGCCCGCCGCAGACGCGCTGTTCTGGACCATCGCCAGCACCTCTATCCCGGCGAATTTCGGCGTGGGCCTGCTAGGGGGTGTTCTGGCGGGGGCCTTGGTGGCGGCGCTGGTCCGCGGCCAGTTTGCATGGCAGAGTTTTGATAACGCCCGCCAGACGGGACGCTATCTGTCCGGTGCGGCCCTGATGGGGGTGGGTGGCGTGCTGGCCGGAGGCTGCACCGTTGGTGCGGGCCTGTCGGGTATCCCGACCCTTTCCGTCGCCGCGATCCTTGCCATTGCCAGCATCGGATCGGGTGGTTGGTTGGCGGGCCGGGTGCTTAGTGCATCTTCCGCTGGATCCGCCGCAGCACCCACCACACAACCGCTACAACCGGCAGAGTAAGCACCGCCGTCAGCATTCCCTTGCTGACCCCCAGAACCTGAGCAAGGGGGTAGGTCACGTAGGCCGCCAGCGACACCGCGTAATAGCTGATCGCAACGACGCTCAGTCCCTCTACGGTTTTTTGCAGGCGCAGTTGCAGGTCGGCGCGGCGGTCCATGCTTTCCAGAAGTTTCTGGTTCTGGGCCGAGCGTTCGACATCTACCCGCGTACGCAGCAGATCACCCGCGCGGATCGCCCTGTCTGCCAGCCCCTCAAGCCGGCGTTCAGTGGATTTCACCGTGCGCATGGCCGGATCATAGCGGCGCATCATGAATTCGTTGAACGTCTGCCGCCCGTCAAACCGGGTTTCCCGCAGCACCTCGATCCTATCGTGGACGATCGCTTCGTAAGCCGATGTCGCACCGAACCGGAACGAGTTGCGCGCCACCATCCGCTCCAGTTCCGCCGATGTTTCCAGCAATCCCGCCAACGTATCCTCTGCCCTGGTTCCCTTGGTGGTCATCTGGTCCATCAAACTGGTCAACTGGCCATCCATGCGTCCCATCCGTGGCGACAACTCTCTGGACCGGGCGAATCCCATCATGGACAGACTCTTGTAGGTCTCGATCTCGCACAGGCGCTGCACGATCCGTCCAATGCGGCGATTGCCGGTCGTCGGGGCGACGAACACCGCAAAGCGCAGGTGCCCGGACGGGTCGATGTGGAAATCCCCTGCGATGACTGCGGCGTCATCCAACACCCGGCTGGCTGCCAGGCTTTCGGGCACGAACCATTCACCGATACGCTCTGAGGTGATCTTCTTGTCCGTCCAGGGTTCTACCCGGATCAACGCACTGGTCACGCGCACGCCGGGGGCAGCGTTCAGCCACTCCTCTGGGAAGACCGCAAAGTCAGCCGGATCAAACGGCCGCACGCTGAGATTGTCTGAAAACGCCGTATAGGTGACGAATTCGGTGTGCTGTTCCCATTTCAGCGTGTGCCGCCCGATCTTGCCGAAATAATGCGTGGCGTCCGGTTGCGGATGGGGCGCGCCATAGCGATCCAGCAAGGCGATCAGGTGCGCCCTGTCCTGCGACCGGTCCCGGCCCGCAGCGCCATCGGTCTGCTTTATCGCCAAGAAGGACGCGGTGCACGGGGCGGTCAGAGAGGGAAAGGGCCGCGCGTGCAGTTCGTTCGCCAATTCATAGCGTAGCGGATGGTCAGCGATCATGAATTGTGGCCCTTCGGAATCTCAATTCCGCTGTTGATGGCATCATCATCCAATAAAATCAAAGTATTTTCAACAGGTTAACGGAATACAACGGTATACGCCATCCACCTGCCACAAAAAAGGGCGCCTATAGGCGCCCTTTCCCGATCTCGTAAAGACCATGATCAGCTGATCCGGGTCAGCAGTTCGTCCAGCGACTTCTTGGCGTCACCATAGAACATGCGGGTGTTTTCCTTGTAGAACAGCGGGTTCTCGATCCCCGAATAGCCAGTGCCCTGGCCGCGCTTGGACACGAAGACCTGCTTGGCCTTCCAGCATTCCAGAACCGGCATCCCGGCGATGGGGCTGTTGGGGTCTTCTTGTGCGGCCGGGTTCACGATGTCGTTCGAGCCGATCACGATTGCCACGTCGGTATCCGGGAAATCCTCGTTTATCTCGTCCATTTCCAGAACGATGTCATAGGGGACCTTGGCCTCGGCCAGCAGCACGTTCATGTGCCCAGGCAGGCGGCCCGCAACGGGGTGGATGGCGAAACGCACTTCCTTGCCCTTGGCGCGCAGGCGGCGGGTCAGTTCGGCCACGTTCTGCTGTGCCTGTGCCACGGCCATGCCGTAGCCCGGGATGATGATGACACTGTCCGCATCATCCAGTGCTGCAGCAACGCCATCGGCGTCGATGGCAATCTGTTCGCCGGTCACTTCCATCGCAGGACCGCCGGTGCCGCCAAAGCCGCCCAGGATCACGCTGATGAACGAACGGTTCATCGCCTTGCACATGATGTATGACAGGATCGCACCCGAACTGCCCACCAGTGCACCCACAACGATCAGCAGGTCGTTGCCAAGCGAGAAGCCAATGGCCGCCGCAGCCCAGCCCGAGTAGCTGTTCAGCATCGAAACCACCACCGGCATATCGGCGCCGCCGATACCCATGATCAGGTGATAACCGATGAACAGCGCCATCGCGGTCATGATCGCCAGCGGCAGCAGCCCACCGGTGTTGAAGTACCAGATCAGCGCCAGCACCGAGATCGCCGCCGCAGACGCGTTCAGCATATGACCACCCGGCAGCTTGGTCGCGGCCGAGGTTACCTTGCCCGCCAGCTTGCCGTAAGCGATGACAGACCCGGTAAAGGTCACGGCACCGATGAACACGCCCAGGAACAGCTCGACCCGCAGGATGCTCTGTTCCACCGACGATTTATGTGCCAGCAGTTCGGCAAAACCGTGCAGCCCTTCGCGGGCAGCCGGGTCCATTGCCAGTACGCGACCCAGTTCGAAATGGGCGTTGTAGCCCACGAACACAGCCGCCAGACCGACCAGCGAGTGCATCGCGGCCACCAATTCCGGCATCTGGGTCATCTGAACGCGCGTGGCCAGGATGAAGCCGATCACGCCGCCACCGGCGACAAGGATGATCGACAACCACCACAGGCCGCTACCCGGCCCGATCAGCGTTGCGAACACCGCCAGGGCCATGCCGACGATACCGTACCAGACGGCGCGCTTGGCGCTTTCCTGGCCCGACAGACCACCCAGCGACAGGATGAAGAGGACAGCCGCGACGACGTAAGCCGCCGTTGTAAATCCGAATTCCATGTGTCCCTACTCCTTACGATTTCTGGAACATGGCGAGCATGCGCCGCGTCACGAGGAAGCCGCCGAAGATGTTGATCCCGGCCATGAACACCGACAGCGCGGCCAGCAGGATCACCAGGAACGACCCGGATCCGATCTGCATCAACGCGCCGAGGATGATGATCGACGAAATCGCATTGGTGATCGCCATCAGCGGGGTGTGCAACGAGTGGCTGACGTTCCAGATCACCTGGAAGCCGACGAACACCGCCAGCACGAACACGATGAAGTGCTGCATGAAGCTGGCCGGGGCTACCAAACCAACGCCCAACAGCAGCGCGCCACCGATGGCCAGCAGGGTCACCTGCTGCTTGGTCTGCGCCTTGAAGGCCGCAACTTCCTGCGCGCGTTTTTCCTCGGCGGTCAGTTCCTTGGGCTTTTCCTTGGGCTTCTGTGCCGCGATGGCCTGCACTTTCGGCGGGGGCGGCGGCCAGGTAATTTCCTTGTCGAAGGTCACGGTAGAGCCGCGGATGACGTCGTCTTCCATATTGTGATTGATCTGACCGTCCTTTTCGGGGGTCAGGTCCGTCATCATGTGGCGGATGTTGGTGGCATACAGCGTCGAGGCCTGCGCCGCCATACGCGACGGGAAATCGGTGTAGCCGATGATGGTCACGCCGTTGTCGGTGACGATCTTCTCGTCCTTGACCGTCAACTTGCAGTTGCCACCCTTTTCCGCCGCCAGGTCAACGATGACCGAGCCCGGCTTCATGCTGTCGACCATGTCCTTGGTCCACAGTTCCGGGGCTTCGCGGTTCGGGATCAGCGCGGTGGTGATGACGATGTCCATCTCGGGCGCCAGTTCGCGGAACTTGGCCAACTGGGCCGCCGCGAATTCCGGGCTGGAAACAGCCGCGTACCCGCCGGTGGCGGCGCCGTCCTGCTGCTCTTCCTCGAAATCAAGGAAGACGAACTCGGCCCCCATGGATTCGACCTGTTCGGCCACTTCGGGGCGCACGTCGAACGCATAGGTGATCGCCCCCAGCGAGGTCGCCGTGCCGATCGCGGCCAGCCCGGCCACACCGGCGCCCACGACCAGAACCTTGGCCGGCGGCACCTTGCCCGCAGCCGTCACCTGACCGGTAAAGAAGCGGCCAAAGTTGTTGCCCGCCTCGATCACCGCGCGATACCCGGCGATGTTGGCCATCGACGACAGCGCGTCCATCTTCTGCGCGCGGGAAATACGCGGCACCATTTCCATCGCGATGACGTTGGCACCCTTCGACTTGGCCAGTTCCAGCCCTTCCGAATTGCCCGCCGGGTTGAAGAAACTGATCAGCGTCTGGCCTGCTGCCATGCGTTTCAGTTCTGTGTCCGTGGGCTGACGCACCTTGGCGACGATATCTACGGCTTTCCAAAGTTGCGCGGCGGTCTTGATGATCTCAACACCGGCCTTTTCATACAGCTCGTCAGAGAATCCGGCAGCAACACCCGCCCCGGACTCGATGGCGCATTCGTAACCCAGCTTCTGCAGTTGCAGCGCCGAGTCGGGTGTCATCGCAACGCGATTTTCTCCCTCGAACACTTCCTTAGGAGTTCCGATTTTCACCTTTTTTGTCCCCCTTCAGAACAGTTAACCCCTTTTCCCGAAATATCCGGGACTTGTTATCTCTTGGATGCGCAATTTTGTTGCGCTTCTGGCCCGCCTCAGATGCACGGAACCGCCCTGCGTGTCAAATCCAACGGCGCGTCTTTTGGCAATAGCGCGCAAAATCGGCGCGGAATTTGACCCTCAGGCGTTTCTCCTCTGGAATGACGAACCGTTTTTCCAGCACCCACAACAGTAGCGGCACCAACGGCAGCGACAATACGGCATCGAACCGCAGGACCAACCCCGCCAAAAGCAGTACGTCACCCAAGTAGATCGGGTTGCGCGACCGAGAGAATATGCCACTCGTCACCAGGGCATCCGCATCCCTGTGCGGCACGATTGTTGTCCTGCGCCTGCGCATTTCCACGAAGGCCAGAACCATCAGCAAGACGCCCCCGCCCACCAGGATACCCCCGGCGAAATCAGCCCAGGCACCGCCAAACCCGAGCCCGAACGGGAAATAGGCCCCCTGCAGCCACGCCAGCACCGCCGCAAGCAGCAGCCATGCCGGGGGGATATCAATCCACTTCATCAAAGCGACCGCACCTTTTCCTGCCGAAACGCGGATTTCAGTATGCCGGACGCCAAGCCCGGCGACGTTTCGGACAGCACGCTATCACCGCCGACACGAGTTTGCCACGCGTCAAGTTGCGCCCACAGGGCAATCGTTGCACGGGCCTTGGGCTTGGCCGGGTCGGGGCCGGACTGGCCCCATCACGGGATCATTCCCATTCCATTTCCTCGAACACGCGCCCGGCGTTCTTGGTGGCCAGTTCTTCGAACGTATCCAGCCCGCGCCAGCGTTCCTGATCCACGTAGTAGGCCCCGGCAAGGTCTCCGCCCTCGTCGATATGGGCGCGTATCTTCTCTCTCAGATCGACCAGATAGTCACGGGTATAGCGCCGCACCTGCGCCAGGTTGGAGGGGTGACCATGTCCGGGAATCACGTAGGTCGGGTTCAGCGGTTCCAGCTTGGTTTCCCAGGTTTCTATCCAGCAACTGGTGCAGGTGTC
The DNA here is from genome assembly GCA_017792425.1 of Thalassovita sp. Classification (GTDB taxonomy): domain Bacteria; phylum Pseudomonadota; class Alphaproteobacteria; order Rhodobacterales; family Rhodobacteraceae; genus Thalassobius. The sequence continues at coordinate 2,631,219 of CP051233.1, forward strand.
CTGAAAGATCGGCGGCATCCGTTCATGAAAGGCGATGTCGCCAGCGATCATGATATTCCATTGGGGTATCCAGACCTGCGTGTCACCCGGACCATGCGCAGGCCCCAGGTGCAGAACGTGGAATTCCACGTCGCCCATCGAAAAGACATGCTCCTCTTCGAAGGTCATGGTCGGCATCACCACACGCGTACCCGCGGCCTTGTCCCTGTTATAGGCTTCCATTCCCAGCAGAATCTGATCACCGTGCGCCTTGATTTCTTCTTCAGCGTCCACGTGCATCAGAATGTCCACGCCCTGATCAGCCCAATAGGAATTGCCAAGGATCGCGTGCCCCTGCCCGTTTTCGTTGATCACCAGCTTGACCGGCTGATCTGTGACGGCCTTGATTTCATCATGCAGCGCCTTCGCCAACCGCGCCGAGGCGCCGCCGTTGACTACCACAACACCGTCCCCGGTAAGTACAAAGGACAGGTTGTTGTTGTGGCCGCTGTTCTCATATGTCGGAGGCGCCGTCGCCCCGATGGCACTGAAAACGTGCGGGATCACTTCGACGGGCTTGTCGTAAAGCTCTGACTGCGGGTACTTGTCGGCGATGTCTTCGCTTGCTGCCGCCACGGACCCCACCCAGACCATCGCGACAACCCCAAAAATACGGTTCATGAAATCCTCCGAAACTGATCAATAAACAAATTCACTGATGTGAATACCTTTGTAAAGCACATAGTCGGCCCATGTGACGGAACGGCGTTCTTGCACCACATCGGCGGACCCGTATCGTGTTCCCGATCAGCGAGGAGGAAATTATGGATCTGAAGGGGAAACACGCACTTGTCACCGGCGGCGGTACGGGGATCGGCTTGGCCATCGCCCGCGCTCTGGCCGCCGAAGGTGTGAATGTCACAATCACCGGTCGCCGGTTGAATGTGCTACAAGAGGTCGCCAGCGCGAACTTGTACCCAGCGGTCATGGATGTAACCGATGATCGCGCCGTGGCCGAGGTCATCGACACCGCCGTGGCCGAACGCGGGCCGATCCAGATCTGCGTAGCCAACGCCGGCATCGCCGAAGGCCGCAAGCTGCACAAGACCGACACGGAATTCTGGCGCAAGATCATGGCCACCAACCTGGACGGCGCGTTCTACACGATCCGCGAATCCATGCGCTCCATGTTGACGACGGATTGGGGACGGGTGATTGCCATTTCCTCGATTGCCGGAGTACGCGGCACACCCGGCGCGGGTGCCTATGCAGCCTCGAAACACGGGGTGATCGGGATGATGCGCTCCTTCGCCGAGGATTTCATGGGTGGTCCCTACACATTCAACTCGATCTGCCCGGGTTATGTGGACACCGATATCGTCACCCGCAACACGGATGCGATCAAGGCCCGCACCGGCGTATCGGACGACGAAGCCCGCACCATGATGGTCAAGCTGAACCGCCACAAACGCCTGATCAGCCCCGAAGAGGTCGCCCGCGCCGCGCTTTGGCTGTGCGACCCGCTGAGCGAAAGCACCAACGGGCAGGAAATCAAGATCGCGGGCGGCCAGGTGTGATAAGGTGCATCACCGTTCTTGATACGGTGATCAAAAACCTTCGTTGGCGCGGTCCGCGTGAAATCGCTAGGACCGTCGCCAACAAGGAGACGCGCCATGACCGATTACGCCACCACCAAAGCGATGTTCCACCTGCCAGAGGGGGTGATCTACCTTGATGGCAATTCGCTGGGCCCCTTGCCCAAATCCGCCCCCGCCCGCATGCAGCGGGTAATGCTGGACGAATGGGGGCAAATGCTGATCACCGGATGGAACAAGGCTGGGTGGATGAACCAACCCCGCCGCGTCGGTGACCGGATCGCCCGGCTGATCGGCGCCGAACCTGGCAGCGTCGTGATGGGCGACACCCTGTCGATCAAGGTCTACCAGGCGCTGGCCTCGGCGCTGGCGATGGCGCCCGAAGGCCGCAGGGTCATCCTATCGGACAGCGGCAACTTCCCTTCCGACCTTTACATGGCCGAGGGGCTGATCCGCTCGCTGGACCGTGGATACGAACTGCGCGTTGTCGCCCCAGAAGAGGTCGAGGCCAACATAACGGACGAAGTCGCCGTCCTCATGATCACCGAAGTCGACTATCGCACCGGTCGGTTGCACGACATGCGGGCTCTGACCGCCAAGGCGCATGCGCATGGCGTCGTCACGGTTTGGGATTTGGCGCATACGGCGGGCGCGACACAGGTAGAGCTGGCTGCCTGCAACGCCGATTTCGCGGTCGGCTGCACCTATAAATACCTGAACGGCGGCCCCGGCGCGCCCGCCTTCATCTATGTCGCCCCGCGCCACGCGGACACGGCGCGGCCTGCCCTGTCTGGCTGGCTGGGACATGACGCGCCCTTTGCCTTCGAACAGGCCTACCGGCCTGGCGCGGGCGTCGAACGGATGCGCGTCGGAACGCCGCCGGTGCTGGCCCTGGCGGCGCTGGACTGCGCGCTGGACATCTGGGACTTGACCGACATGGCCAGCATCCGCGCCCGGTCGCAACACCTGACCAGCCTGTTCATAGCTGAGGTCGAACACCGCTGCCCGCAACTGACCCTCGCCACGCCGCGCGACCCGGACCAGCGCGGCAGCCAAGTGTCGTTCCGTTTCAGCGACGGCTACGCCGCCATGCAGGCCCTGATCGCGCGCGGTGTGATCGGAGATTTCCGCGCGCCGGACATCATGCGTTTCGGCTTCACTCCCTTGTACATCGATGAAACCGACGTCATCCGGGCGGCCGAGATTCTAGAGGACGTGATGGCCAACGCACTCTGGGACACCCCGGAATACAAGACCCGCCACGCGGTGACCTGATCCGCCCTTCATCTTGCCTCAAATACTCATCTACGACCCCGCCACGCGCGGTGCCGCTGACAGCAGGAACCCAACATGACCAATTCCCCCTATGATCCCCGCAAGGACGGCGCCCAGATGGAATTCGACGGGCGGATGAGTTACACAGACTATCTCGGACTGGACGCGATCCTGACCGCGCAGAAACCGCTGTCGGACGCCCATGACGAAATGCTGTTCATCATCCAGCACCAGACGTCAGAGCTGTGGATGCGCCTCGCCATCCACGAACTGACCGCCGCCCGCGCCTTGCTGGCCAAGGGTGATTTCCGCCCCGCCTTCAAGATGCTGACCCGGGTTTCGCGCATCTTCGAGCAACTCAATAGCGCCTGGGACGTGCTACGCACCATGACGCCCTCTGACTACACCCGGTTCCGCGAAAGCCTGGGGCAAAGCTCGGGCTTTCAATCCTGGCAATACCGGATGATCGAATTCGCCCTGGGCAACCGCAACGCCGCCATGCTGCGCCCACATGCGCACCGGCCAGACCTGCTGACCCAGCTAGAGGCCGAATTGCGCCGCCCCTCGCTGTATGACGTGGCCCTGCGGCAGTTATCGCACGTGTCACCCCTGTCACAGGGTGTGCTGGCCCGCGACACGGCCGCACCCTATCAACCCAGCGAAGAAGTCTCTGGCGCCTGGGCAAAGATCTACAAATCCCCCGAAGCTCACTGGGAGCTATACGAGTTGGCCGAAAAGCTGGTGGATCTCGAGGATTACTTCCGCCGCTGGCGGTTCAACCACCTGACAACTGTCACACGCATCATCGGGCTGAAACGCGGCACCGGCGGCACCAGCGGCGCGGCCTATCTATCGCGTATGCTGGAGGTGGAACTGTTCCCAGAACTCTGGCGTATGCGCACAGAGCTATAACAGACCCGGACGTCAAATTTGCGTTGCGGAACTGTCCCACTTCGCGCCGGGGTAGCACCGCATTCTTGCTGCCAGAGCGGGATTCACCTAAAGTAAACTCAATTGTCGCAAAAAGACGACTGACGAAGGCAGTAATCGGGGCTGACCCCGAGGCAGGAGCAGCGCAATGCCCACCGGGTATCTGGTTAACCTTGGCGATTCATCACTGGATACGGGCGATGTCCTTGGTACGTCCGCCTACAGTTTCACCACCGCGACCCAGATCGGGTCGGGCAGCATCTCTTTCACCGGACGCATCAGCTGGACCGAGGTCAGGGACTACAACCTGAACGGCACCTACTACGAAGCGACCGATGGCAACGTCTATTTCGTACCGAACAGTTTCCCCCGTCGGTTCGATTCCGGTCAGGTCAACGACGCGCCGGACTACTCGACCGCCGATGGCGTTGTCGATGGCACCGGCGGCGATGACCTGATTGACGGCGCTTATGTGGATGAAGACGGTGACCAGGTGGACAGCGGAGCGGGTGCCGGTGTTGACGGTATGGGGGATTTCATCGCTGCGGGCGATGGGGACGACACCGTCCTGGCCGGGGCGGGCGACGATACGGTTTCCGGCGGTGGCGGCAGCGACTCTCTTGGCGGCGGCGCAGGGAACGACATCATTCATGGCGATGACATAACCGCCGCCAGCGCCACCTCCGAATCCCTGAACTGGGCCAGCGCAGGCGCGGACGAACAGAATATCGCAGCGGGCTTTACCCAAACGACCGGTGTGATGGATGTCGACGTCAGCTTCACCGACGATGGCAATGCCAATGACTTCTCCGTAGAAAGCACCTCCTCGATCTACGTCGCAAGCGGAGAGGACTTCAACAGCACCTCCTCGCTCTCGCTTGGCGGATCGGGCCAGGGAAACACCTCGACCACGACGATCAGCTTCGCCACCAATCAGGCCGATTCCTATGCCGACAATGTCCAGAATGTCAGCTTCAGAATTACCGATGTGGACGGCGCTGACGGCGGTTGGCAGGACATCATCACCATCAATGCAGTGGACGCCAACGGCAACACGGTCGCCGTCAACCTGTCCGGCACAGGTGACGATGCGATTTCCGGCAATACCGTTACCGCCAGCCTGACCGGCAACAGCTTTACAGACGCGCACGGGTCCATCCTGGTGACGATTGCCGGGCCTGTGCAGTCGATCTCGATCGACTATGACAACGGGTTCGGCAACGGTCAGTTGCTGGGGATTTCCGATGTTCATTTCGAAACGATCCCGCTGCAGGCGGGCGATGACACCATTGATGGCGGGGACGGCGATGACCTGATTTATGGCGACGCCGGGGCCGACAGCCTGATCGGCGGCGATGGCGCCGATACGCTCGTGGGGGGCGACGGCAACGACACCCTGGCCGGGGGCGCGGACGGCGACAGCCTGGACGGCGGCGCAGGCATGGATTTCCTGGACTATTCGGGGTCGGACGAAGGCGTGAACATCGATCTGGGCGCGGGCACCGCCAGTGGTGGGCACGCTGAAGGCGACACGCTGGCTGGCGGGCTGGACGGCATCATCGGTTCGGAATGGGACGACACGCTGGTTGGCTATGACGGCCAGGGCGCGGACTGGACCAACGTCTTTTTCGGCGGCGGCGGCAACGACTTCATGGACGGTGCGGGCGGCGATGACAGCCTGTATGGCGAAGAGGGCGACGATACCATTCTGGGCGGTGACGGCGATGACGTGGTCGCGGGCGGCGACGGCGACGATCTGCTGATTGGCGGCGGCGGGGCTGACACACTGGATGGCGGCACTGGGAATGACACGCTGAACGTCGGTGGCGGAGACAGCGCCGCCGGCGGCGAAGGCGACGACGTGTTCAACATCAACGGCGGCGGCGGAGCCCTGACCATAGATGGAGGTGAAGGGGAGGAAGCCACAGGCGACACGCTGAACTTTGGCGGTCAGATCGACTGGGGCGCGATCAGCTATAGCAACACCGATCCCGCATCGCTGGCCGGGTCGGTCACACTGAACGACGGCACCGTGGTGAACTTCTCTAACATCGAGAACGTGATCATCTGCTTCAAATCCGGGACGCGGATCGACACCCCGCACGGGCCGCGCCGGATCGAGGATCTGAAACCGGGCGACATGGTGATCACCCGTGACAACGGCCTGCAACCGGTGCGTTGGATCGGGCGGCGGCGCGTGCCAGGCACCGGCGATTTTGCCCCGATCCGCTTTGCACCCGGCGCGCTTGGCAACGGGCGGCCGCTGCTGGTGTCGCCACAGCACCGGATGCTGTACCGGTCGCCCGACGCGACCCTGCTGTTCGGCGCGCCAGAGGTGCTGGTCACCGCGCGCCACCTGGTCAACGGCAGCACAATCCGCCAAATGGAAAAGGACCAGATCGACTATGTCCATGTCCTGTTCGACCGGCACGAGATCATCTTTGCCGAAGGCGTCCCCAGCGAAAGCTTCCACCCCGGGCGGCATGGGTTGCACGGCATCATGGACCACGCACGCGAAGAACTGTTCGCCCTGTTCCCGGACCTGCGCAATGATCCCGACAGTTTCGGCGACACCGCGCGCCGTTGCCTGAAAGAGTACGAGGCAAAGCTGCTGCAGCCCGCTTAAAGCGTCGCGCCCATAACTTGAGCCATCAAGATAAAGGTGTGACGCCCACAACATTTCTATGTTGCACTGCGTTCCGCCAAAAGCTGTGTCTCAGGTTCCATGCGGAACGCATCAGGTCACGCGGATTTCAGAACCCGTCCGTTCTTGCTGGTGGCCCAGTCACGGACCGCATCCCCGAACGCACTGAACAGCGGGCGCGAAACCGGGTCATTGGCGGCATCCCATTCCGGGTGCCATTGCACCGACATCGTGAACCCCTTTGCGCCGTCGACATAGATCGCTTCGGGGGTGCCGTCCGGCGCGTAGCCTTCGACCACGATACGTTTGCCGGGGGTGTTGATACCCTGCCCGTGCAGTGTGTTCGTCATCACCTCGCGCGCGCCCATCAGTTTGTGGAAACGCCCGCCTTCGACAAAGCTAACCTTGTGACGCAGGGCAAACTTTTCCTCCAGCGTGCCGTCCGGCGGCATTCGGTGGTTCATGCGGCCCGGCAGATCGCGGATTTCGGGGTACAGCGAACCGCCCATCGCCACGTTCACCTCTTGAAACCCGCGGCAAATCCCCAGGAAGGGCTGCCCGCGTTCAACGCAGGCCCGCACCAATGGCAGGGTGATCGCATCGCGGCACCGGTCAAACGTCCCGTGCGCCTCGGTCGCCTGTTCGCCGTATTCCTCCGGGTGGACATTGGGGCGCCCGCCGGTCAGGACGAACCCGTCGCAGACCTCCAGCAATTCGGCGACGCTGACGAACCGTGGATCGGGGGCAATGGTCAACGGCAGACACCCGGCCACACAGGAAACGGCCTCGGTGTTCATCAGGCCACTGGCGTGCACCTGATAGGAATCGTTGATAACATAGTGATTGCCGATGATGCCGACGATGGGACGGGTCATGGTGCGCCTTCTGTTGCCTGTTCCCGTCACGATACATGTATCCGCACACATGCAAAACAGGAAACCTGACGTCGGGCTGCACCAGACCTTCGGGTTTGGGCTATGCCTCGCCAGCCAGGCCGGCGGCCTCGATCCCCGCCAAGGCCGCGACCGCATCGTTGTCCGAAGTGTCACCGGTAACCCCGACCGCACCCAGGATCTTGCCGCGTTGGTCCCGGATCAGTACGCCGCCCGGCACAGGGATGACCTGTCCGCCGTAGACGCCGTTCACCGCCGCCATGAAATAGGCCTGCGCCTCGGCCCGGGCCATTTGCGCCTTGCCGGCCATGCCCAGCATGACACACCCGTAAGCCTTGCCATGCGCGATGGCGAACCGACCCGGCGCCGCACCATCCCCCCGCTCGAACGCAACCACGTTACCGCCTGCGTCCAGCACGATCGCGCTCAGCGGTTTCATCCCCTGTTCGCGTCCTGTTTCCAGCGCCTTGCGGATGATGGTCCGCGCCCGTTTCAACGAAATATCTGCCATTCTGGCCCCTTGTCATTTGCTTTGCAGTCTGGTCGGCAATCCCGGCCACACGGGTTTCACATTGCGGCCTTCAATTCCAGCCGCCGCTGGTGCAGCACAGGCTCGGTGTAGCCAGACGGCTGGATGCGCCCCTTGAACACCAGGTCACAGGCCGCCTGAAACGCGATCCCGTCGAAATCCGGAGCCATAGGACGATAGGCCGGATCGCCCGCGTTCTGCTGGTCCACCACCGCAGCCATCTTGCGCATCGCCTCCATCACGCGCGGTTCGGACACGACACCGTGGTGCAGCCAGTTGGCCAGCGCCTGCGAGGAAATCCGGCAGGTCGCGCGGTCCTCCATCAGCCCGACATCGTTGATGTCCGGCACTTTGGAACACCCGACCCCCTGGTCGACCCAGCGCACGACATAGCCAAGGATGCCTTGGGCGTTGTTTTCGACCTCGCGTGTGATCTCTTCGGCGCTGAAATTGCGGCCGGTGGCTACCGGGATCGTCAGCAGATCGGTCAAGGTGCCACGCGCCCCGCCCTGCCTGATCTCTTCCTGGCGGGCCTTCACGTCCACCTTGTGATAGTGGGTGGCGTGCAGGGTCGCGGCGGTAGGGGACGGCACCCAGGCGCAATTCGCCCCGGCCTGCGGATGGGCGATCTTGGCCGCCAGCATATCCGCCATCCGGTCAGGAATGGCCCACATGCCCTTGCCGATCTGGGCCTTGCCCTGCAATCCACAGGCCAGCCCGATATCCACGTTGCGATCTTCATAGGACAAAATCCACGGAGTCGCCTTCATCTCGCCCTTCGGCAGGAACGGCCCCGCTTCCATCGAGGTATGGATTTCATCGCCGGTCCGGTCCAGGAACCCGGTGTTGATGAACGCCACCCGGTGTTTGGCGGCGCGGATACATTCCTTCAGGTTGGCCGAGGTGCGGCGTTCTTCGTCCATGATCCCCAGCTTCACCGTGTATTGCGGCAGGCCCAGAATCTGTTCGACCCGGGTAAAAATCTGATCGGCAAAGGCCACTTCCTCTGGCCCGTGCATCTTGGGCTTCACCACGTAGACAGATCCGTGGACGGAATTGCGCGCGCCGTCGGATTTGCGCAGGTCGTGCATTGCGATCAGCGTGGTGCACAGCGCATCCATCAGCCCTTCGCCGATTTCCTGCCCGTCACGATCCAGCACCGCGGGATTGGTCATCAGGTGGCCGACATTGCGCACCAGCATCAGCGACCGCCCTTTCAGCGTCAGCGCGGCACCGTCCGGGGCGGTGAACACCTGATCGGGGTTCATCCGGCGGGTCATGGTCTGGCCACCCTTGTCAAAGGTTTCCGTCAAATCGCCTCGCATCAGGCCCAGCCAGTTGCGGTAGGCCAGAACCTTGTCCTCGGCATCGACGGCAGCCACGGAATCCTCGCAGTCCATGATGGTGGACATAGCCGATTCCAACCGGATGTCGGAAATCCCGGCCTTGTCATCCTTGCCGATGGCGCTGCTGGCGTCGATGTCCAGCACGATATGCAGCCCGTTGTGGCGCAACAGCACGGCGGTCGGTTCCGCCGCGTCCCCCTGGTACCCGGCAAATGTCCCCGCATCCTTCAGTGCGGGCGTCAGCGCACCGTTTTCGATCGCCAGCTTGCTGACATCTGCCCACGACCCGCTTGCCAGCGGCACCGCTTCGTCCAGAAACTGCCGCCCCCAGGCAATCACGCGCAGGCCCCGCGCTGGGTCATACCCCTTCCCCGATGGCAAATCCCCCAAGGCGTCGGTCCCGTACAGCGCGTCATACAGCGATCCCCACCGTGCGTTCGCCGCATTCAGCGCAAACCGCGCGTTCATGATCGGCACCACCAGTTGCGGTCCGGGCACTTCGGCGATTTCCGGGTCAACGCCCGTGGTTTCAATCTGGAAATCAGGCCCCTCGGGAACCAGATAGCCGATCTCTTGCAGGAACTGCCGGTAGCCTTCCGGGTCGTGCTGATTGCCGCGGTTCTTGATGTGCCAGTCGTCCAGCTTCTGCTGCATCGCCTCGCGCGTTTCCAGCAGCGCCCGGTTTGCAGGCCCCAGGTCGTGGACCAGCCCGGACAAGCCCGCCCAGAACGTCTCTGGGGCGATGCCCGTTCCCGGCAGCGCATCATGTTCGATGAATGCGGCCAGCGCCGACGCCACTTTCAGCCCGTGTTTTTCGATCCGGTCGGTCATGCCTTTCCCCTCTGGCTGCAGCCCTTTCGTTTCTCAATAGAACGGAAGTTTCCTATAGGCAACAATTGTGGTCATGTTCTTTTACCAATCCCGAATGAACTGCTTCAAAAATATCCGAACAGTCCGCCGCCTGCCCCATTGAAGCTGCTGGCGGGCGGTCCTACCCTTTGCGCAACCATCCCGGAACGGAGCCTAAGATGAAAGACGCCGCCCCTCAGACGATTTATCTGTCTGATTACACGCCCTTCGGCTATCTGATCGACGCGGTAAGCCTGACATTCAAACTGCACCCGACGGCGACGCGCGTCCTCAGCACGATCCGGTTCCGGCCCAACCCGGCGGCGTCTGACAGGCGGCTCTTTCTGCACGGGGAAGGGCTGAAACGCATCTCGGCCAGCATCGACGGCGCACCAGCCAAGGTGAAAGACGTCCCCGGCGGGATCGAGGTTGACGCCCCGGATACCGCTTTCAACTGGGAGGCCGAGGTAGAGATTTCGCCCTCCACCAACACTGCACTGGAAGGGCTGTACATGTCCAATGGCATGTATTGCACCCAGTGCGAGGCCGAGGGCTTTCGCAAGATCACCTATTACCCGGACCGCCCCGACGTGATGGCGACCTTTACAGTCAAGGTCGAAGGCGACGAACCGGTCAAGCTGTCCAACGGCAATCCCGGCGCGACCGGTGCGGGCTTTGCCGAATGGCACGATCCGTGGCCCAAACCCGCCTACCTGTTCGCGCTGGTCGCAGGCGATCTGGTCAACCACCCGGATCGGTTTACCACGAAATCCGGCAAGGACGTGGATCTGAACATCTGGGTCCGTCCGGGGGACGAAGACAAATGCGCGTTCGGGATGGAGGCCCTGAAAAAATCCATGACATGGGACGAAGACGTCTTTGGCCGTGAATACGATCTGGACGTTTTCAACATCGTCGCCGTGGATGATTTCAACATGGGCGCTATGGAAAACAAGGGGCTGAACATCTTCAACTCTTCCTGCGTCCTTGCCTCGCCCGACACCTCTACCGACGCGAATTTCGAACGGATTGAGGCGATTATCGCGCACGAGTACTTTCACAACTGGACCGGCAACCGCATCACCTGCCGCGACTGGTTCCAATTATGCCTGAAGGAAGGGCTGACCGTTTACCGTGACAGCCAGTTCACCGCCGACATGCGCAGCGCGCCGGTCAAGCGGATCGAGGACGTGATCCAGCTGCGCGCGCGCCAATTCCGCGAAGACAACGGCCCGCTGGCCCATCCCGTGCGCCCCGACAGCTTTGTCGAGATCAATAATTTCTACACTGCCACCGTCTATGAAAAAGGCGCCGAACTGATCGGGATGCTCAAGACGCTGGTCGGGGACGCAGACTATTCCAAGGCGCTGGACCTGTATTTCGACCGCCACGACGGGGACGCCGCCACGATAGAGGACTGGCTGCAAGTGTTCGAGGACACAACCGGTCGCGACCTTGGCCAGTTCAAACGCTGGTACGAACAGGCCGGAACGCCCCGCCTTGCGGTCAGTGACGACTACGCGGATGGGAAATACACCCTCTCGTTCAAGCAATCCACGCCTGCCACACCGGGTCAGGATGTGAAGGAACCGCGCGTCATCCCCATCGCCGTCGGCCTGTTGAACCCCAACGGCGACGAAGTTCGGTCCACCACCGTGCTGGAGATGACCGAAGCAGAACAAAGCTTCACCTTCGACGGGTTGTCGGCGCGGCCCGTGCCCTCGATCCTGCGCGGGTTTTCCGCGCCGGTGATCCTGCAACGCCAGACTTCGAACGCGGAACGCGCCTTTCTGCTGGCCCATGATACCGACCCGTTCAACAAGTGGGAGGCCGGGCGCACGCTGGCGCGCGACGGGCTGGTGCGGATGATCCGCGACGGCGACACCCCTGACACTGCCTACATGGACGCGCTGACTGCCGTGGTCCGGGATGATGCGCTGGATCCGGCGTTCCGGGCGCTGGTGATGGGGCTGCCCAGCCAGGATGATCTGGCCCAGACCCTGCACGAACTGGGAACCACGCCCGACCCGCAGGCGATCTGGCAGGCGCTGGAAACGCTGCGGCAGGCGCTGGCCCAACACTTGCAGGATTTGCTGCCGCGGCTTTACGCGCAATACCAGGTCAAGGACGCCTATCGCGCCGACGCCACCCAATCCGGGGCGCGGTCGCTGGCCAACGCGGCCCTGTTCCTGATCACCCAGATGGACGGCGGGGCGCTGGCGCAAAAGCAATATGACGCCGCCGACAACATGACCCAGCAACTGGCCGCCTTCGCCTGCCTTCTGTCGGCGGGCAAGGGCGCGGAAACCGCCCGCACTTTTTATGAACAATGGCAACATGACCGGCTGGTGATCGACAAGTGGTTCGCCATGCAGATCGCCCAGGCTGATCCAGACACGGCCGCCGGGGTGACGGATGCGCTGACGAAGCACCCTGATTTCACGATGAAAAACCCCAACCGGTTCCGCGCCACTCTGGGTGCCCTGGCGATGAACCATGCGGGCTTCCACCACGCCGGGGGCAAGGGCTATGCCCTGCTGGCGGACTGGCTGATCAGGCTGGACCCGCTGAATCCGCAAACCACCGCGCGGATGTGTTCCGCCTTCGAAACCTGGAAACGCTATGACACGGATCGCCAGACCCTGATCGCCGCCCAACTGGATCGTATCCTGTCCCAGGACGGGCTTAGCCGCGACACGCAGGAAATGGTCAGCCGAATCCGCGGCACCTGATGCGCGCCCCTGTCGCCGCCGCGGTGAAATGAACACCTCGGCGGCGCTTTCCCCCGGCTCACGCCGGTTTCGTGCCCGGATTGTCGCGTCATTTCCCGAAAACAATCCAATGCTGGCCATTTTTCGGCCAGAAAGTTCGCGTTGAATGAACGGAATTGCCCCTTGGGCTTTAGCGTCGATTGATGGAATGATTAACCTGCTGCGAAATAGCGCCCGCTTCGGTCTGGGCTCGGCCCGTCGGTCCCGCCGCCCCGCGGAACCGGAAGAACAGGCCTCGCCCTCTGCCGCCGAAGCACCGGTGCCGCCGCCCGGCCCGATGCCGATCCGCCTGCAGCGGGCGCTGGATATTCCCGTCACCGACACAAGTGAAGAACAGTCCCGCCGCGAATACGTGATTTCACGCGGGCAATTCCTGGCCCGCCAGGACATGTGGGAAGAGCTGGGCAAGGAATTGCGCAACCACGACCGCAAACGGGCGCGGACGCAGGCCGACATGCCGCTGACCGAACTGCTGTCCTATGGCGCGCGCTCTGACGTGGTGGGTCCGCTCAGCAAGCAGATCCGCGCGGGCCGCATTGACCCCACGGATATCGAAAACCTGCCCGCGCTGGATCAACTGGAATACGCGCTGGACGACAACCCCAACGACTATGGCGTCGCTTTGGTGGTTTTGCATGCCCTGCTGGACGTGGCCTGGGCCTTTCATGAAACCGAAAAACCCGGCGAACAGACCCGTGCCAAGGCGTTCCACGCCCTGATGACCAGCGCGGCGGATATTCTGGACCGGTTTGACGCGTTCGAACAGAACAGCCCGGCCCTGGCCGCCGCGCGGTGTTCCTTGCTGCCTGCCCAGCAGGATCCGCAGTCCCGTGTCGTTGACGATTATGAAGACCTGATCGACCTCGACCCCCACAATCCCAGCCACATGCGCGCCTTCGGGCGGTTCCTGCTGCCACGCTGGTTTGGCACCTATCAGCAGCTAGAGGTGCAGGCCCGGCGCATGGCGGCGCTGACCAGCGATGTCTGGGGCGGTGGCGGCTACACGTGGACCTGTCTTGATGCGCTGCGGTTGGATTCGGACGTGCTGAAGATGCTGGATGCCGACATGTTCGTAGAGGGCATGCACGACATCCTGAAACGCCGCCCCGACCAGCACACCGCCAACACGTTCGCCGCGTTCTGCGCCGTGTCGATGCATGCCGCACGCCTGAACGGGTCGCGCTATCGCAAGCAGCTGGAAATCCTGCGCAACGCGCTGGACTTCGTGCTGGCCGACCACCTGAGAGAGGTGCACCCCCTGATCTGGGCGCTGGCCGAGAAGGATTCGATGGCCGAACATGACCTTGTCTACAACGAGGCGCTGGCCGAAAAGGGGCGTGGCAGCGCATTCCGCCGCATCGCACGTCACTTCGAGTCGGAAATACGCAACGGCGCGCATGTCGTGTTCGGTGAAAAGGGCCCTCAGATCGTGCCGCGCACCTGACCCTTGGCCGGATTACTGCTGCTTCCTCTTGCCCCTTTCGCACCCCTGTCCTAGAACGCGGATCAATTCCCGTGACAAAGGACGGATGCGATGCTGGACCTGACCTATGAGACCCCGAAACCCAAAGTGATCGCAGGCGCGAAGCACGACTGGGAACTGGTGATCGGTATGGAAGTCCATGCCCAGGTCAGTTCGAACGCGAAACTGTTCTCTGGCGCTTCCACGAAATTCGGGGCGGAACCGAATTCCAACGTGGCCTTCGTGGACGCGGCGATGCCCGGCATGCTGCCCGTCATCAACGAATTCTGCGTCGAACAGGCGGTGCGCACCGGGCTGGGTCTGAAGGCCGACATCAACCTGTGGTCCGCTTTCGACCGCAAGAACTACTTCTACCCCGACCTGCCGCAGGGCTACCAGATTTCGCAGCTTTACCACCCCATCGTGGGTGAGGGCGAAATCCTTGTGGACATGGGACCGGGCGTGGCGCGTCTGGTCCGCATCGAACGCATCCACTTGGAACAGGACGCGGGCAAATCCGTGCATGACATGGATCCCAACATGTCCTTCGTGGACCTGAACCGCACCGGCGTGGCCCTGATGGAAATCGTCAGCCGCCCCGACATCCGCGGCCCGGAAGAGGCCGCCGCCTACGTGACCAAGCTGCGCCAGATCCTGCGCTATCTGGGCACTTGCGACGGCAACATGCAGAACGGCAACCTGCGCGCGGACGTGAACGTGTCCATCTGCCTGCCCGGCGCCTATGAAAAATACCAGGAAACCCAGGATTTCAGCCACCTCGGCACCCGCTGCGAGATCAAGAACATGAACTCGATGCGGTTCATCCAGGCCGCCATCGAGTACGAGGCACGTCGCCAGATCGCGATTGTCGAAGCCGGTGGCAAGGTCGAACAGGAAACCCGCCTGTACGACCCGGACAAGAACGAAACCCGCTCCATGCGGTCCAAGGAAGAGGCGCACGACTACCGCTACTTCCCCGATCCCGACCTGCTGCCGCTGGAAATCGAACAGGCTTGGGTGGACGACATCCGCGCCAGCCTGCCCGAACTGCCGGACGAAAAAAAGGCCCGATTCATGGGCGATTTCGGCCTGTCGGAATATGACGCCAACGTGCTGACCGCCGAAGTGGCCAACGCCGCCTATTTCGAGGCCGTGGCCGCAGACGCGGGCGACGGCAAGCTGGCTGCCAACTGGGTCATCAACGAACTGTTCGGCCGTCTGAAGAAAGAAGACCACGACATCACCGAAAGCCCGGTCACACCGGCACAGCTGGCAGGTATCGTCAAGCTGATCAAGGCGGGCGATATCAGCGGCAAGATCGCAAAAGACCTGTTCGAGATCATCTATACCGAGGGCGGCGACCCGGCCCAGATTGTCGACGCGCGCGGCATGAAGCAGGTCACTGACATGGGCGCGATCGAAACCGCCGTGGACGAGATCATCGCCGCCAACCCCGCACAGGTCGAGAAGGCCAAGCAGAACCCGAAACTGGCGGGCTGGTTCGTGGGCCAGGTCATGAAGGCCACCGGCGGCAAGGCCAACCCCGCCGCCGTGAACCAGATGATCAGCCAGAAACTGGGTCTCTGACGGAAAATTCCAACGGATCGGACAGAGGGGGAACCGCGACGTGCGGTTTCCCCTCTTTCTCTTTGCATCCTTGCCGCGCTTGGTTCTAGGTTGGCCGAGTGCCGCAGAAGGAATGCCGAATGACCCACACCGCCCCGTTCTTGTCCTCGACCATGGAACTTCAGCCTGACTGGATCGACTACAACGGTCACCTGAACATGGCCTATTACAACGTGCTGATGGATCGCGGCGTGGACGAAGCGTTTGTCGTCATGGGGTTCGGGCCGGACTATGCGGAAAAGCGGCGACACACGACGTATACCGGCGATTTCCGCATCCGCTACCTGCGTGAACTGCATCTTGGCGCCAAGGTGCGCGTTGGCTTCCAACTTCTGGACAGCGACGACCGGAAATTCCACTTTGCCCAGTGGCTGTATCACGAGGACGGCTGGCTGTCCGCCACAGGCGAAGGGGTCGCCCTGCACATCGACATGAGCGGCCCGCGCGTTGCCCCCTATCCCCCGGACGTGGCCGAGAAAGTCCAGGCCATGCTGGAGGCTCACAAGCACCTGCCAAAACCGGATTTCGTGGGCCTGCCAATGGGCATCCGCAAACGCTGAACCATTCCAGCGCCAGACCCGCAGCCCCCAGAACGGAACCCCACCATGCCCCAATACGAATACAGGGTGATCCCCGCGCCGACCAAAGGCAAGAAGGCCAAGGGCATCCGCGGCCCCGAAGCGCGGTTCGCCCACGCGCTGGAAGAGACGTTGAACCAGTTGGCCGCCGAAGGCTGGAACTACCTACGCGCCGAAACCCTGCCCAGCGAAGAACGGCACGGCCTCACCTCGGTCAGCACGACCTTTCGGAACGTGCTGGTGTTTCGCCGCGCGCTCCGCGACGAACTGGCCGATTTCGCCCCGCGCTCACCGGAAACCACGCCGGCGGACGTTTCGCCTGATCAACCTGCCGCACCAAGGCCCGACAGCGACATCGGGGCCGATGACTGATAAACGCGCCTGAAAATCGCAGGTTTTCAAAAGCTTGCCCTGCGGAAATACTCAAGGCAGAGATTTTCCGCCCATTTTTTCGCGTGCGCCCCTTCAACTCGGCGTCAAAAAGTCTAAACTCCACCGTCCGAGTCGAATAGGTGAACGAATGGCTAAATCTGATCCCTTTGGGTTCGACATGTCGATCTCGTCGGCCAAGAAGAAAACCCAGCGCGGGCGCAGGGGCATGTCCGGCGCCTTTGAAACCTCGCAGCGGACCTGCGAACACGAAGGCTGTACCGAGGCGGGCCAATACCGCGCGCCCAAGGCTCCTGACGTGCTGGATGAATTCTTCTGGTTCTGCAAGGATCACGTCCGCGAATATAACCAGAAATGGAGCTTCTTCGACGGCACGACCGAGGCCGAGTTGAACGCCCAGATGTCCAAGGACAAGGTCTGGGAACGCCAGACCCGCCCGATGGGCGACCCAGAGGCGCGCGCGTGGGCCCGGCTGGGCATCGAAGACCCGCACCAAGTGCTGGGCGGCAACGCCACCAAGAACCCCGGCCGTGCGGCGACCGGCAGCAAACGCCTGCCCCCGACCGAACGCCGCGCGATCGAAATCCTGGAAGCACAGGATAGCTGGACCAAGGCCGAGGTACGAAAGGCCTACAAGAAGCTGATCAAGGTATTGCACCCGGACATGAACGGCGGCGATCGCAGCCAGGAAGAGCAATTGCAACTGGTGGTCTGGGCTTGGGACCAGATAAAGGAAAGCCGAAACTTCAAGTAAGACCTACCACGAATGAAGGGCGGGGATTTCCCTGCCCTTTCCTTTTCGGCACAGCGTCACGCCGGGCGGAACACCAGCGACACCCCGTTGATGCAATGACGCTTGCCGGTTGGTTTTGGACCGTCATCAAAGACATGCCCCAAGTGGCTGCCGCAGCGTCGGCAATGGCATTCGGTCCGCACCATGAAGAACCGGCGATCCTCTCGTGTCTCGACAGCGTTCGGCAGCGCCTGCCAGAAACTGGGCCAGCCGGTGCCGCTGTCGAATTTGTGGTCGGACGAATACAGCGCCAGATCACAGCCCCGGCAATGATAGGTGCCCGCATCGTACAGCTTGTCCAGCGGCGACGAGCCGGCGCGTTCCGTGCCTTCCTCGCGCATGACCTTGTATTCCAGCGAGGTCAGCATCGCCTTCCACTCGGCCTTGGTGCGGGTGACTTCGAACGCTGCGGCGGCGGGACGGGACAGGCCAAGCACGCCAAGGGCGGCACTTGCGCCAAGGGTAAAACTGCGTCGGTTCATAAGACTGGCCTTTCTGTAACGGGTTGGATCAAAGAATGCGCCCCCGGCCCTGTCGGGGCAAGCGGGGGGCGCTGCACATTTGCGCGAGTACAAGGGGATGGGTCACACAACAGCGGCAAATGTGCGATGCGGCGGCAAGGCCAATCGGGACTGCCCCTGCCGCAACAAGGCGCCGGTTATTGCTGGGCCGGCAGCAGAACGCGGTCAATCACATGGATGACACCGTTGGACTGGCGCACATCCGCGATCGTCACCTTGGCCTCGCGACCGTTTTCATCGGTCAGGATGATGTCGTCGCCGCGCATCCGGGCCTGCAGCGTACAGCCGCCCACGGTCGGCACCGGGTGCATGCCGCCGTCATCGGCGATCATGCCTGCGATGGCGTCGGACATGGCATTGGCCGCGACCACGTGACAGGTCAGGATCTTGGTCAGTTGGCCCTTGTTTTCATCCATCATCAGCTGGCTCAGGCTGTCCTGAGAAATCATCGCAAAGGCGGCGTCAGTCGGGGCAAAGACCGTGAACGGACCTTCAGAATTCAGCGTATCGACCAGCCCCGCCTGCTTGACCGCAGCCACCAGGGTTTCGTGATCGGCCGAATTCACGGCGTTTTCGACAATGGTCCGGTCGGCGTACATGGGGGCGCCGCCGACCTCGGGGTTTCCGCTCGCTGCAAAGACTGCCGAGGCGGCAATCACCGTGCTGGCGGCAAGTGCGAAAGTGGTAAAACGTGTCATTTTTCGTCCTCCGGGTCATATGTTATCCCCCGACCGTTCCGGCGGGGTCACATACAATCACGCAAACAGGACGGGTCGAGTTTCACCGTCTCGGAATTTTTTCGGTCACAGAATCGTGAGGCCGCCTCAGCTACGGATTTCCAGCGCCCCGGCGGCAACCACAGGCCCTGTCGGCGCGCCCGAGGGCGATCCTCCGGGTGGCTCCAGCGTAATGGCCACGGTCACGCCCGGCTGCAAAACCGGGACCAGCGCCGCTGGCACCGGAATCTGGGTCAGCCCTGGTTCCAGCATCAGCCCAACGGAAATCGGCGCGGCATCCGGGGTGGGGATCACCCAGATTTCATAGGCGCTGTCGGCCGGGAAATCGCCCTGATCGCGCCGCAACATGAAGGTTTCGCTATCCGGCGCCCAATGTGCCAGCAATACCAGCCCCCGGTCTTGCGCGACCAGATCGGCATACAGATGCGGCGCGGCGCGCTGATCGGTCAGCAACCCGGTGATATAGACGACCCAGACCAGCGCCGTCGCTGCCACCGCCCCCCCCAGATAGGGCAGCAGCGCACGCCAGAACGGGCGCGGTTCGCGTCCAAAGGCCCGCGCCTTTAACTGCAGCCAGATCTGCGGCGGCGGGGTCACGGGGGCGATCTCGTCGGCGAAACCTGCGAATTGCGCGGCCCAGGCGGCGACCTCTTGTTGCAGCGCCGGTTCGGCGGCCATCCGCGCCTCGAACCCCGCACGCTCGTCCTCGGGCAATAGGCCCAGGGCATATTCCGCCGCCGCGGCCAGATCGCCGCCGGGAAGATCGGTATCCTGCGGGCCGGTCATGGGTTCAGGCACTCCCTTAGCTGCATCAGGCTGCGGCGCAGCCATGTGCGCACGGTGTTCAGCTTCACCCCGGTCGCCCTGGCCAGATCGGCATAGCTGATCCCATCCAGATAGGCCCCGCGCACCATCGCGGCGCGGTCCGGCGGCAGCGCCTCCAGACAGTCCTGCAACAGCCGTGCCTGGTCGCGCGCCACGGCCTGCGCCTCGGGTCCGGGGCCGGGATCGGACAATTGTTCCGCAACGTCACCGGCATCCACACCCTGCCCCCGCCGCGCCTGCTGGCGCAGCCGGTCGATGGCGGCATTTCGGGTCACGGTAATCAACCAGGTCATCGGCGAATATCCATTGGCGCGGTATTGCCCGGCACGATCCCAGATGCGCAGGAAAACCTCTTGCAACACCTCTTCGGCCTGGGTCTGTGACTTTAACACACGCAGGCAGACGCCAAAAAGTTTCGCCGAAGTCCGATCATAAAGTGCAGCAAACGCCCGCCGGTCCCCCATCGCAACGCGGGCAATCAGCTCTTCTATTTCTTCCTGTGGCGTCATGAATTGAAACGATCGCTTCCTCTTGCCCCTTGACCGGAATTGGTGCAGGACAGGTCACACATGCCGATCCGCGAAACAGAGGACAAGTCAACAATGGCCAAAGCTGAGTTCGATAGCAACGCGAAACCGACCGAAGAAATTTCCGTTCGCGATGTATTCGGCATCGAGACAGAGATGACCGTAAAAGGCTTTTCCGACCGGACCGAACGCGTGCCGGAAATCGACACGACCTACAAGTTCGACCCGGACACCACGCTGGCCATCCTGGCGGGCTTCCGCAACAACCGTCGCGTGATGATCCAAGGCTATCACGGCACCGGCAAATCCACCCATATCGAACAGGTCGCCGCGCGGCTGAACTGGCCCTGCGTGCGCGTCAACCTGGACAGCCACATCAGCCGGATTGACCTGATCGGCAAGGACGCGATCAAGCTGCGCGATGGCAAGCAGGTGACCGAGTTTCACGAAGGCATCCTGCCCTGGGCGCTGCGCAACCCCACCGCCATCGTGTTCGACGAATATGACGCTGGCCGCGCCGACGTGATGTTCGTGATCCAGCGCGTGCTGGAACATGACGGCAAGCTGACCTTGCTGGACCAGAACGAGGTCATCACCCCGAACCCCTATTTCCGCCTGTTCGCCACCGCCAACACCGTTGGCCTTGGCGATACCACCGGCCTGTATCACGGCGTTCAGCAGATTAACCAGGCGCAGATGGACCGCTGGTCGCTGGTGGCCACGCTGAACTATCTGTCGCATGACGCCGAAACCGCGATCGTTCTGGCCAAGAACCCGCATTACAACACCGACAAGGGCCGCAAAACCATCAGCCAGATGGTGACACTGGCAGACCTGACCCGCACGGCCTTCATGAACGGCGACCTGTCTACCGTCATGTCGCCCCGCACCGTGATCAACTGGGCCCAGAACGCCGAGATCTTCCGCAACGTGGGATATGCCTTCCGCCTGTCCTTCCTGAACAAGTGCGACGAGCTGGAACGCCAGACCGTGGCCGAGTTCTACCAGCGCTGCTTTGACGAAGAACTGCCTGAAAGCGCCGCCTCGATGGCGATGCGCTGACCGGTTTTCCGTCCCGGAATACGACACGGCGCCCCAGCGGGCGCCGTTTTCTTTTGGTCACACTTTTCCAGCCCGAACAAAAGTTTTCAAAACGCCCGTTTGTTGGGCTGATTTTTTACCATAAAGTATAATTTATGGGCCATGTGAAAACTTTCTTTCTGGCAGCACTCACGGGCGGGCTGACCCTCGCCCCGATGTGCCTTGCCCAGTCCAGCCCCGCCGACGACCAACTGCGGTTCTTCGCGACCTGCGCGGGGCGGTTGTCCGCGCAGATGGAACACCAATGGCTGTTCGACGGGCAGGCGTCGGAACAAACCCAGCGCCAACGCGCCGGGGTGATCGAACTGCTGGAGGCGATCATCCCCGCCGGACGCGGACACGAGGTGCTGGCCTGGCGGATCGAGGCGAAACAGGCGCAGGCGGTTCTGCTGACCCGCAGCACCTTCGTCACCGACCCGCGGCAAGCCCGGCTGGCCCGGAAACTGGCGGTTCGGCGGCTTGGGGAATGCCGGACGCTATTGCTCGGCTAAGGCTCAGAACACCCGCCGCCCGTCCCGCGCCAGCGGCACCGCGTCAAATCCGCCATCCGTGACAACAACCCGCCGTAGCCCGGTATCGGCATTCAGCCGCGCCGCGGTCTGGCACAGGTCCGCGTGATCCGCATGCAGGATAACCGCCTTGCCGTAGATCACCGGGGATGCTGGCAGACGGCAGTTCCACACAGGGCCCAGTACATGCAGCCGCGCTTCGCTTTCCCACAGCGCCTGCGCCAATGGCCACTGGTCCCCGCCGCCCGGAATACCCATTTTCAACACCTGCAGCCAGCGGTGCGCAATCTGCCGCGCAGCCTCCGTCCCCGCAAAGAACAGCACGCCACCATTCCATTCCGGGAAAACATCCCCTGCCGGACGGGCCAGCCCCGGCGCGGGCGTCAGGCCCAGAAACGCGCGCTGATCCGAAACCGGCGACTGCACGCCCATGCAGTCGAACCGCGCCAGCAGGCGCCACGCCCCGGACAGCGGCCCAGCTATATAGGTGTCGTTGTCCAGGTACACAAATGCCTCTTCCTTTTCTGCTTCCGCCATGATCGCCCGCACCTTCATCAACGGGTCATGCCAGTCACCAGCGTGCGCCACCGCGTCGTTCAGCACGATTTCAACGGGCAGATCCCGGATCATCGGCGCGAAAGCAGGCACCGTATGCACGATGATCCGCGCCTCCGGGTGCTGCCCGCGCAGCGAATGGACCGACTGGCGCAACTGATCCGCATATATCTGCCCACCATAGGCGCAATAGATCACCTTCATCCGAGTACCCTTGCCGTTCCTGACGTCACGAAGCGACCGGTCGAACCTGCCCGCCGCCTATGGTCAATCGCAGTTTCGCAGATTAGGGTACGGATGAAATCTACACAAATGCCCGGCGACCCATGAAGAAGACCGACAACCCTGCCGATCCGTTCAAAAAGGCACTGGCCGAAGCCACCAAGGTGATGGCGGACGACCCCGAACTGACGGTCAATTACTCTGTCGATCCGTCCGGGATCGCGGGCAACACCATGCGCCTGCCGCAAGTAACCCGCCGGATGACCCGGGACGAGGTGCTGCTGGCCCGTGGCACCGCCGACGCGCTGGCGATGCAGCGCAAATACCACGACGACGGGGTCCACGCCCGCTATGCCCCCCCCGGCGACATGGCGCGCAACCTGTACGAAGCGATGGAAACCGCCCGATGCGAGGCGATGGGCGCGCGCGACATGCCCGGTACCGCTGGCAATATCGACGCCAAGATCGAAACCGACGCCCGGCGTCTGGGCTATGACCAGATCAAGCAGGCCGCCGAAGCACCGCTGGCCGTTGCCGCCGGTTACATGATCCGGCATCTGGCCACCGGGCGCGACCTGCCCCCCGCCGCTGCCAACGTGATGGACCTGTGGCGTGGCTTCATCGAGGACCACGCCGGCGCGACGCTGGACGATCTGCAGGGAAAACTCGCCGATCAGTCCGCCTTCGCCAAATTCGCGCGCCAGATCATTTCCGATCTGGGCTATGGCGACCAGTTGGGCGACGACCCGGACGAACCTGACGAGGAAGATCAGGACGACGCAGACGACAACGCCGAGGAACAGGAGGA
Organism: Thalassovita sp.; assembly: GCA_017792425.1. Taxonomy (GTDB): domain Bacteria; phylum Pseudomonadota; class Alphaproteobacteria; order Rhodobacterales; family Rhodobacteraceae; genus Thalassobius. The sequence goes on from CP051233.1 coordinate 2,654,684, forward strand.
TCCCGATTCCGCCGGTCAGGACGACCAGGACGATCAGGACGCCGAGGCCGATCCCGAACAGCAGCAGGACGAAACGCAGGACAGTTCCGAGGCACAGGTCACGATGGACGACCTTGCCGATGACGAAATGTCGGACGAAGCCGAACGCCCCGAAGGCGAGGCCCCGCTGGAACCCCCGCCCCCGCCGCCCCTGTCGGATGCGGACCCGAACTACACCGCCTACCACACCGGTTTTGACGAAGAAATTGCAGCCGAGGAATTGGCCGAACCGGCCGAGCTGGAACGCCTGCGCGCCTATCTTGACCAGCAGCTCGAACCGCTGAAGGGCGCCGTAGGCCGTCTGGCCAACAAGCTGCAGCGCCGCCTGCAGGCGCAGCAGAACCGCTCGTGGCTGTTCGACATGGAGGAGGGCATCCTCGACGCCGGACGCCTGGCGCGCGTGGTGGCCAACCCAACCACCCCGCTGTCGTTCAAGGTCGAAAAGGACACCGAATTCCGCGACACCGTTGTGACGCTGTTGCTGGATAACTCTGGCTCCATGCGCGGACGCCCGATTTCCATCGCCGCCATCTGCGCCGATGTTCTGGCGCGGACACTGGAGCGCTGCGACGTAAAGGTAGAGGTTCTGGGCTTCACCACCCGTGCGTGGAAGGGTGGACAAGCGCGTGAAAAATGGCTGGCCGAAGGCCGCCCGCAGCAGCCGGGACGCCTGAATGACCTGCGCCACATCATCTACAAGAAGGCCGACGCCCCGATGCGCCGGACCCGCACCAACCTGGGCCTGATGATGAAAGAGGGCCTGCTGAAGGAAAACATCGACGGCGAGGCGCTAGAATGGGCCCACCGCCGGATGCTGGCGCGTCCTGAACAGCGCAAGATCCTGATGGTGATTTCGGACGGTGCGCCGGTGGATGACTCGACGCTGTCCGTGAACCCCGCCAACTATCTGGAAAAACACCTGCGCGACGTGATCGCGATGGTCGAAAAGAAAAAGCTGGTGGAGCTGATTGCCATCGGCATCGGCCATGACGTGACCCGTTACTACCAACACGCGGTCACAATCACCGATGTGGAACAACTGGCCGGGGCGATGACGGAACAACTGGCCAGCCTGTTCGACAAGGATCCCCGCGCGCGCGCCCGTATGGTGGGGATCAGGAAAGCCAGCTAACCCTTGCGCCCCCTGCCCGGATTTGCACAACTGCGATCAACAAGGGGGTGCCCAATGTTCCAAAGCTTTCACGAAACCGCCGATCCGTCGCAAGGCCCGGATCGCCTGTCCCTCCTGCGCGCACAGCTTCGGCACGAAGGGCTGGCAGGCTTCCTTGTGCCCCGGTCCGACGCGCACCAAGGCGAATACGTCGCCCCCCGCGATGCACGGCTGTCCTGGCTGACAGGCTTCACCGGATCGGCCGGGTTCTGCGCCGTCCTGTTGGACGTCGCGGGCGTATTCATCGACGGCCGCTACCGCACTCAGGTCAAAGCGCAGGTGGATCTGGCGCATTTCACCCCTGTACCCTGGCCCGAAACCCGGCTGGCGGACTGGTTGCGTCAGAACATGACCGGGGGCGTTGTCGGCTTCGATCCCTGGCTGCACACCGCCGAGGAAATCGAGGATCTGACCCGCGACCTGGACGGATCGGACATCGCCCTGCGCCCCTGCACCAACATGGTGGACCGGGTCTGGCCCGACCAGCCCGCCCCGCCGGTCGGACCAATCAGCCTCTACCCCGATGACCTTGCAGGCGACACGCACGCCGCCAAGCGCGCGCGCATTGCCGCAGACCTGTCCAAGGCCGGACACGAGGCCGCCGTCCTTACCCTGCCCGATTCCATCGCGTGGCTGCTGAACATCCGCGGCTCTGACATCCCGAAAAACCCGGTGCCGCATTGCTTTGCCATTCTCCATGACACCGGCCATGTCAGCTTGTTCGTTGATACCGCCAAACTGGATCAGCCCGTTCGGGCGCACCTGGGGACGGATATCACCATCCGCCCCGCCGCCGCGTTCGAGGCCGCGCTGCGCTCGCTCAGCGGGCCGGTTCGGGTGGATCGCGGTTCGGCCCCGTTGCAGGTAAAACTGGAACTGGAAGAGGCAGACGTGCCCATCGCCTGGGCGCAAGACCCCTGTATCCTGCCCAAGGCCTGCAAATCCGCCGCCGAAATCGCCGCAACGAAGGCCGCACACCTGACAGATGCTGCCGCCATGTGCGAATTCCTGTGCTGGTTCGACGCCCAGCCCCCCGGCAGCATCACCGAAATCGACGTGGTCAAGGCGCTGGAAAGCTTCCGCCGCGCCACCAACGCCCTTCTGGACATCAGCTTTGACACCATCGCCGGGACAGGGCCGAACGGGGCGGTGATCCACTACCGCGTCACCGAATCCACCAACTGCATGCTGGAGGACGGCCAGTTGATCGTGGTGGACAGCGGCGGGCAGTACCTGAACGGCACCACCGACATCACCCGCACCCTGCCCATCGGACAGGTCGGACAGGCTGAAAAAGCCTGCTTTACCCGCGTCCTGCAGGGCATGATCGGCATTTCTCGACTGCGCTTTCCGGTCGGGCTGGCGGGCCGCGATCTGGACGCCATCGCGCGCTATCCCCTGTGGCTGGCCGGGCTGGACTATAACCACGGTACCGGGCATGGCGTCGGCGTCTACCTGTGCGTTCACGAAGGGCCGCAGCGGCTTAGCCGCCTATCCACCGTCCCGCTGAAACCGGGCATGATCCTGTCCAACGAACCGGGCTATTACCGCGAAGGCGCGTTCGGTATCCGCATTGAAAACCTGATCGTGGTGCAGGACGCGCCCGAACTGGCGGACGCGGATGACCGCCCGATGTTCAGCTTCGAAACACTGACTTGGGTGCCGATCGACAGGCGGCTGATCGACAAGACCCTGCTGTCCGCCGCTGAAATCGACTGGGTGAACGCATATCACGTTGCGTGCCGCGACAAAATCGGGGCTCGGTTGGGCGCAGAGGCTCGGTTATGGTTGCACAAGGCAACACAGCCCCTGTGACCCTCAGGGTCACCCTTGGCTGACCACAAATGGAGAACATGAATGGGTGGAGACATCAAGATCCGCAAGGCAGACGGCACCTGGGTCGTACGCGCCGGCGGCGCCGTGCTGGGCGAAACACACGACGCGCTGGAACTGGCCGAAGGCAGCCTGCCACCGGTGATCTATTTCCCCCGCGCCGACATCGCGATGGCCTTTCTGGACAAAACCGACAAGGTCAGCCATTGCCCATGGAAAGGCGATGCCGCGCATTATTCCATCGTCACCAAAAGCACGACACTGGCCAATTCCGCCTGGAGCTACGAAAGCCCCAACCCCGATGTGGACCGGATCAAGGACCACATGGCCTTCTATCTGTCGGATAAGCTGACTGTCGAACGGCTTTAACTATGCTCCTCGGCCGCCGTGTCGGCCAGCGCACGGTTGTACGCCTTCAACGCATCCACATGGAACAACGCGCCCAATATCTCGGGCGCGTTGCCCACTTTTTCCGCACCCACGACCGGCAGGAACGGCGTCCCCGCGCGCTCGAACATCGGCATGGCCGTTTCCAGCGTCGCGTTGGCGACGATGCTGATACCGTCCTCGACCATCTCGGCACAACGGTCGGGGTCAGCCGCACCCGGATCGCCCGGTTTGCGCATCAGCCCCGCGGCGCTGAACATCGCCAGCAGGTACGCTTGTGGCCCGGCCGCCAGGTGAACCCCGCGGCGTTCCAGCTGTGTCAAAAAGAACGACCGGTCCACCAGCCGTGACGCCAGCGCCGTGGACAGCGAGACGGTCACCATCACCGCCAGACCGGTCTGCCAGTCACCTGTCATTTCGAACACGATCATGATGGTGGAAATCGGCGCCCCCAGCACGGCGGCAGCCACCGCCCCCATCCCGGCCAGCGCGTAAAGCGTATGCGACCCGGATACTTCGGGGAAAACCCCGGTCGCGATCAGCCCGAAGGCCAGCCCCGTCAGCGCCCCGATCATCAGCGCAGGGGCAAAGATGCCGCCTCCCATCCGCCCCGCCATCGTGATCGCCACGGCCACCACCTTGACCACCGTGAAAACGATGGCCTCGTGCCACACCAGTTGGCCGGTCAGCGCCGCCGAAGTGGTTTCATACCCCACCCCGATGATATGCGGATAGGCAATTGCCAGCCCGCCCAGCAGCGCACCGGCAAAGACCGGCCGCAGCCACCGGGGAATGCCGGTATCCGTCTGGATCTGGTTGCCCATGTCATCGGCGATGAAAACCGCCCGCATCAATACGAACGCCACCAGCCCGCAGGTCAGGCCCAACAGCAGGAAGGCGGGCAGTTCCACGTAGAATTCCAGCGTATTTCCCACCGGCAGGATGTATTCCGTCACCCCGCCGTATTCCAGCCGGTTGATGATCGTCCCGGCAACGCTGGCAATGACGATAGGGGCAAAGGCATGCACCGCGAAATGGCGCAACACCACCTCCAGCGCGAACAGCGCCCCGGCGATGGGGGCGTTGAAACTGGCCGAAACCGCCGCCGCCACTGCGCAGCCCAGCAGGTCACGGCCCGTGATACCGTCAGCGTGGATCTTCTCGCTGACCCAACTGGACAGGACAGCCGCCATGTGCACCACCGGCGCCTCTCGGCCTGTGGACCCGCCCGTCGACAATGTCACCAGCGACGCAAAGGCCGAGGCGATGCCCGCCTTGCGCTCGACCCGCCCGCGTTTCATGGCGGCCCCTTCGATCACGTCGGCGATGGCCCGGACCCGGCCATCCGGCGTGAACAGGTGCAGCACGATCCCTGTCACCAGCCCACCAACGATCGGCACGATCAGCAGCCAGTACCACGGCAGCGACTGGGCGAAGGTGGGCAACTGCGCCGGATCGCGCGCACCGTAGATCGCGGCCTCCAGCAGTTCGATCCCCTTGCGAAAGAACAGCGCGGCGAAACCCGCCCCAACCCCGATCGCCAATGCGATCAGCCAGAACTGGAACTGGCTGGGTCCCTGACGGCGCATCAGCAGCAGCGCATCCCTGACCGCCTGCCCCGTCTGCGCAGCCGCCGCAGACAGTATCTTTCCCAGTCTCAGTGCCATTAACCAACCTTGTCAGCGGCTTCGATATTCCCTTTTCGGGGCAACTTGCTTGCCCTACTCTGCCCACGACCACCCGGAGGAACAGAATGGCCATCCAGACCGCGCTTGAGGAGCTTTCCAATTTTCTAGGACAACGGCTCAGCCGGTCCAAGCCCGATCTGGAACAACATGGCGCGTCAGAGACACATTTTCCCCTCACCCCGCCGGATGCGGTCGCCTATCCCGACACCGCCGAGGATGTCAGCGAGATCGTGAAGATCTGCGCGCGCAACGGCTGCCCGGTGATCGGCTGGGGGGCGGGCACCTCGCTGGAAGGCCAGGCACAGGCGTTCCAAGGCGGCGTCACTGTGGATTTCCGCAACATGAACAAGGTACTGCGCCTCTCGCCCGAGGATATGGACGTGGCCGTGCAGCCCGGCATCACCCGCGAAGAGCTGAACACCGAACTGCGCGCGACCGGGCTGTTCTTTCCGGTCGATCCGGGGGCGAACGCCTCGATCGGGGGCATGGCATCCACCCGCGCCAGCGGCACCACGGCGGTGCGCTATGGTACCATGCGGGACAACGTGCTGGGCCTGCAGGTGGTGCTGGCAGACGGGCGGATCATCCGCACCGGCACCCGCGCCCGCAAAACCAGCGCCGGCTATGACCTGACCGGCCTGTTCGTCGGCGCCGAGGGCACGTTGGGCCTGATCACCGAACTGACCCTGCGCCTGCGCGGCCAGCCAGAGGCGATCACCGCCGCCGTCTGCGCCTTCGACCGGATCGAGGATGCCGTGGCCGCCGTGATCGACACGATCCAGATGGGCATTCCGATGGCGCGGATCGAATTCGTGGACGCCGCCACCGCCGCAGCCTTCAACGCCTACTCGGGGTCGGCCATGCCCGAATGCCCGCACCTGATGGTGGAATTCCACGGGTCCGAACAGGGGGTGCAGGAACAGGCCCAGACCTTCGGCGACATCGTCGCGGATCACGGCGCCAAGGGCTTCGACTGGGCGCATAAGCCAGAGGACCGCAACGCGCTCTGGACGATGCGCCACCATGCGCACTGGGCGGTCATGGCCTCGAAACCCGGCGCGCGATCCATCGTCACTGACATCTGCGTGCCCATTTCGAAACTGGCGCAGGCGGTGAACGAAACCCACGCGGATATTCAGGCATCCCCGATCACCGGGCCGATCCTGGGGCACGTAGGCGACGGGAATTTCCATTCGATCCTGCTGTTCGACCCCGCCAACCCCGCCGAGGAGAAAGCCGCCGAAGACCTGGCCCACCGCATGGTCGAACGCGCCCTGGCCCTGGGCGGGACCGCGACCGGTGAACACGGGATCGGCGTGGGCAAGCTGAAATACATGCAGGCTGAACATGGCGATGCCTGGGGCGTGATGGGCCAGATCAAACAGGCGCTGGACCCGCAGAACATCATGAACCCCGGCAAGATGGTGCGCCGGAACTGATCAGCCCGCCAGCAACGCCTTGGCCGCGCCGCGCGCCTCTTCGGTGACCGTATCGCCGGACACCATGCGGGCGATTTCATCCACCCGCTCTTCGGGTGACAGCGGCACGACGGTAGAGGTGGTCATCTCTCCCTCGACCCGCTTTTCCACCCGCCAGTGATGCGCCCCAAGCGCCGCCACTTGTGGCGAATGGGTCACCACCAGCACCTGCCCGTTCTGCGCAAGGCTCGCCAGACGCCGCCCCACCGCATCCGCCGTCGCCCCGCCGACGCCCCGGTCAATCTCGTCAAAGATCATGGTCACGCCGTCCTGCTGCTGGCTCAGGCAGACCTTCAGCGCCAGCAGGAACCGGCTGAGTTCGCCACCCGACGCGATCTTGGCCAGCGGCCCGGCAGGCGCGCCGGGGTTGGTGGCGACGGTGAAAGCCACAGTGTCCGCCCCGTCAGGCCCCGCGTCCCCCGAGGTGACCTGCGTGTGAAACAGCGCCCGTTCCATCTTCAGCGGCGTCAATTCCGTTGATACCGCCTTGTCCAGCCGGGCCGCCGCATCCTGCCGGGCCGCCGTCAGCGTTTCTGCCGCCGCCTGATAGGCCGCCTGCGCATGGGTCAGTTCCATTTGCAGCCGCTGCAGATCGGCGTCGCCCTGATCCAACGCTTGCAGCCGGTCGTGCAAATCCTCGGACAAGGCCCCCAGGTCGTCCGGCAGCACCCCATGCTTGCGGGCGGCGGCACGGATCGCAAACAGGCGTTCCTCGGTCTCTTCCAATTCGTGCGGGTTGAACTGCAGCCGGTCCAGCGCGGATTCGACCCCGGCCGAGGCGTCGGACAGTTCCGCAAAGGCTCGCCCCAGCGCATCTATCGCGGCGTCCAGCGCGCCTTCGGCCTTGTCCGCGACGCCTTCCAACCAGCGCAGCGCATCGCCCATCGCGCCCTCTGCCCCGTCGCTTCCCAGCGCGTTCATCGCCTTGGCGACGTCATCGCGGATTCGTTCCGCGCCCTGCATCATGCGGCGGCGGGTGTCCAGTTCGGTTTCCTCGCCCGGTTCCGGCGCCAGCTTGGACAGCTCGTCGACCGCGTGGCGCAGGAAATCCTCCTCCTTGCGGATCTCGGCCAGCGCGGCCTCTGCCTGCGCCAGCGCCTTGCGCCGCCGGGACAGGTCGCGCCAGGTGTCGCGCACCTGGTCCTGCAATTCGGGATAGGCCCCGAAGGCATCCAGCAGCGCGCGGTGTCCCTTCGGGTCCAGCAATCCCCGGTCATCGTGCTGGCCGTGCAATTCGATCAACGTATCCGACAGCGCGCGCAGCACTTCACCGGAACAGCGCCTGTCGTTGACCCAAGCCGTCTTGCGCCCGTCCCGCGCATTCACCCGGCGCAGGATCAGCTCTTCACCACCAGGCAATCCGGCCTCTGCCAGCACGCCATGCGCGGCGTGCCCCCTGGGCAGGTCGAAAACGGCCACCACCTCGCCCTGATCGGCACCCGCGCGCACCAGTTCGGCCCGCCCGCGCCAACCCAGCACGAACCCCAGCGAATCCAGCAGGATCGACTTGCCCGCCCCGGTTTCCCCGGTCAGCACGTTCAGCCCCGGCTGAAACTCCAGATCCAGCCGGTCGATGATCAGCATATCGCGGATTTCGACGCTTCTCAGCATCAGAGCGCCCCCAAGAACTCGGCCCCGGCAGAGGTCAGAGCCACTGGCCCTTGATCATCTGGCGATAGACCTTGCTCAGCCAGTTGTTGCCCTTCTGCTTCAACTCCAGCCCGCGGCCGGTCAACAGCTTATAGCCGTCCTCGTACCATTCGGTGGACTGGAAGTTATGCCCAAGGATGGCCCCGGCGGTCTGCGCCTCGTCGGTCAGGCCCAGCGACAGGTACGCCTCGATCAGCCGGTACAACGCCTCGGCCGTGTGGCTGGTGGTCTGGAAATCCTCTACCACGACGCGGAACCGGTTGATCGCAGCAGTGTAATGGTCACGGCGCAGATAGTACCGGCCCACTTCCATTTCCTTGCCCGCCAAGTGGTCAAAGGCCAGGTCGAACTTCAGGATGGCAGAGCGCGCGTATTCACTGTCGGGATAGCGTTCGATCACCGTGCGCAGCGCCTGCAGCGCCTGGAACGTCAACCCCTGGTCGCGCCCGATCTCGTCGATCTGGTCATAATAGCTCAGCGCCAGCAGGTATTGCGCATAGGCCGCATCATCCGATGTCGGATAGAAATCCACATAGCGTTGCGCTGCCGACCGGCTATTTTCGTATTCCTTGGCCTTGTGATAGGCAAACGCCTGCATGATCAGCGCGCGCTTGGCCCAGTCGGAATAGGGGTACAGACGTTCAATCTCGGAATAGAAGAACGCGGCGCGGCTGGGCCGGTTGCGTTCCATCTCGAATTCACCGCGGCCAAAGATCTGTTCGGCAGAGTAGGTTTCCAGCGGCACCTCGCCGCGTTCCACGGCGCTGCCACCACACCCGGCCAGCACGGCAAGCGCCACAGTCATACCGAAGAACCATTTCCGCGATCCGCCGCCTGTCATGCCGATACTACCCTCGTCTGCACAAAACGGGGGGCGCTGCCCCCCTGCTCAAACTGGTCCTAGCACAGATTTTTTCGGTGCAAAACGCCTTTGGTGTTTTTCGGCACATGCAAGCCCGCCGCGCTTCAGGCGACGGCTGGCATCTCGTCCAAATGGACGCCGACACCGGGCAAACGGGCCATCTTCCCAGCATCGCAGGACACCATGCGGAACGCCTCTGGATCGGCGAACAGCGCCCGCAGCAGGTCATTCGTCAGCGCGTGACCGGCCCGGAAACCGGTATAGCGGCCCAGAATCGGCGCGCCCGCCAGTGCCAGATCGCCAAGCGCGTCCAGCATCTTGTGACGGACGGGTTCATCGGCATGGCGCAGGCCGCCGGGGCTCAGGACCAGGTTGCCTTCGACGACAACCGCGTTTTCCATGGTGCCGCCCAGGGCCAGCCCATGCGCGTGCATGTAATCGACATCGGCCTTGCGGCAAAAGGTCCGGCTGTCGCACAGTTCGCGGACAAACGACCCGTTCGACATCTTCAGCGTTTTCTTCTGCACGCCGATGGCGGCGTCCTCGAAATCAATGTGAAAGTCTATGGTCAGGTCGTGGCCCGGCTCCAGCCGCGCCCAAGCGTCGCCGCGGCGAACCTCGACGGGTTTCAGAACCTCGATCGCGCGCACGGCCACCGGCTGTTCGGTCAGGCCACGCAACAGAAAGGCCCGCACGAACGGGGCAGAGCTGCCGTCCATGATCGGAACCTCGGGGCCGTCGATTTCAATCAGGGCGTTGTGGATGCCGCACCCGGCCAGCGCGGCCATGATGTGTTCCACGGTGGAAACACTGGTGCCAGCGGCGTTTTCCAGCTTGGTGCACAGCGGTGACTGATTTACAGCGTCCCAGCGCGCCGGGATCAGCGCATCGGCGAACAGCACATCGGTCCGCTTGAACCACACCCCATACTCGGGCGAAGCCGGACGGACGGTCATGCGCGCGGTCTTACCCGAATGCAGCCCGACGCCGGTAAAAGTGACCGAAGATTTCAAGGTATGTTGCAAGGTGTGTCCCCAATGCCTTAGCGGCCTTTTTGCCTGTGGCCTTTAAATACGTGTGACACTCCAAACCCACAATTCAATCTTTGTAACGTTATGAAACATCATTGTTGGCCACCGGCGTATTACCGCCTACATCCAGCACAACCCTTTGTGAACAAAAGAAAAAGCCGCCCATTTGGGCGGCTTTCACGTCACTTGTGACCCTGGGTTAATTGGCCTGTCGGCGCAGGAAAGCCGGGATTTCGATGCGGTCCTGATCGGGGTCCGCCGCCTTGGGTTCCGCCGGTTGCACCTGCGGTTGCTGCCGTGCGGCGGTCTGCGGGGCGGCTTCGTGGCCGTGTCCGGTCATCCGGTTGATCAGGTTGTTCAGGCCGAAACGGGGACGTTCCGCATCCGCCTTGGGGGCCACCCCCGCAGGGCGCGACGCCACCGGCGCGGCCGGGCGCTGTGCAGCGGACGGGGCTTTCTGAACGGCTGCCTGCAGTCGCGCCATCGCCTCGGGCGAAGGCGTTCCGGCGCTTGGTGCGCGCGGGGCGACAAAGCTTTCGGCCGGGGCGTCCTCTACCTCACGCTGCGGCTGGAAAGAGGCGACCTGCGGGCGATAGGCCGGCGGCGGCAGATCGTCCGTCACCTCGTATTCGTCCTCGTATTCCGGCTCCAGCGCGACCGGCGCGGGCTTGGCGGGTTCCAGGTCTGGGAACAGGGTCTGCTCGGGTTCTGCCTGAACCTGCGCCGGGGCCTGTGTCTGGGCCTGAACCGGGACCGGCGCCGGGGTGGCGGCAACCGCAGCGGGCGCTTCGCGCTTTTCCTCGGCGGTGACGGTCTGTTTCAGCGGAGCGGCCATGGACCGGCGCGGCACGGGAACTTCCTGCACGACCTCGGTCGCGTCGATGCCAGTGGCGACGACGGACACGCGCATCGCGCCTTCCAAATCCGGGTCCATGGTGGAACCGACGATGATGTTGGCGTCCGGGTCCACCTCTTCGCGGATGCGGTTGGCGGCTTCGTCCAGTTCGAACAGGGTCAGGTCGTGGCCGCCGGTGATGTTGATCAGCACGCCTTTGGCGCCTTTCAGGCTGATCTCGTCCAGCAACGGGTTGGCAATCGCCTTTTCGGCGGCCTGGATGGCGCGGTCTTCGCCGGTCGCTTCGCCGGTGCCCATCATCGCCTTGCCCATCTCATCCATGACCGAACGCACGTCGGCAAAGTCGAGGTTGATCAGGCCGGGTTTGACCATCAGGTCGGTCACCCCCTTGACGCCCTGGTACAGAACGTCGTCGGCCATGGCGAAGGCTTCGGTAAAGGTGGTTTTCTCGTTGGCCAGCCGGAACAGGTTCTGGTTCGGGATGATGATCAGGGTATCGACCATCTTTTGCAGGGTTTCCACGCCATCCTCGGCCTGGCGCATCCGCTTGGCGCCTTCGAACTGGAAGGGCTTGGTCACCACGCCGACGGTCAGCACGCCCAGTTCACGCGCGGCCTGCGCGATGATCGGGGCCGCGCCCGTGCCGGTGCCGCCGCCCATGCCGGCGGTGATGAAGCACATGTGTGCGCCCGCCAGGTGATCGACGATCTGTTCGATGCTTTCCTCGGCCGCGGCAGCGCCAACCGACGCCCGCGCCCCTGCGCCCAGCCCCTCGGTCACCTTCACGCCCAGTTGGATGCGGTTGTCGGCTTTCGACTGCTGCAACGCTTGCGCATCGGTGTTGGCAACGACGAAATCCACGCCCGCCAGTTGTTTCTGGATCATGTTGTTGACGGCATTGCCGCCAGCGCCGCCCACACCGAAAACGGTGATACGGGGTTTCAATTCTTCCTGACCGGGCACCGAGAGGTTCAATGTCATTGATCTGTCCGCCTGATGTTAGCCTGCCTGTCGCAGGCGGTTTTTCTGCCTATTGGGGGACATTGTTACCCAGAACGACGGCGATCGTCACGCGAAAAAGCGCGAAAAGACCACAAAATATGGGATATTTTGCAGTGCAGCTACGCGGGATTTCGCCGAAACGTGCAGATATAGCGGTTACCAGTTGTCCCGAAACCATTTGACAGCGCGGCGCAGCGACCGCCCCGGGTAGCGTTCGACCGGCAGGTCGAAATCCCACCATTCGTCCTGCGGATGGGCCGCGAACAGGCACAACCCGACCGCGCTGGCAAAGCTGGGGCCTGTCGCCGCCTGCGGCAGCCCGTGAACGCGCAGCGGACGGCCCAGCCGCACCTGGTGGCCCAGGATCCGGCTGGCCAGCCCGTCCAGTCCGGGGATCTGGCTGCCACCGCCTGTCAGGACGATCTGCTGGCTGGGCAGATGTTCGAACCCGGCGGCGTCCAGCCGGGCGCGCACCTCTTCCAGGATTTCCTCGACCCGGGGGCGCATGATGCCGATCAGTTCGGCCCGGCTGACGCTGCGCCGGTCATGCTCCCAATCGCCGGTATCCCCGGCAAGGTCGATCATCTCGCGGTCATCCATGCCGGTGGCGACGACGCCGCCGTAAAAGGTCTTGATCCGTTCCGCCGTGGCAAAGGGTACCGACAGGCCCATGGAAATGTCGCCGGTGACGTGATCGCCGCCCATGCGCACGGTGTCGGCATAGATCATGTGCCGCTTCATGAAGATCGACAGGCTGGTCGCGCCGCCGCCCATGTCGATACAGGCGGCCCCCAGTTCCTGTTCGTCCTCCACCAGCGCCGAAATCCCCGCCACATAGGCGGACGAGGCAACCCCGGCCAGTTCCAGATCACAGCGTTTCACGCAATGCGCCAGGTTCTGCACGGCGGTGGCGTCCACGGTCAGCATGTGCATGTCGGTGGACAGCATCTGCCCGATCTGCCCGCGCGGGTCCGACAGGCCAGACCGGTGGTCCAGCGCGAAATTCACCGGATGGGCGTGCAGCACCTCGCGGCCCATGCCGTAATCCGGCACCTCGCAGGACGCCAGCACGCGGCTGATATCCTGGTCGCTGACGATGTTGCCCTCTACGTCAATGGACCCGGCCAGCCCATAGCTGCGCGGTTCCGCCCCCGAAAAACAGGCGATCACGTGGTCCACCCGGATATTCGCCATCTTCTGCGCGCTCTGGATCGCGGTGCGAATGGCGCGCTCGGTTTCCTGCATCGCCTCGATTTCCCCGAACCGCACCCCGCGCGACCGGGTCGAGGCCGCGCCAATCACCCGGAACCCCGCCTGCCCCGCCATCGGCCCGACGCCATCCGCCTCGTTCAACCGGTCCGCGCCGTCAAAGCGCAGCACCAGGCAGGCGATCTTGGAACTGCCCACGTCGAGGATCGCGACCACGCCGCGCTGCATCGCCGCTTTCCGCATGTTGCGCATTGCGCGCTGAGACTCGTATAGCTCGGTCATTTTCCGTCAGTCTCCTGCACTGATCTTCTTGATCCGCCACCACTGCTGCACCGCATCCGGGTTCATCCGAATGGTCGGGCGTGACGCGATGCGCATATCCACATGCGCCAGGTCGCGCGCCATCATGTCCTGTGACTGGTTCAACATCAGGACGCGCTCCAGCGCCTGCACCGGGTTGTCCGCCGGCAGCAGCACGCGCTGACCACGGTCCAGCACCACGTCCCAGCGCCGGTCCCCCATCCGCACCAGCCCGCGCATCCGGTCCGCCAGCGGCCCGGCGGCGCGCAAGATCTGCAACGCCTCTTTTACCGTGCGGTCGGCGCCGGCCCCGGCGATCACCGGCAGATCCTTGTGTTCCTGCCGCTCTCCGGCCTCGCCCACGTAATTGCCCTCGGCGTCCAGCAGCGCCAACCCCTGCGCGGATCGCCACAGCACCACCGGCACCCGTTCCTTCAGGTCCACCTGCAGCACGCCGCCCGGTTTGATCCGCACGCTGGCATCGGCCACGGCGGGCAACTCCATGATCGTTTCGCGGATTTCCTCCAGCGACAGGTCGAACGAGCTGATCGGGAAATCAATCGACACGATTTCGCGGATATCCTCGGCGATTTCGGGGCTGGCCCCGTCCACCACCATCAGCTTGACCATGAACTCTGGCCGGGATTCGATCTGGTGGCGAATGTCTGTGATCGCAAGGCGGATTTCATCCACCCGCGCGTCATCGGACAGGTAGATGGACGCGCCCCCCAGCGCCAGCGTGAACGGCAGCCCCACGCGCAGCATTCCCCGCACCAGCGGGGTCAGCATCATGCGCTGCATCCGATAGGCCAGCCGCGACGGCGCCGGGTCGGATTTGCGGATCACCTGTTGCACGAGGCATCCTCCACCATCCAGCGGCACAACTGGCCAAAGCCGATCCCCACCTTGTCCGCCTGTTCGGGGCTCAGCGACGTCGGAGTCATCCCCGGCTGCGTGTTGGTTTCCAGCAGGATCAGCCCATCCAGCCCGCGCGCCTCGTCCCAGCGGAAATCGGTGCGGCTGACACCCCGGCACCCCAGCGCATCATGCGCGCGCAGGGCATAATCCATGCAGGCATCGAAAATCTGTTGCGGGATGTCGGCGGGGACGACGTGATACGACCCGCCCGCCGCGTATTTCGCGTGATAGTCATACCAGCCGTCGGTCACGATATCCGTCACCGTCAGCGCCCGGTTGCCCATCACCGTCGTGGTCAACTCGCGCCCCGGCACGTATTGCTCGACCATCACGATTTCGGGCATGTCCTCGGACAGCACGGGGGGACCATTGGCGGCCTCCTGCACGATATAGACCCCGACCGACGACCCCTCGTTATAGGGTTTCACCACGTAGGGCGGCTGCATCACATGGCGCGCCTCAACCTCGGCCTTGCAGGCCAGCAGGCTGTCGGCCACCGGCAACCCGGCGGCGCGGTAGACCTGCTTGGTGCGCTCCTTGTCCATCGCCAGCGCCGACGCCAGCACGCCCGAATGGGTATAGGGAATCTTCAGCCATTCCAGCAGCCCCTGCACGCAGCCATCCTCGCCCCAGCGGCCATGCAGGGCGTTGAAAACCACGTCGGGCTGGATGTCGGCCAGTCGCGCAGGCAGATCGGGGCCGGCATCGACCTCGATCACCTGAAAACCTTCTCCCGTCAGGGCCTTGGCGCATTCACGCCCGGATGACAAGGACACCTCGCGCTCGGCCGAGGGGCCACCCATCAACACCGCCACTTTCGGGGTTGTCCTGCTCGACATACCCACTTGTGCCTCAATTCCCGAACCGTCTTTGCGGCCCTTTTTGCTCTGTCTGATGGCCCGTCTGCCGCGGGCCTGTCCGGGGCAAATCCGCCCCTATTCCGGCGCCGGTTCACCGACGCGCATGATTTCCCATTCTAGCGTGATCCCACAGGAATCGTAAACCTTTTTTCGCACGTCCTCGCCCAGTCCTTCCAGGTCGGCGGCGGTCGCGTCACCGGTGTTGATCAGGAAGTTCGAGTGTTTCTCGCTCATCTGTGCGCCACCCCGGCGCGCCCCGCGCATTCCCGCGTCGTCGATGACTTTCCACGCCTTCAGGTCATGCACGTCATCCGCCTGCCCGGTGCTGGAAAACCCTGCCGGATTGCGGAACGTACTGCCCGCGCTGCGGTCCTTGGTGGGTTGGGTTTCGTCCCGCTTGCGCAACTGTGCTTCCATCCGGTCGGCCAGCGCCTGCGGGTCGCCAGATGGCCCCTCGAACACCGCCTCGACCAGCACCATACCGTCGGGCGCCTGCGTCTGGCGATACTGGAACCGCAGGTCATCCGCCCCCAGTTCCACCACCTGTCCATCGCGCGTCACCGCCCGCGCCGACACGAACACATCCGCGACATAAGACCCATAGCAGCCCGCGTTCATCCGCACCGCGCCGCCGATGCTGCCGGGGATCGTGCGCAGAAAGGTCAGGTCCACCCCGGCCTCTGCCGCCTTGCGGGCCACGTGCGCGTCCAGCGCCGCGGCCCCCGCTGTCACCCGGTTGCCGTCCACGCTGATCCCGTTGAACCCGCGCCCCAGCCGGATCACCACGGCACGCAAGCCGCCATCCCGCACGATCAGGTTGCTGCCCACCCCCATCGGGAAAACCGGCACACGGGCGTCCAGCCCGGCCAGGAACGCCTGCAAATCCGGCAGGTCCGCCGGTTGGAACAGCCAGTCAGCCGGGCCGCCTACGCGCAGCCACGTCAGATCGGACAAGGCCCTGTCAGGGGTCAGCCGCCCCCGCACCTCAGGCATCTGCATCGTTCGCCTTCCCTCCGCGCCTGATCCAGCGGACCAGGTAGATCACGGGCCAGCGCAGCACGGACATGGCCGCAACCATGACCAGCAACCCGGCCCAGGGACCGTGCTGATAAACCACCCCGCCCAGAATGGGAATGCCCATCGCGATCAGCACATAGGCAAAGGGCCAGTGCCGCCGCTTGCTGGGCAGCATCGCGCCCAGGTTGGCCACAACGAACCATCCGCAGGCCAGGATCATCGACAGGCTCATCAGAAATACCCCACGAAAGAGGCCAGGAATGTCACCCCGCAGGCAATCGCGCCCAGCCACGGCACGTAGGTCGGCACCCGAAAGGGCGACTGCGGTTTTTTCCGCTGCACCCCGATCAGGGCGATATTGACGATGGCGAAAACGATCAGCAGGGCCTGCGTCGTGCTTTCGGCCAGCGTCGCCACCGGCAGCGTCAGGGCGGACAGGATCACCGTCACCCCGATCAGCACCGTCCCCAGAACCGGCGTGCCAAACCGTTTGTTGGTCACCCGGAACAGGGCCAGCCACGGCGAACGCTTGCCCAGCCCGTAAAGCACCCGGCTGGCCATCACGATCTGCGCCAGCACACCGTTCAGCGCCGCCGCCACGGCGATGGCCGACAGGAAAAAGGCACTTGTTCCCGTCCCGGATTCCCAGACCAGCGCCAGCGGACGCTCGGATTCGCCCAGCAGGTCGCGCGGCACGGCACGGACCGCAGCCAGCGATACCAGCGCATACAGGACCGCCGTGATCGCCAAGGCCAACAAGATGGAACGCGGCATGACCCGGTCCGGGTTGCGCGTTTCCTCGGCCATGTTCACCATGTCGTCGAACCCGATGAAGGCAAAGAAGGCAAAGATCATCGCCCCGGCGATCCCCGCCCATTCCGGTTCTGGCAGGGGCAGCCGCCAATCGGTCACCGGCTCTGCCGTGAAACCGGCCCAGATCACCAGGCACAGGCCCAATACCTCTACCAACGTCAGGATGGCGGCAAAGCTCAGGCTTTCCAGCACGCCCACCAGCGCGATGACTGTCAACAGAACCCCCAGCCCGACGACACCCCAGACAAAGGGTATGTCCACCAGCGCCAGCAGGTAGCCGACCCCGCCCCGCAGCACGGCCGCCGCCGCCACGGTCCCGGCAACGACATTGATCAGCCCGACCAGCACCGCCAGCCAATGCAGGTTCAGGCCGATCTCGACGTAAGAGGAATCCCCGGCGGCCTCGGGAATGCGGGCGGACAGCTCGGCAAAGGACAGCGCCGACGGCACCGCCACCAACCCCGCCAGCAGAAAGGCCAGCGGCGCCCACATGCCCGCCGCATCCGCCGCCGCCCCGGTCAGCACGTAGATACCGGCGCCGACCATGATTCCCACGCCATAGGCGGTCAGCAAGCCAAGGCCGATCCGGCGTTTCAGCAACTCTGCCACGTCGTTCCCCTTTCCTGCCCCGAATACCCGTTCGTGCACCGTCCCCGGTGCTGCATACGCGATGATGCACCGGCTTGCCCGTTCAGGCAAACCCCTGATTTCGCGGCGCGAAACGTCGCCTCAGCCTGCGAGGCGGGCCGGCAATCCATGCGCCCAGACACTGATCGTGCCGGCGCCCAGGCAAACCACCATGTCGCCCGGCCCGGCCTCGGCGCGCACCAGCGTCTCCAGCTCGTCCTCGTTGCACACGGCGGTGGCGTGGCGATGGCCGTGACGGGTCAGCCCGGCCACCAGATCGTCGCGCGTCGCGCCCTCGATCGGGGCTTCGCCCGCGGCATAGACCTCGGCGATACCCACCACGTCAGCATCGTTGAAACAGGTGCAGAAATCCTCGAACAGGGAATGCAGCCGGGAATAGCGGTGCGGCTGGTGCACGGCGATCACGCGCCCCTCGGTGGCCTGCCGCGCGGCCTTCAGCACGGCGGCGATTTCCACCGGGTGATGGCCGTAATCGTCGATGATCGTGACACCGTTCACCTCTGCCACCTTGGTAAAGCGCCGGTTCACACCCTTGAACGCGGCCAGCGCGGCGCGAATCTCGTCCCCTTTCATGCCCAGATGACGGGCCACGGCCACGGCGGCCAACGCGTTGGACACGTTGTGGTCTCCGGGCATCGGCAGGGTGCAGCCCTCGATCTTTTTGTCCTCTGCCTGCAGGTAGATGTCGAAATGCGCGACACCCTTCTTGTAGGTCAGGTTCACCGCCCGCACATCCGCCTGCGCGTTGAAACCGAATGTCACCACCCGGCGATCCGTGATCCGACCCACCAGCGCCTGCACCTCCGGGTGGTCGGTGCAGCACACGGCCAGCCCGTAGAACGGGATGTTGGACACGAAATCATAGAACCCCTTGCGCAGGTTCTCGATCGTGCCCCAATGCTCCATGTGCTCGGGGTCGATATTGGTGACGATGGCGATGGTCGCGGGCAGCCGGTTGAAGGTGCCGTCGGATTCATCGGCCTCGACAACCATCCATTCGCCGCCGCCCATCCGCGCGTTGCTGCCATAGGCGTGAATGATGCCGCCGTTGATCACCGTCGGGTCCACCCCGCCCGCATCCAGCAGCGTCGCCACCATCGTCGTGGTGGTGGTCTTGCCATGTGTTCCGGCCACGGCGATGTTGGATTTCAGGCGCATCAGTTCGGCCAGCATCTCGGCCCGGCGCACGACTGGCAGGCCAAGGCGGCGGGCTTCGTCCAGTTCCGGGTTGCCCGGCTTGATGGCGCTGGAAATCACCACGACTTCGGCCTCTGCCAGGTTTTCGGCGCGCTGGCCTTCGAAGATAGTCGCCCCCATCCCGGCCAGACGGTCGGTGATCTTGCTGGTTTTCAGATCGCTGCCCTGCACCGTGTAGCCATGGTTCAGCAGCACCTCTGCGATGCCGGACATGCCGATGCCACCGATGCCCACGAAATGGATGGGGCCCACGTCGGTGGGCAGCTTGGTTGCCGCGTTCATGTCTTGTCCTTCTCTGCCAGCGCCTCGACCATGGCGACCAGTTCCTGCGTGGCTTCGGGCTTGCCGCAGCCCAAGGCCGCGTTCGCCATCATCTGCGCCCCTGCCGGATTGGTCAGCACCGTGGCTATTTGCTCTGCCAGCACGGGAACCTCAAGCCGGTTTTCCGGGATCAGGATCGCCGCCCCCGCGTCAACCAGCCCGCGCGCGTTGGCGGTCTGGTGGTCCCCCGTGGCCGCCGCGTAGGGAACCAGCACCGACGGCCGCCCGATCACGCTGATATCCGCCACGCTGGACGCCCCCGCGCGCGAGATTACCAGTTGCGCTTCGCTCATCCGGGCGGGCACGTCGTGAAAGAACGGCTGAACATCGGCGGCAATACCGTGGTCGGCATAGAACTGCGTGACTCTCTGCCCATCCTCGTCGCGCGCCTGGTGGCTGACGCGGATGAATTGCAGCAGCTCGGCGGGCAGCGCGGCAATCGCGGCGGGCACCACGTCGGACAGGATGCGCGCGCCCTGGCTACCCCCCATCACCAGGATCGACATCGGGTAATCGCCCGGCGCGATATAGCCCGCGCCCGCGCGGTCATGCACCGCCTTGCGCACCGGGTTGCCGGTGTGCACCCCCGCTACGCCCTCGGGCAGGGCCGTGGGCCAGGTGCCGCAGGCCACCGCGTCCACCCGTTTTGCGAATACCTGGTTCACGCGCCCCAGGATGCCGTTCTGTTCATGGATCATCCGCGGCAGTTTCAGCAGCGTCGCCGCCCCGATCGCCGGGATCGACGGATAGCCACCGAACCCCACCACCACTGCGGGCCGGTCGCGGCGCATCTTCCAGACCATGCCCAGCACGCCGCTGACAATGCGGAACGGCGCCAGCAACTTGGCCAACGGCCCGCCCCGTGCAAAGGTCGCGCTCTGGACCTGCTCGATCTCTACCGTGTGCGGGAAGCCGCCGGTATAGCGCGCGCCCCGCGCATCGGTGGACAGCTTCACCCGCCAGCCCTTGCGCAGCATCGCCTCGGCCAGGGCCTGGGCGGGAAACATGTGGCCGCCGGTTCCCCCGGCGGCTATGATCAGTAGCGGTTGGCTGACGTTCATCTGAACCGTCCTCTCAGGATATCGCCGATCTGGCCTTGCGGGCGGGTCCGGGTCAGGGCCAGCAGCATGCCGACACCGATGCCCCCGGCGATCAGCGACGACCCCCCGTAGCTGACAAAGGGCAGCGTCATCCCCTTGGCGGGCAGCAGACGCACGGCGACGCCCATGTTGATCATTGCCTGCACCCCGAAAATCGCCGCCAGCCCGGTTCCGGCCAGCCGGATGAACGGATCACGTTCCCGCATCAGCCGAAAGAACGACCGCACCACGATGACCGAATACAGCGCCAGGATGAACAGCACCATCACCAGCCCGTATTCCTCGGCCGCGACGGCGATGATGAAATCCGTATGCGCATCGGGCAGTGACCATTTCACCGTGCCCTCGCCCACGCCGACACCAAAGAAACCGCCCTCCTGGATGGCATTGGTGGCATAGCCCAGTTGCGTACGCGGGTCGATTTCCGGCGACAGGAACCCGTCGATCCGCCGCGCGAAATGTTCGGAATTGTTATAGGCAAATGTCCCCGCCAGCACCACCATTCCGGCCATGCCCACCAGCAACAGCATCGGCGCCCCCGCCACGAAATACATCACGCCCCAGCCGAACAGCACCAGCGACGCCTGCCCAAAATCGGGCTGCAGCGCCAATATGGTCACGATCACGATGGCCAGAAAAAAGGACCACGCCCGCCCCGGCGGGCCGTTGATTTCCTGCGCCGAGGCCAGCAGCCACGCCGCGACGATCACGAAGGCCGGTTTCAGGAATTCCGACGGCTGCACGCTGGCAAAGCCCAGCGAATACCACCGCGTCGCCCCCTTGCCGAAATCGGTGCCGAAAAACGGCAGCCCCAGCAACGCGATGAATGTCAGGATGAACCCCAGCACCGCCAGCCGCCGCACCGTCACCGGCGCCAGCATAGAGGTCACCAGCATCACGCACATCGACACCCCGCCGAAAAACGCCTGCCGCTGCACATAGTGGAAAGGCAGGAACCCGTTCTTGGCCGCCAGCGGCGGTGACGCCGCGAACCCCAGCAGCAGCCCGACCCCGAACAGGATCAGGATGCAGGACATCGACCATCGGTCGATCGTCCGCCACCATTTGGGAAGTACGGGTTCGCCATCCCGCACGGGAACCGAACCATAGACCATTTCCGTCATGGGATACCGCCGTATTTGCCTCTGCCTGCCCCTTTGCGGGGTCTATTGCGGAAACTCTACCCAATCACGCCCCGCCGCACCAGAGAGAATTCCCGCTCCCGTGCGATCAGCAGACCCTTGCCAATCGCTCGGAACTGGGGCACCCCCGGCGGATGGAATATAACACCCTGATCCTCGGCGCCGGCGCGGCTGGCCTGATGTGCGCGGCCCACGCGGGCGGCGATTGCCTTGTGCTGGATCACGCCAGGACCGCCGGAGAGAAGATCCGCATATCCGGCGGTGGGCGCTGCAATTTCACCAACCTGCACACAGGCCCCGGCAATTTCCTGTCCGCCAACCCGCATTTCGCCAAATCCGCGCTGGCCCGCTATACCCAGTGGGATTTCCTGGACCTGATGGGCCGCCACGGCATCGCGTGGCATGAAAAGACGCTGGGCCAGTTGTTCTGCGACGGCTCTGCCAAACAAGTCGTCGCCATGCTGCTGGAAGAGGCTGCCAAGGCCGACGCCACCGTCTGGCTGCAGGCCGCGATCACCGAAGTCGCCCGCGACGAAACCGGGTTCCGCGTCATCACGGAAAACGCCGGGCGGCGGAAAACCATCCGGGCGCGCAACCTCGTGGTCGCCACCGGGGGCAAATCCATCCCCAAGATGGGCGCGACCGGGCTGGCCTATGACATCGCGCGCCAGTTCGGGCTGACGATCACCGAAACCCGCCCCGCGCTGGTGCCGCTGACCTTCCCGGACGGCCGTTTCGCCGGTCTGTCCGGCCTGTCCTTGCCCGTCCGTATCAGCAACGGCCCCACCACGTTCGAAGAATCCCTGCTGTTTACCCATCGCGGCATTTCCGGCCCCTCGGTGCTGCAAATCTCGTCCTACTGGCGCGAAGGCGACCCCGTCACCGTGGATCTGCTGCCCACCGTGGACGCCTTCGAATACCTGCGCGACCAGCGTCGGCAATCCGGCAAGCGCAACCTGTCGACCGCCCTGGCCCAACTGCTGCCCGCGCGGCTGGCCGACCATCTTGCAACCGAATGGGGGCTGAAAGGCAACCTGGCCGATCACGGCGACAAGGCCCTGCGCGATCTTTGCAACCGCCTGCACGCATGGGAACTTCGCCCGTCCGGCTCCGAAGGATACCGCACCGCCGAAGTCACCCTGGGGGGGATCGACACGGACGGGCTGAATTCCGCGACGATGGAGGCGAAAACCGTCCCCGGCCTTTATTTCATTGGCGAATGCGTGGACGTGACCGGCTGGCTGGGCGGGTTCAACTTTCAATGGGCATGGTCATCCGGCTGGGCCGCGGGACAGGCCATCGCCCAGCGTCACGGCTGACCCAAAGCATTCCGCCAACAGCTGTGCCTCAGGTCTTTGGCGGAACGCTTTCGCTCCGCAGTCTCCGCGCCTTCAGCATGGCTTGCAGCCGGTACAGTTTCAGCCTGATCCCGCCGACTGCGCGCCGCCCCTCCAACTGTGCGCGGACCGGCGCGAACACGTCGCCCCGGCCCTCACGGTCCGCCAACCGGATCATGCGCCTGAACGGCTCTGCATAGATCGGGTCACTGACGGATATGCCCTTGAAATGCGCGGGTGTCAGCGACCGGTCCCTGAAAATCGGCGGTATGCTGCCCCCAAGCGCATAGATCTGCGCCTTGGTCCGCACGCATTTCGGGCAAACCCCGCAATTTTCGGGCCGCGTCCCATAGTCCTTGCAGAATGACAGCGAGGCCAGTGCCAGTTCATCCCCCAACAGGGCCGCCACCTTGTCCATGCGGCTGACCTGCAACCCTTCCAGCGCGCAGGCGAAGGCACCATCGTTCATCAGCGGCGTGATCACGGATGACGTGCCATAAGGCCCGTTGACGCATTCCAGGTGCCGCGCAATGTCCGCCGCGATCACGCCCTTACGGTGGCCCCTTGCATGCAGGAACTGCGCCGTCCCCAGGATGAACCCGAACCCCAGCGTCGGCGGTATCCCGAACCGCCGATAGACCGAGGCCGCGTCGGTCCAGACCGTCAGGCTGCGACCCGCCCGCGCCTTGCGCAGCGCAGCGGTCTTGTCCAGCAATCGGCCAAACCGGTCGTGATCGTCGCGCCGGTAATCCATGCCATGCACCGACAACAAGTCCGGCCTTTCACCGCGCGCGTGCATCAGGGTCAGGGCATGGGTGGAATCGATCCCGCCGGAAAAACACAACAGCGGCGGCCCCGCTGGCGCATTGGCCGGGGCATCGGTGACCACGCTGGCGGAAATGGCGATCTCTTCAAACAGGTCGGGCCGCCACGCAGCCCAGATCATCGCCAGTTGCCGCGCGCCGTCCAGCGCCGTGCGACTGACAGCCCCGTCAATGACCAGCGGCACACCCTGCCGCATCGCGACGGGCAGCCCCAGCCACAGCAGCGCGGTATCATCCACCGGCGCCAGATCGGCGCCACCGAACACGCACAGGAATCCCGGGCCGGTCGCAACCCAGCGGTCGCTTTCCGGTCTTGCCGCTTTGATCCGAAACTCCATTGGCCCGCCGCGCTGGTGACAACTCGTGCCCCAGATACCCCGGAATCGCCGCCGTTGACAGGCCCCTGGATACCCTTACCGGAATCGTACGTTTCAAGGTCTGAACGGTACGGCTTGACAGGTTTCCAAGACGTTATCCCACCGTCCCCGGAACGCGATCACCGGCGCCGCGCCCCCGTTAGCGCAATAGCATCAGCGACAACTGCGGGGCAAAGGTCACCAACATAAGCACCGAGACGATGATCAGAATAAACGGCAGGACTGCCAGGCAGATTTCTTTGAAGCTCTCTCGGAATGCAGTCATTGCCACGAACAGGTTCATCCCGATAGGCGGCGTCAGGAACCCGATTTCCAGATTGATGACCATCATGACACCGAAATGGATCGGATTGATCCCCAGCGCCGTCGCGGGCATCAGCAGCAGCGGCGCAAGGATCAGGATGGCGGAAATCACGTCAAAGAACAGGCCGACCACCAGAAGAAGCATGTTAACCAGCAATAAAAACAAGTACTTGTTCGTCGTCAACTCTGTGACCCACTCGGTCAGATCATGGGGAACGCGCATGATCGTCAACAGCGATTTCAGGCTCAGTGCGACGGCGATGATCGGAAACAGCATGCCCAGCATCCGCGCCGTGGAAATGGTGGTTTCCTTGAAATCCGCCCAGCCCATTTCACGGTGGATGACGATCTCCACGAACAGCGCATACAGCAGCGCGACCGCCGCGGCCTCGGTCGCGGTGAAATAGCCAGAGTAGATGCCCCCCAGCAGGATCAGCGGCAGCATCAGCGACCAGATGCCCTCGCGCATTGCCGCGCCGAGGGCTTTGACATCAAACCGTTGCGCCGGAAGATGCCGGTTCACCCAGAACGAATAGGCCGCCAGCGCCACCGTCAGCACCACCCCCGGCACGATCCCGGCGATGAACAGGTCAGAGATGGATTGCTCGGTCGCCAAACCGTATACAATCAATGGGATAGAGGGCGGAATGATGATCCCCAGCGTCCCGCCCGAGGTAATGGACCCCAGCGCAAAGCGCCGGTCATAACCTTGTTCGATCAGCGCGGGAAACAGGATGGTGCCGACCGCCAGCAATGTCACCGGCGATGACCCGCTGATTGCCGCGAACACCGCACAGGACAGGATCGTGGCAACCCCCATGCCGCCCGGCAGCGGCGCCGAGATCAGCACCATGATACGGATCAGCCGTTGCGCGATGGCGCCCTGGGTCATGATGTTGCCCGCGATCAGAAACATCGGAATGGACAGCAAGGCTTCGCTGCTCAGGCTGATCCACATATCCTCGACCAGGTATTCGATCTGCCCGTCACCCCAGACCAGATGGATATAGGCGGTGACCGCCAGCAGCAGCACGACGATATTCTGCCGGAACAGGAACAGCCCCAGAACAAGCAGCAAAAGAAGAACGACGGTCATGGCGCGCGGGCCCTCCCGGTATTGATGTGATGATCAGTCAGCGGACTTGGGCGCCACCTTGAGCCGTGGATTGACGGCATAGGCGGCGTGGCGGATCGCGCAGGACAGAAAGGCGTAGGGCATGACAAGCTGAACAGGCCATAGCGGGAAATACAGCACGGCGGCCCGATCCCCCGCGGCCTGGCTTTCCATCACGAACCGCACAGCGAAAACGGTCATCGCCCCGTAAAAAGCGGCGGCAACGATGTCCGAACCACGCGCCAGAAGCGGATCAAACCGGGCAGGCAGAACGTGGTCAAACACCTCGGGGCGCAGATGGATGCCCTTGGCCGTGGCCAGCGACAACCCCAGGAACCCCGCGACAATTGCCGCCATAACCGCGATGGACTGCGATCCCAGCACCGGCACGCCGATGACCTCGCGGGCCAGAACGTCGCCGATCAGCAGGGTTGCCACGCTGACATAAGCCAGCATGGCCGCGTAGCCTTCCAGTCGCTCCAGCAGCGACAGGAAGGACTGCGTCGGGGTGCGCATCATTGCGCACATGCCGCGGTGGCCTGCTGCAGACCGGCCCAGACCTGTTCCGCGTTGCCGCCAATGCTGGTCAGGATCTTGGCTTGCGCCTCTGCTGCGGCGGCCTTCCATTCGGCCTTGGCCTCGGGGCTGAGCGTGTGGATACGCGCGCCCCCCGCAACCGCCTTTTGCAACAGCGCCTGTTCAACGGCGCGCACCTTGACCCGCAAATCCATCATGCCCTTGGCTCCCTCGGTCAGGGCGTTTTTCTGGTTGTCGCTCAAGCGGTCCCAGGTCTTTTTGGAAATCAATAGCGCCCCAATCTGATGGCTGTGATCGGTCAGAATGATTTCCGGCGCTTCGGCCACGTAGCCGCCCGCGACCCCCATGATGACCGGCGTCGTGATACCGACCACCGCCCCGGTTTTCAGCGCCGGCATCGTGTCCGGCACACCCAGCGGGACGGCTGCGGCGCCTGTCGCCTCGACATAGTAGGTATCAGTGGGCGCCGGAGATGTGCGGATTTTCTGATTGGCGATGTCCGACGGGGTCAGGAAGGGCTGCTTAGAGAAAATCTCCATCGACCCGACCTCGATCGAGGCAAGGTAGACCGCCCCGGCCTGTTCAAAGGCCGCATTGAAATTGGATCCGATGTGGTTGTCCATCACGCAATCGGCCTGCTCGAGACCCGAAAACAGGTAAGGCGCGTTCAGCAACCCGAATTCTGGCAGCAGCAAAGATGCCTCGACATTGGAAAGCGTGGCCATGTCCAGCCGCCCCCGCGCCAGTTGACGGGCCATGGTCTGCCCATCACCCAGTTCGTTGCCGAAATAGGGGCTGATCGTCAATTCACCACCAGACAGTTCAGCGACCTTGGCCGCCATTTCTTTTGCAGCGGCAGCCCAGGGGGTGGGTTCCGGTGCGGACATGCCCAACCGCAGTTCCAGCGCCTGAGAGGCGGTCCCCGCCCCCAACGTCAATGCGGCACAGGCGGCCCAAACGATCTGTTTCATTTCTTGTCTCCCTTGAGTTGGCCGGGTCCTCCGCCCGGGCAGGTTTATTGCCGTAGCTGTCACCTTGGGCCGCCGGATGAACCGGATTTTGCCAAAAGGTGGGTGTCAAATCTTTCGCGCAGTCGGTTCTTCAGAACCTTGCCGGTCGCCCCGATGGGGATCTCATCAACGAAAACCACATCATCCGGGGTCCACCACTTGGCGATCTTGCCGTTGAAATGGGCCAGGATATCCTGGGTACTGACCTGTGCCCCCGGCTTTCGAACAGCAACCAGCAGCGGCCGCTCGCCCCATTTGTCATGCCGGGCAGCGATACATGCAGCCTGGGCAATGTCGGGGTGCCCCGTGGCAATGTTTTCCAAGTCGATAGAGCCGATCCATTCGCCGCCGGATTTGATCACGTCCTTGCTGCGGTCGGTGATCTGCATGAAGCCGTCTGCGTCTATGGTGGCGATGTCGCCAGTGGGAAACCAGCCATCCCACAACGTCCCGTCATCGGCCGCGTTGAAATACCGCGCCATGATCCACGGCCCACGCACCAGCAGATCGCCGGGTGTCTTTCCGTCATGCGGCAGGGCATCACCGTTTTCATCCACGATCTTCATATCCACACCAAACACCACTCGCCCCTGCTTGGCCTGCAACGCCAGACGATCTTCGGGCGGCAACCCGGCATGAACCGGCTTGGGCGTATTGACGGTGCCGACCGGGCTGGTTTCGGTCATCCCCCAGGCGTGCAGGACGGCGACATCATAGCGATCCTGATAGGCCCGGATGATGGACGGAGGACATGCCGATCCGCCGATCACCGTGCGCCGCATCGTGGCAAAGCTGCCCCCGATGCTTTCCATATGCGCCAGCAGCCCCTGCCAGATTGTCGGCACCCCGGCGGAAAACGTCACCCCTTCGGCCTCGATCAGATCATGCAGCGATTTGCCATCCAGCATCGGGCCGGGGAACACCAGCTTGGCCCCCACCATGCAGCCGATATAGGGCAGACCCCAGGCGTTGACATGGAACATCGGCACGGCGGGCAAGATGTTGTCCGTGGCCGCGCAGTTCATCGAATCCGGCAGCGCCGCGCCAAAGCTGTGCAACACGGTAGAGCGATGGCTGTACAACACGCCCTTGGGATTGCCCGTCGTCCCCGAAGTGTAACACAGCGACGAGGCGGTGTTTTCATCGAATTGCGGCCAGTCGAACGCGGCATCGGCGGCATCGACCAGATCCTCATAGCACAACAGGTTGGGCACGCTGGTCGCGACAGGCATGTTTTCCCGGTCCGTCATCACCACGAATGCCTGAACCGTATCGGTCTGCTGCGCGATATCCTCTATCAGCGGCAGAAACGTCAGATCGCAAAACAGGATCTTGTCCTGCGCATGGTTCACGATCCAGGAAACCTGTTCGGGATGCAGGCGGGGGTTGATCGTGTGGACAATCGCCCCGGACCCGGAAATCGCATAGTACAGTTCAAGGTGCCGATAGCCGTTCCAGGCCAGCGTGGCGATCCGGTCGGCAGGCTGCATTCCCAGCCCGGCCAGCGCCTTGGCCAGCTTGCGGCAACGCGCCGCCATGTCGCGATAGCTGTAGCGATGGATGTCGCCCTCGACCCGGCGGGACACGACCTGTTGGTCGCCATGATGCCGTTCAGCATGGGTTAGCAGCGTCGAAATCAGCAGGGGGCTGTTCATCATGTTGCCAAGCATCTGGGCCTCGCTTTCTTGGGTAGGCGTGGATCAGGGGATCAGAACCGTAGCGCCGGTAGTCTTGCGGCTTTCCAGCGCCATATGCGCCTGCGCGGCTTCCTCCAGCGCAAAGACTTGGCTGGGTTTGCTGACGATCTTGCCGGATAGAACCATGTCGAACACTTCGTCGGCCATCTCCAACATCTTCGCGCGCGGGGCCGCGTAGTGAACCATTGCCGGACGGGTCATCCACAACGATCCCTTGACCGCCAGCAGAGTTGAATCGATCACCACCGGACCCGAGGATGTGCCATTGCTGACCAGAGCGCCGCGCGGCTGCAAACTATCCAGCGAAGCCATCAACGTGTCCTTGCCAACCGAGTCGTAGACCACCGGCACGCCCTTGCCGTCAGTGATTTCACGCACCCTGTCAGCGATGTTTTCACGCGAAGTGACGATGACATGGGCACAGCCATTGGCCCGCGCGACCTCGGCCTTTTCGTCAG
Organism: Thalassovita sp.; assembly: GCA_017792425.1. Taxonomy (GTDB): domain Bacteria; phylum Pseudomonadota; class Alphaproteobacteria; order Rhodobacterales; family Rhodobacteraceae; genus Thalassobius. The sequence goes on from CP051233.1 coordinate 2,683,863, forward strand.
TTGAAACTGTGCCGATCATCGTGGCCCCAAGGGCGCGCGCCCATTGGCAGGCGATCAGCCCAACGCCCCCGGCGGCGGCGTGATACAGGAAGGTATCGCCCGCCTTCAGCGGATAGACTTGGCGAAACAGGTACTGTGCTGTCATGCCCTTCATGATGATCGTCGCCGCGGTGGCGTCGGACACACCATCGGGGATCGGGATCAGAACGTCGGCGGGCATGTTGCGGGCCTCGGCATAGGCGCCCTGCGGCCCCAGCAGATAGCCGACGCGATCCCCTGGCTTGATGTCCTCGACCCCCGGCCCCACGGCCTCGACCACGCCCACGGCGTCAGAACCAAGCCCGTTCGGCAAATCCAGCGGATAGAACCCGGTGCGGAAATAGATGTCGATGAAATTCACCGCGATGTGGCTGTGCCGCACACGCGCCTGACCGGGACCGGGGTCACCCAGCGAAACGGTTTCCAGTTTCAGCACCTCGGGGCCGCCGGTTTCGTAAAAGCGAATTGCTCGGGTCATGTCGGTTTCCTGTCCAATCTTCTGTCGTTACGCGGTCTTTCGCGCCGATAGGGGGCCGCCCGCCACCCTGTCGATCAGGTCCAGCGCCCCCGGCCATTCGCCAAATCCCGAGGCGGGATTCAGATGGCCTACATCGCCAAGATCAACCAGCGCGCTGCCCCAGTCATCCGCCATTTCGGCCACCCGGTCGAACCGGGCCAGTGGATCGTTGCGGCTGGCGGCGACGATGCTGGGAAAAGGCAGCTTGCACCACGGAACAGGCAGCCAGCCCGCGTGTTCCAACGCGTCAATACCAGGATAGCCATCGGGCATCGGGGTTTCGAAGTCCGGTGGCGTGGCCAGAACCGCGCCCTTGATCTGCCGGCGCGTGGATTGCGCCCAATGGGCCACAGTGACGACGCCGCCGCTGTGCGCCACAAGGACGATGTCACCCTCGATCGCCTGCGCTTCTTGTTCAATTGCGGCGCAGCGCGCGCCGCAATCAAGGTCTTGCCGACCCATGGGCGCAACCGTTCTGACCTTGTCCAGCCGGGCCGCCAGCAGGGTTTGCCAGTGCTGCGGAACATGGTCACGCAAACCGGGAACAATCAGGATGGTTGGCTGGGTCATCATTGCCTCACTCTGCCGCGAACTTGGTAAAGCCGCGCTGGCCGGGTTGGCGATTGGGGGCAAAGCCGTTGCGCGCCAATGTTTCGTCGGTCGTGCCGTAGAACTCGCCGATCCGGTAGATGCCGCGCGCTTCAATCCCGTTGGCGACAGGGCGGCTCAGTTCATTGGAGATACGCACCAGCTGTTCGATCTGCTTGACAGAACCCAGCTTGGCGCTGCGGTCCTGAGTCCAGATGTTATCTTCGGTGCCGCAACGCACATGCAGGCCCATCGCAATGGCCATCGTGTTCAGCGGCAGCACGTTCAGCATAGAGGTTTCCAACGTCAGCACCGCGCCATCTGGCACCGCGCGTACGAAATTCGCCAGGTTATAAAGGTTGGGCGCGTCGAAACCGCCGCCAATGGCGACCCAGGTCAGGATCAGCGGCACATTGGCGTCCCCCCGGCGCATCATACGCTCTACCGTTTCCAGTTGGTTGATGCTGGCAAGCTGGAAATGGGTCTGAATGCCTTTTGCGGACAGGCGGCGGATATGTTCCTCGACCCATTCCGGCCCGGCGGGGATCGTCATTTCTCGGTACGCCTGGTACAGCGCCGGATCTTCGATCGAGGTGCCGGCGATATCGGCGGCGGTCATCTGCTCGACGATATTCATCTGGTTGGTGTTGATTGCGATTGTGACCTGGTCCGGCACCGGCAGCAGTTCGGCCAGCATGTGACGTGTGTCGTCCGACAGCCACTTGGCTGCTTCGCCGTCATTTTCGGGCGCAAAAGAGATCGAACCGCCCACCTGCAGGATCATGTCCGGCACCGCCGTCCGCAAACGGTCCAGCAATTCGTTGAACATCGACAGCCGCTTGGAGCCCTTGCCGTCCTCCTCGCGGACGTGGACATGCAGCACCGTGGCGCCCGCGTTATAGCAATCCACGGCCATCTGGACATGTTCTTTCATCGTCACCGGGATTTCACCGGCGGGTAGATCTTCGGGCATCCATTCCGGGCCATAGGGGGCTGCGGTGATGACCAGTTTGTCCTGGTTTTCAGGATGCAGGGAACCATCAAGGAAATTCATGTTGAATCCTTTTTCTTTGGGGGTTTGAATGTAACGGGCAGCGCCCGACTGGGTGGATCAGAAAGGGGTGTCGCCCATGATCCCCGCCCGCTCCATCTTGCGGTGACAGGGGGGGTAATCCATCACGGCATAGTGCTGTGTGGACCGGTTGTCCCAGAACGCCACGCTGTTGGGTTTCCAGCGCCAGCGGACCTGGTATTCCGGGATATAGGCCTGGCTGATCAGATAGTTCAGCAACTGGCTGGCACCCGGTGAATAGTCCTGCCCATAACGAACGTTTGCACCGGTATGGTAGTTGGTGAAATGCGTGGCGAAGGCGTTGACGAACAGTGTCTTTTCACCGGTGTCGGGATGAGTGCGCACAACCGGGTGTTCCGCATCGGGGAACTGCCGGTGCAGCGCCAGCCGCTTTTCCTCGGGCATCGCCGCGCCAAAACTGGCCTCGATACTGTGGCGGGCCTTCAGCCCTTCGATCTTCTGCTTGATGTCCTCGGGCAGGCGGGCATAGGCCTCGACCATATTGACCCACATCGTGTCACCACCAACCGGCGGACATTCCACACAGCGTAGAACACATCCCATCGGGGGCTTTTCGCGCCAGGTGGCATCGGTGTGCCAGGAATTTTCATAACGGTCATTCGGTTGGTCAGGGGATTTGTAAATACGCACCAAGCCGGGATGATCGGGATCGCTGCCCGCGACTGGATGGTCCTCCAGGTCGCCGAAATGGCTGGCGAATTTCACGTGGTCAGCGCGGGAAATGTCCTGATCCCGGAAGAAAAGTACGCGATGCTTCAACAGCAGCGCATAGATTTCCTGCATCATGCCGGCATCCTGCGCCGCCACACCGATGTTCACATTTGTGATTTCCGCGCCGATCGTGCAGGTCAGTTGTTCGACCTTGATCGCCGAGGCCAGCGCCGTCGGCGAAACCTTTGCCGGGCTGCTTGGCGCCTGCGTTGCGCTGACGGGTGTCGACATGTTTCTCCTCCATCTTTCCCTCCTTTGCACCTTCACCCCTTGGACGCATCCTCCGTTGCGGCAAGGTAGAAGGGATGCCTCAACCCTATGCCCAATCCTGCGGGTCGTCCCCCCTCTTTAAGGAGGGGGTTGGTGTGCGAAAGGAGGGGTCAGGTCAAAAAACCCATCAGGCGCGCCCGCGAAACCACCTGCTTGCGCGATCCTGCGTCCAGCTTGGCGAACAGGTTCTTCACATGCCATTTCACTGTTGCCTCGTTCACGTCCAGAGACCGGGCGATTTCCTTGTTGGACAAATGGCGCGACAGGTGTTCCAGAACATCCCATTCGCGCGGCGTCAAAGCCGAGGAGCGCTGCACCGTTCCTGCCGGTGCATCCGCTGGGATTTCGTTCTTTGGCGGCGTCGACAAAGGCGGAACCGGCTGCCCCCATTTGGGTGGTTCCATGCCATCCAGCCACGCGGCCAGTGATGGGTGGGCATCGGCGAAGACCCGCTTCAACCCGAAAAGCTGCGCCAGTTCCATCGCCTCGGTAGCCAAGGATTGCGCGTTCTCTCCGGTTTCGCGCTGCACCAGCGCCAGCAAACCCGTGGTCTCTACGACCAGTCGCCCCTGCTTTGCGCTGCGGGCGATGGTGTTGGCGCGTTCCAGCGGAAGGCGGGCGGCCAGCCAATCCCGCGCGGCGATTGCTGCCAGCCCTCGCGCCAGTTCGATATGGGGCGCCACGGACCGTTGCCACAACTTTCCCTTGGGCATTTCATCACTGGCCACAAGCACCTCCAGCCGGGCCAAGAGATCCTGACAGGTCTGCGCCCGAAACCCGTGCGCGTGATAGCGGATTTGTTCACTCAGGCTGACGATGTTCAGACGCGGCAACCCCCGCACCGTGCCAATGGCGTCCAGCGCGCCCATCAGGTCCAGCGCCCGCGCCTCATCGTTCTGCGCTATGGCGATCCGGCCCAACGTGCGATAGCCCAGCATCAGCGTTTCAGGCGCGCCCTTGCGTTCCAGGACGTCCAGCCGGTCCGCCAGCAACAGCTTGGCCTCTTCTGCCTTCCCGCTTTCCCATACCGCGGCCGCCATCACCGCCGCCAGCGAAACAGAGGCGTAGTCACGCCGCCCAAGGTCCGCCTCTGATTGCATCAGGGCGGGGGCGATGATCCGTGCGGCCAGCCTGACCTGCCCCTCCCACAGGTAGCTAAGCCCGATGATGAAATCGCGCCAGCGCGACAGATAGGCGAATTGCTGACCAACGGCAGAGACCGGGGCGCGTTGCTGGCGGATGCGCGCCAATGCCGGTTCACCGTTCAGTAAGGCCAGATAGGCAAACCGGTTGGCATGTATCCGTTGCAGCAGTGGGCTGGTCAGCGGCGGGTTAAGCGCCCAGGGTTCATGCAGTTGCGCAAACAGATCGGGGTCATCCGCCATCACGGCCGCGCCCCCTAGGATCATGTCACATTCGCAGCGCAAGGTGTCGTCCACCGTGTTCAGCGCCTTGATCCGCACCACCAACTTGCTGGCCTCGCCGTGTTTTTCGCTCAGCGCCAGCGCCCAGGCCTCGGTCAGCAGCAGTTGTGGCCGCTTGTCCAGTTCAGCGTCGGGCAACACCCCAGCCCAGCCCTGCAACTGACCCAGATGGCCCGTGTTCATCATCGCCTGGTACAAGCTGCGTTCCGCCAGGTCCAAGGCCCATTCCGTGTTCCCTGCAGCAAAAGCATGGCGGGTGGCGCGATAGGGCATTCCCTGTGCGTCCAGCCAATTCGCCGCCCGTTCGTGCAATTGCGCCTGCTCGTCCCTTGGCAGGGTCGAAAACCTGCGCTGCAATTCCGTCCGCGCCAGCGTATGCAGCCGCATCCAGTCGCTGTGTTCGCTTAGCTGGATGACGGGGGTGGAACGTATGATGGCATCCAGCCGCTCTTTCACCCCGCTTCGCCCTGAAATGGCCGCGCACAGGTCCGTGGTAAATTCCTCGAGCATGGAAATGCGGATCAGCAGATCCAAGTCCTGATCATCCAGCCTGGCCAGCAGCAAGGAAACAAAACTGCCCTGCCAATTTTCCCCGTTGGTCACCGACATTTGCGACGCCATCAGGGGGGACTTGCTGCGCATCTGGGCGGCGACGGCCAGTTGAATCCCCAACGGCCAGCCCTGAGCCATCTGGTGAATCTGCGCCACGCCATCCACGTCGAACTGGTCGGAAAACCGCTGCCGGAACAACTCATAGGTTTCTTCCAGTTCGAACGTCAGGTGTTGGGCTGTCAGGATTTCGCATTGCCCGTAGGCCGCCAGTTCCTCTATGCCCAGCCCATCAAGCGACCGCGCACCAATGAACACTCGCAAATTCCCCGGCAGATTGTGCAGCATGTAGATCAGCGCCTGTTTCGAGGCGTCGTCTAGCTTTTCAGCGTCATCAATGATCAACACGGTCTCGACCGCAGCATTGGCGATTTCGGCCAGAAACACCGCGAAGGCTTCCAGTTCTCCGCTGCTGACGCTTTCGGCGATGGCATGGCCGAACGTGGGCCGCAAGGCCGCTTCTCGGAAAGACAGGACCAGACCTTGAAGCAGTTGTTGCGGGCTTTCCTTGGTTCCAACGGAATACCAGGCCACGATAGTACCTCGCGCCAAGAATTCGCGCCGCCACTGTGCCAGAAGGGATGTCTTTCCATACCCCCCCGGAGCGGTCACGACCACGGCGGGAAGCGCGGCAAATCCCGATGTTTCTATGGACAGGCGTTCGCGGAACAAGGGCTCGCGCGCGAAACGCGGCGACGAGATCTTCAGCTTCAGATCTGTCTGGCCCTGCTGTCTTTCGCTCAACCGCTTGTCCTCGCATCGTTCTATGACTGGGGGATGGCGCGTGCAGCGCCTAATGCTGCTCGGGCCAAGTCCCGAACCGCGTCACCCGGACATTTTGGAAATCAAGTCCAAAAACCGGCGCTCTGCAAGGGAAAGCCGCCTTTCCCGGTGTTGCAATATACGGAATTGCCGTGGCGCCAGATCGAAGGGTATACGAACCGCGGCGCCTGACTCGAAGGCCGCGCCCAATACCAGAGACGACAGGATTGTCGCGCCCGCCCCGGCCTCGACCGCTGCTTTGACAGCTTCGTTCGACGGCAGTTCCAAGGCTACGGCAACGTCCTGTATCCGCAAACCATGAGCGGCCAAGGTGGCCTCCAGGATGGCTCGCGTACCGGACCCCTCTTCGCGGATGACCCAAGGCCCAGCCCTCAGATCGTCTGCCGTTTCCGGTGGTGTATGCGCCCAGTGATGTCCCGGCGCCGTTGCAAGGGCAAGCTCATCGCCAGGCACCTGCGTGACTATCAGTGCCGGGTCTTCCGCTTCGCCCTCGACAAAGCCAAGATCGACCTCTGCTTCACGGACCAGCCGGATGATTTGGGCGCTGTTGCCTGTGGTCAGGTGAAGATCAAACCCGGGATAGGCGGTGCGAAAGGCCACCATGACCCCTGGCAACCAATAGCTGGCGACCGTCTGGCTGGCGGCCAGCCGCAGCTGGCCTTGCTTCAGGCCTGCCAGATCGGACAACAGTTGTTCGGCCTGCTGCGCCCGTTTCAGAACGGCGCGCGCCTCTGCCATGAACACCCTGCCCGCTGTCGTCAGCACCACCCGACGCCCCACCCTGTCGAACAGCCGGACAGCATGACGATCTTCCAGTGTCGCGATGGCGGCGCTTACCGCGCTTTGCGACAGGTTCAGGGCCGTCGCCGCACGGGTGAAATGTTCGCGCTCTGCCACAGCGAGAAAAATACGGAGTTGATCCAGCGTCATACGGTCATCAGAACCAGAACCAGCCCCAAAAGGGAAATGAAAACCCATGCCAGCGCCCCCAGCATCGCCGGGCGCGGGCCTTTGGCGGCCAGACATGCCAGCCGGGTCTGCGCGCCCATCGCGGCCAATGCCACAGCCAGCATGAACTGCGTCACCACCCCTGCGGTTCGCGTGGTGGCCTCCGGTACAACACCGGTGCTGGCCAGCGCCACCAGCGCGACGAAACCAAACACGAACCAGGGCACGGGCGTTTTTGCGTGCGGCGATGTGCAGCCCCGTGCCTTGGCGCGTTGACTGATCCATGCGCCCAGCCCCAGCACCACCGGCGCCAACATCATCACGCGCACCAGTTTAGAGACAGTGCCAACCTCGCCCGCCTCGGGTCCGTGGGCGAATGCCGCCCCAGCCACCTGGGCCACTTCATGAATCGTCGACCCGACCCACAGACCGAATGCGGGCGGGTTCATCCCCAGAAATCCGGCCGCTACCGGCATCAACAGCATCGACAGCGTGCCGAAGATTGTCACGCAAGCCACCGCATAGGCGACATCTTCGTCGCTGGCCCTGACAACAGTATTGGTAGCCACCACGGCAGAGGCCCCGCAGATGGACGTGCCCGCCGCGATCAGCTGTGTCAGCCCAGGCTCGACCCGCAAAACCCGCCCCATCCAGACCGTGAACAGGAACGTTGCGGCAAGTATAATCACCAGAAGAATGACACCCAGACCACCGATCATGGCGACCTTGCCCAATGTCAGCTGCAAACCCAACAGGATGATGCCCCCGCGCAGAACCTGCCGCATACTGAAGGTCAGCCCGGCCATCATCCTGCTTGGAACGCCCAGGATATTTCCCAGCCCCATGCCCAGCAACAGTGCAATTATCAGCGGGCTAAACGCGCCGGCCCCTGGCACGCCGCGCAGAACGAATGCCGTTGCCGCCAGCGCAATGGCCAGTGCCAGCCCCGGCAGGACGCTGGTGACCGCAGACGACCATTTCCCGAAGATCCCGACGCTGACAGGGTTTTGGTATGCAGAGGGTTTTGTGGATAGATGAGACATGACATCCGCCTTGCTGATTACAGGGTCAGCGCAGGGTATTGAGGAGCAAATAACAAATCCAAAGGATTAAATTTGTTATTTCAATCGCTTTTTGTGATGATAGGCCGTGAACCCGAGACTTGCGACCGAGCCATTGAGTTCTCTGGCCGATCGCAATTGCAATCGGTTGCTTCCCTTTGCAGAGTGTCCTCTGCTGCGGGTTATTCCCAAGTACAGGCACAGCAATGGCAATTCTGGACTGGCCCGGCAAATCCGCCTCTGACGAAGGCACGAAGCGCCCGACCTCATATCATATGATTGATGTCGCTTCGGTGAGCTTACGTCGAATGTAAGGGCCATACGTTTCTACAGCAGCTTTAGGGGTACGACGGTTATAGCAGAACGTCGCATTGCGGCTGACTGTGTACGGGATGTGTGCCACAAGCAGAACCTCTCTTGTTGAAAAAGAGAGAAAAAACATAAGCTTATGATATGATCTGGTGCGGCCGAGAAGACTCGAACTTCCACTCCGGTTAAGGAACAGCGACCTCAACGCTGCGCGTCTACCAATTCCGCCACGGCCGCACATGACCAAGTAGTGCAGCGCATATAGACGAGGGCCGCGTGGATGTGAAGGGGCTAATTCCACCCGTGCGGCATGAAAAGGGCCGGTGCTGGACCGGCCCTTTCCTCAGTTGTCAACGTGTCGTCATTCCAGCTTGAAGCTGGGCAACGCCGCCGCCGGGCTGGCCTGGGGCAAGCCGCCACCGTTCAGCGCGGCAGAGGCGGCGCGGATCACGCCGACGCGTTCGGGCTGACCGGGGGCGAACACCGGCTCTACCCCGCTTTCCAATGCCTGCACTGCCAGATCATACCACCCCTGCGCGTCCTGCGCAGATTGAGTGACGCCGAAGCCTTGCGACAGGTGGTGCCCCACCAGTTCCGCATAGGGGGCCTGGCCGACGCCCACCATCAACAGCGCCGATCCCAAAGCGACATCCATCTTGTCGCGGCGATAACCGGAATAGAGGCAAATCTTCGCCGTGCTGGACAGTTGACCGATGGACATGTTGGAACCCAGCACGAATTTCTGCACCTCGGCCTTCACATTCATCGCATCACTGCCGCTCAGGCTGTCCACATAAGGCTGCAGCGCCGGGCCGAAAGCGTCGCACTGCGCGTCGATCTGGGCCTGGGTGGCACCTTGAACCTTGGACACCATGTTTTCACCCATGCCGATCGCATAGGTGCGGGTCAGGCAGAACTGTTCGCTCAGCGCCAGATCGGGGTCCGTCATGTTGGACGCGTTCATGAACCCGCCGTTGGAATTGGTCAGCAGGCTGACCTTGCTGCAATGACTGGCCAGCGACGCCTGTTGCGACGCGTTGCCCGTCATGGTGAAGGGCTGAATACCGCCAAGCCCGCCCGATTGACCGGGAGCCTGTCCCGAAGTCATCACCGTTTGCGGCATGGCCGGTTGGGCCGGGGCTGCCGGGGCGGGTGCCTGTGTCACCATTGATCCACCGGCGGATTCGTTCATCCGGCACACCCCTTGGTGACAGGCAAAGCTGGCTGGCGTCACACCGCGCGCCATGAAGTCGTTACGCTGATACCCCTGCGGGGTCGAGGCGAACACCATGACCGAACAATGAGAGGCACCACACCAGAAGGAACTGCCTGACACCGAAGTATCCAGAATGTAGTCGTTCTTGCCGTCGCCGTTCAGATCAACCAGTTGCATGAACCCCGAACGCTGCATCAATTGCTCGGCGCTGGGGTCGGAACTGGCGGCAATCTCGTCGATGGCCTCGCTGACTTCGTATGGCAGCCCGCCATAACCGCTGGAATAGCCTGCGGTGCGGGTGCCCTGCGCCTCGTTGCGCCAAGTGATCAGCAGGCCACGCACGCCTTGCGGGCCTTGCATCGCCTTGATCACCTGCGGCCCACCGATCTGGGCCCGTGAATGCGAGGATACCAGGAAATCCCGTTCATACTGGGTTAGCTGGCCGGTGGCCGGGTAGCCCATGAACACCTGGTACTGTGACATCGCCGCCCGCGACCGCGATCCCATCACCCCGTCGGGTGTGCCCGCCGGGAAACCGAAATAGTTCAGCGCGGCCTGGGTTTCGATGTTCTGCTGCCGCGTGACCGAGTTCGTGTAGTAGCGCTTTTTCTTGTTCTTGTTCGCTTCGTTGATCAGCGCCCCGCCGATGATCCCACCCACGATGGCGGCGCCCAGGTTGTCTGCAAACGCCGGAGCAGTGGCCGACGTGGCAATCAGTGCCGCGGCCAATGTGGTTTTAAGCGTCTTGGAAAACATTCCTCCCGCTCCTTATAACTGTTGAATAATGGAATCAGAGTAGCCCACGTTTTTGCGCCGGGCGACAAAAATCGCCCGAAATCCACTGGAAATAGTACGGGCCGGAGTACAAATCCCAATGGTGGAATGGATCACGACAGAAGGCCTGACCGATTACGATCAAGCGGTAGAGTTCATGGAAGCGCGCGCCGCCGCGATCTCGGCGGGTGAGGCGGACGAGTGTATCTGGCTGATCGAACACCCGCCGCTGTACACCGCTGGCACCTCGGCCAAGCCTGCAGACCTGACTGACCCAGACCGCTTTCCCGTCTATCCTACCAAGCGGGGCGGCCAATACACCTATCACGGGCCGGGCCAGCGTGTCGTCTACGTGATGCTGGACGTGGGCAAGCGTGGGCACGACGTGCGCAAGTTCGTGCAGCAGCTAGAAGATTGGGTGATCGCCACGCTGGACCAGTTCAACGTGAAGGGCGAAATCCGCGAAGGCCGCGTCGGCGTTTGGGTCATGCGTAACGACAAGCCGCTGGGGATCACCGGCAAACCCCAAGAGGACAAGATCGCCGCCATTGGAATCCGCCTACGCAAATGGATCAGCTTTCACGGCATTTCCATCAACGTAGAACCGGACCTGACCCATTTCACCGGCATCGTACCCTGCGGAATCACCGAACACGGCGTCACCAGTCTGGTTGACTTGGGCCTGCCTGTGGACATGGGCGATCTGGACGTGGCCCTGCGCACTACATTTGAACAAGTATTCGGGAAAGACTGAAAACCCGCCCTTTTCGGGGCGGGTATTCCGTTTCAAGTACGCAATGGATCAGACGCCGATCATCAGGTTCAGGTTCTGCACGGCAGCCCCTGACGCGCCTTTGCCCAGGTTGTCCAGCACCGCGATCAGCACCACGCGCCCGGTCGCGGCGTCCCCGCGGACAGAGATTTCCAGCCAGTTCGTGTCGTTCAGCGCCGAGGGGTCGATGCGGCTGTCCTGATCCTCGAGCGGCAGGACGCGGATATTGCCGCCGCCCGCGTAATGGGCCGACAACGTGTCATGCAGCGATTGCATCGTGGCCCCGGTGCCCAGCGTGGACAAGTGCAGCGGAATTTGCACCGCCATGCCCTGAGCGAAGTTGCCGACCGAAGGTACGAAAATCGGCGTCACCGACAAGCCAACGTGTTTCGTGATTTCCGGCAGGTGTTTGTGTTTCTGGCTTGTGGCATAGACGAAATGCGCGGGGGCGCTGCCGTCCTCGTATTCCGCGATCAGCGCCTTTCCGCCGCCGGTATACCCGGACACGGCATTGATGGTGACCGGGTAATCCGCCGGAATCTGCCCCGCCGCGACCAGCGGCGCCAGAAGCGCAATAGACCCGGTGGAATAGCACCCCGGATTGGTGACATAGCGCGCGGATTTGATCCGGGCGGCGTGATCGGCGGATAGTTCCGGCAAACCAAAGGCCCAGTCTGGGTGGGTCCGATATGCCGTGCTGGCGTCTATAATCCGTACCTTCAGATCAGCCGACAGCGCAACGGCGGCGCGGGCCGCGTCATCGGGCAGGCACAGGATAGCCACGTCAGCTGCCGCAAAGGCCGCCTTGCGCGCACCATCGTCCTTGCGCAGCGCGGGGTCGATCTGAATCAGCTCGATGTCGGCGCGGTCGATCAGGCGGTCGCGGATCTGCAACCCCGTGGTTCCGGCTTCGCCGTCAATGAATACCTTGGTCGTCATGGCGCCCTCCTGATCAGTTTGTTAACGTCACGCCCGAGTACATCGACCCAGACGGAATCAGAAGCCCCTTCGGCGTGGATTCGCCGAAAACACCTCAGAAACCGGTCGCATTTGCGTGAACTGCGACAATTCTGCCCCTAATACCCCTGTTGCCAGACCCTTCTGGTGCAGTATCAACACCGTCAACCGAAACCCTCCACCGTAAAGGAACGTCATGAAAAAAGTCCTGATCGCTACCGCCGCCCTTCTGTCCCTGGCAGCCCCCGCCCTCGCTGGCGACGCAGCCGAAGGCGAAAACGTGTTCAAGAAGTGCAAGGCCTGCCACCAGGTTGGCGAGGGCGCCAAGAACAAGACCGGCCCGGTGCTGAATGGCGTGATTGGCCGTACGCTTGGGACCGCCGAGGATTTCAAATACTCCAAGTCCATGATCGAAATGGGCGAAGCCGGCACCATCTGGACCGACGAAAACCTGGCCACCTACCTGGCAAAACCCAAGGATTTCGTCCCCAAGACAAAAATGTCCTTCGCCGGCCTGAAAAAGGACGAGGACATCGCAAACGTGATCGCGTACCTGCACACGTTCTCGGAATAATCGGATCTGCATCCATTCGTGAAGGGGCCAGCCTGCTGGCCCCTTTCGCATTTCGGCAGGCCGGAAATCCGAATCGCGACCCGCACGTTGCGGGCGGCGTACCCATTGCAGCCGCAATCCCGGTCGTTGCGCGCCAAATTCAACAGGGTGCGACAAAAATATTTGATCTGGATCAATTTCCGCGATTGCCGCCAAACGCCCGGCATTCTAAAACCGGAATTGGACCGCGGGCGCAGAGTGGGACTCTCTGCGCCCTTTAACACACCAACAGGAGGCACAGAGCATGGCAGACGCAGCCATCCACGGCCACGGACACGAAGACCAGCGCGGTTTCTTCACCCGCTGGTTCATGTCCACAAACCACAAAGATATCGGTATCCTTTACCTGATCACGTCCGCCATCGTCGGCCTGATCTCCGTATGTTTCACCGTTTACATGCGCCTGGAGCTGATGGAGCCCGGCGTGCAGTACATGTGTCTGGAAGGCGCGCGTTTCACCGCCGCCGCCGCCGGTGAATGTACCCCGAACGGGCATCTCTGGAACGTGATGATCACCTACCACGGCGTCCTGATGATGTTCTTCGTCGTCATTCCCGCCCTGTTCGGCGGCTTCGGCAACTACTTCATGCCGCTGCAGATCGGCGCGCCGGACATGGCCTTTCCGCGGATGAACAACCTGTCGTTCTGGCTGTACTTTGCCGGCACTTCGCTGGGCGTCGCCTCGCTCTTGTCCCCCGGCGGCAACGGTCAACTGGGTTCGGGCGTGGGCTGGGTTCTGTACCCGCCGCTATCCACCACCGAAGGCGGCATGTCGATGGACCTGGCGATTTTCGCGGTACACGTTTCAGGCGCTTCGTCGATCCTGGGCGCGATCAACATGATCACCACCTTCCTGAACATGCGCGCCCCCGGCATGACCCTGTTCAAGGTTCCGCTGTTCAGCTGGTCGATCTTCGTCACCTCGTGGCTGATCCTGCTGTCGCTGCCGGTTCTGGCTGGCGCGATCACCATGCTGCTGACCGACCGCAACTTCGGCACCACCTTCTTTGATCCGTCCGGTGGCGGCGACCCGATCCTGTACCAGCACATCCTGTGGTTCTTTGGCCACCCGGAAGTGTACATCGTGATCCTGCCCGGTTTCGGTCTGGTCAGCCATGTGTTCGCCACCTTCGCTCGCAAGCCGGTCTTTGGCTACCTGCCGATGGTCTGGGCGCTGATCGCGATCGGCGCACTGGGTTTCGTCGTGTGGGCGCACCACATGTACACCGTTGGCATGTCGCTGACCCAGCAGTCCTACTTCATGCTGGCCACGATGGTCATCGCGGTGCCGACGGGGGTCAAGATCTTCTCGTGGATCGCCACGCTGTGGGGCGGCTCGATCGAGTTCAAGACCCCGATGCTGTTCGCCTTCGGCTTCCTGATCCTGTTCACCATCGGCGGCGTCACTGGCATCGTGCTGTCGCAGGCTGGTGTGGACCGTGCCTACCATGACACCTACTATGTCGTGGCGCACTTCCACTACACCATGTCGATGGGGGCCGCGTTCACGATCTTCGCCGGAATCTACTTCTACTTCGGCAAGATAACCGGCCGCCAGTACTCCGAGTTCTTCGGCAAGATCCACTTCTGGCTGTTCTTCATCGGCGTGAACCTGACCTTCTTCCCGCAGCACTTCCTGGGTCGTCAGGGCATGCCACGCCGCTACATCGACTACCCCGAGGCCTTCGCCTACTGGAACAAAATCAGCTCGATCGGTGCCATGATCTCGTTCGCCTCGTTCCTGCTGTTCTTCGGTATCGTCATCTACGCCCTGCTGAAAGGTAAACGCGAGACCCGGAACAACTACTGGAACGAATACGCGGATACGCTGGAATGGACCCTGCCTTCGCCCCCGCCCGAACATACGTTCGAGCAACTGCCGAAGCAGGAAGACTGGGACAAGGGCCACGCCCACTAAGGGCCACGGTCTGATCTGAATACAGGCGGGCCCCGGAGTCGATCCGGGGCCCGTTTTCTTTCCGACGCCCTAGAACCAATCGTACGGTTCAGGGCTTGAAACGTACGAGTTGTCAGAATGCCCTATCAATGGAGCGATCTTCAGACACCCGATGGCCCGGCGGTACAACTGCGTCTGTGGCCCCACCGATCCCTACCCCGACGCGGGTTTGCAGCGATGATAATGATGGCCTTCGTCTTGGGGACGGTGCCACTGTACGGGCTGATCGGTACTGTTTTTCTATGGGGCATCCTGCCGTTCATTCTGGCGATGGTTGGGGCGCTGTGGTGGGGACTAGAGCGGTCGTATCGTGACGGCGACATCCAGGAAACCCTGACCATTGGCCCCAACAACACGGTGAAGCTTGTGCACAAACCGGTCAACGGCGACACCCGGACGTGGGAATGCAACACTTACTGGGCAAGGGCAGAAATGCACGTCCACGGAGGCCCGGTGCCGTTCTATGTCACCCTGACCGGCAATAACCGTACGGTAGAGATCGGCAGCTTCCTGTCAGAGGACGAGCGCAAGGCCCTACTCGACGAACTGCAACGCGCACTGGATGAGGCGCGCAACCGCCAAGTATGAAAAAGGGGGCGCGCGGCCCCCGGTTTCAAATCATATGCGGCACGATCAGGCCGACAGCTTGTCCTTGACCATCGGCCCGACAGAACCGAAATCCATCTGGCCGGTGTACTTGGATTTGAGTTCCCCCATCACCTTGCCCATGTCGCGGATGGAACTGGCCTCGGTCGCCTTGATGGCCGCTTCGACGGCGTCGGACACTTCTTCCTCTGACAATTGGCGCGGCAGGAAATCTTCGATCACTACGATCTCGGCCCGTTCGCGTTCAGCAAGGTCCAGTCGTCCACCCTCTTCATACGTGCGGGCGCTTTCTTGCCGCTGTTTGATCATTTTTCCAAGGATGGCAAGCACTTCGGCGTCGTTCACACCATCGTCCTTGCCTTCGCCCCGGGCCGCGATGTCCCGATCCTTGATGGCCGCGTTGATCAGGCGCAGTGTGGACAGGCGTTCGGCCGCCTTGTCCTTCATGGCCTGTTTCAGGGCCGAGTTGATCCGTTCACGCAATTCCATGTGGTCCCATCCCCTTGGGTGATCTTCAGACGCGGACGGTACCCAATCCGGGCGGATGGTTCAAGTTCGGGATACGTCACGTCAACCGCCTTGTTTTCAAGGCTGGCAATTCCGCCGAAATGCTGGGTCTGCCCCCCTTGACCCCATGCGCCCCGCCCCGTAGAACCCGGGCAATTTGCCACCCGCCGGAGACTCGTGACATGGCCCAGACGCCCTCTTCCCGCCCGACCGCCTGCCTTGCTCTTGCCGATGGCTCTGTCTTTTACGGAACCGGGTTCGGCGCCACCGGCGTTGCCGAGGCCGAACTGTGCTTCAACACCGCGATGACCGGCTACCAGGAAATCATGACGGACCCGTCCTATGCCGGGCAGATCGTGACCTTCACCTTCCCGCATATCGGCAACGTGGGCGTCAACCCTGACGACGATGAAACCGGTGATCCGGTGGCGGCTGGCATGGTCGTGAAATGGGACCCAACCGAACCGTCGAACTGGCGCGCGGCTGAACGGCTGACCGACTGGCTGGCACGCCGTGGCCGGATCGCGATCGGAGGTGTGGATACCCGCCGCCTGACCCGCGCGATCCGCCAGTCCGGTGCGCCCCACGTGGCGCTGGCCCACGACCCCGACGGCGATTTCGATATAGAGGCACTGGTCGCCCGCGCACGGTCCTTCCCTGGGCTGGTTGGGCTGGACCTGGCCAAGGATGTCACCTGCGCCCAATCCTATCGCTGGGACGAAATGCGGTGGGCCTGGCCGGATGGCTATGCTCGCCAACAAGCCCCCAAGCATAAGGTCGTCGCCATTGACTATGGCGCCAAGCGCAACATCCTGCGTTGCCTGGCCTCTGCCGGTTGCGATGTGACGGTTCTGCCCGCTACGGCAACCGCAGCGGACGTGCTGGCCCATAGCCCCGACGGGGTGTTCCTGTCCAATGGTCCCGGCGACCCGGCGGCGACCGGTGTTTACGCCGTACCGATGATCCAGGGCGTGCTGGAGGCGGACCTGCCGGTGTTCGGTATCTGTCTGGGCCACCAGATGCTGGCGCTGGCGCTGGGAGGCAGGACGATCAAGATGAACCACGGCCACCACGGCGCCAACCACCCGGTCAAGGATGTGACCACCGGCAAGGTCGAAATCACCAGCATGAACCACGGCTTTGCTGTCGATGCCCAAAGTCTGCCCGCAGGGGTAAGCGAAACCCACGTATCCCTGTTCGACGGATCGAACTGCGGGATCGCGATGGATGGCCGCCCGGTGTTCAGCGTCCAGCACCACCCCGAGGCCAGCCCCGGCCCGCAAGACAGTTTCTATCTGTTCCAGCGGTTCGCCGAAAACATGGCCGCCCGCAAAGTTTGAACAACATCCGTTAACCGGCCGTTAACTTCCGTGCGCGAATGTCTCCCGAACTCGGATCGGGGGACAATAGTCGGTGACGGTTCAGGAACGCACGCCATTTCAGATCAGCCAACTCTCTTTCGGTCAGTACCTGATGGACCGGGGGGTGATATCCTCGGCTCAACTACTGCGGGCCAATGCCGAACTGGCCAGTTGTGACGCGGATTTGGGTGAAATCCTGCTGTCGCAGGGCCTCCTGACCCCCAGCAGCTATGCGGATATGGCGGCCGATTGGCTGGGAACGACACGGCTGACCCGGCCCCATTTGGCCCCCGATCTGCACCTGCTGGATACGGCCGGGACGCAGACCTGTCTGAAACAGGCGATTCTGCCCCTGTCACAGGGCGCAGGCGTTACAATCGTCGCTACGGCCCGCCCTGAACGCTACGCCCAAGCGGCGCATCAGTTCCCGTTGGAATGGGGCATTACCCACCCCGTCATCGCAACCGAAGCGGACATCCAACAGCAGATTGCGCAACATCGCCGCCCCGAACTGGCCCGGTCCGCGCAATCGCGCACACCAGTCAGCGAAAGCTGTCGGTCATGGGAACACGCCTCGCGCAGGCGGTATGCGTGGACAGTGGTGGCGTTGTGCGCCGTTTTCGCCTTGGTCCTGTGGCAGCCAATTGCGACCTTCACGGCGCTTACTGCCTGGGCGGGATTCACGATGCTGGTCGCCGGGATGACCAAGCTGGTTTCCGTCCTGTCTTTCCTGTTCAGCCGACCCCCCGCAGCCTTGCCCGTTACCTCTCGCCCGTTGCGAAAACGGCCCAGGATCTCTGTCCTCGTGCCGCTTTACCGGGAAACAGAAGTGGCCAGCCACCTGCTGCTTCGCCTGTCCCGCCTAGCCTATCCCAAAAGCCTGCTGGACGTGGTCCTGGTGCTGGAAGAAACCGACACGCTGACGCGCGAGGCGATCGCCGACGCCACCCTGCCCCACTGGGTACGGGTGGTGGTTGTGCCGGACGGGCATCCCCGGACGAAACCCCGGGCGATGAACTATGCGCTGGATTTCTGTCGCGGTGACGTCATCGGCATCTACGACGCAGAGGACGCCCCCGAACCCGACCAGTTGGACAAGGTCGCCACCCGGTTCATGCAGGCGCCGGACAACGTTGTCTGCTTGCAGGGGGTACTGGATTACTACAACGCACGCCAAAACTGGCTGGCGCGGTGTTTCACCATCGAATATGCCACCTGGTTCCGGGTGATGATGCCCGGCCTGCAGCGGTTGGGGTTTGCGATTCCGCTGGGGGGAACGACTCTGTTCTTCCGCCGCGACGTGTTAGAAAATCTGGGGGGGTGGGACGCCCACAACGTCACGGAGGACGCGGACCTTGGCTTTCGCTTGGCGCGCCACGGCTACTGCACCGAGATGTTGCCGACCACCACCCGCGAAGAAGCGAATTGCAAGGTTGTTCCCTGGGTCAAGCAACGTTCGCGCTGGCTAAAGGGGTACATGGTCACCTACCTGGTTCACATGCGGCGCCCCGCCCTGCTATTCCGCCAACTGGGTGCATGGCGATTCATCGGATTTCAGGCCCATTTCATTACGGCCCTTTCACAATTCTTTCTGGCGCCCCTGTTGTGGTCAATGTGGTTGATCGTGGCAGGGCTGTATCACCCGCTGGTCGGCATCGTTTCCAGCGAATGGATCAGCATGACAGGCGTGCTGTTTTTCGGCGTAGAGCTGTGCATGATGATGGCCGCCCTGATCGCTGTGTCAGGGGCGGCCCACCGGCACCTCTTGCCATGGGTGCCGACAATTCACTTCTATTTCCCTCTGGGGGTTCTGGCGGCTTACAAGGCACTGTATGAACTGGTGCTGGCCCCGTTTTATTGGGACAAGACGCAGCACGGTCTGTCCATCACCCCATCAACCGGCAGTCGCGTCCAGCTTCAACCGGGTCATGAAAGCCTTTGATATGTGTTCCTTCAGCGCCAGATAGGCGCGGTCCTCGTCATGGGTTTCGATGGCATCCACGATGGCCGCGTGTTCGGACATGGCCACTTCTCCGCGACCTTCCGCCGCCAGCGAGGTCGTTGCCATCAACGCCATAGAGCGATGCACCAGGTCCAGTTGCTGCACCAGATAGCGGTTGTGCGACGCCAGATGAATCTGTTTGTGGAACCGCCGGTTTGCCCGTGACAGCGCCGAGGGATCGTTGATCAGCTTGCGATCGTCCTCGATCATGTCCTTCATCACGCGAACCTCTTCCACCGTGGCGTGACGGGCGGCCAGTCGGGCGGCCAACCCTTCCAGTTCGGCGCGCACGACATACAGCTCGCTCAATTGATTGTGGTCCAGCGAGGCGACGATCAGGCTGCGCCCGTCCCGCGCCAGCAAGGACTGGGTTTCCAGCCTTTGCAGCGCCTCGCGGATCGGTGTACGCGATACGCCGAAACGATCCGCCAGTTCGCTTTCGACCAACCGGTCGCCCGGTCTGTAAGTTCCTGAATCGATCGCATCCAGTATCAGTGTGTAGGCGTCTTTCTGCACCATTCGTTCCTTTTCCCTGCCTCCCAAAGCAATTCGGGCACAGTAAGCGCCTGCCCCGCCCACGATCAACCCTGAACCGCTTGCGCCTATCGTCGCGCCAATCTAGCGTCCGCCTATGCCGAAGGAAGCTTTCACCCACGTCACATTCTGGGTTTTCGACCTGGACAATACGCTGTACCCACCCCAGGCGCGGCTGTTCGACCAGATTGAAAAACGGATGACTGACTATGTGATGCGCTCGCTTGGGATTGATCGCGCGCGGGCGAACCACTTGCGGCAACACTACTGGCGAACCTACGGCACAACGCTGGCCGGGCTGATGCGGGAACATGACCTGGACCCTTTGCCCTATCTGCATGACGTTCACCAGATCAGCCTGGATCACCTGGAAAAGGACAGCGTACTCGCGGCTCACATCCGCGCTCTGCCCGGCAAGAAGATCGTCTATACCAACGGCAGCGCCCCCTATGCGGAACGCGTGTTGCAGGCGCGCGGCTTAAGCGGGCTGTTCGATGCGGTCTATGGCGTCGAACATGCCGGTTTTCTGCCCAAACCAGAACCCGAAGCCTTTCGCAGGGTTTTCACGGCAAGCGGGATCGTCCCCGATAAGGCCGCCATGTTCGAGGACGATCCCCGCAACCTGGCCGCCCCGCACGCGATGGGAATGCGCACCGTCCATGTCGCCCCCGACCCGCTTGCAGCGGATCATATCCATCACCACACCGATGACTTGACCCGCTTTCTTTCTCTTTTAAGCTGAGCTACCGCAAGATTTCGCTGCACCGCGGCAATTCCGCGCTTTCCCTTGCCGGCAGCGGGTGATAGGGCCGCGCAACGATCAACTCACAGGAACTGACATGACCGCAATTGACCTGATGGCCGCAGCCAACGCCCCGGCAGCCAAGACTGCCCCGAAATCCCCCGACGCCCTGCTGTTCGTCCTGGCCTTGCTGGCTGTTGTCGCCTGGGGCGCCTCGGTGTTCTTCTTCGGCATCCCCGGCTTGTACATCCCGGCGCTGGTGGTGGTTCCGGTCATGTGGATCGTTCTGCTGATCATTTCGCGCGGGTGACAGGTTGCCGCTTGGAACCGCCTGAGCAAGGAACTAGATTGCCCCTCAGGAGGCTCCTCAATGCGCACCACTGATTTTGACATCCTGGTCTCCGGCGGCGGCGTTGCCGGATTGACCGCCGCCGCGGTTTTTGGCACCGCTGGTTTCCGGGTTCTTTGCGTGGACCCTGCCCCCCCGATCATCGAACGCGACGCGGCAGGTTCCGACCTGCGCACCACGGCGTTCCTGCAACCCTCGCAGGCTCTTTTGGACCGTGCCGGGCTGTGGTCCCGTCTGGACGCACACGCCGCCCCCCTGCAGGTCATGCGCATCGTGGACGCAGGCGGAGAAACGCCAGTGCCGCGCATCGTGAAGGATTTCAACGCCTCTGACATTTCTGACAAACCGTTTGGCTGGAACCTGCCCAATTGGCTGCTGCGCCGGGAAATGGTCGCCCGCCTGAACGAAATCCCCAACGTCGAATTCCAGCCGGGCACTGGTACATCCACGCTTTTTACCCGGGAATCGGAGGCCCGCGTTGGCCTGTCCGATGGCACCCAGGTACGCTGCAAACTGGTCATCGCGGCGGACGGACGCAATTCCCCGGTGCGCGAAGCCGCTGGCGTGAAGGTCAAAACCACCCGCTACGGTCAAAAGGCGCTGGCCTTCGCAGTCACCCACCCCATTCCCCATGAAAACGTATCGACCGAGATCCACCGCTCTGGCGGGCCATTCACGTTGGTGCCGCTGCCGGACTATAACGGGCTTCCGTCCTCTGCCATCGTATGGATGGAACGCGGGCCCGAAGTCCTGCGGTTGGCCGAACTGCCCACACCGGAATTTGAGGCCGCAATGACCGAACGGTCCTGTTCGCTGTTCGGGCCCCTGACATTGGCATCGCGGCGGACGGTCTGGCCGATCATCAGCCAGGTCGCCGAACGGATGTATGCCGAACGCGTGGCCCTGGTGGCCGAAGCCGCGCATGTCGTCCCCCCAATCGGTGCGCAGGGCCTGAACATGAGCCTAGGAGACATGTGCATCCTTCTGGAATTGGCCGAGGCCACGCCAGAACGTCTGGGCGACCGGCAGATGTTGGAAACCTATCACCGCCGCCGCCACACAGAAGTCAAGGCACGCGTCGCTGGGATCGACTTACTAAACCGCGCCTCGATGATGCAGGCGCGCCCATTGCGTGACCTGCGCGCGCTTGGTCTGAATGCGATCTATTCGTTGGGGCCGGTGCGCAAAACGATGATGCAATTGGGGTTAGGCGCGCACGGCTGATCAGCCGCCCAATGCTTCGCGGACCCAGCGGGTAAAGTCCTCACCGCGCTGTTCAAAATTGTCGTACTGATCGAAACTTGCGGCGGCTGGGGCCAGTAGCACGGTGTCGCCTTCCTGCGCTTCAGCCACCGCACGGGCGACGGCAGTTTCCATCGTTGTGCAGACCTCTGCCTCTACCCCTTTCAGCTGCATGGCGAAATGGGCCGCTTCGCGCCCGATGACATAAGCCTTTTTCACGGCGGTCAACGCCTCTTGCAGCCCGTCCAAACCGCCCGCCTTTTCCAGCCCGCCACAGATCCAGCGGATATTGGCAAAGGCCCGCAGCGCCTTTTCCGCGCTGTCCACGTTAGTCGCCTTCGAGTCGTTGACATAGCGAACCCCGTTCGCCTGCGCGATGGTCTGGCTGCGGTGTGGCAGACCGGCGAAGCTGTGAAACGCCTCCTCGATCACGCGCGGAGACAGGCCCAGCGTCCGGCACGCGGCATAGGCGGCACAGGCGTTCTGATGGTTGTGCGCCCCCGGCAGGCCGTCGATCTGGCGCAGGTCGATTGACCCGGTCTGTCGCCCTTTGCGGTATTCGCTCAGGAACCCCTTGCGTGCAAAGACCTGCCAGCCTGGCCCCGCCAGCTTGCGCGCGGCGGAAACCTGAATAACCCGGTCATCGGCAGCCCCTTCGGCAAGTTGGTTCGCCAGATAACGCCCCTCTTTTTCATCGACACCGATGACCGCCCGGTCCGGGCCGCCTTCCGCAAAAAGCCGGCGCTTGGCGGCGAAATACCCGCCCATGCCGCCGTGCCGGTCCAGATGATCTGGCGTCAGGTTGGTGAATACGGCAACATCCGGCGTCAGCGCCCGGGCCAGGTCCGTCTGGTAACTGCTCAATTCCAGCACCACCACGCCACCGTCCTGCGGCGGGTCAATGTCCAGCACGCCGCGCCCGATATTGCCAGCCAGTTGCGACGGCTTTCCCGCCTCGCTCAGGACATGGTGGATCAGCGCAGAGGTGGTGGATTTTCCATTCGATCCGGTCACCGCGACAACGCGCGGCGGGGTATCGAAATCGTCCCATGCAGCAGAGCCGAACGACCGGAAAAACAGGCCGATATCATTGTCCACGGGGACACCTGCATCCCAGGCAGCAGCGATGACACGGTTGGGTTCGGGGTAAAGGTGCGGAATGCCGGGGCTGACGACCAGACAGGCTACGCCTTCGAACGCGCCATTTCGCGTCAGGTCACGTGTGACGAACCCCTCCGCCTCGGCCTTTTCGCGCGCGGCGGGGTTGTCGTCCCAACAGACCGGCACAGAGCCACCGGCCTTCAGCGCGCGCGCGGTCGCCAGACCGGACCGGCCCAGCCCCAATACGGCCACCTGCTGATCTTCGAAACCTCTGACTGGAATCATCCTGCGGCCCCTTCGTTGTCAGATGCCCAATGCGCTATCCGATACCGCCTCTTGACGCCAGAGTGCACCATGGGGTTTTTTCCGGCCCCAATACCCCCTGCGCGGCATCGCCGCTGGGGTGGCGTTTCGGGTCAGCGGACCTTGAGCGTCGCCAAGCCGATCATCGCAAGGATCAGGGAAATGATCCAGAAACGGATCACGATCTGCGGTTCGGCCCAGCCCTTCTTTTCATAGTGATGGTGGATCGGGGCCATCAGGAACACACGTTTGCCCGTCCGCTTGAAATACAAGACCTGGATGATCACGCTTAGCGCCTCGACCACGAACAGCCCGCCGACGATCGCCAGAACGATTTCGTGCTTCGTAGCGACGGCGATCGCCCCCAGTGCGCCGCCAAGCGCCAGCGACCCGGTATCCCCCATGAACACCGCGGCAGGCGGTGCGTTGTACCACAGGAACCCCAACCCGCCGCCGATCAGCCCGGCGACGAACACCAGGATTTCCCCGGTACCGGGGACATAGTGCACGTCCAGGTACTCGGTAAAGTCGACACGACCGACGGCATAAGCGATTACGCCCAGCGTGGCCGACGCGATCATCACCGGCATGATTGCCAGCCCATCCAACCCGTCTGTCAGGTTGACGGCGTTGGCGGCCCCGACGATCACGATCATCGCAAAGGGAATGAAGATAAAGCTGAGGTTGATCAGTGTATCCTTGAACACAGGCAGCGCCAGTTTGTATTGCAGCGCGTCGGGGTGGTACATGGTCGCCCAGAACCCGGCGATGCCCGCAATCAGGAACCCCAGCAGCAGACGCACCTTGCCCGGAACGCCCTTAGTGTTCTGTTTGGAGACCTTGGCATAGTCATCCAGGAAACCGATCAGCCCGAAAGCGATGGTCACGAACAGAACCAGCCAGACGAACGGATTGTCCATCCGCGCCCACAGCAGGGTCGAGGTCAGCAGCGCCCCGACAATCAGCAGCCCGCCCATGGTGGGGGTGCCCGCCTTGACGAAATGCCCTTCTGGCCCGTCGCTGCGGATCGGCTGGCCCTTGCCCTGCTTTTTACGCAGTACATTGATCAACGGCTGGCCGAAGATAAACCCGAACAGCAGCGCGGTCATGAATGCCCCGCCCGACCGGAACGTGATATAGCGAAACAGGTTGAAGAAATCGCCACCGTCCGACAGCGCGGTCAGCCAATAGAGCATGTGATCAGTCCTTCCAGTACGGCCTTGTCAGTCGGGTTGCCGCGTCCCTTGACCCAGTTTCTTGATGGCGTCAACCACGAGGGACACCTTGCTGCCCTTTGACCCTTTCACCAACACGACATCGCCGGCATCAATCAGCTTATGGGCCCGTGCGGCCATCGTGCTGGCAGCCTCGGTCCAGTCGCCGCGCTTTTGTGCGGGCAGGCTGTTCCACAGCGCCCGCATCCGCGGGCCGACACAATGGATCACATCTATGGGCGCGATATGAGGCAGCGCCGCCAGGCCCTCGTGCAGCGCGATTTCTTCTGATCCCAGTTCCAGCATGTCGCCCAACACCGCCACGCGGCGGCCTTTTGCAACCCGGCCCAGCCCGTCTGTCGGACGCGCGGCGGCCAGAACCTCCAGCGCGGCAGCCATTGACGACGGGTTGGCGTTGAACGCGTCGTCGATCAGGTCCAGCGCCTGTTCCTCCATCACCTTGTCCAGTTGCACCTTTTCGCGAAAACCACGCCCAGCCGGTGGTTCCCACCGCGCGATGTCGGCGGCGGCCACTGCCGTGTCCAACCGCAAGGCATGCGCCACCGCCATGACCCCCATCGCATTCACCGCAAAATGTCTGCCCGCCGCCATGACCTTGAACAGCACAGGCCTGCGCCACGCGCGGCCCTGCGCGATCGTCACGTCATCAACCAATTGGACCGAGGTCAGCCGATGGTGATTTGCGGGGCTTTCGCCAAAGGTGATCACGCGGGCAGCGTGCCGGTTGGCGGTACTGGTCAAAACACCCGATGTAGACAAGTCACCGTTCACCACGGCCACACCGCGCGGTTCCAGCCCGTCAAAGATGCTGGCCTTTTCGCGGGCGATGCCTTCGATATTCTCGAAGGCTTCCAGGTGAGCAGCAGCAACGGTCGTGATCATCGCAACGTGCGGGCGCGTCAACCGGGCCAGCGGTGCGATTTCGCCGGGGTGGTTCATCCCGATCTCGATCACCGCAAATTGCGTATCCTTCGGCATCCGCGCCAAGGTCAGAGGCACGCCCCAGTGGTTGTTATAGCTGGCTTCCGCCGCGTGGGTGCGCCCCTGCCCTGACAACACGGTCCGCAGCATTTCCTTGGTCGAGGTCTTGCCGACCGATCCCGTGACAGCAACCACCTTGGCCTTGCTGCGCGCGCGGGCGGCGCGGCCCAAGTCCTCTAGCGCGGCCAGAACGTCGGGCACGATCAACATCGGCGCATCCGGGGCAACCCCTGCGGGCACCCGGCTAACCAGCGCCGCCGCCGCCCCCTTTTCCAGCGCCTGCGCCACGAAATCATGCCCGTCGCGCGCTGCGGTCAGCGCCACGAACAGGTCACCGGGCTGTAATGTCCGGGTGTCGATGGAAACGCCGTCCACCTTCCAGTCCGATGTTGCCGTACCACCAGTCGCAGCAGCGGCTTCGCTTGCAGTCCACAGGGTCATGCCAGCCCCCCATCCAGCGCCATCACAGCGACACTAGCCTGTTCCGCATCGTCGAAAGGCAGCACATCGCTGCCGACGATCTGTCCGGTTTCATGCCCTTTGCCCGCGATCAACAGCGCATCGCCCGGCCCCAGGGCATCAACTCCGCGCAGGATCGCCTCGGCCCTGTCGCCCACATCTGTGGCGTCGGGACACCCCAGCAGAACCGCCTGACGGATCGAGGCCGGGTCTTCTGAACGCGGGTTGTCATCCGTCACTATCACCAGGTCGGCGTTTTCCGCCGCGGCCTGCCCCATCAGCGGACGCTTGGTGCGGTCCCTGTCACCACCCGCGCCGATGATCGCGATCAATCGCCCCATCACATGCGGGCGCAATGCCTTCAACGCGGTGGCCACCGCATCCGGGGTGTGCGCGTAATCCACGAAAACCGAGGCCCCGTTGGACCGGCTTGCCACCAGTTGCATCCGGCCGCGCACAGTGGACAGGTATGGCAGGGTTTCGAACACGCGATCCGGTTCTTCGCCTGACGCAATCACCAGCCCTGCCGCCAGCAAAACGTTTTCGGCCTGGAATCCACCGATCAGCGGCAGGGTCACCATATAGGTCTTTTCATCGAAGCTGAATCGCAGTTGTTGCCCGGTCGGTTCGAACCGCTGCCCCAGCAGGTGCAACCGGCACCGGTTTGAACGCCCGACGCCGATCACCTCCTGCCCGCGCATTTTGGCGATGCGCGCCACATCCGCCCCCCGCGGATCGTCCAGGTTGATCACCGCCGTGCCGTCCTCTGACAGCACACGGTCGAACAGGCCGGCCTTGGCGGCAAAATAGTCGTCAAAGGTTTCGTGATAGTCCAGGTGATCTTGGGTGAAATTCGTGAACCCCGCCGCGCGCAGGTGAACCCCGTCCAGCCGCCGCTGCGCCAGCCCGTGGCTGGAGGCTTCCATCGCGGCGTGGGTCACCCCGGCATGGGCACATTCCGCCAGCAGTCGGTGTAATGTGATCGGTTCCGGTGTGGTGTGTTTCAGCGGGGCCTGATAGGCGCCCTCTACCCCGGTAGTTCCCAGATTAACCGCATCATGCCCCAGTTCAGCCCAGATCTGGCGTGCGAAGGTCGAAACAGAGGTTTTCCCGTTAGTCCCCGTCACCGCCACCATCACCGGCGGCTGCGCCCCGAACCACAGCGCGGCGGTATAGGCCAGGGTCTGCCGGGCGTCCTCGGCCACGATCAGGGCGGCATCGGAATCGGCCAGAACATCATGGGCGATCCGGGCGCCGTCGGCATCGGTCAGGATCGCCGCAGCCCCCATACGCAAAGCATATTGGATGAATTCGCCACCATGTACCTTGGTTCCGGGCAAGGCGGCAAACAGGAACCCGTCCTTTACCTCACGGCTGTCGACGGCCAGCCCGCTAACCCTCGCGTCGCGCCCCGCCTGGGCGGTCAGCCCCAGTTCCGAAAGAGATTTGACCTGCCCTGACATCAATGCGCCTTTCCCGGCTTAGTTCGATGTCAGCGTTATACCAGCCGCCGCCCCGGGTTCAATCGCGGGCCGCAACCCCAGCAGGGGCGCTACGCGGCGGATCATCTCGGCCGCGACGGGCACGGCTGTCCACCCGGCGGTGCGGCGCGGTTCGGACCCGGAGGTTTCCACCGGTTCGTCCAGCGTGACCACCAGAACGTATTTCGGATCATTGGCCGGGAACATCGCGGCGAATGTCGCTATCACCTTGTCGTCATAATAACCGCCGCCGGTTTCCCGGGGCTTATCCGCCGTCCCGGTCTTGCCCGCAACATCATAGCCGTCGACCTCGCCAAAGCTGGCGGTGCCTTCGGTCACGACCTTGCGCAGCATCACGCGGGACGCGCGGGCCACCGGTTCAGAGATCACGCGCTCTCCGCGCTGGGGGCCGGGCTGGCGCAGGATCGTGGGGCGGACGGAATAACCGCCATTTGCAATCGCCGCATAGGCCGTGGCCAGGTGCAGGGGTGTGGCGGACAGGCCGTGGCCATAGGAAATGGTCATGGCCGAAAGCTCTGACCAGTTCGGGGGCAACAGCGGCTTGCCGCCGCTCGCCTCGGTCATCTCCAGTGCGGTAGCTTCGAAAAATCCCAGCGATTTCAGGAATTCCTGCTGGCGGGCCTCTCCGATCATCTGGGCGATGCGGGCCGTTCCGATGTTCGAGGATTTCACGATCACCTGCTCCACAGTCAGCTTTGGTCCATAGTTGTGGAAGTCGCGAATACGGTGCTTGCCCCATTGCAGCGGGCCACGGGTGTCGATCTCTGTTTCGGGGCGGACCAGCGCCAGGTCCATCGCCTGCGCGACGGCCAGGATCTTGAAGGTAGAGCCAAGCTCATACACCCCCTGCACCGCACGGTTGAACAACGGGCTGTCCGAAGGCTGGCCTTCGACCGGCGGGCGCGGGCGGTCGTTCGGATCGAAGTCCGGTAGCGACACCAGCGAAATCACCTCGCCCGTGTGTACATCCATCAGGACAGAGGCCGCGCCTTTGGCATTCATCAACCGCATCCCACCCAGCAGAACCTGCTCGGTCGCGTCCTGCACAGTCAGGTCCAGAGACAGTTGCAGTGGCTTGTCAGCCCGCGCCGGATCACGCAGTTGTTCATCAAAGGTGCGTTCCACCCCGGCGACACCGATGACCTCTGCGGCGTTCACATCTTCTTGGCCGAAACTGGAACCACCCAACACGTGCGCTGCCAGTTTCCCGTTCGGATACAGGCGCATTTCGCGCGGGCCGAACAACAGACCCGGTTCGCCGATATCGTGTACCGCCTGCTTCTGCTCGGGCGACAATTTCTTGCGCAACCACAGGAATTTGCGTTTTCCAGTGAAATCCCGCAGCAGGCGTTCTTCGTCCAGTTCCGGGAACAAGAGCGCCAGTTCATGCGCCGCGCGGGCCGGGTCGATCATGATCGGCGGCTTGGCGTACAACGAATAGGTTTCGATATTCGTGGCCAGTATCCGGCCCTGGCGGTCTACGATGTCCGCGCGTTGCGCCCGGATGGACGCCCCCGCCACGGCAGCGCGCGGTTCCGTCGGTTCGGTGGCGGCCAGCAACCCCATGCGCACGCCGACCATGACATAGGCGCAGAAAAAGGCGGCGGCCAGCATCAACAGGCGGCTTTCAGCGCGCAAGCGGGCGCGGTCTCGCATTTCCTCATGCCGGATGCGGATGTTTTCACGTTCGATCGCATCGGGGTTTTCCCCGCGGACACGTGCGTCAAGGATGCGGGCCAGCGGGCGAAGAGGCGTCCGTATCATTCGCCCCCCCGAACCGAAGAAACCTCGATAGAGTCCGCCAGGTTCGGCAGTTCCTCGGGGATTGGATAGGAAACCTGGTCAGCCCGTCCAAACTGCTCTGGTGCAAAGGACATCAGCCCCAGCCGGTCATAGTTGATCCCGGCCAGTTCCCGCAGCCGTTCGGGGCGGTTCAGATAGGCCCATTCAGCCCGAAGCATACCCAATCTCGCACGGGCATCGGCAATCTGAACCTGCAGATTTTCAGCCCGATCCAACGCGGCTTGGGTCCGGTAGTTTTCCCGGTAGGCCCAGAACGCCAGCCCGATCACGGCCACCGCTGTAAGGACATAAAGCACGCTGCGCATTACCTTTTCCCCTTGCTCAGCATCGGCATTCCCAATTGCTTGCGATCCGTGACACCTGCCGGGGCGCCGGTTCGGATTGCCACCCGCAGCTTTGCGCTGCGCGCGCGTGGGTTTTCCGCCAGTTCCAGATCATCCGGCCCGACGGCCTTGCGCGTGACCAGTTCGAATTGAGCCGGCGTTTCATGCGCTTCGGGGGCATAGCGGTTGCCGCCCGACTTGCCCGCCCGGCTTTGAAAGAACCGCTTGACCATCCGGTCCTCGATGGAATGGAACGTCACGACCGCTAGTTTTCCGCCCGGTTTCAACGCGCGCTCTGCCGCTTCCAGCCCGCCGACCAGTTCGCCGTACTCGTCATTCACCGCGATCCGCAACGCCTGAAAGGACCGTGTTGCCGGATGCGATTGGCCGGGTTTCTGCCGCGGCATCAGGCGTTCGATCAACCCGGCCAGTTGCAGCGTGGTGGTGAAGGGCTGCACCTCGCGGTCCTTGACGATGGCACGGGCGATCTTGCGGCTGGCGCGTTCTTCGCCGTAGTTGAACAGGATGTCCGCCAGGTCTGATTCCGAGGCAGTGTTGACGATGTCCGCAGCAGACGGTCCGGCTTGACTCATGCGCATGTCCAGCGGCCCGTCCTTCATGAAGGAAAAGCCGCGCTCTGCCATGTCCAGTTGCATGGAACTGACGCCCAGGTCCAGCACGACCCCATCCAGGCCCGAGGCATATTCATCCAGTTTTGAAAAAACGCCCTGCACCATTTCCAGCCGGTCGCCGTATTCGCCCGCCCAAGGCTTGGCCATTTCGAATGCCAGCGGATCACGGTCCACACCGATCACCTTGTCCGCACCGGCGGCCAGCAACCCACGCGTATACCCGCCCGCCCCAAAGGTGCCGTCCAGCCATACCCCAGAGACAGGCGCGACCGCTTTCAGAAGCGGTCGCAGAAGAACGGGAATGTGGGGGGCGTTGTCCGGGTCGGACATGGTCAGTCCTCCTCGGTGTCTTCCAGCAACGACAGGGGATCAGCGTCGGGGCCCATCTCTTCCAGCCAGTCCTCGGTGATCCGGGCGTTTTCGGCATCAAAGGTTTCGGGTTTCCAGATTTCAAAGGTTTCGCCCATCCCGGCGAAATACGCATTTGCATCCAGTCCGATCTTGTCACGCAGGGGCTGCGGCAAAACGAACCGCCCATCGTTGTCCAATTCGGTCGAGCGCGACAGGTTCAGGATCATGCGCTCCATGATCTTGCGTTTCCTGGACCCACGTGGCAGCGCGCGGATTTCCTCGGCCAGGGCGCGGAAGCCGGCATAAGTATAGACGATCAGCTGTTTCTGGGACGTGTGGCCATAGACAATGACCATGCGCGGACGGCCCGACGCCGCAGCCTGAGGATCACCCTCTGTCAGTTCATGACGAAAATCGGCAGGGATCGACACGCGTCCCTTTCCGTCCACCTTGAAGGTGTGTTCGCCTATGAACATGCCGGCCAACGCGGCGCTCCTTCTACCCGTCCCGTTCCCCAGGCCCTTTACGGAAAACGGCGGATTGAGCTGCTGCCACTGCCCAATCCGCCGCCCTCGTCCCGCCTAGCGGGGTATGTCCAGCTGCGCGCGCCACCTGGGGGGATGTCTGCTCGCCCGCGCGCCGGATCTCTTGGTTCGATGAAAGCGGAGCCTGTATGAAACCTGACT
Source organism: Thalassovita sp. (assembly GCA_017792425.1). Classification (GTDB taxonomy): domain Bacteria; phylum Pseudomonadota; class Alphaproteobacteria; order Rhodobacterales; family Rhodobacteraceae; genus Thalassobius. The sequence continues at coordinate 2,715,223 of CP051233.1, forward strand.
GCTTGTTTTGGTTCGGGATCTTGATGTCCCTGTTCCCGTTCTCATCGGATAAACCAGTTCTCTCATGGTACTTCATGGAAATCAACAGGAATTCTTGGGTGAATCACTGTAAACCAGCCGGAACCCAGACATTTCAAAAGGGATTTCTGAGGAAATAATTGGAGCAAAAAGGTCACAAATTGCAGATCATGCAGATCCAGCCACAATATGTAGTATGGATACCTAAGCGGAATTATTTCCCACGATATCCCAAAGAAAGTTCGATATTTAGATGAAAGCGGCATGAAACCGGCCCTGCCTCCTTCGAACAGGGGGCGATATGGGCCGCTTTATTGGCATGATACCGGTTTTGGTGATTCGGTTTTGGCGTGAACGTCGCGGGCAGTTCCATGAATTCCCAGCTATCCCGCACTTTCCCATCAGGTGCGGGCAAGAGGGCGGGACCACCCGCCCTCCGGTCGATCAGGCGACGCCGCTGTTGATCAGGGTGTCTGCCAGACGGGCATAGGCGTCGGCCATCGGGTTTTCCCCAGCAGCCACGGGCGTACCGGCGTCACCGGCCAGTCGCGTGTCCAGATCGATCGGCAATTCCGCCAACAGCGGAACCCCCAGCTTGCTGGCCTCTGCCGCGACACCGCCGTGCCCAAAAATATGCGCCTCGTGCCCGCAGTTCGGGCAGTGGTAGGCCGACATGTTCTCGATCAATCCCAGCACTGGGGTCTTCAGCGTCTTGAACATGTCGATCGCCTTGCGGGCATCCAGCAGCGCAACATCCTGCGGCGTGGATACGATGATCGCGCCCGTCAGTTCGGTTTTCTGGCACAGGGTCAGTTGCACGTCCCCCGTGCCCGGCGGCAGATCAACGATCATCACGTCCAGATCGCCCCAGGCCACCTGCCCCAGCATCTGTTGCAGCGCCCCCATCAGCATTGGGCCGCGCCAGATCACCGCCTTGTCCGGGTCCATCATCGCGCCGATTGACATCAGCGTCACCCCATGCGCGTGCAGCGGAAGGATCGTCTTGCCGTCCGGGCTGGCGGGGCGCTTTGTCGTGCCCATCATCCGTTGCTGCGACGGGCCATAGATGTCTGCATCCAGCAACCCGACCTTCAACCCCTTGCGCGCCAGCGCCACCGCCAGGTTCGAGGACACGGTGGATTTACCCACCCCGCCCTTGCCAGAACCGACGACGATGATCTTTTTCACCCCGGCGGGCTTGGTCGGTCCGGCCTGCGGGGTAGGATGTCCGCCGATCTTCAGGCTGGGGGCCGGTTTCTGCTGCGCCGGTCCGTGCGCGGTGACCGCGATGGATACCTTCGCGACACCAGGCAGCGCGCGCAAGGCCGCCTCGGCCGCCTTTTCGATCGGCGTCATCCGGCGCGCGATTTCTGGCGACGGGGCTTCGATCACGAAACGCACCGCATCGCCGTCCACCATCAGCGCACGCACCATATCGCGCGACACCAATGTGCCACCATCGGGCAACTCGATCCGGGAAAGGGCCTGTTCCACCTGCTCGCGGGTGACTGCCATCTGTACCTCCTGATATCTGGTCGCGCCAATAGGTGATGCTTTTCCCGCCAGAGGCAACCCCCGCACCCCGCGCCCGGCTGCCGCATACCCAGTTTCCGCAAGTTGTTTGCAAGGCTTACGATAGGTCAACAATACTTATGCACTTCCCGCATAGCTGCATTGCAGCATCAGGTATTGTGCAAGTGCAGCAATCGCCTATCTTAATCCCAACACCGCAGACAAAACTGCTGACCGCGAACAAACGAAAGACAGACATATGGCATACGCATCGGACATCCGCACCGCAAACGGTGGCTTCGCTGATCGCTTCGCCGCCCTGATCAAGGACTTGGGCGCGCGTTACGCTCGTCACAAGACCTACCGCAAGACCCTGAACGAACTGGCGTCGCTCAGCAACCGGGAATTGCGCGATCTGGGCCTGTGCCGTTCGCAACTGCGTTCTGTCGCCTACGAGCACGTCTACGACGCGCACTGACATATAGCTTTCGGGAACCCCTCTCCTCCTCCCTGGGGTTTCTGGAAAAGCGACGGCTTCTCCTCCTCCTCCCTGATGCCGTCGCACCAATTCGGGCCAGAAGGTCCACACAGATACGGAACCCTCCTCCTCCCTTTGGGTTCCGTTGAAAGAGCGGCGGTCCTCTCTCCTCCTCCCTGAGGGCCGCCGCGCTTCAAAGAATACGAAGGGCCCTCTCCTCCTCCCTGGGTTCCTTCGTTGTCAAGAGCGGTGGCCTTCCTCCTCCTCCCTGAAGGTCACCGCACTCTTGACCCGGATACGACGGCCCTCTCCTCCTCCCTGGGCTGGTCGTTAACAAGACGGCGGCGCCCCTCCTCCTCCCTGGGCGCCGCCGTTTTTCTTTGCCCATGCTGATGGCCCTGGCCTGCCGGTGAAATTCCGCGAACACAAGGTGAACGTCCCTTCCCCTTGTCCGGCTGTCAGGCTAAGTTGCAGGTATGAGCCAATCCGACGAACACGACGCGTTTCAGCGCGCTTCCCTTTCCGCCCGTGCGATGGCCGCGCGACCGATGCCCTATCTGGATGGGCTGAACCCCGCGCAACGCGCAGCAGTAGAGGCGCTGGACGGTCCCGTGCTGATGCTGGCAGGGGCGGGCACGGGCAAGACGAAGGCGCTGACCACCCGAATCGTCCACCTGCTGACCACCAGTCGCGCCCAGCCGAACGAAATCCTTGCCGTCACTTTCACCAATAAGGCCGCGCGGGAAATGAAGACCCGGGTGGGTCGGATGTTGGGCCAAACCGTCGAGGGGATGCCTTGGCTGGGTACGTTCCATTCAATCTGCGTGAAACTTCTGCGCCGACATGCCGAACTGGTGGGACTGAAATCAAATTTCACGATTCTGGATACAGATGATCAAATAAGGCTGCTGAAGCAGCTGATCGTGGCCAACAACATAGATGAGAAGCGTTGGCCCGCGCGACAATTGGCCGGGATCATCGACAACTGGAAAAACCGCGCGTGGACGCCTGCCCAAGTGCCCGCTGCAGATGCCGGGGCTTTCAACAATCGCGGTACGGAACTCTATGACCAGTACCAGCGTCGGCTGATCGAACTGAACGCCGTGGATTTCGGCGATCTGCTGCTGCACATGGTCACCATTTTCCAGAAACACGACGACATCCTGGAACAGTACCGCCGCTGGTTCCGGTATATCCTTGTGGACGAATATCAGGACACCAACGTGGCGCAATACCTGTGGCTGCGGTTGCTGGCGGGCGGGCACAAGAATATCTGCTGCGTGGGCGATGATGACCAGTCGATCTATGGCTGGCGCGGGGCCGAAGTGGGCAACATCCTGCGATTCGAAAAGGATTTTCCCGGCGCGCAGGTCATCCGCCTGGAACAGAATTACCGCTCGACCGCGCATATTCTGGCGGCCGCTTCTGGCGTGATCGCCGGGAACGAAGGCCGGTTGGGCAAGACACTGTGGACCGAGGCCGAAGGCGGCGAAAAGGTTCGCCTGATCGGCCATTGGGACGGCGAGGCGGAAGCGATCTGGATCGGCGAGGAAATCGAGGCGATGCAACGCGGCACGCGCGGGATGCGTCCCTTCGGGCTGGACCAGATCGCCATCCTGGTCCGCGCCTCGCACCAGATGCGCGCGTTCGAGGACCGGTTCCTGACTATCGGGCTGCCCTACCGCGTGATCGGGGGCCCGCGTTTCTATGAGCGGATGGAGATTCGCGATGCCATGGCCTATTTCCGGGTCGTGACCAGCCCCAGCGATGACCTGGCGTTCGAAAGGATCGTGAACACCCCCAAACGCGGTCTGGGTGACAAGGCGCAGCAGAACATCCGCGCCTGCGCGCGGGAAAACGGCACATCGCTGCTGGACGGCGCGCGGATCCTGCTGCGGGACGGTGGCATAACGGGCAAGGGCGCAGGGCAATTGCGCGCCCTGATCGACGGGATCGACCGCTGGGGGCGCATGGCGGGCGATTCGGACGTTTCGCATATGGAATTGGCAGAAGTCATCCTTGACGACTCCGGCTACACGGCCATGTGGCAGAACGACAAGACACCCGAGGCGCCGGGTCGGCTGGAGAACCTGAAGGAACTGGTCAAGGCGCTTGAGCAGTTCGAAAATCTTCAGGGGTTCCTGGAACATGTCGCGCTGATCATGGACAACGACCAGTCAGACGACGGCGAAAAAGTCAGCATCATGACCTTGCATGCCGCCAAAGGCCTGGAATTCCCCGCTGTTTTCCTGCCGGGATGGGAGGACGGGCTGTTCCCCAGCCAGCGCAGTATGGACGAATCCGGCCTGAAAGGGTTGGAGGAAGAGCGCCGGCTGGCCTATGTGGGCATCACCCGGGCCGAGGAAATCTGCACAATTTCCTTTGCCGGCAATCGCCGGGTTTTCGGACAATGGCAATCGCAGATGCCGTCGCGCTTCATCGACGAATTGCCCGAGGACCACGTAGAGGTGCTGACGCCACCGGGGCTGTACGGTGGTGGTTATGGCGCGGCGCGGCCCTCGGCCGGGATCGAATCGCGGGCGGCGCGGGCGGATGTTTACAACTCTCCGGGATGGAAGCGGATGCAGGACCGCGCCGGATCGCGTCCCGTCAGCCAGCCGCGCGAGGCGCGCAACACCGTTATCGACCTAGAGGCGATCAGCAGTTTCAGCCTTGGCGACCGGGTGTTTCACCAGAAATTCGGCTACGGCAGCGTCGAGGGAATAGAAGGCGACAAGCTGGAAATCGCCTTTGACAAGGCGGGGGTGAAAAAGGTCGTCGCTCGGTTCGTTGCGGGGGCTGACGACATTCCTTTCTGAGGTCCGGCAATGGGGGCGCTGCCCCCGCCCCTGCAGGGCTCCCTCGGGGTATTTGGGCCAACAAGAAAACCGGTGCTGGACAACGGACTGAAAGCCGCCGCAAATGCGGGTATGGATCTGTTTCAGAAATACCCGGCGGTCAGTGACCTGAAAGCGCGTGCGCGCAGACGAATTCCCTGGTTCGTTTTTGAATACCTTGACAGCGCGACCGGAACCGAGGCCACCCAGCGCCGCAACCGGCAAATGCTGGACGAGATCGCAATGATGCCGTCTATCCTGCATGGCGAAATCAAACCGGACCTGTCGGTGACTCTGTTCGATCACCGTCACCCGCTGCCATTCGGGGTCAGCCCGGTGGGTATGTCCGGGCTGTTCTGGCCGAACGCCGAAAGGCTGCTGGCAAGCGAAGCGACCCGGCATGGCCTGCCCTATGGCCTGTCCACCGTCGCCAGCCGCACCCCCGAGGATGTCGCGGATTGCCTGGATGGCAACGGATGGTTCCAGGTCTACCCGCCGCGAGATGCGGGAATACGGGCGGATATGTTGAAGCGGGCCAGGGACGCCGGTTTTCATGTGCTGGTGCTGACAGTGGATGTACCCGTGGCCAGCCGGCGGGAACGGCAGACCCGGTCCGGCCTGACCAGCCCGCCGCGCCTGACGCCACGGCTGCTGACGCAGGTGGCGCGCTGCCCCGCCTGGGCGCTGGGGACGGCGCGGCTGGGTATGCCGCGGATGCGCCTGATCGACAGCTATGCCGACAATGTCACGGGGCTGAGTTCGACCGAGCACGTGGGCTATCTGCTGCGCACCTCGCCTGATTGGGACTATCTGAAGGCGCTGCGCGATGGCTGGGACGGGCCGTTGGTGGTGAAGGGCGTACTGGATGCGCGGGACGTGCCGACGCTGGAAGCAGCGGGGGTGGATGGTATCTGGGTCTCCAACCACGCCGGACGGCAGTTCGACGGCGCGCCCGCCAGCATAGAGGTGTTACCCGCCATCCGGGCTGCCACGAAATTGCCCGTCATTTTTGACAGCGGCATAGAAGGTGGTCTGGACATCTTGCGGGCGATGGCGCTGGGGGCAGATTTCGTGATGATGGGCCGCGCCTGGCATTTCGCGCTGGGTGCTTTGGGGGCGAAAGGCCCTGCGCATCTGGTTGACCTGCTGCGCAAGGATCTGGAATCCAACATGGGCCAACTGGGTGCGCGCGGTTTCACCGATTTGGCGGCGCGGCTGCACTGCCCCGCGCCCTGAACAATCAACTTAGGGTCAGGTCGCCGGGCATCGCTTGGAATGCTTGCTCCACCGAGACCACGGGCAGACCGGTCGGAATCCAGCCAGGACCACGCGGGCCGCCAACCATGCCCTCGGTCACATCGAGAACCCCGTTGATGCCGTTTTGCCGCAGCACCTTCATCAAGTGCCCTGTACGGTTGCCGGTTCGGCAGATCAGGGCGACCTGTCGGGTCGGGTTGCGCTGGATTACGGCCATCAGCCACCCACCGAAATCGCGATGCGTCATATCCAGCGGCCAGGCACCTTTGGCGACACCGGTCTGCTGCCATTCCTGCGGGGTACGCACGTCGATCAGGATCAACTGTCCTGCGGTCATTCCATCATAGGCAGTGCGGGCGCTGATGGTTGACGGGCTGGCAAAGGCAAACGACGGAACGACCAGCGCGGCGCTGGCGGTGGTCAGAACGGTGCGACGGGTGAGCATGTATCATATTCCATATTTGTGATACACTCTCATGCCACGGACAGCATTGCCGCGCAACCGAACGCGGATCACAATCGCGCGCGAAACATCTCGGAACAAATTGTTACGGAAATCTAACAATCTCCGTGCGACTGGGTATTGCGCCGCGATGCAGCGGAACGTTAGCAATGCGCAACGAAACGGGACGGAGCCGAAAGGGGAGCCTTCTGATGCCATCATTCAAGAAAATTCTGATCGCCAACAGGGGTGAGATTGCGATCCGCGTGATGCGGGCTGCGAACGAGATGGGAAAGCGGACAGTCGCGGTGTATGCCGAAGAGGACAAGCTGGGCCTTCATCGTTTCAAGGCGGACGAGGCGTATCGGATCGGTGAAGGGCTGGGGCCGGTGGCGGCCTATCTGTCCATCTCCGAGATCATCCGGGTGGCCAAGGAAAGCGGTGCTGATGCGATCCATCCCGGATATGGGCTGCTGTCGGAAAATCCTGAATTCGTGGACGCCTGTGCGAAGAATGGCATCACCTTCATCGGGCCGAAGGCGGAAACCATGCGCGCACTTGGCGACAAGGCCAGCGCGCGCAAGGTGGCGATCGCCGCAGGCGTACCCGTGATCCCCGCGACCGAGGTGCTGGGCGACGACATGGCCGCGATCAAGAAAGAAGCCGCCGAGATCGGCTATCCGCTGATGCTGAAGGCAAGCTGGGGCGGCGGCGGGCGCGGGATGCGCCCGATCCACAACGAAAAGGAACTGCCCGAGAAGGTTCTGGAGGGTCGGCGCGAGGCCGAGGCGGCCTTTGGCAATGGCGAAGGCTATCTGGAAAAGATGATCACCCGCGCCCGCCACGTCGAGGTGCAGATCCTGGGCGACCAGCACGGCCAGATCTATCACCTGTGGGAACGGGATTGTTCGGTCCAGCGGCGCAACCAGAAAGTCGTCGAACGCGCGCCCGCCCCCTACCTGACGCAAGAGCAGCGAGAGGAAATTTGTGAGCTGGGCAAGCGCATCTGCCAGCATGTGAACTATGAATGCGCCGGCACGGTCGAGTTCCTGATGGATATGGACTCGGGCAAGTTCTACTTCATCGAGGTGAACCCCCGCGTGCAAGTGGAACACACCGTCACCGAGGAAGTGACCGGTATCGACATCGTGCAGGCCCAGATCAAGATCGCCGAGGGAAAGACCCTGGCCGAGGCCACCGGCAAGGCCCGGCAGGACGACATCACCCTGAACGGACACGCCCTGCAAACCCGGATCACCACCGAGGATCCGCAGAACAACTTCATCCCCGACTATGGCCGCATCACTGCCTATCGCAGCGCCACTGGCATGGGCATCCGCCTGGACGGCGGCACGGCCTACGCTGGCGGGGTGATCACCCGCTACTATGACAGCCTGCTGGTGAAGGTCACGGCCCATGCGCAGACGCCCGAGGCGGCGATCGCCCGGATGGACCGCGCCCTGCGTGAATTCCGTATCCGGGGTGTTTCCACCAACATCGCCTTCGTGGAAAACCTGCTGAAGCACCCGATCTTCTTGTCGAACCAGTACACCACCAAGTTCATCGACGAAACGCCAGAGCTGTTCCAGTTCGCCAAGCGCAAGGACCGCGGCACCAAGGTGCTGACCTATATCGCGGACATCACCGTGAACGGTCACCCGGAAACGCAGGGCCGCGCCAAACCGGCAGAGGCAAAACTGCCACGCCCGCCGAAGCTGCGCGCCGAACCGGCCCCCGGCACCCGCAACCTGCTGCAGGACAAGGGCGCCAAGGCCGTGGCTGACTGGATGCTGGAGCAGCAGCAACTGCTGCTGACCGACACCACCATGCGTGATGGCCACCAGTCGTTGCTGGCAACCCGGATGCGGTCCATCGACATGATCCGCGTCGCTCCCGCTTATGCCGCCAACCTGCCGCAGCTGTTCAGCGTCGAATGCTGGGGCGGGGCGACCTTCGACGTGGCCTATCGGTTCTTGCAGGAATGCCCCTGGCAGCGCCTGCGCGACCTGCGCACCGCCATGCCGAACCTGCTGACCCAGATGCTGCTGCGCGCCTCGAACGGGGTCGGCTACACCAACTACCCCGACAACGTCGTTCAGGAATTCGTTCGTCAGGCCGCTGAAACCGGTGTGGATGTGTTCCGCGTCTTTGACAGCCTCAACTGGGTGGAAAACATGCGCGTCGCGATGGACGCCGTGGTGGACAGCGGCAAGATCTGCGAAGGCACGATCTGCTATACCGGCGACATCCTGGACCCCGCCCGCGCCAAGTATGACCTGAAATACTATGTCGGGATGGCCAAGGAACTGGAGGCTGCAGGCGCTCATGTGTTGGGATTGAAGGACATGGCGGGGCTGCTGAAACCCGCCGCCGCCCGTGTACTGGTCAAGGCACTGAAAGACGAACTGTCCATCCCCGTTCATTTCCACACGCACGACACCAGCGGCATCGCTGGCGCCACCATCCTTGCGGCGGCAGAGGCGGGCGTGGACGCGGTGGACGCAGCGATGGACGCGTTCTCGGGTGGTACGTCACAGGCCTGCCTGGGATCTATCGTCGAGGCGCTGCGCCACACCGACCGCGACACCGGGCTGGACATCAGCGCGGTACGCCAGGTCAGCGACTATTGGGAACAGGTGCGCGCGCAATACGTGGCCTTTGAATCCGGCCTGCAGGCCCCCGCGTCCGAGGTCTACCTGCATGAAATGCCCGGCGGCCAGTTCACCAACCTGAAGGCACAGGCACGCAGCTTGGGGCTGGAAGAACGCTGGCACGAGGTCGCCGAAACCTATGCCGAGGTGAACCAGATGTTCGGCGATATCGTGAAGGTCACCCCTTCGTCCAAGGTGGTTGGCGACATGGCGCTGATGATGGTCAGCCAGGGCCTGACCCGTGCCGACGTGGAAAACCCCGCGCGCGAAGTCGCCTTCCCCGACTCGGTCGTGGACATGATGCGTGGAAACCTGGGTCAGCCTCCGGGCGGGTTCCCGGCGGGGATCGTGGCCAAGGTGCTGAAAGGTGAAGCCCCCAACACCGAACGCCCCGGCAAGCACCTGCCCGCCGTCGACCTGGAGGACACCCGCGCCAAGGTCAGCGCCGAATTGGAAGGCATGCGGGTGGATGACGAGGATCTGAACGGCTACCTGATGTATCCCAAGGTGTTCATGGACTACATGGGACGCCACCGGATGTATGGCCCCGTGCGCACCCTGCCCACGCGTACGTTCTTCTATGGGATGGAACCCGGAGAGGAGATCAGCGCCGAGATCGACCCGGGCAAGACGCTGGAAATCCGCCTGCAAACCATTGGCGAGACTGATGAAAATGGTGAAGTGAAGGTGTTCTTCGAACTCAATGGCCAGCCGCGCGTAATCCGTGTGCCGAACCGCCTGATCAAGTCCACCACCGCCGTACGACCCAAGGCCGAGACCGGCAACCCCAACCATATCGGCGCGCCCATGCCCGGCGTGGTGGCCAGCGTAGCCGTGACACAGGGCCAAAAAGTCAGCGAAGGTGACCTGCTGCTGACCATCGAGGCCATGAAGATGGAAACCGGCATCCACGCCGAACACGCCGGCGTGGTAAAGGCCCTGCATGTTACGCCCGGCGCCCAGATCGACGCCAAGGATCTGCTGGTCGAAATCGAGTAAGCGATCAAAAAAAGAAACGGCCGAAGAGCGAGACCTCTTCGGCCGTTTCTATTGGGTGGGGTCAGTACAGCCCCAGTAACCTGTGCAGTTCAGCCTGCGCCGCATCGGACAGTACTCTGCCGCCGGTCAGGGTGTCGTAGCTTGACGCCTGTTGGCCTTCGGCCTCGGTCACGGCGGCGGCGGCATTGTCAGCGGTTTCCTGTGCACTGGTGGCGTTTGCCGTGGCCTCTGCCAAAGCGCCTTCGGCCTCTGTCACGCGGGTGTCCGCGGCGGCGATTTCGGATGCGTCCGCGTCGTCGGGCAATTCATTGCGGGTGGCCAGGGCGGCGTCCAGTTCCGTCTGTGCCGCGGCCTGAACGGCGGCGGCGGATTCTTGCGCACTATTGGCTTCTGCCAAGGCGGCACGGGCCGTGACAACGGCCAGCGCGGCCCCTTGATAGGCTGCCAGCTTGCCCGGCATCGATCCAGGTGCAGCGTTTGCCAAAGCGTTCGGACTGGCGTGCGCGGCGTTCAATCCCTTGAGCTCAGACGACAATTTGCCATGCGCATTCTTGGGTGCTGCCGCGGTCGAGGCGACCTTGGCCGGTTTGCCCGTTTGGCGCTGACCAGAGGCCGACTTGCCCTTGGACCTAGATTTGCTGGCGCCGGACTTTTTCTTGCCACCTGCTTTATCGCTTTTGGCCTCGGCCGGGGTCACATAGGCCGTGGTCAGTACCAACGCTGCTGCGCCGCTGAGCATTATCGAGATACTGATCGCTTTCAGGATGGGTCTGAGCATTGATTCAGCTTTGTCTGCAAGTTGCGCCCCCGTTTTCCAGGCAGAACAGGTATGGCATCAATGCGTCAGAAATGAGGCCTTTCAGTCCTTGGGAAAAATTCGCGGAATGGCGCATTTTCCTCTTGCGGCTGGCGGCCAGACTAATTATTTCACGCCTCACCCAAGGAAGCGGGCGTAGCTCAGGGGTAGAGCATAACCTTGCCAAGGTTAGGGTCGGGCGTTCGAATCGCCTCGCCCGCTCCAAATCTCCCTCACGGGAACATGAAAGACGCGGCCTCGGCCGCGTTTTTTCGTTGTCGGACCGGGGCAACGAACGCACCGTCAGAAAATTGGTAATCCGTCAACTCGTCCGGTTCACGGCTTGAAACGGACGATTCGACCGGCTGGGATTCCGCGTGGTGCGGGATGAACCCGCGGACCGGGCTGTGTCAGGAAATCGCTGGCGCCGTGCATTTTCCACTTGCAGGCCGTGTCGGGATTTCCTATCTACCGGCTCACGAAATGGTGCGGGCGTAGCTCAGGGGTAGAGCATAACCTTGCCAAGGTTAGGGTCGGGCGTTCGAATCGCCTCGCCCGCTCCAATTCGGAACTTCCACGACATCGACAGGTTAAGGCAGGGCTGGCGGCCCGGTTTTGATTGTTTGGCGCGCAAGAAAAATGGCGCCCAAAGGCGCCATTTTCGATTGGTATGCGAACCGCGTCAGGCGGCGCGGGACATCAGGACTTCGTCCACCTGCTTGGCGGCGGCACCTTCGTCACCACCGGACACGGCGGCAACTTCGCGGGTCAGGCGTTCCAGCGCGGCTTCGTACAGCTGACGCTCGGAATAGCTCTGTTCGCGCTGGTCGTCGGTGCGGTGCAGGTCGCGGACCACTTCGGCAATCGCGATCAGATCGCCCGAGTTGATCTTCTGTTCGTATTCCTGAGCGCGGCGCGACCACATGGCGCGTTTGACCTTGGCCTTGCCCTTCAGGGTTTTCATCGCCTGGTTCACCACGTCCGGGGTCGAGAGCGAGCGCATGCCGATCTCTACCGCCTTGTGGGTGGGAACGCGCAGGGTCATCTTGTCCTTTTCGAACGAGATGACGAACAGTTCCAGCTTGATGCCAGCGATTTCCTGCTCTTCGATCGAGAGGATTTGCCCGACGCCGTGGGCCGGGTAGACCACGTAATCGTTCGGGGTGAATTCGGACTTCTTCGTTTTGCTCATGCAATCCTTCCTTGCAAGGACCGCGCGAACCAGGCGACAAAACGACCGGGCGAGGTACCGGGTACACTCGTCAGTCCGGGATTTTGCGCAAGAAAACCCATTCACGAGCAGCGACGCGAATGGTGTGATTGGGCTGGTTTCAGGCGGTCTTCGTCATGTACCTGTTAACATAGCACAAAAACCGGCCTACCGGAAGCATCTTTGGCTGCAGCGCAGAAAAAGCCCGATGAATCAAAGGGCTTTTTGACCAAACGTTCAGTTTATCCGTTCCGACGCCCCCGCAGAGCGGGCGAATCAGCCTCAGTTGCCTTCGCCCGGTGCCTCGGAGAAGTACTTGGTCAGCTTGTCCGTTTCGCCGTCGCGGTCCTCGTACCCCGGCAGCGGGTCTTTCTTGGACACGATCACTGGCCACTGTTCGGCGTATTTGCGGTTCAGTTCGACCCATTTTTCCATGTCCGGTTCCGTGTCCGGGCGGATCGCATCGGCGGGGCATTCGGGTTCGCAAACGCCGCAGTCAATGCATTCATCCGGGTGGATGACCAGCATGTTTTCGCCCTCGTAGAAGCAGTCGACGGGGCAGACCTCGACACAGTCGGTGTACTTGCAGGCGATGCAGTTATCGATGACGACGTAAGTCATATCTCTCTTCCATCTTTTGGTCAGGGACTAGCTAGACCACTCGTCCGGATCATTCAAGCGCCCGCGCGACTGAAGGTCTATCATTCGCCTGTCGCGTTTGGTCGGGCGACCTTGGCCTTCGTATTGCGGCGCGGGTGGGAGGACGTCCTTGACCTCTGTCAATTCCTCGTACAGGGCCTGGGCTTCTGGGGCGGGTCCGCGGCGGGTTCCCATCGCCAGAACGCGGACGACGCGAATCCGGTTGCCCTGCGGCAGGGTCAGCACATCACCGGGGCGCAGAGCGTGGGCTGGTTTGTGGACCTTGTCGCCGTTGACCCGGACGTGGCCCGCGCCAACCGTTGCGGCGGCCAGTCCGCGCGTCTTGTAAAAACGCGCGAACCACAGCCATTTGTCGATCCGCAGACGATCCGCCGGATCGGTCATCGCGGGATCAGTCCTTGGCCTTCAGGCCCATCAGCGCGGCGGCGAAGGGGTTATCGGGGTCGATGGCCTTTTCCTTTTTCGGCGGGCGGGACTCGAAGGTCTTGGCACCTTGCTGGCGGGGCTTGTCGCCACGCGGCTTGCCACCCTTGCGGGGACCGCGCGGGCGGTCGCCCTGCTTGTCACCGGGTTTACCGCGGGGACGGTCGCCGCGTTCGCTGCGGGGCTTGCCACCCTGACGACGGTTGCCACCCCAGGTAAAGGTATAGAACACCTCTGTTTCCGGGCCTTCGGCCACGGCGGTGTCGCCGGGGATTTCAGTGGGCGTTTCGGCCGGGGTTTCACCCGGGGTCTGAACCGGGGACTCGACTGGGGGTTCCGCCGGGGTTTCGTCCGGCGTATCGGCGGGGGCCTCGGCTGGAGGGGTTGCCGGGGTTTCATCAGGTTTGGGCGTGCCCGCCGCCTGCGCCGGGGTTTCAACCACCGGCTTTACCTTTTCGCGTTCACCCTTGGCAGCGGCGTAACCCAGCCCCTGCATCAGGTCGGCGAACTGTTCCAGCGTCATTCCGGTGATCGACAGCATGTCGGCCTTGGCCTCGAACCCGGCGCGGCTGTCCTCGGCGCGCAGCATGTCGGCCAGGCGTTCCAGCATGTCGATGCGGATGGCGCGTTCACCGGCGGCGCGATAGCCGGACATGGCAAAGAAGCCATCGGGCATCCCGGCCAGCGCCGGCACGGTCACCAGTCCGGGCGGCGGAGCTTCGGGGAAGTCGTCCAGACCGCGCGCCAGCGACCACAGAACCAACCGCAGGCGGGTGGGGGCGGGCTTCAGCAACAGCGGCATGAAGATGGTGAACTGGCCGAACCGGATGCCGTGCTTGCGCAATGCGCCGCGGGCGTCCTGATCCAGCGCCTTCACCTCCTCGGCGACCTGACCGCGGGGGATGATCCCGAAGTTTTCCGCCAACTGGAAGGCAAAGCCGCGGGCCAGACCGTTCAGGGTTTCGTCGCGCGACAGGTTCAGCAGCGGTTCGAACAGAGCGGCGATCTTGCGGTCGATGAAATGCTGCAGGCGGCGCTGCACTTTCTGCGCGACCTCGGGGCCGGCTTCGTCATCAACGAAGGCGACGACCTGCGGTTTCAGCGGATCCTGACCGGCCACCAGTTTGCCGACCGCGTCAGTGCCCCACATCAGGCCACCCTGTTCGGTGAAGTCGATCTCGGTATCCGGCGCGTTATAGAACCTGTCCGCCCGCAGGTGGAAATGCGGCACCAGGGCCTGCTGGCTGGCCTGACGGATCGTCTTGGCCTCCTGCCCTGCTGCGTCCTTGTCCTGACGGAACCGGAACCCTTCCAGACGACCGACGAATTCGCCTTCGACGGTCACTTCACCCTTGTCATTCACCTCGGCCAAAAGGGCCTCCTTCTGCTTGAGCCGCCGCAACAGTACAGATGTGCGCCGGTCCACAAATCTTTGAGTCAGACGCTGATGCAGCGCATCCGACAGTCGGTCTTCTACAGCGCGAGTCTCTTCGCGCCAATGGGTTTCATCGTCCACCCAGCCTGCACGCTGCGCGACATATGTCCATGTGCGAATAAATGCGAGTCGTTTCGACAATGTGTCAATGTCGCCTTCTGTCCTATCTATCCGCTGGATCTGGCGGGCCATCCAATCGTTCGGCACCCGCCCGTGTTCGTGCAGGAAGCGAAAGATCTGTTCCAGAAGGCTGGCGTGTTCAGCGTGGCTGATGCCGCGGAAATCGGGGATGCGGCAGACATCCCACAGCAGGCGGACGGATTGGGGCGAACTGGCGCGGGCGCGGATTTCCGCCACCGATTGCAGCGATTTCAACGCCATCAGGTCGTCGGATTCGCGGGCGCGGTGCAGCAGATCGTGGTGCGGGGTGTCTTCCAGGCTGCGGATCAGGCTGTCGATCGTGCCGAATTTCAGCGCCGGGTTGCGCCATTGCAGTTTGCGCACGGGTTCGAACCGGTGGTTCTGGATCGCCTCGACCGTTTCGTCGGGCAGCGGGGGGGCTTCGCCGGTCACGCCGAAGGTGCCGTCGGACATGCCGCGCCCGGCGCGCCCGGCGATCTGGGCCAGTTCATGCGGCATCAGGTAGCGCATCCGCCGCCCGTCGAACTTGATGATCGAGGAAAACGCGACGTGGTTGATGTCCAGGTTCAGCCCCATGCCGATGGCATCGGTCGCCACCAGGAAATCCACGTCGCCGTTCTGGTACAATTCCACCTGCGCGTTGCGGGTGCGCGGGGACAGCGCCCCCATCACCACCGCCGCCCCGCCGCGCTGGCGGCGGATCAGTTCGGCGATGGCGTAGACATCCTCGACCGAGAAGCCGACGATGGCGCTGCGCGGCTTCATCCGGCTGATTTTCTTGGGGCCGGTGTAGGTCAGTTGCGACATGCGCTGACGCTGGATGAATTGCACGCCGGGGACCAACTGCGCGATGGTGCTGCGCATGGTGTCGGCCCCCAGGAACACGGTTTCCAGCAGGCCCCGCGCGCGCAGCAGGCGGTCGGTGAACACGTGGCCGCGTTCCAGATCGGCGCAAAGCTGGATTTCATCGACGGCCAGGAAATCGGCCCCCATGCCTTCGGGCATCGCCTCGACCGTGCAAACCCAGTACTGCGCGCGCGGGGGGACGATGCGTTCTTCGCCCGTGACCAGCGCCACGACAGAGGGGCCGCGGGCGGCAACGATCTTGTCATAGACTTCGCGCGCAAGCAGGCGCAGCGGCAGGCCGATGACGCCGGTGCGGTGGCCCAGCATCCGTTCGATGGCATAGTGCGTCTTGCCGGTGTTGGTCGGCCCCAGGACCGCCGTGATGCGTGCGTGCTGGGCCATTGGCCACCCCGTGCCCCTGTTTGCGCCCTAGAGATCGCGGCCTTCGACCTGCACCTGAAGGCGTTTCATGGCTTCCTGCGCTTCCTCGTAGTGCGGGTGGATGGCCAGTGCAAGCTGATAGGCCTTATAGGCAAGGTCGGGTTTGCCCAACTGCTCCATGATCACCCCGAAGCCGTAGAGCGCGGGAAAATGGTTCGGGTTCAGACGCAGGGTCTGTTCCAGATCGTGCAGGGCAAGCCCCAGTTCATCGGTACGGAAATAGACGCTGGCGCGCATGTGCCAGCCTTCGGCAAAATCCGGTGCGTGATCGGTGAGCGCGGTCAGGTGGCCAAGCGCCTGATTGAAATCTCCCCGGTCAGCGGCGTCCTGACCGCGCTTCAGCAGCAGGTCCATCGCAGGCGACCCGGATTGCGCCCAGCGAAGCACGATTTCGTCGGCCAGCTTGCGCGCCTCGACCGGTTCGGACTGCTTCAGCGCGCCCAGCAAATCATCCGGCAGCGCGTTTTCGCCCATAGCGGGTAAGGAAAACGTGACTGTCAGCAGTGTTGCCGCGACGATAGGTTTGAGATTGTGTATCTTCACGCTCATAACAGGATCGAGTGTAACGCGCGCCGGGGCAAAGACCAGACCGGACGCATCAATTAAAAGGGAAGAGACCATGAGCGACAAGATGCAAGCTGCCGTTGCCGCGCTGAATGAAAAGCTGAGCGGCGTGGATTTCGACGGGTCCGCCAAGTTCGTGATCGAGGGCGAAGGCGCCATCGTGGTGGACGCGGGCGGCGCACGGCTGGGCGATGACGAAACCGACGTGACCCTGACCGCAGATGCCGACACGTTCGAGGCGATGATGGCGGGCGATCTGAACCCGACCTCGGCCTTCATGACCGGCAAGCTGAGCGTGGACGGCGACATGGGCAAGGCCATGCAGCTGGGCGCGGCGCTGGCCTGATGCTGGAACCGGCGCCCTTCCTGTCCGACATCAGCGGCCCCGCCCCCGAGGGCGTGGCCTATTGGCTGGACACCAGCGACGGCGTGCGGGTGCGCGCCGTGCTGTGGGGCAAGGACGCGCCGAAAGGCACGGTGCTGCTGTTTCCGGGCCGCACCGAATACGCCGAAAAGTATGTGCATACGGCCGCCGCCCTGCAACAGGGCGGCTATGCCACCTTTGCCATCGACTGGCGCGGGCAGGGTCTGGCGGAGCGGCTGCTGGACGATCCGCTGATCGGTCACGTGGGGGATTTCCCCGACTATCAGCGGGATGTGGCCGCGATGCTGGCCGCCGCTGGTGACCTGGGCCTGCCCAAACCGTATTTCCTGATCGCGCATTCGATGGGCGGGCAGATCGGGCTGCGCGCGGTGCTGGAGGGGCTGCCGGTCAACGCCTGCGTGTTTTCCGCACCGATGTGGGGGATATTGCTGTCCCCTGCCCTGCGCCCCGCGGTCTGGGCGATGACCCGCGCCGGGCGGGCGCTTGGCGCCGGGGACAAGCTGGCCCCCGGTGGCCGGGCGGATGCCTATGTGTTGGGGGAACCCTTCGCGGACAACACCCTGACCACCGACCCGGCGATGTACCAGATGATGGTGGATCACCTGAACGCCCATCCAGAACTGTCGCTGGCCGGGCCCAGCCTGACCTGGCTGCATGTGGCGCTGCGCGATTGCGTGGAACTGGCGGGCCGCCCCGCCCCGGACGTGCCATGCCTGACCTATCTGGGCAGCAACGAACGCATCGTGGACCCCAAGCGCATCCATGACCGCATGGCGGGCTGGCCGGCGGGCGAGCTGGTGATGGTGAACGGGGCCGAACACGAGATCCTGATGGAAGCGCCGGACACCCGCGACCGGGTCATGGCGCAGATCCTCGCGCTGTTCGACGCCAACCGCGACCGGCCCGCGCAGGGCCAGCCGGTCGCCTGCTGATCCTCAGCCGTCGCGGCCGACGACCTGACGCTGGCTGCCCAGCCCCTGAATGGACAGTTCCATCACGTCGCCTTCGCGCAGGAAGCGGGGCGGTTTCATTCCCATGCCCACGCCCGGCGGGGTGCCGGTGGCGATCACGTCGCCGGGCTGCAGGCTCATCATCTGGCTGAGGTAGGACACGATCTGCGCCACGGAAAAGATCATGGAGGCGGTCGTGCCGCGCTGCGCCTTTTCGCCGTTCAGGTCCAGCGCCAGCGACAGGTTTTGCGGGTCGGCGATGTCATCGCGGCTGACCAGCCACGGGCCGATGGGGCCGAATGTGTCGCAACTTTTGCCCTTGGTCCACTGGCCGCCGCGTTCGATCTGGAAGGCGCGTTCGGACACGTCATTGACGATGGTGTAGCCCGCCACATAATCCAGTGCGTCCGCTTCTGAGACGTATTTGGCGGTTCTGCCGATGACGACGCCCAGTTCAAGTTCCCAATCCGATTTTTCGGACCCTTTGGGCAGCAGGACCGGATCGTTCGGGCCGGTGATGGCGCTGGTGGCCTTCATGAAAACGATGGGTTCGGACGGTTCGGCCATGCCTGCCTCTGCCGCGTGGTCGGAATAGTTCAGGCCAATACAGACCAGTTTGCCGATGCCCGCGACGGGCACGCCAAGGCGCGGGGTTCCGTCCACCAGCGGCAATGTTTCCGGGTCCACCTGCGGCAGGTTGCCCAGCACCGCGCCGGACAGGTCGTCCACCACGCCGGACAGGTCGCGCAGGTTTCCGGCTGCATCCAGAACGCCGGGCTTTTCGGCCCCCGGCTGACCATAGCGGACAAATCGCATTTCTCACCCCTTCGGTTTCGCTGGCGTCACCTTAGCGAACAGCCGGGGACGCACAAGCACTTGAGGCGGGCGGCGCGGGGGCCTATGTCTGGCGGACAGACAATGCAGAGGTGATCCATGTTCCAGCTTCCTTTCCCCGTGCGCGACGCCAATGCCGGTTCCGGCAGCAAGAATTTGGGCGATTTGCCGGAATGGGACTTGTCGGACCTGTATTCGGGCGAGGACGCGCCGGAACTGAAGGCCGACCTGGACTGGCTGGAGACCGAATGCGCTGCCTTTGCGGCGGATTACGAAGGCAAGCTGGACACGCTGGACGCCGACGGGATGCTGGCCTGCGTGCAACGGAACGAGGCGATCAGCACCAAGGCGGGGCGTGTGATGTCCTTTGCGGGGCTGCGCTATTACCAGCTGACGGTGGACGCGACGCGGGCGAAATTCATGTCCGACTGCCAGGAAAAGATCACCAACTTCACCACGCCGCTGGTGTTCTTCACGCTGGAACTGAACCGGCTGGAGGATGCGAAGCTGGACGCCATGTTCACCGCGAACGCGGAACTGGCGCGTTACAAACCCGTGTTCGACCGCATTCGCGCGATGAAACCCTACCAGTTGTCTGACGAGATGGAGAAATTCCTGCACGATCTGGGCGTGGTGGGCGACGCCTGGGAAAAGCTGTTCGACGAAACCATCGCCGGGCTGGAATTCGTGGTCGATGGGGACGAGTTGAACATCGAAGGCACGCTGAACCTGCTGACGGAACAGGACCGCAGCAAGCGCGAGGCCGCCGCGCGCGAACTGGCCGATGTTTTCGCCGCCAATATCAAGACCTTCGCCCGTGTCCACAATACCCAGGCCAAGGAAAAGGAAGTCATCGACCGCTGGCGCAAGATGCCCTCTGCCCAAATGGCGCGGCACCTGTCCAACGATGTCGAACCCGAAGTGGTAGAGGCCCTGCGCAACGCGGTGGTGGCCGCCTATCCGCGCCTGTCGCATCGGTACTATGAACTGAAGCGCAAGTGGCTGGGGCTGGACAAGATGCAGGTCTGGGACCGCAATGCCCCCCTGCCGATGGAGGACACCCGTACCGTTTCGTGGCCGCAGGCGCGCGACATCGTGATGGAAGCCTACAATGCCTTCGATCCGCGCATGGGTGAGATCGCGCAGCCGTTCTTTGATCGCGGCTGGATCGACGCGGGCGTAAAACCCGGCAAGGCCCCCGGCGCCTTTGCGCATCCGACCGTGACCGAGGTGCACCCCTACGTGATGCTGAACTACCTGGGCAAGCCGCGCGACGTGATGACCCTGGCGCATGAACTGGGCCACGGCGTGCACCAGGTGCTGGCGGCGGATCAGGGGGAAATGCTGTCCTCGACCCCGCTGACACTGGCGGAAACCGCGTCGGTGTTCGGGGAAATGCTGACCTTCCGCAAGATGCTGGAAAAGGCCAAGACCCAGGCCGAACGCAAGGTGATGCTGGCCGGCAAGGTCGAGGACATGATCAACACGGTTGTGCGCCAGATCGCGTTCTATGACTTCGAATGCAAGCTGCACGCGGCACGCCGTCAGGGCGAATTGACACCCGAGGACATCAACGACCTGTGGATGTCGGTACAGGCGGAATCGCTGGGCGGTGCATTCGAGTTCATGGAGGGATACGAAACCTTCTGGGCCTATATCCCGCATTTCGTGCATTCGCCCTTCTACGTCTATGCCTATGCGTTTGGCGACGGGCTGGTGAATGCGCTGTACGCCGCCTATCAGGACGCGCCCGAAGGGTTCCAAGACAAGTATTTCGACATGCTGAAGGCGGGCGGTTCAAAGCACCACAAGGACCTGCTGGCCCCGTTCGGGCTGGACGCCAGCGACCCCAGCTTCTGGGACAAGGGCCTGAGCATGATCGAGGGCTTCATCGACGAGCTGGAGGCGATGGAGGGCTGATCCCCCTTGTTGGACGCGAAAACGGCCCCGTGGTATCGTGGGGCCGTTTCAGCATCAGGAGGGACACATGGCACAGGTCGATTTCTGGTATTCCATCGGCAGCACCTACAGCTATCTGACGGTGATGCGCTTGCCGGACATGGCGCGGGCCAACGGGATCGCGTTCCGCTGGTGTCCGTTCGACGTGCGGCACGTGATGGTTCTGCAGAACAACATCCCCTTCAAGGACAAGCCGATAAAAGCCGCCTACATGTGGCGCGACGTCGAACGCCGCGCCGAAGGCTATGGGCTGCACCCGCGAATCCCCGCGCCCTATCCGCTGACTGACCTGAACTTTGCCAACCGGGTGGCGATCCTGGGGGCCGAGGAAGGCTGGGCAGAGGCGTACACCCGTGCGACCTACCAGCGATGGTTCGAAGGCGGGTACCTGGCCGGAGAAGACCCGAACCTGTCCGACAGCCTGCACGAGATCGGGCAAGACCCGGTGCGGGTGATGGCCGAGGCCCGTTCGGATCGGATCGGGGACGCGCTGCTGCATCAGACCGAAGAAGCCATGCGGATCGGTGTTTTCGGCGCGCCGAGTTTCAGCGTGAACGGCGAAATCTTCTGGGGCGATGACCGGCTGGAGGACGCCATCGCCTGGGCCAAGCGCGGGGCCTGACCGCAGGTCACGCGTAGGCCGCGGTTTCCCTTGCCAGTGTTTTCAGTTTTGCCACGTCCTGAATGACGACGCGTTTCAGTTCGCTTTGAACGCCGAAGCGTTTCAGACGGGCGAAGGCACGCGACAGGCTTTCGGGTTTCATGCCCAGTTTGGCCGCAAGCACGACCTTGTCGAAAGGCAGTACCAGTTCGCGGTTGCCGCCGGTTTCATCGCTGAGCGCCAATAGGTATTCGGACAGGCGTTCCACGCCGCTGCGGCTTTTCAGGGCCTCGATCTGGTCCATCATGTCCTGCATGTGGTCCGAGGCGGCGGACATCACCGCCCTGGTAATTTCGGCAACCGCGTTGCGGCAGCCACAGGCGGTAGTCAGGTCAATGAACATGACCTCGCATTCGCACAGGGCTTCGGCGGACGAAGGGCATTCGGCCCGCATCAGAGAGGCGATTTCGTCAAAGCTTTGTCCAGCGGTCAGCGTCGCCAGCAGCGCCTCGTGTCCGGTGTCGGACACGCGGTACAGTTTGATCCAGCCGTGGGTGATGATCTTCAGCGCACCGGCCGGTTCACCCTGCAGGCAGATCGTTTCCCCGCGACCAAAACGCCGTATCCGGGCCCGCCCCAGCAGACAGTTCCGCACATCCTGTGGTAGCTGCGAAAGCAAGGCGCTGTCCGCCCCGCCGCGTGGCATCATATCCAACATGGTTCACCCGTTTCATCCTTGAGACGGGACGATATGTAGCGCGGGACCGTGACAACATGATGCAGATCAAATGACGCTAGGTCGCAGTCCAGAATTTTTTCGGGAAATTACATGTTGTTTTTCATATATTTACAGATTTACTTAACAAGTACAATGATTTGTGCGTTGTGCTGGCAGTCCACTCGCCGTCACTTTAATTGGCTGTCTTTGGACCCGCGCCGATTGATTCCTGCACGCGGTTTGTACCTTTGATCGCGTTCCTGCTGGCACTCAACGCAGAGTTTCACACCGGGAATCGCCGCGCGGCGGGCCTCGGGAATCGGTTCTTCGCACTCGGCACAGTGGGTCAGGCTGTCGCCTGCCGGACGGCGGGCGCCCTTCATGCGCGCCAGTTCCTCCTGGATCGATGCCTCTATCTGTTCGCTGACCGCACCGTCGCGGGCCCATCCTCCGGCCATGTCCGCCTCCTGCAGTAGGTGTGAACAAGATGGGGCGGAAGCGCCCGGCGCGCAAGGGCAGCCACGTCATGCTTGGCCGAATCGGCCCCGAACCCCAAGCTGCGCCGGAATCGAGGGAGGCGAACATGCGTTTATTGGGTAAATTTCTGGCCGGTCTGCTGGCGTTGTGCGTGCTGGGGCTGGTGGCATTCTGGGCCTTCGCGCCCGCGATCGTGGAAAAGGGCCGAAACAACGTTATCAGCCACGCGCCCTATCCGGTGTCGCCAGAGGCTGCGGCGCTGCATGATACGCTGACCGTGGGTGACTGGCACGCCGATCCGCTGCTGTGGAACCGCGACCTGACCGAACGGGGCGACTATGGCCAGGTGGACCTGCCCCGCCTGCGCGAAGGCAACGTGGCGGTGCAGGTGTTCACCGCCGTCACCAAAAGCCCGGCCGGACAGAATTACGACGAGAACAGCGCCGAGGCGTTCGACAACATCACCCTGCTGGCCTTTGGTCAACTGTGGCCGATCCGCACTTGGGGCAGCCTGCTGGAACGCGCGCTGTACCAGTCAGAAAAGTTGCACGGGTTTCAGGCCAAGGCGCCGGATTACCTGAAGATCGTCACCACCCGCGCCGAACTGGAGGACGTGCTGGCCCGGCGCGCGGCGGGCGAGAAGATCACCGCCGGGATCCTGGGGATCGAGGGCGCGCACCCGCTGGAGGGCAAGCTGGAAAACCTGGACAAGCTGGAGGCCGCCGGCTACCGGCTGGTGGGGTTGCAGCATTTCTTTGACAACGAGCTGGGCGGATCGCTGCATGGCGAAGGGAACCACGGGCTGACGGAGTTTGGCCGCCGGGTAGTGGCCGAGGTGGCCAGCCGCAAGATGATCCTGGACGTGGCGCATTCCAGCCCGCAGGTGGCGCGCGAAGTGCTGGAAATGACCGATGTGCCGATCGTGCTGTCGCATTCGGGAATCCATTCGCATTGCCCGGTGAAGCGGAACTTTCCCGACGAACTGATGCAGGACATCGCCGCCAGCGGCGGCGTGATCGGCATGGGATACTGGGCCGAGGTCGCTTGCGACGAGATCACCCCCGCCGGGATCGCCAAGATGATCGTGGCCGCCGTCGCGGCGGTGGGGGAAGATCATGTCTCGCTGGGATCGGATTTCGACGGGTCGGTAGAAACCGCGTTCGACACGTCAGAACTGCCTGCCCTGACCCACGCCCTGCTGGAGGCCGGCCTGACCGAGGCGCAGATCCGCAAGGTCATGGGGGAAAACATGCTGCGGGTGCTGCGGGCAAGGTTGAACTGATCCGGCCGGTCACGATACGGTCGTGGCTGGGGGTTTCACCCCCAGACCCCCAGAGTATTTGGGCAAGATGAAAGACACAGGGCGCGGGCTGGTCAGTCCAGTTCGCTCCAGGGCCAGGGTTTGACGTTACTGGCGGCGGACATGTAACGGACGGCCTTGGCCATCCAGACGCCCAGATCGGTGCCGAAGTCGGCGAGGTTTTCGTTCGGCGCGCCCTTGTTCAGCGCCATGATGACGACCTGGATCAGCGTGAGCGCGCCAAGGATGGTCTGGCTGACGCTCATCATCATGCCGATGATCAGGATGAACACGATCCGCATCAGCAGGCCTTCGGGCTGGTCGGGTTCCATCTGTTCGCCGTGCAGGCGACCGCTGAGCTTTTCTTCGTCGTGCATGGAATCCCTCATTGAAAAACCGGCCCGTTTCCGGGCCGGTCATACCAGATCAGGCGCTGGTGAGCATGCCTTTTTCGGCGGCCAGTTCGCGCATGCGTTCTTGCAGCTTTTCAAAGGCGCGGACCTCGATCTGGCGGATGCGTTCGCGGCTGACGTCGTATTGGGCGCTGAGATCTTCCAGCGTGATGGTTTCCTCGGACAGGCGGCGCTGCACCAGGATGTCGCGTTCGCGCTCGTTCAGGACGGTCATCGCTTCGGCCAGCAGTTCGCGGCGGGCGTCCAACTCGTCACGTTCCGCATAATCGGCGGCCTGGTCGGCGTCTTCGTCTTCCAGCCAGTCCTGCCATTGCATGGTGCCTTCGCCCTCGGACCCGACGGTGGCGTTCAAGGACGCATCCCCCCCAGACATGCGGCGGTTCATGCTGATCACGTCATCCTCTGTCACGCCGAGGTCGTGGGCGATGCGGGCCACGTTTTCGGGACGCAGGTCGCCCTCTTCCAGTGCGCCGATGCGGGCCTTGGCCTTGCGCAGGTTGAAGAACAGTTTCTTCTGCGCGCTGGTCGTGCCCAGTTTCACCAGCGACCAGGACCGCAGGATGTATTCCTGGATCGAGGCGCGGATCCACCACATGGCATAGGTCGCGAGGCGGAAGCCCTTTTCCGGGTCGAAGCGTTTCACGGCCTGCATCAGGCCGACGTTGGCCTCTGAGATGACCTCGGACTGCGGCAGGCCGTAGCCACGATAGCCCATTGCGATCTTGGCCGCGAGGCGCAGATGGCTGGTGACCATCTTGTGCGCGGATTCAGTATCTTCCTGTTCCACCCAGCGCTTGGCCAGCATGTATTCTTCCTCTGGTTCCAGCATGGGGAACTTGCGGATTTCCTGAAGATAGCGGTTCAGGCCGTTTTCGGACGACGGAACCGGGAGATTTCCATAATTGCTCATTGTTTGTCCCTCCCAATGTTTATGGGCTTAACATCCACATAGGCAGCACCGGATGGCCTTTCAAGGCGTCCGGCATCGAAAGCTTAACGCTATATGAGCGGGATTCCGTCGATATGCGAGGTTTGTAACAGTGCGTTCACGCGCATGTGCTGTTTGTGACATAGGGCGGAAAAGGACAGATTTTTCGTGATTTTCCTGATCGGATGGTCAATTTTCAAACGAACGGGAGGTGATCATGACGGAGTTTGCGCGCGCGGCCCGCTGGGCAGGGATATTGTACCTGGGAATTATCCTGCTGGGGCTGGGGGCCGAGGGCGGGCTGCGCGGGCCGCTGATAGACTGGACGGATGGCGCGGCCACGGCGCAGGCGCTGCAAGCACAGATGGGCCGGTTCCGGCTGTCGATCGGGTTCGACATCGGCATGGCGGTGCTGGACGTGGCGCTGGCGGTGGTGTTCTTCGGGATGCTACGGGCGGTGGATGCGCAACTGGCGCTGATGGCGATGGTGTTTCGCCTGATGCAGGCGGCGGTGATCGCGGTGGCGGTGTTGTGCCTGTTTGCGGCCACGCAGGGGGCGGACGATCCGCTGCCATGGCTGGAGTTGCACGCGGCGGGGTATGATCTGGGGCTGGTGTTCTTCGGGGTGAACACGCTGATCATGGCGCGGCTGCTGGCGGGGATCGCGCCGCGCTGGATCTGCCGGGCGATGGCGGCGGCGGGGGTGGTGTACCTGTCCGGCAGCCTGACGCGGTTCCTGGCCCCCGATTGGAACGCGGCGATGCAGCCCGCCTACTTGATCCCGGTGGTGGCCGAGGTGTCGTTGATGCTGTGGCTGCTGGTCTGGGCCCCGCGCCGGATTTAACCGCGCAGCGCCTGCATCAGGTCCAGCATGTCCTGCGGGATGGGCGATTCAAACCGCATTTCATGTCCGCTCACGGGGTGGGTGAAGCCGAGGACGGCAGCGTGCAGGGCCTGACGGGGGAACGCCCTGACCGCCTCTAGCGCCGGTTCGGACAGGGATTTCAGCGGCAGCTTGCGCCGTCCGCCATAGGTGGCATCCCCGATCAGCCCGTGCCCGGCGTGGGCCATGTGGACGCGGATCTGGTGGGTCCGGCCGGTTTCCAGCCAGCATTCGACCAGCGCGCAGACGGGCGGTTCGCCGAAGGGCTCCACGATCCGCACGCGGGTCACAGCGTGGCGTCCGTTTTCAAAATACACCGCTTGCCGCTGACGATCCGTCTTGTGCCGCGCAAGGTGGGTGGTGATTTTCATGATGTTGCCGGGTTCGAAGCTGACCCCGCGCACGCCGCGCAGGCGCGGATCGTTGGCGTCCGGCACGCCATAGCAGATGGCGTTGTAATAGCGTTCGGCGCTGTGGGCCTTGAACTGGGCAGCCAGTCCGTGATGGGCCTTGTCGGACTTGGCCACCACCAACAGCCCGCTGGTGTCCTTGTCGATCCGGTGCACGATGCCGGGGCGTTTTTCGCCACCCACGCCGGACAGGCTGTCGCCACAATGGTACATCAGCGCATTGGCCAGTGTCCCGGTGGGCGATCCCGGCGCGGGATGCACCACCATGCCGGCCGGTTTGTCGATGACGATCAGGTGGTCATCCTCGTAGACAACGGTCAGGGGAATATTTTCTGGCAGCAGGTCGCTTTCTTCGGCTTCCGGCACGGTGACCTCGATCAGATCGCCTTCGGCTGCCTTGCCCTTGGGGCTGGTGACGGGGGCGCCGTTCAGCCAGACCTCGCCTTCCTCGATCAGTTTGGCCAGGCGGGTGCGCGACAGCGAGGCTTTTTCTGGCGCATCGCGGGAAATCGCCTTATCAAGGCGCGAAGGCGGGTCCGCCTGGATGCGAAAGGACAAGCGGTTGGAGCCCATGAACACTTCCCCCGAGCCCGCGGATGCCGGGCTGCTGAAATTCCTGAAGGTGCTGGTCACGATCCTGACCGTCACGATGATTGCGGGCGTTGTAACCATCGTCGCGCTGATTGTCATCCGCTACCGGCAGACTCCGCCGGACTTCCCCGCTGTGCTGACCCTGCCGCCGGGCACCACGCCCGAAGCCTATACCCAAACGTCGAAATGGTACGCGATCGTCACGGGGGATGACCGTATCCTGATCTACAGCCGGGCGACACGGAAACTGGTGCGCGAAATCACGCTTGAGCAGGACTGAGTCGGGGGAAGATGGTACCGCCTCCCTGGCTTGAACAGGGGACCTCTGGATCCACAATCCAGCGCTCTAACCAACTGAGCTAAGGCGGCACTGGGGGGCGATTTAGCCCCCCCGCCAGTGGATTGCAAGAGGATTTGGCAACTTTCTGCGGCGACCCGCGCCCCTTGCCAATCAAGGCGCAAGCGGTTAGCTGATTTCCGATCCAAGGAGAGCGTATCATGGGCATCAACACCGAACGCGATATCGAGGCCAACCTGCAGATCGGCCCAACCACCGACGGCATGGTACGCCTGTTCATCGAGGCGCAGGGCGTCGAGATCCCGATGGATTTCGACCCCGAGGAAGCCGAGGAAATCGCCGAGGAAATCCTGGCGGCAGCCAAGGCGGCAGCGAAAGCAAAACGCTGATATCAAACTATATTCTGGGATCGCGCAGGGCCTGAAGGCGACGGGCGGCGTGGGTGGCGAACTTGTGCGTCAACACCTTGCGCCGGGCAGCGGGCAGTTTCGATTCCGGCCCCATGCGGATGATTTCGGCGCTGTATTGGTCGGCGATGATCAGGCCGGTTTCATCGGGCAGAAGATCGGTCGGGAAATCGGTATCGACCGCCCAGAAATACCGGTCACACCAGTCCAGATACCCCTGCCACTTGGAATCGGACTGGAAATCCGCGCGGCTGGATTTGCATTCGATCACCCAAATCTCACCCTTGGGGCCCAGCCCCATCACGTCTACCCGCAACCCGCGGGCAGGCACGAATTCTTCTATGGAAACAAAGCCATAGCCCAGAAGGTGGCGGGAAACGCCACGGGCCAGAAGCTGTCCGGGTTGAAGTAATTCATCCATGCCCCCAATATGAACGAAGCATGAACATTTTCAACCCCTTGCCGCGCGGCCCCGGACACACTAGATAGGCTGATGGCGGGTGCTGCTCTTCTCGTGAAACGGTTGCATTCCGGTGGCCTTAAGCAATTCCGAGGGAGTTGGCTCTGTTCGGGTCCTGGCCTGATTACCTGACGCCCACCTGTATATACAGGTCCTCGGGAATGAGATAACCACACGGCCGCTGCGGGCCCGCCACCTTTCAATAACCAGTCAAGACGTACGATTCCCGCCTTGAAACGTACAAAAAAACCGGCCGCCTTTCGGGGCCGGTTCGGTTGCGTATCGCTGGAGGGGTCAGCGGCGGGTCGTGGTCCGTTTCGCCTGCGCCGCAGCGCGGACGGGGATCATGCGCGACATGTCCACCCGGACCGGATCGCGGCGACCGCCGCCTTTGCCGTCACCGTCATCCTTCAGGCGCATCACCGCGATGGCGAATTGCACCCCGGCAAAAACGATGCCGTTGGCGAACCACAAGATCACGACGGCCAGCACCCCGGCGTCGGAATGGGTCACCAGATGCCACAGGTTGCCAAGGTTGAAATACAGCAGCATCCCGACGAAGGCCGCAGCAATGGCAAAGCCGATCAACACGTTGGTGATGTAAAGGCGGACAAGTTTGGGCATTTGGCAGCTCCGTGTCGTTCCTGACAAAAGTATAGAACAACACGAGCCGCCAACAAGGGGAGAAGTATTCCAGCAGGTCGATATGTGCCGAAAACCGCGTTATTGCCTACGGATGATGCGTCTGGCGATGGCAGAGGCGCGTGTGAACACGCACCTTCCCTAGAACGACTCGGGCCGTGCCTCGCGCGCCATGTGGTCCAGAACGGCATTGACGAACTTGGGTTCCTTGCCGTCCGGGAAGAACGCCTTGGCCACGTCGACAAATTCAGTGATCACCACCTTGGGCGGTGCGGCGCCTTCGGCCAGTTCGGCCCCGGCGGCGCGGAACAGCGCGCGCAGGGTCGGGTCGATGCGGGCAATGGGCCACTTGGCCACCAGCGCGCGGTCGGTCATCTGGTCGATCCGGGCCTGCCAGTTCACCGCGTCGTGCATGGTTTTCTGGAACAGGGCCACGTCGCCATCGGCCATTTCGTCACCGTCATAGGTGGCGCCAAAGCGATGGTCGAGGAATTCGACGATCACCTTGTCCACGGTCTGGCCGGACTGTTCCATCTGGAACAAGGCCTGCACCGCATACAGCCTGGAGGCCGCGCGCATCTGGCGCTTCTGCTCTTGGGTCGGCTTTTTCTTCGGCTGGTCTGCGGTGTCGGTCGTCATGCCTTGGGATTATCCTTGAGTTCGCCTGCCAGCCTGTATTCCTCGGCCGCGGGCATGAATCCCACGTCCTTTCGCTGGGCGCCCCACTTACGACCGAGCGCGACAAGATGCAAGGCCGCAGCAGCAGCCCCGCCGCCCTTGTTCTGATCGGCGGGATCGGCGCGGACCTCGGCCTGCTTGCGGTTCTCGACAGTCAGGATGCCGTTGCCGATGCACAAGCCCTGCAGACCCAGAAGCTGGATGGCGCGGCTGGAATCGTTGCAGACCGTGTCGTAATGGGTGGTTTCACCGCGGATCACGCAGCCAAGCGCAACATAGCCGTCAAAGTTGGACAAGCGGTCGGCCTGGGCGATGGCCGTGGGGATTTCCAGCGCGCCGGGCACCTCGATCATATCGCATGTTGCGCCGCAGGCCTCGATCTCCGCCTTTGCGCCAGCAATCATGTTGTCGGCGATGTCCTTGTAGTACGGCGAAACGACGATCAGCAGCTTTACCGGCGCGTCAAAGCTGGGGCGCGGCAGGATGTAGTGGCTTTCATGTCCGGCCATGTCAGTCCTCCTTCAGGATCGGGCGGGTGCCGACGATCGACAGGTCAAAAGCGTCCAGGCCCACGTATTTGGTGCGCGGGCTGTCGGTCAGCAGGATCAGTTCGGTCAGGCCCAGCTTGGACAGCATCTGCGCGCCAAGGCCGATCTGCTTGATGGTTTTCACGCCTTCCTCTTCGGGGGCATAGAGCGCGTGGCGCGGCTGGCGGAACAGGCAGACGACGCCCCTGCCCGCCTCGGCGATGATTTCCATCGCGCGGGGCAGTTCGCGCGATGATTTCGGGCCAAGGCCCAGGATGTCCGTCGCCTCGTGCAGGGCGTGGGTGCGGGTCAGGACGGGTTCAGGGGTGGAGATGTCGCCCTTGATCATGACCACATGTTCAACGCCGTGGGTCTGGTCGGTATACAGCACCATTTCCCAGTTACCGCCAAATTCCGAGGTGACAGTACGGCGCGAGGTTTCGACCACGAGGTTGTCATTGCGCGAGCGGTACTTGATCAGGTCGGAAATCGTGCCGATCAGCATGTCGTGCTGTTTCGCAAACTCTACCAGGTCGGGCAGACGGGCCATGGTGCCGTCTTCCTTCATGATCTCGCAGATCACGGCGCTGGGGTTCAGACCGGCCAGGCGGGAGATGTCCACCGACGCTTCGGTATGGCCGGCGCGGACCAGAACACCGCCGCGCTTGGCACGCAGGGGAAAGACGTGGCCGGGTGT
Source organism: Thalassovita sp. (assembly GCA_017792425.1). GTDB lineage: Bacteria > Pseudomonadota > Alphaproteobacteria > Rhodobacterales > Rhodobacteraceae > Thalassobius. Next base: position 2,746,091 of record CP051233.1, read on the forward strand.
GGCCAGGCTTTTCATCGTGTTCTGTTCGTTGATCGCGGTGGCGATGGTCAGGGCGCGGTCGCCGGCGGAAATGCCGGTGCTGACGCCCTCGCGCGCCTCGATCGACACGGTAAAGGCGGTTTCGTGCCGCGAGGAATTGTTCACCGCCATCATCGGCAGCCCCAGCCGGTCAATCCGTTCCGCGGTCATCGGCAGGCAGATCAGCCCGCGCCCATGCGTCGCCATGAAGTTGATCGCGGCGGCATCGGCGAATTCGGCGGCGATGACCAGATCGCCCTCGTTCTCACGGTCCTCGTGATCGACAAGGATGTACATCTGGCCCTTGCGGGCGGCGGCGATGATGTCTTCGATCGGGCTGATCGCGTCGCGCAGGCTGGCCTCTACGGCGCCGGGCGTTTCAAAGGCGGTGCTTTCGGACATGGGGCCCCCTCTTCGGTGCTATCCCCGCCGAATACCCCACGGGCGCTGGCTTGACCAGAGCCAACGCGGCGTTCCACAAGCGATGTGCGTCAGGGATCAGAGGGCGGTGATGCGGGTTTCCTGGCCGGTGCCGGTGATGGCATAGGAATTCTTGCGAACCTCGAAATAGGCGCGCCACGTCTTTTCCGGCAGGTTCGATAGGGTAATGGCCAGCCGCTTGCGGATTTCTGGGCTGACCTGACCGATCAGGAACCCCTCGGAACGTGCCGCGATAAGCTGGCGGATTCTTTCGTCGCGCTCTGCTGGCTTGCCTTCGAGCATAACCCAACCCGTGCAGGACTTCCGAAAAGCTTCGGGGGCCTTGATTTCGCCACTGCCGTAAACCTGGCACCCCTGTTCGCGCAGATGGGTTGCGACATGGGTGAAATCCCCGTCCGAACTGGCGATGACAAAAACGTTCGCCTTACGATCATGGAACAATTGCACCGCTTCGATTGCCAGCAGGATATCGGCGGCATTCTTGCCTGCCCCTGCGTGCATCACCTTCAGGCCGGGGGCCGAACCCCAGCCGTTGATCTGGCTGACATTTCCGTAGACGCGTTTAATGACCAGTGGACCGAACTTGCCCGCCTCTGTGATCAGTTTGCCCGCATAGGCAGAGCTGATGTTTTCGCCATCCACCAAAAGGGCGACGCGGGCGCCATTGTCTTCGCTCATCTTTAACCTTTACCCATCAATACTTGTTCAGTCATGACGGGTATTTAGGGCAAAAAGATGGAAGGACTGGGATTTCAGAACTGCCAGAGCGCAGGCACGAAGCTGTAGGCGTCGCCGTCGCGCAGGACGTGGCCGACACCCGGGAACGGGAAGTGGTAGCCCAGCACCGCGATCCGGTCGGCGGCGCACATGTCCAGCAGGCGCAGGCGGGTCTGCACGGTCTGGTCGCCGTCGTGGTCGGTGCCGTTGTACCAGGTTGGCCGCTGGAAGTTGAGATACGCATGGGTCATGCAGTCGCCAAGCGCGATCAGTTGCTTGTCGCCATCCTCGATCACCACGGACAGGTGGCCGGGGGTGTGACCGGGGGTGTGGATGACGCGAACACCCGGGACAACCTCGTCGCCATCGGCCAGCAGGTTCCAGTCCACCCCTTCGGCATTGATCGAGTTCACCGCGCCCAGCACGAATTGCTGCTCGGTCGGTTCGACCTTGTTCACCAGGTCGTCCTGCAGCCAGTAGTCACGCTCGATCTGGCCCAGGAAATACTGTGCGTCGGGGAAGATCGGTTCGTCGAAATCGTCGCGGATGCCCCAGATGTGATCGGGGTGGGCGTGGGTGATGACGACATGGGTGATGCTGGCCGGGTCGATCCCCGCCGCCTGCATGTTGGCGGTCAGCCGGCCCACCGTGTCGAAGAACCGGCTGCCAGAGCCGACATCGACCAGGATCACGTCCTCATCCTTTTCGATCAGCAGGTGGTTGGTGTGGGAATAGCCCATCTCGGACGACAGGAAATGCCGGGTCAGAAGGGCCTGCACCTCGGCCGGGTCGGCGTTGATGCCGGTGCCGGTGGTGGGCAGGCTGAAATAGCCGTCCGACAGGATGGTCAGGCGGGTGTCACCCAGCGTGAAACGGAAATGCGCGGGGTTGTCGCCCGAGGGTGCCCCCAGTTGGGCGCGCACGGCGGCAGGCATGGCAAAGGCCGGGGCAATCGCCGCCAGTCTGAGGATGTCACGGCGGCTGGGTTTGAGAATGGTCATGAAACGCTCCCTGATTTGCGGGCAGGATAGCGTGGGCAGGTGGGAACGCAATACAATTTGTGAATATGTACTGATCGGGATTGTGGCCAGCGCCCGGCCCGGCGGGGTGGGGGCTGAAAGCGCCCGCCCCGTGTGTGTGAGAGAAGCGGCGGGCCGAGCTATCTTGCGCAGATCAATGTGTGGGCACATAAATTCGGAATGAAACTGCTTTATCTTGATACAGCCCCTCTTTCGTGGTTTGCGCACAATTCTGAACTGGCAGCGCAGGTATCCCAATGTGGATGGAATTTGGCCTATTCGGAAGCAACGCTATGGGATTTGAAAAACTCCGATTCCCCCAATGCTGAACTAGACTTCTTGAACAACAATAGCGCTTGTTACCTTGAGACTTCCGACAATGTAGTGGTGGCGTCTCAGCCTGACTCGTATCCACTTTTTCACAATACCACGAAGGCGGAACCCCAATTCTTGGGAAACCTGTTGTCTTTCATGGTCGGTGGAGGACCAGATATTTCCGAGACAAAGCGAGAACGCGCCTTGCTCGCTGACATTGCTGAACTAGCAGATCTACCCGGGGAATTATTCGAGTCTCTGGCAGATCTCGACAGGCCGCAGAAACTGAAAAGCGCTTTAAACAGTTCCTTTGACGCAACCCCAAAACTCCAACCCAATCAACAGCTGTCTGACTTCCTTTCAGAGACTAAAGAAATAGAAACGATGTTTCTTGATTTGAAAGAGAGTACCGAGAAGCGTGCGATTGCCGCCTTGCTATTGAACTATTTTGTTTCAAAACCTGCCAAAGGCATACGAAAAGAAAAGACAGAACGGGCTGCAAATGAGATAGCGGACGCCTATCATATTGCAAATGCGCTTTATTGCGGAGCTTTCATTAGCTCCGACAAGGCTACCCTTGAAAAGGCAAAATTGCTTAAAGACTTTTGGGGCGTTAAAACCGAAATTGTCAAACTAGAAAAACGCCCCCTTGCGGGGGCGCCTTTCGATCACTGGTCCAGGAAGCTGCGCAGTTTGCGGCTTCGGCTGGGGTGTTTGAGTTTGCGCAGGGCCTTGGCCTCGATCTGGCGGATACGTTCGCGGGTCACGCTGAACTGCTGGCCGACCTCTTCCAGCGTGTGGTCAGTGTTCATGCCGATGCCAAAGCGCATCCGCAGAACGCGTTCCTCGCGCGGGGTCAGGCTGGCCAGAACGCGGGTGGTGGTTTCCTTCAGGTTTTCCTGAATCGCGGAATCCAGCGGCAGGACGGCGTTCTTGTCCTCGATGAAATCGCCCAGCTGGCTGTCTTCCTCGTCCCCGATGGGGGTTTCGAGGGAGATCGGTTCCTTGGCGATCTTCATCACCTTGCGGACCTTTTCCAGCGGCATCTGCAGCTTTTCGGCCAGTTCCTCGGGCGTGGGTTCGCGGCCGATTTCGTGCAGCATCTGGCGGCCGGTGCGGACCAGCTTGTTGATGGTCTCGATCATGTGGACCGGGATGCGGATGGTGCGGGCCTGGTCGGCGATGGACCGGGTGATGGCCTGACGGATCCACCAGGTCGCGTAGGTGCTGAACTTGTACCCGCGGCGGTATTCGAACTTGTCCACCGCCTTCATGAGGCCGATGTTGCCTTCCTGGATCAGGTCCAGGAACTGCAGGCCGCGGTTGGTGTATTTCTTGGCGATGGAAATCACGAGGCGCAGGTTGGCCTCGACCATTTCCTTCTTGGCCTGGCGGGCCTCTTTTTCACCCTTCTGGACCTGCGCGACGATGCGGCGGAATTCGCTGATGTCCAGACCGACGTACTGGCCGACCTGCGCCATGTCGTTGCGCAGCTCCTCGATCTTGTCCGAGGAGCGTTCCATCAGCATCTGCCAGCCACGGCCCGATTTCTGGGACATGTCGTCCAGCCAGTTCGGGTCCAGTTCGCGGCCACGGTATTCGTCGATGAATTCGCGGCGGTTGATGCGGGCCTGGTCGGCCAGCTTCACCATCGCGCTGTCGATCTGCATGACGCGCTTGTTGATGCCGTACAGCTGGTCGATCAGCGCCTCGATGCGGTTGTTGTGCAGGTGCAGTTCATTCACCAGTTCCACGATCTCGGCGCGCAGTTTCTGATAGGTCGCCTCGTCCTGCTCAGAGAACGATCCGTCCTCGTTCAGGGTGGCGGAAATCCGGCTGTCCTGCATTTCCGACAGGGCTTCGAAGTCGTAGGCGATGCGGTTCAGCGTCTCCAGCACCTTGGGCTTCAGCGCGGTTTCCATCGCCGCGAGGCTCATGTTGCTTTGATCGTCTTCGTCGTCGTCATCGTCGGTGCGGATCGGGTTGCCGTCAGCATCCAGTTCCGGTTCGCTGCTGTCCGATTTCTTTGGGGCAGTGGCGGAATTGGCGGCGTCGACCACCGGGGTGTCTTCCTCTTCGTCACCCATCTGGTTGCCGAAGGTGGCTTCGAGGTCGATCACGTCGCGCAGCAGGATGTCCTCGGACAGCAATTCGTCGCGCCAGATGGTGATGGCCTGGAAGGTCAGCGGGCTTTCGCACAGGCCCGCGATCATGGTGTTGCGGCCGGCCTCGATCCGCTTGGCGATGGCGATCTCGCCTTCGCGGCTCAGCAGTTCGACGCTGCCCATTTCGCGCAGGTACATGCGCACGGGATCGTCGGTGCGGTCCAGTTTTTCCGTGGTGCCGGCGGACAGGGCGACCTCGCCCTTGGCCGAGGACACATCGACGACGGCGGTGGACTTGGCCTCTTCGTCCTCGACCTCGTCATCCTCGATCACGTTGATGCCCATTTCGGACAGCATGGACATCACGTCTTCGATCTGTTCCGAGGACACCTGATCAGGCGGCAGAACCTGGTTCAGCTGGTCATAGGTGATGTAGCCGCGTTCGCGCGCCTCGGCGATCATCTTCTTGACGGCGGCCTGGCTCATGTCCAGCGAGTCTTCGGTGTCCTGATCGTCGGGCTTCACGTCTTCGTTGTCTTTTGCGGCCATCTGGGTCTCCTGCACGGTGCGAAATGCGGGCGTTATTGGCGCCGGCTCCGGTGGTCGGGCGATTCGCTGTGCGAATCAATAGCGTTTCTGAGCGATTCGGCCACCCATCCGGGCGCTTTTTGTTTCTCAAATTGCCGAATCGAGGTCTAGCGGCGTTTCCCTGGTGAAAGTAAATCTTTTAGAATTGCGTCTAAGTCAGCGCGTTCACTACGATTGATTCGGGCGCCGTTCTTGCCGACATCGTATTCGGCCCTATCCTCGTTCTGGCTGCGCAGGGCGCGGTTGCGGGTTTCCGCGGCTTGGCTAAGCCGCCATGTAACGGCTTCGTCCGCGACGCCCTGGATTTCTTCCTCTGCCTCTGCAATCTCTGCGGTCAGACCCTGAAGCGCCTTCATCTTCGCCAGCTCCTCGGCCACGGTCATGCGGGCGGTGTCCGCGTCCCCGGCCCGGCGGATCGAGGGAGCAATCGCGACATGGGGGATCGCGAAAAGGGTTTCAAGCCCCCCCGGCCCCATGGCCTGCGAAACCCGGTCTTCAACGCCGCCCAGCGCAGGCTGGTGCGCATGTTGCAGCAGAAGATCACGGATCAGCGCGTGGTCGGGATCGGTGCAGACCATCATTTCCAGTTGCGATTCAAACTCGCGGATGATCGCGGGGGTGCGCAGCAAGGTGGCCAAGATCACCGCTTCTCGGACGCGGTGCTGGGCGGCGTCCCCGGCAGCGACCAACATGGAGTTTCGGGTCGATAGCTTCGGAAGTATTGCAGTATCTTTTCGCCAACCGCTCTGAAATTTCTTGCCGCGCTTTTTCTCAGCCTGTTCAAGATTCCAGATGTAGTCCTTGATCGTGCGGTCATACCTACTTCGGATTTTTTCATCGCGAATAAGCACGGTTTTTTCATGGAGCGCCCTGTCCAAAGCAGCGACGCGTTCGGGGCTGTCGAAAACCTTGCCTTCCGTTTCACGGCGCCACAGCAGATCCACCATCGGGATGGCGGCATCCAGCACCTTTTGCACGGCCCCTGCCCCCTTGGCGCGGATCAGGTCGTCGGGGTCCATGCCTTCGGGCATGATCGCAAAGCGCAGCGAGCGGCCCGCCTCCAACAGCGGCAGGGCCAGATCAATCACGCGCATGGCGGCGCGCAAACCTGCGGTGTCGCCATCCAGCGCGATGACGGGTTCCGGTGAAATGCGCCACAGCAGTTGCAACTGGTTGTCGGTGATCGCGGTGCCCAGCGGCGCAACGGTGGCGCCGAACCCGGCCTCGGACAGGGCGATGACGTCCATGTAGCCCTCGGCCACGATCAGCGGCTGGCCCTTGCCGGATGCCTCGCGTGCGGGGCCGTGGTTGTACAGGCTGTGGCCCTTGTCGAAGAGGTCCGTTTCGGGCGAGTTCAGGTACTTGGCGTTGTCGTTCGGATCCATCGCCCGGCCGCCAAAGGCGATGCAGCGCCCGCGCGCGTCGCGGATCGGGAACATGATACGGTTGCGGAACACGTCATAGGGACGCTTGCCCTTGGTCGAGGGCTTGGCCAGCCCGGCACCAAGGATCAGATCCTCGGGCACGCCCTTGCCGGTCAGGTGGTCCCACAGCGCCTGCCAGCCATCGGGGGCAAAGCCGATCTCGAACCGGTCCTGCGCGGCCTCGGCCAGGCCCCGGCGGGACAGGTAGGCGCGGGCGTCTTCGGCCACGGCGCGTTTCAGTTGCAGCCGGTAGAATTGCACCGCCTGTTCCATCACTTCGGCCAGTTGGGCGCGGCGGTCGGCCTTTTGCTGGGCGCGCGGGTCGCCCTTGGGCACCTGCATCCCGGCCTCGCGTGCGAGGATTTCGATCGCTTCCATGAAGCCGACGTTTTCAGTTTCCTGCACAAAGCTGATCGCGTCGCCCTTGGCGTGGCAGCCGAAGCAATAGTAAAAGCCTTTCCGGTCATCGACGTGGAAAGAGGCGGATTTTTCCTGATGGAAGGGGCACGGCGCCCACATGTCGCCCTTGCCCTGGTTGGACTTGCGGCTGTCCCACATGACCTTGCGTCCCACCACCTGTGACAGGCTGGTGCGGCTGCGCAGTTCATCCAGGAAACCGGGCGGGAGACTCATGCCGTGAATATAGGCCGGACGGGGCGCGCTGGAAATGCCTGTCGCAGCTTATTGCTGAAAGGCCAGGCAGGCCTGTTCAAAGGTCGTGACGGTTTCGCCGGTCAGGTGCGCATCGGGCAGCGTATAGACCCAGGCCACCAGCACATCGACGTTGGATTCGTACTTGGTGCCCTTGACCGGGTCGGATTTCAGGATCCTGCGGGCAGCGCGATCCTGACCGGTATTGCCGGTGCGGTGGCCGATGGCGTCGCGGACGATCCCGGCCTGCAGCGCGCAGCGGTCAGCCTTCTGGTCGGCGGTTTCGGCAAGCGCGGGTCCGGCCAGCAGGCAGGCAGCGGCAAAAGTCAGGGCGCGGAACATGGGCAATCCTTCGGGCAAACACGAATGTTGCCTTGATGCCAGCCCCGTCCCGGTTCCGCAAGACCCCGGTCCGGGATCAAGCAGAGCGGCGGGCGGCGGCACGCTGTTCACGGGTCAGCACGGTGGGGGTGACGAACCAGTCGCCTGCGGGCGTCAGCAGCGGGTTTTGGCCCGTGCGCCCGGTCAGGTAGGCGCCCAGCATCCGCGTCACGATCTTTAGGCCAACCCCGGCAAAATGCGCGTCCCTTGCAGGCGCCCCGCCGCCCTTGGGGGCGCTGGCGGTAAAGGCATGTCCCCAGACCGGACCCACAACTTGATCCGCCTTGCCGGTTTCCCAATCGTGCACCGACAGCCCCAGGAACGGGCGGCCCGGCTTGGGCAGGACGCTGAACATCGGCGTACCACAGCATTTGGCATACCAGCGGCACAATCCGCGCGGACCAAGGCGCAGGATGGCAAGGTTTTCCTGCCCCGAGACAATGGTCAGCCGGTCCGGGGTGGTATGCACCAGGTCGGTGCCGCCATGCGCTGGCAGGTCGTGGCCCAGGTGTCGGGATGCCGACTGGCAGTCGTGGCAATAGCAGCGCAGCCGGGTTGCCGCCGACACCCCGGCGGGGTCCAGTTCGAGCCGGACCGATCCGCATTTGCACCTGGTCGTCAACGGCCCCTTCGCCTTGCCCATGCTGCCCCCCTGGCATTGTTCTTCCTGCCCCGACCATAGCCACGATCCGGCACCGAGTCGCCATGTTTTGTGCAAATTCTTCTTATGATTGAGCCTGTTCGGGCGACAATGGCCCCGATATCCACCTACCCCGCACTCCCGCCTGACAATCCCCCGGCTTTGCCCGCTTGAGGCCATATTTCAGCCATTTTGGTTAGCAAAAAATACAAGCGAGAGAGTCCGCCCCCGCGGACCCGCGCCTGTCGCGGACCCCTTGAGATGGAATTGGATCATGCGTCCAGAACAGAACAACGGCTGCCCACGGAACCGGCTGGCGAATGCTGGCCAGAAATCAATTGCATTCGCCAAACGTTTCGGGCGTGAAGAGGACGGCGTGATGGTCGCCTTCGCGCTGATGATGCTGATTGCCATGCTGATGGTTGGCGGGATCGGCATTGACCTGATGCGGTTCGAGATGGACCGAACGCGCCTGCAGAACACGCTGGACCGCGCGGTGCTGGCCGCCGCCGACCTGGACCAGACGCTGGATGCCAAGGAAGTGGTGCAGGACTATTTCTCGAAGGCGGGGCTGTCGGAATACCTGAGCGGGGTGCGAGTCCAGGAAGGGCTGGGTTCCAAGCGAGTGGAAGCCGACGCCGAGACCACGTTCGATACGTTCTTTCTGAAGTTGATGGGTGTCGAAACCCTGACTGCCACGGCGAACGGCGCGGCTATGGAAACCATTGACGGGTTGGAAATCTCGTTGGTGCTGGACGTTTCGGGTTCAATGAATTCCAATCAGCGTCTGATCAGGCTGAAACCTGCCGCGAAGGAATTCGTGGAAACGATCCTGTCCTCCAATGATTCCGGCAACGTGTCGATCTCTATCATTCCGTACGCGACGCAGGTCAGCGGCGGGGCACAGATTCTGGACAAGTGGGATGTGTCCGACGAACATAGCTATTCGCACTGCATCAACTTCAATGCGGATGAATTCAGCCACACCGAACTGCACACGACCAGCCAGTTGGAACGTACCGCGCATTTCGACCCGTTCACCTATTCCGAAGACCCGATCGAGGAACCTGTCTGCCCGGTCGAGGCCAGCCGCGAAATCCTGCCACTGTCCAACAACCTGACAGAGCTGCAAAACTACATCGACTCGCTGGTCGCCCATGGCAACACCTCAATCGACCTGGGGGTGAAGTGGGGCACGTTGCTGCTGGACCCGGACATGGAAGACCTGGTCAGCCAGTTGATTGATGAAGGCGCAGTCGGCAGCGACATGCTGGGCCGTCCGGTTGCCTACGGCAGCGGCGGGCTGATGAAGATCATCGTGCTGATGAGCGATGGCGAGAACACAAACCAATACCTGCTGAACCCATCGCTGCGGGAAGGGTTGTCGCCGGTTTATTACAACGCAGAGGCTGACAAATACTCCGTCTACCAGTCCAGCGGGAACAGCCATTCGTCGAACTCCAGCAACTCTTACTATTGGCCCCATACCGACGACTGGTACGACCATCCCTATGGCAATGGGTCGACAGAGGTTTGCAACGGCAGATGGGTCCGGGTCGGAAGCGGACGGGGATCCTATTGGTACTGGGATGAATCCTGCGACACGATAACCGAACCCGGCGAAGCGGTGCGCCTGACCTATCCCGAACTGTTCAACCGTGTATCGTTGGCTTGGAACGCAGAGTACAACTATGCCGACATGAGCAATGCTTGGGGAACCTGGTACACAGCCGCGTTCAGCAAGATCAACAGCACAGCCAAGGACCAGCGCACGAAACACATCTGCGGCGCGGCCAAGGATGCAGGGATCATCGTCTACACAATCGGGTTCGAAGCCCCCAAGGATGGCCTGAAGGTACTGCGCGACTGCGCCAGCTCTGACGGGCACTATTTCGACGTGGACGGGCTGGAGATCGAGGATGCGTTTTCATCCATCGCGGCCTCCATCCGCAAGCTGAAGCTGATCCAATGAAACACTTGCTGAAATCCCTGCGCGCCTTGCGCAATGACGACCACGGTACCGCCTCGGTGGAATTCGTGATCGTGTTCCCGTTCTTTCTTGGGTTGCTTGTGTCCTCGGTCGAGGTGTCGATGATCACCGTACGCGAAACCATGCTGGAACGCGCGCTGGATCTGACCGTGCGGGAAATCCGGCTGGAAACCGGCACCGCACCGCAGCACGATGAAATCAAGAAGGCGATCTGCGAACGGGCCCCGATTATCGCCGATTGCGAGGACAACCTGCGCCTGGAAATGATGCAGATCAATCCGCGCGCCTGGTCCGACCCGCAGGCCAGCTTTGACTGCACAGACCAGTCAGAGGACGTGCAGCCGGTGCGCAATTTCGTCAACGGGCAGGAAAATCAGCTGATGCTGCTGCGCGCCTGCGCCAAGTTCGCGCCGATCTTTCCGGGCGCTGGAATCGGCAAGGAACTGGCCAAGGACGGCGCCGGAATGGCCGCGATTACCGCAGCCTCGGCCTTTGTACAGGAACCTCAGTGATGGCTATGCTTCGCACCCTGCGCACCCGCCTTTGTCAATTCCGCGACGACACCAAGGGCACTGTCGCGATCGAGGCGGTGATCGCCCTGCCCGTCCTGTTCTGGGCGTTCATGGCGAGCTTTGTTTTCTTTGATGCCTACCGGCAGAACAGCATCAATATCAAGGCCGCCTACATGGTGGGGGACATGCTGTCGCGCGAGACGAACTCGATCGACGACGACTACCTGGACGGGATGATGTCGCTGTTCGAATACCTGGCCGGGACAGAACGCCAGACCAAACTGCGCGTCACCGTGCTGCAATGGGACGAAGAGGACGACAAGTACTATCGCGACTGGTCCGAAGCGCGCGGCGGCGTATCGAAGCTGACCAATACCAACATCGAAAGTTTGCGCAGCAAGCTGCCGGTGATGTCCGACAACGAACGCGCGATCCTAGTGGAAACCTGGAGCAGGTACGAACCGCCGTTTTCTGTCGGGCTGGGCAATCAGGACATGTACAACTTTGTCGTCACCAGCCCGCGTTTTGCGCCTCTGCTGCGCTGGGAAAATTGACGCAGGGCATCGCCCCGGTCAGCCCTTTTCGGCCAGCATGGCCTGCAGCATCTCGGCCATGATCTTGGTCTGGGCGCCGGGCATCACACCGCCGATCCCGACGCGCCGCCCCATCCGCCACCAGATGCCCGGCTGCCACCGCCGGGCATCGGCCGTTTTCAGGCGCAGGGTAAACCCGTTCGAAGGCTTGAAGGCAAAGGTGCCGCGGTCCACCCCGTCGATATTGTCCAGCGCCGCGATCTTTTCGCCGGTGCTGTCGTACAGCCCCTGGCCGGTCAGGTGCACGGTCAGATCGGTGGCGCGGCGCATTTTTTCGGCCAGGATCAGCGCGGTCAGCCCCAGCACGATCAGGAACACCTGCCAGCTCATCTGGTCCGGCGGAGACACGAAGGCGATATAGACCAGCAACCCGCCCAAAAGGGCCAGCACACCGATCCCCATCCAGCGGCGCGGGGCCGAAGCGGCGGCGCTGCACAGCGGTTTGTTCGGGGTGTCTTGCATGGTGTGGCTCCGGGTTCGGGGGTGTCGGAACCGCCTTAGCGCCAAAATGCCGCCTTGGCGAGGGGGTCAGGCCGAAACCGCCTTGCGAACCATCCGCCAGTAGATCTGCTGCACCTCGTCCACGCTGAGGCGTCCTGCCGTGCGGTACCAGGTGGTGACCCCGGTCACCATCGCGATGACGGCCATCGTGGCGACCCTGGGATCGGGCACGTCAAAGGCGCCTTTGGCGGTGCCGTCACGCAGGATGTTTTCCAGCTCGTTTTCATAGCGGCGGCGCAGCGCCTCGATCAGGCGAAAATTGTCCGGCGTCAGGTTGCGCAATTCCATGTAGGAAATGAACACCTCGTCCGGGCGTTCGAGGTGATAGCGGATGTGAAACCGGGTGAAGGCCTCCAGCCGGGTCAAGGCGTCGCCGGTCGAGGCCTGATCCTGCCACGCCTGCAACAGGCCCTCCATGTGGGCGCGCATCAGATCATAAAGCAAGGTCTGCTTGTCCGGGGTGTAGTTGTACAGCGCCCCGGCCTGCACGCCGACCTCGGCCGCGATCTGGCGCATGGAGACCGCCGCGAAACCATGGCGGGAAAACAGCCGCAGCGCCGCGTCCATGACCCGCGGGCCGGTGATGTCGGAATGGGAACCTGCTGTCCTGGCCATGCGACGAGTGTAACTGAACACACGTTCAGATCAATCGGAAACGCAGCCCCGGCCCACCAGACATTGACGGCCCGACCGCCACCTGCAAAGGCTGGCGCATGGACGCGCTTTTGTCTTTCCTCATTTCCGCCTTTGCGCTGACCGGCAGCCCCGGCCCCAACACGCTGAGCCTGGCGGCGGTGGGGGCCTCGTTTGGCCGTGCCCGAGGCATGGCCTATATGGCGGGGCTGAACCTGGGCGTGGTGCTGGTGATCGCGCTGGTAGGGTCAGGCCTGTCCGGGCTGGTGCTGGCGGTGCCCGGCGTCCGGCCTTTGGTGACCGCGGCGGCGGTGGCCTATTTCCTGTACCTGGCGTGGAAGATCGCCAACGCCCCGCCGCTGCGCGCGCCCGACACCGTGACCACCGCGCCGCGCTGGGTCGCGGGGGTGTTCCTGTCTCTGTCCAATCCCAAGGCCTATGCCGCGATGGCGGCGCTGTTTTCCGGCCATGTGCTGCGGCCCGGCCAGCCGGTCCCGGACGCGCTGACCAAGGCGGCGCTGATCGTGGCGGTAATCCTGTTGGTGAACTTGGCATGGCTGACGATCGGCGCGGCCCTGACCCGCGCACTGCGCAACCCGCGTGCGGCCCGGGCGGTGAACATCACCTTTGCGCTGCTTCTGCTTTTGTCCGTGGCGCTGTCGGTGATGTGATCGGCCCCGCTTGCGCCCCGGCGCGGTTTCGGGGCAAAAGGAGGACAGCCAACCCCAGGTGCCCCGATGCGTTTCGTCCTTCTGCTGTGTCCTCTTCTGTTTGCCGGTTGCGCCAATCTGCCCGCGCTGGACGACCGCATCACCCCCGAGGCGCGGCAGACCCCCGCCCCGGCGCTGATCCCGCTGGACCCGATATTCGACGCAGAGGATACGTTCGCGCCGCAGACCGCCGAACAGACCGACGCGGAACTGAAGGCGCGGGCCGCCGCCTTGCGCGCACGGGCCGCACAGATGCGGGCCGAGGCTGCGCAGTAACCAGGCAATTTTCGCGGCGCGGGGGCAACGCCCCCGGAAATCGTGATTTGCCGCGTTGCATGGGTCCGGCTTAGACGGTACATCCCGGCTGAATAACAACATGTGTCAGGAGGCTTCGATGAGCCAACCCTTGCGTCTGGGCATTGCCGGGCTGGGCACCGTGGGTATCGGTGTCGTGAAGATCATTCAACAGCAGGCAAGCCTTCTGACCATGCGCACCGGGCGCGAGATCTCGATTTCCGCGATTTCCGCCCGCACCCGCAAGAAGGACCGGGGCGTGGATCTGTCCGCCTATGACTGGGAGGACGACCCCGTCGCGCTGGCCAAGCGCGATGACGTGGATGTCTACGTGGAACTGATGGGCGGATCCAACGGACCGGCCAAGGCATCCATCCAGGCGGCGCTGGACGCGGGCAAGGACGTGGTGACCGCCAACAAGGCGCTGCTGGCGCTGCACGGGCAGGCGCTGGCCGAACGGGCGGAAACCGCGGGCCGTGTGATCCGCTATGAGGCCGCCGTCGCCGGGGGCATCCCCGTCATCAAGGCGCTGGCCGAGGGGCTGGCGGGCAACCGGATCAGCCGCGTCATGGGCGTGATGAACGGCACCTGCAACTATATCCTGACCCGGATGGAAGCGACCGGACAGGGCTATAACGCGCTGTTCGACGAAGCGCACAAGCTGGGCTATCTGGAGGCCGACCCGAACCTGGACGTGGGCGGGATCGACGCGGGCCACAAGCTGGCGATCCTGTCGTCGCTGGCCTTTGGCACGCAGGTGGATTTCGACGGGGTGGAATTGGAAGGCATCCAGCGGATCGAGCTGGACGACATCCGCGCCGCTGCCGACATGGGCTACCGTATCAAGCTGCTGGGTGTGGCGCAGATGACCGGGCGCGGGCTGGAACAGCGCATGTCGCCCTGCCTGGTCCCTGCCAACAGCCCGCTGGGCCAGTTGGAAGGCGGCACCAACATGGTGGTGGTCGAAGGCGACAGCGTCGGCCAGGTCGTGCTGCGCGGCGCCGGCGCCGGTGAAGGCCCGACCGCCAGCGCGGTGCTGGGCGACATCTGCGACATCGCGCGGGGCTATCGCTATCCGGTGTTCGGCCAGCCGGCCGGCACGCTGCAGGCCGCGCCGCGCGCGCAATCCACGCTGCCCGCGCCTTACTACATCCGCATGGCGCTGCGCGACAAACCCGGCGCGCTGGCCAAGATCGCGTCCATCCTGGGCGATGCGGGCGTATCCATTCACCGGATGCGCCAGTACGATCACGTGGACGACATCGCGCCGGTCCTGCTGGTGACGCACAAGACCACCCGCGCGGAACTGGACGTGGCGCTGGACGGCATCGGCAAAACGGACGTGGTCACCGGGGCGCCTGTGGCGCTGCGGATCGAAAGCGTCTGACGCCTGCGCTGCCGGTTGGGGGTGGACGCCTCCGGCGGGAGTATTTGGGGCAAGATGAAACAGGGGGGAGCATGGCCTTTCTGGGGGTAGAAAGCTCGGTCAGCGGGCGGCGCTGGGTCGGACCGGACCCGGCGCTGACACGGCTGGCAGAGGCGATGACCCAGCAAACCGGCCTGCCCGCCGCCTTGTGCAATGTGCTGGTCCGGCGCGGGGTGGACCCGGCCGGGGCCGCATCGTTCCTGGAACCGCAACTGCGCGACCTGCTGCCCGATCCGCGAACCCTGAAGGACATGGAAACCGCCGCCGCGCGGTTCCTGAAGGCAGTGAAGCAGCGCGAGCGTATCGCGGTCTTTGCGGATTATGACGTGGATGGCGGTTCGTCTGCCGCGCTGCTGCTGGACTGGCTGCGCCAGATGGGGCGCGACGCGACGCTGTACGTGCCTGATCGGATTGACGAGGGGTATGGACCCAACGATGCGGCGATGGCGGCGCTGGCGCGGGATCATGACCTGATCCTCTGCGTCGATTGCGGAACGCTGTCGCATGGGCCGATCGCCGCGGCCAAGGGCGCGGATGTGGTGGTTCTGGATCACCACCTGGGGGGCGAAACCCTGCCCGACTGCGTGGCCGTGGTGAACCCCAACCGGCAGGATGAAACCGGCATGCTGGCCCATCTGTGCGCCGCCGCCGTGGTGTTCCTCATGCTGGTCGAAGCGAACCGCCAGATGCGGGCCGAGGGTGCGCAGGGGCCGGACCTGCTGGCGATGCTGGATCTTGTGGCGCTGGCAACGGTGGCGGATGTCGCCCCGCTGGTCGAGGTCAACCGGGCGCTTGTGCGGCAGGGCCTGAAGGTGATGGCGCGGCGGGACCGCCCCGGCCTGGTGGCGCTGGCCGATGTGGCGCGAATGGACCAGGCGCCCAGCACCTATCACCTTGGCTTTCTGCTGGGACCGCGCGTCAATGCCGGGGGGCGGATCGGTCAGGCTGACCTGGGTGCGCGCCTGCTGGCCTGCCGCAACCCGCTGGAAGCGCAGGCCATGGCCGACCGGTTGGACCAGTTGAACAGCGAACGCCGCGACATCGAGAACGAGGTGCGCGCCGCCGCCTTGGCCCAGGCCGAGGACCGCGGGCTGGATGCCCCGCTGGTCTGGGCGGCGGGCGAAGGCTGGCACCCGGGCGTGGTGGGCATCGTCGCCAGCCGCCTGAAAGAGGCCACCAACCGCCCCGCCGTGGTGATCGGTCTGGACGGGAACGAGGGCAAGGGATCAGGCCGCTCGGTGTCAGGCGTCGATCTTGGGGCCGCGATCCAGCGGCTGGCGACCGAGGGGCTGCTGATCAAGGGCGGCGGGCACAAGATGGCGGCGGGACTGACCGTGGCGCGGGATCAGTTGGAACCGGCGATGGCGCGGCTGTCGGAATTGCTGGCGCGGCAGGGCGCTGGCGAGGGAGGACCGGCAGACCTGAAGCTGGATGCGCTGCTGATGCCGGGCGCGGCAACGGTGGAGTTGATCGAGCAGATCGAGAAGGCCGGACCCTTTGGTGCGGGCGCCCCTGCCCCGCGCTTTGCCTTTCCGGATTGTGCCATCCATTTCACCCGGCGCGTGGGGGAAACACACCTGAAACTGACCTTCGGCGACGGGTTGGGCGCGCGGGTAGAGGCGATCTGCTTCGGGGCGTTTGATGGGGGAATCGGGCCGATGCTGGAAGGCCACGGCGGGGCCCGCTTTCACTTGGCCGGGCGGCTGGAAATCAACCATTGGAACGGGCGGCAGACCGTGCAACTACGGCTGGAAGACGCCGCGCCGGCGACCGGCGGATAGGGCGAAAGATTCCGCCGAAGCGGCGCATTTTCCTCTTGCGGTTCCCGCGCGCTTTGCCTAAACACCGGCTCACGCCAAGGCTGGCCCGTTCGTCTATCGGTTAGGACGCCAGGTTTTCAACCTGGAAAGAGGGGTTCGATTCCCCTACGGGCTGCCACCTTTTCCCCGACAGTTTGATCTGGTTTTCCGTGGCCCGCGGGCTATGCGGTTTGGCCGTTTCCGCGCGTGGCGTTCAGGGGGTTTTGTGTGGTTTGCTGCGCGGATCACAGGGATTGCCCGGGACAGCGCAACGGTCGCCGCGGATACCGGATGTTAACCTGTCCCTGCCAGTCTGCCCGCATGAGCCACATGACCCGACTGACACCGCATCGCATCATTTCGCTGACCGAGTTCCGGCAGGCGGCCGGGGACGGGATGAACTGGGTGCAGCACCAGGGCAACCGATTATGGATTACCCGGCACGGCCGCGCGGCGGCGGCGCTGGTGCCGATGAACCAGTGCGAACTGCTGGAAACCTGGGAAACCCGCAGCCTGAAAGAGGAACGGCACCGGATGGAAAGGATGTATGCCCGCTGGAAACGGGTCAAAGCGCGCGACCCCGGCGCAGCGGGCCGGTTTTCGTGGGAGCTGGAGTGAGTTGGATTACGAAGCCCGCCCCTCGGAGGGCGTTCCGGCCGTCACGCGATGCATAATGGCGGCACCGGAGGAAAAGCCAGCCAAACCACAAAGGCCCCGGAGTCAGAGAAACGAAGCCAGCCTATCGGCGCCCCCATTGGCAATGATGATGATCAATCCGCCCCGGAGAACGATACCAACCAACATGGCCCAATTGAGTACGGCAATCTGAAGGTGCCGCTTGCGGATTACCAACAGGACCAGCCAGATTATCCCGGCAAGCATCAACGTACCAAGGAAGGCCGATCCCAAAAAGAAAAACAGGAACACCTTGGTCGGCGCACCTGCGATCAACCATTCAGCTGAGTTGGCAATTCCCCACAGGATCGCCAATACAAACAGCGCAGCCTTGGACTTCATATTAAATGGCATGATTTACCCTTTACCCACGACGCCCGAAAAAGGGCGACTTGGGGGAGGGCGAATATCACATCCAAAACTATCGCGAAACAAGAAAAAGGCGGGTTGCCCCGCCCTTGTTCAATTGTCCATCTTGAGGGCCGAGATGAAGGCCTCTTGCGGGATTTCGACCTTGCCGAACTGGCGCATCTTCTTTTTGCCCGCCTTCTGCTTTTCCAGCAGTTTCTTTTTCCGGGTCGCATCGCCGCCATAGCATTTCGCGGTCACGTCCTTGCGCAGGGCCGACAGGGTTTCGCGGGCGATAACCTTGCCGCCGATGGCCGCCTGGATCGGGATCTTGAACATGTGGCGCGGGATCAGATCCTTCAGCTTTTCGCACATGGCGCGGCCGCGGGTTTCGGCGCGGTCACGGTGCACCATCATCGACAGCGCGTCCACCGGTTCATCGTTCACCAGGATCTGCATCTTGACCAGGTTGTCCTGGCGATAGCCGATCATCTGGTAATCGAAGGACGCATAGCCTTTGGTCACCGATTTCAGGCGGTCGTAGAAGTCGAACACCACCTCGTTCAGGGGCAGGTCGTAGACCACCATCGCGCGGGTGCCGGCATAGGTCAGGTCCATCTGGATACCGCGGCGGTCCTGGCACAGCTTCAGCACGTCGCCAAGATATTCGTCGGGCACCATGATCGTGGCCTTGATGCGCGGTTCCTCGACATGGTCCAGATAGGTCAGGTCAGGCATGTCGGCGGGGTTGTGCAGTTCCTGCATCGTCCCGTCCTTCATGTGCAGGTGATAGACGACCGAGGGCGCCGTGGTGATCAGGTCCAGATCGTATTCGCGTTCCAGGCGGTCGCGGATCACCTCTAGGTGCAGCAAACCCAGGAAACCGCAGCGGAAGCCAAAGCCCAGCGCGGCGGAGGTTTCCATTTCCGAAGAGAAGCTGGCGTCGTTCAGCTGCAGCTTCTCAATCGCGTCGCGCAGGTCTTCGAAGTCGTTGGCATCGACAGGGAACAGGCCGCAGAACACCACCGGGATCGACGGTTTGAAGCCCGGAAGCGCCTGCGCGCAGGGCTTCTTGTCATGGGTGATGGTGTCGCCGACCTTGGTGTCGCGGACCTGCTTGATCTGCGCCGTGAACACGCCGATTTCGCCCGGACCGAGTTCCGGGAAATCGACCATCTGTGGCTTCAGCACCGCCAGCTTGTCGATCTTGTAGGTGGCGCCGGTGCGCATCATCTTGATCTGGTCGCCCTTCTTGATCACGCCGTCGATGACGCGGATCAGGACGACAACGCCCAGGTAGGGGTCATACCAGCTGTCGACCAGCATCGCCTTCAGCGGTGCGGCGCGGTCGCCCTTGGGCGCGGGCAGGCGATGCACGATCGCCTCTAGCACGTCGGGGATACCAAGGCCGCTTTTGGCGGAAATCGGGATGGCGTCCTGGGCGTCGATGCCGATCACGTCCTCGATGTTTTCCTTCACGCGCTCGGGGTCGGCGGCGGGCAGGTCGATCTTGTTCAGGACGGGGACGATTTCATGATCCGCATCAATGGCCTGATAGACATTGGCCAGGGTCTGCGCCTCGACACCCTGCGACGCGTCCACCACCAGCAGCGAGCCCTCGACCGCCTGCATGGAGCGGCTGACCTCGTAGGCGAAGTCGACGTGGCCGGGGGTGTCGATCAGGTTCAGGACGTAGTGTTCGCCATTCTTGGCGGTGTACTCGATCCGAACCGAGTTCGCCTTGATGGTGATGCCCCGCTCGCGCTCGATATCCATCGCGTCAAGCATCTGGGCCTTCATGTCCCGTTCAGCCACGGTGTTCGTGGATTGGATCAGCCGGTCGGCCAGGGTGGATTTCCCGTGGTCGATATGGGCAACGATGGAAAAATTGCGGATATGGGCGAGGTCTGTCATGCAGCGGGATATGATGCGGATTTGCGCGCTGGTCAATGGGGCGCGTGCGCCGCAAAGCCTGTGGACGCAAGGGGAATGCGGCCGTTGCGGGCTTGTCACAGGACGGGACGGGCGGCATGTTGAGCCATGATGCGCGCGCTGCCCCCGATCCTGCTGATCCTGACGTTGCTGGCCGCCCCCGTGGCGGCCCAGCCGGGGATCACGCGACCGCAGGATTGCCTGACGGCCGATCAGGCCGGGGCGGACAGCGCGGCACAGGCCCGGTTGCGCGGGGTGTTGGCGCGGCTGGGGGGCGTGCTGGCGGCGCTGCCGTCGCTTGGGCGGACATTGGCACGGGCGGCCCCGGCAATTTGCCTGTCGGACCAGTTGCACGGGGAACACGGATATATGGAAAGCGATGGCGCGCGGATCGTGCTGAACGCCGAGCTGGGCGACCCGATGCTGATGGCGGTCATCCTGCACGAATTGCGGCATCTGGATCAGTTGGATGCAGGCGTCTGCCCCTCTCCTGCGCTGTCGATGTCCGAAACCGCGCGGTCTGTATTCGCGATCGAGGCGGACGCCACGGCGGTGATGCTGCTGGGGGCGTGGTGGATGCGGCAGAACGGTGCGCCAGAGGTCTGGGATGCCGCCGCGCGCTGGCCCAGCATCGCGGATATCGCCGCGCGGTTCGAACAGGCGATGACCGCGGGGGCGCAGACCCACCAGGCGGTGTCAGCGGCGTTTGACCAGTGGTACGCGTCGGATTGGCGGCGCGAACGGTATTACTTGGCCGCCTGTTCAGACTACCTGGACCAGTTGGACCGGACCAAGCACCTGCCGCGCTATCAACTGGTGCCGGACGATTATTTCCAGCACCTGTGCCACCTGCCGGACGGCACGCCCTATGCCTGCGCCGAACCGCTTGCCGATTAGCGGAGGACGTGCACCGCGCATTTCGCGTGACGGACAACCTGCGAGGCGGTGGACCCCAGCAGCAAATCCTGCATCCCCGGACGGTGCGAGGCGATGACGATGCAGTCGATCTTGTTGTCCTCTGCCCAGTCCAGGATCGTACGGCCGGAATGGCCTTCGATCACCACGGCCTCGGCGTTGGGAAGGGCATCGCCCATCATGGCCAGTTCCTTTTCGATCGCCATGCGGGATTCGGCGATGTAGTCGGTCGGCATATAGGAAATCGCGTAGCCGGGGATGTGTTCCATCACGTGGATCAGCGTGATCTTGCCCCCCTTGGCCGAAAGCGCCTGAGCGATTTCGATCGCGCCGGCGGAATCGCGGTCGCTGTCAAAGGAAACGGGAACGAGAATATTCTGGTACATGGCGAAGCCTCCTGTTCACTTGGTTCCATGATGCCCGCAGTTTACGCCGCGTACCTTGATGCAGGTCATGAAGTTTTTCCTATTGTATTCCAGTTTTGGAATATTTATATCAGGGGAGAACGGGCCTCGCCCCCCCAATCGTTTTGAAAAGGATACTGACCATGTCGATCGACCGCGCAATGTTCCGCTTCGCAGGCATCATGGTGCTGCTAAGCGTTGTTCTGACCCAATTCGTGCACCCCTATTTCATGTGGTTCACCGTGTTCATCGGTGCGAACCTGCTGCAATCGTCCATCACCGGGTTCTGCCCCGCGGCGCTGGTATTCAAGAAAATGGGCTGCAAGGGCGGCTGCGCCTTCGAATAAGCCCCGGTTCCAATGCCGGAACGAAAAGGCCGCGCGATTGCGCGGCCTTTTTCAATCGGTCCAAGTGGCCGTCAGACCCTGTCGGGGGCCTGCACCTGTGTCTGGGACAACACCAGCAACACCGGACCGCTGGCCGCGAGGGCGACATAGGTGGCGATGGCGGCGCTGATGGAAAACCCGAACCCAAGAAACCCGACCGTTGCCGTAGCAAGGCCGAGAAGGCTGAACAGGAACATCACGACAAGGGCCATGCAGCGTCTCCGGGTTTGGTCCTATCCAATACAGGAAAGGTTAAAACAAGGTAAACGCGCGAATGTGGCGGAAGTGGGGCGGATGCGACATTTCAGCCGGTTTGGGCGGTCTCCTGCGCAACCCAATCGGTGTAATCGGCATTCACCCGCTCATCGTGGCATAGGATCGCGGGGACGTCATAGGGATGCAGCGCACAGATCGCCGCCTGTACGGCGTCGGCCAGATCGGGCCGGGTTTTCAGCACAAGCGGGATTTCCGTGTCACGCTGGACGGCCCCCTGCCAGTGATAGCGGGATTCACAGGGGGCGTGGATGTTGGCGCAGGCGACAAGGCGGCGGGCCAGCAGCGTATCGGCAATTTCGGCAGCGGTGGCGTGGTCGGGGCACAGGGTGGTGACGGACAGGATCAGGGGCATGGGGCGGTCCTTTTCCGACAGTCTATCATGCGCCGCGATTGGCTGAGAAGGACCGCGCCCGGACGGCAGATATGGGAAGGGCGGCCAGTTGGGCCGCCCTTGTCACGTTCAGCGTGTGAACTTCTTGTGCTTGATCCGGGTGGGTTCCAGCGCATCCGGGCCGAGGCGGCGTTTCTTGTCTTCTTCGTAATCCTCGAAGTTGCCCTCGAACCATTCGACATGGGCGTCGCCCTCGAACGCCAGGATGTGGGTACAGATCCGGTCAAGGAAGAAACGGTCGTGCGAGATGACCACGGCGCAGCCGGCGAAATCCACCAGCGCGTCTTCGAGCGCGCGGAGGGTTTCCACGTCCAGATCGTTGGTCGGTTCGTCGAGCAGCAGCACGTTGCCGCCAGACCGCAGCAGGCGGGCCATGTGGACGCGGTTGCGCTCACCGCCGGACAGCAGCGATACCTTCTTCTGTTGGGTCGAGCCCTTGAAGTTGAAGGCGGAACAATAGGCGCGGGCGTTCACCTCGGCGTCGCCCAGCTTGATGATGTCCTGCCCGTCGGCGATGGCTTCCCAGACGTTTTCATCCGGGTTCAGGTCATCGCGCGACTGGTCCACGTAGGACAGTTTCACGGTGTCGCCATACTCCACGGTGCCTTCGTCGGGCTGTTCCTGCCCGGTCAGCATACGGAACAGGGTGGTTTTACCGGCGCCGTTCGGGCCGATCACGCCGACGATGCCACCGGGCGGCAGGCTGAAGGACAGCCCTTCGATCAACTGCTTGTCGCCCAGATGCTTGGACAGGCCGTTGACCTCGATCACCTTGTTGCCAAGGCGCGGGCCGTTGGGGATGACGATCTGGGCGCGGCCGATCTTTTCGCGTTCAGAGGTGTTGGCCATCTCGTTATAAGCGTTGATACGGGCCTTTTGCTTGGCCTGACGGGCCTTGGGCGACTGCCGCATCCATTCCAGTTCGCGTTCCAGCGTTTTCTGCTTGGCCTTGTCCTCGCGGGCTTCCTGCTCCAGCCGCTTGGCCTTTTGTTCCAGCCAGCTGGAATAGTTGCCTTCGTAGGGGATGCCGCGACCACGGTCGAGTTCGAGGATCCAGCCGGTGATGTCATCCAGGAAATAACGGTCGTGGGTAACGATCAGGATGGTGCCCTTGTAGTCGATCAGGTGCTGTTGCAGCCAGGCGATGGTTTCGGCGTCCAGGTGGTTGGTCGGTTCGTCGAGCAGCAGCATGTCGGGCGCTTCCAGCAGCAGCTTGCACAGGGCGACGCGGCGCTTTTCACCACCGGACAGCTTGGTCACGTCGGCATCGTCGGGCGGGCAGCGCAGGGCCTCCATCGAGACGTCGATCTGGCTGTCCAGATCCCACAGGTTCTGGCTGTCGATCTCGTCCTGCAGCTTGCCCATCTCCTCGGCGGTTTCGTCCGAGTAGTTCATCGCCAGTTCGTTGTAGCGATCCAGGATCGCCTTCTTTTCGGCCACGCCCAGCATCACGTTGCCGCGCACATCAAGGCTGGGGTCCAGTTCCGGTTCCTGCGGCAGGTAGCCGACCTTGGCGCCCTCGGCATGCCATGCCTCGCCCTGGAAATCCTTGTCCATGCCGGCCATGATCTTCAGCAGGGTCGATTTACCGGCGCCGTTGACACCGACGACACCGATCTTCACCCCGGGCAGGAAGTTCAGGTGGATGTTCTCGAAACACTTCTTGCCGCCGGGATAGGTCTTGGAGACCCCCGACATGTGATAGACGTACTGGTAGGATGCCATTGGTGGTCCGCTCCTGCTGGGTAATGCGCGATTTGCCGGGTGTGATAGCCGACACGCGCGGTGGGGGCAATCCGGGCAGCCACGTTATTCGGGTGGTGCTGCGCTTAGCGCCGGAGGAAACCGCGCCGGATCAGGAAGTCGCGGAAGGGACGATCATCCAGCAGGGGCTGGAAATACTGGATCGTGTCGGTGCAGGGGCGTGTGTTCGCCTCTAGTATCGAGAACGAGTCGGACGTCAGCACGATGTCCCAGCCGATGAATTCGAACAGGGGCAACGCGTCCGTCAACTGTTGCATCGTGTCGATCATCTGCTGCCAGTTCGGCAAAGGGAATCCGTTGATGCGTTCGCCGGTGTCCGGGTGGGTGTCGGTGAAATGGCGCGGTGGTTTGCGGCGAAAGGTCTGCGCGCCGAAGCGCAGCCCCTGCCCCAAAGTGCCGGTTTCGATGTCCAGCGACACCACCAGCCCGCCCCGCGTGATGGATTCGAACGGTGCGCTGGCGGCCGTGCCCATGCGGGCGAACCCGCACAGGATGCGCCCACGGCCCGTGGCATCGTCGTGGTAGGTATGCAGCCGGATCGTCATGACCGCTTCGGGGAATATCCGCGAAATATCCCGGTGCTGTTCGATGTAGCGGCAGACAATGCTGCCGCTGGGATCGGCCAAGGCCGCCAGTTCCTGCCCGGTCAGCGGCTTGTCCTGCTGAAACGGAACGCCATCTGTGACGGTGATGAAATGCACGCCGCGACTGCATTTGCCGCCGATCGGTTTGATCACGAAACGGCCGGATTCCGTCGCCAGCAGGCGTTCCGGCGAAACCCGATCGAAGCTGCCGGACCGGACATCAAAACACTGGCCGTTCTTCATGTAGGCCACGTTTTCCGGCACCAGATACGCCCACGGACCCAGGGATTGCGGAAAGAACAGCTTGTTATTGGTCAGCGAGACGATTTCGCGGTTGGTGTTGTTGCAGATGCGGCGGCGTTCCAGGAAGGACAGGTAGCGCGAAAGATCCTTTACCCCCGGTTCACAGAACAGCGACACCGTCCACGGGCGGAAACCGTGGAAAAAAGCCCTGGAATGGCCCAGAGGATACGGGTGTATCCCGGTCATGAACGCATATCGCCCCCAGAATGTGTGCCTCTTCTGTCTAGTAGAGGTGCTGGGGCTTCTCAATCACAACATTGTACGCGCGGCTGTATCGGGGCGGGTGGCGCTGATCCCGTCAACCCGGAACGATACCCCGCCGAACCAGGAAGGCGCGAAACTGGGGATGGTCCAGAAGCGGGGTGAAATACTGCTGGTATTCCAGGAACGGGCGGGTGTTCGCCTCGAGTATCGCGAAACCGTCGGTGGTGATGACGATGTCCCAGCCGATAAATTCAAAGAGCGGCAATTCGTCGATCAGGCCCTGCACCGCGTCGCGCACGGTTGGCCAGTTGGGCAACGTAACACCTGCAACCCGCTGACCGGTATCGGGGTGGTTGTCCAGGTATCGCCGGGGGGTCTGCCCGAAATACCCGAGTTTGCCCAGTTCCAGCATGCCTTCCAGCCGGCCCGTGGCAAAGTCGAAATTGGCGACCCGCCCGCCCCGCGCGGCGGCTTCGAACGGGGCGCTTTGGCGGGTGCCGATGCGGACAAAGCTGTTCAGCACATGGCCGCGTCCTGTCAGGTCGTCGAAGAAGGACAGAACGCGCACCGTCATCAGCGCGTCCGGGAAGATGCGCGCCAGATCCGGGTGTTGTTCCACGCGGCGACAGATGATGCTGCCCTGTGGGTCCGCCAGCGCGATCAGTTGTTGCGACCCCAGCGGTGTGCCGTCCAGCAGGGGGACGCCATCGCGGAGCGATACGAAATGCACGCCCAGGCTTTGCATGCCGTCCACCGGTTTCACCACGACATCGCCGCCGAAATCCGCCAGCAGCGCCAACGGGTCCACGGGATCGAACCCGCCCTGCCGCAGGTCATAACAGCGCCCGTCTTTCAGAAAGCCGATGTTTTCGGGTACAAGATGCGCGTGCCGCCCCAGCAGGGCGGGAAAACAGAGCTTGTTCTTGATCAGCGAGGAACTGGCCCGGTTGGCGCTATCCATCAGGCGGCGGCGTTGCAACGAGCCGAGGAAGCGCGACAGATCCTTGCGGCCCGGTTCGCAGTAATGCGCCACTTTCCACGGGCGGTGGCCGTGCCAGAACACCGGCAGCAGCGACAGCGGGAACTTTCGAAGCCTTGCCATGTCGGGTCGCCTTTCGTGCCGGACCTAGCGCCGGATCATGCGGTGCCGGATCAGGAAATCGCGGAACTGCGCGTCGTCCAGCAGGGGCCGGAAATACTGGATGGTATCCGTGCCGGGGCGGTCGTTGGCCTCGATCACCGCGAAGGCATCCGGGGTGATGGCGAAATCCCAGCCGGTGAACTGGAAGATCGGCAAGGCGTCGATCATTTGCTGCAGGGTGGCGTGCAGGTCATCCCAATGGGGAATGCGCATCCCCTTTATCCGCCCCCCGGTGTCGGGGTGGACGTCCAGATAGCTGCGCTGCGGGCGGGACCACCAGGTTTGCGGGGCGAAGGTGATCGCGCCATGCAGGGTTCCGGTTTCAAAATCAATCTGTGCCTGCAGACCGCCCTTGCTGGCGGCCTCGAACGGGGCGGTGGCGTTCGTGCCGATGCGGGCGAACCCGCCCAGGATGCGCCCGCGCCCCAGCGCGTCGTCATAATAGGTGAGGATGCGCAGAGTCATCAGGGCATCCGGGAAAATGGCGGACACGTCAGGATGCTGCTGCAGGCAGCGGCACAGGATGCTGCCCGACACCGGATCCGCCAATTGCTGCACGTTGTGGGCGTCGGTGGGCTGGCCATCCGCCAGCAACTGGCCGTCCAGCATCGATACGAAATGAACCCCCCGGCTGCGGGTTCCGCCCACCGGCTTCAGCACGAAGCGGCCGCCCTCTTGCGCGATCACCTGTTCCAAGGGGACCGGATCGAAACCGCCGCCGCGCAAATCATAACACTGGCCGCCTTCCAGATAGCAGAAATTTTGGGGAACAAGGTGCTGCCACGGACCAAGGGCCTGGGCGAAGAACAGCTTGTTGTTGACCAGCGATGAAACGGCGCGGTTGGTGTTGTCGCACAGTTTTCGGCGTTCTAGGAAATTCAGGAACCGCGACAGGTCCGCCACCGCGGGTTCCGCATAACGCGCGACGACCCAGGGGCGATAGCCGCGCAGGATGGCAAACGTATGGCTGAGCGGAAATTTCTTCATTGCGGCCTCGGAAACAGGATACTGTGAACAGGGGCATTTGCGCCCGCAGTACAGGACCGGGCCACCTACGGCAATGGCGCGGCAGCGGCAGCGTCGGTTCTGCCGGATTTCCGCTGATGCGGCGCGGCCGCCGGACAGAGTGGCGGTGCAAGTGCGCGCTATTGATTGACAAAATCGGCCCAGACCACGACAGATGCACAATCACGCGGAGAAGCCATTGCGCCATGACATTCCATATGCGCGCCCCGGCATGGTGATCGGGCTGCTGGGCGGATCGTTCGATCCGGCCCACGAAGGACATGCGCATATCACCCGGCAGGCGTTGAAACGGTTCGGGCTGGATCAAGTGTGGTGGCTGGTCAGCCCCGGAAACCCGCTGAAGGAACATGGGCCAGCGGCGCTGGATCAGCGGTTGAACCGCGCCCGGCAGGTCATGCGCCACCCGCGCGTGCGGGTCACCGACATAGAGGCGCAGATCGGCACGCGCTATACCGCGCGGACCCTGCGTGAATTGCAGCACCTGTATCCCGGAGTACGCTTTGTCTGGCTGATGGGCGCGGACAACCTGGTGCAGTTCAGCCAGTGGCAGGACTGGAAATGGATCATGCGCAACGTCAGCGTCGGGGTACTGGCGCGTCCCGGCCAACGGATCTCAGCGCGCGGATCGAAGGCGGCCAAGGTGTTCCGTCACCACCGCCTGCGCCGCGCCGAAAGCCACCTGCTGGGCCGCAGCGCCCCGCCGTGCTGGTGTTTCCTGAACGTGCCGATGGTGGATGTGTCGTCCTCGGCGATCCGGGCGCGGGGCGATTGGCGTTAATTCCGCCTCTGGTTGCGTTTCCCCGCTTGTCCGCAAAGGCCGGGTGAGGTTAGATTTTCCCCATGAAGCAAGGTGTTTCCAGACGTTCGTTCCTGTGTTCGGCGGCCGGGTTCCTGGCCGCAAGCCCCGCGTTCGCCGCGCCGCCCGTGCTGTCGCTGCGGCCGCATATCCGCCCGGACAGCATCCACAAGCTGGCCGAACCGGCCGGCGAGGCGCTGATCGCGCGCGCGCGGCTGAGCGGCGAGGTGTCCTTTGCCGTGGCCGAGGCGACTACGGGGCGGGTGCTGGAAAACCGGGTGGCAGAGACCGGGCTGCCCCCCGCCAGCGTCACCAAGGTGGTGACGGCGCTGTACGCGTTGGAACACCTGGGCGCGGCGCACCGGTTCCGCACGCGGCTGATCACCACCGGGCCGGTGGTAGACGGGATCGTGCAAGGTGATCTGGTGCTGGCGGGCGGCGGTGATCCGATGCTGGACACGGACGCGCTGGCGGCGCTGGCCTCTCGGTTGAAGAAGTCGGGCGTGCGCGGGGTGCAGGGGCGGTTCCTGGTTTGGGGCGGCGCCGTGGCCTATGCCCGGCAGATCGACCCGGAGCAGCCGGAACACGTAGGCTATAACCCGGCGGTGTCGGGGCTGTCGCTGAACTTCAACCGGGTGCATTTCGAATGGAAACGCGCGGGCAAAGGATGGGGCGTAACGATGGACGCGCGATCCGACCGCCATCGCCCCGATGTGCAAATGGCGACCATGGCCGTCGTCCAGCGCGATATGCCGGTTTATACCTACCGCGACAAGGGCGGGATGGACAGTTGGACCGTGGCCAGCAGCGCCTTGGGCAACGGCGGGGCGCGCTGGCTGCCGGTGCGGCGACCCGACATCTATGCCGGCGAGGTATTTCGCACCTTTGCCCGTGCGCATGGGATAGAACTGAAACCGGAAACCCCGGTGGGGGCGCTGCCCGCCGGAACGACGCTGGCGACCCATGAAAGCGATACCTTGCGGGAAATCCTGCGAGGGATGCTGAAGTATTCAACCAACCTGACGGCGGAACTGGTGGGCATGGCCGCCACCCAGGCTCGTCTGGGCAAAACGCCGGATCTACAGGGGTCTGCCCGCGAAATGAGCCGCTGGGCGGCGCAGCGGCTGGGCATGACCCGCGCGCGGCTGGTTGATCATTCGGGGCTGGGCGACGGGTCGCGCATGTCGTCGCTGGACATGGTGCGTGCGCTGGTGGCCGCGCGGCAATCCGGGCCGTTGCCGGACCTGCTGAAAAGCGTGGTGATGCGCGATGAAAAGGGTCGCCCGCAGAAATCCCACCCGATCGCGGTGCGCGCCAAGACCGGAACGCTGAATTTCGTCAGCGCGCTGGCCGGGTACCTGTCTGCGCCTGACGGGTCGGAACTGGCCTTTGCGATCTTCACCGCCGACACGCCGCGCCGCGACCGGCTGAGCGTGGCCGAGCGGGAACGCCCGCAGGGGGGGCGGCAATGGAACGCGCGGTCCAAATCGCTGCAGCAGGCGCTGCTCCAACGCTGGGGGGCCTTGTACGGCAGTTGAGTGAAAACAGGGTGCGCCGGTTGGCACACCCTGTTTCGACGTCCGTGAGTGGTTACGTCTGGCGTTCAGCCCCTGAGGCTGATGTTGATGTCTGACGATAGCCCTACGACATCCCGCAGGGTTTGGGCAGCTACGCAAAGGTACAGCGGACAGGGGGTCTTGGTTGCAATGCGGATCATGATGAAAACCATATGTGGAAAAATCGTATCGTAATAAACGAAGCTTGCGCCATCATTTCTACGTTGTCAAAAATTTTTATGCGGAAACATACGTATTTCCACGTATCTGGGCGTCGAACCGCCGATTGGGCCGCCGGGGACGGCGCGTTGATCAGGGTTCAACGACGATAAAGGTGCTTTGCTTGTCCCGCGCCTGGACCAGCGCAAACAGGATTTCCGCGTTTTCTGGATGAAGGCGGATGCACCCAGCCGACGCGGGCTGGCCGAGCTTGGACAGTTCGGTCGTGCCGTGGATCGCATAATGCCCGTAAAAGAAAACCGACCAGGGCATCGGCGCGTTGTCGTACAGGCTGGACTTGTGGTTCGCGGACAGGAATTGCGGGTGGAAGGTGCCCAGCGGCGTCACCTTGCCGGGGCGCGCCGACGAAATCGGCCAGAGGTAAACCGCGCGGTTGTCCAGGTAGACGCGCATGATCTGTTCCGACAGATCAACGCGCACCTGCAGAATTTCCGCCCCGGCCCGGTGCGGCAACACCAAGCCCAGCGTTATCAAAACCCCTGCAAGAAACTGGTGAACACGCGTCATCCTGACCCCATGATGGCGCGGTGCGCCACCGGGAGTCAAAGAATTCCTGCAACGAAACGAAGGGCTTCCGCCGCGTGGTCAGGCGCTCATGTGGCGGGCACGGGCGCCGCGTTCGATTGCAGCGGCATGCAGGCGGTCTATGTTCAGCTCGTAGCGGATTTCTTCCAGCAGGCGCAGTTCGGTTTCCTGCAGGGTGCCATCCGCAGCAGCCACGTCGCAGGCCAGCGCATAGGCGGTTTCAAACAGCTTTTCCGGCAGGTTTTCACGGATCAGGCCGAACAGCGCGTCCAGCCCGTCCTCTTCGCCGAACAGGTCGAACACGACTTGCGCCATGCGGTTCATCCGGTCGATGTCATAATCCGCGAATACCGGCAGATTGTTCACCGCATTCTGAATCTTCATCAGCTCTGCCGTGCGCAGGTTTTCATCCGAGGCGGACACCGCGATCATCAGCGCCACCAGGCAATCCTGCGGGCTGAGCGGGTGAGAATCGTTTGCGGGCTCGGTCATCTGGTTGGTCCTGTTAATCCGTGTTGCGGCGCAGAATATTGACTGCAAGCCGTTGCCGCAATAGGAAGCGGCGGTCTGCCGCGCATGGGGCGCGGGCGGACCCGATCCTATTGGAGTAAGACATGTCTGATCTGCGTGACGCCGCCCTGATTTCCAAAGCCTGGCCTTTCGAGGAAGCCCGGAAACTGGTGAAACGTTACGAGAAGAAGGCCCCTGAGAAAGGATATGTCCTGTTCGAAACCGGCTATGGCCCGTCGGGCCTGCCGCATATCGGCACGTTTGGCGAGGTCGCCCGGACCACGATGATCCGCCGCGCATTCGAATTGATCAGCGACATTCCCACCCGCCTGATCTGTTTCTCGGATGACGTGGACGGGATGCGCAAGGTGCCGGACAACGTTCCGAACCAGGACATGCTGCACGCCAACATCCAGAAGCCGCTGACCAGCGTGCCGGACCCGTTCGGCGAATACGACAGCTTTGGCCACCACAACAACGCCATGCTGCGCCGGTTCCTGGACACGTTCGGCTTTGAATACGAGTTCTACTCGGCCACCGAATTCTACAAGTCGGGCCAGTTCGATGCGGTGCTGAAACTGGCCGTGGACCGCTATGACGACCTCATGAAGGTCATGCTGAAGTCGCTGCGCGAGGAACGCCAGCAGACCTATTCCATCTTCCTGCCGATCCACCCGGAAACCGGCCGCGTGCTGTACGTGCCCATGAAGTCGATCAACAAGGACGATTACACCATCACCTTTGACGACGAGGACGGCAAGGAATGGACCCTGCCCGTTACCGGCGGCAACGTGAAACTGCAGTGGAAGCCCGATTTCGGCGCCCGTTGGGCCGCACTGGACGTGGATTTCGAGATGTACGGCAAGGATCACAGCACCAACACGCCGATCTATGACCGGATCTGCGAAATCCTGGGCGGCAAGAAGCCGGAACATTTCACCTATGAACTGTTCCTGGACGAAAACGGCGAGAAGATTTCCAAGTCGAAGGGCAATGGCCTGACGATCGACGAATGGCTGACCTATGCCAGCACCGAAAGCCTGTCATACTTCATGTACCTCAAGCCCAAGACCGCCAAGCGGATGCATTTCGACGTGATCCCCAAGGCGGTGGACGAATACCACCAGCAACTGCGCGCCTTCCCAGATCAGGATGCCGCCGGCAAGGTAAACAACCCGGTCTGGCACATCCACAACGGCAACCCGCCGGCGTCCACGATGGTGGTGCCGTTCGGAATGCTGCTGAACCTGGCTTCGGTGTCGGGGGCCGAGGACAAGGAAACCCTGTGGGGCTTCATCCGCCGCTATGCGCCGGACGCGTCGCCCGAGACCAACGCCGACATGGATCAGGCGGCCGGGTTCGCGGTGCGCTACTACAACGACTTCGTGAAGCCCACCAAGGTGTTCCGCGCCCCCACGGATCTGGAGCGCGCGGCGCTGGAGGATCTGCGCGCGCAACTGGCGGCCTACGATGGCGCACTGGATGACGAGGCGCTGCAATCGGTGGTCTATGCCGTGGGCCGCGACCGGTTCGACCCGTTGCGCGACTGGTTCAAGGCGCTGTACGAGGTGCTGCTGGGCGCATCCCAAGGGCCGCGGTTCGGCGGGTTCATCGCACTGTACGGCGTGCAGGAAACCATCGCGCTGATCGACAGCGCATTGGCCGGCGAATTGGCCTGAGCCGACGGAACAAACCGAAGGGCCGCGCCCGGTGCGCGGCCTTTTGCGTTTGCCTCAAAGGGTTTGCGCGTAATCGACCAGCTGATCGACGACGATCCCCCACCCTTCGAAGAATCCCATCTGCTTGTGGGCCTCGCACAGTTCGGGGGTGCGGTGACGGGCAGTCGCGGTATAGATCGTGCCCCCCTGGCGGTCATACTGCAATTCCAGGATCGCGGTCATGAACGGTTCGGGCTTGGGCTTCCATCCTTCGGTATAGGCGTCGGTGAACACCAGTTTTTCCTGCGGGATGAGTTCCAGGAAAACACCTTCGTTGCGCATCTCTTGCCCGTCCACCTGGAACACGGTGTTGAAGCGGCCACCGACCCGCAGGTCGATCTCGCACGCGATCACGCGATGCGGGCGGGGGACGAAGAAATGCGGGATATGGGCCGGTGAGGTCCAGCATTTCCAGACAATCTCGGGCGGGATCGGCAGAGTGCGGGTAAAACTGAGGTCGGTCTTGGGGTCGAGGTCCATGACGGGGCCTTTCCTTGCTGGGGTACAGCGATGTGACGCCCCGCGCAGGGGATTCGGCAAGGGGAAACCTGCGTGTGTCGTCTCCCCGTTTTCCAGTCCGGGTGTTGCCCCCTACCGGCGCCCACCGTCACGGTGGTCTCAGCCGATGTTAATCACCTGTTTGCTATTCCCCTTTCCATCCGGGCGCATGCCGCCTGCGGGCTTTGGGGAAAGGATACGCAATGAACAAGGCGATTACCGATGGTGTGGTTTTCATGCCCACCGCATTCGAGGCGGGGCTGGACGCGTGGTCCAGCGGCGATGGCACGGCCGGGTCGGACAGCTATGCTGCGGCGCTGAACGCTGCCTATGTCCCGGCGGATCAGGATTTCGGCGGCTGCCTGGAACTGCAAAAGGTCAACACCCAACAAAAACTGCGCTATATGGCGCAGACGCCGATCCTGCCGGGCTGCTATTTGCGGGTCACCGCGCGGGTCAAGGCGATCAGCGGCAACCTGCCATCGGTGCGCATCGCGGGCTGGGCGGGCGACGGCGCAGACGCCCATGTCACCGGCCTGACCGAAACCGGCGCGGACATCGCGCTGACCGCCTATGGCGAGGTGGTCGAGGTCAGCGCCATCATCGGCAGCGGCAACCGTGGCGGTGTGGACATGGTCTGGCCCGCGCCGGTCGCGTACGGCCATATCGGGCTGGACCTGACCGGGGCCAACGGTGGCGTCGTGCGCATCGACGACATCGTGATCGAGGACATCACCGAGGCCTACCTGCGCTCCATGCTGGACTGGGTGGACGTGCGCGACTTCGGGGCCGTGGGCAACGGCGTCACCGACGATACCGCCGCGTTCGCGGCCGCCGACGCAGCCGCAAACGGGCGCATGGTTCTGGTGTCCGCCGGGAACTACTTGCTGGGCAGCAGCATGACCTTTGCCAGCCGCGTCCGGTTCGAGGGCACCGTGACCATGCCCGACGCCGCGATCCTGTCGCTGACCAAGAGCTTTGACTTGCCCACCTATATCGACGCGTTCGGCAACGAAGAGCTGGGCTTTCGCAAGGCGTTCCAGTCGCTGCTGAACAATTCCGACCATGAATCGCTGGACATGGGCGGGCGGCGCATCAGCGTCACCGAACCGATGGACATGCAGGCCATCGTTCCCAACCGGACAGAGTTCGCCCAACGCCGCCATATCCGCAACGGCCAGTTCTACGTGGAAGAAAACAGCGCCTGGGATACCGAGGTGTTCAGCTCGATAGGCAGCTATTCGATTTCCGACCCGCTGACATTGTCCAACGTTGTCAATGTCGCGAACATCCCGATCGGCGCGCATGTCACCGGCAGCGGCGTCGGGCGCGAGGTCTATGTCACCGCCAAGAACGAGGCCACCCAGCGCGTCACCCTGTCGATGCCGCTGTATGACGCGGTGGGGACGCAGACCTATACGTTCACGCGGTACAAGTACATCCTGGACTTTTCCGGGTTTGCGAAACTGTCGAAGTTTTCCATGTCCGACATCGAATTCCAGTGCAACGCCCGCGCCAGCGGGATCATGCTGGCCCCGGCCGGGCTGATCTTTCACCTCAAGGACTGCTTCTTTACCGACCCGAAGGATCGCGGCGTCACCAGTATCGGGCAGGGCTGCCAGGGGATGCTGATCGACCGCTGTCAGTTCCACTCGGACGAGGGCGGGCTGCGGGCGCAGGACCGCAAGACCATCGCGCTGAACGCCAACGCCAACGACGTCAAGCTGCGCAACAACCGGATCACGCAATTCCGCCATTTCGCCGTGCTGGGCGGGACCAGTTCCCTCATCGCGGGCAACCACTGGTACCAGGGCGACAGCGAAACCGAAGGGCTGCGCACCGCCGGGCTGGTGCTGACCAGTTCGCATAACCGCGCGACGATCAGCGGCAACTACATCGACAACTGTTTCATCGAATGGTCGAACGAGCATGACCCGGAACCGGAATACAACAGCGAGTATTCCTTCAGTGCGCTGACGATTTCGGGCAACGTGTTCCAGACCATCGACGCCGCCCCCTGGTCGCGCTTCATCGTGGTCAAGCCACATGGCGCGGGGCATTTCATCAGCGGGCTGAACATCACGGGCAACGTGTTCCGCGCCATCCATACCACGCTGGACCGGGTAGAGATGGTGGATACGTCATTCGCGGATCTGGATTACAGCCGGTTCCGCAACATCACCATCAAGGGCAACATGTTCAACGGCATCCAGCAGGGGATCGAAAACCCCCTGACCGTCGCCCACGAACAGAACACCGCCGCCGATGACTGGGTGATTGATTGCGCCGGGTGGCTGGCCTTTGGCGGCTATGCGCAGAACGTGGATGCGGTGGTGACGCGGTCCCGCATTCGCCAGGCGGACCAGACCACGACCTATGCCATGCCCTGGATCACCACAGAGGACGGCGCGAGCCGCGACCAGGTGCAGTTGCACTGGCCAGCAGATGTGACCGGCAAGGTCAACGTGACAGTGCGGGTCGATAACTACTGAGGGCTATAGCCCCAGGTCGGCGGGCGTCAGGTGGAACGCCCGCCCGAAGCCGCCGTTCAGAAAGGCTCGGGTGGGGTCGAATACGGCGAATCCGAAATCGCCCAGGGACAGGTAGAGCTTTGCCTTGGGGTGGCCGCGCAGGTATCGCGCGGCCATTTCGCCATGCGCGGGATCGGTCCGCGCAATGAACCGCGCGCGGGCTTGCACGGTCAGACGCGGATGAGACAGCGGGTCGCCCTTCGGGCCGGGTTCGCCCACCAGCAGCGCGCAGTCGGGGTTCGCCCGCAAGGCCCGCGTGTGATGTGCCAGTGCAGAAATCAGCGTGACCGGCCGACCTGCAACGGTGCCCAGGGCGACGCGGCTGACATAGGGCGCGCCGGTCTCGGGATCGGTTACCGCCAGCGCCGCGAAACGGGCCTGGGCCATCAGATCCCGCGCCAAGGCGCGGGCGTCGTCATCGGTGGGGCGGATCGGGTCTGTCATGTCCCAGTGATAGGCGGGCGGCGGCGGGCGGGCAAGGGATCAGAACTCCAGCCACAGCCCAAGCTTCAACCGCGTGTCGCCGCCGCCGGTGATCGGCTGGATCATACCCAGTTCCACCTGCGTTGACCGGGCAAACCGGTAGACGGCGGACGGGGTGGCCTGAACGGAAATCCCCCCGGTAGCGTCCATCGCCGCCTGCAGTTGCAGGATCGCCTTCCACCTGTCAGAGGGGGACAGGCCCAGCGCGGCGTCCAGCTGGGCGCTGTGCGCCCCGGTGCCAAGGTTGACCGTCATGCTGGCATCCACCGCCAGCCAGCCCGCGCCCCAGCCCGTCCGCAGCCCCTGCCCGTAGGACAGGCCGGACCGCACCACCGGAACACCCGCCTGCACACCGCCACCGACTTCCATGGCCAGACGGTGCCCGCCGCGCCCGGTCCACAGCGGCAGGCGCGCGAAGGTCAGGGCCTTTTCTTCCCCCTCAACAGACTGGTTGGCATCCAACCCCAGCGTCAGCCAACCCGTCAGCCCGTATTCGGCATAGAGCGACGGGCCGATCCCGTCGCTACCTGCCGTGACGGAGGGCGCGATGAACCAGCCGCCGCGCGCGCGCATCCACGCGCCTGCCGAAGCGTCCGAGGATACAAGGCACAGCACCAAAGCCAGCAGGCGCATTCGCATTCCTCCCGGCATCAACCATGCCTTGTCACCTATAAACGAACCGTTAACGAAATCTCCTTTGGCGACGGGCAGTTGCGGTGCTAGGCTGGACCCAGAGATGGAGGATCACATGCCCAGAATATCGAGCAACGCCCACTACCAGACAGTCATCACCACCTTCGAGGCCACGCCCGGCACCTGTCAGGATCTGGTGGACCTGCTGACTGACGCCTACCAGAACGTGATTTCGAAACAGCCCGGTTTCATCGCGGCAGGGCTGCACGTGAATGATGCCCAGACCCGGATCGCCAACTACTCGCAATGGGAAAAGCGCGAGGATTACCAGGCCATGCTGCGCACCGACGAAATGCGCAAGCGCAACCGCGTCATCAACGAGCTGTGCAAAAGCTTTGAACCGGTGATGTACGACGTGATCAGTACCTTCGACTGATCCAGCAGGCCATTTGACAAGAGGTCAGATCGCGGTGGTCAGACCGCCGCCTTGACCCATTGAACGATCGAGACCGCGGGCATCGCGCCTGACTGGCGCATCCTTTCGCGGCCGCCCGAAAAGAGGGCCATCGTCGGAATACTGCGAATGGCGAATTTCTGGCCGGCCTGCGGGTGATCCTCGGTGTTCAGTTTCACCAATCGCGCCGCGCCTTCCAATGCACCGGCGGCCTTGGCGTATTCCGGCGCCATCGCGCGACAGGGGCCACACCACGGGGCCCAGAAATCCACCACCAGCGGCAGATCGTCGTTGCGCGCAGCCTTTTCCAGCGTGGTCAGGTCCACTTCGGGCACTTTGCCGCCGATCAGCTGCGCGCCGCAGACGCCGCATTTGGGGCTGGCGGTCAGCTTGTCCTCGGGGACGCGGTTGACCTGGCCGCAATCCAGGCAAGTCAGTTTTTTCGGGGCCATGCCGTGCTCCTGTCATATATTCTTGACTGAATATAAGTAGCGGCACGCGCCCCGCAAGGGTCAGGCCAGTTCGGTCTCTTCTCCGGCCTGATCGGTTGCCCGGCGCAGGCCGGAACACGCCACCACAAAGGCGGGAACGGGCTGCCCCCGGTCCTGCCGCAGCGTGGTCTGCCGGATTCGTACAGAGCTGAACCCGGCATCGGCCATCAGCCCGCGCAGGTACGCCTCGCCATGTGCATAGCGTCGGGACGGCAGCAAGGTGATGCCGTCGCCCTGCCCGGCCTCGGCGGTAAAGGCAAAGGCCCCACCCGGCGCCAGCGCATGGGCCACCCATGCAGTAATCCGTTCCAACGCACCGAGGTAGATAAAGACATCCGCCGCCAGGATCGTATTCCACCTGTCAGGCCCATGCGTCAGGCGCGACAAGTCGTGCTTTGCCAACCGGTGATAGATAGCCTTGGCCTGTGCCCGGTCCAACATCCGCTGGGAAATGTCCCACCCTTCCAGCCAGTCGCAGCGCCCTGCAATCGCCTGCCCCATCAGCCCGGTGCCGCAGCCAAGGTCCAGCACCCGGCCCAGATGCCCCTGCAAGACTCCGGCCAGCAAGTCCGGCCCGCAATACCCCAACTGCCCGACCAGCGAGGTTTCGAACCGGGGTGCGTATTGATCGAACAGGGTTTCGACAAAGGCGGCGGGCATGGCCTCGGCCACGGGAACCTTGCGCAGCAGGTCCAGCCGCAGCCCCGCCCCGAACCTGTCCGCCGCATCCAGTGTCAGGACATGTGCAAAGACGCCAGCGGCGCGGTCGGTCTGGCCCGCCTGTTCCGCCCAGTCCCCCAGCGCCATCCAGCCCGCGGCCCAACCCGGTACACGCGCCATCGTTTCAGCCATCAGCTCGGCCGCGGCGGTGTAGTCGCCCTCGGCGGCCAGCGAGGCGGCGAACTGGTAACGACGATCGGCGGACAGATCGCCCGAGGACGTGAGGAGAACGGTCATGTGGGTGGCTTTCGCAGGGAATGTCGCGCGAGGAAAAAAGCGCCCGGCAGGCGGCTTCGGGGATTCTCTGTCACGGACTCCGGGCTGTTGTATCTCGCGCCATTTCGTCCCGGCGACGGCCAAAGTCAAGAATGATTTCAACCGGATTTTGCCACTTGATTTGGGAAATGGGCAGCACCATCCTGAAGACCGCAACGTTACTAAACTATCGACCACCTGCTACCGCCACGGCCCAGCACCTCGATCTGTGAACTAACGCGCCGGGTTGCCGCAATTCCGCGGGCAACGCAGAAGCAGGAGTAACACGGAATGGCCTCTGGCACCGTGAAATGGTTCAATGCAACCAAAGGGTTCGGCTTCATCAAGCCGGACGAAGGCTGCAAGGATGTGTTCGTGCATATCTCGGCGGTGGAAAAGGCGGGCCTGAAGGGGCTGAACGACAACCAGCGCGTGACCTATGACATCCAGTCCGGGCGCGACGGGCGCGAATTGGCCACCAACATCGCCCTGTCCTGAGCCCTGTTCGAACGGCTCTTTCAAGGCCCCGCCCACGCGGGGCCTTTTGCGTTGCAGACCGGCTTGGTGAAACGAGCTGGCTGACGTATCCTGCCCGAAACAGGGGAACCGTCATGTCGCTGCTGCATCTGGAAAACCCGGTCTTTCAGACCTATGCCATCGCCGCCGCCCTGATGGGGCTGAAGATCATGCTGCAAGGCTGGATGACCGTCTATCGGATGATGCGCAGCAATTCCGGCCTGGCCAGCCCCGAAGATCTGCGCCCCGGCCCGCTGAACGCCGCCCCGGACCCCAGCCAACTGGAGCTGAACGACTATGTCGACCGGTCGCGCCGCATGCATCGCAACGATCTGGAAAACATCCCCGCCTTCCTGGCGATCGGGCTTCTGTTCGTCACCATCGCGCCGCCGCTTTGGGCCGCGCAGGTGCTGATGTATGGCTTTGTCGCGGCACGGGTGGCGCATTTCGCGGCCTACGCCAGCAAGCAATCGCACGAGGTGCGCGCCACGTTCTACACCATCGGGTCGCTGATCGTGATCGTCATGGGCCTGTGGGTGCTGGCGGCGGTACTGGGCTGAGGCGTCAGTCCGCCTGTTCGGCCCGTTCAATCAGCTCTAGCACGGATGGCCCCAACGCCCCGACGATCAGCGCCACGCCTGCGCCGTTGGGATGGATGCCATCGGACTGGAACAGGTGTTGCAGGTCCGCCGGGGCGCCATCCCCCAGCCCGGCAAAGAAATCGGGAAAATACAGCGCCCCGAATTCCTGCGCCAGGTCCGGGTACATCGCGGCAAACGCAGCTTGGTAATCCGGTCCGAAATTCACCGGCGCGGGCATACCTACCAGCAGCACCGCGATGTCCCGGTCGGCGGCAATCTGCAGAATCCCGCGCAGGTTTTCACGCGACACCGCCGGGTCGATCCCGCGCAGCGCGTCGTTGCCGCCCAGCGTCACGATCAGCCCGCGCACCTCGGGGGTCAGCGACCAGTCCAGCCGCGCCAGACCGCCTGCCGTGGTATCGCCGGACACGCCCGCCCCGATCACCCGGATATCCTGCCCCTGCGCCGCCAGCCAGTCACGCAGTTGCGGCACCAGCCCTTCGTGATCCATCAGCCCGTATCCCGCCGTCAGGCTGTCCCCGAAGGCCATGACCGCGGGTGGCTGCGCCCAAACGGGTGTCCCGGCGGCAAGCAGCAGAACCAACGCCGCCGCCTTGCGCCGAACTGCGCGCGCCCCATATGAGAGAAAAGCATTCAAACGGAAGGAATTGGGCATGTCGGAACCGGTGTTGTCACTTGCAGGTGCGGAATTGTCGCTGGCGGGGAACGCCGGGCTGGTTCGCATCCTCCACGGCATAACACTGGATGTCCAGAGGGGCGAAACCCTGGGTCTGGTCGGGCCATCGGGGTCGGGCAAGTCCTCACTCCTCATGCTGATGGGCGGGCTGGAACGCGCCACCGGGGGGCAGATCAGGGCGTTGGGGCAAGACCTGACCGCGATGTCCGAGGATCAGCTTGCCCGCTTTCGCCGCGAACATATGGGGGTGGTTTTCCAGTCTTTCCACCTGATCCCCACGATGACGGCGCTGGAAAACGTCGCCACCCCGCTGGAACTGGCTGGCCATGCCGATGCCTTTGACCGCGCGATGGACGAATTGCGCGCCGTCGGGCTGGAATCGCGCGCCGATCACTACCCGTCCCAGATGTCGGGCGGCGAACAGCAGCGCGTGGCGCTGGCCCGCGCCTCGGCCCCGCGCCCGGAAATCCTGCTGGCGGACGAACCCACCGGCAATCTGGACGGCGCAAACGGCGCCGCGATCATCGACCTGCTGTTCGGCCTGCGCGACCGGCACGGGTCCACGCTGGTGCTGGTCACCCATGCCGACGAGCTGGCCCGGCGCTGCGACCGGGTGGTGCGCCTGCGCGACGGCCAGCTTGAACTGGTCGAGGCCGCCGCATGAGCCTGCGCATCGCCGCCCGCTTTGCCCGGCGTGAATTGCGCGGGGGTCTGCACGGGTTCCGCATCTTCCTGGCCTGCCTGACACTGGGGGTTGCCGCGATTGCCGGTGTCGGGTCCATCCGCGCCGGGATCGAGGCCGGGCTGGCCCGCGAAGGTGCGGCCTTGCTGGGCGGCGACGCCGAGATGGAGTTCACCTATCGCTTTGCCAGTGATACCGAACGCGGATGGATGGAAACCCGCGCCGACAAAGTGTCCGAGGTCGTCGATTTCCGGTCCATGGCCGTGGTGGGCGACGACCGCGGGCTGACGCAGGTCAAGGCGGTGGACAACGCCTATCCGCTGGTGGGCAGCGTGGCGCTGGACCCGGACATCCCGCTGGCAGATGCGCTGGCGGGCGATGACGCCCTGCCCGGCGCGGTGATGGAGCGCGTGCTGATCGACCGCATGGGCCTGACCATCGGTGACAGCTTTCGCCTTGGGACACAGGATTACCGACTGATGGCGGCGCTTGTGCGCGAACCGGACAGCGCGGCGTCAGGTTTCGGGCTGGGGCCGCGCACGATCGTGGCGACGCCCACGCTGGCGAACTCGGGCTTGCTGGCCCCCGGATCGCTGTACGAAACGAAATACCGTCTGGACCTGCCCGAAGGCGCGGACCTGCCCGCACTGAAGGCAGAAGCGACACAGACCTTTGAAAACAAGGGGATGCGCTGGCGGGATTCCCGCAACGGCGCGCCGGGGATCGCCACCTTCGTGGACCGTCTGGGCGCGTTCCTTGTGCTGGTCGGCCTTTCCGGGCTTGCCGTGGGCGGGGTGGGCGTCTCTGCCGCCGTGCGCGCCTACCTGGCCGGGAAAACCAGCGTCATCGCCACCCTGCGCAGCCTTGGGGCGGACCGGCGGGTGATTTTCCAGACCTATTTCCTGCAGATCGGGGCGCTTGCGCTGCTGGGCATCGCGCTGGGGCTGACGCTGGGGGGCGGCGTGCCCGTCCTGCTGGCCCCGATCCTGACCTCCGCCCTGCCCGTCCCCGCGGAATTCGCCCTGTTCCCCGAACCTCTGGCCGAGGCCGCCGTCTACGGCCTGCTGACTGCGCTGATCTTCACCCTGTGGCCTCTGGCCCGGACGGGCGAGGTGCGCGCCGCCACCCTGTTCCGCGACGCCCTGTCCGGGGCCAAGGCCCTGCCGCCCCTGCCCTTCGTCGCGTTGACCGCGCTGCTGGTGGCCGCGTTGATAGCGGTCGCCGTGCTGTTTTCCGGCACCGTCACCCTGACCCTGTGGACCGCAGGCGGCATCACCGCCGCGCTGGTGACGCTGATGCTGGCGGCGCTGGCGATCCGCGTCCTGTCGCGCCGCACCCGGCGCGCCACCCGTGGCCTGCCCGCCCTGCGATGGGCCGTCGCCGCCATCGGCGGTACGCGGGACGAAGCAACACCCGTGGTCCTGTCGCTGGGGCTGGGCCTTGCCGTGCTGGCTGCCGTCGGCCAGATCGACGGCAACCTGCGCCAGGCGATCAGCGGCAACCTGCCCGATGTCGCACCGTCCTATTTCTTCGTCGACATCCAGCGTGACCAGATGCCGGGCTTCCTGGACCGCGTCCAGAACGACCCCGCCGTTAGCAAGGTCGAATATGCGCCGATGCTGCGCGGAGTGGTCACCCATATCAACGACATCCCCGCGACCGAGGTCGCCGGGGATCACTGGGTCGTGCGCGGCGACCGGGGCATCACCTATGCCGGGGCGCAGCCCGCCAACACGCAGGTCGTGGCGGGGGAATGGTGGCCCGATGACTATGACGGCCCGCCCCAGATCAGCTTTGCCCGCGAAGAGGCCGAAGAAATCGGCCTGTCCCTTGGCGACACGATCACGCTCAATATCCTTGGCCGGGCGATCACCGGCACGATCACCAGCTTCCGCGAGGTCGATTTTTCCACCGCCGGAATGGGCTTTGTGCTGGCCGTGAACGAAAACGCCCTGAAAGGTGCGCCGCACACCTATATCGCCACCGTCTACGCCGAACCGCAGGCCGAGGCCGCGATCCTGCGCGACCTGGCCAGCCAATACCCCAACATCACCGCCATTCGCGTGCGCGATGCGATCGACCGGGTGTCGGTCATGTTGAACGGCATCGCCTCGGCCACGTCGTGGGGGGCTGCCGCCACTCTGCTGACCGGTTTCCTGGTGCTGATCGGAGCAGCGGCAGCGGGTGAACAGGCCCGCAGCTACGAAGCGGCGATCCTGAAAACCCTGGGCGCCACCCGCGCCCGTATTCTGTCCAGCTTTGCCCTGCGCGCAGCCCTGCTGGGTGCGGGCGCGGGGCTGGTTGCCTTGGCCGCGGGCATCACCGGC
The DNA here is from genome assembly GCA_017792425.1 of Thalassovita sp. Classification (GTDB taxonomy): domain Bacteria; phylum Pseudomonadota; class Alphaproteobacteria; order Rhodobacterales; family Rhodobacteraceae; genus Thalassobius. The sequence goes on from CP051233.1 coordinate 2,789,410, forward strand.
GGCTGGGCCGTGGCGCATTTCGTGATGGAAACCGAATTCTCGGTGATCTGGCCCTCTGCCCTCGGGATCGTGACGGGCGGGGTGCTGGCGACACTTCTGTCCAGCCTTGCCTTTGCCCGCCGGTCCCTGGCCGCCCGCCCCGCCAGTATCCTGCGCGCGCGCGAATAGACGCGTTGCATCCGCCCGCCCCGGATGCAACCCATTGTCAGACGCACCAGAATCAAACAGAGGCCCCGATGTCCGAAACGCTCCCCCTGCCGCTGACCCCGCTGACACAGGCCCAGCAGACCAGCCTGGTGAACATCGTCCGCCGCGCCGCGAAAACGGAAATCCTGCCGCGGTTCCGCAATCTGTCAGCGCACCAGATCAGCACGAAATCCGGCCCACAGGACCTGGTGACCGAAGCCGACGAGGCCGCCGAGGCGATGATCGCGCGCGGAATCCTGCGCCTGTTTCCCAACGCCGTCGTGATCGGGGAAGAGGCCGCCTCTCGCGACCCCAGCCTGCGCGACACCGCCGCCAAGGCCGAACTGGCCTTCATCATCGACCCGGTGGACGGAACATGGAATTTCGCCCACGGGGTGCCGCTGTTCGGTGTGATCCTGGCCGCCACCCGGTTTGGCAAACCGATCTTCGGCCTGCTTTACGATCCCATCGTGGACGACTGGGTGATCGCAGACAACGAAACCCGCACCCGCCTGTCCGGCGCCGGGCGCATTGACCTGCGGGTCAACGTATCCAAGGGCGGTGACCTGGCCGATCTGTCCGGCGTCATGCACTACTACCTGATGCCCAAGGACGTTCAGGCGAAACTGGCCCCGGTGCTGCCCAACTTCTACCGCATGGGCTCGATCCGCTGTTCGTGCCACGAATACCGGCTGATGGCCCAAGGCGCGGTGGATTTCTGCCTTTCTGGTATCCTGAACCCGTGGGACCACGCGGCGGGGGTGCTGCTGTGCCAACAGGCAGGCGGCGTCGCCCGGATGCTGGACGGGCGCGAGTACGACATTTCCATCCGTCAGGGCTACATCCTCTGCGCCCCCGACCCGGCGACATGGGACCGGCTGCAGGCAGCCCTGTCCCCGCTCATCGGGTAAAATGGATCGGCTGGTCCGCATCATCACCGCCCCGTTGCTGCTGGCGCAGGCGCTGCACACCCGCGCGACCGCCCTGACCCTGCCCGAACCCGACGGCCCCCGCGACGGCAACACCGGCAGCGGCCCACCCCTGCGCCTGCTGATCCTGGGCGATTCCTCTGCCGCGGGCGTCGGCGTGGACCGGCAAGCGGAGGCGCTGTCCGGCCACCTTGTCCGCGCCCTTGCGCCGGATTTCACCCTGCATTGGCAGTTGCTGGCACAGACCGGCTTCACCACCCGCGACGCGCTGGCGATGCTGGACCACGCCCGGCCCGCCGACGTGGCGGTGGTCGCGCTGGGGGTGAACGACGTCACCCGCCTGACCCCGGTGCGGGCATGGCTGGCCCGGCAAACCAGGCTGATGGACCGGCTGGAAACCGCTCTTGGCGTACGCATGATCTGCCTGACGCCGATCCCGCCGATGGGACAATTCCCGCTGCTGCCCAATCCCCTCCGCTGGACGCTGGGCCGCCACGCCGACCGGCTGCAAACCGCCCGCGCCGCGCACCTGGGCCACCGACCCACCATTCACCCGATCCATCTAGACCTGCCGATGGACTCCACCCTGATGGCCCGCGACGGCTTTCACCCCGGCCCGCAGGTCTATCGCAACTGGGGCCGGGCCACAGCCACGCTGATCCGCACCCAAGCTCCATTCATCTTGCCCCAAATACTCCGGGGAGCGCGAGGGGCTGGCCCCTCGCCGTCCCTCGGCCGCCACAACCGCTGACCAAGGCGGGGAACACCCCCTTGCACCTGCCCACAAAGCACCGCGCGACGCGGTCTGCCTGTCAGTCAGCCGTCACCACCCCTGCCGCGCACCAGTCGTCGAACACTTGCAGGGCGCTCTGCGCAAAGGCCGCGTCGTTGATATGCGCGTCAAGCTCTCGAAGCTCCACATTTTCCGGGCAGCTTGATTTCAATTCGGCCAGGAAGGCGTCCAGCCCGGCCTGATCGTGCAGATCGGCGCCGGGCCTGTCCCATTCGCCCAGCCCCGCCCGCGGCAGCAGCAGCGTGACCGGACCCCGGGCCTGCGCCAACTGGCGGGCATGCGCCTGCGCCACCGCGCGGCGTTCGTCATGGTTCAGCACGACCGAGGTCAAAAGGCGGTTGTGGGCGTGTTGCGGATGCGCGGCCCATTTATCGGGTACAGGCTGCCAACCAACGATATCGACCAGGTCATAGCAGCCCGGGGCGACCAGTTGCGGAATGCCTCGCTTGCCGGCATTGGTCAGCCTGTCTGCCCCGGCCGAGATGTTGGAGCCGTGGATATGGTTGCCCAGCTCCTGCGTGCAGAAATCGAACACGCAGGCAAACGCCCCCTGCGACGCAAGGCTTTCGAACGCCCGCCCCCCCATGCCGGTCGCATGGAACACGGCCACTTCGAAGCCGCGCTGTTCCAGGGCCGGTTTCAGCGGCACCATGTATTTCAGCGCCGACTTCCCCAAAGAGGTCATGCCGATCAGCGGTCTGGTCCGGTCCGGCTTTTCCACCGCGCGCGCCGCCCCCAGCACCGCCCCCGCGGCCTGGCTGAGCGACGCCTTGCACACCGAGTTCAGGCCATACAGCCCACCGGCCCACAGGATCATCTGGGTGTCGGCGGCCAACCGTTCCGCCGGGATCAGCGGAGAGAAGGAAACCGTCGAGACCACGTATTTGGGCACGCCAAGCGGCAGCGCCGAACAGACGTCCAGCGCCAGGTCCGTACCCATCGTGCCCCCCAGGACAACCATCCCGTCGAACTTGCCTTCGGCGCAAAGACGGGCGGCCAACAGCGATGCGCCCTGCGCCATGATCTGCATGGCGTGGTTTTCATCGCCTGACGCGATCGCCGCCTCAATCGAACTGCCGCCCGCCTTGGCGACGTCATGCTTGGAATGGTCGGTCGGCGACGACGGTTCCCCCAGCACGGACACATCCATTGTCAGAACCGCGCCGCCCTGATCGCGGATCACACCGGCCAGATAGCCCAGCTCGTCATCCTTGGTGTCATAGGTTCCGATCACAAGAATGGTCTTGTCAGCCATGGCAGGTTCTCCACTCGGGTCGGATCAAAGCTTGATCCAGGCAGTTTTCAGATCGAGGTATTTTTCAAGGGCGTGCAGGGATTTGTCATGGCCATTGCCGGATTGTCCGACCCCCCCCAGCGGCACGGTCCCATCCGATCCGCCATAGGTGTTGACATGGACCAGCCCGGCGCGGACCGCCCGCACCATCCGGTGCGCCCGCGACAGGTTCGATGTCCAGACCCCGGCCGCCAGCCCATAGGTGGTTGCGTTGGCGATGCGGATGGCCTCTGCGTCGGTGTCAAACGGGGTCACACCCAGCACCGGGCCGAATATTTCCTGCTGGGCGATGGTGGCGTCGGGCGTCACGCCCGTGATCACCGTGGGCGCCATGTAGTAGCCACCGGTGTCCTGCAGGATCCGTGCGCCGCCCGTCGCGATCTGCCCGCCCTCGGACAGGGCCCTGTCCACAAAGGACAGGTTCTGCGCCAATTGCCGGTCGGAATTCACCGCGCCGATCTGGCTGGTCAGATCCAGCGGATCGCCCACCTTCAGCACCTCCGCCGCGCGCACCACGGCGGCGACGAAATCGTCGTGGATCGACGCTTCGACCAGCAGGCGCGATCCGGCGACGCATACTTGGCCAGAGTTGCGGAAGATCCCTGTCGCCGCGACCATGGCGGCCTCGTCCAGGTCGGGGGCGTCGGCAAAGACGATGTTGGGGGATTTGCCGCCCAGTTCCAGATAGACGCGTTTCAGGTTCGACCGGGCCGCGTATTCCAGCAGGCGCCGCCCCGTCGCCCCGGACCCGGTGAACACCAGCGCATCCACATCCATGGACAGGGCCAGGGCTTCGCCGACGACGGCCCCTTCGCCGGTCACAACATTCAGAACCCCCGGCGGCAGCCCCGCCTCCAGCGCAAGTTCCGCCAAGCGGATCAGTGACAGCGACGCCGTTTCGGCAGGTTTCAGCACGACCGAGTTGCCCAGGGCCAGCGCCGGCCCCAGTTTCCACGCCGCGATCATCAGCGGGAAATTCCACGGCACAATCGCCCCGACAACGCCGACGGGTTCCTTGTGGACCAACCCCAGCACGCCGGACGCGGTGGGCGCGACCTCGCCATAGATCTTGTCCAGCGCCTCGGCATAATAGCGGATCGTGGCCGCAGCCGATCCCGGTTCCGCCTTGAAGGCCATGTTGATCTCTGTGCCGTTGTCGCGCACGCCCAGCACGGCCAGTTCCAGCGCCTTCGCCTCGATCAGGTCCGCCCACCTGGTCAGCACTTTCTTGCGGGCGGCTGGTGGCTGACCGGCCCAACGCCCGTCATCGAACGCCGCCCGCGCCGACGCAATCGCGGCGTTCATATCGCTGCTGCCGCCACGGGCCAGCGTGGTCAGCACCTTGCCGTCAATGGGTGACAGCACTTCCATCTCGGCCCCGTCGCGGGCCGGGACGGCCTTGCCGTCAATCAACAGCTTTTGCCGGGCAATCGGTTGCGCGCGCAGCGCATCAATCTGACTTTGTTCCATTTTTCTACCGCATCTGCGTGTCGTGAAGGTCGTGATCCTCTTCTGGCAGATGGGCGCGGTATTCCCTGATCAGGGTACGCACATGCAGCGCCAGAACCAAAAGGATCATCAGGAAAAGGACAAGGGCGATCGGACGATCAATCATGTCCAGCGGGGTTTTCAGTCGCGGCAGGGCCGAACGCAGTTTGACTTCCATGATCCCGCCCAGCACCATGCCAAGGATGATCGGCACAATCGGCAGGTTCAGCCGTTTGAGGATCATCCCCACCACCCCGAAGCCCGCGGACAACATGCAATCGGTCAGCGAATTGCGCAGCGAATAGACCCCGACAAAGGACAGGATCAGGATCATCACCCCCAGGAACCGGGTCGGGATGCGGATGATCCTGGTCAGCAGGTTGGTTGACAGCATCAGAAAGCAGATCACCAGCACGTTCAGCAGGATCAGCGCGATATACAGCGCATAGACAAGGTCAATGTTGTTCTGGAACAACTGCGGACCGGGGATCACGTTGTGGACATAGAACACTGACAGCATCATCGCCGTCAGCGCCTCGCCGGGGATGCCAAGCGCCAGCAGCGGGATCATCGCCGCCGCAGGCACCGCGTTATTGGCCGCCTCTGACGCAATCAGCCCTTCGGGCGAACCTTTGCCGAAGTCATCCGGGTTGGCAGAGGTTTTCTGCGCATAGGTATAGCTCATGAACTGGGCGGTGAACTCTCCCACTCCGGGGATCATCCCCATCACCACGCCAAACCCCGACGATACGGTAGCCACGCGCTTGTGTTTCAGCAATTCCTTGAACCCGTCGGTCAGGCGGCCGGTGACCGGGCTTGCGTCGGGGCTGTCGTCGGGACTGGTCAACAGAAAGAACGCCTGACTGAGCGCGAACAGCCCCAGAACCACCACGATCAGGTTGATGCCAGAGCTCAGGAACGACATGCCGAACGTAAAACGTTGGGTATAGGTGACCGCATCCAGCCCCACGGTGTTCAGGAAAATGCCGAACATCGCCAGCATCCCGGCGGCGAATATCTGCCCCCGGTGCGACAGAACGACAAGGATCACCCCCAGCAGCGCCGCCAGAAAGATCTCTCGGCTGCCGAACATCGGGGCGACGATGGCCAGCACCGGCGACAGCAGGATCAGGCACAGAATGCCGAAAATCCCACCCCAGAACGACGCGCTATAGGCCAGGGAAACAGCCCGGTGCGCCTCTCCGCGCCGGGTCATCGGGTATCCGTCATAGGATGTCAGGGCGTTCACGGCCGTCCCCGGCGTGTTGATCAGCACCGCCGGGATCGCCCCGCCATACATGGACGATCCGTAGATTCCCAGCAGCATGGTCAGCCCGACAATCGGGTCCAGCGAAAAGGTCGCGGGCAGCAGGATGGCGATGGCGACCGCCGGACCGACCCCCGGAATTGCGCCAATGACGACCCCCCCGACAGAACCGACCAACAACGCCAGCAACACGTCCCATCGGGCCAGCATCTCGGCCCCGGCCAGCAAGTTCTCCATCTCAGGCTCCGATCAGAAATAGGTAAGCATGATTTGGCGCAGGCCGTCCGGCAGCGCCTCGTAGATCTGCCCGCCCGGCAACTTGACCTGCAGGAAGGTCTTGAACAGCAGGACGATCGCCAGCGCGGCCCCCGCGGCCCCGGCCAGCATGATCCGGCTGCGATAGCCCATTCGCAGCGCCAGCAGCAGCGCAAAGATCACGGTGGCCGGCAGATAGCCGACATAGGGCACCGCAACGGCATAGACGACAAACCACAGTGCGAACTCTATGGCCGATACCCACAGCAGCACCTCTTTCCAGCGCCCCTCCAGGCGTTCCGACAGGACAGAGCCCAGCAGGTGCAGCGCCGCGAAACCCGCCATGCCGCCCAGCGAAACCGCTGGCCAGAACCGGGGCTGGGCAAACAGCTTGCCCCCCGCGCGATAGGCGGTCTGCTCTGTCAACTGGCTTAGCAGGAAAACCGAAAGCGCAAGGAACAGCCAGGCGAACACGATGTCGCCGGGGCGACGATAGCGTTTGAACAGGGCTTGCAGGGTTTTGATCCGTGACATGGGGCACCCGTGGTCAGGTTTTTCCGGGCCATGACCGTGCACGGCCCAGAGGGTTGGCTTGTGCGATCAGTTGCCCAGAACCTTGGCGATGTGATCCAGCGTCGCGATATCGGAGTTGATCTGCGCCTTCACCTCGTCCGCGCCCTGCCAATAGACGGCGGCCCCGGTTTCAGCCGCCAGCGCCTGCGCGCGTTCGGACATGACGGTCTGTTTGGCGACCGCGATGATCTTCTCGCGCACGTCCTGCGGGGTGTCCTTGTGGACGAACAGGCCGTTCCACAGCGCCACGTTCAGATCGGGCGCCAGTTCCGCAACCGTGGGGGCATCCGGGGTCAGCGGGATGCGCTCTGCCCCGATAGAGGCCAGCACCTTCACACTGTCCAGGCAGGGCAGGATCAACTGAAGCGTGGTGTTGATCACATCCACATCCCCCGACGCCAGCGTGTTGCAATCCAACGCGTCAAAGGCGGCGTCCGCCGCGTAAGAGAACCCCATTTCCCTGGCCAGCCCCATCGTGACCTGCGTCGGCACCAGCGGCGCACCGAAATGCCCCAAGACGACGTCGTTTTCCTTGGCATAGGCCGCCAGCCCCGCCATGTCGTCATAGGGGGCGTTGCCACCGGCGGCGATGACGAACGGATAGGTCAGGAAGTTGCCCAGCGGCTCGAACGGGTCCGGGCTCAGTTCGGGAATGCCGATCTGCGGCCCCACCACCGGGATCGCGATGATGAACGACCCGATCGTATAGCCGTCCGCCGGGGCCTTGGCGACCTCGACCGCGCCCGGGAACGGACCGCCGCCGCCGCCCGGTTTGTTCACCACCGCCGCAGGCACACCATAAGCGGCCTGGAAATCCTCGGCGATCATGCGGGTCAGCACGTCCTCCAGATCGCCCGGCGGCCACGGGACGACGAATTCAACCGGCTTTTCGGGGTATTCAGCGGCGGCAGCACCCGTCAGCGCCGCAAGGGCCACACAGGCTGTCGCGATCTTCTTACCAAAATCAGGCATTGTTTTCTCCTCTCCTGTCGGTTCATTATTTAAACCATCGGTTCATAAAAAAGCTTGCCTTGTTAATTTATCCCTGTCAAACTTTTTTCAACATCGACAAACCAGAGCCTGAAAATGTCCGTCATCGCGAAAGCCCTAGAACTGCTGGAACACTTCACCGCCAGCCGCCCGGAAATCGGCCTGTCCCAGTTTCGCCGCATCGCAAAGCACGACAAGGCGACCACCTACCGCTATCTTCAGGCCCTTGAACAAGCTGGATTCGTTGAACAAAATCCCCTGACCAAGGCGTATCGCATCGGTCCTGCCGTGCTGCATCTGGCGCAGATGCGGGAACTGACTGTCCCGCGCAAGGAAGGCGCGCGCGAAGCCATCGACACCCTTGCCGCCGAAACCGGAGAGACCGCGCATCTGTCGGTCTTGTCGGGCACGACCCTTCACGCGTTGCTGGCCAGGGAATCAGACAAACACGGCATCCGCGCCATCATCGACATCCGTACCCTGCCGCTGCACGCTACGGCCTCGGGCAATTGCGCACTGGCCTTTGGCCCAGAGGATTTGTTCAGCGCAGCCCTGCAACACATGGTCGCGTTCACCCCGAACACCACCCTGACCGAGGACCAGCTTCGCACCGCCGTCGAAACGGCCCGAGAGACCGGTTTCGGGTATTCCTATGGCGGGCTGGAACAGGATGTTGTCGGCCTCGCCGCCCCGGTGTTCGATGAAACCGGCCTGTTGGCGGGCACTGTTGCTGTTGCCAGCGTCGCCAGCCGCATGACACCGGAAGCGCAGGATTTCATCAAAACCAAACTCGCGGCCGCCAGCCGCGAGATCACGCACAGATGGGGCGGCGTACTGCCCGCCACGCTGCAGAATTGCTGGTCAGCGATGGACCGGCGCCCCCAATGACAGGATACCGCGAAATGAAGGATTCAAACTTTCTGAAAGAAAACAACGCCCGCCACTTCTGGCATCCGATGACCTCGCCCGAGGACAGCCAGACCCTGCCGCCCAAGATCATCGTGGGGGCCGAAGGCGTCCGCATTCAGGACATCGACGGCAATTCGGTCGTGGATGCGGTGGGCGGCCTGTGGAACGTCAACCTTGGCTATTCCTGCCAGCCGGTCAAGGACGCCATCGCCGGGCAACTTGCCAAACTGCCCTATTACTCCACCTTCCGCGGCACGTCGAACGACGCCGTGATCGAACTGTCCTATGAACTGGCCGATTTCTTTGCGCCGGACGGGCTAAGCCGCGCCTTTTTCACCTCGGGCGGGTCGGATTCGGTGGAAACCGCGCTTCGCCTGGCCCGCCAGTACCACAAGCTGAGAGGCGAGGCCGGGCGCGTCAAGTTCCTCAGCCTGAAGAAGGGGTACCACGGCACCCACATGGGCGGCGCCAGCGTCAACGGCAACGCCAATTTCCGCACCGCCTATGAACCGCTGCTACCCGGCTGTCACCACATCCCCGCACCCTACACCTATCGCAACCCGTTCAACGAATCGGACCCGGCGAAACTGGCCCAGCTCTGCGCCGCCGCGCTGGAGGATGAAATCAATTTCCAGGGCGCGAACACCATCGCCGCCATGATCATGGAACCGATTCTTGGCGCGGGCGGGGTGATTCCCCCACATGCGTCCTTTGCGCCGATGGTGCGGGACATCTGTGACCGGCATGGCATCCTGCTGATCACGGACGAGGTAATCACCGCCTACGGGCGCACCGGCGCATGGTCCGGGGCACGCTTGTGGGGGATAAAGCCTGACATGATGTGCACCGCCAAGGCGATCACCAACGGGTACTTCCCCTTTGGCGCGGTCATGCTGGGCGACAGGATGATCGACGCCTTCGAAAACAACCCCGCAGCCAGAATCGGCCACGGCTATACCTATTCCGGCCACCCGGTCGGCGCGGCGGCTGCGCTGGCCTGCTTGCAGGAAACCAAACGCCTGAACGTTGTCGAAAATGCCGCCGCGCGTGGCGCACAAATCTATCAAGGCTGCAAGGCCCTGATGCAGAAACACGACCTGATCGGCGATGTCCGGGGCGGCCACGGCCTGATGACCGCAATGGAACTGGTTGCGGACCGCGCCACCAAGGCCCCGATCGACGGGGAAACTGCCGCGCGAATTCAGGAAACCGCCTATCAAGCAGGGGCGATCGTCCGCGTTTCCGGGCCGAACATCATCCTGTCACCGCCGCTGGTGATCACCGAAACCGACGTCCAGACCATTCTGTCGGCGCTGGACGCTGGTCTCGGCGCGGTCTGAATAGCCCCGCAAGCACGAAACCCTGTCGCCCGCCCGCGGGTGGGCGACAGGAACACCGCCTGACCTATTCCGCGGCCTCTGCGTAGTCCTCCATCGGGGGGCAGATGCACACCAGGTTGCGGTCGCCCCAGGCGTTGTCCACCCGGTTGACCGGCGGCCAATACTTGTCCACCCGGAACGCCCCCGGCGGGAAACAGCCCTGTTCGCGGCTATAGGGCCGGTCCCAGTCGCCCACCAGGTCCTCGACCGTGTGGGGGGCACGTTTCAGCGGGTTGTTTTCCGCGTCCAGCGTGCCGTTTTCCACCGCGTCGATTTCCGCCCGGATGCCCAGCATCGCGTCGCAGAACCGATCCAGCTCGGCCTTGGTCTCGGATTCGGTGGGCTCCACCATCAGCGTCCCCGCCACCGGCCAGCTCATCGTCGGGGCGTGGAATCCGCAATCCACCAGCCGCTTGGCGATGTCATCCACGGTGATATGCGCGCTGTCGGCAAAGGGACGGGTATCCAGGATGCACTCATGCGCCACCCGGCCCGTCGGCCCCTTGAACAGCACGTCATAGGCCCCTTCCAGCCGCTTGGCGATATAGTTGGCGTTCAGGATCGCCACCCGCGTCGCCTGCGTCAGCCCGTCCCCGCCCATCATCAGGCAATAGGCCCAGCTGATCGCGAGGATCGACGCCGATCCATAGGGCGCCGCCGACACCGGCCCCGCCTCGCCGCCGGTTTCCGGGTGGCCCGGCAGATGCGGCACCAGGTGCGCCTTCACCCCGATCGGTCCCATGCCGGGACCGCCGCCGCCATGCGGGATGGCAAAGGTCTTGTGCAGGTTCAGGTGGCTGACGTCGCCGCCCAGATCACCGGGACGCGACAGCCCCACCATCGCGTTCATGTTGGCCCCGTCGATATAGACCTGCCCGCCATGTTCATGGGTGATGGCGCAGACCTCTTTCACGGTTTCCTCGAACACCCCGTGGGTGCTGGGATAGGTGATCATGCAGCCCGCCAGATTGTCCGCGTGCTTCTGTGCCTTGTCCAGGAAATCGTTCAGGTCGATATCGCCGTTTTCCATCGACTTCACCGGCACCACCTTCCAGCCCACCATCTGGGCGCTGGCCGGGTTGGTGCCGTGGGCGCTCATCGGGATCAGGCAGACGTTGCGATGCCCCTGCCCGTTGGCGCGGTGATACGCGGCGATGGTCAGCAGCCCGGCGTATTCCCCCTGCGCGCCGCTGTTGGGCTGCATGGAAAACGCGTCATAGCCGGTGATGTCGCACAGCTTGGCGGACAGGTCGCCGATCATCTCGGCATAGCCCTGCGCCTGGTCGACCGGCACGAACGGGTGCATGTCGCTGAGTTCCGGCCAGCTGATCGGCATCATCTCGGCCGCCGCGTTCAGCTTCATCGTGCAGCTGCCCAGCGGGATCATCGCCCGGTCCAGCGCCAGGTCGCGATCCGCCAGACGGCGCATATAGCGCATCATCTCGGTCTCGGCCCGGTTCATGTGGAAAATCGGGTGATTCAGGATCTTCGTCTCGCGCAGCGCGCTTTCCGGCAGACGCCAGCCGCCGGGCTGGTCATCCGACCGCGTGATCCCGAAGGCGCGCCAGACCGCCTCTATCGTCGCGGGCACCACGGCCTCGTCCAGCGTGATGCCGACCTTGGTCTTGCCCACCGGGCGCAGGTTCACGCCTTCGTCCACCGCCGATTTCAGCACCGCCTGCTGCAGCGGCCCGACCTCGACCGTGACCGTGTCGAAAAAGGTCTTGGGCTCCACCTTGAACCCGGCCTCTTCCAGCCCCTTCACCAGCCGCACCGCCTTGCGGTGAATGCGCTGCGCGATGGCCTTCAGCCCGTCCGGCCCGTGGAACACCGCGTACATCGACGCCATCACCGCCAACAGTGCCTGCGCCGTACACACGTTCGAGGTCGCCTTTTCCCGCCGGATATGCTGTTCGCGGGTCTGCAGTGACAGCCGGTAGGCCCGGTTGCCGCGCGCGTCGATGGACACCCCCACCAACCGGCCCGGCATCGCCCGCTTATAGGCGTCACGGCAGGCCATATAGGCCGCGTGCGGCCCGCCATACCCCAGCGGAACACCGAACCGCTGGGTCGACCCCACGGCGATATCCGCCCCCATCGCGCCCGGTTCCTTCAGCAGCACCAACGCCATCGGATCGGCGATCACGATCCCGATGGCCTGCGCGGCATGCAGCGCCTCCATCTTGGCGCTGAAATCCAGCACATGCCCATAGGTGCCCGGATACTGGAACACCGCACCGAACACCTGTTCCGGCACCAGCGTCTCGGGCGCGCCAACGATCACCTCGATCCCCAGCGGGGCCGCGCGCGTTTTCATCACCTCGATATTCTGCGGATGACAGTTTTCGTCCACGAAGAACGCCGTCGCCTTGGACTTGGCCACGCGCTGCGCCATGGTCATCGCTTCGGCCGCCGCCGTCGCCTCGTCCAGCAGGGACGCGTTGGCGATCTCCAGCCCGGTCAGGTCGCTGACCATGGTCTGGTAGTTCAGCAGCGCCTCCAGCCGGCCCTGCGAAATCTCGGGCTGATAGGGTGTATAGGCGGTGTACCACGCCGGGTTTTCCAGGATGTTGCGCTGGATCGCGGGCGGCGTCACCGTCCCGTGATAGCCCATGCCGATCAGGCTGGTCAGAACCCTGTTCTTCTTCGCCACTTCCTTCATCCGCCGCAGCATCTGTCGCTCGCTCAGCGCCTTGCCGAAATCCAGCGCCTTCTCGGCCCGGATGGATTTCGGCACGGTTTCCTCGATCAGCGCCTGCAGGCTGTCGGCGCCGACCACGTTCAGCATCTCGGCCATCTCGGCCGGGGACGGGCCGATGTGGCGGCGGTTGGCAAAATCATAGGGCAGGTATTCGGTAGGCTTGAACGCCATGAGTCCAGTGTCCTTGCGTTGCTTTTTCTAGGGTCAAATACCCTCGCCGAAGGCTGGCCCCGCGCGCCCCTCCGCGGGGGGCGCGGGGACATCCCCCGCGCGGGCTCAGCCGATCAGCTCGTTATAGGCGTCTTCGTCCATGAAGTCGTCCAGCGCCGACAGGTCGTCGATCTTCATCTTGAAAAACCACGCCTCCCCCAGCGGGTCCGCGTTGACCTTGCCGGGCTCGTCCACCAGCGCCTCGTTGACCTCGACGATCTCGCCGTCCAGCGGCGCGCAGATGTCGGACGCGGCCTTCACGCTCTCGATCACCGCCACCTCGTCGCCGGTGGCAACCATGGTGCCGACCTCGGGCAGTTCGACGAACACCACGTCCCCCAACTGGGTCGAGGCGTGTTCGGTGATGCCGACAACGACAACGTCACCATCGACGCGCAGCCATTCGTGATCTTCGGTGTATTTCATCTGGGGTCTCCCTGTTGATGCTCAGCGTTTGAAGTTTGCGGGAACGAAGGGCAATTCGGCAACCACTACCGGCAGCCGCTTGCCACGTACCTCGCCGAAAAGGCGGGTGCCGGGGGTGGACAGGGCGGCGGGGACATAGCCCATCGCCACCGGCCCTTCGACCGACGGGCCGAATCCGCCTGACGTGATCTGCCCCACCGGGGTTTCCCCGTCCGGCTTGGCGAACAGGTCCACCCCTTCGCGCATCGGCGCGCGGCCCTCGGGGCGCAGTCCGACGCGCATGCGTTCGGCACCGTTGTGCAATTCCGACAGGATGCGATCGGCGCCGGGGAACCCGCCCTCGCGCGCACCGCCAGAACGGCGGATCTTCTGGATTGCCCAGCCCAGCCCGGCCTCTGCCGGGGTGGTGCCAGTGTCGATGTCATGACCATACAGGCACAACCCGCCCTCCAGCCGCAGGCTGTCGCGCGCACCCAGCCCGATCGGCAACACGGAGTCATCGGCCAGCAGGGCACGGGCCAGCGCCTCGGCCTGGGCCACGGGCACCGAGATTTCGTATCCGTCCTCGCCGGTATAGCCCGACCGCGACACCCAGCAGTCGGCACCGCACAGGTTCACCGTCGCCACGTCCATGAACGCCATCGCCGCCACATCGGGGTTCAGCCTGGCCAGCGCCCCTTCTGCCCCCGGCCCCTGCAGCGCCAGCAGGGCGCGATTCGCAATCACCTCCAGCGCCACGGTGTCGGGCAGGTTTGCCCGCATATGGGCAATGTCAGCCTCCTTGCAGGCGGCATTGACCACCACGAAGACATGATCGCCCCGGTTGGCCAGCATCAGGTCATCCAGGATACCGCCCTGATCGTTGGTAAAGAACCCGTATCGCTGCCGGTTCAGCCCCAGCCCGGCGATATTCACCGGCACCAGCGATTCCAGCGCCAACGCGGCGGTTTCGTAATCCGGCCCGCGCAGGATCACCTGCCCCATGTGGCTGACATCGAACAACCCGGCGGCGGCGCGCGTGTGCAGATGTTCCTTCATCACGCCCGCCGCGTATTGCACAGGCATTTCATATCCCGCGAACGGCACCATCTTGGCGCCCAGTTCGCGGTGCAGCTTATCCAGCGGCAGCGATTTCAGATCGGTCATGGCATCCCCTGTTTTCACGAAACCGGAGAGCCTGCGCCCCGTTCCGGCATCACGCCCGCCACATCTGCGACGGAAATCCGATGCCCCCTCTGTCCCTTCGCCTGAGATCGTTATCCCTTCGGCGGACGCCTGCGCGCCTCTCTCCAGAGTGTTGGTATCCGATCGGTCCCTTTGGCCTGAGAGTTTCCGGGGCGGTTGCTCCTTCGGCACCGGTCACCCGGTTCTCCCGATCAGATGGGAATCTGCTTAGACGAGTCGCCTTCACTCGGCAAGGGGTCGTTTTTCACGCGTGGCAGGCGGACGGGGCCATGATTTCCAGCAGGGCATGATTGCCGCAGACCAATTCGCCCAGCGTCACACCGTCCAGGTGCATGTAAAACGCCTCGGCGGCGCCGGCGATTGCCAGCTTCAGGCGGCAGGCGTCAACCAACGGACAGGTATTGTCCACATCGGCAAAGCATTCGGCGATCGGCACCGCCGCTTCGAGGTTGCGGAACACGTCCCCGACGCGGATGTCCTCCATTGACCGGCCCAGTTGCATACCGCCGTTGCGGCCCCGTTGCGTGTGCAGATATCCCAGTTGTCCCAACTGGTTGATGACTTGCGCCAAGTGGTTCTCGGACGCGTTACAGCGTTCCGCGATTTCGGCCTTGGTCACCAATCGCCCCTCGTTCGAAGCACAGAACATGAGGACACGGATGGCGATATTTGTTCTTTTTGTAATGCGCACGGGCTTGGTTCCATAGCGGAAGGGGTCGACCGACCTTACGAATCCTGACAGATTCTGATTTGATATGTATCAAGACTGCGGCAATTTATCTGCATGAGAGATACATTTTTCTTTGGCTACGGGTCGCTGGTGAACCGCAAGACCCATGATTTCGGCAGCGCCGAACGCGCTACGGCCCGAGGCTGGCGGCGCGTCTGGCGGCATACCGCGCTGCGTCCGGTGGCGTTTCTGACGGTCGTGCCCTCGCCCGGAACCGACCTGGACGGGCTGATCGCCCCGGTGCCCAACGGCGACTGGCGGGCGCTGGACGCGCGCGAACATGCCTATGACCGCGTGACCCTGACCGACCTGCCCGACCACCCGCTGCCCTATAGGCCGCAGGTGGCGATCTACACCATCCCGGCGGGCAAGCACGGCGCACCGACGATGGCCCACCCGGTGCTGTTGTCCTACCTGGACGTCGTCGTGCAGGGCTACCTGCGCGAATTCGGCGAAGACGGCGTTTCCCGGTTCTTCGCCACCACCGACGGCTGGGACGTCCCGATCCTGGATGACCGCGCCCATCCGCACTACCCGCGCCACCAGGCCCTGCCCCCCGAGGAAACCTGCCTCGTGGATCACTGGCTGGCCCGGCTGGACGCCGCCGTGGTGGCGCTGGACGATCACCCTCCGATCCCCCGGTCGGGCGACTAGACCGGGCGAATAGGCGGAAATCCACCGCATCAAGGGGCCGGATCAGCCGTATTCAGCCGACGAAAACCGGCTCTTGCCGCCCCGAACCTTCCTGCGCTGTAACCTATAGGGCTGCGCGAAAAACATTCCATCGCTGGAATCTTTTTCAAGGCACTGTTTCCATTACCATTTATGAAAATCCAACACCTGACAAACCTTCCCGTCAGGTCAAGGTTTTCCTTGCCACCACAAACTGTCGCACCCCGTTGAACGCCCAACTTTCAACACATATCAGTTCTTGCATACAAACCGCATTCCATTTCTGGCAACACAGCGAGGACACAATGAGAAATTGGATTTCAGGACAGAAGGCAGGCTTCCGTTTCGGTCAACGCGGGCAGCAGACCGACACCACCCCGCCCCCGGCAGAAGACCCCGCGCAAGAGGATACCACCGCCGTCGCGACCTATGATACCGATGACATCGCCACCCTTCTTTACATGCTGGAAGAAGAGAAACTGGCCGGTGACATCTACGAAGCCTTCGCCGAGCTGTACGACAAGAAGATCTTCGAAAACATCGCCGCTTCCGAGGACAACCACTTCGACGCGCTGCTGGACCAGGCCGAGTCGCTGGGACTGGACGTCGACGAGTTCGTTTTCGAACCCGCCGGCACCTTCGTGGATCCTGCCCTGCAAGATCTCTACGACACCTTGCTGGCACAGGGCAGCCTGTCGCTGACCAACGCGCTAGAGGTCGGCGTCCTGATCGAGGAAACCGACATCACCGACATCTCGGCCGCAATCGAGGGCGTCGAGGGCACTGCCTTGGCGGATGTCTATCAGAACCTGCTGGACGGGTCTCTGAACCACTTGGCCGCCTTCGAAGGCCAACTGGCCTGATCAGCACAAAAAGAAGGCCGGCGTCACAGCCGGCCTTGAACTTTTTCACACCAGGGGTCAGCCCCGCGCCCGCACCACTTGCAGCAGCGGCATCAGGTCGCCCATGTCCGGGCCATGGCCCTGCCCCGTCAGCGCCTTGCGCAGCGGCATGAACAGCCCCTTGCCCTTGCGCCCGGTGGCGTCCTTCACGGCGGCGGTCCAGGTTTTCCAGGTCTCGCCATCGAACGGCCCTTCGGGCAGCAGCGCCATCGCCTGCGCGATGAATTCCCGGTCCTCGTCCTCGATCACCGGCTCAGCGCCGTCCCGGCACATTTCCCACCAGCCCTTCAGATCGGCCTTCACCGTGATGTTGTCGCGGGTCACGGTCCAGAACCGCTGCGCCAGATCGTCCGGCACGCCCAGCGTGCGGATGTCCTCTGCGACCGCCTCATAGGGCAGCGTCTGCAGATAATGGCCGGTCAGCGGAAACAAGTCCTGCACATCGAACTTGGTCGGCGCGCTGCCGAAATGCGTCAGCTCGAACCCCTCCGCGATCTCGTCCAGCGAGGGCCGCAGTTCCACCGGGTCGGACGACCCCAGCCGCGCCATCAGGCTCAGCAGCGCCGCCGGTTCCACGCCCTGTTCGCGCAAGTCCTTGATCGCCAGCGTGCCCAGGCGCTTGGACAGCGCCTCGCCCTGCGGGCCGGTCAGCAGCGAATGGTGGGCAAAGCTGGGCGGGGTAAAGCCCAGTGCCTGCATGATCTGAATCTGCGTCGCCGTGTTGGTCACATGGTCCGACCCGCGCACCACATGGGTCACGCCCATGTCGGTGTCATCCACCACGGACGCGATCGTGTACAGCACCTGCCCATCGGCGCGGATCAGCACCGGGTCCGACACGCTGGCCGCGTCGATGGAAATATCGCCCAGGATGCCATCGGGCCATTCGATCCGCTGCTGGTCCAGCTTGAACCGCCAGTACCCGCCGCGTTCTGCGCGCAGCTTGTCCTTCTCATCCTCGGACAGGTTCAGCGCGGCGCGGTCATAGACCGGCGGCTTGCCCATGTTCAGCTGCTTCTTGCGCTTGAGGTCCAGTTCGGTCGGGCTTTCGAAACATTCATAGAACCGGCCCATGTCGCGCAGCTTCTGCGCCGCGTCCGCGTAGCGGTCCAGCCGCAGCGACTGGCGCTCGAACCGATCCCAGGTCAGGCCCAGCCATTCCAGGTCGCGCTTGATCTGGTCAACGTATTCTTCCTTGGACCGTTCCGGGTCGGTGTCGTCGATGCGCAGGATGAAGGTGCCGCCGGACTTGCGGGCGATCAGATAGTTCATCAACGCGGTACGCAGGTTGCCCACGTGGATGTAACCGGTGGGCGACGGGGCAAAGCGGGTGGTGGTCATGTGCATACTCCTGTTACGCGCCCATTGTCACAGCCACGCCGATTTGTCCAGAAAAGCCCCGGTCCCGCCCCGCTTTCACGCGCTCGTGACACGTTCGTCACCGCCAAGCGTGTAGTCTTTCACACAGTCATCACGCTGACAGGAGGAAACGCGCCATGACGAAGCCCCTCTCTCTCACCCGCCGCGCCGCCCTGCTGGGGGCCGCCGCGCTGCCGCTCACCACCCGGCCCCTCTGGGCCGCTGCCGACATGCTGGGCGCCGCCCCGCAAGCCTTCAACCGGTTCCAACTGGGCGGGTTCGAGGTCACGACCCTGCTGGCGGGCACCCGCACCGTGCCTGATCCGCAAACCATTTTCGGGATGAACGTCGCGCCCGAGGAATTCGCACAGGTCTCTGCCGCCAACATGATCCCTGTGGACAAGGCGCAATTCTTCTTTACCCCCACGGTGGTGAACACGGGCACGGAACTGGTGCTGTTCGATACCGGTCTGAACGCCGCAGGCACCACTGCCGTGCTGCGCGCCGCCGGGTATGAACCTGATCAGGTGGATGTGGTGGTGATCACCCATATGCACGGCGACCACATCGGCGGGCTGATGGCGGACGGCGCGCCGACCTATGCCAAGGCGCGCTACGTCACCGGCGCTGCGGAATTCGACGCCTGGGACATGGCCGGCAACGACGGGTTTGAAAAGAACGTCCGCCCACTGGCCGAGAACATGACCATGTTGGATGACGGTGGCAGCCCGGCCAGCGGTGTCACCGCCATGCTGGCCCCCGGCCACACCCCCGGCCACATGGCCTATCACATCGAAAGCGACGGACAGCAACTGGTGCTGGGCGCGGATTTCGCCAACCATTATGTGTGGTCGCTGGCCTACCCGGATTGGGAGGTGAAGTTCGACCGCGACAAGGCCCAGGCCGCCCAGACCCGCCGCCGCCTGCTGGACATGATGGCCACCGACAAAATCCCCCTCATCGGCTATCACATGCCCTTTCCGGCGCTTGGCTATGTCGAAACGCGCGGGGACGGCTACAAATACGTCCCGGCCAGCTATCAGCACATGCTGGGGGGCTGACCTAGCCCTGCGCGATCACCTGTGCCGCTGCCGTCAGCGCGCCGGGTCCGTGCGGGATGTCCAGCGCGCACAGCGCGGCCTCTATGCTGCCCAGCATTCCCAGGATCATCTGCGCGTTGACATGCCCCATGTGGCCGATGCGGAAAAACCCGGTGCCGTCCGGGTCGCCGTCCTCGGACATGCCCAGCCCGATGCCCAGCGTCAGGCCGGTGTTGTCCTCGACCCATTTGCGCAGGCGCTGCCCGTGCGGCGCGCCCAGCCGGATCGTCGTCACCGCGTGGCTGCGATGCGCCGGGTCGGCGACGTTCAGACTCATGCTGCCGCCCTGCCCCCAGGCCTCGACCGCGGCCCAGATCGCGCGGGCCAGCGTGGCGTGGCGGGTCCAGACGCCCGGCATCCCTTCGTCATGGATCATGTCCAGCGCCACCCGCAGCCCGTACAGGTGATGCGTCGGCGCGGTGCCGCAGAAATACTGATAGAACAGATCCGGGGTGGCGCGCGGGGTCCAGTCCCAATACCGGCTGACCCGCGTCATTTCCGCCCGCCGCGCCGCCGCCTGGTCGCTGAAGAACACAAAGCCCATCCCCGGCGGCACCATCAGCCCCTTCTGGCTGGCCGCCACCATCACGTCCACGCCCCAGTCGTCCATGCGAAACGCGTCACACCCCAACGAGGCGATGCAATCCGCCATCAGCAGCGCCGGGTGCCCGGTCGCATCCAGCGCCGCCCGCAGCCCGGCAATATCGTTGCGCACGGAACTGGAGGTATCCACATGCGTCGCCAGAACCGCCCTGATCCGGTGGTCGGTGTCGGCGCGCAGCGCCGCCGCGATCCGGTCCAGATCAAACGGCGCCTGCCGCCCGAAATCCAGCAATTCCACCGTGCAGCCCAGCCCCTCGGCCATGTCCGCCCAGCCGTGCCCGAACCGCCCCGTCGCGGGCACCAGCACCGTATCGCCTTCGCCCACCACATTGGACAACGCGGCCTCCCACGCGGCATGGCCGTTGCCGATATAGATCGCGGCGTGCCGGTCTGTGCCCGCCACCCGCTTCAGATCGGCGATCAGCCCGTCCATCATCTGAACCAGCTCGCCCTCATAGATATTCGGCGCGGCGCGGTGCATCGCACGCAGCACGGCCTCTGGCATGACCGACGGTCCGGGAATGGCAAGGTACTGGCGGCCGTTGGCAAGGCTCATGGGGCGACTCCGTGTAATGCCGCCCGACACTACCCACGCCGCCGCCCGCGTCAATTCCGCATGACTACGGTCAGGCCCGCGCCGCCGACAACGCTGCGTTCAACGCCGCCTCGATCGCCGCCACCTCGTCCGCGCCGCCCTCGGGCATCACCCCGTTCACCGAATTCAGGTCGCTGACATAGCCCCGGATCTGTTCGCGCACGCAAGACAGGGATCCATCCGGGATCACCCCGGCGGCGCGCACTTCCTGCTCGGTCGCGGGGGGCTTTTCGGGATAGGTCATCAGGTTCGCCACCCGGTAACCGGCGGTGAACGTTACCCCGCGCGAAAACCACGCCTTGTAATCCGGCACCACCACCAGCCCCAACGGCTGCGGCCCCAGCCCGGCGGCATGCAGGCGTTGCAGGCACACGTAATTTTCCGCCACCCGCCGCGTGACCGGCTTTGACAGCACCTCGCGCCATTTCGCACGCGTCGCGTGCCGCTCCTTGATCGGCTTGTCCGAGAATACGTCCTCGCGCTTCGGCGCCCGGTGATAACTGCAATGCACCTGCCCCCCCACCGAATGCAGCAGCTTCAGCTGCCGCGCGGGGACATAGACCGCCCACGCGCCCATCCCGACCTTGTGGAACATCCGGTTGATGCGGATGTGAAACAGGCTCAGCCGCACCCGGTCCAGCACTTCTACGGGGATATTGTCCATGACACCCGGCCCTTAGGATCGCTACACCTCTGCACATATGCCCCACACCGGGGCCTGTCAAAGGCCCGGCGCTTGCCAGCAGTGCCCCCAAACACTACAAGACCGGACGGAAACAGCCGCAGGAACCCCATGAAACCGCTGGCAAGATACAAGAAATGGGAACGCAGCCTGAGGCTGGAAACCGCCTATGACCTCTCCGACCCGGCCCAGCGCGCCCGCGCCCAGCGTCACTATCACTGGCTGGATCACGCGATCCTGCGCTATCACTGGACCAATTTCTTTGAAATCGCGCCGGGGGTATTCCGGTCGAACCAGCCGACCCACGCGCGGTTCGTCAAATATGCCGAAATGGGGATCAAGACCGTGCTGAACCTGCGCGGCGAAGCCCGCCATGCGCGCTACCTGTTCGAACGGGAAAGCTGCGAAAAACTGGGGCTGACGCTGGTGAACCTGTCCCTGCATGCCCGCAAGGCCCCCCCGGCGCAGAACGTGCTGGACCTGATCGCCGCCTTCCGTGCCGCCGAACGCCCCTTCATGGTGCATTGCAAATCCGGCGCCGACCGGGCCGGACTGGCCAGCGCCATCTACCTGATGGTGATCGAGGGCGAACCGGTGGAACAGGCCCGCCGCATGTTGTCGCCCCGCTTCATCCACTTCAAGTGGACGAAAACCGGGGTGCTGGATCACCTGCTGGATGTCTACGCCGCCCGCAACGCCGCCGATCCCATCAGCTTTGAACACTGGATCGCCACCGAATACGACCCGGCCCTGATCCAGTCCCAGTTCGACGCCCGCAGAAAGGGCCGCGCATGAGCACCCCCGACACCTCCTCGGCGCATCTGCTTGGCTGGCTCTGGCGCGGCTACCTGAAGAAATATACGTGGCTGCTGATTGCCGCCTTCCTGTTCATGGCGCTCGAAGGGTCCATGCTAGGCCTGCTCAGTTGGATGATGAAGCCGATGTTCGACCAGATCTTCGTGGCCGGGGATCACGATGCGATCTGGTGGGTGGGGCTGGCGATCCTGATGATCTTCATCCTGCGGGCCGTCGCCTCTATCGGGCAAAAGGCGTTTCTGGCGATGACCTCGCAACGTTCGAACGCGGATTTGCGGCTGGACCTGTTGAACCACATGATGAAACAGGACGGCAGTTTCCACCAGACCCACCCGCCCGGCTTCCTGATCCAGCGTGTCCAAACGGATGTCGAGGCCGTGGGCCAGGTCTGGAACGCGATCCTGACCGGCGCGGGGCGCGATCTGGTGTCGCTGGCGATCCTGATGGGCGTGGCCGTTTCGGTAGACTGGAAATGGACGTTGGTCGCCTGCATCGCCGCCCCGATCATGGCCGCGCCCTCTGCGATCGTGCAGAAATTCGTCCGCCGCCGGGCCCGCGATGCCCGCGATGCCGGCGCCAAGCTGGCCACCCGGCTGGACGAGGTGTTCCACGGCATCGTCCCCGTGAAACTGAACGGGTTGGAAACCTACCAGTCGGATCGCTACCGCGACCTGACCCGAGATCTGATCCGCGCCGATGTCCGCGCCAAGCTGGGCGCCGCCACCATCCCCGGCCTGATCGACGTGATGGCCGGGATCGGCTTTCTGGGCGTGTTGCTGTTCGGCGGCGCGCAGATCATCAGCGGGGACAAGACCATCGGCGAATTCATGGCCTTCTTCACCGCCATCGGCTTTGCCTTTGAACCGCTGCGTCGGCTGGGCTCGATCACCGGGGTCTGGCAGAACGCCGCCGCCGCCGTAGAGCGGATCAAGGAACTGCTGGACACCCAGCCGACCCTGACCAGCCCCGCCCTGCCGAAACCCGCGCCCAAGGGCACGCCAGAGGTGCGGCTGGAAAATGTCCACCTGTCCTATGGCGACACCAAGGTATTGAACGGCGCCACCCTGATTGCCCCCGCCGGCAAGACCACCGCACTTGTCGGTGCGTCCGGCGCGGGCAAATCCACGGTATTCAACCTGCTGACACGGCTTGTCGATCCTCAACTTGGGAATGTCATTGTCGGCGGTATTGATGCGAAAAATTTGTCTTTAAACGATCTTCGCGGGCTTTTCTCGGTCGTGTCCCAGGATGCCGCCCTGTTCGATGAAACCCTGCGCGAAAACATCCTGTTGGGGCGGTCGGACGTCTCTATGGACCGGCTGAACGCGGTCTTGAAGGCCGCCCATGTGCAGGATTTCCTGCCCAAGCTGGCGCAGGGTCTGGATACGCCTGTCGGCCCGCGCGGGTCCGCCCTGTCGGGTGGCCAGCGCCAGCGCGTCGCCATCGCCCGCGCCCTGCTGCGCAACACGCCGGTCCTGCTGCTGGACGAAGCCACCAGCGCATTGGACGCCCAGTCCGAACAGGTGGTGCAAGAGGCGCTGGACAAACTGTCCAAGGGCCGCACCACGCTGGTGATCGCGCACCGGCTGTCCACCGTGCGCAACGCCGACAAGATCATCGTGATGGATAAGGGCCGCGTCGTTGACGAAGGCACCCATGACGAATTGCTGTCGCGCGGCGGCATCTACGCCGACCTGCACGCCCTGCAATTCAAGACCGACGGTCCGACCGCCGATAGCCTTGCGCTAGCACGTGCGGGTCAGCGCCACACAGGTAGCGGCACAGCGTCCACAGATTCCGGCGCCCCCGGCGCAACCAGCCTTCTGTCACGTATTTCTCGGCGCTTGTTCGGGCGGTGACGGGCAGGCCCAGCAACTGCCCCCTCAGCGCCCGCACCAGCGCCACGTCCTCCATCAGCGGCAGGTCCGGCACGCCGCCCACGAATTCCAGCAGCGCCCGGCTGATCACCAGCCCCTGATCGCCATAGGGCAGTCCGAACAGTCGTGACCGCAGGTTCGCCCAGCCCGCCACCAGCCGCGCCGGCACCCCGCCAGACAGGAACCCCAGCCGGAAATACCCAGCCTTGTCCTGCGCCATATGGGCAATCACCGCGTCCGACCAGCCCGGCTCCAGCACCGTGTCCGCGTGCAGCAGCATCACCCAGTCTCCGGCCGTCGCCCCGACACCGCGCCGCAATTGTCCGCCCCGCGACGGTGCCCCGGTGACCAGGATCGCGCCCACCTCCTCGGCGATGCGCACCGTCCCGTCCTCTGACCCCCCGTCAGAAATGACCAGCTCGCGGATCAGCCCGGCCTCCAGCCCCTCCATCAGGGCGGCCAGGCATCCGGGCAGCCCGGTCTCGGCATTCAATGTCGGTATCACCACGCTCAGCGCCGCGCGCATGTCACTTCCCCTGTTGTTCCTGCTGCCCCACCCTATATTACAATCCCAGCGCAGGACGGGAGAAAGAAATGACCAGAAAAATCATCCGCATCAGCGGGCCGGACACCGAACATTTCCTGCAAGGTCTGGTGACGAATGATGTCAAGCTGCTGAAATCCGGCCCCGTTTACGCCGCCCTGCTGACCCCGCAGGGCAAGTACATGGCCGATTTCTTGCTGATCCCCGATGGCGACAGCGTGCTGCTGGACGTGGACGCCAGCCTGGCCGCGATGCTCATGCCTCGACTGACCATGTACAAGCTGCGCGCGCAGGTGACGCTGCAGGACACCGACCTGACCGTTCGCCGCGGGACCGGCCCCGCCCCCGAAGGCGCGGTCGTTGACCCCCGCCACCCGGCGATGGGGTGGCGTCTTTACGGGGCGACGGGCGATGACGGCACCGATTTCGATGCCATCCGCGTCGCCCATTGCATCCCCGAAACCGGCGTGGAACTGACGCCGGACACCTATATCCTGGAGGCCGGTTTTGACCGTCTGCACGGCGTGGACTTCCGCAAGGGCTGCTATGTCGGGCAAGAGGTCACCGCCCGCATGAAGCACAAAACCGAGCTGCGCCGCGGCCTGGCCACCGTCAGCATCGACGGTGCCGCCCCGGTGGGAACCCCGATCATGGCAGGCGACAAAGAGGCCGGAACCCTGTTCACCCAGTCGGGCGGACAGGCCATCGCCTATTTGCGGTTCGACCGCGCCACCGGCCCGATGACCGCGGGGGACGCCAGGATCAGCTGGTCCCCGGAATGACCCTGGCGGCGCGGATTGCCCGGCTGACAGGGGTGCAGGTCACGGGCCTGACGCGTCTGCATGGCGGCGATCTTGGCACCGTCACCCGCGTGACGCTGGCCAATGGCGATTTGCTGGTCGCCAAACAGGGCCCGCTGGTCGAAACCGAAGCGCGGATGCTGGCCGCGCTTGCCCCCTTCGCGCCGGAGCCGCTGCAGGTGGACGGCGACCTGCTGCTGATGCAGCACCTGTCCGAAGGCCCCGCCAACTGGCGCCACCTTGGCCAGATCCTGCGGCAGGTCCATGACCGTCCCGGCCCACAGCCCGGCTGGGATACGGACTATGCCTTTGGCCCTGTCGCCATCCCCAACAGGACTGCGCCCAACTGGCCCGCCTTCTGGGTGGATCGACGCCTGCGCCCTTTCCTGCCGCATCTGCCCGCCGATTTGGCCCGGCGGCTGGACGCCCTTTGCACCCGCCTGCCCGACCTGCTGCCCGATACCCCGCCCCGCCTGCTGCATGGCGATCTGTGGACCGGCAACGTGCATTTCAGCGGCGGGCGCGGCTGGCTGATCGACCCGGCCTGTTACTACGGCGACCCAGAGGTGGACCTGGCCATGCTGCACCTGTTCGGCACGCCGCCGCCCGCTTTCCGGGACGGCTACGGCCCGCCCCGCCCCGGTTACGCCGACCGCCAGCCGCTGTACCAGCTTTGGCCCGCGCTGGTGCACCTGCGCCTGTTCGGGGCCGCTTACGAACCGCTGGTCCGGCGGCTGATCGGCTGAGACATCCGCGCCGCGCGATGCCACGCCTCCATCCGGGCCATCCGCTCCAGCTCCTTCTGCTGATCCGATTTCTGGTGAAACTCCTCGATCATCCGCAGATCGCCGGGCGTCACCAGCGCCGCCATCGGCCGCCCCCGCCTCGCGATCAGGAACCGCCGATGATGATAGTGCACCTGCTCTAACGCCGCCGCCAGGTTGTCACGCAAAGTGCTGGTCAGCAGCACGCCTTCGTCAAACATCTTCGCCCTCTCCCGAATCGTTCGTTTCAATGCCTGAACCGTACCTCTTGACGGGTTAACGAAGCCCTTACGGGACGACCGGGCCGTGAACCGTTAACGCATCGCACGGCGCCATCAGCAACGAAAAAAGCCGGGCTTTCGCCCGGCTTTTCGCGTGACCTCCTCCCAGAAGATCAGGCGCGTTCGGAGTATTCCATCGTTTCGGTGTTGACGATGATATCCTCGTCCTGGCCGATGAACGGCGGCACCATCACGCGCACACCATTGTCCAGCAACGCCGGCTTGAACGAATTCGCAGCGGTCTGGCCCTTCACGACAGGCTCGGTCTCGATGATCTTGCAGGTAACTTTCTGCGGCAGCGTCGCGTTCAGCGCCTCGGTGTCGTAATATTCCACGACCACGGTCATGCCGTCCTGCAGGAACGGGCGGCGTTCGCCCAGGATGTCTGCGGGCAGTTCGACCTGTTCAAAGGTCTCGGTGTCCATGAACACCAGCATCCCGTCTGTTTCATACAGGAATTGCTGGTCTTTCTGCTCCAGGCGCACACGCTCGACCTTGTCGGCGCTGCGGAAGCGTTCGTTCAGCTTGCGGCCGTCGCGCAGGTTCTTCATCTCCACCTGGGCAAAAGCACCGCCCTTGCCGGGCTTCACATGGTCGACCTTGACCGCGGCCCACAGGCCACCATCATGTTCCAGCACGTTGCCGGGGCGAATTTCGTTTCCGTTGATCTTAGGCATATTGGGAAAACCTTGACGAAAGGTTGATTGGGATTTGCCGGTTCCTATATCTTGTGTCGGGCATCGGCGCAAGAAGTCGCGGCGGGGGCGGAAATATGTGGCGAGTTATGCAAAATTTGCATGATAGCCATGCAATAGCGGCCTATCCGAATCACGCGCAATAGGTCATAAGAAGCGCCACGCCCGGAAATGCAAGAGCAATAACAAAGGACGAAACATGAAGGATTTCGTTGACGGCACCGCCTTCAATAACGAACAAGGCAACCGTGCCCGCAAACTGTTCGCAGCCGTTGTGTTGGCTGCACTCGACGACGCAATCGCCGATGACAAGAAATATGGCAACGGCCCCGAACAGATCGCCCGTTGGGCCCGGTCCCGTGACGGGCGCGAGGTGCTGACCTGCGCAGGTATCGACCCGAACGAACGCGTCGTGAAGGGCCTGATGGAGTTCGTCTCCAAGGGTATCCGCACTTCTGTCGCCCTGTCGCGCGAAGAAAGCGAGCGCCGCAACGCCGCACAACAGGCCGAAGCGGCCTGACCAAACCCAGTTTCCGACCGAAAAACGCGCTCCTGTCCGGGGGCGCGTTTTCTTTTCCCCTTTCTCTGCCCGCAGTCTGGCCTTAGACCCCTTTCAAACCGGTTAACAGGGGGACCGATGGCGCGGGCAATCATGATCCAGGGGGCGGGGTCCAACGTGGGCAAGTCGATGTTCGTCGCCGGATTGGCGCGGGCGCTGACGAACCGGGGGCTGACCGTCCGCCCGTTCAAACCGCAGAACATGTCCAACAACGCCACTGTCACCTCTGACGGGGGGGAAATCGGGCGGGCGCAGGCGCTGCAGGCGCGGGCCGCACGGGTCGCGCCCCATACCGACATGAACCCGGTCCTGCTGAAACCGGAGACCAGCACAGGCGCACAAGTAATCGTGCAAGGTCAACGGGTTGGGACACAGATGGCGCGGGATTTCGGGGCGCGCAAGCCCAGCCTGATGCCCTATGTCCTGCAAAGCTTTCGTCGCCTTTGCGCCCAAGCGGATATCGTCCTGATCGAGGGCGCAGGCAGCCCGGCAGAGGTCAACCTGCGGCGCGGCGACATTGCCAACATGGGCTTTGCAGAGGCGGCGAACGTGCCCGTCATCCTGCTGGGTGACATCGACCGTGGCGGAGTCATCGCCCAGTTGGTCGGCACCCAAACGGTGCTGGACAGCACCGATGCCAGCCGGATCTGCGCCTTTGCCGTGAACAAGTTCCGCGGCGATGTTTCGCTGTTCACCGACGGGGTAAGTTTCATCGAAAGCCGCACCGGATGGCCCTCTCTCGGCGTTCTGCCGTGGTTCTACGATGCCTGGCGCCTGCCGGCAGAGGACGTGATGGACATCGCCTCGGGCGGGACCGGCGCGCTGAAAATCGCCGTGCCCCACCTGCCCCGGATCGCGAATTTCGACGACCTGGACCCGCTGTCCGCCGAACCGGATGTGTCCGTGCAGATCATAGAGCCCGGCCAGCCGCTGCCGGCGGATGCGTCGCTGGTGCTGATACCCGGTTCCAAATCCACGATTTCCGACCTGCAGTTCCTGCGCGCACAGGGCTGGGACATCGACCTGCAGGCCCATGTCCGGCGTGGCGGGCATGTTCTGGGAATTTGCGGTGGATATCAGATGCTTGGCCGCGAAATTCTCGATCCCGACGGGCTGGAAGGCCCTGCCGGAACCTATCCCGGCCTGAACCTGCTGGACGTGTCCACCACGATGCACCCCGAAAAGCAGTTATCGCTGACACAGGCCAGTTATGTGCCCACCGGCGATGCGGTTCAGGGCTATGAAATCCACCTGGGACGGACCGTCGGGCCGGATTGCGCCAACGCCTGGCTGCGGTTGTCTGACCGGCGCGAAGGTGCAGCCAGCCCGAATGGCCGAATTCGCGGATGCTACCTGCACGGGCTATTCTCTGCCGATGGATTTCGGCGCGCCTTCCTGCGCGAACTGGGGGTCAACAGCGGGTTGGACTATGAAAGCACGGTTGACGCCACGCTGGATGCGCTGGCCGAGCACATGGAAATGCACTTGAATATCAATGCCTTGTTGGATCTGGCCCGTGAACCGGCTTATTCCAGTTCCTGACTGGTCAGTGCCCGGTGGATTTCCCGCCGCACAAGCTTGCGCACATTCCGCGTGATCCGTTCCCCCAACGGCCCCTGCAATTCCTGCCGGACGATCTCGGCCACAAGGTTACGCAGCATTTCCTCGTCCACCACGATATCCGTTGCCAGCGGATCGTCCTCGGGACCATCCTCCGCGGGGTCCGCTTCGTCCTCGGTCAGAGCTTCGGGTTCATAGTCGTCCGGTTCAAACCGGTCCTCGACCTCTGTGACCGTTTCGATTTCGGCGGGTTCAGCCGGCTCAAACTCCAGTTCATCGACCGGCAACTCAACGGATTGATGCGCGAAAGACGGTTCTGCGTCCCAGGCCAGGCCACTGACAGGGCCACCAGCGTTGTCGCTTCCCTCTTCGCCGTCCTGTTCCCACTGACCACCGCGATCCGCGATCACGGCCTCCAACTCGGCAATGCGCGCTTCCAGGTTGCGCCGCCCGGTGCCGTCAACCTTCAGCCCGCTCAGTTCATGCCCTTCCACCAGTTCGGGACGCGGCAGTTCCTGCGGCTGATCCGTATCCGCTTCGACCGTTTCCAGCGGGGCCGATCCCGATGGCACCTCTTCGGGCCGGTCGGTTTCCATCACGCGCAGCGCAGGCGTCAGGACCAGCCTGTCATTGGCAACGGCGGGTTTCGGCGCAGACTGCGGCCGCGCCTCTTCGGACACAAGACGACGGATAGAGGACAGAACATCCTCGATATCAGCGTTGGTTACCGGGTTCGACATGTCTTGATCCACTCAGCCTCGGGGGAAGTGTACCCCCGAGCGCCCGTTCGCTCAACCGATGCGAAAAGTTTTATTTTTTACCGATACCCTGCAGCATACGGTCCAGTTGACGGCCCTGCTTGCTCAGCCCTGCGGGTGCCGATTTCACCTGATCGTAATAGGCGTTGGGATCATAGCGTTGCACGTTCAGCTTCAGGTGCTGCGTGGTCAACAGGCCCATCGTCTGCAGCAGCAGATATGCCGCCACATGTTCGCTGTTGCGGGCCGAAATCAGGTTGGCCTTGGCGTTCAGCAGTTCTTGTTCCGCGTTCAGAACGTCCAGCGTGGTGCGCGACCCCAGGGTCGCCTCTTCACGCACGCCACGGAAGGCCACTGTCGCCGCGCGCACCTGTTCATCATAGGCTGCGCGCGCCGCACCTGCGACCTTGAGCGAGGCAAAGGCCGCGCCAACCTGGCGTTCTACCGCTCTGGTGGTTTGCAGCAGCCCGGCGCGGGTCGCATCCCGGCTGGCGATCGCGCGGCGCAACTGCGCCGACAGGCGACCGCCCTGGTAAATCGGGCCGCTGGCTTCGATCCCCAGTGCATAGGACTTGGTGAAATCCGTACTGTCAAAGACCTCTTCCAGGCTGACAACACTGTTCAGCGACACCGTCGGTTGCATAGAGGCCCGCGTGATTTCCACGCCCATTTCAGCCACCGTGACCTGATGCTGCGCCTGCAGGATGTCAGGATGGTTGCGCATGGCGATGGCCTTGGCCTCTGCCATCGTCTTGGCGGTCGCCGGAACCGACGGTGGTTGCTGCAACTGCCCGGGAAGGCGGCCCACCGCCTGCCGGAAATATTCCTGCATCGACACCAGATCGCCCTGCGCCTGCGCATAAGAGCTGTTGGCGGCGGCAAGGCGCGCCTCGGCCTGCGCGACATCGGTGCGGGTGACCTCACCGACCTCGAAACGATCCTTCGCGGCGCGCAGTTCCTCGGTGATCACACGCACGTTGTTTTCACGCAACGCCACGTTTTCCGACGCGCTTCGCACGTTCATATAGGCGTCAACGGCTTGGGCCAGGATGCTCTGTTCTGCCGAAACCAGCGCCTGACGGGCGGCCAGGACGGACTCCTTGCGCGCCTCGATGGTCAGCTTCGACCGGCCGAAATCCCAGATCAGCCATTCGGCGGCCAGGTTGAAGGTCACGTTGGTTTCATCGAAGGTTGTCGGCGTCGTGACCGAGGCGCTCCGCAACCGCGAAGAGCCATACTCGATTTCCGACGACCAGTTCAGCACCGGGCGCAGCGCCGCCACCGCGATAGCGACATCCTCGTCGGCTGTCCGCAAAACCGCGCGTTGCTGTTCCAGGATGCCGCTGTTGTTGTAGGCCGACACCAGCGCGTCAGCCAGTGTTTCGGCCGAAACCGCGAACGGAACCATCACGCTCATCGCGACCGCGACACCCGTTGCCGCTATCCGCTTCCGAATTCCGTAGATCGCCATGTGTCGCTCCTGCCCGGTTCTGCCACGATCACTCAACCGCCCCCGAACCCCGGTGCGGCCTGGGTGCCGTCGTTAAAGTGTGAATGCCCGATGCCGTTCGAACCCCGGCATGACCGGTGCCCCGGCATTGAAGGCAAAGCGCCAGTTCATCTGGCCGTCAATCTTGTAGCCGATGCGAACAATGCCCAGTTCGCCCTCGACAAACAGCGCGGCGATCCGCCCGCCTTCCTTGAGCTGCGAAAGAATCGCTTCGGGCATGTGTTCTACCGCACCCTGCACAACGATCACATCGTAAGGCCCGTGCGCCGCCGCGCCCTCTGCGACCGGCCCGGCATGCAGGATCACGTTGTCCGCCCCCGCCCGCGACAAGGCGGCCTGCGCATCCTCGGCCAGGCTGTCCACCTCTTCCACGGCGACGACAGCAGCAGCCATACGGGCGATCACGGCCGCGGAATAACCAAGGCCGCAGCCCAGATCCATCACCAGCTCGTCGGGGTTAATGTCCAGCGAATCCAGCATCTTGGCCAATGTACGCGGCTCCAGCACAACGCGATTGCCACCCAGGCTTACATTATCGCCGACATAGGCGGCCTCCAGCTTGTCCGCTGGCACGAAATCCTCGCGCGGGACTGCCAGCATGGCGTCGATAATCGGGAAGCGTGTTACGTCCGAAGGACGGACCTGGGTATCAACCATCATGGTGCGGCGGGTAGCGTAGTCGGTCATCAGCTAAACTCGTTCGTTCAGAATCTTGTGGTCATTTCTGTCATATTCCAACGGCAGCGGCAACGCCAATGAGCCCTGCCGGAAACGTCAAATCGCCGCTGTTTTCAACTCTTGCAGACCGCCCCATTATCCTGTAGTCCGCTCGATACCACTTGAAAGGCGAGTTGGCGGAGTGGTGACGCAGCGGATTGCAAATCCGTGTACACCGGTTCGATTCCGGTACTCGCCTCCATATTTTTTCATTATTATATTGTTTTTGAAAGATAAAATTAATTAACCAGCACACAAATTGGCATCCACCCATCCAAAAATGTTGGTTCGAAATGCTGTGAGTTAGATGGCCAATTACCCGTTTCGTATTTAGCGGGTCCGCTCGCGAACTACGTTTGAGACCAGTCGGTTAGATACGGCACGCTGTAACTAGTTGGGCCATAGTAGGGCCGCGACAGAGAAAAATGCCGGTGTAGCTCAGCTGGTAGAGCACGTCATTCGTAATGATGGGGTCGGGGGTTCGAGTCCCTTCACCGGCACCATCCTTCTCTTCTCCCACCAAACTACGCGCTGCCGACTAGGCCGCAGGTGCGATCTTCGACTTCACAAACTCGAAGATTGGGCGAAACACCTCGAAGTATGCGTCGTTCAAGTGTGGAATCACTTCTGTCGCAAACTTCTCTTTTTGCGCATCCGACTTCACGACAATCTTTGTTCCGCCGAAGGGTGCGGGCTGCTCCTCGAAGAACTCTGCCGACCTCGGGTCACCATAGAAGAGGTGCTCGATCTCGCAGAGTGATTCACCGCCGAAGCTCTCGTTGCTAGCTAGGTCTTTGACTACCTGCTTCCGGATGGCTTCGTGGGTGGGGACAGGAAGCATGATGCCGTAGGCGTTTCTTCCTTGCAGCTTCTTCACTAACCCATCGACAAGGTTCTCGATGATCAACTCGCCGGCCAGACCGTTCCAGTGATCATAGGCCTTGTCAAAGTCAAACATGCCGAACACTGGAAGACCGCCCAGTTCATTGTGGATACGATCATCCGTCAGGAGTTGCTTTAGGTA
Organism: Thalassovita sp.; assembly: GCA_017792425.1. Classification (GTDB taxonomy): domain Bacteria; phylum Pseudomonadota; class Alphaproteobacteria; order Rhodobacterales; family Rhodobacteraceae; genus Thalassobius. The sequence continues at coordinate 2,822,543 of CP051233.1, forward strand.
CGAGCAGCTGAAACCATAGAATGGAATGAATGGCATTCCGTCTTGATAGAGCCTGTGCCAGGCTTCTTTCAGGATAATTGGATCGATGCTGCCTTCAGTGAAGAAGATCGGCCTCGTCTGGATCTGGATTGCATTGATGATGCTGAGCAGCTGCTCCTTCTCAGTATACTTGATCAGCCTTTCACTAAGCTTCTCGACCGCGACACGTTTGGGTACCGAATAGACGTTCGCGTGACCATCCTTCAGGTCGAACAGAGCAATCTTGTCGCGTTCATGAGAAATCAAAGTGGCCGCGCTATGGCTGCTTAGAAGAACGTGGTTGGTCCGCGCCGCCTCTGTGCCTGCGATGTCGATGACTTGTTTCAAGAAGCCAAACTGCCACTCCGGATGAAGGAATGAGTCAGGCTCGTCCAGAAGCGTAATGCAGTTTCGATCCTTGAAGAGCTCTGAGACTGCAAAGATGTAGACGGATTGGAACTGGCCGTCGCTAAAATCGCCAACCTCCGCGACCTGACCTGTGGCAAGGCGGAGCGGGATTGACAACCCATCGAGCATCCCGAGCGCCTTCAGGTGATCGAAGCTCCGAAACACGACCGATGATGGAACTCCCGCGAAGTGTTCTGCGAATAGGTCCAAATCGATCTGGAGCTCGTATTTGTCGTTCTCTCTGTCGTAGATCGAACCTAGGCTGTAGCCCCCCTTGATGCAGCTCAGGAGTTTCTCAACAAACTCTCGAGAGACCCCAGAAGCACCCCATAGGAAGGTACCTGGATCAGCGACATCTACATCGGCGTGGCGGAAGGATGGGGCTTTCAGCTTGAGAAAAGCAGTGTTGGCCGAAACCTCGATAGCGAGCTTCTCACACAGATACCTTTTGGCGACACTATCTGCGGGCTGCATTAACAGTACCGACAGGAGCAGTTCTTTGTACTCGGGGCCGATGCTTATGAACTGTCGTGTCTCGTCGCTCTCCCATCTTCTGCTGCGTCGAGAAAAGGCTTGGGAGTATCGATCGACAGTTTGGCGAATCTTGTCATTATGGCCTGAGTAGTAAATCAAGACGTTGTCGGGAACAGGCGTGCGTCCAACCGTTCGCCGTTCACGGCCATTGATGGACAGAACACCATCCTGCCAGGTAATTTCGGTATGCTCCCCCGCGATCTCGTAGGTCACTGAGTAGTCGAAAGCTATCTCGTCCAGGGCATCTCGGCTGTCAAAGATGTGCCGGAATACCTCGACGAGCGCTTCGAAAAAGTTGGACTTCCCGGTCCCGTTCTTACCGACGAAGATATCAAGAAAGCTTTCACCATCGAAGGAGAGTTCAAAGTCTCTTAGGTTCTTATAGTCACTTATCCAAACAGTCTTTAAGCGCATGTTAATTCAGTGCAATTTTGTTGTGAGTGTATCCGCGAGGCAGCGTGCAAGCTCACGCGAGGCGTTTGTTTGTTTTCTCAAAGATCTGCATATCCCAATGAGCAGATCGACTTGCTCAACGATCCGCGCCTGCTCAGCTAGCGGCGGAATCGGTAGTTCAACAGACCAAAGCTTTTCCGAAACAAGTTTGCAGGTTCCATGGGTCGATCTGTCGACGCGGGAGAGAAATTCCTTCTTCATTCCCTTCATCATTATAAGCACGTAGGCCGGATTCAGGTCCCCTAGATCGATCGCTTTCATATCCTGATTCACCGCGACGGGTACTTCAGTAATCGCAACCGGAAACGAGTGGGCAAGTATCATGCCTCGAACTACGACGAGCAGACTGCCAGCCTCAATCAACTTTGCTGAGCTGCCAGCAATGGCCTCTTCGGTGATTTTGTCGATTGCGTCACGGATGTAGTCCACCTTCATATCCTTGGGCGAGACCCAAGGAATGTCACCGTTCCAAAACGAAGGATTGGACTTCGAGGGCGTTCCGCCGCCGGTTACATCACCAAGGTCACCAAAAGTACAAACTGACCATCCTGAAGGAAGAGTACGCTCCTTACCATCTGGCCGCCAATTCGGGGTATTGCGGGAGAGAAACCCAGAAGCTGGCTCGTCTTCGGAAGATTGCTCAACAAGTGCCCCCTTTATCGCCAGATCGAAAATGGCCTGTTCAAGTGAGTCTATACTTTCCTCAGTCGTAAAAAGCGTTTCGAAGTTCGCTTCAAGGCGGGCCCAATTGTGGGAGAGCCCTCCAGAAGTTTGACTGCCAGTAAGAGCGGAAAGGCAGACCTCGACGAGAGTCTGTTGCGCCTCTAGGCTGCCCTCAGCCTGGCGCTCCAGTGCGTCGCAAAGCTCCATCAACTCATCTACTTTGGCGACTATTCGGTGTTGCTCAGCAGTAGGTGGAAGTGGGACCAAGCCTGAAAAAAACTGCTTATCATTGATTGCTGGATAAGCGATGCCGGTTTGGCAACCCTCCACGTAGGATACGAAGGTCGGGGAACGGAAGTAGCGATATAGATATGATGCCATGACTCCCTCGAATGGGTGAACTATGGCGAAAGCCGTGCTGGCGATCGGCTCCGGATCAAATTCTTCAGTAATGACAGCAATGTTGAGGAGATAGGGCCGAACCGTCGAATAAATCACGGTACCTTGTCGCACTATCTTGCGAGCACGCGATGGCGCTTCTTTTGCCGAAAGAACATTGGGCTCGGCGACCAAACCCCATTCTTTGTTTATCGCCCCCACATCTATGTAGGTAAAAGCTGTATCGGGCACCTTTTGCCCCCAGTCATGACCTAGTTGCGAAACCCGGCACCACGTCCAATTCTTTGGAAGCTCAAAGGGCGTTTCGGACGCGTCGATCCTTGCTACCGGTTTGGGTTTCTTAATGACGCCCTCTGTGAACATGTTCGCTTGTTGGTCTTTAAGTCGCGCAAGTAAATCGGCTGCAGGTTCATCGCGTTCATCTTGCGGCACCAACTTTCCGCGCACAGCAAGTTCCAGGATCAATTCCCGAAGCTTGTGAATGCCGTGTAGACTTACAGTCCTACCACCTCCGCGCCCCGCGCCAGATTTCTTGACGCTAGCAGAGGTCCAGATGTCCAGGTGCTCAGTTATGAGTTGGTTTACGTCCTTCACAGGCGTCCCCCGTTCAGTGCATCTGCCAAGATCGCCTTCAACTGATCCCGCAGTTTCCGGATGTCGTCCTGTGTCTTGGCATACTCCGCCAACAAGTGGTCGGGGTCATGGTCTTCCGCTTCGTCCTCATGCGGATTCTTGAGGTCGAAGTTGTAGTTTCGCGCTGCCAGGTCATCCGAGCTGACCTTCCAGGCATGTCTGTTTTCCTTCCGGGACTTGAAGCCGTCAGCCTCATCGCCCCACCAGTCAATTTCCTCCTGGAACTCCTCATACGTCATTGGGCGGGACTTGTTATAGCTCGACACACCCTCGGGATAGGGATGCTCGTAGAACCACACGTTCTTTGTGGGCTCACCCTTGGTGAAGAATAGAATGTTGGTCTTGATCCCCGTGTACGGGTTGAAAACACCGTTAGGCAGCCGGACGATGGTATGGAGGTTGCACTCCTCCAGCAGCTCCCGCTTGAGCGTTGTCTTCACGCCCTCTCCGAACAGGAAACCGTCAGGCAAGACCACAGCTGCCCGGCCATGTTTCTTCAGGCGTCGCTTGATCACCGCGATGAACAGGTCGGCCGTTTCGCGCGTCCGGTAGGTCGCCGGGAAATTCTTTTCGATACCATCTTCTTCGATGCCACCGAAGGGAGGGTTGGTGACGATTACATCCACCCGGTCCCGTTCAGAAATCCCGGTGTAGGGATAGCTAAGGGTGTTATCCAGCTTGATGTGCCGCGGCGTATCGATCCCATGCAGGATCATGTTCGTGATGCACAGCATGAACGGCAGTGGTTTCTTCTCGACGCCCTTGATGGTGCGAGCCAAAGCCTCCCGATCCTTGCTGGTCTTCACATAGTTTTCGACTTTGTGATCGATCGCGCACGTCAGGAAGCCACCGGTGCCGCAGGCGGGGTCAAACACCACCTCTTCCAGCTTGGGGTCCACACGGTTTACGATGAACTTGGTCACCGCGCGAGGGGTGTAGAACTCTCCGGCGTTCCCCGCACTCTGCAGGTCACGCAGGATTTGTTCGTAGATGCCTCCGAAGGTGTGCCAGTCACCCGAGTTATTGAAGTCGATCTCGTTGATCTTGTTGATGACCTGGCGCATGAGCGTGCCAGACTTCATGTAGTTGTAGGCATCTGCGAAGACGCGCTGGATGACCTGGGCCTGTTCTTTCTTCGGGCTGTTGAGCAGGTCCTGCGATTTGAGCTTCGGAAACAGGATATTTTGTACAAAGTCGTAGAGCTCGTCGCCGGTCATCCCCTCGCGCTTACCCGCCCAGTTGCGCCAGCGGAGATGCTCAGGAAGGGGGGATTGATAATCGTCCTCAACGTACTCAAGTTCGGCTTCGCGATCGTCGAAAATCTTCAAGAAGAACATCCAGACCATCTGGCCGATGCGCTGCGCGTCGCCATCAACGCCCACGTCCTTGCGCATGATGTCTTGGATTGCCTTGATGATGCTCGCGATGTTGCCCATTAGCCTTCCGCCTGCCTGTACAGCTCGTTTTCGAGGTCCCTTACGGCCTCTTCATATTGTTCTTTGCCACCGAAAACATTCCGGATGATTTCGACTGGTTTCCCAATCTCATCAAAAGGATGCATCCGCAGGACGCGCGCATCCTCTATCGCTTCGATACCCTCGTCCGCGTACTTGTCCAAGAGGGCAGAAAGGACCTGCCTCACTTCCTCGCCGTATTTTGTAAAGTAGTCTCGCTTCTTCACATTATTGGCGCGCTCCGCACGCGTCAGCGGCGGTTGCTCATAGGCTACATGGAGGAGGAGGTCGAAGTCTCCAATGTCCTTGCCAACCTCAGCAGCAAGATTTTCCAGAAGGACGCCATGCTCTTCAAGCTCCTGGATGATGGCCTTCTTTTTGTCGGCTCCGTTCCAGTTTTGGATGAAGTCGTCTAGCGAGGCATACTCTGACCGAATCTGGCGCTTGGCGAAGTCTTTGTAGGACTCAGTTATCAACTTGCCGTCCGGCCCCAGATACTCGATGCGTTCGGCGACAATCTTGGCATCGACGCCGCTTACGCGGATTTTTGTGGTACCTGCGGGCTCATCATCCGGCCCGTCGCCGTCATCACCTGGGTCTTCATCTGAGGGGTCGGGGGGTTCAGGATTATCATCAGGACCGGGTGTGTAGATAACCACGGGGCTCCCATCGAAATCGGGGTCTCGAAATAGATCGGTCGCGCCTTTGAAATCCATGATCGTGAAGAAGTACTTATTGTGCTCTTCGTCGATCCGCGTCCCCCTGCCGATGATCTGTTTGAAGATCGTCATTGAGGTGATCGTCTTGTCGAGAACGATCAGCTTGCAGGTCTTAGCGTCAACACCAGTTGTCAAGAGTTCGGATGTCGTCGCAATGACAGGAAACTTGCTTTCTGGGTCGATGAAGTTATCGAGCTCTGCTTTCCCCTCGACGCTGTCGCCGGTGATCCGCATCACGTACTTTGGGTTGTCGAGCGCCAGCTGACCTGCAGCATTGACGATTGCTTTTCGCATGCGTTCAGCGTGGTCGATGTCCTCGCAGAAAATGATGGTTTTGGAGAAGGGGTCCGTCGCTTTTAGGAGCTGCATCACTCGGTTGGCGACGAGCTTTGTTCGCTGGTTTAGGACCAAGATACGGTCCATGTCTTGGCGGTTGTACTCTCGAGCCTCGATTTCTGCCCCAAGGTCGTCCGTCATACCCGGCGGCGGTGTCCAGCCTTCAACATCGCGGTCGATGTCGATCTTGACCACCTTGTAGGGGGCCAGGAAGCCATCATCGATGCCTTGTTTGAGGCTGTACGTGTAAACAGGCTCGCCGAAGTAGCTGGTGCTAGAGACGTACTTGGTCTCCTTGGGCGTTGCTGTGAGACCAACCTGTATTGCGTCGGAAAAGTAGTCCAGAATTTCACGCCAGGCGGCATCGTCGGCTGCGCTGCCGCGGTGACACTCATCGATAACGATCAGATCAAAGAAGTCACGAGAAACGGTCTTGAACACTTTGTCGGCTTCGTCGGGACCCGTGAGTGATTGATAGAGCCCGAGATGGATCTCGTAAGACGGGTCGATTGTCCGGCTACGAACTTTGGTCATGACAGCGCCAAACGGCTTGAAGTCATTCACGAGCGTCTGATCAACGAGTACGTTTCGGTCTGCGAGGAAGAGGATTCGTTTTGCCTGTCCCGCTTTCCATAGTCGCCAGATGATCTGGAACGTTGTGTAGGTCTTGCCCGTCCCGGTCGCCATGACGAGAAGAACACGGTTCTTCCCCTTCGCTACCGCCTCGATCGTGCGATTGATGGCCTCGACTTGGTAGTAGCGCGGCTCCTTTCCAGAGGTGTCTTCGTGATACGGCTGTAGGACAAGTTTTTCCTCCTCGTCCTCGATCCCGCGAAACTTCTTATATCTTTTCCAAAGCTGCTCGGGGGACGGAAACTCATCCAGTGAGAATTCTGCTTCGATGTCTTCGCCAGCCTCTGGGACTTTGTTGTGCCCGGCAAAAGCATCTCCATTGGAGCTGAATGCGCTCGGAATATTTAGAATCTCTGCGTAGCCCAGCGCCTGCTGTAGCCCGTGGCTGACACCAACGTTGTTGTCCTTTGCCTCGACAACGCCAATTGGAACTGACGGCTCCCAAGAAAGGACATAGTCAGCGAATTTTTTCTTCTTCTTATTTCGGGAAGACATATTCCCACGAACAATTACGGGACCGGGCGTTAGGGTCACTTCACGCCGAATTTGCGTCATTGGGTCCCAACCGGAATTGCGAATAGACGGCGAAATAAAAAGATCGCAGATATCGCTTTCGCTAAGCTTCTTCTTTTCGCTCGGGTCCATCATTGAGCAACCAAATCTCTGCTTCTGGCGGGATTGCATCCTTAGGGTATCGAATGAGGCGAAATCCGCTAGTGCAAACTTGGGCTTAGCCCCAGCGTTGACGCAAGTTAGGCTGCCCCCATGACCTACGTCTTCTACGACACCGAAACCACCGGGACTGACACTACCTTCGACCAGATTCTGCAGTTTGCAGCGATCCGGACGGACGACGACCTGAACGAACTCGACCGCTTCGAAGTCCGCTGCCACCTTCTACCTCATGTGATCCCAGCGCCCGGGGCACTGTTGGCGACACGTATCGCACCGGCAATGCTTACCGATCCCAACCTGCCATCGCACTATGAAATGATGCTCAAGATCGCACAGAAGCTGCGCGAGTGGTCGCCGTCGATCTTCATCGGGTACAACACCCTTGCCTTCGATGAACCGCTGCTGCGGCAAGCGTTTTATCAGACCCTGCAGCCGGTCTACTTAACCAACACTGACGGCAACCAGCGCGCGGATGCGCTTCGCCTTTCCCAGGCAACGGCGGTACTGGCTCCCAACACCATGGCTGTGCCTATTAGCGCCAAGGGTAAGCCGACTCTACGCCTCGACACGCTGGCCCCTGCAAACGGGTTCGCGCATGAAAACGCCCACGATGCTTTGGCAGATGTGGAAGCCACCATTTACATGGCGCGGCTGATCCATGACCGAGCGCCTTCTGTTTGGCATTCTTTGATGCCTCTGGTGGACAAGGGCGCAGTCACGGCGGTGCTGACATCAGGAGCACCGAAGGGCCTGGTAGAATATCACATGGGGGTTTCGTCGCTGCGTGCTGTTGTCGGGTGCGGCCGGCACCCAAAGAACCCGACCATGCAGGCTGTGTTCGATCTCCGTCGCGACCCCGCTGAGGTGTTGAACCTGAGCGAGGAAGGCCTGATCGAAGAAACAAAGGGGGCAAACCGGGCTCTGCGAACGGTTTATGCCAACAAGATGCCTGCGCTAGTCGATTTAGGCTTGGTGGGTGATCTGGAGGGCGCAATAGGCCTACCCAAGGCAGAGGTCGTCCGCCGGGCCACTATAGTGGCCGCTGACGACCGGTTTGCCGCGCGGGTGGGTATGGTAATGCAACAACGCTACCCGCCCTTTGAGCCCGCCCAAGTGGTCGAGGGGCGGATGTACGCGAGGTTCCCAAGCCGCGCTGATGAAGTCCGAATGCAGGCTTTTCATGCGACGGGATGGGCTGAGCGCGCAGAAATTGCCGAAACAATCGAGGACGACAGATATCGGGAATTGGCGCGGCGCATCGTGTTTTTCGAACAGGCAGAGGTGCTTAAGCCTGAGCTTCGCCGAGGTCTCGAGAAATGGCTACACAACCGATTGCGCGGACGCGAAGGTGTGGAGGCGGGACGAACGGTTGATGCTGCGCTGTCTGAGCTCGAAGGTATCACTGCCGACGAAACTAATGCGTCTGCGCTGCAAGAAATCCGGCACTGGCTGGAGGAGATCGGCGCGGGGTAGCCGCGAATGTGGCCGGCGCGGGCACGACAAGTTTTGACCGATTACACGGGTTAGCACCGCCCGCGTGCGACGGCAGGCAAAACAAACCCTGCATAAGGCCAGAGCGGCCTAACCACGTCTGGTCCAAACATGGGTATCGCTTCAACACCAACCGGGCTCCGGTCGCAGCTGGATGAAAGTTCAGGGGCAGGTCACGCCCGCTCCACCCGAGAAAAACACGACTGAAACCCGGCGCCCGATCTCCGGCTCGTGATCCCTAGACACAAGCTCTGCTTCCTCGATCACCCTGGACATCTTTTCGTGGACTTCGTCAGCGCCCGGAAGGTCGGTTTCGAGCTTCTCTAGGATCGCCTGGATGGCGATGTACCCCTTCGGCAGCTCCTCATAGGCAAAGCTGTCCCGTACCTCTTGCTTGGCTTGTTCCCAGTAGGGGTCGAGCAGCCTGCTCCACGACTCGCAGATCATTTCGATGGCGGGTAGGGACAGGTGCCCGAACATCTCTCGATCATCGGCTTCCTCGTCGCCACGTCGGCTCATGAACTCAGCGCACGCCTTCATCAGGCTTTCGACGCGTGCCGGACGCAGGTCCCATTCTGTGAGCCGTCCAAGCTGGCCAGATACGGTTTCAAGCGCGCTGGTCAGATCTTCCTCGGTCATACTCGTCTGTTCCAAGCCGAGGCTCTTGGTCCTCTCGTATGCCGTCTCAAGGGTCTTAGCAGAGGCCAACTGACCCCGCTCCAACAGTAGGCCTGTCTCAGAAGGCCGCAGCAGCAGCAAACGTGGAGGGAAGAAGCTGTTCGGTTTGTCGACGCCCTTCAGATGCAGGGCGGTGAAGTTCTCTCTGGCAGACAGAAGCGCCAATTCAGCACCCCAAGTCCCTTCGATTCTGGCCTTGCTGATGAGACCGTAGCGCTCTGGAGAAATCTTCTCCTTGGTCCGAGCTAGAACGTCGTGGAAATTGCTGTCTCGCATCCGCCTGGTTGACCCGAGATAGCGCGTGACGCTCTCCAGGATCACCTCGGTGTCCTCGGAACCAACCTCTTGCACGACGTCAATCAGCTCTTCCCCTGCGAGTGTCCGATAGTTCTCGATGCGGTTGGTCACTTTCTCGTCTGATGCAAACTGACCAACGGGAACATCGACGAGGTGGTAGTTCACAATTCCAAACTGACTATCTATCCGGTCGATACGCCCCAATCCCTGGATGAGTTCCTTCAGGTTCGACGTGACCCCGAGGAGCACAAGCGTGTCCGCCGACTGGAGGTTAATTCCTTCCGCCATCTTGTAGGTGAGGAAGACCGAGGCAGGCCCTTCCGGCGCATTCTTCCCACCAGGGCGGAAGTAGGACTCTACGGACTTGCCATGCGTGATCCGCTTGAAGCCATCCGGTCCGCTGCCAAAGATGGCCTTCACGGCCCTTTCATCACCCTTAGTCTGACTGCCAACAACGAAGTTCGTGTGGTGACCGCGGCGGGAAAGCGCCTCAGCGAAGATTTCGAGTGTGTCCGTGCGCTCTGCAAGAAAGACAACCCGATCCTTCTGCTGCTGAATGCGCAGGCAAGCTTCATATCGCTTCTCATCCAAGTCTTGCAGCGGCTGTGAGGCGAGCTTTTTAGCTAGGGCATCGCACTTTTCGGGGGCGGCTAACGCATCGATTCCAAGCAGAGCGAACATGTCGACTTGACCAGGGTGTGGCGCCCTCCGCTTGTTCTTGGACCCTTGTTCAAATTCCCGCAGCCACTTTCCGATGACGCCATGGGACATTTCCCAGGCCGCCTGCGCTGCGCTCACCCGGAGGATGTTCAGCAGGTTGCGGATATGGAGCTGATCTTGGGTACTCTGCTGCGTCTTGACGTGCCCAAAGCGGCTCTTCTCGACAGCCGTAACCCTACCGCCGGGCGCGAGTTCATTGCAGAGCGCAACGATTTCGTCGAGACGCGCCTTCTGAGGCTTGGTGAGCTTCAGCTTTTTAGGCCGTCCGTGATTGGCTAACTTCGGGTAGCTGCGTTTGGAGCGATCCTCGTCTTCGCCAATGCATCGACGCTGACGGCGCGCCAAGAAAGGCGAGATTAACTCGGAAAGTTCTGTGCGTGCCTGCCTCGAAAGAGCGGTCTCCGGCTCCGTTAGAACAGCAAGGGGCGCCTTCTGGTCGAAGATGTCGGGTGAGCTTTGCATTTCACGTTCAAACAACTCGCCCATGGCCTGGATGTAGTCCGGCGTCATGAAGATGGAGGCGCGCTTTTCCTGCATGTGTGCTAGCCAATCGACGTCGCGATTGCCCAGAAGGGTCGCGGACAAGCAGACGTTCCAGCTGGGTGGAGCGAGCTCGACCGCCGCGGCCATCTGGGACGCCTGTTCGAAGCCAGGCGTCACTGTATGACTTTCGTCGATAATGAGCACGCCGAACTGATCGAGTCTCAGACCCGACTTGCGATCATCGCCGGCCCCTCGCAGGCGCTTCTTTGAAAGACTTGTGTTGGCTATGGCCTCTAGGGAGTTCGTCGAATGCTTCACCCAGCTAGGTATGACCTTGGGCGGCGCTATCACCGCCGCGTTCTTTCTGGCGACGCCATGTATCGGGGAGCGTGGAATGACCCGCGAAAAGGTTTCCGAAAGAGCTTCTCCCAAGTGGCATCCGATTTCGGTTTTGCCCGAACCTGTAGGCGCCTCCACGAAGGCGATGCCGTGATCGTATGTGATGGAGCAGGCCTCGTAGGTCAGCTCCTGTTGGTATTCGTACAGCGTGTGGCCGGTGATCTCTCGTCGGTCCCCAGTTAGCCAGGGCTCGAAGCCTTTTTGCTCCGAGATCATCCGTGCCATGGCGTCTTCTGCCGTGGCAGGCTTTATTAACCTATCGAGGATTTCGAGTGCTTCTTCTGTCCAGTCAGCCGAAACGTCCCAAATCTGTTCAGCCGATTGGGTGCGTTCAAGTTGCAGCTCGTGCGAACCAGCATCGAGCCCGTCTGCGTACTCAATATTGCTGTAGAGCCCGGAACGAGAGAAGTTCGCCGAGCCTGCTACCGCGCCCACCCGAGAACTAACAATCTTGGAATGCATCCGACGATCCCCGCTTATTCCTAGGCGGGTCTGGGCCAGGACTGGATCAAAGACACGAAGCTCAATTTTGCGCGTTTGGATCGCCCGCTTTGCTAGCACCGCGAGCAGATCGTCGTCGTCCTCCACCTGCAGGCCGGACTTCTCCAGCCAATAGAGCTTCATTTCCTCGGTCACCGGTCTCGGCTTTGCCAACCGTCGAGAGTTCGCCGTATCGATACCAAACGATATCCGGATGTGAATGTCTGGGTCTGTGTCAGGGTCCTTGAGCTCCTTGACCTCTCTCATCAAGACGGCGAGCGAAGAAAGGAAATCCTGATAGCCGGTCACGATGAGACAGTCCCCAGACGTGATGTGCGGCCGGTAGAGGTCTATTACAGGGCGGTCGATATTTGTCCCGACCTTCGGCCCGCCCAAAAGGTCCGTCTCGGCCAAACCAGTGGCCTTCGGTTCGTCAATGGCCTGTGGCTTCGAACGGAGCCAATTGGGGAGCGAAAACAATAGTTAATACCGGTTAGGGTTAGGTCCTTCTAGTATGACGCGTGCTTCTAGCTTGGGGCAATGGCTGTTTTCGCCTTTCACGCGTCAAGCTCCCGATCTGGTCTCCCCTGAGGGCAAATAGCTCGTGGGAGATGGAGGACCGGGAGCAGCCTGCCGGCGCCCAAGTAAAACACCCGTGCTTGGGGTGGGGTGGGACCGGGTATACCCGGTTTTCCGGGTTTGCTAGCGCTGGCACGCATCAACCAGACAAGCTGCTGCCGTCAGCGGGAGCCATACTGGTGTCAGACTGGCGCATGAGTGGGCGGCAGTTTCCGTGCATAGGTCCCTACTAGTAGGGTATTAGCAGGGGATGTTCGCCCAGCGTTCTCGTGCGATGTCTAGGATGCTCCAACAGCGCGGCGACAGAATCACCAATAAGCCATGGCGTTAGCAAGCCTGGGACGGCCTGCAACAGCTCCTTCCAACAAGTCGCCTCCAAAACTCGCAACGATTTGGGCGGACGCTCCAACTCCCCATCCGGCCCGCCAAAGCAACGCGCCTATCGGGAAAAAAGTTTTCCGAATTGCCACTCAACCCGCTGTATTGGAAGAGAAAGCTCCAGGCCGACGGGAATCAACAAAAATCGCTCTCATACCATTGAATTTAAATGATTTTTCCGCCATTCTCGTCAGAAGCTTCATGCAGCTATACTTGCAATGTGGGTGACATCTTTTACTATCGCCAACTAATAAAAAACATGCATTCCGCGGAAAAAAAATCCGCGCGTGTGAGGGAGACGGGTTTGGCGCATCATTGGCTTGAGCGATTTGCCCCACCCCCCCCTTCATTGCGCCAAGAGGGCGCTCTCTTGCCCAATTGGCACGCCGTCAATATCGACGCGAGGTATGCGCCCGCAATAGGCCACGGACGCAACCCATCTTAATGCCCTTCCAATTTCGTGGGTGAGCTTATGCGCTGAGCTTGAGCGCCAATATCCGTTGATCTATTTTCAGGGTATTGGGATCTTGCGGGCCGACGTCCATGCTGACCTCAGGAACATGCAGTGCCCAAAGCGGGAACTCCATACTGTTACATATCCTCAATACTTCTCCAAATGTGAGGCTGTCAGCGCCGACGATAAACTGCCTTAGCTTGCCAGGATCTACCCCAGCATCGTTTGCGACCTCGGATATACTTACTTCCGCCGCGTCCGAACACCGCAGGATATTCATCCGAGCATTCGCAAGTTCTATTTCCCAGTATCTCATCCTCATTTCTCCGTTTGATGTGAGCACAAACTGCAGCCAGGTAAGCCGCAAAATGTCAGAATGCTTGTTTGTCTTCCTCCAGTTTGGGATTTTGTTTACCACCCGGTCGGTTATCCGCCTCTCCTTCCACCACCCCCTCTATCTATATAGAGGGGGTGGTGGTGGTGGCAGAGGGTCCTATGTCCTCGCCACACTACTCGGTAGCCCATTCACCTACAGCCAATACAGGGCTGGTTTTGCCGCTTGCCAGTTTCATATCGACCTTTGTCAAGGCTCCGGATTTCAACCACTCTTCGATGAGCTTTTTAATCCGGCGTTTGTCTTTGTCGGGGTCAAGTGACAAGACTGAAGCAATTGTGTAACCCGCCCAGTCTTCGCCTGTTTGCGCAGAGTACCTTAGGTTCTTGCCGCCTAGTGCCTCCTGGACCTTCTTCAAATCACGCAAGGTAACGCCGTCAAAAAGACCTGGTTTTCTCCATCGCTCGACCACACCAACCTGATCACCTTGTCCGAGGTCCACAGTTACCGTGCGATAGAATTCCCGGTCACCAGCGCTCGCTAGGTTGGCTTTGTCGCGCTTAACCGAGAAATAGGTACTGCCTTCGGAGCGCACACCACATTCCTGTAACTCGTCCTCATCTAAGCGTTGTAAGACGCGCGAGGACCGAGCTGCATTCACTAGGCTGCTGGCCCCGCGGCTGGAATCCGAGGATGCCTCGACACCGTTTAGCTTTCGTGTGTGATGAACAAGTTCGATCGCACAGCGGCATTCTTCGGCAAGTCTTACCCACTGCTTCGCGACCACATCGATCTTACCGTTGTCCATCTCATTGACGCGGTGCGAGGAGACAAATGGATCGACAATGAGCACATCAATTGCACGCTTTCGGAGCTCTTCGCTCAAATGCTCGACTAGAAGCGTGTTCAATCTCACATCGTCGCGCTGTTGATCCGCTAGGACTAACTCTTGTTCACGTCCTGTATCCACAAACAACCGCCCTTCGATTTCCGTCGGCGAAACCCGGTGGTGTTTCATTGCCGCGGAGATCCTACGTTCGAGTTCGCGCCGCTCATCCTCAAGATTGAATAACCACACGCGTACCGGCTTCTCGGGCAACCAGTGCCCGAGAAGCCTGCGACCGGTCGCGAGTTCCAGGGCGTGCACGACTGTCAGGCTTGATTTCCCAACGCCGCCAGGCGCAACAGTCAGCGAAATGTTTCGCCGAATTAGGTGGCGTCCGTACAACCAGTCGCGAGGCGGGATTTCCGATGGATCGCACCAGACGAATGGGGTCGCCTTGACAGCAGGTGATTGGGCTGTTGCAGCCCTCACTGCATTGCCAAGCGTTTGTGCTGTACGGTTTTCGAAAGCGGCGTCTGATGTGTTGACCTGTTCGGCATTTCGAAAACAAGCTCGGATCGGGTCATCTAACCCGCATTCTGTTTTGTTGGACTTAGCGGTCTGCTCGGGCATGACATCTGTCTTTGTACTAGTCAAAACGAGACATTCCTGACGCTAATCCGACTGACCTTGGGTATCGTTTCCCCCGGGGACACTTCGTCCGCCGCTTGGCTGCACGTTGCGGCTTTCGACTGCTCCCACGCCTCCAACTCTTCAAGCCGCCAACGGGTGCATCCCGGCGTCAGCTCAACGGGTCTGGGAAATTTGGGATCTGTTTTCACCCACCGCCAAGGCGTGCCTCTCGAGACGCTATATCGTTTCGCCACTTGGCGATCTGAAAGGTACATATTTGAACTCCATCGACTTGATGGGCTCAATATGAGACAAAAGGCACCCCCGGCAAAAGCGGGGGTAGTAGCGGATTAATATATTGAAAATATTATACAATTGAAAAATCCGTAACCGCCAAAAGGTCGCTTGGACAGGTCCCCACGAATCAGAAACCCAACAAACTGGTATGTTCAGTTGCCTCGGCAAAAACCTTGGCTTCTGGCCCGTGGCCTTCCCCGGGACGGGCCAGCAAAGCCAATCTCATAGGAGAAATTCGAACAACCACGGTCCAGCTAGCGAAAGGCACTGACAAAGGCTCAGCGTGCCGCGCTCAAGGAAATCACGGTATCATTCTGCTCCTGAGCACAACGAAGAAATTCACCCCAGGCCTGCATCATCTCACGGCGCTTTTCTACCTGATCGGAACGGTCGTAGGCTTGCTGCACTTTGCTGCCAACTTTGTGCGCCAAAGCGATCTCTGCCATATCCCCGTCGAATTGCGTCCTCTCTGCAACCCAGGTTCGGAACGTTGATCGCAATCCATGCGGAACCGCTGGCTTGTCACTTTGAGCGTCGAAGAATCCCCGATCTCCTAGCCTCATATCCGCTGCGTGCGATTTTCGCATCACGGCCGCTAAGGCCGCATCAGACAATGGACCACCACGCGGAGCCCAGAACGCCAAGGGATTGTCCTTTTCCCGCGGGAGGGCCTTCAACAAGCTTATTATCTCAACTGTGAGCGGGACCCTATGCGGCCGCCCAGAGGGCGGTATCTTGGAAAACTGACGCCCTGGCTGGATGGTCCACAGACCTCGCTCCAGGTCAAATTCGTCCCAGGTGGCAAAACGTACCGCTCCGGTCCGCGAGGCTGTCAGCGCCTGAAACTCAAGGGCACGCGCACTGGTTCCCTTGCGCGCGCTCAGTGCTGCGAACCAGCGTGCAGCATCGTCTAGTTGCAGTGCTGGATAGTGTTGCCCACCGGTGAGTTTGGTTGGAGCAGGCAAGACCATGTCCAAGTTGCCGCGCCAGCGCGCCGGATTTTCACCGGATCTGCAGCCGGCGACCGTGGTGTAGTCGAGCACGCGCTCAATGCGTTGTCGCACTTTCGACGCCGTCTCGGTTTTCTCCATCCAAATTGGGCGAAGCGTGTCGAGAATTTCCTCCAGAGTGATGTTGGCGACCGCCAGATTCCCGAGGGTTGGGACCGCATGGAGTTCAAGCGAGGCGCGCCATTGCTTGCGGTGCAATGCGCTTCGAAACTCGACCGCCTTCTGATTATCGTAGAGTTCGACCGCTTCGCCGAACGTGAGGAGCCGCCTCTGGACAGCTTTGCGTTCTTCAATCGGATCAATACCTTTGCGCAGCATATCGCGGGCTTCTCTGGCGTAGTCACGCGCCTGCGCCAATGTCACATCCGGATAGGGACCAAACCCAGCCTCTCGGCGACGCCCATTGTGCCTGAACCGGAAAATCCAGGACCGTGCGCCCGTGGCGGTCACTTGCAGGGATAACCCGGCCACGCCACCGACAGCATGAATGCCCGGACGCGTGAGGCGTTTCACTTCCAGCGCCCCAAGTTCTCTCGCGCGTTTTGGCAAAGAGATTCCTCCCCTTTTGCATTGGGAATCGAACTTACCGCCCGAATATGACCCGCCTTCTTACCCGCCCAAACAGGTGCATTTTATTGCTATTTCATAGCATGGGATGGAACAAGGAAAATCGACAAGATATTGAAAATTATACAAAATCGAACGGATTGCGACACCGGTAAGTCTGCGGTACTCGCCTCCAAGTGTTTTCAACGGCTTATCAGAAACCGGAAACAGCCAACGACGGGCTTAGGCTCATTTTAGGCTCAGGAATCGATTGGTTCATAGGTGATCTGCGATGTTCCGCAATGGGAATGTTGACTGATGCTGGATGCCTAGGGTGTTTTCTTCTTAGAGATATAGAATTTTCGGAGCGGTTTGGTCTGCCCCCATCGGGTGGTCCGGTTTGATTGTTGGTGCATTGTGGGCCTTTGATCCAGCGGAACGATGCTTTGTGGCGCGGGCGGACGATAGCCCAATGCGCTGTGTGGCCTGACCATGTTGTAATGAACGCGCCATTGCTCGATCAGGATTTGAGCCTCGCGTAGGGTAAAGAACAGCTCACCATTGAGCAGTTCATCGCGGAACCGCGCGTTAAAGCTTTCGCAGTAGCCATTCTCCCACGGCGAACCCGGATCAATGTAGGCCGTTTTGGCGCCGACCGCGGCGATCCAATCGCGCACCTTCTGAGCGATAAATTCCGGCCCGTAACACCTTCGGAATAATGCTGGTGACCTACCGATTCCTTACTTCCCTTGAGTGCTACTCTGGCAAAAGGTCACACAAACTCCAAAATCGTCGAGTAAATCATCCTGAACATCAAATTCAAACGCTCGCTTTGGGAAGGCTTCACGCAACGCTTTTTTCCAATGTATAGCGATTTGCTCGGCAAAGAGGTGGCAAAGTCGATAGTCATTCTCATTCAATCCAACTTTAATAATCGGAGTGTCCGAACTGCCGTCCCATCTCGTGAAGAACTGGCTGACCGAAAAATTGTTTTGGTAGCGCTCGACGTCTCTTCGTTCGTTGCTCCGAACCAATGCTCCCGTTCCGCTTTCTTTAAGGCCAACGAATTGAGATGTGCCGCAAATGAACTCTTCACCGTTTGCAGTCCAAAACACATGGTCATCAATTTCGACGAAATCGGGCGACAAAACTCCGATGACAGAAATTGCTTGTTCAATTGTTACGAGATTTCCCACATAGGTAAAGAATTCCCCGGTACCGAGGTCCGTAGAATACGACCGCAATATATCTTTCGGCACTCCCCCCTCAACTATTCTCATCATTTCAATCCTAACCCCATCAAAAGAGTTTGCGGCACATTGTCAACAAACGCTTTTGACTACTGTTTCTTTTCGGGAACCAACGACCACTCGGAGTTTGATTCAACTCAATTGCCTTAATTCTGGTGTTAGAAACATCATAAAGGGCGCGCCCACTTGGACCATAAACTACCGCATGACCGTTTCCTAGATTTGCATAGGAATTGGGAATTTGATCTTGTAGCGGATACTGAACACCACCTCTAGCTCCCCGTACTTCTACCTTGATTTCCCTCAAATCAGCTGCAAAGCTTAGATCGACAGTGTTACCGTCGGTGTCGGTAACAAAGTCTGGCCCATCATATACTTGGGGCCTCGGCTCAACCACAACCTCCGAGTCTATGATTTCCTGAGCGCTGGCCGGGCCGACATTCTCATATGTTCCGTCCGATCCCTTCACCAGCTTGTCACCGTGGATGCTGATCAGGGTGTCGTCACCCAGCAGCCTGCCGCCTGCCTGCAACAGATCCCCGGATCACAGGCGTTGTGGACCCAGGCCTTGAGCGTGCCGACGAAAAAGGTGTGGGTATCGGCCACCTGGAAGTTACAGGTGTCCCGATGCGCGTCCCCGAGCACGACAGATTTCACCTGCGCATTCCCGCCTGGCGGTCGAAACGGGGCGCAGGTGACTGTCTTGACCTGTCAGCCTGCCCGCGTCTGCGGCCCCATGCGCCGATAGGTGAAATCCGTTTGCGCCCCTGACATGGCCTCTGACAGCAGGTCCAGCACGCGCCCGTGGTCCGGGGATTTCCGGCACACCGGGTCCACGGCGGCGGCATCGCCCGCGATCATCAGGGCCTGACAGCGGCAACCGCCGAAATCAATCTCCTTGCGGTCGCAGGACCGGCAGGTGTCCGGCATCCAGTCCTCGCCCCGGTAGGCGTTGAAGGCGGCGCCGTTGTACCAGATCTCGGACAGCGGTTTTTCGGTGATCTTGTCGAAAACCAGATGCGGGATTTTCTGGGCCGCGTGGCAGGGCAAAACGGTGCCGTCCGGGACGATATTCAGTCCGGCGCTGCCCCAGCCCCCCATGCAGGCCTTGGGATAGTCGGCATAGTAATCCGGCGGGACGAAGTCGAACGCCATGACCCCTTCCAGCCGTGCGGCCGCCTCGGCCACCTTGCGCTTGGTGGCCTCGGTCTGTTCGCGGGTCGGCAGCAGCATGCCCCGGTTCTGCACGGCCCAGCCGTGGAACTGGACACAAGCCACCTCCATCCGGCGGGCGCCCAGTTCCACCGCCATTTCGATGGTCCGGTCCAGGTCATCCAGGTTGTGACGGTGCATCACCGCATTCAGGGTCAGGGGAATGCCGCGGGTTTTCAGCTCTTGGGCGATCATCAGCTTGCGCTGGAACCCGCCCTTGTAGCCGCCGATCCAGTCGGCCAGCTCTGCCGTGGTGCCCTGCATGGACAGTTGCACATGGTCCAGCCCGGCCGCCTCCAGCGCATCCAGGCGCCTGGGGGTCAGGCCGATGCCGCTGGTGATCAGGTTGGTGTACAGCCCCGCGTCATGGGCCGCCTGCGTCAGTTCCACGATATCGGGGCGCGAGGCGGGCTCCCCCCCGGACAGATGCACCTGAAGGACACCCAGGTCCGCCGCCTGCCGAAAGGCCTCTGCCCAGGTTGCGGTGTCCAGCTCGGCCTCTTTGCCCAGCAAGTCAACCGGGTTGGAACAATAGGGACAGGCCAGCGGACAGCGATGCGTCAGTTCGGCCAGCAGGGCAATCGGCGGCGGCGTGGTCATGCGTGTACCCTCAGGAAAACGCGGGCGCGCAAGGCCATGAGAAAGCGTTGTACGTCCGCCATGATCTGATCCTCTGGCGCGGCATAGGTCGCGGCCAGGTCAGCCACGATCTGCGCCAGCGTTTCCGTGCCGGTCACGCGGGCCAGGATCGCCTCGCCCACCGCGTCCAGCGCCACGGCCTTTTCGGGGGCCAGCAGCACCGTCTGCCCCCGCACGCGATCCCACGCCAGCCGCACGCCGCGCGGCAGGTAGGGGCGTTCGTGGGGGGCGATTTCCAGCGTCATGCCATGCCTTCCCCCGGTTGCCACGCCCCCGGCGGGATGCGCCCCGGTTCCACGTAGGCGCCCCACAGGGCATCCAGTTGCGCCCACAGCACATTGGTCTTGAAGATCAGCGCCGCGCAGGCCATGTCCTCTTTTTCAGGCGTATCAGCGTGATCCAACACCCATTTCAGGCCATAGGCCACGTCCTTGGGCGCCTCGGTCAGGCGTTTCTGGAAATAGGACATGCTGTCGGCATTGGCGAAATCATAGTGTTTCAGCATCCCCTCGATCCGGCGTTCATGGATCGACGGCGCGAACAGTTCGGTCAGCGAAGAGGCAACCGCCTGCAATAGCGGCTGTTCGCGCACATAGGCCACATAGGCGTCCACGGCGAATTGCGTCGCGGGCAGAACCCCGCGCCCCGAAGCGACATAGTCCGGGTCCAGCCCGACCGCCTCGGCCAGTTTCAGCCAGCGCCGGATGCCGCCGCCTTCGGTGATGCCGCCGTCGTGATCCTCGATCCGGGACCGCCATTCGCGGCGAATGTCTGGATCGTAGCAGCGCGACATGAAGGCCGCGTCCTTCATCGGGATCGCCGCCTGATAGGCCCAGCGGTTGATCACCCAGGCGCGCACCTCGTCCGGGGTGCAGTCGCCGCTGTGCAGGCGGTGATGGAACGGGTGCTTGTCGTGGTAACGCTCCACGCCGATCTGGCGCAGGCGGGATTCCAGGCTTTCGCGGCTCATATCTCTGTCTCCTGACCATCCTGCGCCACCTGCCAGCCGCTTTGATGGACAAAGGCCCGTTCGGGGCTGTCCGGCTGCCAGATGGGGTTGGTATTGTTGATGTGGATGAAGGTTTTCGCAGCCTTCAGCCCCGACAGTCGCGCGATCGAGCCATCCGGCCCGCTGATCGGGATATGACCCATGCGCCGGCCGGTCTTTACCCCGGTGCCGGTGCGGATCATCTCTTCGTCATCCCACAGCGTACCGTCAAAGAACAGCTGGTCCGCATCCGCAATCCGGTCCAGCAATTTCTCGGTCACGGCGGCGCATCCGGGAATGTAATAGGCGGTACGCTGGCCATCCTGCAGCCGCACGCCGACGGTCTGTTCGCCCTCCAGATCGGTCTGGACGGTTTCCCCTTCCATGAACAGCGGCACCTTGCCCGGGACGGCGAACAGGGTTGCCGTCAGCCCGTCCAGCAATTGGAACGGCTGATCCAGCGACACCGTTTTCCGTCCAACTTTTTCCCTGGAAACGGCGTCGAATATGCGGTTGTCGGCCAGCACCTTGTGGATCTCGCCGGTGGCGAACAAGGCAAATGGCGTTTGTTCCCGCAAGGATAGCAAACCGGCGATATGGTCGATATCGCCATTCGTCAGCAGAACCGAACCCACGGGCGTATCCCGCAGGGCAGTGGGATACATCCGTGGGCTGGCCTGCATTTGCTGGCGGATGTCTGGGGACGCGTTCAATACAGCCCACGTCTTGCCATCCACGGAAACCGCCAGTGATGATTGGCCACACGCCGGAATACGTCCGGCCCGGGCATCGTTGCAGTTGTCGCAACCGCAGTTCCACTGCGGCAGCCCCCCTCCGGCGGCGGCACCCAGAACTAGAAACTTCATCGCTCAGGCTCCGCTTGCCGGTTGGGTCTCAGAACAGATCGGGCTCGTGGCCGCGGCCGCCTTCGTCCTGCGAGGGCGCGTACATGTTGATTTCCATGCCGCAGTTCACTTCTTTGATCTTGGGTGCAGTCCAGGCCATATTACTCCTCCACGGGCTGGTGTGTCGTAGGATCAGCCTAGCCCTGACACCCCCGCGCCGAAATGCTGCTTTGGTCGTAGGGGCGGCGGACATGCGACCAATGTCGAATAGGCGGCGCACCGGGGTGTTTTTAGCCTTCGTTCATGCGCGCGTTCCTGTTGACCCTTTTCCTGTGGCTTTCCCTGCTGGGCGTTGAAACCGCCCGGGCGGACCTGCTGCCGCGCGAAACGCTGGCGGACCAGGTCATGCCCCCCTATTCGCTGGGCGAGCAGCTGACCGACAAGGGCGTCTACAGCCTGCTGAATTCCGGCGGGGCCGAGGCAGGCTATGTCTTTGAAACCGAACCACTTGCACCGCTTCCGGGGTTTTCCGGTGCGCCGATCAACATGCTGGTGGTGCTAGACCTAGAGGGCAAGTTCATCGACGTGCGCCTGCTGGACCACAACGAACCGATCTTCGTGTCCGGCCTGGGCGAAGCCCCTTTTCACCAGTTCCTGGAACAATATCGCGGGCTGTCCATCGCCTCGTCGATGGTGGTCGGCACACCCTATGGTGCGGCGGAAAGCGGGTCGTCGCTGGTGTATCTGGACGGGGTGACCAAGGCCACCGCCAGCGTCCGCATCGCGCATGAATCGATCATGGGCGCGACGCTGGCCGTCGCACGCGAAAAGATGCAGGGGCTGTCCGTCGCGCCCCCCGCCTTCCCCGACCCGGCGGTGGACGAGGCGCTGACATGGGACGACCTGATCGCCCAGGGCATCGCGACCCGTCACACCGTCAGCAATGCGGCGGTGGACGCCCTTTTTGCCGGCACCCTGTGGGAGGACGACGACCCCACGGCCAAGGATGCCCCCGATGCGCCTTACCTGGACCTCTGGATTATCGATCTGGGGCCGCCATCGGTGGCCCGCGCGGTTCTCAGCGATTCCGGTCTGCGCGACCTTGCGGCCTTTCTGGCGATTTCGCCCAATGACGAACCCATCCTTGTCATCGAAACGGCCCGTCACGGGCTGGTTGGCCCGGATTTCGTCCGCAACACCGCCCCCGACCGCCTGAGTGCGGTTCAAAACGGCCTGCCCGTCAGCCTGCGCGATTCCGATCTGTTCATCGACCTGCGCCCCGAGCTGCCCGAAGGCGCCGCCCTGATCCTGCGCACGGACCGCCGGCTTGGCTTCGATCCGGCGTCAGAGTGGGAATTGCATGTCAGCGCCATCCGCCAGCACGGGATTTTCCAACCCCAGACCGGTTCCGTCACGATCGCGGTACCGCACACCGCCCCCGCGCGGTTCTACAAGCGCCCGGTACAGCCCAAACCCGCCCCCGCGTGGCTGGAATCCCTGCGCAACCGCGCAGGTGATCTTGTGATCCTTGGGGGTTTCCTGACCGTTCTGACAACCGCGCTGCTGCTGCGCCAATCCGCACTGGCGCAGCGCAAGCTGCTGACACCGACGCGCCTGCTGGTGCTGGCCTTCGTCACCGGCTTCATCGGCTGGTGGGGTCAGGGGCAACTGTCCATCGTCACCGTCCTGGCCAGCCTGCGCACCGCGCTTGAGGGCGGCAGTTTCGCCTTCCTGCTCTATGACCCTTTCTCGTTGCTGGTCTGGATTTTCGCCATAGCCGGGTTTGTCCTGTGGGGGCGCGGGCTGTTCTGCGGCTGGCTGTGCCCGTTCGGCGCGATGCAGGAATTCGCCCACCACCTGGGCCGCCTGCTGCGCTTGCCGCAACTGGAACCCTCCGCCCGCTGGGATACCCGGCTGAAGCGCGTGAAATACCTGTCGCTGGCCGGATTGATCGGCGTCACCTTCCTGGCCCCGGATCACATCGACAAGGCCGCCGAGATCGAACCCTTCAAGACGGCCGTCACCACCTATTTCCTGCGCGAATGGTACTATGCCGCCTATGCGCTGTTCTGGCTGCTGGCGGGAACGGTCCTGTTCAAGGGGTTCTGCCGCTATGTCTGCCCTCTCGGGGCGGTCATGGCCATCGGCGGGCTGCTGCGCGGGCGCGACTGGATCGCCCGGCGCAAGGCGTGCGGCTCGCCCTGCCAGCTCTGTCGCGTGAAATGCGGCTATCGCGCCATCAAACCCACCGGCGCCATCCAGTATTCCGAATGTTTCCAGTGCCTGGATTGCGTCTCGATCCACGATGACCAGACCCGCTGCGTGCCGCTTGTCCTGGCCGCGCGGCGCGTCGAACGCCAAAGGGCCGCCGAATGATTACCCGCCGCCGCTTGCTCGCCATCTCTGCCGCCTGCCTGGCCTGCCCCGCAACGGCCGCCCCCGTACGCTGGCAAGGCCGCGCGCTGGGGGCAGAGGCGCACCTGACCTTTCACGCCCCGGAAAAGCTGGCGTTGGCAGCCCTGCGCGCCGTGCGGCAGGAAATCGCGACAGCAGAGGCGCTGTTCAGCCTGTTCACCCCAGTTTCCGCCCTGTCGCTCCTGAACGCACAGGGGGCGCTGCACCAGCCTGCCCCGGATTTCACCGCGCTGATGACCCTTGCCGGAACCGCGCACCACCTGACCGGCGGGGCGTTCGATCCGACGATCCAACCGCTTTGGCAGGCGCTAACGCGCGGCACGGACATCGCCGCCGCCGCCGCGCTGATCGGCTGGGACCACGTCCATGTCAGCGCCGACAGGATCACGCTTGGCAAGGGTCAGCAGCTCAGCCTGAACGGCATCGCCCAAGGGTACATCACGGACATGGTTGCCCGGCGGCTGCGGGCGCTGGGACTGCACAAGGTTCTGGTCAACATCGGCGAATTCGCGGCGATTGGCGGGCCGTGGCGACTGGGCATATCCGACCCGGAATTCGGCCTGGTCGGCACGCGCATTCTGTCAGACCGCGCAATCGCCACCTCCAGCGCAAGAGCCACCACCCTGCGCGGGCGCAGCCACATCCTTGATCCCGGTCCCGGCGGTAATGGCCCGCTCTGGTCCACCGCCAGCGTCGAGGCAGACAGCGCGACATTGGCGGACGCACTGTCTACTGCGTTCATCCTGCTTCCCTTGCCCCGGATTCAGCACATCGTCGCCACCGCGCCCGAACGGTTGAACGTTGTTCTGGCCGGGTTCGACGGGCAGATACATACCCTGTAACCTGCCCGCTTCGACGCAAGCACGAAAAAGGGCGCCCAAAGCCGGGGCGCCCTTCCTCAATTCCTTGGCGAACTTACGAACAGGCGGCCACGGCCCGTTTCGTCAGCACCTTGACCAGATGCGCCCGGTAGTCGCCCGAGCCATGAACATCGCTGATCATGTCATCGCCGGACAGCGACAACCCGCTGACCGCATCGGCCGAGAAGTTGGCGCTCAGCGCCGCCTCTGCCTCGGTCCAGCGGAACACGCCGTCATTTCCGGCACCGGTCACCGCGACACGCACACCAGCGGCAGTCTTGGCCACGAACACTCCAACCATCGCGAACCGCGACGCGGGCTGTTCGAACTTCTGATAGTTCGCCGCCTGCGGGATCGGAAAGCGCACGCCGGTGATGATCTCACCCTCGTCCAGCGCCGTGCCGAACAAGCCCTGGAAATAATCGTCCGCCGCGATTTCGCGGGTGTTGGTCACGATCGTCGCGCCAGAGGCCAGAACGGCCGCCGGATAGTCGGCCGCGGGGTCGTTGTTGGCGACGCTGCCGCCAATGGTGCCCCGGTTGCGCACCGCCGGATCGCCGATCCCGGACGCCAGCGCCGCCAGCGCCGGGTAATCCCCGGCCTGCGCCGCCACCGCCGCGTGGGTGGTCGCCCCGCCCACGGTCACGGTCCCCCCGGCCGAGGACACCCCGACCAGTTCGGCAATGCCGCTCAGGCTGACCAGCTTCGACGGTGACGCCAGCCGCTGTTTCATGGTGGGGATCAGGGTCTGACCGCCCCCCAGGGCCTGTGCATCTTCGTCCTTCAGGGCGGCCACGGCCTCGGCCACGCTGGACGGTTTCACGAACTCGAAATTGTACATGGTTCTGTTCCTTTCCTGTCCAGTCTCAACCCTGCTGCATCGCCGCCCAGACGCGCGACGGGCTGACGGGCATGTCGATATGTTCCACCTTGAACCCACCGCGCTGCAGCGCGTCGATCACCGCGTTGACGACGGCAGGCGGCGATCCGATCGCCCCGGCCTCGCCGCAGCCCTTCACGCCCAGCGGGTTGTGGGTACACGGCGTCTGGCACGAATGGTCCACGTTGAACGAGGGCACATCCGACGCGCGCGGCATCGCGTAGTCCATGAAAGATCCGGTCAGCAACTGGCCGTTCTCATCGAAAACGGTGTTTTCCAGCAGCGCCTGGCCGATTCCCTGCGCCACGCCGCCATGCACCTGTCCGGCCACGATCATCGGGTTGATGACATTGCCGAAATCGTCCGCCGTGGTGAAGGACAGGATATCCACCTTGCCGGTATCCGGGTCCACCTCGACTTCGCAGACATAGGCGCCCGACGGGTAGGTAAAGTTCGCCGGATCGTAAAACGCCGTTTCCTCCAGCCCCGGTTCCAGGTTTTCCAGCGGATAGTTGTGCGGCACATAGGCCGCCAGGGTCACGCTGGCCCAGTCCACCGACTTGTCGGTCCCGGCCACGCTGAACTTGCCGTCCTTCAGCTCGATATCCGCCTCGG
The DNA here is from genome assembly GCA_017792425.1 of Thalassovita sp. GTDB lineage: Bacteria > Pseudomonadota > Alphaproteobacteria > Rhodobacterales > Rhodobacteraceae > Thalassobius. The sequence continues at coordinate 2,848,774 of CP051233.1, forward strand.
CGGCTTCCAGCAGGTGAGAGGCGATCTTCTTGGCCTTGTTGATGATCTTCTCGGTCGCGCGCACCATGGCGGACCCGCCCACCGCGATGGACCGGGATCCATAGGTGCCCATCCCCATCGGGGTCTTGCTGGTGTCGCCGTGGACGATATCCACCTGGCTGGCGTCGATCCCGATCATCTCGGACACGACCTGGGCAAAGGTGGTTTCATGCCCCTGCCCGTGGCTGTGCGACCCGGTAAAGACCGAGATCGAGCCGGTGGCGTTGACCCGCACGGTGGCCGATTCATACAGGCCCGCACGCGCGCCCAACTGCCCGACCAGGTTCGACGGGGCGATCCCGCAGGCCTCGATGAAATGGGCCAGGCCATAGCCGCGCAGCTTGCCGCGCGCCTTGCTTTCGGCGGCGCGTTTGTCAAAGCCCGCGTAGTCCGTCATCTCCAGCACCTTGTCCAGGGTCGCGTGGTAGTTGCCGGTGTCGTATTCCACCGCCACGGGGGTGGCATAGGGGAACTGTTCGGGCTTGATGAAGTTGCGGCGGCGCAGCTCGGCCGGGTCCATGCCGATTTCCCGCGCGGCCTTGTCGATCACGCGCTCCAGCTGGAACGTCGCCTCGGGGCGGCCGGCGCCGCGATAGGCATCCACCGGCACGGTGTTGGTGAACACCGCCTTCACGTTCACGTAGATCAGCGGCGTGGTGTAGTTGCCCGCCATCAGCGTGCCATGCAGCCAGGTCGGGATCGACGGGGCAAAGGTGGACAGATACGCGCCCATGTTGGCATAGGTATCGGTCCGCACGGCGGTGAACATGTGGTTCTCGTCCATCGCCAGTTCGATCTTGGTGACGTGGTCACGGCCATGCGCGTCCGAGATGAACGCCTCGGACCGGGACGAGGTCCATTTCACCGGGCGGTTCACCACTTTCGACGCGTAGGTGACAAAGGCCTCTTCCGCGTAGTGATAGATCTTGGACCCGAAACCGCCGCCCACATCCGGGGCCACGACGCGCAGCTTGTGTTCCGGGATCGCCAGCACGAACGCGCCCATCAGCAGACGGATCACGTGCGGGTTCTGGCTGGTGGTGTACAGCGTGTATTCGTCGTTGGCGCGGCTGTATTGGCCCACGGCAACACGCGGCTCCATCGGGTTGGGGACCAGGCGGTTGTTGGTCAGTTCCAGCGTGGTGACATGGGCAGCGTTCTTGATCGCCTGGTCCACGGCCTCGCGGTTGTCCTCGACGAAGCCCCAGTCATAGCACAGGTTGCTGGTCAGATCGTCGTGCACCTTGGTTGCGCCATCCTTCAGCGCATCCTTCATGTTCAGGACCGGTTCCAGTTCCTCGATGTCCAGCTCGATCGCCTCGGCGGCGTCGCGGGCCTGTTCCAGCGTTTCGGCGACGACCACGGCGATCGGGTCACCGACGTGCCGCACCTTGCCTTCGGCCAGGATCGGGTGCTTGGGTTCCTGCATGGGCTGGCCGAAACGGTCCGTCACCTGCCAGCCGCAGGGAATGCCGCCCGCCGCCGTGAAATCGGCCGAGGTAAAGATCTTCACCACGCCCTCCATCGCCTCGGCGGCCGAGGTGTCGATGCTGTTGATCTTTCCGTGGGCCACTTCGGACCGCAGGAAATAGGCATAGGTCTGACCGTTGATATTGATATCATCGGTGTAATTTCCGACGCCGGTCAGGAACCGTACGTCCTCGCGCCGCTTTGTGCTGGCGCCGATGCCTCCGTCTTTGGGCATTTTCGTTCCTCCCTTATGTATTTGTTATTCAGCGGCAATCGCGCCGACATCCTGCCCGGACGCGGCCAAGATCGCCTTGACGATGTTGTGGTACCCGGTGCAGCGGCAGATGTTGCCCTCCAGGTAGTGGCGGATCTCGGCCTCGGTCGGCTTGGGGTTTTCCTTCAGCAAGGCCGTTGCCGACATCACCATCCCCGGCGTGCAGAAACCGCATTGCAGCCCGTGATGATCCTGGAACGCCTGCTGGATCGTGTTCAGCGTGCCATCCGGTGCGGCTTGCCCCTCGATGGTCGCCACGTCCGCGCCGTCGGCTTCGGCTGCCAGCATGGTGCAGGACTTCACCGCCACACCGTTCACATGCACGACGCAGGCGCCGCACTGGCTGGTGTCACAGCCCACGTGGGTGCCGGTCAGCCCCAGCGTGTCCCGCAGGAAATTCACAAGAAGCGTGCGCCCCTCAACTTCGCCTGACCGGGTTTTCCCGTTCACGGTCATCGTGATTTTTGTCATTTCTTCCTCCCTTTTGTATTCGTGATCTCAGCGCGAGAACATCCGCTTCAGCAAGCCCTTCTTCTCGGGTGCAGTTTCTGACTCCGCGGCTGCCTCACCGGCCTCGGCTTCGGGCGCGGTATCGCCTTCCACCTCGGTCTGGAAACGTTCAAAAAATTGGTCGGCCATCTTCTTGGCGAAACTGTCGATGATCCGGCTGCCCAGTTGGGCCAGCTTGCCGCCCACCTTGGCGTCCACCTCATAGGTCAGCAACGTACCGGTGCCGCTGTCCGCCAGCGAAACCCGCGCCTCGCCCTTGGCGAAACCGGCGGCGCCGCCCTTGCCCTCGCCCGACAGGGTCAGGCTTTCGCCTTCGACGATATCGGACAGGGTGACATTGCCCTTGAAGGTCGCCTTCACCGGGCCGACCTTCTGCACCACGGTCGCCTCGAATCCGTCCTCGGCCGAACCGTGCATTTCCTGACAGCCCGGCACGCATTCCTTCAGAACATCCGCCGACAACAACGCTTGCCAGACAGCGGCGCGCGGGGCGGCGATTTCACGAGTATCCTTCAGTTCCATAGCGGTACTCCATTCTCCTCCTGCAAAAGTAAGGCAGGTTGTTGGGGAACCGCGCTATTAGACCAAAGAACTAGTCAGCGCAGTTCCGGTGGGAAAAAACTCAATCCATACGCCGCAAAGATCTGTCCGATCCGCCCGTCTTCAATGGCGGCAACTATTGCATCGTCCACGGCATAAGCCAATGGCCTGTAAGAAAAATGCACGGCGACACCCACGGTCCACTTGCCAACGGCGAATCCGGGCAGGGGCGGGGTATGCACGGCCAGCGCATCCGTCAGGCCGAATTCCAGTTGCGCCTTGGGGCCCATCGCGGCCTTGACCTCGGCCCGGTCCAGCGCGGCCATCGCCTGCGCGGTCGACGCCAGCCGGTGCACGTTCTGGCCCAGCTGACCGCCCGGAAACGAGGACAGATAGAAATCGGCAATCGAATCGTTTTCCACGGCGACCGTGTCGAACCGGAAATAGGCCGGCACCGGCGGGTCGTCCGGGTAAACGTCCCGGCGATAGGCGATCGCGATTTCCTCGACATGGTACTGCCCGGTGAAAACCACCTGTTCCACCCGGCAGGCGAAATCGCTGTCATAGGGAACGTGCAACATCACGTTCGCCACGGCCCCGCCGACGACTGGCCCCTTCCAGATCCAGTTGCGCAGGTCCGCGTCCAGCGTTTCGCCCGCGGCCACCAGGGTAAACCGGGCCTCGACGCCGAGATCCGCCGCGATCAGCCGGGCAATGTCGATATCCACGCCGCGCGGTTTGCCGCCTTCCTCCCAGGACCAGGGCGGGAAATCCTCGTAGGCGGCAAAGGTCATGAAGCCGCGTTCGCGGATCGTGTCCAGATCCGCGCCCACGATGTCGCGGGCGGTGTTCTGGGGTTTGGGTTGGGGTACATGGTCCGCGCATCTTGCCAGGGATGGAGACCCGGCCAGGAGGGAGAGACTCAGCACGAGTCCGAGGGGGAGGGTTGCGTTGACCATGTACCCCGTCCTTCCGCTAGTGCGCTGCGGAAAGGCCGATTGTCAGCGCCTCGGCGGCGGCGTGAAAGTCCGGGCTGTCCCCCGCGATCAGATGCGCAGCGCGGTAGGCCACACTGTCGGCCAGCGGCGCGCCGGACCCGGTGCCGATCTTCTCGGCGATGCCCTGCAGCTCTGCCAGCAGCGCGTCCCGGTCACCGTCTCCGCCGGTCGCCATGCCGGCCAGCAGGTCGCGGATTTCCTTCAGACGCGGGGCATAGTCATCCAGTTCACCATCATCGGGACGGGTCTCGATATAGGTGCGGATCGCCCAGGCCGCCTTCTGCCCCAGCAATTCGCCAAAGGCGGGCATCTTGGTGATACCGTTCTGGGTGTACCCGGTCTGAAACCGTTCAACGAACCAGCTATCGCCGTACTCTTCCGCTTCCAGATAGCGCAGATCGGGGGCCAGGCCACCTGAAACTGCGCCCAGGCCGTGGCACCGCGCGCAATTCTGGTTATAGCCGCTGTCGCCAATTTCCACGGCCGTCTGCCAGACATCCGCCCCCTGGTCACGATAGGGGTTCTCGGTCAGCCACTCTTCGCCCACATCGGGCAGCGCGTCGGTGTTCATCGGTTGCGGGGCCACATCGCCATGTCCAAAGGCCATCCCGGCCACGGCAATCAACCCCAGAGCGGTCAGTGTCGTTCTTTTCATCCTGTTTCCTCCCGTTCTGTGGAATTGACGGCACTTAAACCGCATCTTTCCGATGATGGTATTCGACCTTGGTTCAATCTCCGGGCAAATCCCGACTTTGGTCTAATGGCAGCAGGCGGGCACCTGTCTCTAGGCTCTTCTCAAAAGGGAGGACACGATGATCAGGCTGTTGCTTTGCGCGGCTGTGCTGCTGACGTTCCCGGCGCTTGCGGCAGGCGCCGAGGTGGCGTTGCACATCACCTACCTGCGGCACGAACAACCGCGTCCGCCGGTCCTGTCCAACCTCGATCCCATCCCCGACGACCTGGGAATCGCGGGCGCGCAACTGGCCCTGTTGGACAGCCGCACGACCGGGAAATTCCTGGGCCACACCTACACCCTTGACCATGTCAGCGTCCCCGAGGATGGGGACATCCTGGCCGCCGCGCAGACGGTTCTGGCCGCAAACCGTCTGGTGATCCTGGACATGCCGGGGACGGACATGCTGCGCATCGCGGACCTGCCGCAGGCCACTGGCGCGATCCTGTTCAACGCCACCGATCCGGCCACCACGCTGCGCGATTCCGACTGCCGCGCCAACCTGCTGCACACGATCCCCAGCCAGGCGATGCGGGCCGACGCGCTGATGCAGTTCGCCCTGTCGAAACGCTGGACCAAACTGGCGCTGATCGCGGGCGAACACCCGTCAGACATCGACTGGGCCGCCGCGCTGGACGCCAGCGCGCGCAAATTCGGCCTGAAGATCGGCGCGCGCAAGACCTGGGCCTTCGACGCCGACATGCGCCGCAACGCCAGCCAAGAGGTGCCGCTGTTCACGCAGGGGCTAAAGGACTATGACCTGCTGCTGGTTGCCGATGAACTGAACGATTTCGGCCGCTACATCCCCTACAACACATGGCTGCCCCGCCCCGTCGCCGGGTCCGTGGCGCTGGTGCCTCTGGGCTGGAATCGCGTTGTCGAACAATGGGGGGCGGTGCAGTTGCAGAACCGTTTTCATGACCTCTCTGGCCGCGACATGCGCCCCCGGGACTATGCCGCGTGGGCCGCGCTCCGGGCCCTCAGCGAGGCCGCCACCCGCACGGGCAGCTCCGACCCGTCAACCCTGCGGTCCTTCCTGTTGTCCGATGCGTTCGAACTGGCCGCGTTCAAGGGACGCCCGCTGTCCTTCCGCGCGTGGAACGGCCAGTTGCGCCAGACGATCCCGCTGGTCAGCGGCGACGCGATGGTGGCGCAGGCCCCGCTGGACGGCTTCCTGCACCAACGAACAGAACTGGACACGCTGGGGCTGGATCAGCCCGAAAGCAAATGTGAGGCGTACAAATGAAAATCCTTCTGGCATCCGCCCTTCTGGCCATCCCGTCGGCGCTTTGGGCCGAAGAAATCTGGGTCACCAATGAAAAAGACAACACGATCAGCGTGATCGACGTCGCCACGCTAGAGGTGACGCGCACCATCCCCACCGGCGAACGCCCGCGCGGCATCACCTTTTCCAGGGATTTCAGCCGTGTCTACATCTGCGCCAGCGACAGCGACGCGGTGCAGGTCATGGACCCGGAAACCGGCGACATCCTGCATGACCTGCCCTCGGGCGAAGACCCGGAACAATTCGTGCTGCACCCGAATGACCGCCACCTGTACATCGCCAACGAAGACGACGCCATCACCACCGTTGTGGACACCGAAACGCGCACCGTCATCGCCCAGATCGACGTGGGGATCGAACCCGAAGGCATGGCCGTCAGCCCCGATGGCAAGATCGCCATCACCACCTCTGAAACCACCAACATGGCGCATTGGATCGACACCGAAACCCGCCAGTTGATCGCCAATACGCTGGTGGATTCGCGCCCCCGCCACGCCGAATTTGCCGCAGGCGGCGCCGAACTCTGGGTCAGCGCGGAAATCGGCGGCACGGTCAGCATTTTCGACGTCGCCACCAAGGCCGAAAAGGCCAAGATCGGTTTCGCCGTCAAGGGCGTTCACCCGGACCGCGTGCAACCTGTGGGCTTCGAATTTACCGACGACGAAAAAACCGCCTTCGTGGCGCTTGGCCCGTCCAACCATGTCGCCGTCGTCAACGCGGAAACCTACGCAGTCGAGGACTATATCCTTGTCGGTCGCCGCGTCTGGCACATGGCCTTCAACAGCGACAAATCCCTGCTGTTCACCACCAATGGCGTATCCGGCGACGTGACGGTGATCGACGTCGCCAAACGCAAGGCAATCAAAACCATCAAGGTCGGCCGCTTCCCCTGGGGCGCGGCCCTGCGCCCATAAGGAGACCCCGATGAAACACATCCTGATCCTCGCCGCCCTCGCCTTGCCCCTGGCAGCCTGGGCCGATAACGACGACGACAACAGGTTTGGCTTGGCGGGCCTGCTGTCCGCAAAGAACAAGCAAGACCTGCCGCCCATCACCCTCAGCGCCGGAATGCCCCTGTCCGACGCCCCGTGGGAACTGAAATCCGGCACCTACTACGAATTCGAGATCCAGGGAGACGGCAGTCAGGAACTGGCGCTGGTCGGGCCGGAATTCTTCCGCGCGATCTGGATCGACGAAATCGTCGTCGAGGGTCTGGAAATCCGCCCCCTCGGGCTGGACAGCATCGAATTCGATGAAGCCGGGGAAATGGAAATCGGGTTCATCGCCATCAAACCGGGCAGCTACTACCTGAAGGTGCCCGGCTCCACCGGGGAAACCCAGCGGCTGGAGATCGTCATAAAGTGAACGGGTTGGTCGTTCGGAACCTGGGATATTCCTATGGCGCGAAACGCGCCCTTGAGGATGTCAGCCTTGATATCCGGGCCGGCGAATTCTGCGCGCTGCTCGGCCCGAACGGCGCGGGCAAATCCACCCTGATGTCCCTGCTGACGCGGCTGTTCACCACCCCCACCGGCACCATCGAAATCGCCGGCCACGACCTGGCCCGCGACCCCCGCAAGGCCCTGGCGCAGATCGGCGTCGTGTTCCAGCAGACCACGCTGGACCTGGACCTGACCGTTCGCCGGAATCTCACCTATTTCGCCGCGCTGCACGGCCTGTCCGGCCAGACCGCGCGCCGCCGGATTGACGCCGCGCTGGACAGGCTGGACATGGCCGACCGCGCCGGCGAACGCGCCCGCGACCTGAACGGCGGCCACCGGCGGCGGCTGGAAATCGCGCGCTGCCTGATCCACCGCCCCTCGGTCCTGTTGCTGGACGAACCCACCGTCGGGCTGGACACCGCCGCCCGCCGCGCCATCACCGATCACGTCCACGACCTGGCCCGCGACGCGGGCCTGACCGTCCTGTGGACCACCCACCTCAGCGACGAGGTCCGCGACACCGACCGCCTGATCGTCCTGCACCGGGGCCGCGTGCTGGCGGATGGGCAGGCCGGGCCGTTGCGCGGGGATCAGCCGCTGGCGGATTACTTCCTGTCCCTGACCGGGGCCCCGGCATGAAACCCTATCTGATCGCCCTGACCGCCATCATCACCCGCGAAGCCCTGCGTTTTGTCCGGCAACGGGGGCGTTTCGTCGCCGCCTTGGTCCGCCCGCTGGTCTGGCTGATCGTCTTTGCCGCCGGGTTCCGCGCCGCGCTTGGCCTGTCGATCACCCCGCCGTATGAAACCTACATCACCTACGACACCTATATCGTGCCCGGCCTGTGCGGCATGATCGTGCTGTTCAACGGCATGCAAAGCAGCCTGTCGCTGGTCTATGACCGTGAAATGGGGTCCATGCGCCTGTTGCTGACCAGCCCCCTGCCCCGGTGGTGGCTGCTGCTGTGCCGGCTGATCGCTTCCACGACCATATCCGCCCTGCAGGTCTATACCTTCTTGGGGCTGGCCGCGATCTACGGCGTTGCCTTTCCGGCCCTCGGTTACATCGCCGTGTTCCCGGCCCTTCTGGTCGCCGGGCTGATGCTGGGGGCGCTGGGGCTGGCCTTGTCCTCGACCATCTCGCAGCTGGAAAACTTCGCCGGCGTGATGAACTTCGTGATCTTCCCGATGTTCTTCCTGTCCTCGGCGCTCTACCCGCTATGGAAAATGGCCGAAAGCTCGGACCTGCTGCACGACATCTGCGCGGTGAACCCGTTCACCCACGCGGTCGAGCTGATCCGCTTTGCCCTTTACGGCCAAATGAACCTGCCCGCGCTGGGATGGACCTGCCTTGCCGGGGCGGTGCTGATGGCGCTGGCGCTGTGGGGCTATGACCCGGCGCGCGGGCTGCTACGTCGCAAAGGCTGACCTTTCCTACGACCCCAACGGGGTTTGGCCACCCGGCCTGATCCGCTACCCTGACCCGCACGGAGGAAACGCCATGAAACCCACCATCCTGATCGCCAGCCTTTTGCTGGGAACCCCCATCCTTGCCGAAACAGACGAATCTTACGGCACGTTGAATCCGCAGGAAACGGGATTTGGCCGGGTGATGCAGAACGTGGACAACGGCCAGTTGGACATGATGACCTGCGCCACCGGCTATTACATCACCAAGTCCGGCCGCCACGACCCTGCCCGCCGCCTGTTTCAGGCTTGCGCCGACGCCGGTTACTCTGCCGCCATGACCTGGATGAGCCAGATGGACAACAACGGGCTGGGCGCGGACTACAACCCGGATGCCGCCGCCGACTGGGACCGCCGCGCCGCCGAGGCAGGCGATCCGGTGGGCAAGTTCAACTATGGGCTGGACCTGATGCGCGGCCACGGCGTCGCCCGCAACGAAGACCTGGGCCGGCGCTATGTGGATCAGGCCGCGCAGGACGGGCTGCCCATCGCGCAACGGCTGCAGAACGCAGGCTACGACCTGGACGAGGTCACGCCGGACGCAGACAATTGGAAATACGCGCCATTGTTTTGAATTCAGGGGATTTCGGGTGCCGTCTACGACCTTGGTCTTACGACCAATGTCCAGTCTAACCATATGCTTTTGTTGACATTTATCAGGATACAAGCGGGTTGAACAGGGCTATTATCGCCCCACCCGAACCCCGGAGGACACTATGAAGAACGCACTTTCCGCCCTGGGCGTGGCTTTGTGCCTGTCGCCCATTCCCGCCCTCGCCAGCGAGGCCACCTTTGAACGGATCAAGGTCCGGGCGGGCGAAGACCTGTATTTCGCCGAATGTCGGCGCTGCCACGTACCGGATGCGAACCCGGACAGCTACGGCCCACCGCTGGAAAACGTGATCGGTCGCGCCGCTGGCACCTATCCCGACTACGATTATTCGATCGCGCTGTCCGCATCCGGGATCGTCTGGACAGAGGCCGCCTTGCGCGCCTGGATGGAAGACAACGACGGGTTCATGCCCGGCACCAAGATGCGTCATGTCGGCATCTCCGACCGCACCGTGCAGGATTTCATCCTCGCGTATCTGAAGTCCATCACCACCCAGGACAACTCTCAGATCTCGAAGTAATCTGCGCGACACGAACTGAGGATGCGGGGGCCGTTGGCCCGCCGCGTCCGACTCGGACGTTTCAAGGCTTGAACCGTCCGAGTTGACAGGTTTCCTATCCGTAAAGGGGGCGCACCGCCGGGGCAGATCCTGCGCGTTCGGCCGCCGGTTTTCGGCCCGCTTTTCGTCTGCCGCGCGCACCGCGCCGGGCGTGCCACCCTATGCCATCCCACCCCATCTGGATGCCGCCAACACCCCACCGCCCTGCCCTGTGGCGAACCGGGCGCCTTAGGTCGTCTGCGCGTCCGTGCATTGATTTATTTTGTTTAATAACAATATATTAGCACGATATTTTTTCACCACCCCGCAGCGCGTCCACGGTCTTTTCCGCCCCCAAGAACAGCGCCTGCCATGCTGGACCAGGGTCGTACGACCATTGTGCAATACCCTGCGGCAAGGCGGTTTCTAATAATGCCGGTGTCCCGTGAAACTCGACTCGCGACAGGACCAATGCAGATATCTGGGAGGATCCCTATGAACCGTTTTATCACAACGGTCGTCGCCACCCTCATGACCGTGGGCGCCGCCCACGCAGGCGTGACCGAAGACGACCTCAAGAATGACCAGTCCAACACCGCGCAAGTGGTGACGAACGGGATGGGGCGTGACCTGCAACGCTTTAGCCCATTGGAAACATTGAACAAAAGCAACGTCAAAAACCTGATCCCGGCATGGGCCTTCAGCTTGGGCGGCGAAAAGCAGCGCGGCCAGGAAACCCAGCCGCTGGTCTATGACGGCGTGATGTACATCACCGGTTCCTACAGCCGCGTCTATGCAATCGACGTGATGACCGGCAAGGAACTGTGGCAATACGACGCACGCCTGCCCGAAGGCATCCTGCCCTGCTGCGACGTCATCAACCGAGGCGCCGCAATCTACGGCGACAACCTTTACTTCGGCACGCTCGACGCCCGCCTGGTGGCGCTGGACCTGAAAACCGGCGACGTCAAGTGGAACAAGAAAATCGCTGATTATAAAGCAGGTTACTCCTACACCGCCGCGCCGCTGATCGTGGACGGCAAGGTGATCGTCGGCAACTCTGGCGGCGAATTTGGCATCGTCGGGACCGTCTACGCCTATGACGCCGAAAACGGCGACGTGGTCTGGACCCGTCCCGTGATCGAAGGCCACATGGGCACGCTGAACGGCAAGGAATCCACCATGACCGGCACGCTGAACGCGACATGGCCGGGCGACATGTGGAAAACCGGTGGCGGCGCCACCTGGCTGGGCGGTTCGTATGACGCCGAGACCAACACGCTGGTGTTCGGCGCGGGCAACCCCGCCCCGTGGAACAGCCACCTGCGCAACGCGGGCACCCCGACCGAAGGCAACACGGGGGACAATCTCTATGCCGCCAGCCGTCTGGGCATCGACCCCGCAACTGGTGAAATCAAGTGGCACTTCCAGACCACCCCGCGTGAAGGCTGGGACTATGACGGTGTGAACGAAGTCGTCGCCTACAACGACCGTTCTGGCAACAAGCGGTTCGCAACTGCCGACCGCAACGGCTTTTTCTACGTGCTGAACCGCGAAGACGGCAAGTTCGTCAGTGCCGCCCCCTTCGTCAAGGACATCTCTTGGGCTTCGGGCATCGACGAGAACGGTCGCCCGATCTTTGTCGAGGAAAACCGCCCCGGCAACCCGTCCGCTTCGGCTGACGGCAAGAAGGGCGAAGTGATCTTTGCCTCTCCGTCCTTCCTGGGGGGCAAGAACTGGATGCCGATGGCGTTCAGCCAGCGCACCGGCAACTTCTACGTGCCCTCGAACGAATGGGGCATGGACATCTGGAACGAGCCGATCACCTACAAGAAGGGCGCGGCCTATCTGGGCGCCGGGTTCACCATCAAGCCGAACTACGAAGACCATATCGGCAGCCTGAAGGCGATCGACCCGGACACCGGCGAATGGAAGTGGGAATACAAGAACGACGCCCCGCTGTGGGGTGGCGTGATGACCACCGCGGGCGGTCTGGTGTTCTTTGGCACCCCCGAAGGCGAATTCGTGGCGCTGGATGACGAAACCGGCGAGAAGCTGTGGTCGTTCCAGACCGGTTCGGGCATCGTCGGTCAGCCGATCACCTGGGAAATGGAAGGCGAGCAATATGTCTCGATCGTGTCCGGCTGGGGCGGCGCTGTTCCGCTCTGGGGCGGCGAAGTGGCCAAGAAGGTCAACTATCTGAACCAGGGTGGCATGGTCTGGACATTCAAGCTGCCGCAGCAGATGGCCGCGAACTGATCCAACCCAACATCGAAACCGACGCGCGCCCTGTCACGGGCGCGCGTTTTGCTATACGACCTTTCGCCAATAGGCGCGTTCGGGTCTGTTTGCTAGCCTTTTTCCAAAAGGGATCTAATCTTGAACAGGATCATGGACACAAAACGCAGCGCAGAAGGACAAACTTTCGGATCGGCCCTGATCGTGGACGATCACCCACTGTTTTGCGATGCCCTATCCATGACACTTCGTTCCAGCGCCGGCATCGGCCAGATCCAGACCGCGGCAACGCTGGAACAGGCGATTGCCCATATCGCGGGCGGGGAAAACCCGGATGTTGTGGTGCTTGACCTGAACCTGCCGGACGTGAACGGACTGGACGGGTTGGTTCGCATCCGCAACATCACCTCGGCCCCGATTGTCGTCGTGTCGTCAATGGCAGACAACCGCGTTGTCAGCGGCGTCATTCACGCGGGCGCAAACGGGTTCGTGCCCAAGCACAGCCAGCGTGAGGTTTTCCAAGCCGCCTTTGACGTGCTGCGCAACGGAGGCATTTTCATCCCTGCCGGCTATGTCCTGCTGGACCGTGAAAATGCGCCGAACCAGGCCGACACGCTGGAACGGCTGGCGTCGCTGACCAACCAGCAGGCCCGCATCCTGCAACTGATCTGCGAAGGCAAGTTGAACAAGCAGATCGCCTATGACCTGTCGATCGCGGAAACGACCGTTAAGGCCCATGTCACCGCCATCATGCGCAAACTGGGCGTGCAAAGCCGCACGCAAGCGGTTCTGATCGCGAAAGAGGCCAGCTTCAGCAGCGTGTTGCAAGACCGCGCCTGAGGCGCTTAACATCGTCAGGTTACGATTGGGAGGAGAACCTGATGGAGCAACCGTGCGACCTTTCGGGGGCGCTGGAGGGCGTGTCCGACATCGTGCGTTCGGCCTGTGTCGATGCGCGGGCCCCCGACGGCATCCGTGAACTGGCCGGAATTCTGAAACCTGCGGACCTGGACCTGGTGGTTCTGTTCGTCTCTCCGGCGTCCGAAGTTCAGGTTGTCGCGGCCGAGGCCGCCGCCTATTTCGCACCCGCCAGGGTCGTCGGCTGCACCACCGCCGGCGAACTGTGCAGCCAAGGCTATTCCGACGGCAAGATCGTCGCCATCGGGTTCCCACGTCAGCATTTCTGCACCAGGGTCACCTTCATCTCGGATCTGGACAATTATGATCAGCAAGACCTGATCGGCAACCTGATCCGCAACCGCAACGACATGACGCGGGAAACACCTGACTGGCATTCGGAATGCGCCATGCTGCTGGTGGACGGGCTGACCATGCACGAAGATCAGCTGACCTCTCAGTTGTCGATGGGGGTAGGACCGGTGCCACTGTTCGGCGGCAGCGCCGGGGATGGCGACAGGTTCGAAAAGACCTTTGTTCTGCATGACGGCAGGGCCTGCGAAAACGCGGCGGTGGTGGTCCAACTGCGCACCGATTGCGATATCGAGGTTTTCAACACCGACCATCTGCGCCCGACGGAAAACCGGATGGTCGTGACGGGCGCCGACCCGGCCCGCCGGATCGTGCATGAAATCAACGCCGAACCCGCCGCGCGCGAATATGCACGATTGCTGGGAAAAGACCCGGAGCAGTTGACCTCTTTCACCTTTGCGGCACACCCGGTGGTGGTCAGGATCGGTAACCAGCACCATGTCAGATCCATCCAGAAGATGGAATCGAACGGTGATCTGGTGTTCTTCTCGGCCATTGACGAAGGCGTGGTGCTAACGCTGGCGGAATCGACGGATATGGTGGTTCATCTGCGAAACCAGATGACCAAGCTGAACACGCGCGGGAAACCGGATTCCATCATCGCTTTCGACTGCATCTTCCGCCGCATGGAGGCAGAGCAGATGCAACTGGCGGGGCAATTGTCCAACATCCTGGCCGAACACAATGTCGTCGGACTGTCGACCTATGGCGAGCAGATCAATTCCCGCCATGTGAACCAGACCTTGACCGGTGTCGCGATTTACCCGCCCAAGGAAGGCTAAGTCATGGTCCTCGGCCTGATCAACGACCACGACACGCTGGAACGGCAGAACGAAAAACTGCTGAAGATCGTTTCAACGCTGATGCGCCGGGTGGAACAGGATACGGATTCGTCCGGTGTTGCCTATGCCCAGTTCCAGCGCGCCGTGATGCTGGAGGAAGAAGTCCGCGCCCGCACACGCGATCTGGAACATGCGCTGGACCTGTTGAATGAATCCAACGCCAAACTGGCCATCGCCAACCGCGAAACCGAAGCTGCGCGTGCCGACCTGGCGAATGCCATCGAAACGGTGCAAGAGGGGTTCGCGCTGTTCAACGCCGAGGAAAAGCTGGTCATGTGCAACAGCCGCTTTGGCATGCACATGGGCGATATCAGGGGCAGCTTCAAACCCGGGCTGCATTTCAGGGACTATGTGCGCATCGTCAGCCGCAGCAAGTTCCTGTCGCTTCCGCCGAACGAAACGCCGGAACAATGGGAAGCCCGCCGCATGGAGCGGCACAAGGACAACAGCGTGGTATTCAACGCGCGGCTGACCGGCAAACGCTGGATTCAGGTCAGCGAACACCGCACCCCGTCCGGCGGCACGGTGATCCTGCAGACAGATGTGACAGACATTGTCCGGCTGGAACGGCAAGAGCGGGAACGGCTGATCGACGACCAGGCCCGCCTGATCCGCGCCACGCTGGAACACCTGAAGCAGGGGGTCTGCATCTTTGACAGTTTCGGACGGCTGGTGGGGTGGAACCACCGTGTCAGCGAATTGCTGAGCGTTCAGGTGAAGCGGTTCCAACTGGGCAGCAAGTTTGCCACGATCTGCGACCACTTCAGGGGAATATACACGTTTACCGACGGGATCACGGTCGATCGCATCATCGACTGGTCAGAGGCGCGGACCGAACGGGAACCGCTGTCGTTTGAAATGCAGCGCGGGCATGAGGTGACGCTGGCAGTGTTCATGCAGGAAATGCCGGACAAGGGTTTTGTGATCAGTTTCACCGACATGACCTCGGAACGCGCCGCAATTCGCGCGATGGCCGAGGCCAAGGAAACACTGGAACACCGCGTTTTCGAACGCACCCTGGAACTGGAGGACGCCCTGACAGAGGCAGAGCGAGCCAACGCTTCCAAGTCCCGCTTCGTTGCGGCCGCCAGCCATGACCTTCTGCAACCCCTATCCGCCGCCAAGCTTTATCTTGCGTCTCTGGAAAATGACATCAAGGACCTGGACCCACACCGGCTGGTCCTGAAGGCGAGCAGCGCCCTGCAAAGCGTAGAGAACATCCTGGGGGCCTTACTGGACATTTCCAAGCTCGACTCGGGGCTGGCCAATACGCACATTTCCTCGGTCGACCTGGGGATCATGCTGCGCCAGTTGGGGGATGAGATGGGGGCGCTGGCCGCCGCCAAGGGTCTGGGGTTTCGCATGGTGCCTACCACCGCGCGCGTGGCCAGCGACGCCACCTACCTGCAACGCATCCTGCAAAACCTGGTGTCCAACGCCGTCCGTTACACCACCAGCGGCAAGGTGCTGGTGGGCGTTCGAAACATGCCGAACAAGGTCCGGGTCGAGGTTTGGGATACGGGGCCGGGAATCCCCGAGGAAGAACAGGACAACATCTTTGGCGAGTTCCAGCGCCTGAACGCCACCGCCAGCGCCGCGGACGGGATGGGCCTGGGCCTGGCCATCGTCGAACGCGCCTGCGCGCTGCTGCATCACCCGCTGCAACTGAAATCCGAAGTCGGGAAAGGGACGGTGTTTTCGGTAGAGCTGCCGCGGTCCAAGGTGCAGGCGTTGGCACAGTTTTCCACGGGCGCCGGACAGAAACACGCGGCGAATGACTTCGGGAACCTTGTCGTGCTGTTGATCGAGAACGACGACGAATTGCGCAATGCCATCACCATAACGATGGAACAATGGGGGGTCGATGTGCTGACCTGCAAAGGCGGTCAAGAGGCGCTGGACCTGCTGGACGAGATTGACATGGCCCCCGACGTGATCGTCGCCGATTACCAGTTGGATGACGGAGAACTGGGGCTGGACGCGCTGCACCGCCTGCGCGCCCATTGTGGCGCAGTACCGGCCTGCATAATATCCGCCAACCGGTCCAAG
This sequence comes from Thalassovita sp., assembly GCA_017792425.1. Taxonomy (GTDB): domain Bacteria; phylum Pseudomonadota; class Alphaproteobacteria; order Rhodobacterales; family Rhodobacteraceae; genus Thalassobius. The sequence continues at coordinate 2,865,080 of CP051233.1, forward strand.
GAACTGGTCCAAGCCTGCACCGAATCCGACATCCCTTTGCTGTACAAGCCAATCGAACCCGCGATTCTGCGCGATTTCCTGCAGCACCCGTCCCGCAGCAGCCCCCCCAAGGGATAGGCACCGCGCAATGCCTCTCGTCAAGGCTGTTGCATGGTCGGGCTGGGAAAATCCAGGCGTAAAGTACCGTGTTTCCCGCGGTTGTCAGGCATTTACCGGGCGATCAAATAATCTGCCAGGCGGGCATTGGATGGCCTAGACCTCTGGTTCTGGATCAGGCATTAACGAAACCGCGTACAGGAACTTTGAAGAATTAGGTGCCATGACCCCTCAGGACATCCAGATCGTCAGGTCTTCTTTGCTGTTTGCAGGGATGCCTGGGCCGCTGCAGGACCAGTTGTTCAAAGGCGCGAAAGCACGCGAATTTGACCGTGGGGCCACGATTTTCCTGCAAGGGGAACGTGCCAGCGCGATCTATGTCGTGGCCGAAGGCTGGGTGAAACTGTACCGGATCGCCCCCAACGGGTCAGAGGCGGTGGTGGGTGTGTTCACCCGTGGGCGCAGCTTTGGCGAGGCGGTGGCCTTCCGCAATGACAGCTATCCCGTTTCCGCCGAGGCCGTCACGAATTGCCGCGTGATCCGGGTCGAGGCTGACGATTTCCTGCGCGGTATCCGCAACAACCCGGAAATCGCGATCTCTGTCCTTTCGGCGACATTCGCCCACCTGCACAATCTGGTTGGCCAGGTCGAGGCGTTGAAGGCACAAACAGGGGCGCAACGCGTGGCCGAGTTTCTGCTGGAACTGTCCGATTGCGAATCCGGTTCCTGCGAGGTCACCCTGCCCTATGACAAGGTGCTGATCGCAGGCCGTCTGGGCATGAAGCCGGAAAGCCTGAGCCGGGCGTTCTCCAAGCTGAAGGAACACGGTGTCACGATCCGCCAGAACCATGCCGTTATCGAAAGCCTGGAAACCCTGCGTGATTATGCCGAGGAAGACCCCGCAAATTCCTGGTCACGCTAATCGAGCCTAAGGTGCCGGTGTCACGCCGATCACCGGCAGATGCAGATGCCACAGTGCTGCCCACACCGCGACAGCGATCAATGCACGGCGCCAAGACGGAATGGACGCAGGCCGCCAGCGACCTCGTAGCATCGCAACCAATGGGAGCAGCCCGGTATGTGCAGTCAGCCGCCCCCATTCCTGATCGCCCAGCAGGCGTGCGCGCCGTTTTTCCACGATCCGCATCCCGATGACGGAAAACACCGCGAAGGCACCGAACAGGATCACATGCGCCAGATCGCCATTCGCCCACAGATGCGCCGACGACCAGATAAGCAAGGCCCACAACAGGGGCTGCCGAGTCAACCCGGCTATGCCCGGGTGTTCGGGATCATAGCCGTCCGCGCGCCCTTCGAAGGCAAAGGGATTGGGTGCGGCGACCCCGAACGCGGTCAGTCCGATCACAAAGGGCATCGCCAGGTTGACGGCCCATCGCGCCGCCGCGGTTTGATCCCACAGGCTGATCACCGGCGCACGTCCGGCGGCCCAGATCACCCACAGCAACAGCCCGGTAGACGCAACGCTGAACAACGCCGTGTAGCCGCGCGGCCCGAACAGCGATACAAGCCGATCTTTTAGCCCCAACGCCGCCGGAATCCGGTGTGACCCCATGAACAAGATCATGGCCACGGTAAATTCTATCCAGCCCATAAATCCTACCTGCCGGCTCAGCCCGCCGCGATCGCCAGCCCCATCATGCCAAGCATATAGAGACCGAGGACCAGTGCAAAGCCCCGGCTCCAGCCCGGAGCCTGCGCGAGGCCCAGATATTCCCGCAGGATCACCTGCGCCTTCATCCACGCCAAGGCCAGAATGGCCAGGGCCGCCAAGATCCCGGTCGCCCCGAAATGGGCCAGCGCCGTACTGCCTGCCGACATCAATATCAGCGATATCCATGCCTTGGTCGCGGTCATGGTAGTCACCCCAGCAGATACAGGATTGGAAACAGGATCACCCACACCAGATCCACCATGTGCCAAAAGGCTGTCCCGACTTCCACGTTCCGGGGCGTCGCCTTCCACGCGATCAGGCCCAGAATGACGATGCCGGCAACCACGTGGACGGCGTGAAACCCCGTCAACAGGTAGTAGAAGGTGAAAAACGGATGCGTTTCAGTGTTGATCCCCTGCGCCGCCTTGTCCGCGTACTCGATCCCTTTGATCCACAGAAACGCGATCCCGAACACCGCCGCAACCGCCAGCAACACGCGCGTGCGCGCCACCTGTCCGGCCTCTATCGCGCGGACCGCCAGCGCCGCCAGCCAGCCAGAGGTGACAAGGATCACGGTGTTGATCCCCGCCCCGGTCTTGTGCAGATAGGATTGCGCCTCGGCGAAACCGGCGGGATCGGTCAGGCGCACCGCCAGGAAAGCGGCCAGCCCCGCCCCGAACACCACCAGTTCGGACACGATCAGAACCCACATCATCAGATCGCCCGGCAGAGCGTCCACCCCCGAACGTTCACTGTCCGCCAGATTCATGACCCGATACCGACCAGTTCACGATAGATGCGCGGCAGCGCCTGGATCAGCTTGTCCGGGTTCGGAATCAGCGCATAGCCGCCCTGTCCGAAAATGCGCGGGAACCACGATTTGCCATCCCGGTCCACGGTGATGCCGAACACGGCATGTCCGGCGCGGCGGGCCTCTTGCACGGCCATGCGACTGTCCTCGATCCCGTGGCGGCCTTCGTAGTGATCCAGGTCATTCGGTTTGCCGTCGGTGATCACCAGCAGCAACCGGCGTTTGCGGGGCTGTTTGGACAGATCCACCGACACATGCCGAACGGCGGCGCCCAAACGGGTATAAAACCCCGGCTTCAACGCGCCGATACGCGATTCGACATGCGACGTCATCTGTTCGTCGAACCGTTTGACCGATTGCACATAGACGCGGTTGCGCTTCAGCGATGAAAACGCATTGATCGAGAATTCGTCTCCACAGGCGTCCAGCCCCCAGGCAAAGGCGGCCAGCGCCTCGCGCTCCACGTCGATCACGCTGCGGCCTTCATGCCCGTGCCCGGGGATCGCCGCCTCGGTCGATCGGGACACGTCCAGCAGGATCGACACAGCCAGGTCGCGTTTTTCCGCGCGGGTCTGGCGCCAAATCCTGTCGTCGCCCTGACCGGTGGCCATGAATTCCACATGGGCTCGCACAGCGCGTTCGGTATCCAGCTCATCGCCGTCAGGGTGGCCCGGGATCGAAATCCGTCCGGGGCGCAGCGCCTCGAACTGACGGCGCACCGCCCGAATACGTGCTGCGGCCTTGGGGTCTTCGCGGAAGGCCGGGGCCTCTTCTGTTTCTTGCGCCGCAGAGGCCAGAACACGCGTATGCGCAGGCATATAGCTGTTCGTACTCACGTCCCATTCCGGGTAAGTATGCACGTCCGACAGCAACTCCCGGTCCACATCCTCGGGGGCAAGGTCCAGGTGCAGTTTCAGCTTGGTCGCGGGGGCCTTGGAAATCTGGCCCAGGCCGATTTCATCCTGATCATCCGCCGCCTTGCGGGCGCTGTCGTCGTCGTCATCTTCCACCCTGCGATTCAGGTTGACGAACTCCGCCCAACTGAGGATCGCTTCGAACTTGTGCAGGATCAGGCTGTCGTTGCGCTCTGCCTGGTCGGATTTGCGGCGGCGGGCGCGACGGGCCGGGCCATCGGTCGATTCCTCTGACGTGCCTTCGGTTTCCGGGTTTTCAACCGCAGTCGCTTCGGACCGGTCGATTTCCCGCAGCTCGGGCCACAAAGGGACGGGCCGGAATGGCCGATACCCGCGCGGGGCCCGGAACCCGGACACGTCGCCAGCGCCGACCGCATCCAGCATTTCCAGTGTGCGCTTGTCCAGCTTCACATCCCGGTCACCCAGCAAATGCAGGACCAGCGCCTCGACCGAGGATTCGACGGGCGGCAGATTCGGGGTGCGGCGCAACAGGCGCGTTGCCTCTGCCAGGTCGTCATAAAGACGCGAAAAACCGGGCGCTTCCTTCAGCGCGGCTGCGACGGTGCGCTGCGCCAACACCAGGCTCAGCAGATCCGCCTGCAACGGGTCTTCGGGCAGGGTCGGGCTCTTGCCGGCCCGCGCCGCCGCCGCGCCCAGCCACAGATACAGCGCGGCATTCGCCTCTCGCGCCGGAAATACCGCCAGGCTTTCGGGAAGGCGCAGGACCGCCCCGTCATAGCTGGCGCGCGGAACGGTTTCCGCCCATGTCCCCAGCTTGCGGCGCAGCGAAAGCCGGTGGTGGCTGATCTCGTCCACCACGGGTTTGATTTCCGCCGACGCATTCCCGCCAAGCCCTCGGAACAGCACGGCCAGTCGGCCGCCGACCTCGGACAGGTGAACGCGGGCCTCTTCGTGCACGACAGGCGCATCCAACTGGCTGGCGTAGCTGTGCCACAATTTCCCGACGGTTTCTTCGGGTTCCCACGGTTCTATGTCTATCTTCGTCACCACGTGCCTCACCCAAAGACTGCGTTGACCAGGTCGCGGAGCCCGCGTTTGACGTCCGCGTCGTCGGTCAGGGGTTCGATCATGGCGGCCTGGATGGCGCGGTCGACGGGCATGCCCTGGCGGATCAGGGTTGCGGCGTAGATCACSAGGCGGGTCGAGACGCCTTCCTCCAGGTCTTGGCCCTTGAGGCCGCGCAGCTTGTTGGCCAGGCGGACCAGGGGTTTGACGCGGTCCTGCGCCAGGCCGGATTCGGTGGCCACGACATCGGTTTCGAACTCGGGCGCGGGGAAGTCGAATTCCAGCGACACGAAGCGCTGCCGGGTCGAGGGTTTCAGCGTTTTCAGGATGTTCTGGTAGCCGGGGTTGTAGCTGGCCACCAGCATGAAGCCGGGGGCGGCCTCCAGTTCCTCGCCGGTGCGGTCGATCGGCAGGATGCGCCGGTCGTCGGTCAGCGGGTGCAGCACCACGGTGACGTCCTTGCGGGCCTCCACCACCTCGTCCAGGTAGCAGATCGCGCCCTCGCGCACCGCGCGGGTCAGCGGGCCATCGACCCAGACGGTTTCGCCGCCCTTCAGCAGGTAGCGCCCGATCAGGTCCGCCGCCGACAGGTCGTCATGGCAGGCCACGGTATACAGCGGCCGGCCCAGGCGCGCGGCCATATGGGCCACGAAGCGGGTCTTGCCGCAGCCGGTCGGGCCTTTCAGCAGCACGGCCAGGTTGTTGTCGCAGGCGGCGGTGAAGATCTCGCACTCGTCGCCCTGGGGCAGGTAGAAGGGGGCGTCAGCCGCCCCCTTCAGGGTGATATCTCCGTCCATCGGCTTCACTCCGCCGGGGTTCCGGCAGCACCGCGCGCGATCACCTCTTTACGGGGCGCCAGCACGGCGTAGATGAACAGGACGGCACCAAGGACCACGGCCACGCCGGACCCGAAGCGCATCACGTAGAACACCCAGAGCTGTTCCTGCACGTCCATGAAGCCTTCGCCCATGACCCGCTGCAGGTGGGTTTGCACCGTGCCCGCAAAGGTCAGCGTGAAGGTCATGAAGGTCATGCCGCCGGCCATCAGCCAGAACGACGCCATGTTCAGGACCTGGTTGTACGGGTCACGCCCCTTCAGCACCGGCATCGCGTAGCTGAAGATCGCCAGGTTCAGCGAGACATAGGCCCCGAAGAACGCCAGGTGGCCGTGCGCCGCGGTGATCTGCGTGCCGTGGGTATAGTAGTTCACCCCGTGCAGCGTGTGCAGGAAGCCCCACACCCCCGCCCCGAAGAACGCCAGCGTCGCGCAGCCCAGCGACCACAGCAGCGCCGCCTTGTTCGGGTGGTCGCGGCGGCCCTTCCAGACCATCACGAAGGCAAAGGCCATCATCGCGAAGAAGGGAACGATCTCGAGCGAGCTGAAGATCGACCCGATCCACTGCCAATACCCGGGCGTGCCGATCCAGTAGTAGTGGTGACCGGTCCCCAGGATCCCCGAGAACAGCGCCAGCGCGGCAATCACGTACAGCCACTTTTCCACCACCTCGCGGTCCACGCCCGTCAGCTTCAGCATCAGGAACGCCAGGATCGACGCCATCACCAGTTCCCAGGTGCCTTCCACCCACAGGTGGACGATGTACCACCAGTACATCTTGTCCAGCGCCAGGTTGGCCGGGTTGTAGAAGGCGAACAGGAACAGCAGCGCCAGACCCCACAGGCCCAGAAGCAGGATGTTGGTGATCGCCGTCTTCTTGCCCTTCAGCACCGTCATCGAGATGTTGTAGAGGAAGATCAGCGCCGCAACCACGATGCCCGCCTTCACCCACTTGGGCTGCTCGATGAACTCGCGCCCCTCGTTGCCCAGCAGGAAGTTGCCGTCAAACAGGTTGAACAGGTAGGTCACCACCACGCCCGCGGTGCCCAGCACCAGGATCAGCAGCTGCAGGTAGGCCAGCTTGGTCGAGTGGATCTCGCGCTCGGATTCCTCGGGCACCAGGTAGTAGGCCGCCCCGAAGAAGCCCAGCAGAAGCCACACCACCAGCGAGTTGGTGTGCAGCATCCGGCCGATGTTGAACGGCAGGATCTCGGACAGAAAGTTCCCGTCAACATAGATCCAGCCCAGGATCAGCCCCATCGACACCTGCACCGCGAACAGTGCCATCGCGACGAGGAAGTACGCGTAAGCGATTTTCTGAGTTTGGTATTTCATCTCTCGTCTCCTCAGCCCGCGTCATTCGGGGGCCAGTCCTGCGCACGGATCGAATCCGTCCACAGCAGGAAATCCGCAAGCCCGCGGTACTCTTCTTCCGTCAGATCAAAGGCCGGCATCTGGCGACGCCCCTCGATCCCCGTCGGCATCGCTTCCATCCAGGCTCTCAGCATCTCGTACCCGTCCTCGGCGCCCTCGGCGCCCCAGCGGGTCATCACGTTCGCAAGTTCGGGCGCAAAGTACGCGCCCTCGCCCAACAGCGTGTGGCAGTTGATGCACGCGTGTTTCTCCCACACGTGCTTGCCCAGCACCACGCTCTCGCTCAGCGTCTCGACATCCGTCGAGGTCGTTACAATGTAACGGTGAGACTGCGCCGTCAGCCCCACAAAAATCAGTATGAAGAACAAAGACCCGCCATAAAAAATATTGCGGGCCATGCTCTTGGTCATGACTTCGCGCATCGCGCTGATCCTTCCCTTGAGTTTTCCAGTGGGCAGATTTTCGCCGAAGCGCCCGAGTCGCTCCTTAACCAAAGTCAATCTACCCGTTGCTGCAGAGTTTATGCCCTCGCGTCAGACCGGGGCGTTGGGGGTTGGTCGGGTCTTTTCGGTCCAGAAGATTGGCCACATCGCCGCGACGTACAGCACGAAGGCAGCGATCCAGATCGCACCCGCCGCCAGAACGGCCGAGAAGTACAGATCCGGCAAGGTGGACCCGGCATAGCGCACCACGGCAGCTGCGGGCACCAGCGCATAGGCCAGCGCAACCGGCCGGGGGGCGACCAGCGCCCGCCCGGCATGGCCGATCGCCGCGCGCGACATCACAGACAGCGTCATGCCACCGATACCGCCAATACCCAGAAAATGCAGCGCCGCGACCTCGGACCCGGCGCCCAGCCACGCCAGACCCAGCAGGATCAGGCCAAGGGCGTTCATCCCGTAGGACAGGTGCAGGGTCCACAGGATCGGTTGCCCCACCGTCCAGCCGCCACGCCAAAGCGCCAGCCGGGCCAATCCGGTCACGCCGCCAACGACGGCAAACACTCCGCAGAGTTCATCGGGCAGACCGGCGATCTTGGCGATTGTGGCCAGCAGCACGGCCGCGATGGAAATGGCGGCAAGGGGCATGGGGGTTTCAGGGTGGCGGTCCTCGCGCCCGGTGCGCACCATCGCATTGCGGGTGAAGGCAGGGGTCACCCGCCCGCCCAGAATGGTGATCAGCGCGGCCAGCGTCATCAGGCCGGCGCGCAGCCCCAAGTCCGCCGTATCCTGCGTCACGCCCACCCATTCCAGGTGCATCAGAAGGCTGCTGAGCCAAAGAACGGCGATCACTGCCACGATGATGAATTGCCGTGGCTTGAACCGCTTGATCAGAAGCGCGCCGATACTGCCACCGACCACGGGAAGAAAGCTCAGGTCAGCCACGGCCACCAGAAGCGGCGGCAGACTGCCCCCCCACCACATCGCCAACCGGCCAACCAGCCAAAGCGCCGAGGCGACGGCGAAAAACCTTGTGGGCGCGGACCGGGTATTGGTCCAGTTGGGGGCGGCCGTCAGCAGAAACCCCGCGACGGCGGCAGAACCGTAGCCAAAGATCATTTCATGCCCGTGCCAAAGATGTGGCGGCACGCCCACCGGCAGCCCCGTCACCATGCCACCAACGGCGTGGATCGCCAGGTAGCCTTCCCAGATCAGCATCGTCAGGATCGCGAAAACCCCTGCCGCCAGAAAAAACACCCTGTACCCGGCGCTGAACAGGATTTGGATGGCCGAGCGTTTCATGCGTGATCTCCTGAATCGGCTGGTGAATCCATGGCACCCGCTCCGGTGTCCGCGGCCTGGCGACCCCTGGGGGATCGGGCTGGGTGCGGGCGGTGTGACCGTGGTCCGGTCGGGGGACAAGACATGGATCAATCCGGGGGCTGTGATAGGGTCAACCTCTGCGACTTTCCCGGCAACCGCCTTAACGAAAGTCAAGGAATCCGGCGGCCAGCAAGGGCAGTTTCGGCAACGCATTCAGACCCCCAAAACGACAGGGCACCATGACCGCGCCGATTTCAGACCCTGCAAAGCAAAGCGCCACGGAAAAACCTTCGTGGAAGCTGTTGTTGATGCTGTACCCTTTTTCGGCGGCGGCGGTTGCGATCAACCTGTTCCTGCTTTTCCTGATGTTGCAGGCGGTTGGCATCCCGGCGATGCCGCCGATCGTGGCGCTGTGGCTGTCGATTCCCCTGGGCATTCCCGCCAACTGGTTCACCGCGCGCTGGGTGAAGGGGCTGATTGACGAAGCCGAAGGCCGCAAGTGACGGTGCGGCACCCAGCGTCGTCCCATGCCCTTCCCGGTTGATTAACCCCGCCCCCTGGGCAACCATCCGCCCAGTCGTCCATCCGGGCCAGCCCGGGCACGCGCCGCCGCGCGAACGGACGCGTCCGAGGGTGGAGGGGACATGTTTCGCAAATTGCTTGTCGCGAACCGGGGTGAAATCGCCTTGCGTATCAGTCGCGCGGCCAATGAGCTGGGGATCGGCGTTGTCGCCATTTACAGCACTGACGACGCTGACTGCCTTCATGCAATCCGCGCCGAACAGGCAGTTGCGCTGCCCGGAAACGGAGCGGCGGCCTATCTGGATCAGCAAGCGGTGATCAACGCCGCCCTGTCCAGCGGATGTGACGCGATACACCCCGGCTATGGGTTTCTCAGTGAAAATGCCGAATTCGCTGACGCCTGCGCCGCGGCTGGGTTGGTCTTTGTGGGTCCGGCGCCGGACACGCTGCGCCTGTTCGGGAACAAGGGTGCGGCGCGCGCACTGGCGCACAACGTGGGCCTGCCACTGGCCAAAGGCACGCAGGCCGCGACCACACTGGCGGAAGCGCAGGCGTTCTTGCAGGTGCGCAGCGGCCAGCCGATCATGCTCAAGGCGCTGGCTGGCGGCGGTGGGCGCGGCATGCGGCGGGTGGATAGCGCCGATACCCTGCCAAGTGTCTTTCGTCACGCCGCGTCCGAGGCACAGGCCGCCTTCGGGTCAGCCGATTTGTACGTCGAGGAGGTGATTACCGGCGCGCGGCACATAGAGGTGCAGGTTCTGGGGGACGCCGGGGGCAATATCACCCATCTGTGGGAACGTGATTGCACCTTGCAGCGCCGTCATCAGAAACTCGTGGAAATCGCGCCTGCGCCCGATCTGCCACCCGCCACGCGGCAGGCAATTCTGCAAAGCGCCCTGTCCCTGGCCTGCGCTGCCAAGGTGCAGTCGCTTTGCACGATGGAATTTCTTGTTCGCAGCGATGATAACAGCTTTGTTTTCATAGAGGCCAACCCACGCCTGCAGGTGGAACATCCTGTGACAGAGGAAATCACCGGTATCGACCTTGTGCAGACGCAGATCAGGCTGGCGGCAGGCCAGACACTGGCCGAAATCGGCATCCCGCTTGACCCACCCGCCCCGCGCGGCACCGCGATAGAGCTGCGCGTCACTCTGGAAAGCACAAACCCGGATGGCGGCACCTCGCCATCGCAGGGGCGCCTGCGCGCATTCGACCAACCCGGCGGCAATGGCATCCGAGTCGAAACCTTTGGCTATGCGGGCTATGAAACGTCACTGGCCTTTGACCCGTTGTTGGCCAAGGTGATTGCGCATACGCCGTCCGGCGGGCTGGGCGATGCATTGAACCGGGCCGCCCGCGCCTTGGCCGAATTCCGCATCGAGGGGGTGGACACCAACCTGCCGTTTCTGCGCGCGCTACTGTCCTTGCCCGAAATCCGGGAAAACCGGATCGACACCGATACCGTCAACCGTCTGGCCTCGCACGCCGTCGATGCGATGAACGCGCTGCCCAATCGGCACCCCAACCCGTCAAACGCTACAAATAGAACAGATGAATGGCCCTCCGCCCCGGACGGGCACCTTGCGGTTTTGGCCCCCTTGGGCGGCACGTTGGCGACGCTGTCCGTCACCGATGGCCAAGCCGTCACCAAGGGGACGGAAATCGCGGTTATTTCAGCAATGAAAATGGAACATCAAGTGCTGGCGCCAGCGTCGGGCACCGTGCGCCTGGCCGCCGGTGTTCCGGGGCAAACCGTCACGACACATCAGCCGCTTGCCTTCTTTGAACCGGGTGATGCGGGAACCGGGGACACGTTCGCGGCGGACACCTCGACGGAACCACGCGCCGATCTGGAAGAGGTCCGCCACCGGCAGCACCTGCTGACAGACGACGCCCGACCCGATGCTGTCGCGCGCCGCCGAAAGACCGGCCAAAGAACCGCACGGGAAAACATCGCCGACCTGAGCGACCCCGGATCGTTTACGGAATACGGCGGCTTGGCCCTGGCGGCGCAGCACGGACGGCACGGCACGGAAAAACTGACCCGGATCAGCCCTGCCGACGGGTTGGTCGCTGGGCTTTGCAGCGTGAACGCCCCTGATTTCGGCGATCAGGCCGCCCGCTGTATGGCGATGTCCTATGACTACACGGTTTTCGCCGGCACACAGGGGTTCATGAACCATAAAAAGATGGACCGGATGCTGAAACTGGCGTCGGAATGGTCGCTGCCGATCGTGATCTTTGCCGAAGGCGGTGGCGGCAGGCCGGGGGATTCCGATTTTGTCGGGGTGGCGGGGCTGGACCTGCCGACCTTTGGCCTGATGGCGCGGCATAGCGGCAAGGCCCCGATGGTGGCTATCGTGTCTGGGCGGTGTTTTGCGGGAAATGCCGCCGTCGCAGGGGTTTGCGATGTGATCATCGCCACCGAAGGCGCCAACCTGGGGATGGGTGGCCCCGCGATGATCGAAGGCGGCGGTCTGGGTGTATTCGCCCCCGAGGACGTTGGCCCGATGCCAGTCCAGACACGCAACGGCGTGGTCGATATCCTGGTCAAGGACGAAGCGGAAGCGACGCGAACCGCCCGCAAGTACCTATCCTATTTCCAAGGGGCACTGACCGAATGGAACTGCGCCGATCAGACCCGGTTGCGTGATGTCGTGCCGCCGAACCGGCTGCGCGTCTATGACATCCGTCAGGCGATCGACTTGCTGGCTGATACCGACTCGGTGCTGGAATTGCGGCCAGATCACGGCCCCGGCATCCTGACTGCCCTGATCAGGATCGAGGGCCGCCCGATGGGCCTGATCGCCAACAATTCAGGACACCTGAGCGGCGCCATCGACGCCGAAGCCGCAGAAAAGGCCGCGCGGTTCCTGGACATATGCGAAACTTTCGGCCTGCCGGTCTTGTCCCTGTGCGACACCCCCGGTTTCATCGTCGGCCCGAGCCAGGAAGAAACCGCGCTGGTGCGGCGGGTTTCGCGGATGTTCCTGAGCGGCGCAAACCTCAGCGTGCCCTTCGTGACGGTTGTGTTGCGCAAAGGCTATGGCCTGGGGGCAATGGCGATGGCGGCGGGCAGCTTTCACCGATCCATGATGACAATCGCCTGGCCCAGTGGTGAATTTGGCGGCATGGGCCTGGAAGGAGCGGTCCGCTTGGGTTACCGCAAGGAACTGGCGGCGGCGGGCGACCCGGCCCAGCAACAGGCCCTTTTCGAGGAACTGACGGCGGCGCTGTATGAGAAAGGCAAGGCACTCAGCATGGCGTCCTTTCTGGAAATCGACAACGTGATTGACCCGGCCGAAACACGGTCCTGGATTTTGCGCGCGCTGAACGCTGCGGGGCATGCCGAATCTGGACCGGGCAAGCGGCGTCCCTTTGTCCCATCCCGCTGATGGGCGGAACGCAGGCACCGGACCACGGCGTGTTTTTGGGCCTCGAACTTGGGTTTTCCGACCAATTCCTGCCCCGGAAGGGAAAGCGTTGGACAGGCGGGAAGCGATAGCTTACCCGTATTCCAATGACCGTGAGAGGCCGACAGATGACCGACTTGGAAGGTGGCGCGCGACCACCGAAACAGCCCGGCAATGCGCCGACAGTGTTTGCCCCGACCTCGGCGCTTGGCATCCTGGCCCTGTTGATGACGTCAGGCGCGGCACAGGCACAGGAACTGCCCTCTTTCGGACTGTACGGCACACCTGGCCTGATCGACATGCCGTCCGCTGACATGGCGCCCGATGCCACCCTTTCTACGACGACCTCTTATTTCGCCGGCACACTGCGCAGCACCCTGACGTTTCAGGTTCTGCCCCGCCTGACCGCCAGTTTCCGCTACTCCGCGATCCAGGATCTGTACCTGCCGGGATGGGATCAGGGCACCTACTATGACCGCAGTTTTGACATGCGGTATCAGTTGCTGGACGAAACCAGCCGCCGTCCGGCCGTGGCCATCGGCCTGCAGGATTTCATCGGTACCGGCCTGTACGGTGGCGAATACATCGTCGCCACCAAGAACATCACACCGCGTCTGCGCCTGACCGGTGGTTTGGGCTGGGGGCGTCTGGGCAGCTATGGCGCGCTGGGGTCAACCGGCACCCGCCCAACGGAACTGATCGGCGAGGGCGGCATTCCCACATATGACCGCTGGTTCCGGGGCGATTTCGCTGCCTTCGGTGGCATCGCGTGGCAGGCGACGGACCGGCTGACGCTGACGGCCGAATACTCGTCCGACGCCTATGTCGAAGAACAGGGCACCGGCAACACCAATCCGTCATCCACCACCTATGGCCCCGTTTTTGATCGCAAATCGCCCTGGAACTTCGGGCTGGACTATCGCCTGAGGAACGGCACGCAGCTTTCACTCTATACATTGTACGGGACGGAAATCGGGGCGTTGGTTACATTTCACACCAATCCGCTGGTTTCTCGCACCCCCAGCGGCACCGAAAGCGCGCCCTTGCCTGTCGCCCGGCGCAGCGCCGCTGCCCGGACCGATCTGGGTTGGCAGAACGATGCAGACATCGTTGACAGCCTGCCCGCGCGCCTGCGCAAATCACTGGATAGCCAAGGGCTGCGCCTGCTGGGGCTGGACCTGACCGCGACCGCCGCCACACTGCGGCTTGGCAACCCGCGGTATGGAGAAGAACCGCAGGCCATCGGTCGCGCGGCCCGGTCAATGTCCCGCGTGCTGCCCGGTTCGGTTGAAACGTTTGTCATAATCCCCGTCGTCAATGGGATAGAGATGTCGGCCATCACCATCAACCGAACGGATCTGGAAAGGCTGGAAAACGCCCCGGCCGACCAGATGCTGGCCCGTCTGGGGGTTGCGGATGGCCGCGGCATGGCAGCGGGACTGCAGGATGCGGATACCCAGCGTCTGAACTGGTCCATCGCGCCCTACATGCAACTTAGTGTTTTTGACCCGGACAACCCGGTACGTGCCGATTTCGGGGTGCGCGCCTGGGCGCGCTATCAGATCCAGCCGAATCTGATCCTGTCCGGCTCGATCACCAAGAAACTGTCGGGAAACCTCGATTCCGTTACGCGCCCCATCCCGTCCGGCCTGCCACGCGTGCGCACGGACTATGCCGAATACAGCCGACAGGGCGACCCGGCGCTTGAACACCTTACGCTCAGCCATTTCAGCCGCCCGGGCCGGGATTTGTATGGACGGATCACCGCCGGATACCTGGAAACCATGTATGCCGGTGTGTCCACGGAACTGCTGTGGAAACCTGTGGACAGCCGCCTGGCCTTCGGGGCTGAACTGAACTGGGTCCGCCCGCGCGACTTTGACCAGTTGTTCGGTCTGCGCAGCAACGTGACCGCAGGAGGTACCATCCCCGAGCTGAACGGCCATCTGTCCGCCTATTACGACTTTGGTAACGGGTTCCACGGTCAGTTGGATGTGGGGCGGTATTTGGCCGGCGATCTTGGCGCGACAATTTCGCTGGACCGCGAATTCGCGAACGGCTGGCGCGTCGGGGCCTATGCCACTTTCACCGATGCAGATATCGACGATTTCGGCGAAGGGTCGTTCGACAAGGGGATCCGAGTGACCATTCCGTTCGGCTGGGCATTGGGCAGACCGTCCCGCAAGGCCAACACGATCACCATCCAATCACTAACCCGCGATGGCGGGGCGCGTGTGAATGTGAACGACCGCCTGTACCCGATGGTTCGGGATTACCACCAGCCGGAACTGGCTAAAGAATGGGGACGTTTCTGGCGATGACATTCAAGACTGCGATCATGGCGCCCCTGTTGGCGCTGGCGCTTGCCGGGTGCGGAAACGATGCGGACAAGGGCAGCGCACTGGCGATCGCCAAGGGCCTGTTTCCCGCCAAGGCCTCGGCTGGCGTACCCCAGAAAATTGACAGGCAGGCCGCCCTGGCCCGGACCTCTGGTCCCTTGGTGGTGGTATCGGCTGGCGCCCAAGCCAACGAAGCCCTGCTGCTGCGGATCGAAGAAAACGGGCCATACGAAACTTTTGCGACTGCGAACCGTCAGACTGTTACCTTCCGGCAGGGAATGGTCACCTCGACCCGCGGACTGGGCGATGACCTGATGTCGTCCAACCCGGATCAGGCCCTAGCCCTGATCACAGCGCGCAAACCTGGCGCGTCAACGCGGCAGATGCAGTATCTGGACGGCGCAAACAACCGGATCAATGTGCAATTCAACTGCGACTTGGCCATTGCCGGGCAGTCACGGCAAATGGTGAGCATGACGGAAACCTGCACATCCGAATCCCGGGATTTCGTCAACGAATACCATGTGGACAGCGGCGGGCATATCGTCAACTCGCGCCAATGGATCAGCCCGATGATCGGCAGCTACAACATCGTCGTCTTGCGCCGCTAATTGCCGCAGACAAAAAAAGGGCGCGGCAAGTACCGCGCCCTTTTCACGAATTCCAAGCAGAACTTACGAGTCGCCTGCTGCGATAACCCCGATGATCAGGATGCCGCCAATGATCGCACCGGCGCCGCCAAGTCCCAGCGACCCGGCCGCTTCCAGCGACGCCTGGGTGGATACGAACGGATCATCCGATACGTTGGTGTCGGCGAATGCCGGTGCGGCCGAAGTCACGGCCAGAGCAGCCGCGGCTGCGAAAGCAAACTTCTTCATCATATCACTCCTAAAACTTCCCTTGGGGCAACCCGAGTCACCCCGTCTCTTTCTTTGTCTCATACCCGACGGAAAAAGCAAACGCTGATGTCGGGCCAAACCCGTCAAACTGCGCCAAACAAACAAAATTGCACACAAAATGGGCCTATTTCGCAACACCCTGACAGGTCAGGCCGCCGGATCAGGTGTTGAACAAGAAGTGCATGACGTCGCCATCCTGCACGACGTATCCCTTGCCTTCGGCCCGCAATTTCCCGGTTTCACGCGCTTTCGCCTCTCCGCCGCAGGCGATGTAGTCATCATAGGCGACCGTTTCCGCGCGAATGAATCCACGCTCGAAATCACCGTGGATGACCCCTGCAGCCTGTGGTGCCTGCGTCCCCTGACGGATGGTCCAGGCGCGGGCTTCCTTCGGGCCAACTGTAAAGTAGGTCTCTAGGTGCAGCAGGTCGTAACCAGCACGGATCAGGCGATCCAGACCGGCCTCTTCCAGTCCCATTTCCTGCAGGAACATGGCTGCCTCGTCATCGTCCAACTGGCTGATCTCTTCCTCGATCCGAGCGGAAATGATGACATGGGCGTTGCCCTGCTCTGCCGCCATCTTCGCCACCTGATCCGAAAACGCGTTGCCCGTCGCCGCGTCTTCCTCGGACACGTTGCAGACGTACAGGACCGGTTTGGTCGTCAGCAATTGCAACTGTTTCCACAGCTTGGAATCCTCGACCGAGACCTCGACCATACGGGCAGGCTTGCCGTCCTCGATCATTGCCTGGGCAGCAGCCAGCAGGCGATCCTGTTCCTTGGCTTCCTTGTCGTTGCCCTTCAGCTTACGCACCAGGTTGGCGCGGCGCTTCTCGATCGATTCCAGGTCGGCCAGCATCAGCTCGGTCTCGATGGTTTCGGCGTCGGCCACCGGATCCACGCGTCCTTCGACATGGGTCACGTCACCATCTTCAAAACAGCGCAGGACATGGGCGATCGCGTCCACCTCGCGGATGTTGGCCAGGAACTGGTTACCCAGGCCCTCGCCCTTGGACGCGCCCTTCACCAGCCCGGCGATGTCGACAAAGGTCATGCGAGTGGGAATGATCTGCTTGGACCCGGCAACCGCGGCCAGCTTGTCCAGACGCGCGTCCGGCACAGCCACATCACCAACATTAGGTTCAATCGTGCAGAACGGGAAATTTGCGGCCTGCGCCGCCGCCGTCTTTGTCAGCGCGTTGAACAGGGTGGACTTGCCCACGTTCGGCAGCCCGACAATACCCATCTTGAAACCCATTATCGGCCTCCGTCAAATCCGTTTCGCCGCTCTTAGAACGCGGGGGGCCACAAGGCAAGGCCGCCACCCGCCCGGCAGGCCCGGGAAATTGCGGTTTCCGCGCGGCTTTGCATTGAGTTCTGCCCCTTTTTGCGGCAAATCGGAGCGGACCAAGGACAAGGGAAGCCCCGGATGACTCGCATCGACGCAAAATTCGCCAGCCTGCACGCCGAGGGTAAAAAGGCCTTCGTTGCCTACATCATGGCCGGAGACCCAGACTATCAGACCTCGCTGGAGGTGCTGAAGGGACTGCCAGGCGCGGGCGTGGACGTCATCGAACTGGGCGTGCCTTTCACCGATCCAATGGCGGACGGCCCGACAATCCAGCTGGCCGGGCAGCGTGCGCTGGAAGGCGGACAGACCCTGCAAAAGACGCTGGATATGGCGACAGAGTTCCGCCAGTCCGACGATACCACCCCGATCGTGCTGATGGGTTACTATAACCCGATCTTCAACCGCGGCGTCGACACGTTCCTGAAAGATGCCAAAGCGGCTGGAATCGACGGGCTGATCGTGGTGGACCTGCCCCCCGAGGAGGACGAAGAACTGTGCATTCCCGCCCAGAAGGCCGGTTTGAACTTTATCCGCCTGGCGACGCCCACCACCGACGACAAACGCCTGCCGACCGTGCTGCAGAATACCAGCGGGTTCGTCTACTACGTGTCGATCACCGGAATCACCGGCGCAGCGGCGGCCGAGGCGGCGGACGTCAGCCCCGAAGTGGCGCGGATCAAGTCCGCGACGGACCTGCCGGTTATCGTCGGCTTTGGCATCCGCACCCCCGAAGTGTCGCAGGCGATCGCCGGTGTGGCCGATGGTTGCGTTGTCGGATCAGCCATCGTGGGTGAAATCGCTTCGGGCAAGCCGGTGGCCGAGGTGCTGAGTTTCGTCAAGTCCCTGGCCGACGGGGCGCATCGCGCGTGATCAGCCGGGTTTGATCCAATGGGGCGCTGACGCGCCCACGATATCTCGTCGTCTGCCTCCGGCTTCCTCCTCGGGTTTGGCGCTGGCTGTGGGTGTGGCGCGTCAAGCCAGGACCACGTCCAGCAGCATCATCAGGATCAGCCCCGTGATCAGCCCGGTGGTGGCCCGGTTCTGGTGGCCGTAGCGATGGGTTTCGGGGATGATTTCGTGGCTGATGATATACATCATCGCCCCTGCCGCGAAAGTCAGCCCAAGCGGTAGCACATAGACTGAGGCGTGGATCAGCGCGACGCCCAGCAACCCGCCCAGGGGCTCTACCAGCCCGGTCAGCAAGGCGATCAGGAACGACCGTCCCCGCGCGTACCCCTGCCCGCGCAACGCCACCGCGACGGCCAGCCCCTCGGGCGCATTCTGCAATCCGATCCCGGTGGCCAGCGACATGCCGTTCTTCACATCCCCGCCGCCAAAGCCGATCCCCACCGCCATGCCTTCGGGAAAGTTGTGAATCGTGATCGCGATCACGAACAGCCAGATCCGGGGGAGTGTCCCCGGATCCGCGCCTTCTGGCCCGATGATGAAATGTTCATGCGGCAGCCGTTCGTTCAACCAGGCCACCAGCAAGGCCCCCAGCGCAATCCCCAGCCCCGCCGACAGGGCTGCGGCAGCGACGGAACCGTAAATCTCGGTCCCGGCGTCGATCCCCGGCAGGATCAAGGAAAAGAAAGAGGCCGACACCATCACCCCGGCCGCAAACCCCAGCATGGTGTCATTCCAGCGGCGACTGATCTGGCGCCCGAACAGCACCGGAACGGCGCCTGCCCCGGTCATCAGCCCCGCCCCCAGGCTGGCCAAGGTGCCGATCAGGATGATGTTGTTCACGTTGCGCCTTTCCGCTTAGCCTGCTGTTGGCCTGCGCCGCAGGATATGGGTGGTGGTATAGGTCATCACCCTCTCGGCGTTCTGGTTGTAGGTGTCATACCTAATCCGCGTGCGTCCGATATGCGGCCTGGATTTGGACGGCTCTGCCCCGGTCACTTCTCCTTTGGCGTGCAGGGTGTCACCCGGCCTGACCGGCAGCAACCACCGCAGTTCATCCACGCCGGGCGACCCCAGCGATGCCTCGTTCCAGATATTCGCATCCAGTGTCAGCAGGAAGGTCACGGCCATGGTTTGAAACCCGCTGGCGATCAACCCGCCATAGGGGGTTTCCTGCGCGGCCTTTTCATCCACATGGAACGGCTGGGGATCGTATTTCTGCGCAAATTCAATCATTTCCCCCAACGGGACTTCCCGGCTGCCGGTCGTGAACGTGAACCCGACGGGCAAATCATCGAAAAACATGCCTTCCTCCTGTGCTTGCCGGAACGACAGTGGCGCAACCTGCCGCAGGGGGCAACGGCATTAAGGATTGCCCTCTCGTCACTATATTGGTAAGGAAACCTCACCAAAATGAGCGAAAAGGCCCCGCCATGCCCGTCATCACCTGCATCGAAGACCTCAAGCGCATCTATCACCGCCGCGTGCCCAAGATGTTCTATGACTACGCCGAAAGCGGCAGTTGGACTGAACAGACCTTCCGCGAGAACACCAGCGACTTTGACGATATCCGCCTGCGGCAGCGCGTGGCGGTGGACATGTCCGGGCGTTCGACAGCCACTCAGATGATCGGGCAGGATGTTTCAATGCCCGTCGCGCTGGCTCCGGTGGGGCTGACAGGGATGCAATGTGCCGACGGAGAAATCAAGGCTGCCCGCGCCGCCGAGGCCTTTGGGGTGCCCTTCACCCTGTCCACCATGTCCATCAACTCGATCGAGGATGTGGCCGAGGCGACGACCCGCCCGTTCTGGTTCCAGCTTTATACGATGAAGGACACCGATTTCGTAAGCCGCCTGATCCAGCGGGCGAAGGATGCGAAATGTTCGGCGCTGGTGATCACGCTGGATCTGCAAATTCTGGGGCAGCGGCACAAGGATCTGAAAAACGGCCTGTCCGCCCCGCCCAAGCTGACCCCCGCCACCATCGCCAACCTGATGACGAAATGGTCTTGGGGGATAGAGATGCTGGGCGCCAAGCGGCGCAATTTCGGAAATATTGTTGGCCATGTGCAGGGTGTGACGGATGCCGCCAACCTGGGCGCATGGACGGCGGAACAGTTCGACCCCACGCTGGACTGGGGCAAGATCGCCAAGATCAAGGAAGAATGGGGGGGGGCCGTCATCCTGAAGGGCGTCCTGGACGCAGACGACGCGAAAATGGCGCTGCAGGTGGGCGCAGACGCAATCGTGGTATCGAACCACGGAGGGCGACAACTGGATGGGGCGATCAGTTCAATCCGGGCGCTGCCGTCGATCCTGGACGCCGTCGGCGACCAGGTAGAAGTCCACTTGGACAGCGGCATCCGCAAGGGACAGGACATCCTCAAGGCCGTGGCGATGGGGGCGAAGGGCACCTATATCGGCCGGTCGTTCGTCTATGGGTTGGGTGCGATGGGCCAGGCCGGCGTCACCAAGGCGCTAGAGGTGCTGCACCGCGAAATGGACGTGTCGATGGCCCTGTGCGGACGGCGCACGATCGCTGAACTGGACCGTTCAATCCTGATGATCCCCGAAGATTTCGAAGGCCGCTGGCAGTAGGCGCGCGCCGTTGCCCCATCCAGAAAGGCCCTTGTGAAAAAGGGCCTTTCCAATCTGCCGAGACTCGTCTATACGCGCGGCTTCATGCGGGGATACAGCCTTGGAGGATCCCCGGAACCAAACTAGGAGAATTACTATGGCTGGATCAATTCCTGATCTTCACGCCGAGGTCCGGACGGGGACAGGCAAGGGCGCCGCTCGTCAGGCACGTCGGGACGGCAAGGTGCCGGGTATCGTTTTCGGTGGCGAATCTGAGCCCCTGCCGATCAACCTGCCCTTCAACGCGCTGCTGAAAAGCCTGAAGGCCGGTCGCTTCAAGTCGACCCTGTTCAACCTGAAGGTTGACGGCCAGGACGACGTCCGCGTGATCTGCCGCGACGTCCAGCGTGACGTGGTCAAAGACCTGCCGACCCACGTGGACTTTATGCGCCTGCACCGCAACTCGCGCATCAACCTGTACATCCACGTGAACTTTGATAACCAGGAAACCTGCCCCGGCATCAAGAAGGGCGGCGTTCTGACCATCGTGCGCCCCGAAGTCGAACTGGAAGTTCTGGCGGGTGACATTCCGGATCACATCACCATCGACCTGTCGAATGCACAAGTCGGTGACGTGCTGCACATCAGCGACGTGACCCTGCCGGAAGGCGTTAAGCCGACCATCGACCGTAACTTCGTGATCGCGAACATCTCGGCTCCGTCGGGCCTGCGTTCGGAAGAAAACGAAGCAGACGCAGAAGAAGCCGCAGAAGAATAATCTGCGCTTCTCCCCGAATTCGGGGGACAGTATCAGGCGCGGCCCTCGGGTCGCGCCTTTTCGTTTCAGCGGATTGAATTTGCCAGGCGTGGCCAATACCTTGCGCCGCACCAAGCAGGAGAATGACATGCAACTGTGGGTGGGCCTGGGAAATCCCGGTACCAAATACGCGGGCAACCGTCACAACATCGGTTTCATGGCCGTTGACCGTGTGGCGGATGACCACGGGTTCGCGCCGTGGCGCTCCAAGTTCCAGGGTCAATTGACCGAAGGCCGCCTGGGCGCGGACAAGGTGATCCTGCTGAAGCCCGAAACCTTCATGAACCTGTCCGGCCAATCCGTGGGAGAGGCGATGCGCTTTTACAAGCTGACCCCGGCAGACGTGACCGTGTTCCACGACGAACTGGACCTTGCCCCGGGCAAATGCCGCCTGAAACAGGGTGGGGGTCATGCCGGGCACAACGGGCTGCGTTCGATCCACCAGCATATCGGGGACAGCTATGCCCGTGTCCGCCTTGGCATCGGTCATCCCGGCCACAAGGACCGCGTCGCCGGCTACGTACTATCGGATTTCGCGAAGGCCGATCAGGACTGGCTGGACGATCTGTTGCGCGGCATCAGCGATGGCGCCCCGGCGCTGGCGAACGGCGACGGCCCAAAGTTCCTGAACGCGATCGCCCAGCGAACCGCCCCGGCGCGGTCTTCGAAAACCACCGCCAAGCCCGACGCCCCCACCGCCGCGCCCGCGCCCGATCTGCCCAAGGACGACCGCACCCCGATGCAAAAGCTGATGGACAAGTTCCGCTAATCCCCTTGCCTGACCGGCCACAGCCGTGGTCCACTGGCCGGGAACAAGCAGGGGGCGGGACATGCGGCGTTTCTTCAAATGGCTGGTCAGGGGCATTCTGGCAGGGGGTGTGGTGGCTCTCGCGCTCGCCGTCTGGAAGAAGGACGAAATCACGCGCTTACTGGCTGTCAACAGCCTGTTCGCCGAAGAAAAAATCGTCGGAAACTTCAGCGCGATGGATCGGTTATTCTGGACGGCCCCACTGGACCGCGGCACCGGTCCCGTCAGCCCCCTGCCCCAAGGCGCGCAGATTAGCCTGCCTGATGGTGCGGACCAATGGCTGACAGACCGTGCCGTCACGGCGCTGGTGGTGCTGAAAGATGGCCTGATACGCTATGAAAATTACTTTCAAGGCACCACGCCAGAGGACCGTCGCATTTCCTGGTCCGTCGCCAAAAGCTTTCTGTCCGCCCTGTTCGGCATGGTCCTGCACGAAGGACAGATCGCCAGCATGGACGATCCCGTCACGAAATACGCCCCCCATCTAACGGGCAGCGCCTATGACAAAGCCCGCATCATCGACGTGCTGCACATGTCCAGCGGCGTGAAATTCAATGAAGACTACCTGGATTACAACTCTGACATCAACAAGATGGGCCGCGTGCTGGCACTTGGCGGCTCGATGGACGACTTCGCGGCAGGGCTATCGGAAAGAGCAGGGACACCGGGGGATACATGGCACTATGTGTCCATTGACACCCATGTGATCGGCATGGTGATACGCGGCGCTACCGGGCGCACGATCCCGGACCTGATGGCGGAAAAGCTGATACGCCCGCTGGGGCTGGAGGCTTCGCCGCTGATGATCACGGATGGCTATGGCACCGGTTTCGTTCTGGGGGGCCTGAATCTGCGCACCCGTGATTTCGCCCGGTTTGGGCAGATGGTGGCGCAGGGCGGCGAATGGCAGGGGCAGCGCATCCTGCCCGAAGGCTGGGTCGAACGCTCCTCCAGGTTCACCGCCCCGACAGCCCCGGCAGAAGAAAGATACGCCCTGCAATGGTGGGGCGAACCCGACGCCCGCGACGGAGAGTTTTACGCGCGCGGAATTTACGGGCAATATATCTATATCAACCGGCCCGCTGGCGTGGTCATCGCCATGAATTCAGCCGACCGCCTGTTTCGTGAACCGGGCGTGAACCGCCAGATCATACAGATGTTCCGCCGCATCACGGACGACCTGAAGACGGAGTAGCCGATGGAACCCTATGACCCTGTCAATGTCCTGGGCAAACCTTTGCAGGAATGTTCGCGCGACCCTCTGACGGGGTTCTTTCGGGACGGCCATTGCAACACCTGCGCCGAAGATCAGGGCAGCCACACCGTCTGCGCGGTGATGACCGCCGAATTTCTGGCCTTTTCCAAGTATGTCGGAAACGACCTGACCACACCCCGCCCCGAATACGGCTTTCCCGGACTGAACCCCGGCGATCACTGGTGCCTGTGCGCGGCGCGCTTTTTGCAGGCCCATGACGAAGGCTGCGCCCCCAAGGTCAATTTGCACGCCACCCACACCGCCGCGCTGGACGTGGTCCGCCTGGAAATCCTGTGGGAACACCGCCTGCCCGACCAAACCTGAGTTATCCACAGAATGTTGGGTCTTGGATGGAAATATGGCGATTTCTGGGGATAGAACGCCAAACTTAGTCGCATAAAGGCAATAGATGATCACTACGCCTTGGGCTGCGTCCCCAGATCATCCTGCATCAGATCGTCTATGAACAGGCTGAGCAACTGCGCCCGTCCTGACACACCGGCCTTGCGATAGATTGCGTTCGACTGCGCCTTGACCGTCCCCTCAGAGGTATTGCGAAGCGCCGCGATCTCTTGCGTGGACAGCCCCTTGAGCGCGAACAACGCCACGTCCCGCTCTGCCTGTGTCAGCCCCCATTCGTCAAACCGCTGTTCTAGAAGATCGTGAAACGCCGCCGATATATCGCGCAGGCGCCGTTCCATCCTGACAGATTTCACCAGTGTCCGGCGAAACGCGACCCAGCCCAGCACCATACCCAAAAGCAGCCCGACCGACGCACCGATCTCCAGCAGTTCGCGCAATTTCCAATTGATCGGCGCGGTCCGAATGCCAAACACCGAGATCACGAGATCGGACACGAAAAAGACCGCGCAGACAGACTGGATAAACGCAATAAGCGCCAAGGCGATCGGTCTGTTCACCGGCCCCTTCCCCGCGGCGGTGTTTGCCAAATCTCAGTCGCCATCGCCGTCGCCGTCGCCTCCATCCCCGTCACCGTCACCGTCACCATCCCCATCCCCGTCACCATCGCCATCGCCGTCACCGTCATCGCCCGGTCCGTCATCACCGTCGCCATCGCCGTCGTGACCGTGGCCGTCTTCTTCACCATCGTTGTCATCTGTATCATCGTCAGAAGATACAGATCCGCTGTCCTCTTCAGCGGGCAAAAGCCCCTCTTGCGGCTGGGTGGATTCGGCAGACACGGATTTCCGGTAGTCCCGCAGGATTTCACCCGTACCACGGTTGACGATGACCTCGCGCACCACGCCGGGCTTTTCGGCGACGATACGCAACCGGCCCAGCCAGGTTCGGCTAACAATGAATTTCTTGTACCCTTGGCGGCTAAGCTGGGCGACGATACGGTCCACCTCGGGGTCGGCAAACGCCGGCGTGGCTGCAAGGGCCGCGATGCCGGCCAAGAATTGCCTTCGGTCCATCTGTAGGGCCATCCTGAAAACAGGGAAGCGCCCGCAACCGTGCGAGCGTTTCCCCAGGCTAGAAACGATCTCTGTCTGAGGACATCAGGCTATCAGCGATCCCCATCCCCGTCACCATCGCCGTCACCGTCACCGTCACCATCGCCATCGCCGTCACCATCACCGTCACCATCGCCGTCACCGTCACCATCACCGTCACCGTCACCATCACCGTCTGAACCGTGGCCATCGTGGCCATCGTGCCCGTCATCATCGCTGTCATCATCGCCGTCGTCATCGTCGTCATTCGCATCATGCCCCGGGGCGTCATCATCTTCTGAATGCCCAACCTCAGATGCACTGCTGTCATCATGCCCGCGGCCCGAGAAGCTGTATTCTGTCAGGTCATCTGGCGAGGCGACCGCCATCGACGCCCCCGCAGAGAGTCCGAACGCGGTCATCAGCGCCAGGGCGGAAGAAATGGTCTTAAGCATGTCGATTCCTTTCAAACGTATTTCCATGCGTTGGTTTTCGTATGTGCCTAGGCACCACGAGAATCAGAAAACATGAACAACACCGACGGAACCATTGGTCTGAAGCTTAGTTTTCCCCGCATAAACCTCAGGAATACGCCAAAAAAAATACGCTCCGCCAAGCACTTGCCTGACGGAGCCATCTCTTGCAGAGTTTTTTTTGCGTTCAGCCGCCGGTTTTGATCTCCACGCCCAGGTGTTTGGCGACGGTGAAGATGTCCTTGTCGCCGCGCCCACACATGTTCATCACGATGATGTGGTCCTTGGGTAGGGTCGGGGCGATTTTCATGACATGGGCCAGCGCGTGGCAGGGTTCCAGCGCGGGGATGATGCCTTCTGTCTGGCAGGACAGCTGGAACGCCTCCAGCGCCTCCTTGTCGGTGATATAGACGTATTCGGCGCGGCCGATATCGTGCAGCCAGCTGTGTTCCGGCCCGATCCCGGGATAGTCCAGCCCGGCAGAGATCGAGTGGCCCTCCAGGATCTGCCCGTCCTCGTCCTGCAGCAGGTAAGTGCGGTTCCCATGCAGCACACCCGGACGTCCGCCGGTCAGCGAGGCGCAGTGTTCCATCTTCTCGTCCACGCCCTTGCCGCCAGCCTCTACCCCGATGATCTTCACCTCGGGATCGTCCAGGAAATCATAGAACAGGCCGATAGCGTTCGACCCACCGCCAATAGCCGCGATCACGGTGTCCGGCAGGCGGCCTTCGCCTTCCTGTTCGGCCAGTTGCCAGCGGACCTCCTTGCCGATGATGGACTGGAAATCGCGCACCATCGCCGGATAGGGGTGCGGACCAGCCGCCGTACCGATGCAATAGAACGTGTCGCGCACATTGGTCACCCAGTCGCGCAGCGCATCGTTCATCGCGTCCTTCAGCGTGCCGCGGCCGCTGGTGACAGGCACCACCTCGGCGCCCAGCAGG
Source organism: Thalassovita sp. (assembly GCA_017792425.1). Classification (GTDB taxonomy): domain Bacteria; phylum Pseudomonadota; class Alphaproteobacteria; order Rhodobacterales; family Rhodobacteraceae; genus Thalassobius. The sequence continues at coordinate 2,891,328 of CP051233.1, forward strand.
CGCATGCGGAACACGTTGGGGGCCTGCCGTTCCACGTCATGCGCGCCCATGTAGACCACACATTGCAGACCGAACTTGGCACAGACCGTGGCCGTCGCCACCCCGTGCTGGCCCGCGCCGGTTTCCGCGATGATCCGGGTCTTGCCCATGCGTTTGGCCAGCAGGATCTGCCCCAGCACGTTGTTGATCTTGTGCGCGCCAGTGTGGTTCAGCTCGTCCCGTTTCAGATAGATCTTGGCCCCGCCCAGATGCGCCGTCAGCCCTTCGGCGAAATACAGCGGCGACGGACGGCCGACGTAATGCTTCCACAGGTCATCCATCTGCGCCCAGAAGGTGGGGTCGGTCTTGGCGCGCTCGTATTCCTCTTGCAACGACAGGATCAACGGCATCAGCGTTTCCGACACGAACCGCCCGCCGAACTGGCCAAAGCGGCCCTTGTCATCCGGGGCGTTCATGAAGCTGTTGAAAAGATCGTCGGCCATGGGATCCCCCCGGGTTAGGCTGATTTCGGACATGATGTGCATAAGGGGCGGCACCGGGCGATTCAATGCGTTTCATCCCTTTTCGCGGTCAGTTCCACACAGATTCCCCCGCACGCCGCGTGCGTCAGGCCAGCGCGGCTTTCACGAAGGCCTCGATCAGCGCCGCATCCTTTACCCCCGGCGCGGTTTCCACGCCCGAGGATACGTCCACTTGCCGCGCGCCGGTCATCTGTACTGCCAGACCCACGTTTTCCGGTGTCAGTCCTCCGGCCAGCATCCACGGGCAGGGCCAGTATTTGCGATTCACCAGCCGCCAGTCAAAGGACAAACCGTTGCCGCCGGGCAGCTCCGCACCCTTGGGTGCCTTGGCGTCAATCAGCAACTGGTCCGCGACGCTCGCGTACAGGTCAATCTGCGCCAGATCGTTTTGATCCGCGACCCCGACCGCCTTCATCACCGGCAGCCCATAGCGGGCGCGGATTTGCGCCACCCGTTCAGGGGATTCGCGGCCATGCAATTGCAGCATGTCCAGCGGCACCGCGTCCAGGATCGCGTCCAGCGTTGTGTCATCAGCATCCACGGTCAGCGCTACCTTGGCCAAGCCGACCGGGGCCTCCAGCGCCAGGTCTCTCGCCTGTTCGATGCCCAGGTTACGGGGGGATTTGGCAAAGAACACAAACCCGGCATAGACGGCACCGGCCCTTGCAGCGGCATGCACGTGCTCTGGCTGGGTCAGCCCGCATATCTTTACCTTGATGTCGCGTGGCATGGGATCAGGATTTCTGATCCAGCAGTGCCAGAACCTCGTCCTGCTGACCGCTGTCAACCGCCTTGCGTTGTTCCCGCTTCAACTGACGTTCCAGGTCATGAACTTCGCGCGCCTTGCGGGCCGCCGTGGCGCGGTGCTTGTGCTCGCGCAGCCATTCCCACACGAAACCGATCAGCAGACCGGCCACGATCCCGCCAAAGATGACCACGAACAACGGCAGGTCGACCGAGTAGTTGACCTGCGCCAGACCGGCCAGCGGTTCCGGCAGCAACGTCAGGGTGACCATGCCGCGGTTGGCCAGCGCGACAGTGATCAGCACCACGCCAAGCGCGGCGAGGAAGGCATAGCGGATATAGCGCATGGTTTCGTTACTTCACTTTCCGTTCAGGCGGTCGCGCAGCAGCTTGCCGGTCTTGAAGAAGGGAACGTGCTTTTCCTCGACTTCCACCGATTCCCCGGTGCGCGGGTTACGCCCTACCCTAGCATCCCGTTTCTTGACGGAAAACGCGCCGAAGCCGCGCAGCTCCACGCGGTCCCCTCGGGCCATGGCGTCGGTGATCTCCTCAAAGACCGTGTTCACGATCTTTTCGGCATCACGCATCGTCAATTGGTTCTCGGAATTCCGATCCTGGTTTTCCTCGAAAATCTTCTGAATGAGCTCCGATCGGATCATCGGCGACCTCCCCCGGGTGTTTTCTGTGCGCCCCCATCTTGCCGGGAAACTATAGAAAGAAATATCGCGTTCGAAAACAAGCAGTTGCGTTTATCCGCAGGAATCCGTGCGCGAAATGTGGAGAACGCTGTATTTTTTCCCGTTTTCCTGCCTGGGAACGGCCCACCAAACCGCCTGGACCCCGCCGCCGCATCGCGGCGAAGTCATTGATTCGCAACGGAACCGGTCGGTGTCAGTACCTTTCGACAGGGTCTGCGACCACGGCATCGACCTCGAATTCCACCAGCCATTCGGGGTTCACGAAGCGGCTGACCTGCATGATCGTATCCACCGGCCGGACGTCGGCGAAGTATTCCTTGCGCACGTCGATGGCCGCCTTCCAGTCGTTGATATCCGTCAGCAACACCCGCGTGCGCACCACGTCGTACAGTCCTGATCCGGCCTGTTCCAGCGCCGCCTTGATGATTTCAAGGCATTGGCGGGATTGCGCGGCCACGTCGCCCACGCCCACGGTCTTGCCATCCGGGCCGACCGGCGCGGTTCCGCCAATCGAAATATACGGCCCGACCCGCACCGCGCGACTGAACCCCACGATTGCCTCCATCGGGTTGCCATTTGAAATCAGACGCCTGTCATAGGCCATCGTCGCCTCCTGTCACAAAGCTGATGAACGCAGCCTAGCACGGCAAAATCAGGCCCCTGAAATGAAAACGGCCCCGCCCGTTGGGGCGAGGCCGCGTATCTTTCAAATCGCGTCAGGCGATTACTTGTCGCCCTTCAGGGCTGCGCCCAGGATGTCGCCCAGCGATGCGCCAGAGTCGGACGAACCGTACTGTTCCACGGCTTCCTTCTCTTCGGCGATCTCGCGTGCCTTGATCGACAGGCCCAGCTTGCGGGTCTTGCTGTCGATGTTGGTGACGCGGACATCCACCTTGTCGCCAACCGAGAAACGCTCGGGGCGCTGGTCGGCACGGTCGCGCGACAGGTCCGAACGACGGATGAACGACTTCATGCCCTCGTATTCGACCTCGATGCCGCCGTCCTCGATCGAGGTGACGTTGACGGTGATGACCGAACCACGCTTCACGCCGCCCACGGCTTCGGCGAACTTGTCGCCGCCCAGGGCCTTGATCGACAGGCTGATGCGCTCTTTCTCGACGTCGACTTCGGAAACCACAGCCTTGACGATGTCACCCTTGCGGTAGCTCTGGATGGCGTCTTCACCGCGCTCGTCCCACGACAGGTCCGACAGGTGAACCATGCCGTCGATTTCGCCCGGCAGGCCGATGAACAGACCGAATTCGGTGATGTTCTTGACTTCGCCTTCGACCTCGGTGCCTTCCGGGTGGGTCTCCGAGAAGACTTCCCACGGGTTGCGCATGGTCTGCTTCAGGCCCAGCGAAACGCGACGCTTGGCGCCGTCGATTTCCAGAACCATGACGTCGACTTCCTGGCTGGTCGAAACGATCTTGCCGGGGTGGACGTTTTTCTTGGTCCAGGACATTTCCGACACGTGGACCAGACCTTCGACGCCCGGCTCCAGCTCGACGAATGCGCCGTAGTCGGTGATGTTGGTGACGCGACCCTTGTGAACCGAGCTCAGCGGGTACTTGGCAGCAACCAGATCCCACGGATCGTCTTGCAGCTGCTTCATGCCCAGGCTGATGCGGTGGGTGTCCTTGTTGATCTTGATGACCTGCACCTTGACAGTTTCACCGATCGACAGGATTTCTGACGGGTGGTTCACACGGCGCCATGCCATGTCGGTGACGTGCAGCAGGCCGTCAACGCCGCCCAGGTCGACGAACGCACCGTATTCGGTGATGTTCTTGACCACGCCGTCAACCGACTGACCTTCGGTCAGGTTGCCGATGACCTCGGCGCGCTGTTCGGCGCGCGATTCTTCCAGGATGGCGCGGCGCGACACGACGATGTTGCCACGGCGACGGTCCATTTTCAGGATCTGGAACGGCTGCTTCAGACCCATCAGCGGGCCGGCGTCACGCACGGGGCGCACGTCAACTTGCGAACCGGGCAGGAAGGCAACTGCGCCGCCCAGGTCGACGGTGAAGCCGCCCTTGACGCGGTTGAAGATGGCGCCATCGACGCGCTCTTCGTTGGCGTAGGCTTTTTCCAGGCGGTCCCATGCTTCTTCACGGCGGGCCATTTCACGCGAAATGACGGCTTCGCCGCGGGCGTTCTCGGCAGAGCGCAGGAAGACTTCGACTTCGTCGCCGACTGCGATTTCGGGGGTTTCGCCGGGGTTTGCGAATTCTTTCAGATCAACGCGGCCTTCCATCTTGTAGCCTACGTCGATGATGGCCTGGCCTGCTTCAATCGCGATGACCTTGCCTTTGACAACCGATCCCTCTTCGGGGGTGTCGATTTCGAAGCTTTCGTTCAAGAGGGCTTCGAATTCCTCCATAGATGCGTTCTTAGCCATGTGGCGTTCATTCCTTTACTAACGTTTTTGCGGGCCGAGCGGTTGTCTCCGCCGGTCTTGGGTTGGTCCTGACGACCCATAAAACAAAGAGGGCCGGTGCCCCGACCCTGCTCGTCTCGTTGTTTTATGGCGTTGCTCGCCTTGTCGACAGGGGCGCGTATAGTGCCAAACCCCCACCAACGCAAGCTGTAACAGCCCTGCGCGCGCTCAGCAGTACCTTTCCGGCCCGACCCACTGGCCCACGCTGTAGCGGTCTCCGGCAGCCCAGCCCACCGGCAGGATGCGCTCGATCTCGGCCAACTGGTCTGCCGTCAGGTCAAGCGTCGCCCCCTGCACCAGTTCCGCGAAATGCGCGGTGGACCGGGTGCCGGGGATCGCGAACAGGTGTTCCCCCCGCGACAACACCCACGCGATGGCCAGTGACGCGGCCGGAACGCCCAGATCAGCCGCATAGGCGCGGAACGGATCGGTCGCCGCGATATTGGCGCTGTAGTTCGGCTCGATGAAACGCGGATTGACCCGCAGGAAATCCAATTCTGGAACCCGGTCCAGCGGGATCGGGTCATCTGTCAGGAACGCCCGCCCCACCGGCGAAAACGCCACCAGCGCCGTGCCCAGATCGGCGCAGGCCTGCACCAGCCCCAGCTCTGGCGCGCGGGTGGACAGCGAATATTCCGATTGCACCGCATCCACATGGCATTCCGTGGCCGCACGCCGCAGCGATTGCGGCGCGATTTCGGAAAACCCGATGCCGCGCGTCTTGCCCTTCTGCTTCAGGATCGCCAGGTTGCCTGCGGCTTCCTCTATCGGCATGTCGGCCTGGCGACGGTGCACATAGAACAGGTCCACGCAATCGGTGCCCAGCTTCTGCAGGCTCTTGTCCAGTTCCGCCTCAAGGTGCGCCAGCGAGTTGTCATAGCATCGCTTGCCGTCCGCATCCTTGGTGATTGCCGCCTTGGTCGCGATGTGGAACCGGTCGCGCGCACCGGGATTATCGCGCAGGAATCGCCCGATCGCCTTTTCCGACCGCCCCATGCCATAGACGTTGGACGTATCGATATGGCTGACCCCCGCTTCCAGCGCGGCCCGCAGGATAGCAAAGGAATTTTCCTCGGTCGTCGGGCCATAGAATTCGGCAAATGACATCGCCCCGACACCCAAGGCCGAGATTTCGGGGCCGGTCCGCCCCAGTTCGCGCAGTTTCATGCAGGGTTCCTCTTTGTCTCGACGGCAGAGATCGCGGCGGCCACCGCCTCGTCTATCCCCAGGTCCGACGTGTCGATCATCACCGCGTCCGCGGCAGGTTTCAGCGGGGCCTCGGCCCGGTTCATGTCGCGCTCGTCGCGGGCGACGACCTCGGCCAGCACCTCTTGAAAACTGGTTTCGATCCCCTTGGACGCCAATTCCTTGTACCGGCGCTCGGCGCGGACCTCGGCGCTGGCGGTCACGAACAGCTTGGCCTCTGCCTCGGGGCAGATCACCGTGCCGATGTCGCGCCCATCCAGTACCGCGCCCCCGGCCCGGCGGGCAAAGGCGCGCTGGAAATCCACCAGCGCAGCGCGGACCTCTGGGATCACGGCCACCTTGCTGGCGGCCTGCGCCACCTCGGGGGTGCGCAGCGCGTCGTTTTCCAGGTCAGCGGCCAGCAGGGCGTGCGCGGCCGCCACCGGTTCCGCCCCGTCCAGCACCTTGGCCCCCACCGCCCGGTACAGCAGCCCCGTATCCAGATGGGCGAACCCGAAATGCGCGGCAACCGCCTTGGACACGGTTCCCTTGCCGGCGGCGGCAGGGCCGTCGATGGCGATGGTAAAGGGCATCTGCTCGATCTCCTCGCTGGACCAGCCCTCGCGGTGATGCGGCAAGGCGTCCGTCAACTGGTGGTAGTCCCCTTTGTAGGCGCAGAAGATGTGGTTTTCCAGCCGCGTCCCCGTCGGGCCATCCACAGTCCCCAGCGACACCCAGACCTGCCCGTCGCCTACGTCCCAGAACAGGTAGGCCCCGCACTCCGGGCAGAACCCGCGCCGCGCGTGGCTGGAAGAGGCGAACCAGCGGACATCGCCCGCCACGCTCAATGCTTCGGCTGGAACCGGCGCGGCGATGGAATAGCTTCCGGTGATCTTGCGGCACTGGCGGCAATGGCAGGCCGTCGCCGGGCCGAAATCACCCTGCACGACATAGCGGAGGCCCCCGCACAGGCAGCTTCCGCGCCTCACAGCTTGCCCCAGCGGCGCAACCCCGCGTGTCCCAAGGCGATCAGCGCCAGCCCGACCGCCGCGAACTTGGCCACGGTCAGCAGACTGGCCCAGCCCACCATATCCGCCGTCACGCCCTCTGCGCCCGCCTCCAGAATCCGGGCGACCAGCACGTTTTCCCCCAGGTCCAGTCCCAGGTAGATCGGCGCAATCAACGCAACCCGCCAGGCCCCCAGCGCCCACAGCGTCACCCAGATCCACACGGCAAACAGCAACGGGAACAGCGAATCCAGCAGCCGGATCGGCCCGGCATAGATATTGCGCTGCACCGGGTGCAGTTCTGTCAGATAGGCCTGCGCCTCGGCCAGCGAATAGCCCAACAGCCGTACGTCAAACGGCGGCAGACGGTCCGGCCCCACGTACAGGTGCAGGTTACCCAGCCACAACAGCGCCGCGTAAACCGCTACTGTCAGCAGCGTCAGCAAACCCCATCCGACCCGGCGCGCCGTCATTGTGCCCGCCGCTCGATCCGCGCGCCCAGATCCGCCATCAGCCCCTCGAAAATCGGGAAAGAGGTGGCGATCGGGCTGCCATCATCGACGCTGACCGGCGCATTGGACGCCATACCCATCACCATGAAGGACATGGCGATCCGGTGATCCAGATGGCTGACACAGGTCGCCCCGCCCGGCACGTTGCCGTGCCCGCGTCCCTTGACGATCCACCAATCCGGGCCGTCCTCGACCTCGACCCCGTTCAGGCGCAGCCCGCTGGCCATCGCCTCGATCCGGTCGCTTTCCTTCACGCGCAGTTCCTTGACCCCGCGCATCACCGTGTCACCCTGCGCAAAGGCTGCAACCACGGACAACACCGGGTATTCATCGATCATGCTGGCCGCGCGTTCTGGCGGCACCTTGATTCCCTTCAGATTGGGCGAAAACCGCGCCCGCAGGTCCGCCACCGGCTCGCCGCCCTCTTCGCGCCTGTTCTCAAAGGTCAGGTCCGCCCCCATGTCCTGCAACGTATAGAACAGCCCCGCCCGCGTCGGATTCAGCCCGATATTCGGCACCAGCACGTCCGACCCCGGCACGATCAGCGCCGCGCAAACCGGAAACGCGGCCGAGGACGGGTCACGTGGCACCACGATGGTCTGCGGCTTCAACTCGGGCCGCCCGGTCAGGGTGATCACACGGCCCTCTTCGGTTTCTTGCACAGAAACTTCGGCGCCAAACCCGGCCAGCATCCGCTCGGTATGATCGCGGGTGGCCTCTTTCTCGATCACCACGGTCTGCCCCGGCGCGTTCAGCCCCGCCAGCAACACCGCCGATTTCACCTGCGCAGACGGCACCGGCACCACATAGCGCACCGGCACCGGGTCCGCCGCCCCGACGATGGTCATCGGCAACCGCCCACCAGACCGCCCCACCGCCTGCGCGCCGAACAGCGCCAGCGGATCGGTCACCCGCGCCATCGGGCGCTTGTTCAAACTGGCATCGCCGGTGAACGTGGCCGTGACCGGCGAGGTCGCCATGGACCCCATGATCAGCCGCACCCCGGTGCCCGAGTTGCCGCAATCAATTACGCCCGACGGCTCGGCAAAACCGCCGACTCCGACACCATGTACATGCCACACACCTTCCGCATCACGCACCACCTCGGCTCCGAAGGCGCGCATTGCCTTGGCGGTGTCCAGCACGTCCTCGCCTTCCAGCAGCCCGGTCACGACCGTTTCGCCAACCGCCAGCGCCCCCAGAATCAACGCCCGGTGCGAAATCGACTTGTCCCCCGGCACATGCGCCTCGCCGCGCAGCGGGCCGCAGGTGCTGGATGTCATCGGGATCGGGGTGCCGTGGCCGGACATGAAAGCCTCCTTGAATTCTTTCCGCCTCATAGCGCAGCGCAGCGCCCCGGTCCATGACCCGAATGCGCCTTTCCCACCCATTAACCCTGACCCACGTCAAGGTTAACGCACGCCCCCGCCTTTCATCTTGCCAAAAATACTCACGGCGCGACGCCACCGCCCGACCAGTCGCTTATCGTTTGCGGAAGGTCAGGTAATGCGGCACCCGCCCCTCGCGCAGGGCCTTCTGTTCATAGCGGGTGGACATCCAGTCATCCCACGGTTCGCGCCAATCCTGCGGGCGCTCGGCCAGCCAGTCAAACCCGGCCTTCGGCACCTCTTCCAGAGTCTGGCGCACATAGTCGGGTATATCCGTCGCCACTCGGAAAACCGCACCGGGTTTCAGCACCCGCGCCAGCGGCTGCAAATGTTCCTGGGTCACGAACCGGCGGCGGTGGTGGCGCTTCTTGGGCCAGGGGTCCGGGTACAGCAGGAACGCCCGCGCCACCGACGCCTCCGGCAGCACGTCGAACATGTCGCGCGCATCGCCGGGATGGATGCGGATGTTGTCACGGCCCGCCGCACGGATCTTGCCCAGCAACATGGCCACCCCGTTGATGAAAGGCTCGCAACCGATGAACCCGACATCGGGGTTGCGGCTGGCCTGATGCACCATGTGCTCACCGCCGCCAAAGCCTATCTCCAGCCACACGTCCCGCTCCCCGAACAGCGCGCCCAGGTCCAGCTTGGTGCGCTCGGGGTTGTCCTCCCACGACACGGCGCCGGGCGACAGACCTTGCAGATCCTCTTCCAGGTATCGCTGCTGGCTGTCCCGCAGGGTCTTGCCCTTGAACCGTCCATAGAAATTGCGCCACGGGGCGCCCGAGGGGTGCTTGTCTGTTGGCATCGGCTGTCAGCTCTCCTTTGCGGGGACGCGTTTGCCCAAACCGCCCCGCCAGGTCAAGTTTTTCCGAAGATCAGCCGCAATGCGAACATGCCGGGTATGGTGACTACGTACATCGTGATCCCATACAGGGCCGCCGGCACCGCAAACTCCGGGATGCCGCCGGTGCCCGCCACCAGCCCGGCCACGGTGATCCCCAGCGCGGCGTTCTGCACCCCCATTTCAACCGAGATGCACAGCCCGTCGCCGCCCGACAGCCCCAACGCCCGCGCCACCAGCACGCCCAGCAGCAGCAGCACCGCGTTCAGCACGATCAGCACCGGCCCCAGCGATCCGATATTGGCGGTGAACAAATCCCAGTTTGTCGCCAACGCCGCCACGACGATCACCACGAACAGCACCACCGCCAGCGCCGACACCGCCGGTTCGGTCCGATCCGCGAAATCACTGAACACATAGCGCAGCAGCAGGCCCAACAGCACCGGAATCGCGGTGATCGCGAACATCGACAGGGCGATGCCCGTGACGTCGATCGCAGGGGCCGCTGCCCCCAGGAACTGACCGGCGGCCAGCGACACCAGCACCGGCACCGTCACCACCGCCATCAGGCTGACCACCGCCGTCAGGGTGATTGACAGCGCCACGTTGCCGCCCGCCATCTTGGTCAGGATATTAGAGGACACGCCCCCCGGACAGAAGGCCAGCAACATCACCCCGAACGCCAGCGCCGGGGGAAGGTCCAGCACCAGCAGCAGCAGATAGGCCACCACCGGCAGCGCCCCGACCTGCATGATGATCCCCACCATCACCGCGCGGGGCATCATCAACACCCGCCCGAAATCGGCAAAGGTCAGCCCGTAGCCCAGCGAAAACATGATGAACGCCAGCGACAAAGGCAAAGCCACATCGATCAGCATCGTGAATTTCTCCTTCTTCGCAGGCAGGTTGGCACGAACACGCGAAACCCCAAAGCGTTTCGTGAGGCCCCGGCGACCGCTTCAGCGATTTCGCTGAACCAGCGCCTGAACCAGGCTTTCGGCCTCGGCATAGGATTTCAGCGTCAGCACCCGGCGGCGGGGCCAGATCTTACCCAGGTTTTCCAGCAGTTGCGGGCGCATCTTGTCATGCCAATCCCACATGTCCCGCAGGCCAAACCCGTTCAGCGGTTCGCGCCAATGCGCGGGCTGCCCCGGACGGCTGCGCCCCAGGTACCGCAGGCGGCGGATGATCCAGTTCGTCCGGCAACGCCAGCGCGGCAGGTCCAGGAACACCACCAGATCGGCGCGGGCGCGCAATTCCGGCATTCGTGACACCATCGGCCCCTCGAACACCCAGGCGTCCTGCGCAGCGATCCGGCGAAAGCGTTGCTCGATTTCCGTGCGGTGCAGGCGGCGCTGATCGTCGGACCAGATGGCGACATCCATGTGATGCACGGGCAGGTTCAACTCCCGCCCCAACCGGATGGCAAAGGTCGATTTCCCGGCGCCACTGGCGCCGACGACCAGAATCCGCGCCACCACCCCTTCGGGCAAAGGCGCGGGTTTGCCTGTCATACAGCGGCTTTCAGAGCAGCAATCAGGTCGGTCTTTTCCCAGCTGAACCCGCCGTCATCCTCGGGGGCGCGGCCAAAATGGCCATAGGCGGCAGTGCGCTGGTAGATCGGGCGGCACAGGTCCAGATGCGTGCGGATGCCGCGCGGAGTCAGGTCCATACATGCGCCCACGATCCGCTCGATCTGTTCGTCCGGGATTTCGCCGGTGCCAAAGCTGTCGGCATAGATCGACAGCGGCTTGGCCACACCGATGGCATAGGATACCTGGATCAGGCATTTCCTGGCCAGCCCGGCCGCAACCACGTTCTTGGCCAGATAGCGCGCCGCATAGGCGGCCGAGCGGTCCACCTTGGTCGGGTCTTTGCCGGAAAACGCGCCGCCACCGTGCGGGGCCGCGCCGCCATAAGTGTCCACGATGATCTTGCGGCCGGTCAGCCCCGCGTCGCCGTCCGGGCCGCCGATCACGAAGGTACCGGTCGGGTTGACCCACCATTCGGTTTCTTCGGTGATCCAGCCCGCGGGCAGGGTTTCGCGAATGTAGGGTTCCACGATGGCACGGATATCGTCGCTGGTCTGATTTTCGTCCAAGTGCTGGGTCGACAGCACGATAGAACTGACGCCCACCGGCTTGCCATCCACATAACGCACCGAAAGCTGCGATTTCGCATCCGGCCCCAGCGTCGGCTCCGCGCCGGATTTGCGAACCTCGGCCAAACGGCGCAGGATCGCGTGGGCGTACTGGATCGGGGCGGGCATCAGTTCCGGTGTTTCATCGGTGGCATAGCCGAACATGATCCCCTGATCGCCCGCGCCGTCGCGGTCAACGCCCTGGCTGATATGGGCCGACTGCGGGTGCAGCAGGTTGCTGAGCTTCAGGGTGTTCCAGTGAAACGCGTCCTGTTCATAGCCGATGTCCCGCACGCAATCGCGCACGATCCCGTCGATCCGGCCCATGTATTCGTTCAGGCGCGATTTGTCAGACAGGCCGACCTCGCCACCCACCACCACCTGGTTGGTGGTTGCGAAAGTCTCGCACGCAACGCGCGCGTTCGGCTCCTCGGCCAGGAATGCGTCCAGAACCGCGTCGGAAATGCGGTCGCAAACCTTGTCGGGATGCCCTTCCGAAACGGATTCAGAAGTGAAGATATAGTTCTGTCGTGACATGAAAGAGTGCTCCATTGATGTCTGCCCGCCACGTCAGGAAGCCGTTGTGACAGGGAATGGCCACTGGTTACGCCCAGTCCGGGGCGGGGTCAACGGGATTTCCTGCGGCCAATCGCGCGCGGGGTAAAACCCGCCGCCAGCAGCATCGCCACGGCCAGCAGCGCAACCGGCAGATCGCCGGTTCTGGCATAAAGCGTCGGCCGCAAAGGCGCGGACAGCGCGGCATCCACCCAACCCGCCTGCCCCAGCGGGATCTGCGCGGTGATCCGCCCCCAAGGGTCGATCATCGCCGACACCCCTGTGTTGGCGGCACGGGCCAGCGGCAGGCCTTGCTCGATCGCCCGCAATCGCGCCTGCGCCAGGTGCTGATACGGGCCTGAAAACGTGCCGAACCACGCGTCGTTGGTCAGTTGCAGCAGCAGCGCCGGGCGTTCCGGCGTGCCGCCTACGTCGCCGGGAAAAACGGCTTCGTAGCAGATCAGCAGCAGCGCCTTGCCGATCCCGCCGCCCAGGTCCATCAGCGCCGGACCCGGCCCGGCGGCAAACCCGTTGCCATCCTTCGCCGCCAGCCCCTGCAGGCCCAGCCCGGACAGCCAGCCACCCAGCGGGATGTATTCCCCAAAGGGCACCAGGTGATGCTTGTCATAGACCTGCCCCGGAGCGCCATCCGGGCGCAGCCGCACGGCGGAATTGTACAGCGCGCCGTCCTCCAGCCGCTCGATCCCCAGCACCACGGGCACGCCTTGCGCGGCCTCGGCGATGATTTGGAACCCGCGTTCAGCATCGTCCAGCAGCACCGGCAGCGCGGTTTCGGGCCAGACCACAAGATCAGGGCGCACCTCGCCCGCAGCGGTGAAATCCACCTGGCGGCGGAAAAAGACCGGGATCAGGTCGGGGTTCCATTTCTGGTGCTGCGGCGCGTTGGGCTGGACCAGCCGCAGCACGGGCCGGTCCGTCAGGTCAGGCAGGTGCGACAGACGATCAGCCCCCCACACCCAGACCGCACCCAACAGCAGTACGGCTACGCCAGCCCCGACCCATTGCCGCAGCCACAGTGCGCGCAGCCCCAACGCCCCGGTCAGCACCAGCAGCCCCAGCCCGTGCGCCCCGGCCAACGCCGCCGCCTGCGCCAGCGGCGTGTCCACCAGCGCGTGCCCGGTCAGCACCCAGGGAAACCCGGTGAACAGATAAGACCGCGCCAGTTCCGCCAGCGTGAACGCGCCCGCTAGCGCCAGCGCGCCAGCCCCCAGCCGCCGCGCCACGGCAAATCCCGCCCCCCAGAACAGCGCCAGCCCCGCCGACATGAACAGGATCGCGAACGGGGCCATCCAGCCATGCCGCCACGGGTCCACGAAAAACGGCTGCACGATCCAGACCAGCGCCAGCGCGAAATAGCCGGTACCGATCATCCAGCCCAACCCTGCCGCCTGCCGCCAGCCGCCGCAGCGGCCCAGCCAGACCGACGCCACCGCCAGCCCCAAGACCGTCAGCGGCCACAGCCCGAAGGGCGCCTGCCCCAGCGCGATCACCGCCCCCAGCGCGCCCGGTCCGGCGATACGTGTCAGAACAGGTGAAAAACCCATCCGGTCAGCCCGCGGCCACACCCGGCAGCCGCACGCGCAGCCGCTTGATCCGGCGCGGGTCGGCCTCGACCACTTCGATTTCCACGCCCGAGGGATGCTTGACCACCTCGCCGCGCACCGGCACCCGGCCCGCAAGCATGAACACCAGCCCGCCCAGCGTGTCGATCTCTTCCTCGTCGATTTCCTCGGCCTCGGTCAGGGACAGGCCGATCTCGCGCTCGAATTCCTCCAGCGGGGTTTTCGACAGTGCCAGGTACTGGCCCGGCTTTTCCTTGACCCACATCTCGGCTTCTTCGGTGTCGTGCTCGTCCTCGATCTCGCCGATGATCTGCTCGATCAGATCCTCGATCGTGACCAGCCCGTCCACCCCGCCGTATTCGTCGATCACCAGCGCCATGTGCCGCCGTTCCGTCTGCATCTTCTGCAGCAACACCCCGATCGGCATCGAGGGCGGCACGTACAGCAACGGCCGCAGCATCTTGCGGATCTCGAATGACGCGCCACCCTTGCCATTGAACCCGTGGCGCAGCGCGAAATCCTTCAGGTGGGCCATGCCCACGGGCGTATCCAGCGTGCCGGAATAGACCGGCAAGCGGCTCAGCCCGGTTTCGCGGAACACCTCTACCAGTTCGTCCTTGGTGATCGTGTCAGGGACCGACACGATGTCGGCCTTTGGGATGGCGACATCCTCGACCCGCATCCGCCGCAGCGATGCGACATCCAGCGGCACCTGCGCCGAGGGCAGGCCAGTCGCCGCACCCTCCGCATCCGGGACGGATTCGCCCATGTCCGAGGGGCTAAGCGCCCCGATCACACGTCTGAAGAAGCCGGATTTCCTGCGGCTGTCGCCTTGTTCGTCTGGCTGCGCGCTCTGCGCCGCCATAGAAGACCCGTCGGTACTGTCGCCCATCTTACCTTTCCAAGAAATGCGGGGGATTGCCCGCCTACTGCTCTGAATATGGGTCAGCGATGCCCATTTTGCCAAGTATCGCGGTCTCGATCCCTTCCATCAACGTGGCATCCTTGTCACGGATGTGATCAAAGCCCAGCAGGTGCAGCGTCGCATGCACGATCAGGTGGGTGATGTGGTCGGCCACCGGTTTACCTGCCTCGGCGGCCTCGCGCTGGCAGGTTCCATACGCGATGGCGATGTCGCCCAGTTCTTCGGCCATGCCGGGAAAAGCCGGTTCGGGCAGGTCCGGGGTATCGCCATCCACCGCTGCCCCACGTTCCTCGGACGGCCAGGACAACACGTTGGTCGGCACCGGTTTTCCGCGAAAATCGGCGTTCAGATCGGCAATGCGCGCGTCATTGCAGCCCAGCACGGCGATTTCGAAATCATCCGGGGTCAACCCCAGGTGCGCCAGCGCGGCGCGCGTGGCGATTTCCGCCAGGGTTTCCAGCCCGGCCTGTTGCCAGCGGTCGTCTTCCAGGATCGTGTCAGTCAGCATCGGTCCGTCCGTGGGGGGGCCAGCCCCCCCACACCCCCCGGAGTATTTCCGGCAAGATGAAAGGGATCAGGCTTCGTCGGCCTCATAGGCCTCGATGATGGCGGCGACAAGGGGGTGGCGCACCACGTCCTTGGCGGTGAAGTAGTTGAAACTGATCGAGGGGATGTTCTGCAACAGCCTTTCCGCGTCATGCAGGCCGGACGTGACCCCACGTGGCAGGTCCACCTGCGACCGGTCACCGGTGATCACCATGCGCGACCCCTCGCCGAGGCGTGTCAGGAACATCTTCATCTGCATCGAGGTGGCGTTCTGCGCCTCGTCCAGCACCACGAAGGCATTGGCCAGGGTGCGCCCGCGCATGAAGGCCAGCGGCGCGATTTCTATGCGTTTTTCCTCGATCAGCTTGGCAACCTGCTTGCCGGGCAGGAAATCGTTCAGCGCATCATAGAGCGGCTGCATGTAGGGATCGACCTTATCCTTCATGTCGCCGGGCAGATAGCCCAGCTTTTCCCCCGCTTCCACCGCGGGGCGGGACAGGATGATGCGATCCACGTCGCCGTTCAGGAACATCGACACGCCGACGGCGACCGCCAAGTAGGTCTTGCCGGTGCCCGCCGGGCCGATGCCGAAGGCCAGTTCGTTGCCGAACAGGTTCTGCACATAGGTTTTCTGCGCGTCGGTGCGCGGTTCGACCAGTTTCTTGCGGGTCTTGATTTCCACCTTGCCGCCACGGAACATTTCCAGTTGGTCGCCGTCCTGGATGCCGGTTTCCCGTTCCGACCCACCCATGCGAATCTCGCGGTCCACGTCACCCTGCTCCACGTCGCGCCCGGCCTCCAGCCGTTCGTACAGCGATTGCAGCACCTCTTCGGCTTCCTTGACCGAGGCTTCGTCGCCGTGAATGACCAGTTGGTTGCCACGCCGGACGATCTGCACCCCCAGTTTCTGCTCTATCCACGCGAGGTTACGGTCATATTCGCCGCACAGGCTGATCAATAGGCGATTGTCAGGAAATTCCAGAAGCGCCTGGGACAGGGTGGCGGGATCGGCGGGCGGGGTCAGAATGCTGGACGGCAAACAGGTCTCCTGCGTCAGTGATGTACAGATATGGTGGCACCATCCGGTGACTCGCGCAAGCGGTGGTGGGCTATTGTCACGAAATCGAGACCAAAAAGGCCGCCCGGAACCCCGCGGCGGCCAATTCGTGATCAATTATTACGGATCGCGTTACAGCGGGTCCGGGATCGGGCTGCCCGATTTGAACGGACCGGTGGCCACCATGGGCGGCGCCGCGCCCGAGCAGACCGGCTTGCCGTACTTGTCCAGGCGTTCCGACAGGTAGCCTTCGACGCCGTCGTCGATGATCCAGTGATCGCAGCCTTCTGGGTCCACCCAGATGCCGGCCTTCAGCTGGCTCAGATGCTTGGCGTCAGTGCCGCGGTCGCGGGTCTTGTCCGGCCCGACAGTGCCGTGGCCACCGTATTCACAGCCGGCCAGCACACCCACCATGACCAGGGCCGAGGCGATTTTCACAAGTTTCATTCGATCTCTCCCGGTCACTTGATACAAAGGACTTCGACGCGGCGGTTCTGCTGCATATTCGCCGCAGAGGTGTTCGGCACCTTCGGCATGCGTTCGCCATAGCCGCGCACGTCAATCACGTTGGCGCCGACGCCCGCCGCCACCTTGGCCACGGAATTGGCCCGGTTGTAGCTGAGCCGCATGTTGTATTCGTCGGACGCGCGGCTGTCGGTATGGCCCACGATGATAAAGGCACGGGCCTGCGCGCCCTTGAAGAATTCCTGCAGCCGCGCCCGGCCCGACTGGGCGATGCGATAGCTGTCGGTGGCGAACAACTGGTCGGTGTTCATGACCCCGCACACGTTGATGTCATGGCAGACCGGCAGGCCCTGACGGGTGCGGTGCGGGCTCATATAGCCCTCGGCGCCGTCGTCCATCACCCAGTGTTCGCACCCGTCCGGGTCAATCCAGATGGTGGGGATATAGCGTTCCCCCTTGACCACGCGGTCACCCATTTGGAATTCTTCTGCGGACGCTGCGCCGGTGATCGCCAGCCCGGCAGCAAGGGCCCCCGCGACAACCGTTCGAAGCGTTTTGGCTTTGATTTTTCCCACAGCCCCTGTCCTCTACTGTTTCCCCCTACGGAACGCCCGGCCCATCCGCCCAATGGCGCGGAAAGCCCGGCCCCGAAATCATAATAATGTCGGCAGTTTAGCAGAGAAGTCCGTCATGTGAAGGAGATTCAGGCGCGATCTTGCCGGGAAAAACCCGACAATACGTTGCAACGGCGCCGGATTGTTCGCCCGCGCCGCCATATTCATGCGTTAGAGGGGCTTACGCCCCGGTCAGACCAGCACCCCGGCCAACGAATTGGGTCCGCTTTCCACGATTCTGACCCGCGCGATATCGCCCCGCTGCGCCTGCGCATCGGCCACGTGGACCGCGTGCAGATACTCGGACTTGCCCACCATCTGTCCCGGCAGACGGCCGGGTTTCTCGAACAGCACCTGCACCTCGCGGCCCACCATGCCGTCCTGCACGGCGCGCTGCTGCTGCGTGATCAGCGCCTGCAGACGGGCCAGGCGCTCACTGGCCTCGGCCTCTTCCACCTGCGGGCGCTCTGCCGCCGGGGTGCCAGGGCGGGTGGAATATTTGAACGAAAACGCCTGTCCGTAATTCACCGCGCGGATCAGATCCATCGTGTCCTGGAAATCTGCCTCGGTCTCTTCCGGGAAGCCGACGATGAAATCGCCGGACATCAGGATATCTGGCCGCGCCGCACGGATACGCTCGATCAGCTTCAGATAGCTTTCGGCGGTGTGGCTGCGGTTCATCCGCTTCAGGATCTTGTTGCTGCCTGATTGCACCGGCAGATGCAGGTAGGGCATCAATTTCGAACAGTCCCCATGCGCCGCGATCAGGTCATCGGACATGTCATTTGGGTGGCTGGTGGTAAAGCGGATACGCTCCAGCCCGTCCACCTTGTCCAGCGCCCAGATCAGCCGCGCCAACGACCAATCCCCATCCGGCCCGTGCCCGTGATAGGCATTCACGTTCTGCCCCAGCAGGGTGATCTCGCGCACACCACGTTCTACCAGGTCGCGCGCCTCGTCCAGAATGCGATCCACCGGACGCGATACTTCCGCCCCGCGCGTATACGGCACCACGCAAAAGGCGCAGAACTTGTCGCAACCCTCCTGCACCGTCAGGAACGCCGTCGGCCCGCGCTGCGCCTTGGGGCGGTTCTTCAGCTTCTCGAACTTGTCTTCTTCGGGGAAATCGGTATCCAGCGCCTTTTCCCCGGCACGCGCCCTGGCCTCCATCGCGGGCAGCCGGTGATAGGATTGCGGCCCCACCACCAGGTCCACCATCGGCTGGCGCGCCATGATCTCGGCCCCTTCGGCCTGCGCAACGCAGCCCGCCACCCCGATCTTCAGATCGGGCTTGGCCGCCTTCAGCGGTTTGAACCGGCCCAGTTCGGAATAGACCTTCTCGGCCGCCTTTTCCCGGATGTGGCAGGTGTTCAGCAGGATCATGTCCGCATCATCGGGGCTGTCCGTCTGCACATAGCCCGACCCGCCCATCACCTCGGCCATCCGCTCGCTGTCATAGACGTTCATCTGGCAGCCATAGGTCTTGATGTAGAGTTTCTTGACGTCGCTCATCAGCCCGATCCCGTACACGCTTTTTCAAGGGGCTGCGTATAGCAGATTGCACACGCCTTGCAATGCAGGGGGTTTTGTCGGAACTTGAACCGAAACGGGCAGACACGGAAAACCATGCAACATTCGGGGCTTGAGCAGTTCTTGAAAGACGGCGGCGCGGCACTTGCCAAGGGCCCCGTCGCGCTGATCTTCTGCGAGGACGAGGTCGAGATCGACTCGACCCTGCGCCACCACCTGGATTGCGGATTCAAGGCGGTGCTGGCCCTGATACCCGACGCATTCACCCTGGCCGATGACACCGCCGCCCGGGTCATCCGTGTCAGTTGCGACACGCTTGCCGCCGATGTCGTGTCGCGAACCGTCAACCGCATCGCCGCCACCGCGCCAGACGGAACCTGGCTGTACTACGGCTATAACGCCGAATACCTGTTCTACCCGTTCTGCGAACACCGCACCATCGGCGAAATGCTGGCCTTTCACGCCGAAGAACGCCGCGACGCGATGCTGACCTACGTGATCGACCTCTACGCCGGCGACCTGCAGCAGAACCCGACGGCGGTGTCGCTGGAACAGACCTTCCTGGACAAGACCGGCTATTTCGCCCTATCGCGCGCAGACAGCACCACAGGCCACCCGAAAGACCGGCAACTTGATTTCTTCGGCGGCCTGCGCTGGCGGTTCGAGGAACACATCCCCCCCGCCCGCCGCAAGATCGACCGCATTGCGCTGTTCCGTACGCGCCCCGGCCTGACGCTGGGGCCGGACCTGACGTTCAACAACCAGGAATACAACACCTACGCCTGCCCCTGGCACCACAACCTGACGGCAGCCGTCTGTTCCTTCCGCACGGCCAAGGCACTGAAACGCAACCCCGGATCAGCTTTCGACATCGAAACCTTCCGCTGGCACAATTCCGTACCATTTGAATGGCACTCGGGGCAGTTGCTGGACCTCGGCCTGATGGAGCCCGGTCAATGGTTCTGAAAAGGTGCGCTGACGCGCCCACGATATCTCGGCATCAGCCTGCGGCTTCCGCCTCGGGCATGGGGGCTCTGCCCCCAAACCCCCGGGGTACTTGCCCCAAGAAAAACCCAAGACCCCGCTTTTTCTTGGGGAAAATACCCTGGGGAGTCGCGCGCAGCGCGACGGGGCAAAGCCCCCTGCCCGAGGCCGCAGGCCGAGATATCCAGTGCGCGCACCAGCGCGCGCCTTTTTACAGGAATTCGGGCTGGGGCATGCCCAGTACGTGGAACCCGCCATCGACATGGATGATTTCACCCGTGGTGCATGACCCTGCATCCGAAGCCAGGTAGACCGCCGTACCGCCCACTGCCTCCAAGGTGGCGTTGGCGCGCAGGGGCGTGTTCTGCTCGGTGTGTTTGAAGGTCTTGCGCGCCCCGCCAATAGCGGCGCCGGCAAGGGTTTTCATCGGGCCGGGGCTGATCGCGTTCACGCGGATTCCGTCCGGGCCCAGATCATTCGCCAGATAACGCGTCGCCGATTCCAGCGCCGCCTTGGCCACGCCCATCACGTTGTAATTCGGCGTCACCCGGTTCGACCCGCCATAGGTCAGCGTCAGGATCGTGCCGCCGTTGGCCTTCATCATCGGGTAGGCGCGGCGCGACACCTCGATCAGCGAATAGCAGGAAATATCCAGCGAATTCTTGAAGTTGTCGCGGCTGGTATTGATGAACCGCCCCGTCAATTCATTCTTGTCCGAATAGGCGATGGCGTGGACCAGGAAATCCAGCGTCTCCCAGCGGTCCTTCAGCGACCTGAACGCAGCGTCCAGAGACGCGTCATCGGTCACGTCCGCATCCACCATGAAGTCAGACCCCACCGATGCCGCCAGCGGTTCCAGCCGTTTGCCAAACGCTTCGCCCTGATAGGTGAACGCCAACTCTGCCCCCGCATCGGCCATCGCCTTGGCGATCCCCCATGCGATGGAGCGGTCGTTGGCGACCCCCATGATCAGGCCGCGCTTGCCTTGCAGAAGTCCGGTCATGTCAGATCACCCGCGGTATTTGGACAGCAGCATCGACCCGTTCGTGCCACCGAATCCAAAGCTGTTGGTCATCACCGTATCAAGACCGGCGTTTTCCACCAAGGCGGTCGCGATCTCGCCTTCATTGATCGCCGGGTCCAGCGTTTCGACGTTGATCGACGGGATGATGAAGTCATGTTCCAGCGCCAACAGGCAATACACCGCTTCCTGTGCGCCGGTCGCGCCCTGGCTGTGGCCGGTCATCGACTTGGTGGATGAAATCGGCGGCGTGTTGCCTGTCCCGAAGACGCGGCGCACCGCTTCCACCTCGCCCACGTCACCCACGGGGGTCGAGGTGCCATGCGCGTTGATGTAGCCGACCTTGCGGCCCTCGCCCAGCGTGGACAGGGCGATGCGCATGGCGCGTTCGCCGCCTTCGCCCGACGGGGCCACCATGTCGTGCCCGTCCGAGGTTGCGCCATACCCCGTCACCTCGGCATAGATCTTGGCGCCGCGCGCCTTGGCGTGTTCCAGTTCCTCCAGCACCAGGATGGCGCCGCCGCCGCCGATCACGAACCCGTCGCGGTTGGCGTCAAAGGCGCGGCTGGCGCGTTCCGGCGTGTCGTTGTACTTGCTGGACATCGCGCCCATCGCGTCGAACAGGCAGGACAGGGTCCAGTCCAGTTCCTCGCCGCCGCCGGCAAACATCACGTCCTGCTTGCCCAGCATGATCTGTTCGGCCGCGTTGCCGATACAATGCAGGCTGGTCGAGCACGCCGAGGTGATCGAGTAGTTCACGCCCTTGATCTTGAACGCCGTGGACAGGTTGGCCGAGATGGTCGAACTCATGCATTTCGGCACCGCGAACGGCCCGATCCGCTTGGTTGCGCCGCTGGACAGCGCCACCTGATGCGCTGAAAACAGCGCGCTGGTGGACGGCCCGCCCGACCCGGCGATCAGGCCGGTACGCGGGTTGACGATGTCGCCCTCTTCCAGCCCGGAATCCGCGATCGCCTGTTCCATCGCGATATAGGCATAGGCCGCCCCCGGCCCCATGAAGCGCAGCGTACGCTTGTCCACATGCTCGGTCACGTCCAGCTTCACGTTCCCGGCGATCTGGCTGCGGAACCCGTGTTCCTTCATCGCCTCGTTGGCGGTGATGCCGGATTTCCCGGCCTTCAGCGAGGCCAGAACCTCATTCGCATTGTTCCCGATGGACGACACGACGCCCAGCCCGGTGACCACTACTCGGCGCATACCAGCACTCCCTTATTTGCTTATGCCTTACTAGGGGTTGGGGCGGGGACGCGCAAGGTGGTTGGGATGTGGCGGGACACATCGCCCGCGAATGATGCAAGGCCACCTGCCTGCGGGCCCAGGGATGGCAAACAGGCGGTTTCCCCTCAAAGAGGTTTGACCGAGGTCATTACGCCCTGATTGTCCGCGCGGTAAAATATTTGGCGAAGCCAAGTAACCAGGCTTCGAAAGGGTGGAGGAAATAGCAATGAAAAAGTATGTTCTTGTAACCGCAATTCTTGCCAGTTTTCTAGGTATCCAATCCGTTGCCGCAGAGACAGCCGGCCAAAGGGAATACATGGTCGCCTGCGCCGGATGTCATGGCGAGTCCGGGAAAGGAGACGGCCCTCTTGCCGGCCTTCTGAAGATCGAAACCCCGGACCTGACGCGCCTTGCCGCAAGGAATGGTGGAAAATTCCCGTTCGAGTACACGATTTTCATGATCGACAGGCGCAATCTGCTCCCTATTCACGGAGAAGACATGCCGGTCTGGGGTGATCGCTTTCAGGTCGACACAGCCAGCGAACGCGGAGAAACCGCCGAGATGGTGGCGCGCGGTCGCCTCCTGTCGCTGACCTACTATCTGGAATCGATTCAGGAATAGCTCCGGCGCCCCCCGTCAGGGCGCCAGCCAAACCAACACCAGGAAAGAGGCCCTCGGGCCTCTTTTTCCTTTCCAACGACCGGCCCGGCCCTCGCCTGCGCAAGGGGGGGGTGGGATGTGGCGGGACACATTGCCCCGCTCATGTCGCCCAGCCGCGCATCGCTGCGCCGGGGGACGGACCGACAATGCCCGGCGGCCTGCGGTCTTGCCTCTGCGTCACGCAAAAAGGGGCCTCGCTGGCCCCTTTCCCAACTTCCGCAATCGCTGAAAACTCAGCTCTCGCTCAGCGCGACCTTCATGTCCTTGACGACATAGATTACCTCGCCGTCGGCCTCGACGATCCCGTCGGCGACGCCCATGGTCAGGCGGCGGGTTTGAATGGCCTTGGTGAAATCCACCTTGTAGGTCAGCATCTTGCGGTCCGGGCGGACCATGCCGGTCAGCTTGACCTCGCCCACGCCCAAGGCATAGCCGCGCCCCAGCCAGCCGCGCCAGCCCAGGTTGAAGCCGGTCAACTGCCACAGACCGTCCAGCCCCAGGCAGCCGGGCATGATCGGGTTGCCGGGGAAATGGCAGTCAAAGAACCACAAATCCGGGGTGATGTCGAACTCGGCCACCACGTGGCCCTTGCCATGCAGACCGCCGTCACCGGAAATGTCGGTGATCCGGTCCATCATCAGCATCGGCGGCGCGGGCAGCTGGGCGTTGCCCGGCCCGAACAGCTCGCCTCGGGCGCATTTCAACAGGTCGTCGCGGTCGAAACTGCTGGGATATTGGGACATGCAGAGGGATCCCCCATTCTCTGGTCTTATTGCGTTTCACCCCCTCTAGCACCCGCTTTGGCCCGCGTGCAAGACCGCCCCCGTGTCGCACCCGTGCCGCACCGGTTCAGTTGCGATCTGTTTTCAATTGAAATTGCCCGCCACGCCCCGTTATATTAACGCGTGAAACAAAGGAACGCAGACATGACCGTGACGGAACAGGCAAAGGAGCGTGGCGCCGGATGGCTGGCAGGGGCGGGCGTGCGCCCCACCCGGCAGCGCACCGCGCTGGCCGCGCTTCTGGTGGGCGACGGGCAGCACCGTCACGTCACCGCCGAAAGCCTGTATTCCGCCGTCTGCGATCAGGGAGAGCGTGTGTCGCTGGCCACCGTCTACAACACGCTGCGCGCCTTCTGTCAGGCCGGCCTGATGCAAGAGGTGACAGTCGACGGGTCGCGCAGCTATTTCGACACCAACACCGGCGATCATCCGCATTTTTTCTGGGAAGACGACGGGCTGCTGACGGATGCCCCCGCCGACCAGTTGGAAATCACCCGCCTGCCGGACGCCCCCGCCGGGGCAGAAATCGCCAGCGTGGACGTGGTGATCCGCTTGCGCCGCAAGCCCGGCGCGAAGTAACCTGCCCCGACACGCGCCCCAACTGGTGCACCATGACTGACAAACCGACTGCCCCGATCGTCCCGCGCGGCGCTGCCTTCTTTGATGTTGCCAGCGCCCGGACGGCACGCGAATTCGCCTTCCTGCTGCTGCCGCAATTCACCCTGCTGGCGTTTTCCGCCGCGCTGGACCCGCTGCGTGTCGCCAACCAGCTGGCACAGCGCCCACTGTACCGCTGGCGGACCTATTCGCAGGACGGCAGCCCGGTCACCAGTTCCTGCGGCATCGCGGTGAACGTCGACACCGCATTGCAGGCCTTTCCGCAGCCGGCCCATGCCATTGTCTGCGCCGGCACCGTGCATGAATTCAACGCCTCTTCGGCCACCCTGTCCGCCCTGCGTCGCCACGCCAAGCACGGCGGCCGCGTCGGCGGCATCTGCACCGGCGCGATCACGCTGGCACAGGCCGGGCTGCTGTCCGGCAAGAAAGCGACGCTGCACTGGGAAAACCAGCCCGCCTTTACCGAGGAATTCCCGAACCTGACGATCACCTCCTCGATCTATGAAATAGACGGCAACGTCTTTACCTGCGGCGGCGGGGTGGCCGCGACGGACATGATGCTGGAACTGGTCGAGGCTGATTTCGGCGCTGAATTCGCGCTGGTGGTGGCCGACATGTGCGTCTACTCGGGGCGCCGCGCCCGCAGCGCCCGACAGCGGTCGTCGCTTTCCGTGCTGCTGGGGTCGCGCAACACCCGCCTGATCGAAATCGGCCAGCTCATGCACCAGCACATCGAGGAACCGATGACCCTGACCGAGCTGTGCGACCATGTCGGCGTGTCTCGGCGGCAGGTGGAACGGCTGTTCATGAAACACCTGAACACCACGCCGTTGAACTACTACCGCGACCTGCGCCTGAACCACGCCCGCGCCCTGCTGCGCGAAACCGACATGAGCGTGACCGAGGTGGCATTGGCCAGCGGGTTTTCTTCGGATTCCGTGTTCCTCAAGGGCTTCCGCAACCGCTTCGGCGTCACCCCCAGCAAGTTCCGCGGCACCTAGTCCTCCAGCTTCTGCACCCTTTCCCGCGACCGGGTCAGCCCCTGCTGATACCCGTCGCCATCGCCGTATTCCAGGAAATCACCATAGTGCCGGTGCACCCCGTCTACCCGCGCGGCGTGCTTGATCGGACACCAGTAGGCCTCGGTCCGGCCCGCGATTTCCCGAACATAGGAAATCAGCCCGTTGCAATAGCCGCAGTAGACGCAGTTCAGCTTTTGCATCCCGTTCAGATAGGCCAGGTGCTGGCGATCAATGCGGATGTGATCGGCCCGGCGCACCTTGGGGATGCCATAGACCGGGAAACAGACCGCGTGATAAACCGTCACGAACAGGTCCAGCAGCGCGAAAGGCACGATCAGGGAATAAATCACCGGCGCCGTGATCACCGTCAGCGGCCGCGTCCGCGCCAGGAATGTCCGCAGACGCACCCGCAATTCGCGGTGGTGCCTGCGCGCCTCTTCTTCCCAGACGACCCGGCCATTTTCCAGCGTATAGCGGAACGCCTCGCGGCGCTTGGCCAGTTCTTCCTCGAATTCGTCCTGCAGCTCCTTGATACGTTCCAGCAGGGTTTCAGCGGTTTTCGGCATGGTATCCTCCGGCGGCTGACACCCCAGCCTAACACGGTTTTCCAACGCAAAAAGCCCCGCACGATGGCGGGGCTTCGGGTCATTCATTCACCGCGTTCAGCCGATCGCGACCAACTCGATCGCAAAGGTCAGCACCTTGCCTGCCAGCGGGTGATTGGCGTCCAGCGTCACCTCTTCCTCGGTCAGGCTGACGACCGTCACCGGCACCACTTGCCCGGACGGCGACTGCATTTGCAGTTGCAGGCCCAGTTCCAGCGGAATTTCCGGCGGCACGTTTGACCGCGGGATCGCCTGCACGGCCTCGGGCTGGCTTTCGCCATAGGCTTCGGCGGGCGGGATCACCACGGTTTTCTTGTCGCCCACGGTCATGCCGGGGATTTCCTTGTCCAGGCCGGGGATGATCTGGCCGGAACCGACGGTGAACGCCAGCGGGTCGCGCCCTGCCGAACTGTCGAAGGTCGAACCATCGTCCAGCGTTCCGGTGTAATGAATCTGGACCTTGTCGCCCGGTTTGACCTGCGTCATGCGTTTTCCTGTCATGTCTGGAAGTGGATTGAGAGGCCGCCGATCCGGCGGGTGCTCTGGCGTATGGGGGCGCACCCTATCGGCCCCGGCCCGGAATTGCAAATCGGCCCGATTGGCCCTTTTCCACCGCCGCGCTCCGTGCAAATCTGCCCCGAAGGGAGGCCCGCAATGACCATCACAACCTGCATCTTCGACGCCTATGGCACGCTGTTCGACGTCGCCGCCGCCGCCAGGGAAGCCGCCGCCGAACCGGGCCGCGCCGCGCTGGCTGAAAAATGGCCGCAACTGGCGCAGCACTGGCGACTGAAACAGCTGCAATACAGCTGGCTGCGCGCGGTGATGCGCCAGCACACCGATTTCTGGCAGGTCACGCAGGACGGGCTGGACTGGGCGCTGGAGGCGTCCGGGCTGCATGGCGACCCCGACCTGCGCGACCGCCTGCTGCAACTTTACTGGGAACTTTCAGCCTACCCCGAGGTGCCGCAAATGCTGGCCGAGCTGAAGGCGGCCGGTATGAACACCGCGATCCTGTCCAACGGATCGCCCGACATGCTGCAGGGCGCCGTCAAATCCGCCGGCCTGTCCGAGGTGCTGGATGACAGCCTGTCCGTTGAATCCGTCGGCATCTTCAAACCCGACAGCCGCGTCTATGACCTTGTCGGCCAACGCTTTGGCTGCACGCCCGGCCAGGTGCTTTTCGTGTCCTCCAACGGCTGGGACGCGGCGGCGGCGGCGGGCTACGGCTTTGTCACCGCATGGGTCAACCGCGCCGGCGAACCGCTGGACAGGCTGCCCGCGAAGCCGCATCACATCCTGTCCGACCTGACGGGCATTCCAGCATTGGCGAGGGGCTGAATGGCACGTTTCACCACATCCGACGGCACCGCGATCCATTACGAGGACACCGGCAGCGGCCTGCCTATCCTGTGCCTGTCCGGCCTGACCCGCAACGCCCGCGACTTCGATTTCGTGGCCCCGCACCTGAAGGGCTGCCGCATCATCCGCATGGATTACCGGGGCCGGGGTCAGTCCGGCTGGGCCGAGGATTATTCCACCTACAACGTCCCGCAAGAGGCGCAGGACGTGCTGGACCTGCTGGCCCACCTGAAACTGGACCGTGTCGCCATCCTCGGCACCTCGCGCGGGGGGCTGATCGCCATGGTGCTGGCCGCCACCGTCAAGGACCGCCTGCTGGGCGTTGCCATGAACGATGTCGGCCCGGAACTGGACATGACCGGGCTTGGCAACATCATGGCCTACCTTGGCGTGAACCCGGACGCGAAAACGCTGGACCAGCTTGCCGCCCAACGCGCCGCCCTGCCCGGTTTCGCCAACGTGCCGCTGGACCGCTGGCGGCAAGAGGCAACCCACACCTTCGTCCAGACCCGCAACGGGGTGGAAATCAACTATGACCCCCGCCTGCGCGACGCCGTGATCGAAGGGCTGAAGGCCGAAACCCCGGACCTATGGCCGCTGTTCCACGCCATCGCGCCCCTGCCCTGCGCGGTGATCCACGGGGCCAATTCGGACCTGCTGACCGCGACGGCCGTGGACAAGATGGCCGAAGCGATGCCCGGCCTGATCGTTGCCCATGTCCCCGACCGCGCCCATGTTCCCTTCCTTGACGAACCCGAAGCGCTGGCGGCCCTGCACCGCTGGATCGGTGACATGCAATGAATATCGACATGATCGAAGCGGCGGCCCAGCGCCTGGCCGGCCATGTCCGCCGCACGCCGCTGCTGTCCTCGCCCTTTCTGGATGACCTCGCCGGACGGCGCGTGCTGGTCAAAGCCGAATGCCTGCAACACACTGGCAGCTTCAAGTTCCGGGGCGGCTGGTCCGCCCTGTCCGCGCTGGACGCGGACACCCGCGCGCGCGGCGTGATCGCCTTTTCCAGCGGCAACCACGCGCAGGGGGTGGCCCATGCCGCCACCCGGCACGGGGTGCCATCGGTGATCGTCATGCCCTCTGATGCGCCGAAACTGAAGATCGACAATACCCGCGCCCTGGGGGCCGAAGTCGTCCTGTACGATCGCGCCACCGAAAACCGCGAAGAAATCGGCAACACCCTGTCCGCCGAACGCGGCCTGACCCTGATCCGGCCCTTCGACGAACCGCAGGTAATTGCGGGCCAGGGCACCGCCGGGTTGGAAATCGCCGAACGAGCCGCTGAGTTGGGCATCGACACCGCCGATGTGCTGATCCCCTGCGGCGGGGGCGGCCTGACTTCGGGTGTTGCGCTGGCGCTGGCGGCCCACGCCCCCGGCCTGCGCGTCCGCCCGGTGGAACCCGAGGGCTTTGACGATGTCACCCGCTCGCTGGCCTCTGGCAAGATCCAGCGCAACGCCCGCCTGTCCGGGTCCATCTGCGATGCGATCATCACGCCCCAGCCGGGTGATCTGACCCTTCCGATCATGCAGCGGCTGTGCGGTCCCGGCATCGCGGTGTCCGAAGATGACTGCCTGCACGCGATGGCGCTGGCCTTCCTGCGGCTGAAGATCGTGCTGGAACCCGGCGGGGCCGCGGCGCTGGCGGCGGCGTTGTTCCACCGCGGCGAAACCGAAGGTGACGCCGTGATCGCCATCACCTCCGGCGGCAACGTGGACCCGGACATGTTCCGCACCGCGCTGGAACGGTTCTGCTGACCCGCAAGGTTTGACATCCCCCGCCAAAGCGCGGACCTTATGCGCCTGAACCCGGCCCGCACCCGGCGGACCGTCCCGATCAAACTTCTTTTCACACGGCCCTCCTTATGCTTATCGCAGATCTTGGCGACATCAATCTTCACTACCGCGACGACGGCGACCCAGATGGCGCGCCGGTCATCTTTGCCAATTCCCTGGGCACGGACCTGCGCCTGTGGGACAACGTGTTGCCCCTTTTGCCCGCTGGCCTGCGCCTGATCCGCTACGACAAGCGCGGCCACGGCCTGTCCGACTGCCCGCCCGGCCCCTATTCGATGGGGACGCTGGTACGCGACGCCGAACGCCTGCTGGATCACTTGAAGGTCCGCAACTGCGTCTTTGTCGGCTTGTCCATCGGCGGCATGATCGCCCAGGGGCTGGCCGTGAAACGGCTGGACCTGGTGCGCGCTGTCGTGCTGTCCAACACCGCCGCCAAGATCGGTCAGCCCGACATGTGGGCCGACCGGATCGAATCCGTCCGCAGCGGCGGCATCGAGGCGCTGGCCGACGCCACGATGGACCGCTGGTTTTCCCGCGCCTTCCGCCAGACACCCGAACTGCACGCCTGGCGCAACATGATGACCCGCCAGCCGATAGAGGGCTACATCGGTTGTTCCGCCGCGATCTCGGGTACGGATTTCTACACACCGACCTCTGGCCTGCGTCTGCCCCTGTTGGGCATCGCGGGATCCGAGGACGGATCGACACCCCCCGATCTGGTGCGCGAAACCGTCGATCTGGTTCCGGGGTCCAAGTTCCATCTGATCCGCAAGGCCGGTCACCTCCCTTGTGTCGAACAGCCCGCAGAATACGCGCAGGTTCTTGCCAAATTCCTAACGGAGATCGGACATGTCTGAATCGTCCGCTTCAAGGCGTGAACCGTACGAATTGACAGGTTTACGACCCGTTATCCCCCCGTCCCGATGCACAGGAAAGGTTTCGGCATGGCGCATTTTCTGTTGATCCACGGCGCGGCGCACGGGGCGTGGTGCTGGCGCGACGTTCTGCCGGAACTGCGGGCGCTCGGCCACACGGCCCGCGCCATTGACCTGCCCGGACACGGTAAAGACTCCACGCCTTATCAACAGGTTACGCTGGAAAAATATGCCGATGCCGTTCTGGATGCACTGGAAAAACCGGCCATTGTCGTCGGCCATTCGATGGGCGGCTACCCGATCACGCTGGCGGCGGAACGCGATCCTGCGCGGTTTCAGCGGCTGGTGTACCTTTGCGCTTATGTCCCCAGTCCCGGACTGTCCCTTGCCCAAATGAGGATGCAAGCACCCTACCAGCCCTTGCTGCCCGCCATCCGCATGACACAAGATATGCTAGGCTGGACCGCCGATCCCGCGATGATCCGCGACATTTTCTATCACGATTGCCCGGACGGCACCGTAGAGTTCGCCAGCAAACACCTGTGTGTCCAAGCCACTCAGCCCACCTCTGTCCCTGTGCAAACAGGCAGGAATTACGAAAGCATTCCAAGGTCTTACATCCGCTGCACCGATGATCGCACCATCCCACCCGCATTTCAGGTCACGATGACGCGCGATTGGCCGCCGGGCAGTGTGCACGCCCTGCCCACCGGCCATTCCCCGTTCTTCGCGGACCCGACCGGACTGGCCCGCCTGCTGGATAAAATAAGCAAGCAATAACAATGGACTAATCATGGCATCCTCGGTTTTCTCATCCGAACTTTACACCCGTCTTTTCCCCGCTGGGGACGCATCCCGCCTGTTCACCGACAGCGCCGAGGTCCGCGCCATGCAACTGGTCGAGGGCACATTGGCCAAGGTACAGGGCGACATGGGGCTGATCCCGCTCGAATCCGCGCTGTACATCCACCGCGCATCGCTGGAAATTCCTTTGGATCCTGGGGGCTTGGCGCAATCTGTCGCGGAAAACGGCATTCCGGTCCCCGGCCTTGTCGCCGCTTTCCGCAAGGCCATGGAAGCCCCCGAACATGCGCAATACGTCCACTGGGGCGCGACCACGCAGGACATTGTTGACACCGGCCTGATCCTGCGCCTGCGCCAATACCTCGGGATCATGGAAACCCGACTGCGCGAAACCGCCCAAGCCCTTGGTAAGTTGTCAGAAATCCACGCAGACCTGCCCATGCCCGGCCGCACTTGGGGCCAACATGCCACGCCCACCACCTTCGGCGCGACAACGGCCCATTGGGGCGCACCGCTGCTGCAACTGCTGACAGATCTTCCCAGCCTGCGCGATCAGATGCTTTGGGTGTCTTTATCCGGCGCGGCAGGCACCGCCGCCGCCCTTGGCCCACACGCCCCTGAACTGCGCGCCAGGCTGGCCAAGGCCCTGAATTTGCACGACCCCCAGCGCAGCTGGCACACCGATCGCAGCCCGATCCTGACGCTTGCCGGCTGGCTTGCGCGCCTCTGCGTCGCGCTGGGAAAAATGGCAGAGGATCTGCTGCTGCTGACCCAGACCGACATCGCCGAGGTCACGCTTTCGGCCACCGGCGCCTCGTCCACCATGCCGCAGAAACAGAACCCAGTCGGACCGTCCGCCATCGTCGCGCTGACCCGGCAGGCAATCGGGTTGAACACCCTTCTGCAAGGCGCGGGCCTGCACCGGCAAGACCGCGACGCCGCCGCGTGGTACACCGAGTGGCTGACCCTGCCACAGCTTTGCCTCTCCGCCGCCTCGGCGCTGGAACATGCCCGTGCGCTGTCCACCACGCTCGCCCCCAACCCCGCCGCGATGCAAACCGCTCTGTCCACCCACCTGGACCTGATCCATGCCGAGGCGCTGTCCTTCCGCCTTGCCCAAACCCTCCCCCGGCCAGAGGCCCAAACCGCCACGAAAGATCTCTGCAAACGGGCCGTCGCCGAAAACACCCCGCTCGCAGATCTGGTCCGCGCCGCTTGGCCAGACCTGCCGCTGACCGACATCTTCGACCCCGACCAGCAAACCGGGCAGGCCCCGGCAGAGGCCCGCGCCTTCGCCGCCAAAGCCCGCGCTCTTTGACCAAGCCGGCTTTTTCTTGGGCAAAATACCCTCGGGGGGTGAATGGCCGCAGGCCAGAGGGGGGCAGACAGCCCCCCTTTCCCCGCCCGCCGCAGGCGAAAGCCCCTTACAAGTCAGGGCACCGACACCTATCTTCGGCTAAACCGAACCGTTCAGAATCCCATGACCAACCGCCTGCCTGTCCTCTTTATCCTGATCACCGTGATGATTGATGCGATGGGCATCGGCCTGATCATGCCGGTCATGCCCGAACTGATCCAAGAGGTCAGCGGCGGTACGCTGGCCCGCGCCGCGCTTTGGGGCGGGGTGCTGACCACCTCTTTTGCACTGATGCAATTCCTGTTCAGCCCGGCGCTGGGGCGGCTGTCGGATGCCTATGGGCGGCGGCCGGTGCTGCTGGTTTCGCTGGTGGTGATGGCGGCGGATTACCTTGTGATGGCGCTGGCCGGCTCGATCTGGCTGCTGCTGGCCGGGCGGATCGTGGGTGGGATCACTGCCGCCACCCATGCCACAGCGATGGCCTATATGGCCGATATTTCCTCGTCCCGCGACAAGGCGGCCAATTTCGGGCTGATCGGTGCCGGGTTCGGCGTCGGCTTCGTGCTGGGGCCGATGCTGGGCGGGCTGCTGGCCGAATACGGCACCCGCGCGCCGTTCTATGCTGCCGCAGCCTTGGCGTTGGCCAATGCCGTGTTCGGCTACAGCATCCTGAAAGAAACCGTGACCGCCGCCACCCGTCGCCCGTTCCGCCGGGCCGGGGCAAACCCGTTCTCGGCCTTCCGGGCGCTGACGCATATGGGGCCGGTGTCGCCGATACTGGGGGTGATCTTTCTTTATCATCTGGCCAATGTCGTCTACCCGGCGATCTGGGCCTATTTCACCACCGCCCGCTTCGGCTGGTCACCCGGGTTGATCGGGGTGTCGCTGGCGGTGTACGGCGTCTCCATGGCGGTGATCCAGGGTGGCCTGATCCGCCCGGCCATCCGCTTTCTGGGTGAAGCGCGCACCGCCCTGCTGGGCCTGGGGATAGAGGTCGTGGCCCTGCTTCTGGTGGCCTTCGTACCGGATGGGCGGGTGGTGATGGCGCTGATCCCGATCTCTGCCCTTGGGGCGATCGGGCTGCCGGCCCTGCAGGGCATCCTGTCGCGCATTGCCCCGGACGACGCGCAGGGCGAACTGCAGGGGGTGCTGTCCTCGATCGGTTCAGTGGCCATGATCGTTGGCCCCTTGATGATGACCCAGGTCTTTGCGCTGTTCACCGGAACAGGGGCACCGTTCCACCTGCCGGGCGCGCCTTTCGTCCTGGCCGCTGCGCTTATGACGGTGGGAATGGCGCTGTTTGCCGCTTATCGCCACCGGTTGCGTCATTATGCCTGAACCGAATTCTAATTTTGCGTAACGGAACTTTGTTTCGCACTTGAAAACTCCCTTCCGCAGCGGCACCTTGCCCGCGAACCGAGAAAGGGACAGAACATGTCGAAAGTCAAAGCCGCCGTTTGCCGTGCCTATGGCGAACCCCTGGTCATCGAAGAGATCACCCTGCGCGCGCCCCAGATGGGTGAAATCGAGGTGCAGATCGAGGCCGTTGCGATCTGTCATTCCGACATCTCCTTTTGGCAGGGCGGGTTCGGTGGCGCGCTGCCGGCGGTCTACGGGCACGAAGCGGCGGGCACCGTCACCGCGACGGGTCCGGGCGTCAAGGGGATTGCCACCGGCGATGCGGTCGCCGTGACGCTGGTCCGGTCCTGCGGTGTCTGCCCGTCCTGTGGCGGTGGCCATCCCACCGTTTGCGAAGACCCCGGCGATTGGAAAAACGGCCCGCTGACCACCGGAGACGGTGCGCCGCTGTACCAGGGCCTGTTCACCGGCGCTTTCGCGGAAAAGGTCGTGGTGGACCAAAGCCAGGCCGTCGTGATCCCGCAGGACATGCCCAAGGACGCGGCCTCGCTGATTTCCTGCGGCGTGATCACCGGTGTCGGCGCAGCGGTCAACACCGCCAACATCCGCCCCGGACAAGACGTGGTGGTGATCGGTGCGGGCGGTGTCGGGCTGAACGCCATCCAGGGCGCGCGGCTGGCCGGGGCGCGGCGCATCGTGGCGGTGGACATGAACCCCGACAAGCTGGAGGTCGCCAAGGAATTCGGCGCCACCGACGGCATCACCCCCGAAGGCAAGCCCTTCAACACGGTCAAGGAACTGCTGGGCGGGCGCGGCGCAGACGCGGTTCTGGTCACTGTCGGCATCGCTGCGGTCTACGACCAGGCCCCGCGCTACCTGGCCAACGGCGGCAAGGTCGTGATGGTCGGTATGCCGCATTTCGGCCAGAACGCCAGCTACTCGCCCCTGCTGATGGCGGACGTGGGCCAAGGCATCCTGGGGTCGAAAATGGGCGACGTGGTGATCAAGCGCGACATCCCGTGGATGGTGGACCTGTACCAGCAAGGCCGTCTGAAACTGGATGAACTGATTTCCGGGCGCTGGACGCTGGAGCAGATCAACGAGGCAATCGCCGACACCATGTCAGGCGCGGCGCGGCGCAACGTCATCATCCTGAACGGCTGAGGCACGAACCCGCCGCTCTGGCCAACCGGACCAGAATACTGGAAATCCGGGTAAAACCGGAACGTTCTTTCGGGATTGTGAAAACATTCCCGATAGAAGCGTCTTTTCTGCAGATGCGAAAACCGTTATATTTGACAGATCGAACATCGTCAGGATCAACTGAAAAAGCCGCAGCGCAGGAGCACACAGACCGTGAACATGCAATCGCCGCCCGCACCCCCCTCGGAAATGGCCCGCAGCGCCCAGGCCGCTGCCGCCTATCTGAAGACGCTGGCCCACGAAGGCCGGTTGATGATCCTGTGCCACCTCGGTTCGGGTGAAAAATCCGTCGGTGAACTGGAAAGCCTGCTGGACATCCGTCAGGCCGCCGTCAGCCAGATGCTGGCCCGTCTGCGCGAGGAAGAACTGGTGTCCACCCGCCGCGACGGTAAGACGATTTACTATTCGCTGGCAGACAACAACACCTACGAGGTGATTCAGCTTCTGTATCGCCTGTTCTGCGGCCCCAAGGACGGCGACAGTAGCACCTGCTAAGGCCGGCCCCCCGGAAAACAGCCCTTGCAAACGGCGGCGGGCGCGGGCGATATGATCCCGGTAACCGCCCGTGATATCATGCCCCTGTTCCGCCTGCTGCTGACCATACTGCTGTTTCTACCGTCTCCGATCCTTGCCGGAAGCGTCACCGTTTTCGCCGCAGCCAGCCTGAAAACCGCGCTGGACCGGATCGCCGGGGACTGGAACGCGCGCACCGGCCATACCGCCACCGTGTCCTTTGCCGGCAGTTCCGCCCTGGCCCGCCAGATAGAGGCCGGCGCCCCTGCAGACATCTTCATTTCCGCCAACCCCGGCTGGATGGATCACTTGGCGGCAAATGCACTCATCCGCAACGAAACCCGAATTGATCTGCTGTCCAACACGCTGGTGCTGATCGCCCCCGCCGGAACACCTGCCCTGCCCGGCTTTGGCCCGCAGACCGATCTGGGGGCGCTGCTGGGACAGGACCGGCTGGCGATGGCGCTGGTGCAGGCTGTCCCCGCCGGGATTTACGGCAAGGCAGCGCTGGAAACGCTGGGCCTGTGGCCTTCGGTGGCGGACAAGGTCGCGCAGGCCGACAACGTCAGCGCCGCGTTGATGCTGGTTGCCTTGGGCGAGGCTCCGCTGGGTATCGTCTATGGCTCTGACGCCCGATCCGACCCGCGTGTCACCGTGGTGGCGGATTTTCCTGCGGACAGTCACCCGCAGATCCTCTATCCCGCCGCGATCACCACCGACAGCACCAGCCCGCAAGCCGCAGAGTTCCTGGATTTCCTGCAATCCCCTGCCGCCAGCGACATCTTCCTGGCTGCGGGCTTTACCCTCCCGGAGCCCGAATGACGGATTGGCTGGCACCCCAGGAATGGGCCGCCGTCGCCCTGTCGCTCAAGGTGTCCTTCTGGGCCACGCTGGCCAGCCTGCCTGTCGCCATCCTGACCGCTCTGGCGCTGGCGCGCGGCCAGTTCCCCGGCAAGCAGTTCCTGAACGGCATCGTCCACCTGCCGCTGATCCTGCCCCCCGTGGTCACCGGCTATCTGCTGTTGATCACCTTCGGCAAGCGCGCGCCGGTGGGGGCGTTCCTGCATGACGTGTTCGGCATCGTGCTGGCCTTTCGCTGGACCGGCGCCGCGCTGGCGGCGGCGATCATGGCTTTCCCGCTGATGGTCCGCGCAATCCGCCTGGCGATCGAAGGCGTGGACCCCCGGCTGGAACAGGCCGCCGCCACGCTGGGCGCATCGCGGCTGTCGGTGTTCACCACGATCACCCTGCCGCTGATCCTGCCCGGCATCATCGCCGGGGCGGTCCTGGCCTTCGCCAAGGCGATGGGCGAATTCGGCGCGACGATCACCTTCGTATCCAACATCCCCGGCCAGACCCAGACCCTGCCCTCGGCGATCTACGCCTTCCTGCAGGTTCCGGGCGGCGAGGCCTCGGCCCTGCGGCTGGTGGCCGTGTCGGTCGTTCTGGCGATGGCGGCCCTTCTGGCCTCAGAGGCGCTGGCCCGCCGCGCCGCAAGGAAGGTGCGTGGATGAGCCTGTCCGTCCGCGTCACCCACGATTTCGGCACCTTCCGGCTGAACGCCGTGTTCGAGGCCGGACCGGGTGTCACGGCGCTGTTCGGACGCTCGGGATCGGGCAAGACCACCCTTATCAACACCGTGGCCGGGTTGCTGAGACCGCAACAGGGGCGTATCACCGTCGGCGGCCGGGCGCTGTTCGACAGCGCCGAAGGCGTGAACGTCCCGGTCCACAAGCGCCGTGTTGGCTATGTCTTTCAGGACGCCCGGCTGTTTCCGCACATGACCGTGGCGCAGAACCTGGCCTATGGCCAACGCTTCAGCCGCAGCACCACCGGCCAGGACGATGTCATCGCGATGCTGGGCATCGGCGATCTGCTGGCGCGTCGCCCCGGCGCGCTGTCGGGCGGGGAAAAGCAGCGCGTCGCCATTGGCCGCGCACTGCTATCCAGCCCGGAAATCCTGCTGCTGGACGAACCGCTGGCCGCGCTGGACGCCGCCCGCAAGGATGAAATCCTGCCCTATGTCGAAAGGCTGCGCGACCGCGCCCGCATCCCGATCCTCTATGTCAGCCATTCCATGTCCGAGGTCGCTCGACTAGCCAACACGATCGTCCTGTTGCAGGACGGCGCCGTGCGCCAGGCAGGCCCCGCCGCGCAAATCCTGTCGGACCCCGACCTTGCCCCGCTGATCGGGTTGCGACAGGCCGGTGCCATCCTGACCGCGCGCATCCTGGCCCACCATTCCGACGGGCTGACCGAACTGGCGACCGCGGGCCACCGCCTGCACTTGCCCCGGATACAGGCCGCCCCCGGCACCGCCCTGCGCGTCCGCATCCACGCGCACGAGGTCATGCTGGCGCTGGACCCGCCGCAGAACATATCCGCCCTGAACGTCCTGCCCGCGACGGTGGACACGATCCGTATGGGTGACGGCCCCGGTGCGATGGTGCGGCTGCAGGTGGGGCCGGATCATATCCTGGCCCGGATCACCCGCCGGTCGGCGCAGGTGCTGAACCTGCAGCCGGGCACCCGCTGCCATGCCATCGTGAAATCCGTGTCCGTCGCGCAGGGCGACGTGGGCGCCTATTCCACCGCGTAAAGCGAGATCACGACCTGCCCGGCCAGCCGCGCGCCGACCCCGGCAAACATGGTCCGGTTGACCCAGTCGTAGCGCGGATCCCCCGTTTCCAACTGCGCCGAGGTCCGCATGTAATAGCTGGCGGGGTCCACGTCCTCGCCCCGCGCGACGGCGGCCAGCACCTCGGCCGGGCCGTGGCGGTAGCCATAGTTGCGGATCTCGATCAGCGCGCCGTCGTCGGTCTCGAACGCATAGCGCGCCTCCAACTCGGCCACGCCGTTGCCCCAGATCGTCTGCCAGTCCGCGCCCAGGTTCAGGATGCGCCCATTCAGCGCCGGCCCCTCGACCCGGCCACCGATGATCGGAATGATCCGCCGTTGCCCGGCCTGCCCCGGCCCCATTTCCATCAGCGGGGCCAGATCGACGAACAGATCGCACACATGGCGCGTTGCAGGGGCCGGTAGGGTGGGCGTCATTTGGTTCCTCCTGTTGGTTGGCCGCAGATTGCCCGCCGCCCCGGCGGAACACAAGCACCCTTCCTTGCCGGTTTCGGCTCAGGTAGAGCTTGTCAAACCGGCCGGAATGCCGTGGTATGGTAGGACGAAATCGCCAGACGGAACCCTGTATGACTGCAGAGAAACTCAGCTCCTCCGACGCTCTGGCCCGCGATATCGTTCGTGGGCTCTATGAGGGGCGGTTCGTGCCCGGTCAGCGCCTGGTGGAACCGGACCTTGGCGAAAAATACGGTGTCAGCCGGTCCACGGTGCGCGAGGCAATTCAGAAACTGACGGCGCAGGGCATCGTGGAAACCCAGCTGAACCGGGGCGCACGCATCCGCCAGCTGGGCAAGGCGGACGCGCTGAACATCCTGCTGATCATCGAACAACTGGTCGGGCTGGCGGCGCGGCAGGCGGCGCAGCGGATCGCCCTGCCCGGGAACCGCGTTCCGTTCGAAGAGGTGCTGACCCCGCTGCTGCAACCAGTTCAGGTGGTGGACAAGTTCGAATACGCTCGCCAGCGTAACCGGTTCTATCGGACGATGGCGCGGGTGGGTGGCAACGCGGAACTGGAAGGCATCCTGGCCAACATGAACGTGCACATGTTCGGCAACCGCCTGGACATCCCCCCCGACCAGCGCCGCCAGGCCTATCGCAAGATCGGCGCGGCCATTCTGGCCGGGGACGCCAAAACAGCCGAAGCCGAGGCGCGCGCGCATGTACGGCGCTCGATCGACTTGCTGGATTCGATCTACCCGGACCCGGCTTGATCCAAAGGAGCGCGCTGACGCGCGCGCAGGATACCTCGGGCCACCGCCGCTGGCGGTTTCCCTCGGGTCTGGCGCGGATTGAAACGTTGCGGCATTCCCGTTCGTCCGCGCAAATCGTCTGACGATCTGGATTGACTCGCCCCTCGAAAGCGCGGCACCCTGACGCAGAGGAGAATGATCCCGACCGGAGGAGACATCGTTGACCAAAGCTTGGAATCCGGGCGTCCTGGTGATCGGACGCGACCGCATGTTCTATTCCGGCCTGTGCGGAAATTCGGGCAAGCCCCGCAGCCTGGGCGCGTTTTCGCTGTACTTGGCGACCGAGGGCGCCTTTCAGATTTCCACCGATGAAGGTGACTGGCGCGACTGTGACGTGGCATTGGCCGCACCGTTCCAGACCCACCGGCTGCGCGCGCCCACCGGCATGATCCATAACCTGGGCTTTGAGCCCGAAAGCCTGTCGCCCGCCGCACAGGCCCGCCTGCACCAGATCGTCGAAACCCCCACCCTGCGCGCCGAATTGCTGCATCGGGTGCGCACGGCGCGTGGCGAACTGGCGGGGCTGCTCCCGAAATCCGGCTTTTCCAATTCCGAGTTCGACAGGCTGTTCCTGCAAGAGAAACTGCAGCCGCGCCAGATGGACCCGCGAATTCACCGCGTGCTGGAAACCATGTGCGTAGAGGCGCTGGACAGCGTCATTTCCGCCGACGATCACGCCGCCCAGATCGGGCTGTCGCAATCGCGTTTCCTGTTCCTGTTCAAGCAGAACACCGGCGTCACCTTCCGTTCCCTGCGGATGTGGAAACGTGCGCGCCGCTTCCTGGACCATGCCAACGGCAGCAACTCCCTGACCGACGTGGCGCTGGACCTGGGCTATCCGGACAGCAGCCATTTCAGCCACTCGATCCGGCGCACCTACGGGCTGAAGCCGCGCTCGATCCGCGAAGGATCGCGGGATCTGACCGTGTACCCGGGCGCCAACTATACGCTGGCGCCCGATGCGTTGGCGGGCTGATCCTCAGCCCTTTTCGCGCAATGTCCGCTGCAGTTTGGCCATGCCGCCGATCCAGCGGTCATAGTTGTCCGTCTTTGCGCGCATATAGCCCAACACCTGTTCATGCGGCAGGATCAGGAAACGCTCGGCCTCTACCCCGTCCAGCCCGCAGCCGGCCACCGCTTCGGGCGACAGGATACCGTCCAGTCCGGCCGAACCGCCCTCTGACCCGGCGATCATCGCCGTCTGAACGGCCTGCGGGCACAGGACAGACACCCGGATTCCCGCGTCACGGTGGGTAAAGGCCAGGTTCTCGGAAAATCCGATCGCGGCATGTTTGGTGGTGCCATAAACGGCGCTGCCGATCTGGTTCAGCACCCCCGCCGCGCTGACCGTGTTCAGGAAGTAGCCGCCGCCGCGCGCCTGCATCCGTGGCACAAGGTGACGCGCGGCATGGATATGGGCCATCACGTTGATTTCCCAACTGGCCTGCCAGTCGGCATCCGACGCGGACACCGCACTGGACAGGCTTTGATCCAGACCCATCAGCACGCCCGCGTTGGAACAGAACAGCCCGATCGGGCCTTCTTCTGCCTCGACCGTGTCGATCATCGCGCCGATGGCTGCACCATCGCGCACGTCCAGCGCAAAGGCCCGCCCGCCGATGGCCCCTGCCACCCGTTCCGCGCCCGCTTCATCGCGGTCCGCCACGATCACCTTCCTTGCCCCGCGCGCCGCCAGCCCTTCGGCCAGCGCCTTGCCGATCCCGTTCGCCCCGCCGGTGACAACAGCGATCACCCCTTCGATCTGCATCTGCAATCCTCCCTCTGTTCGCGCCTACTTTCTGCCCCGTCCCCGCACCGCGCAAGCCCGCCCGCGCCTGACCGTGCGTCACAACATCAGTGACTACACGCAAGACCCCGCCCGGGCGCGGCCACACACTGCCGCAAACGACCAGAGAGGCCACCATGCACCTGACCCCCGACCACGAAGCCCTGCGCACCACCATCCGCAAATGGATCGACAACGACGTGAACCCCCATGTCGACGACTGGGAAAAGGCCGAGATTTTCCCCGCCCACGAGGTATTCAAACGCGCCGGGGATCTGGGCCTTCTGGGCATCGACAAACCAGAACAATTCGGCGGCATGGGACTGGACTATACCTTTGCTGCGGTCCTGGCCGAGGAACTGGGCCTGATAAAGGCCGGAGGTGTCCCCATGGCCATCGGCGTGCAAACCGACATGGCCACCCCCGCGCTGGCCCGCCACGGCAGCGACGAACTGCGTGCCGAATACCTTGCCCCGGCCATCGCCGGGGACATCGTGGCCTGCCTTGGCGTGTCAGAGGTCGGCAGCGGCTCGGATGTCGCCTCGATCAGGACAACCGCCGTGAAAGACGGTGATGACTACGTGATCAACGGCGGCAAGATGTGGACCACGTCGGGCACGCAGGCCGATTTCTGCTGCCTGCTGGCCAACACCTCGGACGATCCCGCGCATAAGAACAAGTCGCTGATCATCCTGCCGATGGACGCCAAGGGCGTCAGCGTCGCCCGCAAGCTGCGCAAGGTCGGCATGCACAGTTCGGACACCGCGCAACTCTATTTCGACAACGTCCGCGTGCCGCGCCGCAACCTGATCGGACAGGAGGGAATGGGCTTTATCTACCAGATGCAGCAATTCCAGTGCGAACGGCTGTGGGGGGCGTTTTCCACCATCGGCAGCCTGCAACGCGCCATCGACAGCACCATCGCCTATACTCGCGACCGCAAGGCGTTCGGCAAGTCGATCCTCGACAACCAGTGGGTCCAGTTCAAACTGGCCGAATACCAGACAGAGGTGGACATGCTGCGCGCGTCGTGCTGGTACGCCGCCCACGCTGTCGCGCGCGGCGAGGAAAGCACCCGCCTCGCCACCGTCTGCAAGCTGAAGGCCGGCAGGCTGGCCCGCGAAGTGGCCGACGGCTGCCTGCAATTCTGGGGCGGCATGGGCTATACCGAAGAGGTCGAAATCTCGCGCATCTGGCGCGACGGCCGCCTGACCTCGATCGGCGCAGGCGCGGACGAGGTGATGCTGCAGATCCTGACCAAGATGATGGGCATCCATTCATGAGGCAGATGTTCGACACCCATGCGCCGGACCAGTATTTTTCCGAGGATCACCTCGCCTTCCGCCGGGCCATGCGCAGTTTTGTCGATCAGGAAATCCGCCCGAACATAGACGAATGGGAACGGGCCGAACGGCTGCCGCGCGCGCTGTACCGCCAGGCGGCTGGGGTCGGCTTCCTTGGCCTTCTCTACCCCGAAGCCTATGGCGGATCAGAGGCCGACATCTTCATGCAGATCGTCGCGACCGAGGAACTGGGCCTGACCGGCGCGGGCGGCGTCGGCGCGTCGCTGGGGTCGCACTCGATCGCCATCCCGCCCATCGCCGCCATCGGGTCCAAGACGCTGAAACAGCGCGTTCTGCCCCCGGTGATCGCCGGCGAAAAAATCGCCGCCCTGGCCATCACTGAACCCAGCGGCGGCTCGGACGTGGCCGCACTGAAAACAACGGCCCGGCGTGACGGCGACAGCTATGTCATCAACGGTGAAAAGGCGTTCATCACCTCGGGCATGCAGGCCGATTTCCTGACCGTCGCCTGCCGCACCGATCCCGCGAACCCCGGCCCCGGCGGCCTCTCGTTCATCCTGGTCGAAGGTGACACGCCCGGCCTGACCCGCACCGCGCTGCACAAGATGGGCTGGCACGCCTCGGACACGGCGCTTTTGCATTTCGACAACGTGCGCGTCCCCGCGGACAACCTGGTCGGTGCCGAGGGCGAAGGTTTCAAGGCCGCCATGCTGAACTTCAACAACGAACGGCTGACCCTGGCGGTGATCGCCTATGCCGCCGCGCAGGCCTGCCTGGACGAGGCAACGGACTGGGCCCGGACCCGCCGCACCTTCGGCAAGCCGCTGATCGAGCAGCAGGTGATCCGGCACAAGCTGGTGGACATGGCCATGCGCATCCAGTCCGCCCGCGCGCTGGTGCTGGATGTGGCCTGGCGCCACCTGCACCGGATGGACCCGCTGAACATCCACGTCGCCCGCACCGGCATGGCCAAGATCACAGCCACCGACACCGTGCAGTTTGTCGCATCAGAGGCCGTGCAGATCATGGGGGCGATGGGCTACATGCGCGGAAGCACCTGTGAGCGGGTGTTCCGTGAAACCAAGGTGCTGTCGATCGGCGGTGGTACGGACGAGGTGATCCGCAACCTCGTCGCCTCGCAAATGGGGATATAGGGGGGCGCTGCCCCCCTCGGGCTTCGCCCTCACCCCCCGGAGTATTTCCAGCAAGATGAATTGTGCTTTTTCTTGGGGAAAATACCCCGGGGTCCGGGGCAGCGCCCCGGGCCTGAGGCCCCGGCCACGGGCCGGGGACGAGGCATCAGGCGCGCGCGCCAGCGCGCACCGTTTTCACAGACCCAGGATCGCGCGGGCCTCCGCTGGCGAAGCGACAGACCGGCCCGCCGCCTGCGCGGTACGCGCCAGTTCTTCGATCAGGTCGCCGTTCGAGCGGACCTTGGTGCCTGACGGCAGGTAGAACGTGTCCTCCAGCCCGGTCCGCAAATGCCCGCCCAGTTCGGCACAGGCGCGGTGCAGCGGCCAGATCTCCTCGCGCCCGATGGCGGTGACGGACCAGCGCGCGCCGTCTGGCGCCAGATCCTTCAGGATCGGCAGCAGGTCCACCCGCGTCGGCTGACCAGAGGCCACGCCCATCACGAAATTGACCTGTGCCGCGCCTTTGAACATGCCGTTCTTCTGGTACATGCCGACGCTGCGCACGATGCCGGTGTCGAAGCATTCGAACTCTGGGATCGCCCCGGCCTCTTCGATCGCGTCGATGAAGTCCTGCACCTTGCCCACCGGGTTGTCGAACAGCATCGGTGGCCAGGCCCACTCGCCGTTCGCCTTGATCTTCAAATAGTTCAGCGACCCCGCGTTACACGCGGCCATTTCCGGCCGTGTCGCCCTGATCACGTTCAGCGCGGGCTGGTAATCCGGCCCGACGATCCCCGAGGTATGGTTGATGATCACCCCCGGACAGGCTTCGCGGATCGCGGCCTGTACCTCGGTGGACAGCGCGATATCCCAACTGGGCAGGTGGCCCTTGCCCGCGCCCTGCTCGCGCAGATGGATATGCATCACAGAGGCCCCCGCGTCATAGGCGCGGCGCGCTTCGGCCGCCATTTCAGCGGGGGTAACGGGAACATTGTGCTGTCGCGGGTCGGTCAGGACACCGTTCAGCGCGCAGGTAATGATGGCTTTGGTCATGGTCTCTTCCTTAGATCGTGCCGCGCACGCCCTGTGCGGCGGCCTCGGCCTTTTGCCGCGCCTTGGCAGCCTTGAACCCGGCGCGCTGGCACAGCGCGTCGTGCCATCGCAGGCTGTGTTCTGGCAGGTCATCACGCATCCCGATCCGCGTTGCCAAATGCAGCGCGTAATGGACCGAGATATCGGCCATTGAGAACGCCCCCCCGCACAGGAACTCGCGCCCATCCGCCAGCGTCGCCTCCAGCAGCTTCAACCGCACCAGGAACCAGCGCTTGTAATCCTCCGCCACCGAGATCTGCTTGCGCTCGTCCGGTTCGAACACCGCGTAGCGCAGCCAGATCGTCTGCGGAAAGGTCAGCGTCGCCTCTCCGTGATGCAGCCAGTTCAGGTAGGCGCCAAAGTCCGGGTGATCCGGCCCCAACGCCAGCCGGCCGGCGCCGTGCTTCATCGACAGGTAATGCGGGATGGCCGCGCTTTCGGTCATCCGCGTGGCCCCGTCCACCAGCAGAGGGATCGTCCCCAGCGGG
The DNA here is from genome assembly GCA_017792425.1 of Thalassovita sp. Taxonomy (GTDB): domain Bacteria; phylum Pseudomonadota; class Alphaproteobacteria; order Rhodobacterales; family Rhodobacteraceae; genus Thalassobius. Next base: position 2,935,985 of record CP051233.1, read on the forward strand.
TTTTCCTCCATGTACTCTTTTTTCAGGAATCGCGGCGGGAACGGCAGCATCTTCAGTTCATACTCCAATCCCAGTTCCTCCAACGCCCAAAGCGGGCGGAACGAGCGCGCGTTTTCACAGTGCCACAAGGTCAGCACGGGGATCCTCCATTCTGTTTGGGACACCCTAGCCCGCCCGGCGCTTTCGCGCTTGTGCCAACTGCGCGCAGGAAAGGCTGGATCGGCGGCGGCGGACAGGCTAGCAAGGGATGACACGTCCCTGACACAGCCCACACCGGATGACCCCCCAACGCCCCACCCCCATACCGGCACTGGCGCGCACCTCTGCCCTGACGGCGCTGCCGGAAACCCGCCTGCAATTCGCGGCGCTGTGCTATCGGGTGACCAAGGGCGCGCCGCAGGTTCTGTTGGTCACCTCGCGCGGGGCCGGACGCTGGATTCTGCCCAAGGGCTGGCCAATGCCGGGAACCGACCCCGCCCAGGTGGCCCTGCGCGAAGCCTGGGAAGAGGCGGGGGTGAAAGGCATGGCGCATGACCAGTGTCTGGGGCTGTACGCCTACCGCAAGAACGGTAAGGACGGGTATCCGGTGGACTGCGTCGCCTACGTCTATCCGGTCCGTGTCAAATCGCTGGCCGGAAACTGGCCCGAACAGGGGCAGCGCCGCCGCAAATGGCTCAGCCCGGCCAAGGCCGCCGACCGGCTGCGCAGCCCCGACCTGGTGCGTCTTGTCCGGCAGTTCGACCCGCTGCGCCTGCGCAGCCAGCTTGATTTTCCCCGGCCTGACAGTATGTAATGGTCAGGTTCTCTGACAGGCTGACGATGATTCAATTCACGCTCAAATGCGCCAATGACCACCGGTTCGATAGCTGGTTCCAGTCGGGCGCCGCCTTTGACAAGCTGCATGCCGCTGGCATGGTCGGCTGTTCGGTCTGCGGCAGCACCGAAGTGGAAAAGGCCGTGATGGCGCCCCGCGTGCGCCCGGCCCGGTCAGCCGCCGCCCCCGCACCGGAGGCACAGCACAAACCCACCCTGCGCCAACCGGCCTCGGAAATGGAACGCGCCCTGGCGGACCTGCGCCGCAAGGTCGAGGAAAACTCGGAATATGTCGGTCTGAACTTCGCCGCCGAGGCCCGCGCCATGCATGACGGCGACACCCCTGAACGCGCCATCCATGGCGAGGCCAAGGCCGACGACGCCCGCAAACTGCTAGAGGACGGCGTGCCCGTCATGCCCCTGCCCTTCCTGCCCGGCCGCAAAACCAACTGAGGAACCCCATGCACATCGTGATCACCGGCGCCAATCGCGGCATTGGCCATGCGCTCTATACCCGCTACGTGGCGCAGGGGCATGACGTGACCGGAACCGCCCGCGATGCCGACGGCATGGTGCCGCTGGACGTAACCCGCCCCGAACAGTTCGCCACGCTGGCCGACGCGATGGATGCGCGCCCGGTGGACCTGCTGGTCTGCAACGCCGGGGTTTACCTGGACAAAGGCCAGTCGTTGGCCGATGGTTACCCGGCACAGATGTGGGCCGACACCATGGCCACCAATGTCACCGGCGTGTTCCTGACCATCCAGACCCTGCTGCCCAACCTGCAAATGAGCCCCAACGCCAAGATCGCCATCATCTCTTCGCAGATGGCCAGCGACACCCATGCGCCGGGCGGGGCCTATATCTACCGCGCCTCGAAAGCGGCGGTGCTGAACCTGGGCCGCAACCTGGCGACGGACCTGAAGGGGCTCGGCATCGCCGTGGGCATCTACCATCCCGGCTGGGTGCAGACGGACATGGGCGGTGCCGCCGCCCAGATCACCACCGACCAGGCGGCCGACGGGCTGGTGGACCGCTTCGCCGCGCTGTCCCCAGCCACCACCGGCTGCTTTGAAACCTGGGACGGACGGCCCCACCCGTACTAAGCCTGTGCTTTTTCCTGGCCCAGACACCCAAATCCCACCTGCTCCGGGCGCGCGGCGTTGCCAATTGGGCGGCATGGGCGACACATTCCACCAAAATCCCCCTGCGACCACGATGCAATCTTGCCCTTGACGCCGCAAAACGCTAATCCGCGCGGGACCAAGGAACAAGGACAGATCATGCCCGTTCTCGTGATGAAATTCGGCGGCACTTCCGTCGCCACGCTGGACCGGATCAAACGCGCCGCCAAGCGCGTGGGGCTGGAAGTGGCCAAAGGTTATGACGTGATCGTCATCGTCTCGGCCATGTCGGGTGAAACCAACAAGCTGGTGGGATTCGTCAACGAAACCTCGCCGCTGTACGACGCGCGCGAATATGATGCCGTCGTCTCCTCGGGTGAAAACGTGACTGCTGGCCTGATGGCGCTGACGCTGCAGGAAATGGACATCCCCGCCCGCAGTTGGCAGGGCTGGCAGGTGCCGGTGATCACCACCTCGGCCCACAGCTCTGCCCGGATCGAGGATATCCCGAACGACAACATCACCGCCAAGTTCGCCGAGGGCATGCGCGTCGCTGTTGTCGCCGGGTTCCAGGGCATCAGCCACGAAGGCCGTATCACCACGTTGGGCCGGGGCGGATCGGACACCACCGCCGTCGCCTTCGCCGCCGCCTTCAACGCGGAACGCTGCGACATCTACACCGATGTGGACGGCGTCTATACCACCGACCCGCGGATCAGCTCGAAGGCCCGCAAACTGGAAAAGATCTCGTTCGAGGAAATGCTCGAACTGGCCTCGCTTGGTGCGAAGGTCTTGCAAACCCGTTCGGTCGAGCTGGCCATGCGCTACAAGGTCAAACTGCGCGTGCTCAGCTCGTTCGAGGAACCGTCAGATGAAGCCGGCACCCTTGTCTGTGCCGAGGAGGAAGTCATGGAAAACCGTCCCGTATCCGGTATCGCCTATTCGCGCGACGAGGCCAAGATGACCCTCGTCTCGGTCGCCGACAAACCCGGCATCGCCGCCGCCATCTTCGGCCCCTTGTCAGAGGCCGGGATCAACGTCGACATGATCATCCAGAACATCGCCGAAAAGGGCCTGACGGACATGACCTTCTCGTGCCCGACCGATCAGGTTCTGCGCGCCCAGAAGGCCCTGAACGAGGCCAAGGCCCGCGGCGACATCGCGTTCGAAGAACTGCTGGCCGATACCAATGTCTGCAAGGTGTCCGCCGTCGGCATCGGCATGCGCTCGCAGTCGGGCGTGGCCGCCAAGATGTTCAAGACCCTGTCGGATGAAGGCATCAACATCCAGGTCATCGCGACCTCGGAAATCAAGATTTCCGTGCTGATCGACCGCAAGTACATGGAACTGGCCGTGCAGGCCCTGCACGACGCGTTCGAACTGGAAAAAACCGCCTGAGCCTTCGCCGCAGCGGATCGCCAGACCAAGGCCGGGTGACTGCCCGGCCTTTTTCATTTCCGGCGGCACAACCACAACACCTTGTTTGACCCTTAATCGTTTCTACTTTAGAGCGCGCATTCTGGCCGGGGGCCATTCTGCGCCCGCACAATAAAACTTCAAAAATGCGCAAGAATATTCCCGATAGGCAAGATTTCACGCAAATTTCGTACTCGCAGGCCAATATCCGTTTTACTCAACTCCGAGTTATGATCTAACGGCAGCGACCGAAGGACTGGACCCCTACCCGATGATTGACGGAACGGAATCAGAAAGCCGCAAACTGCTGCGCCGGCTGCGCGACGCGATGGCCAAGGACAGCGCCGGCCAGGCGCGCCTGGACGAGATCACCCATCTGATCGCGGATTCGATGGGCACTGAGGTGTGTTCGATCTACCTGTTCCGCGACGCCGAAACGCTGGAACTCTGCGCAACCGAGGGCCTGAAGGCCGAGGCCGTTCACCTGACCCGCATGAAGCTGGGCGAGGGCCTTGTCGGCCGTGTCGCCCGGTCCGGCCAAGTGGTGAACGAGGCCGACGCGCCATCTGCCAAGGGGTTCCGCTACATGCCGGAAACCGGGGAAGAGATCTATTCCTCGTTCCTGGGCGTGCCGGTCCAGCGTCTGGGGGAAAAACTGGGCGTTCTGGTGGTTCAGTCCAAACAGGCCCGCCAGTTCTCCGCCGATGAAATCTACGCGCTCGAGGTCGTGGCCATGGTTCTGGCCGAAATGACCGAACTGGGGGCCTTCACCTCTGACAACGCGGCGATGAAGGCCCGGCACAAGCAGTCGGTGATGTTCCGCGGCTCTACCGGTCAGGAAGGCACCGCCGAGGGCCACGTCTGGCTACATGAACCCCGCGTCGTCATCACCAACCCCATCGCCGAAGATCCGCATAAGGAACTTGCCCGCCTGCAAGAAGCGGTGGAAACCCTGCGCGTCAGCGTCGATCAGATGCTGGCCGGGGCCACCGGCGGGGACAGCGAACAGCTCGAAGTGCTGGAAGCTTACCGGATGTTCGCAAATTCCAAGGGCTGGATGCGTCGGATAGAGGAGGACATCAGCCGCGGTCTGTCCGCCGAGGCCGCCGTGGAAAAGGAACAATCCACCGCCCGCGCCCGCCTGTCGCAGGTCACCGACACCTATCTGCGCGACCGCCTGCACGATCTGGATGACCTGTCCAACCGCCTGCTGCGCATCCTGACCGGACAGGGCAGCCAGACCGGTGCGGACATGCCACCCGACCCGGTGCTGATTGCCCGCAACATCGGCCCGGCGGAACTGCTGGACTATGGCCGGTCCCTGCGCGGCATCGTGCTGGAAGAAGGCTCTGTCGGCAGCCACGCCGCGATCATCGCCCGTGCACTCGCGATCCCGCTGGTAATCCACGCCGACCGCATCACAACTGAGGCGCTGAACGGCGACCAGATCATGGTGGACGGCGATCAGGGCATCGCCCACCTGCGCCCCGACGACACCGTCGTGTCCGCCTTCCGCGACAAGATCGCCATGCAGGCGCAGGCGCAGGAACGCTACGCCTCGATCCGGGGCGAACCGGCCACCACCACCTGCGGCCAGACCGTCGCGCTGCACATGAACGCGGGCCTGATGGCCGACCTGCCCAGCCTGGACAGTTCCGGCGCCGAAGGCGTGGGCCTGTTCCGCACCGAACTGCAGTTCCTGATCCGCAACCAGATGCCGCGCCGGTCCGAACTGTCGGCGCTCTATGCCCGCGTACTGGACGCATCCAAGGGCAAGCGCGTGGTGTTCCGAACGCTGGACATCGGTTCAGACAAGGTGCTGCCCTACATGAAGCCGCAGGACGAACCGAACCCGGCGCTGGGGTGGCGCGCGATCCGCGTCGGCCTGGACAAGCCCGGCGTCATGCGGATGCAGTTGCAGGCGCTGCTGCGCGCCGCCGCAGGCCGACCGCTGACCGTGATGTTCCCCTTCGTCGCCGAATACAGCGAATACACCGCCGCCAAGGCCGAGATGGACAAGGCGATGGAACGCGAACGCATCCTTGGCCACCCGGTGCCCGAACAGCTGGAAATCGGCGCCATGCTGGAAACCCCGTCGCTGGCCTACGCGCCCAACCAGTTTTTCCACGAGGTCGATTTCCTGTCGATCGGCGGCAACGACCTGAAGCAGTTCTTCTTTGCGGCCGACCGCGAAAACGAACTGGTCCGCCGGCGCTATGACACGCTGAACATCAGCTTCCTCAGCTTCCTGGAACGCATCGCCCAGCGGTGCGAGGCCACCAACACATCGCTCAGCTTCTGCGGCGAAGACGCGGGCCGCCCGGTCGAGGCCGCCTGTTTCGCCGCGCTGGGGTTCCGTATGCTGTCGATGCGCCCTGCCTCGATTGGCCCGGTGAAACACATGCTGCGCAAAGTGAACCTGCAGGATCTGCGCGCCGTGATCGAAGGTGCGCGGGACCGGGGGGAACACACGGCCCGCCCTGCCGTGATGGACTATTTGCGCAGCACCGGCTGATCCTATCCCTGCCGGACAGTCGGCGGTTTCACCCGGCGCTGCAATTCTTTGCGCAGGTCGGCCTCTGGCTGGTCGGCGTCAATCGCCAGCTTGCGCAGGCCGAAATGCACATGGGCGATCTGCTGGTAGTAGCTGGTGAAGGCATAATTCGTCGCCGCCCCGGCCACGGCCCCCAGTACCGGCACCGTCTGCGCCGCCAGTTTCTGCCCCAGCACCACCGCCAGTTTCGGCGCGACCTTGGCGATCAGCGACTGGATCGCCTTGCCCTGCAGCGCAACGCGGGTGGTAAAGAAAGCCAGGTCCGCGCCGTCATCCTCGGCCAGCGGTCCGGCGGCGGACAGCACCCGGATGCAATCGAACTGAACGCTTTCCGCCTCGGGGTCGAACCCGTGTTCCACCGCAACGCCCTGAATCGCCCGCAACAGCACCGTCGTCGTGACCGGCAGTTCCGCCAGCGCCGACGGCAAGCCGCCAAAGCCACCCGCCGCCCCCATCGCCGTGGCGACGGCGGTGTTCAGCCACATCGGCTGGTCCCCCACGACCGACCGCGACCCGTGCGCCGCTTTCATCGCGGCGGACAGCGCCTTTTCGGTGCCCTCCTCCAGCCGGTCGCGCACCGGGCCGGGCAACCGATCCAACAGGGTTTCAGCCTGCCCGCCGATCAGCGTCAACATCTGGATACCCACGCCCCCCGCCGCGCGATAGCGTCGCGCCAGCGCGTCCAGTTCGGCCTCCAGGTCGATCACATCGGCGGGTTGGCTCATGGTTGGTCCTCCGGGCTCTGCCTTTCAGATTGGCCCTGACCGCCCCGGTTTCAAGCGATGAACTTTGTCACCTTGCCCCGGACGCCCCGCCAGGCCCCGTCAACCAGATCCTGCCCCAGCACCCGGTCCGGGTTGGTGGGCGGGGGCATTTCCACGCCATCCAGCTTTTCGAACCCGAACCGGCGGTAATAGGGCGCGTCCCCCACCAGCATCACCCGTTCCCAGCCCAGGGCCGCGGCACGTTCCAGGCTGTCCATGATCAGCAGCGCGCCCAGCCCTTCGCCCTGCCGGGTCGGGTGCACGGCGACCGGCCCCAGCAGCAGCACGGGCTTCCCCCCCACCAGCACCGGCCAATAGCGGATCACCCCGCCCAAAATCCCGTCACCGTCCCGCGCCAGCAGGCTCAACTCCTTCACCGGCGCCACCCCGTCGCGCAGCCGGTAGGACGACAGCGCCGTCCGCCCTGGCGCGAAACACAGGTCATACAGGGCCTCGACTTCCCACCAGTCTTCGGGTGCTTCCTCGGTCAGGGTGAACATTGTCTGGGGGGAGTCTCCGGAATCGTTGGAATTTCAGGTGGAAACCGCCCTAGCACGGCGCTAGGTCTGTGACAAACGACAAGACACGCAAACAGGACAGGCGGGCAGATGTTTTACGAACCCAAAGACGGCCACGGATTGCCACACAATCCGTTCAACGCCATCGTGACCCCCCGGCCGATCGGCTGGATTTCCACGCGGGGCACGGACGGCTTGGACAACCTGGCCCCCTATTCCTTCTTCAACGCCACCGCCTACGTGCCGCCGCAGGTGATGTTCGCCTCGACCGGGTCCAAGCCCGACCGCCCCGACAGCAAGGACAGCGTGTCCAACATCCGCGACACCGGGGTATTCGCGGTCAACATCGTGTCCTACGCGCTGCGCGACGCGATGAACGCCAGTTCCGCCACCCTGCCCGCCAATCAGGACGAATTCACCCATGCCGGGCTGGACAAGGGCGAATGCCGCACCATCAACTGCCCCTTCGTGCTGACCGCCCCGGCGGTGCTGGAATGCACGCTGGTGGACATCGTCACCCTGCGCGGCAACGGCAACCGTATGGTGATGGGCGAAGTCACCGGCATCCACCTGCGCGACGACTGCCTGCGTGACGGCATCTTTGACGTGACCACCTTTCAGCCGCTGGCCCGCCTGGGTTACCGCGACTATTCCGTGGTCAAGGATCTGTTCGCGCTGTCCCGCCCCGACGACACCGCATAATCCCTTGCACCCCGCGCCGGGTTGCGCAACCTTGGGCCGCAAACAGACAGGGACAGGCAGACCATGCAAACCACCATCGGCGTCATCGGCGGATCGGGAATCTATGAAATCGACGGGCTGGAAGGGGCCGAATGGACCACCGTCCAGACGCCGTGGGGCGACCCGTCGGACCAGATCCTGACCGGCTCGCTGGACGGGGTGCGCATGTGCTTTCTGCCGCGTCACGGGCGCGGCCACGTGCATTCCCCCACCACCGTGCCCTACCGCGCCAATATCGACGCGCTGAAACGGCTGGGCGTGACCGACGTGATCAGCGTCTCCGCCTGCGGATCGTTCCGGGAACACATGGCGCCCGGCGATTTCGTCATCGTGGACCAGTTCATCGACCGCACCTTCGCGCGGGAAAAATCGTTCTTCGGGACCGGCTGCGTCGCGCATGTCAGCGTCGCCCACCCCACCTGCCCGCGCCTGTCGGACGCCTGCTACACCGCTGCCCTTGATGCCGGCATCACCGTGCACAAGGGCGGCACCTACCTGGCGATGGAAGGCCCGCAATTCAGCACGCTGGCGGAATCGAAGATGTACCGCGAAAGCTGGGGCTGCGACGTGATCGGCATGACCAACATGCCCGAGGCGAAACTCGCCCGCGAGGCCGAGCTTTGCTATGCCTCCGTCGCCATGGTCACCGATTACGACAGCTGGCACCCCGATCACGGGGCCGTGGACATCGCCCAGATCATCGCCACGCTGACCGGTAATGCCGACAAGGGCCGCAACATGGTCCGGCGCTTACCCGCCCTGTTGGGGGCAGACCGTGATCCCTGCCCGCATGGCTGCGACCGCGCGCTGGACTATGCCATCCTGACCGCCCCGGAGAAACGCGACCCCGCCCTGTTGGCGAAACTGGACGTCGTCGCGGGCCGCGTGCTGGGCTGACGCCTGTCGGCTAGGCTTCCGGCTCGGGTGGCGGTTTGCGCGCCTCTATGAACTGACGGATGAAACCCCGGATCTCGCGCGCGGCGCTGGTGTCCAGGTCTTTGCACAGTTCCACGAAGGTATCCCGCTCGGACTTGTCCAGCCGCAGAACCAACTGGCTGTCCTTCTTCTTTGACTTCTTGTGGTCCTTCTTACCCACGCGATCCCCGCCCATCTTGACTTTCGTACATCAAATGTATATACATTATATAGACATTTGCCGTACACTCGTTGTAGCGGCATACGTTGCAACAAGGGAAGAGGAAATGAATCTACACATCGCGAAATCCATGCTCGTGCGTGATCGGATGGACTGGCGCAAACCCCACGCGCCTTGGCTCAGCTCAAGGCTCTACCGGTTCTTTTCGAACAACGCGTATCGCAGCTAAGGAAACCGCCCCACGGGGCGGTTTTCCGTTTCCGCCCTTGCCCTTGGGCGCGACCTCGGTCACATCTACCCCCGGACCAAGGGCAAAGGGGGCATCATGGCACCGCAGAAATCCGTTCGCGACTATATCCGCACCATCGTCGATTTCCCGCACGAAGGCATCCTGTTCCGCGACGTGACCACCCTGTTCGCCGATCCGCGCGGCTTTCGCATGTGCGTTGATCAACTGCTGCACCCCTATGCCGGCCAGCGCATCGACAAGGTTGTCGGGCTAGAGGCGCGCGGCTTTATCCTGGGCGGCGCGGTGGCGCACCAGCTCGGCACCGGCTTTGTCCCGATCCGCAAGAAGGGCAAGCTGCCCAGCACCACCATTTCCGAGGAATACCAGTTGGAATACGGCGAGGCGATCGTCGAAATCCACGACGATGCCATCCAGCCGGGCGAAACCGTGCTGGTCGTCGATGACCTGCTGGCCACCGGCGGCACCGCCGAGGCCGGGATCAAGCTGGTCGAACGTCTGGGCGGCCAGATCGTCGGCTGTGCTTTCGTCGTGGACCTGCCGGACCTTGGCGGCCGCAAGCGGCTGGAAAAGATGGGGATGGAAGTCCACGCCCTGTGCGAATTCGAAGGTTTGTGATCAGCACCCGATTGCCAGATCACGGCACACGGATAAACTGGTCCGCGTATTTCCATCACGGACCCCGTTCATGCGCGCCCTTCTGCCCCTGACAACCGCCCTTTGCCTGGCCCTCGCCCCGATGGCCCCGGCCCAGTCGGCGGTGGACATCTACGAAAAAGCCGCCGCCGCCTACAAAGCGGGTGACCTGGACACCGCCTTTGCCGGCTACCTTGTCGCAGCACATGCCGGGCTGGACCTGGCGCAATACAACGTCGCCACCTATTTCCGCGACGGGCTGGGGTCCGTCCCCGCTGAGGGCGCCAAGGCCGAACACTGGTTCAAGCTGGCCGCCGCGCAGGGCAACGCCATGGCCGCCGAAAGCCTGGCGATGATGTATCACTATGGCAACCACATCCCGCAGGACGCCACCGCCGCCCGCCGCTACATGCAGCAAGCGGCCGAAGGCGGCCGCGTTGTCGCCCAATACAACTTCGGCGTCTTTCTGCGGCACGGCATGGGTGGACCGACAGATTTGCAGGGCGCCGTTCCCTGGCTGGAAAAGGCCGCTGCCGCGGACTATACCGACGCCTGGCTGGTGCTGGGCGATCTGCACTTCAACGATCTGAAGGATTATGCCAGCGGCTACCGCTATTACGAAGAGGCGGCCAAGCGCGACCAGCCCCGCGGCTATCACATCCTCGGGCAGATGTTCTTCTACGGTGAGGGCAAGCCGCAGGACGACATCCGCGCCTGGGTCTGGTTCGCCTTCGCCGATGGCAATGGCCAACCCAAGGCGCGCGGGTTCCTGGACCAGTTGCAGGCCCGGATGACGAAATCGGATTTTGACGCCGCTAATGCGCTGGCCGATCAGTGCTTCGAGTCGGGTGAGTACACCCCCTGCCTGTGATCGTCGACTCGTCCGTTTCAGGGCCCGAACCGTACGAGTTGACAGGTTTACAGACCGTCACTCCGCAGTACGGCCCCTGGATTCATGATGCCGTTCGGGTCGAACCCGGCCTTCAGCATCCGCATCAAATGCAGCTTCACCGGGTCGCCATAGCGTTCCAGATCATCCACTTTCAACCGCCCGATTCCATGTTCCGCACTGACGGAACCGTCCAGTTCATGCACCAGGTCATGCACGGCTGATTTGATACTATCCCGTTGATCCGCATAGTGTTTCTTGCTCTTTCCCTTGGCAGGAAAAACGTTGAAATGCAGGTTGCCGTCGCCAAGGTGGCCAAAGCAATTGATGCGGAAATCGCCAAGTTTTCCAATGACTTCCCAGCCCCGCGCAATAAATTCCGGGATCAGCCCCAGCGGAACGGAAATGTCATGAGAACTGATCGACCCCACCCGCCGGTTCGCCTCTGGTATCTGTTCCCGCACTTCCCAAAAGGCAACGCGCTGCGCCTCGGACCGGGCAATTAACCCATCTGAAACCAAGCCTTGCTCCAGCGCATCCGCAAACAGATTTTCCAGCGCCTCCGCCGGTTCCAGCCCCCGCGCCAGCCCCACGTCGATCAACACGAACCATTCTGGAAGGTCTTGAAAAGGTTGACGAATATCTGGCAACTCATCTTTCAGGAACGCCAGACCAGCGCGGTGTATCAGCTCGAATGCGCTGACCCCTTCCCCCATATGCGAACGCGACAACGCCAGCAGTTTCAGCGCATCAGAGGGCGAACCGACCACCATCAGCGCCGTGCCTTCGCCCGCCGGACGTGGGCTCAGTTTCAGCGACGCCGCCGTGATCACCCCCAGCGTGCCCTCCGCCCCGATGAACAGGTCGCGCAGGTCATAACCGGTGTTATCCTTGCGCAACCGACTGAGGTTGTTCAGGATTTTCCCGTCCGGCAGCACCACCTCCAGTCCCAGGCACAGATCCCGCGCGTTGCCATAGCGCAGCACGTTCACCCCGCCCGCGTTGGTGGACAAATTTCCACCGATCCGCGCAGACCCTTTCGCGGCGATTGACAGCGGGAACAGCCTGTCCGCTGCCTCGGCGGCGGAGTGGATATCCTGCAGGATCGCGCCTGCCTCGGCTATCATTATGTTTTCATTCGGATAAACCGCCCTGATCCGTGTCATCCGTTCCAGCGACAGCAGGATCGGCAGCGGCCCGCCCGGCATCACCTGCCCGCCGACCAGCCCCGTGCCACCACCATAGGGCACCACGCCGACCCGCGCCGAATTGGCCAGTTGCAGCACCTTGGCAACCTCTTCCGTGGTCCCTGGTGCAACGACCGCTGCCGCCTGCCCTGTCCAATGGCCGCGCGGCTCTTCCAGGTGGCGCGGCTCTGGGTCACGCAAAGCCTTTTCAGGCAACGCTTTTTTCAGGGACAACAGGAATTCGGGGGTAGCGTCATTCAGCATCATGGACCAAGTTTTACTCGTCGTTTTCCGCTCGTCTAGTCCGCATCACGCAGATAACGCGGCCGCAGCACCACAACAGTAGGCCGCCGGGGCAAACTGCGCAGGGACACTGTGAACTCGCTGTCCCCCTCGTCAATAACGGCGAAATCCTTCTCCATCCGCTCCACGAAGCTTTGCAAGGTGTAGTCGCCGAACCAGTGCATCGGGATCACCACGGATGACCGCAATCTTTTCAACACTTTCAGCATGGTATGCAGGTCCAGCGTCAACCCGCCGTCCACCGCCGCCATCACCACGTCCAGCCGACCAAGGGCGGCGTATTGCGCGGCATCCGGTTCGTGATGCAAATGGCCCAAGTGTCCCACGCACAGCCCGGCGACCTCGAACACGAAGATGGAATTTCCCTTGGTCTCTACCCCGTTCATGCTGCGAATATCGGTGGACACGTTGCGCACCAGCATATCCCCGACCTCTTGATAATGCTCGATTCCTTTGCCGTATTCCCCCCAACCCGGCAGGACATGCGGGATCGCCGGATCGGGATAGGCCGTCCAGTGCGTGTCATGGGCGTGGTTCATCGTCACGATGTCCGGCATGAAATCCACGTTGCCAATAAACCCGGTGAAATCCGTTACCGCCGAAATCCCGCCCGGCGATTGGATCAGGAAAGACGCATGCGCCAAGTAGCTGATCCGCACCGAATGTTCCGCCACCGGATCACGGAAGCCGGCGCGGTGCAGGTATTCGATGCCGGGGGCTGCGTCAGCAATGGCGATGCAATGGCTGGGCGGTCGGTGCTGCGCCACGGCGGGCGCGGCGATTATCAACAGGGCAAGGGCAAGTCGGATCATCGGCGGTACCTCCGGCTCTGGATCGTAGCACGGATTCCGGTTCTGTCACGCTTGCCCGACTTCGGTTCTGCCCCGGCGGTCCATGCGCAGGCTGGCGTACAGGACATGGGTCCGCCAGCGCCCATCAATCTGCAGATAGGACTGCGCCACGCCCTCGTATTTGAAACCGGATCGCTCCAACACCCCGCGCGAGGCCACGTTCTCCGGCAGGCAGGCTGCCTCGACCCGGCTGATATCCAATTTCTGGAACGCGTGATGCACGACGGCCAGGATGGTTTCGCGCATATATCCCTGCCGGGCAAAGGGTTCGCCGATCCAGTATCCCAACGTCCCCGCCTGGGCCGGGCCGCGCCGGATGTTGTCCAACGTGATCGCGCCCATCAACGCCTGATCCTCGCGCCGTATCAGGAACAGTGGCAGCGCGGACCCGTTCGAAATGGACCGCTGCGCCCAGTAGACACGGTTGGTGAATGCCTTGCGCGCGAGATGATCCGCCGCCCAGGTCGGTTCCCACGATTGCAGGAAATCGCGGCTCAGCAGCCGCAGGGACGACCAGTCGCGATAGTCGGAATGCATGGGGGGGCGCAGCGTCAGCCGCTCGGTTTCGATCCGAACCTTCCGTTTGCCCAACAGCATCAGGCCGCGCGCCTGTCCTGCAGCGCCTCCAGTGATGGGGCCTGTTCAACCGGCCCATACAGCGCCAGCGCCGCGGGGGCCTGCACGGCCATCACCTCGGCAAAGTCCTTCACATCGCGGGTGGTCACGGCGTCGATCCGCTCAATCACTTCGGGCAGGTCGGGCACCCGGCCCCAGATCTGCACCATGCGCGCCAACCGTTCGGCGCGGCTGGACGGGCTTTCCAGCCCCATCAGCAGCCCGGCCTTCATCTGGGCACGGGCGCGGGCAACCTCTTCCTCGGTCATGTCGCTGGCGGCGCGTTTCAGCTCGTCCAGCGTGACCATCGCCAGCTCGGCCAGCTGGTCTTCTGACGTGCCGGCGTAGATCGTCATCATTCCGGTGTCGGCATAGGCCCCAGCCTGGGAAAAAATCGAGTAGCAAAGCCCGCGTTTTTCGCGGATTTCCTGGAACAGGCGACTGGACATACCGCCCCCCAGCGCCCCGGCATAGATCTGCGCCGTGTGCAGGGTCTTGTCACCATAATTCGGGCCTTCCAGCGCCAGCGCGAAATGCGCCTGTTCCAGCGCCTTCACGGTGCGCACCTCGCCGCCCAGAAACCGCGCCTCGGCAGGTGTCGGAGAAACGATTGGCGACAGGTGGCCGAACAGTTTTTCGGCCTCGCGCACCAACGCATCATGGTCCACCGCGCCAGCAGCGGCCAGGATCATCTGGCCGGGTCCGTATTGTTCCGCCACGAAAGCCGACAGATCGTCACGGGTGAAGGCGCGGACACGTTCGGCCGGGCCAAGGATGGTGCGGCCCAGCGGCTGATCCGGGTAGGCCTTTTCCTGCAGCCAGTCAAAGATGATGTCGTCCGGTGTATCCAGCGCCTGCCCGATTTCCTGCAGGATCACGCCGCGTTCCACCTCGATCTCGCGCTCATCGAAGATCGGGTTCAGCACGATGTCGGCGATCACGTCCAGCGCCAGTGGCACGTCCGCTTGCAGCACCCGCGCGTAATAGGCCGTCACCTCGCGCGAGGTATAGGCGTTCATGTAGCCGCCCACGTCCTCTATTTCCTCGGCGATCTGCAACGCCGTGCGCCGCTTGGTGCCCTTGAAGGCCATGTGTTCCAGAAAGTGCGCGATGCCGTTCTGTTCCACCCTTTCGTGGCGGCCGCCGGCCAGAACCCATACCCCGATCGAGGCGGACTGCAGGCCGGGCATGTGTTCAGTCACGACGCGAAAGCCGTTGGAAAGGGTGTGCAGTTGAACCGTCACTTCTGGATACGCTCTCGGATAAGGGACTCGAGGGCGGCCAGATCGTTGCCGATCTCTGTCACCCGTTCTGGACGCTCATACAGGTCCGCCATACGGGCTGGCAAGTCGGGATGCACGCCCGTCGCCGCCTGCACTGCCGCCGGGAATTTCGCGGGGTGCGCGGTGGACAGCGTGATCATGGGCACATCGGCGGTGCGGTGTTCATTGGCGACCTTCACCGCCACGGCGGTGTGCGGGCACATCAGCTCGCCCGTAGAGGCGTACATCTGGTTGATGGTGGCACTGGTTTCGTCCTCGGAACAATTACCACTGTCGAACAGATCCTGCAACGCCTGCAGCGCGCCTTGGCTAACGGTGAACCCGCCCTCTTTCAGCTCGTCCATCAACTGGCTGACCGCCGCACCATCCTGCCCGTAAGCATAGAACAGCGCGCGTTCAAAGTTCGAGGACACCTGGATATCCATCGACGGGCTGATCGAGGGGATCACGCCATCGGGGCGGTATTCGCCGGTGGTCAAGCAGCGGTGCAGGATATCGTTCTGGTTGGTGGCGATCACCAGCCGGTCAATCGGCAGGCCCATGCGCTTGGCGATATAGCCCGCGAAGATGTCCCCGAAGTTGCCAGTCGGCACGGTAAAGCTGATCTTGCGTGCAGGCGCGCCAAGGGCCACGGCGGAATAGAAATAATAGACGACCTGCGCCAGCACCCGCGCCCAGTTGATCGAGTTCACGCCCGCCAGTTTCACCCCGTCGCGGAAGTCGAAATCGTTGAACATGTCCTTCACACGGGCCTGGCAATCGTCGAAATGCCCCTCGACGGCCAGCGCGTGCACGTTGCTTTCTGCCGGGGTGGTCATCTGGCGGCGCTGCACCTCGGACACACGACCGTTGGGGAACAGGATGAACACGTCCACCGCGTCCAGCCCCTTGAACGCCTCTATCGCGGCGGACCCGGTATCGCCAGAGGTCGCCCCCACGATCGTCACCCGGCTGCCGTTGCGTTTCAGCGCGGCCTGGAACAGCTGGCCGATCAGCTGCATCGCGAAATCCTTGAAGGCCAGCGTCGGACCGTGGAACAGTTCCAACAGGAAATGCCCCGAATCCAGCTGTACCATCGGCGCGCGGGCGGTGTGGCCGAAACCTTCGTAAGCCTTGTCGATGATCGCGCTGAATTCGGTGTCCGTGAAGGTGTCGCCGATATAGGGCCGCATGATGCGAAAGGCGGTTTCCTCATAGCTCAGCCCCGCCAGCGCCGCGATTTCATCCTGCGTCAGGGTCGGGATGGTTTCGGGCACGTACAGCCCGCCGTCACGGGCCAGCCCGGTCAGCATCGCCTCTTCAAAGCTCAGGACGGGGGCCTTGCCCCGGGTCGAGATGTATTTCACTGGTCTTTCCCTTTCGCGGGTTTCATCAGGCGGCGCATGAACAGGCCCAGCATGGCCACCCAGACGGCGGCCAGTCCGAACCATTGCACGGCATATCCAAGGTGGTCGTTCGGGATACCCTCTGCCCCTACTGGTAGCGGGGTCACGGGGCTGTCGTCAAACGAGGTTTTGCGGGCGATCACCAGAACCGGTTCCGTGCCCAGTTCCCGCGCCAGAACGTCAACCTCGCGCGCAAACCAGATGTTCGCGGCGCGGTCGTTGTCGGGGGTATAGCTGTCACGTTCCTGCGGCCAGTGCAGGTTTCCGGTGACGGTGACGTTTTCAAAGGGCGGCTCTGGCGCGGTCTGCTGCAGGCGGACAAAGCCGCGGTCCACCAGAATACGGCGCCCGTTCAGGTCCATCGCGTTGATCAGGCGGTACCCCGCGCCTTCGGATTTCTGGCTGACCAGCACACGGATCGTCGGGGCCAGAATGTCCCCGGTCACCAGAACCGGCAGGAAACGGTCGGACTCCGGGTTCGGCGATTTGGGCAGGGCAACGGGTTCGGCGTGGATACGCGCCTCGATCTCTGCCAGGACGGTCTCTTTCCACTCCAACCGGCGCAACTGCCAGACACCCAGCGATACCAGGATCGCGGCGCCGATCAGGCCGAATACCAGCGGTGGAAGGATGCGGCGCATTCCGCGGACCCCTTGCAAGACGAAAGCGCGCGGGCCTGCCCGCGCGCCTTGCTTTTTGCCGTTTATCGCCGGTTTTTCAACCGGAAACAGGTGCTCTTAGCCACCCCAGATATAGACGGCTGCGAACAGGAACAGCCAGACCACGTCAACGAAGTGCCAGTACCATGCAGCAGCCTCGAAGCCGACGTGGGCCTCGGGGGTGAAATGGCCCTTCATCGCGCGCAGCATGCAGACGAACAGGAAGATCGTGCCGACGATCACGTGGAAGCCGTGGAAACCCGTCGCCATGAAGAAGTTCGCGCCGTAGATGTTGCCCGAAAACCCAAAGGCCGCGTGGCTGTATTCATAGGCCTGGAACGCGGTGAACAGCAGCCCCAGCAGCACAGCGACCAGCAGGCCGTTGATCATGTCCTTGCGGTTGTTTTCATGCGCGATGGCATGGTGCGCCCAAGTGGCCGCCGCGCCAGAACACAACAGGATCAGCGTATTGATCAGCGGCAGGTGCCAAGGATCAAAGGTCTCGATCCCGGCGGGGGGCCAAATGCCGTCGACGCGCGGGCTGTTTTCGCCCATCGGGTACATGGCGTGTTTGAAGAAGCTCCAGAACCAGGCCGAGAAGAACATGACCTCGGACATGATGAACAGGATGAAACCATAGCGCAGGCCAATCTTCACCACCGGGGTATGATCCCCGACATGCGATTCAGCCACGACATCCGACCACCAGCCGAACATCACGTACAGCACGCCAACAAAGCCGATCAGCAGCATCCAGGGCGAGTCAGTGTGGAAGAAGATCACCGCCCCGAAGAGCATGATGAAGCCAGCCAAAGCCCCCAGCAAGGGCCAGAGGCTAGGAGCCAGAATATGGTAGTCGTGGTTTTTTTCGTGCGCCATCGCGTTTCCCTCGTTGGAAGGCTTTTAGTTTAGGTTGTTCAGTTTGTTCGCGTCCAGAGCCGCATGCGTTTCAGGCAGGTCGATCTGGTAGAAAGTATAGGACAGGGTGATGCTGGTCACGTATTTGCCCTCGCGGTCCGCGACCATCGCGGGATCCACGTAAAAGCTGACGGGCATCATCACCCGTTCCCCCGGTTGCAGCACCTGTTCGGTGAAACAGAAGCAGTCGATCTTGGTAAAGAAACCGCCAGCCGCATAGGGCGCCACGTTATAAGCGGCCTGCCCGGCGACCGGCTTATCGGTGGGGTTATACGCCTCGTAGAAGGCCAGCCCGGTTTCACCGATCCGCACCTCCATTTCGCGCTGGACGGGCTTGAATTCCCACGGCATGCCGCGTTCCTTCGACGCGTCGAACCGCACCTTCACCGTCTTGTCCAGGATCACGTCGGACCCGGCGTCGGCTGTTTGCGTGACGCCACCGAACCCGGTGACGCGGCAGAACCAGTCGTAGAACGGGACAGAGGCCCACGCCAACCCGCCCATGGTAATCACCACGGCGACCAGTTGGATCAGGGTTTTCTTTTTCCCGTCCATAGCCATCAGTTGCCAGCCCCCTGCGATACCACTGGTTTCGGGCCCAGCCCGCCGGTGGTGACCTTGACCACGGTCATGCCGAAAACGATGGCGATAAAGGCGGCCAGAACCAGCCCGACCCCGATATTCCGGCCCGCGCGGCGCTTGTGCAACTCGTGTTCAACTTGGAACCCCATCACCAGCCCCCCAGCCCATAGGGCTTCAGCGCGGCTTCGGCCAGGATCGCACCGAAGTGCAGGAACAGGTACATTAGCGACAGGCCGAAAAAGGACTTCTCCATCCGGTACTTGTCCACCTGCGCTTGGTTCTCGTTGCGGCGCCACAGTTTCAGCGCGCCCAGCAGGAACAGCGCGTTCAGCACCACCGAAACCGTCAGGTAGATCGGTCCGCCGATCGAGGTAAAACCTGTCCCTACGGCCAGCGGGGCCAGCAGGATGGTGTAGACCAAAATATGGTTGCGGGTCACGCGGCGACCGTGGGTTACGGTCAGCATCGGCACACCCGCCTTTTCGTAATCCGAGTTCATGAACAGCGCCAGCGCCCAGAAATGCGGCGGGGTCCACATGAAGATCAGCATGAACATCAGGACGGATTCGACGCTGATACCACCGGTCACCGCCGCCCAACCGATCATCGGGGGAAAGGCGCCCGCGGCCCCGCCGATCACGATGTTCTGCGGGGTCCAGCGTTTCAGCCACATCGTGTAGATCACGACGTAGAAAAAGATGGTGAAGGCCAGCAGCGCGCCCGCCACCCAGTTGGTGGCCAGCCACAGCATCACCACGGCAAAAACCGACAGGGTCAGGCCGATTGCCATCGCCTCTTCTGCCGTCACCTTGCCCGAGGGCACAGGACGGCTGGCGGTCCGCTTCATCACCCGGTCGATATCCGCATCCCACCACATGTTCAGCGCCCCAGAGGCGCCACCGCCAACGGCGATGAACAACACGGCGCAGAAGGCGATGAACGGATGCACCCCGCCGGGGGCGGCCAGCAGCCCCACCAACGCGGTAAAAACGACCAGCGACATCACGCGCGGCTTCAGCAGGGCGAAGTAGTCGCCAAAACCTGCTTCGCCGTCCTGGGCCTGGGTGTTGATGCTTGCGTCGCTCATTCCGTACCTTCCGACTCCGCGCCGGGCGCGGTCAGTGGGTGAGTGTGGAAGGCGCCCCCGAAAGGGCGCGCTTCGGTCTATGATCAGTCGGCCGAGGCCACGGTCACTGCACGCGGCGTCCCGGCGTATTTCTCGATCGCCTGGTCCAGCCACGCCTTGTATTCGGCTTCGCTGACGACCTTGACGGTGATCGGCATATAGGCGTGATCCTTGCCGCACAGTTCCGAACACTGGCCGAAATAGATGCCTTCCTTCTCGGCCTTGAACCACAGCTGGGCGATCCTTCCGGGAACGGCGTCTTGCTTCACGCCGAAGGCGGGGATGGTCCAGGAATGGATCACGTCGGCGCCGGTCACGTCCATGACGACAACCTTGTTCACCGGGATCACCACCTGGGTATCTGTGGCCAGCAGGAATTCATCCTCGTTGTAACCGGCCTTTTTCAGCTTGGCCCGCATCGCGTCGCTTGCGACATAGGCCTGTGCACCTGCGTTCTCGTCTTCTTCGGTCATGGTGGCCGGCTGGCCGATCATGTAGCTGTCAAAGGCGAAATCGTGGTCGGTGTATTCGTAGCCCCAGTACCACTGATAGCCAGTCACCTTGATATGAACCTCGCCCTCGGGGATTTCCTGCTGTTTGAACAGAACCGGCAGGGAGAACGCACCGATGAACACCAGGATGATGATCGGGATGATCGTCCAGGCGATTTCCAGCGGCGAGTTGTGGGTAAAGCTGGCCGGGTTCGGATTGACACGGCGGTTGTAACGCACGATCACGATGGCGATCAGGCCGATCACGAACAGGCAGATGGCGGTGATGATCACAAGAATCAGGTGATCCAGCGATTGCAGGTCACGGGCCAGTTCGGTTGCGGCGGGCTGGAAACCCATGAGGCCGGGATGCGGCTTGCCGACAGTTTCCGCAGCAAAGGCCGGAACGGCGGTAAAGGCTACGGCTGCCGCCAGAAGGCTGGAATTCAGTTTCATATGTCACCCTGATCGGTTGAGGTGTTTATTGTTCATTTCGACGCCGGGACTGCCCCGAAGGAGGGAAAACCCGTTGTTTTGTCGCCGCTAGAAACCATATTCTCCTTCACAGAACAACAATCTCGCTTGCGGCAAACGGACGCTTTTTTTGATTTAGATCAAATTCCGCCCGCTGAAAAGACAGGAAAAACAATTATGGCCGATACCCCTTTTCGCCCCTTCGAACAGGCGCTGGACCAGGGCAAAGCCCTTGATTTGCTGCGCGCAGCAACTTTGGGGGCCGAAGATGGCGAACTGTTCCTCGAACGCCGCCGGTCCGAGGCGCTGGTATTCGACGACGGCCGCGTGAAAACCGCCAGCTATGACGCCTCTGAAGGGTTCGGCCTGCGCGCGGTGACCGGCGAGGTCGCCGGATACGCCCATTCCACCGATATTTCCGAATCCGCCCTGCGCCGCGCCGTGGCCACCGCCCGTCTGGCCGTGGGCGATGGCGGCGGTGTCCTGGCCCTGCCCCCGACAGCAACCAACAGGCGCCTGTATACCGACGCCGACCCCATCAGCGGCGCCAGCTTTGCCGTCAAACTGGAAACCCTGCGCGAAATAGATGCCTTCGCCCGGTCGCTGGACCCGCGCGTCGTGCAAGTGACGGCCACCATCGCCGCCTCTTTGCAAGAGGTTGAAATCCTGCGCCCCGAAGGCACCCACTTGCGCGATGTACGCCCTATGACACGCGTGAACGTCTCGGTCATCGTTGAACAGAACGGGCGGCGTGAAACCGGCACCGCGGGTGGCGGCGGGCGCGTCGGTCTGGGTGGCCTTCTGGACCCGGCCGATTGGCAGGCCAAAACGCACGAGGCCCTGCGCATCGCACTGGTGAACCTGGACGCCGAACCGGCCCCTGCCGGTGTCATGGACGTGGTCCTGGGCCCCGGCTGGCCCGGTATCCTGCTGCACGAGGCGATCGGCCACGGGCTGGAAGGCGACGCGAATCGCAAGGGATCGTCCGTTTTCGCCGGACTTCTGGGCCAGCAGGTCGCCGCCAAGGGGGTGACCGTTCTGGATGACGGCACCATCCCGGACAGGCGCGGGTCCATCAGCTTTGACGATGAAGGCACCCCGTCGGGCAAGAACACCCTGATCGAGGACGGCGTGCTGGTTGGCTTCATGCAGGACCGTCAGAACGCTCGCCTGATGGGGGTGCAGCCCACCGGCAACGGGCGGCGCGAATCCTATGCCCACGTCCCAATGCCCCGCATGACCAACACCTATATGATGGGCGGCGACGCCAACCCCGCCGATATCGTCGCCGACCTGAAGGACGGGATTTACGCCGTGGGCTTTGGTGGCGGACAGGTGGACGTGACCAACGGCAAGTTCGTCTTTTCCTGCACCGAGGCCTACCGGGTGAAGAACGGCCGGATCGGTGCGCCGGTGAAAGGGGCCACCCTGATCGGCGACGGGGCAACCGCGCTGAAGCGGATTCGCGCGCTTGGTAACGACATGGCGCTGGACCCCGGTCTGGGCAACTGCGGCAAGGCAGGCCAGTGGGTGCCGGTCGGCGTAGGCCAGCCCACCGTGATGATTGGCGGCCTGACCGTCGGCGGCGCCGCCGCCTGACCCTGTCCGCATCATTGCCCCGAAAAAACCTGTTTTGGTTTACCTGCCGTTAACAGCTTGCCCCCTACACAAAAGGGGCAAGCAGGCGAGGCAACGATGTCCCAACAGAATCATCCTTCCACTCACCCCCCACTCCCACCCACCACGGAAGATGAGCGGGTTTCGTGGCTTCGCCTCTTGCGATCCCGCCGGGTCGGCCCGGCGACGTTTTATCGACTGATGGCGGAACACGGGTCCGCCGACACCGCTCTGCGTGCGCTGCCCGATGTGGCCCGCGCCGCCGGGGTGGATGACTACACCCCCTGTTCCGAGGCCGCGGCGCGTGCGGAAATCAAAGCCGCCCGCCCCCACAACGCCCGGATGATCTGCATTGGCGAAGCGGACTATCCCGCCGCGCTGGCGGAAATCCCAGACGCCCCGCCAATCCTGTGGGCGACCGGGGATGTCTCCATCCTGCACCGGCCGATGATCGCCCTTGTCGGTGCACGCAACGCATCTTCACTAGGCACCCGCATGGCGCGCGCGCTGGCAAGGGAACTTGCGGAAAACGGCTATGTCGTCGTCTCTGGTCTGGCGCGCGGCATAGACGCTGCCGCCCACTCGGCCGTACTGGACTCCGGTACAATCGCCGTCATGGCTGGTGGGGTGGACGTGCTCTATCCGGCCGAAAACGCCAAGCTGGCGCAGGATATTCCCAGAACCGGCCTGCGCCTGTCCGAACACCCCTTCGGCATGCCCCCGCAGGCCCGGCATTTCCCGCAACGAAACCGCATCATCTCTGGCTTGGCGCAGGCGCTGGTGGTGGTCGAGGCGGCGGCGCGGTCCGGCAGCCTGATCACCGCCCGAAACGCGCTGGACCAGGGACGCGAGGTTCTGGCCGTCCCCGGCCACCCGTTCGACGCCCGCGCTGCCGGGTGCAACATGCTGATCCGCGACGGCGCCCGCCTGGTCCGCAATGCCGCCGACATCCTGGAGGCATTGCCACAACCCGACGCCCCCACCCTGTCCCAGCCCGAACTGGATTTGCGCGCCCTGCCGAACCCGCCGGAGAAACGCAGCCTGCGTGAAACCGCGGATCTACACAGTCAGATATTGGGCCGGCTTGGCCCCTCACCAGTGGCAGAGGACCAGCTGATCCGCGACCTCGGCAGCCCGGCCAGAACGGTCGCGCCAGCGTTGATGGACCTGGAACTGGACGGCCGGATCATCCGCCAGCCAGGCGGCCTGCTCTCGCTGGTCACCTGATGGGCGCCGGGGTGCGACCAACCCCCTCGGACCGCGTGCATTGACAAACCCCCCTTCCGACCGACATGTTCCGCCGCCAAACGCCGAAGCGCGAGTCGAAAGGAAGTTCCATGCCAGTTGTCGTTGTCGAATCCCCCGCCAAGGCCAAGACAATCAACAAATATCTGGGGTCCGACTATACTGTTCTGGCGTCCTATGGCCACGTCCGCGACCTGCCCGCCAAGGACGGATCTGTCGACACCGAGCACGAATTCGCGATGGAGTGGGAGGTCGGCGCGGACAGCCGCAAGCACGTCAAGGCCATCGCCGACGCGCTGAAAGACGACAACGCGCTGATCCTGGCCACCGACCCCGACCGCGAGGGAGAGGCGATCAGTTGGCACCTTGAGGAAACCCTGCGCAAGCGCCGCGCGATCAAGAAGGACACAGCCGTCAGCCGGGTGGTGTTCAACGCGATCACCAAATCCGCCGTCACCGAGGCGATGAAGAACCCCCGCGACATTGACCAGCCGCTGGTGGACGCCTACTTGGCCCGCCGCGCGTTGGACTACCTGGTGGGGTTCAACCTCTCGCCGGTGCTGTGGCGCAAACTGCCCGGCGCACGCAGCGCGGGCCGGGTGCAATCGGTCTGCCTGCGCCTGATCGTCGAGCGCGAAATCGAGATCGAGGCGTTCCGCCCCCGCGAATATTGGTCCGTCTCGGCCCTGCTGGGCACCCCGCGCGGCCAGGAATACGAAGCGCGCCTGACAGTCCTGGCGGGCGACAAGCTGGACAAGTACAGCATTGAAAACCAGACCCAAGCTGAAATGGCCGTTCAGGCGATCACCAGCCGCGACCTGACGGTGAAATCGGTCGAAGCCAAGCCCGCCAGCCGCAATCCTGCCGCGCCCTTCATGACCTCGACCCTGCAGCAAGAGGCCAGCCGCAAGTTCGGCATGGGCGCGCGCCAGTGCATGAGCGCCGCGCAGCGGCTCTATGAGGCCGGGTACATCACCTACATGCGGACAGACGGCATCGACATGGCGCCAGAGGCCGTGATGGCCACCCGCGACGCGATCAAGGATCGGTTCGGCGCCGAATACGTTCCCGACAGCCCGCGGATGTACAAGAACAAGGCCAAGAACGCGCAGGAAGCCCACGAATGTATCCGCCCCACGGACATGACGCTGGACGCGGGCAAGCTGAAGGTGAAGGACGACGACCAGCGCAAGCTGTATGACCTGGTCTGGAAGCGCACCATCGCCTGCCAGATGGAAGCCGCCCGGATGGAACGCACCACCGTGGATGTCGCCAGCCGCGACGGGCAAGTGGAACTGCGCGCCACTGGCCAGGTGGTTCTGTTCGACGGTTTCCTGAAGGTCTATGAAGAAGGCCGCGATGACAGCGTGCTGGATGACGACGACAAGCGCCTGCCCCAGATCATGGAAGGCGAAAAGGCCGACAAGCGGACGATCAGCCCGGAACAGCATTTCACCCAGCCCCCGCCCCGCTACACCGAGGCGACGCTGGTCAAGAAAATGGAAGAACTGGGCATCGGCCGCCCTTCGACCTATGCCAGCGTTATCACCACGATCCAGGACCGTGAATATGTCCGCAAGGACAAGAACCGCCTGTTCCCCGAGGACAAGGGCCGGATCGTCACCGTGTTCCTGATGAACTTCTTCAAGCGCTACGTGGAATACGATTTCACCGCCGATCTGGAAGAGCAGTTGGACGACGTGTCCGCCGGGGACCGTGACTACAAGGACGTTCTGGGCCGGTTCTGGCGCGATTTTTCCGCCGCCATCGCCGAAACCAGCGATCTGCGCATCACCGAAGTGCTGGACGTTCTGGACGAGGCGCTGGCCCCGCAGCTGTACCCCCCGCGCGAGGATGGCGGCGATCCGCGCATCTGCCCGAAATGCGGACAGGGGCAATTGCACCTGAAAACGTCCCGCACCGGGGGATTTGTCGGCTGCGGCAACTACCCCGAATGTACTTATACCCGCCCCATCGCGGGCGAAGGCGCCGATGGCGACGAACGCGTTCTGGGCGAGGATGCGGGCGATGAAATCTGGCTGAAGGCCGGCCGCTTCGGCCCCTATGTCCAGCGCGGCGAACCCACGCCGGAAAACAAGAAACCGCCGCGCGCATCGCTGCCCAAGGGCTGGAGCAAGGACGACATGGACCTGGAAAAGGCCCTGACCCTGCTGTCCCTGCCCCGCGAGATCGGCGAACACCCAGAAGGCGGCACCGTCAGCACCAATTTCGGCCGGTTCGGACCCTACCTGGTGCACAAGCTGGCGGACGAGGCGAAGCCGGTCTACGCCAACCTCAAGGATCCCAACGACGTCTTTGAAATCGGCATGAACCGCGCGGTGGAACTGCTGGCCGAAAAGCGCGCCAATCCGGGGCGCGGACGCGGCGGCGGCGCGGCGGCCAAACCGCTGAAGGAACTGGGCGAACACACTGAATCCGGTGGCGCGGTGCACATCATGGAAGGCCGCTATGGCCCTTATGTGAAGTGGGATAAGGTCAACGCGACCCTGCCCAAGGACGTGGATCCGCAAACCGTGACGATGGAAATGGCCGTGGCCCTGCTCGCCGAAAAATCCGCCAAGAAGAAACCGGCCCGCAAGACCAAGGCCAAGAAGGCCTGAGGCCACGGATTCAGCGGATTTCTGGTATTTCTACGTATTGGCCTACGTAGTGCGAAAGCGTAGAACGCTTTCGATACCGGACGCCGTGCGGGCATGGACATACCCCGCCTGCGCGCTCTGGCCGACTTGGGTTTGAGGAGACATCCATGAAGAAAGTCTACGCAAACGCCGCCGAAGCCCTGGACGGGGTGCTTTCGGATGGCATGCTGATCGCCGCGGGGGGCTTTGGCCTGTGCGGCATTCCTGAACTGCTGCTGAATGCGATCAAGGATTCGGGCGTAAAGGATCTGACCTTTGCCTCGAACAACGCGGGCGTGGACGATTTCGGCATCGGCATCCTGCTGAAAACCCGGCAGGTGAAAAAGATGATCTCGTCCTACGTGGGCGAAAACGCTGAATTCATGCGCCAGTACCTGAGCGGCGAACTGGAGCTGGAATTCAACCCGCAGGGCACACTAGCCGAACGCATGCGTGCCGGCGGCGCGGGCATCCCCGGTTTCTACACCAAAACCGGCGTCGGCACCGTGATCGCCGAGGGCAAGGAAGTGAAGTCCTTCAACGGCCAGGACTATATTCTGGAACAGGGCATCTTCGCCGACCTGTCGATCGTCAAGGCGTGGAAAGCTGACGAAACCGGCAACCTGGTGTTCCGCAAAACCGCCCGCAACTTCAACCACCCGGCCGCCACCTGCGGCAAGATTTGCGTGGTCGAGGTCGAGGAAATCGTTCCTACCGGCTCGTTGGATCCCGACAGCATCCACCTGCCCGGCATCTACGTGCACCGCATCATTCAGGGTCAGCACGAAAAGCGCATCGAACAGCGCACCATCCGCAAGCGTGAGGAGGCTTGATCCATGGCTTGGGACCGCAACCAAATGGCCGCCCGCGCGGCACAGGAACTGCAAGACGGCTGGTATGTGAACCTCGGCATCGGCATCCCGACGCTGGTGTCCAACTACATCCCCAAAGGCGTCAACGTGACCCTGCAATCGGAAAACGGCATGCTGGGCATGGGCCCCTTCCCCTATGAGGGCGAAGAAGACCCCGACCTGATCAACGCCGGCAAGCAGACCATCACCGAACTGCCGCAGACCGCCTATTTCGACAGCGCCACCTCGTTCGCGATGATCCGCGGCGGCAAGATCGCGATGGCGATCCTGGGCGCGATGGAAGTGGCCGAAAACGGCGATCTGGCAAACTGGATGATCCCCGGCAAGCTGGTCAAGGGCATGGGCGGCGCGATGGACCTGGTGGCCGGCGTCGGCCGCGTGGTCGTCGTGATGGACCACACCAACAAGCACGGTGAATCCAAGGTGCTGAAGGAATGCACCCTTCCGCTGACCGGCAAGGCCGTGGTGGATCGCATCATCACCAACCTCGGCGTGCTGGACGTGGTCGAGGGCGGGCTGAAGATCGTCGAATGCGCCGATGGCGTGACCGAGGATGAACTGCGTGCCGCCACCGAGGCGACCATCGTCAACTGATCTCAGGTTGATCCTGAAAACAGGCCCGGCCCCGGTGGCCGGGCTTTTGCGTTTCAGCCGCCCAGGTTGAACACGCAGCCGTCCGACACCAATTCCGGCGGAGTCTTGCACAGCCCCCGCGCGACGGAAAACGCCGCCAGCACCTTGGGGACATAGGCGCGGGTTTCGGGGTATGGCGGCACGCCACCGTGGTTGCGCACCGCGTTTTCCCCGGCATTATAGGCCGCCAGCGCCAGAATCGGGTCGCCGCCGAATTCCTTCAGCAGCCAGTCCAAGTAGGCCGTGCCGCCCCGGATATTCTGCCCCGCATCCAGCGAATCCGTCACCCCGAAGCGTTCAGCCGTCGCCGGGATCAGCTGCATCAGCCCTGCGGCCCCGGCCTTACTGACCGCATCCGCGCGTCCCCCCGATTCCACCGCGATCACCGCCAGCACCAGCGCAGGCGACACACCGGTGCCGACTGTGTTCAGCAACAGATCGGCGTTTCGGGCCCGGGCAATCGTCATCAGCGCCTGCAGTTGCGGCGCGTTCACGCCTTCGCCCGCAGGGGGATTGGACAGGCTGATCAGCGCCGGCTCCAACCGGCCCGGCCCGGCCGCCGTCAGGTCCGGCGAAACCGCATCCCAGAACCACCCGAACACCAAGGGTGACGGCACCGCAGCTGCAACCACCTGTTCCAGTTCGGATTTTTTCTCGGGCGGCTTTGGCGCCGGGATCTGCGCGCGGTACTCTTCGGGGGAAATCTGGACGTTGATCCGCTTGCCGGATCCCGCCGCAGGTGGCTTGACCCGCTTGAAGGTGAACTCGGCAAAGGGTTTCGCAGAATCAGCCATCGCCACCCCCGCCAACAACAGGGCCGCAACGGTGCCGAAAATCCGACTTCCGGGTCTCATGGTTCAGCCTGCTCTGCCCATTTGTTTTCGGCATGGTCTCAGAAACCCGCCCTTCACGCCAGAGGCCAAGGCCACAACGCCCCAAAACCGGGTATTCCGGCCACATTTCCGCCCTCCACCGTCTCACCAGCACGGGCTGCGGTGGCATTTACTTATTTACTTTCAGTTACCTAAGTGAATTTCAGCCGATTAACGCCGATTTAACAATTTTGCTGGAATCGCGCCAAACTCTCGCCCCAATCGGATGGCCATATATGCACATACCACGACGGGGACGGACCAAGAAGCGTCCGCCCTTGGAGACCGGGGTGGGAACAGAGCAACACGAAATCAAAGGACTACTACCATGATCAAGTTCATCAAAAACTTCCGCAAAGACGAAGCTGGCGCCGTGACCGTTGACTGGGTCGTTCTGACCGCAGCCGTCGTTGGCCTGGG
>CP051233.1:2967738-3120669 GCA_017792425.1 Thalassovita sp.
TTCGCTGCCGTCGAAACCGCGACCTCGGGCCTGACCACCGAGATGACCACCGCCATCGGCACCGCCGACGCGACCACCACGATCGGTTCGTAATAGGCCTGGTCGCCGGGGCCAACCCGGTCCCCGGAGTGACAGAAGCCGCGTGCGCCCCGCCGCGGCTTCTTCATTTCCGCGCCACGGTCCTTCCTGCGCGGAACCAAATTCCGCCACATTCCCCTGTTAACAAATACATAAGACCAACCGGGCAACCGGATTCGAGGCAGAAAAGTTGCGAAAGGAAAAGACATGCGCGCAGTCTTTGGGCTCGTTCTGATCGTCGGCCTGGCCCTTGCGGGCTTTGCTGTTTACATGGCCAAGAACTACATTTCCGGGTACCAGACCGAACTGGCCCGCGCCAATGCAGCCAGCGCCGAGGTGATCAAGACCGTAGACGTGATCGTGGCCAAGCGGTCGCTGAAATACGGTGAATCCCTGAAACCAGAGGATGTTCGCTTTACCAAGTGGCCGGAAAATTCCCTGCCCGAGGGCGTGTTCCTGAAGGCCGAGGACTTGTTCCCCGACGCCAAGAACCCGGATCTGCGCCGCATCGTCCTGCGCGCGATGGAACCGAACGAGGCGATCATGGCCGTCAAGGTCACCGAGCCCGGCGAAGACGCTGGCCTGACCTCGCGTCTGAAAAGGGGCATGCGCGCCTTCACCGTCAAGGTGGACGTGGCGACCGGCGTTTCAGGTTTCCTGCGTCCGGGGGATGTCGTCGATGTCTATTGGACCGGCGAGGTCGCTCTGGGCGGCAACAACCGCCGCGAAGTGACTAAGCTGATCCAGCCGAATATCCAGCTGATCGCCGTGGATCAGACCGCCAGCGGCGAAAAAGCCGAGGCCACCATCGCCCGCACCGTGACCGTTACCGCCAACCCCCAGCAGGTCGCCGCCTTGGCGCAGGCCCAATCCTCGGGCCGGCTGTCGCTGGCGCTGGTCGGGGCCGAAGATGACAGCGTCGCCCAGGCGGTAGAGGTGGACATGCGTTCGCTGCTGGGTATCCAGGCTGACGAGCCCGTGGTCGAGGAAAAAGTCGCCGAGAAGAAAGAAGTCTGCACGATCCGTACACGCCGCGGCGCCGATGTGGTCCAGATCCCGATCCCCTGTACGAACTGACGGTTTGCGCAGCAAACTCATATCCCCACGGGGTGGCCGAACACACGGCCGCCCCGTTGCATTTTGGCAGCACCCCACCACGGACCCCGGCTGCAAATGCTCAAAGAACGGGTTCGAACCTATTGATTCTTGCAAAGTTTCGCAGTTTCACGCATGGTATAGGGAAATATTGGGCAACAAGACCCGTACCAGAGGCGTGATCGAAAAGGCAGGTCACATGAAAATTGCGACGTTTTTCACCGCAGCCACGCTAGGGCTGTCCTTGGCTTTCGCCTTTCCCGGCGGCATTTCCCCGGCGCAGGCGCAGGCCCTGAAAGTGGTCCGCAAGGGCACCTCTTCTTCTCTGCAGGTTCCGATGAACCGCGCCATAGTGGTCGAAAGCGAAGCCCCCTTCGCAGAGCTTTCCATCGCCAACCCGGCGATTGCCGACATATCTTCGCTGTCGGATCGCACGATCTATGTACTGGGCAAGGCACCCGGCATCACGACCCTGACCATTCTGGATGCCGCCGGCAAACTGATGACCAACATCGACGTGGTTGTCGCCGCAGACATCGCCGAGTTCAAGGAACGCCTGGAACAGATCCTGCCTGGCGAAAAGATCGAAGTGCGCACCGCCAATGACGGGATCGTGCTGTCGGGCACCGTATCCTCCATGGCCCGGCTGCAGCGCGCGCTGGACCTGGCCGAACGCTATGCCCCGCAGCGGGTGTCCAACCTGATGACGGTGGGCGGCGTGCAGCAGGTCATGCTGAAGGTGCGTTTCGCTGAAATGACGCGCTCTGTCTCCAAGTCTCTCAGCACCTCATTGGCGCTGGACGGCGGGCTGTTCGGGGGTGACGCCAACGTCTCTGCCGGGACCAACACCAACAACAACTCCGGCTCGCAGGGGCTGTCGCTGGGCGGCACCATCCCCGCCACCAGTGAATCGAACGGCACCATGCTGTTCGGCTTCGGCGCGGGGTCCGTAGAGGTGGGCGTTCTGCTGGAAGCCCTTGAAACCAAAGGCGTTGTCCGGTCCTTGGCCGAACCGAACCTGACCGCCCTATCGGGGCAAGAGGCAAAGTTCCTGGCCGGTGGCGAATACCCGGTTCCGGTCAGCCAGGAAAGCGGGTCCATCACAGTTGAATACAAACCCTTCGGCGTGGAACTGAACTTCATCCCGCGCGTGGTGGACGGCGACCTGATCAACCTGGAGCTTGAGGCTGCGGTATCCTCGTTGGACCCGACCAACGGCTATACCTCCAACGCCTTCACCATCGACGCGTTCAAGCGCCGGGAAACCTCGACCACCGTTGAACTGCGTGACGGCGAAAGCTTTGCCATCGCCGGTCTGCTGCAGGACGATTTCCTGGACACCAACGGGCAGGTTCCGTGGCTGGGCGATATCCCGGTTCTGGGCGCGCTGTTCCGCAGCGCCGCCTATCAGCGGTCGCAGTCCGAACTGGTGATCATCATCACCGCGCATCTTGTCACCCCCACGCGCGGCGAGGTGTTCGCCCTGCCGACAGACCGCATCACACCGCCGTCGGAAAAGGATCTGTTCCTGAACGGCAAGGTGGCCCGTGACAACAGCCGTAGGCTGAAAGGCGCGGCTGGCGAAGTCGCCCGGCAGGATTTCGGCGGCTCTTATGGCTATGTAATGGATTGATCGCGATGCAGAAACGCCAGGTTCTTCCCCTCGTTCTGATTGGTTCTCTGGTCGCTGTCAGCGGCTGCGGCACCAAGACCTATTCATCCTTCACCCGCGAAGCCGGGGCCCTGATCGGGGGTGGTGATTTCGGTAACGCCACCATGAGCAACACCCAGATCATGAGCGGCGAACAAGGGTATGTGATTGATCTTGCACGCCGTTTCGACGCCGAGGTCGGCAGCACCGTGAACTTTGAATTCAACTCTTACCGGTTGGACGAGGAGGCGCGCCAGGCGCTGCGCAAACAGGCCACCTGGATACTGCAATTCCCCGAGGTCCGCTTCCGCGTCTATGGCCACACCGACGCCGTCGGTTCCGAAGCCTACAACAAGCGCCTGGGCCTGCGCCGCGCCCATGCGGTCGTCAGCTACCTGGCGTCGCTGGGCATCCAGCGCACCCGCCTGGAGGCCGTCGTTTCCTACGGCGAAACCCAGCCGCTGATCGTGACAGAAGGCCGCGAACGCCGCAATCGCCGCACCGTGACCGAGGTCAGCGGCTTCGTGAAGCGCAATTCGCATGAGCTGGACGGGAAATACGCCGCCATCGTGTACCGTGAATACATTGACAGCGCGGTTCCCGAAAGCGGCCTGTCCACGATCCAAGGCTCTGACTTCAGCACCACCGAGTGACCTGAACAATCCCCGCCGATCCGGGGGATCGTCTAGAGATTTCCAACAATTACGATCTTTTGGCCCTATTTCCGCCAAACTTGCCAACGATCTTAGCTTCAATGGGATTGGTGCGTTCCCCGCGTGGGGGCGCAGCAAGCACCGATTGGGGCAAAGAACAGGACTTAACCTCCGCGTGCCTCGCCCGATGCTTGCGAACCTGCAAAGGAAGACGAGGCAATGACGAGTGAAGCGCAACTCCAACCCGAGGCAAGCCCGATCCAGGCCTGCACGATCAGCCGGGACGTGCAGAATTTCGATTTGCTGATCGAGGACATGGAAGCCCTGATGGGCGAAACCTGGGGCGATCTGGGCTTTTCCGACTCGATGGCTTTTTTCCAGCAACCCGACGCCAAGCACCTGGAATTCGTGGCGATGGCCGTCGATTCCGAGGACGAGGACAATCTGGTGCTGCTGGGCGAAATCATCCGCCAGGCCAAGACCCGCGGCATCAAGGTGATCCTGATTGCCGATGATGTCAGCCCCGCCGCCCTGCACCAGTTGCTGCGCCAGGGGGCAGACGAATTCGTCCCCTACCCGCTGCCCGAAAACGAACTGGCCGCAGCGGTGGAACGCATCCGCACACCGGAACCGGAATACCATCCCCAGCCAGCCGCCGCCCAGTCCCCGGCGAAATCACCCCATAACCGCGAAGGCGTGCTGATCGCCGTACATGGACTGGCGGGTGGCACCGGGGCAACGACACTGGCCGTGAACCTGGGCTGGGAACTGGTCCAGGCCGTCAAAAAGGGGGAATCCGCCCCCCGCGTCTGCCTGATCGACCTCGATTTCCAATTCGGCACGGTATCCACCTACTTCGACCTGCCCCGCCGCGAAGCCGTGTTCGAAATGCTGTCGGACACGGAATCGATGGATGACGACGTGTTCCTGCAGGCATTGATGCCCTATGAGGACAAGATTCATGTCCTGACTGCTCCTTCGGACATCATCCCGTTGGATCTGCTGTCGTCCGATGACATCCGCCGCATCATCGGGGTCGCCCGCCGCCATTTCGACTATGTCATCGTGGACATGCCCAAGACCCTGATCCAATGGACAGAGGCCGTACTGAACGAGGCGCATATCTACTTCGCCACGCTGGAACTGGACATGCGTTCGGCCCAGAACGCGCTGCGCCTGAAACGCGCCCTCCAGGCCGAGGATCTGCCCTTTGACAAGCTGCGCTTCGTGCTGAACCGCGCGCCGAAATTCACCGATCTGAACGGCAAGTCGCGGGTCAAGCGGTTGGCCGAAAGCCTTGGCATCGCCATTGAATTGCAGATGCCCGACGGCGGGCGGCAGGTCACCCAATCTGGGGATCACGGCATGCCACTGGCCCAAAGCGCGCCGAAGAACCCGCTACGCAAGGAAATCGCCAAGCTGGCCGGAACGCTGCACGAACTGGGCGCACAGGAAGTCGAAGCCGTCTGAGAAACAGGAACGAACCCATGTTTTCACGCTACAAAAAGCCCGGAGCCGGCCAGCCAGACCTGAAATCGGTGAAACAATCCGATGCGCCGATGACCGTCCCCGCGGCAGAGGCCAAGCCGGTGATGATCCGCAAGCCGATGCCCAAGGTCGCCGCCGAGGCCACTGCGGGCGACAAGGAACGCAAGCGCAAAGAGCGCATGTCCGAAATCAAGTTGGAGCTGCACCGCGCCCTGCTGGATAACCTGAATCTCGCCGCGCTGGAAACGGCTTCCGAATCCGAACTGCGCGCGGAAATCACCTCTATTTCCGCCGAAATCCTCGAAGAAAAGGGGATCGTGCTGAACCGAGAGGACCGCACGACCCTGAACCAGGAACTCTATGACGAGGTGACCGGCCTGGGCCCGCTGGAAACCCTGCTGAAGGACGACTCTGTCAACGACATCCTGGTCAATGGCCCGCATCGCATCTTCGTGGAACGCGCGGGCAAGCTGCAATTGACCGATGTGACCTTCAAGGATGAAAAGCACCTGCTGCGGATCATCGACAAGATCGTGTCTGCCGTGGGCCGCCGCGTGGATGAATCCAACCCCTATGTCGACGCCCGCCTTGCCGACGGGTCGCGTTTCAACGCGATGGTGCCGCCGGTCGCGGTGGATGGCTCGCTGGTGTCCATTCGTAAGTTCAAGAAGGAAAAGCTGGGGATCGACGACCTGGTCCGTTTTGGCGCCTTTTCCGAAGAAATGGCCGCCTACCTGCAGGCTGCCGTGGCAACCCGCCTGAACATCATCGTGTCGGGCGGTACCGGTTCGGGGAAAACCACCACGCTGAACGCCCTGTCGTCTTTCATCGACAATTCCGAACGCATCCTGACGATCGAGGACACGGCCGAACTGCAACTGCAACAGGTCCACGTCGGCCGCATGGAATCCCGCCCGCCCAACGTCGAAGGCAAGGGCGAGGTCAGCCAGCGCGACTGTCTGCGCAACGCCCTGCGGATGCGCCCGGACCGGATCATCGTCGGCGAAACCCGCGGCGAGGAAGTGATCGACATGCTGCAGGCCATGAACACCGGCCACGACGGTTCCATGACCACGATCCACGCCAACAGCGCCCGCGATGGCGTGTCGCGTCTGGAAAACATGATCGCGATGGCCGGGATCGAAATGCCGATCAAGGCCGTGCGCAGCCAGATCGCCAGCGCCGTGAACGTCATCGTGCAGGCCAGCCGCCTTCAGGACGGGTCGCGGCGGATGACCTCGATCACCGAAATCACCGGCATGGAAGGCGAAGTCATCTCCATGCAAGAGGTCTTTCGCTTCCAACGCGTCGGCCTGACCCCGGAAAACAAGATCATCGGCCATTTCACCGCCACCGGCGTCCGCTCCAACTTCTCGGAACGGTTCCGGTTGTGGGGTTATGACCTGCCGCCGTCCATCTTCGAACCAGTCGCAGCGGAGTAAGCCTCATGGCCATCAGCATGGAACCCCTTATCTACGCGCTGATCTTCTTCGGCGTTCTGGCGCTGGTCGAAGGCGTGTACCTGACGGTGTTCGGCCGCTCCATCAGCCTCAACAGCCGGGTGAACCGCCGGCTGGAAATGCTGGAAAAGGGCACCAACCGGACCGAGGTGATGGAAACCCTCCGCAAGGAGATGAGCCAGCACATGAAATCGCGGTCGATCCCGGTCTACGCGATCCTCGCGGACCGGGCGCAAAAGGCGGCCATCGCCTTTTCGCCGACGCAGCTGATCCTGATGATGGCCTTCCTGTCCGTCGTCGCCTTCGTCGGCCTGACCCTGGGCACGGACACCTCTGCGGCCGTGCGGATGCTGGTGTCCGGCGGCATGGGGATCGGCGGCATCTATTTCTGGGTCAACCACAAGGCCAAGAAGCGCATGGGCATGATCGAGGAACAGCTTCCCGACGCGGTGGAACTGATGGTGCGTTCGCTGCGCGTCGGCCACCCATTCAGCTCTGCCATCCAGATCGTCGCCAAAGAGGTCGCCGATCCACTGGCCACCGAATTCGGCATGATCGCGGACGAGGCGCAGTATGGCCGCGACGTGGGCGAAGCACTGAAGGAAATGGCCGAACGGCTGGACATGCAGGATTTGCGCTTCCTTGCCGTGGCCGTGACCATCCAGCAGCAATCTGGCGGCAACCTTGCGGAAATCCTGGCCGGTCTGGCCAAGGTGATCCGCGCCCGCTTCCGCCTGTTCCGCCGAGTAAAGGCCATCACCGCCGAAGCACAATGGTCCGGTAAGTTCCTGTCGGCCTTCCCGGTGCTGGCGCTGATCGCGATTAACCTGATGGACCCGCATTACTACGACAACGTGCTGGATCACTGGCTGTTCGTGCCGGCCTGTATCACGGTCGGGCTGTTCCTGGGGGCGAACCTGATCATCATGCGCATGCTGGTCAACATCAAGGTCTGAGGAGTACGCCATGGACATCTTCACCACCATCCTTGGGCCAGAACTGGGCGCCTTCGGGCCAGTGCTGCTGGTCGGGTTCCTGGCGCTGGCGCTGATCATCACGGCGGTCATGCTGTTCCTGAACCAGAAAGCCGACCCGCTGACGAAGCTGAACCAGACGAAAAAGGCCGAAACCAAAAGCGCCACCAAGGCCGCCGCCAAGGCCGCCAAACTGCGCACCGCCAAAAGCAACGACAAGCTGGAAAAATACTCCAACTTCCTGGAACCGCAGGACGAAAAGGAATATTCCGCCGTCCGCAAAAAGCTGTTGCAGGCGGGGTATCGGTCCAAGGATTCGGTCCGGTTCTACCATTTCTCGCAATTTGCGCTGGGAATGGGTGGGCTGGTGCTGGGCGTGATCTACTTCCTGGTGGTGCTGGCGGGCACCAACCCGTCGACCCAGCAGATGCTGATGTGGATCCTCGGCCCCGGCATCATGGGCTACATGCTGCCCAAGTACTGGGTGACGAAACGCCAGCAGAAACGCCAAGAGGAAATCACCCAAGGCTTTCCCGACGCGCTGGACATGATGCTCGTCTGCGTCGAGGCGGGCCAGTCGCTGGACCAGTCCATCATCCGGGTGTCGCGCGAAATCCGCAGCTCTTTCCCTGCACTGGCGGACGAATTCGAAATCGTGTCGCACCAGATCAAGGCGGGTAAGGACAAGCCGTCGGTTCTGGCAGAAATGGGCGAACGCTGCGGCGTGGCCGACGTGTCCAGTTTTGTCACCGTGCTGGTTCAATCTGCCACGTTCGGCACCTCGATCGCCGAGGCGCTGCGCGTCTATGCCGGGGAAATGCGGGACAAACGCGTGATGCGCGCCGAAGAGGCCGCAAACAAGTTGCCGACAAAGATGACACTTGCCACAATGATGCTGACCGTGCCGCCGCTGCTGATCATCCTGGTCGCACCTTCGGCGATCGGCATCCTGGAACTTGGCAAATGAGCAGTTGAACACATGAAACGGATGCAGCCGGGCCTGGCTCTGGCGATCTTCCTGACCCTGACCTTGGCCGCCTGCACTTCGGGCGGCCTTGGCGCGTCCGGCAACACGCTGAACGCGCCCGGCATCGCCCCGCGCAAACAGGCAGAGGACGGGCTGATCGTGGCCCACCGCCTGATGGACGCGGGCGAATACGAACTGGCGCACAAGGCCTATTCCCGCGCCGCCCTGCAACACGGGATGACGGTGGACGTGCTGGCCGGGCTGGGCACCGCGAACCTGGGGATGGGGCGTTTGGGACAGGCCGAAACCCTTCTGCGCCGCGCCGTCGCCACCGATCAGGCCATCCCCGAAGTCTGGAACAATCTGGGTGTCGTGCTGATGGAACGCGGCAAGACCGGAGAGGCCGTTCAGATCTTCCAAAAGGCCTACGCGCTGGACAATGGCGAAAGTGACGCAATCCGCGATAATTTACGCTTGGCACTCGCAAAAACCGAAAAAACGGTCTACGATGACGATCAAGAACAAGAATACAAGGTGGTACGGCGCGGTACCGGGGATTACCTGATCCGCCAGTTACCCTGATTGGGCAAGAGCAGTAAAAGGACGCAACAATGCGCCACCCTCTCATCGCGATCCTGTGCCTGACCGGCGCATTCGGCCTGTCTGCCTGCGACCAGATCCGCGGCGGCAACGAAGTTGACCGGGCGATTTCCGCCGTCAACGCCATTGACCAGAACAACCTCAGCGACATCATGCTGACGGTGGCCGACCCGAACGAGGCGGTCACCTATTTCACCCGCTCTTTGAAGGACAACCCGGACCGGATTGACCTGCAGCGCGGCCTGGCCAGTTCGCTGATCCGCGCCAACCGCCCGGCAGAGGCCCTGCCCGCCTGGAAACGCGTTGTCAGCCACCCCGAGGCCACCGACGAGGACCGCGTTGATCTGGCCGACGCCCTGATCCGCAATGGCAAATGGGACGAGGCAGACAAGGCCTTGGACACTGTCCCCCCCACCTTTGAAACCTTCAAACGCTACCGGCTGGAAGCGATGGTCGCGGATTCCAACAAGGAATGGCAAAAGGCCGACAGCTTCTATGAAACCGCCGTTGGCCTGACCACGCGCCCGGCAGGTGTACTGAACAACTGGGGCTATTCAAAGCTGACCCGCGGCGACTTCGCCGAGGCAGAGCGCCTGTTCACCGAGGCCATCCGCAACGATGACAAGCTGTTCACCGCCAAGAACAATCTGGTTCTGGCGCGCGGGGCGCAGCGCAACTATTCGCTGCCGGTGATCCCGATGACCCAGACCGAACGCGCACAACTGCTGCACACGCTGGGGCTCAGCGCCGTGAAACAGGGCGATGTGACCACGGGCAAGGGGCTTCTGAAAGAAGCAATCGACACCCATCCGCAGCATTTCGAGGCCGCCGTCCGCAGCCTGCGCGCCCTGGAATCCTGACCTGAACGGACCTGCCCGTGCTTGATTACCTGGATCTGATCACCCTGGCGATTCCGCGCTCTGTCGCGCTGCCGCTGTTCATCCTGAGCTTGCCAATCTGCATCTGGGTGGCGTGGTCGGACATGCGGGCAATGCGCATTCCCAACACCTCGGTCATGGCGCTGGCGATCATCTTCGTGGTCGTCGCGCCCTTCGTCATGCCATTGCAGGCGATGGGCTGGCAATTGCTGCACCTGCTGGTGATCCTCGCTGTCGGTGTCCTGCTGAATGCCGCCGGTCTGGTGGGGGCCGGTGACGCGAAATTCGCAGCGGCTGCAGCACCTTACGTGGTTCTGGCCGATGTGCGTTTCATGATCGCGCTGTTCGCCGCCTGCCTGCTGGCGGGCTATTCCACCCACCGTATCGCCAAGTTCAGTCCCCTGCGCCAGATGGCCCCCGACTGGGAAAGCTGGACCCGCAAGCGTGACTTTCCCATGGGCCTGCCGCTGTCCATGACCCTGTCGGTCTACCTGCTGCTGGGGTCGCTCTACGGGGTCTGATCCGGCATTAGCCTGAAACTGCCGCGCCCCCACCATCATTTCGCCACCTTGTTCGGCAACCTTGTCGCAAAGCCCCCGCCCGGGGTCTGCCTGCCATTTGCAACGGGACGACATCGCCATGAACATGCTTGTGCCTCCTTCCACGAAGGTCACGCCGCCGCCGCCGCCCAGCAGCATAGAGGACATGCGCCTGCCCCTGCCGATGATGCGGGACATCCTGCTGAAAACCATGTTCCGCAAGAACGTCACCATGGTGTCAGAGGTATCCGAGGCGATCTGCCTGCCCCGCCAGGTGACGCAGGAACTGATCGACATGGCCCGCGAACAGCGCCTGCTGGAGGCGACCGGCACCCTGAACGCCAACAACGGCAATGAAATGGGTTACCAGTTGACCGACGCCGGCAAGGCCCGCGCGCTGGACGCCCTCAGCCAGTCGGAATATTTCGGCGCGATGCCGGTGCCGATGGAGGTTTACGCCGAACAGGTCAAGCGCCAGTCCATCCGCAATATCCAGATCACCCGTGAACAGTTGACGCAGGCGATGGGCCACCTTGTACTACCGTCCGACCTGCTGTCGAACCTTGGCCCGGCAGTCAGTTCGGGCCGCTCGATCCTGATGTATGGCCCGCCGGGTAACGGGAAATCCTCTATCTCGAACGGCATCCGCGACGCTATGGGGGACAAGATCTATATTCCCCGTGCCGTCGAATATTCCGGCCAGGTCATCACCGTCTACGACCCGATCGTCCATTCCAAGGCCGAGGTCGAAATCGACGATCCCAACAGCCTGCGCCGCCGCCGTACCTTTGACACCCGTTATGTCCGCTGCGACCGCCCGACCGTGATCACCGGGGGCGAGTTGTCGCTGGACATGCTGGACCTTGTCTATAACCCGACCGCGCGCACCTACCAGGCGCCGCTACAGTTCAAATCCGCGGGCGGCATCTTTATCGTGGACGACCTGGGCCGCCAGGCCGAACCGCCGCAGAAGCTGGTCAACCGCTGGATCGTCCCGCTGGAAGAAGGCAAGGACATCCTGGCCCTGCAATCGGGCGAAAAGTTCGAGGTGCCGTTCGACACGCTGGTGATCTTCTCCACCAACTTCCACCCGAATGAAATCTTCGACCAGGCCGCCCTGCGCCGGATCTTCTTCAAGATCAAGATCGACGGCCCGAACCAGGAAAACTTCCTGAAGATCTTTGCCCTCGTCGCCCGCAAGAAGGGCATGCCGCTGGACGAACCGTCGCTGGTGCACCTGCTGCAGGAAAAATACCCGACCATCGACAACATCTATGCCAACTATCAGCCGGTATTCCTGATCGACCAGATGATCGCCATCTGCGAATTCGAAGGCCAGCCCTATCACATGACGCCCGCACTGATAGACCGCGCTTGGGCCAACATGTTCGTCAAGGATGAAAAGATCGTCAAATGACCGGCGGGGGTCTACGCCCCCTGCCAACCCTCGCGGATCACGCTGCGCAGCCATTGGCTGGCCGGGTCCGCGTCGGCATTCGCATGCCAGTACAGATAGGCATCCACCGGTGGTGTTTCGAACGGGGCCGCAACGATCTGGTTGCCGAACCACCTGTTCGCCCGCAGGGCAAAGGTTTCGGCCGCCGTCAGCAACAGGTCGGATTCCGCCACCGCCCGCATCGCCGTGTTCATCAGCTGGAACCGCGCCAAAACCCGCCGGGTCAGCCCTTCGCGCGCCAGAACCACATCCTCTGGCCCCATCCCGCGACGGCGCGAGGTGACCACCAAGTGATCCTGCGACAGGTAATCCTGCAGGCTCACGGCACCATCCACCAGCGGATGCCCCTGCCGCGCCACCACCACCGTGCGCGCCGTGTTCAGATGGGCGCTGCGAATGTCCGGCCCCAGTGGCAGCAGGATGTCCACCGCCGCGCTCAACTCGCCCGAGGCCAGTTCCGCCTCAAGCCGCCGCCGGTCCAACGGGGCCGAGGACACGCTGACCCCCGGCGCCCGGTCCCGTGCCAGCATCGCCAGCGGCAGGAAAAACCCCTCTTCCATCAATGACCGCATCCCGACGGTGAAATGCATCCGCGCCGTGGCCGGATCGAACCCGTCCAATTCGCCCAGCGTGCGCTGGAACATCTTCAATGCTTCGCGCGTCGGCCCGATCATCCGTTGCGCCAGTGGCGTCGGCACCAGCCGCTGCCCGTCGCGTACGAACAGCGGATCACCCACCCGTTCCCGCAACCGTCCCAGTGCATGCGAAATCGTCGGCTGGGTCAGGTTCAGCACCTCTGCCGCCTTCGTCACCCCGCCTTGGGAATAGATCGCCTCGAACACGACGAACAGGTTCAGATCCGCCCGCAATACATTCATTTCATCTATGACCTGCAGCACCAATTATTCATTTTTTTATGACCTCTGCACATGCGATCTGTCAACCAGCACCGCAAAAGGAGACCACGATGGATTTCGCATTCTCAAAGGAAAGCCTCGCCCTGCAGGCCAAGCTGCGCGACTTCATGGAAGAGCACGTCATCCCCCGCCACCGCCAGTATACCGACGAAATGGAGGCCGGGCTGCGCACGCCCAGCTTCCTGAACGACCTGAAGGCTTTGGCCAAGGAAGAGGGGCTGTGGAACATGTTCCTGCCCCACCTGAAGGACGATGAACCCGGCACTCGTCTGTCCAATCTGGACTATGCCCCGCTGGCGGAAATCATGGGCCGCCTTCTGTGGGCGCCAGAGGTGTTCAACTGCTCCGCCCCCGACACAGGCAACATGGAAGTGCTGCACATGTTCGGCACGCCCGAGCAAAAGGAAACGTGGCTGAAACCGCTGCTGAACGGCGAGATCCGGTCGTGCTTTTCGATGACGGAACCCGATGTCGCCTCCTCCGACGCGACCAATATCGAAACCCTGATCCGCCGCGACGGCGATGAATACGTCATCAACGGGCGCAAGTGGTTCAGTTCCGGCGCGGCTGCCGAAAACTGCAAGGTCGCGATCCTGATGGGCAAGACCGACCCCAGCGCCGACCGCCACCGCCAGCAGTCCATGATCCTTGTGCCGCTGGACACCCCCGGCGTGATGATCACCCGCAACATCGCCGTGATGAACCACCATTCCCGCGCTGGCCATTGCGAAATCGTGTATCGCAACGTCCGCGTCCCCGCGTCCAACCTGATCGCCAAGGAAGGCGACGGTTTCGCCATCGCGCAGGCGCGCCTTGGGCCGGGCCGCATCCACCATTGCATGCGGTCCATCGGGCAGGCCGAGGTGGCGTTCGAATTGATGGTCGAACGCGCGCTGGAACGCCGCACCTTTGGCAAGTACCTGCACGAACAGGGCGTCACGCAGGAAAAGATCGCCCTGTCGCGCTGCGAGATCGAACAGGCCCGCCTGCTGGTGCTGAAAGCCGCGTGGATGATCGACCAATACGGCGCCAAGGCCGCGCATGACGAAATCTCGATGATCAAGGCCATCGTCCCCTCGATGCACGAACGCGTAGTAGACCGCGCGATCCAGATTTTCGGCGCGATGGGCATGACCCCGGACACGCCGCTGCCCGACCTGTGGACAA
Source organism: Thalassovita sp. (assembly GCA_017792425.1). Lineage (GTDB taxonomy): Bacteria > Pseudomonadota > Alphaproteobacteria > Rhodobacterales > Rhodobacteraceae > Thalassobius. Next base: position 2,981,662 of record CP051233.1, read on the forward strand.
TGGCCCGCAGCCTGCGGCTGGCCGACGGCCCGGACGAGGTGCATCTGCGCACCATCGGCCGCACCGCCATCCGCAAGGCCCAGACCGGCCCGCTGGACAGCCACCGTTTCTACACGCTGCCCGACCGCAACGCCGAAACCGACATCCGCGACGCCTACGCCCGCGCCGCCGAATGACACTGGCGTCATGGCCCGGGGTGTACTAGCTCTGGGCCATGACCCGCCTTCCCGCGCCCTTTCAGGACTGGTTCGCCGCCCGCGGCTGGGACATCCACCCGCACCAGGCGAACATGCTGGCCCGCAGCACGGACCCCGCCCTGTTGCTGATCGCCCCCACCGGCGGCGGCAAGACGCTGGCGGGGTTCCTGCCCACGCTGCTGGAACTGGCCGACGGGACGCACCGGGGCATGCACTCGCTCTATGTCTCTCCGTTAAAGGCGCTGGCCGCCGACATCCGGCGCAACCTGACCACCCCCATCAGTGAAATGGCCCTGCCCATCCGGGTAGAGGACCGCACCGGCGATACCACCTATACCCAGAAACGCCGTCAGCGCGCCGACCCGCCGCACATCCTGCTGACCACCCCGGAATCGTTGGCCCTGCTTACCAGCTACCCGGACGCCCCCCATATCTTTGCCGGGTTGCAGCGCGTCGTGGTCGACGAAATCCACGCCCTCGCCGAAAGCAAGCGGGGCGACCAGTTGATGCTGGCACTGGCCCGTCTGGACCGTCTGGCCCCCGGCCTGCGCCGTGTCGGTCTGTCCGCCACCGTCGATGACCCCGCCGCCATCGCCCGCCTTTTGGCCCGCCATCCCGATCCCTGCGCCATCCTGCAGGCCGATCCGGGCCCAGACCCGGACATCCGCATGCTGGAAACCGCGAACCCGCCGCCGTGGTCCGGCGGGGGCGCCGCCCATGCGATCCCGGCCGTTCTGGATCAGGTCAGGCAGCACCGGACCACGCTGATCTTTCACAACACCCGCGCGCAGGCAGAAATCTTCTTTCACAACCTGTGGCTGGCGAACGAGGACGCCCTGCCCATCGGCATCCACCACGGCAGCCTTGACCGCGCACAGCGCGAACGGGTGGAATCCGCCATGGTCGCGGGCCAGTTGCGCGCCATCGTCTGCACCGGGTCGCTGGACCTGGGGATTGACTGGGGCGACGTGGATCTGGTGATCCAGATCGGCGCGCCCAAGAACGTCAAGCGGCTGGTCCAGCGCATCGGCCGCGCCAACCACCGCTACAACGCCCCGTCCAAGGCCCTGCTCGTCCCCGCCAACCGGTTCGAGGTGGTCGAATGCCTCGCCGCTCTGGAAGCGGTCCGGGCACACGATCTGGACGGCGACCCGCGCGGCCCCGGCCCGTTGGACGTGCTGTGCCAGCACATCCTGATCGCCGCCTGTTCCGGCCCATTCGACGCCACGGACCTGTTCCAAGAGTTGCGCAGCGCCGGGCCCTTTGCCGACCTGACCCGCGCGCAATTCGATGACTGCCTCGATTTCTGCGCCACCGGCGGCTATGCCCTGCGCGCCTATGACCGCTGGCAACGCCTGCAACAGCGCCCCGACGGGCTGTGGCAACTGCGCGATCCCCGCTCTGCCGCGCTGATCCGCCAGAACATCGGCACCATCCAGGACAGCGACCTGCTGAAGGTCCGCCTGCGCGGGCGCGGGGCGCCGCTGGGCGAGGTCGAGGAAGCCTTTGCCGCCAGCCTGACCCCCGGCGACACCTTCCTGATCGGCGGCCAGATCGTCCGCTACGAAGGGCTGCGCGAAATGACGGTCGAGGTCAGCCGCGACAAGGGCCGCAAGCCAAAGATCGCCACGTTTTCCGGCACCAAGTTCGCAACCTCCACCCAACTGTCCCAACGCATCCTGCAGATGCTGGAAACCCGCGACTGGTCGGCCCTGCCCGCCCATACCGCCGACTGGCTGGACCTGCAGGCGCGGGTGTCCTCCCTGCCCACGGCGAACAGCCTGCTGGTGGAAACCTTCCCGCATGACGGCCAATGGCACCTGTGCGCCTACGGCTTTGCCGGGCGCAACGCGCAGCAGACCCTTGGCCTGTTGCTGACCAAGCGGATGGAAGACCTGAACCTGGCCCCGCTGGGGTTTGTCGCCACCGACTATGCCACGCTGATCTGGGGACTGGACCCCGTTGACGATCCCGCGCCGCTGTTCGACCCGCAGGCGCTGACCGACGGGCTGGGCCGGTGGCTGCAAGGCAACGCCGTGATGAAACGCACCTTTCGCGCCACGGCCACCATCGCCGGGCTGATCCAGCGCAGCCACCAGGGGCAGCGCAAATCAGGGCGGCAGGCCACGTTTTCGTCGGACATCCTGTACGACACCTTGTCGAAATATGATCCCGATCACCTCCTTCTGCGCATCACCCGGACCGAAGCCATGCGCGGCCTGGTCGATTTCGGCCGCATCGCGGCGATGCTGACCCGTATCAACGGTCGCTTCACCCATACCCGGCTGGACCGCGTCAGCCCCCTTGCCGCCCCCCTGCTGCTGGAGGTGGGCAAGGTGCCGGTCGATGGCGCAGGGCGCGAACGCCTGCTGGCCGAGGAGGCAGATCGCCTGATGCAATCCGCCGGGCTGACATGACCCCTTGCGCGCAGCCTGTCACACAGGCATGAACAGAACATGAACGGATTTGCTTTCACCTTGGCCGGGGCGCGACTGACGGCGCTGGGGACCGGCGCGCTGCACTGGCCGGACCAGCGCCTGCTGTGCGTGTCCGACCTGCACCTGGGCAAGGCGGAACGCCCCGCCCGTTGGGGCGGCGCGCAACTGCCGCCCTATGAAACGCAGGATACGCTGACCCGACTGGAACAGGACTTGGCCGCCACCAACGCCAGTATCGTGATCTGCCTGGGTGACACGTTCGACGACCTGACCGCCGCCACCGAGCTGACCGATCCCGAAAAACAATGGATCACCCGCCTGCAGGCCGGTCGCCGCTGGGTCTGGATCGAGGGCAACCACGACCCCGGCCCGCTGGATCTGGGCGGCACGCACCTGTCGGAACTGCCGGTGCCGCCGCTGGCCTTTCGCCACATCGCGCGGGCTGGCAGCAGCGGCGAAGTTTCGGGCCATTACCACCCCAAGGCCCGCCTCCGCGCCCGCGGTCACGGCCTGTCCCGCCCCTGTTTCCTGCTGGATACCGATCGCTTGATCCTGCCCGCCTATGGCACCTTCACCGGCGGGTTGCGCAGCGACGATCCGGCCTTGTCTACCCTTATGCGCCCAGAGGCGTTGGCCATCCTTACCGGCCCCGTGCCCCGTCCGATCCCGATGCCGCGCTAAAGTATCCCGGCGGCCTCCAGCCGTGGCCGGTAGGTCCGGCTGACCGGGATACAATCACCGTTTTCCAGCCGCAGATAGGTCCGCGCGCCCTCCCGTTCGACCTCGGCAATCGCGGCGCGCACCACCCAATGCGACCGGTGGCTGCAATAGCCCTCGACCCCGTCCATTTCGTCGATAGCGTCCGTGAATCGCATACGCAGACTGTGGGTTTCTTCCCGCAACACGACCTCGACCATATGATCGCTGGCCGACAGGCGCAGCACCGGTCCCGTCGCCGTATTTGGCAACCGGCGCATCAGGCGGGGGGGCTCCGCCTGCGGCTCGGGGGCTTCGGGGGCTTCAACCTCTGGGCGCAAGCCCCCCTCCTCCTGCTGCACGAACCGGGTTTCATCGCCCCGGATCACGCGATGGCCGACGCGGATCACCACACTGACCAGCGCGACGAACACCGCAAAGACCCACAGCGTGGGCTTTGGCATATCGCCCATGACCGGATAGAAATGCGTCCACAACCACCCCAGTGGGGAAAAAAGGATTGTCATTCCCGCGATGCGGCTCAGGTCATTGCGCCAGCTATGGCGGTTGGGCGCGACGGCCCCGGACAGTGCGCTGACCACGACCGAAACCAGGGCCGCCAGCCCCACGGTCACGAACCAGTAAACCGTCCGCTGCGGCCACTCCAACGCCGTCAGCGTTCCAAATGGGCCCATCACCGCCAGCAATGCCGACAGCAACCCCCAAACCGCATAGGTCACGGGACGCTGCAACAGATGCAAGAGTTTTTCGGGTATCTCGCCCATCCTGAAGTTCACTCGCACACAAAACCAATTTATTCCAGTTAGTTAGCCACAAAAAACATCGGGTGACAACCATCGGCACCGATTGCGCAGTCGGCGATGGGCAACTACAGTCCGGTCAGGAGGACAAAAATGGACCATGATCTTCACGCCCGGCTGCAGGACAGCTTCGACCGGCAATCCATGATGCACACGCTAGGCGCGCGCCTTGCCGACGTTTCCCCCGGTGAAGTGGTGATCGAGGCGCCGATCCTTCCCGGATCCAAGCAGCAGCAGGGGCACGGCCACGCCGCGCTGACCTTTGCCATCGGGGACACCGCGGCAGGCTACGCCGCACTGACCATGATCCCCGACGGGCACGAGGTCGTCACCGCCGAGATCAAGATCAACCTTCTGGCCCCCGCCCGCGGCGCGCTGTTGATCGCCAAGGGCCGGGTGATCAAACCGGGCCGCAAACTGGTCATCGTCACGTCAGAGGTTCTGGCCCGCTCGGACGGTCAGGACAAGCTGATCGCCATCCTGCAGGGCACGATGGTGCCCGTCCCCCTTTGACAACCCAACTCGTCCGGCTGGCACGTTCGCGCCAGCCCGGAAACAGGTAAAAGGAATCGTACGTTTCACGGACTGAACCGTACGAGTTGACAGGTTTTCAATCGGTTAAGCGGCCGTTCAGACCGTCAGCCCCTCGGGCTCGGTCAGCCCATTCGCCCGGCAGCAGGCGGTGACGGTATTGGCCAGCAGGCACGCGATTGTCATCGGCCCCACGCCGCCCGGCACCGGCGTGATCGCCCCGGCAACCTGCGCTGCGCTGTCAAAATCCACGTCACCGACAAGCCGGGTCTTACCCTCGCCCTTCTCTGGTGCGTCGATCCGGTTGATGCCCACGTCAATCACCGTCGCGCCCGGTTTTATCCAGTCGCCCGTCACCATCTGGGGGCGCCCCACAGCGGCAACCACAATATCTGCCCTACGCACGACCGCGGGCAGATCCTTGGTGCGGCTGTGCGCGATGGTCACGGTGCAGCTATCGCCCAACAAAAGCTGCGCCATCGGCTTGCCCACGATGTTGGAGCGACCGATCACCACCGCATTCATCCCCGACAGGCTGCCGTGGTGGTCGCGCAACATCATCAGGCAGCCCAACGGGGTGCAGGGCACCATGCTTTTCTGCCCGGTGCCCAACAGACCGACGTTCGAGATATGGAACCCGTCCACGTCTTTGGCCGGGTCAATCGCGTTGATCACCAGATCCTCGTCCAGATGCTTCGGCAAGGGCAGTTGCACCAAGATGCCGTGCACCGCCGGATCATCATTCAACTGATTGATAAGGCTTAGCAAATCCTGTTCAGACGTTTCAGCGGACAGCTTGTGTTCATAGGAATTCATGCCCGCTTCGACGGTCTGCTTGCCCTTCGAGCGGACATAGACCTCGCTGGCGGGATCCTCGCCCACCAGAACGACGGCCAGACCGGGGGTGATGCCGTGTTCTTCCTTTAAACGGGCGACATGGCCCGCCACCTTTTCCCGAACCGTGGCCGCAAAGGCCTTGCCGTCGATGATCTGCGCAGTCATGTCCTGACCCTTTCGTCTGACGGGGCGAAACCCCTTGTTTGCTGCAGCGTTTACATGTTTGGCGCGCGCGGAACCAGACGCCCGCAAGCCAATTCACCAATAAACTGGCCCATTGCCGTTTCCGATCCGCACACCCTGCCAGGCATTGGAAATATCGCTGTCAGAACAGCCCTTCGATCTGGCCAAGGTCATTCAGCATGATCTGTTCCGCGCTGGGAACGCGCGGCAGGCCCGGCATGGTCATGATTTCCCCGCAGATGACCACGACGAACCCGGCCCCGGCGCTCAGGCGCACCTCTCGGACCGGGACGGAATGCCCAGAGGGCGCACCACGCAAGTTCGGATCGGTAGAAAAGCTGTACTGCGTTTTTGCCATGCAAATCGGCAGGTTACCGTATCCGGCCTCTTCCCACTCGTGCAGCTGGCTGCGGATTTTCTTGTCCGCCAGCACCTCGTCCGCGTGGTAGATCCGCTTGGCGATGGTTTCGATTTTCTGGAACAGCGGCATGTCGTCGGGATACAGCGGCGCAAACGACGACCACCCCGCATCGGCCAGTTCCGCGACCCGAGCGGCCAGGTCGGTGATCCCATCCCCACCTTTTTCCCAATGGCGGCACAGGATCGCCTCGCTGCCCTGCTGGGCGACATAGTCCTTCACCGCCTGGATCTCAGCCTCGGTATCCGTTACGAAATGGTTAATCGCCACCACGACCGGAACGCCAAAGGATTTCAGGTTGGCGATGTGCCGTCCCAGGTTCGGGCAACCTTTCTGTATCGCCTCTATGTTTTCAACACCCAGATCGGCGCGCGCGACACCGCCGTTCATCTTCATGGCGCGGATGGTGGCGACCAGAACGACCGCATCGGGCGCAATCCCGGCCTTGCGGCACTTGATGTTCATGAACTTCTCGGCACCCAGATCAGCGCCAAATCCGGCCTCTGTCACTACATAGTCCGCCAGTTTCAGCGCCGTGGTGGTGGCGATTACCGAATTGCAGCCGTGCGCGATGTTGGCGAAGGGGCCGCCATGCACGAAGGCGGGGTTATTTTCCAGAGTCTGCACCAGGTTGGGCTGCATCGCGTCCTTCAGCAGCACCGTCATCGCACCATCCGCCTTCAGGTCGCGCGCATAGATCGGCGAGCGGTCACGGCGATAGGCCACGATGATATCGCCCAGTCGTTTCTGCAGATCTTCCAGGTCGCGGGACAAGCACAAGATCGCCATGACCTCGGACGCGACCGTGATGTCAAAACCGGTCTGGCGCGGAAAGCCATTGGCCACGCCACCCAGAGAGGTGACCATGTCCCGCAAAGCGCGGTCGTTCATGTCCATCACCCGGCGCCAGGTCACCCGGCGTTCGTCAATGCCCAGTTCATTGCCCCAGTAAATGTGGTTGTCGATCATCGCGGACAGCAGGTTGTGCGCACTGGTGATCGCGTGGAAATCCCCAGTGAAATGCAGGTTCATGTCCTCCATCGGCACGACCTGTGCATAGCCGCCACCGGCCGCGCCGCCCTTCATCCCGAAGCACGGGCCAAGGCTGGCCTCGCGGATGCAGACAGCGGCCTTCTTGCCGATCTTGTTCAGCCCGTCGACAAGACCAACGGTTGTGGTTGTCTTACCCTCGCCTGCCGGGGTGGGGTTGATCGCCGTGACCAAGATCAGCTTGCCGTTGGGGCGCTGCTGCACGGCGTCGATGAATTCCTGGCACAGCTTGGCCTTGTCGTGCCCATAGGGCAGCAGGTGTTCGGGGGGGATTCCAAGTTTCGCACCGATGTCCTGGATCGGTTTTTTCCGCGCTTCACGGGCGATCTCGATGTCGGTTTTGTAGCTCATGCCACCCCTCGCAATGTAAAGAAAACTGTGTCTTCTTCATGCTATAGCGCAGGTTTGCACAAGATATGAGCCGCGAATCCGACATTTTCAGCGCCCGATGCGTCGCGCGACGCTTTCCGGGGGTGGCTGTCAGGTACGCAGGGTGAAAAACAACCGGCGAAAGGGGAACAGCACCGATCCGTCCGGCCGCAGCGGGTAGTCCTCGGTCATTTCCTCTTCGTAGACGTCGATCAGCCGCGCCTGCTGATCAGGGTGCAGGGCGTTCAGGATCGGGCGGGCAAAGGTGGATTCGGTGAAATGACGCACCGGATGCCCTTCGGCCACCGGGTCCAGTTTCTGCAGGTATTCGGTTTCCCAGATCGACAACTGCCCAAGCGGGGACAAGATTTCATAATAGCTTTCCGGGGTCAGCACTCCGGGGCCACCCTGTTCGGGCACCCGGCCCGGAAACAGGATTTCCGCCATCTGCACCCAAGTCCGGTGCGAAGGTGCGCCGTTCTGATGTGGCACCTGAACGGCCAGGGTTCCACCGGGGGCCAACATGCCTACCAGACGCGGCAACAGCGACACATGGTCGGGCAGCCAGTGCAGCGCGGCGTTCGAATAAATCAAGGCGAATAGGTCACCGGTCCAGTTGGCGATATCGGCCTGCTCCAGCGTGTCATAGCTGCCGCCTTCGCGCGCCTTGGCCAGCATCGCGGGGGAATGATCCACCCCCAGCAGGTGACGCCCAGTGAACCTTTCCCGCAGCATTGGCCCGACGGCCCCGGACCCGCAGCCCAGATCGCATACCGGCCCATCTGGCACATCCTGCACTTGCATCAACAGGTCCAGTGCGGGGCGCAGGCGCAAATCGGCGAAGCGTGCGTATGTTGCGGGGTTCCAATCCACAGGCCGTCCTTTGCCACTGATGAAAAAGGCCGGGGAATACCCGGCCTTTGATCTGCTTATGCCGAAGGTTCCGGCTCCATCCCGCCTTCATCCGTCGGTTTGGACTTTGGCTTGGTTTTCGGGATCGCCGTGACCGAGGGCGCGCTGCCCTGATCGGGCTTATCATGCTCATCCGGGCCAGCCTGTGGGGGTTCGCCGCGGATCACGCGCTCGATCTCTTCGCCGGTCAGGGTTTCATATTCCAGCAGCCCCTGCGCCAGACGTTCCCATTCGTCGTGGCGGTCCTCCAAGATGCGTTTGGCCTCTTCATAGCCGTCCTGGATGAAGCGTTTGACCTCTTCCTCGATCAGCTCCTTGGTATGGGCCGAGACCGAGAAACCGGGCGTCTGGCCGGAATAGCCTTCGTGCGCCTCGGAATAGTCGATGTTGCCCACCTTGTCCGACATGCCCCAGCGCAGCACCATTGCCCGTGCAAGCGAGCTGGCCTGCTGGATGTCCCCTGCGGGGCCGTTGGACACGTCATCCTCGCCATATTTCAGCACTTCGGCCGCCTTGCCTGCCATGGTCATCGCCAGTTTCTGCTGGCACTCGGACCGGTGCCAGTTCAGGCGGTCGATTTCCGGCAGCGACACCACCATCCCCAGCGCGCCGCCGCGCGGGATGATCGTTGCCTTATAAACCGGGTCACATTTGGGCAGAGTCAGGCCGACGATGGCATGGCCAGCCTCGTGATAGGCGGTCTTTTCCTTCTGGTCCTGCGTCAGCACCATCGAGCGGCGCTCGGCCCCCATCATCACCTTGTCCTTCGCGTTCTCGAAGTCCTCCATGGTGACGAAGCGGCGGCCAACGCGGGCGGCCATAAGGGCAGCCTCGTTCACCAGGTTCATCAGGTCCGCACCGGAAAAACCGGGGGTGCCGCGCGCAATGATGCGCAGATCGACATCCGGGCCCAGAGGGGTCTTGCGGGCATGAACGCCCAGGATCTTCTCGCGGCCCTTGATGTCGGGGTTGGGCACGGTGACCTGGCGGTCGAAACGGCCCGGACGCAGCAACGCCGGGTCCAGCACGTCGCGGCGGTTGGTGGCGGCCAAGATGATCACGCCCTCGTTCGCCTCGAACCCGTCCATTTCCACCAGCAGCTGGTTCAGGGTCTGTTCGCGTTCGTCATTGCCGCCGCCGTAACCGGCGCCACGATGGCGGCCAACGGCGTCGATCTCGTCGATGAAGACGATACAGGGGGCGTTCTTCTTGGCCTGCTCGAACATGTCACGGACGCGTGACGCGCCGACACCCACGAACATTTCCACAAAGTCAGAGCCAGAGATGGTGAAGAACGGCACGCCCGCCTCGCCCGCGATGGCGCGGGCCAGCAGGGTCTTACCGGTGCCCGGAGGGCCTACCAGTAGCGCGCCCTTGGGAATCTTGCCACCCAAGCGGCTGAATTTCTGCGGGTTGCGCAGGAATTCGACGATTTCTTCCAGTTCTTCCTTGGCCTCGTCGATACCTGCAACGTCGTCAAAGGTGACGCGGCCCTGCTTTTCCGTCAGCAGTTTGGCGCGCGACTTGCCAAAGCCCATCGCCCCGCCTTTGCCGCCGCCCTGCATCCGGTTCATGAAGTAGATCCAGACGCCAATCAGCAGCAGGAACGGCAGAAGCGACAGAATGAACGACTGGAAGCCGGATTGTTCCTGGCTTTCGGCCGTCACCGGGATACCGCGCTCGATCAGCATGTCGGTGATTTTCGCGTCTTCCGGTTTGACAGTCACATAGTCCCGCCCGTCGGTCCCGCGATAGCGCACCTTTTCGCCGTCCAGGGTCACCTTGCTGACCTTTTCCTCTTCCACGGACTGAACGAAGTCCGAGTAGCTGATGGCCTGACTTTGCAGCGTCGAGCCGGACCCGCTGAACAGATTGAACAGGGCCAGGATGAGCAGGAACAGGATTACCCAGAAGGCGATATTTTTCGCGTTGCCCAAGGAAACTCTCCCAATAATTCGGTTGGCCCTGCGACTATCACAGGCACCACCGTTCTTAAATAGAGATCATGCACCCATCTTCAATGCGTTAAAAGCGAGGAATGGCAATCCTGGCGTCCATTGGCGGGTTCCGCCACCCATCCATTCGCAAACCCGCTGATCGGTGCTGCAACAAGTGCACCATCGCGCCAGGCGGCGGGGTCGGCCATGACGGCGGCGGCGGGACGGCCCGTGTTTCGCCATGCAGGCAAGGCTCGCAGCCCCGATTGCCCCAGCGGCGCGATCACCACGCCCTCTGTCGCTGGTCCGGTCAGGCGCCACCGACCATCCCAAACCTGCCCGGGGTCTGCGGTGGCGGCCTTCACGGCCGCATATTCCCGGCAAAAATGGATGGTACCCTTGCGCAGGGTAACTTGGCAGCCGTGCAGGGTCATCGGCTGATTGCCTTCAATTGCCGCAATCAGCGCCAGCACCGGTTGGCGGCGCGGCGCGTAGACCGAACCCGTCAGCCACATCAGCACATGAACCAGCAACCGGCGGCGCAGTTCCACCGGCAAGTTTCCAAAGGCTGCACGATCAATCGTCACATCTGGCCCCAGCATCCGCAGATGCTGCTGCGCAAAGCCGTGGGCAGCCCAGTTCAACGCCTCACGCGCCTGCGCCATGTGGCCCGCAACCGCAGACAGCTCTTGCACGCCAATCCCCAGCGACACCAGATTCCGCAGCCCCTGGCGCACCCGCACCCGTTCGTATGTCGGATCATCGTTTGAGGGATCGTCTACCCATTGCTGGCCCAGCCCTGTCAGATAGCTGCGCAAATCGGTGCGCGTGGTCCCCAGCAACGGACGGACAAACCGAACACCGCCGATCACCCGGTCCGACATCGCGGCCAGACCGTCCACACCGGCAGAGCGCGCCAGCCGCATCACGAAGGTTTCCGCCTGGTCGTCGCCGTTATGGGCCAGCGCCACGGCGTCGATGCCCTGTCCCCGCGCCCAATCGGCGATCAGGCCATAGCGGGCGTCTCTGGCCCGGTCCTGCAGGTTGCCCGCCCCATCCCAATCGGTCCAGCGCAGAGTCTGGTGCGACACCCCAAAGCGCAGGCAAACCCCGGCGACGAATGCAGCCTCTGCTGCTGCCTCGGGGCGCAATCCGTGATCCACCGTAACCGCACTCAGCCGTGTACCGGACTGTTTGGCCCAATCCACGGCAAGACGCAAAAGGGCGATGGAATCCCCACCGCCCGATACAGCCAGCCCCAAAACGGGCGCATGCCAACCCTTGAACCAAATGTCGAAAGCCGCCCTTGGTCCGGTCACTGGCACTGCAGGTTTTGTCGCGCCACCAACGCAGGTTCAACCGAAGCAGATGTCGGGAACCGCACGCCGACTTCGGCCAGCGTCACGCAGGCGTCCTGCATCTGCCCCAGCGCCCCCAGAGCCACACCCAGACGGTACAGCGACTCGGGTGCGTCTGGGCCTTGTGGCTGGCTGCTGAACGCGTTCAGATAGGCGCGGGCCGATCCGGTCGTATCCCCCGACGCCTCCAGGGCCTTGCCGCGCATCAGATGGGCGCGGGCTGTCAGCGGACTGCCGGGATAGGCATCCAGGAAGGTCAGGAACTTCGCCGCCGCCCCGGCCGGGTCGGTATCCATCATGGCCACGGCCGCGTCAAAATCGGCCTGTTCGCCCATCGCCAGTTGGGTATCGCCATTGCCGGCAGGGGCGACCACCGCAGCGGGCGCGGCCCCCTGATCGCCACCCAGCGTCGTCACCTTGCCCAGTTTGGACACGTCGCCGCCTTCCAGCTCGACCAACCGGAATTCCAGATCGCCAATCCGGTTGGTGCCATCCTGCACCACCTGGTTGATCCGGTTTTCCAGCTGCTCGGTCTTGGCGGTCAGTTGCTGCACCTGCGCCTCGATCGCGTCGACACGGGACAGAACCGTCCCGCCGCCGATCCCGCCCGGCGCTCCGGTGGTGCTGAGTTCCCGTTTCAGGCGCTGGATTTCAACATACAGAACCGACAGTTCCTGCCGGATATCCGCAAGGGTCTGCGCGCGGTCCTGCGCAATCCCCTTGCCCGGCAAGACAGGCAGCGCCACCAAGGCCATAACGGCGACAAAACCCCAGCGCATCATGTCACCCTCAGCTGTTGAAGCCGGTCGAGATAACGGTGACTGCGCGACGGTTGCGCGAATAGCACGCTTCCTCGCTGCAAATCTCGATCGGGCGTTCCTTGCCATAACTTACCACCTTCAGCCGCGCGGGCGACACGCCTTGCGAGACAAGGTATTCCTGAACCGCGTTGGCGCGGCGTGCGCCCAAGGCCAGGTTGTATTCGCGCGTCCCCTGTTCATCGGCATGGCCCTCGATCACGGCCAGATAATCGGCGTTCGACATCAACCATTGTGCCTGCCCAGCCAACGTGCTGGTCGCCTCGGGGGACAGGTTCGACTGGTCGACGGCAAAGAACACGCGGTCGCCCACGGTTTCCTGGAAATACAGCGGCGAAGTCGGATCGCTGGCCGATCCGGGGCCGCCCGCCCCGCCAAGATTGACAGAATCGCCGCTGAACCGGTCAGGGTTTGTACAGGCTGCAAGGGCAAGGGCCGAGGTCAGCAGAACGGCCCGCGTCAGAAGTTTCATGTGATTGTCCTACTCGATGTTTGTGTTTTCTGGTTTGTAGCACATTCCGCGCCGCGTGGGAACGGAGGGCCGGTTCAGTTCTGCAGCGGCGACCATGCCGGATCGGACGCACCGCCGATGGTTTTCACCCGTTTCAGGTTCCGCCCGGTGATGTCCACGGTGTACAGGCTGGCCTCGCCGCCCGCGCCTTGGGTTTCGCGGGTAAACATGATCACGCGGCCGTTGGGGGCCCAGGTCGGGCCTTCGTCCAGGAAAGAGGCCGTCAGCAGCCGCTCCTCTGACCCGTCGGTGCGCATGACGCCGATGTGAAAGCGGCCCTTGGATTGCTTGGTAAAGGCCACAAGATCACCACGGGGCGACCAGACCGGCGTGCCATAACGACCCTGGCCAAAGCTGATACGCTGCGGCTCGCCGCCGTTTGCGCTCATGATGTACAGTTGCTGGGTGCCGCTGCGATCGCTTTCGAATACGATCCGATTGCCGTCCGGGCTGAAACTGGGCGCAGTTTCAATGGAGGGCGCACTGGTCAGACGGGCTGACTGGCCGGTGTTGATATCCATCTTGTAGATATCCGTGTTGCCGCCCTGCGTCAGCGAATAGACCACCGTGCGCCCATCAGGGGCAAAGCGGGGCGCAAAGCTCATGGTGCCGGGCTGATCCTGCAGCGCGCGGCGACCGACGCTGGCCACATCCAGAACATAAATCCGCGGGAACCCGGATTCATAACTGGTATACAGGATACGGTCGCCGGTGGGCGAAAACCGCGGGGCCAGAACGATGCTGGAACTGTCGGTCAGATTCTGCACATTCGCACCGTCATAGTCCATGATGGCCAGGTTTTTCTTGCGGTCGCCCTTGGGGCCGCTTTCCGACACGAACACCACCCGGCTGTCGAAATAACCGCCTTCACCGGTGATCCGGCTGTAGACCGCATCTGCCACCTTGTGCGCCATGCGCCGCCAGCCGTCCTGCGTCCCAGCGAATTGCAGCCCGTTGCCCAGTTCCTGCCCGGCGAATACGTCATAGACACGGAATTTTACCACCAGACGACCGCCCGGCTGCAGGTTCACCGCCCCGGTGATCAGCGCCTGCGCGTTGATCGCCTTCCAGTCGGCAAACTCGACCGGCGCGTTAAAGCTGGAAATCCGCCCGATATGCGCCTGCGCGGGAATTTCGCGGAACAGGCCGGTGCCGCTCAAGTCATCGGCAACGACGCGGGCGATATCCCGCGCCAAGTCCGTCGCGGCAGAGCTTTCGGGCAGGAAACTCGGCACCGCGTAGGGCAACGGCTCGATAACGCCCTCGGTGATCTCGATCCGCAGCGGCGCGGCGCTGGCGGGCAAAACCACCCCGAGGATCAGGAATGCGGACAGGAGGGAAAGGACGCGTTTCATCATTTGATCCTCATTTTCTCCGGGTTGAATGTCATTTCGATGTCGCGCCACTGCGCATATTTGTCTTTCGGCAGAGAGAACCCGTTAGCCCCGCACCGGATGATAGCACGGCGCGCGGCCTCAAAAGCCTGCCTTGCGGAATCTGCCGTGCCACCCGAATGCGACAACATCCGAATGGACCCGTTGTCGGGTTTGCCATCCTCTGACAGGCGCACAGTGACGACAACCGTCGTCCCCAGCGCGTCCGAGGACAACGACCCCACGTTCCAGCACTGTTGAACCGCCACGCGCAGGGCGTCCTTCTCGCCAGCCGTCAGCGGCGGCCCGGCGGGGGCAACGGGCGTTTCTGCGGGGGCGGGTTTTTCTTCGCTGGCGGCACCGGCTACGGCTTTTTCAATCGCGCTGCGCAGATCGTCAGCGGGGGCGGCGGGTTTGACCTCTGCCTGTTTCGGTGCTGGCTGTGCTGGACGGGTCTTGGGGCGAAGCGACGACACCGGCGCTCGGGCCGGGTCTTTCTCGGCCTCGGTCACGATTTCCTTGGCCGCCTCTTCGGGGGCGGTGGCGTCAGCTTCCTGTTTCTGCGTCTCGCCCGCCTCGTCCTTGCGCACCTCTTCACGAGTCACCTCGTCCGGCTTGGCCTCTGGTTCAGGCGCGGCCACGGGTTCCGGGGCGACGCGCGGAGCGGGACGCGGCGTCGGGCGATCCGCCTCCTTGGGGGCGTCCACGACCTCTTCTTGCGGGGGCGGGGCGATCACCGGGGGCTGATCATTCACTTCGGCAGGTTCCGGCGGTGTGGCCTTGGTCACGTCTGGCGGGGTTTCTTGCGGCGGAGTGGCCGGTTCCGGCTCTGGCTGCGGACGCACCGGCGGCTCTTCGGGCTTGGCGACGGGGCGCACCTCTGGTTCCACGGGTGGCGCAGGCTGCGGCGGCGTCGGGGCCTCTGCCTTGGTTTCGGGGGGCTGCTGCGCGCCGACGATCCGTTCAAATTCTTCTGGAGAGATCACGGCGACCTCTGTTACCTCGAATGGCTCTGGTGCCGGGGCAAAGACATTGCCCAGCAACAGCCAGCCGATCAGCCCGATGTGACCGACCCCCGAGATATACTGCCCCGTGTTCATCTGCGGCTCAGTTTCCGTCCAGCTTTGGCCCGCCGGTATCCGTCACAAGGCCGATGTTGGAAAACCCGCCCCGGTTCAGCGCGCCCATGACCTGCACGACGGTTTCATAGGGCACCGCCCCGTCGGCGCGCAGGAACACCCGGTCGCCTTCGCGTTCCACTGCGATCGCCCGCAAGCGGTTCACAAGTTCCGCCATCGGCACCTCGGTTTTCTGGATCATGACCACACCTTCGGCGGTGATGGTCACGGCCAACGGCTCTTCTTGCTCCGACGGCAAGGCATTGGCGGCGGTCTTGGGCAGTTCCACCGGCACGCCGACAGTCATCAGCGGCGCAGCCACCATGAAGATGATCAGCAGCACCAACATCACGTCCACAAAGGGCGTGACGTTGATTTCCGACATGGGCCGTGCCCCGCCACGGCGGTGGCGGCGTCTGCGGCCGCCCCCTTTCTGGATGACACCCGCGCCCATGGCTCAGCTATCCAACTGGCGGCTGAGGATGGTAGCGAACTCGTCTGCAAAGGCTTCGTACCCCGCGATGATCCGGTCGCTGTCAGCGTTCAGCTTGTTGTAGAACACCACCGCCGGGATTGCGGCCAGCAGGCCCAGCCCGGTGGCCAGCAGCGCCTCGGCGATGCCCGGCGCGACGACAGCAAGGTTGGTGTTCTGTTGCTCGGCGATGTTGATAAAGGCGTGCATGATACCCCAGACGGTGCCGAACAACCCCACGAAGGGTGCGGTTGATCCGACCGTCGCCAGCACCTGCAGCCCGTTTTGCAGCGTATCCGCCTCTTTCGCTACCGCCACGTCCATGGACCTGTCGATCCGGGCATGCGCCCCTGCAATCATGCCGCCATCGTCACGGTGCGACCGCCGCCATTCAATCATCCCGGCGGCAAAGATTCGTTGCGAATTGCCCGCCGGCTCCGGCCCGATCTGGTCAAACAACTCGTCCAACGGCTCGCCCGACCAGAAGGCGCGGTCGAACCGTTCCGCCTCGCGCCGGGCAGCGCGATAGTTGATGGTTTTCTGAATGATGATCGACCACGACCAGAAAGAGGCGACGATCAGCAGGATCATCACCAGTTTCACGGTCAGGGTTGCACGCGCGAACAGCGCCCACATGGAGAAATCAATCTCCTGCGCCAGTGCGAGAGTTTCTGTTTCCATTAGCCTGCTCTTTCCCGGCCCGTTTCTGTCGTGGGCCTTGTTTACAGGCGAATCTATCCGATCCTCAGGGGGAAAGCCAACACATCTGCGTCATCGGCAGCCGCGGAACACATTTTAGTGAATAAGCTGGCGGATATTTGCCGGCATCCGGGCCGGATGGCCGGTATCGGTCATCATCACCACGGTCACGACGGCATGAAACAGCATCTCTTCGCCCTTTTTCACCCGTTGTTCCAGGATCCAGCGCACGCCGGTCAACTGGGTCGTTTCCGTCTCTACCGTCAGCAGATCGTCCAGACGCGCCGGCGCCAAGTAATCCGCCTCGACCCGCCGGACCACGAAAACCAACCCGTTTTCCTTCATCTCGCGCTGGTCGATACCCAGTTCGCGCACCCATTCGCTGCGGGCGCGTTCGATATACCGCAGGTAATTGGCGTAATAGACGATCCCCGCCATATCCGTGTCCTCGTAATAGACGCGGATATTCATCCTGTGCGTGTTCATGGCTGCTCTCCCCTTGCCTGGCCGCACCGTAAGCACGACCGCACAGGGTGGCAAGCGGTCAGGCCAGCAACGGGTAGTTTGCCAGCGGTTCGTACACCGGGCCTTCCTCGCGCAAGGTGGATCGATACAGGCTGAACTGTGTCGCATCGCCGCCGTCAAGCGACAGATCCCCGTGCAGCGCCAGCCAGGCCCCGATCCGGGATTGCGCGCTGTCGGACAGATGGCGTGGAAACCGCACCAGGGAAACATGCGGCTTGAAGCGCCGGCGTGGCAGATCAATCCCAGCCATCCGTGCCGCCTGCGCCACCTTTTCCTGCAGGCTGATCAATTCCGGCACTTTTTCGACCAGCGCCGCGACCAGCCCATAGCGTTTGCCACCAAAGCCATCGACGCCCCGGATCGTCAGCCGCACCTGTGGCGCACGGATTGCCGACAGCATGTCATGCAACGCCTCGGCGGCTTGGGAGGGCTGATCATCCAGAAACGCCAGCGTCAGGTGCAGGTTTTCCTCTGGCACCTCGCGCCCGACACCCAGGCCATCCTGCACGACGCACAGCGCATCGCGCAGTCCCTGCGGCAGGTCCAGCGCCACGAACAGCCGCATCAGCCCGCCTGCACCCGCGCGAACAGGCGCAGCGCGTGGCTGGTATCCTGCGCCATTGCGGGCATCAAAGGATCATAGGCCGCGCGTATGACATTCGCGATGTCAGGTCGCAGGATCGTCGCCTCCCCCGCCACGGCCAGCGGCGAGACATCGGAAAACGCCCGGTCCGACCACAACAGGATACTTTGTACGACCTGGCTCAACGCCAGGGTTTCGGCGGGCATTTCCTGCAACGCCTTGTCCATGCGCACAAAGACGAAGGCCGCCTTGATTGCCCCGGATTGGTCGAACCTGAAGGTACGATACTGGTTCGCCCCGGCCTTGTTCAGCCGCGCCACCAAAGGGCCGACATCCGCGATCAGCTTGTCCAGGTCGGGCAGGTCCAGCAACTCGTCCCACTCGCGGAAAAAAAAGAGCATCAGGTTCACGCCCAGTTCCGGGTCGGTTTCCGCCATCTGGTGCCCGGCCAGCGCCACAACCGCCTCGATCGCGCCCTTCACGATTTCCAACGTCGCGTCCTCCACGCCAATCACGATGGGGGAAATCGGCCGCCCCCAACGGGCAAAGGCATAGGTTCCGTCGCTTCGGGTGAACAGGGCTTCAATCTCATCTGGCGTCATGTCGTTTCCGTTTGGGTTGGCGCGATACAGGGCTTTTTCTTGGTTCAAATACCCAAATTCTGCAACATTCGCCAGCGCCTCGGGCCCAAGGATCAGTCAAACAGCCCGGCCTGCCCCGGGGCCTTGGGCGCGTCCAACCCCAAGTGCCGCCACGCCTTCGCCGCCAGCATTCGCCCCCTCGGTGTCCGCTGGATCAAGCCCTGTTGCAGCAGGAACGGCTCGATCACCTCTTCCAACGCATCACGGCTTTCTGACAGGGCCGCGCTGATGGTTTCGATCCCCACCGGACCGCCGCCGTAATTTTCGGCGATCAGGCACAGATAGCGTCGGTCCGCACCATCCAGCCCCAGGTGATCCACACCCAACCGGGTCAGCGCGTGATCGGCAATCGCCTGCGTGACGCGCCCATTGCCTTCAACCACCGCGAAATCCACCACCCGACGCAGCAGCCTGCCCGCGATCCGGGGCGTTCCCCGTGACCGCTTGGCGATCTCCCGCGCCCCCTCTGGGTCTGCGGGCGCGCCCATCAGACGGGCGTTGCGGGTGACGATCTCGTTCAGTTCTTCCACGTTGTAGAACTGCAACCGCGTCGGGATTCCGAAACGGTCACGCAGGGGCGTGGTCAACAGCCCCAGACGGGTCGTGGCACCTACCAGCGTGAACGGCTGCAACTCGATCCGCACCGTGCGCGCGGCGGGGCCTTCACCAATCACAAGGTCCAGTTCATAGTCTTCCAGTGCCGGATACAGCACCTCTTCGACCGCCGGGTTCAGGCGGTGTATCTCGTCGATGAACAGTACATCGCGGGCCTCGAGGTTGGTCAGGATCGCCGCCAGATCACCTGCCTTGGCAAGCACCGGACCAGAGGTCATGCGGAAATTCACCCCCAGTTCCCGCGCCATGATCTGGGCCAGCGTGGTTTTCCCCAGCCCCGGCGGGCCGTGGAACAGCGTGTGATCCATCGCCTCGCCGCGCTGACGGGCGGACTGGATGAACACCTTGAGATTGGCGCGCGCCTCGGCCTGTCCGATGAACTCATCCAGCGACTGGGGGCGCAACGCGCGGTCGTTGTCCTCGGGCATTGGATCGGGGCGCAGGGCGGGGTCAGGTGTGGTCATGAATTACCCTTTCGGTGCCAGCAGCTTCAGCGCCGCACGGATTAGGGCGGCTGCATCGGCCTCGGGCGCATCCTGTGCCGCCTGCGCAACGGCACTGGCCGCTTCGGACGGGGCATAGCCAAGGTTGGACAGGGCCGACAAGGCATCCGATTGTGCCGCGGCGCTGGTGCTGGCTGGTTTCGGGGCGGGCCTGGGACGCGGCGCGGGGTCGATCACGTCAGAATCCGGTTCCGCTGGCGCATCGCCTGCCGCACGCGCCAGCGTTCCCCCCAGCGCCATGACGGCGGGGGCCTTGTCCTTTAACTCGATCACCACGCGTTGCGCGGTCTTCGGCCCGATCCCCTTGGCCGCCTTGATCGCTGCGACGTCTCCCAAGGCTATGGCGCGGCTGACACCTTCGGCCCCCAATGTTCCCAAGATCGCCAGCGACGCCTTCGCGCCGATGCCCTGCACGCTCATAAGCAGGCGGTGCCATTCCTTTTCCAGCAGCGTCGGAAAACCGAACAACTGCATCAAATCTTCGCGCACCAACAGGTCGGTATACAGCGCCACGGCTTCGCCGTTCCCCGGCAGGCTGGCCAACGTCCGATCCGAGCAATAGACGATATACCCCACCCCGCGCACGTCGATCAGTACGTGATCTTCGCCGCGATAGTCGATCCGGCCGGAAACCTTGCCGATCATGCCGCCCCCTTTACCCGCAGCCCGGCACCGGGTGCGCGCACGTAATGGGCGTGGCAGATGGCGATGGCCAGAGCGTCCGCCGCGTCCGGGCCGTTGATGATCACGCCGGGCAGTTGCATCTTTACCATGTGGTCGACCTGTACCTTGGCCGCGTGTCCGACACCGACAACCGTCTTTTTCACCTTGTTCGGCGCATACTCGCCCACGGGAATCCCCGCCTGCGCCGGAACCAGCAGGGCAATCGCCCGCGCCTGACCCAGTTTCAGCGTTCCAACCGCGTCCTTGTTAACAAATGTCTGTTCGACCGCCGCCGTATCCGGGGCAAAGCGCGCGACGATGTCGGTCAATTGTTCATGCAGAGACAACAGACGCTCAGCAAGTTCCGTGCCTTCCGAATGGCAAATCCCGTTCGCAATGTGACTGAGTCGGCTGCCATCAGCCTCGATCATGCCCCATCCGAGATTGCGCAGGCCGGGATCGATTCCCAAAACACGCATCTCTTTCCCCTGCTCTGTTGCATTTTTTTCAGCATTAGCACGAAACGAGAACAAACGCCAAGCGCGATGATCTCTGCCGCACCGCAGAAAACGCAGGAACCGCCCTGGCGAAAAGACGGCGATCCTGCCGCATCATGACGAAACGCCACCACATTTCGTCGAATTCACCTTTGCCGTTTCCATGGCCATATCCATGCAAAAAACGCATAGGGACTATGCGGTTTGCCTCGGTTGTGCGGAAAAAATTCTCATCTTATCTGCGGCGCAGAAATCGAACCCAACCCTGAAACACAGGAACCTGATATGGCTGTCTATGAAAACACCCGCATCCAGTATCAGGCTGGCGGAGTTGCCAGCCGTATTATCTATGCCTTCGCCTCGGCGATTGCCGCCGTCGCGGCCTGGAACGACGCCCGCGCGACCCGCAAGACGCTGTCCCGTCTGACAGATCGTGAACTTGACGACATCGGTCTGAACCGTAGCGATATCGAATGGGTTTTCCGCCGCTGACATCCAGCCGGAAGGAAAACAACGACCGCCCCGGACACCCGGCGGCGGTCGTTTCGTTTTTCGCGGTCAGCGGAACCAACCGCGCATCTGTTTCGCCAGCGTGGTGGACACGGGATCGCTTTGCATGAACCAGGCACCAGCCTGTTCCACCGTGGCCCCCGCGCGCAGGGCGTCAACCCGGTCCCGATAGGTCGCTTCGCCCAGATAGGCGATGAGCAGAGCCTTGAAGCCGAAAAAGCCTACCAGCAGGAAAACCAGACCCCGAAGCGAAGCAAAGCGCCGCGCTGCCCTTGGCCGCGCCACGATCAGACCATCCCGGTCAACGCGCAGCGAATACCCGCGCTTCAGCTGCGCGCGCTGAGAGGAAATCCGGCGCAACCGATCATCAAATTCATTGTTAATACCAACCATTGCTGCCTCCAGCGTTCCCCCACCAGCGGCAAGCGACGAAGCTACGCGGGAATTGTGGCTATTTTGTGGCCACAGCCATATTCACGACGCAATTCAGCCTTGGTATGGCTTCATTTCTGCAGGGTCAGCGTGGTCCATTCTCCGATTTGCTCGCGGTGGATCACGGGAATCGCGTTTTTTGCGTAGACCGCGACCACTTCGTCGGCCTGCTCGTTCAGGATGCCCGACAGGATCGCGTACCCGCCTTCTGACAGATACCGCGCCATGTCAGGGGCCAGGTCGATCAGGGGGGCCTTCAGGATGTTGGCGAACACCAGGTCGAACGGCGCCTTGGCGGTGATCTGGGGGTTATCGAACCCTGCGGCGACAACACAGTTCACCCGTCCGCTCAGGTCATTCACCTTGACGTTCGCCTCGGCGACTTCGACGGCTACGTCGTCGATATCGCTTGCCATGACCGGGTTCGGCCAGATCCGCGCCGCCCCCATCGCCAGCACGGCGGTGCCGCAGCCCACGTCGATCACGTTCTTGCAGACGACGCCATCATTGGCCAGCCGGTCCAGCGCCCGCAGACAGCCCTGCGTGGTGCCGTGGTGCCCGGTGCCAAAGGCCATTGCCGCCTCGATCAACAAGGGCTCTACCCCCGCCGGCACCTTGTCGGCGTCATGGCTGCCATAGACAAAGAACCGCCCGGCGACTACCGGTGTCAGTTCGCGCTTGACCTTGGCGACCCAGTCGGTTTCCGGCAGCTCCGACACGGCAAAGGGTTTCGCGCCATAGGCAGCAGCCAGCAGGTCCAGTTCCGCCGCGTTGGGCTTCTCGGTAAAGTAGGCGCCAACTTCCCACAGGCCGGACCCGTCCTCAATTTCGAACACGCCGATGCCCGTGGGTTCGGGGATCAGATCCTCCATCGCCAGTCCAAGCGCCTCGGCGGGCTCTTTTCCGGTCAGGGTGGTCAGGGCGGTAAAGGTTGGCATGGCGGTCTCCGGGTTTGGATGTCAACTAGCGCCTATGCGCCTTGCCCCGCGGGGTCAAGCGGCAGGACGTCCCCGGGTGCGTCCGGGACGCGGTTCAATGCCTCTGCCATGCTTTACATAGCGCCATGCGGCGTAGGCCGCGCCAATGCCGACCAGCGTATTTGCCAGCGCCTGCGCCATCACTACGCCAGCGATACCGAACATCCCGCCCATCGCAAAGGCCAGCGGCCCCATCAGAACACCATCGCGTGACCAGTTGGCGACAGTGGCCCAGACTGGACGACCAAGGTTGTTGAAGGCCGCGTTGGACACGAAAAGCGCACCGGTAAACACGAAAGATCCGGCTGCGTACAGCGAAAACACCCGCACCACCTCGGCCGCCTCGCCGGTCAGGCCGAACGCTTGGGTCACCAGGTCCGCGCACAGCGCCAACATCAGCCATGTCACCCCGGTGTAAACTGCGCAGAATAGCAGCGAATCCTTGTAAGCCTGCAACACGCGGTCCTTCAGCCCGGCCCCGGCGTTCTGCCCGATGATGCCGCCAATCGCGCCGGACAGCGCAAAGATACCGCCAAAGGACAAGATCGTCAGACGCGACACCACGCCCATCCCGGCAACTGCGCTGGCGCCATGTTCCGCCGTGGCGCGGATCAGTATCCAGTTGCCGAACGGGGTGGAAAGCTGGGTGGCGATGGCTGGAACCGCGATTGCGGCAAAGGCCGGCAGGTACAGTTTCAGGTCAACCCACGCCGGACGGGTCAGCATGTTGTGGGTCTGGATCAGCCAGTACAACCCGACCACGGCCATCACCCCGCGGGAAATGACGATCACCGCCGCCGCGCCGTCTACGCCCCAGCCCATCCACAGGATGAACAGCGGGTCCAGAACCACGGCCACCAGCCCGGCCAAGGCCGTCACCAGCATCGACCGCAGCGCATCCCCCAGCGACCGCAACACCGCCCCGGCCATCATCCCCGCGGCGATCAGCGGCAGCGACGGCAAGGAGATCTTCAGGAACTGCGCAGCGACCTCCAGCACCTCGCCTTCGGCACCGGACAGACGCAATAGCGGATAGCGGAAGCTATGAACCAGCACAGCGATCACCAATTGCGCCCCGACCCCATACAGCAGCGCCGAGGTCGCGATCCGCCGCGCCCGACGGGGACGCCCCATGCCCAGGGTCCGACTGACCAGCGCCACCGCGCCAATCATCATGCCGATGGATATGGAGATCACGAAGAACTGCAGCGTCGCCGCGAACCCTATGGCGGCGATCAGCGCCTCGTTTTGCAGCCGACTGACCCAGTACAGCGCCAGAAAGTCCACCAGGAACATAAAGCTCAGCCCCAGCGACCCGGACAGCGTCATCACCACCACATGGCGCATGGTTGATCCGGTGGTGAATTTTGCCTTGCTTGTCATGTTATTCTGCCGGTGCGGGCACGAAGCGCGAAAAAACGGTTTCATTGCCCGGTTCCGGGTGGCGCGGGATCAGCAGCGCCAGCGACAACGACACAAAGGCCATCCCCGCCGCCAGAAAGAACACCGCGCCGGGGGACACCAGCCACAGATAGCCCAGAACAGCGGGCAGGAACACAGCGGCAATATGGTTGATCGTGAACGCCACGGCAGCCGTCGGGGCAATGTCGCCCGGGTCCGCGATTTTCTGGAAATATGTTTTCAGCGCCAACGCAAGGGCAAAGAACATGTGATCGATCACGTACAGGATCGACGCCAGAACAACTCCCCAGCCGAACCAGTAGATGCCGCCGTACAGCAGGAACACCGTCACGAGCCCGACATATTCCACCACCAGCGCCCGGCGTTCACCGAACCGGGCGACAACCTTGCCGAAAACCGGGGCCAGCACCATGTTGGCGACCAGGTTGATCAGGTACAGGCCGGTCACCTCGTGGACGTCAAAGCCGAATTTCTCAACCATCATGAACCCGGCAAAGACGACGAAGATCTGCCGCCGCGCGCCCGCCATGAATTGCAGGGCATAGTAAAGCCAGTACCGGCGGCGCAGGATGAACTTTTTGACCTGTGGGTTCGGCGCCTCGAACTGCGGATAGGCCAGCAGGCAGAAAAGCGCGATCACCGCCGTAACCCCACCCGACAGCAGATAGACGGTGTTATAGGTCAGCCCCAGCGTATCCCAGCTCAGCACGATCAGCCCATAGGCCACCAGCGTCGCCGCCGACCCGGCCGCCAGCAGCCAGCCCAGAACTTGCGGGGCGCGGTCCTTGGGCAGCCATTGCAGCTGCAGCGACTGGTTCACCGTCTCGTAATAATGAAAGCCGATGGAGCTGAGCATGGTGATCGTCAGGATGCCTCCCATCGACGGGAACCACGCCGTCACCGCCGTCGCCACCCCCAACAGCAA
This sequence comes from Thalassovita sp., assembly GCA_017792425.1. Taxonomy (GTDB): domain Bacteria; phylum Pseudomonadota; class Alphaproteobacteria; order Rhodobacterales; family Rhodobacteraceae; genus Thalassobius. The sequence goes on from CP051233.1 coordinate 3,006,693, forward strand.
CAGCGACACCACGCCCAGAACCTGTTCCCTGACGAACATGATCAACGCGATCACCCCGATGGCGAAGAAGCCCGGGATTTCGCGCACCGTGTGCAGCCAACCGATATCCGACCCGTCGAATCCGGCCACCTCGATCACAAAGTTGTTCAGCAGCGCCGACCATGTGGCAAAGGCCACCGGCATGGCGGCCGCCATCAGGAACAGAAGAAACACAGGGCGGCGCCAAACCGGAAGTTGGCCCGCTTCACTCAGGGGGGTCACGCGTATCATATGAATCCCTTACGCCCATTTGCTGCAATTGACGAGAGTCTGATCTGAATCAAGGCACATACATTCTAAACATGGCATGTGCGCCTATGCACAAGGGGACGGAGACGCGCGATGGATCTTCTTGCAATCGTGGAATGGATAGGCGAAGCGCCCACCGCGGCGCTATTGGGGCTGATGACGGGCATCATCTTTGGCGTGTCGGCACAGCGGTCGCGTTTCTGCCTGCGCGCTGCGACCGTATCTTTTGCGCGTGGCCACCTGGATGACAAGGTGGCCGTCTGGTTCCTGACCATCTCCACGGCGATCGTCTGGGTTCAGGGGGCGCAATTGCTGGGTCTGTTCAGTGCAGCCGAAGCACGCCAGATGGCCGTTCCGGGCAGTTGGTCCGGGGCCATCATCGGTGGGTTGATCTTCGGTGTGGGCATGGTTCTGGCACGCGGATGTTCCGGCCGTTTGCTGGTTCTGGCCGCAACCGGCAACCTGCGGTCGGTCGTGTCCGGGCTGATCTTCGCCGTCGTCGCGCAAATGAGCCTGTCGGGCATCCTGTCCGATTTCCGCAACACGCTGGCGTCCCTGTGGGTTACAGAGGGCGGTCGCAACCTGGACCTGCTGGTTTTCTTCGGCCTGCCTGAATGGGGCGGCTTCGTGATCGGGCTGATCTTTGCGGCGCTGGCGCTGCTGTTGTCCTACATGAACCGGATTTCCATCACGCGGTTGGTGTTCGGCGCGGGGGTTGGCTTTGCCGTGGCGGTTGGCTGGGTGTCCACATTCGCGCTGGCGCAGATCGCCTTTGACCCGGTTACCATCGAAAGCGTCACATTTTCCGGCCCCTCGGCCCACACGCTGATGTTCTTTCTGGACCGAAACGAGGTGCTGCAATTCTCAGTTGGGCTTGTGCCGGGGGTCGTTGTCGGCTCGCTCAGCTCGTCCCTTCTGAAAGGAGAGTTCGAGTTCCAGGGCTTCTCGGACGAATCCAACATGCGCCGGTCCATGACAGGTGCGGTCCTGATGGGCTTTGGCGCGATGCTGGCCGGGGGCTGCGCGATCGGGGCGGGCGTGACGGGCGGTTCGGTTTTCGCGGGCACGGCATGGTTGGCGCTGTTTTGCATGTGGATCGGGGCGATGACCACGGACATCCTGATTGACCAAAGGTCAGCGCGACAAAAAATCACTTGAATCCCAAGCCTTAGAGGCAGATCAAATACATAGACTTTTCAGAATACTTCGCATGGAAAGAACCGTGCGACCGTTTTTTGTGCCGTATCGAGTTGAACCTTCTGACCTTAACGACCTTTCGAGGGGAAAAATGAAAAAGAACCTTTTGATTGCCTGCGCCTTTACGATGGCCACGTTCGCAGCAGCGGCTCAGGCGGAAACTGTTTTCAGCGGTGATCTGGGCTTCAGCGCCGGTGTGAACAGCTTCAGCAACTCTGACGACAGCGAAGAAGCCAGCGAAAGCACCTTCTCGCTGAACGGGAACGTTCGCGCGGACATGGGTGTTTGGGCGGCGTTTGCCGATTTCAACTATGTCCGCCGCGACGTACCGCAGGACGACTGGGACGATTACCTGCCCGAAGGCGCGTCCAGCCTGGGCCTGCACTTTGGCCGCCACTTCAATGACGTCTACGCCGGCGCCTTCATCGGCAAGAACTGGTTCCAAGGCGACGATTCCTCGTCCGGCGATGGCTATGTCGACGGCACCCTGTGGGGCGTCGAGGCGGAATACATGCTGTCCCCGAACACCGCTTTGTTCGGCCAGATCGGCATGGCCGACATGGTTGGTGACGACGGCGACAGTGAATTTGACGGCCACTTCGTCCGCATCGGCATGGCCCATACCGTCAACAAGCTGACCCTGGCGATGGACTATGAATTCGGTCGCTCGCCCGACATCTTCGAGGACAGCAGCGACTGGGGCGAATACAAGGCGTTCACTGTCAGCGCCGAGTATCAATTCAAACCCCGCCTGATCGGCACCTTCAGCCTGTCCCAGATGGACATCACCGCCAACACCGAGGACAGCGGCGACGAAACCGTGGTCGAGGTCGGATTGAAGATCCCGTTCGGCGCGACCTACAAGCGCAACAACCTGACCACGACTTACCGTCCGGGTCTGGCAGCCGCTTGGGCCGAAACGCTGGATTGATCCCGGCAACACCCTGCACACGGAAGGCGGCCCAAGGGCCGCCTTTTTTCATGCCCCCAGGTAGACCGCCACCTGCGCGGCGATTTCCGGGGCCTGAAGCGAGATTTCCTTTAGCTGCCCATTCGGCACCGCGTGGTAAGAACAGAACCACAACCCCGGCGCCAGTTGCTGCCCGGATTGCACCGGCCGCCCTTCTGCATCCAGCACGCCCGGCATCTCGCCGAAAACCGGGCGCAGATCCACCGTGTACCCGGTCGCCATCAGGATCGCGTCATACTCGGCCGCTTTGCCGTCCGTAAACATAATCCGCGCCCCGTCCAGCCGGTCTATGCCAGGCCGCACGGTGATCCGGCCCGCCTTGATCAGGTCCAGCGTGCCCAGGTCGATCAGCGGAATGCGCCCATCCTCTCGAACCTGCGCGACAGGGCCTTTCGGCGATTTCTGCAGCCCATACTGCGCGTAGTCACCCAGTTTTGCCTTCAGGACCGGCGCGGTGATCCGGTCCACGATCCGGTAGGGCAGAAACCGTTGCAACAGTTCGAAATTGCCGATCGGGATACCAAACAACTCTTTCGGCAGCAGGTTCACCGGGCTGCGCACCACCATATCCACTTGCCGCCCGTCCTCGGCCAGGTCAATCGCGATTTCCCCGCCAGAATTGCCGAACCCCACCACCAGCACGCGATCCCCCGGCAGGTCCACCGGTCGCCGATAGTCCCGCGTATGCAGGACCGGACCCGGAAAGCTGCCCAGACCTGGCCAGCCTCCGCCTTTTGGACGGTCGGAAATCCCCGTCGCAGCAATGACCACGCGTGCCTCTGTTGCCTGCCCATTGGCCGTCACCCGCCAGCCGCCCGGTATCTTTTTCACGCTTTCCACCAAGGTGTTCAGATGCGGGGACAGGTCGAAGTGGGCGGCGTAGTCCTCCAGGTACTGCACCACCTGCAAGCGCGGCACATAGCGCGGCGACATCACGGGGAAGGGCATCATCGGCAATTGGGATCGCTTCTTGTCCGTGTGCAGGTGCAGCCGGTCATAATGCCGCCGCCACGCGCTGCCGATGGTGCCTTCTCGTTCCAGAATCAGCGGGTCCAGTCCCTTCGCCTTCAGGCACGCCCCCAATGCCAGCCCCGCCGGGCCTGCCCCGATCACCACCACATCCTGCATTGCGTGCCCTCCCCGTTCGCCGGGTCAGTCAATCAGTAAAAGCTTTGAGGGTCTATATCGACGCTGACACGGGTCTGGTTGCCGTACCGGAATTGCGCCAGCCACCGGGCCAGCGCGGCCTGCAACGGCGCGCCCTTGTCGGCCTTCACCAGCAGGCGCACCCGGTGCCGTCCGCGGATACGGGCAATCGGCGCCGGTGCTGGGCCGAACACCTGCGCGCCCACCTGACGCAAAGGGCCATCCCGCCGCGCCATGTCATTGCCCAGATCGAACACGTCCTGCACATCCGGGGACGACAGGATGATCCCCGCCATCCGCCCGAACGGGGGCACGCCCGCGTGGCGGCGTTCCTCGGCCTCGGCCCGCCAGAACCGTTCTTCGTCCCCGGCGATGATCGCGCGGATCACCGGATGTTCTGGCTGATAGGTCTGCAACAGCGCCAGCCCCTTGCGTTCGCTACGCCCCGCGCGCCCCGCCACCTGCCGCATCAGTTGGAACGTCCGCTCCGCCGCCCGCAGGTCCGACCCCTGCAGGCCCAGGTCAGCGTCAATCACCCCCACCAGCGTCAGCAGGGGGAAGTTGTGCCCTTTCGCCACCAGTTGCGTGCCGATGATGATGTCCGCCCCGCCCTCTGCGATCGCCTTGATCTGCGCCTTCAGCGCGCGGGCCGAACCGAACATGTCCGAGCTTAGCGTCACCACACGCGCATCCGGGAACAGCGCCGCGGCCTCCTCGGCCAGCCGCTCCACGCCGGGGCCGACCGGGGCCAGTCGTCCCTCGGCACCGCAATTCGGGCAGGTTTCCGGCATCGGTTTCGTCTCGCCGCATTGGTGGCAGACCAGCCGCTTCTGGAACCGGTGCTCGACCATCCGCGCGTCGCAATGATCGCAGCCGATCTGGTGCCCGCAGGCCCGGCACAGCGTGATCGGCGCATAGCCGCGCCGGTTGATGAACAGCAACGCTTGTTCGCCCTTTTCGACCCGCGCCAGCACCTCGCGCCGCAACGTGTTGGAAATCCACCGGTCCGAAGGCAGTTGTTCCCCGCGCATGTCAATCGCGCGCATGTCTGGCAGCACCGCGTCGCCAAACCGACTGGTCAGGGCCAGCTTGTCGTATTTGCCCGCTTCGGCGTTGGTCCAGCTCTCAAGGCTTGGCGTGGCCGAGGCCAGCACCACCCGCGCCCCGCAGATGCTGGCGCGCAGAACGGCCATGTCGCGCGCGTTGTACAGCACGCCGTCCTCTTGCTTGTAGCTCGTGTCGTGTTCCTCATCCACGACGATCAGCCCCAGGTCACGGAACGGCAGGAACAGGGCAGACCGCGCGCCGATCACCATTTCCGCCCCACCTTGCCCGACCATCTTCCAGATGCGGCGGCGTTCGGTCATCGTCACCCCGGAATGCCATTCGGCCGGCTTTGCGCCGAACCGCGCCTCTACCCGTGTCAGGAATTCCGCCGTCAGCGCGATTTCCGGCAGTAGAACCAACGCCTGCCGCCCCTGTCGCAGGCATTCGGCGACGGCCTCCAGATAGACCTCGGTCTTACCTGACCCTGTGACGCCCCGCAGCAAAGTTGTGCCGTAGTGACCCGCGGCAATCCCCGCGCATAGCGCCTGCGCCGCCGCTTCCTGATCCTCTGTCAGCGCCTTGCCCGCGCGGTCCGGGTCCAGCGAGGGAAAAGGCAAATCGCGCGGGCGATCCTCTTCCAATACCGCGCCCTGCTGCACCAGCCCTTTGACGACGCCGGTGGACACACCCGCCGTTTCCGCCAGTTCCTTCAACGTGAAGGCCAGCCCGCCATAATCTGCCAGCGTTGCCAGCACCCGCGCCCGCGCTTCGGTCATGCGGTCCGGTTGCCGCCCTGAAGGACGGTACACTTTCTGCATCGACGGGGGATCGCTCAGTCCCGGCGCGCGCGTCGCCAGCCGCAGCATCGCCGACAGCGGGGTCAGTGTGTATTCCCCCGCCTTTTGCAGGAACAGCTGCATTTCCTCGCGCATCGGGGCCACGTCCAGCACGCGGATCACACTGCGGATCTTGCTGCGGTCATAGTCGCCCTTGCCCGCCCCCCAGACGACGCCCAGCACCTTGCGCGGCCCCAGCGGCACTTCGACAAACGCACCGGGGAAACAGCCACCTTCCGGCGCCTTGTAGTCCAGCACACGGTCCAGCGGCTGCGCGGTCAGCACGCCCACCAGTTCGCCCTCGCTGTAGAATTCCGCCTGCGTCACGTGCCGTCCGGTGAAAGGGGTTTCGGGTTCTCCCCTCTTGGGGTAAAGCCAAGGCAAGCAAAGTCCAACCCTACTTGAGGCCCCGACATGAAATTCTTCGTTGATACCGCAGAGATCGACGCCATCGCCGAACTGAATGCCCTGGGCATGGTGGACGGCGTCACCACCAACCCCTCACTGATCAAGAAATCCGGTCGTGACATCCTGGAAGTGACCAAGGAAATCTGTGATCTCGTCGATGGCCCCGTGTCCGCCGAGGTCACCGCCGTCGATGCCGACCAGATGATCGCCGAAGGCCGCAAGCTGGCCAAGATCGCGGAAAACATCGCCGTCAAGGTGCCGCTGACCTGGGACGGGCTGAAGGCGTGCAAGGCGCTGACCGACGAAGGCACAATGGTCAACGTCACCCTGTGCTTTAGCGCCAACCAGGCGCTGCTGGCCGCCAAGGCAGGCGCGACCTTCATCAGCCCCTTCATCGGCCGGCTGGACGACATCGCGCTGGATGGGATGGAACTGATCGAGGACATCCGCGTGGTCTATGACAACTATGGGTTCGAAACCCAGATCCTGGCCGCCTCTATCCGCAGCGTGAACCATGTGCTGGACTGTGCCCGGATCGGCGCCGACGTGATGACCGCGCCCCCCGCCGTGATCAAGGCGATGGTCAATCACCCGCTGACCGACAAGGGGCTGGATGCCTTCCTGGCTGACATCAAGGCCGCGAACATTAAGATCCTCTGACAGGCGCACCTTTGCCAACCTGAAAAAAGATAAGGAAAAACCGGGCCATCTTTGCTATGGTCCGGGAAAACTCAGAGGCAGACATGAGCAGCAAGCCCGTCATCGACGCAGACCTGCGCGAGAAAATCATCGCTGAACCAGACGTGATTCTGGATGACAAAGACCTGATGCGCGCCCTTGTCGCCGCCAACGAACGGACGATGGGCAACAACATCATCGACCTGCGCGGCATCGCCATGGAACGGCTGGAAACCCGGCTGGACCGGCTGGAAGACACCCATCGCAGCGTGATTGCCGCCGCCTATGAAAATCTGGCCGGCACCAACCAGATCCACCGCGCCATCCTGCGCATGATGGAACCGCTGACGTTCGAAGCTTTCCTGCGCGACCTCGCCGGTCCCGTGGCCGAGGTGCTGCGCGTGGAATGCCTGAAACTGGTGCTGGAAACCACCCAAAGCGACGAAGACCCGGTTCTGAAACGGTTGGGCGGCGTGCTGTCCGTGGCCAAACCGGGCTTTATCGACGACTACCTGACCGCCGGGCGCAACGTTCCCGTCCGGCAGGTCACGCTGCGGCAGGTGCAAGAGGGCAGCCTGCGGGTCTATGGCGAGGATTCCGGCTATATCCGGTCCGAGGCCTGCCTGAAGCTGGACTTCGGCCCGAACCGCCTGCCCGGCCTGCTGGTCATGGGGGCAGAAGACCCGCACCAGTTCAGCCCGCAGCAGGCCACCGACTTGCTGTCCTTCTTCGCTGGCGTGTTCGAACGGACAATGCGCCGCTGGCTGGCATGACGCTGATTTCCCCAGCCGCGCGCGACGCGCTTCAGACATGGCTGGACGGGCTGCGCGCGCTGAACGGTGCTTCGGATAACACACAGGAAGCCTATCGCCGCGACGTGCTGGATTTCCTTGCCTTCATCACCGCGCACAAGGGCGAACCACAAGGGCTGCAGGCGCTGGAACGGGTCACGGTTTCGGACATGCGCGCATGGATGGCGCATACCCGCGGCACCGGGATCGCAGCCCGGTCGATGGCGCGCAAACTATCGGCAGTAAAGAGCTTTTTCCGCTGGCTGGCAGAGCGCGAAGGCTTTGAACCCACCGCCGTCCTATCCACCCGGTCGCCGAAATTCCACCGCAAACTGCCCCGCCCCCTGGACGAAAACGCCGCCCGCGACATGATCGAAACGGTCGAGATGCAGTCCCCCAAAGACTGGATCGCCGCGCGGGACATGGCCGTCGTCACGCTGCTGTACGGCTGCGGCCTGCGCATATCCGAGGCCCTGGGCCTGACCGGCCGCGACATCCCCCTGGGCGACAGCCTGCGTATCGTAGGCAAGGGCGACAAGGAACGGATCGTCCCCGTCATCGGCGCCGCCCGGCAGGCAGTTGACCGCTACCTGCACCTATGCCCCTACACGATGGAACCGGACCTGCCGGTCTTTCGCGGAACCCGCGGAGGCAAGCTGAATCCCCGGCAAATTCAACTGGTTATGGAAAAGGCGCGGATGCAGCTGGGGTTGCCGTCAACCGCGACACCGCACGCGATGCGGCACAGTTTTGCCACTCACCTGCTGAACGCTGGCGGTGACCTGCGCGCCATCCAGGAACTGCTGGGCCATGCGTCCCTGTCCACAACGCAGGCCTATACGGCGGTGGACTTGGACCGACTTTTGGACGTATACGAACGCACCCATCCCAAGGCGGGGTGATCCTGCCGGAAGGGAAACCCATGAATTTCACAAATGAATCCAAGGCGTTGTCCGTCCATCTGTTGACCGCCACCGGGGCGGTCTTTGCCATGCTGGCGATGCTGGCGGCGGTGGATGGAAAATGGAGCCTGATGTTCTTGTGGCTGGTCGTGGCCTTTGCCGTGGACGGGGTCGACGGCCCATTGGCGCGTCGCTACCACGTCAAGCATTACGCCGCGCGGTTCGACGGGCAATTGCTGGACCTGATCATCGACTACCTGACCTATGTGTTCATCCCGGCCTTTGCGCTGTTCAAATCGGACCTGCTGCCGGGCTGGACCGGCTGGTTCGCCATCATCATAATCACCTTTGCCAGCGCCCTGTATTTTGCGGACAACCGCATGAAAACCAAGGATAATTCATTCAACGGATTTCCCGGCTGCTGGAACATGCTGGTGCTGGTCCTGTTCGCGCTGAAGCCCAGTTTCTGGGTCATCCTCGGGTTGGTTTCGGTGCTGGCGGTGGCGATGTTCCTGCCGCTGAAATTCATCCACCCCGTGCGCACGATGCGCTGGCGGGCGCTGTCCCTGCCGGTGGCGCTGGCCTGGACGTTCTTTGCCGGATGGGCGGCCTGGGTGGATTTCCACCCCGAAAGCTGGGCGCATTGGGGGCTGGTCGTGACCTCTGTCCACCTGCTGGGCGTGGGCATCGCGCAGCAGATCATTCCGCAACGGAACTAGTGCCATTCGGGGGCTTCCCTGTGGTTTGACGCCCAAACCACAGGGATTGCCTGAAAGAACTAGATCAACAGCCCACCCGCGCCTTCGTGCTTCAACAACCAAACCTTGGTTTCCACCCCGCCGCGCCCGGAAAACCCGCCCAGCCCGCTGGCGCCCAACACCCGGTGGCAGGGGATCAGGATCGGGATCGGGTTGCCGCCGCACCCCTGCCCGATCGCCTGCGCCGGCACGCCCAGATCGCGGGCCAGATCGCCATAGGTGCGGGTTTCGCCAAAGGGGATGCCAAGGATCGCGTCGCACACCCGTTTCTGAAAATCCGAAGCCCGCACCCGCAGGGGCACATCGAACGCCTGCCGCCGCCCGGCGAAATAGTCGGTCAGCTGCGCGGCAGCGCGGTCCAGCAACGCGGTGTGGTCGGCGCCGCCGCTTTCCCATGCGCACCGGACAATCGCGCCGTCCTGTTCGGTCAGCGTCACGGGGCCGGTAGGGGTGTCGAGCATCAAAGAAGGCATGGCCTCATCGGAACGCAAAACGGCCCCGCAATCAAGCGGGGCCGTTTGTTTGTCCGGTCAGCGCAGGTCAGCCCAGGGCTTCGTCACAGCGTTTACAGGTACCGGCGTGGCCATGGGTGCCGACGTCCGGCAGGATCTTCCAGCACCGCTGGCATTTCTCACCCTCAGCCTTTTCGAACACGACGCCCACGCCTTCGATCTCGGGCAGGCGGAATGCCTCTGCCGGGATCGGGTCGGCGGTCAGCGACAGGCCCGAGGTGATGCAGATATCATCGAAATGCACTGTTTTCAGCGCGGCAAGCATGTCGTCGTTGCGGATGTGGACGACCGGCGCGGCCTCCAGCGAGGCGCCGATCACCTTGTCCGTGCGCTGGATTTCCAGCGCGGCGGTCACCACACGGCGGGCGCGGCGCACCATCGCCCATTTCGCCGCCAGCGGTTCGTTCAGCCAGTCCGCGGGCGTTTCGGGGATGTCTTGCAGGTGCACGCTGCTGTCCGCGCCGGGGAAGCGTTCCAGCCAGACCTCTTCCATGGTGAACACCAGGATCGGGGCCAGCCAGGTCGTCAGCCGGTGGAACAGCATATCCAGCACGGTGCGGGCGGCGCGGGCGCGCAGGGTATCGCCGTCGCAATACAGCGCATCCTTGCGGATGTCGAAGTAGAAGGCCGACAGGTCCACCGTGGCGAAGTTGAAGATCGCACTGAACACACCTTGGAAGTCGAACTTGGCGTATCCGGTGCGGACGCGGTGATCCAGTTCGGCCAGGCGGTGCAGAACCCATTGCTCCAGTTCCGGCATGTCGGCGGGTTCTACGCGCTGCGTCTCTTCGAACTGTGCCAGCGAACCCAGCATGAACCGCATGGTGTTGCGCAGGCGGCGATAGCTGTCTGCGGTGCCCTTCAGGATTTCCGGCCCGATGCGCTGGTCGGCGGTATAGTCGGTCTGGGCCACCCACAGGCGCAGGATGTCGGCGCCGTACTGCTTCACCACTTCCTCGGGGACGATGGTGTTGCCCAGCGATTTGGACATCTTGTTGCCCTTCTCATCCAGGGTAAAGCCGTGGGTGACCACGTTGCGATAGGGCGCGCGGCCCTTGGTGCCGCAGGCCTGCAGCAGGGACGAATGGAACCAGCCGCGGTGCTGGTCGGTGCCTTCCATATAGACATCGGCAATGCCGTCGGCGGTGCCGTCTTCGCGGTCACGCAGCACGAAGGCATGGGTCGAGCCAGAGTCAAACCACACGTCCAGCACGTCGAATACCTGTTCGTAGTCATCCGCGTTGGCGGCGTCCCCGATGAAGCGTTCCTTGGCCCCGTCCGCATACCAGGCATCCGCGCCGTCCGCCTCGAACGCGTCAAAGATCCGCTTGTTCACGGCCGCGTCACGCAGCAGGAAATCGTCGTCGGTGGGCAGCGCACCCTTCTTGACGAAACAGGTCAGCGGCACGCCCCAGGCGCGCTGGCGCGACAGCACCCAGTCGGGGCGGGTTTCGATCATCGCGTACAGGCGGTTCCGCCCGGTCTGGGGGGTGAACTTCACCAACTGGTCGATCGAGGTCAGCGCCCGTTCGCGGATCGTCTTGCCGTGGCTGTCATCCCCACCCGCCGGGCGGTCGATGGCGGCGAACCATTGCGGCGTATTGCGGAAGATCACCGGTGCCTTGGACCGCCACGAATGCGGATAGCTGTGCGTGACCCGGCCGCGCGCGATGATTCCGCCCGCCTGAACCAGCTTGTCGATCACGGCGGTGTTGGCCTTGCCTTCCTTGCCCTTGTGATCCAGCACGGTCAGCCCGGCGAAGAAGGGCACATGCGGCAGGAACTCGGATTCCTCGCCCACGTTGTGGGTCATCCGGTCCATCCAGTTGCGCTTGACGAAACATTCATAGTCGTCGGCACCGTGGCTGGGCGCGGTATGCACGAAACCCGTACCCGCGTCATCGGTGACATGGTCGCCGTCGATCATCGGCACGTCGTAGTCCCAGAAGCCGTTTGCGCCGTCCATCCCGTTGAACGGGTGGGCGCAGACCGCGCCTTCGAATTCGGCCGGGTCCACGTCACGGACGCGGGTGAACCTGGTGACGCGCGATTTGCCCAGGGCGTCCTCGGCCAGCGCATCGGCAAAAAGGTACAGATCACCCGGCGCGGTCCAGCTTTCGTCCTGCGTTTCGTCGACGCGATAGAGGCCATAGGCGATTTTCGGGTTATAGGCGACGGCCTTGTTCGACGGGATCGTCCACGGGGTGGTGGTCCAGATCACGACGCGGGCATCTTTCAGCCCCTCGGGCGCGGATTTGAACCTGAACGGCACCCAGATCGTGTGCGATTTGTGGTCGTGATACTCGATCTCGGCCTCGGCCAGCGCCGTCTTTTCGACCGGCGACCACATCACGGGCTTGGACCCCTGGTACAGCGTGCCGTTCATCAGGAACTTCATGAACTCGTCCGCGATCACCGCCTCGGCGTGATAATCCATGGTCAGGTAGGGATCGTCCCAGTTGCCGGTGATACCCAAACGCTTGAATTCTTCGCGCTGGATGTCCACCCACTGCGCGGCAAAGGCACGGCATTCGCGGCGGAAATCCACCACGTTGACGTCATCCTTGTTCTTGCCCTTGGCGCGGTACTGTTCCTCGATCTTCCACTCGATCGGCAATCCGTGGCAGTCCCAGCCGGGCACATAGCGCGCGTCAAACCCCATCATCTGGTGGCTGCGCACGATCATGTCCTTGATCGTCTTGTTCAGCGCGTGGCCGATGTGCAGATGGCCGTTGGCATAAGGAGGACCATCATGCAGGGTAAAGGGCTGGCGCGCGCCGCCCGCCGCCTTGGCCCGCAGGCGGCCGTAGATGTCCATGTCCGCCCAGCGTTGCAGCCATGCGGGTTCACGCTTGGGCAGGCCCGCGCGCATGGGGAATTCCGTCTGGGGCAGGTTCAGGGTGTCTTTGTAGTCAGGGGTGTCGGCGCACATCGGTTGCGTCCTTCGAATGGTCGTGATCTGTCAGGGTGTGGGGGCGGCGCGGGAACCCAGACGCCTTTTCCCGGCGTCTCTGGCTGTCAGAGCGCCGGGCATGTAATTCGAATAATGATCGCGGTCAGATGCGTCATGCCCGCGTTATAGGCCCGTGCGCAAGGGGCGACAAGTGGGCGATTGCGCGGCGCTTTGGCATCTGGAAAGGGCCGACGGCCGGCCCTAGATCAGGCACATCACCTACAGGAGGACCGGCATGGCCACGCTGCCCCCGAAATTCGACATCACCCGCGAAGAGATCGCCCGCGTCGTGCACGCCTTCTATGCGATGGTGCGCGAACATCCCGGTCTGGGGCCGGTCTTTGCCGCGCATGTGACCGACTGGCCGAAGCACGAGGAAAAGATCATCCGCTTCTGGGCCAACGCGATCCTGTACGAACGCAACTATGACGGCAACCCGCTGACCGCGCACCAGGACGCGGGCAACGTGCGCCCGGGGATGTTTACCCCGTGGCTGGGGCTGTTCGACCTGGTGCTGAAAATGGAACTGCGCCCGGACCAGGCGGCGGCCTGGTCGGAACTGGCCCACCGTATCGGCCGGTCCCTGCGCGCCGGTGTGGTCGAGAAGACCCGGGGCGCGGACGGCATCCCGCGGCTGTTCTGAAAAGGCGCGCGCTGACGCGCGCACAGGATATCTCGGCCTGCGGCCTCGGGACTGGGGCGCTGCCCCAGACCCCGGGGTATTTTCACCAAGAAAAACCGGTTTCATCTTGCCTGAAATACTCTGGGATGAGGCCGCAGGCCGAGGGGCGAAGCCCCTTTGTCCTTCACCATCACCCCTGCCCGAACAGCCCGGTCAAGGCGCGGCGGACCGTCGCCGTGACCGAGGGGCGCTTGACACGCGAGAAGGGCAGCGGGCGGCAGACCTCTATCGCGGCGATGCCGACGCGGGCGGTCAGGGCGCCATTGACCACACCTTCGCCAAAGCGGCGGGACAGTTTGGACAGGATGCCGCCGCCCGCCAGCGATCCGATCAGGTCATCGCCCACCGCGACGGCACCGGTGGCGACAAGGTGGGTCATCACCGCCCGGGTCAGCCGCCAGCTGCCCAGCGTTCCGGCGCGGCCGCCGTAGATTTCGGCGATGCGGCGGATCATGCGCAGGTTGGCCGTCAGCGCGGCAAAGACATCAGCCAGCGCCAGCGGCACCAGCGCCGTCACCGTGGCGACCTGGCGGGCGGCGGCTTCGACTTCTCGCAGGGCGGCCTGGTCCAGCGGGGTCAGCAATTCCGATTCTGCCAGGTCCAGCAGCGCGTCGGCGTCGAACTGGTCGTCCTTGCGGTCAGCGAACCGGGCGCGGGCCCAGTCCAGTTCCGGACGGTTGGCATAGAGAGCGACGAGGCGGCCCGAGACGTTGCGGGCCTTTTCGAGGCTGGCCTCGGATTTCGCCTCGGTCGCGGCGCGGTGCAGCCGGTCCAACCGCGCCAGACGGCTGAACGCGGCCAGTTCGCGCAGCGCGGCGACGGCCAGCACCAGCAGGAAGGCGGCGATCAGCACCGTCACCGCATAGCCCAGCAGCGGCAGCCGCGCGATCAGGCCGGTCGCAAAATCCCAGGCCGCGATGGACAGAACCGCACCCAGAAGCGACAGGCCCAGCCCCCAGCCCCAACGCGCCAGCCGCGACCCGCGCGCGGGTCGGGCGGCCAGCATCACGGCCTTTTGCATGGCGGCGCCGGTCGGTGCTTCGGTTTCCGGCACCGGGGGCGCGGAATCCGGACCCTGCGCGGCGGGCGTGTTTTCCAGGTCGATCAGGATCGGCCCCTTGGTCATGAGAAATCGTCCTTTTGCCAGATCAGCAACACGTCGGGCAGGCCCTCGTCATTGCCGTCGCCCGCGGTATGCGCGGCCTCAAGGAAGCCCTGCGCAAGGTAGAAGGCGCGGGCCAGGTGGTTTTGCTGCAGCGTCCACAGTTCCAGCCGGTCAGCCTGCGCTTTGGCGTCGTTCAGCAGGATGCGCCCCACCCCGTGCCCCTGCGCGCGCGGGTGAACATAGAGCGCGTGCACGCGCTGGCCATCCCGGATGATGAACCCCGCCGCGCCGTCCTCGTCCCGCAGATAGCGGACCCAGCCGCGCAGGATCACCTTGGCCATCAGCCACAAATCCGTCAGCCGGTCGCGGCTGTCTTCTCCGGCGTCGCGGGTATGCCGCCACAGGATATTCAGCAAGGCCGGAAGGTGGAACAGGTAGGCGCGGTGCGGGGTCATGACAGCCGATCCCCGAACAGGAATTGCGCGGCCCGGTCAAGCCGGATATGCGGCGGCCCCTCGCCCGGTTTCAGCGACAAGGCGGCGGGTGCGAAGGACATGATGCGATAATCGGCGTCCAGCCATTTTTCCTGACCGGCGCGGGCAGGGGACAACAGCCGCGCCGGATCATCCGGCAGCGCGCCGGGGTGAAAGGCGGCGCGCTTGCCAGTGTCCAGCAGCGTGCCGCGCACCACGTCCAGCGGCTGGCCTTCGTGGGTCAGCGTGTCCTCGGTCGTGGCGCGCAGCGACGCGATGGCCATCGCCGCCGTGCTGGCCCCGGCGAAATCGGCGCGGTCGCGGGCGTCGCGGGTCAGCGCCTCCATGATCGCGGTCAGGCGGGGGTGCTGCGCGTGGTGCAGGTGGTCGGCCTTGGTGGCGGCGAACAGGATCTTTTCCACCCGCCGGCCCAGCAGCAGACGCGTCACAAAGGCATTCCGGCCGGGGCGAAAGGCCGACAGGATGTCGGACATGGCGTGGCGCAGATCCTCGACCGCTTGCGGGCCGGAATGGATGGCCCCCAGCGCGTCCACCAGAACGACTTGCCGGTCGATCCGGGCAAAGTGATCGCGGAAGAACGGCTTGACGACCTGCGATTTGTAGGCTTCGAACCGGCGCTCCATCTCGCGCTGCAGGGTTCCGCGCTTGGGTGCGCCCTCTATCGGAAGCGGGGCAAAGGTCAGCACCGGGCTGCCGGCCAGATCGCCGGGCAGCAGGAACCGCCCTGGCGTGCAGTCATAGAACCCGGCGGCACGGGCATTGGCCAGGTAGGTGGTGAATGCCTGCGCCAGCCGTTGCGCGGCGGGTTCGTCATGCGCGCCCTGCCCGTCCGTGGCGCGGGCCAGCGTCATGTAGTCCGCCGCCTGCGCGCGATTGGCGATGCGGCCCAGCGTATCGGCGGACCACTCGGCATAGCTGCGATCCATCAGGCCAAGATCCAACAACCATTCGCCGGGATAATCCACGATGTCCAGATGCACCGTGCGCGGCCCGGACAGGCCCGACAGCAGCCCCGTCGGACGCACCTTCAGCGACAGGCGCAGCTCGGAGATCGAGCGGGTGGATTCGGGCCAGTGCGGCTGAGGAGAGGTCAGCGCGGCAAGATGGTTTTCATAGTCGAACCGCGGGATCGTGTCGTCCGGCTGCGGCTGCAGATAGGCGGCCTCGATCCGCCTTTCGGACGCCGCCAGCAACCCCGGCATCCGGCCCCGGTTCAGCATGTTGGCGACCAGCGACGTGATGAACACCGTCTTGCCGGATCGCGCCAACCCGGTGACGCCCAGCCGGACCACGGGTTCCAGGAACGCCTCGGACAGGCTGTCGCCCACAGCCTCGACCCCTCGGGTCAACCCGTCCGCCAGATCGCTCAGTCCCACACCCGACACCCTTCGTTAACGCTTCGATCCCAAGATAGGCATTGCGAAAGCCCCGGGAAAGCACCGCGAACCCTATAGCAGGATTTTGTTCAAAGATCGGCATTTGAACAGAATTTTCAGCGTGGTGCTTTTCCGGCGACCGGAATCGGGCTAAGGCGGCGGACATGCCCAGGTACGCTTTGCAGGTCGAATACCACGGGGCCCCGTTCGCCGGATGGCAGCGGCAGGCCGATCAGCCCTCGGTGCAGGGCGCGATCGAGGACGCGCTGGCCCGGCTGGAACCCGGCCCCCACACGATTGCCGCCGCCGGGCGGACAGATGCCGGGGTGCACGCCCTGGCGCAGGTGGCCCATTGCGACCTGGTAAAGGACTGGGATCCCTTCCGGCTGTCCGAGGCGCTGAATTTTCACCTGAAGCCGCAGCCGGTGGCGATCCGGCAGGCCGCGCGGGTGGCCGACGACTGGCACGCGCGCTTTTCCGCGACCGAGCGGCGCTATACCTTCCGCCTGCTGATGCGCCGCGCACCCGCCACCCATGACGCGGGGCTGGTCTGGCAGATATCGCACCAATTGGCATTGGAACCGATGCAAGAGGCCGCGCGGCACCTGGTCGGATACCACGACTTCACCACGTTCCGGTCCTCGATCTGCCAGGCCGCCAGCCCGGTGAAAACGCTGGACGAATTGCGCATCGAACGGGTCGAGGGCTGGTCCGGCCCCGAAATCCGTTTTCACCTGCGCGCGCGGTCCTTCCTGCACAACCAGGTGCGCAGCTTTGTCGGCACGCTGGAACGGGTTGGCGCCGGGGCATGGACGCCCAAGGACGTGAAAACCGCGCTGGACGCCCGCGACCGCGCCGCCTGCGGCCCGGTCTGCCCGCCGCAGGGGCTGTACCTGTCCGGCGTCGGCTATCCCGACGATCCGTTCTAGGGGGTGCTGCCCCGCCGCCCTGCGGGCGACTCCCCCGGGGTATTTTGGCCAAGAAAACCCGAACGGGACTGTCAGCCACGCGGCCTGTGCGCGCCCACCCGAGGAGGCGGCCGGAGGCCAACGACGAGATATCCTGCGCGCGCGCCAGCGCGCACCTTTCAGAAACGGCCGGGGGCGTAGGGGGTCATGTCGATATTGGGCGTCTGGCCCACCGCCATCTGCGCCAGCAAGCGACCGGTTTTCGGCCCGCCGGTCAAGCCGACATGGTGATGTCCGAATCCCATGTACGCCCCTTTGATCCCCGGCACCGCACCGATCATGGGCAGGCTGTCCGGCAGCACCGGGCGGTGTCCCATCCACTCGGTTTTCTCGTCCCAGCTTAGTCCCGGCAAGGCGGCGCGTGCCTTGCTGAGCAACAGATCGAAAGGCGCGCGCGACGGCGGGGCGTCCAACCCGCCGAATTCGACGATCCCGGCCAGTCGCAGGCGCCCCTCCATCGGGGTGGCAACGAACTGCCCGGCGTTGACCAGGATCGGGGCGCGCGGCATGATTGAGGGATTCCACAGCTCGATATGATAGCCGCGTTCGGTTTCGACCGGGGTTGAAAGGCCCAGCTTGCGGCCCAGCGGGCCGCTCCAGGCACCGGTGGTGATGACGGCGGCGTCGCATGGCAGGATGTCCCCATCCGCGCGCAGCCCCGTTACTTGGCCGTTGTCCTGAATCACGTCGGTCACGTCGGCGCGCAGAACCCTTCCGCCCTGCGCTTCCACGTGGGCGGCCAGCGCCTTGACATAGGCGCCCGGGTCGGAAATCCGGCCATGATCCGCAAATCCCGCGCCATAGCCCAGATCCCCCTGCAGCGCCGGATCGTAGGCGCGCAGCCCGTCGTGATCATATTCCGTCCAACTGAACCCGTTTTCCCGTTTCAGGTCATAGGTATAGGCGTCAGTCAAAAAATCGGCCCGGTCGCGGTAAAGATACAGGAAATCGCAAGGATGCAGGTAGCGTTCCGCCGGGGTTCCCGCAGCCAGCGCCTGGTGATCCGCCAGGCTGTCGCCGATGATCGCCGTCAGCGCGCGGGCGGTGGCGCGGGCATCGCGGTCATTGGCGCGGGCCATGTATTTCATCAGCCAGGGCGCCAGCCTTGGCAGATAGCTCCAGCGCAGGAACAGCGGCTTTGACGGGTTGAACAGATAGCTCGGCGCCTGTTTCAGCAGTCCGGGCACCGGCACCGGCACCACCGCGCAAGACGCCAGCACGCCGCCATTGCCATAGGATGCGCCCTCGGCCGGGCCAAGCCGGTCAATCAGCGTGACCCGCATCCCGCTACGCTGTGCCCAAACCGCCGTGGCGGTGCCGACGATCCCGGCCCCGACGATCGCGATGTGTTTTGCGGTCATGCCTGCCCTGCCCCCCAATATTGATGCCACGATGGCAGGGACGCAGGCGAAAGGAAAGCCCTGTGGGCAAACCGCCGCATTCTGACGCGCTTTGTCATCAAAAGGGGATTTCTGTCCGCGTGTGGCCCGTGTAGGTTTTCCACAACCGCTTGAACGGACAGATCGAAAGGCCCGCCATGAAACCCCTTGCATTCGCCCTTGTCGCCACGCTTTTGACTTCGGCCCCGGCACTGGCCGGACCGGCAACGCTGAAACAGCTGTCGCTGGCGCAAGATCTGTTCGCCTACGGGCTGGAAACCCAAGACCCGGTGATCGTGCTGGGGGCGGCCAAGATCGCGGCGTCGGTGCATGTGACGGATGTGGACCGCCCGGTGGAAACCCGCGCGGGCGACACCCCCGGAAACGACACCGGCGAGGGCGAACTGCCGCAAGTGATTTCCGCAAAGGACATGTTCGCCGTGGCGCTGGACCTTGCGGCGGGCGATGAAACCCTGGTGATGCTGATCGAGGACGCGGAGGCCGAGGGCAGCCGGGGCCGCGTCGGCGGTGCGTCGCGCACGCTGAACCGGTTGCAGTCGGGTTACGTTGACATGGTCAAGGTGCAATTCAAGGGCGGCGAACTGGCCGAACTGGCGATCCTTGGCACCGAGGGCGCCAGCCTTGACCTGAAGGTCAGCGACGACAAGGGCCACACGATCTGCGCCGAACAGGGCGCGTCGGACAAGCTCTATTGCGCGTGGACACCTGCCACCGACGGAGCGTTTTTTGCCGAGATCGAAAACACCGGCGCCAAGCGCAACAGCTATTATGTGCTGACGAATTAAGAAGGGTTGGCGGTATCCGCAACGGGCGCAGCAACCAGATCCCATGCTTCGCGGTACGGTTCCAGCCAGCCTTCGCCACGCCCGATCATCTGGCCCACCTTGTCATAGTCGGGCAGGAAACGACGTAGTTTTGAATCCTTCCTTTGCTGGCCATTTTTCCCCGGCGTGGCCAGCCAATACGAATGGGATTCCCGTACCGCTTCAGCAACGACGGCGCTTGGCACGACGAAACAGGTCGGCGGGGCGATCAACGACGTTCCGAAATCCAGAAACGTATACAACAGATTGGGCGAGACGATCTGTTCGTGTTTCTGCCCCATGTACCAACCGCCGTCGCGTCCCTTCTCTGTGCGGGTTTTTACCTGTATCGCGCAAAGCCTGTCACCGATCTCGTCCGTGACCACGATGTCTGAATTTGGCACCCCAACCGGCGCAAGCGCCGCGATCAGCCCACGCCGCAGAAGCTGGCACATGATGTAATACTCGCCGGCAGCGCCCAGAAGCATGGAGGGCGTAGGCATATTGTGATCTCCTGTACCAATCCGATCAGACCTGAAACGAAACCCCCGCGCTGGAGCGCGGGGGTTCTTGTTTGTGTAAGACGCTCAGTTCTGGCTGATCGTCTGTTCCAGCCACGGCAGGAATTGCGACACCTTTGTGTAGGCCGAGAATATCGCGTCCTCGGCGCAGGTGTTGTTCGGGCCGGCGCTCAGGCCCCAGCTTACGATCCCGGCCTGGATATAGCTGCCGTCCTGCAGCGGCACCACCAGCGGGCCGCCGCTGTCACCCTGGCAGGAGGTCTTGCCACCTTCGAACGACCCCGAACAGACCATGTTTTCGGTCAGCGGACGGGGCGCGCGTTTCAGCAGCTCTTCCCATGCCGATTGCATGTCGCCGTCGTTCAGGCGCATGATCTGGGCGGCCTTGATGAAGGCCTGCCCCGCCGGACGCATCCGCGCCTTCATCAGCGCTTCGTTGCACATGTCGCGCGACATCATCTGGATTTCGGCCTGGTACATGCGGTCGGGATGGCTGCCACCGTTCACAAGGCCCCAGCCGGTGACAACCGTGGGCACCCCGGCCTGGTCCAGCACGTCGCCGAAATCCTGATCCGGCACCTTGATCGTGCGATAGTTGGCGTTGGGACGGCGCGCCAGCTTGATCAGCGCGACGTCGCCATCCCAGCCATCAGGGTTGTAGTTGGGATAGCGGAAAATGCCCGCCACCGGCACCAGGTCACCCTTGCCCGGCGCAATGCTGTTGGTGCCCACAAGGATATTGACCTGCGAGGGGTGAAGGTCGAAATACTTGCCGTCCTTGTCCTGCATGTGGATACAATGCGCGGCGGTCAGAACCCACTGGTCCAGGATCAAAGAGCCGCCGCAGAAATGCGAATCCGGCGACACCGGGTAGCCCGCGATCATCAGGCCAACCTGCCACGGCCACGCCCCATCCGCCGCCAGTTCACCGCCGATCACGCGCGAACCGCTGCCGTCCTGGGCCATCTTCTCGGCGCGTTCGGCCTTTTTCTTGCTTTCGGCAAAGGCAAAGGGCGAGGCATCTTCGGGCGCAACCGTCGGGGCATCGCTGTCCTGCGCGATCGCGGGAACGGCCAACAGGGCCGCGGCAAGCGCCAGAGACGTCAGTTTCAAAGCTTTCATTCCAGTTCCTTCCTTCAACATGAGACTAAAATTCGCAGTTCGGTCAGCCGTCCCCCTGCAGGATGACGGTATATCGTTTGACGCTCAGCGCAGGCAGCCCATCCGATCCGGGCAGGGACAGGGTCCGGCTGGTTTCATCGGGCGTCAGGGCAGCGCCCAGCCATGCCTGCAGCGCCCCGCCAGAGGCGGACAGGTCACGCGTCAGCACCGGGTCGGCCAGCGCGGTCAATTCGGTACGCGGCGCTCCATCCTGTGCCGGGGCGGAAATCACGACGATTTCCTCTACCCCGGCGCGGGTGCGGCCCGCCGGGCCGGGTGGGTTCTGGATCAGCATGCCCACCTCTTGTTCCTCGCCAAAGGCGATGCGGTTGGAAATCCCCGGCTCTGGCCAGATCGCCGAGACATTGTAATCCCTGTCCACGTACAGAACGGTGACGTCCTGCGCGGTCAGGTCGGTATTGCGCAGGGTCAGCCACAGCTGATCGCAATGGGTGGTGGTGACGGGATCGCCGGCCCCTTGCGGGTCGGCGGCAACCTCGGCGCATTCGTCGCCCGCAACGGTGCCTGCAACGCGGCTCAGGCTTTGGCTGATGCCGCTGTCGTTGCCGAACAGGCTGAACCCGCCCGCGCCTCCGCCTTCGACCCCGGCCAGGGCGGCGCGCAGTCGGCTGGCGCGGGCGGCGCGTTCCAGGAAATCGGACAGCGCAACCGCCGGGTATTCGGCTCCGGCCAGGCTCAGGCGCGGGCTGGACCCCGGCCCGTGCGGATCCAGCACGCCGTCACGCCCCGCCAGCGCCAGCGTCCCGTCCACCAGATAGGGCTGCATGTCGTAATCTGTGGCGTTCAGGCGCACGCCTTCCAGCGCGTCGGCCTGCGCCAACGTCGCCAGCAGCGCCTGCAACGGCGCATAATCCCTGCCGTCCATCGCATCGGCGCGCAGGGGAGCCGCCAACCGCAACGGGTTGGGCAATCCGGGCAATGTGACGACGGCATAGCCCGCCTGCGGCAGGTCCATATCGGCGCGCAAGCTGGCGCTGTTGGCCTTCAGGGCAGTCACGGTCGCCGTTGCCACCGGGTCTTGCGCAGTCAACGTCTCGTAGATCGCCACCTGCGCGCCCTCGGCCAGGCCGTGCAGAATACCCGCGCTCAGGCTGTCCCCGGCGGTGGCGAAACGCTGTTCCGGCGCGGCGGTGCCGAACACGCCCGCCGTCATCAGCGTGCCCTCGCCATCCGGGGACTGGGCGGCAGGACCATTGCGGGACATGCCATCGGTCGCCGCGCGCAGCGCCTGTTCCCAGCGCAGGTTCGGCTGCGCGGACAGAACCCCCATCAGCGCGCGGGTGAAATCGCCGTACCAGTTGCCCGGATCAGCGGCATCGCCCAAAGGATATTCAAACGACCGTTGGTTGGACTGCGACGAATACAGGAACGCATACTCGCCCCGCAGCGGCGCGCTGACCGCGCCGCCGTCCTGCCCTGGCGTGTCCTGCGGAATGCCCAATGCCACCGGGTCCACGTAGCGCGCCGCCGACGCCTGGCTGCCGATCGCCCGGAACCCCGTGGCCGAATGGCAAGCGTCCAGCACTGCGACCATCTGCGCGCCGCTGTCCAGGATCGCCTGGAAGCTGACCGCCAGTTCATCGTCCACAATGGCATTTTCAACAGCACCAATGGCGCCCTTCCAGCCACTGGCGTCGGCTGGCAGCAGGATCTCGTCATAGCCGCCGGCCTCGTCGCCGTTCTGGTCCGGGGCCTGCGATCCGTGGCCCGAGTAGTAGAAAAACACCGTGTCGCCGGCCTGCGCGACCTGCACCAGATGCGCCAGCCCGTCCATGATCGCGGCGCGGGTCGGCACGGCGTGGATTGCCACCCCGTCGGCATGGCGCGACCCGTCCGAGGCCAGCAGCCGGATATGCCCCGGCGCAACGCCCCGGTCCACCAGCATCTGCGTCACAAGCCCGGTATCGTTGGCGGGGCCGCGCAGATCGGCGTCCAGCACCAGGTAATCGGATACGCCGATCACCAGCGCATAGGTTTCCGCCACGGCCGCCGGGGCCGCCGCCAGACCAGCCAAAACCACCGACAATGATACCAAGCGCGTTTTCATAGGCGATTGATTACAGGCGCAGACAGGCGGATCAACCCCCGCCGTCACGATGACCCGATTTGTCATCAATTCTTGACCGGAGCAATCCGCCGCGGTTGCGTCCCCGCCCGCGTTTTCAGCGCCGCCAGCGGGTCATGGCCGGGGGCAGCCCGCAGGAACCCGTTCAGGTCCGGGTTCAGCCGCGCCGCCATCCGCCCGGCCTCTATCGCCATGTCCACCTGTTCGGTTTTCAGGCGCAGCCGGGTCGGGATCTCGTTCAACTCTGTCCGGCGGTCCTGATCCAGCGCGTCAAAGCTGACCAGCCCGACGAAGAATTTCACGTCCTTGCAGTTCCACCCCGCCAGTGATCCGCGCAACTTGCGCACCTGAGCCGAAGGCAGGGAACATCGAAACTCCACCAAGTCCGCCTGCCATTTCTCCAGTTGCAGGCGCATCGCGTCATAGCCGGTGCGCGACGCCGCCCCCATCGACGCCCCCGCGATCCCCATCGCCAGTTGCATCCCGCCGGGGCCGCCCTTTTTCTGCGACCAGCGAAAGGTTTTTTCCGTCCCGGCATCGGCCACCAGGAACAGGAACCGCTTCAGCCGCACCGCCTGTTCGGCGCTCATCGGGGCATAGCCGTTGCGGGCGCGGGCGCGTTCGATGGCCAGCCCGGTGGTGCCGAAATTGTCGGTGATTCCGCCGTCCAGCAGCTTCACGTATTTCACCTTTTCCGGGTCGCCATAGCTGTCCAGCGCGGCGGCATGGGCCTTCATCGCCGCCGTCGCCTCGGGGTTGTGGCGGGCGGCGGTCAGCCAGTCGGGTTCCTGATAGTCGCACTTGCCCTGGTGCGCCTCCAGCACGATCGGGGCAAACACCAGCGGAAACGCCGCCGAGGCCGCCACCGCATCGGAAATCGGCACGCCGGACAGGTCCGAACACAACGCGTCAAAGGTTTCGGGGCTGAACAGGAACGGCGTCTGGTTGGCCATGTCGCTGGCGTTGATCCACGTGGTGATGCCGCTGCGCTGGCGCAGGTCGCCAAAGGTCGCGCCGTGGAACAGCCGTTCATCCAGATAGCGCCCGAAGGTCCGCCGCCCGTTCGCCCCGCCGGACACCCCGCGCACCAGCGTCAGCGGGTTCAGCGGGCTGTTGGCCATGTATTTTTCGGCATCCGTGACCAGATAGTTTTCGCGGTAGCCCTCCAGCGCCGCCGGGCCGTGCAGCCCGAAATAGGCCGCCGTGACCGACCCGCCGGACACGCCGGTGACCAGCCGCACTTCTGACAGCACGCCGTCGGGATCATCGGCGTTGGCGGTCTGGGCGCGCAGTTCCTCCAGCAGGCCATAGGCAAAGGCCGAGGCCCGCATCCCGCCACCCGAAAACGCCAGCCCGACATAGACCTCGCCCTCATCGCGCGCCTGCGCCAGCGGCGCGTTCTGCCCCTCCGGCAGCGGCTGGTTGGTCGGCGCATTCACGGTGGCGCAGCCCGTCAGGATCAAGGCCGCACACAGCATTGGCAGCAGTTTCATCGGTCCTCCCCAGGGCCGGTTGTCAGGTGTCGCCGGCAACATTAGGGAAGCTGACCCGGATCGCAAACCCCCTTGAGGTCTCGGGCAGGGACAATTTCGCGCCGTGCCGCGCAGCGATGGCCTGCACCAGCGCCAGCCCCAACCCGTGCCCCGCCTTTTCCCGGTCCCGGTCGGCGCGGGCGAAGCGGTCAAACATCCGGTTGCGCAGGTCATCGGGAATGCCGGGTCCGGTGTCACTCAGGCTCAGCACCACACGGTTGTTGCCCGCGATCAGCGACAGGCTGATCTCATCCCCCGCGCGACAATACTTGATCGCGTTGTCCAGCAGGTTGGACAGCAGTTGCGCCAGCAGGCTGCGTTCACCCAGCACGCGCAGCCCCGGCGCGATGTCGGCGGTACAGGACAGCCCCGCGTCCTCGGCCACCGGGTCATAGAGGTCAAACACCTCTGCCACCAGCGCCGACAAATCCACCGGCACCAATCCGGGGCGCTGGCCACTGGCGGCCTCGGCGGCGGAGATGTCCAGCAGCGCGTCGAAGATGCGGATGGTGGTACGAATCTCGGCCTGCGCGGCCTCTGCATCCGCTTGTCCCGGCAGGGCGGCCAGCCGTTGCTGGATGCGGTTCAGCGGCGTGCGCAATTCATGGGCGATGGAATCCGACAGACGGCGCGTCGCGCGGTTCAGCGCCTCGATCCGGTCCAGCATGTTGTGGACATGGTCCTGCAGGACAGCGAATTCGTCCTGAGCGGCAGGGGTTGGCAGGCGGGCCGACAGTTCGCCCCCCGCCACCCGGTCCGCCAAGGCGTTCAGCCGCCCGATCCGGCCCAGCACCGCACGGCTGACCAGCCAACCCGCCGCCAGCGCCACCACCGCCAACGCCAGCGCGACCCAGCCAATCAGCCGCCGCAGATCGGACAGCGTTGCCAGCACATCGGTCCGCGCATGGGCCACCAGAAACGGGAATCCCCCCGGCAGTTCCCGCGCCACCCCGACATAGGCCACACCCGCATGGGCAAAGGGCTGCGCCCCGTCCGCGGAAAACCCCGCGCCGTCACGCGCCAGCCCCTGCGGCCAGCTGTCGATATTCCCCGCCAGTTTCACGTCCCGGTCCATCAGCAGATAGATCACCTGATCGGGCGGCGTGCTGGCGACGCGAAATTCGATCGCCTGCCGCAGCGCCACGATCCGGCGCTGTTCGTAGAGCGCGGCAAAGGCATCCAGATCGGCCCGCAGCAATTCCGCCTGCCGCGCGTCCAGCGATTGCGCCGTCACCCGGTACTGCACCGCCATCGCCGCCAGCGACAGCAGGATGATCCCCGCCGCCACCAGCAGCGTCACCCGCAGGCTGGCGGAGCGTTGCTGCCTCATCCCGGCACCTGCACCGGGTCAAAGACATAACCCTCGCCCCGCGCGGTATGGATCACCGGACGCCCCGCCGCGGTTTCCAGCTTGCGGCGCAGGCGTCCCACATGGACATCCACCACGTTGGTCTGCGGATCGAAATGCAGGTTCCAGACGTTCTCCAGCAATTGCATTCGCGTCACCACCGCCCCGGCATTGGCCGCGAAATAGCTCAGCAGTTTGAATTCCTTGGGAGAGATCGCCACATGCGCCGTCCCGACATGCACGGTGCGCGCCTTCATGCGGATTTCCAGATCGCCAAAGGCCACCACGTCATTGTCCAGCGTCACCATGCTTTGCCGCCGCAACAGTGCCCGCAGCCGCGCGCGCAGTTCATCGGGGTCAAAGGGTTTCGCCAGATAATCGTCGGCGCCCTTTTCCAGCCCCTCGATCTTGTTCTGTGCCCGCCCCAGCGCCGACACCACCATGACCAGCGCCGTCGATCCCGCCGCACGGACCTTGGCGATTGCGTCCACCCCGTCGCCGCCGGGCAGCATCCTGTCGAACAGGATCACCGCATAGCCACCCTGCCCGGCCTCTGCCAGCCCGTCGGCATAGGTTTCGCGGATCACAGGCGCGCCGCCCACGTCGCGCACCGCGTCGGCCATCGCCTTGGCAGCGACGGCGTCGTCCTCGACGATCAGGATGCGGGGGGGCTGGGTCATGGGGTCTCCTTCGCGGACAGATCAGAAGATTACGACCACGGGGTCAAGGACATTCGCGGCCCCGCCCGGACGCGGCGGGGCACCGTTGCTCCAGGGGTCCACGGTGATGTGCAGGGTGCGCCCGTTTGGGCGGCGGACCAGCAGAACCAGCGGCTGCGTGACCTTCAACGTCGCCAGCAGGTCCGGCGTCGCGGTCCGACCGTTCACCGATAGGATCACGTCGCCCTTGTCCATCCCGGCCAGGTAGGCGGGGCTGGCGGGGCTGATGACGTCCACCGTCAGCCCGTCCTCGCCCAGTTGCAGCCCCAACCGCGCCAGGTCATAGGCCCGGATGATCGCAATATCGCGCGCCGCGCCGCCATCGTCGATGGACACGCTGCGCCAGGTCAGGTCCAACATCAGCGCCAATTGCTGCCCCCCCCGCAGGACGGTCAGGGATACCACGTCCCCGCGCCGGGCCTCCAGCCCAAAGGCCAGGTCGCCCGGTTGCGCCACCGCGCCGCCGTCGACGGCCAGGATCACGTCGCCTGCCCGCAGCCCGGCGCGGTCCGACAGCCCCGACAGCGCGACATCATCCACCAGCAGCCCCGCACCCGCCTGCAGCCCCAGCGCCTGCGCAATGCGGCGGCTGATCGGCCGCGTGGTCAGGCCCAGATCCGGCACCGGCAGCAGATCACCGGCAATCGCCCGGTCGATCAGCGCCGCCGGGATGGCATAGGAAATCCCGACGAACAGGCGCGATCCATCCACGATCCGCGCATTGATGCCCAGCACCCGCCCCTGCGCATCCAGCAGCGGCCCGCCCGAACTGCCCGGATTGATCGCGGCGTCGTGCTGGATGAACCGCACCGGCACCGCGCCCAGCACCTGCCGCACCGGGGCGGACACGATGCCGCGCGTCAGCGACCATTCCACCTCCAGCGGTGCGCCCATGGCATAGACCGGCGCGCCCAGTTCAGGCAGCCCCGGCGCGGGGTCCAGCCCCGGCCCCAGCGGCGCGCCCGGCAGCTCGATCACCGCGATGTCACGCTTGTCGTCACGCAGGATCACCCGGCCCACCACCACATCGCCGCGCCGGTTGCGCAGCACCACCCGCGTGTACCGCTTCACCACATGAGCCGCCGTCACCGCCAGCCGCCCGTCCCGCCACAGCACGGCAGAGCCGAGGAACCGTTCATCGCCGTCGTCGGTGGACACCACCAGCGTTGCGTCCAGCCCGCGCTGCAACCCGTTGGCCTGCGCCCGGTCCGCCATCGCAGCCATCAGCATCACGCAAAACGCCAGCAGCGGGACCAGCCGCACCAGCGGTGCACGGCGGCGGCGGTTGAACAGCGCGTTGGCGGGATACGAAACGATGTTACGCATAGGATGTCCTTTCCACTCGGTCCCCCAAGCCCTAGCAAGCGTCCCGCCCGAACTCACATGACAAGTCCGTTCATGTTTCGAAATCCGCCAGAAAGGCTTTGAATTGCGCGGCTTACCCCCGCATTATCGGGCCATTCAAAGCCGGAGTCGCTGCATGTTCCCAAAATCCCTTTGCTTGGCCCTGTCACTGTCGGCGGCGCTATTTCCCCTGCCCGCGCTGGCGCAATCCCCGATCCAGACCGCCCGCCTGTCCGCCGAACTCTATCTGGCCGGGGCGCAGCAATCGGACCCGGTGCTGATCCTGGCCGCCGCCCGGCTGCGCAAATCGCTGACCCTGCAACAGGTGGACCGCGCCCCCGAACAGGACGGTGCGGCGGACATCAATGCCGAACAGCCCGTTGACTGGGAACAGATGCTGGACGCCGCCGCCGAACTGGCCGCCGGGGATGACGCCCTGCTGGGGTTGATCGAGGATACCCGCGCCGAACGCACCAAGGGCGTGGCGACCGGGCAGGTCTACTCCATCACCTCGATCCGCGCGGGAGGCACGGATACCTACCCGCCGCTGACCTACACCGGCGGCGACTATGCCGAGGTTTACGTCGAAGGCCAGGCCGCCACCGACCTGAACCTGTTCGTGCATGACGCCAAGGGCCGGCTGGTCTGTTCGGATACCGACATCAGCGCCATCGCCTATTGCGGCTGGCGTCCGGCGCAGTCCGAAGGCTTCACCATCATCGTCAGGAACAAGGGCGGCGCGGCCTCGTCCTATTCGCTGATCACGAACTGAGGCAACACCATGACCCTGCTGCGCACCACCGCCCTGGCCGGGATGCTGGCCCTGACCGCCCTGCCCGGCTGGGCGCGTGAAAACCACGCCCTACTGATCGGGGCCTCGACCTACCCCGCGCTGGATGAACGGTTCTGGCTGCGCGGCCCGGCCAATGACATCAGTCTTGTCGCCACCTACCTGCAATCCAACCCCGCCGTGCCATTCGCCGCCGACAAGATCACGGTGCTGGCCGATGGCATAGAGGGCAGCCCCGCCCCCACCCTGCAAGCGATCCGCGACGGGTTTGCCCATCTGGCGCAGACGGTGCAGCCGGGTGATTTCGTCTACCTGCATTTTTCCGGCCACGGATCGCAGGCCCCGGCGTTGGACCCGTCCACCGAAACCGATGGGCTGGATGAACTGTTCCTGCCCGTGGACATCGGCCCGTGGCAGGACAGCGTCGGCACCGTGCAGAACGCGCTGGTGGATGACGAGATCGGCCAGATGATCGACGCGATCCGCGCGCGCGGCGCCGATGTCTGGGTGGTGTTCGACAGCTGCCATTCCGGCACCGCCACCCGCGCCGCTCCCTCGATGGAGGATGAACTGCGCGAACGCAAGCTTGCGCCCAGCGCCCTTGGCATCCCCGCCGACCGCATGACCGCCGCGGAAACCACCCGCGCCCTGCCCGATCCGCACGCCGCGCCCCCCGCCGCCGTGGAATCCGCAGCCGATGACAAACCCGGCAAACTGGTCGCGTTCTTCGCCGCGCAGACCAACGAAACCACCCCGGAAAAGAACATGCCCAAGGGCGACCCGAACCGTCGGCTGCAGGGCGTGTTCACCTACAC
Organism: Thalassovita sp.; assembly: GCA_017792425.1. GTDB lineage: Bacteria > Pseudomonadota > Alphaproteobacteria > Rhodobacterales > Rhodobacteraceae > Thalassobius. The sequence goes on from CP051233.1 coordinate 3,036,323, forward strand.
CCTGTTCCAGACGCTGGCCGAACGCCCCGGCATCACCTATCGCCAACTCGCCCAAGAGGTGCTGCGCAAGTATTCCGTCCTGAACCTCGCCCGCTCGACCCCGCTGTTCGAGGGCGACCTGGACACGCCCGTTTTCGGCACCGGCACCGCCGGACGCATCCTGCAATGGCCCGCCACCGCCAAGGGCGACGCACTGAGCCTGCCCGCCGGTCGCCTGCACGGGCTGGCCGAGGGCGAATCCCTGATCCTTCTCGCCTCGCCCGCCGATCCCGATGACGCCGCGCTGGCCAGCTACACCGTCACCGCGCTGGACAGGTTCAGCGCCACCGCCACCACCGACACCCCGACAGACCTGCCCAAGGGTGCGGTGCTGCGCAAAACCGCCGCCGCGCTGGACCTGTCGCTGACCATCGCCCTGCCCGATGCCGGCAGCGCCCCCGCCCAGGCGCTGACCGCCGCGATCACCTGGGCGCGGGACAACGCCCGCATCGGCCCGCGCATCGCCTTTGTCCCCGCCGGGCAAGACGCCGACCTGCGCCTGGCCGTGATCCCCGACAGCCCGCGCCCCGATGCGATCTGGTTCCTGCCCGCGTCCGGCGTGGTGCAGGCGGATCAGTTCGGCGGGCTGTTCTCCATCTCGACCGCCGACAAGACCGACAGTGAACTGGCCGAGGTTCTGGCCCAGAACCTGGCCGCCATGTCCAAGGCGCTGAACCTGATGAAGGTCGGCGCCGCCACCGGCGGGCAGGCGCTGCAGGTGGACGCCGCCCTGACCCGCGCCCGGTTTGACCCGCGCGCCGAAGAGGTCGTTACCGGCAGTCACGCCGCCGTCCAGACCACCGGCGTCACCCGAATGATCCCCGACGACGTGATCGGCCTGACCCTGACCAACCCGAATGACACCCCGGTGGATTTCAACGTGCTGTACGTCGGGTCCGACTATTCCATCAGCTTCATGGGCAACGGTCGCCTGCATCCCGGCGACACGTTGACAGAGGATTTCGTGCTGGTCACCGACACCGCCTTTGGCCGGGATCGGCTGCTGGTCATCGTGTCCCCCGCAGATGCCCAATCGGCGGTCGAGGATCTGTCCTTTCTCGAACAGCCCCCCCTGGAACGCACCCGCGCCATCGGCGACACCCCACGCGGCCTGTCGGGCCTGCTGGACGAGGCCGGATTCGGCCAGACCACCCGCGCCGCCGTCAGCCTGTCCAGCCGCAAGAAGAAACCGGAACCCGCCCCCGCCTTCCTGCAATTCGAAATCGACACCGTACCGGGGAAGTGACTTGTCCGTTCCTGACGCTCTGCCCGCCCCTTTGACGGGGGTGGGCGGCGCGCGGGCGGGATTTGGGTATTCTTGCCAAGAAAAAGCAGCGGGCAGAGGCCGACAGGATCCGGCGCCCTGGCCGTGGACGTTCAGGGGATCCGGGTCGATGGCCGCGAAATCCCCGCGCAGTCGGAACGCTGGCAACGCAGCCTCATCATTTCCGGGCGAACTTGTACGGTTCACCCCCCCGACTCGTACGTCTTGACAGGTTAGCAGCGCGTGAATGCGCCGGGCGTTCTGTTCAGAACCCGCCTTTCCACAACATGACAGCTTTCGTCATTTGAGTGCCCGTCGGCGGCGCGGTACAGTTGTATCATGTTGAAACCAAGGGATTTTCCAATGACCAAATCATTTTCCCTTTCCGTTTTGGTCCCTGCCCTGTCCGCCTTGGCTGCCATTGTCCCCTTGGTGGTCTGGCTGGGTTTCAGCACCCTAAGCCGGCAGGGAGTGAGTGCCCTGCCGGCCTTTTTCACAACGTTGGTCCGCACATTGTCTGAACTCTTGTACACTGCCAATCCCGCCGTTCTGGCCGGGCTGGCGGGGGTTCTGACCACGGTGGGACTGTTGATGACCACCACCCGGGATCGGGGGGATCGCGCCTAGTCAGTGGTGGGCATCGCAGCGACCGGCCCGCCCGTGATCGAGCAGGGGCGGGCCGGTTTCGTTCAGCTACGCGGCAGCGCCAGCAATCCGGCTTCGCAGAAATTCAGCAGCTTTTCCAATAGCTTGGGGTCCAGTGGCGGCGACGGTTCGTGACCGGCCAGGACATCCACCCGCCATTGTGACGTACAGAGTGACAGCATTGCCGACACCGTGAAAACAAAGCCCGCAGCCACGTCACGCACCGGAACGCCGGGCAGGCAACGCGCCATTTCCTGCGCGAAACGCTGCGCCGTGGGGTCGAAACAGCGCCGGGTCAGGTCCGCCCAACGGGCATCGGCGGACACCATCGCCACCAGTCGCGCATAGGCCAGCCAACCGGGGTCACGGTCCCGCGCGATGTCCAGGAATGGGTGGATGAACGCCTTTAGCAGGGCGCGCAGGTCGGGGTCGCCCGCGGCCAGAATCGCGTTCAGCCGCGCCATCCGCAACGCCGACAGTTCCTGCGCGCGTCGTTCCACCACGGTTTCGAACAGATGTTCCTTGGGCCCGCCGTGAAAGGTAACCAGCGCCGCCGTCACGCCGGCCCGCGCAGCGATATCGCGCACGGTTGTCCCGTCGAACCCCCTGTCGGAAAACATTTTTTCCGCCGCATCCAAGACCTTGCGATGGGTTTCCTGCGCCCGTTTTGATGGGGCGCGTTTGCGGTCGGCGGGATCAGTCTTGGCGGCGTACATGGAAATATCTTGCTTTATTTTGGTCACCTGTTCAATCTAAGATTCATTAACAGGGCAACGATCCAGGGGAGGGGATTGCGGCTATGACGGAACGCTATGCGCTGATCGGCGCAGGCCCGATGGGCTTGGCCACGGCCAAGGTATTGGCACGATTGGACATTCCCTTTCAGGGGTTCGAGCTGCATTCGGATGTGGGCGGGCTTTGGGACATCGACGCCCCCCGGTCCACAATGTATGAAACGGCGCATCTGATATCGTCAAAGCGGATGACAGAGTTCCGCGACTTTCCAATGAATGACGAGGTAGCCGAATATCCGTCGCACCACGAGGTGTTGACGTATTTTCGCGATGTCGCCGACCACTTTGACCTGCGACGGCATTTCCTGTTCAACGCCGAGGTCACGCGCTGCGAACCGTTGGGCCAGGAAGGCGACGGCTGGCGGGTCACCTGGCGACAAGGCGGGACGGAACAATCCGACACGTTCAAGGGCGTCCTGATCGCCAACGGCACGCTGTCCGAACCGAACCAGATACGGTTCGAAGGGCATTGGGACGGTGAGTTGATCCATGCCGCCGACTACCGCGACCCGCGCCAGTTCACGGGCAAGCGGGTGCTGGTGGTGGGGGCGGGAAACTCTGGCTGCGATATCGCGGTGGACGCGATCCACCACGGCACAAGCTGCGATATATCCATGCGGCGCGGGTACTATTTCGTGCCGAAATACGTGTTCGGCCAACCCGCCGACACGATGGGCGGCAAGATCAACCTGCCGATGTGGCTGAAACGCAAGGTGGACGGGCTGCTGCTGAAATGGTTCGTGGGCGACCCGCAGAAATACGGCTTTCCCAAACCCGACTACCAGTTGTACGAAAGCCACCCGGTGGTGAATTCGCTGATCCTGTTCCACGCTGGTCACGGAGACATCACCGTGCGCCCGGACATCGTGCGGCTGGACGGGCATACCGTGCATTTCAAGGACGGCGCCCGCGCAGATTACGACATGATCCTGACCGCCACGGGGTACAGGCTGCACTATCCGTTCATCGACCGCACCCTGTTGAACTGGCAGGGCGACGCACCGCATCTGTTCCTGAACTGCATGCACCCGGACCGTGACGATCTGTTCGTGCTGGGCATGGTCGAGGCATCAGGCCTGGGCTGGCAGGGACGCCACGATCAGGCCGAGATGGTGGCGCGCTACCTGCAGATGCTGGCCACCCCCGAGGGCCGCAAGCTGCGCCGACAAAAGGCCAGCGGCTTTGATCGCGCGACCGGGGGAATGAACTATATCGACCTGCCACGAATGGCCTATTACGTGGACAAGCACACCTATCTGCGCAACGTTCACCGGGTCATCCGCCAGTTGGGAGGCCGCGCATGACCGATATCGACGACATCATGCTGAACTTCAGCCCCGGCAGCCTGCTGGTGCTGAACGCGATCCTTGCGGTGGTGATGTTTTCCATCGCGCTGGACCTGAAACTGCAGGATTTCAAGGACGCGATCAAAGCGCCGAAACCCCTGCTGACAGGGCTGGTATCGCAATTCGTGGCCTTGCCGGCGTTGACCTTCCTACTGGTCTTGGCCACGGCGCCGCGCCCGTCAATCGCGCTGGGGCTGATCCTGGTGGCGGCCTGTCCCGGCGGCAATATTTCCAACTTCATCACCGCGCGGGCCGGCGGGAACGTGGCGCTGTCAGTGTCCATGACCGCCGTAGCCACCGTCGCCGCACTGGTGCTGACGCCGCTGAACGTCGGGCTGTGGGGCTATTTGTACGAACCCACCCGCACCATCCTGCGTGACACCCATATTGATCCGGTTCAGGTCGCCATCACCGTCGGGTTGATGCTGGTACTGCCACTGGTGCTGGGAATCACGCTGAATACCCGCCGCCCGGACATCACCGCCCGCATTCACAAGCCGATGCAGGTGCTGTCCATGCTGATCTTTGCCGCTTTCATCGCGGCTGCCCTGGCCGCGAACTGGGGGTTTTTCAAGGCCTTCGCGGGGGCCGTCGCCCTGCTGGTCGTGGTGCACAACGGGTTGGCTCTGGTGGCCGGGAACATGATCGCGCGGCTGGCCAACGCATCGGAATACGACCGGCGCGCCATCACCATCGAAACCGGCATCCAGAATTCGGGTCTGGGGCTGGTGCTGATCTTTTCGTTCTTCGGCGGGCTGGGCGGCATGGCGGTGGCAGCGGCCTTCTGGGGGATCTGGCACGCGATTTCCGGCATAGCACTGGCGGGCTGGATGAACCGCAGGGAAGCCCGTCGATGACCCGCATTCTGATCACCGGCGCGGGTGGTCTGGTCGGGCGGGCGCTGTTGCAGGAATTGATCCGCCATCAGGTCATCGCCACGGATCTGACCGCCCCCGATCTGCCCGCCAACGCCCGGTTTCGGCGTATGGATGTCACCGGCGACGATCCTGCACAGGTCATCGCGCAGGAACAACCCGAAGTGGTGATCCACCTTGCCTCTGTTGTCACGCCACCGAAAGGGTCCACCCGCCGGATGGAATATGCAGTCGATGTGACCGGCACCCGCAACGTGCTGGCAGCCTGCGTGGCGCAGGGTGTACGGCGGCTGGTGGTCACGTCCTCGGGCGCGGCCTATGGCTATCACCCGCGCAACGCCACCCCGCTGACCGAGGACATGCCCCTGCAAGGCAACCCCGAGTTCAGCTATTCCCGCCACAAGCACCTGGTCGAGCAAATGCTGGCCGAGACCCGCGCCGCCCACCCGGACCTGCAACAAGTGGTGCTGCGGGTTGGCACCGTGCTGGGCCCGGGCGTCGAAAACCAGATCACCGCCCTGTTCCGCAGAAAACGCCTGCTGCGCGTGGCCGGGACGGACGGCGCCTTCGTGTTCATCTGGGCCGGTGATCTGGCTCGCATCCTGCACCGCGCCGCCACCGACGGCCCACCGGGCATCTACAACGTCGCGGGCGACGGGGCGCTGCCGATCGCGGATTTGGCCACCATTCTGCGAAAACCGGTTCTGACGCTGCCCGCCTGGGTGCTGCGCCTGGCGCTTGGGGTCGCCCGCCCGCTGGGATTGACCCGCTATGGACCGGAACAGGTGCGCTTTCTGCAATACCGCCCGGTGCTGGACAACACCCGCCTGAAAACCGTTTTTGGCTACACTCCGCATCGCACCACCAGGCAGGCGTTCACCGACTGGGCGCAAGGGGCCGGACTATGAACACCGCCGTTATCACTGGGGGCGCCGGGGGGCTGGGCCGCGCATTGTGCCGCCAACTTGTTCAGGATGGCTGGCAGGTGGTGCTGATGGATCTGCCGTCCCCCGCGCTGGAGGCAATGCAATCTCCGCAGGTCAGCATCGTCCCCTGCGACCTGACCGACGAACCCGCGACACAGGCAGCGTGCCGGCGGGTCACCGCCGCACACCCGGCAATCGGCCTGGTGATCTATAACGCCGGGATCACCCAGATTGCCGAATTCGATGGCTCTGACCTGACCGCCCACAGGCGCGTCTTTGCAGTCAACTACTTCGCGGCGGTGACGGTCGCCCACGGCCTGCTGCGGGCAGTTCGCCGGGCACGGGGCACGCACCTGGCGATTTCCTCGGTCGCAGGCTTCGCCCCGCTGCACCGGCGCACATCCTATGCGGCCTCCAAACACGCGCTCGAAGGCTTCTTCAAATCGCTCCGGTCCGAAGAAGCCCCCCACGGCGTGCATTGCCTGATCGCCGCGCCCTCTTTCGTGGCCACGAATATTGGCAACTCCCAGGCGCAGCCCGATGGCATCGCCCGCCCCGGATCGGCCCCCGACGGCATAGACTACATATCCCCGGAGGAGGCCGCCCGCGTGATCCTGGCCGGCTGGCGCAAGCGCAAACCCTTCATCCCCGTGGGGCGCGTGGCCCGCCTGGCGTGGTGGCTGAACCGGCTTTCCCCCGGCCAGTATGAGAAGCAGATGAACAAACGCATCGCTCGCCGATAGACGGCCAAAGTCGCCTTTCGGAAACCCCCGCCACGGTTTTTCACACCCCATGCGCATTTTCAGCATTTTCGGTCGCAATCGCGCATTGTGACGAAGTTTCCTTGCCGTATACCGGCTGTCACGCCTTCTTCAAACCCTAGGGACGGACCCCGATGAACAGCTTTGCCCTGACCGTGAAATGCCAATCCACCCGCGGCATCGTCGCCGCGATAGCCACTTTCCTGGCAGAGCAGGGCTGCAACATCGCGGACTCGCACCAGCATGACGATTTCGAAACCGGCAGCTTCTTCATGCGCGTCAGCTTCCGCAGCGAAAAAGGCGCCACGCTGGCCAGCCTGACCGAAGCCTTCGCCGCCGCGGCGCAGGACTTCGACATGACCTATGCCTTCCACGACGAAAACGAAAAGATGAAGGTGGTCCTGATGGTGTCCCGCTTCGGCCACTGCCTGAACGACCTGCTGTACCGCTGGCGCATCGGCGCGCTGCCCATCGATATCGTCGCCGTGATCTCGAACCACCTCGACTATCAGAAAGTGGTGGTCAACTACGACATCCCGTTCCACTACATCCGCGTGACCAAGGACAACAAGACCCAGGCCGAAGCCCAGCAAATGGCCATCATCGAGGAATCCGGCGCCGAACTGGTGGTGCTTGCGCGCTACATGCAGGTGCTGTCGGACGAGATGTGCCAGAAAATGAGCGGCCGGATCATCAACATCCACCACTCTTTCCTGCCCAGCTTCAAGGGTGCGAACCCCTACAAGCAAGCCTACCAGCGTGGGGTGAAGCTGATCGGCGCCACCGCTCACTACGTCACCGCCGACCTGGACGAAGGCCCGATCATCGAACAGGACACCGTCCGCGTCACCCACGCCCAGTCGCCCGACGACTACGTCAGCCTGGGCCGCGACGTCGAAGCGTCCGTGCTGGCCCGCGCTGTCCACGCCCACATCCGCCACCGCACCTTCCTGAATGGCAACAAGACCGTGGTCTTCCCGGCCTCGCCGGGTTCCTACGCTTCTGAACGCATGGGCTGATCCTGCGGACAGATTGGGGGCCAGCCCCCAAACCCCCGGAGTATTTCGGGCAAGATGAAAGCTGTTTTTTCTTGGGACAAGTACCCCGGGGTCTGGGGCAGCGCCCCAGTCCCGAGGCCGCAGGCCGAGATATACGGCGCGCGCGCCAGCGCGCACCGCTCAGTTACGTTTGCGTTCGTCCAGACCCAGGCCGCGGCCGATGATTTCGCGCATGATCTCTGATGTCCCGGCATAGATCCGGCTGATCCGCGCGTCGGCGTAGAGGCGCGAAATCTCATATTCGTCCATGTAACCGGCGCCGCCGTGCAACTGCACGCATTCGTCCACCACCCGGCCCTCCACTTCCGAGGTAAACAGCTTGGCCTCGGCGGCCATCTCGGCGCTTAGCCCGTGGTTCAGGTGTTCACGCACGCAATGGTCTGTCAGCGCCCAGCCCGCATCCAGTTCGGTCCGCATAGACGCCATCTTGAACCGTGAATTCTGGAACGTCCCGATCGGCTGGCCAAAGGCGCGGCGTTCCATGATATAGCCCATCGTCAGGTTGAAGGCGTGTTCGGCGCGGGACATGAACCCGACCGCGCCGGAAATGCGTTCCTCGGCCAGGTTCATCATCATCGCCTTGAACCCCTTGCAGGGGTCACCCAGGACATTGGCCTTCGGCACTTTGACGTTGTCGAAGAACAGTTCTGCCGTGTCCTGCGATTTCAGCCCCATCTTGGCCAGGTTGCGGCCGCGGCTGAAGCCGTCCATCCCGTCCTCTACCAGGAACAGGCCAATCTCGTGCCCTGCGCCGGTGCGGGCGGCCACCACCACAAGCCCGGCCAGGAACCCGTTGGAGATATAGGTCTTGGACCCGCTCAGCACCCAGTGGTCATCCATTTCCACCGCGCGCGTCGTCACCCCGCCCAGGTCTGACCCGGTGCCCGGTTCAGTCATCGCGATGGCCAGGATGATGTCGCCCGACACGATGCCGGGCATGAAGCGGTCGCGCTGTTCGTCGTTGCCCAGCTTGTGAATGTAGGGCCCGACGATACGGTTATGCAGCCCGATGAAAAAGCCGGATTCACGCGGGCCGATTTCTTCGCTCAGGATCATGTCATAGCGGAAATCATCCAGCCCAAGCCCGCCGTATTTCTCATCCGCGTACATGCACAGGAACCCTTGCTGCCCGGCCTTTTTCCACACCTCGCGGCTGACGCAGCCGGCGTCGCGCCACTCATCGGCATGGGGAAACACCTCGGCCTCGGCCCATTTGCGCACGGAGTTGCGGAAGATCTCGTGTTCTTCGTCATAGATCGTTCGTTTCAGCACGGGAAAACTCCTGTCTGATCAAAGGGTTGGCAATGGCGAGGGGGAAAGGAACGGCGGGGCGGATCATGCCGCCCCGCCGGGGGTCATGTCATTCGATGGTCTTGATCAGCTTCCAGCTGCCGTTTTCCACGGCAGAGATATAGATCTGCGTGGCAGCGACGTGGTTTTCGGCGCTCATGTTGACGGTGTTGCCCGCAACCTGATCGTCATACTGCAGCCCTTCCATCGCCGAGATGAACCCTGCGCGGGTCAGGTCGGGACCGGCCGCTTCCAGGCCTTTCACCATCAGTTCCGCCGCGGAACGTCCCAGCAGCGCACCGGTGCCGGGGAACTTTTCACCGGTGGCATCGATATAGGATTTCACCCAGCCCGCGACCTCGGGGTTGTCCATCCGCGCTTCCAGATCCTGCCAGCCTGCGGCGGCAACCACGCCACCCATGACGCCCTGCGCCGCCAGCCCCTTGGCCACGACGGTGTGGAACCCGGCAGAGCTGAGCAGGAAGGTCACGTCCACGCCCAGCTTGTTGGCTGTGGCGATCACGTTGATGGTCTGGCTGATCCCCAGGGCCAGGCCCACGGTGTCACAGCCTGCTTCCTTGATCTTGCCCAGGGCGCCGGTGAAATCGGCTTCGTCCGGCTTGTGCTGGGTTTCGATCCCGAACGCAGCGCCAGCCGCAGCCGCACCGTCCTTCACCCCCATTTCGATCTCTTCGCCAAAATCGGTCGGCAGGTACATCAGGCAGAAGGTTTTCTTGCCCTGCTCGGCCGCCATGTACCCTGTCGCCGCCTTCACGGCGTCATAGTAGGACGCAGTACCGGCGAATTTCCACGGCGCGGGTGGGTCCACCATCTGGCGCGCCGCCGACAGCGGGCTGACATTGGGGATGTTCTTGGGTTCCATCAGCTGAAACATGGCGATGTTGTGGGGCGTTCCCAGGCTCAGCAGCATGGCGAAAACCTTGTCGCGGTTCACCAGCTTGTTGGCGGCCTGGACGGCCTTGGGCACCTGATAGCCGTGATCCTCGACGATATAGCTGATCTTGCGGCCATGCACGCCGCCAGCCGCGTTGATTTCGTCAAAGTACAGCTGCGCGGCCTTCACCGCAGGCACCGAGAAGGGCGCAAAGATGCCCGACAGGTCATGTGCGGCGCCCAGGATGATCTCGGTGTCGGTCACGCCGTCCTCGGCCATCGCGGGGGCAGCAAGACCCAGCGACAGCGCCGTGACGGCGGCAAACGTCTTAAGTGCTTTCATGGTATTCGTTCCTCCCAATAGAACTTGTTTACGTCTGGCCGCGCCCCTCCTCCGGGCGCGATCAGTACATGCTTTCGATCAAGCCGGCGTGACGCTGGTTCACGTAGTTCCGCTTGAGTTTCATGGTGGGCGTCAGTTCTTCGTCCTCAGCGGTCAGCAGGATGTCGATCAGGCGGAAATCCTTGATCTGTTCCACCTGGGCGAACTCTTTGTTCACCTGGGCAACCACCTTGCCGATCAGCTCCACCACCTCCTTTGCCCGCGTCAGCGACGCGAAGTCCGCAAATGGAATTTGACGCTCTTGCGCGAACCTTTCAACATTTTCCTGATCGATCATGACCAGACAGGTCAAATACTTACGTTTGTCACCGATCACTACCGCATCCGAGATATAGGGCGAGAACTTCAGCTTGCTCTCGATCTCTGCCGGGGTGATGTTCTTGCCGCCGGCGGTGATGATGATGTCCTTCAGGCGGCCAGTGATGGTCAGGTTGCCCTCGTTGTCCAGTCGTCCGATATCGCCGGTGCGCAGCCAGCCGTCCTCTGTCATGGTTTCTGCGGTCTTTTCGGGTTTGTTCCAGTAGCCGCCGAACACTGCCGGGCCACCGACCTGAATTTCGCCATCCGGCGCGATACGGACCTGCGTGCCCGGGCTGGGCAACCCGACCGTGCCAATGCGGTTGTGCGCGCGGGTGTTCACCGTCGCCACGCCCGAGGTTTCGGTCATCCCGAAACCTTCCAGCAGGTGCACGCCGATCGCCTCGAACCAGCGCAGCAGGTCGGGGGAAATCGGGGCCGCGCCGGTGGTGCAGCGGCGGGTGCGTTGCAACCCAACCAACTGGCGCAGGTTGCGCAGCACCAGCAGGTCCGCCAGGAACAGGTTCAGCTTGGCGCCGGGGGACAGGTGCCTGCCCTCCTCGATTGCCTCGACCTTTTTCATGCCCGCACCGATCGCCCAGTCCAGAAACAGCCGGCCGATCCAGGTCGCCTCGGACCGCATGATGCTGATCCGGCTATAGACCTTTTCCCAGATCCGCGGCACCCCGGTAAAGGAATGCGGGCTGACTTCGCGCAGGTTGTCGAACACGGTTTCCGTGCTTTCAGCAAAATTCACCGTGCAGGCCGCCAGAATCGGAAACTCGACCGAGATCAGCCGTTCCAACACGTGGCACAGCGGCAAGAAACACAGCAGTTCGTCGGTGTCGTAGAATTCGATGGTCTGCTCGCCGGCAAACATCTGGTACAGGATGTTGCGGTGCGTGATGATCGCCCCCTTGGGGGGGCCGGTTGTCCCCGAAGTATAGATCAACATGCGCGGATCGCCCGGTTTGACCTGCTCCAGCGACTGTTCGAACTTCTTGGGGTTGGCCTTGTGTTCAGCCTCGCCCATTTCCATCAGCTCGTCCCAGAACATGACCTGCGGATCGCTGAACGTGGCCAGCCCGTCGCGGTCAAAGACGATCACCTTCTTCAGCCCCGGCATCTGGTCTCGGACCTCCAGGAACTTGTCCAACTGTTCGTCGTTTTCCACGAACAGGAAGGGCGCGCCGGAATCGTTGACCAGATAGGCCAGTTGGCTGGCCGAATCCGTGGTGTATACGCCAGAGGGGATACCCCCGACCGCCGCCACGCCCAGATCGACGTACAGCCATTCGCGCCGGTCCTCTGACAGGATCTGCACCGGCTGGCCCTTTTCCAGCCCCAGCGCCTGCAGCGCCAGCGCGGCGTTTCGCGCACCGGTCCAGTAGTCGGTCCAGCTATAGGCCTGCCAGATGCCCAGTTCTTTTTCCCGGTGGGCGGTCTTGGCCCCCAGTTCGCGGCACCGCTTGGCCCACAGCTTGACCACCGTGTCGCAGCCATCCATCGCGATGGGCGCATCGGCCGGGATGATCATGTCGTTCGTCATGCTTCCCATTGTCACCTCCACGTCTTCCGGCGTTTCCAGCGTTTCTGACCGCGCTGGGTTTCCTCCTGCCGGCCAAGATAGAATTCCTGGATGTCATCGGACCTGCGCAGGTTTTCGCAGGTATCCGCCATCACGATCCGGCCCATTTCCAGAACGTACCCATAGTGCGCCGTGTGCAGCGCGACGTTGGCGTTCTGTTCAACCAGCAGCATCGTCACGCCCTGTTCGGCGTTCAGGCGCTTGATGATGCCAAAGATTTCCTGTGTCAGCAGCGGCGACAAACCCAGCGAGGGTTCGTCCAGCAGCATCAGCCGAGGCCGCGCCATCAGCCCGCGCCCGATCGCCAGCATCTGCTGCTGCCCGCCCGACAGGAAACCGGCGGATTGCGCGCGGCGTTCCTTCAGGATGGGGAAATATTCATACACCAGCGCGATGTCGTCGCGGATATCGCCGGAGCGGCAATAGGCGCCCATCTTCAGGTTTTCCTCGACCGACAGGTAAGGGAACACCTCGCGCCCCTCGGGGACATGGGCCAGACCCATGCGCACGATCTGGTCGGGCTGCTTGCCCTCGATCGCGGTGCCGTCAAACTCGATATGCCCCTTTTCCGGGTCCATCAGGCCGGAAATGGTTTTCATCAGGGTCGTCTTGCCCGCGCCGTTGGCGCCCAGAATGGTGACGATCTGACCTTCGTTGACCTCTAGCGAAACCCCGCGCAGCGCCATGATCGCGCCATAGAAGGTTTCAACGTTGCGAATATCCAGAACCTTGGTCATGCGTCCACCTCCGTACCCAGATAGGCCGCCTGCACCTGCGGGTCCGCCTGCACCTGCGCGGGCGTGCCCATCGCCAGCGGCTGGCCATTGGCCACCGCCAGCACCCGGTCACTGACCTGGTTCACCAGCTTCATGTCATGTTCCACCATCAGCACGGTCAACCCCATGTCGCGGCGCATGTCCTCGACCCAAAAGGCGACCTCCTGGCTTTCCTCGACCGACAGGCCCGAGGCTGGTTCGTCCAGCAGGATCATCTTCGGTCCCATTGCCAGCGCCCGGCCGATTTCCACGACCTTGCGCACACCATAAGGCAGGCCCGCGATCAGCTTTTCGCGATAGGCTTCCAGTTCCAGGAACTCGATCACCTCCTCCACTTTCAGGCGGTGTTCGCGTTCCTCGCGCCGGACCTTTGGCAGGAACAGCATATCCTGCACCCAGTTCGTGTTCCGGTGCGTGTGCCGCCCCATCAGCAGGTTGTGCAGCACGGTGGAATGGTCGAACAGTTCGATGTTCTGGAACGTCCGCGCGATCCCCAGTGACGATATTTCATGCGCGGACAGATTGGTGATGTCCTTGCCACGGAAACTGATCTTGCCCCGCGTCGGTTTGTAGAACCGAGAGATCAGGTTGAAGATGGTGGACTTTCCCGCGCCATTCGGCCCGATGATGGAAAAGACCTCGCCTTCTTCCACGCGGAACGAGACGCCATCCACCGCCTTCACCCCGCCGAAATGGACCGCCAGGTCCTCGACTTCCAACAGGCTCATTTCATCCGCTCCGTTTTCAAGTAGCTCTTTTGGCGGCGGAACATGTCGCGCCGCGCCAAGGGGAACAGCTGGAACCACACCCGGATCTTCAACCAGCGGCCATACAGTCCCGTCGGTTCATAGATGATGAAGGTCACCAGAATGACCGAGAAGATCAGCGTATCCAGACCCGGCATCGACAGGTCGATCCCGAAGTTGGCGTTCAGCCCGTCGCGCAGGATGGCGATCAGCTGCGGCACCGCCGTGATCAGGATCGCGCCAAAGAACGCCCCCTGGATGAACCCCAGCCCCCCGATCGTCACCACCAGCAACAGGTTGATCGAGATAAAGACAGAGAAGAGCTCGTAGTTGAAGAAGGTGATGTAATGCCCCATCAGCGACCCGGCCAGTCCGGTCATCGCGCAGCTTAGCCCAAAGGCCAGAGACCGGGTCCGCGTGATGTTGATCCCCAAAGCGCGGGCCGAAACCTCGGAATCCCGCACGGCAAGGAAGCTGCGCCCGGTTGGGCTGCGCATCAGGTTGGCGTACATCCACGTCACCAGCACAACGACGCCCAGGCACAGCCAGTAGAAGTTGTTCAGGTTGGCATAGCGGTCGAAATCAATGCCGAAGATGGTGATCGACGGCGCAAAGATACCGCCCACACCTCCGGTGATCGGCTCCAGCACGATGATCATTTCCTCGACGATCACGAACAGCGCCAGCGTTGCAATCGCCAGGTAGATCCCCGACATCCGCACCGCCGGAATGGCGACGATGGCGCCGAACACCCCGGCCGCGGCCCCCGCCAGCGGAAAGGCCACGATCCACGGCACGCCGATATTCATCAGCGCCGCATCCGTATAGGCCCCGATCGCCAGGAACGCCGCGTGCCCCAGGCTGGCCTGCCCGGTGTGCCCCACCAGCAGCATCAGCCCCATCCCGGCCAGCGACCAGATCAGCGTGTTGGTGATCTCGGCCACATAGTATTCGCCCACCAGGAAGGGCACCACCGCCATGACCGCCACCAGCAGCATGATCTTGCCGCGCGCGGCCCAATCCTCGTGCAGGTCGATATCGTTGTCGTAGCTTTTCTTGAAGATGACTTTCATGGGCTCATACCTTCTTCGCGTAGATCTGGGCGAAGAGCCCGTTCGGCCGGGTGACAAGCACCACCAGCATGATGATATAGGGGCTCATCTGGCTGAACCCGCCCGGCAGGTAACGCGCCGCCAACGGTTCCACCACGCCGATCAGGATGCCGCCCAGCAGTGCGCCCGGCAGGCTGCCGAAGCCGCCGATCACCGCCGCCGCGAAGGCCTTGATCCCCAGCAGGCCGATGTTCGGATCAATCGCGCCCTTGGATGCGTACAGCACCCCCGCGATGGTCGACACCGCGCCCGACAGCGCCCAGATCATGGAATTTACCCGGTGCACCGGAACGCCCACGATATAGGCCGCCATCTGGTTCTGCGACGACGCCTGCGCCGCCAGCCCCAGTTTCGTAAACTGGAAAAAGGCCCACAGCGACAGCGTCAGCAACGCGGTGACCACGATAGTGGTGATATCTTCGTACCCGATGATGACGCCGCCGATTTTCAGCGTATTGCCCGCGAACGGGGTTTCCAGCACCAGTGGCGTG
Source organism: Thalassovita sp. (assembly GCA_017792425.1). Taxonomy (GTDB): domain Bacteria; phylum Pseudomonadota; class Alphaproteobacteria; order Rhodobacterales; family Rhodobacteraceae; genus Thalassobius. Next base: position 3,051,628 of record CP051233.1, read on the forward strand.
AAGCCCCAGATCGACCCGGCCACGAACCGGAACACGAATCCCATGGCGATGGTCAGGATCACCAGCGCGAAATGCGGCTGGCCAAAGATCTGCCGCACCACGAACCGGTCAACCCCATAGCCAACCCCGCCCATGATGGCCGCTGCCAGCAGCACCCCCGGCACGAAGGGCAGCGCCCAGTAGTCAGAGTTGACCAGCCCCAGCGCCACGAAGGCGCCCAGCATCATCATGTCGCCCTGGGCAAAGTTCACGCCCTCGGTTGCCTTGTAGATCAGCACGAACCCCAGGGCCACCAGCCCGTAGATGCAGCCAGAGGCCACCCCCCCGATGATCAGTTGAATCAGTTCCATTGGCCCGCCTTTCCCACGCTGCCCCGGTGTTCCGGTTTGCCAGCAGGATGAACGGCCAGAAGCGCCCGGCAAATCGCCGGGAATGACCCAGGTACGGGGCCACCCACAAACGCATCCATTCTGTCTCCTCCCATGACCGATGAACGCTATTGACTTGATCTAAACACGCGTGTTCAATTTCTGTCAACAACCATCACGGGCCGCGCATGAAACCAGTCAACGCACGCATATTACACGCCGCGTTGCGCCTTTTCGCCGAAAAGGGGGCCATGCAGGTTGCTGTCAGCGACCTGGCGAAAGAGGCCGGACTGTCCCGCGGAACCATTTACAACAACGTGGAAAATCCCGACGCGCTGTTCAGCCAGGTCTGCGATCTGCTATACCTTGAACTGCGCCAGAACGCCCGCGCCTCGGATGCCGATGTCACCGATCCCGCACTGCGGCTGGCGCTGATCACGCGCAAGATCATCCGCCGCGTCCATGAAGAACCCGAATGGGGCCGATTCGTCGCGCATTTCGGAATGGTGGACCCCCGGCTGGGTAAATTCTGGGGCAAGTTGCCGAATGAACTGCTGCGGGCGGGACTGGATTCGGGGCGGTTTTCATTCCGCCCCGACATGATCCATTCCATTACCGCACTGGGGGGCGGGGCAGTGATGGGCGCGACCTCGATGGTCATTCGCGGCATGGCGACATGGCGCAAGTCAGGCTCGGACACGGCCGAACTGCTGTTGCGCGCCATCGGTGTCCCCCCGGACGAAGCGCAGGCGCTGGCCCATGTCGAATTTGACCCGCTGCCGCGATTGGATTTCACAAGTGTTGATCTGGAGGAGCCGGTAAAGGAGGTCCAACCCGGATAGCCGGCCACTCGGAGGAGGAGCGAAATGACACAAACCGCCTATATCTATGACGCCATCCGAACCCCGCGTTCGAAAGGCAAGCCCGACGGCACCCTGCACGAGGTCAAGCCGATTGATCTGGTCACCACCCTGTTGACCGAAATGCAGGGCCGTCACGATCTGGACACCTCTCGCGTCGACGACGTGATGCTGGGCTGCGTGGCCCCGGTGATGGAACAGGGCGCCGTGTTGCCCAAGATCGCCCTGCAAAAGGCCGGCTGGGACCAGAAGGTCGCGGGCGCACAGGTGAACCGTTTCTGCGCTTCGGGGCTGGACACGTTCAACACCGCCGCCGCGAAAATCGCCTCCGGCTGGGAAGATCTGGTCTGCGCGGGCGGCTACGAATCCATGTCGCGTGTACCGATGGGTGCTGACGGCGGCCCCTTCGCTGAAGATCCGGCAACCGCGATCCAGACCGGTTTCGTACCGCAGGGCATCGGCGCTGACCTGATCGCCACCATCGAAGGCTGGTCCCGCGACGACGTGGACGCCTTTGCCGTCGAATCCCAGAAACGCGCCGCCCATGCCCGTGACAACGGCTGGTTCGACCGGTCCGTGGTGCCGGTGCGCGATGACAGCGGCGTGACGATCCTGGAACGCGACGATTTCATCAAACCGGACACCGACATGCAGAAGCTGGCGTCACTGAAGCCCAGCTTCGCCATGCCCGGCCAGTTCGGCTTTGACGCGGTGGCGCTAGCGAAATACCCGAACGTGGAACGCATCAACCACGTCCACACCCCCGGCAATTCCTCGGGTATCGTGGATGGTGCATCGCTGATCATGCTTGGCAATGAACAGGTCGGCAAGGATCTGGGCCTGACCCCGCGCGGCCGCGTCGTGTCCATTGCGCTGACGGCAACCGATCCCACCATCATGCTGACCGGCCCCGGCCCGGCATCCGAAAAGGCGCTGGCCAAAGCGGGGCTGACCATCGACGACATTGACCTGGTGGAAATCAACGAAGCGTTTGCCAGCGTCGCGCTGCGCCTGCAACGCGACCTGAACGTGCCGGACGAAAAGCTGAACGTCGTCGGCGGTGCCATCGCCATGGGCCACCCGCTGGGCGCAACCGGCGGCATGCTGGTCAGCACCATGCTGGACGAATTGGAACGGCGGAACCTGAAACGTGCGCTGATCTGCATGTGCGTCGGCGGCGGCATGGGCATCGCCAGCATCATCGAACGCGTCTGAGGGGGACAGACATGACTGATTTCATCTACGACAAAGACGCCGACGGCATCGTGACCGTTACCATGGACATGCAAGGCCAGTCCGCCAACACCATGAACGAACGTTACGTTCCGGGCATGGACGCGGTGCTGGCCAAGCTGCGCGCCGAACCGGACCTGACCGGCGTGATCTTTGCCTCGGCCAAGAAAACCTTCTTTGCGGGCGGCGACCTGCGCCTGATCCTGAACATCCAGAAGGCCGACGCCGAAACCTTCCACTATATCGAGGAAAACAAGCGCCCCTACCGCGAGCTGGAAAAACTGCCGGTGCCGGTTGTCGCCGCCATCAACGGCGCGGCGCTGGGGGGCGGGTATGAACTGTGCCTGGCCTGCAACCACCGTGTCATCGCCGATGTCCCCGGCGCGGTCGTGGGTCTGCCCGAGGTGACCTTGGGATTGCTTCCCGGCGCGGGCGGCGTTGTGCGCCTGACCAAGCTCCTGGGGCTGGAAGCCGCCCTGCCCCACCTGACCGAAGGCAAGCCTGTGAAACCACAAAAGGCGCTGCAGATCGGGATGGTGGATGCGGTCGTGGGCAGCACCGATGAACTGATCCCTGCCGCCAAGGCCTGGATCAAGGCCAACCCCGACCAGCACACCCAGAAATGGGAACAGAAGGGGTATCGCTATCCCGGCGGCGACGTGCTGCACCCCAAGGTGCGCCAGTTGATCGTCGGCTCCTCGGCGTTCCTTTACACGAAAACCCGTGGCCTGCTGCCCGCGCCGGAACGGATTCTGGACATCGCGGTGAACTCCATGCGGATCGACTATGACGCCGCCCTGCGAATGGAAAGCCGCGGCATCTGCGCGCTGGCCGTGACGCCGGAATGCAAGGCGGCGATCACCACCTTCTTCTTCGGCATGCAGGCGATCAAGGGGGGGCAGGTCCGCCCGCAAGGCGACCGCTGGGCCGCCAAATCCGCCGCCATCCTCGGGGCGGGCATGATGGGATCGGGCATCGCCTGGGCACATGCCAACGCCGGGCTGTCGTCCGTCCTGAAAGATACCGAGATGGACAAGGCCGAAAAGGGTAAATCCTACACCGCCATGCTGGCCGACAAGGCCATCAAGCGTGGCCGCATGGACGAGGCGAAGAAGGACAAGCTGCTGGGCCGGATCACCCCGGCGACTGATGACAACGCCTTCAAAGGTGCCGACATCATCATCGAAGCCGTGTTCGAGGACATCGCCCTAAAGGAAAAGGTCATCCCCGAAACCTTCGCGCAACTGGGGCCGGACGGCATCTACGGGTCCAACACCTCGACCCTGCCAATCTCCATTCTGGCCGAAGCCTGCCCCGATCCGACCCGCTTCATCGGGCTGCACTTCTTCAGCCCGGTGGACAAGATGAAGGTCGTGGAAATCATCATGGGTGAAAAAACGTCCGAAGAAACCCTGCGCAAGGCCTATGACTACGTCCAGCAGATCGGCTATATGCCCATCGTGGTGAACGACAGCCGCGGCTTCTTTACCAGCCGCGTGTTCGGCACCTTCATGGACGAAGGCATATCCCTGATGGTGGATGGCATGTCGCCCGTCGCCGTCGAACGCGCGGGCTGGCTGGCGGGCATGCCCGTCGGGCCGCTGGCCGTACATGACGAGGTGTCGTTGGTCCTGTCGCAGAAGGTGGGGAAAACCCACAAGGCGCTGGACGAACGGCTTGGCGTGGACAGCGGCTTCGGCAAGCACAACACCGCGTCGAAATCCGTCTGCGACGCGATGATCGAACAGGGCCGGGGCGGGCGTCACTACGGCGGCGGCTTCTATGATTATGCCTCGGACGGCAGCAAATCCCTGTGGTCCGGCCTGTCGCAATTCGCGCGCGGCAACACCGACATCCCGTTGCAGGACGCGATTGACCGGCTGCTGTACCGTCAGGCCATCGAAACCCTGCGCTGCCTGAACGAAGGCGTCCTGCGCACAGAGGTCGAGGCGAACCTTGGCGGCATTTTTGCCATCGGCTTCCCGGCCCATACCGGCGGGGCGATCCAGTTCATCCGGGGCATCGGGATTGACGCTTTCGCCACCCGCGCCGCCGAACTGGCGGACAAGTACGGCGAACGGTTTGCCCTGCCTGGCAGCGCCTATGACATTCTGCGCCAGAAAAAGGCGCAGGCGGCATGACCAACGGACCACTTCACGGCCTTCGGGTTGTTGAAATGGCAGGTATCGGCCCCGCCCCTCTGGCGGGGCAGTTCCTGTCCGATCTGGGTGCGCAGGTCACACTGATCACCCGCAAATCCGGCAAGGCCAACAAGGCCGACATCAACAACCGGGGCAAGCGATCCATCGCGCTGAACCTGAAGGATGCACAAGGAATAGAGGCCGCAATGCGCCTGATCGGCACCGCCGACGTGCTGATCGAGGGCTTTCGCCCCGGCGTGATGGAGCGCATGGGCCTTGGCCCCGACGACTGCCTGCGTGAAAACCCCCGCCTTGTCTATGGCCGCATGACGGGCTGGGGCCAGACCGGCCCCATGTCGCAGATGGCCGGGCACGACATCAACTATCTGGGCATTACCGGTGTGCTGCACGCCATCGGCAAGAAAGATCTGCCGCCGATCCCGCCCCTGAACATTGGCGCGGATTACGCGGGCGGGACGATGTTCCTGCTGCTGGGCCTCCTGTCGGCCCTGTTCGAACGCCAGCATTCCGGGCGCGGGCAGGTGATCGACGCGGCGATGGTGGACGGGGCACCGGCCCTGCTGGCGCTGATCCATTCCATGATCGCCATGGGCCAATGGGGTGAACAGCGCGAAAGCAACTGGCTGGACGGTGGCGCGCCCTTCTATCGCAGCTATGAATGCGCGGACGGCAAATACGTCTCGGTCGGTCCGCTGGAACCGCAGTTCCACGCGCAGCTGCTGGACCTTGCCGGATTGCCGCCGGACCATCAGGCCAGCCAGATGAACACCGCCGAATGGCCGCAACGTCACGATGACTATGCACAAGTCTTTCGTCGCAAAACCCGCGACGAATGGGCAAAACTGTTCGACGGCACAGATGCCTGCGTTGCCCCCGTGCTGACATGGTCCGAAGCACCGCTGCATCCGCATATGCAGGCGCGCGGCGTGTTCACCCAGGTGGATGGCGTCACGCAGGTCACCCCTGCCCCGCGGTTCAGCCGCTCTGCACCCGGCCCGGTGGGAAAACCGCCCGCGCCCGGCGCCGATACGGAAACCGTTCTGGCCGAACTTGGCTATGACGCTGATACGATTGCAGGGCTGCGCGACAGCGGCACCCTGACCTGAGGAGGAAACATGACTAAGGATTTCAACGGCGTCCTGAAACTTGAAACCGACGGGGCCATCGCCACCGTTACCCTGACCCGCCCCGATGCCTTTAACGCCATCAACGCCGACCTGCGCCGCGCCCTGATTGATGTGGTGGCCCATATCGATACGCTGGATAATATCCGCGTCGTGATCCTGAAAGGCGAAGGCCGCGGCTTCTGCGCCGGGGCCGATCTGAAGGGTGGTCTGGACGGGCTGTCCACCGATCACCTGCTGGAAGCCGAATATCGCCCCAGCCTTGTCGGTATCGCCAATTCGTCGAAACTGTGGATCGCACAGGTTCACGGTGCCGCCGCTGGTGTAGGCGCAGCCTTTGCGATGAACTGCGACATGGTGGTTATGGCCGATAACGCCTCGATCTACATGGCCTTCGCGGCAATCGCGCTGGTGCCGGATGGCGGCAACACCTGGCTGCTGCTGAAAGGCATGGGATATCACCGCGCCCTGCAAGCCATCATCGAAGGCCGCAAAATTCCAGCCGCAGAATGTCTGCAATACGGGCTGGTCAATCAGATCGTCCCCGAGGACGAACTGGACACCGCCACCCACGATCTGGCCGCCCGCATTGCCCTCGCCGCCCCGCTGGCCGCTGCCGGCGCCAAGAAAATCCTGCGCAACATTGGCGAGGCTTCTTTCTCCGAAGCGTTTACCCAAGAAGCACAGATTCAGGGAAAACTGACACACAGCGCCGACTTCCACGAAGGCGTTCAGGCCTTCATCGAAAAACGTAAACCAGTATTCAAAGGCCAGTAAGCAGATGACACTTCCCGCTGTATTCGACACGCTGCGCATCCCGCTGATCGGCAGCCCGCTGTTCATCGTCTCCAACCCCGATCTTGTGATCGCCCAGTGCAAGGCCGGGATCGTCGGATCGTTCCCGGCGCTGAACGCGCGCGAAAAGGAAGGCAACGACCTGGACGAATGGCTGTCGCGCATCACCGACACGCTGGCCGCGCATACCGCCGCCCATCCCGACCGCCCTGCCGCCCCCTTCGCCGTGAACCAGATCGTGCACAAATCCAACACCCGTCTGGAACGCGACGTTGAGCTGTGCGTGAAACACAAGGTGCCGGTCTGGATCACCTCTCTGGGCGCGCAGGAATGGGTGTACGAGGCCGCGCATTCCGTGGGCGCCGTGGTCCTGCATGACATCATCAACGACAAGTTCGCCCACAAGGCGATCGAAAAGGGCGCGGACGGCCTGATCGCCGTGGCCGCCGGGGCGGGCGGGCACGCGGGCGCGCTGTCGCCGCTGGCGCTGATCCAGGAAATCCGCGAATGGTTCGACGGCCCGCTGTTCCTGTCGGGCGCCATCGGGCGCGGCGATTCCATCCTGGCCGCCCAGGCGATGGGCGCGGATGGCGGCTATGCCGGGTCGGCCTTCATCGCCACCGAAGAGGCGAACGCCGTCGAAGGTTACAAGAAGATGATCGCCGAAAGCGGCGCGTCGGACATCGTCTATTCCAACCTCTTCACCGGGGTCTGGGGCAACTACCTGAAGCCTTCGATCGCCGCGGCGGGCATGGATCCCGACAACCTGGAAATCTCGGACCCGTCCAAGATGAACTTCGGCGAAAACCGCGAAAAACCCAAAAGCTGGTCCACGATCTGGGGATCGGGCCAGGGCATCGGCGCGATCAAGCAAGTCGTGCCCACCGCGCAACTGGTGGACCGTCTGGCCGAGGAATATTTCGCCGCCGCCGACCGGCTGGCCGCGCAGGTCGCCCACTACCGGCGTTGACACCAGGGGCTGCCCGTTGCTCCCGTGGCGGGTGGTCCCAATCGGGGGCGGTACGGTTCTGAGGGGGGCCGTCCGCCCCCTTTATTCCCCGTCCTTGCCCGCCGCCAGATCGGCCAGGATCGGGCAATCGGGCCGGTGATCCCCCGCGCAGGCGGACACCAGCCCGGCCAGCGTCGCCCGCATTTCCTGCAATTCCGCCAGTTTCTGATCAATCCGGTCCAGTTGCGCCCGCGCGATCTGTTTCACATCGGCGCTGGCACGCGAGCGGTCCTCGTAGAGCGCCATCAGGTCGCGACAATCCTCTATGCTGAATCCCAGCGCGCGCGACCTGCCCAGGAACGCCAGCTTGTGCAGGTCATTGGTGTTGTACTGGCGATAGCCGTTGTCGTGCCGGTCCGGTTTCACCAGGCCGATATCCTCGTAGTAACGGATGGTCTTGGCCGGCAGACCCGACAGTTTCGACACTTCCCCGATATTCATGTCCTTATCCTTTCGCTTCAATTCCCGCCACGTCGGCTTCCGGGCGCGCCCCGCGCAGCCGCAGGGCGTTGGACAGCACGAACACGCTGGACATCGCCATCGCCCCGGCCGCCAGCATCGGTGACAGTTGCCAGCCGAACAGTGGATAGAACAGCCCCGCCGCCACCGGAATCAGCGCCGTGTTATAGCCGAACGCCCAGAACAGGTTCTGCCTGATGTTGCGCATGGTCCGGCCAGAGATGCCGAACGCATTCACCACCCCTTTCAGGTCACCGGACATCAGCACCACATCCGCCGATTCAATCGCCACGTCCGTGCCGGACCCGATGGCGATCCCCACATCCGCATGGGCCAGCGCCGGGGCGTCGTTGATCCCGTCACCGACAAAGGCCACCTTGCGCCCGCCGTCGCGCAGCCTGTCCAGCGCCTCGACCTTGCCTTGCGGTAGAACTTCGGCCACCACGTGATCAATGCCCAGTTGCGCGGCGATGGCATGGGCCGTGGCGCGGTTGTCGCCTGTGATCATCGCCACCTGCAATCCGCGCGCGTGCAGCGCCGCGATCACCGGTTTCGTCGTCGGCTTGATCGGGTCCGAAACCGCGATCACCGCTGCGATCTGTCCGTCGATGGCCGCGTAAAGCGGGGTCTTGCCACCCTCGGCCAGTTCTTTCGCCGCGTCGGCCAGCGCGCCCATGTCCACCTTGCGCCGCTGCATCAGCCGGTCCGCGCCCACCATCACCCGCGCGCCGTCCACCGTGCCCAGCACGCCGTACCCGGTGACGGACCCGAAGTCCTTCACCGCTGCGACAGGTTTGCCCCAGCCCTCGACGATGGCCCGCGCGATCGGGTGTTCCGACAGCGCCTCCAGGGCCGCGACCTTGGCCAGCACATCATCGCGCGCGAACCCCTCGGCCACGATGAAATCAGTCAGCGCGGGGTGACCCTCGGTCAGGGTGCCGGTCTTGTCCACCGCCACCACGTCCACGCCCTGCAACGCCTGCAGCGCATCGCCCTTGCGGAACAGCACGCCCATTTCCGCCGCGCGCCCGGTGCCCACCATGATCGAGGTCGGCGTCGCCAGTCCCATCGCACAGGGGCATGCGATGATCAGCACCGCGACCCCCGCCACCAGCGCATGCGACAGCGCCGGGGACGGCCCGAACGCGGCCCAGGCCAGCACCGTCAGCGCGGCCACGCCCATCACCACCGGCACGAACCACAGGGTGATGCGGTCCACCAGTCCCTGGATCGGCAGCTTGGCCCCCTGCGCCTGTTCGACCATGCGGATGATCTGGGCCAGCATCGTATCGTTGCCCACCTTGGTGGCACGGAACCGCAGGCTGCCGGTACCGTTCACCGTGCCACCCACCACGCTTGCACCCGGCTCTTTCGCGACCGGGATCGGTTCGCCTGTGATCATGCTTTCATCCACATAGGACGCGCCCTCGATCACCGCGCCATCCACGGCGATGCGCTCACCGGGCCGCACCAGCACCACGTCACCGGGCTGCACATCTTCCACCGCGACATCCACTGCGCCGCCGTCCCGTTCCACCCGCGCGGTTTTCACCTGCAGCCCCAACAGCTTGCGGATGGCCTGCCCGGTGCGCCCCTTGGCGCGCGCCTCCAGGAACCGGCCCAGCAGGATCAGCACAACGATCACCGCAGCGGATTCATAGTAGACCACCTGCGACGTCCCCGGCAGCAGCCCCGGCGCGAATGTCGCCACGACAGAGAACCCATAGGCCGCCGCCGTCCCGACCGCGACCAGAGAATTCATGTCCGGCGCGCCCTTCAGCAGCGCCGGAAAGCCCTTGAGGTAGAACTGCCGCCCCGGCCCGACCAGCACGATGGACGTCAGCACGAATTGCAGCACCCAACTGGTCTGCTGGCCGATGGTCATGGTGATCCAGTGGTGGAACGGCGGAAACAGGTGCCCGCCCATTTCGATCACGAACACCGGCAGGGTCAGCACCGCCGCCAGCATCAGTCGCCCGCGCAGCGCCTTGGCCTCTTCCTCCTTGCGGTTCTCGACCCGCTTGGCCGCCGTATCCCGCAGCTTGGCCGGATAGCCCGCCTCTTTCGCCGCCCGCAGCAACGCCGCCACATCCACCGCCCCTTCGGCGAAATCCACCTTCGCCGTCTCGCTGGCCAGGTTGACCGCGACACCGGCCACCCCCGGCACCGCCTCCAGCGCCTTGTCCACCCGCCCCACGCAGGACGCGCAGGTCATGCCCTCGATATCCAGCGTGACCGAGGTCATCCGCGCCGGATAGCCCGCCGATTTCAGCATCGCGACAAGCCCCGTCAGGTCGGCCGGGTCATCATAGGTGACGCGCGCGGTTTCGGTGGCCAGGTTCACGGCCGCCTCGGACACGCCCCGCACGCCCGACAACGCCTTTTCAACCCGCCCGACACAGGCGGCACAGGTCATGCCCTCGATCTGCAAAGTGGTGGTGTGGGCGGTCATGGCAGTCTCCTTCACCGAAAGCCTGCCCATCAGATAATGCTTCCATCAACTGGAAGGTCAAGGGCCACAAATAAACTTCTTTCGCCTATTGACCTTCCAGTAGGGGATAGGCCCATCTACCCGAGAAAGGAGATCACCATGACCAAGTTCAACGTCCCGAAAATGAGCTGCGGCCACTGCACCGCCGCGATTGAAAAATCCGTAAAAGCCGCGGACCCGACCGCCCTGCTGAGCTTTGACCTGACCCAGCGCACAGTGGAAATCGACAGCGCCGATGACGCTTCTTCCCTGATCGCCGCAATCAAGGACGCCGGGTTCGAGGCCAGCGCCACCTGATCCCGTTTTTTGTTGGCCCCAATACCCTGGGTGGAGGCCGAAGGCCGGGGGGCAGCGCCCCCTGTCCCCGCCCGGTTTGTCAGACCACCGTCAACCCCGGCCCGGTCGCACCCGGGCTGACCATCCAGTCCTGCGCGCCCTGCAACACCGCATCGTAAACCGCCCGCCCCAGCGCATGACCCACCGCCGTGTGCAGCCCGGCATATTGCCCCACACCGTCCGGCGCGGCTACGGCGATGCAATCGGTCCCGGTGCCGGTGGCAATCCCGGTGGGCAGGGTCAGTCCCGTCTCCATCACCGCCGCCGTGCGCGCCTGCGTGGCGATGCTGACGGCCTCCAGCAGGGCGGTATCCGTCAGCCCTTCGGACACCCGCACCGCCACGTTGATCGTCCCCCAGGCGGACGGGTCGCGCGCAAACCGCGTGCCCACCCGTTCGGCGTTCGACAGGCCCACCGTCGCCACCGCCTGCGCCGTCACCCCGTCCACCGTGGCGATGGTCTGCGTCACCGCCCGCACATCGCGCGAGGTCAGGAAACACACCGCGTCCTGCGCGCCGCGTTCCGTCAGCACGCCCGACAGCCAGTCCTGCACATCCAGGTCACGCGGCAGGTCGGCGTTACGCACCTCGCGCCACAGGATACGGCGGGCGGTCACCAGCCCGGGCCTGTTGATCGCCCAGCTTAACACACGCATCCTCTGGCCAAGGTCAAAGGTGATCCACGGGCGATCCAACGTCACGGTCATCGCACCACCTCCAGCGGTTGGAACACCGGGCCTTGATCCGTTTGCTTGAAATGCGCGGAAATGCCGAAATGGTCGCGCAGGTTCTGCGCTGTCAGCACGTCCGGGGGCGCGCCATCCGCCACCAGCCGCCCCCCGGCCAACATCACCAGCCGCGTGCAATGCCGCACCGCCAGCCCTAGGTCGTGGATCGACACCATCACCGATTTTCCCTGCGCCGCGACCTGCTGAAAGCATTGCATGGTCTGGATCTGGTGCGCCGGGTCCAGCCCGGCAATCGGTTCGTCCGCCAGCACCAGCGGCGTATCCTGCGCCAGCGTCCGGGCGATCAGCGCGCGGGTCTGCTCGCCCCCGGACAGGCGGGTCGCGTTGCGGTGGCGCAGCGGCTCCAGCCCCATCTGCGCCAGCGCCCGGCCCACGGCGGCGCGATCCTCTGCCCGCGCGGCCTGCCCTGTGCCCAGGTGCGGGATGCGGCCCAGCGTCACCAGCACCTCGACCGTCACCGGCCAGGCGATTTCATGGCTTTGCGGCATCCACGCCGCGTGACGCGCCCGCGCCCGAGGCGCCATTTCCGCCAGCGAACTGCGCCCCTGCGCCGCCACCAGCCCCAGCGCCGCCCGCATCAGCGTGGTCTTGCCCGCACCGTTGGGGCCGATCAGCCCCACGACCTCGCCCGCGCCGATGTCCAGCGACACGCCGCTGAACACCGGACGGTCACGCAGGGTGACGGCCATGTCGCGCAAGGAAAGCAGGGTCATGCGCCGTCCCTCCGGGTCTTGTAGATCAGGTGCAGGAACAGCGGTGCGCCCACCAGCGCGGTCAGCACGCCCAGCTTCAGGTCTTGCGCGGGCAGCACCAGCCGCACCACCACGTCCGCCGCTAGCAGCATCGCCGCCCCGCCCAGGGCCGAGGCCCAGACCAGCCGCCCCGGTCGCGCCCCGACGTAGGGCCGCAGGATATGCGGCACCACCAGCCCGACAAAGCCGATCGCCCCCGCCACCGCCGTGGCCGCCCCCACCGCCGCCGCCGTGCCGATCACCAGCTTCAGCCGCAGCCGGGTCAGGTTCATGCCCATCGCCTCTGCCGCGTCCTCGCCCAGGGTCAGCGCGTCCAGTCCGCGCGGCAGGCTGCCCAGCAACGCCCAGCCCACCGCCATCAGTGGCAGCGCCAACCACACATGGGTCATCGACCGGTCGGCCAGAGATCCCATCATCCAGAACACGATTTCATTGGCGGCGAACGGGTTCGGCGACAGGTTCAGCACCAACGAGCTCAGCGCCCCGGCCAGCGACGAAATCGCGATCCCGGCCAGGATCAGCGTTTGCGACCCGCCGCGCGGTCCGGCCAGCGCCAGGATCAGGAACACTCCGCCCAGGGCCCCCGCCAACGCCGCCAGCGGCAGCCCCAGGACGAAAGCAGCCGACAGCCCGGTATGGATCGCCAGCACCGCCCCCAACGCGGCCGACCCCGACACCCCGATCAGCCCCGGATCGGCCAGCGGGTTGCGCAGGTACCCCTGCATCCCGGCCCCCGCCATGCCCAAGGAGATTCCGATCATCAGTCCCAGCAGCGCGCGCGGCAGGCGGATTTCCCGCATCACCAGGCTCAGCGGCCCGTGGTCATCCACCACCAGCGCCCGCAAGCTGTCGCCCACCGGGGCCGCTGCCGGCCCAAGCGCCAAGGACACCACGAACAGCACAGCCACCAGCGCCGACAGGAACAGCATCAGGCGGGTCATCGCGCCTCCTCTACCCGGTGGCGCAGGTCCACCAGTTTTGCCACCGCGCGCAGCACATGCGGCGTGCCGCACAGCCAGTCGCTGTCCGCCACTGTTCCGGTATGCCGGTCCCGCTGCAAGGCCCGGATCACCGGGTGATCCAATATCGCCTCGGACCGCGACTGGCCGGGGTATTTCGCCCCCGTCACCACCGCCTCGGGCTGCATCATCACCAGAACCTCCAGCGGCATGTTCCCGGCCCGCAATTGCCCGGCCCGCGTTGTCACGTTGTCGAACCCGGCCGCCAGCAGGATCTGCCCGGCCAAGGTCTGGTCCCCGGTGGTATAGCCATTCGCGTAATAGAGCGCCGCCAGGGGCCGGTTCCGCACATCTTCGCGCAGCGCCGCCAGCCCGGCGTCGAAGTCAGCCACCAACGCCTCGGACCGCGCCTCGCGCCCCAGCGCCCGGCCCATCTGCAGCATCCGCTCGCGCACATCCTCCAGCGAATAGGCGGGCAGGAACAGTTCCACCCGCTTGTCCAGCCGCCGCAGCATGTTCACCGTCGCAACACCGGTATAGCGGCCCGCCAGCACCAGGTCGGGCTGCTGCAGATAGATCTCCTCGGCCTGGCCCTGGTTCTGCGCGAACGCCCGCGCTTCTGCATACATCGCACTGCTGCGCGGATCGGTGGACAGGTAGGACAGCGAAACGATCTGGCCGGGATCGGCGATCAGCATCGCCAGTTGATCCGTGCACAGGTTCATGGACACGACCCGGGACGGCCCCGGATCGGCCAAGGCCGCCGCGCCGGACATCACCAGCGCAGCGACCAAGCCTATGACATCAGAACGACGCACGGACCCCAAAGAAAAACGCCCGGCCAGAGGTCGCATACCCCGCCGCGGTTTCGTAATCCTCGTCGAACAGGTTTTCGACGCGCAGATAGGCTTCGGCCATGTCGGTGATCTGGTAGGCGATGTTGGCATTGACCACCGTATAGTCATCCACCGCGCCCACGGTGTCCACCCGGTCCGCAACATGGGTGACGCTGACGCCACCGCGGGTTTTCGCCCCCAGTTGCGCGTTCAGCCCGATTTCCAGATCATGACGCGGCACCCGCAAGGCCTGCGCACCACTGCCGTCCTCGGTGTCGGTCAGGGTATAGCTGCCTACCAGATCAACCGATCCGGACAGCGCATATTGGCCCGACAGTTCCAGACCCTGCGCGGTGAAATCCTGCACCTCGTAGCAGCCGAACCCGCTGGCACAACGAACCGAGGTGTAATCCCAGAACACCTGTCCATCAATATCGGTGCGGAACAGGGTCGCGCGGACGAAATTGTCGCCGCCAAACCGCTTTTCAATCCCCAGCTCATAGCTGGTCGATTCCTCGGGCTGGAAGGTCGGGTCGCCGTAGACCGAGGTCAGCTGGTACAGGCTGGGTGGCTTGTACCCGGTCGCAGCCTGTGCGCGCAGGATCAGGTCGGGCTGCAAACGCCACGCCAGTGCCACACGGCCCGTGGTCTTGTCCGCGAATTCCGACAGGATGTCGTGCCGGACAGAGGTCACCACGTCCACCGCCTCGGTCGGGGTATAGACGGCCTCTGCAAAGATCCCGGTCGCGTCAGCGGTCGTGCCGCTGGCCTCTTCGCGGTTGAAATCCGACCCGACGGTCATCGCCACCTGCGACCCCAGGTCAAACGCGGCCTTGTATTCCACCGTCTTGCGGGTGCCGTTGAACAGGGTGTCGAACCCGTTGCTGCTGCTAACCCGGTCGGTTTCGAAATAGGCATAGGACAGGCTATGACCAACAGCGCCGGTCATGAACTCGCTGAACAGGCGCAGGCCCTTGTTCTGGCGTTCGTTGGTTTCGTCAAACGGCGCCGCGCCGTCGCCGCCCCATTCGTCGAATTCACCTTCGGCATCCAGCCAGAAAGCGTTGAACCCGATCAGGGCGGTATCGCTCAGGTGATAGACGCCGCGCAGGTTCAGGCGGTTCTCGGCATAGCCGTCATCCTCGGTTCCGGCGCTGTTGGCGGAAAACCCGTCGGTGCTGACGCGGCTCAGGCTCAGGCTGATTTCGCCGCGCTCGCTGCGTGCGCCTACGGACAGGCCACCCCGGTGGGTGTTGTAGGTGCCGTATTCGGCGAACGCCTCGCCCGACACGCCATCGGTGGTCGGGGCCCAGCTTTGCAGGTTGACGACGCCGCCAACGGCATTGGTGCCATAGCGCGCCGATTGCGATCCTTTCAGCACTTCGATCCGGCTGATGTTCGATCCGGTCATCCCGCCCCAGTCAAACCCGTTGCCGCTGCTGGCCGGGTCGGAAACGTTGATGCCGTCCAGATAGACCGGCACATAGTCCCCGCCCAGGCCACGGATTCGCAGGTTGGTCGAGGTTCCCAGCCCGCCGTTCGCCGACAACGTCACCCCCGGCAGGCGGGTCAGCGCGTCGCCCAGACGGGTTTCACCCGCGTCCTTGACCTCGGCCTCGGTGACTACCTCGACCGTGGTGCCGGATTTTTCCAGCGCGGTTTCGCCCTGGTTCGCGGTCACGGTGATCTGCCCCAGGTCATAGGCGTCGTCCGCCAGTGCCGGGATGGTGGCAAGTGCGGCCAGCGCAACGCCGGCCAACAGGTTCGTCTTGGTCATTCCATGTCCCTCATGGATCGCGGCCCATCAAGGGCCGACTTGGTCTGTGCGATGTCCAGAAGGGCAGCCCCTCCGCAGACGGTGAGTTTCGTCACCACAAACGGAAGGTCCGTTGTTGCATGCGCTCCCCGCGCACGAACAGGGTGATCGCCTCGGCAGGTCTCCTGACTTGCGGGTCATTGATCAGCCGGGCCTTCCCAGCGCTTGTACCGCGCCAGTGGCATATGCCGGCTTCACTCACCGCTCACAGTTGCGGGGGCAGTCGCGGAATCGGGCTGCTCGAACCCTCACCGCGTTCCCTATTATCCGGTGGCGTACCAACCGGACCGAAGCGCCCCGACCGATAGAGAACCGGCCGAGAAATGTAAATGAAGATTTAACGACTATCCCTGTCGGCGCTTGTCCGAATCCGTACGTTTCAGGGCCGAAACCGTACAAGTTGACAGGTTTCCGAAAAATGAAAGGGCCGTCCCGAAGGACGGCCCCCGTTTCGTGACTCAGCCGCGCGGCTCTTATTCGACCCATTCCCACGGGCGAGTATAAGCGCC
Organism: Thalassovita sp.; assembly: GCA_017792425.1. Lineage (GTDB taxonomy): Bacteria > Pseudomonadota > Alphaproteobacteria > Rhodobacterales > Rhodobacteraceae > Thalassobius. The sequence continues at coordinate 3,068,085 of CP051233.1, forward strand.
CAGCACATGCCCGACCTCGTCATCATGCACCACGCCAGAGCGTTTCACCTGCGCTACCAGCCCCCGCTTCTTGTCGTCGATCACGTTGACCACCTGCGCGTTCAGCTTCGCCTCTTCCAGCGCCTGATTGTAGACGCGGGTGATCGCACGCTTGCGCAGGTCGGGCTTGAACACCTTGCCCACCGCGGTTTTCGGCAACTCGTCCAGCACTTCGATAAACTTCGGCTGCGCCGCGCGTTCATGGACGTGGACCTTGCAGTGTTTCATCAGCTCGTCAGCCGTGACAGAGGCGCCCGCGATCAACTCTACATAGGCGCAGGGGATTTCGCCCGCATGCACATCCGGCTGGCCAATCGCACCGGCAAAGGCAACGTCATGGTGCGCCAGCAGGGCCTCTTCGATCTCGGCGGGGTCGATGTTGTGGCCTCCGCGAATGATCAGGTCCTTGGCGCGTCCGGTGATCCAGATATAGTTGTCGGCGTCGATCCGACCCAAGTCACCGGTGCGCAAGTACTTGCCATAATAGTACAATTTCTTGTTCTTGTCTGGCTCTGTATAGGTATCGGGCGCGTTGACGCCGGGGTTGGACACGCAGATTTCGCCCACTTCATCCGGCGCGCATTCCACTGGCTGGCCGTCCACTTCCCTGTAAATCCGAACCTCGCAATAGGGGAAGCGGATTCCGACCGATCCCACCTTTTTCTGGCCGTCGACAGGGTTGACCGACACAAGACAGGTTGCCTCGGTCAGGCCGTATCCTTCGACGATGGTGACGTTGCTGGCGCTTTCGAACCGCTTGAACAGTTCCAGCGGCAGCGGCGCGGACCCCGAGAAAGAGGTTTTCACCGAGGAGATATCCGCATCCACCGGGCGCTGCATCAGCGCGGAAATGGCGGTGGGCACGGTGATGATGAAGGTGATCTTCCACCGCTCGATCAGCTTCCAGAAGTTGTCGAACACCCCGTCCCCGCGATAGCCAGCCGGGGTCGGGAACACCACATGCGCCCCCGAGGAGATCACCGCCATCAGGATCACGTGGCAGGCAAACACGTGAAACAGCGGCAGCGGGCAGATCACGTTGTCTTCTGGTGTGTACAACAGAGTGCCGCCAAGCCAGCCGTTGTAGATGATCCCGGAATACCGGTGCTGCGCCACCTTGGGCATCCCCGTGGTGCCCCCTGTATGGAAATAGGCCGCGACCCGATCGCCCTTGCTGTCTGCAAAGGACAGGCTGCGCGGGTACTTCGCCAGCGTCTTGTTGAAATCCAGCACATCCGCATGGTGGTTACCGGGGTTCTTCGGGCGCACCAGCGGCACGATCCAGCTTTTTGGCGGGGTCAGATAACGGTTCAGGTCGATTTCCAGTACGGTGGAAACACCCGGCGCGTGGCGCACGGCCTCTGCCGTTTTCTGCGCGACGTCCGTTTTCGGAAAGGCCTTTAGCGTAACCACGACCTTGGCCTTGGTTTCCCTCAGGATGGCGCCGATCTGTTCAGGTTCCAGCAGCGGGTTGATCGGGTTGACGATCCCGGCAATGGCGCCGCCAAGGATAGACAGGGCGGTTTCATTGCAGTTGGGCAGAACCAGCGCGACCACATCGTTTTCGCCAACTCCCAGATCACGGAACATATTGGCGGCCTGGCAGGTGCGGGCGTGCAGTTCGTTCCAGGTCAGGGTTTCGGCCTTGTCGGTCGGCCCGGACAGCAGTTGGAAGGTGATCGCGTTGCCGTTGCCGTTCTTTTCCTTCGTGCGGGTCAGCAGTTGGTACAGCGTCTTGGGAACGTCACGCTGTTCCCATGGCATCTCGCTTTCGATCGCGATCGTGTCCTGTATGGATGCAAATCCCATCGGTTTCCTCCCGTTTCCGGCCCGGATATGCGTCGGGCCGCTCCAAATCTCGCGCGCAATGTGAAAGGGTTTCCCAGTTCATACAAGACAATCCCCAGCCGCATTGCGCAACGTCAAAACGCAAAACGGCAGGGGATTACGCCCGTTTTCCGGGTTCCCTCGCGGCAAGCCAGGATAGCGGGATCAGGCGGCAACAGATCCGTCAGTGAACTGCAGACGGGCAAGGCGTGCATAAAGACCGCCCTCGGCGACCAGTTCGTCATGCGTACCCTGAGCGACGATACGCCCTTGGTCCATCACCAGGATGCGGTCGGCCTTTTTCACAGTGGCCAGCCGGTGGGCGACGATGATCGTGGTGCGGGTGCGGGCCAGTTCATCCACCGCCGCCTGCACCGCGCGTTCGCTTTCGGCGTCGAGCGCGCTGGTGGCCTCGTCCAGCAACAGCACGGGGGCGTCGCGCAGGATGGCGCGGGCGATGGCGATCCGCTGTTTCTGCCCACCGGACAGCATTGTGCCGCGCTCACCGACCTGGCTGTCATAGCCCTCGGGCAGGGCCATGATAAAGTCATGTGCCGCAGCCGCCTCTGCCGCAGCCTCAACCTCGGCGTCGGTGGCGCCGGGGCGGCCAAAGCGGATATTTTCCCGCGCTGTGGTGGCGAAAATCACAGGATCCTGCGGGACCAGCGACATATGTTTGCGGAACTCGGCCCGAGTCATTTGCGACAGGTCGGTGCCGTCCAGCAGAATTTGGCCCGATTGCGGATCATAGAACCGCAGCAGAGTCTGGATGATAGTCGTCTTGCCCGCCCCTGACGGGCCGACCAGCGCCACGCTTTCACCCGGACGGATGGACAGGTTCACGTCCGCCAGCGCCGACACGTCCGGGCGCGACGGGTAGCGGAAGCTGACGTTCTGAAAGGTGATCGCACCCGTTACCGGATGCGGTACCGGCTGCGGCTGAACGGGATCTTTCACGCTGTCCGTGGCGCGCAGCAGTTCAACCAGACGTTCCGTCGCCCCGGCGGCGCGTTGCAATTCGCCCCAGATCTCGGACAGCGCCCCGACGGACCCGGCCACCATGACTGAGTAGATCACGAACTGCACCAGCGCCCCGGCGCTCATATCCCCAGCGCGAACATCATGCGCCCCGATCCACAGCACCCCGACAACACCGGAAAACACCAGGAAGATCACGATCACGGTCATGATCGCGCGGGTGGTGATGCGACGGCGGGCCGAGTCATAGCTTTTTTCAGTCACAGCTGCGAAATCGCGGGCTGCGGCGGCTTCGTTGGTGAACGCCTGCACGGTCTGCACGGATTGCAGCGCCTCTGCCGCGTTCCCCGATGAGGCGGCGATCCAGTCCTGGTTTTCGCGGCTCAGCACGCGCAGTCGCCTGCCCATCGTCAGGATCGGCACGATCACCAGCGGCACGATCAGCAGCACCAGCCCCGTCAGCTTGGCCGAGGTGAACAGCATCAGCACCAGCCCACCCAGGAAGATCAGCACATTGCGCAGCGCAACAGAGATGGACGACCCGATCACTGACAGGATCAGGGTAGTGTCGGTCGTGATCCGCGACAGAACTTCACCGGTCATGATGTTTTCGAAATAGGCGGGGGACATGCCGACGATGCGCTCGAACACTGCCTTGCGGATATCGGCCACCACGCGTTCACCCAACCGCGTCACCAGCGCATAGCGCAGCCCGGTCCCCAGTGCCAACAACCCGGCAATCGCCAGAGCGGCGGCAAAGTAACGGTCCAGCAGCGCCGCGTCCTCTCCGCCGAAGTTGTCCACCACGCGGCGCACCGCCAACGGCAGGATCAATGACACGGTTGCGGTCAGTGTCAGCGCCAGCCCCGCCAACAGCACCAACACCTTGTAGGGGCTCAGGAACGGCCACAGTTCGCCCAAAGCGCCCACGCGCTTGGATTTTTCACGGTCTTCGGTGACAGTCACGGGTCCGCGCGCCATGGGGTTCCTTTCCACATTCGGTGCGGGCGGTTTATGCGAAGGGGCGCGACCTAGCAACCCACCCGTATGTCGCGCCTATCGAATACCGTAGGACTACTGTGGCTGCCGCGGGTTGATTTCCCGTCAGGAAAGGCGACAATCGCCGGGCGGCGCGGGCCGGATGCCCCCCGCCAATCTCTGAGGGGAGGATAAGACATGACACAGTTTTCACGCCGCGGCGCATTGGGTCTGCTGGGGGGCGCGGCCGCCCTGCCGGTTCTGGGCACCCCTGCGCTGGCCAGCACCAAGATCAAGGTTGGCGCGCTGAACTTCACCAGCCACGCAGCCAGTTTCGTGGCGTTCGAGCGCGGCTATTTCGCAGAGGCCGGGCTGGACGTCGAATTCGAGTTCTTCCAGGCCGCGCAGCCGATGGCGGTGGCGATCGCCTCGGGCGATGCGGACTATGCCGTGACCGCGATTTCCGGCGGACTGATATCGTTGGCTGAGAAGGGCGCGACCAAGGTCATTGGCGGCGCCCTGTCCGAGGAGAAAGGCATCGACGGCCAGAAAATCCTGGTGTCCGACGCGGCCTATCAGGCGGGGATCACCACGCCCAAGGCGCTGGAGGGCAAGAAGTTCGGGATCACACAGGCCGGATCGTCCTTCCACTACATGGGCGCGAAAATGGCCGCAGCCGAAGGCATCGGGCTGGAATATGTCCCCCTGCAAAAAGTGGGCGCGGTCATCGGTGCGTTGAAATCCGGCCAGATCGACGCATGGTCCATTGTGCCGCATATCGCCAAACCGCTGGCCGGATCAGGGGCGGTGCATATCGTCGGTGACGTCGCGGACTATATCCCTGACTACCAGGTCACGACTGTTTTCACCTCTGCCAACAACGCCGCGAACGACCGCGCCAAGACCGAAGCTTTCCTTGCCGCGTTCTCGAAAGGGGCGGCAGATTTCAACGCGGCGCTGGTGGACAAGACAGCCGGCGAGGACGCGGCAGAAGCGATGATCCAGCTGATCCACAAATACGTCTACGCGGACAAACCGTATGACGCAGCCAAGCCCGGCATCGTCAACGGCGCGATGCGGATTAACGCCGACGCGGCGCTGAACGTGACCTCGGTTCAGGACCAGCTGGACTGGTTCAAGTCCGAAGGACTGGTCAAGGACAGCGTGACCACGGACATGTTGGTAGACCCGTCCTACGTTGCAACCATGTAATCGGATGGGGCCCGAAAACCGGGCCCCTGCCCCCTGCCATGCAATTGACCCTTGATGCCGTTTCACACGCCTATGCGGATGTTTCGGTGCTGTCCGACATCACCCTGACCATCCCCGAGGGGCAGATCGCCTGCATCGTCGGGCCGTCCGGCTGTGGCAAGTCCACGCTGCTGCGATTTCTGGGTGGACTGGAACGGCCGCAACAAGGCCGCGTCCTGCAAAAAGGCGCCCCGCCCGAGGGCTGCCTGAACCCGCTGACCTATGTGTTTCAGGATTTCGCGCTGCTGCCGTGGCGGGATGTGAAGGGGAATATTTCGCTGGTGCTGGAGGATCACGGCTTTCGAGGCGACCATGCGCGCAGGATTATCGACGATGTGCTGGAGCGCACCAAACTGTCGGAATTCCGCGACGCCCTGCCCAGACAACTGTCCGGCGGAATGAAACAGCGGGTCGCCATCGCGCGGGCGCTGGCGGTCAATCCGGCGGTAATGCTGATGGACGAACCCCTGTCGGCTCTGGACGCCCAGACCCGCGAGTTGCTGATGGATGATCTGGTTGGGCTGTGGACGCGCGCGCCCTTTACCGCTGTCTACGTCACTCACAACCTGTCAGAAGCGGTGCGTCTGGGTCACAGGATCGTGGTCCTGTCACGCCGCCCCGGCACGATCCGGGAGATCGTGGAAATAGACATACCCCTGCGGGACCGCCGCGCCGGAGATCCCGCACTGGAAGCCCACCAGTCCCGCCTGTGGCACCTGATGCGGCAAGAGGCCGAAGCCGCCGACAAGGAGTTGGGCCATGTCTGAAAACCCGGTTCCCTTCCGCGGCGGCGGGTTTCGCCCCCAGCGGATACGCGGCGTGGGCGTTGCCGTCTTCGTCGTGCTGATCGCCCTGGTCGAGTTGGGCACCCGAACCGGCGTGATTTCCAACTTGACCCTGCCACGCCCCTCGGCCGTGTTCGCCACCCTGCGCGGCCTGGTGGAAACCGGATTGCTTTGGCAACACCTGTTGCCTTCCTTGTCCCGGCTGGCGGTGGGGGCAATTCTGGGCGTCACTGCCGGGATCGGCGCGGGGGTCATGATCGGACTGTTCAGCCTGGCGCGGGCGGGGATGGTACCGCTGGTGGCCGCATTGTTTCCCATCCCCAAAATCGCGCTTTTGCCGCTGTTCGTGATCTGGTTCGGCATCGGTGAAGGCAGCAAGTACGCACTGATCGCGCTGGGAACCTTTACCCCGACGGTGGTTGCCACGTTTGGCGCGGTCGACAACGTGGACCGCACCCTGATCCGCATGGGACAGAGCTTTGGGTTGAACTGGTTCAGCATCGTCCGCAAGATCGTCCTGCCCGGTGCCCTTCCCGGCATCCTGTCCGGCCTGCGTGTCAGCATCGCCATCGGGATCATCCTGCTAGTCGCGGCCGAGATGCTGGGTGCCCGCTATGGGATCGGGGCCTATATCCTGGAAGCCGGTTCGCTGTATGACCTGGAGCGCCTGTTCGCCGGAGTGGTGATCCTGTCGGCGCTGGGGGTACTGACCTCGGCCGCAATCGGCTGGATCGAGAGAAGGCTGTTGATCTGGCGCGCCTGACGGCGCGCTCGCCTGCGGCGGGCGGGGAAGGGGGTTTCACCCCCTCTGGCCTGCGGCCATTCACCCCCAGGGTATTGTGACCAAGAAAAAACAGGATGACAGGTGATTGACGGGGACGGCAGCGGTTCAGACCGCGCCTTCGGTTTGGATGTTGATGACCTCGCCGCAATGTTTGCAATGGACGGCGTCGGCGTCGTGCAACACCAACCCGCATTTCGGGCAGGGTTGACGCACTTTCGTCGGGCGGAACAAAACCTGGGCCAGGCGCAGGAACAGGGTGACGCCAAAAATCATCACGGCGACGGCCAACATGCGCCCCGCCGTCCCGGTCAGGGTAACATCGCCGAACCCCGTCGTCGTCAGCGTGGTCACCGTGAAATACAGCGCGTCCGCATAGTTGTTGATCTGCGGGTTGGTATCGTGCTGCAGGGCGTAGATCACCCCTGTCATCACGAACAGGAAAACAGCCAGGTTGATCGACGCCAGGGTGACATCCTCATTGCGGCGAAAAAAATCGAAATCTTTGCGCAACCTTGTCAGCGTCTGGTAAGCGTGCAGCAGCCGCAAGGTGCGCAAAATCCGCAAGAAGCCCAGACCTTCGCCCACGATCGGGGCCAGGAAAGACCCAACGGCAACCACATCCGCCCAGGTGGACAAACGTGTGAAAAAGCGCAGCGGCCGCTGTTCAATTGAAACGCGGGCGATGAAATCCAGCAGGATCACGACCCCAAGGACGAAGTCGATTACCTCGACCGGCAGGCCATGCGGGAAGAAGGACGTGCCGATCACGAAAAGGATGGTTCCGATGTCGAACAGCAGCAGCCCATAGCGAAAGGCATGGGCGCGTTCACTGTGGCCTTCGTAAAGCTGTCGCAGCCAGTTGCGCATGGGGGCCTTTCCGCGGTTCCGCCTTGCCAAGCCATAGCAAAGCGCGGGGCCGTCGGAAAGCGCGAGGTGGCGGCGGGTGTGAGTGAACGGCGTGCTATACACTTGCCTTTTTGCTGGCCTCAGTGATTATTATTGAAATTTAGTTATGATTCTGGAAGAATTTTCGAAATGGACAAAATAGACAGGAAGATTTGCGGAATCTTGCAAATTAACGGCCGCACCTCCAGCGCGGACCTGGCACAGACCGTGGGATTGTCCCTTTCTGCGGCGAACGAGCGCGTACGCCGCTTGGTGGCCAGCGGCGCCATCAGCGGGATGCAGGCTCGGCTGGACCCGCAGAGCTTTGGGCTGGGGCTGTGCGCCTTCGTGTTGATCGACATGGCCTTTGACGGCGAGGCTGAGGCCGTCGCAACGTTGACGGCACACCCTGCGGTGCAGGAGCTGCACCATATCAGCGGCCCGCATTCTTACCTGATGAAACTGCGGCTGTCCGATACGCGCGCCCTGCAGGATTTCCTGACACGTGTGGTGAAACCCCTGCCGGCGGTCGTAAAGACCGAATCGATCATCACCCTGGACACCGCCAAGGAAACCGCGGCAATCGCCATTCCCGGAACAGACTGATGTTGGATGTGTTCCTGAAAGGCCTTGGTGTCGGGCTGGCAATCGCCGCGCCGGTGGGTCCGATTGGCCTGTTGTGCATTCGCCGCAGCCTGACCGAAGGCCGGACGGCGGGGTTGGCGACGGGGCTGGGCGCTGCCGCTGCGGATGGCACCTATGGCCTGCTGGTGGCAGCGGGGTTCACCGCGACCGGCTTGCTGACGCAGTACGCACCCCAGATGCAACTGTTCGGCGGGGTGCTGATCGCCTGGCTGGGATTGATGACGCTTCGTGGTTTTCTGAAGAGGGACCGGGGCGCGGCAGGCGCCGCCGGACCGGCTGCAGGATCGGTGGCCGGGGCCTTCGGGACGACCTATCTGCTGACCCTGTCGAACCCTACAACGATCCTGGCCTTTGCCGGAATGGTGGCAGGCTTGGGCGCGGCGGCATCTGGGCAGGGGAATGCGGCCTATGTGCTGGTCCTTGGGGTTTTCTTTGGATCGGCGCTGTGGTGGCTGTTCCTGGTTCATGCTGCGCTGTGGGCCAAATCTCGCATCGCTACTACAACATTGCGATGGCTGGATCTTTTCGCGGGTAGCGTGCTGATGGCCTGGGGCGTGTCGTTGGCGATCGGCGCGCTAAGAGGCGGGGCGATCTGGCACTGGTAAGGGGATTGGAGCGGGCGGCGGGAATCGAACCCGCGTCATTAGCTTGGAAGGCTAAGGTCTTACCACTACACAACGCCCGCGCAGCAGAACCTCGGGATAGGCCAAGCGCGGACGAAGGTCAAGGCCGGTTTCTACCTGTCTCTGGTTTGCCCCAGGAGGGGAATATGCTAGGCGCGGCGAGAGAGGAACCCCACGTGCCCAGCTATTTGATCCGCTACCGTATCCTGTCCGGCCCCGACCCGATGACGCCCTTGTCCACGCGGATTGAGGCCGGCACCGAACAGGCTGCAATCGCCGTGCTGAAATCGGCCCACACAGGGCAGGACATTCGGATAGAAAAAGCCAGTCCCGACACTCCTGTCCCGCGCAAACGCAAATCACGCAAGGAATGGATCATCCTTGGACTGATCGTCGTGATCGGTGCAGTCAACCTTGCCAGCCGCTGGCTGAACTGAGGGCTTGGCGGCGGGGATCGACGGCGTTAGACAGTCTGTCCGAACGTCCAGAAAAGGGGGGCTTTCATGTCCATCGACACCGTGGCCGAACGCCGCATTCCGATCCTGATCGCAAGTGAAATCAGCGCCCGTCCCGAACAGGTGCAGGCCGCGATAAAGCTGCTGGACGAGGGCGCGACCGTCCCTTTCGTGGCGCGCTACCGGAAAGAGGTCACGGGCGGACTGGACGACAGCCAGTTGCGAACGCTGGCCGACCGGCTGGGCTATTTGCGCGAACTGAACGATCGGCGCGGGGTGATCCTGGCCTCGACCAAGGAACAGGGCAAACTGACGGCGGATCTAGAAAAGGCCATCGCCGGGGCTGAAACGAAATCGGCACTGGAAGACATCTACCTGCCCTACAAGCCCAAGCGCCGCACCCGCGCCATGATCGCCCGTGAAAATGGGCTGGAACCACTGGCGCAGACGATATTGGCGGATCGCCGCGCGGACCCCGAAACATTGGCGGCAGGCTATCTAACAGAAGCCGTGCCGGACGTGAAATCGGCGCTGGACGGCGCGCGTGACATTATCGGCGAAGATTTATCCGAAAACGCCAGCCTGCTGGGCCGCCTGCGTGAATTCCTGATGCGCGAAGCCATCGTGACCTCGAAGGTGATCGAGGGGCAGGAATCCGCGGGGGCCAAGTTCTCGGACTATTTCGCGCAGTCGGAAAGTTGGGCGACGATCCCCTCGCATCGGGCATTGGCGATGTTCCGTGGACGCAACGAAGGCATCCTGCAAATCGACATCGTGGTGGACCCGGACACGGCCCCCGGCCAGAACCGTGCGGAACAGATGGTAGCCGCAGAGTTGCAGGCAGCTGGTAACGGGCCGGGTGATCTGTGGCTGCGCAAGGTGGCCGGGTTCGTATGGCGTGTAAAGCTGCACATCTCCTTGTCTATCGACTTGTTGACCGAGTTGCGCCGCCGCGCCGAAGAGGACGCGATCCATGTTTTCGCCCGCAACCTCAAGGATCTTCTGTTGGCCGCCCCGGCCGGGGCCAAGGCGACTCTGGGTCTGGACCCGGGCATTCGGACGGGGGTGAAATGCGCCGTTGTGGACGCAACCGGAAAGCTGCTGGAAACGGCAACGATCTACCCTTTCCAGCCCAAGAACGACCTACGCGGCGCACAGGCAACGCTGGCCGAAATGATCGCCCGGCACCGGGTGGACCTGATCGCCATCGGCAATGGCACCGCCAGCCGAGAAACCGAAAAGTTGGTGGGCGATCTGCTGGGACTGATGCGATCTGCCAAGAAACCGACCAAGGTTGTGGTCTCTGAGGCAGGGGCATCCGTCTATTCGGCCTCGGAACTGGCGGCGCAGGAATTCCCCGGGCTGGATGTCAGCCTTCGCGGCGCGGTGTCCATCGCCCGCCGCCTGCAGGATCCTCTGGCCGAACTGGTGAAGATTGAACCGAAATCCATCGGCGTCGGCCAGTACCAGCATGACGTGGATCAGCGGCGGTTGGGCAAATCGCTGGACGCGGTGGTAGAGGACGCGGTGAACGCCGTTGGCGTGGACCTGAACACCGCCTCGGCCCCGCTGCTGGCCCGCGTAGCGGGGATCGGGCCGGGCCTGTCGGATGCCATCGTGGCGCATCGCGATGCAAATGGTGCGTTCAAATCCCGCAAGGAACTGCTGAAAGTCGCCCGGCTTGGCCCGAAAGCCTTTGAACAATGCGCGGGTTTTCTGCGTATCCGGGATGGCAAGGAACCGCTGGACGGATCGTCCGTTCACCCCGAAGCCTATGACGTGGCCCGCCGGATCGTGGCGGCTTGCGGCCGTGACCTGCGCACACTTATGGTCGACCCCGCGCCGCTGAAGCGGTTGGATGCGGCGGATTTCGTGGATGACCGGTTCGGCTTGCCCACCGTGCGGGACATCCTGTCGGAACTGGAAAAACCCGGCCGCGACCCGCGACCCGAGTTCAAGACCGCCACCTTCACCGAGGGCGTGAATGAGATCACCGACCTGAAACCGGGTATGTTGCTGGAAGGCACTGTGACCAACGTGGCGGCATTTGGCGCTTTCGTCGATATCGGTGTGCATCAGGACGGGCTGGTGCATATCAGCCAGATCGCCGACCGGTTCGTCAAAGACCCACACGAGGTGGTCAAAGCCGGTGACGTGGTCAAGGTCCGCGTGACCGAGGTGGACGTTCCCCGCAAACGCATCGGCCTGTCGATGAAAAAAGAGGGCGGCGGTCAGGACCGCGCAGAACGGCCCAAGCGGGACAACGCCCCGAAAGGTGGCGGGCGTCCGCAGCGTGGCGGCAAAGTCTCGCCCCCACCCCGCAGCAACGACATGGGCGGGCTGGGCGCCGCGCTGCTGGATGCGATGAAGAAGAAATGACAAAGGGCGGGTTTACCCCGCCCTTTCCATTATTGCCTGATCTTTCGCCCGTTCAGGCTTTGGCCAGACCGGGACGGGCTTTCAACAGACCTTGGGTAATCAGGCCGGCCAACACGGCCTTGATCAGATCACCCGGCACGAAGGGCATCGCCAGCATGGCCGCCTCGGACAGGGTCTTGTCCAGCTTGATCGACATCCCAACAATGCCCAGCACATTCAGCACGATCACCCCGCCGACCAGCGCCGCTGCCGCCGGGAAGATGAACCCGCCGCGCGACCGCCAGACCTCGGCCAGCAGACCGGTGACAAAGGCCGCGACCGGGAAGCCGATCAGATACCCCATGGACGGGCCGGAAAAGACGCCGATACCGCCACGGCCGCCAGCCAGCAGCGGCAAGCCCAGGGCCACCAGCCCCAGGAACAGCAGCACCGCAAGGCCGCCGCGCTTGGCCCCCAGAACGGTGCCGCACAACATTATGCCCATGCTTTGCGCCGAAATCGGTACGCCAGAGGCCAGCATGAGCTTGGGAACAAGCCCCAGCGCCGCGATCAGTGCAGCAAAAAGGGCGATGAGGGTCAGGTTGCGTTCCATTTGGGGTCCTTTCTTCGCGTCCTGTCGTAATTCATACGGGTCTGGTGCCCGTTTTGGTCAAAGAACACCGCCCCGCGCTTTCAGCGCCTCGGCGGTTTGTTCGGCATCGTCCACCGCCAGCAGGGCGAAAGGCAGCACCAGCCGCCATCCCGGCCGCCGGGTGCTGCGCGCGCGCCAGGATTCGACCAGGTGGCCGCCCTTCTGTGTCAGCACCGGGGTAAAGCGGATAACCAGCGCGATTGAAACGGCCAGACGCCGACGGGCCTTTTCGGACACGCCAAATCGGGACAGGCCGTTTTCAATCACCTGCAGCATGTCCTGTAGCCGGGTGGTCAGGGTCACAAGGTTGGCCGCCGCGATAGCCGCCAGCAGGCGCAGGATGATCACCACCCCTTCGGCCATGCTGCCTGCAACCAGGTGCCAGACCACAATGATCACCACAAAAAACAGCACCGGGCGCATCATCCGCAGCCCCTGCCGGGCAAAGGCCACCCCGCCGGCAAGATAGGCCGCGCAGACCAGCGCCATGACGACCAAGCTGGCAGGGATACCCTTCAGATAGAATATCGCCAGCGTGAACAGGCACAGCGCCAGCAGCTTTGGCCCCACTGGCCAGCCATGATAGGGCGTGCGGATGTCAGAGGTCAGCGAGATCATCACACCCCCCCCATTCGCGCATCTGGCGTTGGTATTCCGGCAGCACCTGTTCCGGCGTGCCGTCCATGTGAACCGCTCCGCGTTCCAGCCAGACGATACGGTCATAGTGGTCCAGCGCCGGCAGATCGTGGCTGATGTGGATTAGACCCTGGTCCAGCCCGTCCAGATAGCGCCCCAGCCGGATCGAAGTAGCCATGTCCAGCCCGGCAAAGGGTTCGTCCAGAACGATCACGCGCGGGGCCATCATCAGCACCGACATCAGGCAAACCAGGTGCCGCTGCCCCTGCGAAAGCCCATGCACCGACCGGTCGAACCACTGCTGCCGCCCAAACCGGGCCAACATCTGTTCCGCCTGCCTGCGGGCATCCCTTTTCGAAACGCCAAGAGCAGACAGGCCAAAGGTCAATTCCTCACCAACAGTGGGAAAGATGATTTGGTGATCCGGGTTCTGGAACAGAATGCCGACAGTAGAAATTGCAGCCTTGCGGTCCGAGGCGACGGTGACGCCCCCGACCTTGACCGATCCCTTTTCTGGCTCTGCCAGCCCGGCGATCAGCCGCGCCAATTGTGACTTACCCGATCCGTTTCGCCCGACGATCCCCACGCGGCGCTGATCCAGCCGCAGCGTCAGGGTGTCAAACACCTGCGTTCCTTCACGGGCATAGCTTACCGATTCCAGGTCGACCGGGGCCGCCGCAGCCTGCACTTTCTGCCCATTCTGGAATTGCTGCACCTGCATCATCTCTCCTTGCTGGCGGCGGGGATACAGCGAATCCTGCCGACGAAACAAGAGTTCCATATAGCAATTCGCGTACTAAATACCGTATTTCTACGGCATCACGTCGGTCTACGAGGTTCTGCACCTGCGTTCAGGGCGCAATTGGCTCGATCAGAGTGGGGCCACTGGCGCGGTTCGAATTCACCTCGGAGTTGACCCGATGGGCATTCAGAATACCTGCATCAGCGGGTTTCATCAGGGGCGCGGCACCGTGACCTTCCTCGCCCAGCCACTTGGCCCAGTCCTGCTGTTCCAGGATCACCGGCATTCGGTGGTCGATATGGCCTATTTCCGCGTTCGCCTGTACGGTGACCACAGCGCAGGCGGCGATCCTTTCGTCGCCCCACGTCTGCCAAACCCCGGCCATCGCCAGCGGTGCGCCATCGCTACGCGAAATATACCACGGCAGACGGTTGCCGTCGGCGTCCTTGGTCCATTCGTAAAACCCAGAGGCAGGCAGAAGGCACCGGCGCTGACGGCATGCTTCGCGAAAGGCGGGCTTTGCGGCGATGGTTTCCGCGCGGGCATTGATCAGCAAGGGGCCATCGGCCAGCGATTTGTACCACGTCGGCACAAAGCCCCAGCGCATCGCGCCCAAACGGCGGATATCCCCATCGGTGGCGACCACATGCACCTGTGCGGTGGGGCAGACGTTGTAATTGGGGACGGGTGGCAGGGTATTGGCGGGCACCGCCCCGAACAGCTGTGCCATCGCGTCGTTGGGCAGGGTTATTACGATGCGCCCGCACATCGCTCAGCCCCGCTTGAAATCGCGCTTGGCCATCTCGATCCGGGTTTCCATCATCGACATGTTCTGCATCAGCTCTCGCCGCCGGGTACGGTCGGCGCAGTCACGCAGCTCTTCTCGCAGCCCGGCCAGTTCGCGCGACAGGCTGATGAACTCCGGCACGGCCCCGTTTTCGCGGATCAGCCGGTTGAACAACGCATTCTGCGGATCGTCGCATTCCGGCAATGGCTTCCCGGCACCGGGCAGATTGTCAAAGGCGCCATCAGCCTCTGCCTTGGCGATCCTGGCGTTGATCAGGTCAATAAGCGGGTGGTCCATCGGGGCGGTCCTCGTATCAGGCGCAATCCTAGCGGCTGTGCCCCGATGGGTACAGATATCCTGTCACTTCACACTGATGCGCCCATCCACATATGGCATGTAGGGCGACATCCTGCCCAGATATTCCGCCGTCACATCCGCCAGGTCGGGGCCGAAGTCATAGGCGTTCATCCCTTCCGAACCGAACATGGCGTAACCATCCCCACCCCGCCGGACGAAGTTGTTGGTGACAACCCCGTAGATGCGATCCGGCTGAAGACCAGACCACGCACCGTCCGTCATGACCTTGACCGACACCACACGCGAACCCGGCTGTGCCGCGGGATCGTAGACAAATGTCAGCCCGGACACCTGCGGAAACCGGCCAGAGCCCTCCTCGATCTTGGACAGACCGTTTTCCAGCGCCGCCAAGATGGTAGACCCCTTGGCCTGAAAGGTGGACAGCGTGTTCTGGAATGGCAACACGGTCAGCACTTCACCCATCGTCACCGGCCCAGCGTCGACAGAGGCCCGCAGCCCCCCGCCATTCTGAATGGCCACGTGAATGCCCTGATCGCGCACCCGCGCCAGCATCGCGTCGGCCACGAGGTTCCCCATACTGCATTCCGCCGCACGGCAAGACCCTTTATCCCCGTCGATCGGCGCAGCGGCTTCGGCCACCACTTTGTTGCGGATTTCGTCCAGCGGTTTGGCAAGTTCGGCGATGCGGCCCTTAGCTGCGGCGTCCTCTGTCACGGCGGCATCCATGATCAGCGGTTCTCCGGTAGCAGCCACCAGATTGCCCGCGTCATCGAAGGTAACGTTCAGCGCGCCAAGGAACTTGCCGTAGGCATAGGCCGAAACAATAGCCGTGTTGCCCACCATCGTTGGATACGGTCCCTCGGCCCGGTCCGACGTGTTGGACAGATAGGTATTCGTATGCCCGCCCACGATCACATCCACACCTGTTGTTTGCGCAGCCACACGTTTGTCCACGTGATAACCGGAATGAGACAGCACGATGATCTTGGTCACACCCTCTGCGGTCAGGCGGTCCACTTCTGCCTGCACCGCGTTCACCGGGTCCGTAAAAATGATGTTCCCACCGGGCGAGGACATTTCGGGCGTGTTTTGTGGGGTCAGGCCAATCAGACCCAACCGTTCGCCGCCACGCTCGATCACCGCGGACTTCGCCAGCTTGCCCGCAAGCGCCTGTTCGCCGGACACATCCGCGTTCGACATCAGCACAGGGAAATCGACCGCGTCCATGAACCCGCGCAACACCTCTGGGCCGTCGTCGAATTCGTGGTTGCCCACAGTCATCGCATCATAGCCCAGCCGGTTCATGAACTCGGCCGCCATCTTGCCCTTGTAGTAGGTGTAGAACAGCGTGCCCTGAAACTGGTCACCCCCATCCACGAGGATGGAGTTATTGGACCGCGCTCGCGCCTCGGATATCGCGGTCAACAGGCGGGCCGACCCGCCAAAGCATTTACCCTCTGCGTTGTCAGTCTCGGAACAGCCCGAGTCATATTTGTTGATCGGTTCAAACCGCGCGTGGAAATCATTGGTGTGCAGGATGGTCAGGGAATAATCGGCAGCGGCCATGCCAGTGGACAACGCCACAACACCCAGCCCGCCAAGGAAACGGACAAACATCGTATCTCTCCAGTTGGAATTGTTCTGGGCAAAGTCTGCGCCCGAATCCGGGGGTCTGTCAAAACCTTCCGCCTTGACCACACGGCACCGGCACGGCATGTCAGGCCCATGCTGATTTACAAGATTTTCCGGGCCGACGAATGGGCCGAGTTGGAGGCCACGGGCGTTACCGATGGCGCGCCGGTGGATATTGCGGACGGGTTCGTCCATTTCTCGACCGCTGAACAGGTGGCCGAAACGGCGGCCAAGCATTTCGCGGCAGAGGACGGGCTGACCCTTTTGGCGTTGGACCCAGAGGCATTGGGCGAGGCGCTTAAATGGGAACCTTCACGCGGGGGGGCGCTGTTCCCGCACCTCTACCGTCCGCTGAAGATCGAGGATATCGCGTGGCACCTGCCCCTTCCACTGGTGGACGGGGCGCATCAATTCCCGGAAGGCATCGAATGAATCCGCTGGAAAAACTGGGGCTGCTGGCCCTGCACAAGCTGGACCCCGAAACCGCGCATGGCCTGTCCATCAAGGCGTTGCAACTGGGGGCGGCGCCGCTACCCGGGCTGGTGACCTCTGATCGTCTGCGAACCGAAGTCGCTGGATTGAAACTGGCCAACCCGGTGGGTCTGGCCGCAGGCTTTGACAAGAACGCGCAGGTTCTTTCCCCCCTTTCGCGTGCGGGCTTCGGGTTCGTCGAGGTCGGTGCCGCCACGCCGCGCGCCCAGCCGGGAAACCCCAAGCCACGGCTGTTCCGCCTGTCCGAGGACCGCGCCGCGATCAACCGCTTCGGATTTAACAACGACGGGATGCAGGCGATTGGCGCCCGGCTTGCGCAGCGCCCGCGTGACATGGTGCTGGGGCTGAACCTGGGCGCGAACAAGGACAGCACGGACCGCGCCGCTGATTTCGCCAAGGTGCTGACCCATTGTGGGCCCTACCTGGATTTCGCGACCGTCAACGTGTCGTCCCCCAACACGGAAAAACTGCGCGACCTGCAGGGCAAGGACGCGCTATCCGCCCTTCTGGCCGGTGTGATCTCCGCACGGGCTGAACTGGACCGCGCAATCCCCGTATTCCTGAAGATCGCGCCTGATTTGTCGTCCGCCGAACTGGAAGACATAGCCGAAGTCGCGCTGAACTCTGGCATAGACGGGGTGATCGCAACGAATACCACCCTGTCGCGTGAGGGGCTGCAAAGCCAGCACAAGGATGAAACCGGTGGTCTGTCCGGCGCGCCATTGTTCGAAAAATCGACCCGCGTGCTGGCGCAACTGTCGCAACTGACCGGGGGCAAACTGCCGCTGATCGGCGTGGGCGGCGTATCCTCGCCCGAGGAAGCCTATGCCAAGATACAGGCCGGCGCATCGGCTGTGCAACTGTACACAGCACTTGTCTACAAGGGCCTGTCTCTGGGGGCCGAGGTCGCCCACGGGCTTGACAGGCTACTGGCGCTTGACGGGTTTGACAACGTGGCCCAGGCCGTGGGCACCAAACGAGAGGACTGGCTATGATCACCATCTGGCACAATCCGCGATGTTCAAAATCGCGCGAAACGCTGGCGCTGCTGGAGGGGCGCGACGTTCAGGTGCGGCTGTACCTGGAGGATGCGCCCTCTGTCACGGAACTGAAAACGGCACTGGTGGCGCTGAACCTGCCCGCAATCCAGGTCATGCGCACCAAGGAGACCGAGTTCAGGGAACTGGGCCTGTCCAAGGATGACCCCGAGGATAAGTTGCTGGCGGCGATGTCCAGCCACCCCCGGCTGATCGAACGCCCCATGGTATTCAACGGCGACAAGGCTGCACTGGGTCGCCCCCCTGAATCGGTGCTGGACATCCTTTAGGCCCGGTTCGATGCCGCTTCCAGCGCGGGATAGCGCAGCGCCAGCGTGATCCCCCGCGCGACATAAGAAATCAGCAGAGCCAGCCACAGGCCGTGGTTCTGCATCAAGGGCACCAGCACCAGAACCGCCACAAGGTAGATGACGAAACTGATCATCATCATGTTGCGCATGTCGCGGGATCGCGTGGCCCCGATGAAAATACCGTCCAGCATCCAGCTGGCGATGCCCAGAACTGGCGCGGCCACCATGTAGGGCAGGTAGGCGCGGGCCTCGGCCCTGACATCCGCGGCACTGGTCATCACGTCGATGATGACACCCCCAGCCAGCGCGAAGGCCAGCGCCAACGCGGCGGATATGCCGCCCCCCCAGAAGCTGGACAGAACCGCGCCACGCCGCAACGCAACGCGATTGCGCGCGCCCATCGCCTGCCCAACCAGCGCCTCTGCCCCAAAGGCGAACCCGTCCAGCGCATAGGCCGTGATGTTCAGGAACTGCAACAGCACCTGGTTGGCCGCCAGCGTCACATCGCCGAACTTGGCCCCCACCAGCAGGAAAGAGGTGATCATCGCCAACAGCAATAACGACCGGATCAGGATATCCAGATTGACGGACATCATGTGAACCAGCTTGGCCCGGTCGAATACTCTTGGCCAATCGCGCCACGCAGGAACGGAAAAGGCGCTGCGACACATCCACAGCCCCAGCGCCAACCCCGACCATTCCGCCAGAAACGTCGCAACGGCGACGCCTTGCACGCCCCACCCCAACCCCAGCACGAACCAAAGATCCAGCAGGACGTTCAACCCGTTCATCCACAGCTGGATCACCAGGACGGACCGGGTGCGTTCCAGCGCAATCAGCCAGCCCGTCACGCCATACAGCGCAATGGCCGCCGGGGCGCTGAAAACGCGGATACGCATGTAGTCGCGCGCAAGGATTTCGACCTCGTCAGAGGCGGGCGACAGATAGAACCCCACCCTGATGATCGGTGCTTGCAGGGCGATGATCGCCAGCCCCGCCGCCGCCGCGATCAGCAGCGCACGGGTCAGCAGCGCCGCCACTTCGCCGGCCTGCCCGGCCCCCTGCGCCTGCGACGCCAGCCCTGTGGTTCCCATCCGCAGAAAACCGAAGATCCAGTAGACCCCGGTCAGGATGATGGCGCCGACCCCGACCGCGCCAATCGGAGCCGCCTGCCCCATCTGGCCGACCACGCCAGTATCCACCGCGCCAAGGATCGGGACAGTGGCGTTGGACAACACGATGGGCAGCGCGATCTTCAGAACCCGCCGGTGAGTGATTTTCGGGGCCCTCGGCCCGGCCTCAGCCATTCTGCGGCATGAGGAAATGCCCTGTCCCTTGCGCAAAGGGCCGGCTGCGGTTGTCCTGCCAGGCCTCGACGTGGACAGAGGCATAGCGACGACCAGAACGATTGACCTGCGCCCGCGCGTAGGCGTCGCGCGGCAGTCCTGAGCGCAGGTAATCAACCGTGAAATCAATCGTTTTAGGCAGCGTGGGCAATTGGCCTTCGACCAGGGTCTGCGCTTCCAGCTTGCCGCTTTCCAGATCATCCCACAGATAGGCCCAGCTAAGCCCGATGATCGCCGTTACCTCCAGAAAGGCGGCGGTAACCCCGCCGTGGATCGCGGGAATCATCGGGTTTCCGATCAGCTTGTCCGCAAAGGGCAAAACAGCGGTCAGCTCATCTCCCCGACGGTCAAATTCGATCCCCAGGAAACTGATGTAGGGTACGCCGTGCACCAGCGCATTCAGCGCGGCGTCGCGGCGTTGCTTGACGACCTGCACAGGTTCGGGGCGGCGGCGGATGTTCATTTCAGCCCCTCCTGCACGGTAAAGGCCCCGGCTGCCGTGGCGACGGGCCTGTCGTCATCATCATCCAACGCCTCTGCCCGGACAAAGGCGACATTTCGCGTGATGCGATAGCAATGCGCACGGGTACGCAGCGCCTGACCGGGTGTCGCCCCGCGCATGTAATCGATTCGCAGGTCAATCGTGGCAGTGCCGCCGGGCGCTTTCGGGTGGCTCATTACTGCGGCCCCGCAGGTCGTATCCAGAAGGGCAGACACCGCCCCCCCGTGAATCACACCGGTTTTGGGGTCTCCGACAAACCTTTCATCGTAGGGCATCCGCATTTCCGCCCGACCATTGCCAACCTCGGTGAATTCCATGCCCAATGCCTTGGCGTGCGGGATTGCCTCTATGAATTGGCGAGCAATGGCTTTCTTGTCCGATCCCAAAACAACCTCCGGGCCTGAATATTGTGCAGTCCCTATGTATTCTGCCCTGTTTGGGCGGAGTGCAAGAAATAGTTCTTGCAATTGCGAGTAATTCTCATATGCAATGGGGGCATGGCACATGTAGACACCACGACTCCGACTGTATTTCGTCCCGGCTACCTTGGTCCTTTCCGGTCCCGGCGACTGCCCTATGCTTTGCTGCTGCTGGCGCTGGCCGTCGCACCGGGTGAATTGGGCCAGGTCACCCGCGAATTGATGTTGGATGCGTATTTTCAGGTCGCGGTTTTTGTCGCCGCCACGCTTCTGCTGTTTTACGGGTCGGAACGGGTGTTCCGCTTCAACATTGGCTCTGCCCTGCAGAATGCGAAATGGGCGCAGGTGCCGCTGTCCGCGCTTCTGGGCGCCACCCCCGGCTGCGGCGGGGCTGTGGTCGTTGTCGCCGCCTATTCCTCAGGTCATGTGGGATTTGGTGCTGTGGTGGCGACGTTGACCGCGACGATGGGCGACGCGGCCTTTCTGCTGATCGCCACCCGGCCGGACGCGGCGGTGGTGGTGCTGCCGCTTTCCTTTGCTGTCGGGATCGTTTCGGGCTGGATCGTGGACTACCTGCGAATGGTGCCCCCGGTCACCCAGCCCGGTTCCTGCCTGGTACCGGTTCGCATCGGCTCCCTGCGAAAACGTGACATCGTCTACTTGGCGATGGTCCTTCCCGGGTTCGTTCTGGGCGTTCTTCAACTGCTGCAGTCGCCACTCTATGACAACGTGCCAGAGACCCTGTTGTATGGGATCGGCCTGACCGGCACGGCGCTTGGCCTGCTGATCTGGACCCTGTCGCCACTTGCCGCGATGACAAATGCCGAAGACTCGCCGACCACCCGCATGGCCGAGGAAACCAGCTTTATCGCGGTCTGGGTGATCGGGGCGTACTTGGCCTATGACTACTTGGTGTTGTTTGCCGGGCTGGATTTGAATGCTGCCTTTGCCACGGTGGCGCCGCTGTTGCCGTTGGTCGGCATTCTAGTTGGTTTTGTTCCCGGGTGCGGGCCGCAGGTTCTGGTGACGACGCTATACGTGAATGGCGCCCTTCCCTTCTCTGCGCTGATCGGCAATGCGATTTCAAACGACGGTGACGCCCTGTTTCCGGCAATCGCACTTAGCCCACGTACGGCGGTTCTGGCCACGGTCGTGTCCGCGGTTCCCGCATTCATCGTGGCCTATTCCTTTTACTTCTTTGCTCCTGGCTTCCTGACCCCATGAACCGCGTCACGCTACGGCGGCGGCGCACCTAAAGGGGCTGGTCAACTGGTTTCTGCTGTTGCAAACTGCCCCAAACAAGCAACAGACGGCCCGAAATGTCCGAGACCCTCCTGAGTTTCAAAGAAATGTGCGCCAAGTTCGACGTGACCCCGCGCACCCTGCGGTATTACGAGTATATCGAGCTTTTGCAGCCCCAGCGCGAAGGCCGTTCACGGTTCTACGGTGCGCGTGAAATCGCCCGCATGACCCTGATACTACGCGGCCGCAAATGGGGCTATTCGCTGGAAGGCATCCGCCAGTGGTTGCTGATCTACGACAAGGAAGGCAACAAAGCGCAGATGCAAGCCTGGGTCGAAAGCTCTTCCCGGCAACTGGAAGAACTGGCCGAACAGCGCCGCCAACTGGACGATGCGATCGATACGCTACGCCAGTCCCGCGACGAAACGGCTGCGGCGCTGAAAGATTTGTGATTCACCCGATTTCCGGGTCATAAGGGCGGGATTTCCCCGCCTTTTTTGTTTTTCATGAAGTGACGCCACGAAACGAAATTACTTTTCCGCCTGTTGACCTGCATTGATCTTACGTCACTCAGAAAATGACGTGACGTATCGGTTACGTAAACGTCAATCACTGTTGTAACAAACGGGATGTCACCGCATTTCTTTACCCAGCGTTAAATTCTTCGGAGGGAATGCTGTGACGAAGGAAACCATGACGATCCGCGAAATGTGTGACGCATTTCAGGTGACCCCGCGCACTCTGCGCTTCTACGAGGCCAAAGAGCTTCTGTTCCCGATCCGGGAAGGACAGAAACGCCTGTTCACCCATCGGGACCGCGGTCGGCTGAAACTGATCCTGCGGGGCAAGCGTTTTGGCTTCAGCCTAGAGGAAATCCGGCAATTGCTGGACCTCTACAACATGGGCGATGCCCAGCTGACCCAGCTGGAGCGGACATACAAGGTGGCGCAGGAACGCCTGCGTGACATGGAACAGCAACGCGATGAGCTGAACGAAGCCATCGAAGAGCTGAAAGAACAGATGATGTGGGGCGAAAAGATGATCGTCTCGCTGAAGAAACAGGAAAAGGCCGCCGAGTAAGACCGGCGCAAAGTGGGAGAGAGACCATGCCGACCTATACCGCACCGATCAAGGACATGCAGTTCATCCTGCACGACGTGCTGAAGATCAGCCAATCGGATATTCCGGGCTATTCCGAACTGGAAGCGGACTTTACCGCGGCCGTGCTGGAAGAGGCCGGGAAACTGACCGGTGAAGTCCTGGCGCCGCTGAACACCGTGGGTGATCAGGAAGGCTGCCGGCTGGAAAACGGCATCGTCTATACCCCAACTGGGTTCAAGGAAGCCTTTGAGCAGGTTAAGGAAGGCGGCTGGACCGGTCTGGACATGCCCGAAGAATACGGCGGCCAGAACATGCCCTATGTGATGGGCACCGCCGTGGGCGAGATGTTCAGCTCGTCCAACCAGGCGTTCACCATGTACCAGGGCCTGACCCACGGCGCGGCGTCTGCCATCCTGGCGCACGGCACGGATGAACAGAAAAACAAGTGGCTGCCGAAAATGGTGTCCTGCGAATGGACCGGCACCATGAACCTGACCGAGCCCCATTGCGGCACCGATCTGGGCCTGATGCGCACCAAGGCCGTCCCGCAAGGCAACGGTACCTACAAGATTTCCGGCCAGAAGATCTTTATCTCGGCGGGCGACCACGACATGGCCGACAACATCGTCCATCTGGTGCTGGCCAAGATCCCCGGCGGGCCCGAGGGCATCAAGGGTGTGTCGCTGTTCATCGTCCCTAAATTCCTGGTCGATGACGAAGGCAACATCGGCGCGCGTAACGGTGTCACCGTGGGCAACATCGAGAAAAAGATGGGCATCCACGGCAACTCGACCTGCGTGCTGAACTATGACGAGGCCGAAGGCTACCTGCTGGGCGAAGAACACAAGGGCATGCGCGCCATGTTCACCATGATGAACGAGGCCCGCCTGGGCGTCGGCATGCAGGGTCTGGCTGCGGCAGAGGTCGCCTATCAGAACGCCGTGGACTACGCCAAGGACCGCCTGCAGGGTCGCGATGTGACCGGCGTGAAGAACCCCGACGGCCCCGCCGATCCGCTGATCGTACACCCGGACATCCGCCGTTCACTTATGGATCAGAAATCCTTTGCCGAGGGCGCGCGCGCCTTCATCCTGTGGGGCGCCACCATGATCGACGCCGCCCACCGCAAGGACGACAGGGCCGCAGATGGGCTGGTGTCGCTGCTAACCCCGGTCATCAAGGGCTTCCTGACTGACGAAGGCTACGACATGACCGTCCGCGCCCAGCAGATCTATGGCGGCCACGGCTACATCGAAGAACACGGTATGAGCCAGTTCACCCGCGACGCCCGGATCGCCATGATCTATGAAGGCGCCAACGGCGTGCAGGCGCTGGACCTGGTGGGCCGCAAACTGGCTGCCGACGGGGGCAAACACGTGATGGCCTTCTTCGAACTGGTCAAAACATTCTGCAAGGACAATGCCGACAACGAGGCGCTGAAGGACTTCATCGACCCGCTGAAAGCCGCATCGAAGGATCTGCAGGCAGCGGGTATGTACTTCATGCAGAACGGCATGAAGAACCCCAACAACGCGCTGTCCGGGTCATATGACTTCATGCACCTGTTCGGCCACGTTTGCCTGGGTCTGATGTGGGCGCAGATGGCCAAGGCCGCGACCGAGGCGCTGGCTGCGGGGGCGTCGGACAAGGCGTTCTACGAAACCAAATTGACCACTGGGCGCTATTACATGGCGCGCCGCCTGCCCGCCACCGCCATGCACCTGGCCCGCATCAACAGCGGTGCGGATACGGTGATGGCTCTGGACGCGGCGAATTTCTGAACGAAAATGGCTGGCGCGCCATCCCGTGCGCCAGCCAACCGAACGGAGACCCCATGCCCAAACGCTTTCGCCTGACCCGCCGCTTCAACGCCGCAATGACCGAGGACGGATACCGCCGTCTGAAAAAGTTCGCGCATGACGCCGGTCTGGACGAAGGAGAGGCCCTGTCATTCCTGTTCGAGAATTTCGACAGCGTCATCAACGAGGACACGTTCGCGCACCGGATGCGGCTGTTCAATTCGGAACTGGACGCGCGAAAGCGCTAGGAAAAACGGAGGAGCCCCACCGGTAAACGCCGGCCTGCCGAAAGGGCAGAAAATTGAGTATTTTCGGCAAGATGAAACAGCAGGGGGGGTGCGGGCCTCACCCCGAGCGCCGGCCTAATGGCGTCAGGAACGGGGTGAGGTTTCGCCTTGCACGTCCATCGGCTCTCCAGCCTGTAACGCAGCGTCAGTCGTAACGCATTAGCCTTAACGGTGCGTTACCAGCAAACTGCCAACCTTTTCATCTTGCCAAAAATACTCACACTCCAACGCAAGGACATGCGCGAACAGGGAGGACTGGGCATGACGATGAAACTTTACTGCTTTGGCGAAAGCGGGAATTCCTACAAGGCGGCCCTGCCGCTGGAACTGGGCGGACTGGATTGGGAACCGGCCTGGGTGGATTTCTTTCACGGCGCATCGCGCACCCCGGAATATCGCGCGATCAACGTGATGGGCGAAGCGCCAGTTCTGGTGGACGGTGATCTGACGCTAACCCAATCGGGCGTGATCCAGATGTATGTGACAGAAAAGACCGGCAAGTTCGGCGGGAACACCCCGGAAGAGGCGCGCGAAGTGATGCGCTGGATGTTCTGGGACAATCACAAGATGTCCAGCCAAGCGGGCATGACCCGGTTCCTTATGAACTTTCTGCCGGAAAAGCACCGCAATCAGGATGTGATCGACTTCAACCTTGGCCGCCTGAAGGCCGCATACCAGACGCTGAACGCCGCTCTGGAAGGCCGTGACTGGTTGGTGGGTGAGGGCCCAACGAACGCTGATTTTTCCTGCTGCGGCTACCTGTACTATCCTGAACCCTTCGGTTTTGACCGCACCGAATGGGCCAATATTGACCGCTGGCTGGGCAACATCAGCGCCCTGCCCGGTTGGAAACACCCCTATGACCTGATGCCCCGGACTGCCTAGGCCGGGGATTAACCAAGAGGAAGGCACAATGACCGAAGCCTATATCTATGACGCCGTGCGCACGCCACGCGGCAAAGGCCGCCCGGACGGATCGCTGCACGAAGTGACCTCGGTGCGGATGTCCGCAACCATCCTGAACGCGCTGAAGGCCCGCAATGGCCTGGAAGGCCACGCTGTCGAGGACGTGATCTGGGGCAACGTCACCCAGGTCATGGAACAGGGTGCCTGTCTGGCCCGGACCGCCGTGCTGGCCTCTGACCTAGATGAATCGATCCCCGGCCTGTCGATCAACCGTTTCTGCGCCTCTGGCATGGAAGCGGTAAACCTGGCTGCCAACCAGGTGCGCGGCGGGGCAGGTGACGCCTATATCGCCGGTGGCGTCGAAATGATGAGCCGTGTACCGATGGGCAGCGACGGCGCCGCCGTGGCTGCCGATCCATCTGTCGCCATTGACCGCTATTTCGTTCCGCAGGGCATTTCCGCCGACATCATCGCCACTGAATATGGCTTTACCCGTGATCAAGCCGACGCACTGGCCGTAGAATCGCAAAAACGCGCCAAGGCCGCGTGGGACGACAACCGCTTTGCCCGGTCGATCGTGCCGGTACGTGACGTGAACGGCCTGACCATCCTGGACTATGATGAATTCATCCGCCCCGGCACCGACATGCAAGGCTTGGGGTCGCTGAAGGCGTCGTTCAAGGACATGGGCGAGGTGATGCCGGGCTTCGACAAGGTGGCGCTGCTGAAGTACCCGCATCTGGAAAAGATCAACCACATCCACCACGCGGGCAACTCTTCGGGGATCGTGGACGGATCGGCAGGTGTGCTGATCGGCAACGCAGAATTCGGCAAGAAATATGGCCTGAAGCCGCGCGCGCGCATCCGCCAGACATGCAAGATCGGCACCGAGCCGACCATCATGCTGACCGGCCCGGTCCCTGCCACCCAGAAAATCCTGGCAGACAGCGGTATGCAGATCGGCGACATCGACCTGTTCGAGGTGAACGAAGCCTTTGCCTCGGTCGTTCTGCGGTTCCAGCAGGCATTCGACGTGGACATGGACAAGGTCAACGTCAACGGCGGTTCCATCGCGATGGGCCACCCGCTGGGCGCGACCGGCGCGATCATCATCGGCACCCTGCTGGACGAGCTGGAGCGTCAGGACAAAGAGGTCGGCCTGGCCACCCTGTGCATCGCGTCCGGCATGGGCGCGGCAACCATCATTGAACGCGTGTAATCGCGGGCAGGAGTGATAGACATGACTGATTTCACCATGAAGAAAGACGCCGACGGCGTCGCCATCATCACCTGGGACTGCCCCGGCAAGACCATGAACGTCATGAGCGGCGAAGCCCTCATCGTGCTCAGCGACCTGTTCGAAGACGCGCTGGCGGACGAGGCTGTCAAGGGCATCGTGATCACCAGCGGCAAGAAGGACTTTGCCGGCGGCATGGACCTGAACGTTCTCGCCAAGATGAAGGCGGACGCGGGCGATGAACCGGCACGCGGCCTGTTCGAAGGCATCATGCAGATGCACGGCCTGCTGCGGAAGATCGAGCTGGCCGGGATGGACTTCAAGACCAAGAAGGGTGGCAAGCCCGTCGCGGCCGCCCTGCCCGGCACCGCTGTCGGCATCGGTCTGGAACTGCCGTTGTCCACGCACCGCATTTTTGCCGCCGACAACCCCAAGGCCAAGATCGGTCTGCCGGAAATCCTGGTCGGCATCTTCCCAGGCGCAGGCGGCACCACCCGTTTCGTCCGCAAAATGGGCGCGATGGCGGCCCAGCCCTTCCTGCTGCAGGGCAAGCTGGTTGATCCGAAGAAGGCCAAGGGTGCAGGCATCATCGACGAGGTGGTCGAGGATCCGCTGGCAGCCGCCCGCGAATGGGTGCTGAACGCCAAGGAGGCCGACCTGGTGAAACCGTGGGACGCCAAAGGGTACAAGATGCCCGGCGGCGCGCCTTATCACCCGGCTGGGTTCCAGACCTTCGTGGGCGCCTCGGCGATGATCAACGCGAACACCCACGGCGCCTATCCGGCCCCCAAGGCCCTGCTGAGCGCGGTCTACGAAGGCGCGATGGTGCCTTTTGACACCGCCCTGAAGATCGAGGCCCGCTGGTTCACCCATATCCTGATGAACCCGTCCTCAGCCGCGATGATCCGGTCGCTGTTCCTGAACAAGGAAGCCTTGGAAAAAGGCGCGGTACGTCCGCAGGGTGTCCCGGACCAATCGGTCAAGAAGATCGGCGTTCTGGGCGCGGGCATGATGGGCGCGGGCATCGCGCTGGTGTCGGCACAGGCCGGTATGGAAGTGGTGCTGATCGACCGCGACCAAGACGCCGCCGACCGTGGCAAGGCCTATACCGCGTCCTACCTGGACAAGGGCATGAAGCGCGGCAAAGTCACCGAAGAGAAGAAGGTTGCCGTACTGGGCCAGATCACTGCAACCCCGGACCTGGACAAGCTGGCCGGCTGCGACCTGATCATCGAAGCGGTGTTCGAAGATCCGGGCGTAAAGGCTGAAATGACCAAGAAGGTCGAGGCGATTATCCCCGAGGATTGCATCTTCGCGTCCAACACTTCTACCCTGCCGATCACGGGTCTGGCCGAAGCGTCCGTGCGCCCCGAACAGTTCATCGGCATCCACTTCTTCAGCCCGGTGGAGAAGATGTTCCTGGTGGAAATCATCAAGGGCCAGAAAACCGGTGATCGTGCTGTAGCCAAGGCGCTGGACTATGTCCGCCAGATCAGGAAGACCCCGATCGTGGTCAACGACGCGCGGTTCTTCTACTGCAACCGCTGTATCATTCCCTACGTCAACGAAGGCGCACGGATGATCACCGAAGGTGTGCCGATGGCGATGATCGACAACGCGGCGCTTCAACTGGGCTTTCCAGTCGGGCCGATCCAGTTGACGGACGAAACCTCGATCGACCTGGGCGCGAAGATCGCCCGCGCGACCAAGGCCGCGATGGGCGACGCCTATCCCGAAAGCCCGTCGGACGACCTGATCTTCTGGATGGAAGGGCTGGGTCGCATGGGCCGCAAGGCGAAGGCTGGTTTCTTCGACTATGACGAGGCAGGCAAGCGCCAGGGCTACTGGCAGGGCATGACCGAGAAGTACCCGCTGGCGGAAGAACTGCCCGCCGTGCAGGACGTGAAGGACCGGCTGATGTTCGCGCAGGTGCTGGAAGCGGTGCGTGCGCTGGAGGAAGGCGTGGTCGAGGACATCCGCGAGGGTGACGTCGGCGCCATCCTGGCCTGGGGTTTCGCCCCCTGGACAGGTGGCCCCTACAGCTGGCTGGACATGCTGGGTGCCGAATACGCCGCAGCCCGCTGCGACGAGTTGGAAGCAGCCTATGGCGAGCGCTTCAAATGCCCAGCCCTGCTGCGTGAGATGGCCGAGAAGGGCCAGACCTTCTATCGCCGCTTCTCGCCCGAGGCGAAGGCCGCAGCCTGAACCACGACGCAAAGACAGACAGCGCGCCCCCGAAAGGGGGCGTGCTTTGTTGTTCCGATGGGGTGCGCTGGTGCGCACGCAGGATGAGCCCCGCAGGCGGAATGGGGGCTTTGCCACCAAACCCCCAGGGTATTTTCCCCAAGAAAAAGCTGTCAGCCGAAGGTATAGCCGAAACGGGTGATATCTGCTGCGCAGAGGTCCGCGATCAAAGCCGCGTCCGTTTCAGAATAGTATTGGCGATAGTCCGACCGGTCTGACCGGTTGATATGGCCGATACTCAATTCAAACCCAAGGTGATCCCAGAGCGGTTGCGCATCCCGTGCCAGATGTTCGAGGCGGATATAGGCGGCGCAGCGTTCCCGGCCACGTATGTCCGTCATATAGCTCTGATACGGGGCCGCGGAAAGCGAAGCCTGCGTATGAGGATGGTTGATGAACTGAGTGAAGCTGTTGGACTGGGCCAGCCGGACAGCGGGGTGATCGAAGCCTTGCCCCTGAAGCCAGTGGTAGTAGCTGACGATCCGGTCCCACGGGTTGCGCACCAGGGTGAAGGCAAAGTAATCCTGCACCTGCCCGGGCGACACCAGCCCGTCGATGTCAGCCAAGGTCGAATGTTTCCACAACCTGCCGGCTGTTTTCACCTGCCGCACGCGGTGGCTGCGGCGCCGGGCCTTGGGGGTGTCACCCAGCATGATATCGTCCTTCATCGCCCTGCCTTCCAGCGCCAGCGCCAAGGAGGTGCCGCCGGTCTTGGGGATGTGGATGAAGATGTATTTGCGGCCATGCGACAGGATCATGGGTGGACGCTAGCGGATTGCACCGGTTGCGGAAAGACCCCGCACGTAGGGGTTCTTACGATATTGCCCGCCCGGCGCTGCCGCCTATACTCGCGCAGCAGGAAACCCGAGGAGGAGATCACAATGGGATGGATGGCGGACGAAACCGGCCTGGAAAAGAACGCGGCAAACTATGTGCCGCTGACCCCGCTGTCCTGGCTGTCCCGGGCGCGGACGGTGTTTCCCGACCATCCGGCGGTGATCTATGGCGCGCATCGGAAAACCTATGCCGAATATCACGAAAGGGTGACGCGCCTTGCCTCTGGATTGGCGAAACTGGGTGTGCAGCCCGGTGATGTCGTGGCGACAGTGCTGCCGAACCTGCCCGCGCAGGCAGAGGCGCATTTCGGTGTGCCCGCTTGTGGCGCCGTGTTGAACACGATCAACACCCGTGTGGAGGCTGACACGATTTCCTATATCTTCGATCACGGGCAAGCCAAGGTTGTGTTGGTCGATCCACAGTTCCTGCCAGTCGTGGCCGAAGCGATAGAGGGCATGGAGGGGCCGGCCCCCATCGTCATCGAAGTTGCAGATGATCAGGCGGGCGTGCACGCCCATGGGCATTATATGGAATACGAGGCTCTGCTGAACTCCGGCGACCCGGAATTTGATTGGATAGTGCCGCAGGACGAATGGGAAAGCATCGCGCTGAACTATACCTCTGGCACCACCGGGCGCCCCAAGGGCGTGGTGTATCATCATCGCGGGGCCTATCTGAACGCGATGGGACAGGCGATCAGCTGGCGGCTGCAACTGCACCCGCGCTATCTGACTATCGTGCCGCTGTTCCATTGCAACGGCTGGTGCCACACGTGGCTGATGCCCGCCTATGGCGGCACCGTGATCTGCTGCCGCGACATCACCGCCAAGGCGATCTTTGACGCTATCGCGGACGAAGGCGCCACCCATTTCGGCGGTGCGCCGATCGTGCTGAACACGCTGGTGAACTCGCCCGCCAAGGACCGGCGCGATTTCGATCACGTGGTCGAGGTGTTCACCGCAGGCGCGCCGCCTGCCCCGGCGACCCTGGCCAAGATCGAGCCGATGGGGTTCAACGTCACACAGGTCTATGGCCTGACGGAAGTGTATGGCCCCGCCACCGAATGCACTTGGAAAGAGATGTGGGAACCGCTGGAAGGCGATGATCGTGCAGCGATCAAGGCCCGTCAGGGGGTCGCGATGCCGATCTATGAACACATCACAGTGGTCGATGAAAAAATGCAGCAGATCCCGATGGACGGGAAAACCCAAGGCGAGATCGTGATGCGCGGCAACGGGGTGATGAAGGGCTATCTGAAAAACCCGACCGCCACCGCCGAGGCCTTTAAGGGCGGGTATTTTCACACCGGCGACATCGCGATCCAGCACCCGGACACCTATGTGCAAATCGCGGACCGCGCCAAGGACATCATCATTTCTGGCGGCGAAAACATCAGCTCGGTCGAGGTCGAGGGTGTGCTAATGGCCCACCCGGACGTGTTGTTGTGCGCCGTGGTGGCCAAGCCGGACGAGAAGTGGGGCGAGGTTCCCTGCGCTTTCGTGGAGCTGAAGGACGGGCATACCGCGTCAGAGGCCGATCTGGTTGCCTTTGCGCGCGAGCGGCTGGCTGGCTTCAAGACGCCCAAGAAGGTGGTTTTTCAGGAGCTGCCCAAGACCTCGACCGGGAAGATCCAGAAATTCGAACTGCGCACCATCGCCAAGTCGCTGTGACTTGACAGGGGGCGGATTGCCGCCCCCCGCCTGCCCGTGCTATTCCTGTGGCAAGGACAGAGGCAGAGCAGGCCCGGATGACAGCACTCCAGCAATACCAGCGGATCGAGGCGTCTGCCCTGTGGCGCCCGTCCCCGGACGCCCAAAGACGCGAGGTGATCGTGTCCATCGGGGATGCCACGTTGATCATCACCGACCTGAAAGAACAACCCGTGGCGCATTGGTCGCTTGCCGCCATAGAACGCGCTAACCCCGGCGAAACCCCCGCCATCTATCACCCGGATGGCGACCCGGACGAAACCCTGGAACTGTCCGGCGACGAGACCGCGATGATCTCTGCCATTGAAAAGCTGCGCCAGGCCGTCGATCGTGGCCGCGCCAAGCCGGGACGGTTGCGGCTGTTCATCCTGGGCGGTGTTCTGAGTGTGGTGGCCGCGCTTTCAGTGTTCTGGCTGCCCGGCGCGATGTTGAACCATGCGGCCAAGGTCGTTCCCCTTGCCAAGCGGACTGAACTGGGCGAACGGCTGCTGGTACATACCCAACATGTCGTTGGCCAAGCCTGTCAGACACCAATGGCGGACCCGGCGCTGCGCAGCCTTGCGCGCCGCGTGTCCTTACCTGACGCACGGGTGAACCGCATCGTGGTGATCCGGTCCGGCGTTGCGAAAACAGCCATCCTGCCGGGGCGCATCCTGCTGATCAATCGTTCACTGATCGAGGAATACGAAGATCCTGGTGTCGCTGCGGGCTTTGTCCTGGCGGAACTTGTCCGCAGCCGACAGATGGACCCATTGAAACAGCTTCTTCTGGCAGGGGGTATACTGGATACCCTCAGCTTGCTGACCACCGGCACCTTGCCAGACGACGCGCTGGCTGCCTATGCAGAGTCGATCCTGTCGGCACCTCGGCCCAAGGTAGAGGATACAGAGCTGCTATCGGCCTTCGGCGCGGCGTCGGTGCCTTCGTCGCCCTATGCCTATGCGCTGGATGTGTCCGGCGAAGAGACGCTGCCCCTGATCGAGGCAGACCCGATGCGCGGCCAGACTGCCCCGGCGATCCTCAGTGATGCCGATTGGGTACGCCTGCAGGAAATATGCAACGGCTGATCACGCGCCTCAGCGCACGAACGCGTCCCTGAACCCAGCCCGGCGTACAGCCCCCAAGGCCGCAGACAATTCCTGCAACGACATGAACGGCCCCGCCATGACGAGCTGATAGGAGCGCCCGCCCTTGGCGATGTTCGCCACCCGCACAGGCAATCCTGCATGCTGCAACCGTCCGGCGGTGCGTTGCGCATTTGACGGGACACCGAACATCCCCACCTGAACATACTGCCCCGCGATGGCATGCTGCTGGGTCTGCGGGTGGGCGACCCGCGCAGTGATCGGGCGGTCCACCAACCGGCGCGGTACGGTCTGGGTCCAGACCTGTTCCATGCGGGCCTTGCCCTCAAAAGTCTGGTGCGCGCGTTTTGGGTTCAGGCGATCATCGGTCCAGACCGGGCGATAGCCTTCGGGAACGGAAACGCCTTCAGTCGCGTTTTTCTGCTGTTGGTAGACATGTTTGGGCGCAACGCGCGTTCCCGGCGCGACGGTTCCCGGCTTGACCACCACGGCAGAGGCAACCCGCGCTTGCCCGGAACCATAGGTGACCGGGTATTCCGCCTGCGGACCGCAACGCACCCCGGTGCCAGCCATATGTGGACCACAAACGCCTGATTGCGCTGGAGCGTCCACTGGCGCTGGCACGGTGTATCGGGCCGCGGGTGGGGCGCCGGCCACCTTGGAAGGGCTCGTGACAGTCGCCACTGTCCGAACAGAGGCGGGCGCGGGGGGCGTAGGTTTGGGCTTGGCGGCCGGAACTACGATGATCTTTTCCGGTTGTGCTGGTTTCGGCGCGGGTGCGGCGGCCACCTTGGCCGGTGCGGCTGGTTCCGGCGCCGGTTTGGCTGCCGCAAAGGTGGGTTGCGCACCGCAGATCGGTTGCCGCGCACGGGTCACGCGCGGCACCCAGGTGACATTTCCATCCACCCCCGCCCGGATGTACACGCAGCCCTTGCTATCCACGTATTGCGTACCCTTGTAGGACGCCGGAGGAAACTCGGCTGGCATCTGCGTGCCGCCCAACCCTTGCGCCATCAGGCCGGATCCACCCAGAAACAAAACAAGCACGGCAGAAGAAAGAACTTTCGAAACAGGCATATGGACCCCCAGGCAGGTTTGGCTGGCAGGTTGCACGATTCACCTTTGGTAGTAAAGCGGCCCGGTTACTTCGTCCCGAACATCCGGTCGCCCGCATCCCCCAAACCGGGCATGATATAGCCCTTGTCGTTCAGGCAACGGTCCAGCGCGGCGGTGACGATCGGCACATCGGGGTGCGCCTCTTTCATCCGGGCGACGCCTTCGGGGGCGGCCAGAAGACACATGAACCGGATGTTGTTGGCCCCTGCCTTTTTCAGCAGGTCAATCGCCGCGACCGATGAATTCCCGGTTGCCAGCATCGGGTCTACGGCGATGACCAGACGATCCTCCAGGCTTTCCGGCACCTTGAAGTAATACTGCACCGGCTCTAGTGTTTCCTCGTCACGGTACAGCCCGACAAATCCGACCCGGGCAGCCGGAATCAGTTCCAGAACCCCGTCCAACAGGCCATTGCCCGCCCGCAGGATAGAGATCAGCGCCAGTTTCTTGCCTTCCAGCACCGGGGCGTCCATCTCCTCCATCGGGGTCTGGATGCGGCGGGTGGTCATTCCCATCTCTCGTGTGATCTCATAGGCCAGCAACTGGCTGATCTCGCGCAGCAGGCGGCGGAAACTTGCGGTCGAGGTGACCTTGTCCCGCATCAGGCTCAGCTTGTGCTGCACCAGCGGATGATCGACGACGGTCAGATGCTCGGTCATTGGTTCTCCAGTCTTTCTTTCAGGCGGGCGCGGGTTTGCGGATCGCAAAAGGCCGCTGCCAACGCTGTTTGGTTCAACTCGGCAAAATCATCGGCACCCCAGCCGAACGCACGTTCCAGCCCTTCGAATTCCCGCGTCATCGAGGTATGAAAAAACGGCGGGTCATCAGTGGACACGGTCACCTTTACCCCTGCTTCTCGGAGGCGTGCAATGGGGTGGGCCCCGAAATTCCGATAGAGCCCCAGCGCCACGTTCGATCCGGGGCAGACTTCCAGCACGATTTGCCGTTCCGCCAGTATTTCCATCAGGCGCGGGTCTTCGATCGCACGGACCCCGTGACCGATACGCTCAACCCCCAGGTCAAGGGCGTCCCGGATGGATTGCGGCCCCTGCCATTCCCCGGCATGGGTCGTCAGGCGCAAACCGGCCTCTCTTGCGCACTCAAAGGCCCACGCGAAATCACCCTGTTTTCCCTTGGTTTCATCGCCGCCCATTCCAAATCCAACGATCCAATCACCCGCCGTTTCCGCAGCACAGATCGCTGTCTGCCGGGCCTTGTCAGGGCCGAAATGGCGGATGCAGGTGATGATGCCCCGCAGGGTCACGCCCAGTTCAGCCTCTGCCTCGGATGCGGTTTCCTGTATCGCGTGCAGGTACTCCCGCCAGCCACCCAGATCTCGCCCGCCGCAGAAATCTGGCGACAGGAACGTCTCCAGGTAGATCACACCGTTCTCTGCCGCCTGTTCCAATACCGCACGGGTCAGGCGCTGATAATCCTTCGGGGTCCGCAAGACCTGTGTTGCCGCTTCGTAGACCTGAAGGAATTCAGGAAAAGAGCGATAGGAATAAGTGCCCCGCTCGTTGAACACGCCGTCGAGGTTGATGGATTTTTCCTGCGCCAGCCCACGGATAAACGCGGCGGGGGCTGCGCCTTCCAGATGCAGGTGCAATTCAAGCTTCGGGTAGGCTTTCCAACTCACAGAAAGCTCCTTCCCGGGCCTTGCGAGGGAACTCCCAGATGCGTGGCTATACTGGCGGCGATGTCAGAAAACATAACGTTTCCAATCGGATGCACCCCTGCCCCGCAGCCTAGAACGGGGACGCGTTCCCGGGTGTGGTCGGTGCCGGTCCATGTCGGGTCATTGCCGTGATCCGCCGTCACGATCAGCAGGTCGTCGGACCGCAGCCACGGCAGCAAGCGGCCCAATGCCGCATCGAACCATTCCAGCGCACGCGCATAGCCGGACACATCGCGGCGGTGCCCGAAAAGCGTATCGAACTCTACGAAATTGGCGAAGGTCAGGCTGCCGTCCCGTGCGTTTTGAATCCGGTCGCCCAAGTGTTCCATCAACAGAACATCCGGGCCTTTGCGCACATCGTGTATCCCGCGCATCGAGAATATATCACCAATCTTTCCAATAGCATGCACCTTTCCATCCGCCTCGGCCACCCAGTCGCACAGCGTTGGCCCCGGAGGCGCGATCGCATAGTCGTGACGGTTCTGGGTGCGTGTGAATCCCTCTGCTTCGGACCCGACGAACGGGCGGGCGATGACCCGCCCCACTCGCATGTCATGCAACGTTGGCGCAATGTCCTGACACAGCTTCAGCAGACGATCCAAACCGAAGTGATGCTCGTGCGCGGCGATCTGCATCACGCTGTCCGCAGAGGTGTAAACGATCGGACGGCCGGTGCGGATATGTTCCGCGCCGAAGCGGTC
The DNA here is from genome assembly GCA_017792425.1 of Thalassovita sp. GTDB lineage: Bacteria > Pseudomonadota > Alphaproteobacteria > Rhodobacterales > Rhodobacteraceae > Thalassobius. The sequence continues at coordinate 3,104,509 of CP051233.1, forward strand.
AATGATCGCCGTGCCTGGGGCGTGGCAGTTGCCCAACACCCCGTCCGAACCACACAAATTGCACAGTTTCGCGGTTATTTCACAGGGTATGGCCGGCACGGTATCGGGGAAGTAATGCCAGTCCCACGGCACCGGCACACCGGCGATTTCCCAGTGGCCCGAAGGCGTGTCCTTGCCCCGGCTCACCTCGGTCGCCGCGCCCCACAACCCGATGGGATCGGCCCGCAGACCTGGGGTATCGATCCCAGAGGCCAGCCGGATCGCAGCACCCAGTCCCAGCCCGTCCAGCACCGGAACGTGCAAGGGGCCGGATCGCCCTTCCTCTGCCCGTCCGGCGGCGCATTCGGCAACGATATGTCCAACCGTATTGGCGCCGGTATCAGGCAGCGTGCCATTGAAGAACTGTCCTGCGTCTGGCGCACCGCCGATGCCGACACTGTCCATCACGATCAGAAACGCGCGGGGCATCAGCCAATCCTTTCATGGATGAGGTCGGGGGGTTCCGGCGCGACATCGGAAATGGTGGCCGCCGCCAGCACCTGCGCGGCGCAATGGTCTGCGGCAGCCTCTCTTGCGGCGTGGACCCGCGCCAAAGGCTGCCCCCGTTCGACGAAGGCCCCCAATGGTGCAACCTCTGACAACCCGACTGCGGGGTCCACGGGATCGGATTCCACATGGCGTCCTCCGCCCAGATCCACAACCGCCAGCCCCAGCGCGTGGCCATTCCAGGCGCTGACATACCCGGCCCTCGGCGCGGGAATTTCGCGGATCACCGGGGCTTCTGGCAGGAAGCGCGCCCAGTTGTCCACGAACTGCACAGGGCCGCCTTGTTCGGCGACCATGCGGGCGAAACACTCGGCGGCGCGGCCATCCGCGATGCAGGACAGGATCGCCTGTGCCCCCTTGTTGACGCTGTCCGCCAATCCGGCATTCGCCAACAAGACACCCCCAAGGGCCGAGGTCACCTCTAGCAGCCTGCCCTTTTCCACCCCCGTCAGCACGCGCATGGAACTGCCGACCTCTAGCGCGTTGCCCAGATCGGGGGCCAACGGCTGGTTCATGTCAGTGATCAGGGCCGAGGTCGCACACCCGGCGGCGTTTGCCGTGCTTACCAACGCCTGCGCCAGCGCCTGCGCATCTGCCTGGGACTTCATGAAGGCACCTGACCCGACCTTTACGTCCAGCACCAGCCCTTGCAGCCCGGCGGCCAGTTTCTTGGACAGGATGGAAGCGGTGATCAGGTCCAGGCTTTCGACGGTGCCGGTCACGTCCCGGATGGCGTACAGTCGCTTGTCGGCCGGCGCGATCCGAGCGGAGGCACTGGCGATGGCGCACCCCGCAATCTGGACGACGTGGCGCAGACGCGATTCCTCCAAAGCGGTCTGGAAGCCGGGGATCGCCTCCAGTTTGTCCAGCGTACCGCCGGTGTGCCCCAACCCCCGGCCAGAGATCATTGGCACGTAAGCCCCGCACACCGCCAAGGCAGGCGCAAGGATCAGCGAAACGCAATCCCCGACGCCGCCGGTGGAATGCTTGTCCAGCACCGGGCGATCCAGATTCCATGCCAGCACATCGCCGGAATCGCGCATGGCCAGCGTCAGGGCAACCCTGCCGTCCTGCCCCAGCCCGTTCAGCAACGCCGCCATGGCGAACGCCCCGGCCTGCGCATCGGTCACCGCGCCATCGGCCAGACCCGCCGCGAACCACTTCAGTTCCTGCCGCGTCAACGGTTGCCGCTCTCTAAGCCGCACGATGATCGAACGGGCGTCCATTGCGGTCAGGCCCGCTCCATATGGGATTGGTCAAACGCGCCGGGCAGCAGGTCTGATATGGTTGTCATCGCTTCGGGGCCGTCCACGGTGGCCAAACGCACGGGCACATCCCCCCTGCCGAACTCTGCCAGTTTCTGACGGCAGCCACCACAGGGCGAAACCGGGTGCGGGCTGTCAGCGATCACGCATACCTCTATCAACTCGGTTTCACCGGCGGCGACCATCGCGGCGATGGCCCCGGCCTCGGCGCAGGTGCCTTCGGGATATGCCACGTTTTCCACGTTGCAGCCGACATAGATCATTCCGGTTTTAGAACGCACAGCGGCGCCAACCTTGAAGTGAGAATAAGGGGCATAGGCGTTTTCCCGCACCGCACGGGCCGCATCCAGCAAGGACATGTCCGAACCTCCGATCTGGTGGGACAAAGGGCCCCGACCTTCACCCGAACTGTGGTCCTGCCTGCGACTTTTTGCAAGGGCGACACCAATCGTCAAAACTGCGCCTTCCCTTTGGTCAGGATTTAGTTTAATGCTAAACTAAATGGAGAGGAGATTGCCCGGATGCCCGACAGCCAGAAGGAATCGCTGCGACAGGCGGCCCTGTTTTACCACGAGTTCCCCAAGCCCGGGAAACTGGAGATTCGCGCAACCAAGCCGTTGGCCAATGGCCGCGACCTGAGCCGCGCCTACTCGCCCGGCGTGGCCGAAGCGTGCCTGGAAATCAAGGACGACGCCGCAAACGCCAGTAAATACACGGCGCGCGGCAACCTGGTGGCGGTGGTGTCGAACGGCACCGCGGTTCTGGGGCTGGGCAATATCGGCGCGCTGGCCTCTAAGCCCGTGATGGAAGGCAAGGCCGTCCTGTTCAAGAAATTCGCGAATATCGATTGTTTCGACATTGAAGTAAACGAACCCGACCCCGAGAAACTGGCCGATATCGTCTGCGCGCTGGAACCGACCTTTGGTGCGATCAACCTGGAGGACATCAAGGCCCCCGACTGTTTCATCGTGGAAAAACTGTGCCGCGAGCGGATGAACATCCCGGTCTTTCACGACGACCAGCACGGCACCGCGATCGTCGTCGGCGCGGCAGCGAAAAACGCGCTGCACGTAGCCGGCAAGAAGTTTGGGGACATCAAGATCGTCAGCACCGGCGGCGGCGCGGCGGGCATCGCCTGCCTGAACATGCTTCTGAAACTGGGCGTGAAGCGTGAAAACGTCTGGCTGTGCGACATCCACGGGCTGGTCTATGAAGGCCGAACCGAGGACATGAACCCGCAAAAGGCCGCCTATGCGCAAAAGTCCGACCTGCGGACCCTGGACGAGGTGATAGAGGGCGCGGACATGTTCCTGGGCCTGTCAGGCCCGCGCGTCCTGAAGCCGGAAATGGTGGCGAAGATGACCAAGCGCCCGGTCATTTTTGCGCTGGCCAACCCGACGCCGGAAATCCTGCCCGAGGATGCGCGCGAAGTCGCGCCTGACGCAATCATCGCAACCGGGCGCAGCGACTATCCGAACCAGGTCAACAACGTGCTGTGCTTCCCGTTCATCTTCCGCGGCGCACTGGATGTCGGCGCGACCGAAATCAACGACGAGATGCAACTGGCCTGTATCGACGGCATCGCGGCCCTGGCACGGGCGACCACCAGCGCCGAAGCCGCCGCTGCCTACCAGGGGGAAAAGCTGACCTTTGGCGCGGATTACCTGATCCCCAAGCCGTTTGACCCGCGCCTGTCGGGCGTGGTGTCCACCGCTGTGGCGAAGGCCGCGATGGAAAGCGGCGTTGCGACCCGCCCGCTGGAGGATCTGAACGCCTACAAGGCGAAGCTGACCCAGTCGGTGTTCAAATCCGCCCTGCTGATGCGCCCCGTGTTCGAGGCCGCCCGCACCGCATCGCGCCGGATCGTCTTTGCCGAGGGCGAGGACGAACGCGTGCTGCGGACTGCACAGGCCGTGATGGAGGAAACCCCGGAACAGCCCATCCTGATTGGCCGCCCCGAAGTGATGGAAACGCGCTGCGAACGCGCGGGCCTGACCATTCGCCCGTTCAAGGATTTCCAGGTGGTGAACCCGGAAAACGATCCGCGCTATCGTGATTACTGGACGACCTACCACCAGGTGATGGCGCGGCGCGGGGTCACGCCGGACCTGGCCAAGGCGATCATGCGCACGAACAGCACCGCCATCGGCGCGATCATGGTTTATCGCGGCGAGGCCGACAGCCTGATCTGCGGCACGTTCGGCGAATACCGCTGGCACCTGAACTATGTCACGCAACTGTTGGCGGATGATACGCGCCAGCCACACGGCGCCCTGTCTCTGATGATCCTTGAGGACGGGCCGCTATTCGTTGCCGACACCCAAGTGACGATTGACCCAACGCCCGAGGAAATCGCGAAAACCGTGATCGGCGCGGCCCGCCATGTGCGGCGTTTCGGGCTGGAGCCGAAGATTGCGCTGTGCTCACAGTCACAATTCGGCAACCTGAACAGCGACACCGGCCAGCGTCAGCGCGCGGCGCTGAAAATCCTGGACGCCCGCCCGCGTGACTTCGTTTACGATGGCGAAATGAACGTGGACGCGGCGCTGGACCTCGAACTGCGCGAACGCGCCTTCCCTGGATGCCGCCTGCAAGGTCCGGCCAACGTGCTGATCTTTGCCAATGCCGACGCGGCCAGCGGCGTGCGTAACATCCTGAAGGTCAAGAGCGACGGATTGGAAGTTGGCCCGATCCTGATGGGGATGGGCAACCGGGCGCACATCGTCAGCCCCTCGATCACCCCGCGCGGGCTGCTGAATGTGGCCGCCATCGCCGGAACACCGGTGGCGCATTACGGCTGATCGGCAAAAAGCCTTGTGAACCGGGGGCAGGCCAGAGGCGCCTGCCCTTTTTTCTTTGACACTTGGGCACAGCAACAATTTTGCAAAGCAAAGAAAAATTTCACTGAAACCGCTTAATATCGCAAAAATTTGCAAAACTTTGCGTCGTGATTCCCCCGAAATCTGCAAATTTTCTGCGAAAATCTGTCGCTGTTCGTGCATATTTCTTGCGGGAATCTGCGACGCTACGTAACAAGACAACAACTCAAAGGAGGAGGCATACCATGGCATACAAAGACGTTTACGCCGCTTGGAAATCGGACCCCGAAGGGTTCTGGATGGACGCAGCCAAGGCCATCGACTGGGACAAGGAACCATCCAAGGCCCTGTTCGATGACAATGCGCCCCTTTACGAGTGGTACAAGGACGGCATGGTCAACACCTGCTGGAACGCGGTGGACCGTCACGTCGAAGCCGGGCGCGGCGAGCAGACCGCCATCATCTATGACAGCCCCGTCACCCACACCAAGCGGACGATTTCCTATGTCGAACTGCGCAACCGCGTCGCCACGCTGGCGGGCGCGCTGCGCGCCAAGGGCGTCGAAAAGGGTGACCGCGTCATCATCTACATGCCGATGATCCCCGAGGCGCTGGAGGCCATGCTGGCCTGCGCCCGTCTGGGCGCCGTGCATTCCGTGGTGTTCGGCGGGTTCGCCAGCAACGAACTGGCGGTGCGCATCGACGACGCGAAACCCAAGGCAATCATCGCCGCGTCCTGCGGGATCGAACCAGGCCGGGTCGTGCATTACAAGCCGCTGCTGGACGGCGCGATTGACCTGTCCAAGCACAAGCCCGATTTCTGCGTGATCTTCCAGCGCGAACAGGAAGTGGCGCAACTGGTCGAAGGCCGGGACGTGAACTGGCACGGTTTTCAGTATGGTGTGGAACCGGCGGAATGCGTCCCCGTTGAAGGCGACCACCCGGCGTATATCCTGTACACCTCTGGCACCACCGGCCAGCCCAAGGGCGTCGTACGTCCGACCGGCGGCCACCTGGTGGCGCTGAACTGGACCATGAAGAACCTGTACAACGTGGACCCGGGCGATGTGTTCTGGGCGGCGTCAGACGTAGGCTGGGTGGTAGGCCACTCTTACATCTGCTACGGCCCGCTGGTGCATGGCAACACCACCATCGTGTTCGAGGGCAAACCCGTCGGCACCCCCGACGCGGGCACCTTCTGGCGTGTGATCAGCGAACACAAGGTGAAGTCGTTCTTCACCGCCCCCACCGCCTTCCGCGCCGTGAAGCGCGAAGATCCCAAGGGCGAGTATGTCAAGAAATACGACCTGTCCTGCCTGAAACAGGTCTATCTGGCTGGCGAACGCGCCGACCCCGACACGATCGTCTGGGCGCAGGAAAAACTGGGCGTTCCGGTCATCGACCATTGGTGGCAGACGGAAACCGGCTGGGCCATCGCGGGGAACCCGCTGGGGATCGAGGAACTGCCCGTCAAACTGGGCAGCCCCGCCGTTCCGATGCCGGGCTATGACGTCCAGATCCTGGACGAGGGTGGTCACCCGGTGAAAACCGGCGAGCTGGGCGCCATCGCGGTCAGGCTGCCGCTGCCTCCTGGCACTCTGCCGGGGCTGTGGAATGCCGAAGCGCGCTTCAAGAAATCCTACCTGGAGCATTTCCCCGGCTACTACGAAACCGGCGACGCAGGCATGATCGACGAGGACGGGTATCTGTATATCATGGCGCGCACGGATGACGTGATCAACGTCGCGGGTCACCGTCTGTCGACCGGCGGGATGGAAGAAGTCCTGGCCAGCCACCCCGATGTCGCCGAATGCGCGGTGATCGGCGTCAGCGACGACCTGAAGGGCCAAATGCCTGTCGGCTTTCTGTGCCTGAACGCCGGGGCGGACCGCGACAATGCTGATGTGGTCAAGGAAGTGGTCAAGCTGGTGCGCGACAAGATCGGCCCGGTGGCGGCGTTCAAGCTGGCCGTCGTGGTGGACCGTCTGCCGAAAACCCGGTCCGGCAAAATCCTGCGCGGCACGATGGTGTCGATCGCTGACGGCAAGGACTACAAGATGCCGGCCACCATCGACGATCCGGCGATCCTGGACGAGATCAAGGTGGCGCTGCAAACCATCGGCTACGCCAAGTAAGCGCCCCAACAGATTATCCCGACTGGCCCCGCCCTTGGCGGGGCTTTTCGTTGCGCCGCACATGGGGGATTGCATCTGTCGACAATTAGAACAAAATAAGAACACGATGAACTGCCCCGAAGGCTGCCACCGATGTTGCTGTTCGATGATTTTGTTGCGGACCCTGCCGCGCGCGCCCCGGCGCTGCCCCTGGAAAAAACAGACCCGGATCAGCATGTCCTGCTGGTGTCGCTGTCCACGACCACGCGCGGGGTATTGTTGACAGTGCGCGGCAAGGGGCAGGGCTGCTGCATGATCCTGCGGACCCGTACGATGCGCCCGGGACAGGGATATCTGGCGCGTTTCCTTGCCTCACCGGATTGGCAAACGCTGAACCTCGCATTGGGCGAATTTCAGCCCGTGGGCGGTGTTCTGCGCAGGCATCCCCGCCCCGAAGCATTGCACGCCTACACACTGCGATCGGAAACCGAGGCAGAGCTGAGCGTGGCGCGGGTCAGTTTCTATTAGACGAATTGTTCGCGGATCAGGCGCTCTTCCAGCCCGTGGCCGGGATCGAATAGGATGCGGTGCCGAATATCCGGTTCGGACTGGATTTCGACGCTGGCGACGTTTTCCACCGAATTGCTGTCTGCATCCGCCATCACCGGGCGCTTGGCCGCCTCTACCACATCGAAACGAATCTTCGCGGTCTTGGGCAGCAGCGCGCCGCGCCAGCGGCGGGGGCGGAACGGGGCAATCGCAGTCAGCGCCAATACATCGGACCCGATTGGCAGGATCGGCCCATGCGCGGAATAGTTATAGGCCGTGGACCCCGCCGGGGTAGAGATCAGCGCACCGTCGCAGATCAGTTCCTCCATCCGCAGGCGTCCATCCACGGTGATCCGCAGTTTGGCCGCCTGCGGACCGGCGCGCAGCACGGACACCTCGTTGATCGCCAGTGATTGGTGCACGGTGCCATCCACGCAGGTTGCGCGCATGGACAGCGGGTTGATCACGGCCTCTTCGGCGTCGGCCAGCCGGTCCAGCAGATCGGATTCGGCGTATTCGTTCATCAGGAAACCCACGGTACCCCGGTTCATCCCGTACACGGGCGCGTCCAAATACTGTGTCCGGTGCAACGTCTGCAACATGAACCCGTCCCCCCCCAGCGCCACGATGACATCGGCCTGATCCTCTGGTGTGTTGCCATATCGCCCGATCAGGGCCGCGCGGGCTGTCTGGGCGACGTGCGCCTCACTGGCGGTGAACGCGATACGAAGGGTCATTCCTGCCTCATTCCTGTTTCCGAAGCGGGCCAAACGGTTCCTAATCGAACCACAAGTTCCCGGTACACGCCAGCCCTGCCGCCATCTGCGGGCTTATGGTCGCATTCCCCCCTTTCTTCCTTGGGTTTTTTCGCTTAGGTACGCGCCAACCCACCTGCATGACGGAGCACCTGAATGTCCGATACCGGTTTCTTCACCGAGGCCCTTTCCTCTCGCGATCCCGAACTGTTTCAGTCGATCACGGATGAACTGGGCCGCCAGCGCCACGAGATTGAACTGATCGCATCCGAAAACATCGTTTCGGCTGCCGTGATGGAGGCGCAAGGCTCTGTCATGACCAACAAGTATGCCGAAGGCTATCCGGGTCGCCGCTACTATGGCGGTTGTCAGTTCGTGGACGTGGCCGAGGATCTGGCCATCGAGCGCGCGAAGAAACTGTTCGGCTGCGAATACGCCAACGTGCAGCCCAATTCTGGCAGCCAGGCAAACCAGGGCGCGTTCATGGCGATGATCCAGCCGGGCGACACCATCCTGGGGATGAACCTGGCGTCGGGCGGCCACCTGACCCACGGCGCGGCGCCGAACCAGTCGGGCAAGTGGTTCAACGCGATCCAGTACGGCGTGCGCCAGCAGGACAGCCGCATCGACTATGAACAGGTGCAGGCACTGGCCACCGAACACAAGCCCAAGCTGATCATCGCAGGCGGCTCGGCCATTCCGCGCCAGATCGATTTCGCCAAGTTCCGCGAAATCGCAGACAGTGTTGGGGCCTACCTGATGGTGGACATGGCGCATTTCGCCGGTCTGGTCGCAGCCGGTGAACACCCCAGCCCGTTCCCCTATGCCGACGTGGCCACCACCACCACCCACAAAACCCTGCGCGGCCCGCGCGGCGGCATGATCCTGACCAACGACGAAGACCTGGCCAAGAAGATCAACTCGGCCATCTTCCCGGGTATCCAGGGTGGTCCGCTGATGCACGTGATCGCCGCCAAGGCCGTCGCTTTCGGCGAGGCCCTGCGCCCCGAGTTCAAGACCTATCAGAAGCAGGTTCGCGCCAATGCCGTGGCCCTGGCCGATCAGCTGATGAAGGGCGGTCTGGACATCGTGACCGGCGGCACCGACACCCACGTGATGCTGGTGGACCTGCGCCCCAAAGGTGTGAAAGGTAACGCCACCGAAAAGGCCCTGGGCCGTGCGCACATCACCTGCAACAAGAACGGCATCCCGTTCGACCCGGAAAAGCCGATGGTCACCTCGGGCATACGTCTGGGCACCCCGGCCGGCACCACCCGCGGCTTTGGCGAGGCAGAGTTCCGCCAGATCGCCGACTGGATCGTCGAAGTGGTCGATGGTCTGGCCGCCAACGGTGAAGAGGGTAACGCAGAGGTCGAAGCCAAGGTGAAAGCCAAGGTCGAGGCGCTGTGCCAGAAGTTCCCGATCTATCCGAACCTCTGATCTGCGCATTGCTGCATCAAGGAACGCCGTCACCCCAAGGTGGCGGCGTTTCCCTTTGGCCTACAGATGCCCTGCCCTGACCATCCAACCGATCAGCAGGGCCGCGGATACGATCAGCGCAAAGGCTGCACTGCCCGCGAACCCCAGCCAGAAATCCTTGCGTCGCTGCGCCGGATCAATTGAATCCAGATGATCCCGCAATGCGTGGAACGCCGCCTCGACGCGCGGGGTATCCACCAGACGCAATAATTTCGGATGCTCCAGCAAGCCACGTGCCTGTTCGAATTCGTCCACGGCGCGGTAAAGACGTCCGGGTGCGCGGCGCAACGCCTTCTGCAATCGGCGCTTCAACGGCCCGGACCGCAGCCCCAGCTTTTTCAGCAGCCGCTTGTCCAGCTCACGCTCCATCACGGCAAAGTCTTTGGCATCAATCACTTGTCACATCCCCCGGCGCAGGATAGCGCAGGGCCTGCATTCGCACAATCACGCTGGAAAATCGCGGAAAGCGTCGCTATCAAGGGCCATGCTGAACCAGATCGTCCACGGTGAAAAAACCGACAAGCCCGCCCTGCTGATCGTCCACGGCCTGTATGGATCCGGGCGCAATTGGGGCGTCATAGCCAAACGCCTGTCCGACGAACGGCAGGTGATCGCGGTGGACCAGCGCAACCACGGTTTCAGCCCGTGGCAGGACAGCCATTCCTACGACGATATGGCCGACGACCTGGCGCAGGTGATCCGCGCCTATGGTCAGCCGATGTTGGTGATGGGCCATTCAATGGGCGGCAAGGCATCAATGGTGTTGGCGCTGAAACATCCCGAACTGGTGCAGCGCCTGATCGTGGCCGATATAGCACCCGTCGCGTATCAGCACACCCAATCGCAATATATCAAGGCGATGAAGGCTGTGGATTTGTCCCGCGTGCATAAACGCTCTGACGCGGAAGAGCAGTTGCGCCAGACGGTGGATGATCCAACGCTGCCGGTATTCTTCACCCAGTCGCTGGACGTTCCCGCCAAGAAATGGCGCCTGAATCTGGATGTTCTGTCCGCAGAGATGCCAAAGATCCTGTCTTTCCCCGAGGTGTCCGGCAAGTATGATGGCCCGACGCTGTTCCTGTCCGGCGCGAATTCTGACTATGTGCGGGCAGAGTATCGCCCGGCAATCAAGGCGCTGTTTCCGAACGCGTCGTTCGCAAAAATCCCCGACGCAGGCCATTGGCTGCACGCGGAAAAACCCCGTGAATTCGAGGCGGCGGCCCGAGTCTGGCTGAGCCGCTGACCGGCCAACGTTAAAAGGCGGCGATGGTCCCAACGGGGACCCCTCCCACGTACCATCGCCGCCCCCTTTTCGCCGTAGCGAAACCCGTGCCTGTCAGTTGTTGTCTATGATCATCTTGGCGATGATCCACGCCGCGGGCAGCGCCAGCACAAAGCCGATGGCCGCCGCGGCAATGATCGGTTGCAACGTGCCGTAGCCCAGGGTCAACGCGGCAATAACCAGCGTCCCGGCCAGCGACGTTCCGATCAGCGAATAAAGAATAGAGGCGAGTCTGAGCATCTTACCCTCGTGCGTATTACCCAAGAAACCTGAACTAACACATATTTCTTTTGGAATGTACGGTCTTTGATCTGGGTCAGACGTCGTTCAGCCCGCCTTTTTCATCCGCTGCATCAGGTTGGTTTTCAGGACGAACTGGTGATAAAGCGCCCCCGCCACATGCAGGATCACCAAAAGCAGCAGCACGGTTTTCAGAACCTCATGCGCTTCGGCTGCCGGTTTCACCCCACCGAACCATGCCATTGAACCGCTGAACGGAACAACCAACATCAGCGCATAAAGAGACCAATGGGTCACATGCGCGGCCAGTTGCATCATCGGGGGTTCCTTGTCCGGCAACGGGGGCACGCCGCGTTTCAACCGCAACCCCAAGCGCCACAGGGCGAACACCGCCACCGCGCCGCCAGCGACCACATGGCCCGCAACCAGCGGTGAAAAGCCATAGTCGCCGCCCTTGCGCAGCGCCTCCCATGCTTCGGACATGGGTTCATTGGCCAGAAACTGGAATGCGATCAGGATGAACACAGCCCAATGCAATGCAATCTGCGTGCGGGAATAGTGGGTGGGCATCGGCGACTCCGCGACATGAATGTCTGAGTATCATACGCGAAGGACACGGGTTTCCAAGTCACATTCTATTTATCCTATGTTTTGGGAATTCTTTCGCCCATCACTCAAGACCTGCCGCATAGCCGATGAAAAAATCAAAACTGTCGGGGTTCGCCATCGAGTCGCGGTTCACCACCTTGGCCGGGTCGCCCCCCAGCAGCAATTTCTTTACCGGCACTTCCAGTTTCTTGCCGGACAGGGTGCGCGGCACCTCGGGCAGGGCCACGATATCGTCGGGCAGGAACCGGGCGGACACGCCGCTGCGGATTGCCGCGCGGATTTTGTCCTTCATCGCATCGTTCATAACATGCCCGTCCGTCATCACCACGAACAGGGGCATGAAACTGTCGCGCCCCAGAAATTCCAGATCCACGACCAGCGAATCCTGCACTTCGTCCAACGCCTCTACCGCGCGATAGATTTCCGATGATCCCAGCCGCAGCCCGCGCCGGTTGATCGTCGCATCGGACCGGCCATAGATGACCGCACCGCCATCCGGCGTGATCTCAATCCAGTCGCCGTGCCGCCAAATGCCCGGATAGGTGTCATAGTAACTGTCCGTCAGGCGCAGATTGTCCGTGTCGCCCCAAAAGAACAGCGGCATTGAGGGCAGCGGTTCTGTGCAGACGAGTTCGCCCACCTCTCCGATAAGCTCTTGCCCGTTTTCATCGAAGGAACGCACCGCGTTGCCCAACGCGCGACACTGCATTTCACCGGCCCGCACCGGCAGCATCGGGTTGCCGCAGACAAACGCGCCGGCGATGTCCGTACCGCCAGAGATCGGCGCCAACCATACATCCTGCGCGATCTGGGAATACACCCAGTCATAGCCTTCCTCTGTCATGGGGGATCCGGTTGCACCAATTGCGGTGATCGACGACAGGTCCAATTCCGCCGCCGGACGTATCCCAGCCTTCTGACAGCCGGTGAAATAGGCGGCCCCTGCCCCGAAATAGGTCAGGCGCTCTGCCGCGGCGATCCGCCAAACCTCTGTCATGTCGGGGTGATTGGCGGCCCCGTCGAACATGACCACGGTCGCCCCCTTGGCCAGACAGGCCAGTTGAACGTTCCACATGATCCAGCCAGAGGAGGTGAGCCACAGGAACCGGGTCTGGTCCGTGATGTCCATGTGCAGGCTTTGCTTGGCCCCTTCCAGCAGCGCGCCACCGTGCCCGTGAACGATCGGCTTGGGATTACCCGTGGTGCCAGAGGAGTAGACCACCCATAGCGGATGGGAAAAATCCACCTGCTCTGGCGTCAGTGCGGCGTCGCCTTGCAGCAGCGTTTGCCAATGTATCGCCCCGGTGGGCAGATCCCCCACGACAGGCAGGATGACCTGGTGCTTCAGCGTCGGCAGGTCCGCAGCAATTCCGGCGACGATATCGGCACGGTCGATCAGCCGCCCCATGTGATTGTAGCCATCGGTGGCGATCAACACCTTCGGTTCGATCTGCCGAAACCGGTCCAGGATCGCGACATGCCCCATGTCCGGCGCGCACAATGACCAGATCGCCCCCAGGCTGATCGTTGCCAGGAAGGCAATAACGGAAACCTCTGTATTCGGCAGGATTGCAACCACCCGGTCGCCCTTGCCCACGCCCATTTCGCGCAGATTCTGGGCCACGTTGGCCACGGCCTGCTGCAATTCGGCCCATGTCATCTCGCTCCGGCCGAAGGTTTGCGAATGCACCACCAGTGCCTGCGCATCCGGTTTGGCGACGGCCCAGCGAAAAACCTGATCAGCATAGTTCATCTGCGCGCCGGCAAACCAGTCCGCCCCCGGCTGTTTGCGTTCTTTCAACACGGTCTGCCACGGTTGGCTGAAACGGATTTCAAAGAACTCCACAATCGAGGTCCAGAACCCTTCGAGGTCAGAAATGCTCCATTCCCACAAAGCGTTGTAGTCATCGAACTGCAGGCCACGATGGGTCCGCAACCAGCGAATATACCCGGCCATCAGGGTGTTTTCAGCCCGTTCGGGCGTCGGCGTCCAAAGTACTCTGCGGTCGGTCATGCGATCACCGCGCCATGCACCAGCGCCTTCAGTTCGGCCCGCGACGGGTATGAACTGGAGGGCGACAATTGAGTGAAGAACACGACGCTGAGGTCCATTTCGGGGTCCGTCCAGAAGAAAGTGGACGCCATACCGCCCCAACTGAAATCCCCCTTGCTGCCAGGCACCCGCGACCGGCCCGGTTCCAACACCACGGCCCCGCCCAGCCCGAACCCCATGCCTTCCATCGGCTGTTCGGCGAAACTTGCCGGCCCCATAGAGGCGATATCCCCCCGCAGATGGTTCTGACGCATGAAGGCAACGGTTTTTGGCGACAGAAGTCGCGCGCCAGCTTCACCGCCCCGGCGCAGCATCTCGGCGAATTTCATATAGTCGTCCAGCGTGCCAATCAGCCCGCCGCCGCCGGAATACATGGTCGCTTTCAGGAAGGGCGACTTTTCCGGGTCATCCACGCACCGCAAAGATTCCGCCCCCTTCTGCGCCGAATTCAGCGCCATCGCATCCCCGGCCAGGGGGGTATACAAGGCGGCAAACCGATCCCGCGCAGAAACAGGCACGGAAAACGCCGTTTCCGTCATCCCAAGTGGGCCAAGGACTTCCTGTTCGAAAAACTCAGCCAGGGACTTGCCCGACACGACCTCGACCACCCGCCCCAGGATGTCTATCGCGACAGAATATTCCCATCGCGTCCCCGGTTCGAATGCCAGGGGTAATTCCGCTACAGCATTCACCATACCCGCCAGCGCCCCCTGGTCTGGCTTGAACATGAAATCCGCATCATTCATCACGGCGGGCAATATGCCGGGATTGAACGGATAGCTTAACCCCGCAGTATGAGTCAGCAATTGGTGCAGCGTAGGCGTGGCGCAGGGTTTTACGTGGTGAATGTCAACAGCCCCAGGCAGCAGGCAGGTCATATCCTGAAAGGCCGGGATGAACTCTGACACCGGGCAATCCAGGTGAAACAATCCGCGTTCCGCAAGCATCATGATGGCGACCGAGGTCACCGGCTTGGTCATCGAATAGATCCGCACCGCGGTATCACGTTCAAAGGGCTTGCCGCGCGTTATGTCGCGCAATCCCGTGGCGTGGTGATACACCTCTGTGCCATGCCGGGCGATCAAGATCGAACTGCCGGGATATTTCCGCGCCTCGACGTATCTGTCCATCCACGCGCCAATCCGCGCCAGACGCGCGCCATCCATGCCCTGCTGTTCCGGCTTCGCCCGTTCCATGCACTCCCCCCTGAAATGTTCGTTGTCAGCAGAATGTTGCACGACAAAGGGCGGCGCAAGTCAGTAGGAACACGGACCCGTAAATAACAAAAGCCCGGCATTTCTGCCGGGCCTTGTTTATCTATAACATCTTTATAGAGAGAATTGGTTATTTCTAGGTTTGGCGGTTACCTACTCTCCCACGACTTGAGTCGCAGTACCATTGGCGTGAGAGCACTTAACTTCCGAGTTCGGGATGGGATCGGGTGTTTTGCTTCTGCTATGACCACCAAACCGAGGAATAACCAAGTCCAAGTCAGTATTTTTGTTCAAGTGTGTGCTTTTGCTTTGTATCAGTCTTGCTTTTACTGGATCAAATCAAGCCTATCGGACCATTAGTACCGGTCAACTGAACGCATTGCTGCGCTTACATCTCCGGCCTATCGACGTGGTGGTCTACCACGGTCCTCAGGGATACCTTGTTTTGAGGGGGGCTTCCCGCTTAGATGCCTTCAGCGGTTATCCTGTCCGRWCATAGCTACCCTGCACTGCCGTTGGCACGACAACAGGTCCACCAGTGGWYCGTTCACCCCGGTCCTCTCGTACTAGGGGCAACTCCTCTCAAGTATCCTACACCCACGGCAGATAGGGACCGAACTGTCTCACGACGTTCTAAACCCAGCTCACGTACCTCTTTAAACGGCGAACAGCCGTACCCTTGGGACCTGCTCCAGCCCCAGGATGAGATGAGCCGACATCGAGGTGCCAAACACTGCCGTCGATATGGACTCTTGGGCAGTATCAGCCTGTTATCCCCGGCGTACCTTTTATCCGTTGAGCGATGGCCCTCCCACTTGGGACCACCGGATCACTATGGCCGTCTTTCGACTCTGCTCGACTTGTCAGTCTTGCAGTCAGGCTGGCTTCTGCCATTGCACTCAACGAGCGATTTCCGACCGCTCTGAGCCAACCTTCGCGCGCCTCCGTTACTCTTTAGGAGGCGACCGCCCCAGTCAAACTACCCACCACGCAGGGTCCCGGACCCGGATAACGGGCCGCGGTTAGACATCAAGAGTGCGAAGGGTGGTATCTCAAGGGAGGCTCCACGGGAACTGGCGTTCCCGCTTCAAAGCCTACCACCTATCCTGCACATCACAATCCTGATGCCAGTGCGAAGCTATAGTAAAGGTGCACGGGGTCTTTCCGTCTAACCGCGGGAAGCCTGCATCTTGACAGGCAATTCAATTTCGCTGAGTCAACGTTGGAGACAGCGGG
>CP051233.1:3125850-3386480 GCA_017792425.1 Thalassovita sp.
CGTATTACCGCGGCTGCTGGCACGGAGTTAGCCGGGGTTTCTTTACCAGGTACTGTCATTATCATCCCTGGCGAAAGAGCTTTACGACCCTAAGGCCTTCATCACTCACGCGGCATGGCTGGATCAGGCTTGCGCCCATTGTCCAAKATTCCCCACTGCTGCCTCCCGTAGGAGTCTGGGCCGTGTCTCAGTCCCAGTGTTGCTGATCATCCTCTAAAACCAGCTATAGATCGTAGGCTTGGTAGGCCATTACCCCACCAACTACCTAATCTAACGCGGGCCGATCCCTCACCGAAATTCTTTCCCCCGAAGGGCGTATACGGCATTAAACCCAGTTTCCCAGGACTATTCCGTAGTGAAGGGCACGTTCCCACGCGTTACTAACCCGTCCGCCACTAAGCCCGAAGGCTTCGTTCGACTTGCATGTGTTAGGCCTGCCGCCAGCGTTCGTTCTGAGCCAGGATCAAACTCTCAAGTTGAAAAGCTGTTACCAGCTTATCCTTGACGTTCGAACCTCTGCACATCGTATCCGACCGGCTAGGTCGGACACACTCATCTGTTTGATGCACATCGTTTCCAAAGAAACGAAGTCCGTTCAAACAGTGAAGCTGTTCAATCTCATCATCGGCCGAAGCCTAGAGACCCGATATGCAGTTGTTTGTTCATCGTATGAACCAAACCGCCCACATATCTCTTCAGATATTATCAATGTCAAAGAGCGCGGATCCCGTAAGACCCAGAGACAAAATCAACCGACTGCGCTCAAACTTCCTAGCGCGGCCCGCCTCATCTACCCCAATGTTTGTTACCTTCCAGAACCCCGAACCCTCAGTCCGTCGCCCCGTCCGGCGTCCCGTCGTGCGCCTCAGCGCCGCCGGTGAAGGGGGTTCTATGGCTTTCATCAAAGACCCGCAAGCAGTTTTTTCGGAAAAACCGCTGATTTCTGCAATTTTTCCATACCAACGATAATAGTTATTTAAAAACAATAATTTAGTCAGCACATTTTTTTCGCTTATCACCGTCACAACACACTCAAGCTGGCCTTTTTCGGCGAATCCGGGGATTCGAGGGCGACTCGAGCCTGCAATGACCGATCCAGCCGATCCGCTTTCAGCAGGTCGCCTCGTTCTCGGGGCCAAGGGTGCAGACGGCGGGAGTGGTGCTGCTGACGAATCCCGGCTGACGCATGTTCAGATAGAACAACCGCACCGGCGCGGATTTTCGTACGCTACCGTCGGCGAAGGACGCCTCCATCTGCATCAAGTGCATAGAGGACCGTTCCGCATGGAATTTCAGCCCGCTCAGCAGCGAGGAAATGTTGGGGTTGCCCCGGAACGGGATATCGATGCGATAGGACTGCCCTTCGTATGGCAGGTCCACATCAATATACTGCGGGGCCTGCAGGGAAAACGCCCCACCGTCACCACATTCGGCCAGCCCGCCCGGCACTTCGATCACGCCCAGATTGATGCGAGTGTTGAACAACTGGGTTTCGTGGTGGCGTTCCCCAAGCGCGTCTATCCAATCATAGGACAGCTCTCCGATCAGGTCGGTCTGCAGCGCGCCCCAATCGGCGTCTTGCGACACCATCCCACCCAGACGCAGTTCCGAGATGAATTGGGCGCGGCAGGCCCCCAGCATATCCCGCGTCGGGCACAGCAACCTGCGGGATTCCAGCGCCGTGACGTCGATGCCGGTTTCGATCAGCGCATTGCGGACGTAGACATCAATACCTTCGTCAAAATCACCGACAGGAACGTCATACCAGCCGAATTGTGGCGGGGCCGTCAGGCGGTCCTCCCATTCAAAGGATTCGGGGTTGCGAAAGCCGACCCGCATAGAAGCGTTTTCGACCTTGCCCCAGCCGTAGTTTTCAAAGTTGAAGGAAGGCCGAAACCCGACGCAACCGACATGTTCCCGGAAGGACAGGACTGGGCGCAGGTGCGGAAGGCTGTATTCGACCGCCAGCGCCAACTTGTCCAGCTTTACCCGGCCGCCGTCCGCGGTTGTCAGTCGGAACTGGGTGTGGGCGCGCTCTTTCAGGCCGGCGCCTTCGGTGATGGCCGCATATTGGAAGTGATCCCAGATTTCTGGCCCGCCATTCCAGGCCTCGCGCCATCGTTCATCGGCGGGTAGGATCAGCACTTCTCCGTTCTGGGCGTAATGCGTGTAGCCGATGACCTGATCCGCGCTTATACGCGGGTCCACAAGCACGGACCAATCGGTCTTGCCCGCGTCACCGCCCGATTGCGCGGGCAACAGTCCACCAAGCAGGCTGTCGGCAAAAACCGCCGGCTTGGTCGAGGAGACCTCGGCCCCGGCGTCCATCACCACGTCATATTGCAGCCCGCCCGGTTCAGTCACATGCCCTGTCCCGTCGCGCATCCCGCCGGTAAATCCACCTTCGTAAACCCATCCGGCCGCGGCGCGATAGATGCCCTGCCCCTGCGCCTTGCCATCCACGAACGCGCCTTCGTAGCGGTTGCCCGCCGCGTCCAGATGTTCGCCCCGCCCTTGCAGGACGCCCGCCACCCAGGTTCCTTTGTAAAACGCACCGTCCCGATAACTAAGCCGCCCCTGCCCATCAAAGCGCCCGTCGCGCAGGTTGCCATCATAGCTATGGTGCACGGACCGGGGATCATAGTTGGCTGTGCCCGGCGCGCGCCACACCAGTTTTCCGGGGCCGGTTGCGAAACCTTCGGGCGTGACACCCGGCCAATTGCCTGCGGCGGGTTCCCAGGTGAATTCCAGGCCCATTTCGGGATGGGGGTCTACAACTCGGACGGTACGGCGCACCACTTCGCGGCTGACCGGATCATAGATAACATGCAGCTTTTCCTGCACGACCTGGGTATTTTCCGCCGCCACACCCTGCGCCAGCAACAGCGCCCCGGTCACACCCGCCGCAAACAGTGCTTTCAACCCGCCGCCCATTGCTGTCCCCTTTGTCCTTTTCCTTTGGGGAAGGCTACAAAAGGCGGGCCGCTTGCGACAAGCGTTATGTCAGTGTCCCGGCTGGGTCGCTGCAAAAAGATGCGGCAGGGGCAGTTGCCGGATGAAAACCGTCCCCTGAGAGAATACCCGCACTTCTGCCAGCCCACCGGAACTGTCGGGCGGCAACTGGTCGAACAGGAAGTTGCCCAGCGACTGCACCACGATCGTTTCGCCCCCGGCCAGCACCACAGGCGCGGCGCTGACCGCATGGGGATGCGCGCCGATCACCCCCACTACGCCGCGTTTGCGCAACTCCTCAGCAATCCATGCCTCGCGCGCCGAGGGCTGTGTGACGAATTCCCGACCCCAGTGAACCAGCGCGATCACCGGGGTTTCGGCATCGGGCAACACAGCACGATCCAGCAAGTCCGGCGTCAACCGACCCACGGGCGGCACGGCCCGCCCATCCAAGTCGGTCAGTCCCACCAACACCGCGCCTTTCAGGCGCAGCACTTCTCCTTGCGCGAAATGTGCGATCCCGAACCGGTTCAGGGCGGCCCGTGTTTCGGACAACCCGCTTTCCCCGATGTCGCGCGCGTGGTTGTTGGCCAGCGACACCGCGACGATATTCAGCCGTTCGGCCCAGTCCCGCACGATATCGGCCGGCATCCCCAACACCATGTGATCCAAAGTGGACGGCATCTGCGGCAGCAGCACGCCTTCGAGGTTCAGCACCAGCGGCAGCCCGCGCGTTGCCGACAGCGCCGCCTCTTCCACCCGCCGTGCGATCAACTCGTCCGTCAGCAAACCGGGCAGCACCCGGCCCAGGAACAGATCCCCCCCGATCAGGAACCGCTCTGCTGCGAAAGGCGCGGGGTCCACCTCTTCAGGCACAAAAGCCGCCACGACATAGCTGGTGGTTTCCGCGATAAAGTGGTCGTACAGCGACTGCATGTTGGCGTTGGCCACCACCACGGGCCGCGCGCCACGTTCGGCCATCAGCGTCATCGCAATATACATGGACCCGACAGAATCCACGTGATCGGGCTGCACCAGCCGTGCCGCTGCTTCGATGTCATTCGCCGCCAGCACGTTCAGCACCTGCTGATCACGCAACCGCGCGCCGTGCAGCGGCAGATAATGTGAAAAATCGGTGATCTGCAGCACGGCGGTGTCCGGCCCCATCAGGGGCCGTAGCCTTTCCAGCATCGCATCCCAGTCCGCACGGACAGAATTGATGGACACCGCCACCGGCACCACCTGAACACCCGGCATCAGCCGCGCGATGAAAGGCAAAGCCGCCCGCACCCCGTGTTCGCGCTGGAACAGGCAGGATTCTTCGACCAGCCCGTCCCCGATCAGCGCACCTGCCGCATCGGCATCCACAGGCACCGGGCCCAGTACCGTCTGGAACCCGCGCGGCGTCGTGGCAAAGGGTGTGCGGGATTTGTAGAAGTGATCGGGGAACAGCAGCACCAGCCGCTTTACCCCTGTCCCTGCCACCATCCGCACGGCACCGCCCAGCAGTTCCGGCATCTCCAGATGGTGCGGCAGGATTGCACCGGTGATCCCCCGCACCGGCTGCACATGCCTCGACCCGGCCAATCCCGCATCGAACAGACCGGTGTCCTTGTAGAAGGGTGGAAAATCCCCGTCAGGGCAGTCCGCCCGCGCCGCCCCGAACAGCACCATGTATACGAGCAACAAAAGCCGGATCATTTCCCCGGTCCCGCCATCAGGAAGTTCGCGGTCTGCGAGATGTGGTAGAACGGTTCCTGCTTGTGGTCACTCAGGCGGATCACCTCGTGATAGACATAGTCGGCCAACCCCAGCAGGCGCACGCCTTCGCCGGTCTTGTCCGCGCCGCCCTTCAACCCTTGCAGCATCGCATAAGTGAAAATTCCATGACCCAGATCGGGCCGTTCGCCCGCCGTGTTATTCGCAGCCGTGGCGGAAAACACGATCACTCGCGCGTCCGCCGCCTCTTTTTCCAGTTTGGCGTTAAAGGCGTTGGCCGCGTGGCAGGTGTCCAGCACCAGGATCCGCCGCCCCTGCGCGAAAGAGATTTCTTCCTGGATGACGCCCCAATCCACCAGCGAAGACGTCCGCCACCGGTCGCCCCGCTTCTGCGCATCCGTTGGCAGCAGGTAATATTGTTCGTCAAGGTTCATTCCGTGCCCCGCCACGAAGATTACGGTTGTGTCGTCCGGGCCGGGTAGCGTCAGGAAATCCACCAGTTCCGCCGATACGGTCCGCGCGTCGGGTTCCAGCACATCCGCGCGGTCCATGAACAACGACAGCGCAGCCTGCCTGGGTTCGTCCGCCGACAATGCCTCGCCCGAGACCATCACCAGCGATTCCATCCCGGTGAACATTGGCGCCGTCCGTTCGCGGACCACGTTCAGGAATTCCAGCGCGTCAGCCACCGGATAGGCCAGATCGCACGGTTTGCCGCCGCAGGCATCCGGCAGGTTCGGGTATTTGTTCACCCCGACTACGGCGACGAACAGCTTGCCCTTCTTCTCCGCCACCTGTTTTCGCTTGGACAGCGCCACGGCTGACCGTTCGGTGACATAGCCGAATTCGTTCCGGCCGCTGACGGTGATCAGGTTTTCGCCATCCTCGACTGGGACACTATACAACAGCCGCCCACCGCCGCCCCCGGCCCGCACCGGGCGCACCCGCCGGTCATTGACCAGAACCGAGTATCCCCAGCTTTCCACCTCTTCCAGCGCAGTGCCCGTGACCTCGATCACGGCATGGCCTTCCGGCGCAGGGAGGTCATCCGCCAGACGGATGTCAAATTCTGGCGGGCGGCGGGTCAGCAATTCCTGCAATTCGTCGTCCCGTCCGCGCAGGTCCAGCGCCGCCTGCCGCGCCGCGCCCAACAGGATCGCCCGCCGCACGATTTCAGGGCTGTGCAGGTGTTGCCGCAACTGTCGCGCCCGGATGTAGCGCCCCTCGCGGTCCTGCCCCTGGTTGATATGCCAGCCCACAAGCCTGTCACCATCGGGCGAAGAATGGAAATATCCCTGCGGCGTCCAGATGATCCAGTCCTTCCCGGCAAAGAACAGGGTCACGATCAGTTCTCGGGTTTGCAGGTTCCATAATTTCATCGTCTGGTCCGCGCTGCCGCTTAGCAGCCGATCCCCACCCGTGGCCAGGGCCAACACCTCGCCCGTATGGCCGATGAATTCGCCGGCGAAACCGCCGTCCGCCCCATATGCCAGCAGCACGCCATTGCCGCCGCCACTTATCAGGCCAGCATCCGCCAACAGGGTAAAGGCGCCGTGGTAATAGCCATCGGTCGGCCCTTTGTCGATCACCGCGTCGCCCACCACCAGCCGCGACCCGTCAAAGCCGCTGCCCGCCACGCTGTCCAGCACCACCGCCATTCCCGGCCGGTTCGTCTCCGCCCGGCCCAGCCCCGCCTGCCCCCGCGCGGATGGCTTGGAAAAGCTGCGCCCGCTGGTTGGCAGTTCCATTTCCTGCGTCAGCGGTCCCATCCGGTCCGGGCAGATCGCGCGTTCGGGACAGGGATCATCGGTGCCCCAGCCTATCCGGTCCGCGGTCCGGCTGATGCCGACAGCATGGACCGGGGCGCCAATCCCGCCCATCCGTTGTACGGCGGACAGGGATTCAGCCCGCCACAGGTGTAAATCGTTCATCCGCCCGCCCGCCGTCAGCACCACGCCGTCGGGCAGCGCGGCGCTGGCGTGAATGCCGGTGTCCTGCGCGGTGTACGTCCCGGTCATAAGCCCAATAGCCCATTCCCACACCTCGGTCCCATGCACGCCTGCACAACGATACCCGCAGGACACGGTCAGACGGTCCCCCACGAAAGACACCGCATCCACCCTGAACGGGCGTTGCGGCAATTCCGACAGGACCGCCCCGGTTCCGGCCGATCGCACCGTCACCCGGCCCTGATCGTCCGCAAGGGCAAACCGCGCTCCGTCCGAGCTGACCGCCAGCGCGACCAGCGGGAAATCCCACAGCGCCTCGTTATCCGGGGGGATCACCGGTTCGCCTCTCTCCAGATCCCAGATCCGCAAACCGTAGTCATGTGTCGCCACGATCAGCCGCTTGCCATCCAGTGCATAGGCAGTCTTGCTGACCCTCAGCGCCTGGGTATCCAGAACCGGCAACTGCTGCGGGGCATCGGTAAACGGCGCCGTCCAGCGATATACCAGCCCACCCTGCCCCGACACCGCCAGTTCATCCCGGCCCGCGTCATAGGCTATCGTCTCGACCACCCATTCATGGCCTTTCAGAACCCCGGTCATCGCACCGGAGCGCAGATCGAAAATCCGCACGTCTCCGAATGGTCCGCTGGCAGAGGCATGCGCCCCGAAATACCCGCCGATCGCCACATGGGCCGCGTCCACCGACAAGGCCACGGCGTTGATCACGCCCTCTGCCCCCGGTCCGATCTGCCCGCGCAGGATCGCCATGCTTTCCCCGGCCCGCCAGTCCCAGACCCTGACCGACTTGTCATCCGATGCGGTCACCACAACCGCCCCGTCCGCGCTGACATCCACGTCACGGATCGTCGCGCGGTGGCCGCCGGTGTCCAGGTCCAGGAAATAGTCTGGCGTTTCGGCCCGGCCCGGCGCAGGCAATTGCAGCGCCGCGACACTCAGCGCCACCCGCATGATGTCTGCCCATCGCCTTGCCATCCGGTTCTCCGTCACATTTGCCCCGACTGATACGAAACTCGACCGAGACCGCGCGAAATGCAACATCGTCGCGGCATTGCCCCGTCCCCCCCCTGTCGTCACGTTCGCATCGATGCCCCTTGCAATCGTCTGACGATCACGGCCACACTTGCCCTGAACCGTACGGAGACCAGCATGAACCTTTCGCATCCCTTCCCGACCGCCCCCGCCCCCGGCGAAGTCATCACCATGGCCCCGGGCATCTTGTGGGCGCGGCTGAGCCTGCCATTTCAACTGGATCACGTGAATATCTATTTCATCCAGGACAACGACGGCTGGATGATCGTCGATTGCGGGATTGCCGACAAACAGACCCGCGCGGCGTGGGAGGCACTGTTGAACGGTCCATTCGAGGGCGCGCGGTTCACCGGCCTGATCGTGACGCACCATCACCCCGATCACATCGGGCTGGCCGGCTGGCTGTGCGAACGGCTGGACATCCCGATGCTGACCAGCCGCACCTCTTTCCTGTCGTGCATGATGTTCGCCCATTCACCCGCGGTGATGGAGGCCACCCCCTACAGCGAATTCTATGCACGGCACGGAATGGCCCCGGAAATCGCGGCACTGGTCAGCACGCAGGGGCACCACTATTTGCGGATGCTGTCGACCCCGCCGTTCACCTACAAAAGGCTGTACCAGGGGCAAGAGTTGCGGATCGGCGGGCGCACATTCCAGGTTCTGACAGGAGATGGGCACAGCGCGGAACAAGTGATGCTATACCTGCCCGAAGAAAACCTGCTGCTGGCCGCTGACCAGGTGATCGAGAAGATCAGCCCCAATGTCTCGGTCATGGCGACGG
This sequence comes from Thalassovita sp., assembly GCA_017792425.1. GTDB lineage: Bacteria > Pseudomonadota > Alphaproteobacteria > Rhodobacterales > Rhodobacteraceae > Thalassobius. The sequence continues at coordinate 3,134,305 of CP051233.1, forward strand.
AACCGGAGGGCAATCCCCTGGGCGGCTTTATCCGGTCGCTGAACGAGCTGAAGGCGACGTTGCCCGAGGATGTGCTGGTTCTGTCCGGCCACCGCCTGCCGTTTCGTGGGCTGCACCGACGCTGCGATGAACTGATCGCCCATCACGAGGAACGCTGCGAGATGATCCACGAGGCCTGCAAACCCCGCCCGCTGTCCGCGAACGACCTGCTGCCGGTGCTGTTCCACAGAAAATTGGACCCGCACCAGATGAGCTTTGCCTTCAGCGAGGCGCTGGCGCATGTGAACTTCATGGTGAAACACGGCTGGCTGGATTGGGTCAGCGAACCCGGCGACAAGCTGACCCTGCGCGCCACAACCCCCCTGTAACCCGGACCGCACGGCGTGTAACCTGCACCAGTCCAACCAGAAAGGCCCGCCATGACCGAGCGACTGCAATCCGTCCTGACCGCCATCGACACCGCCAACGCCGCCGACCCAACGCCAGAAGACGGCCGCCCCGCCGCGCAATTGTACGGAGAACGGATGACACAGGAACTGCACCGTCTGTTCCCGGACGCGTCAGAGGTTTTGCAGATTGCCTGTCGCGGGCAGCATGTCGAACGCTGGACCCTGCCGCGCAAGGACTATCCTGAAGGCCGCGCCGGGTATCTGGAGTGGCGCAAGGAACAGGGCCGCCGCCATGGCGAGCGACTGGCCGGGATGATGTCCGATGCGGGCTATCCGCCCGAGGATCAGGCCCGCATCGGCACCCTGCTGCGCAAGGAGGGCATCAAGCGCGACCCCGAGGTTCAGGCGCTGGAGGACGTGATCTGTTTCGTTTTCCTGAAGTGGTATTTCCAGCCCTTCGCCGGCACGCAAACGCCTGAAGCACTGGAAAAGATCGTCATCCGCACCGCGCGCAAGATGTCCGTCGAGGGACGCGCACGGGTACTGGCGGAATTTGACCTGCCCGCCCCGTTCGACGCCGCCTTCGCAGGTTAGATCAACGGCATTCGGAGATGCCGCGAGCCAGTGCACGCATCATCTGTGAATACAGCTGCGGCCCGGTGCGCAACCCTGCGCCCAGCGGATCTATCTCGATTACCTTGACGCCGTTTTCGGCCACAGCACGCAGCAGGCCGGGGTTGAACTGTGGTTCCGTGAAAACACAGGCTACCCCTCTGTCCACCACCGCCTGACGGACCTGCGCCACGCGCGCCGCACCTGGGTCCGCCGCGTCACCAAGCGATATTGCACCTGCGGCGGACAGGCCGAACCGCGCCTCCAGATAGTGGAAGGCGTCATGAAATACGATGAAACTGCTACCCTGCATCGGTGCCAGCGTTGCCTGCATCTCGGCGATCAACCCGTCAAGGTCCGCCTGCGCGCGATGGGCGTTCGTGGCGTAGCGTTCCGCATTTTCAGGGTCCACACGGGACAGTTCCCGCGCAATCGCCCCCAGCCAAAGCTGTGCATTGACCGGGTCCAGCCAGGCATGCGGGTCGATACCTTCGTGATCATCGTGGTCATCGTGGTCATCGTGGTCATCGTGATCGTGCCCGCCATGATCGTCAAAGGTTGCGCCCTCGCGAAAAGCCAACCGGACCGCGCCCGGTTCCTCGATCAGTTCCAGGCGCGACGCGTTCACCGCCAAAGTATCCAGCGACCCCACCAGCCAAGGTGTAAGGCCTTCACCCATCCAGACAACCAGCCCGGCCTTGTCCAGCGCCGCCGCCTGTGACGGTCGCAGCGCATAACCATGCGGTGAAGCCCCGGGATCGACCAGCAAAACGGGTTCGGCCACGCCGTCCATCACCTGCGCCACCAGCGAATGCACCGGTGCGATATCGGCCACCACACGGGGGGGCTCTGCCCCTGCAGTTGTCGCCAGCCAGATCGCAGAAAGCCCGGACAGGGAAACACGCATCTCTCACCTCTTGATATCATATAACATAACGAGGCTTGTTAAATGTTATCATATATCATATCAAGGCCAAAATTGACCACCGGAGCCACTGCATGGACCCTGTCGGATTCGCCCATCACGATCACCACAGCTGCATCGCAGATACCCTCACGGCGGTGGAATCCCTGTGCGCCAGGGACGGCCTGCAGTTCACCCCTGTTCGCCGCCGTGTGCTGGAATTCCTGTTGCAGGAACATCGTGCGCTGGGGGCCTATGAAATCCTGGACAAGTTGCGCGCAGAGGGCATGGGATCACAGCCCCCGGTCGCCTACCGGGCGTTGGATTTCCTGGTCTCCAACGGCTTTGCCCACAAGATCGAGCATATGAACGCCTTTGCCGCCTGCGCGCATCCGGGGCGGGATCACACCCCGATGTTCCTGATCTGCCGCGCCTGCAATTCCGTGGCCGAGGCAAATGCGCATGTATCGGCAGACACCCTGGGCAAGACCGCCCGCGCCGAAGGCTTTCGTATCGAAAAAGCAGTGATCGAGGCCGAGGGCTTATGCCCCAATTGTCAGGATACCACGGCATGAACCTGCTGGATGTCACGAACATGACCGTCCGACTGGGCGGCAACACGGTACTGTCCAACGTGGATTTCAGCATGCAGGACGGCGAAATCGTCACCATCGTCGGGCCGAACGGGTCCGGCAAATCCACCCTGCTGAAAGCGATCGTCGGGGTGGTCAGACCAACCGCTGGCGCGGTGCGGCGACGACCCGGATTGCGGATTGGCTATGTCCCGCAGAAACTGCACGTTGATCCGACCCTGCCCCTGACCGTGCGCCGTTTTCTGGACCTGCCCCGCCGCGTGCGGAATATCGAGGCACGGGCCGCATTGGACGAGGCCGGGGCGGGCAATCTGGGGGACCGCCAGATGGCGGACCTGTCTGGCGGGCAGTTCCAGCGCGTGATGCTGGCGCGGGCCTTGCTGTCGAAACCGCAACTGCTGATCCTTGACGAGGCGACGCAGGGGCTGGACCAACCCGGATCGGCGGCGTTCTATCGCCAGATCGAACAGGTCCGCCGCGACCTGGGTTGCGCGGTGCTGATGGTCAGCCATGAATTGCACGTTGTCATGGCCGCTTCGGACCGGGTGATCTGCCTGAATGGCCATGTCTGCTGTCAGGGAGAGCCGGAACATGTCGCCTCGGCGCCGGAATACCGGGCGCTGTTCGGGACGGGCACCCAAGGGGCGTTGGCCCTGTACCGGCATGAACACAATCACACACATGACCACGATTGCGGTCATGATCACAGCCACGAGGCCGCCGAATGACCCTGTTGGACGATTTCCTGATCCGCGCGGCGCTGGCCGGGCTGGGTGTGGCGCTGGCTGCGGCCCCCTTGGGCTGTTTTGTCGTGTGGCGGCGCATGGCATATTTTGGTGATGCAACGGCCCATGCCGCGATACTTGGTGTCGCGCTGTCGCTCGCCTTTTCGACCTCGGTCTTTTTCGGCGCGCTTGTGGCGGCGCTGGTCATGGCTGTCACCGTGTCATCGCTAAGCGGGCGCGGCCATTCGATGGATACGCTGCTGGGGGTTCTGGCCCATTCGTCGCTGGCCTTCGGGCTGGTGGCCGTGTCCTTCCTGTCCGGTGTAAGGGTGGACCTGATGGCCTATCTTTTCGGGGATATCCTGGCGGTTGGCGCCAGTGATCTGTCGGTGATCTGGGGCGGTGCGGTGCTGGTGCTGATCCTGTTGTGGTGGCGCTGGTCGGCGTTGCTGTTGGCATCGCTCAGCCCGGACCTGGCCCATGCCGCGGGGCTGGATCCCCGGCGTGAACAGATGGTGCTGACCGTAGCGCTGGCGTTGGTGGTGGCGGTTGCGATCAAGGTGGTGGGGGTGTTGCTGATCGCTGCCTTGCTGATCATCCCCGCAGCGGCTGCGCGGCCATTTGCCTCTACCCCCGAGCGCATGGCGCTGGTCGCCGCCCTGCTGGGCGGCGGGTCGGCGCTTGGTGGATTAGTTCTGTCTTATCAAATGGATACGCCAACGGGACCAACGATCGTTTGCGTGGCGGCTGTCCTGTTCGCGCTGTCCAGCCTTGGATCCACGCTGACGTTGCGCAACGCGTCTTGACCCCGCCGCTTTTCAGGCCATCATCCCGCGCATGACACAGACCGCTATCATCGTCGCTCATGGCTCTCCCTCGGACCCGGAACCGCAAGAACAGGCGCTGCAAGCCCTTGCAAACAAAGTAGAATCCCTGCTGGACGACTGGCAGGTGCGGGGGGCGACGCTGGCCGCGCCGGGGCGGTTTGACGCGGCATTGGACGCGTTCGACAGCCCGCTGATCTATCCGTTCTTCATGGCGCAGGGCTATTTTACCGGGCGCATTCTGGCACCGAAATCAAAGGCGCGCGGTCTGACCCAATTGCCACCTTTCGGGGTGGAACCGGGCCTGCCGGATTGTGCAGAAACCTATTTGCGTCAAACACTTACGCGGAATGGATGGTGGGTAGAGGACACCGCGTTGCTGATGGCGGCGCATGGCAGCAAGGTGTCGCGAACCAGTGCGGACAGCACCCTGGCGATGGAACAGGAACTGGCGCATCGGCTGGCCTTTCGCCGGACCCTGTCCGGGTTCATTGAAGAGCCACCCTTCGTCAAGGATCAGGCACAGGGGCTGGGGCAGGCAATTTGCCTTAATTTTCTGGCACTTGGCGCGGGTCACACGCTGGGCGACGTACCCGAGGCGCTGGCCGAAGCAGGGTTTGACGGGGTGGTTCTGCCGCCGATGATCGACTGGCCCGACGTGCCCGCGCTGATCGCCGACAGCCTGCGTCGCGCGGTAGGGTAACGGGCTGGAAACCTGTCAACTCGTACCGTTCAGGGCTTGAAACGGACGATTCGAAACGCGGCTTAGCGGGCACGCAGCGACAGGGCGACGCCGCCCAGAACCACCGCGGCGGCCAGCAGGAATCGCAGGTCCGGCACCTCGGCCAGGAACAGCAGCCCGCCACCGATCGCAATCACCGGAACCGACAGTTGCGCGACCGCCGCGCGGCCCGCGCCCAGAACCGACAGCAGGCTGTACCACAGCGCGTAGCCCAGCCCCGAGGTGACGCCGCCGGACAGGACCGCCAGCCAAACTCCCTGCGCCGACACCGGCGTGGCGGCGGCGACCGGACCCGAGGGCAGCAGCAGCCCCAGCACGAATCCTATCGGGGCGGCGATCAGGAAATTCGCCGCCGTCGCCTGCAACGCGTCCCCGGCGGCGCGACCGGCCAGCGAGTAGACACCCCAGCCCAACCCGGCCAGCACCATCAGCACCGCCTGCGCTACCGGAGTCCCGGCGGTGCCGGATGGCCACAGCAGCCACGCCAGCCCGGCAAAGGCCAGCATCGCGCCCAGCCAGCGCAGCAGGGGAATCGGTTCGCGCGCCGCGATGGCCCCCGCGAACATGGTGATCTGCACCGTGCCAAACAGGATCAACGCGCCCACCCCGGCGTCCAGCGTCACGTAGGCGGCGGAAAACCCGTAGATATAGACCAGCAGGGCCAGCACCCCGGCCACGCGCCCGCGCCCCCCCAGGGCGATCCCGCCACGCAGGACCAAGGCCAGCACCCCCAGCACCAGCGCACCGGACACCAGCCGGATCGTGCCGAAGGCGACGGGCTCCATCCCCGCCTGTACCAATCCCATGCGATTCAGCACGGAATTCGCGGCAAAGGCGATCATGGTCAGGGTGGTCAAAAGGATCAGACGCATGGGGCGCATCCTGCCACAGGGTGGGGAAAAGAAAAAATCATTGCGACGCCGACCTTTCCCTCAATCCAAGGCTTTAGGGATGCTTCGATTCGTCTGTCTTCGTCATCAACTCAACCAGCGTCTGCAAATGTTGTTCGGATCGTTCTGCACTCTCGGCGGTTACAACCAGAGCTTCTATTACCTGTGCAATCGCGACCATTCCCAATCCCGCGATAGCGCCACTGATAGTGGCTGGAAGAAAAATGGCCGGTTCAGCACGACTAACTACCCCAAAAATCAACACACCTATTGCGACTACCACAAAAAACCAACCCAGCACCTCAAGGAGTGTTGTCATCCATTTCGCCGTTCCAAAACTCGTATACATGCTGCACCTCAGAAGAATACTCCGACCCAGTATGCGCGACCCTGAGGCGAATGCAAAAGAAAAGGCCCGCCAGTGGCGGGCCTTTCCTGATTGGTTTGCCGGGTGGCTTACATCATGCCGCCCATGCCGCCCATGTCGGGCATGCCGCCGCCTGCCGGGGCGTCTTTCTGCGGCTTGTCGGCCACCATCGCTTCGGTGGTGATCAGCAGGCCGGCAACCGATGCCGCGTCTTCCAGAGCGGTACGGCACACCTTGGCGGGGTCGATCACGCCGAACTTGAACATGTCGCCATATTCTTCGGTCTGAGCGTTGAAGCCAAAGGTCAGGTCGTCGGATTCGCGGACCTTGCCAGCCACGACGGCGCCGTCGACGCCAGCGTTTTCGGCGATCTGACGCAGCGGGGCTTCGATGGCCTTGCGGACGATGGCGATGCCTGCGTCCTGATCAGCGTTGATGCCCGACAGGCCGTCCAGCGATTTGGCTGCCTGAACCAGGGCCACGCCGCCACCGACAACGATGCCTTCCTGAACGGCCGCGCGGGTTGCGTTCAGGGCGTCATCGACGCGATCCTTGCGCTCTTTCACTTCGACTTCGGTCATGCCGCCGACCTTGATCACGGCAACACCGCCGGCCAGCTTGGCCACGCGTTCCTGCAGCTTTTCACGGTCGTAGTCGCTGGTGGTTTCTTCGATCTGGGTGCGGATCTGGGCCACGCGTGCCTCGATCTCTGCCTTCTCGCCAGCGCCGTCAACAACGGTGGTTTCGTCCTTGGTGATCGAAACCTTCTTGGCCGAACCCAGCATGTCGATGGTGACGTTTTCCAGCTTCATGCCCAGGTCTTCGGAAATGACCTGACCGCCGGTCAGGATCGCGATGTCCTGCAGCATGGCCTTGCGGCGATCGCCGAAGCCCGGTGCCTTGACGGCCGCGATTTTCAGACCGCCGCGCAGCTTGTTGACGACCAGGGTCGCCAGGGCTTCGCCTTCGACGTCTTCAGCGATGATCAGCAGCGGCTTTTGCGACTGGATCACCGATTCCAGCAGCGGAACCATCGGCTGCAGCGAGGACAGTTTCTTTTCGTGCAGCAGGATGACGGCGTCTTCCAGTTCGGCGATCATCTTGTCGGGGTTGGTGACGAAGTAGGGCGACAGGTAGCCACGGTCGAACTGCATGCCTTCGACCACGACGGTCTCGGTTTCCATGCCCTTGTTTTCTTCGACGGTGATGACGCCTTCGTTGCCGACCTTCTGCATCGCGTCCGCGATCTGGCGGCCGATTTCTGCTTCGCCGTTGGCCGAGATGGTGCCGACTTGGGCGACTTCGTCGCTGTCAGCAACCGGGCGGGCCGAGGCGCGGATGGCTTCGACGACCTTGGCGGTGGCCAGGTCGATGCCGCGCTTCAGGTCCATCGGGTTCATGCCCGCTGCAACCGATTTCATGCCTTCCTTGATGATGGCCTGGGCCAGCACGGTGGCGGTGGTGGTGCCGTCGCCAGCTTCGTCATTGGTGCGCGAGGCGACTTCTTTCACCATCTGCGCGCCCATGTTTTCGAACTTGTCTTCCAGTTCGATTTCCTTGGCGACCGAGACACCGTCCTTGGTGATGCGGGGCGCGCCGAAGGATTTGTCCAGAACCACGTTCCGGCCTTTCGGGCCCAGGGTCACCTTCACGGCGTCCGCCAGGATGTTGACGCCCTTCAGCATCTTGTTACGGGCTTCGGTATTGAACTTGACGTCCTTAGCAGCCATTTGCTTGCTCCTGTTTATCTAGTAGTTGGCGGCGACGATCAGGACAGGATGCCCATGATGTCGGATTCTTTCATCATCAGCAGTTCTTCGCCGTCGATGGTGACTTCCTGGCCGTTCCATTTGCCAAACAGGATGCGGTCGCCTGCTTTTACGTCCATGGCGATGCGGTCACCGTCATCGTCCTTCAGGCCAGCGCCAACAGCGACGACGATACCCTCTGCGGGCTTTTCTTTCGCACTGTCGGGGATGATCAGACCACCCTTGGTCTTTTCTTCGCTTTCGGTGCGGCGCACCAGCACGCGGTCATGAAGCGGTGTAAATGCCATTTCTGAGGTTCCTTGCTCAGTGTTACTCTCTGGCCCCCTTCCCACGAAGCAGGGCCGTTAGCACTCACCCTAGTCGAGTGCTAACGGCGCATAGCTAAGGAGAGGACGGGGACGAGTCAACAGGGGCGAGGTGCTTCGGGGGCAAAATTCGTTGCTGCGTCGCAGCTATTTTTCGCTGCCTTGCAGCGCACGCTGACCCGAGACGGACAGGCGGTAAACACCGGTTTGCACCTTTTCAAACCAGCCGTAGTGGTTGTCGCGCATCAGGCGGGTGGCGGTTTTGACCGCGGTGGCGCGGGCGACCACCGCCCCCTTCGCGGGGCCGTTTTCGGACAGGTAGGCGGCGCAGCGCAGCGCCTCTTGGCGGTACGAGGTCACGATCGCGCCGCGCACCGCACCGCCCGCGTTGGGATCGCCGTGGCGGCGTTCGAATTCCGACATCAGGGATTGCGCGCGTTTGCGGATCTTGCGCGGCTGGAACGGCGCGGGATCGTGGTGGACCTGCACGGCGGCGGTATCAGGGTGAATGGACATCACCCCCAGCCCCAGCCGCCGACACAGGCCAAGATTGCCCTTGAACGCGCGCCAGCCTGCCCGGCCCTTCCAGCGCGGCACGGCGACATAGACCTGATCCGTCACCGCCTGCCGCGCCACGGCCTGTTGCAGCAGGGTCAGGGAAAAGCCGGTTTTCAACTCGACGATCAGGGGTGGTTCGTCGCCGCGCAGGGCCACCACGTCGGCCGCCGAGATTTCGGATTTCACCTGGTATCCGAGCGCCTGAAGGAAGCGTTTCACGGGGTCGTAAAGGTCGGTTTCGCGCATCGGTCGGGCTGCCTGCCGTGCAATTGCCGCAGCGCGGCATGAAAGGGTGACAAGGGTGCATCAGACGCGTATAAGGCGCGCAAAACAACCCCATTCGAATAGGAATCCCCATGACCATCCAGGTTTTCGGCCATAAATCCCCCGACACCGACTCGACCGGTTCGCCCATCGTCTGGGCCTGGTACCTGAACGAGATCAAAGGCACCGCCGCCAAGCCCGTGCTGCTGGGCGAGCCGAACACCGAAGCCGCCTTTGTGCTGAAACGCTGGAACCTGGACAAGCCGGAAATCATCAGCGGAGTCGAAGCCGGCGCGCCGGTGGTCATCGTGGACACCAACAACCCCGCCGAACTGCCCGCCGACATCAACAAGGCCGACATCCAGGCGATCATCGACCACCACAAGCTGGTGGGCGGGCTGGAAACCAAGGGCCCGATCGACATCACCATCCGCCCGCTGGCCTGCACCGCCACCATCATGGTGGACCTGATGGGCGATGACGCCGCCAAGATGCCCGACGCCATCAAGGGCGCGGCGCTGAGCTGCATCATTTCCGACACGCTGGAATTCCGTTCGCCCACCACCACCGCGCATGACCGCGAAGTCGTGGAAAAGCTGGCTGCCGAACTGGGTGTCGACGTGGCCGCCTATGCCGCCGAGATGTTCGAGGCCAAGTCGGACGTGTCCGCCTTCTCTGACGCGGAACTGCTGCGGATGGATTCGAAGGAATACAACGTGGACGGCAAGGAATTCCGCGTCTCGGTGCTGGAAACCACCGCGCCGAAGCTGGTGCTGGACCGCAAGGACAGCCTGATGGCGTCCATGGTGGACGTGGCCAAGGAAGACGGTGCCGACCAGGTGCTGCTGTTCGTCGTGGACATCCTGAACGAAGAAGCCACCCTGCTGGTCCCGAACGATCTGGTGAAAACCGTGGCCGAGAAATCCTTTGGCGCCACCGTCAGCGGCGACCTGGTCGTGCTGCCCGGCATCATGTCGCGCAAGAAGCAGATCATCCCGAACCTGAAGATCTGATCTGTCTGCAAGTTTACGGAAAGGGCGCCCGATGTGGCGCCTTTTTTGTTTGCGTGCGCTTGAAGATAGACGGGCATCCGATATCGTCGCCCCGCCAGAATCGGCAATTCAAACAAGGGAATAAGAGATGAACAAGATTGTTCTTTGCGTCGCTGTCGCATTCTCGGTCGCGGGCTGTAATACCTGGTCCACCACGAATATCGAGCAAAGCGCCCGCAAGGCACCTGTGACTGAAACGCAGGTCAGCCAGGTCATGCTGAGCCCTGCGCCGTTCGATCCGACCAAGCATGTGAAAATCCAGGACCTGAAGGTTGCAGTGAACAAGACCACCGCCTTTCACCCAGAGCCTACCGTTGAACTGGTGCAGCAGAAACTGCGAGAAGACGCTGCCAAACTGGGTGCCAACGCGGTGATGGAGGTCAAGATTTCCGAACCTCAGGTCAGCTGGGTCAGCTGGGGATCGCGCTTTGGCACCGGCGTGGCGGTTCGCAAGAAGTGACATACCAGACGAAATGATCCCGATGGAATTCGGAAAGGGCGCCCGGTGTGGCGCCCTTTGTTATTTAGCGGTGTGCGCCTGCGGCGCACGCAGGATCAGGCTTGGCTGCGCCTGCGCCGGGGTTTCGCCTTCGGCGAGAGTATTTCGGGCAAGATGAAGGGCGGGGCCGATTTGTGCTGCGGCGGCGGGTTGGTATGATAGACAGGGTGCGTATTGCCTGCGACCAGCCCGGAGCCCGACATGACCCAGATCATCACCGCCCTGTCCGAGATTTCCAGCCGTTACGAGGCGCTGTTCGTAGATCTGTGGGGCTGTGTGCATGACGGGGTGCGCGCCTTGCCGGACGCGGTGGCCGCGTTGCAGGATTATCGCCGCAAGGGGGGCGTGGTGGTGCTGGTGACCAACAGCCCCAAGCCGCGCGCGGGGGTCGAGGTGCAACTGGACAAGTTCGGCGTGGCCCGCGACGCCTGGGACACGATCGCCACCAGCGGCGACAGCGCGCGGTCCGCCATGTTCCGGGGGGCCGTGGGGCAGAAGGTGTATTTCATGGGCGAGTGGGCGCGGGACGAGGAGTTCTTTCACCCGCTGAAGCTGCTGGAGAACCCGCTGGAGATCGAACTGGTCAAGCTGGAAGAGGCCGAGGGGATCGTCTGTTGCGGGCCGTTCGATCCACATGCCGATCCGACCGTGCTGCGGCCGCAACTGCTGTACGGCAAGACCAAGGGGATGAAACTGCTGTGCGCCAACCCCGATATCGTGGTGGACCGGGGCGAGACCCGCGAATGGTGCGCCGGTGCGGTGGCGCGTCTGTATACTGACATGGGGGGCGAGAGCCTGTATTTCGGCAAGCCGCACCCGCCGATCTATGACCTGGCGCGCCGCCGCCTGTATGCGCTGGGGCGCGACATCGCGGATGGCAACATCCTGGCCATCGGCGACGGGGCGCAGACCGACATCAAGGGCGCGATGGGCGAGGATATCGATTCCCTTTTCATCAGTGGCGGGTTGGCGCGCGGGGAAACCAAAACGACGCACCAGCCCGACCCGGAGGCGCTAAACGCCTACCTGGCAAGGGAAATGTCCGCGCCAACCTATACCATAGGACAACTTCGCTAACAAATTTAGGGCTTGATTTTCTGCGCCTGCAAAGTAATAAAGTTCCAACATCGGGCAATAATGTGCCTGAAAATTACTCACCCAACCAGTCGGAGGGTCGGATGTTGGATAACTTGCCGCGCGGAACGATCTGTATCGAGGATATCGAGATGGGGATGATGCGCTATGTGCGCAAAGTCGTCACCGACGAGGATATCGAGATGTTCGCCAAGGTATCCACCGATCACAACCCGGTGCACCTGGACGACAGCTATGCCCAGGACACGATTTTCGAGGGGCGGATCGCCCACGGGATGCTGACGGCGGGGCTGGTTTCCGCGGTGATCGGGGAACAGCTGCCGGGGCATGGCACGATCTACATGGGGCAGACGCTGAAATTCCTGGCCCCGGTTCGCCCCGGCGACACGGTGACCGCCGAGGTCGAGGTGATCGGCATCGACATTGCCAAGCGCCGGGTGCAACTGGATTGCCGCTGCATGGTGGACGGCAAGAAGGTGCTGGTGGGCGAAGCCACCGTTCTGGCCCCGTCGCGCAAGTTCGACTGATTTCGATGCCCTGACGCATTTCAGGCGCCGCGCTGCAGGGTCGCGGCGCTTCGCTGCTTGCGCAGGGGACGAATGGGCGGTACGCCTTCGCCATGCGCATTATCCGTGACTACACCTATGTGAACGATGCCGACCGAGGCGCCTCGGTCGCGATCGGCAATTTCGACGGGGTCCACCTGGGCCACCAGGCGGTGATCGGGCTGGCCCGCAAGGCTGCACTTAGGACGGGTGCACCGCTGGGCGTGATGACGTTCGAACCGCACCCGCGTCAGTATTTCGCCCCCGATGCCCCGGCGTTTCGGCTGATGGGACGCGCGGCGCGGGCGCACCGGCTGGAAAAGCTGGGGGTGGAGCGGCTGTACGAGCTGAACTTCAACGCCTCGCTGTCGGGACTGAGCCCCGAAGAGTTCGCGCAAAAGGTGATCGTGGACGGGCTGGGCCTGAAACACGTGGTCGTGGGCGCGGATTTCTGTTTCGGCAAGGGCCGCACGGGGTCCGCCGAGGATTTGAAGCGGTTCGGCAAGGAAATGGGGTTCGGCGTCACCGTGGCGGAGCTGATCGAGGGCGACCAGGGCGAGGTGTCATCCACCGCGATCCGGCAGGCGCTGAGCGATGGCCGCCCGCGCGACGCGGCGGCGATGCTGGGCCACTGGCACCGGATCGAAGGGCCGGTGATCGGCGGCGACCAGCGCGGGCGGGAATTGGGCTATCCGACGACGAACATGTCCATCGACGGCATCCACCCGCCGAAATTCGGCGTCTACGCGGTGCTGGTGGACGTGCTGGAAGGCCCGCACAAGGGCAGCTATCACGGGGCGGCCTCTATCGGGGTGCGGCCGATGTTCAACGGCGAGAAACCGAACATTGAAACCTTCATCTTCGATTTCACCGGGGATTTGTACGGCACACCGCTGTCGGTCGCGCTGGTGGACTACCTGCGGCCCGAGCTGAAGTTCGACGGGCTGGAATCGCTGGTGGCGCAGATCGACGCCGATTGCGTCCGCGCCCGAGAGATCCTGGCCGCGACATGACCAAGCTGCGCCCCCGGTTCTGGGAAACCGTGCCGCTGAAGAAGATGACCCGCCCGGAATGGGAGGCCCTGTGCGACGGCTGCGGCAAATGCTGCCTGAACAAGCTGGAGGACGAGGATACCGGCGAGGTCGCGCTGACACGCGTCGCCTGCCGCTTACTGGACGGGGACACGTGCCGTTGCACGCAATACCCGATCCGCCACCAGTTCGTGCCTGAATGTATCGTGCTGAAGCCGGGCAATATCGACAAGAACCTGTACTGGATGCCGGAAACCTGCGCCTACAAGCTGTTGTGGACCGGGGAAACCCTGCCGGACTGGCATCCGCTGGTGTCGGGCGATCCTGAAACCGTGCATGCGGCGGGGGTGTCGGCGCGGGGGATCACGGTGCCGGAGTTCGAAATCTCTGAGGACGACTGGGAAGAGTACATCATAGAGGAGCCTGTCTGATGTTCTTTGCCTCTGACAACGCGGGGCCAGCGCATCCGCAGGTTCTGTCCGCCGTGGCGGCGGCGAATGACGGCTACGCGATGGGCTATGGCAACGATCCCCTGACGCAGGCGGTGCAGCAGCAGATCCGCGATCTGTTCGAAGCGCCCGACGCGGCGGTTTACCTTGTGGCGACCGGGACAGCGGCGAACGCGCTGGCGCTGGCGACACTGTGCCAGCCTTGGCAGACGGTGTTCTGTTCCCCTACCGCGCATATCCACGAGGATGAGTGCAACGCGCCGGAATTCTTTACCGGCGGGGCCAAGCTGACGCTGGTCGGCGATCAGGACACGATGACGCCGGACGCCCTGCGCGCGGCAATTCTGGGCGAAGAAACGCGCGGCGTGCATGGGCCGCAGCGCGGGCCGGTCAGCATCACGCAGGTCACGGAACGCGGGCAGGTCTATGGGCTGGACGAATTGCGGGCACTGTGCGGCGTGGCGAAGGAACACGGGCTGCCGGTGCATCTGGACGGGGCGCGGTTCGCCAATGCGCTGGTTACACTGGGCTGTTCGCCTGCCGACATGACGTGGCGGGCCGGTGTCGATGCCGTCAGCTTTGGCGGGACCAAGAACGGCTGCATGGGGGTCGAGGCCGTCGTGATCTTCGATCCGGTCAAGGCGTGGGAGTTCGAGCTGCGCCGCAAGCGCGGGGCGCAGCTGTTTTCCAAGCACCGCTTTCTGGCGGCGCAGATGCAGGGATACCTTGCGGACGGGTTGTGGATGCAGACCGCGCGGGCGGCGAATGACAGTTGCGCGCGGCTGGTGGCCGGGCTGCAAGGGCTGGACGGGGTGGACCTGCTGTATCCGCCGCAGGCCAATATCGTCTTTGCGGACATGCCACGCGCGATGCATCAGCGACTGCACGACGCGGGCGCGGTTTATTACATCATGCGCGGCACGCTGGAGGGTGACGACCCGGCTGAACCGCTGATGGCGCGATTCGTCACCGACTGGTCAATCGGCGCGGATCAGATTGACGCCTTCCTGAAGGTCGCTGCCGGTTAATCCGGTACGCTGTCCAGAAAATCACGGATCAGCGCGCCCACCTGTTCAGGGTGGGTGATCGGCAGCATGTGACCGGCATCAGACAGGGTTTCACGGCGCGCGTTGGGCAGGCGGCGCTGCAGCCCCGTGTTCACCAGCCGCAGAATCTCGGGGGTTTGCGCGCCTTCCAGCAGCAAGGTGGGGACGGTCACGCCCGCAATCCGGCCGGGGGCCAGCATCCGGCCGCTGTCATCCTCGACCGCGGGGCGGGCGGTGATGATGGCGCCGAACCGTTTGGTCATGTTTTCGCGCATCTGTTCGGGCATCTTTTCCCAGGGCATGGACGCATCACCCCACAGCGTATTGAAGGCACGGGTCGCGCCCGGCAGATCGCCCGCCTGCAATGCCGCGTGCTGCGCGGCCTCGGTGGCGTGGTGGCGTTCGCGCAGACCCGGCACATCGGCAAAGGCAACGGAAAACATCACCGGTTCAATCAGGGTCAGGGACCGGACAAGGTGGGGCTGTTCCATCGCCAGCCGCAGGGCGACGGTGCCGCCAAAGCTGTGGCCGATCACGTCCACCGGGCCGGGCGCGGCGAAATCGGCGGCCATCGCGGTGGTCACGGACTGGATGCAGTCGCGGTTGTCCCAGTCCTGGCTGCGGCCATGCCCCGGAATGTCAAAGGCCGTCATCGACAGCCTGTCCGACAATTCCCCGGCCAGCGCGGTCCACGCGCCGGAATGGGATAGCGAACAATGGATCATCAGCGCCTGCCGGTCCCCCTGCCCGAAATCGCGCCAGAATGTCGGGTAGCCCCCGCGCAAGTCCCTGGGCATCGGTCAGAGTTTTCCCTGAAGATGCAGGTCCAGATCGTCCAGGCTGTCCTGTCCCCAGAACTTCTGCCCCGAATCGACGATGTAGAAGGGGGAACCGAACACGCCGCGGGAAACGGCCTCTTCCAGGTTCTGGGCGTAGGTGTCCGCGCCCAGCAGCAGGCCGCTGTCGGTCAGCGCGGGATCGAAACCGGCGGTCTGCAGGCAATCCTTCAGCACCGCGTCGTCCGAGATGTCCTTTTCCTCGGCCCATGTCGCGCGCAGGATGGAATGCACCAGTTCGCCCATGTCACCGCCGCCGGCGTTCTGCGCGGCGATGATGGCATAGGACGAGGGCGCGGCGTTGACCGGCCAGTGCGCAGGTTTGAAGTTCAGCGGGGTGCCCAGCTTGCGCGCGGCGCGCGGCAGAACCTGTGCACGATAGTCGTTGCGCGACGGGTGACGCTGGCCCTGCGGCAGCCCGCCGGTGCGCGGAAACAGCGCCATGATGTCATAGGGCTTGTAGGTGACAGTGGCCCCGTTGCGCTGTGCGATCCCTTCCATCCGCAGGCCCGCCAGATAGGAATAAGGCGACAGGGTTGTGAAATAGTAATCAATGTGTGGCATTTGGGCCCCTCCCCCGTGTGCATAGCTTTGCCTGACCGTAGTGAGATGCTAAGCGGTGTCAACGTCACGAATCTGTCATTCAGACCACTTCCAGGAAGCACATCATGGCCCATCTGAACGAACCGAAGCTGATCTCGGGGAACGCAAACCTGCCGCTGGCAAAATCCATCGCCCGCCGCATGTCCATCCACCGGGGCAAGAACATCGGGTTGGTTGATGCCCGCGTGGAACGGTTCAACGACCAGGAAATCTTTGTCGAAATGTATGAAAACGTCCGCGGCGAGGACATGTTCATCATCCAGCCGACATCGAACCCGGCGAATGACAACCTGATGGAACTGCTGATCATCACCGATGCGCTGCGCCGGTCGTCAGCGGCGCGGATCACCGCCGTGATTCCCTATTTCGGCTATGCCCGCCAGGACCGCCGCACCAAGGCCCGCACCCCGATCAGCGCCAAGCTGGTCGCCAACATGATGGTCGAGGCCGGGATCGAGCGCATCCTGACGCTGGACCTGCACGCCGCGCAGATCCAGGGCTTTTTCGACATTCCGGTGGACAACCTCTATGCCAGCCCGATCTTCGCGCTGGACATCAAATCGCAGTTCGAAGGGTCGCTGCAGGACGTGATGGTGGTATCCCCCGACGTTGGCGGCGTGGCGCGCGCGCGTGAGCTGGCCAAGCGGATCAACGCCCCGCTGTCGATCGTGGACAAGCGTCGCGAGAAGCCGGGCGAAGTGGCGGAAATGACCGTGATCGGCAATGTCAGCGGCAAGAAGTGCATCATCGTCGATGACATGTGCGACACCGCCGGCACGCTGTGCAAGGCGGCCGAAATCCTGATGGAACACGGCGCGACCGAGGTGCATTCCTATATCTCGCACGGTGTGCTGTCCGGCCCGGCGGTGGAGCGGATCACCAATTCCGTGATGAAATCGCTGGTGATCACCGATTCGATCCAGCCGACCGAAGCCGTGCTGAACACCCCCAATATCCGTGTCCTGCCGACCGCGCCGATGTTCGCCCAGGCGATTCTGAACATCTGGAACGGCACCTCGGTATCGTCGCTGTTCGAGACCGAAACGCTGGAACCGATCTATGAGGGCCAGTTCAAGGGCTGAGGTCAGACATCCCACCTGTCAGGGTCTTTGGCCTGCCCGATCGCCAGCCAGTTGGCGCGGGCGCGGGCGATGCGGGTGTTTCCCCAGGTGCTGAACACGATGACGAAGCCGGATTCGGTGATGTTATCCACCGAAATGTCGCCGCGCATGTTGGTGGACTGGTCTATGTCGAACAGCGACAGCGAACAATGCACCGCCGGGGGTGCGGTAAACGGCTGATCGAACGTGACGTGGGTGCGCCGGGTGCGCGTTCCGTCGCCCGTCCACATGTCGCCGCCATCGGTGAACTCTTCGAACAGATCGGTGTTGCCCTGGGCGATTCCCAATGGGCTGTCATTCAGTATCATCATGGGGTCATCCCTGCCGCGCGCGGCCCATTGTTGCCGCAGCACCGCAGGCAGGCAAGGAAAAAGGCCCCGGAATTCCGGGGCCTTTTCTGCCTGTCTGAACGTTTGGACCGGATCAGAAGTTCGGCACGTTCGGGTCCAGCCCGATATGCGTTCCCATCGCGACCATGTCGGCCAGCAGCTTGGCTGCGTCGTCGACCGGGCCCGGTTCGTTCTTGAACACTTCTTTCGCCTTGGCCAGCGCCTCGGCAGCCGCCTTGAGCATCTCGGAGAGATCCTCTTGGGTGACTTCGCCGCGCGGGATGGCGCGTTCCGCCAGGACCGAGATGCCTTCGGCGGTGATTTCGGCGAAACCGCCGGTCACCACGTATTCAGCATCCCCTTCCGGCCCCGACACCCGCAGCACGCCGGGGCGCAGGGTGGTGATGGTCGGCGCATGACCGGCCATGGCCGTCATATCCCCGTCCGCACCCGGGATCTGGACCTGTGCAGCCTTGAGCGAAGCGAGGCTCCGCTCGGGGCTGACCAGATCGAATTGCACAGTCTCAGCCATTTGGGCCCTCCTTAGGCGGCCTCAGCTGCCATCTTTTCGGCTTTGGCGATCACTTCGTCAATGCCGCCAACCATGTAGAAGGCTGCTTCGGGCAGGTGGTCGTATTCGCCGGCCACAACGGCCTTGAACGACGAAATGGTGTCTTCCAGCGGAACCTGAACGCCGTCAGAGCCGGTGAACACTTTTGCCACGTCGAAGGGCTGCGACAGGAAGCGCTGGATCTTACGAGCGCGCGCCACGGTCAGCTTGTCCTCTTCCGACAGTTCGTCCATGCCAAGGATGGCGATGATGTCCTGCAGCGACTTGTAGCGCTGGAGGATACCCTGGACTTCGAAGGCGACCTTGTAGTGTTCTTCACCAACAACGGCCGGGTCCATCAGACGCGAGGTCGAGTCGAGCGGGTCCACGGCGGGGTAGATGCCCAGTTCCGAGATCGCACGCGACAGAACGGTGGTTGCGTCCAAGTGGGCGAACGAGGTTGCCGGCGCAGGGTCGGTAAGGTCGTCCGCAGGCACGTAGATCGCCTGCACCGAGGTGATCGAGCCAGCCTTGGTCGAGGTGATGCGTTCCTGCAGCGCGCCCATGTCGGTGGCCAGCGTCGGCTGGTAGCCCACTGCCGAAGGGATACGGCCCAGAAGTGCCGACACCTCGGACCCTGCCTGGGTGAAGCGGAAGATGTTGTCCACGAAGAACAGAACGTCGGTACCGGACTGGTCGCGGAACTGTTCTGCCAGGGTCAGACCGGTCAGAGCCACGCGAGCACGGGCGCCCGGAGGTTCGTTCATCTGACCGTAAACCAGGGCCACCTGCGAGTCCGACAGGTTGTCCGGCTTGATAACGCCCGATTCGATCATTTCGTGGTACAGGTCGTTCCCTTCACGGGTCCGTTCACCAACACCTGCGAACACCGAGAAGCCCGAGTGCACTTTGGCGATGTTGTTGATCAGTTCCATGATCAGAACGGTCTTGCCCACACCGGCGCCGCCGAACAGGCCGATCTTACCGCCCTTTGCGTAGGGGGCCAGCAGGTCGATGACCTTGATGCCGGTGACCAGGATTTCCGATTCAGTCGACTGTTCCGCGAATTCCGGTGCCGGCTGGTGGATCGCGCGGTGTTCGTCCGCGACAACCGGGCCCTGTTCGTCAACGGGTTCGCCGACGACGTTCAGGATGCGGCCCAGGGTGGCGTTGCCGACCGGAATGGTGATCGGGCCATTGGTGTCTTCCACCAGCTGACCGCGGACCAGACCTTCGGTTGCGTCCATTGCGATGGTGCGAACGGTGTTCTCACCCAGGTGCTGGGCAACTTCCAGAACCAGTTTCTTGCCATTGTTTTCGGTGTTCAGTGCGTTGAGGATCGCCGGCAGGTGATCTTCGAACTGCACGTCCACAACGGCGCCGATCACCTGAGTGATTTTGCCTTTTGCGTTTGCCATGTGTCGTATCTCCGGTTCTTAGAGCGCTTCGGCGCCCGAGATGATTTCGATAAGCTCGTTGGTGATGACGGCCTGACGCGAGCGGTTGAACTCGATGGTCAGTCGATCGATCATGTCACCCGCGTTGCGCGTTGCGTTGTCCATTGCGGACATCCGCGCACCCTGTTCCGACGCCGCATTTTCCAGCAGAGCCGAGAAGATCTGGGTTGCGACGCCACGCGGCAGCAGGTCGGCCAGGATGGCCTCTTCGTCCGGTTCGTAGTCGTAGAGGGTTGCAGCCGCGTCGGCCTCTGCCTCTTCGAATTTCGCCGGAATGATCTGCTGCGCGGTCGGGATCTGGCTGATCACCGACTGGAAGCGGTTGAAGAAGATCGTCGCCACGTCGAACTCGCCCGCGTCGAAGCGGTTGAGCAGATCCCGCGCGATGTTCTGCGCGTTCACGTAGCCGATGTTTTTCACCTCGGACAGGTCCACGTGACCGACGGACAGATTGCCCAGATCACGCTTCAGCTGTTCACGGCCTTTCTTGCCGACGGTCAGGATCTTGACCGTCTTGCCCTGCGCCTGCAGCTCTGCTGCCTTGGCGCGGGCCAGTTTCACGATCGAGCTGTTGAAGCCGCCGCAAAGGCCGCGTTCAGCAGTCATGACGACCAGCAGATGCACCTGTTCGGCACCGGTGCCGGACAGCAGTTTCGGCGCGCTGTCCGAACCGCCAACCGATGCAGCCAGCCCGGCCAGAACGGCGTTGAACCGTTCCGCATAGGGGCGGCCTGCCTCGGCAGCATCCTGCGCGCGGCGAAGTTTCGCCGCGGCGACCATCTGCATGGCCTTGGTGATCTTCCGAGTGTTCTTCACACTCTCGATCCGGTTTTTAAGGTCTTTAAGACTCGGCATCGCCTCGTCCCCCCTTAAGCGAAGTCAGCTGCGTATTCGTCCAGCGCGGCTTTGAGTTTGGCCTCGGCGTCGCCCTTGATCTTGGGGTCTTCCTTGGTCAGCCATGCCAGCAGGTCAGCGTGCTTGCCGCGCAGGTGCGTCAGCATGCCAGCCTCGAAACGGCCCACTTCCTTGACCGGGATTTTGTCCAGGTAGCCGTTGGTGCCGGCGTAGATCACGCAGACGATTTCGGCGTTGGTCAGCGGCGAGTACTGCGGCTGTTTCATCAGTTCGGTCAGACGGGCACCACGGTTCAGCAGGCGCTGGGTGGCGGCGTCAAGGTCCGAACCGAACTGGGCGAAGGCCGCCATTTCGCGGTACTGGGCCAGCGACAGTTTCACCGGACCTGCGACCGACTTCATGGCGTTGGTCTGAGCCGACGAACCCACGCGCGACACCGACAGACCGGTGTTCACAGCAGGACGGATACCCTGGTAGAACAGTTCGGTTTCCAGGAAGATCTGGCCGTCGGTGATCGAGATCACGTTGGTCGGGATGAACGCGGACACGTCGCCGCCCTGGGTTTCGATGACGGGCAGCGCGGTCAGCGAGCCTGCGCCGTGATCTTCGTTCAGCTTTGCCGAACGTTCCAGCAGACGCGAGTGCAGATAGAATACGTCACCCGGATAGGCTTCGCGGCCCGGCGGGCGGCGCAGCAGCAGCGACATCTGACGGTAGGCAACAGCCTGCTTGGACAGGTCATCGTAGATGATCAGGGCGTGACGGCCGTTGTCGCGGAAGTATTCAGCCATCGCGGTTGCGGCGTAGGGCGCCAGGAACTGCATCGGCGCGGGGTCCGAAGCGGTGGCCGCGACGACGATCGAGTATTCCATCGCGCCGTTTTCTTCCAGCTTCTTCACCAGCTGTGCCACGGTCGAACGCTTCTGGCCGACGGCGACGTAAACGCAGTACAGCTTCTTGCTTTCGTCGTCGCCTGCGGCTTCGTTGTACGACTTCTGGTTCAGGATGGCGTCCAGTGCAACGGCGGTTTTACCGGTCTGACGGTCGCCGATGATCAGTTCGCGCTGGCCGCGGCCGATCGGGATCATCGCGTCAACCGACTTCAGGCCGGTTGCCATCGGTTCGTGAACCGATTTGCGGGGAATGATGCCGGGGGCCTTCACGTCGGCAACGCGACGCTCGGAGGCTGCGATCGGGCCCTTGCCGTCCAGCGGGTTGCCCAGTGCGTCCACAACGCGGCCCAGCAGGGCCTCGCCAGCGGGGACGTCCACGATGGCCTTGGTGCGCTTGACGGTGTCGCCTTCTTTAATGTCACGGTCCGAACCGAAGATCACGACGCCGACGTTGTCCGATTCCAGGTTCAGCGCCATGCCCATGATGCCGCCCGGGAATTCGACCATTTCACCGGCCTGGATGTTGTCGAGACCGTACACACGGGCAATACCGTCACCGACGGAGAGCACGCGGCCAACCTCGGCCACTTCGGCTTCTTGACCGAAGTTCTTGATCTGGTCCTTCAGGATCGCAGAAATCTCTGCAGCTTGGATACCCATTTATCCGACCTCTTTCATTGCGTTCTGGAGGGAATTCAGCTTGGAGCGGATCGACGTGTCGATCATCTTCGAGCCCACTTTTACGACGAGACCACCGATGAGGTTTTCATCGATGGCCGCATTGATCTTGACGGTTTTACCGACGCGTTCGGACAGGGTTTTCGCCAGCTTGTCCGACTGGGTCTTGGTCAGCGCCTTGGCGCTGGTGACTTCGGCGGTCACTTCGCCTTTTTCTTCCGCGATCTGGTCCTGCAACGAGGCCAGCAGCGCCGGCAGCACGAACAGGCGACGCTTTTGCGCCATGACGCTCAGGCCGTTTTTCAGGACGGGCATCAGGCCCATCTTGTCGGCGATGGCGGCAATGGCCTTACCCTGTGCGTCACGCGAAATCATGGGAGAGGAGATCATGGACTGCATATCCGCGCTGCCAGCCAGCGCTGCATCCAGATCGGTCACGTTTGCTTCGAGATCGGCCAGAGCATTGCTCTCTTTCGCGATCTCGAAGATGGCAGTGGCATAGCGCGCGGCGATGCCGGAGGAAATCGAAGCTGGTTCGGACACGTCCATCCTTCCGACTATTCTGGCCCTGTCCGAAACCCCGATGATTCCGGTTAGGGGCGTTAAGACCCTTGATTTGCGTCAAAGTATCGAAATCGGCGTGGGTGTAGCAGAGCATTTCCAACCTAGCAACATGCTAAAAAGGCACAGTATACAATTGAATACCGTGTATTTTCAGGATGTTACGTGAACTGCGACGGTTTGCGCCGCATTTTTTTGGACATTTTTTTGTGCAAATCCGTGGTTTTGGCCCACCAGATTTGCCACGCTTGTACACAAGTTAACGCTATCAATGTGAACGAAGCCCCGTGACGCCACGAAAAAGCAGAACTGACGCCGGGTTTTCAATGGGATTCGGGGATCAGACCGGTTCGCTGGCGGGCGTGGGGGCCAGCACTTTCAGCGGGCGGCGCACGGCCTCTTTCAGGCCGGGACCGGTGGGGGCGTGGACGCGCTTGGACACCTCGACCATGATGACGCCCCCGGCGACGACCATCGACAGGGATGCGCCCAGGCGTTCCCACATCTCGCCGGTCTTGCGCCAGAACCGCCGGTGCGAAGGCGGCTGGTACAGCGTGGTGGCGTTGCGTTCGGGCATGAAGTGGTGGCGTTTGAGCTGGGTTTCCAGCTGGCTCAGCGTATAGGGGCGGCCAAAGCCGAACGGCGTGGTGTCGCTGCGCGACCACAGCCCCGCGCGGTTGGGCACGATGACCATCGCCTTGCCGCCGGGGCCAAGCACGCGCCAGCATTCCTGCAACAGCGCGCTGGGGTGTTCGCTGGTTTCCAGCCCGTGCATGAGCACCAGCCGATCAACATGGCCGGTTTCGACCGGCCAGGCGGTTTCTTCGCACAGAACGGACAGGTTCGGCATTCCGGCGGGCCAGGGCATCACCCCCTGCGGGCCGGGCATAAGGGCGGTGACGCGGCGGGCCTCGGCCAGATAGGGGCGCAGCAGCGGCACGGCGAACCCGAAGCCGACGACGGTCTGGCCCTTGGCCTCTGGCCACAGGGCGACCAGCTGATCGCGCACGGCCTTTTGCGCGGCGCGGCCCAGCGTGCTGCGGTAATAGAAATTGCGCAGATCCTGCACGTCGAGATGCATTGCAGCCAACCCAAAGTTCTGCCTAGTCTGGGGCCCACCATAGCGAACAGCAAAGGAAACGCCATGCCCCTTGAGCTTGTCACCATCCCCTGCCTTGCGGACAATTACGCGTTCCTGATCCATGATGCTGTCTCTGGGCAGACCGCCGTGGTGGACGTGCCGGAGGCCGCCCCGATCCGCGCGGAACTGGCCGCACGGGGCTGGAAACTGAGCCACGTGCTGCTGACCCACCACCATTGGGATCACGTCGACGGGCTGGCGGAATTGCTGGAAACCCACCCCGCGCAGGTGATCGGCGCAGAGGCGGACGCCCACCGCCTGCCGCGGCTGGATGTGTCGGTGGCCGAAGGCGACACGTTCCGCATCGGTGGCGAAACCTGCACCGTGCTGGATGTGTCAGGGCACACGCTGGGGCATGTCGCCTTTCACTTTCCTGCCAGCAAGCTGGTGTTCACCGCCGACAGCCTGATGGCGCTGGGATGCGGGCGGCTGTTCGAAGGCAGCCCGGATCAAATGTTCGCCAGCCTCAGCAAGCTGGCCGCGCTGCCCGGTGACACGGTGGTGTGTTCGGGGCATGAATACACAGCCTCGAACGGTAAGTTCGCCCTGACCGTGGACCCCGACAACCCGGCGCTGGCGGCGCGGGTGCAGGCTGTGGCCAAGGCCCGCGCCGAGGGCCGTCCCACCGTGCCGTCGCTGTTGTCAGAGGAACTGGACACCAACCCGTTCCTGCGCGGCCACACCGAAGGCGTGCAGAAAACGGTGGACATGATCGGGGCGCCGCCCGCCAAGGTCTTTGCCGAAGTCCGCCGCCGAAAGGACAATTTCTAGGGTCATTGTTCATCAACAACAGGTCGTTCAGCTTTTTGTGTCATAAAAAACAATAGAAAACACTTGAAGCCCACCGCGTATCGACCAAACTTCAATACTATGAGGCCACGGTTGTACGAACACACCGTTCGTCCGGCCCAGATCAGAAGGAGCACCCATCGTGCCTTCATTCTCGAACACGCTTGAACAGGCAATCCATGCCGCGCTGGCCCTTGCCAATGCGCGCCGACACGAATTTGCGACGCTGGAACACCTGCTTCTGGCGTTGGTTGACGAACCCGACGCGCTGCGGGTGATGAAGGCATGTTCCGTCGATACCGAAGAATTGCGCACCACGTTGGTGGAATTCATCGACGAGGATCTTTCAAACCTTGTCACCGATATCGACGGGTCCGAAGCGGTGCCGACCGCCGCCTTCCAGCGGGTGATCCAGCGCGCGGCGATCCACGTGCAATCGTCCGGCCGGACCGAGGTGACGGGGGCCAACGTGCTGGTCGCCATCTTCGCAGAGCGCGAGTCCAACGCCGCCTATTTCCTGCAAGAACAGGACATGACCCGCTATGACGCGGTGAATTTCATCGCCCATGGCGTGGCCAAGAACCCCGCGTTCGGCGAACACCGCCCGATCACCGGCGCCGCAGAGGAAGAGGAATCGCAATCCGCCAGCCCGGCTGGCCCGGAAACGGTGGAACAGAAGGAATCCGCCCTGGGCAAGTATTGCGTCGATCTGAACACGAAGGCCAAGAAAGGCGACGTTGATCCGCTGATCGGCCGCGAACAAGAGGTGGAACGCTGCATCCAGGTGCTGTGCCGCCGCCGCAAGAACAACCCGCTGCTGGTGGGCGATCCGGGCGTCGGTAAAACCGCCATCGCCGAAGGGCTGGCGCGCAAGATCGTGCAGGGCGAAACCCCAGACGTGCTGGCGCATACCACGATTTTTTCGCTCGATATGGGCGCGCTGCTGGCCGGCACCCGCTATCGCGGCGATTTCGAGGAACGGCTGAAGGCCGTCGTCACCGAGCTGGAAGCCCATCCCGACGCAGTTCTGTTCATTGACGAGATTCACACGGTGATCGGCGCGGGCGCGACCTCGGGCGGGGCGATGGATGCCTCGAACCTGCTGAAACCCGCGTTGCAGGGCGGCAAATTGCGCTGCATGGGGTCCACCACCTACAAGGAATTCCGCCAGCATTTCGAAAAGGACCGCGCCCTGTCGCGCCGGTTCCAGAAAATCGACGTAACCGAACCGACGGTAGAGGATTCGATCAAGATCCTGAAAGGGCTGAAACCCTATTTCGAGGAGCACCACGGCGTGCGCTATACCGCCGACGCGATCAAGACCGCGGTGGAACTGTCGGCGCGCTACATCAATGACCGCAAACTGCCCGACAAGGCCATCGACGTGATCGACGAGGCTGGCGCGGCGCAGCACCTGGTGGTCGAATCCAAGCGGCGCAAGACGATCGGCCCGAAAGAGATCGAAGAGGTCGTCGCCAAGATCGCCCGCATCCCCCCGAAAAACGTCAGCAAGGACGATGCGGAGGTGCTGAAAGACCTGGAGGCCAGCCTGAAGCGCGTGGTCTTTGGTCAGGACACCGCGATCGAGGCACTGTCGAGCGCGATCAAACTGGCCCGCGCGGGGCTGCGCGAACCGGAAAAACCCATCGGCAACTACCTGTTCGCAGGCCCGACCGGTGTCGGCAAGACCGAGGTGGCCAAGCAACTGGCGGATTCGCTGGGCGTGGAACTGCTGCGCTTTGACATGTCCGAGTACATGGAGAAACACGCGGTTTCGCGGCTGATCGGCGCGCCTCCGGGCTATGTCGGGTTCGACCAGGGTGGCATGCTGACCGACGGCGTGGACCAGCACCCGCATTGCGTGCTGCTGCTGGATGAGATCGAGAAGGCCCACCCGGATGTCTACAACATCCTGCTGCAGGTGATGGACCACGGCAAGCTGACCGACCACAACGGCCGGACGGTGGATTTCCGCAACGTGATCCTGATCATGACCTCGAACGCGGGGGCTGCGGAACAGGCCAAGGCCGCCATCGGTTTCGGCCGCGACCGTCGCGAGGGCGAGGATACGGCGGCAATCGAGCGGACCTTCACGCCCGAATTCCGCAACCGTCTGGACGCGGTGATCAGCTTTGCCCCGCTGTCCAAGGATGTGATCCTGCAGGTGGTGGAAAAATTCGTGCTGCAACTGGAGGCCCAGTTGATGGACCGCAACGTGCATATCGAACTGACCACCCCGGCTGCGGAATGGCTGGCCGACAAGGGCTACGACGACAAGATGGGCGCGCGTCCGCTGGGCCGCGTGATTCAGGAACACATCAAGAAGCCGCTGGCAGAGGAACTGTTGTTCGGCAGCCTGATGAAGGGCGGCGTGGTGCGTGTCGCGGTCAAGGACGACAGGATCGACCTGCAGATCGAAGGCCCCAGCCAGAAACGCCTGTCCGGGAACAAGCCGCCGCTGCTGACGGCGGACTGATGCGCCTGGCGGCCCTGATCGCTACTTTTTCCCTCGCCGCGCCTGCCGTGGCGGGGGATTTGTCCTTGGCGCAGCCGGTGGATTGCGTTCTGGGCGAAACCTGCTTCATCCAGCAATACGTGGACCACGACCCCGGCCCCGGCGCGCAGGATTTCACCTGTGGGCCGCTCAGCTATCAGGGCCACAAGGGCACGGATTTCGGCCTGCCCTCTTTCAAGGCGATGCGCAATGGCGTGGATGTTCTGGCGGCCGCGCCGGGTGTCGTGCTGGGCATGCGCAACGGGATGGATGACATAGGGTTTTCCGAAGGGATCGCACAGGCGGTTTCGGGCCGTGAATGTGGCAACGGCGTCGTGCTGGACCATGGCGACGGCTGGCAAACCCAGTATTGTCACATGAAAAAGGGCAGCGTCACGGTGAACACCGGTCAGAAGGTCGAAACCGGAGAGGTTCTGGGCCAGATCGGATTTTCGGGCAAGACGGAATTTCCGCATCTGCACCTGTCGGTGCGCAAGGACGGCAAGGTGGTGGACCCGTTCGACCCGGACGGGCGGATCACCTGCGGTATCCCGGACAGCGAACAGCTGTGGCAAGCGCCCGTCGAATATACCCCGGGCGGGTTTCTGAGTGCCGGTTTCAGCGACGCCGTTCCCAGCTATGACGCGGTCAAGGATGGCACCGTCCCGACCCCGGACAGCGCAGCGGCGCCCGCACTGGTCCTGTGGTACTATGCCTATGGGGCGCGGGCAGGCGATCACTTGGACATGCGGATCACCGGCCCCGACGGCCAGTTCTTTGCCAACACGGCAGAGATGGAACGCAACAAGGCGCAGTTCTTTCGGGCCGCGGGCAGGCGCAGCCCGGCGGGTGGGCTGGCGCGGGGAACTTATTCCGGGACGGTCAGCCTGCTGCGTGACGGTGTCGTGGTGGATGTCATCCAGACCGAGGTTACTCTGCGCTGATCACTTCTCGGTCAGTTTCAACTCGATCCGGCGGTTCTGGGCGCGGGCCTCGGGCGTGTCGGCGGTATTGACCGGCTGATATTCCCCGAACCCGTTGGCGCTGAGCCGGTCAGGCCGCAGCCCCAGATCAGTGACCATGTAGCGGACCACCGACAGGGCACGGGCCTGGCTGAGTTCCCAGTTATCGGCAAATTCCCCTTGCCCGGACAGTTGCACGTTGTCGGTATGTCCATCGACGCGGATCACCCAGTCAATCTCCTCGGGGATGTCCCCGGCAATCCCGGCCAGAATGCGGGCGACCTTGGCGATTTCGGCCTGACCGTCCGCAGACAGATCGGCGCTACCGGGTTCGAACAGCACCTCGGAGGAAAAAACGAAGCGATCGCCGACGATGCGCACGCCTTCTTGCGCGCCAATCACATCGCGCAGACGGCCAAAGAAGTCACTCTTGTATTTCTCCAGGTTTTTCTTTTCGGCCTCCAGCGCCAGTTTTTCCTGTTCCAGCCGGATACGTTCGGCCTCTTCCAACTCGCGGCGCTTGCGCTCTTCGGCGGCGGCACGCGCCAAGGCGGCGTTCAGGTCTGACCCCAGCGTTTCCAGTTGCACCTTGGCGGCGGCATCGCGGGCCTTGTAATCATCCAGCAGAGCCTGAAGGCTGCCCAATTGTGTGCGCAGGGCGGCCAGTTGCTGGTTCAGCAGGGCCTGCTGGCGCTGCGCCTCGGCGGAAATTTCCTGTTCCTCGGACAGGGCCTTGTTGGCGACGGCCAGCAGGGCGGCCTGACGCTCGGCCTCGGTCATCTGCTGGCCCGCGTCCTGTTCGGCGGCCAGTTTCGCGGCCAAGGCGGCAGCCAGCGCCTGCCGGGCGTCGCTGATTTCAGCCTCCAGCGCCAGCTTGGCGGCCAACGCCTCTGCCAGACGGGTTTCCAGATCGTCGGTTTGCGCGGCGGTGCCACGAGAGGCGGCCAGCGCAGCCTCGGCCTGCGACAGTTTCAGGCGCAGGTCTTCGATCCGGGCGGCCCCCTGTTCGGCCTCGGCCAGCGCGGCGGCCAGCTGCGCCTGCAGCGCGGTCAGCCGGGTCTGGGCATCGGTCCCGTCGGCCCGAGCCTGAGCCAGTTCGGCCTGCGTCTGCTCCCCGGACAGCAGGGCGGCGGCCAGTTTGCGCGTCAGGTCTGCCCCGGCGGCTTCGGCGGCGGCCAGCAGGGTCAGTGTGTCCTCGGCCTTCTTGCGCTGCGCCTCTAGCGCCAAGGTCATTGCGGTCAGTTCGGCATCGGCATTCTTCAGCCGCTCACGCAGGGCCTCGGCGGCGGCGGCTTCGGCAAGGCGGGTGGCTTCCTCCTCGGAAAGCTGGTCCTCGAGTTTCCCAACACGGGTGCTGAGCGCCAGCCGCTCTGCATCCGACTCCGCGTTCCTGGCCTTCAGGTCGGCGATCAGCGCCTCCAGCGCCTCGCGCTTGGCCGCGGCAAGGCGGGCCGCTTCGACGCCCGCGTCGATTTCGCTGCGCGCCTGGGCCAGCGCCAGTTGCAGGGCGGCGCGTTCATCCATAAGGCCGGCCTTTTCGCCCTCCAGTTCCGCGATGGTTCCCAAGGCGGTGTCGCGTTCGGCCAGCAATGCGGCCACCTGCGTTTCGAAATCGGTGATCTGGCGGGCCTGCGCGTCGCGTTCCTGCGTCAGCGAAGTGATCAGCGCCAGTTGCTGGCGGGATTGTTCCTGTTCGGCCAGCAGGGTGGCGTTCAATTCGCCCAGTTCCGACGACAGTTCGTTGGTCCGCTTGCGTTCCAGCCCCAGTGCCTGCGCCAGCGCGGCGATTTCGCCAGACAGCGCATCCAGCTTGTCCGCCTGCCCCGAAATGGTTTCGCGCAGCACGAATTGCACCACCATGAAGATGGTCAGCACGAACATCAGCACCAGCAGAAGACCTGTCATCGCGTCCACGAAGCCGGGCCAGATGTTCGACTGGAACCGTTGACCTGTGCGCCGCGACAGAGACATGTCAGCTGTCCCCCAGCCCGCCAGAGGATTTGCGCCGCAGTGCAATCGTCTGCGTCAGCGCAGCGATATCGGTGCGCAGTTCGGCCATGGTTTCCTGCCGTCCGGCGCTGATCTCTTCCAATATCCGCAGCAGTTGCACGTCGATCGAGCGCAGGCGCATCCGGCTTTCGGCGTCGATGCCTTCGGGTTCCCGTTCCGACAGGATTTCGATCAGCCGGTCCTGTCCTTCGGCCATGCGCAGGATCGCGTCATTGGCGCGGGCGGCCCCGGCCATGCGGTCGGTCAGCCGTTCGACGGACACGGCAAGGCTGGACAGGTTCTGATCCACCTCGGCGCGGCTGGATTCCAGTTGCAGGAACATCTGGCGCATCGCTTCGACCTGCCCGGCCATGTGATCCAGCACCACGGCGACCTGCCCGCCTTCGCCGCCGTCCCCGTCACCAGAGGAAAACCCGACGCGGGTAATGGTGGACAGCCATTCCTCCAGCTCGCGGTAGAAGCGGTTCTGGCCGTGACCGGCGAACAGTTCCAGCAGGCCCACCACCAGCGATCCGGCCAGACCCAGCAGCGACGACCCGAAGGCCGTGCCCATGCCGGACAGTTGCTGGTCCAGCCCGTCCATCAGGCGGCCGAACACCTCTACACCGGCTTCGCCTTCTTGCGGGGCCAGGCTGCGGATCGTGTCCACCAGCGCGGGAACGGTGGTGGCAAGACCATAGAACGTACCCAGCAGGCCCAGGAAGATCAGCAGGCTGACGATGTAGCGGGTGATCTCGCGCGCCTCGTCCACGCGGGTGGCGACGGAATCCAGGATCGACCGGGTCGAGGACGAACTGATCTGCATCCGCGCGCCCCGGCTGCGCAGCAGGGCCGCCAGCGGCGCCAGCAGGCGCGGGGCGCGCAGGTCTGCCATTTCCGAATGGTCGCGGGCGAACGCCTCGATCCAGCGGACAGAGTTGAACAGCTGCGCCACCTGCCAGAAACAGGCAACGACCCCGGCGGCAAAGACGAACAGGATGAAACCGTTCAGGTAGGGGTTCGCCTCGAACACCGGCAGGACGCGCGGCAGGGCCAGAACGACGACGAATGATGTAAGACCCAGCACCAGAAGCATGAACATGATCTGGCGGAAAGGTTGCGAGAAATGCGGCGACGCCTCGCGGTCTGGCTGCTCCATGCCGGTCAGTTCCTGACACTGGTTCTTGTTGCGGGCAGCTTACGGCCCCTGCCCCGCCAAGCCAAGGATTTATGCCAGGATTTCACGGACACGTGCCGTCAGCCAGTCCATTTCGTGATCCCGGATGCCCAGTTCGGTCAGGTGGGCGGCGGTATTGAACAGGTATTCGGTGTTCGGCCCGCGCCCGCCGATGGCATGGGCGATGATGTGGGCCTGGTCCTCGAGCGGCAGGCCACCGCAATACTGCACGTGGTGCGGGTCGATGATATAGGTCAGCGCCTGCACGCAGCGCCCGTCGCGCAATTGCACCTGCTGCACGGTTTCCAGATAGGCCGAGGAAATCAGCTCGCGTTCCCGCAGGTAGGCCAGCACTTCCGCTTCCTCGTGGCCATGCACGGCCAGCGCCAGCCCGTGACAGCAGGCGCCTTCGGCCTTGTCCAGCGCCAGCACAAGGCCCGGCTGGTCCTCGGTGCCGCGGTGGTGGATAGACCGCATGCAGAAACTGCGGTGAAAATCCGGCAGGCGGGCAAGCTGGCTTTCGGCCACCTCGAACCCCGGATTCCACAGCAAAGATCCGTATCCGAATACCCACATCGTCATGTTACTGGTCCTTTCGCGTGCCCCCCTGTAAACACCACCGCAAGCGGACTGAAAAGGGGGGCCGGATGAAACGCCTGCTGATTGCGATCATTGTGTTGGCCCTGGGCTGGGCCGGATACTGGTTCGTCGCCTCGCAGGGGGTGAAATCGGGGTTCGCCGGCTGGTTCCAAGATCGCCGCGATCAGGGCTGGGTGGCGGAATACGCCGACCTGACCGTAGCCGGGTTCCCGAACCGGGTGGACACGACGTTCACCGGGCTGGTGCTGGCCGATCCGAAATCCGGCTGGGCATGGGAGGCACCGTTCTTTCAGTTGTTGACGCTCAGCTATCGGCCCAGCCACATCATCGCGGTCTGGCCGAACCAGCAGTTGCTGGCCACGCCGGACCAGAAGATCGACATCACCAGCGCACAATTGCAGGCCAGCGTGGTGCTGGACGCGGGCGAGGCACTGCCGCTGAACCGCGCGAACCTGGTGGCGGAGACGCTGACCCTGCAGACGCGCGATGGGCAATCCACCACGATGACCGCCCTGCGCGCCGCGATCCAGACGGTCGAGGATACGCCGAACACCTATCGGTTCGCGATCGAGGCAGAAGATTTCGCCCCGCCGATGGCGTTCCGCGATCTGGGCAGCGCGGCGGACCGGCTGCCGCGCACCTTTGACGCCCTGCGCGCGCAGGTCAGCGTCACCTTTGACGACCGCTGGGACCGCGCTGCCGTGGAACGCCGCCGCCCCCGCCCGACGCGGATTGATCTGCCGCTGGCAGAGGCCCGTTGGGGCGATCTGGAATTGTGGCTGGCCGGGCAGGCGGATGTGGACGACCTGGGACGTATGAACGGCGAGATCACCATCAAGGCCCGCAACTGGCGCGACATCATCGACATGGCGGTGCAATCGGGGCGGCTGTCGGAAACGCTGGGCAAACAGATGACCGAGGCGCTGGGGATGCTGTCGCGCCTTGCGGGCAATCCCAACACGCTGGACGTGCCGCTGACCCTGCGCAAGGGCACTGCGTGGCTGGGTCCGGTGCCGGTGGCCACCCTGCCCCGGCTGGTGCTGCGCTAGGGTTATTTGCAGTAGGCGCCGCCGCGATAGCGGGCGGTGTCCACGTGGAAATGATCCTGGTGGTACTTGTCCGATTTCGGCCCCAGCACGGTGCCGAACGGCCCGCAGGCCGACCCGTGGATCTTTTTCAGGATGCGCCCGGCCCTGCCCCGGCCCCAGTCATCCTGAACGACGATCTTGCTGCCGTCGCGCAGGATGAATGCGCCCACGTCCACCGCGCGGCCCTTGCCGTGTTCGGAAATCTTCGCGCCCTTCTGGCTGTTGCGGGTACGGCAACTGTAGCTGGCGAACACCTGCAGCTTGGCCAGCCCCCCGCCCTGGTCGCCGATGGCGGGCTTCACGCCGTTATCCACCCATGATTTCAACGCCTTTGCGGTGTGGCAATCCATCAGCGCCCCACGGCTGAGCGCCACGCCGGATACCGCTGTCACCCGCACGGCATCCTGCAATCCGCAGCCCTTGATCTTGCCGGTCACGGCCCCGACGCGATGCCCGGCAATCCCCGGATCGCCGCAGATCGCACCCTTGGTTACGGCGACCGGCAGAACTGTGCTGCCCAAATGGGCGCGCGACGCCTTTCCGGGCCGTGGTACGGGCCGCAAGGAACGGTTGATCGCGCCACCTGCAGGCAGTTTGCGCGGCTCGGCGACCTTCACCAGCCCGGCATGGACTTCTCCGCGCGCGACGGGACGCAAGGAGGTGGACGGCGCATCGGCGCTGGCCCCGGCAGCCGCAAGGACCACCCCGATTAGCACCAGCGCCGCCGCCTTCATCCGGCCTTCTTGGTGGCGCGGCCAAAGTCCGGCGCGGCGGTGTCCTGGCCCGCGTCGATGATGCCCCGGCGGATGGCGCGGGTGTGTGTGAAATAGTCGAACAGCAGGTCGCCATCCCCGGTACGGATCGCGCGCTGCAGGGCAAAGAGTTCCTCGGTAAAGCGGCCGAGGATGTCCAGCGTCGCCTCTTTGTTGGTCAGGAACACATCGCGCCACATCGTCGGATCACTGGCCGCGATCCGGGTGAAATCGCGGAAACCGGCGGCCGAGAACTTGATGACCTCCTGGTCCGACACGCGGTTCAGGTCGTCGGCCACGCCCACCATCGTATAGGCGATCAGGTGGGGAATGTGGCTGACCACGGCGCAGACGATATCATGGTGCTGCACGTCCATGCGTTCGCAATTGGCCCCCAGCGCGTGCCAGAAATCTTCCAGCCGCTGGGTGGCGTCGGCATCGGCATCGTTCGGCACGATCAGGCACCAGCGGTTGTCGAACAGGCTGTCGAAACCGCTTTCCGGGCCGCTGTGTTCGGTCCCGGCCATCGGGTGGGCGGGCACGAAATGTACGCCGTCGGGGATATGTGGGCCGACTGCTTCGACGACGGCCTTCTTCACCGATCCCACATCGCTGACGGTGCAGCCGGGTTTCAGGTGCGGGGCGATGTCCTGCGCGACCTTGCCCATCACGCCGACGGGCACGCACAGGACCACCAGGTCGGCATCCTGCACCGCCTCGATCGCCGAGTCACATACGACGTCGCACAGGCCGATGCGGCGCGCGGTGTCGCGGGTTTCCTGCGACCGGGCATAGCCCGACACCGTTCCCGTGAACCCGGCGCGTTTCATCGCCCAGTACATGGACGAGGCGATCAGCCCCAGCCCGATCAGGGCCACCTTGTTGTAGGCGATGGTCATCGTGCGCCCCCTTTGAACTGGCCGATAGCATGGGCCACGCGGCGGCAGGACGGTTCATCGCCGATGGTGATCCGCAAACAGTCAGGCAGACCGTAGCCGCCCACCTTACGCACGATCAGCCCCTGCGATTTCAGGTAGGTGTCACAGGCGTCGGCCTCTGCCGCGCTGGTGAACCGGGCAAGGATGAAGTTGGTGCTGGACGGATCGGACGGCACCCCATGCGCGGCCAGCGCCTGCGCCAGCCAATCGCGCATACGGGCGTTTTCGTCGTGACACTTGCGGGTATAGGCGACATCGCGCACGGCGGCCTCGGCCGCGGACATCTGCACGTTGGACAGGTTGAACGGCTGGCGCACGCGGTTCAGAACGTCGATGATGGCGCGCGGGGCATAGCCCCAGCCGATGCGCAGACCACCCAGCCCGTAGATCTTGGAAAAGGTACGGGTCATGATGACGTTGGCGCGGCTTTCCACCAGCGACGCACCGCCGTCATAGCCATCGACGAATTCCGCATAGGCGCCATCCAGCACCAGCAGCGCGCCTTCGGGCAGGCCATCGGCCAGCCGCGCACAATCGTCCAGCGGGATCATCGTGCCGGTGGGGTTCGCCGGATTGGCGATGAACACGATGCGGGTGCGGTCGTTGCAGGCCGCCAGGATGGCGTCCACGTCCACGACGCGTTCCGCCTCGGGGACCATCACCGGGGTCGCACCGACCGCGTGGGCCAGGATCGGGTACATGGAAAACCCGTGCTCGGTATAGATCACCTGATCCCCCGGCCCGGCATAGGATTGCGCCACGAATTGCAGCACCTCGTCCGACCCGACGCCGCAGATGATGTTGTCGGCGTTCAGCCCGTGGATTTCCGCGATGGCGGCGCGCAGGCCGGCGTGATCGGTGGACGGATAACGATGCAGATCAAAGGTCGCGCGGCGCACGGCCTCTATCGCGGCGGGGCTTGGCCCGAACGGGTTCTCGTTCGAGCTGAGCT
Source organism: Thalassovita sp. (assembly GCA_017792425.1). Classification (GTDB taxonomy): domain Bacteria; phylum Pseudomonadota; class Alphaproteobacteria; order Rhodobacterales; family Rhodobacteraceae; genus Thalassobius. The sequence continues at coordinate 3,169,729 of CP051233.1, forward strand.
TAACCACCTCGGCCACGCCTTCGACATGGCTGGCACCGCCAACGTACAGGGCGATTTCCATGATGCCGGGTTGGGGCGTGATCTGGGTCATCTCGTTTCTCCTTTGCCCATTCCTTACAAAGCCGTCCTGCCCAAGGGAAGGACGAAGCGGCGGCCTGCGCCATTCCGCGCGCGGTCTTTGGCCATGCGTTGCGGAACTGCCATGCGCTATTTCTTCTTGGCGCGCGCCGACAGCCAGTCTGTTGCGGCCATCAGAACGCCGGAAACCACGAAAACCAGGTGGATCACCACCAACCATGTCAGTTCACGGTCGCCAAAGACCTGTTCGGCGGATTTCTGGCCGATTTCCATGAAGCGCTTCAACAGGTGGATGCCGGAAATCGCCACGATCGAGGCAATCAGCTTCATCTTCAGCCCGCCGAAATCCACCGTCCCCATCCAGCTGGGGCGGTCATCCGTCGGGCCGATGTCCAGCTTGGACACAAAGTTTTCGTAGCCAGAGAACAGCACGATCACCAGCAGGTTCGCCGCCAGCGTCAGGTCGATCAGGGTCAGCACCACCAGGATCGCCTTGTCCGCGGTCATGGTCAGCACCTGCGGCGCGTAATAGGCCAGTTCGCGCAGGAACACGATGGTCAGCATGCCCAGGCTGACCACCAGCCCCAGGTACATCGGCGCCATCAGCCAGCGCGAGGCGAAGAGCCCCCGTTCGAATTTCTGCTCGATCATCGGTTTGTCGCTCATGTGGTGTTCCTTGTGCATCCCTGGCCCTGCATCCGGCCGGGTGTCTTGTGGGTTCGCCTGCGCGGCATGGGGTGTGAACACGAAAAAGCCCGCCGCACGGGGAATCGTGCGGCGGGCCTTCCAAAACTCGGGAATTCCGGCGAAGAACCCTTAGTTCTTCGCGTAGAATTCGACGACCAGGTTCGGCTCCATGATCACCGGGTACGGAACATCCGACAGGCCCGGGGTGCGCACGAATTTGGCGGTCATTTTCGAATGGTCGGCTTCGATGTAGTCCGGCACATCACGCTCGGGCAGCGCGACGGCTTCCAGCAGGACAGCGATCTGCTTGGACTTCTGGCGAACCTCGATGACGTCGCCCTCTTTCACGCGGTAAGAGGGGATGTTCACCGGCTTGCCGTTCACCAGCACGTGGCCGTGGTTCACGAACTGACGGGCGGCGAACACGGTCGGCACGAACTTGGCGCGGTAGACGACGGCGTCCAGGCGGCGCTCCAGCAGGCCGATCAGGTTTTCACCGGTGTCGCCCTTGACGCGTTCTGCTTCGCCGTAGATGCGGCGGAACTGCTTCTCGGTCAGGTCGCCGTAGTAGCCCTTCAGCTTCTGCTTGGCGCGCAGCTGGGTGCCGAAGTCGGACAGCTTGCCCTTGCGGCGCTGGCCGTGCTGGCCGGGGCCGTATTCACGACGGTTGACGGGGGATTTCGGACGGCCCCAGATGTTTTCACCCATCCGGCGGTCAATTTTGTACTTGGCAGACGTGCGTTTGGTCACGGCTGATCTCCTTCTAAGGTCGAGGCCCCGATGGGCCACTATGAAGGGCGTTGTCCTCTTGCCTTGCGGCATGACAGGCATCCCCTTGCGGGGGCCACCAACACCAATGAAGCCGCGCTTATAGCCAGATCGGGGACAGAGTCAACAGGCCTCAGGCGACCTCGTGCATGAGGATCGCCGCCTCGGACCGGCTGAGGGTCCGGCGCGCGTAATCGCCGTATTCCGCGGGGTTGTCCGCCACGTCCGGGCGGGCGGCCTGCAGGCGGCGGCGGTCACTTTCCTCCAGCGCGTCAAAATGAGCGCTGGCGGGGTGAAAGCTTTCGGTATCCACGCCGTTGGCCCGGATCACATGGTGGCAGGGCAACAGCAGGTGAACATAGGTCACCTCTTTCAGGCCGATGTCCACGTTGACGGAATGGCCGTTGACCAGGTCGCGGGCGGCCACCAGCACCTCTGGCGTGTTGAACAGCGCACGGGCGGGGGCGCCTTTCAGCAGGATGCGATGATCGGGGGACACCAGCAGTTCCTCGTCCGGGCGGCCCGTGCCAAAGGCGCCGGACCGGATGCGGATCGGCCGCAGATAGGGCATCGTGTACAGGCGCGCGCCAGTCATCCGACGACGCCCGACCCACTGGATTTCCTGTGCGCCGCTGTCGCGGGTCTGCACCCTGTCGCCTTCGCGCAACTCTTCGACCCGGCGCAGGCCGTCCGGGGTTTCGATCCGGGTGCCCGGAGTGAAACAGATCACGCCGCGCCGCGTGTCATAGACCTCTCCACCGTCATCCGGGCGCAGGGCGGCATGCACGATCCACAGTTCGCGCCGCTGCGGCGGGACATCGCCCACGAACATCGCCAGCGCCGCGCCGCCCGTATCGGGGTCGATCAGCGTCACGGTGTAGGACCGTTTACCATCGGTTACGATGAAATAACGGTCGCGCAAGGGATGGGTGGGCGCGGCATCTACCTGCTGGTCGGACATGGCCAGCCCCACCAAACGGGACACCATCCGCGCCGCACTTCGGCGCAGGTTCTCCTCTCCGTCCGCGTTCTCCAGACGCAACAGATCGTTCCGGCCATCCACCCGCAGCGCCTCTCCGTGCCAGGTCCACTGGGCCCCTACGGCCAGATGACTGACAGCGGCGGCCCGCAAGCCGTCGGTTTCCGTTTGCGACCAGGATATGACGAACGTGCCGCGATAGCGCGTTCTCATTGCCCGTATGCCTGCCGTTTATTGTTTTATTGCCGTGCACAATAACAGAGCGGCGGAGTCTTGCCTAGCCTCTAAGACGGCCCGCCTCGCCGCCGCAAACCCCGCTGCTGCATCCCCGAATCCAAGAATCGCCGCCCCAAACGCCGCCTTCACGCCGCCCAAGAAACACCCGCCCCGCCCGATACTGCCCAATCTTTAATCACAATCGCCGCCCGCACCGCCGCATTCCCCGAAAAACGCTGCGCCGCAGCACCAACCGCCTTGTGCTGGCCGGCCTGCCCCCCGATAGGATAGGCAAAATCTGCCACAAAGGCGTGGCAACACCTTTCCGTCCGTCAACCGGACGACCGCAGCAACGGCGCTGCAACCTCAATCACAACACCTCACGGGCCAAGAGCCCTTGTGACGATGGAGCGCCGCATGTCTAAACAACGTCTTGTCATCATCGGGAATGGTATGGCCCCGGGCCGGATGCTGGAGCATCTGTTTGACCTGACCGACCAATACGAAGTCACCATCTTCAATGCCGAACCGCGCGTGAACTATGACCGCATCATGCTGTCGCCAGTCCTGTCGGGCGACAAAAGCTTTGAAGATATCATCATCCACGACGATGCGTGGTACGCCGACCGCGGGATCATCCTGCACAAGGGGCACAGGGTCACCGCGATTGACCGCGACGCCCGCACCGTCACCAGCAGCGGCGGCATCACCGCGCCCTATGACAAGCTGGTGATCGCCACCGGATCGCTGCCCTTCATCATCCCGGTGCCGGGGCGTGATCTGGACGGGGTGCTGCCCTACCGCGACCTGGACAATACCGATGCGATGATCGCGGCCACCGAACGCGGCGGGCGCGCTGTTGTGATCGGCGGCGGGCTGCTGGGACTGGAAGCAGCGGCGGGCATGAAGGCGCGCGGGATGGAAGTTACGGTTCTGCACCTCATGCCCTCGCTGATGGAACGGCAACTGGACCCGGCGGCCGGCTACCTGTTGCAGCGCGAACTGGAATCGCGCGGGATCGAGGTGCATTGCAGCGCCAACACCAAGGCGATCCTGGGCGACACCCGCGTTGAGGGCGTGGAACTGGAAGACGGCACCGTGATCCATGCTGACCTGGTGGTGATGGCCGTCGGCATCCGTCCCAACACCTGGCTGGCCAAGGAATCCGGGCTGGAGGTCCGCCGGGGCATCATCACTGACGCGACCCTGCGCACCTCTGACCCGGCGATCTTTGCTGTCGGCGAATGCGCCGAGGTGGGCGACATGGTCTATGGCCTGGTCGCGCCGCTGTACCAGATGGCCCGCGTCGCCGCCGCGCATCTGGCCGGACCCTCCGACGCAGCCTTTCAGCATGTCGAAACACCGACCAAGCTGAAGGTGACGGGCTGCGACCTGTATTCCGTCGGCGATTTCTCTGAGGGCCCGGACAAAGAGGATATCGTGCTGCGCGATTCCACCCGTGGCTCCTACAAGCGTGTGATCCTGAAGGACAACGCCGTGGTTGGCGCGGTGCTGTACGGCGATGTAGCGGATGGCGCGTGGTACAACGAACTGCTGAAATCCGGTGAAAGCGTGCAGGACATGCGCGATACGCTGATCTTCGGGCAGGCCTATCAGGGTGGCGGTCAGGTTGACCCGTTGGCGGCGCTCGCCAACCTGCCCGATGACGCGGAAATCTGCGGCTGCAACGGTATCTCCAAGGGCACGATCATGGCCACGATCCGCGACAAGGGCCTGACCACCCTGGCCGAAGTCCGCGCACATACCAAGGCCAGCGCCTCCTGCGGCACCTGCACCGGGCTGGTCGAGGGCGTGATGGGCCTGGCGCTGGGGGACAGCTTTGTCATCCCCGCCGCCGAAGGACTGTGCCCCTGCACCACCCACACCCACGGTGACGTGCGCCGCCTGATCAAGGCGAAAGGGCTGAAAACCATCCCCGCCGTGATGCAGGAACTGGAATGGTCCACCCCCGAAGGCTGCGCCAAATGCCGCCCGGCGCTGAACTACTACCTGGTGGCCGACTGGCCGGGCGAATACGTGGATGACCAGCGGTCGCGCTTCGTCAACGAACGCCTGCACGCCAATATCCAGAAGGACGGCACCTATTCCGTGGTTCCGCGCATGTTCGGCGGCATCACCACCCCGGACGAGCTGCGCGCCATCGCCGACGTGGCGGACAAATACGACATCCCCACCGTGAAGGTGACAGGCGGCCAGCGGATCGACCTGCTGGGCGTAAAGAAAGAGGATCTGATCCCGGTCTGGGCCGACCTGAACAAAGCGGGCATGGTGTCCGGCGCGGCCTATGCCAAGGGGCTGCGCACGGTGAAAACCTGCGTCGGAACCGACTGGTGCCGCTTCGGCACGCAGGACAGCACCGGGCTGGGCATCAAGCTGGAAAAGGCGCTCTGGGGGGCATGGTCCCCGGCCAAGCTGAAACTGGCCGTCACCGGCTGCCCGCGCAACTGCGCCGAAGCCACCTGCAAGGACATCGGCATCGTCTGCGTCGATAGCGGCTATGAAATCGTCTATGGCGGCGCGGCGGGCCTGCACATCCAGGGTACAACCCTGCTGGGCAAGGTCGCCACCGAACAGGAGGTGATCGAAACCGTCTGCGCCCTGACCCAGTATTACCGTGAAACCGGGTTCTACCTGGAACGGATATACAAGTGGGCGGACCGGGTCGGATATGACCACATCCGGGCCGTGATCTATGACGACCCACAGGCCCGTCAGGAATACTATGAACGCTTCGTCTTTGCGCAGCAGTTCGCGCAATCCGATCCCTGGGCCGAATTCGTCGGCGGCAAGGACGCCCATGAATTCGCCCCACTCGCCACTCTCAAGCTGGAGGCAGCCGAATGAACATCCAAGCCACGAACTGGGTTGCCGTCGGGCAGCTTTCAGACATCCCGCGCCAAGGCGCGCGCTGCGTGCAGAACGGCGCGATGACCATCGCCATCTTCCGCACCACCGACGACCGCCTGTTCGCGATCGAGGACAAATGCCCCCACAAGGGCGGCCCCCTCAGCAACGGCATCGTGCATGACGGCTGCGTCACCTGCCCGCTGCACAACTGGGTGATCTCGCTGGAAACCGGTACGGCCCAAGGTGCCGACGAAGGCGCTACCGTCACCTTCCCCGTCAGGCTGGACGGGCAGACCGTTCTGCTGGGGCTGTAACAACGCCGCGTGTCGCGCCGTCGGTCCGGCGGCGCGGCGGCAGCAAACCGTCAGGGGGACGGGTTCAGACCTTGTCGTGACGCTCCAGCGCGTCCAGCTCGTTCAGCAGGTCCAGCAGCGCGTTCAGCTTTTCCACGCCAAAGCTTTCCTTCAGCCAGGCGTTCAGCCGGCGGCTTTCCTGCAAGTTGTCCAGGATCAGCTGCCGCCCCGCCCCGGTGATCGTAACCAACTGCTTGCGGCGGTCTGTCGGATGCGGCGCGCGGGTGATGTAGGCCTTGCTTTCCAGCGTCTGCAATATCCGCGTCAGCGACGGCAACAACAGGCACGACCGCTCTGCGATCTCGGTCGGGTCCAGCGTGCCGCGTTCGTTCAGAACGCGCAGAACACGCCATTGCTGTTCGGTCACGCCGACATCGGTCAGCATGGTGCGGATCGGCCCCATCACCTTTTCCCGCGCGCGCAGCAGCGCGATCGGAAGCGAGCGATTCGTTTCGGGCGGTGTTGTGTTTGCGTTCATGAAAGCGTTTTGACCTTCTTTTTTGTGACTGACAATATGAGCGCTTGACGCAGGCACCGATAGAAACTTAACACGTTAATGTTAATCAAGGGTAGATGGCATGCCGCATTTCATGATCGACTATTCCGCCAACCTGGAACAGGCGGTGGACTGGCCCGCCTTCTGTGACCTGCTGCGGCGCGCGGCAATCGGCACCGGCGTTTTCCCGATGGCCGGGGTGCGGGTGCGCGCGGTCCGCGCCGATCACGTCAGCATCGCCGATGGCGACCCCAAGCATGGCTATATCGACATCAGCATCCGCCTGCGCGCCGGTCGCGCCCCCGAGGACAAGAAACGCGCGACCGAAACCATCTTTGCCGCCGCCCGCGCCTTTCTGGACCCGCTGATGCAAACCCGTCCCATCGCCCTGTCGATGGAAATGCGTGACATAGACCCCAACCTGTCACCCAAGACCGGCACCATCCGCGATCATCTGTCCGGCTGACCCCCCTTGCCCGGCGCGCGGAATAGGCAATACTGCCAATATCGCCGCCCAGACAGGAGACCCGCAATGCCCGTCCCGGCCCCCAACCTCTACCCCGCGTTCAACATCGTCCGGCTCAGCCATGTGGAACTGACCGTGACGGACCTGGCTGCCAGCCGCGCTTTTTACGTGGATACGCTGGGGCTGCAGATCACCGACAGGGATGACACCGCGATCTATCTGCGTGGGCTGGAAGAACGCGGCCACCACTGCATGATCCTGCGCCGCGGCCCGGAACCGGCGGTTCACGCTCTGTCCTACAAGGTCTATGCGGAAACCGACCTGGATAAGGCGCATGACTGGTTCGCCGGGCGCGGCCTGCCTGTTGAATGGGTGAACCGCCCCTATCAGGGTCGCACCCTGCGCACCACGGACCTGTTCGGCGCGCCGATGGAGTTCTACCACCGCATGGACCGGCTGCCCCCGATCCACCAGCACTATCGGCTGTACCACGGTGTCAAACCGCTGCGGATCGACCATTTCAACTGTTTCAGCCCGGACGTGGATGCCTCTGTCGCCTTCTACAACGACATGGGGTTCCGTGTGACCGAATATACCGAGGATGCAGAAAGCGGGAACCTGTGGGCCGCATGGATGCACCGCAAGGGCGGCATCCACGACATCGCCTTTACCAACGGGCTGGGCCCCCGGCTGCACCATACCGCGTTCTGGGTGCCGACGCCGCTGAACATCATCGACCTGCTGGACCTGATGAGCACCACCGGCTACCTGCCCAACATCGAGCGCGGGCCGGGGCGGCACGGGATTTCCAACGCCTTCTTCCTGTACGTGCTGGACCCGGACGGGCACCGGATCGAGCTGTACTGTTCCGACTATCAGACCGTGGACCCGGACCTGGAGCCGATCAAGTGGGACTTGACGGACCCGCAGCGCCAGACCCTGTGGGGCGCGCCCGCGCCGCGATCCTGGTTCGAAAACGGCAGCCGGTTCGACGGGGTGGACCCGCGCGCCAGCAAGATGAAGGCGCAGCCCATCATCGCCCCCTAGCGCGGGTGGATGGTGCGGCCGCCTCCGGCAGGAGTATTTTGAGCAAGATGAATGACGGGAGGGAAGAAGGCATGACCAAGGAATTGCAGGCCATCGTCGGCGCGGCGAACGTGTTGACCGGGCAGGACATGGCCAGGTGGTCGCAGGACTGGATCGGCAAGTATCACTATACGCCGCTGGCCGTGGTGCGCCCGGCCAACGTGCAGGAAGTGTCTGACATCGTGAAATGGGCCAACTGGTCGGGCACCAAGGTGGTGCCGGTCAGCGGAAACACCGGCCTGGCGGGTGGCGCGCAGGCCGAGGGGGCACTGATGCTGTCGCTGGACCGGATGAACGCGATCCGCGAGGTACGCCCGTCCTCTCGGATCGCGATCGTCGAGGCGGGGGCGATCCTGTCGGACGTGCATGACGCCGCCGAGGCCGAGGGGCTGATCTTTCCGCTGACCTTCGGGGCCAAGGGCTCGGCGATGATCGGGGGGGTGCTGTCCACCAACGCGGGCGGGTCCAACGTGCTGCGCTATGGCAACACGCGCGACCTGGTGCTGGGAATAGAGGCGGTGCTGCCCACCGGCGAGATCATGGAAATCATGTCGGAACTGCACAAGGACAATTCCGGCTATAACCTGAAGCACCTGCTGATCGGGGCCGAGGGCACGCTGGGCATCATCACCGCCGCCGTGCTGAAACTGCACCCCAGGCCGCGCGCCTATGCCACCGCGATGGTGGCCGCGCCGTCGCTGACCGCTGCGCTGACCCTGCTGAATCGCCTGCAAGAGGTCACCGGCGGCGCGGTCGAGGCGTTCGAGTACATGCCGCGCGAGCACATCGAGATTCACACGCAGATCAAGCCCGGCGCGCGCGAACCCTTTGACGCGCCCCATGAGGTCAACCTGCTGGTCGAGGTCGGCGCCACCGCCCCGCGCGACGCGACTCCTGGCGACGACGGGCAAATCCCCGTGGTCGCCTACCTGGAGGACATCCTGGCCGAGATGTTCGAGGACGGGTCCGTGCTGGACGCGGTGGTGGCGCAGAACGAAGCCCAGCGGCGCGAAATGTGGGAACGCCGCGAAGCTGCCGCCGAAATCGCCATGTCGCGCCGCCCGGTCATCAACAACGATATCGCCCTGCCGCTGGATCAGGTCGCCCCGTTTCTGGATCTGATGCTGCCGCGCCTGCATCAGGTGGACCCCGGCGCGCGCCCGATCATCGTGGCGCACCTGGGTGATGGGAATATCCACTACACCGTCTGGCCCGGTTCGCAGGACGAAGCCGTGCATGACGCGATCATGGAAGCGGTCGAGGACGAAGTGCTGAAACTGGGTGGCAGTTTTTCCGCCGAACACGGGATCGGCACGTCGAAACTATCCTCGATGCGGCGGCGCAAGAACGCGGTCGCGCTGCAGGCGATGAAGGCGATCAAGGCCGCGCTGGACCCCAACGATATCCTCAACCCCGGCAAGCTTCTGCCCTGACCCCTTGCAGGGTTTGCTATGCCGTGTAACAAACCGCAGCGACACGCGGTGATGGAGGATGACATGTCCAACCCCTTGGTGATGATAGCAGGCGGCGGCATCGGCGGGCTGTCGATGGCGCTGACGCTGCAGCAGATCGGTGTGCCCTGCGTGGTGTTCGAATCCGTGACCGAGCTGAAGCCGCTGGGTGTCGGCATCAACCTGCAACCCAACGCGGTGCGGGAACTCTATGATCTGGGCATCGGACCAGAGGATCTGGACCGGGTCGGCGTTCCGGCGAAGGAATGGGCGCTGGTCGGGCTGAACGGCAACGACATCTATGCCGAACCGCGCGGCACGCTGGCGGGCTACAACTGGCCGCAGTACGCCGTGCATCGCGGGCAGTTCCACATGCTGCTTTTCGCCAAGTTCACCGAACGCGCCGGGATGGGCGCGGTGCGGCTGGGTTGCCAGGTCACGGGCTATGAAAACAACGCCGACGGGACCGTCACGGCGATCATCCGCCACCCCGACGGCCGCGAAAGCCGCGAAACCGGCAGCGTGCTGATCGGCGCGGACGGCATTCATTCCAATATCCGCGCGCAGATGCACCCTGACCAGCCGCCGATCCACTGGGGCGGCGCGCTGATGTGGCGCGGCACCACCGTGGCGAAACCGCACCGTACCGGGTCATCCTTCATCGGGTTGGGCACGCATAAGCACCGGATGGTGATCTACCCGATCTCTCATCCCGATCCCGACACCGGCAAAGCCCTGATCAACTGGATCGCCGAGGTCACCTATGACGATCCGTCCGCCCGCGAAAATACCGGCTGGTTCCGGCAGGTGCAGATTCAGGATTTCGCCCACCATTTCGACGGCTGGACCTATGATTGGCTGGACGTCCCTGCGCTGATCCGGGGCGCGGACGTGGCCTATGAAAACCCGATGATCGACCGCGATCCCGTCCCCACCTGGCGCGACGGCAACGTGGTGCTGATGGGGGACGCGGCCCACGCGATGTATCCCACCGGGTCCAATGGCGCGTCGCAGGCGGTGATCGACGCGCGCACGCTGGGCCGGGCGATGGTGGATCACGGCCTGACCACCAAGGCACTGGCGAGCTATGACGAAACCCTGTGCGGCCCGGTGTCCGAACTGATCCTGCGCAATCGCGGCGCGGGGCCATTCGGCCTGCTGAACATGGTGGACGAACGCTGCGGCGGCACGTTTGACAATATCGACGACGTGATTCCCGCCGCCGAACGCGCAGACTTCATGGCCCGCTACAAGGCCGCCGCCGGTTTCGCGATAGAGAAGCTGAACGCCGCCCCGCGCAGCATTCCCGAAGGGGCGAAAGTCCAGTTGTGACACGAAAAAGCGCCCGTCAGCCGGGGCTGCGGGCGCTTTCCAATCCCTGAAGCGGCGTTAGCGCCAGCTGAAGAAATCCGGCCCCGCCTTGGCCAGCATGTCCTTGGCCATCGCGCGGCCCAGTTCCGGGCCGTCCTCGATGGCGCAGGTGCGGTCATCGGCGATCACCTCGGACCCGTTCGGGCGCAACACTTCGCCGCGCAGGCGCAGCGTGCCGCCGTCCAGTTCGGCCAGCCCGGCAATCGGTGTTTCACACGACCCGTCCAGCGCCGCCAGGAACGCCCGCTCTGCCGCCAATCGCTGCCCGGTCACGCCGTCATGGATTGCTTCCAGCAACCCGGCGGTGTTCAGGTCGTCCAGCCGCCGTTCAATCCCGATGGCGCCCTGCGCCACCGCGGGCAGCATGTCCTCTGGCTCGATCGCCGACCGCGCCACATCCGCCATGCCCAGCCGGTTCAGCCCCGCCATCGCCAGGAATGTCGCGTCCGCCACGCCCTCGTTCAGCTTGCGCATCCGGGTCTGCACGTTGCCCCGGAACTCGATCACCTTCAGATGCGGGAACCGGTTCAGCAGTTGCGCCTTGCGTCGCAAGGACGAACTCCCGACCTCGGCGCCCTCGGCCAGATCGCCCAGCTTGTCCACCTTCAGCGACACGAAGGCATCGCGCACGTCCTCGCGCGGCAGATAGCAATCCAGGATCAGCCCCTCGGGCTGCAACACCGGCATGTCCTTCATCGAATGCACGGCGATGTGGATTTCGCCCGCCAGCATGGCCGCCTCGATTTCGCGGGTGAACAGACCCTTGCCCCCCAGCGTTTTCAACGGCTGGTCCGCGTCGATCAGGCGCTGGTTGTCACCGGTGGTCTGGATCACCACGATCTCGAACGCGTCCGAGGGCAGGTCAAAGGCCGAAGACAGCCGGTCACGGGTTTCGTGCGCCTGCGCCAGCGCAAGCGGGGAACCACGGGTGCCGATCTTCAGCGGCGAAGCGGGGGTGGGAAGCGTCAATGTCATGCGCAAGCTGTAGTCGCGGTAAGTTGTCCTTTCAAGCACCGGATGCTTGACATCTTGTCGCCTTGGGTGGACGAACCACCGGAACGAAAGGAACTCCGATGCCCGAACAGAAGAAAATCCTGCGTGCTCTGGCCGGTGAAGTGCTGGACACCCCCCCGATCTGGATGATGCGCCAGGCGGGCCGCTATTTGCCCGAATACCGTGCCACCCGCGCCCAGGCGGGCGATTTCCTGTCGCTGTGCTATAACAGCGACCTTGCAGCCGAGGTGACGCTGCAGCCGATCCGCCGCTACGGCTTTGACGCAGCAATCCTGTTTGCTGACATCCTGCTGCTGCCGCAGGCGCTGGGGGTGGACCTGTGGTTCGAAACCGGCGAAGGGCCGCGCATGTCCACCACCACCACGCCCGCCGAACTGGCCGCGCTGAAGGACAAGGACGCGATTCACGAGGTGCTGAACCCGGTCTACGAAACCGTCCGCATCCTGTCGCGCGAACTGCCGCGCGAAACCACGCTGATCGGGTTCGCCGGCGCGCCCTGGACCGTGGCCACCTACATGATCGCCGGGCGCGGCACCAAGGATCAGGGCCCGGCCCACGCACTGAAAGCTGCAGATCGCGCCACCTTCCAGGGCATCATTGACCTGCTGACCGATTCGACCATCGAATACCTGTCCAAGCAGATCGAGGCCGGGGCCGAGGTTGTGAAACTCTTCGACAGCTGGGCCGGATCACTGAAAGGCCAGGATTTCGACGATTTCGCGCTGAATCCGGCGAAAAAGATCATCGCCGCGCTGAAACAACGCCACCCTGGCATCCCGGTCATCGCCTTCCCGCGTGAAGGCGGGGAACGCTACATCGGCTTTGCCAAGGCCACCGGCGCGGATTGCGTGGCGCTGGACGACAGCGTGACCGCCGAATGGGCCGCCGCCAACGTGCAAGTGGATGGCTGCGTGCAGGGTAACCTGGCCTCCAGCCACATGGTGACCGGCGGGCAGGATTTGGTGGACGAAACCCGGCGGATCGTGCGGGCGTTTTCCAAGGGGCCACATATCTTTAACCTCGGACACGGCATCACGCCGGAGGCGGACCCGGCAAACGTGCAATTGATGATCGACACGGTGCGCGGCGCCTGATTGGCGTGATCCGACGGGGCGGGCCGTTGGCCCGCTCAGGATCAGCCCTACGGGCGGTTCGGGGGCTCTGCCCCCCACGTTGAAAATCAATAGATTTTCAACGCTCCCCCCGGAGTATTTCGCGCAAGATGAACCAGTTGGGACGCCCGCCCGAGGCCAGGGGCCGGAGGCAACTGGCCGAGATATCCTGCGCGCGCGTGAGCGCGCACAATCAGGTCACGGCCATTTGGCAAGCGGCGGCAGGCTCATCAGCACGGCGTTGGCGTCATGGCCGGTTTCCAAGCCGAACTTGGTGCCCCGGTCATAGACCAGGTTGTATTCCGCATAGAGCCCCCGGTGCACCAGCTGGATGTCCTTGTCGGCCTCTGTCCATGGTGTATTCCGGCGTTTTTCCGTGACCGGCACGAAGGCGGGCAGGAAGGCGCGGCCGACGTCCTGGATGAAGGCGAAATCCGCTTCCCAGTCGCCGGTGTTGTGATCGTCCAGGAAAATCCCGCCGACCCCGCGCGCACGGCCCCGGTGCGGGACATAGAAATACTCGTCCGCCCAGTCCTTGAAGCGCGGGTAATAGCTGGGGTCATGGCGGTCGCAATGCTGTTTCTGCACGGCGTGGAAATGGGCGGTGTCCTCGGCATATTCGATGCAGGGGTTCAGGTCGGACCCGCCGCCGAACCACCAGGCGTGCGGTGTCCAGAACATCCGGGTGTTCATGTGCACCGCAGGCGTGTGCGGGTTCTGCATATGCGCCACCAGAGAAATCCCCGAAGCCCAGAACCGCGGGTCATCTTTCATGCCGGGGATCCCCTTGCGCGCAGCCATCGCGGCCTGCGCGCGGTCGCCCAGCTCGCCATAGACGGTCGAGATATTGACCCCCACCTTTTCGAACACCCGGCCGCCGCGCATCACGCTCATCAGCCCGCCGCCCGCGTCCGATCCGTCGGCCGAGGCGCGCCTGGTCTCGCTGACCTCGAACCGGCCTGCCGGGCGGTCGGCGAAGGGGCCGGTGGCTTGGCTGTCCTCCAGCGCCTCGAAGGCGGCGACGATATCGTCACGGAGCGTGCGGAACCACGCGCTGGCGCGGGCTTTCTGGTCTGCGAAGGCGTCTGTCATGGTCTGTCCCTGTTGGTTTTCGACAGACCTAGCAGGCGCGGGGCCATCGCGCCACTGTTTGCGGCATCAATGCGCGGGGGCGGCGACCGGATCAATCAGCGTGCGCCCGCCATCCAGCGTCAGCACCTGTCCTGTCATGAAACCCGACGCATCAGACGCAAGGAACTGCGCCGAATGCACCAGTTCGGTTGGCGCGGCGATACGGTGCAGCGGGGTATGGCGTTCGATATCCAGCCGGTAATCGGCGTTGTCCTTCAGCGTCTGCTTCAGGCTGTGCGACATGACGGACCCGAAGGCCAGCCCGTTCACCCGGATCCGGTGCGGTGCCAGCGCCACCGCCAGCGACCGGGTCATCTGGTCCAGCGCGGCGGTGGAAACCGAATAGGCCAGCAAATCCGCGCTGGTGCGGCGCGCGGCGATGCAGGACAGGTTGATGATCGCGCCGGCGCTGCCCTCTTGCTGGTCCTTGGCCTGCTTGATCATCCGCTTGGCCACCAGTTGCGACAGGCGCAGCGCGTTGAACATGTTCTGCTGCATCAGGGTTTCCACGCCGTCATCATCGCCGTTCAGCGGGTCAGCCGCCACCATCTGGCGCGATGCGTTCACCAGGATATCCACCGTGTCAAAGGCGTCGATGGCGGCTGACAGCAGGTTCGCCTGAGTCAGTTTTTCACGCAGGTCGCCCGCGAAATAGCGATAGGGGTTGTCGTCGTCATTCTCGCCGAATTCCTTGACCAGCCGTTCCTCGTCCCGATCCACGAAGACGACATTCGCACCCTTGTCCACGAAGTGTCGGCCGATGGCCAGCCCGATCCCGTTGGCGCCGCCGGTCACGATGGCGGTCTTGCCCGCGATAGAGAATGTCATGCGTGAACCCCTGATTCTTTTTCCGCAGCCTAGCCGCGCTTACCGTCCAAGGCGAGTCGGGCGCGCGGCGTGCAGGATCTTGAACCGATTGTCGCCAGCGGCCTCCTCGACCACGGCGAAGGCGGCGGACAGGGCCGCCTCGTACGGCAGGTGCCGGTTGGCAACCAGCCACAACTGCCCCGATGGGGCCAATGACGCCGCCGCCGTGGCGATAAAGGCGCGGCCAAGGTCGGGTTCAGCGGCGCGTCCGGTGTGAAACGGCGGATTCATCACCACCACGTCCAGTTTCGATCCGGGCCGCCAGGTCGTGGCGTCGGCCCAGTGGAACTGTGCCCGTTCGTCGGTGACGTTCTCGCGCGCACAGACCAGCGCGGCATGATCGGCCTCGACCAGGTGCAACTGCCTGATACCGGGATGATCCGCCAGCATCCGCGCCGACAAATAGCCCCACCCGGCGCCCAGATCGGCAACCTTGCCGGACAGCGGCGGCAAGGCATCCGCCAGCAACCGCGAGGCCGCGTCCACCCCGTCCGCCGAAAACACGCCGGGCCGGGTCACGAACCCGTCCACCCGCGCAGGTCGTCCGACCCAATCCGCGTAGTCCCCGGCAGGCGCGAACCAGAACAGCTTGCCATGCGCCTTGGAAATCACGCCTTGGACCGTTTCGCGCTTGCGCAAGTCCTTCAGGATCGATTCGACGCCATCGGTTTTCTGTCCATCCACGATCACCAGCGGTCCGCGCGTGGCACCCGCGATCATGGCGCGGGCCAGCGCCTTGGCGCGGGGCAACACCACGATGGCGGCGGCGAAATCGCCCTCTGCCGCAACGGCGCAATCATACCCGGCCGCTTCGAACGCCTGAACATCCGGCTTGAACCCGGTGATCAGAACCAGCCGGTCCTTGGGCAATCCCGACAAGTCCATGCCGGCGCGCGGGCCGAACACGGCGATCCGCCCCTCGGCAGGCAGGGTCAGTCCGGCCCCAAGGGCCTGTGCGATACGGCTGTCACTCATCGGCTGCGGAACTCCGGCAGGGCCGGGTCATTCCTTCTCCATCGTGCATTGCAAAGGGTGCTGGTGGCGGCGGGCGAAATCCATCACCTGCGTTACCTTGGTTTCGGCGATCTCATGGCTGAACACGCCGACCACGGCCAGGCCTTTCTTGTGCACGGTCAGCATGATCTCGAACGCTTGCGAATGGTTCATCCCAAAGAACCGTTCCAGCACATGCACCACGAATTCCATCGGCGTGTAGTCGTCGTTCAGCAGCAGAACCTTGTACAGCGGCGGGCGCTTGGTTTTCGGGCGCGTTTTCAGGGCAACGGACGGATCTCCGCTTTCATCGTCCCCCTGTGACATGCGTACCCGAAAATCTGCCATCAACTCGCCTTGCATGGTTTGACCTGAGTTCCTTTGAACGGTCTATATAACCTCTGGGCCCAGATAGAAAAGAGGGCGAACCCACCGGAGGGCGCGACACATGGCGAAACTCAGCACCATCGGCTTCGATGCGGACGATACGCTGTGGCATAACGAACGGTTCTTTCGTCTGACGCAGGACCGATTCGCGGACCTGCTGCGCGACTATACCGATCCCGCCCTCCTGATGGACCGCCTGCTGGAGGCGGAGAAACGCAACATCCGGCACTACGGGTTCGGCATAAAGGGCTTTGTTCTGTCGATGATCGAAACCGCGCTGGACGTGACCGGCGACACCGTTCCCGCCCCGGTGATCCGGTCCTTGATCGACGCCGGGCAGGACATGCTGCGCCACCCGATCGAACTGCTGCCCCACGCCCGCGAAGCCGTGGAATCCGTCGCCGCCACCCATCGCGTGCTGCTGATCACCAAGGGCGATCTGCTGGACCAGGAACGTAAGCTGGCGCAGTCCGGGCTGGGCGAGCTGTTCGACGGCGTGGAAATCGTGTCGGACAAGAACGCGGCCGCCTATGCCGCGATCTTTGCCCGTCACGGCGACGGCGCCGCGCAGGGGATGATGATCGGCAATTCCATGAAATCCGACGTGGTGCCGATGGTGCAGGCGGGCGGCTGGGGGGTCTATGTCCCGCACGGGCTGGTCTGGGAAATCGAACACGCCGAAGCCCCCGCCGGCGCACCGCGCTTTGTCGAACTGCCCGATCTGGGCGGTATCCCGGACCTGATCACGCGGATCGAGCAGGACGATTGACAGGCCGCGCCAACCCGCCCAGCATGCGCCCGTCCCTGACCGATAGGCCCGCCATGCAGATCACCCGTTGGACCGCCGATGACCTGTCCGCCAACCTGGACCCGCTGGCGGACATCCTGCACGCCTGCGTCCATGCCGGGGCCAGCGTCGGCTTCATCCTGCCCCACCCGATAACAGAGGCGCGCGCCTTCTGGCGTGACACCATCCTGCCCGCCGTCGCATCCGGTGACCGCGCCCTGTTCGTCGCCAGCACGGATGGCCATCCCGTCGGCACCGCCCAACTGGTGATGGCGACCCCCGCCAACCAGCCCCACCGCGCCGAAGTGTCCAAACTGCTGGTCCATCCCGCCACCCGCCGCCAGGGCGCCGCCCGCAGGCTGATGCAGGCGCTGGAACACCACGCCCGCGCCAACGCCAAGACCCTGCTGACCCTGGACACCCGCACCGGCGATACCGCCGAACCGCTGTACCGGTCACTGGGATTTTCCACCGCCGGGGTGATCCCGGGCTATTGCCTTGACCCGGACGGTCAGAAACTGGACGCGACCACCTACATGTACAAACCGCTGATCTAGAAGCCGCCTCCGCCCCGGCCACAATATCTGGCGCGCCCGGCCCCACACCTCCAAATCATTAAAAATACGGCCTTTATCCGTTACCCGGCCTGTGTTAGCCTTTTTCGCATAACAACAAACAGCCGACTGAAAAATCAGCGGCATGAGGCAGAGAAGGCAGTGATCGTGAAAGACCTGCGCACAAGGCTGGCCCGTCCGGGCCTGCTGGCTACCGTATTCATCTGGCTGGTGGTTGCCACCTCCGTTCCCCTGCGCGCCGCGCCCTACGCGGCGATGGTTATGGACGCCCGATCCGGCGAAGTCCTCCACTCTACCAACGCCGACACCCGCCTGCACCCGGCCTCTCTGACCAAGATGATGACGCTTTATATCGCGTTCGAGGCAGTGGAGCGCGGCGAAATCAGCCTGGACACGATGGTGCGCATTTCCCGCAACGCCGCAGCGGAACCGCCGTCAAAGCTGGGGCTTCAGGCCGGCCAGCGGATCAAGCTGCGCTACCTGATCCGCGCCGCGGCGGTGAAATCTGCCAATGATGCCGCCACCGCCATCGGTGAAGCGATCGAAGGCAGCGAAGCCGCCTTTGCCCGCCGCATGAACCGCACCGCCAAGGCGATGGGCATGACCCGTACGACCTTCAAAAACGCCAACGGGCTGACCCGCGAAGGCCACCTGTCCACCGCCCGCGACATGACCATCCTGGGGCGGCACATCCTGTATGACTACCCCGAATACTACAACCTGTTCAGCCGCAAATCCGCCGATGCCGGGATGCGCACGGTGAACAACACCAACCGCCGCCTGCTGGACGCCTATCGCGGTGCGGACGGGATCAAGACCGGCTATACCCGCGCGGCGGGCTTCAACCTTGTGGCCTCTGCCGAACGCGGCAGCGAACGCATCATCGCCACGGTGTTTGGCGGCCGGTCCACCGCGACCCGCAACGCGCAGGTGGCCGAACTGCTGGATCTTGGCTTCCGCCGGGCGCCCAGCCGCGTCGCCTTGCGCAAACCGGACCGCCCGGCCTATGTCGGTCCGGGCAAGTCCGGCGGCTCTGACGATACCACGCCGGGCGCGGCGGGCAAAACCATCCGCCTTGTCACCGCCGTCCCCAAAAGCCTGCGCCCGCAGACCCGTCCGGGCAGTGCCCAGCCCCCCGTTCTGGTCGCGGTCAAAGAGGACATCAACAACGCGCTGCAAGAGGTCATGGCCGAACAGCAGGAACAGGCCCCCGCCGCCGCCCTGCCGGAAAACACGGCCACGCCCGATCAACCATCGCCCCGGATGCGCCCCGAAAACCTGGTCCTCGCCAGCACCGAACCGCAGTCCGCCGTCACGCGGGCCGTGGCGACCGCAATTGCCGACACCGTAACCGAAGCCGTTGCAGACACCGTGGCGTTGGCCGATCCAGCCCCCGAACCCGATACAGAAACCGCGGCACTTGCGCTGTCCCCCGCCCCCGAACCGCAAAGAGAGGTCGTCACCCGGATCAGCACTTCTGGCGGGCGGCACTGGGGCATCAACGTGGGCCGCTATCCCAGCCGTTATGCCGCCGAAAAGGTGCTGCTGAAAACCGCGCTGGCCGAAATGGCCACGCTGGACGGCAGCCTGCGCAAGGTGGTGAATCGCAAGGGCGGGTTCGAGGCGAATTTCATGGGCCTGACCCGCGAAGGCGCGGACGAAGCCTGCCGCCGCCTGACCGCGCGCCAGATCGAATGCCAGATGGTCGGCCCCAGCTAGGCCGCCCGGCACGCTGTCACATGAAAATACCCATCAGGGCTTGGGCTTGTCGTCCCATTCGCCCGACAGGATGCGCTGGCTGTTGCCGTCCGGGTCGTCATACTGGTTTGACCGCACGGTGTAGACGAAAGCCAGCAGGCCCACGCCGCCCAGCACCAGCGAAATCGGGATCAGGTAGGACAGGACTTCCATATTCGGGTTACCTCAGGCGCAGGGCGTTCAGCGACACTGTAATCGAACTGGTGGACATGGCCAAGGCCGCAACCAGCGGCGTCGCCAGACCGGCCACCGCCAGCGGCACCGCGATCACGTTGTACCAGGTGGCGATCTGGAAATTCTCGCGGATGCGCTTGGTCGCGCGCTGCGCGGTATCCAGCGCGTCGGCGATCGGGCTCAGGTCGCCGCCCAGCAGCACGATATCCGACGCCACCCGCGCCGCATCCAGCGCCGAGGCGGGCGAAATGGACACATGCGCGGCGGCCAACGCGGCGGTGTCGTTCAGCCCGTCACCCACCATCAGCACATGCTTGCCCTGCCCGGTCAGATGCGCGATCCGCGCGGCCTTGTCGGTCGGCAGGGCCTCGGCCATCCAATGCGCGATGCCCAGACGGTCCGCCAGCGTTTCCACGGCCCGCGTCCCGTCGCCGGAAATCAGGATCACCTCTTTCCCGGCCTTCAGCAGCGCCGAAACGGACTCTGCCGCGCCCGCGCGCAACCGGTCGGTAAAGGTAAAGGCGCGCGGCGGCTCGCCCGCGACAGACAGGAAGGCGGCGGTCTGGTCCTGCGCCTCGGCCCCGACCCAGGCCGCGCGGCCCAGACGGACCCGCGTGCCGTTCCACTGCGCCTCTGTGCCATAGCCGGGCACCTCGCGGATATCCGTCACCTGCGCCGGGGTCACGCCCGCCTCACGCGCGGCCTTGGCCAGCGCCACCGACAGCGGGTGCGAAGACCCCTCGGCCAGCGCCAGCGCGATTTGCAGATCGCGGGTCTCATGATCCGACAGGTTGGTCAGTTCGGGCGTCCCGGCGGTCAGCGTGCCGGTCTTGTCGAATACCACGGTGTCCACCTGCGCCAACCGTTCCAGCGCGGTGGCGTGCTTGATCAGCATCCCCTTGCGGAACAGGCGGCCCGAGGCCGCCGTCGTCACCGCCGGCACGGCCAGCCCCAGCGCGCAGGGGCAGGTGATGATCAGCACGGCGGCGGCGATGTTCAGCGCCGTCCGCACGTCAAAGGAATACAGCCACCAGCCGACAAAGCTGAGCGCCGCCAGGATATGCACGCCGGGCGCATACAGCTTGGCCGCGCTGTCCGCCAGCGAGGTATAGCGCGACCGCCCGGATTCCGCGACCGCCACAAGATCCGCCATGCGGTGCAGCGACGTGTCCTTGCCCACGGCCGTCGCCCGCACCACCAGCGGGCCGGTCAGGTTGACCTCGCCCGCCGAAACACCCCGGCCCGGTTCGGCCAGCACCGGCACGGTTTCCCCGGTCAGCAGGGACCGGTCGATTTCCGAGGTACCCTCGGTGATTTCACCATCCACCGGCATCCGTCCGCCGGGGCGCACCAGGATCAGGTCGCCCACGCGCACCTCGGCCACGGGCACCTGCTGTTCGGCCCCGTCGCGGATCAGGATCGCGCGGGGCACTTCCAGCGCGGCCAGTTCCTCTGCTGCGGATCGCGCGATGGCGCGGGTGCGATGATCCAGGTAGCGGCCCGCCAGCAGGAAGAACGTCAGCGTCAGCGCCGCATCGAAATAGGCGTGATGGCCGGACAGGCTGGTTTCCCACAGTGACGTGACCAGCGCCAGCACGATGGCCAGCACGATCGGCACGTCCATGTTCAGCCGCTTGTGCTTCAGCGCGGACCAGGCGTTCTTGAAGAACGGCACCCCCGAAAACGCGATCGTCGGAAAGGTGATCGCGGCGGAAATCCAGTGGAACATGTCGCGCGTGGCGTTCTCTGCCCCGGCCCAGACCGACACCGACAGCAGCATCACGTTCATCGAGGCAAACCCCGCCACCGCCAGCCGCATCAGCAGGTCGCGCCCCGCCTTGTCGGTCTGCGTGGCGCTCAGCGCGCCCGCGTCCAGTTCGAACGCCTCATAGCCCACCTTTTCCAGCACGCCGATCAACTGGTCGGGCATGATATCCGGCTCGGCTTCCACCTGCGCGCGCTTCAGGGTCAGGTTCACGCGGGCCGACCGGACCCCCGGCACCGCCGCCAGCGCCTTTTCCACGGTGCTGATGCAGGCCGCGCAGTGCACCGCCGGAACCGACAGGGCGATCCGCGCCTCCTTGGGGGCCTCCATCTGGGCCAGCGATTCCGCCGCCGGCGCGGCGGCGCAGGCGGGGCAGGCAGACGGCGAGGGGCGCATCGTGGCGGTCATGATGGTCCTATTTCTTCACGTGCAGAATGACGCGTTGGGTAAACTCGGTGCCGTTCTCGGCCACGGCGGTCATGCGGATGTTCCAGTTGCCGCCCGCCAGCTCCAGCGGGGCGATGTGATCGGCGCCATCAAAGGCAAAGACCGGCTCCACGTCCTCGGCAACGGATGTCGCGCGTCCCACCACCGCGTGCAGCACCCTCGGACGCACCGGATTGCCGTCCGGGCCGGTGATGTTCAGCCGCAGCATCCCGTCGGCATGATCGGCGCGGACGGTCCAGCCCAGGGCCTCTTGCGCGGCCTTGCGTTCGTTGAATTCCTGGCTGGCGACGTAAGAGTTTTCCACTTCCAACCCCGGAAAGGTCTTTACCGCGCTCACCGCCATGAACACGTTCACGGCGATGATCAGCCCGAAGGCAGCGACGAACCCGATCAGGACATGCCGCCCGGTGATCTGGCCCTTGGTTTGGGGATCAGCCATCAATTCTTCCTTCCGTGGAACACGGTGTCCTTATAGGCGCGGTCCCCGGTCGAGTTGTCCTCGACCCAGATACGGATATCCACGCGCTCACTTTCGGCAGGTGTAGACCCTTTCGGCGCGATGACATAGACCCGTTGCAGCTTCATCGTGTCCGCCGGCACCTCGACCGAGGCATAGGGCGTGCCTTCCAGTTCCAGCCGCAGGGTCGGGTCGCCCTTCACCGAAATGCGGAACGGCCGGTCGGTGCCATGCTTATTGCGCAGCCGCACGTCATAGGTGTTGCGGATGGACCCGTCCGACAGGGTGACAAAGGTCGGGTTGCGCACCGGCGCCACGGTCAGGTCGATCTCGGTGCGCATGAACAGCGCCACCACCAGCCCCACACCCACCAGCGACCACAGGCCGGTATACAGAAGGGTGCGCGGACGCAGGATGTGTTTCCAGACATCCTTGGGCGGCTTGCCCGCGGCTTCGGCCTTTTCGTCGGTCCAGGCCATATAGTCGATCAGTCCGCGCGGCTTGCCGATCTTTTCCATCATGTCGTCGCAGGCGTCGATGCACAGCGCGCAGGTGATACATTCCAGTTGCTGACCTTCGCGGATGTCGATGCCCACCGGACAGACGTTCACGCAAGCCATGCAATCAATGCAATCGCCCTGGTTGGGGTCCAACTGGCCCTTTTTCAGCTTGCCACGCGGTTCGCCCCGCCAGTGGCGATAGCCGACAACCAGCGTATCCTCGTCCATCATCGCGGCTTGGATGCGCGGCCAGGGACAGGCATAGATACAGATCTGTTCCCGCGCGAACCCGCCGAACAAAAAGGTCGTGCCGGTCAGTACCAGCATCGTCGTATAGGCGACCGGGTGCGCGTTCAGCGTCACCAGATCCACCAGCAGCGTCGGCGCATCGGTGAAATAGAACACCCAGGCCCCGCCGGTGGCCAGCGAGATCAGCAGCCACGCGGTCCACTTGGTCAGCCGCAGCCGCGCCTTGCGGAAATCCAGTTTCTTCTGTCGGTGCAGACGCAGGCGGGCGTTGCGGTCGCCTTCGATCCAGCGTTCCACAAGGATGAACAGGTCGGTCCAGACGGTCTGCGGGCAGGCATAGCCGCACCACACCCGCCCCAGCGCCGAAGTGAACAGGAACAGCCCCAGCCCCGCCATCACCAGCAGCCCGGCGACGAAATAGAACTCATGCGGCCAGATCTCGATCATGAAGAAGAAAAAGCGCCGGTTCGCCAGGTCCACCAGCACCGCCTGGTCCGGCAACGCCGGACCGCGGTCCCAGCGCAACCACGGGGTCAGATAGTAAATCCCCAGCGTCACAATCATGATATACCATTTCAGATTGCGAAACTTGCCGCTGACGCGTCGCGGGAAAATCGGTTCGCGGGCGGCATACAGGCTTTTGGGGGCTTCGGGTTCAGTTTGCGACACGGAATCACTCCGGAAAATTGGCTACGGGCTGCCGACCTTGTCACAGGCTTAACAAGTTCAGGCTTTGACCTGCATCAAATCTGTATTTTCTACTCACCTATTTCCACCCCATGCGACACCTGGTCCCGTTATCGCAATGATTTGCCATCCCTTTGACGCAGCCCCGCCCGCTGTGCAATCCTGCCAGAAGGGGATGCGAGGAGGACAGAACAGCTAGGGGGGAACCGGGTTGGAAGACGCACCCGAAGAACGCATAAGACTCACCTCATCCGAAGTGACGGCCATCGCGCATCTCTATCGCGGAGAGGTCTATCGCAGCACGATCTGGCGCACCCGGCTGGACACCACCACCAACTGGGCCGTGGTCACGCTGGGGGTGGCGCTGTCCATCTCCTTTGCCTCGCCCGATGCGTCGCCCCTGCCGCTGGTTCTGGTCGGTGTGCTGGTCATCTTCTTCCTGATGCAAGAGGCCCGCCGCTACCGCTATTTCAACGTCTGGCGCGCCCGCGCACGGTGGATGGAAACGCATTTCTACGCCCCGATGCTGCATGACGGCGATCTGCACATGGAAGACAACTGGCAGAAAACCCTGGCCGAGGATTACATGCACCCGCGCTATCACGTCTCGATGATGACGGCGATCGGGCGGCGTATCCGGCGCAACTACCTGTGGATATTGCTGATCCAGTCGTTGGCCTATGCCGGCAAGCTGGCGGTGCATCCCACCCCGGTCACATCATTCGAACAGGCGTTCCGGCGCGCCGATGTCGGCCCGCTGCCGGGCGAAATCGTCATTGTGATCGGCGTGCTGTACATGATCACCTGGGCCGGGATCGCCATCTGGAGCGGCGAAAACGACAAATCCCGCGCCAGACTACGCCGCTCGGACAGTTCTATGGGTTGATATTTGGTGAACTTGTAAAATAATTGGCACCGGCCTTCCAGGAAACGCGCGAACAGGACGGAAGGACCGGTGCCACCCAGGGGCGCGCGAACGTCCCTGGGTATTCTTTTGCCGCGATTACTCGCCGCCGCCCAGCTGGTGGACGTAGGTTGCCACGGCGCGGATTTGCGCTTCGGTCAGGCGCTCGTCCCAGTTCGGCATCACACCGGCGCGGGAATTGGTGACCGTTTCCTTGATGGCGGCATAATCGCCACCGAACAGCCAGATCGCGTCGGTCAGGTTCGGCGCGCCGACAGCGCGGTCGCCGGTACCGTCCTCGGCGTGACAGGCGGCGCAGTTCTCTTCGAACACCACGGCGCCAGCCGCGACCTGCGAAGCATCCTGTGCGGACCCCGACAGCGACATGACATAGTTCACGACCTGGTCGATCTGGTCTTTCTCCAGCAGCTCGTCACGGCCAAAGGCGGGCATGTCCGACAGGCGGGTGTCGTCGTGCGCGCTACGGATACCGTAGCTGATGGTGGTGTGGATCGATTCGATGTCACCCCCCCACAGCCAATCGTCGTCCAGCAGGTTGGGATAGCCCACCGCACCGGCAGCCCCCGACCCGTGGCACTGGGCGCACCAGGTCTTGAACACGGCAGCGCCAGCCGAGGCCGCATAGCCACCCAGTTCGGCATCGCCGGCGATCTCGGTCAGCTCGACCGCGGCCAGCTTCTCGTTGATCGGACCCAGACGGGTGTTGACCGCGTCGATCTCGGCCGCCACTTCGCCCCGGGTGGAATAGCCCAGGAACCCCGCAGTCGCGCCGTTGATCAGCGGCCATGCCGGATAGGCGATCGAGTAGATCACGCCCCACACGATGGTGATATAGAACGTCCACAGCCACCAGCGCGGAAGCGGAGTGTTCAGTTCCTGGATGCCGTCCCACTCGTGGCCGGTGGTGCCGACACCCTTGTTTTCAGTTGGTTTGTTAGCCATTTCTCACGCCTCCTTGGCGTCGCCACCGCGAACGGCGGGTTTGTCTTCATTCCGGAACGGGATGTCAGCGACGCTGCTGTAGACCTTGCTCGACCCGGGGCGGAAGGCGAAGACCACCACCCCGACGAAGAAGGCGAACAGCGCCAGCAGCACCCAGCTGTCTGCGAGTTCTCTGAGGAAAGAGTAGGTTTCCATGACGGTCCCCTCCCTTACCGGCTCGCGTCCGGGGTGAAGGTCGAGAAATCAACCAGCGTGCCCAGCATCTGAAGATAGGCAACCAGGGCGTCCATTTCGGAAATACCGGCATGGCCGTCAAAGTTGCGGATCTGAACGTTGTCACCGTAGCGTTCCAGCAGACCATCATAGTCGCTGTCAGGATCGGCCTGGGCGGCAAAGTCCGCCTGGGCGTTCTCCAGCATCTCGTCGGTGTAGGGGACGCCGACCCAGCCGTTCACTTTCAGGCTGTCCTGGATGTATTTCCCGTCAATCATACGGTTTTCCAGGAATGCGTATTTCGGCATCACGGATTCCGGCACAACCGACTGCGGATCGCGCAGGTGGTCAACGTGCCACTCGTCCGAGTAGCGGCCGCCGACGCGGGCCAGGTCCGGCCCGGTCCGCTTGGACCCCCACTGGAACGGGTGGTCGTACTGCGATTCCGCCGCCAGGCTGTAGTGGCCGTAACGCTCGACTTCGTCGCGCATCGGGCGGATCATCTGGCTGTGGCAGACATAGCACCCTTCGCGGATGTAGATGTCGCGCCCGGCCAGCTCCAGCGGGGTGTAGGGGCGCATACCCTCTACGTCCTCGATGGTGTTTTCCAGGTAGAACAGCGGTGCGATCTGCACGATGCCGCCAATGGTGACCACAAGGAAGGCGAAGATCGCAAGAAGCGTAACGTTCTTCTCAAGGATCGTGTGTTTTTCAAGAATAGCCATTGGTCAGGTCCCTCTTATTCTGCCGGAACCACGGAGTTGTCGGTCGCTACGGCCGGGCTCCGCTTGATGGTCATGAACAGGTTGTAGCACATGATGATTGCGCCGGTGAGGAACATCACACCACCCAGGCCACGCACCACGTACATCGGGAACTTGGCGGCCACGGTGTCAGCGAACGAGTTCACCAGGAAGCCGTTGGCATCCACTTCGCGCCACATCAGGCCTTCCATGATGCCGGTCACCCACATGGATGCCGCGTACAGGATGATCCCGATGGTCGCCAGCCAGAAGTGCCAGCTGACCAGCGTCAGCGAGTACAGGCGTTCCTTGTTCCACAGCTTGGGCACCAGGAAGTACAGCGCGCCGAAGGTGATCATGCCGTTCCAGCCCAGCGCGCCCGAATGCACGTGACCGATGGTCCAGTCCGTGTAGTGCGACAGAGAGTTCACGGCGCGGATCGACATCATCGGGCCTTCGAAGGTGGACATGCCGTAGAAACCGATCGAGATCACCATCATGCGGATCACCGGGTCGGTGCGCAGCTTGTCCCAGGCGCCCGACAGGGTCATCAGGCCGTTGATCATGCCACCCCAGGACGGCATCCACAGCACGACCGAGAACACCATGCCCAGGGTCGAGGCCCAGTCAGGCAGCGCGGTGTAGTGCAGGTGGTGCGGACCAGCCCAGATGTAGATGAAGATCAGCGCCCAGAAGTGGATGATCGACAGCTTGTAGGAATAGACCGGACGTTCGGCCTGCTTGGGCACGAAGTAATACATCATGCCCAGGAAGCCCGCGGTCAGGAAGAAGCCCACGGCGTTGTGGCCGTACCACCACTGGGTCATTGCATCCTGCACGCCAGAAAAGACCTGGATGGATTTCGAACCGAACAGCGACACCGGGATCGACAGGTTGTTGACCAGGTGCAGCATCGCGACGGTCAGGATGAACGACAGGAAGAACCAGTTCGCCACATAGATATGGGGCTCCTTGCGCTTCACGATGGTGCCGACGAACACGGCCAGGTAGGCAACCCAGACAATGGTCAGCCAGATGTCCACGTACCATTCAGGTTCCGCGTATTCCTTCGACTGGGTGGCGCCCAGGATATAGCCGGTCGCGGCCAGCACGATCACCAGCTGATAGCCCCAGAAAACGAACCAGGACAGGCTGCCGCCCCACAGGCGCGCGGCACTGGTGCGCTGCACGACGTAGAACGAGGTGGCGATCAGCGCGTTGCCGCCAAATGCGAAAATCACCGCGCTGGTGTGCAGCGGGCGCAGCTTGCCAAAGTTCATGTACCCATAGGCCCAATCAAAGTTGAGCTCGGGGAAGGCCAGCTGGAATGCGATGAAAGTGCCGACAAGGAATCCGACGACCCCCCACAGCGCGGTTGCGATGACGCCGTAACGCACGACCCCATCCATGTATTCGTTCTGCGATGCGGGCTTCTTGGCCTCGCCGGTGTTCCGCAGGACGAACAGGAACGTGATTGCAGCGGCCAGCGCCACCGTAATCGCGTTCACCAAATATGCCACGTCACGCGCATAGTTGGCCGCGATCAACGCCAGAAGCGTGACCAGACCAAGCGCGATCAGCTTGATGTAATTTACCATTTTGCGTCCCTTCGTCTTTTCTTACCCGCACGATTCGAATGCCGCGCGGGCGGTTTCAGACTGGCTGTTTAATGCGTTCAGTATCTTGTTCCTGCCTTGATCTGTGTCAAACCCCAATGTCGCAGAACTTGACTAGGGTCAAAGTGTCTCAAAAACGGGCAGTTTAGGCTGTTCGGATCAGGCGCTTCGCGAAGGGAGAGATCGATGGCCTATAAAAGTTTGTTTTCCGTACTGACGGACCCCAAGTTCGTCGGGACGGTACTGGAACAGGGGATCGCGCTGGCAAATGCCGGGGATGCCCATTACGACGTGCTGTGCATGGGCGTGGACCGGACCCAAACCGGGTACTACTATGCCGGCGCCAATGCGATGGTGTTGCAGGAAACCATCTCGCGCGCGCAGGAAGAGGCGCGAGAGGTCGAAAAACTGACCCGCGAAACCTTGGGCCGCTCTGAATCCCGCTGGAGCACCGACAGCGGTGTCGCCCAGTTGGCAGACATCGGTCGCCATGTTGCCGGCCACGCCCGGTTTTCTGATCTTGTGATCCTGCCCAAGCCCTATGGCGAAAAACACGGGGCCGAACTGGAACCGGTGATGGAGGCCGCCTTGTTCGATGGCAAGGTGCCCGTGCTGGTGCTTCCTGACAATCAGCCCGCGCCGCTGATCTCTCCCAAGACCGCGCTGATCGCCTGGAATGAAAGCAACGAGGCCCTGACAGCCGTCCGCTCCGCCCTGCCGTTCCTGCAAGAGGCCGAAAACGTCCACGTCGTGGTGATAGACCCGCCGACTCATGGCCCCAGCCGCTCGGATCCGGGCGGGATGTTGTCGCAGTATCTGGCCCGTCAGGGTGTCCGCGCCGAAATCGACGTGCTGTCGAAAACGCTGCCGCGCGTATCGGACGTGCTGCTGCGACACGCCAAGGACACAGAGGCCGAGCTGGTGGTGATGGGCGCCTATGGCCATTCGCGCTTCCGCGAGGCGATCCTGGGCGGCGCCACCCGCTATATGCTGGAACAGGCGGACCTGCCGGTTCTGATGGCGCATTGACCGTTTACAAACCCACAAGAGGCGCCTTGGCGCCTCTTGTCATTTCAGATCCGCACTGCACCCGAAAGGAGCGTGAAATGGGACTGCAAGTACTCGTTCAACTCGGCCTGTTCCTGGCCCTTCTGTTCGGCGGCATCGGTGTGCTGCTGGCAGGGCTGGGATTGATGAAATGGGGCAACGGCCAAGAATTGAAAGGCCAGGCAGCCGAGGCGGAGGCCCGGAAAAAGACCTGAAGGGAATCGTACGTTTCACGCCCCGGCGTGTACGAGTTGACAGGTTAGCCGTTCGTTGCACCAACGGGCGTCAGGCGAACATTCCGCCGTCGCTGTCGTCCCCGGCCTCTTCCATCAGGCGGGTGAAATCCGGCACGGTGACGTGCCGCTTGCCTTCCAGATGGATCACCCCGTCGCGTTTCAGGGCCGAAATCTGGCGGCTGACGGTTTCCAGTGTCAGGCCCAGATAGTCCGCCATCGCCTCGCGGGTCAGGGGCAGATCGAACGCCAATTCCCCCTGCGCGGGCCTTAAATTCAAGGTCGCATCGCGCCGGGCGATGATCGACAGCAAAGACGCGATTTTCTCTCGCGCGGTCTTGCGGCCCAGCACCAGCATCCATTCGCGCGCGGCATCCAGCTCATCCAGCGTCATCTCCAGCAGGCGCTGCGCGATATGCGGCGTGCGCACCATCAGCGATTCGAACGGTTTCTTGCGAAAGCAGCACATCACCAGATCGGTGGTGGCGATCACATCATAAGCCGACCCCTCCCGCCCCGGCCGCCCCACGAAGTCGCTGGGCAACAGCAGCCCCACCATCTGAGTCCGCCCATCTTCCATGGTCTGCGTCAGCGTCGCGATACCCGACACCACCGATCCCACGAAATCCATCTTGTCGCCGGACCAGATCACCGTCTGGCCCGCCTCGAAGCTGCGGTAATACTTGATGTTTTCCAGCTCTTCCAATTCGGGCGCTTCGCACCGGGCGCACACAGCCCTGTGGCGAATGGGACAATCCCCGCACTCATGATGATGAGAAAGCGTTTCGTCTTGCAGCATGTTGTTCCGTCGCGCGCTTGATTTGGGTCAAGGAGACCCACACCTGTTTCCTCTACAGGCTAGGCGTATGGAAACGAAAACGCAACTCGCTAAACTTGGGCTGTTTGACGCAAAGGTACCTCGCTACACGAGCTACCCAACGGCACCCCATTTCTCCAACAACGTCTCTGGGGCCGATTTTGGCAACTGGATCAAAGGGATAAAGCCGTATACGGATATATCTCTTTATCTGCATGTGCCTTTTTGTCGCCGGTTGTGCTGGTTCTGCGCCTGCCGGACCCAAGGCACCCAATCCGATTCGCCAATCCGCGCCTACCTGGAAACCCTCAAGGCCGAGTTGCTGCTGCTGAAGCGCGATTTGCCCGAAGGTGTGCGCCTGAACCGGCTGCATTGGGGCGGTGGGACACCCACTCTGCTCAGCGCAGAGATGATGACGGACCTGACCGAGGCCATCCACGATGTTGCGCCTTTTGCTGAAAATTATGAATTCTCGGTTGAAATCGATCCAAATGAAATCGACGATTCCCGCCTGAAGGCGCTAGCCGCCGCCGGGATGAACCGCGCCTCGATCGGGGTGCAGGATTTCGACGAGGAGATCCAGAAAACCATTGGTCGCCTGCAAGGCTATGACATCACGCGTGACGCGGTCGAGGCGATCCGTTCGCACGGCGTCTACAGTCTGAACGCCGATATCCTGTACGGCCTGCCGCACCAGTCCAACGAACGCATCACCGAAAGCGTGCAAAAGCTGCTGGCCCTCAGCCCCGACCGCGTGGCGCTGTACGGCTATGCCCACGTCCCGTGGATGGCCAAGCGCCAGCAGATGATCCCATCGGATGCCCTGCCCACCCCACAGGAACGGTTGGAACTGTTTGAAACAGCCCGCCGCCTGTTCGTCTGGGATAACTATGCCGAAATCGGGATAGACCACTTCGCCACCCAGCTGGACGGCCTGACCATCGCTCAGAAAACCGGTAAACTGCGTCGCAACTTCCAGGGCTACACGGACGACACGTCAGAGGTTCTGGTCGGCATCGGGGCTTCCTCGATCTCTCGGTTCCCGCAGGGCTATGCGCAGAACGCTGCCGCCACTGGCGCGCATACCGCCGCGATCCGCGAAGGACGCTATTCCACCTCTCGGGGGCACAAGTTCACCGGCGAGGACAAGCTGCGTTCGCGGATTATCGAGATGCTGATGTGCGATTTCCGCACCTTCAACGATGAATTGCGGGATACCTTCCAGCTGCAGCAGTCCGCGCTGGACCGGATGTACAGCGTTGCCAAGTCAGAGTTCCCGGGTATGCTGGAACAGACCACAGAGGGCCTGTACATCCCGGTCGAAGCGCGCCCGCTGACCCGGATGATCGCGCGCGCCTTTGATGGCTATGACCTCAGCAAGGCGGGGCATTCCTCGGCCATCTGATCCGGCGAAAGGGGGCGGACGATGCGGATCGCCACCTTCAACCTGCAGAACCTGCGCCTGCGCGGTTCCCGTCTGGACGGGGCCCGCGATTCCGACATGCCCGAGGATACCGTTCCGGGCGCCGACGCCCTGGACGACGAGGACCGTCGCCTTGGCGCACAGGTGATCCGCGACACCCGGGCCGATGTGATCGCCCTGCAAGAGGTGTTTGACAGGGACACGCTGGATCATTTCCATGACCACTACCTTACCCCGCTCGGCGTTACCTATTCCTATCGGCTGTGCTTGCCCGGGAATGACGGACGCGGGTTGGATGTTGCGGTGATGTCCCGGCTGCCGTTCGCACAGGTCCAAAGCCACGCCGATGAAACGCCCCGCTCCTTGGGCGTCGCCTTGCCGGACCAGCCCGACGACGAACCGCTGTTCAGGCGGGACGTGCTGAAGGTGACGATCGCGGGGCTGACGCTGTTCATCTGCCACCTGAAGGCCCCTTACCCCGAGACCGGGCGCACATGGTCCATCCGCCGAGCCGAAGCGCAGGGGCTGCGGCATCTGGTGCAACGCGACTGCCCCGGCGCAGGAGATATGTGGCTGATCCTTGGCGATCTGAACGAACCCGTGCGCAGCCCCGACCGCCCGCGCGTGATCACCGTGATAGAGGACATCGCCGTGGACCTGCTGGCACGCCTGCCGCAGCCGGAACGCTGGTCATGGCACAATCCGCATCTGCATCTGTATGGCCGTCCCGACGCGATGCTGGCCAGTCCTGCCTTGGCCAATCGTTATCCTGACGCCATACCGGACATCATCCGCGAAGGCATGGGCTTGGAGGCGCATCGCAACACCGGCCCCCATCTGGCGCAGGTCGGACATCACCGCCCACACGCCAGCGACCACGCCGCCGTGGTGATAGAGTTTCCGGGCCTGTAGATCAGCCGTCAGCCGTTCCCATCGCGGAAATCAAGGCCCATCTCGGAATAGCGTTCGGCCTCTTCCAGCCAATTTTCGCGCACTTTCACCTGCAGGAACAGGTGAATGCGGCGGCCCAGGAATTCCTCCAGCTCTTGCCGGGCCGCTTGACTGACGGACTTGATGGTTTCGCCCTTCTTGCCCAGGATGATCCCCTTGTGGCCATCGCGGCTGACATAAACCACCTGGTCAATCCGCGCCGATCCGTCCTTGCGCTCTTCCCAGTTCTCTGTTTCCACGGTCAACTGGTAGGGCAATTCCTGGTGCAGGCGCAGGGTCAATTTCTCCCGGGTGATTTCCGCCGCGATCATCCGCATCGGCAAGTCGGCGATCTGGTCTTCAGGATATAGCCACGGGCTTTCGGGCAGTTGCGCGGCCAGCCATTTGCGCAGGTCATCCACGCCATGCCCCCGTTCGGCAGAGATCATGAAGGTCTTTTCAAAGGCGAAGCGCTCATTGATCGCCTTGGACAGCGCCAGAAGGTCTTCGGCCTTGACCCGGTCGATCTTGTTGATGGCCAGCGCGATCTTGCGTCCCTTGCCCAGATCGTTCAGCCCCTCAAGGATACTTTCCACGCCCTCGGTGATGCCGCGATGCGCCTCTACCAGCAGCACGACGACATCGGCATCCGCAGCCCCGCCCCACGCCGCCGCCACCATCGCGCGGTCCAGCCGGCGGCGGGGTTTGAACAGGCCCGGAGTGTCCACGAACACGATTTGCGCCTCGCCTTCCATCGCAACGCCGCGAATGCGGGCGCGGGTGGTCTGCACCTTGTGCGTCACGATGGACACTTTCGCCCCCACCATGCGGTTGGTCAGTGTGGACTTGCCGGCGTTCGGCTCTCCGATCAGGGCAACGAAGCCTGCGCGCGTAGTCATGGACATCTCTCCTAGCTCAGGTTCCGCGCAATAGCGGAAAACCCGACGGGCCGCTAGACCGCTTTGCGTTGGCGCAGCAGCGAATACAGCCCGCTTGCCACGATCACAGCCCCACCTAACAACGTCAACTGGTCTGGGCGTTCCCCGAACACCAGAACCGCTAAAACCAAGGCGAATACCAATCGCGTGTAGCGAAAGGGCGCGACGAACCCGATCTCGCCGCTGCGCATCGCCTGGGTCAGCGCGCCATAAGCCAGCACACCAACTGCGGACGCCCCGGCCAGTCGCAACAAGACGAATACGCCGGGCGCGGCCAAGCTTTCACCCCGAGCGACGGACAGCACCACACCGGCCAGTGATACCACGGCAAAGCCAAGCGTGCCCAATTGCGCCATGGACATCGTGGCCGGGCTGGCCCGCGTGGCCAGATCGCGCCCGGCAAAGCCGATCATGCCCAGAACGGCAAAGACAGAGGTCACCTGAAAACTGCCCGGTAGCGGGCGCAGGATCAGCAGCACGCCGGCGAACCCCACCGCCATCGCCAGCCACCGCCGCCAACCCACGGTTTCACCAAACACCAGCACCGCCCCCAGCGCCACGACAAGGGGTGTGGCTTGCAATATCGCCGAAGTACTGGCCAACGGCGTCATCGCCAGCGCAAGCGCATAAAACAGCCGTCCACCCAGTTCGAAACCGGAGCGGATCAGCAAGGGTGTTGTCAACATCGCCGGGTGCCAGATCCGTTCCCGCCGGATGACGGACAGTACCGCGAACAACCCCATACCCATCGCGCCAAACAGGAACAGCGCCTGTCCTGCCGGGTGGTGCTGGCTGGCGGATTTGTACAGGACATCCTCGACCGCGAAGGCGGCCATCGCCAGCACCATGAACACGGCGCCACGCAGGTTGGCGTCCTTCGGGGTCACCCGTCCTCGCCGGTCAGCCGTTGCAGCAGGGCCTTGGCCGCGGCCTGTTCGGCCAGTCGCTTGGACCCGGCTGTGGCCTGTGCCTGCTCTCCGCTTTCCAGGATTGCAGCGATCGTGAATTCGGGCGCATGGTCAGGCCCTTGCCGCCTGAGTTCGGAATAGCTGGGGGGCTGCTGACCGCGCGCCTGCGCCCATTCCTGCAGGCTAGTCTTGGCATCGCGGGCGTCGGTTTCGACCTTGTCTATACGCTTGCCCCACAGTTCCAGGACCAGTACGCGCGCCGGTTCAAACCCGCCATCCAGATAGACCGCCGCAATCACCGCTTCCATCGCGTCGCCCAGCAACGCCTGCTTGCGCCGACCGCCTGACAGCATCTCCGACCGGCCCAGTTTCAGGACTTCGCCCAGACCGATCTGGCGGGCCACGTCGGCGCAGGTTTCCTTGCGCACAAGCGCGTTGAACCGCGGGGCCAATTGCCCTTCGCTGGCGCCCTTGTCCTTGGCCAGCAGCGCCTCGGCCATCACCAGACCCAGCACGCGGTCGCCCAGGAATTCCAGCCGCTGGTTGTCCTTGCGTGAAGGTGAGGAAACCGAAGAATGCGTCACCGCACGCAGCAGTAGTTCAGGCCGCCGAAACCCGTAGCCGATCCGCGCCTCGAAGGCCTGGAGATCTGCAGAAAGCTTCACTCGATCCCCTTGAAGAAGCGATCGCCGCGCCATGCCCAAACGGAAAACAACGACCGCCCGGCCGAAGAGAACATGATCCGGTCGGCGCGCCCGATCAGGTTTTCGAACGGCACGAAGCCGACCCCGCCCACGGTCTGCGGCACGCGGCTGTCGGTGGAATTGTCACGGTTGTCCCCCATGAAGAAATAATGCCCGGACGGAACAGTATAAACGCCGGTATGGTCTGACTGCTGGTCGTCAACGTTCAGAATCACGTGGGACCGGCCATTCGGCAGCGTTTCGGTCTGGCGGGACTTTGTACAGGTGCCCCCCGTGCCGACAGGCCCGTTTTCACAACGCGGGCGCAAACCTTGCGGGCCTTGCGGTTCGGCCAGTTCCTCGAACGTGCCGGCATCGGCCAGTTTGACGGCGGTTCCGTTGAGGTGCAGCACCCCGTCGCGCATCTGCACGGTGTCACCGGGCAGGCCGATCAGGCGTTTCACATAATCCAGCCCGGTCACCGGGTGGCGGAATACAATCACGTCGCCACGTTCGGGTTCGCTGCCCATCAGGCGGGTGTTGTCGCCATCCAGGAAAAAACAGATATCCTTGGCGTCCAGCACGAATCCGCCCAAGCGGATCGTCGGACACGACGCGTAGGAATAGCCATAGGTCATCTTGTTGACGAACAGGAAATCCCCGATCAGCAGCGTGTCCTTCATGGACCCTGACGGGATCCAGAATGGCTGAAAGAAAACGGTGCGAAACACGCCCGCGATCAGCAGGGCGTAGACCACGGTCTTGATGGTCTCGACCAGACCGCTGTCCTTCTTGTCCTTCTTTGCCATAAGGGCGAACTCCTGAACTGTGCTTCGGGCTACATGAGGGGATGGGCGCAGGGTGTCAAGGCAATGGCCGCGCCTCGATCACCACGAATGCTTGCGCCCAGGGATGATCGTCGGTCAAGGTTACGTGAATGATCGACTCGTGCCCCGGTGGGGTCATCTGATCCAACCGTTCCCTGGCCCAACCGGTGACATGCATGACCGGCTGCCCCGTGCGCAGGTTGCTGACGGCCATGTCCTTCCAGCTGATACCCATGCGCAGCCCGGTCCCCAGTGCCTTGGAACAGGCCTCTTTCGCGGCCCAGCGTTTGGCGTAGGTGCCCGCCACGTCCTTGCGCCGTTCTGCCTTACGTTGTTCGACCTCGGTAAAGACGCGATTGCGGAACCGGTCGCCGAACCGTTCCAAGGTTCCGGCGATGCGGTCGATATTGGCCAGGTCGGTGCCGATGCCAAGGATCATTGGGCAGCCTCGCGGGTTATTCCGCCCCCCGGATCGGGGGCAGATACAGGAATTCAGGGTCCACGGGACCGGTCAGCCAAACGCCATTGTCTGACAGCCAAAAGGCCTGTCCTTCGTCGTGGGCGGTACGAGCATAGACCGAAAAGACCTTCGATCCGCCGTGCTGGCGTGCCGTAGCCGGATCGGGGGCCAGATGCACATACCGCCCGTCCTCGGGGATCAACCCCTGCACCAGAACCAAGGTCGCTGCCTCAACACTCGTGCCAAAGTACAAGGTGTCGGGTGGGATGGCCTGTTGCGCTGTCACGCGCGGGCCTCGTCCATCAGGCGGCGCATTTCGTGGATGGCCGGGGTCAGGCCGCGGAAAATCGCCTCACCGATGATGAAATGGCCGATGTTCAGCTCCATCACCTCTGGGAAGGCGGCGACGGGCTTCACGGTTTCATAGGTCAGCCCGTGACCTGCATGCACCTCCAGCCCCAGCGAATGGGCGTAGGCGGACATTTCGCGCAGGGCTTCCAGTTCGCGGTCGCGGGCATCGAAATGGTCTTCGGCGTGAGCGTCGCAATAGGCGCCCGTGTGCAGTTCGATCACCTGCGCACCGATACGGGCGGCGGCCTCGATCTGTTTCATGTCGGCGGCAATAAAGATTGACACGCGGCAGCCCGCCTCGCGCAACGGCGCGATGAAATGGGCCAGCCGGTTTTCCTCTCGCGCGACTTCCAGCCCACCCTCGGTGGTGCGTTCTTCGCGTTTCTCGGGGACGATGCAGACGGCGTGGGGGCGGTGGCGCAGGGCGATCTTCTGCATTTCCGGGGTCGCAGCCATTTCAAAGTTCAGCGGGACCGATAGCACCTCCATCAGACCTTCGATATCCGCGTCGGAAATGTGGCGGCGGTCTTCGCGCAGGTGGGCGGTGATGCCGTCCGCGCCCGCCTCTTCTGCCAGTTTGGCCGCGCGCAGGGGATCGGGATAGGCCCCACCCCGCGCATTCCGCACCGTGGCCACGTGGTCAATGTTCACCCCAAGGCGCAATTTTCCCAAAGGCTGCATCGCCTTCTCCTTCGCTTGAATCGGTCTACCCGGTCGCGGGCGAACCTAATCCGCTTTCTTGGTCTCGTCAGCCTTCAGATGCGCTTTTTTCTTCAACGCCGCCAGTTTGGCCTTCAGCGCACCGACACGGCGTTTCTGGTAGGCGCGGATCAGGGGAACGCTTATGTAGTAGCAAATCAACCCGGCAACGATACCCGGAATGATCCCGCCGATCATGTAAGGAAAGAACACCTCGTCATAGAACACCGACAGTTCGTGCCATTCGACCTGCTTGCCCGTGAAAACGGAAAACAGGTTATCCTTCAGGTTATCGCCCGCGTCCACGAACTTGCCCGCCAGTGACCGATGAACCTCGACGTCAGTCGTGTGGCCGCGCCCCAGCAGGAAGCTGCCCATTTTCATGCTGATCACGCCGATCGGCAGATAGGTCAGCGGGTTCCCGAAGAATGTCGCCAGCAAGGCCGCCAGAATGTTGCCGCGCAGGATCAGCGCCAGCATCCCCGCGACGACGAAGTGCATTCCGTAAAAGGGGGTAAAGGTGGTGAAAACCCCAGCAAAGATGCCGCGTGCGATCTTTTCCGGCGAATCCGGCAACCGGTGCAGGCGATGCTTTACGTATTTGGCGGCGCGCGCCCATCCCCCACGGGGCCAGAAGAATTCAAACACGATCTTCCAGACCGGTCTTCTGTCCCGACGTTTGAAAACCAAGGGGGTGGTTCCTTCTTCGTTAGTTCGTTACCGCACCCAGCCGTGACGGATCCCGATGACGCTGAACCGCCGCGACATCGCTTTCCGCTTCCAGTGCGGACATCAGCGAATGCAGGTGTTCGGCATCCCTCAGGTCGACATCTACCAGCAACCGAAAGAAATCCGGCTTGCGATCGACGAAATGCAAGTCCGAGATATTGGCCTTCTGCTCTCCGATCAATGTGCAAATCCGTCCCAGTACCCCAGCATCGTTACCGATGGTCAGGTCCAGCGTCGCGGTGTGAACTGCGGGGTGTTTGCCCGCATGCCAATGCAGGTCCATCCAGCGGGCAGGCTGATCCTCGTAGGCGGTCAACGCCTCGCAATCGATGGCATGCACCACCACACCCTTGCCGCGATAGGTGATGCCCACAATCCGTTCACCCGGCAGCGGCTGACAGCACTTGGCGAGATCGAAACGCTGGTCCGAGGACAACCCGATCACGGCGCGGGCAGGCTCGACCTCTTCGCCTTCCTGCGATTTCAGTTCGGGGTAGACCGCGTGGATCACTTCGCGCGCGGTCAGCTCGGCGCTGCCAAGGCGCGCCAGAACATCGTCCCGGTCCTCGACCCGCAGGTTGCGCGCTGCAGTATCCAGTGCTTTGTCCGTCGCCTTCTTACCGACATGTTCAAAGGCGGATCGCGCCAGTTCCCGCCCCAGCTTGATGAACCGTTCGCGGTCGACTTCGCGCAGGGCGCGGCGAATCTGCGACTTGGCCTTGCCGGTCGTGGCGATTTCCAGCCAAGTTGCCTGTGGGGTCTGGCCTTCGGCGGTGATGATTTCCACTGACTGGCCGTTCTTGACCCGGGTCCAAAGCGGCACGCGCATCCCGTCCACCTTGGCGCCGACGCACGCGTTGCCGATCCGGGTGTGGATGGCGTAGGCAAAGTCAATCGGTGTCGCGCCCTTTGGCAGCTTCACCACCTCACCCTTGGGCGTGAAGCAGAACACCTTGTCCGAGTACATCTCCAGCTTGACCGCTTCCATGAACTCGTCGTGGTCTTCCTCGCCGCCCATTTGTTCGGTCAGGTTCGCAATCCACTTGGCCGGGTCCACCGCAAACGGGTTCTTTGACCGCACCCCGTCGCGGTATGACCAGTGCGCCGCCACGCCGGTTTCGGCCACGTCGTGCATCTGGCGGGTACGGATTTGCACCTCTACCCGCTTGCCGTCACGGCCCGAAACGGTGGTGTGGATGGACCGGTAACCATTTGATTTCGGCTGGCTGATGTAGTCCTTGAACCGCCCCGGCACAGCACGCCAGCGCTGGTGGATCACGCCAAGTGCGCGGTAGCAATCCATCTCGGAATCGGTGATGACGCGGAAACCGTAGATGTCGGACAGGCGGGAAAACCCCATGTCCTTTTCCTGCATTTTGCGCCAGATCGAATAGGGTTTCTTGGCACGACCGAACACCTGCGCCTCGATCCCGGCGGTTTCCAGTTCCTGCCGCATGTCACTGGTGATCCGGTGGATCACGTCGCCGGTTTCTTTCTGCAGCAACACGAACCGCCGCATGATGCTGGCACGGCCTTCGGGGTTCAGAACCTTGAAGGCCAGATCCTCCAGTTCCTCGCGCATCCACTGCATACCCATCCGGCCGGCAAGCGGGGCGAATATCTCCATCGTCTCACGCGCTTTCTGGGCCTGTTTTTCCATGCGCATCGCCTTGATCGTACGCATGTTGTGCAGACGGTCGGCCAGCTTGACCAGGATCACTCGCAAGTCCTTGGACATGGCCATGAACAGCTTGCGAAAGTTTTCGGCCTGTTTGGTTTCCGAACTGGAAAGCTGCAGGTTGGTCAGCTTGGTCACGCCGTCCACCAGATCGGCAACTTCCTTGCCAAACCGTTTTTCCAACTCCGAATACGAGGCCTTGGTATCCTCGATCGTGTCGTGCAACAGGGCGGTGATGATCGTCGCGTCGTCCAGCCGCTGCTGGGTCAGGATCGCGGCCACCGCGACTGGATGCGAGAAGTAGGGCTCGCCTGAGTGGCGGAACTGCCCTTCGTGCATCAGGCGGCCAAAGTCATAGGCCGCCCGGATAAGCTCTTCGTTCGTTTTCGGGTTATAATTGCGGACCAGAGCGATCAGGTCTTCAACCGCTATCATTTTTTCCGCTTCCCGTAAGTTGGCGCCGGCCTCAGCCCTGCCCCTGAGCTTCCATCAACTGGCGCAGCAGCATCTCTTCGGACATGTCGTCCTCTGCCGGTTTGTCGGCAGCTTCGCCGCCACCCATCAGCAGGGCCATGTTGTCGTCTTCCGGCTGGTCGACTTCGATCTGGGTCTGGTTGCTTTCGATCAGGCGTTCGCGCAGTTCGTCTGCCGATTGGGTTTCATCCGCGATTTCGCGCAGCGCGACGACCGGGTTCTTGTCGTTGTCGCGGTCCACGGTGATCTGCGCTCCGGCCGAGATTTCGCGCGCACGATGTGCGGCGAGCATCACCAGTTCAAACCGGTTCGGAACCTTGTCTACGCAATCTTCAACGGTAACGCGGGCCATTGGGCACTCCAATCCTCGGGTGGGCTGTCTGAAAGGCGCTTTCTATTTGCAAAATTGGGGATTGACAAGCCGTTTCTCACAGCGGGCGCACCTCTTGCAGCGCGGCCTTCGGCAGGCAGTTGCACATCTGAGTCACGGTCAGCCCAGATACCGGGTGGTGCCAGTCCGGCGCCACGTCCGCCATCGGGACCAGCACGAAGGCGCGTTCGTGCATGCGCGGGTGGGGCAGGATCAGCCCCTGCGGCGCCTGTTGCACCTGCTGCGCAGGCGGCAGATCGCGCCACGCCAGGTAACCGGCCGCATCCGGCAGAACCCTTTGTCCATAGGCGATCAGGTCAATATCCACCGTCCGCGCCGCCCATCTTTCGCGGCGCTCTCGCCCCAGTCCAGCCTCAACCCGGTGCAGCGCCTTTAGCAGCGCCCTGGGGTCCAGATCGGTCGTCACCCGGACCGCCGCGTTGACATAGTCTGGCCCGGCACCGGCGGGGAAGCAGGGCGTCTGGAAAAACCGGCTGCGGGCGACGACGGTGATACCACAGCGGCCCAGATCAGCGATTGCCGCAGTCAGAACATCTGCTGGCGAGACCTCGCCGAACGCCTGATTCGACCCTAGGGCAAGCACGATTTCGTCATTGAATGTCACTGGTTCCTATCCTTTAGAGCGTATCTACAGACTTGCGCATATTGGGCAATCGACCTAACTCTACCCTACTGCCCTGTCATTTCTTACACACTCACTCACGGACAGACAGGTGCGCAGACGAAATCGGAAGGGATTTTATTAATGTTCTACAAGGACGAACGGCTGGCGCTGTTCATCGACGGATCCAATTTGTATGCAGCAGCCAAGGCACTCGGGTTTGATATCGATTATAAGCTGCTCCGTCAG
This sequence comes from Thalassovita sp., assembly GCA_017792425.1. Classification (GTDB taxonomy): domain Bacteria; phylum Pseudomonadota; class Alphaproteobacteria; order Rhodobacterales; family Rhodobacteraceae; genus Thalassobius. Next base: position 3,211,328 of record CP051233.1, read on the forward strand.
GAATTCATGCGCCGCGGCAAGCTCTTGAGGGCGTTCTACTATACCGCCCTGTTGGAGAATGACGAGTATTCGCCGATCCGTCCCCTGGTTGACTGGCTGCACTACAACGGTTTCACGATGGTAACGAAACCGGCGAAAGAGTACACGGACAGTCAGGGACGCCGGAAGGTTAAGGGAAACATGGACATCGAACTGACCGTCGATGCCATGGAACTTGCCCCCCGCGTGGATCATATCGTGCTGTTTTCGGGCGATGGGGATTTCCGTCCGCTGGTGGAAAGCCTGCAGCGCCAGGGCGTACGGGTTTCGGTGGTCTCGACCATCCGCAGCCAACCGCCGATGATCGCGGACGAACTGCGCCGCCAAGCCGACAACTTCATCGAGTTGGACGAGCTGAAAGAGGTCATCGGCCGCCCTCCGCGCGACGTCCCGGCGGACCGCGAAAGCGCCTACTCGAACTGACAAGGAAACCGGGGCCGCGCGCCCCGGTTTTCGTTTCACTGGTCGGAGTTCTTATTGACGCCATTGTGCAGCTCGATCACACGTTCGGGCCATGTGCTTTTGATATAGGCAAGGACGGCGATGATCTCTTCATCGGTCAACACGTCCTCGTATGGGGTCATATGTGACTTGTAGCCGCCGCCGATCAGCGCCTCTACGCCGTATTTCGTCAGCATGAACAGCTGCGCATCCGCATGGTGCCATGTATGCCCGCTCTGATCATGCGGCGGGGCCGGCAGATAGCCGTTCTCGTCCCGGTCACGCCAGTTGGCCTGTCCTTCCAATTGCGCGCCGTGGCAAGACGCGCAGTGTTCCGCGTAAAGGCCCTTCCCTGTTTCGACGGCTGCGGGGTTGTCGTAAGGCAGGAATCCCTCTGCCATCGTCGGCCCGCCAGCGAAAGCCAAGGCAAATACCAGTCGCGCCTTCATGTTCACTCCTTTTCCGATGTTTTTCTGAAAGGCACCACACCCGCCCCCAAGGCGCAAGACACCATCGTGTGACCGCAAGAGACTGGACCGCGCCCGCCATCCCGCGTACCTGTGATCCTGACAGGAGACCCCGATGACCAAACCGCCCCTTACCCTTTTCCTTGCCGCACCACGCGGGTTCTGCGCAGGCGTGGACCGCGCTATCAAGATCGTGGAAATGGCAATCCAGAAATGGGGGGCGCCCGTCTATGTCCGCCATGAGATCGTGCACAACAAGTTCGTCGTGGACAGCCTGCGGGCCAAGGGAGCGGTGTTTGTGGAAGAACTGGAAGATTGCCCCGACGACCGCCCGGTGATCTTTTCCGCCCACGGTGTGCCCAAGGCTGTCCCGGCCGAGGCCGCGCGGCGGCACATGGTCTATGTAGACGCCACCTGCCCGCTGGTGTCGAAGGTGCATATCGAGGCCGAGCGCCATTCAGAAAACGGGTTGCAGATCATCATGATCGGCCACGCCGGCCACCCGGAAACCATTGGGACGATGGGCCAGTTGCCTGACGGAGAGGTGCTGCTGGTGGAAACCGTGGATGACGTGGCAACCGTAAAGGTACGCGACCCCGAACGGCTGGCTTTCGTGACGCAAACCACCCTGTCAGTAGACGACACCATCGGCATCGTGGCCGCGCTGAACGAAAGGTTCCCCAATATCGTCGGGCCGCACAAGGAAGACATCTGCTATGCCACAACCAACCGGCAAGAAGCGGTCAAGGCTATTGCGCCTGAATCCGACGCGTTGCTGGTGGTCGGAGCCCCAAACTCCTCTAACTCGCGGCGGCTGGTAGAAGTGGCGTCGCGCAACGGCTGCAGCTATGCCCAACTCGTACAACGTGCAACGGACATCGACTGGCGCGCACTGGACGGCATCCGATCTATAGGGATCACCGCCGGGGCCTCTGCCCCCGAGGTACTGATCAACGAGGTCGTTGACGCGTTCCGCGCACGCTATGACGTCACCGTCCAGATCGTCGAAACCGCGCAAGAGGACATCGAGTTCAAGGTTCCCCGTGTCCTGCGCCAACCTGCATGAGGAGTCACCTTGATCTCTTTCCAGTTCCTGCTGACCACGATGGTCGTCGTCCTGGCCCCCGGAACGGGGGTGATCTACACGCTGGCGATGGGACTTGGGCAAGGACGGCGCGCGGCCTTGATAGCAGCATTCGCCTGCACGCTGGGGATCGTACCAGCGATGGCGGCTGCAATTCTTGGCCTCGCGGCGCTGCTGCACACCTCTGCCCTACTATTCCAGACGGTCAAGTTCGCCGGGGTCGCCTACTTGCTGTGGCTGGCGTGGCAGGTGTTGCGCACGGGCGGCGCGCTGTCGATCGACGCGTCGCCCACCCGCCAGAGCGCGTTGGCAATCACGCGCCGCGGCATCCTGTTGAACACTCTGAACCCGAAGCTCTCGATCTTCTTTCTGGCCCTGTTGCCGCCTTTCCTGTCAGGTTCCGCGGAAACCGCCAGCTATGAAATGCTCGTACTGGGTGGTGTATTCATGGCGATGACCTTTGTGATCTTCGCGCTTTACGGCCTGTTCGCCGCAGCTGCACGCCGTCTGATCCTATCCAGCGAAAGGGCGATGCGATGGCTGAACAGATCATTCGCGGCAATCTTCGCCTTGCTGGCCGGGCGTTTGGCACTGGAAAAGGCATGACCGCCGTACCCCGCGCTGCCTTGCTGATCGGCATTGCGGGGCTGGTCCCCTTTGCCTGGGGCGCGTTGACCGTGCTGTCCGATCCGCTCGCCGTCTGGAGCGTCCGCACATTTGGCGCGCGCTTTACCGGGCCCTATATCGGGGTTTTCTACGGTGCTGTGGTTCTGGCCTTCAACTCTGGCATCCTGTGGGGATTTGCGACGCGCGCCCGCGGAGGCACGGCGGCACTTGGTTTTCTTCTGGCTGTCCCACCTGCGTTCTGGGCCTTCTATTCGACCGGAGGCGGGCACCAGACCGCCGCGCTGAACCTGTGCATCGGATTTCTGGGCATCCTGGGCCTGGACGCCTTCTTTGCCCGGTATGAACTGGCCCCCGATTGGTGGATGGCATTTCGCATCCCGATGTCATTGACCGCGGTGGCCTGCTTGCTGATCACGGCCAGCGCATGAGCCGCGATCCCGAAACCATCCGCGTCTACGACGCCCGTGCCGAGGAATACGCCCATGTCACCGCAACCGATAGCCCCGGTGCCCTGTTGCAAGCATTCATCCAGTCGCTTCCAAGAGGTGGCAGCGTGCTGGATCTTGGCTGCGGACCGGGCCATTTCGCCCGGCATATGGCACGCGCGGGGCTGAGGGTTCTGGCTACGGATGCTTCTGCCCGGATGGTGGCGCTGGCCAACGAACAGCCCGGCGTCACCGCGAGGCTGGCAACCTTCGACAACCTGACCTACATGCAAACCTTTGACGGCATCTGGGCCAATTTCAGCCTGCTGCACGCCCCGCGCAACGCCCTGCCCCGCCACCTATCGGCCATACATCGCGCCCTGAAACCCGGTGGCCAGTTCCACATGGCGCTGAAAACCGGGACGGGTGCAGCGCGCGACCGGCTGGGCCGTTTCTATACCTACTACACTCCATCAGAGTTGACCTCCCTGCTGTTCACGGCTGGGTTCACCGTCACGAAAATCACTTTTGGACGCGACAAGGGGCTGGACGGGACCGAGTCCGATTGGGTATCGGTGGCCTCCCATGCCTGAATTATTCGCCTATACAGACGGAGCATGCTCTGGAAATCCCGGCCCCGGTGGCTGGGGGGTTTTGCTGCGCGCAATGGACGGCGAAACCATCGTCAAGGAACGTGAGCTTTCGGGCGGCGAGCCGGAGACCACCAATAACCGGATGGAACTTCTGGCGGCGATTAACGCACTGGAAACGCTAGCCAAACCTTCGACCATTACGGTTGTGACTGACAGCGCCTACGTCAAGAACGGCGTCACCGGCTGGATTTTTGGGTGGAAACGGAACGGCTGGAAGACCTCGAACAAGAAACCGGTAAAAAACGTTGAACTTTGGCAGCGCCTGGATCAGGCCCAAAGCCGCCACACGGTGACCTGGGAATGGGTCAAGGGGCATGCCGGCCACCCGGAAAACGAACGTGCCGACGAACTGGCCCGCGCGGGCATGGCACCGTTCAAACCGTCGAAGGCAGGTCAATGACGCTGCTGGCGGTGCTGGACTATGCCTCGGTTCTGGTCTTTGCGCTGACCGGGGCGCTGGCGGCATCGCGCGCGCAGCTTGACCTGGTCGGATTTGCCTTCATCGCCAGTCTGACAGCCGTTGGTGGCGGCACTTTGCGCGACCTGCTGCTGGACCGAAACCCGATCTTCTGGATCGCGCAGCCGTCCTATCTGGCGGTCACCGCCTCTGCCGCGCTGCTGGTGTTCTTTACTGCGCATCTGCTGGAATCCCGCTACCGCGCGCTGCTGTGGCTGGACAGCCTGGCCTTGGCCGTGGCCGTTCCGGCTGGGGTTAACCTGGCCCTTGCCCTGAACCAACCCGCGCCAATCGTGCTGATCATGGGGATCATCACAGGCACGTTCGGTGGCCTGATGCGCGACGTAGTCTGCAACGAGGTGCCGCTGGTCCTGAAGCAAGGAGAGCTGTACGTGACCGCCGCCTTCGCCGGGTCCGCCGCGGCGCTGGTCGCCGATGCGCTGGGACAGGACGCGCTGGTTACCCTCATGGCCTGCGCCGCCACGACATGGGCGCTAAGGGCCGGGTCGATGCTGTTTGGATGGCGGCTGCCCAGCTACAGAAGCCGCCCGCCGCGTCGCTAGAAAGCTACTTTTTCACATAGGTCTGCCACAGCCAGATCAGCAGCAGCGACCCCAACACCGCCCCGATCAGGCCGGATGCCATCCCCATCACGCTCAGCACGAACCGTAGGATCAAACCGCCGATCACCGCGCCTGCCATGCCGATGACGACGGTGGTGATGATATCTGTCTCCAGTCTCATCATCCGTGTCGCCAGAAACCCCGCCGCCGCCCCGATGATGATCAGCCAGATCACGCCCATATCAACCTCCTACTTGCGGTAATGCGTCGGCACGATGATCAACGCCCCGATGGAAGAAAGGATCGCATCCACCCCGGCGCTGACGAACCGCAACCCGAACATGATGCGGACAAAGTAGAACAGGAACGCACCGCCCACGCAAATGATGATCGAGGGCAAATATCCATTCCGTGTGAACCCCGATTTCTCTGAGGCGTAGCCGACGATGGCGGCAATCACGACGGTTCCAATGAGGGTGGGAAACATGTCCCCTCCGGGCTACAGGCGGGTTCCCTTGGACAAGGGCATCCCGCGCAGGAATTCCTGTGCATCCTGCGCGCCCTTGCCAGCCCGTTGCAAGCGTAAAAGCTGAACCGCACCACTGCCGCACGCAACGGTCAAGGCATCGTCCAGCACCTCGCCGGGTGCGCCGGTCCCTTTCGCCAGACGCGAGGCCAGCAGTTTCAATCGCACCCCGCCCACATCCACCCAGGCGCCAGGGAAAGGCGAAAGCCCGCGTATCTTGCGGTCAATTTCGACGGCTGGCGCGGTCCAGTCCACCGCTGCTTCGGCCTTGTCGATCTTGTTGGCATAGGTCACGCCTGCATCGGGTTGAGGTTCCGGTTTCAGGACGTCCCATTGCCCCAGCGCAGCCACGATCAAATCCGCCCCCATTTCCGACAGCCGATCGTGCAGTTGCGCGGTGGTTTCCTCCTCCCCGATCGGCGTTGCCTTGCGCAGCAGCACGGGACCGGTGTCCAGCCCCGCCTCCATTTGCATGATACAGACTCCGGTTTCCGCGTCACCGGCCATGATCGCCCGGTGGATTGGCGCGGCGCCACGCCAGCGCGGCAGCAACGACGCGTGTATGTTCAGACATCCGTGTTTCGGCGCATCCAGAACCGCCTGCGGCAGGATCAACCCGTAGGCAACCACAACGGCGACATCCACCCCAAAGGCAGCAAATGCTTCCTGTTCCCCGGCATCTTTCAAAGACGTCGGGTGGCGCACCTCCAGCCCCAACTCCAGCGCGCGCGCGTGCACCGGCGTTGGCCGGTCCTTCTTGCCACGACCGGCCGGGCGCGGCGGCTGGCAATAGACGGCGGCGATCTCGTGACCTGCGTCGACCAGCGCATCAAGAACGGGTACGGAAAACTCCGGGGTTCCCATGAAAACGATCCGCATAATGCGCTCCTTCACTTCATCTTGCAAAAAATACTCCTGCCGGAGGCACGGAAAATCCTCGATTTTCCGTTCAACTGCTCAACGCAGCTTCCTTGCCTTGCGGATCAGCATGTCCCGCTTCACCTTGGACAGGTGGTCGAAATACATCTTGCCGTTCAGATGGTCGATCTGGTGCTGGACGCTGGTTGCCCACAGGCCGACAAAATCCCGCTCTTCGATTTCGCCCTGTTCATTCAGGAACCGAACCGTGACGGCGCGGGGCCGTTCAATCTTGGCATGGACACCGGGCAGGTTTGGGCTGGCCTCTTCATGCGGGCGCAACTGGACCGAGGCGTGCAGTACCTCGGGGTTGGCCATCCGCACCGCCTGACCGCGCGCCTCTGACGCATCCACCACTGCCAGTCGCTGCATCACCCCGATCTGGACGGCGGCCAGCCCGACGCCCGGCATCGCCTCCATCGTGTCGATCATGTCCGCCCAGATTGCACGAATTTCGTCGGTGATCTCTGTCACCGGTCCAGCTGCGCGGCGCAGGCGGCTATCCGGCCAGGGAATGCATGTGCGGACGGTCATTCGAATGTTCCCGTGTTCAGCCCCGCGCGCGCTCGCGCTTCAACTTTACCATCTTGCGAGTGATCATCTGACGCTTCAACGGTTTCAGGTAGTCGATAAACAGCTTGCCGTTCAGGTGGTCGATTTCATGCTGGACACAGGTGGCCCACAGCCCGGCGAAATCTTCCTGTTGTTCGTTTCCATTCCGGTCGATCCAGCGGACTGTCACCTCTGCCGGGCGGGTCACTTCGGCGTATTGCTCTGGGATGGACAGGCACCCTTCCTCATACACGTTGGTCTGATCCGAGGACGCGATGACCTCCGGGTTGAACATTACCAGCGGGCGAGAGGTTTCCCCTGGTTCCTTCACGCAATCCATCACGATCAGCCGGTCCAGAACACCGATCTGCGGCGCGGCCAAGCCGATACCGGGGGCGTCGTACATCGTTTCCAGCATGTCGTCAGCCAGTTTGCGCAGTTCGTCGGACAGGTCAGCCACGGGGGCACAGACCTTTTTCAGGCGAGGGTCGGGATGGATCAGGATCGGGCGTATCATGAGAGGGATTTATGATATGGAATTTCGGCACGCAATGGGCCAAAGTTTCGCGCAAGGGGCGCACGACGCCACTGGATCGGAAAATATTCCTATTAAACTGGCTTCATAAGATATTTTTTCTTAATAAGAATATAAATTCAAAACTATCTTCCAAAAAATGCAAATATGTGAGAAATAACTCCCGCAGCACCGCGCGACCTGTCACTTTGCGCCCGATCTGGCTAGTCTGACCATCGCCCTACCAAGGAGATTACGCATGAACTTTGATGAGATCATCAACCGATTTGGCAGCCATTCCGTCAAATGGGACATGATGGAGAAGTTGTTTGGCGTTCCGCAGGATCAGGGGTTGGCCATGTGGGTGGCCGATATGGATTTCCGCGCACCACAATGCGTGCAGGATGCCGTGGCGCGCATGCACGAACACGGCATTTATGGGTACTACGGAGACGAGGACGCCTATCGTGCTGCCATTTGCTGGTGGATGAAAAATCGCCATGGGTGGGAGGTGGACCCGGACTCCATCTTTACAACGCACGGGTTGGTCAATGGCACGGCCATGTGCGTGGACGCTTTCACCCAGCCCGGCGATGGCGTTGTGCTGATGACCCCGGTCTATCACGCCTTCGCCAAAGTGATCCGCGCCAACAACCGCCATGTCGTGGAATGCAACCTCGCAAACGTCGACGGTCGGTACGAAATGGATTTCGACACCTGGGATGCCCAGCTTGACGGGTCTGAAAAGATGCTGATCCTCTGTTCGCCGCACAATCCCGGTGGGCGGGTCTGGAGGCGTGAAGAACTGGAAGCCGTCGCCAGCTTCGCCAAGCGGCATGACCTGATCCTTGTGTCCGACGAGATTCACCATGACTTGGTGTTCGGCGGTGCCAAGCATATCCCGATGTCGCAGATCGAAGGAATCGCCGATCGGTTGATCGTGATGACGGCCACCACCAAGACCTTCAACATCGCTGGCAGCCATTCGGGAAATGTCATCATCCAAGATTCCGTCTTGCGTCAGAAATTCGCCGCACGGATGATGGGGCTTGGAATATCGCCAAATTCTTTCGGTCTACACATGGCCGAGGCCGCCTATTCCCCAGAAGGCGCAGCTTGGGTCGATGATTTGGTCGCATATATCGACGGGAACCGCCGTGTATTTGATGCCGGGATAAACGCCATTCCGGGATTGAGATCGATGCCACTGCAGGCGACCTATCTGGCTTGGGTCGATTTTTCTGGCACCGGCATGGAACGCGCTGAATTCACCGCTCGGGTTGAAAAACAAGCCCTGATTGCCGTCAACCACGGCCCGACGTTTGGATCAGGTGGCGACAACTTCTTACGGTTCAACCTGGCCACCCCCCGGCCTTTGGTTGAGCAGGCTGTCGAACGGATGCAGACCGCGTTCAGCGACCTGCAATAGGATCAGAGCGACAGCGGTTTTCCCAAAAGGCCAATGGCCTGACGATCTTCCAGCACAAAATCCACCGGCGGCGCACTATGCGTCGCCGTCAGGCGCTTGAACTCGTAGATCATTTGCCCGTCCTCTTCGCCGGTTGCGACGATCAGGCACTGATACAGGTGGAATCCACGGTCATACAGATCGACAAAACCGCGTAGGTTGGGTGCATCGGCTGTATCCAGCGCGAACCCGGTTCCCCAGAACCGAAGCACGCGAAACGACTTGCCGTTCGCCTCTACCATCATTCGGCTGGCGCGTTTCAGATGTGCCTTGCGCGCGGCGTCCAGCCCGGCCTGCACCTCTTTTGACAAGTACGACATGGTTTCCCCCTCTTCCTGTATCCAGAATGCCCGAACCCTATAATCCGTCAAGGTAACGGATTTGCTGCACAACAGCATGTTGCACAACCTTATTCACAAGGCTGTTGCACCGGATTTTTCGCTGCGATCCCGAGGGTTTGTGCACATATCTGCAAGAATCACTCGCGTGTGCAGCGACGCACGCAAGCTGCGCGGGAATGCCGGTGTAACGCGTGGGGAAACCTGTCTAGTTTCCTGGGCAAGGAGAATGCACATGGGACGACTTGTAGACGGCGAATGGCGGACAGACTGGTATGATACGGCCAGCACCGGTGGAAAGTTCGTACGCAGCACATCCGGTCATCGCAACTGGATCACCGCCGACGGGCAACCCGGCCCGACCGGCAAGGGCGGCTTTGCGGCTGAAAGCGGGCGCTATCACCTGTACGTCTCCTATGCCTGCCCTTGGGCGCACCGCACGCTGATCTTTCGCGCCCTGAAATCGTTGACCAGCCATATTTCCATATCTGTCGTTCACCCGGATATGTTGGCGGACGGGTGGACCTTCGCCAAGGATTTCCCGGGAACCACGGGTGACACCCTGCAGGGGCTGAGCTTCCTGCGAGAGGTCTACCAGAAGGCCAATCCGAACCAGAGCGGCCGCGTCACCGTTCCCATCTTGTGGGACAAACAGACCGAAACCATCGTTTCAAATGAAAGTGCCGAAATCATACGCATGTTCAACTCGGCCTTCGACGCGGTCACCGGCGACACGCAGGATTTCTGGCCTGCCCCGCTGCGCGAAGAAATCGAACGGTTCAACACGCGCATTTACGACACGGTCAACAACGGCGTTTACAAGGCGGGTTTCGCCACCAGCCAGACGGCCTATGACGCAGCTATCCATCCGCTGTTCGAAAGCCTGGACTGGCTGGAGGACCACCTGTCGCGCAGCCGCTTTCTGCTGGGGGACACCCTGACCGAGGCTGATTGGCGCCTCTTCACCACGTTGATCCGCTTTGATCCGGTGTACAATCTGCATTTCAAGTGCAACCGGAAGCGGATTATCGACTATCCCAACCTCTGGGGGTACACACGAAACCTGTATCAGTGGCCCGGCGTGGCCGAGACCGTGGATATGGACCATATCGTGCGGCACTATCACTACAGCCACGACACCATCAATCCGCACCGCATCATCCCGATCAACCCGGTGCTTGATCTGTACGAACCCCACGGTCGCGGATAGCCCCCTTGTTCCCCCTGTGATTTCCGGGCATTGAACGGGTGTCAATCTGGGGGGCATGCGTGACCAGAAAAAGCAGAGACCACGGCGGTGGCATCGACGCGGCGGCGGCCCGTTTCGGCGGAGCGCGGGCGGGCTGGATCGACCTGTCCACCGGGATCAATCCGGTTCCCTACCCGATCGGGCAGGTGTCGATCGACGCCTGGACAGAACTGCCGGACACCGAAGCCACGATCCGGCTGCTGGATGCCGCGCGCGCTTTCTGGAACGTACCGCAGGAAGCCGCAATAGTCGCCGCCCCCGGCGCGTCCGCACTGATCCGTCATATCCCGCTGTTGCGCCCGGCAGGTACGGTGGACATACCGCGCCCCACCTACAACGAACACTGGGCCGCGTTCGAGGCCGCAGGCTGGGCCGAGGCCTCTGACAGGCCGGACGCACGCGTACTGGTTCACCCCAACAACCCGACAGGAATTTGGCATGAACCGGCCGCGCTAACTGCGCCATTGACCGTGATCGACGAAAGCTTTTGCGACGTCGCCCCCGAACAATCCTTGATCGCACACAGCCAGCAGCGCGGGCAGATCGTGTTGAAGAGTTTCGGGAAATTCTGGGGGCTGGCCGGGCTGCGCCTGGGCTTTGCAATCGGACACCCGCAGGACATCTCGGCGCTTGGTCAGATGCTGGGGCCGTGGGCGGTTTCCGGCCCCGCGCTGCAAATCGGGGCGCGTGCGCTGTCAGACCATGAATGGGCGCACGCCACCCGCACCCGGCTGCAGGCGGATGCAGCCCGACTGGATGCCTTGATGACCCGCGCCGGGGCGGGGCTTGCCGGCGGCACAACACTTTTCCGGCTGTATTCGGTGGACGACTGTCAACAGTGGCAGGAACGCTTGGCCCATCACCGCATCTGGACCCGTGTCTTTCCCTATTCGCGCCACTACCTGCGCCTTGGCCTGCCGGCCCCGCAACACTGGCAACGACTGGAGGCTGCCCTGTGACCCTTTTCCTGGCAATGCTGCTTGATGCGGCCTTGGGCGAACCAAAGTGGCTGTGGTCACGCGTTCCACATCCCGCCGTGCTGATGGGCCGCGCAATCGCGTGGTGCGATGACCGGTTCAATTCGGGCCAAATGCGGCTGGCCAAGGGCATTCTTGTAATGCTGTCCTTGTCCATCGCCGCAATCATTGCTGGCTGCGCTTTTTCGCTGCTGGGCCCGGTCGCCGAAATTGGTGTCGCTGCGGTTCTTCTGGCGCAGCGTTCCCTTGCGCAGCACGTTCAGGCAGTGGAAAAAGCATTGCGGATCAGCCTAGGGGACGGTCGGCGCGCAGTTGCAATGATCGTCGGGCGGGATACCAGCCAGATGGATGCCCCGGCTGTCAGCCGCGCCGCCATTGAATCGGCTGCCGAGAACCTGTCGGACGGGGTGATTGCCCCTGCCTTCTGGTTCCTGGTCGGGGGACTTCCGGGACTGCTGGTCTACAAGATCACCAACACCGCAGACAGTATGATCGGTCACCGCACCACGCGTCATGCGCAGTTCGGCTGGGCTGCCGCGCGGCTGGATGACCTGCTGAACCTGGTTCCCGCGCGCCTGACCGCCCTGCTGATCGCTTGCACCCATCACAGCTTGCGGGACTGGCGCGCGATCGCCAACGACGCCCGCATGCACCGTTCCCCTAATGCTGGCTGGCCCGAGGCGGCTATGGCGCGCGCGCTGAACGTCGCGCTGTCCGGGCCACGGTCTTATCACGGACAACTTCAGACATTTCCCTGGGTCCACGAACAGGGAAGCCCCAATCCCGGGCCCACCGAAATCGGGGCAGCGGTCAGCGCGCTTTGGAAAGCATGGGGGCTGGCGCTGGGAGTCGTTCTGCTGCTGGGGATCGTCGCGCTGGTTTTGTGACTTTCGTTTCGCAACCGCGCTGTTAGTCTGTCGTCACAGCTTTCATCCGAGGAATTCATGCGCCTGTCCCTTTGCCTGTCCCTTTGCCTGTCCGCTCTTTTGCTTCTCTCTTCGCCAGCCTTGTCGGCCACCGGTTGCGGGGGCAGTTTTACGGCATTCGTGCAGCAGCTGCAGCAAGAGGCCATAGCCAAGGGACATGCCCAGCCCACCGTCAGCCGCTTTTTCGCCGGGGTACGGCAAGACGCCAATGTGCTGAAAGCCGACCGCGCCCAAGGCGTGTTCCAATTGGATTTCACTACCTTCGCCCGACGCCTGATTTCGCAGAACCGGATGGATCGCGGAATGTCCAACGCACGCAAGTACGATGCCGTGTTTGACCGGATTGAACGTGACTATGGCGTCAGCCGGGGGGTATTGCTGGCGTTCTGGGCCTTCGAAACTGACTATGGGGCCTTTCAGGGCGATTTCAACACGCTGAACGCATTGGTGACGCTGGCCCATGACTGTCGGCGCCCACAGTTATTCCGGCCACAGGTCTTTGCTGCGCTTACCCTTTTCGAACATGGCGATTTCGATCCGGCCACCACCACAGGCGCCTGGGCGGGTGAGATCGGGATGGTCCAGATGCTGCCGCAGGACATCCTGGACAACGGCGTGGACGGCGACGGCGACGGGCATGTGAATCTAAAGGCCTCGGCCCCGGACGCCCTGATGTCGGGCGGGAAAATGCTAAGGCATCTTGGCTGGGCCCCGCGACAGCCGTGGCTGCAGGAAATCACCTTGCCCACTAACATGGATTGGTCAAAAACCGGCACTGATACCTCTCTTTCGCTGTCCCAATGGGAAGCAATGGGCGTGCGCCCCAGGTCCGGCACATGGGATGCCAAACTGCCCGGATCGGTGATTATCCCGCAAGGGCACAAGGGGCCCGCCTTTCTCGCCTACCCGAATTTCCATGTCTATTTCGAATGGAACCAAAGCTTTACCTACGTCCTGACCGCCGCCTATTTTGCCACCCGCCTGTCTGGCGCCCCCGTTTTCGATCCCCGAAATCCCGATCCGGGCCTTTCCGGGCAGGAAATGAAACAACTGCAAAAGAAGCTTTCGGCGCGCGGGCATGACGTGGGCAAGATCGACGGGATTTTGGGCGCCAACACGCGCAAGGCCGTCCAGGCCGAACAGCAGCGTCTGGGCCTGCCGGCCGATGCCTGGCCCAACGCGACCCTTCTGGGAAAACTGTGATGCAAGCCACCACCGCCCAACTGCGCGCCGCGATGGATCACGTCCGCGCCGCACCCGCAGACAACGCCCCGATCAGCATGCTGTGCCGCCGTCCCGGCTTTGGGCAGCGGGAATTCGTCACCGAACTGTGCCTGACGGTTGCGCAGGGAATACCGGGGGAACGTTGGGGCACCTCTCCCTGGATGAAACTGGCAAACGGCGCGCCGGATCCGCGCATCCAAGTCTCGATCCTGCCGCTTCGCGTGATGGAGGCCGTCTGGCTGGACCGCGAGGCCCAGCCCCACCCCGGTGATCCGATCGTTGCGGATCTGGATTGCTCCTACGCCAACCTGCCCGTCGGCAGCCTGATTCAGGCCGGATCAGCGGTGCTACAGGTCTCGGACGTGTTCAATGATGCCTGCACCAAGTGGAAAGCACGCTACGGAGCCCCCGCCAAGGACTGGATCACCGACCGCGAAAACGTGCATTTGCGACTGCGCGGCCTGCTATGCAGCATAGTGCAGGATGGCGTTGTCTCCCTGAACGACCGGCTGGCAAAGCTCTGAACGGGACGGCGGGCGGGGCGATGTCGCCGCTCAGCGGCGACGAGCGGCGCACGTCCGTCACGCCACCAACTGTTCCGCCTTCTTCAGGTCAACACTGACCAGTTGACTGACGCCCTGTTCCTGCATGGTCACACCGAACAGCCGGTCCATGCGCGACATGGTCACCGCGTGGTGCGTGATGATCAGGAACCGCGTGTCGGTCCGGCGGCACATCTCATCCAGCAAATCACAGAACCGCGTGACGTTCGCGTCGTCCAGCGGCGCGTCCACCTCGTCCAACACGCAAATCGGCGCCGGATTGGCCAGGAATACGGCAAAGATCAGCGCCAGCGCCGTCAGGGTCTGCTCACCACCGGACAGCAGGCTCAGCGTGGAAAGTTTCTTGCCCGGCGGTTGGCACATGATCTCCAGCCCGGCTTCCAGCGGATCATCGCTTTCCACCAACACCAGGTTTGCCTCGCCACCGCCGAACAAGTGCCGGAACAAAAGGCTGAAGTTGCTGTTCACCTGTTCAAAGGCCGTCAGCAGACGTTCGCGGCCTTCGCGGTTCAGGCTGGCTATCCCCTGCCGCAGGGCCTTGATCGCCTCTTCCAGATCCGCCTTTTCGGACAACAAGGTGCCGTGTTCGTCGCGGACCTCTTTCATGTCCTCTTCGGCACGCAGGTTGACCGCCCCCAAGGCATCGCGTTGCCGCTTCAACCGGTTCACATCGGCTTCGATCATTTCCGCAACCGGCATTGCCTCGGGATCTACTGCCAGCCGCTCCAGCAACTTGGTCGGGGTCGTTTCCTGCTCATCCTCGATCCGCTCAGCCGCGTAGGCAACGGTTTCGCGCGCCGCATCAGCGCGCGCTTCGGACCGTGCCCGCGCTTCACGCGCTTCAGAGGCAGAGCGTTCCGCGTCCCGCTCTCCCTGCTCGGCCTCACGCATGGCCAATTCGGACTCTGCCAGCTTGTCAGCCGCAACACGGCGGCGCGTTTCGGCCCTGTCGATGGCTTCACCCAGCTCCTCACGCTTGATGGCGATTTCCTCGGGGGCGGCGCTGGCTTCCATCAGTTCTTCTTCCGAGGTTGCCTTGCGTTCTTCCAGTTCCGCGCTTCTGGTCAGGGCTGTTTCCAGCCGGTGCCGCCAGCCGCTCAGTTCTTTCGCCACTTCTTGCGACCGGCGCAGCCGGGCTTCACCCTCGCGGCGCAATTCGTCGTGGGCTGACCGGCGCGACATCATGGTGATCCGCGCGGCCTCTACCGTCATTTTCACATCTTCGACCTGGCTTCGCGCCGCGTCCAGATCGTCCAGCGCCGCCACCGCACGCTGCGCTTCGTTGACCTGCCCTCGCGCGGCCAAGGCATCTTCCTCGTGACGTTTGACCGCCAACCCCAGGGATTCCAGTTTGGACTGGGCAAGGTTCCGATCAGCCTCTGCCCGGCTCAGCTTGCGGTTGGCCTCGTTCACTAGACGGTCCGCATCGCGGCGGGCCTGACGGGCGGCCTGATCGGCGTGGGTCAGTTCGGTCAATCGCGCCGACAGGGCCTCGTGCGCTTGGCGGGCCGCCTCTGCGCGCGCGGTTGCGCGTTCCATGTGTTGCTTCAATTCCTCCAGCCGGTTCAACTGCTGCAATCGCAGCGCGGCCGCAGAAGGCGCATCTTCGGCCCAGGCCCTGAACCCATCCCAACGCCACAAATCACCGTCCAAGCTGACCAACCGTTGACCGGGCTTCAGCAAAGGTTGCAAGCGCGCCGCATCCTCTGCCTCGACCAGTCCGATCTGCGACATGCGCCGCTCAAGCACCTCTGGCACCGATACATGTGCCGAAAGCGCTGTCACCCCGGCGGGTAGCGGTTGGGTGTCATGGTAACCGGGCAATACGGTCCAACCAGAAGGACCGTCCTCGTCCACCTCGGGGGCGCGCAGGTCATCGGCCAAAGCGGCCCCCAGTGCCTTTTCAAAGCCCTGTTCCACCTGCAGGCGGTCCATGATCTGGCCACCTTCTGCCGTGTCGCGCTGCAACAGCTTCGCCAGCGCGGTCACCTCGGCGCGCAAAGCGTTTAGTTCACCCTCGGCCTCTGACCGTTCGGCCCGCACATCGGCCTCTCGGTTTTGCGTCTCCGCCCGCGCGGCCTCTGCCTCCATCAGCGTTTCTTCGGCATCAACGGCGGTTTGAACGGCGATCGCTTCTTGCTCCAGCGCGGCCTCATAGTCGATAGCGGCGGATTCCAGCGTCACCTCGGCGGCCTTTACCGCTTCTTCTGCCTTGGCCGCTTCTCCCTCTGCACGCGCCAGCATCTTGCGGCTGTCGTCTAACAACCGGTGCGAAGACTGGTGTCGGGCCGCAAGCCGCGCCACATCTTCTGTGCGCTCTGACAGATCTGCCTCGCGGTTCTGCAATACACTGGCCGCTTCGCGCGCCGTTTCGGCAGCGGCTTCCAACTTGTCGGCATGGCCTTCACCCGCCTTGCGCAACTCGCGCGCTTCCCAGTCCAGACGCTCGATCATTTCACCGGCGTCGCGGTTCAGACCCGCTTCGCGTTCGATGTCGCGAGCCAGCTGTTCGATCCTGTTCCGCAGGGTTTCGATGGTCTGGATCGCGCGGGCTTCTTGGTCGTGCAGGGTGTCGCGCTGCACCTGAAGTCGCTGCAAGACGGCGGCGGCAATTGCCTCTTCTTCGCGCAGGGGGGGCAGGGCCTCATCCTTGGCCATCCGCAATTTCGCCGCCTGACGGGCGGCTGTTTCCGCCTGCGCGGCAGCCGTCGTGCGAATGCGCAGATCCTCTTCGGCCACCAAACGAGCCTCGTCCGCTTCGCGCCAGCGGCGATACAACAACAGGCCCTCTGCCTGGCGCAACTCGTCCCCGATAGCGCGGTATCGCGCAGCCTGACGGGCTTGGCGTTCCAGTTGCGCCAACTGGTTGGCCAGTTGCTCCACCACATCGTCCACCCGGGCCAGGTTCTGCTCGGCACCCTTCAGCTTCAATTCGGCCTCATGCCGACGCTGGTAGAGACCGGAGATACCCGCCGCTTCCTCAAGAATCCGGCGGCGGTTCTTCGGCTTGGCGTTGATCAGTTCCGAAATCTGGCCCTGCCGTACCAACGCGGGAGAATGCGCGCCCGTGGAAGCGTCGGCAAACAGCATCTGAACGTCGCGCGCGCGCACGTCCTTGGCGTTCACCTTGTACGCGCTGCCCACGTCGCGGGTGATCCGGCGGACGATTTCCAACTGGTCCTCGTCATTGAACCCGGCGGGGGCCAATCGGTCAGCGTTGTCGATAATCAGCGAAACTTCGGCAAAGTTCCGGGCAGGTCGCGTCGCCGCACCGGCAAAAATCACGTCCTCCATCCCGCCGCCACGCATAGCGGTGGGGCGGTTTTCACCCATCACCCAGCGCAGCGCCTCTAGCAGGTTCGACTTGCCGCATCCATTCGGCCCAACCACACCTGTCAGCCCCTCCTTGATCAGAAGGTCTGTTGGGTCCACGAAGCTTTTGAAGCCGGACAATCTGAGTTTCGTGAAGTACACGCGCCGTTGGTCCCGTGATTCCAAGCTGTCTGTGATCCTGAGCCGCCGCGCCCTGCGGAGTCAACGCCAACACCCCCGATATGGTCATCTTGGGGCAGTTATCCACAAGATATTGCGGAAACCCGCGCCTCAACTGTGCTTGACGCGCGCGGTGGAGATGGGATCATCTGCGGCATGACCCCTCTTGTTCGGACCCGCATATGCCCCTGACCATCGGCCCAGAAAACCCGCTTACCCCCGAAGGGCGCGCCCTGATCGATGGGTCCGAAACGGCCCTGAGACAGGTCTATGCTGCCAGCGAATGTTTCAGTTTTTCAGCAGAGGAGTTGGACAAGCCTGAGATTACGTTCCTTGTGGCGCGGTTGAACGGAACAGCCGTCGGATGTGTCGCCCTGGTGGATTGCGGTAACTTTGCCGAAGTGAAGCGCCTGTTCGTCATCCCTGCCACCCGCGGCACAGGTGCGGCCCGCGCGCTGATGACGGACCTGGAAAACCGTGCCAAAGCCCGGCGTATGTCCGCCGTCATGTTGGAAACCGGGTCAAAGCTGGCCGCCGCCGTCACCCTGTACCGCACGATGGGTTATGTCACCCGCGGCCCTTTTGGTGCCTATGCAGATCACCCCGCCAGCCTGTTCATGGAAAAGCGGCTGGCCTAGTCTTTCTTCTGCGCGGCCTTTTTCATCCGCTCCAGCAGATTTTCTTTCACCGGCTTCTTGCCATAAGGGGTTTTGGTCGTGCCCGGTTCGTTGTGTTCACGGTGCCGCGGTTTGTTGGAACCCTTCTTGGTCCCGCCCGATTTGCTGTAATCCATTGCAATCGCCTTTCCTGTTCTGAACGGCTCTTGCCCCAAGCCGGGAAACAACGCAAGCACCTGCCTGTTTCCCCACGTCTTGTTGATCCGGCAACTGCCCTCAGCCGGACGCAGGACGGCATGCCAGTTCGGCATCGCCGCTATAGGGGCCGGTCGGATAGATCTCGATTTCACAGTCCAGGTCGAAAGTCGTCGTCGAAGGGTATCGGCTGTGTTTCTTTCCGCAATCCAGCCGCGCACGGATCATCGCCTGGTCACCAGTTAACTTGCGAACGCGGCACCCACTCACCTCCTCGATCGCCAGACCGGCTTTCACTCCGATCGGCCCCATCCTGGGCGCATATTCCGCATTGCGGCGAATAGCCTCTGCCCTATCACCCTTTACCCGAACGTCGAACACGCTTCCGGCGAGCTTTACGCGCGTCGGCTGAACGCCCCGGAACTCGGGGCTTGGGCCTCCGCAAGCCACAAGGAACATCAAGGGGATCAACCACCACATGACGGTATCCAACCCGATCGAGGTTAACAGATGGTTACCAACCAGCAGTCCCTTGCTACTTTCCCAATGTGGTCATATGTTTTTACCAAACCTACAGAGCTGCCCATGCCCTTTCAAAGAGTTCAACCGGAAAAACTGTCCACGGCCGTCACCCGCCAGATAGAGCTGCTGATTCTACGCGGCATCCTTCGGCCGGGTGAACGTCTGCCGTCAGAGCGCGAGCTTTCCGACCGGCTTGGCGTGTCCCGCCCTTCGTTGCGCGAAGCGATTGCAGAGCTTCAGGAAAAGGGCTTGCTGACAACCAAGGCCGGAGCCGGGGTGTATGTTGCGGATGTGCTGGGATCGGCCTTCTCTGACGCATTGGTCAAATTATTTGCCTCCCACGACGAAGCGGTGTTCGACTACATCTCGTTTCGCCGCGACATGGAAGGGCTGGCCGCCGAACGCGCGGCGCGGCTTGCTTCCGACACGGATCTGAAGGTGATCCAAGCGGTGTTCGACAAAATGGCCGCCGCCCACACGAAGCGCGACCCGGCGGACGAGGCGCGGTTGGATGCCGATTTCCACCTTGCCATCATCGAAGCCAGCCACAACGTGATCATGCTGCATATGATGCGGTCCATGTACCAGCTGCTACGCGAAGGTGTGTTCTACAACCGCCAAATCATGTTCAAACAACGTACCACCCGCGACACATTACTGAACCAACACCGGGCGATAAACGAAGCCTTGCAGGCGCGTGACCCGTCAGCAGCCCGCAGCGCAGTCGAGGCGCATCTGGACTATGTCAAGGATTCACTAAGCGACCAGCAGAAAGCCGAGCAGAACGAGCAAATCGCCCTGCAGCGGTTCGAGCACGAAAAGGCCCGTTGAAACGAAAAAACCCGCGCATCGGCGCGGGTTCTTCGTTCGGGAATATCCCAATGATCAGTGCAGTTTCGCGTCAACTTCGGCGATGGCCGCATCGATCAGCTTGTTGCCTTCGGTCGCGGTCATTTGCTTGGCAATCACCTCGCGGGCGGCACCGATGGCGATCACGATGGCCTGATCGCGGACTTCCTTGACAGCAGAGGCCTCGGCCGAAGCGATCTGATCCTCGGCGGCCTTCACGCGGCGCGCGATGGATTTCTGCAGATCAGCCTTGGCCTGTTCCGCAGCCAGAGAAGCCTCTTCCTTGGCGTGGGCCACGATACGGTCAGCCTGATCCTGAACCTCTTTCTGCTTGCGCTCGTAAGAGGCCAGCAGCGCCTGGGCTTCGTCACGCAGGGTGCGGGCCTCGTCCAGTTCGGATTTGATGTCCTCGGCCCGCTTGTCCAGCATCTTGCCCAGCATGCCGGGCACCTTGAACTTCAACAGAACCAGGATGAACAGGATGAACGCAAGCAGCACGATGAAGTTCGTGTTGTGCAGCGAGAAGAACGGACCCGAAGCCGCGAAAGCGGGGGTGGCCGCAGTCAGGGCCAGAAGAGTAGCAAGTTTGCGCATGTCTCTTACCCCTTCAGACGGGCAGCCACGGCTGCGTCAACGGTTTTGGCATCGGCTTCGCCACCCAGGGCAGCGATAACGGCACCAGCGGTATCCTTGGCAACGTCCTTGACGCTTTCCAAGGCATTCGCGCGGATCCCGGCGATAACCTTTTCACCCTCGGCCACTTTCGCGGCGATCTCGGCGTCGGCCTTGGCGGTCGCGGCGTCCAGATCGGCCTGAATTTCAGCCTTGGTTTCGGCGACGATGCGCTGAGCCTCGGCACGGGCATCGGCCAGCGCCTTGTTATATGCCTGCTCGGCTTCGACCGCCTTCGCCTTCAGCTCTTCGGCTGCGGCGATGTCGTTCGTGATGGTCCCCTGGCGTTCGGCCAGCACCGCGGCAATGCGGGGCAGCGCAACGCGCGACAGGACGAAGTAGATCACGACCAGCGTGACCAAGAGCCAGAAAATCTGGTTGCCCCAGTTCGAAAAATCCAGCTGCGGCATGCCGGGGGCGGCGGCCTCAGCGGCGTGACCTGCGGCTTCGTGCGTTTGAGTCGCCATAACGTCCTCCTTGGGAACTTCCGGTTACACTGGGTGGGCGCGCCGCGCCCACCCAGCCGTAAGGATGTGTTCCGTGGGGATTAGACGGCGAACATCAGCAGCAGAGCGACCAGGAACGAGAAGATGCCCAGTGCTTCTGCGAATGCGATGCCGATGAAGAGGGTGGCGGTCTGCGAAGCAGCAGCCGACGGGTTGCGCAGGGCGCCTGCCAGGTAGTTACCTGCGACGTTACCCACACCGATTGCGGCTGCGCCGGAACCGATTGCTGCCAGGCCTGCGCCGATGTGTGCCAGTTCACCTTCCATTGTGATGTCTCCTTACGATTGGAAGTTGGAATTCAGAGTTGAGAGTTTCGAAACCTGCGTAGGGTGCGTGCTTTCACGCACCGCTGTTAGTGCGACGGATGCAACGCGTCCTTCAGGTACACGCAGGTCAGAATGGTAAACACGTAGGCCTGGATAAAGGCCACCAGGACTTCAAGGCCGTACATGGCGGTGATCGCGACCACCGAAATCGGGCTGACGGCAGCAATTGCCGCAAAGCCTGCGAACACCTTGATCACGGCGTGGCCAGCCATCACGTTGCCAGCAAGACGAATGCTGTGGCTGACAGGACGTACGAAGTAGGAAATCAGTTCGATGATCGCCAGGATCGGACGCAGCGGCAGCGGTGCACTGGACACCCAGAACAGGCCCAGGAAGTGCATGCCGTTCTTGACAAAGCCGGTCACGGTGACAGTGACAAACACAAGCAGCGCCAGCACGACGGTCACGGCGAAATGCGAGGTGGTGGTGAAGGACATCGGCAGCAGACCGAGGAAGTTCGCCATCACGATGAACAGGAACAGGGTCATGATGTAGGGAAAGAACTTCACCGCGTCCTTGCCAGCCACATCTTCCACCATCTTGTACACGAAACCATAGGCCAGCTCACCGATCGACTGGCTGCGCGACGGAACAACGGCGCGGCGCGACGTGCCCAGAACCATCATGGCGATGACCGCCACGACGGCGAGCGCCATCCACAGCGTCACGTTGGTGATGGTGTACCAATGGATCGTTTCACCGCCGAACAGCGGCTTGACGATGAACTGGTCCATCGGGTGGAAAACCAGACCGCCTTCTTCGGCACCATGCGCTTCGCTTGCCACGTCTATTCCCTCTCGTCCTGATCGGCCTCTTCGACCAATTTCTGTGTTTGGATCTCTTTCGACGTGCGGATCATCGTCTGTATCCCCGCCGCCAGACCCAGCAATGTGAAAATGACAAGGAAGATCGGGATGGTCCCGAACAGGACGTCCATCCCGTATCCTATGCCAAAGCCGATCCCAAGACCGGCAACCAGTTCAATCACCATGCGCCACGCCTGGTTGGCCAGCGAATAGTGTTCGTCCGCGCGGGGTTTCGGGGACTGGGCCGCTTTCGCCGCCTCGATCCGGGCTTCCAGACGCTCCATGTCGCGTTTCTGGTCGGGATCGGTCACACGCAAAACCCCCTTCGAACGATTGGCGTCTTGCTACGGCGCAGCGCCACCTGAGTCAAGCGCGCATTCCGCAGCCGCATTACCATGTTAAGGCATTGTTATATTGAGTATTTTTTGCAAAACGCAGCAGAGGACGAGGCGTCGTGACGCGACCGTTAACGCTATCGGTGGCGTTTTTGCATATTCAACCTTCTGGTTTATCTTTATCAAGTCCGGGAATGCAGCCAAGGGAAAGACCGCGCGCGCCATGAGCAAACCCGCCGACCTGGACACGATCTTTGCCGCGCTGGCCGATCCGACCCGGCGCGCGATCCTGTCTATGCTTCTGGAGGACGACATGGCCGTGACCGATGTGGCCGAACCGTTCGAAATGTCGCTGGCTGCAATTTCCAAGCACTTGGTGATCCTGGCCAATGCCGGGCTGATCAGCCAGGAAAAGCGCGGGCGCGTGAAATGGTGCAAACTGGAACCGGACGCCCTCAAAGAGGCCAGCGTCTGGATGCAGGGCTTTGGCCAGTTCGAAGCGATTAACCTGGATGCCTTTGAGCGGTTCCTGGCTGCAGAACTGGACAGCCCGTCGCAGGACTAACGGTCGCCCTCCAGCAGCATCACCAACGCTACGATACTAAGCCCGACACCCACAAGCACCAGTGCGGGCGGGGTGCCGTTTCCCATGAACAGTTCCCAGACCAGCACCCAACTGGGTGTCAGATAGGTGTAGGCCATGACCTTGGCCGATGGCAGCCGCAACGAGGCGTATTGCAGCAAAACGAAGGTGACCGCGCTGGCAAACACCGCCACGTAGATCAGCGTGATCCACACGATATCCGGCAGGTTCGCCCAATCCGTTGCGCGGATGTCCTGCCACCCCCAGGCGGTGACGATCAGGCAGCAGGCAACCAGCATGCCGAATGTGAACACAACAGCCGGTTCACCGCGGTTCAGCTTGCGCACCAGCGGGGTATAGATCGCATGGGCCACGCAGCCCCAGAAATAGATGATCTCTCCGTCGCCGATCTGGAACTGCAACAGGGCCGACAGGTCCGCACGAAAGATCACCCAGACCGCCCCCGCCCCGCCGATCGACAGGGCCGCCGCCATCCAGCGGGTCGTGATCTGCCGCAACAACACATATCCGGCAATCGCGCTCATCAGCGGGGTGAGCGTGAAAACGGCGGACGCGGAAACCGGCTGCGCGGTTTTCAACCCTTCGAACATCAGGACAAAGTAAATGGCGAAAACGCCGCCCAGTACGAAGTACCGCCATGGCGCGTGCAGGGCATGTCTGGGTATTCCCGTCGTCGCCAAGGCCGCCACCCCCACTAGAACAGAGGCGATGGCAAACCGCAGCGCGTTCAGTGCCGTGGGCGCGATATGCGGTGCGGCCAGCACGCCGAGGGAAAACGACCCCGCCACCAGCGCCGAGAACAGCAGCATGGCGGCATGGCCGCGCAGGGCTTGGCTCATGACCACTCCTTGGAGCGGGTCTTGAGAAAGGACAGGAACGCCTGCACCTTGGTCATCCGGTGCAGCGCGACATGAGTCACCAGCCACAGCGGCGCCTCCCAATCCTCTTGGGGGGGCATGACCTCTATCAGGTTGTCCAACTGACCAACATACCAGGTGGACATGAACCCGATCCCGACGCCCTCGGTCACTGCAAGCGACAAGGTTCGGATGTCCGTGCTGCGGAACACGATCCGGTCATGCGGAACGTGTTCCCACATCCACTTGAAGAACGGCGCGCGGGAATCGCCGTTGTCGGTGCCGACGAAGCAGTGCTGCGAAAACTCTTCCCTCGATTTCGGCACCCCCATCCGTTCGGCATAAGCTTTCGAGGCGTACAGCCCGACCCGTTGCTGCGTCAACGGCTGCACCACGTTGTCAGGGTCTTGCGGGGCGCTGCCGGCGCGGATCGCGATATGCGCTTCACCGTATTCCAACCGGAACAGTCGGTCGCCAGTCAGGTATCGCACGATCAGGTCGGGGTATTCGGCCTGAAATTCCGCAATGATCGGCAACAATACCTGCGCCAGACCGGACAGCGATGTAATGACCAGCTCGCCCGAAACCTGCTGGCCGCGCCCCAGGATACGGCCCGACAACTGGCTGAACTGTTCATCCACGCCTTGCGCAACCCGCAGCAGGTCTTGCCCGGCCTCGGTCGCCGTGTAGCCGCGCGCATGCCGCTGGAACAGTTTCACCCCCAGACGGCTTTCCAGCGCGTCAATATGGCGGATCACAGTGGCGTGGTGGACCCCCAATACGTCGGCCGCACCGCTGACCGTTCCCATCTTGGCCACTTGAAAGGCGGTGCGAATTTCGTCCCAGTTGTCCATTTCGCCCTCTACTTGTGTGCGCCAGTAAACATTTACTGTGGAATCTGGCGCGTTGTGTTCGGTGGCGCAAGAAATATGTCTGCCGCAGACGAAAACAACACCCCAGGAACTGAAAACATGACCAAAATCCTTCGCATCGATTCCAGCATCAAACCGCAGGGTTCCATTTCGCGGCAGTTGACCGACGACATTGTTGCGCGCCTGCAGTCCGCCCACCCCGACGCAGCCCTGACAAACCGCGATCTGGCTGCAAACCCGCTGCCCCCGACTGACGTGCACTGGCTGGTGGCGGTGAACACACCCGCTGCGGACCGTACGCCCGAGCAAGCCAAGATCGCGGACTTGTCCGATACGCTGATCGCGGAAATCAAGGCGGCGGACATCGTTGTCATCGGGCTGCCGATCTATAACTTTGCCCTGCCCTCGCAACTGAAAACATGGCTGGACCAGATGGCCCGTGCGGGAGAAACCTTCCGCTATACCGAAAACGGCCCGGAGGGGCTGGTGCAAAACACCCGTGCGATCATTGCCTACTCTTCCAACGGCACCCGGCTGGGATCGGAAATCGACTTTGCCTCGGGCTATCTGCGGCACATGCTGGGGTTCTTCGGGGTCACCGATATCCAGTTCGTGGCGTCCGACCATTACGCGATCGACGCCGAAGCCTCGCTCAAGGCCGCAAACGACGCCATCGCTACACTGGCGGCGTGACCTTCCTGTTTCACTCGTAATCCCGGGGGTGGCCTTCATCGGCTGCCCCTTTGTTTGTTGGCGCTTCGGGTTGACTCGGGAATGCCACGGGGGTAAACGCCAGCAACCAATCCGGGAGTCCGCGAGTCTTCCGGTCCTTTGCATTACGCAAGGATCGCCCCCCGTCAGCGCGTTGCGCCCACGGGGGACATTGGCATTTGGGCCGGTCTTGCTTACCTGTAAGGCCATGTTGAAACGGGGTTAAAGGAGCCGCGGGAATGTTTGAAAATCTGTCCGAACGCCTTGGCAGCGTCTTTGACCGCCTGACCAAACAGGGCGCCCTATCCGAGGATGACGTCAAGACCGCCCTGCGCGAGGTCCGCGTCGCCCTGTTGGAAGCGGACGTTTCGCTGCCGGTCGCTCGCGACTTCGTCAAGAAGGTTCAGGAAAAGGCCACCGGTCAGGCCGTCACCAAATCCGTGACACCCGGCCAGCAGGTCGTCAAGATCGTTCACGATGCGTTGGTCGACGTGCTGCGTGGCGAAGGCGAACCCGGCGCCCTGAAGGTGGACAACCCGCCTGCCCCGATCCTGATGGTCGGTCTGCAGGGTTCGGGCAAGACCACGACCACCGGCAAGCTGGCCAAGCGCCTGAAGGACAAGGACGGCAAGCGGGTGCTGATGGCCTCGCTTGACATCTATCGCCCCGCAGCCATGCAGCAGTTGCAGGTTCTGGGCCAGCAGATCGGTGTGGACACCCTGCCGATCGTCGCCGGGGAAAGTGCCGTGCAGATCGCCAAGCGCGCCAAGACCCAGGCCAGCCTTGGCGGCTATGACGTCTACATGCTGGACACCGCCGGCCGTCTGCAGATCGACGAAGTCCTGATGAAAGAGGTTCAGGACGTCCGCGACGCCGTGAACCCGCGCGAAACCCTGCTGGTCGTCGATGGCCTGACCGGCCAGGTCGCAGTTGAGGTGGCCGAGGAATTCGACGCCAAAATCGGCATCAGCGGCGTGGTCCTGACCCGAATGGACGGCGACGGGCGCGGCGGTGCCGCCCTGTCGATGCGCGCTGTCACCGGCAAGCCGATCAAGTATGTCGGCCTTGGCGAAAAGATGGACGCGCTGGAAACCTTCGAACCGGAACGCGTCGCGGGCCGTATCCTGGGCATGGGCGACATCGTGGCCCTGGTCGAAAAGGCGCAGGAAACCATCGAGGCCGAGCAGGCCGAACGCATGATGCGCCGCTTCAAGAAAGGTCAGTTCAACATGAACGACCTGAAGATGCAGTTGGAGCAGATGCTGAAGATGGGCGGCATGGAGTCGATCATGGGCATGATGCCGGGCATGGCCAAGATGGCCAAGCAAGCGCAGGACGCCGGGTTCGACGATGCGATCCTGAAACGCCAGATCGCGCTGATCCAATCGATGACCAAGATGGAACGCGCCAACCCGCAGATTCTGCAGGCCAGCCGCAAAAAGCGGATCGCCGCCGGTGCGGGCATGGAAGTCAGCGAACTGAACAAACTGCTGAAGATGCAGCGCCAGATGGCCGACGTGATGAAAAAGATGGGCAAGATGGGTAAGGGCGGCATGCTCAAGCAGGCGATGAAGGGCCTGATGGGCAAGGGCGGAATGCCCGCCGACATGGCCGGTATGGACCCGTCGCAGATGGACCCCAAGGCGCTGGAAGCCGCCGCCAAAGCGATGGGTGGAAAGATGCCGGGCGGCCTGCCGGGTCTGGGCGGAGGCATGGGTTTGCCTGCGGGCCTGAGCGGTCTGGGTAAAAAGAAGTAAGCCGATGCTGACCAACGCCCCTATCCTTGAAACCGATCGCCTGATCCTGCGTGGCCCGCGTCCCGACGACGCCGAGCCGATGATGGATTTCCTGTGCGACCGGGATCGGGCAGAAGGCTTTGGCGCCTATGACAACCGCAGCGATGCGTGGCGCTGGTTCGCGCTGAACGTTGGCCACTGGCATTTGCACGGCTATGGCTATTTCAGCATCGAAGAGAAAGCCTCGGGCAAGATGACTGGAATCGCTGGAATCTGGAACCCGCATGGCTGGCCGGAACCAGAACTGGGCTGGGTTGTGTTTGAAGGCTACGAAGGCAAGGGGATCGCCTACGAGGCCGCCCTGCGCGCCCGCGAATGGGCCTATGCGCCGGATGGGCTGGGGTTCACCACGCTGACCTCGAACATCGTGCCGGGGAACGACCGATCCATTGCGCTGGCCGAACGTCTGGGCGCGTGGTTCGAACGCAAGTACCAGAATGTCCACATGGGCGAAGACCTGCTATACCGGCACCCCGGACCGGCCGATCTGGAAAGCGATGGATCGGTAGAGGCCTACGCATGACGCGCATCACCTTTGACATCCCCACGCTGGAAACCGATCGTCTGATCCTGCGCGCCCCGCACGAGGAGGACATCACGCAAGAGCTGGATTTCTATGCGTCGGACGCGTCGCGTTACGTGGGCGGGCCGCTGCGCCCCGATGAGGTGTGGCGTCAGTATTGTACGATTATGGGGCATTGGCAGGTGCGTGGCTATGGCTTCTGGGGGCTGCAGGACAAGACCAGTGGCGATTACCTGGGCCGGGTTGGCCTGTGGTTCCCGCTGGGCTGGCCCGAACCGGAAATCGGCTGGACACTGATGCCTGCTGCCCAGGGCAAGGGCTTTGCGACAGAGGCCGCGCAGGCCGCCCGCCACCATGCCTACGACGTGCTGCACTGGACCACGGCCATCAGCCTGATCGCCCCGGCGAACGATCCCAGCAAAGCCGTGGCGCGGCGTGTGGGGGCGGAGCTGGACTATCTCTATGATCATCCGAAATTCGGACAGGTCGAGATTTGGCGCCACCCCGCCCCAGGTGCGTCTGCTGAAAAGGGGGCCGCCTGATGACCGTTGATATTCCCGTCCTGAAGACCAAACGCTTGGTCCTGCGCGGGCCAGAGCCCGAGGATTATCCGAACTTCAAGTCGACCTTCACCAGCTATCGCGCACGCTTCATGGGCGGGCCGCTGAACGACTATGAAACCTGGATGCTGTACGCGGCCGAAATCGGCCATTGGCAGATTCGCGGCTATGGCATGTGGATGATCCACGATAGGGTGACGGACAAGCCCCTGGGTATGGCCGGCGGCTGGAAACCCGCCAAGTGGCCGGAACCGGAACTGGCCTGGATCATCTGGCCGGAAACCGCAGGGCACGGCTATGCGCTGGAGGCGACCCACGCCGCCCGCCAGTACCTGTATTATACCTTGGGATGGAAAACCGCGGTGTCCTACGTGGACCCCAAGAACCTGGACTCGATCCGCCTGGCCGAACGGCTGGGGGCAAAACGTGACGACGAAGCCGCCACCGTTGACGGCAATGATTTCGTCTACCGCCATCCCGCTCCGGAAAGGCTGCGCGGTACGCAGCTGGCCCACGGGATCGAAATGGAAATCGAGAACTACGCCGATCCGCTGTTCAAACCGAAGGGGATGCCCATTGACTGACGCTGTGACCCGCGCCGCGGAAATCCTGAAGGAACACCGCCAAAGCATCGACCGTCTGGATGCCATCCTCGTCTATACCCTGGGCGAGCGGTTCAAGCACACCCAAGCCGTTGGCAAGCTGAAGGCTGAACATGACCTGCCGCCTTCCGACCCCGACCGCGAAGCCCGTCAGATTGCCCGTCTGGAAGAGCTGGCCCAGCAGGCCGATCTGGACCCCGAATTCGCCAAAAGCTTTCTGCAATTCATCATTCAGGAAGTCATCCAACACCACAGGAAACACCAAGCCTGACCCTGTGGACCGACCAACAGTAAAAATAACCGGAGACGATCCGGTCAACGCCATCAAAGGAGAAACACAATGGCAATGAAAATCCGTCTGGCCCGTGGCGGCTCTAAAAAGCGTCCCTTCTACCGCGTTGTCGCTGCTGACAGCCGCATGGCCCGCGATGGCCGCTTCATCGAGAAGCTGGGCACCTACAACCCGCTGCTGCCGAAAGACAGCGAAGAGCGCGTGAAACTGGACATGGAGCGCATCCAGTACTGGCTGGGTCAGGGCGCACAGCCGACCGACCGCGTTGCCCGCTTCCTGGAAACCGCTGGCGTTCTGAACAAGAAAGAACGCAGCAACCCGAAAAAAGGCACCCCGGGCAAAGCCGCCCAGGAACGCGCCGCCGCCAAGGCTGAAAAAGCCGCCGAAGCAGCAGCCGAAGAATAAGATGCCTGGCCCGTCAGGGCCGCATCTGACCGGATCGGGGCGTCCTTCGGGGCGCCCCTTTCTTTTGCCGCACGGATGAATTGCCCGCCACGCGGTGACACGCTATCACGGGACAAACAGACAACCAGGCAGGACGATATGGACACTCCGCAGGATCTGATTTGTGTAGCCACGATCGCGGGCGCTTTCGGTGTCCGGGGCGAGGTCCGGTTGAAAAGTTACACCTCTGACCCCGAGGCGATCGAGGATTACAATCCTCTGGTCACGGAGGACGGCAGCCGCAGCTTCGAGGTGGGCGTCCTGCGCCCGATCAAGAATGGCCTTTCGGTACGTCTGTCCAGCGTTGGCACCAAGGAAGAGGCGGATGCGCTGAAAGGGGTGAACCTTTACGTACCGCGATCACGGTTGCCGTCCCTGCCTGATGACGAGTTCTATCACGCCGACCTGATCGGGCTGGCAGTCTACGACACCGGTGGCACGCTGCTGGGCAAGGTCAAGTCCGTGCAGAACCATGGCGCGGGCGATCTGCTGGAAATCCACGGGGCGGGGCTGACATCCTCTGTCCTGCTGCCTTTCACCCGCGCTGCGGTGCCCACGGTGGACCTGGCCTCCGGGCGCATCGTCGCGGACCCGCCTGACGGGTTGTTCACGGAATGACCCGCGTCATCGTCCACGCGGGCTTTCACAAGACCGGGACGACCAGCCTGCAGGCCCTGCTGGAACGGAATGACAAGCGGCTGTCGCCCTATGCCGCGATCTATCTGAAAACGGCACTTGGCCGCGCGCGTTTTCTGGGACGCTGGTATGGCCAACGCCCTTCACTGCTGCGCCTTTGGCTGTTTCGGCTGGGTTTTCGAACATTCCTGAGGCGCATCCCCGACTCTCCGGTCATCGTGATCAGCAGGGAAAGCTTTTCAGGCATGATGCTGGGATTTCGTGGTGCGCGGATCAAACCGCCCCGCAGCTATGCCCCGATGGCGATCCCATTGGCGCAGGCGATCATTCGCGAAGTGCGCCGCCGCTTCGGTCCCGATACGCAAATAGAATTTCTGTATACCACCCGAGAGACAGAGCCGTTCCTGAACAGCGCCTGGCGGCATGTGCTGCGCACCAGCCGTCTGAAACAGGACTATACCGCGTTTCGCGCAACCTTTTCACCCCTGCCCGACCTGCAGACCGAGGCTGACCGGATCGCCCAGGCCATTGCCCCGGTGCCAGTGCATACTGCGGCGCTTGAAACCTATGCCGACGATCCTCTGGGGCCTGGGCGGGCGATACTGGATCTTTTGGGCGTCCCCGAAAAAACCCGCGCCAAGCTGCGTCCGGTGGACCACCACAACCCCGGCCAATCGGCCGACCTCAGCGCCCGCTTCCTGTCCATGAACCGCAGCAAAATGGGCCGCAAGACGCTGCAGCAGGAAAAGGACCGGTTAGCCATGGCAGAACGCCCGCCTGCCACCCGGCGCAAAGGGGAAAAGTGACGGGGTTTGTCACTCGGCACGGGGGCGGCGTCACGTTAGTCTTGGGGCATGGCTTTTGAAAAATACTCTGCGTCCGGTCTCCTTGCTTATGCACTGCCCCTATATCTGTCCCCGGTTCTATCCGGCGTTTCCGCGGCGCCTTGGGCGACGGTTCCACTGTTTGCGCTGTTTTTTTCCGCGCTGATCCTGCGCACGCGGCAGTCACCACGGGACGGGGCTGTCCTGGCCGTGTCTTTGACCGGCGTTCTACTGGTGAATGGCGCGATCACGACTGCGCTGTTCGGGCTGGGCCGGGCCATCATGTCACTGACTGCACCCGTTGCGCTGCCGCTGTGGCTGCCCATCGTGACCTGCGCGCTTGCAGCAGTTTGGGGCATGTGGCGCTATCGCTGGACACCCGAACCCGCAGAAATGGACTCATTCCTGGACGAGGCATTGTCACAAATTCAGGCGATGACCCCGCTGGACGAACCTGACAGCAAATGAACCCTTGGCGGGGATGGCCAGAACCGGCTACACCCCGCGCATGAACGACACACCCAAACGATCCTACGGCCAGAAATCCATCCGCCTGAGCGTCAAGCCTCAGGATCTGATGAGCGAACCCAGCTTTCGCCCCGGCATCTGGACCGCGCGCATCATCACCCTGTTCCCGCAGGCCTTTCCCGGCGTGCTGGGCGAAAGCCTGACGGGCCGTGCCCTGACCGAAGGCAAATGGCGACTGGAAACCACCGACCTGCGCGAATTCGGGGTTGGCAAGCACCGTAATGTTGATGACACCCCAGCAGGTGGCGGGGCTGGCATGGTGCTGCGCCCTGACGTGTTGGGGGACGCAATCGAACATACCTTGCGTGATGTGCGTGGCGCCTGTCCGCTGGTCTACCTGTCACCTCGCGGACGGCGGTTCGATCAGACCACCGCACGGGCATGGTCCCAATGCGACGGGCTGACCCTACTGTGCGGTCGGTTCGAGGGCGTGGACCAGCGCGTTCTGGATCACTATGGCATCGAGGAGGTTTCGCTGGGCGATTTCGTCCTGACCGGCGGTGAAATCGCAGCCCAAGCCATGATCGACGCAACGGTGCGGTTGCTGCCCGCGGTTCTGGGCAACGCCGACAGCATCGTGGACGAAAGCCATTCGCATGGGCTGCTGGAACATCCGCAATATACTCGCCCCGCTGTCTGGAACGGGCTGGAAATCCCCGAAGTGCTGATGTCAGGCCACCACGGCAAGGTCGAGGAATGGCGCCGCCATATGGCCGAAGAAATAACGCGCCAGCGCCGCCCGGACATGTGGGACGCCTACAAGGCAGCCAAGGACAAATAACGCCTTACACCCCTTGCCACACTGGGAAAACTTGCCTACAAGCGCGCCAAGTCCGAGCGGGAAACCGACTCGGGCGTCTTGGGTATTTGCATCCCATGTCAGCGGGCCTCCTTCTGTTCGCGGCGCATCGGACCCAGTGCAAGACCAAGGCACCACAGGAAAGACGACCTGATCTCTGTCGGGCGCGGAACGCGGACCCGGTCGAAGGACAAGAGCTCTGAGGGCGCAACAGACCTTTGCGGGCAAACCGCAAGCAGATAGGAGAATTGCGATGGATCTGATCGCACAACTGGAGGCGGAACAAATCGCCGCCCTGGGGAAAAACATCCCCGACTTCAAAGCTGGTGACACCATCCGCGTCGGCTACAAGGTGACCGAAGGTTCGCGCACCCGCGTGCAGGACTACGAAGGCGTCTGCATCAGCCGCAAGAACGGCAACGGCATCGCTGGTTCGTTTACCGTCCGCAAGATTTCGTTTGGCGAAGGTGTGGAACGTGTGTTCCCGCTGTACTCGACCAACATCGACAACATCACCGTCGTGCGTCGTGGCCGTGTCCGCCGCGCCAAACTGTACTACCTGCGTACGCGTCGCGGCAAATCCGCCCGTATCGCAGAAGTCGCAAACTACAAGCCCAAAAGCGGCGCCGAAGCATAAGGAGCGGAACGATGAAACAAGGCATCCACCCCGACTACCACTTCATCGAAGTGAAAATGACCGATGGCACCGTCATTACCATGCGCTCGACCTGGGGCAAGGAAGGCGAAACCCTGGCTCTGGATATCGACCCCACCGTGCACCCCGCATGGACCGGTGGTTCGTCGCGCCTGATGGACGCTGGCGGCCGCGTGTCGAAGTTCAAGAACAAATACGCCGGCCTGGGCTTCTAAGCCAGCGTCACAGCGTTTCCGAAAGCCCCGCCACTGGCGGGGTTTTCTTTTTGCGCGCGCCCTCTTCCAAATTCCGGCACTTGATGCCAATGAAAGCATCCAAACGGGTAAGAATGCTTTGAAAAACCGTGCAGACCACAATATCCTGTGGACGCGCGGCAGGACGGGGCCATTTATAGCGGGATAGGGTGCAATGGCGCATATCATTGTCGTCGGAAATGAAAAGGGCGGGGCCGGGAAATCCACGGTTTCGATGCATGTGGCGACAGCCTTGGCCCGGATTGGCAAACGCGTGGCCGTTCTGGACCTGGATCTGCGCCAGAAAACCTTTGCCCGCTATGTGACCAATCGCCGGAATTACCTGGAACAATCCGGCCTCGATCTGCCCACGCCCACCTATCACGACCTGCCCCCGGCGGATCAGGAACAACTGAAGCCAGGTGAAAACCCCTATGATCACCGTTTGTCCAAAGCGATTGCCGCGGTCGAGCCGGACAATGATTTCATCCTGATCGACTGCCCCGGTTCCCACACCCGCCTTAGCCAGGTGGCGCATTCGCTGGCAGATACGCTGATAACCCCGCTGAACGACAGTTTCGTCGATTTCGACCTGCTGGCCCATGTGGACACGGACGGCACCAAGATCCTTGGCCCGTCGGTCTATTCGGAAATGGTGTGGAACGCCCGCCAGTTGCGGGCGCAGGCCGGGCTGAAACCGATTGACTGGGTGGTATTGCGCAACCGCCTTGGCGCCCAGCAGATGGTGAACAAGGAAAAGATGGAACGTGCCTTGGACATGCTGGCCAAGCGCATCGGTTTCCGCGTTGTGCCCGGTTTCCATGAGCGGGTGATTTTCCGCGAACTGTTCCCACGCGGCCTGACCCTGCTGGACCTGCGCGACATCGGCGTGAAACAGTTGAACATCTCGAACGTGGCGGCGCGTCAGGAACTGCGCGACCTGATGAAGGCCCTGAACCTGCCGGGGGTCGAGGTCAGCTTCTGACCCCTACCCCATTCGCGCCAGTTTCAGCAGCGCCTGCCGCAGGATGCGGTTCTCTTCTGCTGTCAGGGCGGCTGACAATTTCTCATCATACTTTTCGGCCACGGCCCGCAGGTCGCGATAGGCCATTTGCCCTGACGCGGTCAGTTCCAGGTGTTCCAGCCGCCGGTCTTTTTCGTCTTGGTCGCGGGTCAGGAATCGCCGTTCCGCCAGACGCTGCACAGCGCGACTGATCTTGGTCTTGTGCATCTTGGAGCGCTGCCCGATTTCCTTTGCAGTCATTCGGCCGTATATTCCCAGATGGAACAGTACCCGCCATTCGGTGCGTAACATGCCGTACCTGTTCTTGTAGACCTGTTGGAACTCCAGGCTGCTTTCTTCTGCGGCCTGGTTCAGCAAGTAGGGTAAAAATTGCTGCAGGGGGAAATCATCATTTTTCGCCATTTTCGAACCTCCGTCTGTTGTTAGTTACAAAAACAACCATTAACACCGCAACAAGAAAAGGAGAGCGCGCGATGAATCAACAGACACAGCCGGGCACCTATGTGCAGGCGCCGTCCTCAACCGGGGTCACGCCGGGCTATATGCCCGGTTTTGGCAACGACTTCGAAACCGAGGCTTTGCCGGACGCCCTGCCGCAGGGCATGAACAGCCCGCAGAAGTGTAACTATGGCCTGTATGGCGAACAACTGTCGGGCACGGCCTTCACCGCGAACCCGCCGGAACGGACCTGGTGCTATCGCATCCGTCCCAGCGTAAAACATTCGCACCGCTACACCAAGATCGACCTGCCGCTTTGGAAGTCCGCTCCACACGTAGATCCCGATGTCACCAGCCTGGGCCAGTACCGCTGGGATTCGGTGCCCCATACCGACGAAAAGCTGACCTGGCTGACCGGCATGCGCACCATGACCACCGCCGGAGATGTGAACACGCAGGTTGGCATGGCCAGCCATGTTTACCTGGTCAACACCTCGATGGTGGACGAATACTTCTTCTCGGCTGATTCCGAGTTGCTGGTAGTGCCCCAGGAAGGCCGTCTGCGCTTTTTTACCGAACTGGGGATCATTGACGTCGAGCCGAAGGAAATCGCCATCCTGCCGCGCGGCCTGGTCTACCGGGTCGAGGTGCTGCAAGGTCCCTGCCGCGGCTTTGTGTGTGAAAACTATGGCCAGAAATTCGAACTGCCGGGCCGCGGGCCGATCGGTGCGAACTGCCTGGCCAACCCGCGCGATTTCAAGGCCCCTGTCGCGGCGTTCGAGGATCGTGAAACCCCTTCGACCCTGACCGTGAAATGGTGCGGGCAGTTCCATGAAACCAAAATCGGCCAAAGCCCGCTGGACGTGGTAGCGTGGCACGGCAATTATGCGCCCTATAAGTACGATCTGCGGACCTATTGCCCTGTCGGCGCGATCCTGTTCGATCACCCAGACCCCTCGATCTTTACCGTTCTGACCGCACCGTCGGGTGTGCCGGGCACGGCGAACATCGATTTCGTTCTGTTCCGCGAACGCTGGATGGTGGCGGAAAAGACCTTCCGCCCGCCGTGGTATCACAAGAACATCATGTCCGAACTGATGGGCAACATCTACGGCCAGTACGACGCCAAACCGCAGGGCTTTGTCCCCGGCGGCATGTCGCTGCACAACATGATGCTGCCGCACGGCCCGGACAAGAACGCCTTTGAGGGCGCATCTAACGCCGAGCTGAAGGCCGAAAAGCTGGACAACACCATGTCCTTCATGTTCGAGACCCGTTTTCCGCAGCACCTGACCCAATTCGCCGCGCAAGAGGCCCCGCTGCAGGATGACTACATCGACTGCTGGGTGGACCTGGAGCGAAAATTCGACGGAACGCCCGGGGAAAAGTGAGGGGGCCAGCCCCCTCCTGGCCTGCGGCCAGTTCACCCCCGGAGTATTTCTGGCAAGATGAAGACCACGGGTGCAAGGTATAAGCAATCCTTGCCCCGCAAAGAAGGAGCTGACATGCCCTTGATGAAAAGTTGGGTCGCCTCGGCAAATACCGCCGACTGCCCGTTCCCGCTGAACAACCTGCCCTATGGCGTGTTCGAAACAGATGACTTGGAACCGCGCTGCGGTGTGGCCATCGGCAACATGATCCTGGATTGCCACGCCGCGGAAGAGGCGGGCCTGATCGACCTGTCGGAATTTCCGCTGTTCGACGTCCCGTTCTGGAACGAGGTGATGGAGGAAGGCCCCGAGTTGTGGGCCGCCCTGCGCGCCCGCCTGACCGCGATCCTGGCCGACGGCAGCGCCGACCGCGCCGCGGCGGAACCAATGCTGGTGCCGCAAGCCGAAGCGACGCTGCACATGCCGTTCCTGATCTCGGAGTACACCGATTTCTACGCGGGCCGAAACCATGCCTTCAACGTGGGCACCATGTTCCGTGGCCCGGAAAACGCACTGCCGCCGAACTGGCTGCACATTCCCATCGGCTACAACGGTCGGGCGTCGTCGGTCGTGGTCAGCGGCGCGGGCGTGCGCCGTCCCTGGGGCCAGTTGAAGGGGCCGCAGGACGATGCCCCGCGCTTTGCCCCTTGCGCCCGGTTCGACCTGGAACTGGAAATGGGCGCCATCGTTGGTCAGGCATCCGAAGGGCCGATCACGGTGCAAGAGGCGGACGACAACATCTTTGGCTATGTGCTGCTGAACGACTGGTCGGCGCGCGACATCCAGGCGTGGGAATACCAGCCGCTGGGTCCGTTCCAGGCCAAGGCGACCGCCACGACCATCAGCCCGTGGATCGTTACCAAGGCCGCGCTGGAACCTTTCCGCAGCGAAACACCCGCGCGGGAGTTCGAGCTGCTGGACCACCTCAAGGACTGCGGGCCGATGCTGTATGACATCGATCTGGCCGTAACGCTGGCCCCCGAAGGCAAGGACGCCACCACCATTGCGCGGACTAACTACAAGGAAATGTACTATTCGGCGGCCCAGCAGTTGGCGCATCACACCACCAGCGGTTGCCCAATGAACGTGGGTGACCTGCTGGGGTCCGGCACGATCTCGGGGGCTACGAAACCCGAACGTGGTTCGCTGCTGGAACTCAGCTGGGGCGGGAAGGAACCCCTGACGCTGGACACCGGCGAAGAGCGCTCCTTCCTGGAAGACGGCGACACGCTGACGCTGCACGGCGCGGCGCGTGGTGACGGATACACCATCGGATTCGGCGATTGCGCAGGCAAGGTTCTGCCCGCCCTGACCAACCCCTACAAACGCTAAAGGATACCCACCATGGCAAAGGCATTCGCGTCCCAGGGGGACATGACAGAAAAAACCATCAGCTTCACCGAGGTCGGCGAGGGGCTCTATGCTTTCACCGCCGAGGGCGACCCGAACTCGGGTGTGATCATCGGTGACGACAGCGTGATGATCGTCGAGGCACAGGCCACCCCGCGGCTGGCGCAAAAGGTGATCGACTGCGTTCGCAGCGTCACTGACAAACCGATCACCCACGTGGCCCTGACCCACTATCACGCCGTGCGCGTGTTGGGGGCCAGCGCCTTTGGGGCGCAGCAAATCCTGATGTCGGACAAGGCGCGCAGCATGGTCGTGGAACGCGGTCAGGAAGACTGGGACAGCGAATTCCAACGCTTCCCCCGCCTGTTCGAAGGCCACGAAAGCATTCCCGGCCTGACCTGGCCCACCACCACGTTTTCAGACAGCATGACGGTCTACCTGGGCAATCGCCGAGTTGACCTGATGCACCTGGGTCGCGCTCATACCGCTGGCGATATCGTCATCCATGTACCCGATCAAAACGTCATGTTCACCGGCGATATCGTCGAGTACCACTCTGCCTGCTATTGCGGCGACGGCCATTTCGATGACTGGGGCGATACGCTGGACAACATCAAATGGTTCGACGTGGACGCCATCGCGCCAGGCCGGGGCGATGCGCTGATCGGCAAGGAGATGGTGAACGCCGCCATCGAGAATACCCGCGACTTCGTTGGCAGCACCTATCGCCCGGCGGCAAAGGTCGCCGCACGCGGCGGCAGTCTGAAAGAAGCCTGGGACGCCGTCCGCGCCGAATGTGACCCCAAGTTCGCCGACTACGCGATCTACGAACACTGCCTGCCTTTCAATGTTGCCCGCGCCTATGACGAAGCCCGCGGCATCGACACCCCCCGCATCTGGACCGCGCAGCGCGATCTGGAAATGTGGGAGGCCCTGCAAGGCTGAACCCCCTGCCCGGGCGGGGAAACCCGCCCGCAGCGACCCCGCCACACCGCGCCCCTTTGGGGCGTGAACGATCCCTTCTTGCCTCTGGGAGGAGCACCATGAACAAGATCTTCGAGATCCCCCTTTACCCCTATTCCCGCAGCCCCGATCAGGATGCGGCCAAGCCTGTCCGCCACAAGGTTGTGGTCGTGGGTGCCGGCCCCATCGGACTGGGTGCCGCAATCGACCTTGCCCAACAGGGTATCGAGGTCGTTGTCGTCGATGACAACGATAAGGTCAGCTTTGGCAGCCGTGCGGTCTGCTATGCCAAGCGCCCGCTGGAAATTCTTGAACGCCTGGGCTGCGGTCAGCCGATGGTGGACAAGGGTGTGGAGTGGAACATCGGCAAGGTGTTCTTTGACCAGCGCAAGGTCTATGAATTCAACCTGTTGCCCGAAGGCGGCCACCGCTTTCCGGCCTTCATCAACCTGCAGCAATACTACTTCGAAGAATACATGGTGAACCGCGTCCGCGAGTTGCAGACCGAAGGCGCGCCGATTGAACTGCGCGGCAACACCAAGTGCCTGTCGGTCGAGGACAAGGGCGATCACGTCAACGTTCTGCTGGACACCCCCGAAGGCGAATACCGGATCGAGGCTGATTGGCTAATCGCCTGTGACGGCGCTGGCAGCCCGATCCGCGCGATGATGGGGCTGGATTTCGTCGGCCGCGTGTTCGAGGACAACTTCCTGATCGCGGACGTGATCATGGAGGCCGACTTTCCGACAGAGCGTTGGTTCTGGTTCGACCCGCCCTTCAACCGTGGCCAGTCCGCCCTGCTGCACAAGCAGCCTGATGGCGTCTGGCGGATCGACCTGCAACTGGGCTGGGACATCGACAAAGAGAAGGAAAAGAAGCCCGAAAACGTCATCCCCCGCCTGAAGGCCATGCTGGGCGAGGATGTGAAATTCGAGCTGGAGTGGGTTTCGATCTACACCTTCCAGTGCCGCCGGATGGAAAAATTCCGCCACAACCGCGTGATCTTTGCCGGGGACGCCGCCCACCAGGTCAGCCCGTTTGGCGCACGCGGGGCCAACAGCGGCCTTCAGGACACTGACAACCTGATCTGGAAACTCAAACTGGTGATCGACGGAAAAGCACCGGATTCTCTGCTGGAAACCTATGATTTGGAACGGGTTTACGGCGCGGATGAAAACATCCTGAACTCCTCGCGCTCGACCGATTTCATCACGCCGAAGTCGGAAATCAGCCGCGTGTTCCGCAATGCGGTGCTGGACCTGAGCGAACACCACGATTTCGCCCGTCCGCTGGTGAACTCTGGTCGCCTGTCAGTGCCCTGCACCTATGACGGATCCCCCCTGAACAACGCAGACCTGCTGGACGGTCCCACCCGGAGCCGCCCCGGTTCGCCCTGCGCCGATGTTCCGCTGAACGGCGGCTATCTGCTGGATAAGCTGGGTGATCGGTTCACCCTGATGACGATCAACGTGGACGCCCCCGCAATGCTGGACGTGGACGGGGTGGAGATCACCAACCTTGCCCTGACCAGTGAGGGGGCCGATCCGGCGCTGTCTGAACGCTACCTTGGGTGCGCTTCGGGCGCCGTTTACCTGATCCGCCCGGATCAGCATGTCGCCGCCCGCTGGGGCCGCTACGATGAAACCGCTGTCCGCGCCGCCCTGCGCCGCGCCATTGGCAAGGAGTAACCCGATGCCCGTGAATCTGACCCCGAATATCGCGAAAGCCGATGATTTCTATGCCGAACTTCTGGCCACCCACGAAGGGTTGACCAAGG
This sequence comes from Thalassovita sp., assembly GCA_017792425.1. GTDB lineage: Bacteria > Pseudomonadota > Alphaproteobacteria > Rhodobacterales > Rhodobacteraceae > Thalassobius. Next base: position 3,251,577 of record CP051233.1, read on the forward strand.
CCGAAAGCGACGCGCTGAACGCCCGGCTGATCCTGATCCTGGCCAATCACATCGGCGACCGCGAGGTGCTGTCCGCTGCGCTGACCACCGCCAGGGACACCGCCCACAAGGGCTGAGCCGCTGAAACCCCGACCGCCCCGGCGCTGCACAGCTGACCGGGGCGGTCGCTTTGTGATGACAGACCGCGGTTTTGTGGTGTACTGAACAGGCGCCACCAACCCGAGGCCAAATCATGCCAGCACCTAAAAACCATTTCAAATCAGCACTTTCCGCAGGCCAAATGCAATACGGTTGCTGGTCAGGCTTTGCAGATCCCTTCGCCATAGAGGTGCTGGGCACCGCCGGGTTTGACTGGATCGTGGTCGATGGGGAACATGCGGCGAACGATATCCGGTCCATCATGTTTCAGCTTCAGGCCTTGCAGGGGTCGGGGTCTCACCCCGTGGTGCGCGTCCCGATCGGAGAGGATTGGCTGATCAAGCAGGTGCTGGATGTCGGCGCGCAAACGGTGCTGGTTCCGATGGTGGAAAGCGCCGATCAAGCCCGTCAACTGGTGCGTGCCGTGCGCTATCCGCCTGATGGCATACGCGGGGTCGGGGCGGCGATGGCGCGGGCCTCGCGCTTTGGCGGGATTCCGGACTACACGAGGACGGCCAATGACGAAATCTGCCTGCTGGTGCAGGTGGAAACCAGAAAAGGTGTTGATTCCATTGATGAAATCCTGAAGGTTCAGGGCGTGGACGGTGTCTTTGTCGGGCCTGCGGACTTGTCAGCGAACCTGGGCCACCCAGGCGATTCCGACCACCCCGAAGTACGCGCCGTGATCAAGGATTGCCTGAGCCGGATCGCTGCGTCGGACAAGGCAGCGGGAATCCTGTCACCGGATGACGCGGTTGCCGCCGAATACCGTGACTGGGGGGCACAGTTCCTTGCAGTCGGGCTGGATGTCTCCATGCTGGCGCAGGCCGCCCGGGCCAAGGTCGCCACCTGGAAGGGCTGACCCGGACTGCTGGAACGGCGGTTTAGGGGATCGTAAACCTGTCAAGTCGTCCGGTTGAAGCCTTCGAACGTACGATTCCCCCAGTCCGCAAACCACCCCCACCGGGCGCCCCCGCCCTGACCCCGAAAGGGCTGCCAAAACAGCGGATCACACTTCCCGCGAATTCTTTCGACGGAGTCAAATTGCTGCTTGCAACAGCGCATCGCTTTGCCTAAACACCGGCTCACGCCAAGGCTGGCCCGTTCGTCTATCGGTTAGGACGCCAGGTTTTCAACCTGGAAAGAGGGGTTCGATTCCCCTACGGGCTGCCACCTTTTCCCTACTGTTCACTGGTTTCCCTACGCGACTGCGCGGTGCGTTGTCGGGTGTGGTTTGGTCACCGGCTGGCCAGCAGGAAATAGAGCGGCATGCCCAGGGTGAGGTTGAAGGGAAAGGTCACGCCCAGGGCAACGACGGGCAGAGGCCGGTCTTGGCCTGCGGCACGCCATTCGTATGGCAGCGGGGACGGCGATGCAGGAAGCCGAAGCGCTGAGCACCATCACCAGGTACGTGCCGGACCCGCGACCGGGCAGCACGGTGCTGGTGGAAATCCTGCAAGGCACCGCACGGGACTCCTGTCACCGCAAGGCGCACGAAAAAACGGCCCGGGGGCCGTTTCCTGTGTTCCGGGTCTGTCTGCGCCGTTATTGCAGCGGGAAACTGACGCGCAGTTGCACGGTTTCCAGACCGGGATTCACGCTGTCGATCCCGGCGTTCGAACGGTGATCATAGGACAGGCCGATCCGCACGCCCTTGGGGGTCTGGTAGCCGATTTCGATGCCCGAGCGAAATTCGATAGGTGACCCGAGGTCCGGGCCATCGCCTTGGGCATAAAGGCCGGGCATCAGGTGCAATTGCAGATAGGCGCGTTCATCCGCGAATTGCGCGGTCCAAGTGGCGCCGATCCCAACCCAGGCGTCGCCGTCATCGGTGACCGACAGGCCCGCGACCGGCTGGAACGGGCCGTACATGCGGCCGAAATCATAGCGCAGATACGCCTCGTTGCCGATGCTGTTTTCCTGAAACTGGACATCCCCGCCGGACAGGGCGAAGCGCGCCGGCGCCTGTTCCTGCGCCAGACACCCGGTTTGGCAATGGTTCAGTTTCATGTCGGTCAGACCGGCCAACAGGAACAGCACCGCAAAAGTTCCGTCCATCGCTTCCTCCGTAGATTGGTCAGGGAATGGCTATACGAGGGTTGACGGTTTGTCACCCACCCAACGCAAGCTTGGTGCGAACTGTGCCATTTTCACCTGCGGGACGATGGTCAGGGCAGCGCGTTCCAGATCACCCGGATTTCATCCGCCAGCGTCATCGCGTCAAAGGGTTTGGAGATGACGGCGTTGGCACCCTGGGCCATCAGTGCCTCGTGTTCCTGGATCTGGGCGCGGGCGGTCATGAAAATCGCGGGCATGGCACCAAAGCCCGGCAACGCCCGCAGCGCCGTCAGGGTTTCGACGCCGTCCATGTCCGGCATGGTCATGTCCAGCAACAGAAGGTCCGGGGCGATATCCGCCGCGCGGGTCAGTGCCTCTGTTCCGGTTTCACATTGAACGACGGTCAGGCCGCCGATCACCTCGAGCGCGAGGCGCGCGATTTCACGGATGTCGGGATCGTCCTCGACATGCAGAATGCTGGGCAGGGCTGTCATGATCCCCTCTACTCTTTGGCCAAATTCCAAGCGCGGCCGCAGCAGGGCCGCACCAATTCTTGCTCTGCCGGACCTGACGGAAGGGTCAGGCCGCCGCTTCCTCTGCCTGGTCCGCCTTGGGCAGGCTGAAGAAGAAGGTGGATCCGTCCCCGGGACGGGAGTTGAACCCGATCGAGCCGCTGTGCGCCTCGACGATACGTTTGGCGATACTTAGCCCCAGGCCCGAGCTGGCGACCTTGCGTTGGACCTGCGGGCCCTGAAGGTAGGGTTCGAACAGGTTTTCCTGCAGCGCCTCGGGGATACCGGGGCCAGCGTCACGGATGTTGACGCGCAACCGGTCCTGGGATTCGTCGATGCTGATGCTGACGGTAGAGCCGGGTTCGGAGAACTTGATGGCGTTGGACAGCAGGTTCGCCATGACCTGCAGCAGGCGGGACCGGTCTGCCATGACCAGCGCGCCGGTGCCGTCGGTGCGGGCGTCAACGGTGACGTCGAACTGGCGGGCATAGCCCAGCATATCCTGCACGGCGTCTGCGACCAGTGCGTTCAGGCGCACAGGTTCCAGTTCGCAGTTCATCTTGCCCGCGTCCATCTTTTCCAGGTCAAGAATGTCGTTGGTCAGGCGCAAGAGCCGGTCCACGTTGCGCTGCGCAACGCCCAGGGTCATGGTGGCGGGGCTGGACAGTTCCCCCAGCTTGCCAGAAGCGATGAGGTCCACCGCCCCCTTGATAGAGGTCAGCGGGGTGCGCATTTCGTGGCTGAGCGTTGCGACGTAATCGGCCTGGGCGCGGGCCTCGGTGGCGCGGTTGGTGACATCGCGCAGGATGGCCATGAAATGCTCGGCCTCATCGCCTTCGCGGATCAGCTTCAGCGTCAGTTCCAGCGGCGTATCCTCGACCGTCAGTTCAAAGACGATGGAATCCAGGCTGGAGCGTTGCAGGTTGCGGGCGGCGTCGATCACGACCTGGCGGTTACGTTCGGGCAGAATTTCGGGAAAGCGCAGGGCGGATTTCTGCTTTGGCAGGGTCTTGACCCGTTTTTCGGCACGGGCGTTCAGGAAGGACAGTTCGAATGTTTCCGGGTCGAACACGAACACCTCGTCCAGCAGGGCGGTGAAGGCACCTTGCAGCAGGCGGTGGGATTGCGCGCCTTCTGTGGCGGGGGCCGGGCTGGCCTTGGGCGCGGCAACCTGGCTGACGGTTTCGCGCAGGCCGGACAGGCTGTTGCGACGACGACCGGCAGCGGCGGTGGGGTGGCTGGCGGGTTGGCCGGTGCCGCCATCCGCGATGAACGGGCGCGGCGGAACAAAGGCGCGGACGGACAGAACGGCAGAGAACAGCAGCAGGATACCCGTTGTCGGGGAGATTTCGAACGGCAGGACAGAGGCTGTCTGAATGACCCCGTCCAATGCTTCAAAACCGATACTCTCCGCACTCGCCATTGGTAAAATCCTTATTTGCAACAACTGACCGATCCAGAAATTGAATCGTATATTGCGTGACTGCCCCGCCAAACTGGTTGGTCAGCGTGTCGTTTTTCGGGTTCGAGTTCGGCCATTTTAAGGCAAAGTGTAAACAAACCCCTTATTCGCAAGGGGTTCGGGGGCTATGATTTAGGGCGCAATTAATTGCTTTGTTAGCAAGAAGTTATCCGCATTTTCCAGCCCGCAAACCGAGGACGGTGCGCACCTGTGTTCAGCCTATGGGCGAACGCGCGGGCGGAGGGCGAATTATCCGGGCGGGGCAAAGTTTCTGCGCCGCAGAATCGGGCGGCGGCGGGGTGAAATGATCAACCATAGCTTGCGCCAGTCAGGACGGATCGGTACGAACGCAGGATGCTCGCCCTGTCCGGCCTGTTCCTTTCCGCCCTGGTGGCCGCCACGCTGGTGCCGGCGCAGTCGGAATCCGTGCTGGTGGCGCTGCTGGTCGCGGGTGGCCATCCTGTCTGGCTGCTGCTGGCGGTCGCCACCGCCGGCAACGTGCTGGGGGCGGTGCTGAACTGGGCGTTGGGGCGGTTCATGATGCGCTTTGCCAACCGCCGCTGGTTTCCGTTTTCAGCAGCGCAGATCGCCAGAGCGCAGGGCTGGTACGCCCGCTGGGGATGGTGGAGCCTGTTCGGTGCATGGCTGCCCATCGTGGGCGATCCGCTGACCGCCGCTGCGGGGCTGATGCGGGAACCGCTGTGGCGGTTCCTGCTGGTTGTCAGCCTGTCCAAGGGCGGGCGCTATGCGGTGCTGGCCGCTGTGACGCTGCACCTGATCTGAACGCGCCCGCAGGGTCGATCAGATGCGCATTCGCGGCACGTCGTTGGGGTCAAGGCGCAGTTCGATCAACAGCGGGCGATCACGGGTTTCGATGGCATGGATCGCCTGATCCAGATGTTCGTCGGACCGGACGGACACCCCCTGCCCGCCAAGCGCCGTAGCGACATCCGCGAAGCTGGGCCATTCGAACATGGCAAGGCCCGGGTCCATCTGGCGGTCCAGGAACTGGATGTGTTCTGCGCCATAGGCAGAATCGTTGGCGACAATCACGATCAGATCCTGTTTCAGGCGCACGGCGGTGTTGAATTCGTTCACCCCGCCCATCATGAACCCACCATCGCCGGTGAACAGCACCACGGGCCGGTCAGGCGCGGCCAAGCCTGCGCCGATCGCCTCTTGCAAGCCCAGGCCGATGGAACCGAAGTTCGCCGTCACGATAAAGCTGCGCGGATCGGGGGCAGAAATGCGGCACCAGACCTCGGTCATGAAGCGCCCGCCGTCGGTTGTCAGGATGCGGTTTTTCGGCAGGGCCTGTTCCAGCCGGTCCAGCGCATGAACATAACTGACGAAGCCGTCGCCCGAAGTGCCGGGTTGGCCGGGCGGGTGGGCCGTCAGGGTTTTCATGTCCAGTTCGGCGGTAAAGCCGCTGGGGGGAATTTCAGCCTCGTCCAGCCAATAGACGATGTTGTCCGCCGTCAGCCCTGCGTCGGCCACCAGCGCCGCGTCAGGGTGAAAGTTCTTGCTGACCTCGGTCACGGTGTCATTGACCTGCACGATGCGCTTGCCCTTCATCAGCGCGCCCTTGTCGGTGGTGAAATGGTGCAGGCTGGTGCCGAAGCAGACGATACAGTCGGCCTTGGCGATGGCGTCATAGGTGGCCGGGGTGCTGAGCGTGCCGAAGATGTCCATGTTATAGGGGTGGCCGTTGAACAGGCCCTTGGCCTTCAGCGTGGTGGCCAGCGGGGCCTGTAAACGGTCCGCCAGCCGGATCAGCCGGTCGCGCGCATCGACAGCGCCGCCACCTGCCAGGATCACGGGCCGCCGGGCCGAGGCGATCATGCCGATCGCCTGGTCCAGATCGTCGCCTTCGGGCACCATTGCGGGGGCGGAAAAGGCGGGAAAGATCACGGGGACGTGGGCCACTTCCTGCCACATGAAATCCGAGGGCATGTTCAGCACGATAGGCCGTTTTTCCACCCGCGCGCGATAGAAGGCGTGGGCCACGTCATGCGCGGCGGTGGCGGGCGAACGCATCTGTTCGAACCCCGCGCCGGTGACCTTGACGGCTTCGCGCTGGTCGATGTTCTGCAGGTTCTGCGGATTCATCACCGGGGTGTCCCCAGCCAGCAGCACCATCGGGATATGCCCACGCGCGCCTTCGGTCAGGGCGGTGATGCAGTTGGTCAGGGCGGGGCCATGCGTCACCGTCGCGACGCCAATCCGCCCGGACACATGCGCATAAGCCTGCGCCATCAGAACGGCGCTGCCTTCGTAGGCCACCGGAACAAACGTGCCTTTGCAGGCGCGAACGTAGTGATCCACCATGAACAGGTTGGCGTCGCCCATCAGGCCGAACATGGTGGTCACGCCGTGATCCTGCAGCGCCTGGGCGATGGATTGGAAGGCGTAGGTCTTTTCCTGGGTCATGTCCTGTTCCCTGAGTCGTTCTGGCGGTCGGCCCGCCCCTATTGGCCGAACCCGGCCGCATAGGGAAGCCATGTCGCAAGCCCGGGCGCCAGCATCATCAGCACCAGCCCGCCCAGCATCAGTACCACATAGGGGGCGGCGCCGCGAACCACCTCGGACAGGGACGCATCGGTGATGCCCTTGATCACGAACAGGTTCATGCCGACGGGGGGCGTGATCATCGCCAGTTCCAGGTTGATCATCAGAAGCACGCCGTACCAGATCAGGTCTATGTCCAGCGCGTGCATTGTCGGCAGCAGGATCGGGGTGGTGATCAGGATGATGGCGATGGATTCAAAGAACATCCCCATCACGAAGATCATTGCCATCACCATCAGCATGAACCCCAGCGGCCCAAGCCCCATCGACGCGACCATTTCCGTCACGCCCATCGGCAGGCGGATGATGGTGATCGCATGGCCGAACATCGCGGCCCCGGCGATGATCATGAACACCATCATCGAGGTCAGCATGGACTGGCGCGCGCATTCCCAGATCTGGGTCAGGCCGAGGCTGCGATAGACGGTCAGCGCCACGACAAGGGCATAGAGCGAGCCGAAGGCCGCCGCCTCGCCCGCGGTGAAGATGCCGAAATAGATGCCGCCCATCACCACCGGCGGGGCCATGACCGCCCAGATCGACCGGCGCAGGGCCGACAGCACCCGGCCCCAGCCCGCCCAGTCGGGCGCTTGTTGTGACGGATCACGGCTGGCGCGGACAATGCAATAGGCCGAGAAGATCAGCGCCAGCAGCAGGCCCGGCACGATCCCCGCAAGGAACAGCGCGCCAATCGAGACTTCGGAGACGATGGCATAGAGGATCATCGGCCCGGACGGCGGGATCAGGATGCCCAGCGTGCCGCCCGCGGCGATCACCCCCAGCGCATCGCGTTCGGGATAGCCGAACCGTTTCATCTGCGGGATGGCGCTGGATCCGATGGACAGCGCGGTTGCCACGGAAGAGCCCGAAATCGCCGCGAAGATGGTACAGGACATCACCGTGGCCACCCCCAGACCGCCCCGGATATGTCCGACGACCGTGTGCGCCATGTCATACAGGTCGTCGATCACCTTGGCCCGGATCATCAGCTGCGCCATGAACACGAACAGCGGGATCGTCATCAGGATCGGTTTGTCGAAATGGGCAAAGACGGTATCGGCGATACTGCCGATATTGCCCTCGAAGATCAGCAGGATCGCGCTGGCGGACAGTCCCAGTGCCACGAAGATCGGCATACCAGTCAGCAGCAGCAGGATCAGCCCGCCGAATACAAGCAGCATGGTCATAGCGAGGTTCCTTTGAAGTGGCGGGACAGGATTCGGCTGATTGCGACCAACCCCAGCAGGACCGCACCGATTGGCAGCGGCAGCTGGACCAGCCAAAGCGGCACCTCGACCGTGCCAGAGGTATAGGCGTCGAACGCGCGCGAGAAGGTCACGGCCTCCCACGCACTGATGCCCAGCAAGGTGGCGAACGCCAGTACGGCCAGATCGGCAAAGGTTTCCTGTACGCGCCGGGCAGTGCGCCCGAGGCGAGCGGTCAGCAGGTCTATCCCGATATGGATGTCGCGGCGATACGCCTCTGCCGCGCCCAGCATGATCAGCGTCACCAGCATCCAGCCAGAGGCGTCATCAGACCACATCAGCGGGGTATTGACGATGTAGCGCATGAACACCGCCAGAACGGTCAACGCAAAGGCCAGCAGAATCAGCGCCGTGCTGAGCGCGCCAGCGACCCGCACGATGGTGATGGCGAGCCGGGAAACGGCGCCTTTCGGCGCCGCCCCCGTTGTTGTGGTGTTCGCGCCGGTTTCCATGTCAGCCCTGAACGCGCAGCTGGTCGATCAGGTCCAGCAGTTTCTGGCTTTCGGGATCGTCCGAGCTGAACTTGGCGTCGAAGGCAGGTTGCATGACCGCTTCCAGCGCCTTGTTTTCCTCTGCCGTCAGGGTGTGGACATTCACGCCCTTGGCGGCCAGTTCGGCGGGGGCGGTGGCCGCTGCGGCCTCTGCCTCTTCCACGGCCCAGACGGCGGCCTTCTTGCCGGCCTCGTCCAGTGCGGCCTTGGCGGTGTCGGACAGGCCCGCATAGAATTTCGGGTTCAGGTAGCCGTGGAAGTAGACAGAGATCACCGGCACCACGGTGAAGTGGTCCTGTACCTCGTAATACTTGCGCGACACGGCCGCGTCTGTTCCGGTCAGGGCGGCGTCGATCACACCGGTTGCCAGACCTTGGTAGACCTCGCCACCCGACATGGACACGGGGGCGGCGCCCAGTGCCTCGATCGCGGAGTTGAAAGCGGGCACCAGGCCGCGGATTTTCAGCCCTTTGAAATCTTCTGGGGCGATCAGGTACTTGCCCTTCGACGTGAACACCGAATCCGAGGTCTGGAACAGCCAGACGACATTTTCAACGCCCTTTTGGCGCAGCTTGTCTTCGAGGAAGTTGGCCGCGTCGGACCCGTCCCAGTTGCGCCAGATGTTCATGTCGGCAAAGGCAAAGGGGCGGGTTGTGACCGTCATGATCGGCAGGGTCTTGCCCCATTGGAACTGCACCGAAAAGGCGCATTCGATGTCGCCCTTGGCGGTGGCGGTGATGTTTTCCTTGGCCCCGACAAGGCTGTCTGCACCAAAGACCTGCACGTCGATTTCACCCTGCGACAGGGTTTCAACCTCGGCGGCCCAGCGGTCGATGACCTTGGCGACAGCATGGGCGGGGGGCAGCTGGTGGCTGCAGCGCATGGGGGTGGCGTCCGCCAAGGCGGTCGTCGCGGTGAGGGAAAGCGTGGTGGCGGCAAGCGCCGGGATCAGGTGTTTCATAGGTTTCTCCCTTATTTGGACTATTGTTGGCCGCCTCCTCAAGCGGTCCATTTCACACGTGGCGGCAGACCCGAGCGGGCCAACGCGCCGTGAAGCTGTTCATCTGGCATTTCGGTTTCGAGAATCCGGCGCACGCCGATCAGCGCGGCCAGGTCTATGCCGGTCGGAATGCCGGTCCGTTCGCACAGGTACACGAGGTCTTCGAACACCGCGTTCCCGGTGGCGCCGGGCGCGAAAGGGCAACCGCCCAGCCCGCCCAACGACCCGTCCAGCGCGCGGGCCCCGGCGTCGATCGCGGCAGCGGCGTTGGCGACGGCCATACCGCGCGTGTCGTGCAGATGCACCAGCACGGGCGTGTCACCGCAGAGGGTCACCAGATCGCGGGTCAGCGCCGCCACCTGCGCAGGGCCGGCAAAGCCGACAGTGTCCGCAAGACCGACAGCATGCGCGCCCGCCCGCAGGCAAGCCTCGGCCAATCGCAGCACTTCGGAGGTGTTCACCTCTCCGGCGATGGAACAGCCAAAGGCCATCGCGATGCCTGCGTTCACCAGTGGTTTGTGGTCGCTGGCATCGGACAGCGCACGGGTCCGACGGACCAGTTCAATCGCGTCTGCCCGCGAACGGCGCATATTGGCCTGGCTGTGTTCCTCGGTGGCGGAAATGACGTTGATGATTTCATCAACCTGCGCATCGCAGGCATCCTTGGCCCCGCGTTCATTCAGGGCAAGCGCGGATGAATACGCCCCAAGCCGCGCGGTTTCGGCAATCAGGTCATGCACATCGGCGAATTGCGGCATGCGCGAGGCGGGCAGGAAAGAGCCCACTTCGAAATGACGCACACCGGCGGCGTGTTCCTGCTGCAGCCACTGTTTCTTGGCTGCGGTCGTGGGGAAGCGGCGCACCAATTGCAACCCGTCGCGCAGACCGACCTCGCGCAGGGTGACGGTGTCAGCGGGGTAGAGACGGCCTGCGGAAATCATGCGACGTGCCTCCGGGCCTGACCGGATGCGATGGCGATTTCATCCTCGGCCAGTCCCAGCGCGCCAAGGATATCAGCGGTATCATCCCCGATGTCGGGCAGATCAAAGCAGGCGGGTACGGCGGGGATTCCGTCAACTTCGAACGGCAGGCCGGGGGCGCGATAGCTGCCGCCTTCGGGCAGGGCCGAGCTCATCAGGCCGCCGGGTCGGGTGACATGCGGGTCATCGTACATCTGCGCGGGGCGCGCGATCGGGGAAAAGGGGATGCCATCACGCTCTAGCGCAGAAGCGAGGGGCGCGTAGGTCTGTTGCGCGATGGCATCTGCGATGAGGGGCAAGGTCCAGTCACGGGCCTTGATCTGGTCCGGGCGGGTCTGAAGCCGGGAGTCTGCCTTCAGGTCGGCCAGTCCCAGTACATCGCAAAGTTTGGCCCATTGACCTTCGGTCACGGCGCCAACGAAAATCGGCTGACCGTCGCCGGTGTTGAAGATATCGTAGACGGGCCAGGAAAAATCGCGTTCGGGCATGGGGGGCGCCTCGGTGCCTTCGATGTCGAATTGCACCATGTGCTGCGCGACCAGCAGCAGGCAGTTTTCGAACAGGCCGACGCGCACGGCATGACCCTGCCCGTCACGATCCCGCTGCTTCAGCGCCGCCAGAACCGAAAACGCGCCGAACAACCCACCCATGATGTCATTGGCCGATGATCCGATTCGCAGCGGGCGGCCGGTCGGGCCGGTCATGTAGGCCATGCCGGTCATCATCTGGACGACCTCGTCCATCGCGGTGCGGTTTTCGTAGGGGCCGTGCAGGAAGCCCTTGCATGAGGCGACGATCAATTGGGGGTGGCGGTCACGCAGAACGTCAGGGGCAAAGCCCATCGCCGCCAGCGAACTGTCGCGGAAGTTTTCGACAAAGACGTCGGCGTCCTTCAACAGCGCGTCCAGTGCCGCGCGGCCCGCATCGGATTTCAGGTCCAGCGTGATCGACTTCTTGCCACGGTTGAAGGTCGGGAAAAAGCCGCGACCCATTCCGGTCAGGTCGCGTGTCTTGTCGCCTTGGGGGGGTTCGACCTTGATGACCTCGGCCCCCAGGAACGCCAGGAACATCCCGCAAGACGGCCCCATGATCATGTGGCTCATCTCTATGACACGTACGCCCGACAGCGGGGCAAAACCAGTGACGTTCATTGCCGTCCTCCCTTTCGCGACAACCTTAGGCTTGCTGGCAGTTTATAAAAATAATAGAGTTTCGAAGGTTACGTTCTGGAAATTAGAAATCGTGGACTCTCGCCAGCTTCGGTATTTCGCCGCCATTCATGAACACGGGTCGCTGTCGCGCGCGGCAGAGCATGTGAACGTGGCCACCTCTGCCCTGAGCCATCACCTGTCCAACCTGGAGGACCATCTGGGCACGCAACTGTTCGTGCGCAGGCCACGGGGGCTGGTGCCCACGGCGGCGGGCCAGCGTCTGTATGAACATGCGCGCGGCATCCTGCGATCAATGGAAGCTGCGGAACAGGATCTGCGCGGCGAAGCGCGCGATATTGTCGGGGAAATCTCGGTCGGGATGGCGCATTCCGCAGTGCGGGCGATCGGGCTGACGTTGATCGAAACGGTGTTGCGTGACTATCCCCGGCTGAAACTGACCCTGTCCGAGAGCCTGTCGGGGTCCACGCTGGTGCATCTGATGGCGTCCGAGGTGGATCTGGCCGTGGTCTATAACCCGCCGCAGGACAGCGCGTTGCGGACCCAGCCGATATTGGAAGAACGCATGGTCTGCGTTGGCCGCCCGGAACTGATCGGGGACACCACAGCCCCGATCACCTTTGAGGAATTGCTGGATCTGCCGATCATCCTGCTGAAACAGGGCCTGTCGGCGCGGGCGCTGATGGATGACGTGAACCTGCTGAAAAAGCTGGAGGCGCGGGCGCGGTTGAACCTGAACTCTGTCAGCGCAATTTCCGGGGCGTTGAAGGCCGGGCTGGGTTGCGCCATCGGCACCTCGCTGTTCATGCACGATCAACTGCAAACAGGTGAACTGGCCGCGCGTCCGATCATCGAACCGGAACTAAGCCGGACGCTGTACATCTGCGAACTGGCCGAACGTCCGGCAACCTTTGCGCTGGAACGGGTAAGGGGCATGATCCTGCAAATGACCCTGAACGCGATCAGCCGCGGGGACTGGGACGCAAAAGCCGCATCATAGGCCTGCGGCGCGCGAGGGGTACGGATGCTGTCGCGGTCTTTGACTGCATCGCGCGGGCGGCCCATAGTCGCCGCATGTTCACCAATATCCGCGGCACGCTGGTGCTGGACCTGGCAGAATTCATCCGGCACCTGGGGCACGACCCCGAGGTGATCTTTGATGACGCCGGCTATGCGCTGGAATCGGTGATGAACCGGGACACGCGCGTACCTGTCGAAGCGCCGATGGCACTGCTGGAACATGCGGCGCGCCGGTTGGACATGCCGGATTTCGGGCTGCGGCTGGCCGAGTTCCGAAAGATGCCGGACCTGGGGCCGGTGGCCTTGTTCATCCGGGAACAAGAGACGTTGGGCGATGTACTGTCCACCATTGCGCAAGCCTTTCACTTGCATTCAACCGCGCTGTACCTGTCATTCATCGATGCCGGGGATGACCTGATCCTTGCGGTCGATCTGCTGTCCAGCGCGCAGATCCTATCACGCCAAAGCGCGGAAATGATCATCTGCGGCATCCGGGAAATGTTTCGGTGGATACTGGGGCCGGAATGGCGGCCAAGCGGGATAATGTTTCGCCATGCGCGCGCCTTGCCCGACCGGACCTACCTGGCGCATTTCGGCGTTGTCCCTGAGTTCGAGCAAGAGTTCAACGGCATCGTTCTGAACCGTACCGATCTTGCCCTTCCTCTCAAGCGGACAGCGCCATCGCTGGACCGCGAAGCGCGAACCCTGTTGGCCAATGCAGACGCAGCGCCCGATGTGTTTCTGTATCGCGTGCGCCAGTTGATCCTGCTGACGCTGGCGCAGGGCGAAGCGCGCGCCGACCGGGTCGCCGGGCTGCTGATGATCGACCGGCGCACGCTGCATCGGCGGCTGTCACGGCAAGGCCTGACCTTTTCCCGCCTGTTGCAGGAGGTCCGCCGAGAATTTGCCCAGCAATACGTTCTGGGCAGCGACCGGGCGCTGGCGGAAATCGCTTTCCTGGTGGGTTTCGAAAGCCCGGAAGCGTTCAGCCGCTGGTATCGCAAGGCCTTTGGCCAATCCCCCCAACAGGGCCGGCTGGCCAGCCGCAGGTGTGGCTGAACCCGCGGATGTCCCAAAATATCAAGTGCGGGATGGCGGGATGATCTAGCCTTGGACCCCAGGGCGATTCCGCAGGCGCGGACCGCCAACGAGGAGGAAACACCATGACACCCACTTTCACCCGCATCCTGCGCGCGGGGCTGGCCGCAGCATTGATTGCGCCGGTCGCGCAAGGCGCCACCGCCCAGGACTATCCGTCCAAGCCCGTCACCATCATTCACGCCTATCCCGGTTTCGCGCTGGACGCGGTCACGCGTGCGGCGGCGGAAAAACTGCAGGAAAAATGGGGCCAGCCCGTTGTCGTGGACACGCGTCCCGGCGCGAACGAAGTGATCGCGGCCAACACCGTCGCGCAGTCCAAGCCGGACGGCCATACCATCCTGATCGGCAGCGAATCCACCTTTCTGAACAACCCGTCGCTTTACAAGACACTGCCCTATGATCCGGCAACCGGGCTGGACCCGGTCAGCCAGTTGTTCAAGATCCAGTTCGGCCTGCTGGTGCGCGGCGACCTGGAAGCACAGACCGCCAACGAGTTCATCGCCATGATGAAAGCGAACGGACCCAAGCAGACCTTTGGTTCTTTCGGCGTGGGGCACATGATGCATCTGGGTATGGAAAAATTCCTGCACGCGGCGGACCTCCAGATGAAGCACATCCCCTATTCCAACGGCGGCCAGATGCTGCAGGACATGCTGGGCGGCCAGTTGGACGCCACCGTGGCCAGCGCGGTTCTGGCGACACGGTTCGGCGAAGGCGGCAAGCTGCGGATGCTGGCGATGAACGGAGCGGAACGGCAGCCTTCGCTGCCCGATGTGCCGACCTTTGCCGAGATCGGTTTCCCCGATCTGGAAATCTATGCCATCGTCGGTATCGCGGTGCCCGGCGGCACCCCCGCCAAGATCAAGACGCAGATCTATGAAGCCTTCAAAGAGGTGATTTCCGACCCGGCCTTTGTCGAGAAGGTCACGGTCCCGAACGGGTATGACCTTGTGTTGAGCACGCCGGATGAATTTGCCGCCTTCATCGCCGCGGAATCCCCGAAAACGGCCGCGCTGATCGACAGCCTGGGCGTGAGCCTGTCGCAATGACGCGCGCCATCCTGAGAACCGAAATCCCCGTCACCGACGGGGATCGCCAGACCGTACGCAAGATGCTGGAGGACACCAGGTTCGCCCGCAGCTATCGGGCAAGCGGCGACATTGCCGCGTTGCGGGCGGCAACCGCGCGGATGATCGGAAACCCGTTCTTTCGCCCCCAGCCCGAGGGCGTGACGGTGGCCGCCGGAACGCTTGGCGGGGTCGGTGGCGAATGGATTACCCCACCGGACGCGAAAGAAGCGGCGCTGGTGTTCTTTCACGGGGGCGGCTACGTGCGGGGCAGCCTGGACCTGGGCCGCGCCAATGCGTCCGAGATTGCGCTGGGAACCGGCTGCCGGGTGTTCATGCCCGCCTATGCACAAGCGCCGGAACATCCGTTTCCTGCCGCGTTGGAGGACGCCGTGGCAGTGGCGGCGGCACTGGGCGGCAGCGGGGCCCGCTTTGGCCTGATCGGGGAATCCTGTGGCGGCGGGATGGCGTTGGCGACGGCGATGACCCTGCGGGATGCGGGCAGACCCGCACCGTTCGCCGTCAGTTGCATCAGCCCCTTTGTTGATCTGACCTTGTCCGGCGACAGTTGGGACTTCAACGACGGCAAGGACATTGCGACCCGGGCGATGGGGGCGGACATGATCGGCCTGTACCTGGGGGAGGCCGAGGCGTCGGACTGGCGCGCGTCCCCGGTGTTCGGGGCGTTCCACGACCTGCCCCCGGTGCATTTCATCGTCGGCGGCAGCGAGGGCCTGCTGTCCGAAGCCTTGACCGCGGCAGAGCGCGCGGCAGAGGCGGGCGGTCCGGTGACGCTCGATATTTTTGCACTGATGCCACATGGTTTCACAAAGTACCAATTCGATGCGGCTACCGAAGCGATGGCGCGCGTGACGCGCTGGCTGGCGGCCCAGGCATCCGCAACCGAGGAGACGACGGCATGAGCGGGCAAACCGACAGGACGCGCGATCTGGCCGGGGGCGCCCTGCTGGCCCTGATCGGGCTGGGTGCTGCGCTGCAGGCGCAGGCGTCGTTGCAGATCGGCACGCCTGCCAACATGGGGCCGGGGTTCTTTCCGGTGGCTTTGGGGCTGTGCCTGGCGTTGTGCGGTGTGGGCATCGTCGTCACCGGCGTGCTGCGGTCCATTCCAGCAGAGGACACCCCCCGCATCAATCCCCGCGCCATCGGGCTGGTTACGCTATCGGTCGCGCTTTTCGCGCTGACTGTCCGTCCGCTGGGGCTGATTCCGGCGGCGTTTTTGCTGGTCATGACCGCCGGGTTCGCCGATCCGCGCAGCCGGTGGACGACGCTGGCCCTGCTGGCAGGTGGGCTGGCGCTGCTAAGCTGGCTGGTGTTCATCGTCGCGTTGCGCATGCCGCTGCAGGCCTTTGCGCTGTGATCGCCCGGAGATAGCCGCATGTTTCTGGATCATCTGATCGTCGGGTTTGAAACGGCCTTTACCCTGACCAACCTTTGGTATTGCTTCGCCGGCGTGTTTCTTGGGACGCTGGTGGGGGCGCTGCCGGGGCTGGGCGCGCTGATCACGATTTCGCTGCTGCTGCCCTTTACCTATTACCTGCCGGTGGATGGCGCGCTGATCATGCTGGCGGGCGTGTATTTCGGGGCCGATTTCGGCGGCGGCACCTGTTCCATCCTGATCGGTGTGCCGGGCCACCCGGCGGCGGCGGTTGACGTGCTGGATGGCTATCCGATGGCCAAGAAGGGGCGCGGCGGGGTTGCGCTGTTCATCAAGTGCATCGCGTCGGCCTGGGGATCCTCTGTGGGGATCGTACTGCTGATGCTGTTCGCCCCGGCGCTGTCGGCCTTTGCGCTGAAATTCGGACCGGCAGAGTATTTCATGCTGATGACGCTGGGGCTGGTCGCCGCCGCCAGCATCGGGCGCGGATCGCCGCTGAAGGGGTTTGCGATGGTGGTGCTGGGCCTGCTGCTGGCCACGGTCGGAACGGACGTGAACACAGGGTTGCAACGGTTCACCTTTGGCGTGACGGAGCTGTCCAACGGCATCGGGTTGATCCCGATCGCGATGGGGCTTTTCGCCCTGACCGAGGTCATGTCCAGCGTTGGCAAATCCGCTGTCGCCCCGGTCAAGCAGAAGCTGGGCCTGCGCGACCAGTTGCCAACCCGCGAGGAATGGCGCCGGTCCTGGCCCGCCATGCTGCGCGGGTCCGGTCTGGGCGCGGCGTTCGGTGCGCTGCCGGGGACCAGCGGCGGCATGGCCACCTTTATCGCCTACGCCGTGGAAAAGCGTGTCTCGAAACATCCACAAGAGTTCGGCACCGGCGCGATCGAGGGGCTGGCCGCCCCCGAAGCCTGCAACAATGCCGGGATCGGCACCGCGTTCATCCCGTCGCTGACACTGGGCATTCCGGGCGACGCTGTGATGGCGCTGCTGTTGGCGGCACTGATGCTGCAGGGAATCCAGCCCGGACCGATGGTGATGACCAGCCACCCGGAATTGTTCTGGGGCCTGATCGTCAGTTTCTGGATCGGCATGGTGATCCTGGTGCTGCTGAACATCCCGCTGATCGGTGTCTGGGTGCGCCTGCTGCAAATCCCCTATCCACTGCTGTTTCCGGGCATCGTCCTGTTCACCTGCATCGGGGTGATGAGCGTCGGAAACGCGACCTTTGACCTGTGGATGACGCTGGTGTTCGGGTTGGTGGGGCTGGCGCTGATCGTGATACGCTTTGACGTGGTGCCGCTGATCCTGGGGCTGATCCTGGGCGCGCCGATCGAGGAGAACCTGCGCAGAACCCTGTTGCTGAGCGACGGCGATTTCAGCGTGTTCTTGACCCGGCCCATCGCACTGGCCGCCGGTCTGGCGGCGCTGGCGATCCTTGTTCTGTCTGCGATGGGCCAGATGCGCCGAAACCGGTCGGCGCGGCTGGCGGCGTCCGACCCGCGCGGCGATGTCAGTTCAGGACCGGGTCGAACCCCATCAGGTAGCTGAGCGGCGCGAAATCGTCAGTCAGCACTGGTGGGTGCTTGCGGGTGATGATGTCATCCAGAAAGCTGGGGGCCAAGGGCTGGAACCGCATCGGTTCGGGCGAGCGGGCCGTGATTGCGGAAACGGGACTGTCGACATCCCCGCCAAGAATCACGAAAACCCGGCGTTCGCCTGGTTCGGGCGGACGCGCTTCGGTCCAGACCTCGACGCTGGGGAAAACGCTGCGCAGGGTCACAACCATCGCGGCCAGCGCATCCAGCCGGTCGGCGCTGTCGATCAGGTTCATCGCGTACACCCCGCCCGGGGCCAGACGGGCGGCCACGAGTTGGAAAAAGTCCCGAGTCACCAAGTGTTCAGGCACTGCGATATCGGTAAAGGCGTCGCCCACGATCACGTCATAGCGGGCTGTGCTGGCGCGCAGGGCAACGCGGGCGTCCTGATGCAGAATCCTTGTCTTGCCCGGCGTATACCAGAACTGCTGCCGGGCGGCCCGGGTGATCTCTGGGTCGATTTCGGCAACGGTGATGTCGGTAAGGCCACGATCCTGCCAGGCGCGCGGCACGGAATAAGATCCACCCCCGATGTGAAAAGAGGAAAAGGCGCGTTGTCCCATCCGCATCCGTGGCAGGGCTTCCAACATGGCGGCGTGATCGGTGTACATCACCCGCGGATCACGCGCGCCGCTGATCCCGTGCGCCAGGTGATCCACCACCATCAGGCGCACCGGGTCTGCCGGGTCGTCAGACAAGGCCACGGTTCGGATGCAGTAATAGCTGCTTTCGCGATCGCAGACCGATGACAGGGCCAAGGCGTTCGCCCCCACCAGCAACATGGCGCCCAGACCGAGGCCCGCGCGCAGGGTTTCCTTCAGCTGGGAGTTGCCCAGCCAGAAACACGCGAAGGCCACCACCGCGTAGACGCCCGCCACCACAAGCAGCGTCGCAATGGACCCCAGCAGGGGGACAAAGGCGAACCCGGCCAGCAAGGTACCCGCGATCGCCCCAACCGCGCCGGTGGCGAACATCACGCCCAACGCGTGTTCCGCCCGGTCCCGCCCACGCATCGCGGCCACGGTCAGGATGGGCGCCGGAACACCAGCGAACAGCGACGGCAGAAAGAACGCCAACAAGGTGATCGTGGTGATGGCGGCCAGCGGATGGTGGATAGACTGCAGCACCGGCCCCGCCAGTCCCCGCAGCAGCAGGCTGGCCCCCGCGGTGGCCAGGGCCGCAGCGATCATTGTCCAGCCCGCACGACGCAGGGCGCGGGCCGTGTCCAGCCCGGCGATCCGCCCGCCCCACCAATGGCCCACGGAAAACCCCGCCAGAACCACGGCGATGATCGCTGTCCAAGTATACAGGCTCATCCCGACATAGGGTGCGATCATCCGCCCGGCAACGATTTCAACGATCAGGCTGGATGCAGATACACCCCCCTGCAAAAAGACCAGGAGCCAGAGCGGTTGCGGACGGGGTGTTTCAACATGAGACATGGCCCCGCCATTAGGGCGCAGTTCGAAATCCAGTCAAGCGCCCGACGACAGCTAGCGGGGATCGCCCAGCCGCATGGACCGGCTGCCTGAGGTCAGACACTTTCCGTATGGGGAAATAGCGGCCCAACGATTGTCCTGAGACTGGGTTGGAATCTGCATTTGCCGATGACGATCCTGATAAGCTGGACAATCGTCAAGCTCAGGGGATCCCAAGCAACAGGCTTCCCGAAAATGAACGGGGATAGGTTCGAACTGAAATCGGGAAGATTGGTAGCGGAGGAGGGACTTGAACCCCCGACACGCGGATTATGATTCCGCTGCTCTAACCAACTGAGCTACTCCGCCAGAGTGGGTTGCGAATTACGAAAGCTGGGCGCGGGCGTCAAGGGCGAAAACACAGGTTGTTCCGGTTTTTTCGTCGCGTTCTGCGCCCGTCAGACCGAGACCGCCTGAACCAATTCGTCGCGGGTCAGGTCGGCCTTGGCGCCGTGTTTCAGAACCGCCCCCCGCCGCATCACCACGAATGTATCCGCCAGACCGTAGGCAAAGTCGAAATACTGCTCGACCAGGATGATCGCCATGTTGCCCTGATCGCGCAGATATTCGATCACGCGGCCGATCTGCTGGATGATGTTGGGCTGGATGCCCTCTGTCGGTTCGTCCAGCAGCAACAGCTTTGGCCGGGTGATCATCGCACGCGCGATGGCCAGTTGCTGTTGCTGCCCGCCGGACAGATCGCCGCCACGGCGATGCAAGAAGTCCTTCAGGATCGGGAACAGTTCAAACACTTCATCCGGGATACGGTGTTCCGACCGCGGGAGGCAGGCATAGCCGGTTTCCAGGTTTTCCCGGACCGTCAGCAAGGGAAAAATGTCACGCCCCTGAGGCACATAGCCAATGCCCTTGCGCGCCAATGCGTGGGCGGGCAGGCGACCGATCTGTTCACCATCAAGTTCCATCCCACCGCCAGAGCGCGGGTGCGTGCCGGAAATCGCCTTCAGCAGACTGGTCTTGCCTACGCCGTTGGTGCCCATGACGCAGGTCACCTGACCCACGTGCGCCGATAGGCTGATCCCGTTCAGAATCTGCGAGCTGCCGTAGTGCAGGGTCAAATCGTCGATCTTCAGCATTTCCTAGCGTCCCAGATAGACGTCGATAACGTCTTGGTTGCGGGTGACATGGTCCAGCGAGCCTTCGGCCAGAACGCTGCCTTCGTGCAGCACCGTGACCTTGCAGTTCAGACGGCGGACGAATTCCATGTCATGTTCCACCACCACGACGGCGCGGGTCTTGGCGGCCTCGACAAGAATGTCGGTGGTGTGTTCGCGTTCGGCCAGCGTCATCCCGGCGGCGGGTTCGTCCACCAGCAGCAGGCGCGGTTCCTGTGCCAGCAACATGCCGATTTCCAGCCATTGCTTTTGCCCGTGTGACAGTTCGCCCGATTTGCGGTGCAGTTCATCGGACAGGCCGATTTCGGCGGCCAGTTCCGCGACCTTTTCCAGATCCGCGGCGCGGGGTTTGAACATCAGCACCTGCCATGGGGCGCGGTCGTTCTTCAGCGCCATCATAAGGTTGTCGAAAACGGTCTGATCCTCGAACACGGTCGGGCGCTGGAATTTGCGACCAACCCCGGCGCGAGCGATCTGGGCCTCTGACATTTTCAGCAGGGACACGGACTTTTCGCCCCACAGGACACGGCCTTCGTCGGGGCGGGTCTTGCCGGTGACGATGTCCATGAAGGTGGTCTTGCCCGCCCCGTTCGGCCCGATGATCGCACGCATTTCGGCGCTGCCGATCTGGAACGACAGGTTGTTGATGGCTTTGAACCCGTCAAAGCTGACGGAAACGCCGGACACTTCCAGAAGGGTTGTCATTCCTGCGCCTCCTTTTCCTGAAATGCCCCCTGATCGGGGCCAAGTGGCAATCCGTGGCGGCGGGGCGCACGGATACCCTGGAACAGGTCGAACAGCCCGCCGATGCCCTTGGGCGCAAACAGCGTGACCAGAACGAAGCTGAGCCCGAGCAACACCTGCCACCAGTCCACCCATTTGACGGTGTACACCCCCAGCGGCAAATCAGGGGCCTGACCGCCGGTGAACCACGTGGATACCAGCGACACGAAGGCCGCACCGATCACCGCGCCATACAGCCGCCCGCGCCCGCCAATCGCCACCCAGACCGCCAGATAGATCGAGGCGATGGGGGCGATTTCCGCCGGGTTGATGATGCCCGCCTGCGGGTAATACAGCGCCCCGGCGATGCCCGCGATCATGGCGGTCAGCACGAAAATGAACAGCTTGTACCCCTCGACCGAATAGCCCAGGAAGCGCACGCGCGCCTCGTCATCGCGGATGCCGCGGATCACGTTGCCGAACTTGCCCGACACGACCCAGGCGGCCAACACGTAGCCCAGCCCCAGCGCCAGTGCCGAGACCCAGAAGAACCAGAGCGACACCACGCTTTGCGGCACGTCATCCAGTCCGGGCAGGTTTTGCAGCCCCGACAGGCCGTTGTTGCCGCGCAGCCCGCTGTCGTTCTGGAACAGGTACAGCGACAGCGCCAGGGTCATCGCCTGCGTCAGGATCGACAGGTACACGCCGGTGACACGGCTGCGGAAGGCCAGCCAGCCGAACACCAGCGCCAGCAGGCCGGGAACGACCAGCACCAGCGCCAGCTGGATGGGAAGGCTTTCGGCGAAGGTCCAGACCAGCGGAAAGTCGGAACCGCCGACCACCCCGAAAATCTGGGTACCGATCGCGTCCACGACCTCTTGCGGTGTGGGGGGTATTTCGGCATTGGCCATCGAGGTTTCGACGATGCCGCGGGTGCGTTCGTACATCAGCCACATCCCCACCATGTAGCCGCCCAGCCCGAAGAAGGCGAAATGACCAAGCGACAGGATTCCGCAATAGCCCCAGACCAGATCCATCGCGATGGCGATCAGGCACAGGCACAGGGTCTTGCCCAGGGTTTTCACGAATGAGGTCGAGATCAGGGCGGCGCCCGTCGCCTCGGACATCACGGTGACACCCAGGGTGAACAGCGCCAGGAGGCCAAGGAACACCAGCACCGAGGGGTTGCGCATCAGGAAGGTGGTTTTCATCGCGGATCCCCCGTGCGGGCGTGGTTGGCGGCGGGGCGGCGGGGGGCCAGCCCCCCACGTTGAAAATCACGGGGATTTTCAACGTCCCCCCCGGAGTATTTCGAGCAAGATGAATGGGGTGCGTGCATCTCAGTCTCCTGCTGCGCGGCCCTTCAGGGCGATGATCCCGCGGGGACGGAACTGGATGAAGATGATGATGAAGATGATCATGTAGGTCTGGGCGGCCAGGGTATTGGAGGGGTTCAGCCACTCGATCCCCTTTTGCAGGAAGCCGATCATCGTGGCGCCCGCCAGCGTGCCCCAGATGTTGCCGACACCGCCGACGACCACGGTCATAAAGCTTTGGACAATGTAGTCGGAGCCCAGTTCGGACGTGACCTTGGCGAACAATCCGATGGCGACGCCCGCGATGCCCGCGATGCCCGAGCCGAGACCGAAGGTCAGCATGTTCACCCGGTCCTTGTTGATGCCCATGCTGGAGGCCATGCGCGGGTTCTGGGTGACGGCGCGGGTTTCCAGGCCAAGGCGCGTGCGTTTCATCAGGAACAGGAAGAACCCGAGGAAGATCAGCGCCAGCACGAAGATCGCGATGCGGATATAGCTGATCGAAACCACGTCGTTCATCACCCAGGCCCCGTCCAGCCACGCCGGAGAGGTCAGCGGGCGGGCCTGGGTGCCGAAGATGTTCTTGGCCAGTTGCTGCAGGGCGATGGAGATGCCGAAGGTGGCCAGCAGGGTTTCCAGCGGACGGTTGTACAGCCAGCGGATCACCAGCCGTTCCATCGCCACCCCGGCGGCAAAGGTCACGGCAAAGGCTGCCGGGATCGCCACGACGATGGACAGGGTGTAATCGGTAATCACCTGCTGCACCACGTAGCCGGTATAGGCGCCCATCATGATGAATTCGCCATGCGCCATGTTGATGACCCCCATCACACCAAAGGTGATGGCCAGACCGATCGCGGCAAGGAAGTAGATCGAGGCCAGCGAAAGCGCATCCAGCCCGAGATCCAGCGTCTGGTTCAGGCCGACGCGCAGCTGGATCGCGGTCAGCGCGTCCCGGGCGGCATCGGTCACGGCCTTTTCAGGCTCGGTGTAAACATCGACGAAGCGGTGGGCGTCCAGCGCGGTATCCACCTGCGCCGGTGTCACGGCCGGGGGCACTTTGCCGTCGGCGGCCAGCACCGCGTAGGCGCGGGCACGGGCAGCATCGGTATTCAACTGCGCAACCGGCACGCCCCCCACCTTGCCGCCGTCGATATGGGCCGCCAGCGCCGTGCGGATGTCGTTGGGCGAAACGAGCGGCGGGGCCAGCCGGGCCTCCACCAACAAGGCGTAGGCGGCGGCGCGCGGCAGGGCTTCGGTGCCGGGTTTCAGTGTGGCGGCGACGTTCATCCGGGGGCCGGGAACTTCGGCCAGAGCGATCCGGCGCGTGGACAGAAGCGGGTTCAGCGTGGCGCGCACATCCACGCCAAGATCCGAACGGAAAGCGTTGATGGCCACGATGCGGGCGGACACCTGCGGGTCATAGGCGATTGTCAGCAGGCGTTCCAACCGGCGCTTCTTGGCCTGCAGGACGGGGTCTGGTTCGTTGGCAATTGCCTTGCGCAGGGGTTCCAGGTGGTCGGCCGTCGGACCGCGTTCAATCGCCGTGATGGCGTCGCGGCGGCGGTCGATATCGGGATCGGACAGCTGGAACTGCACCAACGCGGTGCCGATTAGGGCGCGGATGCCGCTGTTGGGTTTGAGCTGATCCAGAGCGCCCTTGTCGGCGGTACCTGCTTCGGCCCCGGTATCGAAATCAATCAGGGTATATGCGCCGCTCTTGGCCTTGTGTGCCTCGAAGAACATCCCGTCCGATTTGCGTTGCCACATGTCCTTGGCTTGCCAGACTTCCAGCACCCGCTGAGCCTGGGGCAATCCGCTGGCGGCCAGCGCGTCGATGGCCGGGCCGATTGTGGTCCGCGAGCTTTTCTCAATCTCGGCGCGATAGTGCTGCAGAAGATCCTGCACCGGACCGGCAGCAGCCTGCATCGGCAGGGCAAGCATCGCCAGTGCGAACAGAAGGGAAAGGACGTGCCGCATGTCGGGAAACCGGTATTCAGGGAAAGGGGTAGAGGAAGGCGCGCACGCCTTCCCCTGTCAGGTGGGACGGATCAGTAGTTCGACTTGATCTGAACGCAACTGCTGGTCTGGGTGTTGTACATGCCGCAACCCAAGGCTTCCCAATCCGACTTCAGGACAGCCGATTCCGGCAGGAAGTCAGTCCAGGCGTCGCCGGGAACTTCGCTGGTCTGGCTGATGATGTCGAACTGACCATCGGCCTGGATTTCACCGATCAGGACCGGCTTGGTCAGGTGATGGTTGGGCAGCATCTTGGCGGTGCCACCGGTCAGGTTCGGCACTTCGATGCCATACATCTTGGCGCGGACAGCGTCGACGTCGGTGGTGCCGGCAGCTTCGACAGCCTTGATGTACATATTGAAACCGATCACGTGCGCTTCCATCGGGTCGTTGGTTACGCGGTCTTCACCCATGCGGGCCTTCCACGACTTAACGAATTCGGCGTTGATGTCCGATTCAGCCGACTGGAAGTAGTTCCAGGCCGCCAGGTGGCCCACGAGGTTAGAGGTGTCCAGACCGGCCAGCTCTTCTTCACCAACCGAAAATGCCACGACGGGGATGTCATCAGCCGACACGCCAGCGGCGGCCAGTTCCTTGTAGAAACCGATGTTGGCGTCGCCGTTGATCGTGCTGATCACGCCGACTTTCTTGCCGTCCGCACCCAGCGCAACAACGTCAGCAACGATCTTCGACCAGTCAGAGTGACCAAAGGGGGTGTAGTTGACGAAGATGTCTTCCTTGGCGATGCCCTTGGACACCAGATAGCTTTCCAGGATGTTGTTGGTGGTACGCGGATAGACATAGTCGGTACCCAGCAGCGCAAATTTCTCGACGCCCAGTTCTTCCAGGAAGTAATCCGTCGCCGGGATCGCCTGCTGGTTCGGGGCAGCGCCGGTGTAGAACACGTTCTTCGACGATTCCTCGCCTTCGTACTGGACCGGATAGAACATCAGGCCATTCAGTTCCTCGATCACCGGCAGAACCGATTTACGCGACACCGAGGTCCAGCAGCCAAAAATCACGTCCACATCCTGCACGGTCAGCAGTTCGCGCGCCTTTTCAGCGAACAGCGGCCAGTCCGACGCCGGATCTACAACGACGGCTTCCAGCTTTTTGCCCAGCACGCCGCCCTTGGCGTTCTGTTCGTCAATCAACATCAGCATGGTGTCTTTCAGCGTGGTTTCCGAAATCGCCATCGTACCGGACAGCGAATGCAGCACGCCGACCTTGATGGTATCCTCGGCTGCGAAAGCCGGAGCGGTCAGGCTCAGGCTCAGGGCACCTGCCAGAGTGGCTTTGAGTAGGTTCATGTCATCCTCCAGGTGCGGGAAAGCAGGCTTGGCCTTGCATCAGACAGGCCAAAGCCATACCTGAACCCCGCAACAGTCTGTTGTTGCACCAGTGTGGGCGGCCGGTCAGATTTCCACGTCGCATCGGTCGTCCACACACCCCGGCATTTTGCGCATTTCCGTTCGCGACCCGGGCAGCCACAGCAAAGGCATTCCCCTACCGGCCCGCAAACAGGCAGCAAGTTTCTGGTGCCGCATTGCAGTCATTTGCCTAATCTTTAGGCCAAGTTTGTTTTGGCTGCCTTATTTTGTGGCAGGTAAGACGCCAGATTGACCGTTCAGCCCGGAAATTGTGCATCACGCTTTGCCTTGCTGCCCCTGTGTGCGACTCGTGACGCAACGATGGAGGGGATCATTTCGACGCTGGAACACATACGGCCCGCCACGGAAACCGCCGCTCAGCCCCGTGCAGAAGGGCGGGCGTTGATCCGTTCCAAACTGCGGGATGGCGCGTCGGTGCTGGCCGATCTGAAAACCCAGGGCTGTCTGAAAATGCTGTTCCCGCGCGGGTCCGGTGACCGGCTGACTGGGGTGTTCCTGAATACTGCAGGCGGAATCACGGGCGGAGACCGGCTTTCGTTCGACGCCGCCGCGCTGCAAGGGTCGCGTCTGGCCCTGACGACCCAAGCGGCGGAACGGATCTATCGCGCGCAGCCCGGACAGGTGGGGCAGGTGCGCAACCGGCTGACCATCGCGGACGGCGCACGTCTGGATTGGCTGCCGCAGGAAACCATCCTGTTCGATCACGGCGCGCTGGACCGCAGCCTGAGCGTGGATATGGCCCCCGGCGCACGTCTGCTGGCGGTGGAAACACTGATCCTTGGCCGCAGCGCGATGGGCGAGGCACTGTCCGCAACCCACCTGACGGACCGAATCCGTGTCCGCAAGGGCGCGGAACTGGTCTTTGCCGACACCCTGCGGATGGGTTCTGACACTCTGCCCCGCCTGCCCGGACAGGCCATGCTGGGTGGGGCGCTGGCGCTGGCTTCTGTCCTGTTCATAGCGCCAGAGGCAGAGGCGCATCTGCCCGCGCTGCGCGACATGCTGCCCGGTACCGGTGGCGTGTCGCTGGTCCGCCCCGGCGTGCTGTTCGCCCGTCTTGTCGCACCTGACAGCCATGACCTGCGCCGATCCCTGATCCCCGTTCTGACCCATCTGAACGATGCCCAACTGCCCCGAACCTGGATGATCTGACCATGAACCTGACCCCGCGTGAAAAAGACAAGCTGCTGATCGCCCTGGCCGCCGACATCGCCCGCAAGCGCCTGGCGCGCGGCGTAAAGCTGAACCACCCCGAGGCAATCGCCCTGATCACCGACGCCGTTGTCGAAGGCGCGCGCGACGGGCGCAGCGTGGCCGACATGATGGAGGCCGGCGCCCGCGTGATCACCCGCGACCAATGTATGGAGGGCATCCCCGAGATGATCCACGAAGTACAGGTCGAAGCCACCTTTCCCGATGGCACGAAACTGGTGACCGTCCACAACCCCATTCGCTGAAAGGAACTGCCATGAAAAGCCTTGTCGCCTTTGTCCTGATCCTGTCCGCCGCGCCCGTCTGGGCGCATGACGGGATGCACCTGCACCCGCATGCCGATCATGCCAGTTGGCTGCCCCTGCTGGCCGGATCGCTGGCCATCGGCACCGCTGCGCTGATCGCGTGGGTGCGTAAATGATCCCCGGCGAACTGTTCCCCGCCGACGGAGACCTGACCCTGAATGAGGGCCGCGAGGCACTGGTGCTGATGGTCGCCAACACCGGCGACCGGCCGGTGCAGGTGGGCAGCCACTATCATTTCTTTGAAACCAACCCGGCGCTGGATTTCGACCGCGCCGCCGCCCGTGGCATGCGGCTGGACATCGCCGCTGGCACCGCCGTGCGGTTCGAACCCGGCCAGCGACGAGAGGTGACGCTGGTCCCGATATCCGGCGGGCGCACTGTCTTTGGGTTCAATCAAAGGGTCATGGGGGCGCTGTAAGCTGATGACTGATGCGACCACATCCGCCCAGCACAGGTTCGCGCCCGCCCTGAGGGGCGGATCGGGCGCGCACCGATCAAACGTTCTTGCCGTATTCAAACCGGAGGCCCCCTGATGCCCGCCAAAATCTCCCGCGCTGACTATGCCGCCATGTATGGCCCCACCACCGGCGACCGGCTGCGGCTGGCCGATACAGACCTGATCATCCAGGTGGAACGCGATCTCACCACCTATGGCGAAGAGGTCAAGTTCGGCGGCGGCAAGGTAATCCGCGACGGCATGGGGCAAAGCCAGGCCACCCGCGCTGCCGGGGCCGTGGACACGGTGATCACCAATGCCCTGATCGTGGATCATACCGGTATCTACAAGGCCGACGTGGGCCTGAAGAACGGGCGCATCGCCAAGATCGGCAAGGCAGGCAACCCCGACACCCAACCGGGCGTGGACATCATCGTCGGCCCCGGCACCGAGGCGATCGCGGGCGAGGGTAAGATCCTGACCGCGGGCGGGTTCGACAGCCACATCCACTATATCTGCCCGCAGCAGATCGAGGACGCGCTGCATTCCGGCCTGACCACCATGCTGGGCGGCGGCACCGGCCCCGCGCATGGCACGCTGGCCACCACTTGCACCCCCGGCCCTTGGCATATCGGGCGGATGCTGCAAGCCGCCGATGCCTTTCCGATGAACCTGGCCTTTGCCGGCAAGGGCAACGCCAGCCTGCCCGCCGCGCTGGAGGAGCAGGTCCGCGCCGGCGCCTGCGCCCTGAAACTGCACGAGGATTGGGGCACCACCCCCGCCGCAATCGACTGCTGCCTCGGCGTGGCCGACGCGATGGATGTGCAGGTGATGATCCACACCGACACGCTGAACGAATCCGGCTTTGTCGAGCACACCGTCAAGGCCATGAAGGGCCGCACCATCCATGCCTTCCATACCGAGGGCGCGGGCGGCGGTCACGCCCCCGACATCATCAAGATCTGCGGCGAAAGCTTCGTGCTGCCGTCATCCACCAACCCCACGCGCCCGTTTACCGTGAACACCGTCGATGAACACCTCGATATGCTGATGGTCTGCCACCACTTGGACAAATCCATCCCCGAGGACGTGGCCTTTGCCGAAAGCCGCATCCGCCGCGAAACCATCGCGGCCGAGGATATCCTGCACGACATGGGCGCGTTTTCCATCATCGCGTCGGACAGCCAAGCCATGGGCCGCGTCGGCGAAGTGCTGATCCGCACCTGGCAGACCGCCGACAAGATGAAGAAACAGCGCGGCCGCCTGTCCGAGGAAACCGGCGACAACGACAATTTCCGCGTCCGTCGCTACATCGCGAAATACACGATCAACCCGGCCATCGCGCATGGCATCAGCCACGAAATCGGCAGTATCGAGGAAGGCAAGCGCGCCGATCTGGTGCTGTGGAACCCGGCCTTCTTTGGCGTCAAACCGGAAATGGTGCTGATGTCCGGCACCATCGTGATGGCGCAGATGGGCGATCCCAACGCCTCGATCCCGACGCCGCAGCCGGTTTATTCGCGCCCGATGTTCGGGGCCTATGGCCGCTCGGTCGAACATTCCGCCGTCGTGTTCGTGTCCGAGGCCGCGCAGGCCGACAGCATCCGCGAAAAGCTGGGGCTGGCGAAACAGACTGTCGCCGTCCAGAA
The DNA here is from genome assembly GCA_017792425.1 of Thalassovita sp. Lineage (GTDB taxonomy): Bacteria > Pseudomonadota > Alphaproteobacteria > Rhodobacterales > Rhodobacteraceae > Thalassobius. The sequence goes on from CP051233.1 coordinate 3,281,067, forward strand.
CACCCGCCAGATCGGCAAGACCGACCTGAAACTGAATGACGCCCTGCCCCATATCGAGGTGCACCCCGAAACCTACGAGGTCCGCGCAGACGGTGAGTTGCTGACCTGCCAACCCGCCACGGTCCTGCCGATGGCGCAACGCTACTTCATGTTCTGAGGATCAGATGACCCTGCCAACCGCCCATACCGTCCTGCACGAAAGCGATGCCAAGGCGCATGACCTTGTCACCCTGACCTACGAGGAACGGTTTCTGCGCCGCAAGGTGCTGACCACGGTGCATGACCAACGCTTTCTGGTCGATCTGGAACACACGATCTCGGTGGATCACGGTAGCTTGTTCCAGTTGGACGACGGCCGCCTGATCGAGGTGATCGCCGCCGAGGAAAACCTGCTTCAGGTGACGGGCGCTGACCTGCCCCGCCTGGCCTGGCATATCGGCAACCGGCACACCCCCTGCCAGATCGAGGACGGACGCCTGTTGATCCAGCGCGATCATGTCATCATGGCGATGCTGTCCCATCTGGGGGCCAACGTGACAGAGGTTTGCGAGCCCTTCACGCCCGAAGGCGGGGCTTATGGGCACGGGCGCACCCATTCGCACGACCACGGCAAGACGCTGCACAGCCATTCCAGGGACCAAGGACATCATCACCACCATGATCACTGACACGGCCCTTCTGACGCTGGCGCAATGGCTGTCGCCCGCCTATCCGGTGGGGGCGTTCAGCTATAGCCACGGGCTGGAATGGGCTGTCGAGAACGCGCAGGTGACGGATGCGGGCAGTTTCAGCAATTGGTTGGGGGACGTGTTGCAACATGGAAGCGGTCGGAACGACGCGATCCTGCTGGGGTGCGCCTACCGGGCCGGTGCTGATGACTTGTCGGAAATCGACGCCACCGCCCGCGCCTTTGCCCCTTCGGCGGAACGCCTGCTGGAGACAGAGCAGCAAGGTGCGGCATTCGGCCGGACCACCGAAGCGATCTGGGGCGACTGCCCGCCCGGCCTGACCTACCCTGTGGCCGTTGGCCATGCCGCCGCCCGTCACGGCCTGCCGCTGTTGCAGACCTGCGCGATGTACCTGCACAGTTTTGCCTCCAACCTGACCTCTGCCGCGATCCGGCTGGTGCCGCTGGGCCAGACCGAGGGACAGGCGCTCTTGTCGTCGCTAGCCCCGCTGTGCGCCGTGGTCGCCAGTGAAACCGCGACCCAGACGCTGGACGACCTAGGTGGGATGGCGGTGCTGGCCGACATCGCATCCATGAAACACGAAACCCAATACACAAGGCTTTTCCGCTCATGAACTCTCCTTTCGGTCCTCTTCGTATCGGAATTGGCGGCCCGGTCGGCGCGGGGAAAACCACGCTGACGGCGCAGTTGTGCAAGGCGCTGTCGGGCCGCTATTCCATCGGCGCGATCACCAATGACATCTATACCCAAGAGGACGCCGAGGCACTGATGCGGATGCAGGTGCTGCCGCAGGACCGGATCATCGGGGTGGAAACCGGTGGTTGCCCACATACCGCGATCCGCGAGGATGCTTCTATCAACCTGGCGGCGGTGGACGAGATGCGCAAACGCCACCCAGAGGTGGAAATCGTGCTGATCGAAAGCGGCGGCGACAACCTGTCGGCCACCTTCAGCCCAGAACTGGCGGATCTGACCCTGTATGTGATCGACGTGGCCGCGGGCGAGGAAATCCCACGCAAGGGAGGCCCTGCCATCACAAAATCCGACGTGCTGATCATCAACAAGACGGACTTGGCGCCGCATGTAGGCGCCTCGCTAGAGGTGATGGAGCGTGACGCCACCCGGATGCGGGCGGGCAAACCCTTTGTCTTTACGCAACTGCGTCATGGCAAAGGGGTGGATGACATCATCGCCCTGATCGAACAGATCGGCGGGCTGTCCGCCGCCGCCTGATCCCCCAAACAAAACGCGCCCCGAAGGGCGCGCAGTTGGGGAGGAATTCTGTTTCCGCTTACCAGTCGTTCGGGCCTTTTTCGGCGAACTTGTGCACCAGGAAGTCAATGAAGGCGCGCACCTTGGGCTGGGTAAACCGGCCGGGCGGGTAAACCGCGTAGATACCGTGGGATTCGGTCGGCAGATCGGGAATGGCATCTTCGACCAGGCCCTTGTCCATCGCGTCGGCATAGAGGAACGAATGCAGGTAGGCGATCCCCAGCCCGGACACGGCGGCGTTTAGCAGGGATTGACCGTCATTCACGCTCAGCCAGCCGGCAGTGCGAACCTGACGCTTTTCACCCGAAGGCGCGGTCAGCTTCCACATGTTGCCGTTGGACTGGCTGGAATAATGCAACAGCTTGTGTTCGTTCAGGTCGTCGATCTTGGTCGGGCGACCGTATTTTTCGAAATAGGCGGGGGCGGCGATCATCCGCTTGGTGGTTTCGGTCAGCTTGCGGGCGCGCAGGGTGCTGTCCTCAAGCTCTCCGATACGGATGGCCATGTCGAACCCTTCGCTGATCAGTTCGACGTAGCGGTTGTTCAGCACCATGTTCACGGTGATGTCCGGGAATTCGGCCAGGAATTCACCCAGCACCGGCGACAGGTGATTGACCCCGAAATCGGTGGCAACGCTGATCCGCAGCAGGCCCGAGGGCGCCGATTGCATAGAGGTGACCAACGCGTCAGCCTCACCCGCGTCATTCAGCACGCGGCGGGCGCGGTCATAATAGGCCAGCCCGATCTCGGTCGGCGAAACGCGGCGGGTGGTGCGGTTCAGCAGGCGGGCGCCAAGGCGGGCTTCAAGACTGGAAACATGCTTGGACACAGCGGACTTGGATATGCCCATCTTCTTGGCTGCGTCTGTGAATCCACCCTGATCCACCACGGTGGCGAAGGCTTCCATTTCGGTCAGGCGGTCCATGCTCGATACCCTTGCGTCTGCTTTTCTCAACCTCAGGTATGGCGGCAGAATGGGGCGCGACTGGGGCATCAGCCGGACAATATCGGGGTTTTGTCACGAACCGTTTGCGGCACGGAAACAGGGAAACAATCCGCTTGGGCTTGGCGTCAGCCCAGGAAAACAAGCTCTGCCAGCGTGATCCAGACCGGAAGCGTCGCGGCGGACAGCAGGGTCGTCTGCGCCACCAGCGTGGCCGAAAGTTCCCGGTTCGCGCCGAAACCGGCGGCCAGTACATGCGCGGCGGACGCGGTGGGAAGGGCGGCGAACAGCACCAGAGTGGCGGCCATGCGGGGATCTGCGCGCAAGGCCATGCAAGCGGTGAATGTGATCGCGGGGGCCAGCAGCAGCTTGGTGGCGACAATGATGCCGCTGAACCGATCCAGCCGCGCCAGCGCGCCCCAGTTCATCGTCGCCCCGACCGAAATCAGTGCCACCGGGATCGCAGCGCGGGCCAGCATTTCCAGCGGGGCCATCAGCGGCGCGGGGATGGTGATGCCCGATAGCCCGACGATCACCCCGGACACGGATGCGATCAGGAACGGGTTGGTCAGCACGCGGGTGACGGTGTTGCGCAGGCTGCCGCTGCCACGCGACAGGGCAGAGACGGCAAAGAGGTTCGCCACCGGGATCGCCATGCCAACTGCGACGGCCAGGATACCGACCGGCCTTGCGGACAGGGTTTCGATCGCCACGAACCCCAAGGCGGTGTTGAAGCGCCAGGCGGTCTGCCATGCGCCGGCGAAATCGGTGAAGCTGGCAGGGCCAAAACGGCGGGCGGCATAGCTGATCGTCAAAGCAACAAAGAGGATCGCCCAGACGGCGGGGCCGATTTGCAGGATGTCGGCAACCGCGATGGGGCGGCTGGAGGCGGCGACGAAAATCAGGGTGGGAAACAGGATTTCAAAGTTGAGCTTGTCCAGCCCCTGCCAGGCGTTCACCGACAGGCGGTTGCGGATCAGGCCGCCCAGGATGACCATCAGGAAACTGGGTAACAGGCCCAGCAGGATTGTCAGAAAGACCATGTTTTTCCCTCGCGCAGACCCATCTAGACCCGCGCGAGGCGAGGTTCAAACCTTATTTACAAGGCCTTACAGCGATGCCGCCAGCCGGGTGCCCTGATTGATCGCGCGCTTGGCGTCCAGTTCGGCGGCAACATCCGCGCCGCCGATGACGTGGCAGTTGATGCCTTCGACCATCAGCGCGTCGGCAAGCGACCGGTCGGACAACTGACCGGCGCAGAGGATCACGGTATCGACCTCGATCAGCTGCGGGTTTTCGCGCGCTTCACCAAAGGAGACGTGGACGCCTTTTTCGTCGATCTTTTCGTAATTCACGCCGCCGATCATCTGCACGTCTTTCATCTTCAGCGCGGCACGGTGAATCCAACCCGTTGTTTTTCCAAGACCTTTACCCAACGCCTTGGCCTTGCGCTGCATCAGCGTGACCTGTCGGGCGGGGGGCGTGGGTTGCGGGCCTTCGGGGGCCAGACCGCCGCGAACCTGTTCGGGATCGGTGACGCCCCATTCCTTCATCCATTCGGGCAGGTCCAGCGTGGCAGAGTGATCCACGACCAGATATTCGGCCACGTCAAAGCCGATCCCGCCCGCGCCGATGATCGCCACGCGGTTGCCCACGGGTTTCTTATCACGCAAAACATCTATGTAACTCAAAACGTTAGCGCCATCTTGGCCGGGGATTCCAGGATCGCGGGGGACGATGCCGGTAGCGATAATCACATGGTCAAAGCCCTTCAGCATGTCCACTGTCGCCTCTGTCTTCAGCTTCAGCGTGATGCCAGAGGTGGCAACCATGCGTTCGTACCAGTCCACGAGGCCATGAAACTCTTCTTTTCCGGGGACATGGCGCGCCATGTTGAGTTGGCCGCCAACCCGGTCAGACCGATCAATCAGGGTCACGTCAAAGCCACGTTCCGCCGCTGTCAGGGCCGCCGACAGACCGGCAGGGCCCGCACCGATAACGGCCAGTTTACCTGTCAAGTCGGACGATTCGCGGCTTGAAACGGACAATTCGGTTTCGTTGCAGGCGCGCGGGTTCACAAGGCAGGTGGTCAGCTTGCCGCCAAAGGTGTGATCGAGGCACGCCTGGTTGCAGGCGATGCAGGGGGCGATCAGGTCGGCCTGCCCGCGCTCTGCCTTGACCACGAAATCGGCGTCGGCCAGGAACGGTCGCGCCATGGACACCATGTCGGCGCAGCCTTCGGCAAGAACATCCTCTGCCACCTGGGGTGTGTTGATCCGGTTCGAGGTGATGATCGGGATGCCGACCTTGCCCATCAGTTTCTTCGTCACCCAGGCAAAGGCGCGGCGGGGGACCGAGGTGGCGATGGTGGGAATGCGGGCCTCGTGCCAGCCGATGCCGGTGTTGATGATCGAGGCACCAGCCGCCTCGATGGCCTGCGCCAGTTGCACGACCTCGTCGAAGGTGGACCCGTTCGGCACCAGGTCGATCATCGATAGGCGGTAGATGATGATGAAATCCCGACCGACCGCTTCGCGGATGCGGCGGACGATTTCGATGGGCAGGCGGATGCGGTTTTCATACGACCCGCCCCAGCGATCCGTCCGCTTGTTGGTGTGGGTGACGATGAACTGGTTGATGAAGTAGCCTTCGGAGCCCATCACCTCTACCCCGTCGTACCCGGCCTTTTGGGCCAACACGGCGGCGGTGACGAAATCGCCGATCTGCTTTTCGATCCCGTCCTCGTCCAATTCCTGCGGCGGGAAGGGGGAAATCGGCGATTTCACCGGCGAGGGGGCGACGCATTTCGGATTATAGGCATAGCGGCCCGCGTGCAGGATCTGCATCGCGATCTTGCCACCCGCGGCATGTACGGCGTCGGTGACGGTGCGGTGGTTTTCCACGTCCTTTTCGGTGGTCATCATCGCCGCGCCGAACGCAACCGATCCTTCGGGGTTCGGGCCGATGCCGCCTGTGACCATCAGGGCCACGCCGCCACGAGCGCGGGCGGCATAGAATTCTGCCACGCGGGGCCAGTCCCCGGTTTCCTCCAGCCCCGTGTGCATAGAGCCCATCAGGGTGCGGTTCTTCAGCGTGGTGTGGCCCAGATCCAACGGGGCCAACAAGTGCGGATATGCTGTCATGTGCGTGCCTCCCAGCTTTGGCGGGTATCTGGGCAAAGAGGGGCGCTGTTGTCACGCTCTACGCGGCGTCAAGGGCCGCAGCGTCACACGCCGTTGTCGATCACGAACATCGCGTCGAAATATTCGAAACGGGGGGCGCTGCCGTACATGTCCTCGGCCATCTGGCACCATTCGGCGTTGTGGGCCTTCAGCGCGGCGTCCTTGGTTTTCCACAGGTAGATGCCGCCGCCCCGGTTGGTTTCCTTGTCATAGACATAGGTCTTGCGGATCAGGTCGCGGTTGGCGCGCCACCGCGGAACGGTGGCGTTGTATTTTTCCATCAATTCGGCCTGCGTCATACCCGCGGGCAGGTCGAAGGTGACGATTTCTGCGATCATGGGCTTCCTCCTCTTTCCGGCAGGTTAGCACCGGGGTCGCGTCACGTCGCCTGTTTCATGTTCACCCGCTTTGAAAGCTCTTCCAGCGTTTCCTTGCGTTCGGAATAGCGATCCACGAGGTAGGCGGCGTTGTCGCGGGTCAGCAGGGTGAATTTCACCAGCTCCTCCATCACGTCGACGACGCGGTCATAGTAGGGGCTGGGCAGCATCCGGCCCTCGGCGTCGAATTCGTGGAACGCCTTGGCAACGCTGGACTGGTTGGGGATGGTCAGCAGGCGCATCCAGCGGCCAAGGATGCGCATCTGGTTGACGGCGTTGAAGCTCTGGCTGCCGCCGCAGACCTGCATGATCGCCAGCGTCTTGCCCTGCGTCGGGCGGATGCCGCCGATGGGGGCCAGCGGGATATGATCAATCTGCGCCTTCATGATCGCGGTCATCGCGCCGTGGCGTTCGGGGCTGCACCAGACCATGCCTTCGGACCACAGGACCAGATCGCGCAGTTCCTGGATCTTGGGGTGATCGGCGGGGGCGTCATCGGGCAGCGGCAGGCCCGAAGGGTTGAAGCTGCGGGTTTCGCAGCCGAGGCGTTGCAGGATGCGGGCGGCTTCTTCGGTCATCAGGCGGGAATAGGACCGGTCGCGCAGCGAACCATACAGCAGCAGGATGCGCGGCGGGTGGGTCTTGCGGTCCGCCGGGAACAGGCGGCCCGGGTTGATCGCGCGCCAGCTGGGTTCGTCGATATTGGGCGTGTCGGTCATGCGGTTTCCTTCTGGAACAGGGGCGCGGCGATGGCCAGAGCAATCAGCGCACCGGCGATCTGCGCCACGATGAAGCCGGGCACATGGGCGGGGTTGATACCCGCGAACGTGTCGGTGAAGGCGCGGCCCAGCGTCACCGCCGGGTTGGCGAAACTGGTAGAGGCGGTGAACCAGTAGGCGGCAGTGATATAAAGGCCGACCAGCATGGGGATCGACTCGGCCCGGTAGCGGATGCCGCCAAGGATCGTCAGCACCAACCCGAAGGTGGCCACGGATTCCGCGAACCATTGCGGGCTGCCGGTGCGCATCTTGGTGGACAGTTGCAGGATCGACAGATCGAACATGCCGTGGGCGATCAGGCTGCCCAGGATACCGCCCGCGCATTGGGCCGCGACATAGGGCGCGAAATCGCGCCACGCCAGTTCGCCCCGGATCGCCATGACCAGCGACACCGCCGGATTGAAATGCGCGCCGGACACAGGGCCAAGGATGGTGATCAGCACGAACAGGATCGCGCCGGTGGGGATGGTGTTGCCCAGCAGGGCCAGCGCCACGTCATCGGTCAGCGACTCTGCCATGATACCGGAGCCGACAACGGTGCAGACCAGCAGGCAGGTGCCCAGGAATTCAGCCAGCAGTCGGTTCATGCCGCGCCCTCGGAGTCCATGCCGATCTTTGCCAGCGCGGCTTTCTGTTCGGCCGTAGTCATGCTGTCCAGCGGCAGGGCCAGGAACGCCTCTACCCGCTGCTTCATGCGCGCATAGGCGGTGCGGAAGGCGGCGCGGTTTTCCGCGTCGGTTTCGCCCGCGCCTGCCGGGTCGGGGATGCCCCAATGGGCGCTGACCGGGGCACCGGGCCAGAACGGGCAGGTTTCGCCCGCCGCGCTGGAACAGACGGTGATGACATAATCCATCTGCGGGGCGTCGGGGGTGGCGAATTCGTCCCAGCTCTTCGACCGGATGTAAGAGGTGTCATGCCCCAGGCTGTCCAGTAATTCCACCGCGAAGGGATTGGGTGTGCCGGTGGGTTTCGATCCGGCCGAATAGGCGCGGAACCGGCCCTTGCCCAGTTCATTGATCAGGGATTCGCCCAGCACGGAACGGGCGGAATTGCCTGTACACAGGATCAGTACGTTTTTCATGACAGCCTCAGCATTTGCAGGTGATCGCATCCAGGACGGGGCGGCAGATATCGGGTTTGCCGCCGCAGCAGTCCTCCATCAGGTATTCCAGCAGCCCGCGCAGACCGTCGAAATCGGCGTAATAGCGGATGGAACGGCCTTCGCGCCGGTTGCGCACCAGACCGGCCTGATGCAGCACAGACAGGTTTGCGGACATGGTGTTTTGCCGGACACCCAGTTTTTCGGCGATCTCACCGGCGGCCATGCCGGCATCACCGGAGCGGACCAGCAGGCGGAACGCCTCTAGCCGGGTGTCCTGCCCGAGGGCGGCGAAGGAATCGAGGGCGTTTAATTTATCCATAAATCATGAAGTATTGATATTTCAGGCATGAGCAAGGTGAAACACGTGGTGTTACAAAAACTTCATCTGCGCAGAAATATGTTTTCCCTTTGTTCCCGCCGCGATAGCCTGACGGGACCGGAGGCGCCATGACCCAGCAACAGAAATTCGACCGTTTCACAGCCCTGCACCAGCGCGGGGCGGCGTTTATCTGTCCCAATCCCTGGGATGCGGGATCGGCCCGTGTGCTGGCCGCCACGGGGTTTGCGGCGCTGGCCACGACCAGCGCGGGATATGCGTTTTCGCGCGGCAAGCGGGATTCCTTTGCCGGATTGAGCCGGGCGGAAATACTGGAGAACGCGGCGCAGATCGTAGACGCGACGGATTTGCCGGTGACAGCGGACCTGGAGGACGGGTTTGGCGCCGCGCCCGAGATTTGCGCCCAGACCGTGCGGATGGCCTGCGAAATCGGGCTGGTTGGCGGGTCCATAGAAGATGCGACCGGCCACGCGGACGCGCCGATCCATGATCTGGGGCTGGCGGCAGAGCGGGTGCGCGCCGCAGCGGAGGCGACGCAGGGACTGCCTTTCCTGCTGACCGCACGCGCGGAAAACTATCTGTGGGGACGTCCTGACCTGGCGGATACGATCCGCCGCCTGCAGGCGTTCAGCGACGCGGGGGCTGATGTGCTGTACGCCCCCGGCCTGCCCGACCTGGCGACGATCCGAACCGTCTGCGCCGAACTGGACAAGCCGGTAAACGTGGTTATGGGGCTGCGCGGCCCGGCCTATACCGTGGCAGAGCTGGCGGCGGCGGGCGTGGCGCGGGTCAGCGTCGGCGGGTCGTTTGCGCGCGCGGCGATGGGCGCGCTGCGCCGGGCGGCTGCAGAGGTGTTTGAAACGGGCCGCTTCGACTATGCCGAAGAGGCGATGCCGGGGGACGCGCTGGCGGCGCTGATGTCGCAATCGCAGTTGTCCCGGCGGATCTGATCAGGTGGTTTCCACGCAGTGACGGCGGAAGGCGCGTTTGAGCATGTCCAGTTCTTCGCGCAGCAGAGTGACTTCGGCCCGGATGTCATCGCCCAATGCTTCTCCGGCCAGGATAGCGAAGCTTTGCAGCACTTCGCCGGTTTGCCGGTCGCGGATGGTGAAGGTCTGCACCCCGTCTGACAGGGCAGACACGGGGATGGGCACACGCACGACCCAGTGGCCGTTTTCGCGGTCCTCTGTCACGCTGAGTCCCAGCACCGGTTCGTTCAGGTGGGACACCTCCAGCACCGGCTGCTGGTTGTCCGTGGCGGCGGAGGTCAGGAAGCCTTCCCACACGCCTTCGAACAGCCGGGTTTTGGTCAGTCGGAAATCGGTCATCGGCTCCTCTTACAACTCGGCGCGGGGGCGGCGGCTGAAGGTCAGGTCGCGGATCGTGACCTGGTTCATTTCCGGCCCTTCAAAGATCAGGTCAACCCACGCCTTTTCGATCCGCTTTTCGTTGAGGTTGGAATAGGCCAGGTCAAATTCGACCATCACGTCCGATTCATGCAGCGGCAGTTCGCGCACCAGGGTTTCGGTGTTCGGCCCGTGGCGGATGTTCAGGCGGGCGAAGATTTCCAGCGGTTTTTCCATTTCCACGATGGTGTCCAGCCGGATCAGATGGCGTTTCTGCAGTCCGGCCACAGCATCCGGCGGCAGGTCCACCACCAGTGACAGGAACGAACCGTCAAAGCGGAACACATCCATCCGCAGGCCATAGGGGGCCAGATCGGATTCGCGGTGGTTGCGCAACTGGCGCAAGGTCAGTTCGGAAAAGCGGCAATCGTGGAACAGCGTCGCTTCGTCCCCCAGGCGGCTGCCGTTCTGGACAGAGGACATCCCCGGCACCGGCAGCGGCCCGCGCCACAGTTCCGGCCGCCAGTCCCAATCGGACCCGTAGGGCCTGCGAAAGGCGGTATTGCCGATCGGCGGCAGGGCCAGACGGTTATCCGCCGTATGGATCAGCGTATCCAGATGGAACCGCAGTTCGCGCGCGGAATTGCGTTGCTGGCGCAGGCGGTTCAGCCCGGTCTGACCCGCGGCGCGCGCCAGCCCCGCCCATTGCCGCACCACGCGACGATGCGCCAGTGAGGTCAGAAATCGGCGGTTGATCAATGACATGCGATCCGATCCGGGGAATTGCCTGGTTGCGTTGTCCCCACCTTAATACGCGTCGGAGGGTTAATTAAGTCTGCGCATCAACTGATCTGCGTTTTTTTCCGGGCTGCCGAGCGTACGGTGGGGAAAATTGACGAGGGTTGCCCCTGTCGCCTGCCCCCAAAGCCGGGTAAGAGGGGGAAACGCTTGCACGGCCCATCCATGTACCCTGCCTATGCTGCCCATGACCAGTTCCTGGAACCCGCCCGCGCGCGGGCCGAGCCTTGGCGGCTGGCGGTGGGGCTGGCGCTGGGAATGGTGATTTTCACCGGGCTGCAATGGGCCGCCATCGGGGTGCTGATCGCGCTGTTGCCGCCCGAAGACCTGATGACCCTGCAAACCGAGATGGCGCTGGGAAATACCCAGATGGGCGTAGTGCTGATGCTGGGCAGTTTCGGGATGATGGTCATCGCCGTCGCCGCGGTCACCGCGCAGGTGCACCAGCGCAGCCCGCTGACCCTGCTGGGGCCGCTGCCGCTGGCGTATACGCAATTCCGGCGGGTGCTGGCGGCGCTGGTATTGCTGATGCTGGCCGTGCTGGTGCTGCCGCCGTCCGAATTCCTGTCGCCGCTGGCGCGCAACCTGCCCACCGGCGACTGGCTGCGGTTCCTGCCGCTGGCCCTGCCCGCGCTGTTGATCCAGGTCGGCGCCGAGGAGGTGCTGTTCAGGGGTTACCTGCAACAGCAATTGGCGGCGCGGTTCCGACATCCGCTGGTCTGGATGGGGGTGCCGTCCATCCTGTTCGGGCTGCTGCACTATCGGCCGGACCTGCCGGAAACCACCTGGCTGCTGATCGCCTGGGCGGTGCTGTTCGGCGTGCTGGCGGCGGACCTGACGGCGCGTTCGGGCAGCTTGGGGCCGGCCATCGCGCTGCACCTGGCCACGAATGCCAGCGCGATCCTGTTCGTATCCTCGGATGACGTGCTGTCGGGGCTGGCGCTGTACAGGATGCCGGTATCGCTGGCGGACCCGGCGGAACTGTGGCCCTATCTGCTGATTGATCTGGGCATCATGGGCACATCATGGCTGGCGGCCAGACTGGCGTTGCGATGCTGACCCGGCGTGTCTATGCCCCGCATTCCGATTTCGCCGCTCCGGCCCGTCCAACGGCGGGTTTGACCCGGCTGGCGTTGGGATTCATCCTGATCGAGGCCACCTATGCCACCGTCATGCACCTGCTGGACGCGGCACTGTTGCCGTTGCCGCTAGATTGGACCGACGGGTTCTATTACGGCACGACCCGGCTGGGACTGATCGCGCAACTGGCCAGCTTTGGCCTGCTGGGCGCTGCGGTGATCCTGACCGTGCGGGTATTGCACCACCGTGGCCCTCTCAGCCTGCTGGGCCGGGGACCGGGTGTGCGCCAGACGCTGTACGCACTGATGGCAGTGCTGGCGCTGTTCACGGCAATCGAGCTGATGCCGCCATGGTGGAGCATGGAGGGCATGACGCTGAACAACCCGCTGTCCTGGCTGCTGTTGCTGCCGCTGTCGCTGGGCGCGTTGACCGTACAGGTGGCGTCCGAGGAAATCCTTTATCGCGGCTATATCCAGCAACAACTGGCCGCGCGGTTCAGCAGCCCGTGGATCTGGCTGATCGGTCCGAACCTGTTGTTCGCCGTCGCCCACTGGGAGGACGGCGTGCCCTGGACCGAGGCCGCGCAATACGCGATCTGGGCGTTCTGCTTTGGGCTGGCGGCGTCGGACCTGACCGCGCGCACCGGATCGCTGGGCGCGGCGGTGGGGTTTCACCTGGCCAACAATGTCTATGCCTTCCTGGTGTTCGGCGAAGTGGGCGCCAATGACAGCGGGCTGGCGCTGATGATGTTCCCCCCCATGGATTCGTTGCTGCCGCCGGAACCGGTGCCGCTGGTCACCGTTTCCTTTGGAATAGAGCTGTTGACGCTGGTATTGATGTGGCTGGCGGTGCGGCTTGTGCTGCGGCGCTGATTGCATTTCCCTTGCGTCCGGCTTATCTGACGAACCAACAGTGATAACAGGGGCCCCATCCGCATGAACTGGATCACCAACTACGTCCGCCCGCGCATCAACTCCATCTTTTCGCGCCGCGAGGTGCCGGAAAACCTGTGGACGAAATGCGATGAATGCGGAACCATGCTGTTCCACCGCGAACTGACGGAAAACCTGAACGTCTGCACCGGCTGCGGCCACCACATGGCGATTTCCCCGCGCGACCGCTTTGCTGCGCTGTTCGACGGCGGGATTTTCCAGGAAATCGACGTGCCCGACCCCGTCACCGACCCGCTGCATTTCCGCGATCAGAAAAAATACCCCGACCGGATGAAGGCCGCGCAGAAATCCACCGGCGAAAAAGAGGCGATGCTGGTCGCCACCGGCGAAATCGGCCGCACCCCCATCGTGGCCGCGTGTCAGGACTTCAGCTTTATGGGCGGGTCGATGGGCATGTACGTGGGCAACGCGATCATCGCCGCCGCCGAGCGGGCGGTGGAACTGAACCGCCCGCTGATCCTGTTTTCCGCCGCCGGGGGCGCCCGCATGCAAGAGGGCATCCTGTCCCTGATGCAGATGCCGCGCACCACGGTGGCCGTCCAGATGCTGAAAGAGGCGGGCCTGCCCTATATCGTCGTGCTGACCCACCCCACCACCGGCGGCGTGACCGCATCCTACGCGATGCTGGGCGACGTGCAGATCGCCGAACCCAACGCGCTGATCTGCTTTGCCGGGCCGCGCGTGATCGAACAGACCATCCGTGAAAAGCTGCCCGAGGGCTTCCAGCGCGCCGAATACCTGCTGGATCACGGCATGCTGGATCGCGTCACCCCGCGCACGGAACTGCGCGCCGAACTGATCGCCATTACCCGGATGCTGACCGGGCAGCCCCCCGCCGTTGCTGGCGACCTGCCCGCCCCCGAAGAGGCGCCCAAGGCAGACGCCAAGAAATGACCGGCCAGGGATCGGACGTCATCCTGCAACGGATGATGGCGCTGCACCCCAAGGTCATAGACCTGACGCTGGACCGGGTCTGGCGGTTGCTGGCGGCGCTGGACAACCCGCAGGACCGCTTGCCGCCGGTGATCCATATTGCCGGCACCAATGGCAAGGGGTCCACCCAGGCGATGATCCGCGCCGGGCTGGAAGCGGCAGGCAAAACGGTGCATGCCTATACCTCGCCGCATTTGGCGCGGTTCCACGAACGTATCCGGCTGGCCGGACAGCTGATTTCCGAGGATCACCTGACGCGGGTGCTGGACGAATGTTACGCCGCCAATGACGGTGGCAACATCACCTATTTCGAGATCACGACCTGCGCCGCCCTGCTGGCCTTTGCCCGCACGCCGGCGGATTTCACCTTGCTGGAGGTTGGGCTGGGCGGGCGGCTGGACGCCACCAACGTGATTGACACACCGGCCCTGACGATCATCACCCCGGTATCCATCGACCACGAGGCCTTCCTGGGCGACACCCTGGCCAAGATCGCCGCCGAAAAGGCCGGGATCATGAAGCGCGGCGTGCCCTGTGTCGTCGGCCCACAACCCGACGAGGCGATGGAGGTCATCGAGGCGCAGGCCGCGCGACTGGGTGCGCCGCTGATCGCGCATGGCCAGCACTGGCATGTCTGGGAAGAACGCGGACGGCTGGTGTTTCAGGACGAGTCCGGCCTGCTGGATCTGCCGCTGCCCAACCTGCCCGGCGCGCACCAGTTGCAGAACGCGAGCGCGGCACTGGCCGCACTGCGTCACCTGGGCCTCGGCGAACCCGCCTGCGAGGCCGCCGTGACCCGCGCCTTCTGGCCCGCGCGCATGCAGCGGCTGCAAACCGGCCCGCTGGTCGAGGCCGCTCCGCAGGCGGATCTGTGGCTGGACGGCGGCCACAACCCCGCTGCCGGTCAGGCGCTGGCCGCGTATCTGGCCAGCCTGCCCGCGCGCCCCACCTACCTGGTCTGCGGCATGCTGAACACCAAGGACATCGCGGGCTACCTGACTCCGATGGCGCCGCAGGTGACCCGGCTGACGGCTGTGTCCATCCCCGGAGAAGCCAATACTCTGCCCGCCACCACCACGGCCGACGCCGCCCGGCGCGCCGGGATGCAGGCCGATACCGCCGACAGCGTGCTGGCCGCGGTGACAGAAATCGCCCAGTCAGCTCCGCACGCGCGCATCCTGATCTGCGGCTCTTTGTACCTGGCGGGGGCAATCCTGCGTGAAAACGGGTGAAAAGGAATCGACGCGGGCCAAGGCCTGTTGACTGATTCGCTGCGATTCGCCTATGGTCGCTGCATGTTTCCGGCAGGTCCGCCACCTTGGCGCACCCGCCACCCAAGTTAGACAGGCAGGCAAAAGAGGGGTCGGTTCAACGGCCCCCTTTTTATTTTGCGCCTCCGCTAACCGGCTGGTGCCCGCCCGAGGACGCCGCCGCAGGCGAAGGACGAGATGTCCAGCGCGCGCGTAGCGCGCTCCGCATGAAAAAAGCCCCGCCAGGCGGCGGGGCTTTCGTTTTTCAATCCGACAGGGCTCAGGCCTTCTTGGCAGCTTTCTTGACCGGCGCCCAGATGCGCTTGTTGGTCAGGTACAGCAGCACCGACAGCACGGTCAGGAACAGCACGGCGACAAAACCGGCATGCTGGCGCGCCATCATCTTCGGCTCTGCGGTCCACATCAGGAAGGCCGCGATATCCTCGGCCTCGTGGTGCAGTTCATTGCTGTGCCCATCGGCGAATTCCACGTCCTCACCGGACAGCGGCGGGGCCATTGCGATCCAGCCACCCGGGAAGGCCGTGTTGCCGTAGAAGGTGGTGCCCGCTTCCTCTTTCTCCTCGCCGGTGTAACCGGTCAGGATCGAGACGATGTATTCGGGGCCACCGATGCCGTTGAATAGCTGGCTGATACCGGTTCCGTAGGGACCGTGGAAGCCGGAACGAGCCTTGGCCATCAGCGACAGGTCAGGCGCCTTGGGGTCGCCGCCCTTGGGGAAGAAATCGGCCGGGGTACGCGGACGGTCGTCCTCCAGTTCGGCATCGTAGACGTCGAACTGGGCCGCGTAGGCGCGCACCTGGTCTTCGGGCAGCTGCGGGCCACCTTCGTCCGCAAGGGTGCGGATCGGTACGAATTTCAGCCCGTGGCAACCCGAGCAGACCTCGGTGAAGATCTGCAGGCCGCGTTGCAGCTGCATCTGGTCGTATTTGCCGAACGGACCTTCGAAGGAGAAGTCCACGTCATGAACGTGACCTGCATCCCCGGCGGCCAGTGCGCCACCAGCCGAAAGGGTCAGGGCGGCAACTGCGGTAATCGCGAGTTTCTTAAGCATTATCCCGTTTCCTTACTTATTCGGCAGGCTTGCCATAGTGGTCGTTGAAGTCTTCCTCGATCGTGGCCGGCATTGCGGTCGGCTTTTCGATCACACCCAGCAGCGGCAGGATGACCAGGAAGTAGGCGAACCAGTAGGTCGCGCCGATCAGCGAGATGGTCGAGTACGGCGGTTCGGCAGGCATTGCGCCGGCCCACATCAGGACCACGAAGTCGACGGCCAGCAGCCAGAACCACCACTTGAACATCGGGCGGTAACGGCCCGAACGCACGCGCGAGGTGTCCAGCCAGGGGGCCAGGGCCATCACGGCGATGGCGCCGAACATGGCCAGCACGCCGAAGAACTTGGCGTCGACGATGCCGCCGGTGATCCAGCTTGCGAACATCACCACCCAGACGTCGCCGGTGAAGGCGCGCAGGATCGCGTAGAAGGGCAGGAAGTACCATTCCGGCACGATGTGTGCGGGGGTCGCCAGCGGGTTCGCCTCGATGTAGTTGTCGGGGTGACCCAGGTAGTTCGGCATGAAGCCGACGATGGCAAAGAAAACCAGCAGCACAACGGCCAGGGCAAACACGTCCTTGATCACGAAGTAGGGCCAGAACGGAACGGTGTCCTTCTCGGCCTCTGCCTTGGAACCACGACGCACGTCAACACCGGTGGGGTTGTTGTTGCCGGTGGTGTGGAACGCCCAGATGTGGACCGCGACCAGCGCGGCAATCACGAAGGGCAGCAGGTAGTGCAGCGAGAAGAAGCGGTTCAGCGTGGCGTTGTCCACGGCCGGTCCGCCCAGCAGCCAGGTCTGGATCGGTTCGCCAATGAACGGGATCGCGCCGAACAGGCCGGTGATCACGGTCGCCCCCCAGAAGGACATCTGGCCCCAGGGCAGAACGTAGCCCATGAACGCCGTGCCCATCATGCACAGGTAGATCAGCATACCGATGATCCAGGTGATCTCGCGCGGGGCCTTGTACGACCCGTAGTAGAGGCCACGGAAGATGTGCAGGTAGACGGCAACGAAGAACAGCGAGGCGCCGTTGGCGTGCAGGTAACGCAGCATGTGGCCACCGTTCACGTCGCGCATGATGTGTTCAACCGAGGCGAAGGCCAGCGAAACGTGCGGGGTGTAGTGCATCACCAGAACAATGCCGGTGACGATCTGCAGTGCAAGGCAGAAGGTCAGGATGATACCCCAAATCCACATCCAGTTCAGGTTCTTCGGAGTGGGGATCATGATGGTGTCATAGAGAAGGCCCACGATGGGAAGGCGCGAATGCAGCCACTTCTCGGCGCCCGTTTTGGGCTCGTAATGATCGTGCGGAATGCCGGACATGTTCGCGTTTCCTTATCCCAGTTTGATCGTGGTTTCGTCTTCGAACGCAGCGACGGGGATGTCGAGGTTCCGCGGAGCCGGTCCTTTGCGGATGCGGCCAGAGGTGTCGTAGTGAGAGCCGTGGCACGGGCAGAACCAGCCACCGAAATCACCCGAGGCGTTGCCGATCGGCACGCAGCCCAGATGGGTGCAAACACCGATCATCACCAGCCATTCGCCGGCTTCGTCCAGCGAACGGTTGGCGTCCGACGCGTCGGCGCCCGGTTTGTTCTTGTTCTGCGCGGAGGCGTCGATCAGCGTGGCGCTGTCGTCAGCGCGGGCGGCGGCGATCTCTTCCTCGGTCCGGCGGCGGATGAACACCGGTTTGCCCAGCCATTTCACCGTCAGCTGCGTCCCGGTTTCGACACCGGAAACGTCAACGCGGATCGAGGCCAGCGCCTGCACGTCTGCGGAGGGGTTCATCTGATTGACAAGCGGCCAGACGGCAGCACCCGTCGCCACGGCGCCTGCACCGGCGGTGGCGTAGTACAGGAAATCCCTGCGGGTGCCTTCGTGATCTTCTGCGTGGGACACGAGGTTTTCTCCATTTTTCGGCCGAAACCGGCCTATACGACGTAGGGCCGCGGGGGACGCAGCCTTTCCGTGGCGGTATTTAGCGGGGGATTCCCGTTCAGTCCAGCAGACAATGCCGCTTGGACGCGATGTATTCGCAACAGGTGCGCATGTGTCGCGCTTGAAGGGCCGATCCGACGGGTCTATCCTTTGGAAAAGCTGAAATTTGATGCCCGGACAACGCGCGAGTCGCGAGTGGACTGGCAATTTGGAATGGAATTATCCCATGTTCAGGACACTGACACTTGCCTTGACCGCCGTCGCCGCGCTGGCCGGGCCCGCGCTGGCGGAGATTGAAATTGACCTGTACCTGGGCGGCGAACAGCCCGGCGGCAGCAACGTGTCCGGCACCGCCGTGCCGGTCGGCGCGGTAGATGCCGATATTGATTGGGATGGCAAATCCGATGTGATGCCGCCCTATTACGGCGCACGCGCGGTGTACTGGATGCCGTCCAACATCGGCTGGGGGCTGGAGTTCAGCCACAACAAGGTCTATGCGCCGGACGCCCAGATGACCGCTGCCGGGTTCGACCGGATGGAACTGACCGACGGGCACAACCTGATCACCCTGAACGTGATGAAACGCTGGCCGGGCCAGTGGGGTAGCCTGACGCCCTTTGTCGGTGCGGGTCTGGGCGTGGCCCTGCCGCATGTGGATATCGAACCGACTGGCGGCGCGCACACGCTGGGATACCAGATGACCGGCCCGGCGCTGCGGCTGCTGGCCGGTGTGCGATACCAGATCACCGATCACTGGTCGGTGTTCGGGGAATACCAATTCACCTGGTCGGACAACGAGATTGATCTGGATGGCGGCGGCAGCCTGTCCACCACCATCACCTCGAACGCGGTCAACATCGGGGTTGGCTTCGCCTTCTGATTCGAGGGTGCCGAGTTAAAGAAGGCCCTGCCGGACGCACCGGCGGGGCCTTTTCATTTATGGGCAGGGTTTATTCCGGTGCGGTCGCCTTCATGCTGTCGCGTTCGGAAAACACCGCGTACCAGTCATCCAGCGCACCACGCCCGGCCCGCCAGTTGCGTGCGCCGTGGCGGAAATCCAGATACCCCAGCGCACAACCCACCGCGATCTGGCCCATGTTCAGGGGACCGTTCAGGTGGCCCATCCAGCGTTCGTTCAGCGCGTCCAGCCCGCCTGTGACCTTGCCCCATTGGGCCTCTACCCATTCGTCATAGACCATGTGGTGCGGGCGGACGCGGGATTCGTAGACCATCAGAACGGCGGCATCCATGATACCATCCGCCGTTGCCTCCAGCGTCAGAATTTCCCAGATGGAATCCGCCGGGTACAGTCCGGCCTTGGCCCGGTCGTCGAGGTAACGGCAGATTACCCGGCTATCATAGATCGCCGGACCGTCAGAACGGATCAGGGCCGGGATTTTGCCCATAGGGTTGGCGGTGCGCACCTCTGGCGGGGTGGAAACAGGGGTGGTGGCCACGGGCATCAGCTCTACATCATTGGCCTGGCCGGTTTCGTGCAGCAGTACCCGCACTTTGCGCACGAAGGGCGAGGCGGCAGAATAGACAAGTTTCATGGGCTTACCCTCTATTGGCTCCGGGAAAGATTACGAGCGGTTGCGCGCCCTGTCCATCATTCCTGAACCGGGGGATTGCGCATCAGGGCGGCCAGTTCGGGCAGCCCGGTCCCCAGCCCATGCACGGCCACGCCTTCCGCCGCGCCCAGCCGTGCCGAATCGACCTTGTTCTGGGTCAGTTTCCAGGTTCCCTGCACATCGGCGAGGTCCATCGCACAAGGCACGATCTGGCGCATCAAGCGGTCCAGCGGCTCGGCGGGCATCTTGGCGGTTTTCCAGATCGGTTTCGGGGCAAGTTTGCTTTCAAACCGGTCCGAGAGTTTTTCCAGCACCGCCAACAGATCGTCCTGCGGCAGTAATTCCGCCGGGCCGGACAGGTGGACGGCGACATAGTTCCATGTCGGCACCTGATCGTCGATTCCGTACCAGTCGGGCGAGATATAAGAGTGCGGGCCCTGCACGGCCAGCTTGGCCGGGGTCGGGGATTTCAGCACCCGCGCGATGGGGTTGGACCGGACAAGGTGGAACAGCACCCGCCCTTCCTCGATCACGAAGGGGATGTGGCTGAGCAGAGGCATGCCATCCTCGCCTGCCACCGCCAGCACCCCGAATCCGGTGTCGGCGGCGAATTGCAGGTTCCGGTCGGGCTGAACATAGCGGTAGGCGGGATTGGGGTGCATGGCGTTTGTCCTTCTGGTTCGAAGCGACGTTACACCAGCAGATTGATCCCGTCGCGCCCCGAAATCAGCGCCTGAACGATCGCGCCTTCGGGCTGGTCGGCGGCAAAGTGGACCTCGGCGAACTGTTCGGTGCGGCCCATGCGGGGGCTTTCCATCAGCACCTTGTGGCGCTGGCCGATCTGGGCATCCAGATGCAGGCCGACCCGACGGTCCCCGGCATCGCGCAGGGCGGCGGCACGGGCCTTGATCGCGCGCCCATCCACCTGGGGCATCCGCGCGGCGGGGGTGCCGGGGCGCGGGCTGTAGGGGAAAACGTGCAGCCATGTCAGGTGGCAGTCATCCACCAACCGCAGCGAGTTTTCGAAATGCGCGTCGGTTTCCGTGGGGAAGCCCGCGATGATATCCGCGCCAAAGGTCATGTCCGGGCGCAGTTTCAACGCATCTTCGCAGAATCGGATGGCGTCATCGCGCAGGTGGCGGCGCTTCATCCGTTTCAGGATCAGATCGTCCCCGTGCTGCAACGACAGGTGCAGATGCGGCATCAGGCGCGGTTCGGTCGCGATAGCCTGCATCAGGTTTTCGTCCACCTCGATTGAATCGATAGAACTGATCCGCAGGCGCGGCAGGTCCGGCACCAGTTTCAGGATGCGCATGACCAGATCGCCCAGTTTCGGCTGCGCGGGCAGGTCCGCGCCCCAACTGGTCAGGTCCACGCCGGTCAGCACGACCTCGTTGAAGCCCTTGTCCACCAGCCGGCTGATCTGGTCCACCACCACGCCCGCAGGGACAGACCGGGAATTGCCCCGGCCATAGGGAATGATGCAGAAGGTGCAGCGGTGATCGCAGCCGTTCTGGACCTGCACATAGGCGCGGTGACGGCCGAACCCGTCGATCAGGTGGCCAGCCGTTTCGGTGACGGACATGATGTCATCGACCTGCACCCGTTCGGTATCGCCCACGAAATCGGGGCCCATCGCCTGCCACGTTTCCGGCTGCATCTTTTCGTGGTTGCCGATGACCACGTCCACCTCGGCCATGCCGGCAAAAGTTTCCGGTTCGGTCTGGGCGGCACAGCCGGTGACGATCAGCTTTGCATGCGGGTTTTCGCGCCGCAGCTTGCGGATTTCCTGTCGGGCCTTGCGGACGGCTTCGGACGTGACGGCGCAGGTGTTGACGATCACCGCCCCTTCTATCCCGGCCTGTTCGGCCAGTTCCTTCATCGCCTCGGTCTCATAGGCGTTCAGGCGGCACCCGAGAGTGGCAAAGACAGGGGGCTTGGCGGTCATAGGTAGGGTGCCAGGAATTGCGGGGTCAGTTCGGCGGTAAAGACGTGCATGGTTTCGCCGGTCATCCAGACACCGTCGTCGCGCCAGTCCACCCAGATCGTGCCGCCGTCCAGATCAATCCGCACTGTGCGCCCGGTCAGGCCCCGCCGCGCCGCCGCGACAGCCGTCGCGCAGGACGACGACCCAGAGGCCAGCGTCACCCCCACCCCGCGTTCCCACACCCGCATCCGCAGGTGATCGGGCCCCACGACATGGGCGAACTGCACGTTGGTGCGCTGAGGATAAAGCGGGTGATGTTCGATCTCGGCCCCGCGGGTTTGCAGGTCCACGGCGTCAGCGTCCGGGACGAAGAAGGTGCAATGCGGGTTGCCCATGCCGGTGGCCGTGGGCGCGCCGTCGATCGGCAGTTCCAGCGTGTCCATTTCGCGGGCCAGCGGGATGTCCTGCCAATCCAGTTGCGGCTGCCCCATGTTGACAGAGGTCAGCCCGTTCCCCGCATCCACCGCGTAGAGGTGTCCACGATCCGTTGTCAGGTGCAGGCTGTCCCTGCCCGTCTGCTCCATCAGGTAGCGCGCAATGCAGCGGGTGGCATTGCCGCAAGCGGCCGAGGTCGAGCCATCGGCATTGTAGAACACCAGGTGCGCGTCCCCTGCCCCGTTTTCGATCACCGCCAGCTGGTCATAGCCCACGCCCTTGTGCCGGTCGGCAATGGCCACGACCAGCGCAGCCGGCAGCGGCACGGAATGCGCGCGGGCATCCACGACCACAAAGTCGTTGCCCAGCCCGTGCATCTTCATGAATGGCAAAGAGGTATGCGCAGTTTTTTCCATCGCGCCGATATACGCCCGAACCGAGGGCGTTTCCAGCCTTGGCCCAACAATTCTTGGTGTCCGCATCACGGTGCGCCTAGACGTTCCCAAAGGATTCCGAAAAACTTTCGAATTCCCCGCTTTTCGGGGTTGACCCTACCCCCGAGTATTTCTAGAAGCTGCCTCCACAGTGGGCCGTTAGCTCAGTTGGTAGAGCAACTGACTTTTAATCAGTGGGTCGCAGGTTCGAATCCTGCACGGCTCACCACTGAAGTCAAAGACTTACGGTTGATCATCGATTGCCGTAGGCTCTTTCTAGGCTCGTATCACTCAAAAAACTCGCGCATACTCAATGTGCTCAAATGCCGCGTCTCCTTCTTGGAGTTGCACAATGAGACCTACGGCTGTACATGCAGCGAAACGCAAAGTTTGTGATAAGATGAGACCGATGATGAACCATGTAAAATCTGACTTCCTGCGGGTCTCAATGGAACGAGGCTTCTTCCATCAATGTTCCGATCTCGAGTTGCTTGATCAGCAGTTGTCTACCAACATCGTTCCTGCGTACATACAGGGCCCTCATACGGGTCGGGTGTTCTATTTGTGGCAATTGAGCACTGCAAAAGTGCATAGGCTGCTCCAGTGGTTTCCACGCCATCCAATGCGCGCAGGTCGCTGGTCTGCGCGAGCGTAGCGCCGGTAGCCATCACATTTGCAGTGGTGTGCGGTGGCGCGCGGGCCGTGTTCACCAGATTGACCGGCTGAGCATCCAGATCTTGCGCTTCAATTGAATAGCTGACCCGCGACCAATCTCCCGGCGCGGCGAAGGCTGCAACCGCCCCAAACATCGCGAAAAGCAGCACGAGAAGGGTTCGGATCAACACCAACGAAGCTCCTCTTCGCTGCCGTCAAAAAATGACGTAACTGCCTTGTTGGCTTGTTCGACACCGCAAACAATTTCAGCCGGATACTCGCCAAACTGACCACCTGCACAAACTTCAATCAGGTCACCTTCAACAGCTTCGTCGTTGGCAAGTGTCAGATCCTGACCAGGTGCCGTAAGCGTAACGATAAAGTGCTTCTTTCCACCGCCCACCATCAATGACGCGCCATCATCCCGTTCAAAATAGGCAAGAGTGCGAACAGAACCATCCAGCTGTGAGACAATGTCGACCGCTTCTGTCACTTGGGAAACGTCGTAGGTTTCATCTGTGTTCTTAACGCCTTCGCGCTTATCTAGTGTCACTTTCATTATCGTGGCCTAATTACTAGCGGGCCATCCGGTCCGATAACTGTCAGCTGGTTTAGGCCAAGTTGTTCAACCATCGATCTGATCCCGCCATTTTGGTTGCAAGCTGTGCATGGTGTGCGATCAACATACAGCGTCAGATTTTGTCCACTGACATCGATGCCACGTTGCTGAATTTGGTTGAGCGCATCGATTTCTGCATGAGTGCTGGAAATAGCATTTCTGGAAGTTTTGTATCGGCAGTAAAGATTCGAATACGAGTGCTCGCTCGGGCGCCAGCAAATGAGTAACGCCTCGCCTAAACCAGTGCTTGAACCATGCCGGGTTTTCCAGAAGCAATACCGAAGCAGCGCAGCACGGATTATTGCCACCTTTTCTGGGACGAAAGCCATCAAACAGAGGGGCGCGCGGCTTCAGCGAGCTTTACCAGCAGCGTCAGGGTTCTGTTGATCGGAACGTCAATGCCATGCCGTTCGGCCAGACGAACGATTTCGCCGTTCAGGAAGTCGATCTCGGTCGGTTTGCCGCGCTGAAGATCTTGGGCCGTAGAAGAGAATTGCCCTGCCATTGTCACCGGGATGGCGCGAATGGTGTCGTGGATTTCGGGCGGCGGGGTGATGCCCTCGGCCTGCGCCACGGCAAGGCATTCGGCAACCAGATCGTCCTGCAACGCGGGGATGCCTTCGACGGCGTTCAGCCGGGCGTACGGTAGTTGGCTGATGGCAGACAGCGCGTTGAAGGCACAGTTCACCAGCAGCTTGCCCCACAGAACACCCATCACGTTGTCGGAAACGGCGGTGTCCACCCCCGCCGCAATCAGTATTTCCGCCGCCCGGTCCGCATTCGGCCCGCCGATCACCAAATCCCCGCGGCCATGATGCTGGACTATCCCCGGACCGGCCATGCCGGCAGCGACATAGACAACCGTCGGGATCACCGGGCATCCCGTCACTGCCGCAAGGGTTTCCGGGTTCGACACACCGTTCTGAAAGCTCATCAGCAGGGTGCCGGGCGACAGGTGCGGTGCAATCTGGTGGGCAGCGGCGGCGGTATCGCCGGATTTCACGCAGAACAGCACCATACCGGCGCCGGCAACCGCTGCCGGGTCGTCAGAGGCGGCAACCCGGCACACATGGCGTTGGCCCGATTTTTCCAGGATCAGCCCGTTGGCCTGCACTGCCTGAACCAAGGCCGGTCTGCCGATCAGCATCACCTCGTGCCCGGCCATCGCCAGCACCGCCCCATAGTAGCAGCCCACGGCACCTGCCCCCATCACCGCGATTTTCATTGCTGTCCTCCTCTTTGCCTTAATCTGACCGATCCGCGCCGCCCTGTCACCACCAGACCAGATTGTGCAACGGATAAGTCCAGTTTACCCTGCGCATATGGCAATTTCGGCGGAAACCTTCTTTCTTGACCCGCAGGCGCAGGGGACGCTTCAGGCGCAGATTCAGCAGATGATCGCGCAAGGCATCCTGTCGGGCCGGTTCGCGCGGGGGGAAAAGTTGCCCTCGTCCCGCAAACTGGCGCTGCACCTCGGCGTCAGCCGGATCACGGTCACGCTGGCCTATACCGAGTTGGTGGCCAGTGACTACCTGGCCTCGCGCGGGCGGTCCGGGTTCTTCGTTTCGGACACCGCCCCTGAACCACCTGCCGCCCCGCCGCAAATTGCCAGCACAGACGGCGTGGACTGGTCCCGTGCCATCGGGCAGCGATTCACCGGCGGGGCCACGCCGGAACGGCCACAGGACTGGGCGCGGTTCCGCTATCCGTTCATCTACGGGCAGGCGGACCCGGCCTTGTTCGACCATGCGAACTGGCGACTGTGCGCGTTGCAGGCGCTGGGGCAAAAGGACTTTGCCGCGCTGACCACCGACTATTACGACAAGGACGACCCCAAGCTGATCGAGTTCATCCTGCGCCACACCCTGCCCCGGCGCGGGATCATCGCCCGGCCCGACCAGGTGTTGCTGACGTTGGGGGCGCAGAACGCGCTGTGGCTGGCGGCGCAGGTACTGCTGACGCAGCGGCGCGTCGCGGCGGTGGAAAACCCCTGCTATCCGGCGCTGCGGGACATCCTGACGCAATCGCGCTGTCACCTTGTCCCGGTGGACGTGGACGCCAACGGCCTTCCGCCGGATGCAATCCCACCCGCCGACGTGATCTTTACCACCCCGTCGCACCAGTGCCCGACAGCCGCCACCATGCCTCTGGACCGGCGGCATGACCTGTTGCGACGCGCCCGCGACATGGACGCCCTGATCGTCGAGGACGATTACGAATTCGAGATGTCCTTTCTGTCGCCCCCCTCGCCCGCGCTGAAATCGCTGGATGCGGACGGGCGGGTGATCTACGTGGGCAGCTTTTCCAAGTCGCTGTTTCCCGGCCTGCGGCTGGGTTATCTGGTAGGGTCAGAGGCATTCATCCGCGAAGCCCGCGCCCTGCGCGCCAGCGTGCTGCGCCATCCGCCCGGCCACATCCAGCGCACCACGACCTATTTCCTGTCGCTTGGCCATTATGACGCGCAAATCCGCAAGATGGGCAAGGTGCTGGCCGACCGCCGCCGCGTAATGGAGGATGCGATCCGCCAGCATGGGCTATCCATCGCGGGCTCTGGTGCCTTTGGCGGATCGTCCTTCTGGATGCGCGCGCCCGACGGGGTGGACACCCGCGCCCTGGCCGCGCAACTGGCGGACTCGGGCGTGTTGATTGAACCGGGCCGCCCGTTCTTTCTGGGGGAAACGCCACCCACGAGTTACTATCGCCTGGCCTATTCCTCTATCCCGGCAGAGCGCATCAGCGACGGAATCGCCCTCATAGCCCGCGCCATAGCTGAAATCCGCTGACCCGCCGTTACGGCAAGTCTGGCCACCAGACACCAGTTTGTTACGCTGGCACGCGAAATTCAGGCCAACGAAAGGCTGCACCATGCAATTGTCCGTCCGCGATCCATTTCCCTTTGTCGCCAAGGTCACCGCCGGAGCGCCCCAGCGCCTTCTGGCGCAGGCCAAGGGCCTGCCGACCCCGCGCGTGGCGCTGGTCAACGCCGGGTCCGTCAACGCGCTGGAAGGAATCCGCGAAGCCGCCGAGGCTGGACTGGCCCACCCGATCCTGATCGGGGATGCCGAAAAGATCCGGCAAACCGCCGACGAAGTGGCATGGGACATTTCCAACCTGCCGCTTATCCATGCGCCACACGCCGAGGCCGCCCCCAAGGCTGCCGAACTGGCCCGCAATGGCGAAGCTGACGCGATCATGAAAGGACAGATCCACACTTCGACCTTCCTGAAGGGGTTGCTGCCTCGATCCGCCGGGCTGCGCGATGAAAACACCCGCTGCGGGCATGTCTTTCACATAACAATGCCGGGATCTGATCGTCCGATCCTGCTGACCGATGGCGCGCTGAACGTGGACCCGGACGTGGACACCCGTAAGGAATGCCTGAAACACGCGGTGAAGCTGGCCCGCCAACTGGGCGTCCCGCATCCCAAGGCGGGCATCCTGTCCGCGACAGAGGATCCGATCCCATCGCTGCCCAATTCCATGGAAGCGCGCGAAATCGCCCAATGGGCCAAGACGGCCCTGCCCCAATGCACCGTGTCCGGCCCGATGGCGATGGACCTGATCCTGTCGAAAGAGGCGGCGCTGGCCAAGGATTACGATTCAGACGTCTGCGGCGACGCCGATATCATCCTGACCCCGAACATCACCACGGGCAACGCCGTGTTCAAGCTGATGGTGCTGGGCATGGGCTGCTGCGCGGCCGGGCTGGTGCTGGGGGCAAAGGTGCCGATCCTGCTGACCTCGCGCGCGCAGGCGGCGCCGGCTCGTATCGCCTCGGCGGCGCTGGGGGTGATCGCGGCGGGGGCCGCGGCATGATCCTGGTTGTCAATGCGGGGTCCAGTTCAATCAAGGTTGAGCTGTTCGGGACAGACCTGACCGCGATCCTGCAGGGCAAGGTGACCGAGATCGGCGGGAACGCTCGCATCAGTCTGGGTTCGCTGAACCAGACGGTCTTTGCCCCTGACCATAAGGCGGCCTTCAAGGGAATCCTTCAGGCGTTGGCCGCGCAGGGGTACCCGGTGGACAGGCTGACCGCCGCCGCCCACCGGATCGTGCATGGCGGTGCCGCCCTGACGGAACCGGTGCGACTGACGCAGGATATCCTTGCGCAGGTCGAAGGCTATAACCCGCTGGCCCCGCTGCATAACCCGCACAACCTGTCCGCCATCCACGCGCTGGCCGAACTGGCCCCGGACCTGCCGCAATACGGCAGCTTCGACACGGCCTTCCATGCTGGCCATTCAGACCTTGCCACCACATATGCCATTCCGCAGTCAGAGCGCGACAAGGGCATCCGCCGCTACGGCTTTCACGGCCTGTCCTACGCCAGCCTTGTTCAGGCATTGCGCCCCGACCTGCCCCACCGCCTGCTGGCGCTGCATCTGGGCAACGGGTCCAGCCTGTGCGCGATCCTTGACGGGAAATCGGTGGCCACCTCCATGGGGTATTCCCCGATCGACGGGCTGGTGATGGGCACCCGGCCCGGCGAAATCGACGGCATGGCCGTGCTGCGCATGGCGCAGGATCACGGCCTGGAAGGCGCGACCCGGCTGCTGAACAAGGAAAGCGGCCTGACGGCGCTGGGGGGAACGAACGACATGGCGGCCCTGTTGGCATCAGCCCAGCCAGAGGCGCGGTTCGCGGTGGAGCATTTCTGTTATTGGGCCGCGCGTCAGGCCGGATCGGTCATCGTGGCCATGGGCGGCGTGGACGCCATCGCGTTTACCGGCGGGATCGGCGAAAACGCGGCACCTGTCCGGCAGCGCATCCTGGACCACCTTGGTTTCCTTGGTGACCTGCCCGTGCATGTGGTCCCCGCCGACGAGGAACGCCAGATCGCGCGGGATGCGCTGGCGCTGATCTCTGCCGGGCAATAGCAAAAGGCCGGGGAAATCCCCGGCCCGCTGTTATTTCTTCGATTTCCAGCTATCCAGCCAGCGCCGCAAACGTCCCCGCTTTTCGGCGATATTGTCGCTGGCGGCGTCCCAACTGTCCTCGATATCCTCGATCATCGGGTCGATCCGCGCCGCGCGGAACCGCCGCCAGCGCACCCAGATTGCCCAGACAATGGCCGCGAACACCGTCAGGATCACGATATTCAGCCACGGGATGATGGTCACATCCGGGCTGTCCACCGGGCGCACGCTGACCGCGTTGGGAAAGATCGTCATGAATTCATTGCGCCAGCCATAGTGCTTGATCGCCACCCACTGCGGCTTGTCGGCGGTGGATTTCAGATCCGCGGCCTCGGCCTGCAGGTTCGAAGTGTCGAACTTGAAATACGGCGGCCAGCCCCAGCCGGTATCCTCGTTACGGTAGACCATCACATCGCCGTTCGGGCGCTTGGACTGGATGAAGAACACGTCGCGGTTCGTTGCCGTGGTGTCCGTGCCCACGTCCGGCGCCGCCCAGAAGATCGAGTTCTCACCGAAATCGATCCGCTTTTCATAGGTATCCGTGACCCGCGCGATGTCGTTCTGCGGCAGCGTATAGTGAAAGAACGCCGCGACGATCACCCAGAAGGTGATCCAGAACGCCCATTTGACATAGACCATCGCTGGTCCTCCTCAGTAGAAATTCACAAGATAGATGATCGTCACGATCACCACGACAGGAACGATGTAGACCAGCAGGATCAGTTTGCGCCGGAACGAGTCGTCGTAATCCTCCAGCCCGTCCTCGATATAATCCTCGCGGTCGCCTTTTTTGACCTCCTCGTCCCAGCGGCGCGCCAGCTTGCGTTTGCGCACTGACCGCGACCAGATGGATACCGCGACATAGATGATCGTCAGGACAACGAACCCGATGACGATCAATCGCGCCAATGCCAGCATTTCAACCTCCTATCCGCCCCAGGGGCCCTTGACCGCCTTCTTCCTGGCCTTCCTGGCATTTCCGACCGCGCCCCACGGACCGACCCTGTCGATCAGCTCTGGTTGCGGCAGCGGCGCGGGTTCCTCAAGGGGGGCATCATGTCCGAACAAGGCCGCCCGCGCGCCCGCCTTGTCTGCCTGATACTCTCGTTCCAGGAAATCGGCCACATAGGATTTCTTGGTCTCCGACCAGCCCGCATACAACCGATAGAACAGCTCTTTATGGCAGATGAACAACTGCCGCACGTCCTTGGGCGCCAGTTCGGCCAACAGCATGTTGATCAGGTCGCGGTCCGGGTGGTCCGCGGCCCGCAGCGTATAGAAATAGGCCGGGTGATCGCTGTCGATCCGCGGCCAAGGGCCTTCGTCCTCGGCCCAGCGGACCAGTGCCTGAAGCGCGTGGAATTCCGGCGGCAGCGCATCCGCATGGGCCCGCGCCAGCGCCCGGATATCGCGTCGGGTGGCCCCGGTCAGGTCGATCCCGCGATCCTGCGCCACATCCACGACAATGAAATCCATCTTCTGCCGCAGGATGGCCCCCGCGTCGATGCCGCGCGCCTTGACGATCGGTTCCACCAGCCCGTTCAGTTCCAGGAAACGGGCGATCTGGTTCCGGTCGCCGAAGCCGTAGACATGGGTGCCGGACACGGCCTGCAACACCGCCTTGTCTGCTGCGATCACCACCACATGATTGCCGCCGCGGAACAGGTAGGCCCCGCCGAAATGCGCTGTCCAAAAGTTGTCCTGCATGAATTCCATCTGCGTCAACCGCACCGGGTTGCGGGTCACATCGCCCGTCCGCTGCGCCACACCGATCATGTCGGCGATCAGCACGTCGTCGAACCATGCGTCGTCTTCCGCCATGAACCGGTCCACCATCCGGCCCAGCTTTTCCGCGTCCTTCACGGTGCCTGCGGTGGTGTCGGCCTCGACCTTGATCTTGCGGATGTCCAGCAGGCGGGCCGGATCGGCCACGGAATAGACGGAATTCAGCAACTCGCCCGCCACCGCATCCCGCGTGGTCAGGGCGAAAAGCTGCGCCTCGTTGCCTTCGATGAACTGCCGCAGGATGCCACGGGACATCGAGAACTTGGCATTCAGCAAAGGCGCGGTTTTCTGCGCGGTGGTCAGCAGGATGAACTGCCGGTTACAGCCGCCCTGGTTCAGGTAGAGCATATCCCCCAGCTCGTCCCCCACTTCGGGGGAATAGCCGCTGATGTCGATGTGAAAATCCGTCAGGTTCGTGCGCCGACCGGTCAGGTGGGTCAACGCCCGGTTATACCGCTCGACCAAGGCAGGCGAGGCCACATGGGTCAGGTTCCCGAACATCAGGCCTTTTTCGATGAGGCGTTTCATGCGCGGACCTCCTTACCATACACCGAGCGAAGCGCCGGGGGCGGACCTGTCCACACCTCCCGCCCGGCATCGCCGGGCAGCGCCCGACCGCCCTGCTTTGCCGAAGGCAAACCTACGGTTTGACGCGCGGGCACTTTGCTTCCGCCCGCGGTCAGGCGCAGCCCTCTGGTGCTAGAAACGAATATCACCCCTTCCCCTCCAGATACCGCCGTTTCGCCTCTTCCGTCCGGCCGAAGTCGCGCACCATGGCCTCGATGGCCACCTCGTCGGACTTGTCGGCATAGCGAAACTCTGAATCCGCGTAGCGGTTGATCTCCTGCACGACCATTTCCACCGTGATCGGCTTGCGCAGATCTTCGATCATCGCCAGCTTGCGCTCATAAGGCTGGAACAGGAACAACTCGGGTTGTTCCATCCATTCGTCCGGCAGTTCGAAATCCATGGACCGAACCTTCACTGCATCCGTGATGTTCTTGATCGCGCGGCCCGTGAACCGTTCGTCCGCCTGCTGGATCGCCTTCAGATAGGCCCCCAGCTTGGCAATCGTGTCCAGCGCGCCAATCTGCCCTTGCACGCGGTCAAAAACGTCCAGCAATCCGGCCTCTTGCGGGCGGGAATGCGCCTCGAACGACCGGGCGACAGCGCGCTTGATCTCTTGCGCGGCGTACAGATCGTGATCCCCGAGCGGGATGTCGTGCCGCTTGCCCAACAGCAGCGCCAGGATGTCGATGTAGTCTTCGCGTGTCTGCGGTCCATCCACCAGGAACCGCGCCCCGGCCCGTTGGCGCAGCGCGTCGTCCACGTTCTCGGGGTAGTTGCTGAACATCCCGAAGGTGCAGTTGCCCCGCACCACAGTATTGGCCCCGGCAAAGGCCTCCATGAACACCGCCATCACCTCTTGCTGGCCCGCGCTGGATTGCCGATCCCCACGCTTGCCGGCGATCTGGTCGATGTCGTCGATGGTGCCGAACCCGATTACCGACGGGTCCAGCACGGTGTTCACGAACGCCTTGGCGTTCTGGCCCGACTTGCCCTGGTAGCTGTCGATATTGTCGATCCCGAAATTCTGATAACGGAACGGATAGCCCGCCCCCTGGCAGTAGTCGTTCAGCAACCCCGCCATCATCTGGATCAACGTCGTCTTGCCCGTGCCCGGCTTGCCATCCCCCATAAAGGTAAAGATGAACCCGCCCAGTTCCGCAAACGGGTTCAGCTTGCGCCCGAAATCATAGGCCATCAGCATCTTGGCCAGTCTCATCGCCTGGTATTTGGCGATGTGGTTGCCCACCACCTGATGCGGCTTCTTGAACTGCATGGACAGGGTGCTGCCCGCCGCCTTGCGCGCGGGGACAAAGCCTTGGATAGTCAGCCCATCCGCCTCTACCCGCCAGTTTGCGCCGTTGAACCCGTCCAGCCGGGGCGCGTCCTGCGCGCGCAGGGCGGCGCGTTCCATCACCTGCTCGGCAAAGGCAGTGACAGCGGCCACCAGGTGCGGCTCGTCGCTGGCATGGGTGGCGATTACCTGGTCCAGTTCCCACAGGGCGCCATGCAACGCCAACTGCGCGTTGTCGGCCAGGATTTCCTGCGGCGGTCCGACCTCTACCGTCACCTCTGGCTGGTGCGGGGCCAGCAGAAAAGCCAGCGCATTGGCGAAAACATGCAGGGACACCAACGCCTCCGCGGCCAGCAATTCCGCAAATTCACCCTTGCGGTTGGCGGGCAACGAGCCTTCCAGGTTGGCGCGTTTCAGCGCATCCAGCCCGGTGCGAGCGGCATAGCCCTGCCCCATCGCCAGCGAAATCGCCAGCGCGCGGCGCAGCGCGTTCATCACCATGGCTTGCAACGGAGAGACCAGCGCATCGCCGCCATCCGCCGCCTCGATCCGTTCCAGCAGGCGCACCCCTTCGGAACGCACGGTGGACCGCGCCACCATCCCTGGCGTCGTGGACCGGAACCGGCGATGCCCCACCATACCTGACGATTTCTCGGGGGTGGGCAGGTCGCGCGCCCGCGCGATCCGGGGCGTATGATCGAAGCCTTCCAGCATCGCCAGGGCAGAGGTGTAATGCGCGCGGATTTCCTCTTCGCGCAGCTCCATCAAGTCACTCGTCAAGCTCATTCACGCGCCCTTCCCTTCATCTTGCCCCAAATACTCCCGCCGGAGGCACGGAAAATCGCAGATTTTCCGTTCAATAATCCAATGTTCAATCACCCGACGCGCTCATCGATAACTCAGCACCCGCCCCGCCCCGCTGACCACGAACTTGCGCACGCTGGCAAAGCCGGGCGGGTTCTTTTCTGCCAGAACCTGGTAGGGGCGTTCTGGCAGGATGATG
The DNA here is from genome assembly GCA_017792425.1 of Thalassovita sp. GTDB lineage: Bacteria > Pseudomonadota > Alphaproteobacteria > Rhodobacterales > Rhodobacteraceae > Thalassobius. The sequence goes on from CP051233.1 coordinate 3,314,327, forward strand.
CTGCGCTCTGTCCGCGTCGCGCCGGTATCGACCCCGCGCCCGCCGAACGGGTCCAGCGCGAAAACCTCGCGCTCTGCGGTGCTGAACCAGCCCACCCGCGCTTCGGTCACCCGTTCGCTTTCCAGCTCTTCCACCGTCCAGGCCAGTGCCCAGTCCTGCCCTTCGGGGCTTTCGGCCTCGGCCAGAACCTCGCGCAGCGGACCGGCCTGTTGCGTGTAGGCATGTGAATACATCGGCCCCAGGTGGATGCGCCGCAACCGCTTGGGGTGCAGGTCGTTGAACTGCTCGTCAAACCCTTTCGCGATCGTCACCAGCTTCAGCCCGCCCAGGGACTGTCCCATCAGATGGGCCTGCGCCTCGGGCCATCGGCGTTCGTCCTTGGGCAGGGCGGTCTTGCCGCTATCTTCGACCTCCATCAGATAGATCACCGGCAGGTTCAGCTGACTGTCATAGACCGCCCAATGCAGCAGGTAACGCCGCCGCTGGTCCAGCCCGCTCAGCCAGATCGTGCGCGGATCGTTTCGGGCCCAGAACAACTGACCCTTCTGCAGCTCTTCGTAGTACAGCCGCTGCGACAGGGCGAACTGCAGCCTTGTGGGGATCTTCTGCTGGCCCACGATCTGTTCCACCATCTGCCGTTTCAACGCCTCGACCGACGGCAGGCCTTCCAGGTGCTGCTGCGCCTGCATCGCGTCATTGGCCATCACCAGCAATTCGTTGAACACCGGGAAACCACTGTCCACCGTGTCGATGGACAGCGAGCCAAAGAACTGCCCGGTCTCGCGCCCGACAAGCAGGTATTTCATGCTCAGCGCCCGAAAGGTGAACCCGATCATCGCCATGTAGCGGGTCAGCAGCTCCACCTCTTCGGTGTTCAGCGCACCCTCTGCCCGCATCTGGGCGGCGACACGGGTCATGTGGCCGGTGATCGCGTCGAACTTGCGGAAATATCGGCGGCTGGCGAACGTATCCTGCAACGCTGCGTGATCGGCCTGGATTTCGACCTTGCCGGACATTTACGCCCCGTACAGGTTCTTGTCGTGTTTCTCGACGATGGCCTGGAACCGGCGGGCAAAGCGTTCGTCCGCCTTGGCCTTGGCTTCCAGCACCTGCCGGGCAAAGACCATGTGTTCCTCGTGTTTTTCCATCATGTCGGCCATGCGCTGGTTCGTCGCCGTGCCGATCGCGGCCATGGCGGCCTGTGCTTCCTTGTCGGTCTGCACGCCGATTTCGTTGATGCGGTGGGCGATGTCCTGCTGTTGCGCAGTTTTCAACGACTTGGTCAGCGCATCATACAGGATCACCCGCTGTTTTGTGTCTGTCTGCAACTTGTTGATCAGCACCATCTGCGTCGCGGCCTGGTTCTGAAGGCTGTCCACCCAGGTCTTGCCCTTCTCGATATAACGCTCCAGCGTCTGCGACTTTGCCAACTTCACCTGTTCGTCCTGCACCAGCGCGTTGTACTGCTTGTTCAGGTCGGCCAGTTGGGTTTCCAGCTTGGTGCGTTCGGCGGCGTCCTGCGTGACGCTGATCTTGTTTTCCAACTCGATGATCTTCGGGTCCATGCCCAAGATCTCTTCGCGGACGTTTTCCAGCGCCTGCACGGTCAACTCGCGTTCGTCCAGCGTTTCGGTCAGGTTGCCCTCGACCTTGGTTTTCTGGTCGTTCAGCGTGGCCAGTTGGCTTTCCAGCAGCTTGGTAATCACGTCGGATTTGCCGATCAGATCTTGCAGCTTGTCGTCGATATTGGCGGTACGCATCCGTTCCTGCCGCATCGAATCCGATTTGCCCTTGCTGAAAATGCCGACAAAGCTTTCCCAGCCGGTCTTTGTCCGCATCTGGTCAAAATCCTTGGAAAACGCGGCCGTCACATCGTCCAGACCCATGATCAGTTCGGCGATATTGGCGTTCATCACCTCGGTATGGGCGTGAACATCGTCCAGCGTGGCATTCTCTATATCAATCATGGCGTCGTCGCCCGATTTCATCTTGACGCGCGCCATTTCAATCCGGCTGGTCAGTTCCGCGATCTTGGCCTGCGCATCGGCCACCTGTTTTTGCGACTCCAGAACCTGCGCTTCGAAATTGGCCATTGCATTCTCCCTGAATGAAACCTTCGCCTGTCATATGGGGAATGTAACGATCCTTTACATCCCCCGGCGATTTGAAATCCGTGGAAACTTTCGCAAAACCGAACCCCAAAGAAAAGGGGGAAGCATCGCGCCTGCTTGGCAAATCCCGCCGCCCGGTCCAGATTGGCGGCAATCGCGCTGACAGAGGTTCCAATGTCCCATTTCCTGCCCGTCTCCCGTTCGGTTTCCCCGGAAACCGAACGCCCCGCCGCAGACCGCCTGATCGCGGGCGACCCGGTGTTCACCACCTGGAACCTGGAAGAGCGCGATGGCCTGTATTGCGGCATCTGGCAATCAACGCCGGGCAAGTGGCGCGTGGCTTATGACGAATGGGAATACTGCCGCATCCTGTCCGGCCATTCGGTCGTGACAGAGGACGGCCAGCCCCCCGTATCCCTGCGCGCGGGTGACAGTTTCATCCTGCGGCCCGGGTTTGCCGGTACTTGGGAAGTACTGGAAACCACCACCAAGGATTACGTGATCCGCCTATGACCGCCATGCAGAATACCCTGTCCGTCGGCGTTGTCGGCCTGATCCTTCTGGCCACCACCGCCATTGTCACCGGCGACGCTGCCGGCAAGTTGCTGACCGCGCAGGGCGTCAGCCCGTTTTTCGTGGCATGGTCCCGCTTCGCGCTGGCCGCAGTTCTAATCCTGCCCCTGTCCGGCCTGACCCGAATGGAACTGCCGCAAATGCTGAACTGGCGGGTCGTGCTGCGGGCAGGGCTTATCGCAGCGGGTATTTCATCCATCCTGACGGCCCTGCGCACCGAACCTATCGCCAATGTCTATGGCGCCTTCTTCATCGGGCCCGTGGTCGCCTATGCGCTGGCAGTGCTGCTGCTGCGCGAACGCGTCACAAAGGCGCGCACCATGTTGCTGGCAATCGGCTTCGCCGGAGTCCTTCTGGTGGTGCAACCGGGCGCGCAGATGGGAACGGGGATGCTGTTCGCCCTGCTGGCGGGGTGCTGCTATGGTGCCTACCTGACCGCCACGCGCTGGCTGGCCGGGCAGTACCGCCCCCGCTTTCTGCTGACCGCGCAATTGGTGATCGGTGCGGTGCTACTGTCGCCCTTGGGCCTGACGCACCTGCCCGGTGCGGGCAGCCTGCAAATCTGGGGGCTGGTGGCGCTCAGCGCGGCGGCCTCGGCTTTGGGGAATTTCATTCTGGTGCTGATCAACCGCACCACCCCTGCCACGATCTCTGCGCCGCTGATCTATTTCCAGCTTGTCGCGGCTGCCGTGCTAGGGGTGCTGGTGTTCAACGATTGGCCTGATGCGATCAGTATCTCGGGGCTGGCCGTCATCCTTGCTTCTGGCTTCGGCGGTTTCGCATTGGCCCGGCGTGGAAAATAGAACGGGGCCGCGCCGACAGACTGGCGCGACCCCGATGTTGAGCTTCCATGAACAGGGAAGGAAACGCGGGAAGCTCAATTCCAATTTCTCATTCGGGCACGCAGACCTGTCCAGCCGCCATCGCCCGCAGGGTACGTACCACCAACGCGGCGATGATCACCGCCAGAACCACCAACAGGCCCGACCCGATATAGTGATGCACTGTGCTGCCCATCTTTGCTGCGAAGGTGAAACTGGCAATGGTAACAGCGGCAAAAGGAAAGCTCAGCGCCCAGAAGCTCATGGCGAAGGGCAGCTTGACGATGCGCGGCAACTGGATCGCCACGATCAGCGTGAACAGATAGGCCGCGTTCAGCAGGATACGCGCGAATATGTCGATGTCGCCGACCAGCCGCACCCAGGCCACCATGCCCACGGCGGGCGGCGCGATCAGGATCACCAGCGTTGGCTGCAAGCGGCCGGGCAACGGATCGTGAAAGATCAGCCGGTTGATCACCAGCGTCATCAGCACGACCCAGAAGATCAGGCCGACGGACATGAAATACCAGCTCAGCTCGGTGAACCCCAAAGGCACGCCCGCTATGGGGACGATCACGTTGCCCACCGCCGGGATGAACCATGCCGGGTTCAGGTGGCCTGTCTGGAAAGACCGGCCACCGATCCAGCCGGAAACCACTGCCAACGTCAGAACGAATTGCAGCGCGGTTCCGGCCCCCCACAAGGGCAGCGCCAGCGCCGGCGCGCGCGTCAGGCTGGCCGCACCCAGCAGCAGCAGCGAAATCGCGATGGCCGGGAAAAAGGAAAGACGCACCGGGTGCTTCCATTCCTCAGCCACGGCCTGAGGGTATTTGGTGGCCTTCGCCCCGTAGCCCAGCAGGATCGCTGCGAACATCACCAGCGCAACATAGTAAACCGCGGTCGAGCCCGCCCCGCCGATCCCCCACGCCGCTTCTGCTGCGTGCAACGCCAGCGCAAAGCCTGTCATGCCCATGGTGGTGGCGAAAAAAGTGACCGGGTAATGTTCCAGCCGGTTTCCCGGCGCAACCTGTGCAACATCTGTCATATGCGAGCCCTTCCCAAAACGCGCAGCCTTCTTACATGCCACACCTCGCATATGAATTGATCCTATACCTTGACTTAGGTCAATAAGATGCACTTTCTGCGCATCTTATGCAGAACAGATACGATCCGACAGAACCGCGCCCAGGTACTCGGTGCGTTTCAGATAGGCATTGATCTGATCCGCGGCCGGATGCGTGGCGAACCTCGGGGCCAGCGCGCGCAGCAGCACCCATTCCGACAACGCCATGAAATCGGCGGCCTTTTCCACCGGCGTCGTCGCCATCGCCGCGCGGGCGTGAATCCAATGCGCCGCAGCCTCTGGGGCGGCCTGCAAGGCGAAGTCCGCGAACCGGTCAGCCGCCACAGCGGCATTGCCCTGCAGCAGGCGTGTCGCCAGTGTCAGCGCATGGATACCGTTCGCCCCTTCATAGATGCGGCAGATGCGGGCGTCGCGCCAGACCTGTTCCACCCGGTATTCCTGCAGATAGCCGTAGCCGCCCAGGCACTGAATACCCAGATCGGCGGCCCGACTGGCGGCCTCGGTGCAGAAATGCTTGGCGATCGGGGTCAGGAATTCCACCAGCATCGGATCGTCGCCCTTTTCCAGCTCGGTGATCGCCAGGTGGCTGATACCCCGCCCCAGCAGCGACAGCGCCCGCATTTCGGCCAGCATGTTGCGCACGTCCGGGTGCTGGTCCAGCGTTACCGGCTGGCCGTCCGGCCCTCGCCCCTGCATCCGTTCCCCACAATAGGCGGCGGCGATGTCATGGGCGCGGGTGGCATGAGCCACGCCCTGCAGCGCCACATCGATCCGGGCATGGTTCATCATGGTGAACATCGCGCGCAATCCGTCGCCCTCACGCCCGACCAATTCCGCCACCGCCCCGTCAAATGCCATCTGGCAGGTGGGCGAGGCATGCAACCCCATCTTTTCCTCGATCCGGGTCACGGTGATCGGGTTGCGGCTGCCATCGGGCAGGTGCGACAGGCAGGCGAACAACGACAGCCCCTTCACCCCGCTGTCGGCATCGCCCGTCCGCGCCAGCACCAAATGAAAAATCCCATCGGTCATGTCCTGATCACCGCCCGAGATGAATATCTTCTCGCCCGTGATCCGCCATGCGCCACCCTCCTGCGTGGCGCGCGCGCGGATGCGGCCCAGATCAGAACCCGCGCCGGGTTCGGTCAGGCACATGGTGGACAGCCATTCCCCGCTGGCAAGGCGCGGCACATAGGCCGCCTTTTGCGCGTCAGTGCCAAAATCCAGCAAGGTGCGCACCGCGCCCGGCACCAGCCCCGTCACCATCTGCAAGCTGTGGTTCGCGCCGGAAAAAATTTCGGACACGCAGGCCAGCGCCACACCGCCCAAGCCCTGCCCGCCATATTCCTCGGGCACGGTCAGCGCGGGCCAGCCCTGTTCGGCATAGGCGGCATAGACCTGCCGGAACCCGTCCGGCATGATCACGCGGCCAGCCTCCAGCCGGCAACCCTGCCGGTCGCCGGGTTCGTCCCACGGCGCGATTTCCCCCTCAGCGAAAGCGGCGAAGGCCTGCGTGATCTCTCGGGTCAGGTCACCATCCCAATCGGGCAGCGCCGCTGCGTTACCTACATGTTCCAACGTGAACAGGATATCGTCTACCGGCGCGGCAAAGGGTTTCATGGCTGGTCCTTTCAGGCAAAGAGGGATCGTGCCCGCCCCTTTCGGGGGCGGGTCAGGCAGCGCAAGGCAGAGGGATTACATCAGCCCCAGCAGCCGCGCAGAGTTGTTCTTGGTGATATCCTCGCGCAGGTGGTCCTTGATCGCGATCTTTTCGAAATCGGCCAGCCAGCGTTCGGGCGTGATCATCGGCCAGTCCGACCCGAACAGCACCTTTTTCTTCAGCAGGCCGTTGCAGTATTTCACCAGGATGTCGGGGAAATACTTGGGCGACCAGCCGCTGAGGTCGATATAGACGTTGGGCTTGTGCGTGGCGACGGACAGCGCCTCTTCCTGCCAGGGGAAGGACGGATGCGCGAGGATGATCTTCATGTCGGGGAAATCCACGGCCACGTCATCCATGTACATCGGGTTGGAGTATTTCAGACGCATCCCGTTGCCGCCGGGCATGCCGCTGCCGACGCCGGTCTGGCCAGTGTGGAACAGCGCGATCCCGCCTTCCTCGGCGATGGCTTCGTACAGTTCATAGGCCATGCGGTCATTCGGATAGAACCCCTGCATCGTCGGGTGGAACTTGAAGCCCTTGATGCCGAAATCCTTGATCAGGCGGCGCGCTTCGCGGGCGGCCATCTTGCCCTTCCACGGGTCGATCGAGGCGAACGGGATCAGCACGTCGTCATTCTCGGCGGCCAGTTCGGCCACTTCCTCGTTCTTGTAGCGGCGATAGCCGGTTTCGCGTTCCGCATCGACGGGGAAGATCACCGCGGCGATGTTCTGCTCGCGATAATGTGCGGCGGTCTGCTGAATGGTCGGCGGGTGCGTCCAGGGCGCACCGAAATATTTCGCCATCGTCGTTTGCAGATCGTCATAGCCGTCGTCGGCATGGCAGCCGCACGGCTCCTCGGCGTGGGTGTGGATGTCGATCGCACGGACCTTGTTGATGTCCACCATGTTCTGTCCTTTCGGTCGTTGCGCCGGTTGCAGCTGAAGGAGCCTCCGGCGGGAGTATTTGGGGCAAGATGAAATTGCGTCAGACGCGGATCACGTCCGGGTCGTTGTCATCGTAGATACGGGCCACCAGGTCAGCGCGGCGGACCAGAACCTTGCGCATGTTCAGGTTGCCCTTGGCGGTCATTTCGTGATCGGCAAGCGAGGGCGGTTCGGCCACGATCAGCGCGCGGCCGATGCGGGTGGAACTGCCGGTCGCCTCGGCGGCCAGCACCTGCAGACGTTCGCGGACGGTTTCCACCAGGGCGGGGTCTGTCACGATGTCTCCGGGTTTGCCGTTGCGCGGCGGGGTCGGGAACAGCAGAACCCCCAGTTCCGCGCGGTCCTGCCCGGTGATGACCATATCGCCGACCAGCCCGTCCAGCGCGGTCAGCAGCTTGCCCTTCAGGCTGGCGACACGCACCCAGGTGCCCGATGTCAGCTTGAAATCCTCGGAAATACGGCCATCGAAGGCCAGACCGCGATCCGGGTCGGCGGGATTGACGAACTTCACCGCGTCGCCGGTGATCAGGAAGCCCTCGGTGTCGAAGGCCTCGGCGGTCTTTTCCGCGTCCTCGAAATAACCGGGCATGATGTTCGGCCCCTTGCAGCGCAATTCGTACCGGCCTTCGTCCTCGGGGATCAGTTTGATTTCCACCCCCGGCATCGGCACACCGATGATGCCCGACCGGTTCACCCGTTCATGCACGATCAGCGTGGCGGGGGCGGTTTCCGTCATGCCCCAGCTGGACACCATCAGCGGCACCTGCCCGGTGACCTCTTCGGCCATCTGTTCCAGCGCCTGCCAGATTTCCTGCGGCAGCGACGCCCCGGCGTAGAAGGTGAACCCCAGCCCGGTGAAGAAATCGCGCCGCAGGTCGGCATCCGCCTTCAGCGCGGCCACCTGCCGGGCGAACCCGACCGGCACGTTGAAGGCCAGCGTTCCGGTGTGCATCTTCAGGTTTTCCAGGCTGCGCGGGAACAGCGCGTCGGTCGGCTTGCCGTCGTCGATATACAGCGCGCCGCCGTTGGCCAGCATCATGTTGAAGTTGTGCGAGCCGCCGAACACGTGGTTCCACGGCAGCCAGTCCAGGATCTTGGGCGGTGCGGCGCGCAGCATCGGGAAAACGGTGGACAGCTGAGTCTGGTTCACGCACATCATCCGGTGCGTTGTGACCACGCCCTTGGGGTTCGAGGTTGACCCCGAGGTGAACAGCACCTTGGCCACGGTATCCGGCCCCACCGCCGCATGGGCCGCATCCACGTCCGCCTGACCGCCCTGCATCGCCTGATCCATCGGGATGACGGCCCGCGGGGCGTCATCGGGGCGACTGGCCAGCACGTCGTACCCGGCCAGCGCGGGCAGCGCCAACGCATCGGCATAGGCCTTGGCGTCATCCACGAACAGCAGGCCGGGGCGGACCTTTTCCACGACGTACAGCAGACGGTCATGGGCGCCGGGGATCAGCGAATACTGTTCGGCAACCGGAACACTGGCCATGCCGATGTACTGCGTCGCCAGCGCCATCAGCGCATGATCGACGGAATTGCCGGACATCACCAGCACCGGTCCCTTTTCGTCATAGCCCTTATCCAGCAGCCACGCGCCCAGTTTGCGCACCGCATCCAGCGCCTGCGCATAGGTCACCTCTCGCCAGCCACCACCCTGACGTTCGGCGATGAACACGGCATCGGGCGTGGCGTCAGCCCATTTGTGCAGCCAGTCACCGGTGGATTGGGCGAAATCACCCAGCGAATGATTTGAACGCAAGATGATTGCCCCGTCCGGGCGGGTTTCGCAGCGGACGGATTGGGGCAGCGTGGTTTGTTGGGTCATGGGGCTGGTCTCCTCACTCCAGCGGGTCGATACGGGACAGCAGCGCGGTCAGCTGCGCCCTTTCTTCAGGGCTCAAATTCGCCAACCGTTCTTCTTCGGCGGCGGTCAGCGCCCGGGCAGCGGCGTCGCGGCGCTTGATTCCGGCCAGCGTCGCGCGCAGCGCATAGGATCGCCGGTCGGTCGGCACGCGGAAACGGCCGATCAGCCCGGCCTCTTCCAGCGCGTCGATAATCAGAACGGTATTGGACCGCTCCATGTTCAGCGCCGCGGCGAGTTGGGATTGCGTCACATCGGGGCAGTCCACGATCACGCTCAGCGCCGAAAACGTGGTGATCCGCAGGCCGAACGGGTCCAGCGTGCGGGCTGCGTTCGATTGCATGATGTTGGACGCGCGCTTGACATTATACCCGACGAAATCGCGCAGGCGGCTGTCCAGCGGGCCGGACCGCTCTTCGGGCTGCGCGGACTCTTTGGGGGCGGTCTTACGTACCATTGGCCATTACCTGAAGCTGGGCGGACGCTTCTCAAGGAAGGCGCGCAGGCCCTCCTCGGCGTCCGGGCTGGTTTGGGTCAGGGCAGCGCACAGGCTTTCCGTGAACAGGCCGTCCTGCTTGGACATGTCCTGAATCCGCGCCAGCGCGTGGATCATGGTATAGTTCGACAGGCCGGCGTTGCGCGCGATCTTGCCCGCCAGGTCCATCGCCAGGTCAAACGATTCACCCTCGCCGACCGCGTAATGGCACAGCCCCAGCCGCAGCCCTTCCTCGGCGTCGTACTTGCGGCCGGTCAGCATCATTTCCGTCATCCGGTCCGCGCCCAGGATGCGCCCGACACGCACGGATGCGCCGCCGCCCACGTAAATGCCGCGCCGCCCTTCGGGCAGTTGGAAGATGGTCGAAGGCTCTGCAATCCGCACATGGGTCGAGGTCGCCAGCTCCAACCCGCCGCCGATCACCGCGCCGAACATGGCGGACACCACCGGCAGCCCACCGAACTGGATCTTGTCCATCACACCATGCCAGTTGCGCGAATGGCGCATCGTGCCCTCGGCGTTGCGGGCGACATGCTCGCTCAGGTCCAGCCCCGAACAATAGTGCCCGTCGGTCCCCGTCAGGACAACGACCTTGGCCTCGGCCGGCGGGGCAGAAAAGAACCCGTCCAACGCAGCCAGCAGTTCGTCGTTCATGGCATTGCGTTTGCCGGGACGGTTCATGGTCAGGACGGCGATATCGCCCTTCATCTCGACCTTCAGGATTTGATCTGTCATTGCTATCTCCACTATTAGCTATGTTCTATAACTAAATAAGCGACTCGAGTCCAGCGTTTCCTCTACCCGCCACAAAAAGAAAACGCCCCGGATCAATTGGCCGGGGCGTCTGTTTTTCCAATGATCCCAATGGGATATCAGTGCAGTATGCGCACAAGGAACAGCGTGATGGACGGGAAGGCCACCAAAAGGATCACCCGCACGATATCCGACGCGACAAAATACATGACCGCCTTGTAGGTCTCTACCATCGGGGTCAACCGGTCCATCGAGTTGATGACGAACAGGTTCATCCCCACGGGTGGCGTGATCAGCCCCACCTCGACCACGATCAGCACGATGATGCCGAACCAGATCGCCACTTCTTCGCCGGTCATGCCGAAATCCATCGCCGAGATGATCGGGAAGAAGATCGGGATGGTCAGCAGGATCATCGACAGCGAATCCATCACGCAGCCAAACACCAGGTACAGCGCCAGGATCAGCGCCAGGACCACCCAGGGGCTCAGCCCCAGGCTGACCACGTATTCCGACAGTGCCTGCGGCACCTGGCTGCGTGCCAGGAAGGCGTTGTAGAACCCTGCGCCCAGCACGATGAAAAAGATCATCGCGGTGTTGCGCGCGGTGGCGATAAAGCTTTCGGTCAGCGTCACCTTGGTCAGCCCGCCGTTGATCAGCGCGATCAGCCCGGTGCCGAACGCGCCCACCGCTGCCCCCTCGGTCGGGGTGAAGATGCCCAGATAGATCCCGCCCACCACGGCCATGAACACCAGCAGCACGGGCCACACATCCACCAGCGCGGACAAACGCTCGCTCCAGGGCTGGGGTTCACGCACACCGGCCGCCTTGGGATGAATGCGCACGTAGATCGAAATGGTGATGATATAGCCGATCGCCGCCAGGATGCCCGGAATGAACGCGGCCAGGAACAGCTTGGCAATGTTCTGCTCGGTCAGGATGGCGTAGATCACCAGGATCACAGACGGCGGGATCAGGATACCCAGCGTGCCGCCTGCCGCCAGCGTCGCCGTGGAAAACCCGCCCGAATAGCCATAGCGGCGCAGTTCCGGCAGGGCGACCTGGCTCATGGTGGCGGCGGTGGCCAGCGACGATCCGCAGATCGACCCGAACCCGGCGCACGCCCCCACGGCTGCCATGGCGACACCGCCGCGACGGTGCCCCAGAAACGCCTCGGCCGCCTTGAACAACGCCTGGCTCATGCCGCCCAGCGTGGCGAAATGGCCCATCAGGATGAACATCGGCACGATCGACAGCGAATAGCTGGAAAAGGTCGAGTAGGTTTCGGTCTTCAGTTGGTTCAGCGGCACGTTCCAGCCGCCGTTGACGAAATACAGCCCGCCAAGGCCGGTCAGGAACATCGACAGCCCGATTGGCACCCGCAGGAAGATCATCAGCAGAAGGACGGGAAAGGACGTCAGCCCGATTTCAAGATTGGTCAATGTTCTGCTCCTCCGCCCACATGGATGATGGTGCGGCCCGAAAAGAATTCAGCGGTACGAACGACGGCCATGTACACGGCCACAAGGCCCGAAACGCACGACGCGCCCAGGCTGGCGGCGTAGGCCCACCAGATCGGGAACTGCAATAGAAAGGTGGTTTCGTTATAGCGCATCTTGGACACCATGCCTTCGTACAGGCGCCAGGCGATCAGGATCAGCGCGATGGCAAACAGGATTTCCACGATCATCTGGATGAATCGGTTCACCCGTACTGGAAACCCGTTGGTGAAGATGTCCACCGACGCATGGCCGCCGGTGACCTGGCACAGCGGGATGAAGGCGAAGATGGCAAAGGCGATACCGGCCTCGACCAGCTCGAAATCGCCCAGCACAGGCCCCACGCCCGCGTCCAGCAGCGTCTGCATAAAGCCTTCCATGACTCCGTGGGACTGCAAAAAGTGAAACAGGGTGTTCAGCGACCGGCCCAGCACTGACACGCATGTCAGCAGCACCAGAAGGGTCAGGATGACGCCTCCCAGGATGGCCATGAACCGGGCAAGTTTGTTCATGAACTGTTGCATTGGTGTCCTCTTCCTTGGCTAGAGAGGGTGCAGGATGGCCGCGGCAGGCCCACGCCCGCCGCGGCTGTTTTCTCGGTTATAGCTTAGTTCGAGTGCTTCGCGATCAAAGCTTTCGCCTGATCAACCAGCGCCTGACCATCATAGCCGGCATCGGTCATCGCCTTGATCCAGTCGGCTTCCTGGCTGCCAGCAGCCGCGCGCCACTCAGCAACCTGCTCTGCGCTCAGGGTGATGATGTTGTTGCCGTTGGCGACGGCCTTTTCGCGCGACGGGGCGTCGGCTTCGGACATCACCTTGCCGGCCCATGCCGACACATCCGCGCCCGAATTCGCGTCGATCACGGCCTTCAGGTCGTCCGGCAGCGCGTCGTACTTGTCACGGTTCATCGCGAAGATGAAGGTGGTGGTGTACAGCGCGGCATCGCCGAACTCGGTGTGGTTGCCGACCAGTTCAGGCACTTTCAGCGCGCCGGTCACTTCCCACGGGATCACGGTCGCGTCGATCACACCCTTGGACAGCGCCTCGGGGACAGCCGGAACCGGCATGCCGATCGGGGTTGCGCCCAATTCGGTGAACATCTTGTTCAGCAGGCGGGTCGGTGCGCGCAGTTTCACGCCGTTCAGGTCAGCAGGCGACGAGATCGGGTTTTTCGAGTGGATCAGACCCGGGCCGTGCACCCACAGCGCGATTGTCTTGAACGGGGCATAGTCCTTGTCCAGCATGTTCGCTTCGGCGAATTCCCAATAGGCGCGGCTGGTGTCTTCGCCGTTGGTCATCATGAACGGCAGTTCGAACACTTCCGCCTGTGGGAAACGGCCGGGGGTGTAGCCACCGACGGTCCACACGATATCCGCGACGCCGTCTTCCAGTTGGCCGATCAGCTCTGGCGGCTTGCCGCCCAGCTGCATCGACGGGAACCGCTCGATCTTGATGCGGCCATTCGAATCCGCCTCGACCTTGTCGGCCCAGACGTCCAGGATCAGCTTGGGCACGTTGGCCTGCGCCGGCAGGAACTGGTGCAGCTTCAGCGTCACTTCCTGCGCGAATGCAGTCGCGGTGGTGCCGGCCAGAATGGCCGCCGCCGCCGCTGTACGCAGTGCGAGTTTGAATTGTTTCATTAGGTCTTACCTCCCGTGGTTAAGAACAAGTGCGGGTCATATTGCCCCGCGGTTTCCTGCCAGCTGGCGCCCCCTCTGGCGCCAGTCCGGTCAAGCTTCGAAATCCGGTTGCTCCTTCGGATGCGCCTGCGCGAAGGCCGGAATTAATTGACACTGTTCATAGATCGCATTGATACGTGGCAGGTGCGAAATATCAACATTGAATCGCTGGGCCGAAAACACCTGCGGCACCAGACAGATATCCGCCAGCCCCGGTTCGTCGCCGAAACAGAACCGACCCTCGCCGCCCCGTTTTACCAGGATATCCTCGCACGCCTGCAGTCCGTCCCCCAGCCAACGTGCCAGCCAAGCGTTCACGGCGGCATCGTCCAACCCCAGATCGCCACGCAAGTATTGCAGCACCCTCAGGTTTTGCAGCGGGTGGATTTCACAGGCGATCACCTGGGCGAACGCCCGCACCTGCGCGCGCAGATCCTTGTCCGCCGGGATCAGCCTTGCGCCATCATATGTTTCGTCCAGCCACTCGATAATCGCCAGCGACTGGTACAGTTCCTGCCCGTCATCGGTGATCAGCACCGGCACCAGCTTCTGCGGATTGATGGCGGCATATCCGGGCGCGTTTTGCTGGCCGGTTTTCAGGTGGACGCTTTCGAAATCATACGCCAGCCCCTTCAGGTTGAAGGCGATCCGACAGCGATAGGCGGAAGAACTGCGGAAATACCCCAGGAATCGCATCAGACGCCCCCCCGCACGCAAACGGGTTGCGGAAATTCCGCGACGCTGGACAATGGGGTCAACACGGTTCCTCCTCCCAGGAATTGTGTGTGTTGCATAAAGATATGAACTCATATCATTATGTGCAATGCTTAACTTGTTAACACGGAAACGGGCGTCACGCTACTGAAAACAAACCCGACCATATGGTCAATAATATGAAAAAACCAGAGAAAAATGGCTGAATTCCACAATATGCCCGGACATCTATTCAGGCGCGCGCATCAGGTTGCGTCGGCCCTGTTTCATCAGCATATGACCAGCGAAGGCATTGATATCACACCATTTCAATTTGCAGCCCTTTCGGCGATCAACCTGAAGCCAGGGCTGGATCAGGCCTCTGTCGCGGCCTGGACGGCCTGTGACCGCGCCACAATCGGCGGTGTCCTCGACCGGTTGGTTGAAAAGGGCTATGTGATCCGCACCGTTTCCCCGACCGACCGGCGGGCACGGGTTCTGCACCTGACTGATTCGGGGCGCGAGACCTTGGCCCGCGTGAACCAGATCGCCTTGACGATCCAGGACGAGATCACCCGCGGACTGGACGCCGAAGAACGCAATACCCTTGTCCGCCTGCTGAAACGGGTCAGCGAAAACCACCCCGGCTGAACAGCAGTGCGGTCGCGCACGAAAAAGGCCGGCCCCGCGGACCGGCCTTTTCCATTCAGGCACTTGGGGATCAGTTCAGCGCCTTATCCGTGATCATGTGGGTCCAGGCCCCTTCCGGTGCCTTGGAAATCACCGGGTCCGACCCGCCGGACAGCAGTGACTGCACCGTGCGTTCGTAATCCGCCGGGTCCAGCGCACCGTTCGAACCGGCAGTCAGCTTGGCCACTTCGCCCATCATCCGCTTCTGGTGTTGTTCCGTCTGCGCACCCGACGCGTCGTTGTCCAGCACGATCATCGCCGCATCGTCCGGGTTTCCCTCGGCCCATTTCCAGCCTTTCATCGAAGCCCGCACGAAGCGCACCATCTTGTCCACAAAGGCCGGATCCTGCAGGTTTTCCTCTAGCACGTACATGCCGTCCTCCAGAGTGGCGACACCTTGATCCTCGTACTTGAACACCATCAGGTCGTCCGGGGTCAGGCCCGCGTCGATGATCTGCCAGTATTCGTTATAGGTCATGGTGGACACACAGGCCGCCTGCCCCTGCAGGATCGGGTCGACGTTGAAGCCCTGCTTCAACACCGTCACGCCATCCGCGCCGCCCTCGGTCGAATAGCCCAGCTTGCTCATCCAGCTCAGGAACGGGTATTCATTGCCGAAGAACCAGACACCCAGCGTCTTGCCCTTGAAATCCTCCGGGCTGGCCACGCCCGCATCCTTGCGGCAGGTCAGCATCATGCCCGACGATTTGAACGGCTGCGCAATGTTCACCAGCGGCAGGCCCTTTTCCCGCGACGCCAGCGCCGACGGCATCCAATCCAGCACCACGTCCGCACCGCCGCCCGCGATCACCTGCGCGGGGGCGATATCCGGGCCACCGGGCTTGATGGTGACGTTCAGCCCTTCCTCTTCATAGAACCCCTTGTCCAGCGCCACGTAATAGCCCGCGAATTGGGCCTGCGTGACCCATTTAAGCTGCAGCGTGACGTCATCCGCGGCCTGGGCCATGCCAGCCCAAAGGCCCAGCGCGGCCACGCCCAATGTCTTCATCATGGTTTTCATGTTTCTCACTCTCCTTGTTGAACGTTGATTTTCGGTTAACCCGTTGTTCTTTTGCTCAGCCCCTTTGTGACGGGTGCCAGAAGGTCACAGCCTTCTCCAGCAGCGCGACCCCCCCATAGAAAGCCGATCCGACGATAGCGGCCACCACAATCTCGGCCCAAACCAGATCCAGCGCCAACTGGCCCACGCTGGTCGAAATCCGGAACCCCATCCCCCGGATCGGTGAGCCAAAGAATTCCGCCACGATCGCCCCGATCAGCGCCAGCGTCGTCGCGATCTTCAAACCATTGAAGATGAACGGCATCGCCGCAGGCAGCCGCAGCTTGCGCAGCGTTGTCCAATAGCCTGACGCATAGGTCCGCATCAGGTCGCGCTGCATCGCATCCGTGGCCTGCAAACCTTCGACCGTGTTCACCAGCATCGGAAAGAACACCATGACCACCACGACCGCCGCCTTGGACTGCCAGTCGAATCCGAACCACATCACCAGGATCGGGGCCATGCCGATGATCGGCAGCGCAGCCACGAAATTGCCCACCGGCAGCAGCCCACGCTTCAGGAAGGGGAACCGATCCACCACCACCGCCATCACAAAGGCCGCACCGCAGCCGATGACGTAACCGCTCAGCGCACCTTTCAGCACGGTCTGAACGAAATCTTCCCACAGGATGCCGGTAGACCCCGCGAACCGCGCCGCGATGACGCTTGGCGCGGGCAGCAGCACCGGGGAAATCCCAAAGCCCCGCACAACGCTTTCCCAGATCAGGATCACCGTGATCCCGAACACCACCGGCACGGCCAGCCCGGTCGCCCGGCTGCGCGGCAGGTGCGACATCCAGACATTCAGCCCCCAGCCTACCAGCCACGCGGCAATTCCGAAAACAGCCCAGCCCATTACGCCATCCCCATCCGTTTCAGCGTCACCCGCTGGATCATCCCGATGATCGCCACCAGCGCGGCTGCCAGCGCCGCCGCCATGATCAGCGCGCTCCAGATCTGGATGGTCTGGCCATAGTATGACCCCGCCAACAGGCGCGCGCCCAGCCCGGCCACGGCCCCCGTCGGCAATTCACCCACGATGGCCCCCACCAGCGACGCGGCCATCGCGATCTTCAGCGACGCGAACAGGTACGGCATCGAACTCGGCAGCCGCAGCTTCCAGAATTGCTGCGCGCGGGTCGCGTTCCATGTCCGCATCTGGTCCAACTGCATCATGTCTGGGCTGCGCAGCCCCTTCACCATGCCGACCACGACCGGGAAGAACGACAGGTACATGGAAATGATCGCCTTGGGCAGCAGCCCCGAAATACCCACCGCGTTCAGCACCACGATGATCATCGGCGCAATCGCAAGGATCGGGATGGTCTGGCTGGCAATGACCCAGGGCATGACGCTCATATCCATCACCCGGTTATAGACGATCCCCACCGCCAGCCCGATCCCCAGCACCGTGCCCAGCACGAACCCCAGCAGGGTCGAGCTTAGCGTGATCCCGGAATGATATACCAGCGACCGCTTCGAGGTGATCTTCTTCTCGACCGTCGTGTTCCAGATCTCCACCGCCACCTGGTGCGGCGCGGGCAGCTTCGGCTTGTCCTGCGCCCAGGTGTCCGCCACCATCTCGGTGAATGACAACTCCACCCCGGCGCGTTTCGCCTGGTCCTTCGCCCAGGCCGCATTCAGCATGACCGAAGCCCCGTACCAGATCACGAAGATCGCGGCGACGACGGTCAGGACGGGCAGTACGCTTTTCCTCATGCGCGGCCTCCCGGTTTCATCTTGCCAAAAATACTCACTGTGCACCGCCTGCCGCACGCGCAGCGGTCAGTTGAGATCGAATCGTACGTTTCAAGGCTTCAACCGTACGTCTTGACTGGTTAATCATCATACGCATGCCCCGCACGCAGCCCGTCGCGAACGCGATGGGCGATCTCCAGAAACTCGGGCGTGTCGCGGATATCCAGCGGCCGTTCACGCGGCAGAGTGCTCTCGATCACGTCCGTGATCCGCCCCGGACGTGGCGACATCACCACGATCCGCGTGCTCAGGTACACCGCTTCGGGGATGGAATGTGTAACGAATCCAATGGTTTTGTTGGTTCGTGCCCACAGCTTCAGCAATTGTTCGTTCAGGTGGTCGCGCACGATTTCATCCAACGCGCCAAAGGGTTCGTCCATCAGCAGGATATCCGCATCGAATGCCAAGGCCCGCGCGATGCTGGCGCGCTGCTGCATGCCGCCGGACAGTTGCCACGGAAATTTCTTTTCAAAACCAGACAGTTCCACCAGATCCAACACCCGCTTCACCCGGTTATCCTGATCGGACTTGGCATAGCCCATGATTTCCAGCGGCAGGCGAATATTGCCGCCGATTGTGCGCCAGGGATACAACCCCGCCGCCTGAAAAACATACCCGTAAGCCCTTGATTTCCTCGCCTCTTCCGGGCTGACCCCGTTGACGGTGATGCTGCCTGCGGTGGGTTTTTCCAGATCGGCCATCACCCGCAGGAAGGTCGTCTTGCCGCACCCCGAAGGCCCGATAAAGCTGACGAAATCCCCCTTTTGAATATCCAAGTCCACGTCTTTCAGCGCATGCACTGGCCCGTCATTGGTCTGAAAGGTCAGGTCCAGACCCTTCGCGCTGATCACTGTTTCGGTCATTTATCCCCAGGTCTCCGTTGCCGCGGTCGCACCGCAGTCTTGTTTGTTATCAATGTGTTGCGCGACGCCCAACGGGGCGAAGCGCCTGTTTGTCAGATCCCCGCCGGGATGTTCATCGGGTCGCGCTTGATCATTTTCGGGCTGGTCAGCTCCTTCCACTTGGACAACGCAACGCTGGCCGAGTTGAATGCCGGACGCGGGATAAACCGCCCCCGCCCCGGCTGCGGCTGGCTGTTCTGCCCCCATGCCCAAATCACTTCACCCCGGTTCAACGTGTACCGCGCCTGCGCAGTGACATCAAAGCCTTCGAACACGTTGTAATCCAAGACAGAATGATGGTTTGACGCGCTGATCGTCTTGCTGATCTTGGGATCCCACACCACGATATCGGCATCCGCCCCTTCGACGATCGCACCTTTTTGCGGATAGATGTTCAGAATCTTCGCCACATTGGTGGACGTGGCCGCGACAAATTCGTTCGGGGTCAGCCGTCCGGTTTCCACTCCTTGTGTCCACAGCACGGCGAGGCGTTCTTCCAGACCATTTGAACCATTTGGGATCAAACAGAAATTATCGCGCCCCATGCGTTTCTGATCGGTGGTAAACGCGGCATGATCAGTGGCCACGACCTGCAAGGATCCTGCCTGCAGCCCCGCCCACAGGCTGTCCTGATGGTCCTTGGACCGGAACGGAGGCGACATCACCCGGCGCGCCGCATGATCCCAGTCCTTGTTGAAATACTCGGTCTCATCCAGCGTCAGGAACTGGATCAACGGTTCACCGTAGACCCGCATCCCTTTTTGCCGCGCGCGCCGGATCGCCTCGTGCGCCTGTTCGCAGCTGACATGCACAATATACAGGGGTGTCCCCGCCGCGTCTGCAATCGTGATCGCGCGATTGGCCGCCTCACCTTCGAACTCGGGCGGGCGGGAGTAGGCGTGTCCTTCGGGCCCGGTGATCCCCTTGGCCAGCATTTCCGCCTGCAAATCGGCAACCAGATCGCCGTTTTCCGCATGCACCATCGGCAGCGCCCCCAATTCGCGGCACCGTTTGAACGAGGCATACATCTCGTCGTCCTCGATCATCAGCGCGCCCTTGTAGGCCATGAAATGCTTGAACGAGTTGACGCCCATGTCCACGGCGTCCTTCATCTCATTGAAAACATTCTCATTCCAGCCGGTGATCGCCATGTGATAGCCAACGTCCGAACAAATCTGCGGCGCGGATTTGCGGTGCCATTCGTTGATGGCGTTCTTGATGCTGCCGTCCTCGCCCGGCAGGCAGAAATCGACCACCATCGTGGTGCCACCCACGGCCGCCGCCCAAGTGCCGGATTCAAAGGTTTCCGCCGCCGTGGTGCCCATAAAGGGCATCTCCAGGTGGGTATGCGGATCAATCCCGCCGGGGATCACATAGGCGCCTTCCGCGTCGATGTACTCGTCGCCCTTCAGGTCTTCGCCGATCTGCTTGATCTTTTCTCCCTCGATCAGGACATCGGCTTTCCATGTCCGGTCCGCCGTGCAGACCATGCCGCCCTTGATGACTTTGGTCATTATCGTAACTCCCTTGTATTCTTATTCTTTTCTCGGATCAGACAGACCCGAAGCACCCTATTGCATCGCCATGAACCCCGATATCGACCGGGCCAAAGATCGACTCGACACACAGCGAAAAATACCCGGCCTTTGGCAAGAAGATTACCCGGTAGGCCCCATTGGACCGCGTCACGTTCCAGCATTTCTGGGTGATCCCGCCACTGAAGTTCACGGTGACAAGGCGTGGTTCGACAACCGCCTTGCGGAAATCGGCCAAGGTCATGGCATCGGCCCGGCTGGCAGGCCGGAACCCTGCGATCGCTTTCGCAACCTCTGCCTTGACGTCGTCCTTCGTCACCACGCCGGGCCCTCCGGTCCTCAATCCACGATCTGCGCGGTTTCCACGACAGCATGCAGTAACACATCCGCGCCCGCTGTCGCCCAGTCCTTCGAAATTTCCTCGGCCTCGTTGTGGCTCAGCCCGTCCACGCAGGGACACATCACCATCGCCGTAGGCGCGACCTGGTTGATCCAGCAGGCATCATGCCCCGCGCCCGAGATAATGTTCCTGTGGCTGTACCCCAGCCGTTCCGCGGCCGAGCGTATGGCCGTCACGCACCCCTCGTCAAAGGCGACGGGATCGAATCCGCCTACCTTTTCAAACTCTACGCCCAGCCCCATGTCATCGCAAATCTTCTGCGTGCCCAGACGCAGCCGGGCCTCCATGTCCTGAATGACGGACAGGTCGGGGCTGCGGAAATCGACCGTGAACACCACCTTGCCCGGGATCACGTTGCGAGAATTCGGGTAAACGTCGATATGACCGGCCGCGCCCACCGCGTGCGGCTTGTGCGACCACGCGATTTCGTCAACCAATTCCAGCACACGCGCCATACCCAACCCGGCATTCTTGCGCATCGGCATCGGAGTAGACCCGGTGTGCGCGTCCTTCCCGGTGATCGTCACCTGGGTCCAGCTCAACCCCTGCCCGTGGGTGACGACGCCAATATCCATGCCCTCGGCCTCGAGGATCGGGCCTTGTTCGATATGCAGTTCAAAGAAGGCGTGCATCTTACGGGCGCCGACCTCTTCCTCGCCCTTCCAGCCGATCCGCACCAGTTCGTCACCAAAGGATTTTCCTTCGGCGTCCTTGCGGTCATAGGCCCAGTCTTGCGTGTGGACCCCGGCGAAAACGCCCGAGGCCAGCATCGCCGGGGCGAACCGCGTGCCTTCCTCGTTCGTCCAGTTGGTGGCAACGATCGGATGCTTTGTCCGGATGCCCAGATCGTTCAGCGTGCGGATCAGCTCCAACCCGGCCAGCACACCCAACACCCCGTCATATTTGCCGCCCGTTGGCTGCGTATCCAGGTGGCTGCCCACATAAACCGGCAGAGCGTCCGGGTCTTCCCCTGCCCGCATGGCGAACATGTTCCCCATCTGGTCCACGCCCATGGAACACCCGGCATCCGTACACCATTTCTGGAACAACGTCCGGCCTTCGCCATCTGCGTCGGTCAAAGTCTGGCGATTGTTCCCCCCCGCAATACCCGGCCCGATCTTCGCCATCTCCATCAGGCTTTCCCACAAACGGTCGCCGTTAATCTTCAGATTTTCACCGGGTGCTGGCATCGGTCATTCCTTCGTCTTGTCCCTGTCGAACAAAGGAAGCGCGCCTGGCTGGAGAGCGGCCGCCCCCTTGCTGGTTTTTTACCATTTGGTAAACTAACGATTGCGAACAGACCTCATTCTGTCAAGAAAACTCTTGGCTACCCATCCGCGGCGGTTAGTCTTAGAGAACACCCGATGAATTTTGTGGCACACGGCCGAAAGAGCCTGAATGAACATTGCAAAGTCAGACCCTCCGAAGAAGCCCAGCCGGATTCAGTTGCGCAACCGCAAGAAGATCCTGGAGGCCGCTTTGGAAGTTTTTTCCCAGCATGGGTATCGCGGTGCGACGCTCGACCAAATCGCCGAATATGCCGGACTGTCCAAACCCAACATCCTGTATTACTTCGACGGCAAAGAGGCGATCCACGTTACCCTGCTGAACAAGCTGATGGAAACCTGGCTGGACCCGCTGCATGAAATGGACCCTGACGGCGACCCGCTAGAGGAAATCTGCGCCTATGTCCGCCGCAAAGTAAAAATGTCCCGGCAATTCCCACGTGAAAGCCGCCTTTTCGCCAACGAAATCCTGCAGGGCGCACCCCGCATGGGGCCGCATCTGCAAAGCGATCTGAAACCGCTGTTCGACGAAAAAACCGCCGTCATCCGCAACTGGATGGATCAGGGTAAGATCAACAAGGTCGACCCGCGCCACCTGGTCTTCTCGATCTGGGCCACGACGCAGCACTATGCCGATTTCGAAGCGCAGGTATCGGTCCTGATGGATGGTGAAAAGAACGTGATAAAAGGGGCAGAAACCTATCTGGACACGCTCTTTCGCAATCTGTTGACCCCCTAACCGGCCAGCACCCGCCGGAGGGAAATTCCGGGACGGTGTTTCCCGACATATCCAGCGCGCCGCAGGCGCACCGATGGATCAAGCCCCGGGCAGGAACCGGGGCTTTGCTTTCCGTTCACTCTGCAGCAGACGCGTTGGAGGGGTTATTCGGATGGTCCAGCCAGTTGCCATATTCCGCCGGAACCGTTTGCCCCGTGCGCTCGTCCACCTGACCCGGTGCGACACGTTCCATCGTGATGCAGCCCTCGACTGGGCAAACGTTGACACACAGGTTGCAGGCCACGCATTCTTCGTCCTTCACGCTGAACACACGGTCCTCGGACATGGCGATGGCCTGGTGGCTGGTATCCTCGCACGCGGCATAGCAGCGGCCGCATTTGATACAGTCGGCCTCGTTGATCTTGGCCTTGGTGATGTAGTTCAGGTTCAGGTACTGCCAGTCGGTCACATTTGGTACCGCACGGCCGACCAGTTCGGCGGTCGAGGTCATGCCCTTGCGATCCATATAGTCGCTCAGCCCCGAAATCATCTCTTGCACCACTTTGAAACCATAGGTCATAGCCGCCGTGCACACCTGCACGTTGCCTGCGCCTAGGGCCATGAATTCCGCCGCGTCTCGCCATGTGGTGACCCCGCCGATGCCACTGATCGGCAGACCGTGAGTTTCGGGGTTGCGCGCGATCTCGGCCACCATGTTCAGGGCAATGGGTTTGACCGCCGGCCCGCAATAGCCGCCATGCGTCCCCTTGCCGTCAATCGTCGGTTCCGGCGCAAAATCATCCAGATCGACAGAGGTGATCGAGTTGATCGTGTTGATCAGGCTGACCGCATCAGCCCCCCCCCGTTTCGCCGCCTCTGCTGGTTTGCGCACATCGGTGATGTTCGGCGTCAGCTTTACGATACAGGGCATCTGGCTGTGTTTCTTCACCCAGCCTGTCACCATTTCGATGTATTCTGGCACTTGCCCGACCGCTGACCCCATTCCCCGTTCGGCCATCCCGTGTGGGCAGCCAAAGTTCAACTCTACCCCGTCCGCTCCGGTATCCTCGATCCGTTTCAGAATGTCTGCCCAGCTGTCCTCGTCGCAGGGTACCATAAGTGAAATAATCAGCGCCCGGTCAGGGTAGTCCCGCTTGACTGACTTGATTTCGCGCAGGTTCACTTCCAGCGGGCGGTCGGTGATCAGCTCGATATTGTTCAGCCCCAGCAAGCGCCGATCCGCCCCCCAGATCGCGCCGTAACGCGGGCCATTGACGTTCACCACGGGCGGCCCTTCGGACCCCAACGTTTTCCACACCACGCCACCCCACCCGGCCTCAAAGGCGCGGCGGACGTTGTATTCCTTGTCCGTTGGCGGGGCCGAGGCCAGCCAGAACGGATTGGGGGATTTGATCCCGATGAATTCGCTTGCGAGATTGGCCATTTGCTTATCTCCTTTTCCTACGCCGTCAGCGTGGCGTGAATGTCTTCGGCGGCGTCTCGCCCTTCGGCGACGGCGGTCACGGTCAGGTCATCGCCGCCGCTAGCGCAGTCGCCCCCGGCCCAAACGCCTGCCATACTTGTACGCCCCGCGCCGGTGACGGCGATCTTGCGCCCGTCCAGTTCAGGCAAGTCGGTACGTCCCAAGGTTTGACCAATTGCCTTGAACACCTGATCGACAGCCAGGCGGAAAGTGTCACCGGTCAGCTTGAGGCTATCATCCGTATACTCGAACTCGATCTCGCGGACGGCGCCGTTCCCCAGCACGGCCTTTGGCGACACGTTGGTGATGATCCGCACGCCCTTGGACGCAGCCAGATCCTGTTCAAAGACGCTGGCATTCATCCGATCCCGCCCGCGCCGGTACACCAGTGTCACGTTCAGCGCACCCAGCAGTTTCGCCTGAACAGCGGCGTCAATGGCAGTCATCCCCCCGCCGATCACCACCACATCGCGCCCCACCGGCACCTTGCCCAGGTCCGACGCCTGGCGCAGGTCCGCGATGAACTCGACCGCGTCCAGAACGCCTTCCTTGTCCTCGCCGTCTATGTCCAAGGCATTGACCCCAGCCAGCCCAATCCCCAGGAACACTGCGTCAAAATCCGACTTCAGCTTTTCCAGCGACAGACCCGCGCCCAGTCCCTCGCCATGTTGAACGGTGATCCCCCCTATCTGCAGCAGCCATGCCACTTCTTTGGCGGCAAACCCGTCCACGGATTTGTAGGTGGCGATACCATATTCGTTCAGACCGCCAGACTTGGGACGCGGATCAAAGATCACCACCTCGTGACCCTTGGTCGCCAGACGATGCGCACAGGACAGCCCAGCGGGGCCTGCCCCAAGAACAGCGATCTTCTTTCCCGTCGCCGGGGCGCGTTCGAAAGGCTGGCTTCGCGCCGCCATGAGACTGTCGGTGGCAAATCGCTGCAATCGGCCGATCTGTACCGGTTCGCCTTCTGCAGTTTCCCGCACACAGACCTCTTCGCACAGTGTTTCCGTGGGGCATACGCGGGCGCACATACCGCCCAAGATGTTCTGCGAAAGGATCGTCTTTGCCGCGGCCTCTGGCGTGCCGGTGGCGATCTGGCGAATGAACAGCGGAATATCAATGCTGGTGGGACAAGCCGTCATGCACGGCGCATCGTGGCAGAAATAACAGCGATCCGCTGCCACCTGCGCCTCATGTTCATCCAGTGCCGGATGCAAATCGCCGAAGTTACTGGCGTAGTCCTTGGCCTTCAACCGCCCAGGGACGATACCTGGCGTCAGGGTGTTCGAAGTCATTCCAACCTCCGCTGTGCTTGGTGTTCTTTTTTGAGAATCAGTATTCCACGGATTTATTTTTTATCAACTGGTAAAATTTCTAGATGCAGATTTCTCCGCTCAACCACCGTGATTTGCCCAGTTTTTCATCACCTCCAACACGGTATTTCCGCGCCCGTCCTTCAAACGATGCGCCTTTCATCGCTTTGACAGGAGATTCGGAAACAGCGAGCGTTCCGCCAGCGACAAAAACGCCTTTTAGAGTTTCTGCATTTGCGAAATAACGGGACTCGGCGTATTTCGGGCATATGTCTAAGAAGTCCCGCCTATCAAGAACCGACTGGCTGCGCACCGGTTTCGCCGCCTTGGCAGAGGACGGCCCAGAGGCGCTGAAGGCCGAACCGCTGGCCCGGCGTCTTGGGACGACCAAGGGTTCGTTCTATTGGCATTTCGATGATGTCCCGGATTTTCATACGGCGATGATGGACTTGTGGGCGGATCAGGCGGTCAGCCATATCCCCGCCGCGCTGGAGACAGAGACCACCCCCGTTGCCCGCCTGCGTAAGCTTAGTCAGGTCGTGGCCGGTCACAGCAGCGACACCTTGGGCGGGGTCCGACTGGATGCCGCTATCCGGGCATGGGCGCGCGCAGATGACAGCGTGGCCAGACGATTGGCAGAGGTAGACGACCAACGCATGGGATTTCTGGAAACCCTGCTGACGGAAACCGGCATCACCAACCCGGAATGGGCGCGGATCATCTATGCCGCCGATATAGGGATGGAAGACCTTTCCACACGCGACCAGACCGACAATGCCAGCGCAATGGGATCACTCGTCGATCTGGTCCTTGCGTTGCGCTGAACGGACAAGGAATCGGTCCACGAAGCGCTGCCGCGCCTCGGGCAAGGGCTTGTGACCCAGTTCCGGGGCCAGGCGGTGCATCAGGAAATAACCAGTGGTCATTAAACCATCCGCGATTTCCGCGTCTGACCCACCGCCCTGCCCCAACATACACATTGGCAGAGGCAACAGCCGGTCCACCCATTCCCCCGCCCCCTGCCGCGACACCGCACGACCCGTGCGTGGCGAAACAAAGGCCAAATCATCCCTGCTGCCGGTCACGGCGCATTTTCGCAGGTCCAGCCCAAAACCAAGTTCTTCCAGCAGGGCCATTTCCCATTTCAGATAGGCCAGCGGCCAAACGTCAGTTTCTTCGAGGATATCCAGCAGCGCCTCGGTGCGCCGATACAGGGACAAGTGAGGTTCCCGTTCTGGCAGCAGGAATATCAGCAGGGCGGCCACAGCATTTAACCCGGCCAGCGACAACCGGTCTGCCATTGCCTGTGCTGAGCGACTGCGCAAGGGTTCCACTGCGTAGCTGCCAATATGATCATCCAGACGCGCCCGCCAAGTCAGGTCCAACTGCGCACCCGGCTGCAGAATCGGCGCGATCTTGCGGCTGGTCGCACCGCGCAACACCCCTGCATGTCTGCCGTGGGTTTCGGTAAAAACCTCTAGGATGGCCGAGGTTTCCCCGTGCCGCCGTGTGCCCAGCAAAATGCCCTGATCACGCCATTCCATGCGGACACTATCCCCCCGATGCCGCGCCTAGGCCAGCCCCGGTTCGTCCAGCAGGTGACGACCGCAGCGGTCCTCAACCTCGATCACCCACAGATCGGGGTCAAACCCGCGCTGGCGGCGGATGGCGGCGTCCACCTCT
Source organism: Thalassovita sp. (assembly GCA_017792425.1). Classification (GTDB taxonomy): domain Bacteria; phylum Pseudomonadota; class Alphaproteobacteria; order Rhodobacterales; family Rhodobacteraceae; genus Thalassobius. Next base: position 3,341,349 of record CP051233.1, read on the forward strand.
GGTTCATTCCCCTTGGACAATTCCATCCAGGTGCGCTCCCCCGTCATCAGATCAAAGGACCGCTGGTACACCGCCGCCAGCCCGTCCAGGGTGTTCAGCTTCACCAGAACTGCACCTGCAGTATCGTCCCCATGCGACACCACGAAAGCCGGAATATCGAACAGACGCAGCCGGGTCAGGTACGCATCGACCCAGAACCGGGCGGTCAGGCGGTCACTCATGACAAATCAGCCGCTGCCAGCAATTGCCGGGCGTATTCCGTTTGCGGCGCTTCGAACACCTTCTGGGCGGGGCCGCTTTCCACGACATCACCCTGCCGCATCACGATCATCTTATGGCTCATGGCGCGGACGACGTTCAGATCGTGGCTGATGAACAGGTAGGCCAGCCCGTATTTCACCTGCAAGTCGCGCAGCAGGTTCACGATCTGAACCTGCACGGTCATGTCCAACGCGCTAGTCGGTTCGTCCAGGACCACCAGCCGGGGACGTAGCACCATGGCCCGCGCGATCGCGATCCTCTGCCGCTGCCCGCCTGAAAACTCGTGCGGATACCGATGCATCGTGGCCGGGTCCAAACCGACCTCTGTCATCACTTCGGCCACCACCTCGTGCGGGGTACGCCCATCATCGACTCCGTGAACGCCCAAGCCTTCGGCGATGATCTGTTCGCAGGTCATGCGTGGGGACAGGCTGCCGAACGGATCCTGGAACACGATCTGCATGTCCTTGCGCAGAGAACGCAGTTCGCGCGTGGACCATTTGCGGACATTTCTGTTGTCAAACGTGATCCCGCCCTCTGACCCGATCAGACGCATGATCGCGAGCGCCAGCGTGGTCTTGCCCGACCCGCTTTCGCCCACGATCCCCAGCGTTTCCCCGGCCCGCACGCTGATAGAGGCATCGTTGACCGCCTTCACATAGCCCACGGTTTTCTTGAAGAACCCGCGCTGGATCGGGAACCAAACCTTCAAATTCTCGGTATGAATCAATTCTTTGGCGCCATCCGGCACCGGGGCGGGTTGGCCTACGGCACGGGCGTTCAACAGCTTCCGTGTATAGGGATGCCGGGGGTTTGCGAAAATTTCGGCCGTCGGGCCAGTCTCGACGATCTGTCCATCCTTCATCACGCACACCTTGTCGGCGATACGCCGCACGATGCCCAAATCGTGGGTGATGAACAGAAGGCCCATGTTCTCAGACGCCTTCAGCTCTGCCAGCAATTCCAGTATTTGCGCCTGAATGGTCACATCCAGTGCGGTGGTGGGTTCGTCTGCGATCAGGATGTCGGGCTTATTGGCCAAGGCCATCGCAATCATCACCCGCTGCCGCTGCCCACCGGACAGTTGGTGCGGATAGGCCCCCAGCCGAGATTCCGCATCACGGATACCAACCTTGGTCAGCAGTTCCAGGATACGGGCACGCGCGGCGTCACCAGCCAATCCCTGGTGCAAGGCGATGCTTTCCGCCAGTTGTCTTTCGATCGTGTGCAGCGGGTTCAGGCTGGTCATCGGTTCCTGAAAGATGAAACTGATGTCATTGCCCCGCACCTTGCGCAACTGCGCCTCGGACGCGCCAATCATTTCCTGCCCATCATAGGTGACCAACCCGGACACCTGTGCCGCGTCCCCCAGCAGCGACACGGTAGACAGGGCTGTAACCGATTTTCCCGAACCGGATTCCCCCACCAACGCCACGGTTTCCCCGCGATCCACGGTAAAGGAGACATCTTTGACAGCGACATTTGTCTTGCCATCCTGCCGGAACGAGACCGTCAGGTTCTTGACCTCAAGTATGCTCATTGAAACGTCTTCCTCGGGTCAAAGGCGTCGCGGACACCTTCGAAAATGAACACCAGCAGCGACAGCATCACGGCAAACACGGTGAAGGCGGTGAAAGCCAGCCAAGGCGCTTGCAGGTTCTGTTTGGCCTGCAAGGTCAGTTCACCAAGCGACGGGGCAGAGGACGGCAGGCCGAAGCCCAGGAAATCGAGGCTGGCCAGCGTGGCGATTGTGCCTGTCACAATGAAGGGCAGCATCGTCACGGTCGCCACCATCGCGTTGGGTAGCATGTGGCGGAACATGATTACGGTGTTGCTGACACCCAAGGCCTTGGCCGCACGGACATATTCCAGGTTCCGCGCCCGCAGGAATTCGGCACGGACCACGCCCACCAAGGCGGTCCAACCAAACAGAACGGTGATGAACACCAGCAGCCAAAAACTACGCCCAAGCACGGCAAACAGGATGATGATCACATAGAGCGACGGGGTCGCCCCCCAAATTTCGATCACGCGCTGGAACACAAGGTCCAACCAACCGCCAAAGTAGCCCTGCAACGCCCCGGCAATGACTCCAACGACCGACGCCAGCGTGGTCACGATCAGCGTGAACAGAATCGACAGCCGGAAGCCGTACAACACCCGCGCCACTACATCGCGCTTGGTGTCGTCCGTTCCCAGCCAGTTCTGCGCATTGGGAGGCAAGGGCGCCGCGCCGGTCCGGTCAACAACGGTATCGTACGAATAACGGATCAAGGGCCAGATCGCCCAACCGCGCTGGAAGTCATCGAAGCCGTCAAACCTGTTCTGGCCAATAGCCTGCATGATCTCTTCGGGATCGTCAAAACAGACATCGTAGCCGCCGGTCTGGATCAGACAGCGCACTTCGGGGTCGCGATAGGCGGCTTCGGTCTGAAAATCTCCACCAAAGGCCGTTTCCGGATAAAAATTGAAGATCGGCGTAAAATACTCGCCCCGGTATTTGACCAGGATCGGCTTGTCGTTGGCGATGAATTCAGCGAACAGCGACACACCGAACAGGACTGAAAAGATCAGCAACGACCAGAACGCCCGACGGTTGCGCTTGAAGTTGCGCCAACGGCGCTGATTGAGGGGGGACAGCGCCATCAGCCTTCCCTCCGTTCAAAGTCAATTCGGGGATCAACAACCACGTACATCAGGTCTGACAGGATGCCGACGACCAGGCCAATCAGGCCAAAGATGAACAGCGTGCCGAAGATCACCGGGTAATCGCGGGCCACGGCGGCCTCGAACCCAAGCCGCCCCAGCCCGTCCAGCGAAAAGATGGTCTCGATAATCAGCGACCCCCCAAAGAACACCCCGATGAACACCGCCGGGAACCCTGCAATCACGATCAGCATCGCGTTGCGAAACACGTGGCCATACAGCACCCGGCGTTCCGTCAACCCCTTGGCACGGGCGGTCATGACATAGTGTTTCTTGATCTCGTCCAGGAACGAATTCTTCGTCAACAGTGTCAGCGTGGCAAAGGCTGAAATGGTGGAAGCGACGACCGGCAAGGTGATATGCCAAAAATAATCCCCGATCTTGCCCAGCCAAGATAGTTGATCCCAGTTGTCACTGGTCAACCCGCGCAATGGGAAAACCTGCCAGTAGGAACCACCGGCCAGCAGCACCAGCAACAGGATCGCGAATAAAAAGCCGGGGATCGCATAGGCCACGATAATCAGTCCGCTGGTCCATGTATCAAAGCTGCCACCATCCTTAACCGCTTTGCGGATGCCCAGCGGGATCGACACCACATAGGCGATCAACGTGGACCAAAGGCCCAGCGTTATGGATACCGGCATCTTTTCCAAAACCAGATCAATCACGCTGATGGACCGGAAATAGCTTTCGCCGAAATCCAGCCGGACGTAGTTCCACATCATGTTCAGAAAACGCTCTAGTGGTGGCTTGTCGAATCCGAATTCCTTTTCCAGCTGAGCGATGAATTCCGGCGGCAGCCCGCGCGCGCCAATGTATTGCTCGTCCCCTGAAGGTACCGCTGTGCCTGCATCCTCGCCCGAACCGGCAAACCCTTCAAACACGTCACCTTGGCCCTGCATTTGGGCTATGACCTGTTCGATGGGGCCGCCGGGCACGAATTGAACCAGTGCAAAGTTGATCACCATGATGCCGACCAGCGTGGGAATGATCAGCAGCAGGCGGCGAAGAATGTAGGCTCCCATACAGGTGTTACCTCAGTGCGCCGGCCGCTTTCAGCGCGGCGGCCTTTTCTGCGTTGTACCACCAGAAATCCAGCACCCCCATCGAGTAGGTCGGCAGTTCGGCGGGGTGTTCAAACATGTCCCAGTATGCGACCCAACTGGAATCGTTGTACCAGACGGGTACCATGAACCGCTCGTAGCGCAGCACACGGTCCAGCGCCGTCAGGGCGACATCGCGTTCCTCGGCAGAGGTCGATTCCAGAGAAATATCTATGATCTTATCCACAAGCGGGCTGGCCAGACCGGCAGGATTGAACAGGCTGAACGCCGCCTCGGCCGAGCCATACATCTGGTGCAGGCCGGTGCCGGTATCCAAGAAGGTGCGATAACCATCGAAAACCAAGTCGTAGTCCCGGTCGCGCGTCCGCAAGGTGTATTGCGAGGGGTCCACCTTCTCAAACTTGGCGTCCACTCCCATCGCCCGCATGTTCTGAACAAAGGTTTCGACCACCGCCTCCAGCGTGGCCGATCCACTTGAGGCAATCGGCAGGTTTATGGTCAACATTTGTCCCTTTGCGTTTCGGCGCATCCCGTCACTGCCAACTGGCCACCCGGCCTCGTCCAGAAGTTTCATCGCCCTACGCAGGTTACGGCGATCCTTCAGACGTTCCGGGTCAGAGACATGCGCCATGACCGCCGGTTCGGTCAGCAACTCTGGTGGGACCAGATCGCCAAGTGACTTCAGCAGTTCCAATTCGGCGCCTTCGGGGACGCCTTTCGCCTCCAGGTGGGAATCCTGCACAAAGGAATGGCGCTGTTTGAACAGTCCGAATTGAAGCGACTGGTTGGTCCATTCGAAGTTATAGGCCAATGAAATCGCTTCTCGGACGCGGCGGTCTTTCAGGACTTCGCGACCCAGGTTGAACACGATGCCGGTGGGATCTGGCGGGGTGCCATCCGGCAGGGTTTCCAGCTTGACCCAGTTCTTCTTGACCGCCGGGAAATCATAGCCCGTCGCCCATTGCTTGGAATTGCCTTCGGCGCGGAAGGTGTATTCGCCAGCCTTGAACGCCTCGAACGCGGCGGAATCATCGCCAAAATACTCGATCCGAATACGATCGAAGTTGTGGCGACCCTTGTTGATCGGCAGATGCCAGCCCCAGTAGTCCGGGTTTCGCCTGTAAACGATCCTGCGGTTCACCTCATAGCTGTCCAGCATGTAGGGGCCGGAACCGGGTGCTGCATCCAGGCGCGGTTCATCCAGGCGCGCGCCGGTCTTTTCGTACCAGTGACGCGGCCAGACAGGGACGCTGCCCACTTGGTCAATCAGGCTGCGACGGGAGATGCCGGTGGCGAAGGTGAACTTGACCGTGTGATCGTCCAGAGCCTCGGCGGTCAGAACCCGCTTCTTAACCGCCTGTGCATAGGAGGGAAGGCCCTGTTCCAGCAGCAAGTTGTGCGAAAACACCACGTCATGCGCAGTCACCGGTGCACCGTCTGAAAACCGCGCCTCGGGGCGCATGTGAAAGATCACCCAGGTCTTGCCTTCGTCATATTCCAGGCTTTCGGCCAAGAGCCCGTACATCTCGCCGTAGACATCCGCCGGGGCACCGCCACCCGACGCAGGTTCTTCGCCAAGCAGGCTTTCGTATACCATCCAGGCGTAGCGCCCGGACCGACCCTTTCGGCTGTAGGGGTTCATCGAGTCGAAAGTGCCGGGGGCCCAAAGGGCGATTTCCCCCCCCTTGGGCGCGTCGGGGTTCACATAGTCGAAATGCGCATAGTCCGCCGGGTATTTCAGATCGCCGAAATAGGAATAGCCGTGGCTTTTTATCGTGGCGTCCTGCGCCTGAAGCGGCAGCGCCAGCAACAGCGCCCCCAATGCGAATGTCGCAGCGATCAGCCAGTCGGCGCTTGGGAAAATACGTGCATGGGCGTGGGCTTTGCACCGTTGGGGTTTCACCTGCTCATCTCCTTGTCGGTCCGTGGGTCCGGCATTTCTTCTGCGTGACAAGCTAATGGGCCGCCGCGACCATGTTCAAGCGGCTATTCCCAATCCTCACCGGGAATTGTGCAAAGCGGACCCTACAGACAGAAAAAGGGCCGCCGCCCGCTGGCAGCAGCCCCCAACAGTGGTCCAAAGGCCGATTACTTGAGAGTCGCCAGATAGGCGATCAGGTCGGCGCGGTCGCCAACCTTTTTCAGACCGGCAAACGACATCTTGGTGCCCGGAGCAAAGCCCTTGGGGTTCTCCAGGAAACCGTTCAGGTTTTCAGCGGTCCAGGTTTCCGCCACAGCGGTCAGGGCGCCCGAATAGGCGAAACCGTCCGCAGCGCCAACAGCGCGATCCACGATCCCGAACAGGTAGGGACCGGTCGCGTTTGCCCCGTCCTCGATCTTGTGGCAGGCCTTGCACTTGCCGAACACCTTGGCACCGGCTTCAACGTCGGCTTCGGCCAGCAGGGTTGCGAAATCGGGGCCGGCTTCCTCTTCTGCGGCACCATGCGAATCGCCTTCGCCGGTGTCGATCACATAGGCCTGGGCATGGTCACCGTGACCGCCACCCATGTGATAAAGCGTTTCAGCCGCCCAGTTGCCCAGCAGGAACACCAGCAGAGAGCCGCAGAGCGCGCCGCCGACTTTGGTAAGGGTCATCGTGTCAAACATGGTTCGCCCGTCTTTTTCGTGTCTGTCGGCGCGTATGTATCCGCTTCACCTTGCCTTACGCAAGGTGTAGTTTCCGCGACCAAACGCCATCAAGGCATAAAAACCACACAGGAACCACGGAAAATGACCAATCGCATCGCCTTCCAGGGAGAACCCGGCGCGTATTCCCACCAGGCCTGTCGCCAAGCGCGCCCGGACATGGAAGCGCTGCCTTGCCGAACCTTCGAAGATGCGATCGAGGCCGTGAACAGCGGAGCGGCCGATATGGCGATGCTGCCGGTAGAAAATACCACATACGGCCGAGTGGCTGACATTCATAGGCTGCTGCCGCACAGTGGGTTGCACATCGTGGATGAAGCCTTTGTCCGGGTTCACATCAACCTGCTGACCGTTCCGGGTGCGCAGCTCGACGACATCAAGGAAGCCTATTCGCATCTCGTATTGCTGCCGCAATGCGCAGGATTCTTGAAAAAACACGGCATCAAAGGGCGGATCAGTTCAGACAATGCCCGCGCCGCGCGTGAGGTGGCAGAGCGCGGAGACAAGCACGTTGCCGCGCTGGCCAGCGAGTTGGCCGGTGAAATCTATGGCCTGGATGTTCTGGCACGCCACATCGAGGACCACGGCAACAACACCACGCGTTTCCTGCTGATGAGCCGCGAACCCGACTATTCGCGCCGTGGCGATCTGGGCATGATCACCAGCTTTGTTTTCCAGGTGCGCAACATCCCGGCGGCGCTGTACAAGGCGATGGGCGGGTTCGCCACCAATGGTGTCAACATGACCAAGCTGGAAAGCTACATGGTGGACGGGTCCTTTACCGCCACCCAATTCTATGCCGATATCGAAGGCCACCCGGATGACCCCAATGTCAAACTTGCGCTGGACGAACTGGACTATTTCACCACCAACACGAAAATTCTGGGCGTTTATCCTGCCGATCAGCGCCGCCACTAAGCGGCAAGCGCCCGCCTCAGCCCAACCTGGCGTGGCGTTTGCCCAGTTGGCGCGCGTAGTCGGCCATCATGTTGTTGAACCGCTTGCCGATTTGCCCCTTGGCCAGTTTCAGCGATTGCAACAGCAGCCGGGCTGACAGGGTTTTCGCCTCCATCTCGACCGTGGTCACCATGCGCGTGCGGGCCCTGGACATCGGGAACAACTGGATATTCATCGCGGCCTCGATGCCTTGACCGGTCACCTTGTAGCAGGCCCGCTGCGAGGGATCGTATTCCACAAGTTCCACCTTCACCTCGCGCGGTTTTTCCCGAAAGTTGAAGGATGCCTGCCATTGTGCGCCCTGACCAAGCTCTGCCGCGCCATCAACACGCTGCACCTCTGCCCCGCGCCGCAGCACCGCCTTTTCGAAGCTTTGGAAATCGCTCAGGCAATCGAACACATAGTCGGCCGGGGCTTCGATATCCTGCTCGGTTTTGAGTTCCATCTTCTCTTGCCCGCATTTGTTTCAAGTACACTCGACGCGGGATAGTTACGCCTCAATCCAATCTGTCGGCAAGCCAGTTCCGCAAAAGGAACTGTGCAATCGCGCCTTTTCGTGCGGGCATCAGGTCTGGGTGGCGGCCGGAAAAAGCCAACATGATCTCTTCGCGTGAGAACCAGCGCGCGTCCTCGATTTCCTTGGGATCGATGTTCAAATCTCTGCTGGTGGCCCTGCCGGAACATCCCAGCATCAACGACGATGGAAACGCCCAGGGCTGGCTGGCGAGGTATCCCACCTCGGCAACGCACACTCCAGTTTCTTCAAACACTTCGCGTCGAACGGCGGCCTCTACCGTCTCACCAGGTTCGATGAAACCGGCCAGCAAGGAATACATTCCCTGTGGCCACCCATGCGATCGGCCCATCAGCACATCATTGCCATTCGTGATCAGCATGATGACCACCGGATCTGTGCGCGGGAAGTGTTGGCCACCGCAAGACGCGCAGTTCCGCTGCCATCCGGCCATGACCATCTGGCTTTCTGCGCCGCACATGGCGCAAAACCGGTGCGAACGATGCCAGCCAAACAAAGCTCGCGCCGTTGCCGCCAGTTCTGCGTCGCGTGGGCTCAACCGCGCCATGACACCCCGAAGTTCCGAAAAAAGCACATTCTCAGGCATGCTTGGATGGCGCTGTTCGCTTCGATCAAGAAAGCTGTTCAACTGCGCCTGATCCAAGTCACCCGGATCCCACGCAGAGATGTCGTGGGCAAACACCGGCCCCTGCTCTTCCGTCCCCAGAAAAATCGGCTGGACAGCAGCCTCGGCCAGCACGGGATGTTGCAATGGGACACGCACGACCTGTGCGCTACGATCGTGCCCCCATTCGATCAGGGGCTTGCCCCGCCACATGACGATAGAGACGGCATCCGGGTCAGCTTGGCTGGCAATCAGACGTGCTTCGTCCCCTCGTATTTCGGCTGCCCGTTCCAACCCCGACCCGCCAAAGGTCACCGTTTCTGCCCACTTCATCCCACACTCCCTATCTCACCGTCCGAGCCATACGCGAAAACACCGGGCGATTTCACCTGAAAATCGCCAACCAGCTATCCCAGATACCTGCCACGGGCGGTTCAAAAGCAACAGTTGGGCGCAAAACTTCGCAGAAGCTTGCAACTTTTTCGGAAACGGAACAACCTAAAGGCGATCAATTCGGGCAGTATCATCCAGAGCAAAACTGACGTGTTCCAATCAAGGCCGTTTCCGATTTCACAAGATGAAACCCATTTGCGGGTGCTGCAGACCACGGACATCCATGCAAACCTGCTGCCGTACGACTATTTCACCGACAAGCCGGATCAGAACATCGGACTCTTGCGCCTCGCCGGAGAGATAGCCGCCGCCCGGAGTGAATGCCCCAACTGTCTGCTGTTGGATACAGGTGATTTCCTGCAAGGGACGCCCATGGGTGATCTGTTTGCCAAGGACAACCCGCGCGGATCATCCGACCATCCCACTATCGCCGTGATGCGCGAGATGGGGTTTGATGCCGGCACATTGGGCAACCACGAATTCAACTACGGACTGGATTTCCTGACGCGTGTCCTGGCTGTTCCGGGCTACCCTGTCGTTCTAGCCAACGCTGTAACCAAACCTGGGCAAACGGTAGCATCGGACACGACGCTTTTCCCCCCTTTTGCCATCTTGGAGCGCCGGGTGATTGATGCCAGCGGACATGCCGACACGCTTCGGGTTGGGGTAATCGGTTTCGTGCCGCCGCAAGTCGCAGTCTGGGACCGGCACCACCTGAACGGTCGTGTTCAAATGCGAGGCATTGCGGAGGCCGCGCAGGCCCATGTCCCACACCTCAGGGCGGCGGGGGCGGACGTGGTCATCGCGCTGAGCCATTCCGGCATCGCAGAGACCGAAGAAACCGAAAATCAGGAAAACGCCGCCATTCCCCTAGCCGCGGTAGAGGGCATCGATGTTATCCTGTGCGGGCACCAGCACCAACGATTGCCAGGGCCGGATTTCGAAGGAGTACAGTCGGTCGATGCCACCAAGGGAGCGATTCACGGCAAGCCAGCAGTCATGGCCGGTTTTTGGGGCTCCGACTTAGGAGTGATCGACCTTGCGCTGGTGCGCGGCCACGATGGCGCGTGGAAAATCCGCCGGCATCAATCCGCTTTGCGGCAAGCCCCCCCGTCCGAAGCGCACGTCCCGGCGCCACCAGCCCCATTGATGCGACACCACAAGCGGACGCTTTCCCATATTCGAACGCCAGTGGCGCATTCCGAACAACCGATGCACAGCTACTTTACACATGTGGGATTTGATCTGGCCTTGCGGGCAGTTGCCATGGCGCAGCGGGATTTTGCCCTGACACTGGGCGGGATGCCCGACCTTCCAGTGCTTTCCGCCGCCTCCCCCTTTCGTGCCGGGGGTCATGCAGGCCCCGGCAACTTTACCGAGGTTCCGTCAGGCCCTGTCACCCTTCGCAGCCTGGCGGATCTGTATCTGTTTCCAAACATACTGAGCGTTCTGCGCCTGACCGGCGTGCAGTTACGTGATTGGCTGGAACGCGCGGCCGGCAGATTCCATCAACTGCAACCTGGCGTGCCGGATCAACCTTTGCTGAACAGTCTGTTCCCTGCTTACAACTGCGACTTCATCCTTGGGTTGGATTATGAAATCGACCTGACCCAACCCGCACGGTTCGCGGTGGATGGCAAACTGTGCTGCCCCGAGGCGCAACGTATAGGTCGCCTGACCTATCGCGGCCAACCGGTCTGTGCGGATCAGGAATTCCTGCTGGCCACCAACTCTTACCGCGCAGGGGGCGGAGGCGCATTTGCTGGAACCGGCCAGGACAACGAAATCCCTGTCCCACCCGAGGATATTCGCACCATCCTGACGGACTGGATACGTGCTCGGGACAGGGTTTGCATTCCAGCAGCCTTGAACTGGCGGTTTGCACCGATTGCCGGAACCAGCGCAATTTTCGAAACCGGACCGCGCGCCCAGACCTTTCTCGGGGACGTACCGCTGGACCTGAAGCTTGCGGGGCAAAAAGATGATGGGTTTGTTCAGATACGCCTCCAGTTGGTCGGACCGGATCATAGGCTTGCGAATCCAGCACCCGCGTCCTATATCACGCTCTGAGAGGTTGGCGCGGGCAAGCTCCTCGCCAACCCGGTCAGGTCCGGAAGGAAGCAGCCGTAACGAGTCCCGCTTGGGTCGTTGTCCAGCCTCTCACCCTAGCCTTTGAAACAGCCAGCCACGGAGGGTTCAGATGATTGTTGTTCACTATGCCTTTCGGGCAATGGCAAGCTAAGGCAATCGCCATCAACGGACTGCCCGAATCCACCCCCCGACGCCGCAGCACCGGCCCGGAGCGACTATTCGCATTTTGCAAGGCAGAACGATGACTACCAATCTGAAAACCTTGGGCTGGACCCAGTATTTCACTGGCCAGCTGACCCCCGAAGAATTTGGAACCCAATCCCCCGCACGCCTGACAGAGGTACGCCGGCGTGACGTGATTGCGCTGGATGCCAACCTGAGCCGCATTGAACTGGCGCTGACCGGAGAACAGATCGCCAGCGATTTCGCGGTGGGTGATTTTGTCCTGACAGACGGCAACCGGATAACGCGACTGCTGGATCGTCGTTCATTGATCTCTCGCAAGGCGGCGGGGATCGCGTCGGAAACGCAACTGATCGCGGCAAACATCGATACCCTGTTCATCACGACATCCTGTAACCTCGACTTCAACGAGGCGCGCCTAGAGCGGTATCTGGCCATCGCGATCGAGGCCGGGATCACACCGGTGATCGTGATCACCAAGGCTGACCTTCCAGAGGGCATGGACGCCGATGCCTATGCTGATCGCGCGCGTGCCCTGTACCGTGATGCCGAAGTATTGACGATCAACGCCAAGGAGCCGGCAGAAATCGCACGGCTTGAGCCTTACTGCGGCACCGGGCAAAGCGTTGCGCTGGTAGGATCTTCCGGTGTGGGGAAATCCACTATCGCGCGAGGCTTGACTGGTGAAGATCTGGCTGTCGGCGACATCCGCCACGACGATGCCAAGGGCCGACATACCACAACGGCCCGTTCAATGTTCCTAATGAATGCCGGCGGCTGGCTGGTGGACACCCCCGGCATGCGCGAACTGGCGCTGCACGACGCGGCTGTCGGCATCGACACCTTGTTTGCGGACATCACCGAGCTGGCGCTGTCCTGCAGGTTTTCCGACTGCCAGCACGACACAGAACCCGGCTGCGCCATACGCACCGCCATCGAGGCAGGCGATTTGGACGCTGACCGATTGGCGCGCTGGCGAAAGCTGAAGGAAGAGGACGAGCGCAATTCCGAAACCGTGGCCGAAGCCCGGTCGCGGGGGCGCAAGTTTTCAAAGATGGCCAAATCGGTGATGAAGGCAAAACGCGCACGGCGCGGCGAATAGACCTCGGTGCCACAAGGCCTTGCCAGCGAAGCCCCGGATGGGGATGATTGGAAGTGTCACCCTGACCAGAGCATGCCATGATCCGCCTCCTGTACGTCTTCCTATTGCTTCTTTCTCCTCTGCCGCTGCTGGCACAAATGCAGGTTACCGCGATCACACCGGACACCTATGCGCTGGTTGGCCCCCTGGGAAACCGCGACCCGCAAAACAAAGGCAACAACTCGACGCACGGATTGGTTGTCACCGCAGAGGGATGTATCCTGATTGACGCCGGCGGCAGCCGAGAGGGCGCGCGGGCCATTCATGCGGTTGTCCAGTCGATCACCGATCAACCAGTGCGGTTCGTAATCAACACCGGGGGGCAGGATCACCGTTGGCTTGGCAATGGGTATTGGAAGGAACAGGGCGCCACGGTCATCGCGTCGGAACGCGCCGTTGCCGACCAGGCCGCACGCGCGTCTGTGCAGCAGTCTGTCCTGGCGACACTGATCGGAAGGGAAAACCTGGTGGGAACCAACCCGACTTTCGCCGACATCACCTTTGCGCAATGGTACGACCTGACACTCGGCGCTACCACCCTGCAGATTTTTCATGTTGCGGGGGCACACACCCCCGGCGACGCCTTTGTCTGGCACCCCACCGCCCAGACCGTTTTCACAGGAGATATCGTTTACGTACAGCGCATGTTGGGTGTGCTTGAGGTGACAGATACCGTGGGTTGGCTGAAATCGTTTGATGCGATGGCCGCGCTGAATCCACAATACGTGGTTCCCGGCCATGGACAGGTCACCAGCCTGGCCACGGCGACACGGGATACGCGGGATTACCTGATCAACCTGCGTGACAAGATCCGCGCCCATATCGACAGCGGGGGCGATATCATTGACTCGGTCGGCGTAGATCAGTCCGCGTTCCGCTACCTGGAGAATTTCGAAACCCTTGCCCGCCGAAACGCTCAGCAGGCTTTCAGCCAGATGGAATGGGAGTGATCGCCCACCTGAGTTGCGCCTCGGTTTCCACCGCACAGGGCCGGATGCGGCGCAGGTGGGTCAAGGCGGCGTCCGGTGGTTCCCCGGCTTCGATCATCAGACGCAGGGCTGCCATGCCTGACCGCCCGCACCCAGCCATGCAATGCACAAGCACCCGCCCGCCACCGTGCAAAGCCTGGAGTGCGAAGCGACTTAGCTCAGGCCACTTGGCGTTCACATCGGGGCCGGGCGTTCCGAAATCCGGGATGGGCAGATGTATCCAGCGCGCACCCCGGTCCTGCATGTCCTGCCCCAATCGTGCAGCCCCGTTTTCGGCCATTTCACCCAATGTCGTCAACGAAATCAGCAAGGCAGGTTGCCATTCCCGCAGGTGTTCCAGATCAGCCGCGTAGTCACCGCCACGCCCCGGCAAAGGGGCCAAGGCCAAGGTTCCCCCTCCGACCCGCAATGCGTGGATGACGAATTCGGTCACCGGTTTGACCTACAGCTTGACGGCGTTGAAAGTATCGCACGCCGTCATCTGTCCGCTTTCGTACCCTGTTGCAAACCAGCGCGCCCGCTGTGCCGAGGTGCCGTGGGTAAAGGTGTGCGGCTGTGGAACCCGCCCGGCGCGCTTCTGCAACAGATCGTCCCCGATCATGCGCGCCGCGTTCAACGCCTCTTGCAGGTCGCCGGGTTCCAGCAAGCCGCCCACGTTCCGCGCCCAAACACCGGACAGGCAATCCGCCTGCAATTCCAGCCGGACAGTCAGGGCGTTGGCCTGTTCTTGGCTGGACTGTTGGCGCAGGTCGTTTACCTGGCCCAGAATACCCAGTTCATTCTGGACATGGTGGGCAACTTCATGGGCAATGACATAAGCCGCAGCAAAGTCTCCTTTGGCGCCCAGTTGGCGCGACAGGGTCGTGAAAAATTCGGTGTCCAGATAGGCTTTCTCGTCTGCCGGACAATAGAACGGTCCGGTCGCACCGCTTGCCCCACCGCAGGGGCTTTGCGTCACGCCGGAATACAGCACCAGGATCGGTGGTTGGTATTCTGCGTCCAACTGGTCAGAAAAGACGTTTTCCCAAACGCGTTCAGTCGTGGATAGAACGCGTGACGTAAACTCTGCCGCGCGCTGCTCTTCCGCTGTCAACTCTCGCGAGGCGCTTGGCTGCTGCCCGACCTGGCCTTCAAGCAACGGGCTGACGTCGACCCCGGCGAAATACCCAATCGCCAGAATGATCAGCAGTCCCACGCCACCAATCTTTGCTGACCTTCCCGACGCACCGCTTCGGCGCCGGTCCTCTATGTTCCGGCTTCCGCGCACTCCTTTCAGACGCATGCCTGATCCTCCACGAATTCGGATGGAAGATTAGCGGCTTTCCCCCGCCGTGAACATGGAAAAGACGCAGGCGCTTTCCCCCTTTCCGGTGATGCACCAACCGGGCCACAGCGCGCAACGTCGGCGACTGGGGGGCATTCCGGTGGACGCGCCGCCCCGTCCCGCATAGTTTATCCCAAACCGTCGAATCCAAAGGCACCACATGAGCGACATCCCCTCGAAAGGCTATCAGGTTCTGGCGCGCAAATACCGGCCCGAGACCTTTGCCGACCTTGTCGGGCAGAACGCAATGGTGCGCACCCTGAAGAACGCGTTCGAGGCGGACCGCATCGCGCAAGCTTTTATCATGACCGGTATTCGCGGGACCGGGAAAACCACGACCGCCCGTATCATCGCCAAGGGAATGAACTGCGTCGGCACGGATGGTCAGGGAGGCCCCACAACCGATCCCTGCGGGAAGTGCGAACATTGCGTCGCCATCATGGAGGGCCGCCATGTCGACGTGATGGAGATGGACGCCGCTTCTCGCACCGGCGTGAACGATATCCGTGAAATCATCGAAAGCGTACACTACCGCGCCGCAAGCGCCCGCTATAAGATCTACATCATCGACGAAGTTCACATGCTGTCTACCAGTGCATTCAACGCACTGCTGAAAACGCTGGAAGAGCCCCCAGCCCATGTGAAATTCATCTTCGCCACCACCGAAATCCGCAAGGTTCCCGTCACTGTTCTGTCCCGTTGCCAACGGTTCGACCTGCGCCGGATAGAACCCGAAGTGATGATCGCCTTGCTGCGTAAGATCGCCACCGCCGAAGGCGCGGAAATCACGGAAGACGCACTAGCCCTGATTACACGCGCCGCCGAAGGGTCTGCCCGCGATGCAACATCGCTTCTGGATCAGGCAATTTCCCACGGCGCGGGTGAAACCACTGCAGACCAGGTTCGGGCGATGCTGGGTTTGGCGGACCGTGGTCGAGTTCTGGACCTGTTTGACTTGATCATGAAGGGCGATGCAGCCGGAGCACTGACCGAACTGAGCGCCCAATATGCAGACGGCGCTGACCCAATGGCGGTACTGCGCGATCTCGCGGAAATCACCCATTGGATTTCGGTTGTGCAGATCACTCCCGACGCGGCAGAGGATCCCACCGTTTCTCCCGACGAGCGTGCCCGCGGCAAGGAAATGGCTGATAAGCTGCCGATGCGCGTTCTGACCCGGATGTGGCAAATGCTGCTGAAAGCACTGGACGAAGTCGGCCACGCCCCCAATACGATGATGGCTGCTGAAATGGCCGTGATCCGTCTGACCCATGTCGCTGAGCTGCCTACACCTGATGAACTCGTGCGCACCTTGAAAGACCTGCCACAACCCGAACCCGGCGGGCCGGGTGGCGGGGCACGCGTATCAACGCCCGCTTCCTCACATGGACAGGCGCCCCAAGCCTATTCCACCGCACGATCTGGCCCAGCAAACCCCGGCGGCCCGGCAATGGCGCTGGCGCAGGATCTGGAACAGGCGCTGGCCCGCTATCCAACCTTTGATCATGTGGTAGAACTGATCCGCGCGCATCGGGACGCCAAACTGCTGGTCGATGTTGAAACCGGCGTGCGTCTAACCGCCTATCGCCCCGGCCGGATCGAGTTTCATCCGTCTGTGCAGGCCCCCGCCGATCTGGCGCCGCGTCTGGGCAGCGCCCTGCAACGATGGACCGGCAACCGCTGGGCTGTGATCGTGGTGAATGAAGGCGGCGGCGATACCATTGCCGAAAAACGCGACGCCGCAGAACTGGCCCTGAAGAACGAAGCCTCCAAACACCCGATGGTGCAGGCCGTGCTGGCCGCCTTTCCGCAGGCCCGGATCACCAATGTCCGCAGCCATCAGGAACTGGCGGCCGAAGCCCAGGCTGACGCCCTGCAGGAAGTGGAAGATGAATGGGATCCGTTCGAGGAGGACTAAGGCGCTTTGCCTGTCGCCTTTCCCGGCCCCATATGCTTAACACCCGGTCGAACTGACCCCGGCGGCACAGCCGCCCAGATGACGGAGAGATGAAGATGCTGAAAGGACTCGGCGGTCTTGGCGACATGGCCAAGATGATGAAAGCAGCCAAGGAAATGCAGGAAAAGATGGCCACCCTGCAAGAAGAGATGGGCAACATGACCGTGACCGGCGAATCCGGTGCTGGTCTGGTCACCGCCACTTGCACCCTGAAATCGGAACTGACTGCACTGGATATCGACCCTTCGATCTTCAACCCCAACGAAAAAGAAGTGGTCGAGGATCTGATCCTGGCCGCCATCAAGGACGCTCAGGCCAAAGCCGCCGAGGCAGCACAAAGGGAAATGTCCAAGCTAACCGAAGGGCTGGGCCTGCCCGCCGACATGAAGCTGCCCTTCTAATTGCAATCCGTCCATGAGCAGCAACCGCGACATTGATGCACTGATCGAGATGATGGCCAAGCTGCCCGGCTTGGGTCCGCGTTCAGCCCGGCGAGCGGTGCTGCACTTGATCCGCAAGCGTGCGCTGTTACTGACCCCCTTGGCGGACCTGATGCAAACGGTCGCCGCTACGGCCCGCGAATGCCTGAACTGCGGCAACATCGGTACCGCCGACATCTGCGATATCTGTGCGTCCGAGGTGCGTCAGAACGGCATTTTATGCGTCGTCGAGGACGTCGCGGACCTGTGGGCGATGGAACGGTCCGGCGTGTTCAAGGGGCGTTATCACGTACTGGGTGGCACTCTGTCCGCGCTGGATTCCGTCGGGCCAGACGACTTGCGTATTCCCCGCCTGCTGGATCGGGTGAAAACCGAAAGTGTGAACGAGGTCATTCTGGCGCTGAACGCTACGGTGGACGGCCAGACCACGGCCCACTACATCGCCGATCAACTCGACGGGATGGTAAGCCTGAGTTCGCTGGCGCAGGGCGTACCGATCGGCGGCGAGTTGGACTATCTGGATGATGGCACAATTACGGCTGCTCTGAATGCCCGGAAACGGCTGTAACAATTGAAAGGCCCTGCGGGTATCACCGCAGGGCCTTTCTTTTTCCCATGACTTTTCTGCCTATCAGGGCTGTTCGTCGTCCGAGTCGCCACCAGGCAGGTTGAAGAAGCTGTCGGCGTCCAGGTAATCCTCGTCCTTTTCGTCCTCGTCCTCTTTCAGGCTGAAAGTTTCCAGCCCTTCGATCGCGGTCGGGATCTTCGGTTCGGAACCCATCGTCAGGCTCTGTTCGGTCGACAGCAACTTGCGACGGTCATCATCCGACATGGCCGCGCCATCGGCGGCGCGCTTGGCCGCTGCTTTCTGAACCGCGGCGTCCAGTTCGGACTGACGGCACAGGCCCAGGGCAACCGGATCAATCGGTTGCATGTTGGCGATGTTCCAATGGGTCCGCTCACGGATCGACTGAATGGTCGGCTTGGTCGTGCCAACCAACTTTGCGATCTGGCCATCTGTCAGCTCCGGGTGGAATTTCACCAGCCACAGGATCGAGTTCGGACGGTCCTGACGCTTCGACAGCGGGGTGTAGCGCGGCCCACGACGCTTTTCTTCGCCTGCGGCAGCCGGGTTGAACTTCAGCTTCAACTTGTGCAGCGGGTTCTTTTCCGCCAGGGCGATTTCAGCTTCGGTCAACTGGTTGTTGGCGACCGGGTCGAACCCCTTTACCCCGACAGCCACGTCGCCATCCGCGATGCCCTGGATTTCAAGCTCGTGCATGCCGACGAAATCGGCAATCTGCTTGAAGCTGACCGTGGTGTTGTCGATCAGCCAAACGGCGGTCGCTTTCGCCATGATCGGTTTGGACATGTCATCTCTCCTTGATGCAAATCTTCCCCGTTGCCTGAAACAGGCTGCCCTATTCGGGCGGGTTACCGTTGTCGGGGAACTTGGCGCCTATATAGTGCCGATAAAGCAGGAAGGGAAGAGTTTATGCGGTTGTTGGTCTTTTCGGCGATTCTGGCATTGATTTGCAGCACATCGGCACGCACAGAGGGTGAACGCCCCGGAGAGTTCGACTATTACGTCCTGTCGCTTAGCTGGTCGCCAAACTGGTGCGCGGTCGAGGGCGATTCCCGCGGCTCTCCTCAGTGCGAACCCCGGAACAACTATGGCTGGGTGCTGCACGGGCTGTGGCCACAATATCACCGTGGCTGGCCATCCTATTGCCGCACCACCGAACCTCACCCCACGCGCCGCATGTCCGAAGCGATGGTGGACATCATGGGAAGCTCGGGGCTGGCCTGGTATCAATGGAAAAAGCACGGCACTTGCTCTGGCCTGTCCGCCGCCCAGTACTACGCTTTGTCGCGCAAGGCCTATGAGATGGTGAACAGACCGGCCATCTTCCGCAAACTGGAGCGCCCGGTCAAACTGCCAGCCAGGGTGATCGAAGAGGCGTTCCTGAAAGAGAACCCGCGATGGGAACCCGACATGCTGACGATCACCTGCCAGCACGGGCGAGTGCAAGAAGCCCGCCTGTGCCTGTCCAAAGATCTGCAACCGGTTCCCTGCGGGCAGGACACCGTGCAGGATTGCCGCCTAAAGGACGCCTTATTCGATCCGATCAGATAGGTGCTCACCGACTCGACTCCTGTCGGAATCGCCCCGCTTGCATTGACCGTATCAAGTCCGCCCCCCCTCAGCCGGCATAGCCGAACATTCTGTAAATATCCGCAGCTTGCAGCGAGCACAGACAGCGGGATCAAGCAATGGGTACACTTCGGCGATGGCATCGCGCTTGGACAGATGGATGTGCTCTTTCGTCAGCGCCTTCATCACTTTGAACCGCGCAAGTTTGGAAATCGTTCGGGGCGTTTTGGTCTGCAAGTGAAAACTGCCACTGCGACGGTGGCGGCGTTCCGCTTCTTCTATCAGCAACTCAGCACCGGGCATGTCGATCTCTCCGACACCTTTCACGATGAAAATCATATGCTTCTGCTGTGGCCGCTCAATCTCGAACCGGCGAAACTGACGGCGGATATGCTCGACCGAACCGAAGTATAGCGGTCCATCCAATCGCGAAATTATCAACTGAGGACATTCAGGCAGGCTGTTCGAAGCGGCATTCTTGAAAACCCTTGTCGGTGTGGACGGATCCGGTGCACCCACGCCAATAAATGGATGAGCGGTCTGGTTCAGAAAGAGGCCCAGCGAAAGAAGGACGCCAGCGTAGATCGCGAATTCAAGGTCAATCACCAACGCCGAGCTGAAAGTAATCAGCGCGATAGAAGCCTCTGAATAAGATGTGGTCAGGATATGACGGATTTGCCGGACATCAATCAGCCGGAACGCCACCAGCAGGATCACCCCGGCCATTGCCGCAATCGGCACATAAGCGAACAGGGGGGCCACGAACAGGAGGATCAGAAACAGGAACGCCGCCGCGAAAACAGCAGACAGAGGCGTCGCCGCGCCGCTGTCGTAATTGACCCCGGACCTAGTGAACGAGGCCGATCCCGGATAGCACCGGAACATCGACCCGATGATGTTGGACAATCCCTGGCCGACAAATTCTTTGTTGCCGTTGATCATCTGCCCCGATTTCAATGCGATGGCGCGCGACACCGACATGGCCTCTAGCAGCCCGACGATTGCAATCGCCATCGCCGAGGAGCTGAGATCCTGCACGGCGCTCAGGTTGATGCCTGGGAAGGCGAAGTAGGGAATAACGCCATCCAGACGCCCGATGGTGGCCAGCCCGGCATCTGCCCCTCCCAAACCGAGGCTGAGCAGCGTGGCGGCCAGCAGAGCGATCAGGTAGTTAGGGCTGGCTGGTCGCCAGGCTTTGATGGCAATGCCAAGGACGAGGGCGGTTCCGGCCACCAGCAACGACCGCCAGTCTGTCGCGCCCAGACCGCGTACCAACGCTGTTGCGAATGCGCCCAGATCGTCGGGACGGGGCAGGACGATACCCAGCACCTTATCAATCTGGCTGAGCGCGATTAGGATCGCTGCGCCGGTGACAAAACCGATCATGACAGAATGCGACACGAAATCCACCAAGGCCCCCAACCGCGCCAGACCAAGGGCCAATTGGATCACCCCCACTAGCAAGGAAAGCAGGATCGCGGCGGAAATGAACTCGGGCGAACCGGGGGCATACAGCCCGGACAGCGAGCCGAACACCAGAACGGAAATTGCCGTCGCGGGGCCGGAAACGGCGTGCCAGCTTGATCCTGTCAGCGCGGCAACGACCGGTGTGACCATTGCGGTGTAGAACCCATACTCGGGCGGAAGACCGGCAATGGCGGCAAAAGCCACGCCCTGCGGAAGCGCCAGCGTCGCACCGGTCAATCCTGCAAAAGCATCGGCGCGCAAACTGGCGGGTGATACACGAGCGGCCCAGGTCGGCAGCAACGAAAATTTCATGAAAAGGCGGGCGCCCCTCTGCTCTTTCCTTGGCATGGCTCCTCCGATTGGCGCCGCTCGAGGACAGGGTGGCCCTTCGTCCCGGCGCGTGTGGGCACATAGCGCTATTGCCAAGGCACGGGTAGTTCGCGAAAAGTAACGGGTATAATAGTTGGATATAGGTCTGGATGGTCAAAGTTCAGCATATCGAGGTTCTGCTAGCTGTGGAAAACGCAGGCAGCATTCGCGCCGCATCCAAGCTGCTGGGCAAGACCCAACCAGCAGTAACAAAAGCGTTGCGGCAGGCCGAGGCCGAGTTGGGCGTTGCGGTGTTCAAACGCACGGCAAGCGGCGTGGTCCTGACCGAAGAGGGTAAAATCGTGTTGCGACGCGCCCGCGTTATCCAGTCCGAATTGCGCAAGTTGCAGGAAGACGTGGACCAGCGCCGGGGACTGGGAACGGGGCGGCTGAATGTCACCGTGTCACCTCTGGCCGCCAGCCGGATCGTGGGCGCGACGATCAAACGGTTCAAGCGCAAATTCCCCGGCGTTCATGTACAGATAAACAGCGGTCACGAACCTATAGCTTTTGGTCCTGTACGTGAGGGACAGGTTGATGCCGTGATTGGCCCGGAACCAAGGGAGCCGGACACCGCGGGCCTGTCGGTTCAGTTTCTTGTGGAGACCGACATCGTTATCGTCACCGGAGAGAATTCCCGTTGGCGGAATGCGACCTCTCTTCACGAACTGGTTTCGGCCGAATGGCTGATGATCGGAACGCGTGCGCGCCTTCCGATCCTGCAAAGGCACTTCATAGACCGGGGACTGACACCGCCGGACCCAATGGTCACGTCTGAATCGATTGTTAGTGTTTTGTCGATGCTTCAGGACAGCGATCTATTGTGTACGTTTCCGGCGCTGCTGATTAGTCAGACCACGGACAAGTGGCGCATCCGCGCACTTGATTTGGTCGAAACTCTGGCGTCGGCCCGAATTTCGATAACCACGTCGTCGGAACGTCCGCCGACACCTGCGATCCAATATTTCTGCGATTGCGCCATGCAGGTATGCCAAAACGAGTTTATCTGACCTATTCCCAAAAGAAATAGCCATAAACATTTCGGTCCTCCCGCAGCAGGTACTGAACATGTAAATTACTCCGATCCAGCTCTGCGCCTTATGCGCTGTTCGATGGTTATGTGGAGGTCGCCATGAACATTCTATTCATCATGTATGATCAACTGCGGTTCGACTACCTGAGCTGTGCCGGACATCCCCATCTGCAGACACCGAATTTTGACCGCGTTGCTGCGAAAGGCGTAAGATTTACGAACGCTTATGTGCAGTCGCCGATCTGCGGCGCGTCGCGGATGAGCTTTTACACCGGGCGGTATGTTTCTTCGCACGGGGCGCAGTGGAACGGGTTTCCCCTGCGCGTGGGAGAGGTGACGCTGGGCGATCACCTGCGCGAACAGGGCATGGATTGCTGGCTGCTGGGCAAGACCCACATGAAGGCAGATGCCAAAGGGATGGCGCGGCTAGGCTTGGCACCTGACAGCGTGATTGGCGCCCGGCAGGCAGATTGTGGGTTTGATGCTTGGGTCAGAGACGATGGGCTTTGGGCACAAGGGCCAGACGGGTTCTATGACAGCAAGCGGTCCCCCTATAACGAATACCTGATGGCCAAGGGCTATGACGGGGAAAATCCTTGGGCCGATTACGCGAATGCGGGCGTCAGCGATGACCAAATCGCATCGGGCTGGATGTTCCGCAACGCGGACAAGGCCGCCAACATCCGGGAAGAGGACAGCGAAACGCCCTGGCTGACATCCGAAGCGATCCGTTTCGTGGATGAAACCAAAGGCCCTTGGTGCGCCCATGTGTCATTCATCAAGCCACACTGGCCCTATATCGTGTCGGCACCCTATCATGACATGTACGGCCACAACCAGATTCAACAGCCCCTGCGGAACAGGGCCGAACTGGACAATCCGCATCCGGTTCTGGCAGCCTATCAGGACACCCGTATCGCCCACGCATTTCAGCAAGACGAGGTCCGCGAAAAGGTTATCCCAGCCTACATGGGACTGATCAAGCAATGCGACGATCAGTTAGGGCGGCTTCTGGATCATCTGGAATCCACCGGCCAGATGGATGATACGATGATCGTCCTGACTTCGGACCACGGGGACTATCTGGGGGATCACTGGCTGGGAGAGAAGGACTTCTTTCACGAAGCAGCCGTAAAGATTCCACTTATCATCTTTGACCCGCGTCCCGAGGCGGACAGCACGCGTGGCACAACTTGTGACGCCTTGGTCGAAGCAATCGACCTTGCCGCCACTTTTGTCGAGGCGGCGGGCGGTGAAGTCCCTGATCACATAATCGAAGGCAGATCGCTGATGCCCTGGCTGCACGGCGAAGAACCGATCGACTGGCGCGAGTATGTCATCAGCGAATACGACTATTCGGTGACACCGCGATGCCAGGCATTGGGTGTGATCCCGCGTGATGCGCGTATTTTCATGGTGTTTGACGGGCGTTGGAAGCTGATCCATTTCGAGGGCGGCTTCCGCCCGATGCTCTTTGACCTTGCGACCGACCCGGAAGAGTTCACCGATCTCGGCGCAGACCTCACCCACCAGGAGCAGATCAGCCGCCTGTATGATCACCTTGGCGCATGGGGGCGGCGGATGGCGCAGCGCGTGACCGTGTCCGATCACGATATCCAGAACGCCCGGGGCACTTCCATACGCCGGGGAATCCTGCCCTTTATGATCGACGGCAGCGAAGTACCGCCCGAACTGACCGAGAAATATCGCGGCCCAGCCCGTCAGAATTTCGTGCCCACAAAGCAGCGCGAGGAGCAAACCCATGAAAACTGAAACCCACAAACCGGGCCGCGCATTCGACAAGCGCCTTGCCGACCGGGTTGCCATCCTCTTTGCGGTAGTTGTCGTTTTGTATTCTGCGTCGGGGCCAATCAGTGAATTCGTGCGCTGGTTCATCGAAACCACCACGCCCGCATTTGAGGAAATGAGCCGCCGCGACCAGCGAGTTTTCCTGCGCGAACACTGGCTGGGCGCGGCCTATCGCAGCTTTGAACAAGCTGTGCTGCTGCCGACCGGCCTGATCATCGGCCTTCCGATTGTCCTGAGCTTTGTCATCACGCTTCTGACTCTGCATCGCAAAGCCGGACTGCGCTGGCTGAATTGGGTTCTGGCCGGTCTGGCTGTGGTCGCCTTCGCCAGTTGGATCGCTGTTATCTTTGCCAGTGACGCAGGTGTCCTGCCTTCGGCGCGGGCGGTTGACTATGTCATGTTCCCTCTGGCGACCGCGATCACGCTGTACCTGACCTATCGTCTGTTCGGCGGGTTCATCGTGGCCTTTTGCCTGTTCTGGGTGATCTATTTCTTCGTCAAAGGATACCTGCCGGACTGGACCGGAATCCTGGCCGGGTCTGAATCGACCTTTGGCCAGAACCTGCGCCAGATGATCCTGCAGTTCTGGGCACAAACGGGGGGCATGTTCGGCCAACCGATCCAGGTGGTTACCGGCAACGTGCTGATCTTCATTGTCTTCGGGGCAGTCCTGATGTCCAGCGGGGCGGGGGATCTGCTGATGAAGATCGCCAATCGCCTGACTGGCGGGCTGACAGGTGGGGCCGCACATGCGGCGGTGGCGTCGTCGGCGCTGTTTGGCACCTTGTCCGGTGCTGCGATTTCCAACGTCGTTTCAACCGGGGTGATGACCATCCCCGTGATCCGCAAATCGGGTTTCAAGCCTGCCTTCGCCGGCGCAGTCGAGGCCGCAGCCTCTACCGGTGGGCAGATTATGCCGCCGGTGATGGGCGTTGTCGCCTTCTTTGTCGCGGGGCAGATCGGGCTGGAATACCGCTATATCGTGGTCGCCGCGATCCTGCCTGCCGCCTTCTATTATCTAGGAACCTTCCTGGCCGTCTACTTCGAAGCCCGCAAACTGGGTATCGGTGCGCTGCCGGATTCGGCGCGGCCCAAGCTGACCCGCAAGGAATGGGTTCAGTGCCTTGTCTTTGTCGCGCCGCTGGGAACCCTCAGCTACTTCCTTTTCGCACAGCCGTCGGTGCCGAAAGCCGGGTTCTACGGGTTGGTAGTTGCACTGGTATCGGCCGCCCTCCTGTTCAAGGAATTCCGGTCGTGGGAAAAGATCTGGCATGCCTTCGTGGATGCGGGCCGCATGGCTGCCTCTATCGTGGTCATCGTCACCGCCATCGGGTTGATCGTCGGGCTGATCCAGACCTCTGGCTTTGCAGGGCGCCTGTCGCTGCTGCTGGCCGAGGTCGCCTCTGGACCGCTGCCGATCGTCCTGATCGTGGTGGCGCTGGGGGCCATTGTACTGGGCATGGGCCTGCCACCGGGCGCGACCTATTTCATCATCGTGATCGCGCTGTCATCTGGCATCGATACGGTGGGGATCGCGCCGCTGACACTGCACCTGTTCGTGGTGGTATTCGCCATGATGTCAACGGTCACGCCACCCGTTGCGCTTGCGGCCTTCGCTGCAGCGCCGATTGCCGGGGCCGGTCCCGTCCGTACCGGGTTCGAGGCCGCCAAGATCGCGCTGGCCGGGTTCCTGATCCCCTTCGTCTTTGTCTATCACCCGGCGGTGCTGTACAAGCTGCAGGTCTTGTTCGAATGGTTCGGCGAGGAGCGCGTGAACTCTAAGGCGATGATCGACATTTCGACTGTCACCTGGTTCGACTTCGGCTGGATCATCGTTGCGTTCACCCTGGCCATGTGGCTGATCGCCTCTGCTATGGCGGGGTTTGATCGCCTCCGCCTGACTGTGGCAGAGCGCGCCCTGCGCGTCGTTCTGGGCGGCGCAGTTCTTTTGCCGGAACTGACCATAGCTGCCCCCGCTACCGCTCTCGGGCTGGCACTGATTTTCCTGAGCCCGCGCCTTTGCGCGAAACGCGAACCAGCAACCAACTAGACGACCACTCGCACCGAATAGGGAGGAAACCCGATGCGAAACCTGACCATAGCCGCCGTTGCCGCTGCAACTTTGACCTCGGGTGCGGCATTTGCCGACACCACGTTGAAAATGGCCACGATCGAACCAAGCCTGGGCCAAGCCATCACGATGGCGACCTTCGCCAACGTGGTGAATGGCCATCTGGACGGCATCCAGATCGAAGTCGCCGGCGGTGGCGCCGCAACTGTTCATCAATTGGAAACCGCCCGGGGCAACCTGGACATGTACATGGCTTCGCCCACGATCTACACCTTCATCTCCAAGGGTGTTGCGATGTACAAGAACGAACCCGATGCCGCCGAGGTTTCGAAAAACCTCGCACTGCTGATGTGGTTCCCCTATGGCCAGTATCACTATGCGGTCCGCGGGGACAGCGACATCGAATTTCTGGACGATATCGAAGGCACTACCGTATTTCTGGGCCCCGCAGGCGGTGGCGCGTTCAACGCGGCCAAGGGCTGGATCGAAGCAACCACCGGCCTTGTCGCCGGCGAGGACTATGAAGCCATCACCGCCAACTGGGCAACCGGGTTCCAGTCGTTCCTGGACGGCAAGATCGACATGTATGTGAACGGCTGCATCGACCCCTGCCAGCAGTTCATCCAGTTCACCGAAACCGAAAGCATCCGTTTTATCGGACCGGAAAGCCATGAGGGCGAGGCCGTGACCAAGTTCCTGGGCAATTTCCGTTATCTGGCGGAAATCCCGTCAGGCCAATACGCCAATCAGGCGAACACTGGCCCCGTCATATCGAATGACACGGCCGTCGGCATCGGTGTCCGCGCCGATCTGGACGAGGAAACGATCTATCAAGTCACCAAGGCGTTCTGGGATAATGTCGGCGGGATCACGTCGGACGCACCTTGGGCCAAAGCTCTGAGCCTGGAATTCGCGGTGCAGTCGCTGGCCGACATGCCGCTGCACCCAGGCGCCGCGCGTTATTACAAGGAAGTCGGCGTTCTGAAGTAACGCCAACAGGCCAGGACTCCTTACACGGTCCTGGCCACCTGGTTGTTTCGTTCATCCGATGTGATCTCCGAAAACAGCAGCCCCCAAGGTCAGCCTCCAACACAGAACACTTTGTCATACGGGGGAAGGCTGGCTTCGGGCCGGCAATCGGTATTCCCATAGGAATCAACACCCGCTACCGACCCTTTACAGCACCGTCATTCGCTGCAGCTCAGCTTTGCCGGACTGGCTGTTCGCACATTTGCGATTGCAGGGTTTACATCCACATCAGATCCATTGATCGGCATCCTTCGAATTGTCGCGCAAGTGATAGTCTGTCGGGGCGCATTCCCTCAGTCCTATTAGCAGGAGAATAATCTCTGGCATGGAAGCGAACTGGCGGGGAGGGAGACTCGGGCCTATCACGCTTCCTGACAAACAGCGCCGTGTTTCTGTTTCACGACGCATTGGGAGGACTGCAATGAAAAATAACATCATGTCCGCGGCTTTGGGATTGGCGCTCGGGATCAGCGCATCCATCGCACAAGCCGAAACGGTCCTGCGTGTGGGATCGGTCGCGCCATCAAAATCGCCTTGGGGCGCATGGATCACGGAAGCGGCACAAAAGCTCGAGGAAGTTTCGGGCGGCGAATTGAAGTTGAATCTGCTTCTCGACGGGCAAATCGGTGACGAGGTCACGATGACGCGCCAGGCGATGAAAGGCCGTCTCGACATGATTTATGTCTCCAATGATCCGCTGGCGGTGGTCATGCCCGAGATGGAACTGACCGTGACGCCGTATCTTTACGACAGCGTCGAGCAAGGCTCTTGCGTCACGAACGAGCATTTGGCCGGTATCATGGGGCCGCTGATGGCAACAAACGGCCTGGTACCCATCACCTGGATGGAGGTCGGCCATACGATCCTGTTCTCGCGCGAACCAATTCGGACACCCGACCAGATGAAAGGCGTCAAGATTCGCGTCGCCAATGGCGTGATCAAACGTGACTGGATGGCATCGCTCGGAACAACGCCCTCGCCGCTGAACGTGGCGGACACTGTCCCGGCGCTGCAGACCGGCGCCCTTGATGCGGTCAATCTGCCGGTTGTCTATGGCATCGCCGTGGGCATTCCGAAACTGGCGCCAAATGTCACGCTCACACGGCATTTCCGCATCACCGGCGCGCTTGCGATCTCAGAGCGAAGCTGGAACAAGCTGAGCGATCAGGAAAAAGAATGGCTGATGAGCGTTGCGCCGATGGGGGCCAAGCTGAGCAGCATGATCCTAGGAGCTGAAAACGCGCTGCTTGGCCAAATCAAGGAGGCTGGCGTCAACGTGATAGAGCTTTCCGACGATGAAATGGCCGCATGGCGTGCAAGCGCAGCCGACGCGCCGGAAAAGGCTGTCGGAGCTGTCGGGGGCCAAGCCGCCGAGATCATGGAAAAGCTTCAGGCCGCCAAAGCCGCCTGCGGAAACTGAACTTCAGCGCGGCGGGAGCGGACTCATGCGTCTCTACGTTCAGCTTCTCTTGTGGTTGGAATCAGCAATCGCCGTCGTGGCCTATTTCACGACGGCGGGGCTGCTTCTGAGCGTGATCCTGTCACGCGAGGTGTTCACGTCAAGCATTGATGGCGCACAAAAAGTTGCGGTTCTCTGTGCGATTATCGCCGGCTCTCTCGGGATGGCGATCGCTACAGGGGAAAACGCGCACCTGCGGCCCACCTTTGCCGACAAGATGTTACCGGGGCAACTGGTGGATCGTCTCGGCGACGTTCTCTCGGCGGTAATCCATATCTGCCTGGGCTATTTTGCAGTCACCTTCGTCACGGAATCTAAATCCTTCGGCGACGTGGCCGAACTGATCCGCGTTCCGCTGTGGCCCTTCCAGATGGTATTTCCCTACATGTTCTTTTCATCGGCACTGAAGCACCTTGTTTTCGCATGGCAGCCCGAGTGGAAGCCGCGACCGATCCTGAGGGACTAAGATCATGACAGCGGTTGGACTTGGAGCCATTGTGCTCGCCATGTTGATCCTGCGCCAGAACATCATCCTGATGCTTCTCGTCGCGGCGGCCTATACGCATCTCGTCTGGGGCGACGGGCAGGTTGTTTATCTGATCGAGGACATGTGGGCGGCACTCGACAGTGAAGTGCTGTTGGCGATCCCGATGTTCATGTTGACCGGTGCCACCATGTCCACCGGATCGAGTGCGCAACGCCTGATCGACGTCGTGCGCGCGTTCACCGAATGGCTGCCCGGCGGCATGGCAATCGCGGCGGTGTTGTCCTGTGCTGTGTTCTCGTCGATCTCTGGATCGTCGGCGGTCACACTGCTGGCCGTGGGTACGGTGCTTTATCCGGCGCTGAAAGATGCCGGTTACGACAAACGCTACGCGCTGGGGTCATTGGCATCGGCCGGCACACTGGGGATCATCATCCCGCCATCAATCCCGCTGATCATTTACGGCATCATCACCGAAACCAGCATCGCTGATCTATTTCTGGCAGGCATCGTGCCCGGGCTTCTGCTGACCGCGATCCTGTCCTTCTATGGCTTCTGGCGAAACCGCCAGATCGCCCCGACACCGTTTTCCTGGACCCGAGCCCGAGAGGCCCTCAAGGAAGGCATTTGGGCGATGCTATTACCAATCATCCTGCTGGGTGGTATCTACTCGGGCTATTTCGCTCCGACCGAGGCGGCAGCGGTGGCGCTGGCTTATGCGCTCATCGTCGAGCTTTTCATACATCGCGAACTGGGTTTCCTTAGCTTCTTCGCCATCTTCAAGTATACCGCGCAACTTCTGGGCTCGATCTTTCCGATCCTCGCCGTGGCGCTGTCGCTAAAATCACTGCTGGCAGTGCAAGGCGTACCGCAGGAATTCGCCGCGTTCCTTCAGGCGACTTTCAACAACGAAGTTTCCTACCTGCTCGCGGTGAACCTTGCGCTGCTGATCGTCGGCTGCTTTGTTGATGCTATCCCGGCCATCTTGATACTGGGGCCACTCTTCTATGCAGGAGCCGCGACCTTTGGCATTCACCCGGTCCATTTCGGGATTATCATGGTAGTGAATCTAGAACTTGGCTTCCTAACCCCGCCGATCGGGCTCAACCTGATCGTCGCCATGACGGCTTTCAAGGAAAAATTCTCGACTGTGGCGATATCGGTGTTGCCGTTCCTGGCACTTATGCTGGTTTTCCTGACGATCGTCACCTTCGTGCCGGAATTGTCGATGTGGCTGGTGCGCTGAATATTTGCAGGAAAGGCGCCCGAAAGGGTCAGCCTACCTGACCACTGTTTGAGGGAGACAGGACGATGGCCTATCATAAACCGTATGCCTTTCGTGGCCTCAACAAGGCTTTCCAACTGGGGCAGGCCCTGGGGGGGGTGCCACGCGAGCTCAATCCAGACAAGTTAGAGAAAAAGGCGAGGAAACGTACCCGCCTCAAGGATTTCGGCGATCCCTACTATCGCGAAGGGCTCGAAGTGCTTTGCGACAGTCTGAACAAAGACAGCCGGGTGAATGCCTATGGCTACTTTCTGGCCGAAAGCACGATCGTGAGTTTCCTCGAAACCCGGCTTCTGTTGCAGGACCGGCGCAACCGCGATCGGCCGGAACTGCGTACCGAGTTGATCGACCCGATCATCGTCGGCGGTCTGGCGCGCACAGGTACGACCGCGCTCCACCGCATGTTGGCCGCACCCGAGGATCACCACGGCGTCGAGTGGTGGGAGTTGAACCTGCCGATGAACCGCAACGCCTCTGACAGCCGCGAAGACCGAATCAAGACCGCAGAAGCGATTATACGCCCGCGTGAGCTTTTCACCCCGCACCTGGACTCGATGCACTACATTCGGCCACACACACTGGAGGAATGTTTCTGGCTTCTCGGCGGCACCTTTTCCTCGCGCACAGTGACAGAGTTCATGGTCTGCTATTCCTACTTGGATTGGTATTACGCAAATGCCGATCATGACAAGAAATACGCTGACTATGCCGATCTCTTGCGGATCATCCAGTCTGGGCATCCCGGTAAGCGGCTGGTCCTGAAATCCATCGAGCACGCCGAGAACGTGCATATGATCTACAAGCATATCCCGAACGTGAACTTCATCTGCACACACCGCCAGCCCCGCGAATGCGTGCCCTCCTATATCTCGCTCAATACATTCGTGCTGGATCTGTCCTGCAACGATCTTGACCTCGAAAGGCATGGCGAGGCCGTGCTGGAAGTCAGCCGAAAAAGCGTGCAGGACTACATGAAAAACCGCATCGGATTCGAAGGCCGTATCTACGATCATTCCTACTATGACATGTTGTCAGACCCGGTTGGCTGCATCCGCAATGTCTACCAGCACTTCGGCTTGGGCTGGTCCGATCAGATCGCCTATGAGGTTGGCAAGCACACGCGCGAGCATCAGCAGCACAAATACGGCAAACACAGCTATAAGGCCGAGGATTTCGGTCTGACTTCCGAGAAGATCGAGACGCGGATGGCCGAATATCTGGCAAAGTTTTTCCCCCACGGCGCATTCCGGCGACCAGACTGAGCACATTCAGTTGGAAAGGTCCGGTGCAGCTTCGGCCCTGTCGGGGCCAACCACCAGCATTCGGCCTTGACCGCAGAGGCGAACGGGAGCGCGATGGTTGGGCCGCAGGATTTAATAATTGCTGGACCTTCGGCATTTGCGCTGCGGCCTGGGGTATTGGCCCGCGCTGGAGGTAAACTTTTCCAACACTCTATTCTATGTGCTTGCCGACACCTGTTCGTATCAACCGAACAGGGTTTCGAACAGCTGCTTCAAGACCCCCGCGCCCGCAAGCATGACCAGTACGGACAAGCTGATAGGGCGATAATACCGTTCATTCTCAGGGGTAAAATAGCGCCGCCCAAGCCAGAGGCCAAAGAGGTAGGGCAGGAGTATGCCGGCAACCCTCATGAGTGCCTGCATCGTCATCACACCCATCGCCAACTGCCAGAACAGCCCGATCGCACCGCTGATCATCACGCCCAGGATCATCGTGCCACGCATTGTGCGCGCCTGCATTTTCAACGCCACCACATAGAGCGCCTGCACAAGCCCACCGACAGAGGCAAGCCCCTGAATGAGCCCCGCAAGGCTACCCACAATCGCGGCGGGCAGAATCCCCCGCCCGAGCGGCAGAGGCACGCGGGCAAGCTGCAACGCGGCCAGCCCCCCGACGAGTGCGAGCGCGATGAGCTTGGACCTCTCGGGATCCATCCCTTGCGTCAGGTAGAGGCCGAACGGCAGCGCGGCAAATGCAAACCCGATCATCGGGATCACGAGTTTGATATCCGCATCCTTGATGCCGCCACGCACCAGAAAGACGGATGCCACGATCTCAAGAAGCAGGCAGATGGGCAGCAGATCGAGTGGCGCAAGAACCAGCGTTCCCGTGGCCATGACAACAGCAGAAGCGGCAAAGCCCGTAAATCCGCGCACCACGCCGGCGACAAAGACAGTTGCAATGAGGTAGGCAAACGTGGTGGCCGAAAGGCCCAAAGCCGCGAGCATGATTGCACTCCAATTCCTGGACAGAGTCAGGCTTCGACAAACGAGGCTGTGTAGCCCTCGTAGTGGTCACGGACCCAGGCGTTCTCCAACCCGAACTCGGCTAATGAATATTCGTGCTTGCCATGCTTGCCTTTTGGGTTCTTTGCATGGTGATCGGCAATCGCCTCGCGCCGCGCTTGGGGCAGCGTCAGCCCACAGAATTCGTAAATCCGTTCAACGCTCGATAGCGGATCGGACATCATGTCGGCATAGCGCACATCCAGAATACATTGGGGATACCGCGCACGCGCCTCGGCCATTTTGGCCAGCGACACATCGGTCATGTCGATGATGGTTTGCGCTTCGCGGTCGAGGTCTTGCCGGTTGATCGCCAGGGTGCGTGTTGTTCGGCCCAGGCTGAAATAGCTGCCCATCTGTTCGACGATATCCCGATGCGTAATGATCACCCGCGCCTCTGGTACCGCGTCGAGCAATTCGCACAGTCCGTCATTGTGATCGGGTGCCTTCAGGACCAGTCGCTGCCCAGGGTATTCCCCTTGGAGATAGCGCAACTGGTCTGCGTAATCGCGATACTTGGCCGTCTTGTCGGCGCGCGACACCCAATTCTGATAGGAATAGACCGGAGCGAGGTTCCAGAACAGGCGCGAAACCATTGATTGCGTGGTCATCCAGAAGCATTCTTCAGGGGCCTCCGGCTGGATCAGATGCACGCTGTCCAACTCGGGCGTGAGTTTCTTGCGGATGCCAATAAAGGCCTCGGCCTCAGCAATGCGTGACTCGCGCGTATCTTCTGGGCTAATCGGGATCGGGCGCGACACCTGCCAATAGGGCAGCGACGCATGGGCCGGGTCTGCCGACAGCAACCGGTGCAGGAAAGTCGTGCCCGTGCGCGGCAGACCGGTCACGATGATTGGCGCAACGAGGGGCGTCTCCAGCCGTTCCGGTGCTGTTACTCGGGCATTTTGCAGCAACAGACGGTTCGTCAACTGATTGCGAATGACCCCGGCCACCATCATCCGGCCAAGTGCGTTGAGGTCGGCCTCATCATCGAGCGAGGTGCAAAGCCTTTGGAGCGGGTCCAGGAAGGTGTCGGCACCGAAATCCGTCAATCCACATTGCTCGGTTGCGGTTTGCATCAGCCATTCTGGTGCAAACAGCGCGGGCACCTGGCGCATCTGCGCGCTCAACGCCGGGAAATGCGCCTCTATCCTTTTGACGATATCGGTTTCCATTCCTACCAATCCCTTTGTACGGCGATTTCCGCCTGATTGACCATGCTCCCCGGTGCCTGCGGACCGGGGTCTATATGCAGCCAGTCGATCTGGCCCGAATAGGCAAATGTGCCGCGACCTTCGCATTCCGTGGCGACCTTGGTCTTGCGATCGAGTCCGATATCCAGCCCCTCGCCGTTGAACATCAATATTCCCGGAGACATCTCGACGTCGCCGCAAGCATAGGTCTCACCATCTGCTTCAAGCCGGACCTGTGCCTGACCACGCAGCTTGCCCGGCGCAGTATGGTGGATCACAAGTTGCTGCAGCCCCGGGCGTAAGGGCAGGCGCACCTCGTATTTGGCCAGTACGCCGCCATTGTAGTGCAGCACTGCCTTGCCGCCGATGACGTAGGCACAGATGCCTTTCAAACTGTCACCGAGCGCAAAAAGCACCCCCTCCATGCCGTCGGCGTAATCAAACTGGAGCCGGGCGACATAGTCGCGATCAGCAAAAAGCGGGCTGACCTTGACCGCCTGATAGCCTTCGGTCCCGGGATAGAATTTGTGCGGGCGATTGATGTCAGCCAGCCGTTCGGGGCTGTGGGTCAGCGCACGCACCAATGTGCGATTGTCGAGCGGATAAGCGTAATTGGCAAAGGCATCTTCGTCGAAGGCGTGGATCAGGCGTTCAAGGATCTCGGGGTGCCGTTTCGACAGGTCATGGCATTCGGTCGGGTCGGTCGCAAGATCGAACAGCATCCAGTTGTCGAGGTCGATCTCGGAGCCTGGTGGCTGTAGCGAACCGATCTTCCATTTGCCGTCGATATAGCCACGGTTACCTTCCAGTTCAAAGTATTGCCGCGAACGGGCGGCAGGCGCAGTACCGTTGGTCAGCATCGGCAGAAAGGAAACCCCGTCTTGCCCGCGTGTGCGATAGCCGTTGAACGCAGCCGGGTAGTCCAGGCCCAGAAGATCAAGGATCGTGGGCGAGATGTCGGTGACATGCGCCCAGTTTTCTCGTACAGCACCCGCGTCCTTGATCCGCGCTGGCCAATGCAGCAGGAACGGCACCCGGATGCCACCATTCATCGGTGTGCGTTTGAAAAAGCGAAACGGGGTATTGCCGGCATTCCCCCAACCCTTGGGATAAGCGGGCGACGAGTTGACCGCCCCCAGCAACCCCCTGTCGAGCAGTTCGCGCGCCAGCTCCGGCGGCTCGGTCTGGGTGACGCGTTTTTCGGTGAAATTTGCCGCGCCGTCCTCACCACCGATGGACGAGGCGCCATTGTCCGAAGTGATCAAGATCAGTGTGTTGTCAAGCTTCTCCAATCGGACCAATTCATCCACGATCCGGCCGATGTTCTGGTCAATGTTGTCGACCAGACCGGCATAGATCTCCATATAGGCCGCCATGATATCCAACTCGCCCTCGGGCATGTCTTGCCATTTTGGCACGCCCGGCGACAATTCGGGCAGTTCCCAATCGCCGATCACACCCATCTCTCGCTGACGCGCATAGCGTTCCTGACGGATCGCGTCCCATCCGGCATCGTAGCGGCCCTTGTACTTGGCGATGTCTTCGGGTTTGGCATGGTGCGGCGTGTGCGGGGCATTCGTGGCGAAATAGAGGAAGAACGGCTTGTCCGGCGCAGCCGACGACGCATGGCCGCGCAGCATCTTGATTGCCTGCCTAGCGAAATCGTCGGTCGAGAAATAGTCCGGCCCGTATTCCTCGATATCGCGGAACTCGTTGCCCTCCACGATCTGGCCCGGCGCGTGATAGTTGGTTTCGGCGCCGAGGAACCCATAGAACCGATCAAAGCCGCGCTGCAAGGGCCAGCTCGATTTGTCATCGGCACTTGATTGTTTGGCGTCCGGTGTGTTGTGCCATTTGCCTACCGCATAGGTGGCATAGCCCGCGTCGCGCAGCAGTTCGGGAATGGTCGGCGCATCTTTAGACATCTCTGCTGCCCGGAACCCGGGATACCCCGGATCGGCATGGGTCAGCCATCCCGCCCCCACAGAATGCGGGTTCTTGCCAGTCATCAGCGCCGCCCGCGCGGGCGCGCACATCGGCACCGTGGTGTAGTTGTTGAACCGCAGCCCCCCGGCAGCAAGCCGGTCGAGGTTGGGGGTTTCGATCTCTGATCCGAAACAGCTCATTTCGGCAAACCCAAGGTCATCAAGCAGAATGACAAGGATATTCGGCGCGCCCTTGGGCGGCGTGACCCGTGCCCGCCAATGGGGTTCGCTGTCCCTGAACGTCTTGCCGATCTTGCCGGTCCAGCCATTGGCCGGATCACCACTTTTCAAACCGTCTTCGCCAGTCTTGCCCATGTCAGGGTTCCTTTCTTTTTCGGTCTCAATGTCTGCTCTTGCTGGACACTCAAATATCACTCATGCGACAATTTTAGTCGGACAAAGGATCGGCGCGAACAGCATCCATGAAAGCACAGAAGATTGGGAACCTGATCAACTCACCCCTCACACAGGGTCAGCAGTTGGGGGCGGACACCGTTGACAAGATGATCGCCCTAGGGCGCATAGCGAAATATCGCCAAGGAGAATTCATCACCCGGCGTGGCGAAATGAAGCCAAATCTCTGTGTCGTCCTGTCGGGCGTGGTACGGCTGACGGCCTTCACCGAAGACGGAAACGAGATGCTGGCGCTGCTACTGAAGCCGGGTGAGTTCTGGGGCGTGCATCCTTGCCTTGGTGGCTTCCCTGAAACCAATGATACTGTCGTCGAGGCCGAGAGCGAGATCCTGCTTCTGTCGGTCGAGGCGGTACAGCAATTGATGTGGACCTGCCAGGATTTCCAGAAAGCGATGGTCGCCTTGCTGTGTAGGCGATTGAACCTCGCTGTTTCGGTGGCAGAGCAACTGGGCTCTTGGACTGCGCGCGAAAGGCTGGCATGGCGGTTGCTATTGCTGACCAAGGGGGTGGACGATCGCGCGGCAAAAGACGCGTTGCCCGAGATCTGTATCTCGCAGGAATCGCTGGCCTCTATGCTGCACCTTTCGCGGCAGCGGACGAACATGATCCTCAAGGCACTCGAAGCGGATGGGCTGGTTGCACTCGGCTATGGTCGCATCACGATTGTCGATGCCGACAGATTGCGCGCCGAGTTCGCCCGAACGCATTGACGCCCGAAAACCACCGAAAATCTCGACCATTGTCAATCTGGTGACAGTCTCGCACAGCGGACCCTGCAAGCTTTGCAAATGATCCGTTTACCAGACGAAAGGTCGCCAACGTGGCTATTACAGACTATTCGGTGCCGGCATCGAAAGTGCACGCTATCCTGAAGGAAAAAGGTGTGAACGCCGTCACAACCGTTCCCGACTTCCTGCAATTCGCACTGCATGATCTTGTGCAGAACGACGCCGACATCACCTATGTGGAATGCGCCGCAGAAAACCAGGCGCTGACCACGGCAATGGGCATGTATATCGGCGGGATGGAGCCCATCGTGATGGTGCAGAACCAAGGCCTGCTGAATTGCCTGAACACGCTTCGTTCAGTCGGCATCGACGGCGCGATCCCGATTGTGATGTTCGTCGGCGCCTTCGGACGCGAAGTTTCGAACCTTGGCAAACCGTTGACAGAAAGTACCCGAGTCATGGTCAGCCGCACTCAACCCGTGACCGAGGGGTTGGGCCTGCCCTTCCACAATATCGAAACCCCCGACGACCTTCCCAAGATCGCCACCGCCTTCGACGAGGCCCGCGCCGCCAAGCGCGCTGCGGTGGTGCATTTCGGTTTCTATCCCGCCTGGTCCTGAGGAGAGCGCAGATGAGCATGACCAACTATCAAGCCTGCGGCGTGATCCATCAGTT
Organism: Thalassovita sp.; assembly: GCA_017792425.1. GTDB lineage: Bacteria > Pseudomonadota > Alphaproteobacteria > Rhodobacterales > Rhodobacteraceae > Thalassobius. The sequence goes on from CP051233.1 coordinate 3,379,102, forward strand.
CCGTGGCGAAGCGCTGATCACCAACACGATGTCGGCGATGTTCGCTATATCGGCCGTTTCACCAAGCCCGCTGAATCTGGCATCGGTGCCGCTGATGGGGGGGGCGTCCTGCCTTGGCCTCGGCCTCGCTATCGCCCAGCCCGAGCGGCAAGTGATGGTGCTTGATGGCGATGCCAGCCTATTGTTGGAACTGGGATCGCTGGCGCAGATCGCAGATGTCGCACCTCCGAAATACATCCATTTCGTCTTTAACAACAATCTGCAGTTTAGCGGAGTGGCCAACCTCGACCGGCCAGGCCGAAAGCTTGACTTTTGTGCAATGGCTCTGGCCGCTGGTTATGCCAGCGCCCAACGGATCGAAACGCCCGAGGATCTAGCCGCTGCCATGCCCCTCCTGCTCGAAACTCGGGGGCCACACATGGTGGAACTGGTGATCAAGACGCCGCCGAAATTCACCCGTGCCACACCGCAGCCGGAACTCCCCGAATTGCAATTCACCCGCATGGGCGCGGAATCGCGCGCCATGATGGAAGCCTTGGGAACAATACGATGAAAACGGAATTCGACTATATCATCGTCGGCGCGGGAAGCGCAGGCTGCGTTCTGGCCAACCGCCTGTCGGAAAACGGCAAGTACGATGTCGCGCTGGTCGAGGCTGGCGGCTCGGACAAAAGCTTTTGGGTCAGCACACCTCTGGGAATAGGCAAGATTTGGCAGGATGCAAAATTTTCCTGGCAGTACTGGACCAACCCGGAAAAATCACTGGCCGAGCAAAAGGTGTTCTGGCCGCGCGGCGCGGTGTTGGGTGGGTCGTCCTCGATCAACGGCATGATCTTTGTGCGGGGCGAACCGAAACGATATGACGAATGGCGTGATGCGGGCAACAAGGGTTGGGGATGGGACGATTTGTATCCCTATTTCCAGCGGCTCGAGGACGCGCCCGCAGAGACCGACGACCCTACGCGCGGACGAGGCGGCCCGATGAAATGCTCTTATGGCGTTTATCGTGACCCGATCAGCCACAGTTTTCTAGAGGCCGCACAGGGCATCGGCATCCCGTTCAACCCCGACTATAACGGCCAGAAGGCCGATGGCGTCGGCTGGCTGCAGTTCACCATCAACAAGGGCAAGCGCCATTCCACAGCCAAGGGCTATCTCTACCCCGTGATGGGGCGGCCCAATTTGACGGTTTTGACCCATGCACCCTGCGAACAGGTACTGTTCGAGGGCAAACGCGCAAAAGGCATCCGCATCGCGCACGAGGGCATGACGCATGAATTGAAGGCGCGGCGCGAGGTGATCCTCTCGGCCGGGCCGATCATCAGTCCCAAGATCTTGGAATTGTCGGGTATTGGCCAGCCCAAACTATTGAAGAAACACGGCATCGACGTACTGCATGATTTGCCCGGCGTAGGCGAGAACCTGTTGGACCACCTGCACACGCGATTCAACTACCAGGTCAACAAGGCCGTAACACTGAACGACGTGTTGACCAGCAAGGTGAACAGCATCCTGGCCGGGATCAAGTATCTGACCACCGGCAAGGGTCTTCTGGCCACTTCGACGGTGACCGCCCACGCAATGACCCGCAGCCACGAGGCTGCACCTTATGCCGACCTGAAGCTTCAAATCGCGATGTATTCCGCTAAGGACCGCTATCTTGCCGAAGATGGCCCACCCACCGACACGTTCTCGGGCATCGGTCTGGGCCAGTTCCAAATCTATCCCGAAAGCCGGGGCTCGGTGCATGTAACCTCGGCAAACCCAGCCGATTTCCCCGAAATGAACGCCAATTACTTCTCGGCGCAGGGGGATATCCAGACCGCGCTTGCCGGCATGCGCAAGCTGCGCGAGATCGCACGCCACCCAGCCATGGCCCAGCATATCATCGACGAGACCGATCCCGGCTTCGATTTCGATAGCGACAACGAAATCATCGAGTTCATGAAGCGCACCGGCCAGACCTCATGGCATCCGATCTCGTCCTGCCGGATGGGAGCGGGGTCGATGGATGTGGTCGATGACCGTCTCAGGGTCCACGGGATGGAAGGGCTGCGGGTGATCGACAGCTCGATCTTCCCGACCATGCCCGCCACAAACACCAACATCCCCACCATCGCCATTGCCGAGAAAGGCGCCACGATGGTTCTGGAAGACGCCCAGTAGAGGACAGCAACATGGAACGAAACTGGCAGAAACACTATGGAACCATCCCCGCCGAAATCAACGCCAAGGGAACGGTTGTTGACCTTTTGGCAGAGGCGGTGGCGCAATGGGGTGACAAGCCCGCATTCAATTGCCTTTACACCGATCTGAGCTTCAACGAGGTCGATACACTCTCGCGCGATGTCGCAGCCTGGCTGCAAACAGAGATCGGCCTGAAGAAGGGCGACCGTGTCGCGGTGATGATGCCCAACCTGCTGGTGCATCCAGTGGTCAGCTTCGGCATCATCCGCGCCGGCGGCGTGCAGGTGAACGTCAACCCGCTCTATACCCCACGCGAACTGGCGCATCAGCTCAACGACAGCGGGGCGGATACCATCGTGATCTTCAACCAGGTCACACCCACCCTGGCGGCAGTGCTGGAACAGACCGGCGTCAAGACAGTCGTCACCACCGGTCTGTACGACCTCTGTGATCTTCAAGGCCCCAACCCGCCAGTGCACGAAGCAGTTGCCAAGCGCGCCGTACCCCTTCCGCAGGTGCTACTGGCCGGGCGCGACATGGCGTTTGAACCGCCTCTGATCACGCAAGACGACCTGATCTTCCTACAATATACTGGCGGCACCACGGGCCTGTCGAAAGGCGCCAAACTGAGCCACGGCAACCTGATTTCGAACATCGCCAGTTTCGAGGCCTGGGTTGCAGGGGTGACAAGGCCGGGCGAAGAGGTGATCATCACCGCGTTACCGCTTTATCACATCTTTGCGCTGATGGTGAATTTCCTGTGCTATTTCAAACTCGGCGCGCGCAACATCCTGATCCCCAACCCGCGCGACATGCCCGCCTTCGTGAAGGAATGGAAGCGCTGGCGCGTCACTGCCTTCACCGGGGTCAATACGCTCTATAATGGCCTCCTCCACACACCCGGCTTCGAGACCTGCGATTTCTCGGGTTTTACTGTCACCTTTGGTGGCGGATCGGCGACGCAGCGTACAGTGTCGGAACGCTGGAAAAAGCTGACCGGGCTGCATATTACCGAAGGCTATGGCCTGTCAGAAACCGCGCCGATCGTCACCGCAAACCTGGTGACGGCGCCAGAGTTCACCGGCACCGTGGGCATTCCCTTTCCTTCAACCGACATCAAGCTCTTGTCAGACGATGACAGGGAACTCGGCATCGGCGAGGCCGGCGAAATCTGCCTGAAAGGTCCGCAGGTGATGTCGGATTACTGGGGCAAGGAAGACGAGCACAATCAGTACTTCACCCCCGACGGGTTCTTCCGCACCGGCGATATCGGTACGGTTGACGAAGAAGGCTTTGTACGCATCGTCGACCGCAAAAAGGATATGGTGATCGTATCGGGGTTCAACGTCTTTCCCAACGAGATCGAAGCCGTTCTCGCCGGGATGCCGGGCCTCGTTGAAAGCGCCTGCATCGGCATACCCGACGACAAGACCGGCGAAGCGGTCAAGGTGTTCTGCGTGCGCAAGGATGCTGATATCAGCATCGAGGACGTGATCGCCTTTTGCCGCGAAAACCTGACCGCCTATAAGGTGCCGAAGCTGGTCACTTTCGTCGATGAGTTACCGAAATCAACAGTCGGTAAAATCCTGCGTCGCGAATTGCGCGACGCGTGACCCCGCCCGCAGCAAGGCGTTCCCGGATGATAGACAGGCCCAAGGAAAGACACGTGTAGGGTCGATCGGAATGAGATTCAGATCACATCGAAGGCCATGCGGCACCATCCCAGCGAATGGTCGATCAGTGTTCGAGTCAAACCACCCGAGAACGGGCACCAATCGTGTGACCGACGTCTTTCCAAGAGACAAGCGGCGACCTGAACCTGATTGATCTGTTTCTGGTCCCGCTTCCCATACCTATAGCTGATAGCGCCAGGATTAATCTCCTGCGTTCCTTCGTGAACGCGGCAAGCGAAGAGGATTTTCGCCTCATGGTGGGCTGGCTCCTGGGATGCATGCGGCCCAATGGACCCTATCCGCTTCTGATCCTGACGGGTGAACAAGGCAGCGCCAAAAGCACGACCTCCAAAGTGCTGCTGGCCTTTGACAATCCCTCCAAGATCAAACCCGCGATGGCGGATCCGCTTTGCCGCTTGGCCACGGGAGGCGGCTTTGCCAAACGCAAACTCCACAGCGATGCGGATGAAGTGCTATTTGACGCCACCCGCCCCGTGATCCTCAACGGCATTCCCGACTTGGCGGACCTGTCAGACCGCGCGATAGCTCTGCACCTGCCGACGATCCGGGCAACAGAACGGACCTTTGAAAGCGACTTCTGGGCAAGGTTCGAAGAGGCACAACCGCGTATCCTGGCGGTGCTTCTGGATGCCGCCTCACATGCCTTGGGGCGCTTGTCGCATGTCACACTCTCAGAGCACCCCAGAATTGCGGGCTTTGCCCGATGGGTGGCAGCGCTGCTTCGCGCACATGGCGTATCTGTCACCATGCGCGGGAAGGCAAGAACCGGCGGCGGGTCATCTACCTAGATAACTATTAGGGGCAGAGGGTTTTCTAACTAATTACCTAGTAGGGCGCGGCAAGACGGCTGCGCCCTTTCTAATACTTGGTAATCTAGGGATGTGCGGAAAGCAAAACACTCTCTCGACTGCTGTCCGCCTGGCGTCCAGTCAACAGGGCTTGAAGGTGGGCGGACAGGGCGGACAGCAAATTTAGTTAGCTTAGGCGAACCCCGAGCTATCGGCCCAATGCAGACCTTTGAAAGCAGCGTAGCGAAAGCCAGCTTCGAGCCCAAGCCCGTCATCGACGCCAATCAGGGCTCACATCAGAAAACACTGATTGTACTGATCGCTATCGGGTCTTTCGCTTTGCCACGCTCGAAAGCCCGACGCCTACCAAAACCAAAGCGACACCAGCCACGAAAAGTGGCCCCATCCGATCGCCGAACATTGCGGACGAGGCGCCGATACCAAATACTGGCTGAAGAAACTGAACGCTTGCTGCCACCCGGGCAGGAACAGTGCGCAGCAGCCAAAGCCAAAGGAAGAGGCCTGCTGCTGATACAAGCAGACCCAGATAAAGCGCTGAAACGATTGCAGCGGTCGTGACGCTGAACGACGTTGCCGCGACTTCCAACACCGTAAAGGGCAACAACGCGAAAAACCCTGCCAGCGTGCTCCAGATCACGACTGTAACGGTGCCGTGACGCGCGGCCAGTTCGACGCTCCAGACATAGTAAAACGCGATGGCCACTGCTGAGAGCAGGACCAGGGCGACACCGCTCAAGGTCGTTTGCGCAAGATCACCGGTGCTGTTTCCTTGGCCGAGAGCCACAAGCGCGACACCAGCGAAAGCCGCCATCAGACCGAACCGCTGCACAGGGTTGACGGACTGCCCCAGCCTCAGGGCCGCGAGGATGACGATGAAGACAGGTATCGTGGCCGAAACGATGGTGCTGACCGAGGCAGAAGCCCCTGCAATGCCGAAGGATTGCGCAAGATTGCCGATCCCGATCCCGACCACACCGAGCGCTGCGACATGCGGCAGCGCGGTGAGAGATATCCGATGCCGCCCGATGGCAAAGAGAAACAGAAAAGGCACAGCGCAGGCAAACCGCAACGCAGTGAAGGCAATTGGCGGCATATCCATCAGCCCGAGTTTTGTGATCGGGATCGACAGCCCCCAAAGCACCGCAAGTAGAAGCATGCCACCGATGCTGACAGGCGACAGTCTGAACACCAAGGGAACGAGGGGCGGGGCGGATGGTTCAGGTGCGGTGGTCGTCATGTTTGCTTCGCGAGTAAATGGTCGAGTTCCGATCAACTACTGAAGATGAACGCAACTGCTGACAAACGATTTGTTTGTTTGCTATGATTGAAAATAAATCAATCATGAGGTCACATTGCACGTCCGACCGCCTCCGTTGCAAACCCTGCGCGCTTTCGAGGCTGCCGGCCGCCTTTTGAGCATGGCGCTGGCAGCGCAAGAGTTGAACGTTACCCCCGGCGCGATCAGCCGCCAAATCCAGACGCTTGAGGACGATCTGGGCGTTGCCCTGTTTCACCGCATGACGCGACGCATCGCCCTGACTGAAGAAGGCGCGGCGATGCTCCAGGTAGTCAGCCGGGCATTGGCAGAGCTAACTCGGGAAGCCGAAAGGTTGCGTGCGCGAGACGACACGCCAAGGTTAACGATCAGCACCAGTGTTTCTTTTGCCAGCAAGTGGTTCTCGCAACGCCTTCACCGGTTGATGGCGCGGATGCCCGATGTTGATATCCGGCTCGAAGTGAGCGACGTGAATGTCGATCTGACCGATGGCCGGATCGATGTCGCCCTGCGTTATGGCTCCGGAAACTATCAAGGCACGATTACTGAAAAGATTCTCGACGAAACCATGAGCCCGGTCTGCTCTCCGCACTATCGCACACGCATGGGTGGACTTGCGCACCCTGAAGACCTACTCCGCTGCACACTATTGAACGAAAGCCGCGTCCTGCACGACGACAGCACTTTGCCTAATTGGGAGCGGTGGTTCGCCGCCGCAGGTATTACCGGTATTCGCACCCGAGGGCCGACGCTCAGCCATGGCAGCCTAACAATAGATGCCGCGCTGCGAGGTGAGGGCGTTGCCCTTGGTCGCAGCGTGCTCGTTGCGGAGGATATCGCCGCTGGACGACTGGAGGAACTATTTCCAGAAATTTGCCTTCCGGCCGGGCGTAGTTACGATCTTGTTTGCATGCCGGGCAAAGTGAACGATCAAATGTTCAAAGTCCTGCGTAGCTGGCTCATGGAAGAAGTGGATGCATTCAACATGAACGCCAGTAATGATTGATCAGATCATCGCCCTACCCTGATGCGACTAAATAGGAGTTTCACTCTGACCCGCGTATCAGACTTTGGCGCACTCCGCAGCGAATGACTGCTCTTTGCCCTCCTTGCGCCCCTAGTGTATGGCATTGCGTTGCGTTTTTGTTCGCTCAAATGTAGCACCGGGACTAACGCCACAAGTGCAAATAACGCCCCGTGGGCGCTATTTTATTGATATCATGCGGTATTTTTGGTTGCGGGAGTAGGATTTGAACCTACGACCTTCAGGTTATGAGCCTGACGAGCTACCGGGCTGCTCCATCCCGCGCTAATTTCTACATCTTTATAGAGAGAATTGGTTATTTCTAGGTTTGGCGGTTACCTACTCTCCCACGACTTGAGTCGCAGTACCATTGGCGTGAGAGCACTTAA